>NZ_AP042416.1:3255000-3257116 GCF_055389415.1 Desulfuromonas svalbardensis | reverse complement strand
AGATTCCGTAAGTAGCGGCGAGCGAACGCGGATTAGCCCAAACCGAAATTACTTAGGTGATTTCGGGGTTGTGGGGCCCCAACATGGGATTGAGAATAGGTAGCAGAAGGCTCTGGAAAGTGCCGTCGTAGAGGGTGATAGCCCCGTATGCGAAACCTTGACTCACTCTAGGGTGTCCCCGAGTACCACGGAACACGAGAAATTCTGTGGGAAGCTGGGTGGACCATCATCCAAGGCTAAATACTCCCCAATGACCGATAGCGCATAGTACCGTGAGGGAAAGGTGAAAAGAACTCCGTTAAGGAGAGTGAAATAGAACCTGAAACCGTACGCTTACAAGCAGTGGGAGCCCTATGACTTCGGTCAGGGTGACCGCGTGCCTTTTGCATAATGAGTCAGCGAGTTACGCTCAGTAGCGAGGTTAAGCCGTTAGGTGGAGCCGCAGCGAAAGCGAGTCTGAATAGGGCGAATTAGTTGCTGGGAGTAGACCCGAAACCGGGTGATCTATCCATGGGCAGGGTGAAGCGAAGGTAACACTTCGTGGAGGCCCGAACCCACTTAGGTTGAAAACTGAGGGGATGACCTGTGGATAGGAGTGAAAGGCTAATCAAACCCGGAGATAGCTGGTTCTCCTCGAAATATATTTAGGTATAGCCTCGCACGAATCGTCTCGGAGGTAGAGCACTGAATGGGCTAGGGGTCTTACCGGATTACCAAACCTAATCAAACTCCGAATGCCGAGAACGTATATGCGGGAGTCAGACTGCGGGTGATAAGATCCGTAGTCGAGAGGGAAACAACCCAGACCGCCAGCTAAGGTCCCTAAGTCTGTGCTAAGTGGAAAAGGATGTGGAAATGCTTAGACAACCAGGAGGTTGGCTTAGAAGCAGCCACCCTTTAAAGAAAGCGTAATAGCTCACTGGTCAAGTGGGTCCGCGCCGAAGATGTAACGGGGCTCAAGCACAGCACCGAAGCTGCGGATTTGATCCGCAAGGGTTAAGTGGTAGAGGAGCATTGTAGCAACCGCTGAAGGTCGACCGTGAGGACGGCTGGAGGAACTACAAGAGATTATGCTGACATGAGTAGCGCAAATGCGAGTGAGAAACTCGCACGCCGAAAACCCAAGGTTTCCTCTGTAAAGGTAATCTGCGGAGGGTTAGTCGGTCCCTAAGGCGAGGCCGAAAGGCGTAGTTGATGGGAAACAGGTTAATATTCCTGTACCATTTGTTAATGCGATGGGGGGACGGAGCAGGGTAGATCAGCCAGGTGTTGGACGTCCTGGTTTAAGCGTGTAGGTGGGGAAGGTAGGTAAATCCGCTTTCCTGTATAACACTGAGGCGTGATGACGAGAGCTTCAAGCTCATAAAGTGATTGACCCCATACTTCCAAGAAAAGCCTCTAAGCTTCAGTTAACATGTGACCGTACCGAAAACCAACTCAGGTGGGTAGGTAGAGAATACTAAGGCGATTGAGAGAACTCTGGTTAAGGAACTCGGCAAAATGACACCGTAACTTCGGGAGAAGGTGTGCCTCCATTAGGTGAAGCGATTCGCTCGCTTAGCTGAAGGGGGTTGCAGTGAAATGGCGGTAGCGACTGTTTACTAAAAACACAGCACTCTGCAAACTCGTAAGAGGACGTATAGGGTGTGACGCCTGCCCGGTGCCGGAAGGTTAAGGGGATGTGTTAGCTTTCGAGCGAAGCACTGAACCGAAGCCCCGGTAAACGGCGGCCGTAACTATAACGGTCCTAAGGTAGCGAAATTCCTTGTCGGGTAAGTTCCGACCTGCACGAATGGCGTAACGACTTCCGCACTGTCTCAACCAGGGACTCAGCGAAATTGAATTGGCGGTGAAGATGCCGTCTACCCGCGGCAAGACGGAAAGACCCCGTGAACCTTTACTATAGCTTGGCAGTGATATTCGGAACAGCATGTGTAGGATAGGTGGGAGACTTTGAAGCTGGCACGCTAGTGTCGGTGGAGTCGCCCTTGAAATACCACCCTTGTTTTTTTGGATATCTAACCTCGGCCCGTTATCCGGGCTAGGGACATTGCCTGGTGGGTAGTTTGACTGGGGCGGTCGCCTCCTAAAGAGTAACGGAGGCGCGCGAAGGTTC
>NZ_AP042416.1:0-3237500 GCF_055389415.1 Desulfuromonas svalbardensis | reverse complement strand
ATAGTTAACCACTTTTCGGTGGCTATAGCGCAGAGGCTACACCTGTTCCCATCCCGAACACAGAAGTTAAGCTCTGTTGCGCCAATGATACTGCATGGGAGACTGTGTGGGAAAGTAGGTCGCCGCCGAATTTTTATATAAAAAAGGGACTCACATATGTGGGTCCCTTTTTTTGTTCTAAAAAATATTGTTACTTGTCGATATCGATACCATATGCCTTAATCTTGCGATGTAAATTTGATCGTTCTATTGAGATTGATTCCGCTGTCTTGGTAACATTCCAATCATTTTCGGCAAGTTTAGAGCGAATAAACTCACATTCAAACATATCCTTGGCTTCTTTATAATTGTTGGTGTTGACTGCCGCAAAGGGTAAGGGATCTTTATTCTGAAAGTTTTTGATCTCAGTTGGCAGTGTTTTCTCATTGATGAGTTGACCAGGTGTCATAATCACAAGTCGTTCTAATAAATTTTTTAGTTCTCGAACGTTTCCTGGCCATTGATAGTTTGTCATAATTTCAAGAGCATTGTCAGTGATGTTTTTGATCTCTGTGCTCTCTTTTTCACAATAAGATTTGATGAAATGTTTTGCTAAAATGGGGATGTCTTGTGTTCTTTCACGCAGTGCGGGAACTTGAAATGGTAAGACGTTAAGCCGATAAAAGAGATCCTGCCTAAAGTTACCAGATTTGATTTCGTCCTCTAAATTTTTATTTGTTGCTGCAATGACACGAACATCAACCTCAATTGTTTTGTGTCCACCAATTCGTTCAAATTTATGTTCCTGAAGTATGCGTAACACTTTAGCTTGTGTCTTTAGGCTCATGTCACCTATTTCATCGAGAAACAGGGTTCCCTCGTGAGCGAGGTCGAACTTACCTTTACGCTTACTTGTTGCACCGGTGAATGATCCTTTTTCATGGCCAAAAAGTTCAGATTCGATGAGGTCTTCTGGTATCGCAGCACAATTGACTTCAATAAAGGGTTTGTCGTGTCGTTTTGATAGTTTGTGAATTGAGTGTGCAACCAGTTCCTTACCCGTCCCATTCTCACCAGTAATAAGAACCCATCCCGATGTTGGTGCCGCTATTGAGATTTGTTGTTTTAGTTCTTGAATGACCGGGCTAGAGCCAATGATATTGTAATCACGTGAAATTTTCGCTTTGAGCGTTTTATTCTCTTCAACTAACTGATTTACTTTTAATCCGTTATGGATGCAGACAAGTAGTTTCTCAAGTGACAGTGGCTTCTCAATAAAGTCATAAGCGCCGAGCTTCGTTGCTATGACCGCAGTTTCAATCGTGGCATGTCCACTCATCATAATGATTTGAAGGTCGCTGTAGAGGCTGCGCAGCTCCTTGAGTGTGTCAATGCCGTCCATTCCGGGCATCCAGATGTCGAGTAAGATGAGATCAGGTTTTTCATCTTTCACCGCGTCTATCGCTTCTTGGCCGTCTTTTGCCAGACGTGTTTGGAATCCTTCATCTTGCAGGATGCCAGTAATACTCTCTCTAATGCTTTTTTCGTCATCTACAATCAGAATCTGTTTCATGGTTTCTCCGTATTATACTTTTTCAATGGTTCTGATTGGCAACTCAATGATGATTTCAGTGCCTTGTGGGTGATGATCTTTGACACGAATATAGCCATTATGGTCAGATATAATTGTGGCAACAATAGCCAATCCTAGCCCTGTTCCCGTTTTTTTTGTTGAGAAATAGGGCTCAAATAACCGTGGCTTATCGACATCGGGAATGCCACAGCCGTTGTCACTGATTGTTAAGGTTATCATTTGTAATGGTGAAACCATTTTTGTCTTCAGCTTAATTTCGTGCGGTGTCACCGTATCTTCGACCGCATGAATAGCATTGTCGAGAAGATTGATGATTACTCGTTTAATCTGTTCCTGATCTAATTCAAGTTGGTGTAAATCCTCTGCTGGGTCAAAGTCAAAATTAATGTTTTTATGTCCCTCTTGAAAAAGAACAAGTGTCTCTGCAATGATATGATTTAGGTCTTGAGGGGTTGGATTACTCGCTGGCATACGGGCAAAATTTGAAAATTCATTTACGAGGTTCTTGAGATCATCTACTTGGGTAATGATCATGCGAGTGCATTCGTCAAACACATCATCTTCTTTGGAAAACCGATCTAAATAACGGCGTCTAAGACGCTGTGCTGAAAGTTGTACTGGTGTCAGCGGGTTTTTAATTTCATGAGCGATTCGTCGAGCGACTTCTCGCCATGCAGCCATACGCTGGGTTTTTAATTGCTGCGTTAGGTCGTCGAAGACGATAACCGTCCCCATAAACTGATTGTTCTCATCAAGAAGACTAGTGATGTTGAGTAGTAAGGTGAGTTGTTGTCCTTGTATGCTTAAGGAAATTTGACGACGGATTGAGTCCTTGTTTGAACGCAGTAATTCACCTAGAAACCCTTTAATGATCTGTAATTGTTTCGATGTGACAACCGTTTGATAGTTTTTAGCTAACACACGATTTGCACGAATCTTAAGGATTGTTTCAGCTGACTTATTGATTGTAGTAATAATGCCATCGTTATCGAGAGAGATAACGCCAGCGGTTACATTTTTAAGGACAATTTCCATATAGCGTCGTCGTTGATCAAGTTCAATATTTGAATCCTGCAAGTCATCAAGGGCATCCTTGATTCTCATTTTCTCCTGACGGAGCTCCCCTGTCATTTTATCAAATGCGTCGATGAGAATACCGATTTCGTCATCACTCGGAGCGGGTAAGATGACGTCTAAATTATCTGTGCCAATTTTTTTTGTGGCGATTACCAGTTCCTGTAGCGGCACGGTAATACTTCGCGCCAGGCGAAAGCCAAACCACGTAGCAAGGAAAATGATCATTAGGGCGATCAAAAGTAATATTGCAATATAGCCTTGTTTGATCTTTCCCTTAAGTTGTTGCGCCTCTTTGTATTGTTGGTACGATGAGGAGATCTCCTGCATCTTACTGACGAGAGAATAGGGGACATGGTAATTTACCACGACCACTCCCACAATGTCATTGGGGTTCCAATTAGACATGATTGGCACAACACCACGGATTAAATCAGCTTTTCCCGTTGGCGTTATTCGGGTAAAGCGTTCACCTTGTAAGGCATCATGGATCGCATCAGAGCTTGGATTGGTGAATTCAGCTAGCGGAACATTGGGATTTGAAACCCGAACAAGCTCTTCATGGGTTGAAGAAAATACTTCAACAATACCGAGATTGTATTCTTTTTGTTTGTCCGATATCAGCTGGCGTAAGTTGTCAAGTTCGCTCTCGTTAAGTAATTTGTCGTTTTGGATTCGCGTTGCAAGTTGATCTGCATAGTAAAGAGCATTTTCTGCAGAATTCTTGTAATAGGTCTGCGCAACAGCCAGCGATTCGGTCAGTGAACTCTCAATTTCAGAGCTAAACCAGTTATCGATAGAATTTGTAATAAACGCTGCTGAAGCAAAAAAAAGTAACATGGTTGGAATGAGAGAGAGTAGGACAAAGGTTAAAACAAGTTTGGAGCGTAAGCGCGCACCAGGGATATTCTTTTTACGTTCAATAATCAGTTTAAACAAATTCCTGATAATTAGAAAAAGGAAGAGGATGATCAGGAGGATGTTGATATTGATCAGTGCCAACACCAGTAGGTTGTTGGATAGTTGAACTTGCTCTGCTTGTTTATAGATTTGATCTTCAAAAAACGGGAAGCCAAACATTAGGCCAACAATTACGAGGGTGAGCCCCCATTCCCGCCGACGCTTACGTGTTTCAGGATGTTGTTTGTGTGTTTCAGGCATAGGCACAATAACGGTAAAAGGTTAACGGATTCTCGGTATCATGGCATGGATTAAATTCAGGTGCAACGTCAATAAAAAAGGCAGCCAAAGGCTGCCTTTTTTTTAAATAATATGGTTGCCATAAGCTGTTAATCTGCCCAAGCAAGATCCGTTTGAATACTCGGAGCAGGAAGCTTAAGGGCTTCTTGCAGGTCGGCATCAGAAAATTCAACAATGCGCCAGTTCTCAGGGGTAGCGAGAATCTTTTCGACCATTTTGTGGTTCACATCGTGGCCACCTTTGTATGACTTGATATGACCTAAGATCGAAAAGCCAAGTAGGCTGAAATCGCCAATAGTGTCAAGGATTTTATGGCGAACAAACTCATCCGAGTAACGTAAACCCTCGGGGTTCATGATGCAATCCTTACCAATAACAATTGCATTGTCGAGTGAACCGCCACGCGCTAAGCCGATTGATTTTAAGTATTCGACCTCTTCCATGAAACCAAATGTGCGCGCTGACGCAACCTCTTGGCACAGGGACTCTGGGGTCAAATTAACCGATTTATGTTGCTGACGGATGCAGGGGTGATCGAATGAGAGATCAAAGCTGATTTTGAAAAAACGTGATGGAATAATGCTGACACGTTTTTCACCTTCAACAAGATGAATTGGCTTGTTAATAACAAGAACTTTACGGCTACGATTAAGTCGAGTGACTCCTGTTTCTTGCAATGCTTTTATAAAGGGAGCAGCACTGCCGTCCATAATTGGAATTTCAGGGCCATCAATATAAACGTGCAGATTATCTATATGGCAGGCTGTTAATGCCGCCATGAAATGTTCAACAGTTGATACGCTTAAGTCACCTTTACCAATGACTGTAGCCATTTTGGTGTCAATAACATTGCTAGATAGCGCTTCAATGGATCGTGTGCGATCCCCATCGGTGCGATGAAAAATAACCCCTGTGCCGGCTGTAGCAGGGCGGAGTTTCATTGTAATGTTATCACCAGTATGGAGACCGATACCGCTAATTTTGGTTGGTTTGCTAATGGTGCATTGGCAAATCATAAAGAGACTACCTCATCAGTGTACGAGTAATTTGTTAGTTGTTGATGAGTGTTGCATGATCCGTGCCGTAGTTGCTTGTGGGGCAGGTGGCCGTTTTGTGGTGGTTTTTTGTTTAGACGTGTCAGCGGCAGGGGTGGGGTGTTGCAAATTTGTTGTGGTATAAATGACACATCTACTCTTCTCGTGTGCCAAAAGTGGTTAATTCACTACAGTCGTCCTGAGCGCAGAATACCGATTGCAAGCCACAGGCCGAGGGCCGCTGCAATGGTGTATCCGAGAAGTCCCAATGCAGGGATTCCGAAAATTTGTGGGCCACTTTCACTCTGCATGATCAAAGATGAACCAATAATCAGTGATCCAATGAGAAAGCTAAAGGAGAGTCTATTGCTCGATTTATCGAGATCGGTAATTAATTTATCAAGTCCTCGGTGTTCCAGATCAATCTTAAAATTATTGTTATTGATCCGATACATCAATTCTTTGATATCTCGCGGCAGCGTTTTAGCCACCTCACTATAAGCACGTAAGGTTTGTGTCAGCTCTTTTTGGATGCTTGAGCTAGTGAGGCGTTGCTTTAGTAGTTCCGCAACCGCGGGTTGAATCTGTTCGATCAGGTTAAAACTCGGATCAAGTTGTCGTCCGATCCCTTCAATAGTGATTAATGCTTTAGCTAAAAGCATTAAGTCCGTCGGGAATTTAATATGATGTTTTTTCATCATCACGATAAATTCGTTGATCAACTTGAGGCTATTGATTCGCTCAAGAGGGATTTGGTAATAGTCATCAATAAATTCTGAAAGATCTCGCTTTAAGGCGGCGATGTTAATCTCTTTTGATCGTTCACGTGACGATAACATTACCGAAATAAGTAGGTCGATGTCTCGTTTATAGAGGCCCAAGAGTAAATTGGCTAGCTGAAGTTTTAAATCTTCACCCAGATAGCCGATCATGCCCAAGTCGAGAAAGCAGATGGTGTTTTCAGGCAGCACAAGGATATTGCCTGGATGTGGGTCACCGTGGAATAAGCCATGGGAAAGCACTTGCTCTAAAAACGATTGTGCGCCAGTTTGAGCAATCTGCTTTAGGTCGTAGCCCGCACCCTTCAGGAGTTGTATTTCAGAGATTTTAATACCGTCGATAAACTCCATTGTTAAAATGGATTCGTTGCTGAAATCCCAAAAAATACGAGGGATATAGACGGAGTTGTTGTGCTCAAAATTGGTACGGAACCGGCTAAAGGTATGGCCTTCTTTGGTGAAATCAATTTCGCGGAAAATGGTTCGATTAAATTCCTGAACGATTTCCACTGGCGAGCAGATATCTTCAAAAAAGCCATGCTTTTCCAACAGTGACGCTAAGCCGTTAAGGATATCGATATCTGTTTCGATAATCTTTTCAATGCCAGGTCGGCGCACTTTAATGGCAACGGCTGTACCGTCATGGAGCCAGCCCTTGTGAACTTGGGCAATCGAGGCCGCGGCAACAGGTTCTGTGTCAAATTTTGCGAACAGGGAGTCGATGGGAGCACCCAATTCTTTTTCGATGTGCCGCTTGATCTCGCTGTGACTTATGGGCTGAACTGAATCTTGTAGCTTGTTCAGTTCGGCCAGATAATCGGGGGGGAGGATGTCAGGTCGTGATGAGAGCGTTTGTCCTAGCTTAATAAATGTTGGCCCAAGCTTTTCCATTGCCATGCGCAAGCGCACAGGAGTTGGTAGCCGCTCCAGTTGTTTTTTCTCAGGATTACGGCTAACGAGTTGACGGCCAATTTCCAAGTAGTAGTCCAAGTTGAGTTGCTCAACAATTTGATCAAACCCGTGCGTGACCAGAACGCCAAGGACTTCACGATAGCGCTTGAGTGAGCGTAGATTGCGGTTGATGTTAATGAGCGGCAACATCAGAGGTTTCTAGGGCTGTGCTAATTGAGCTTCGAGGGCTGCAATACGTTTTTCTAGTGTCGTAAATTCATCTTTGGAGACCAAGCCCACTCGATCACAAGCTTTTAGAACTTCTTCAGTCGCCTGTTTCTCAAGTTCACTTTGTCTCTCGGAGATGCTTTTTTTTAGTTTCTCGACCAAGCATTGTCCCTCTTCTTCGTTTAAATTGAAACGCTCCTTAAGCTCTGCAGTGAGTTCTTCGGCTTTTTTTTGAGTTAACGATGCCGCACCGAGGGCGGTTAATAATGTTTTTTCAATGACTTCAAGCATAATATTCTCCTCGAAAGGTGAAGGGTTGCTTAGATAATAGCATGTTGGGCGAAGGTTTCAAGGCCGATCTGTTTTGATTTAAGTACGTCAGCTACGCGTGCTAATCATTGATGTTGAATCGTTTTAAATATTTTTCAATCATGTTCCACGGTGGCAAGCTCAACTCTTTCCATAGTTTTCGAACCAGTCGGTTTGCCGTATCACTTTGGTGAAGGGCCGCATGACATTCACGCCAAATGATGGTGTGAATATCGTCAAGGTCGTTCAGGTAGCGTGTGACAATCGTGCTGCAGATGGTTCTATCATCGGGAAGGTTGATCTCCGCCTTGCCGTAGCTGGCCAATACAATCGCATGAGCTGTAAATTCGTTGGTGGCAGTGATCTCCGTATCGCCTCTCTGATTGCTTAGTTGATAGGTTCCCATGAATTCACTGGTGATTTCCCATGGCGAACCGTGGCGTGAATAATGGGAAAGTTCCGGCAGGTAGAACTCATAGAGGTAGTGAGTGGGAAACTCTGGCACACCTCTGACTTGAATTAATTGAATAATTTTATTCGCTAACGCTTTTTTATCCTCTTTCGCTTCGCGGTGCGACACTTGAATTCCTGCCACAGTTGGTGAATGATTGACTGAAGCAATTTCAATATCGAGAAGCCGTTCCAGTTCTGCATCAATACGTGGTAGGTGCTCAGAATTGTTATCAATGCCAAGATTTTCTAGCGCAGTAAGGATTGCATCACTCGGCAGGGGGATGCGTGGGACCCATTTTGAACGTTTTGCTCGATCAACTTTAGGCTGTAAGTGGTGGTTGTAGCATTGGCCTAAGCTAGAGTTCTTAAACTGTTCAATGCCGATCTCGTTGTGTTGAGTTGGTTTAGAGTCAAACCGAACAAGGTTTTGCTGTAGTAACCGATAGGGAACCTCGGGAAGAAACAGGGTTAATGCCAGTTGCTCAGGCTCAAGTTGACGCAGTTTTGACCACGCCATTCTCCGCAGTACCTCACCGTTGAAACGTGTTTCAACGCTGTTGTCAGACCCCTTGCTTAGCGACAGGTGGACAACTTGAGGGGTTAGTTGACTTATTTCATGGAGAGTGAAGTGCTCTTGAAGTAATTCAACAATGATGTCACTAAACGGACTGGAAAGCATGCTAGATGGCAACTGAATGCTGAGTTGATTGCCCGCTTTCATGATCCCTAGTAGGTAGCAAAAATGATAGACCCACGTTGGTGTCGAACGGCGAAACTCAAAAGTATGGCTTGGCCACACCAGTCGCAAGTGGGTTAAGAAACTGTTGCGCTGTTGTGTTGCTGGTGTTGTCACGTTGGACAAGCAGGCTTTTATTTTTAACGGTAGTTGTTGCGGACCGTCTGCGTGTTGCCGCGGTTGCAACTGAAACAGCTCGGTGTAGTGATTCTGCCCCGTTGGGCAGTCCATTAATCTTCGCAGCAGGTGCTTGAGGGCTAAGCGGGCGGGTTGATCTACCTCAATGAGTTGCTCGGTCTTGCAGGGTACAGTGTTGCAAAATAACAGCATGTTGTAATCGTTGGCTTCGGCGTCATTGTCCACATCTAGACACAGGGAGCTATACTGAAGTAGCTGGTTTAAAACGTGGATTGCTCGGTGGCTATTGTTGAAAATAGAAACCTGATCGAGACGACGTAGCAAATGGTGAAAAAGGACCGCGCTGTTTTCATCAAGGGTTGGTTCGTTCTTTACTGGCTTTAAGTCGCTCAGCGATTGTTCGGCTAGTTCACTGGATAGATAACCCAGCGCATGATCGAGATCTTCTGGTGGTAGATTGTACGGAATTTTCTCGAAATACAGCAACGTTAATAGCCGTGCCATTGACATGGAAAGTTTTTCTTGCGCCTGAACTTCAAAAGAGGGCAGATGTTTCGCATGCAATTCGGGATTGCGGCGAAAGTGCTCACTCAATAACGGTAACGCTCGATTGTGGGCGCCGATACACAGATTGGTTAAGTGCCAGAATGAAAGTTGTTCTGGCGGGCACAGACCAAGTACGGCAAGGGTGCGAAACTCATCCATTAATTGAATAAGAGAGTCTTCAAATCGATCAATGCGATCATCGCCTGTGTTTTTTGGCGGCTGAATTTGAGTGTGGATGGACTGATCGGCCACACTCCAAACTGAAATATTTTGAGCTGTCCATGTGGCAAAATAGCGAATGCCGAGCGCTTGGGAGCAGGCTTGTGCCGCTGCCATATCAAAGGTCTCATCGTCGGGGAATAAAACAAACCCGCCAGCAACAAAACTGTCTTGGTTAATCCACAATACGAGGTCTGGCGATTGCACTCCGCTACTGGTGATAATTGTTGGACTGATCTCGGTCTTGCGAAAGGGCGATCTTCCTTTCGCGATATAGTCCTGTGCCCAGTGGGAGATCTGCTGCAAAAAGCAGTTACGGGTTACACTTTCCATAATTTAAGGTGTCTGCTCATTGGTGGTATTGTGGTTAAGCATGTCGCTTTGACTCAGTGGCTTTGAACGGTGAAAGTGTTGATATGCCAGATCTGTGGCCGTGCGCCCACGAGGGGTGCGGTTGATATAGCCCTGCTGGAGAAGAAACGGCTCAATCACCTCTTCAATGGTATCTTTTTCTTCACCGATGGCCGCCGCAAGTGTGTCGAGACCAACGGGACCACCACCAAATTTATCAATAATGGTTCGTAGCATCAGGCAGTCCATCTGGTCAAAGCCGCAGTGGTCCACCTCAAGGCGCGTTAGTGCCGTGTCGGCAACGGTTTGTGAAATGGTGCCGTCATTTTCAATTTGAGCAAAGTCGCGCACACGGCGGAGTAAGCGGTTGGCAATGCGCGGAGTGCCACGACTACGGCGGGCGATCTCAATGGCACCATCGCTATTAATCGGCACATTGAGGATACTAGAGCTGCGTTCAACAATGACCGCTAATTGGTCATGATTGTAAAATTGTAGTCGACTGATCACCCCAAATCGGTCACGTAGCGGCGACGAGAGGAGTCCCGCCCGAGTGGTGGCACCAACAAGGGTGAAACGAGGGATGTCGAGTTTAATTGTTCGTGCCGAAGGGCCTTGGCCAATCATGATGTCAATTTGAAAATCTTCCATCGCTGGATAGAGGATCTCTTCAACGACGGGGGAGAGGCGGTGTATTTCATCAATAAACAGCACGTCTCCCTCTTCAAGGTTCGTTAAAATCGCAGCAAGGTCGCCCGGTTTTTCGATCACTGGACCCGATGTACTTTTGATGCTGACGCCCATTTCGTTGGCGATAATGTTCGCGAGTGTGGTTTTCCCCAGGCCAGGAGGGCCATAGAAAAGCACATGGTCAAGGGCTTCACCGCGGTTGAGGGCGGCCTGAATAAAGATACTCAGGTTTTCCTTAGCCTTCTGTTGACCAATGTATTCTGCAAGGGTGCGTGGTCGCAGGGGGTTGTCAAAGTGGCTATCGTCGTCGCTGATTTCGGGGGTGATAAGGCGTTCTGACATGGTCGTTATCTCGTCTCGGTTTAGCGAATAAGAAGTTTAAGGGCCGCTTTAAGAACGGTTTCCATTGTGTCGTCAGTGCCAATAGTAATTTTAGAAATCGCTGCGCAAGCCTGTTTCTCTTTGTAGCCGAGGTTCATCAGAGCCGAGAGGGTGTCGTCATTGATGTCGATGGGGGCGGAGTTTCTTCGGCTGTCATCAGCTTGAGCAGGATCAATCGCTGACAGTTTGCGAATTTTTTCCCGCAATTCAAGGATTAACCGTTCCGCCGTTTTTTTGCCAATGCCGGGTAACGTCGCCAAACGTTTTGCATCTTCGTTAACGAGCGCATCGCGTAGGTCGAGACACGACATGTGAGATAAAATATTGAGTGCCACCTTTGGCCCGATTCCCGAAATAGTGAGCAGCAGAATAAACATCTCCTTCTCAATTGGAGTCAGAAAACCAAATAATAGCAGCGCATCTTCACGAACATGAGTGTGGATATGTAAGGTAGCGACACCCTCGTCAGGGAGGCTATAAAAACTCGACAATGGAACCGCTACCTGATAACCAACGCCATTGACATCGACAATGATCTGTTCCGTTGTTTTGCTGGCAATCTTTCCCGTGAGCAGTGCAATCATTTTTGCATCCTTTTTTCCTGTTTCTTTTGGGCTGAGATCGCTTTTTCTAGGCGGTTGGTAAGGTGAAAACTGTTGGCGTGGCAGATGGCAACGGCCAAGGCATCTGATGCATCCTCCTGAGCAATTTCAGGGAGCTTCATCAGTGCCTTCACCATTTGTTGAACTTGGTTTTTTGCCGCCTTGCCGTAGCCAACCACGGCACTTTTAACCTGTAGCGCTGTGTATTCAGAAACATCTAGGTCGGCACTCACGCAGGCTACAATCGCTGCACCACGCGCTTGGCCCAGCTTAAGTGCCGATTGGGCATTCTTAGCCATAAAAACCTGCTCAATGGCCACCACATCAGGTTGATAACGCTCAATCACCTCAACCAGTCCAGCGTGGATAATTTTCAAGCGCTGCGGCAGCTCATCCTTGCTGTTGGTGTGTATGGCACCATTGTCAACGTGCAACAAACGGTTGCCATTCTTATCAATCAGGCCGTAACCAGTCGTTCGGCTGCCTGGGTCAATACCAAGAATTCGCATTATATGGGGTTAACCCATGAGCTCAGCCATAACCTCATCACTGAAATCGGCATTGGTGTAAACGTTTTGCACGTCGTCGTTGTCTTCGAGTTTCTCCATCAATTTAAGCATTTGATCCGCTTTTGTGATGTCAAGATCAACTTGATTTTGTGGCAGCATAGTGATTTCAGCACTGGTGAACTCTAGTTTGTTTTCAGTCAACGCATCACGCACGGCGATAAAGTCGCCTAGTTCGGTGATCACTTCGTAGCTATCGCCCTCGTCCTTCACATCTTCAGCACCATTTTCGAGAGCAATTTCAAAAATCGTATCAAAGTCCACCTCGTTACCAAAGGAGATAACCCCTTTACGGTCGAATAGGAATGCTACCGAGCCGTCAACGCCGAGGCTACCATTTTGCTTGGTGAAGCAATGGCGAACGTCAGCAACGGTACGGGTACGATTGTCAGTCAAAATTTCGACCAATACCGCAACGCCACCGGGACCGTAGCCCTCCATGGTTCCCTCTTCATAGTTCACGCCATCAAGATCGCCAGTACCTTTTTTGATCGCGCGTTCAATGGTGTCCTTAGGCATGTTGCCGGCCTTAGCCTTGTCAACTGCAGTGCGTAAACGAGGGTTCATGTCAAGGTCGCCGCCGCCAATTTTTGCGGCCACGGTGATCTCTTTAATCATTTTGGTGAAGACTTTGCCCCGTTTTGCATCCTGAGCACCTTTACGGTGTTTGATGTTCGCCCACTTACTATGTCCCGCCATCTGGTTATGCCTCCTTGGTAAAGTAAATATGAGATCAAATTGTACGAACTGTATTGTAGTGAAGTGTTCATTGCTGGGCGCAGTGTTTACTCGGTTACGACCCGCACGAAAAACCCACGAATTGTAACATGAAGGCAAAACCTGCGGCAAGGTCAATGTCTGATTGGGGGCGATGGGGTGTGTTTGGGTCGGGTGGTTTGGTGCCGAGATGGATAAACTTACTGAAAATGGATAAAAAAACGCCGCACTGAGGAGAGAGTCCTGTGCGGCGGATAAATTAGGGAGTTAATTTCTTGAAAGGGGGGTAAGAATGATTGTCTCCCGTGTCATTGTGTAGTGGTATCTCTAGTTAGCATTGTATGTGCCAACTTTGAGTGATATGGGATATTTGAGGTATCGAATACCCTATCTGTTTGAATTTACTGTCCTAATGACGGAAGAATAATTATTTCTCTGTTGCGTTGTTACTCATGTTTTCTCTTTTTCGTGTGTCAGGCTTGGCACAGTAGCACCTTGCTTGTGTCAAAAGTGGCACATCCTCGCGAGCGAATCAGTCCGTGCGGGGGGTCGGCTTAAAGTTTTCCCCTTTAAGGTTGTGCCGTTCTAGTAAGCGGTACAAGCTGCGCCGTGGTAATTGTGCGGCGCGAGCAGCTTCTGAAACATTGCCACCCGCATCGCACAGATAGCTTTTAAGTAGTCCTTTTTCAACTAAGGTGATCTGTTTCTCCAGGGTGTGGCGGAACGACGCTTTAGCGCTATTAGGTTCATCTTGATGCTTGCCAATCAGTTCGGTAAACACCACAGGTAGGTTTTCAAGGTGGATGCAGTTATCCTGTGTCAGAACTGCCGCACGTTCAATAATGTTCTGTAACTCACGAATGTTTCCAGGCCAGCGGTATTGGCGCATGGCTTGAATTGCGCGACTGTCTATCGTGTCGATATTTTTATTCACCCTTTTGCTGGTGCTGCGCAAAAACTGTTCTACCAGCTCATCTAGCGAATCGAGGCGGCTACGTAGCGGAGGCATGGTAATAGAGAACACATTGAGGCGGTAAAATAGGTCCTCGCGAAACCAGCCCTCTTGAACACCTTGCTCAAGGTTTTTATTGGTGGCTGCAATCAGGCGTACGTCAACCTGTTTGGTGCTGTTGCCACCGACAGGGCGAATCTCACCGCTGTCGAGAACTCGCAGTAGCTCTGCCTGTAGTTTTGGGGTGATGTCGCCAATTTCGTCTAAAAAGATGGTGCCGCCATTCGCAGCCTCGAACAGGCCCTTTTTGTCGGTCAGAGCGCCCGTAAATGAACCCTTGGTATGGCCGAACAGTTCACTCTCCATCAAGCTGTCAGTGAGGGTGGTGCAGTTGAGCGTTACCAGTGTTTTATCGGTGCGTTGACTCATTTTGTGAATTCCGCGGGCAGTAAGTTCCTTGCCTGTGCCACTCTCGCCACGGATTAAAACCGTCGTCGGTGTTGGGCCAACTTGGCGAATCAGGTTGAGAACCTCGATGGTGTGGACATCCTTACCAACAATAGCCAGTTCGCCAAACTCGTGAGATAAAGCATGTTTGGCCAGCTCGTATTTTTGTGACAAAATTACGCGGTCCTCTTCATGTCTTTTGAGCGCATAGGGTAAACACATTTCGGTGTCAGCAAGGCCTTGATGCACCGCAATCGCGAGTTCGCGGCAGGTGTCGTAACCGCAGGCACCACAGTCCAGCTCATTCTCTTGGGCATCTTTATTGATGTGGTGCAGAATCTTTCGAATGCTGTCACCGCTTGGCAGGTCTAAGCGCTTGTGTTTGTTGCGAAATGTGCGTTCAAAACTAATTTCAGGAAATTCATCTGTATAGCAGTCGGCGGTATTGTATTGAATGTCGTCATTCTCGTAATGTTTGTGGATCAATGTGCGCTTAGCAAACGTGGTCAGGCGATTATTACGTCCAGGGCCACCGATGCAGCCACCGTTACAAAAACGGATGTCCACCAAGCGGGCAGTGATTCGTCCCGCAGCAAGGTCACGAATAATCTCCAGAGAGTTCTCCTCCCCTTCGGCGGAAACAAAACGCGGCTGGAAAAAACTGTCTTGAATATTAAATACTTGGAATGGCCCACCTGTCACAGGGAACAAGCTTCCCTTGGTGGGCTTGAGTCCGTCAAAAGGGGTGTTTCCTAAACGGGTGAGATCAATGCGCTGCTGGTGAAACATTTGGCTCAGCTCTTTGTAGGTTAGGACGGCATCAATGACTCCGCTAACCTGTTCGGCAGCAATCTCAAACTTGCCCGCAATGCATGAACTGATATAGACCACCCTCGCCGAATCGCCATGAATTTTCTTCAAATAACGACCAATCGCCACCATTGGTGACACTGTTGGCATTAGGTTTTTTAACATCTGCGGGTAGTGGCGCTCAATCAGGTCAACAATGGTGGGGCAGTGGGTGGTGATCAGCGGTTTATCCGAAGGCTGTGAAACGAGATTGTTGTAGGCGGGGGCGATCATCTCCACCCCTATAGAGCCTTCGTGGACCTCGTTAAAGCCCAGCCGTTTGAGGCCGCTAACCAGCTGACCAGAGGTGATATCGTGGAAAAAAGCGGGAAACGAACAGCCCAGCACGGCAATGGTTTTTTGTGGCGCCGCGAGCAGTTGGCGGGTTTCCTCGCTACTGTC
Organism: Desulfuromonas svalbardensis; assembly: GCF_055389415.1. Classification (NCBI taxonomy): domain Bacteria; kingdom Pseudomonadati; phylum Thermodesulfobacteriota; class Desulfuromonadia; order Desulfuromonadales; family Desulfuromonadaceae; genus Desulfuromonas; species Desulfuromonas svalbardensis. The sequence goes on along the minus strand of NZ_AP042416.1, from coordinate 3,222,363 downwards.
CTCAATCACTTTGGCTTTTTGGGTACACACCGCAATGCACTTGCCGCAACCAATGCAGCGTGTGTGGATCACCTCTGCATAGTGTTTCTTAACTTTAATCGCCTTAACGGGGCAATTTCGCACACAGGCGTAACACTTACGGCATCGTTCTTTTACGGTCTTAATTGGCCCCATCAACAGCTCTCCTTCAAATGTTTTTTTGCAGTGTGCCATTGTTGGCACAGGGTGTCAAGGGGCACTGCCTTTCGTGTTTTTATGGCAAAAATAGCCAACGCTCAAGAGGCGGAAAATCGTCTTGCAAGTCTCATGATCAAGGCTTATTTGTGCAAAGTTTATTCGCTAGAGATGTGTCTGGAAGAGTAGTTTAAAAAATGACGCAGTTTCAGACACTTAAGGAATTAATTTTAATGTATTACACCGGTGTCCAGTCGCGAAAAAAACGCCATATGACCCTATTCGGTCAGCTATATTGCGTGCTGCAATTAGGCATTCTTGGCAGCCAAAAGGTTATCTGGCGCCAATACTCATAACCAAGTTGTTGTAATGATTATGGGATAAACAGTCCCACTGTTCCGGTCAATCAAGATGGTATATCCCTTGCCATATACTCTCTGAGTCTTGAGATGTCACTATTCACAGGTAGGTGTAATTATCCCGATGACTAACATGGATGACAGCGTGGAATTACGATAGGAAAGGAGCGTATTTATTCTCAGTTCGTATCCAGCCGTCCATTTTTATGCAGAATAGACTCACTCTGCTTCCTAGCAGCATGTCGGACTTGACGGGCCGTAGCGAGGAATAGACTGTTTGAGTTCAGATTTTCGAGAATTTGAGAGCGAATAGCTGGTCTATTTGTCGAAAGTTGTCGGGAATATGGGCCAAATCAGGCTATTTCGCAGTAGGTCCATGTGAAGTCCGATAGGCTGCTAACAATGAATTTTTGGTCAATATCCTGAAACAGCATTGCTAACTGAGAAACAATGCTTTGTGGAGAAAACATGAATCGAACGATAAAGTTATGCATATCAACAGCAGTACTCATTGCCCTATGTGGTTCACCATCGTTACTGTTGGCTGGTCGCAGTCGGGTTAAGGTAAGCTTCAACCCTGATCCCGTCACCCTCGGTAGCCACGTTGACGTTACGGCAACTGGCATCGGTTTTTCAGATGAGTTGAGTTTCGCCACCATTATCATCAAAAATGCCAGCGGCGAAACTCTGGTCGACAGTGACACCATGTTTCAGCAAGGTGACACAACGTTTACCTATCGCTATGATGTTCCCAGTGATGAGATGGCGGGGCGCTGGCAGCTAAAATGTAAGCTCTACACCAGTGATAGCGATACCACGAAAAAGATTAATATGGTCGTCGAACAGAGTGACGATCCAACTTCGCCGCCAACGGAATGCCCAGATAACGACAACGATGGTTACACCGATGCTGCCTGTGGCGGTAGCGATTGCAACGACAATAATTTCTTTATCAATCCCGGCGCCTCTGATGTCTGTGGCGATGGCATAGATCAAGATTGTTCTGGTGCCGATCTCAGTTGTCCAACTGAACCACCGAACCCAACCGGAACCCATCAAGACATCAGCTCTTATGATGGCCCTGCAACCTGTGTCGCCTGCCATGCCGATGCGGCAAATTCAATGCTCAATAGCCTGCATATGAAGTGGTCTGGACCAACACCTGATCTGAGTAATACCAACGGTGAAGAATTAGGCAAGGCGGTCGCTGGCATCAATACCTTCTGTACTTACGCCATGTCTTCTGGTGGTGCCTGCTTTGGCTGTCATGTACGTGCCGATGGTAACGCTCCGCATGCCCCTGATGTTAACGATGTCGACTGTTTGATGTGCCATAGCGACACCTATCAACGTAAAACCGTTGCCGACCCGAGCAACACCGAAACCGTGGTTGATATTCTTGGTCAACAAAAGACCTATCAATTTGGTGCTCAGGATGCAGAGGGCAATTACCTCAACGAGCCTAACTTTGCCGCCATGCCCGAAGGCACGACGATGGTCGAGTTAGCTCGCAATGTTCACCTGCCAACTAAAAAATCGTGTTTGCGTTGTCACGCTAAAGCCGGTGGTGGCGATTGGACCAAACGTGGTGATATCGGTCTCAGTACTGCCAATCCTGCCTATGACGAAGACATTCATATGTCGAATCAGGGGGCGGATCTCGCCTGCGCCGACTGCCACTTCAGGGACGGCGACCATCTTGTCGGTGGCCGTGGTATCGATCTGCGTACCACTGAAGGGTCAACGCCCAATTGCCAAGATTGTCACGATGCCGCGCCGCACAGCGATGCTACCATTAATCGCCATGCGCTAGGCCAACTGAGCTGTCAGGTTTGCCATGTCCGTACCTTCGCTAAAGGCGGAGCAACAGAGATGTCGCGCGACTGGTTGGCTCCACACTGGAATCCCGCCTTCTGTAACGGTCAAGGTGGTTGGGTCGGTCACGAAGTTAAGCGTGCCAATGTTAGCCCCGACTACACATGGTTCGATGGCACCTCGTATGTCTACAATCTAGGTGAGCAGATCAGCCCTGAAGCCAATGGCTTCTATGCTATGGCTAAGGCCAAAGGTAGTGCTTTTGATGGCTTGTCGCAGATTGTGCCGATCAAGCGCCATTTTACCAATACCGCGCTGCATGAAAGTGGTCAGATTGTTGGGCCAAAAATTATGCGTATGTTTATGACGGGTGATTTTGATCAGGCGGTTCAGGCCGGGATGCAGGATCAAGGACTTGTCGGCAACTACGTGATGGTTGATGCCTATGCTGAAATGCTGATCACCCACGGCGTTGATCCGAAGGAAAACGCTCCGAGTTGTAGTGAATGCCACGACGGTAGTGGCCAGACGGCTGATGGCACCAAGATGTTGCCGTTTACAGAGCTGGGTTACCATCAGTTCCCGAGCACCAACCTCTGCTCCCTCTGTCACAGCAGTAAAAACATGAACTGGCAGTCGATGCATGGTAAGCATGTCGACGATAAGCAAATCGATTGTGCTTCGTGCCATGGCACGCCACCAACAGGGCTTACTGCCAGTCGCACGGTACTCTGTTCCAGTTGTCATGAATACGAATCGGAGTCTGACCTTCAAGTTGTGCATAAAAAGCACCTAGAGAAAAAGGTCGATTGCTCAACGTGTCACACCTACTCGTTATAGCGTGTGAGCTTTAAAAAGGCCCCGCAGAGGATCACTTCTGCGGGGCCTTTTTCTTAATCGGCAACCTGTGCATTCTGTTGAACCACCTGATCCTGTTGCTGAATGGGGGTTGAAATGCATAAATGCTCTGAAATCGTCCGATACCAATACTCTGGGTGATTTTCCAGCTCCTGATCACACCCACAGCTTTGCCTGATTATACCTATATTCTCCCTCTCAACCCTTTTCTCGCTACCATCTTAGGGTTTTCGCCAATCAAATTCAGGGAATCCCCGATATTCATAATCCTGAACCAGTGCAAAGATATCGCCGTTATTAATTTATTGTGGAGGCAATATGAGAACACGGCATGGAATGTGGTTTTGTGTAGCAGCGTTGCTACTCACTTGGATGAACGTCCCGGCACACGCACTTTCAGTATCAGGACGCTCAAGTACAGAAATTGAATGGTTTGACAACGCCGACGAGGAGACGGCGGTGCCTTTTTACCAATACTTGCTCCTCAATGTGAACAACATCGATGACAACGGTCTCACGTTTCGTGGTTATGGCCGCGCTGCCGATGATCTTGCCAGCGAAGAAGATGTCGACAGTCGCCTGTATTACGCCTTTTTAGAGAAAAAAGGGCTATGGGATGCTGTGGATGTGCGCTTAGGACGACAGTTTATATCAACTAGCGCTGGAGCCTCGATTATGGATGGCCTCCATCTGACCTATCACGGTCTCGGTCCCTTTGATGTCACCCTGTTCGGTGGTGGCGATGTGGCCTACTACGAAGGCTACAATGCTGAAGACTTGATCGATGGCATCGAGTTAAGCGGCACCTTTTTCGATGGGCTGCAACTGGGCGTCTCCTACCTGCAAAAATGGGACGAAAGCGAACTGGCCAACGAACTGATCGGTCTCGATCTTGACTATGACCTGAACCAGATGCTGCACCTGTACAGCGAAACCCAGTTCGACTACCTGTCTAACTCGGTCAGTTATTTCCTTGGTGGCATGCGCTATCACCAAAATGCCAACTGGTCGTTACGAGGCGAATATCTCTACTCGCTGCCGGTATTTTCATCGACGTCGATCTACTCGGTCTTTGCCGTCAACGAATATCAAGAGATCTTCGTCGAAGCGGATTACCGTCTTGGCCATGGCCTGCGTAGTTTTATCAACTATACCCGTGAGATCTATCAAGAAGATACTGATGCCGATGTCATTGAGGCGGGAATTGAAAAGATTCGCACCGGTCGCTATTCCGGCTATCTATCCGGTATCTGGCGTAGTGATCCCGATGGTCAGGATCTGGCAGGCTTTAAGATCTACGGCTCTGCCGTCATCTGCCGCTACTTCCAATGTGGCGCCGGTCTCAATCTCGATGTTTTAGAGCGCTACATCGATGACAATGAAGATGATACCACCAGTTCCCGGGCTTGGGTCGATGGTACTGTCACCATCAGTCGCACCATTAATGTTCAAGCGAAGCTTGAGCGTGTAGAAAGCGATCTGTGGGATGAATATTACCGTGGCCGCGTTCGCCTCAACGTCCGCTTCTAGGAGGGAATTACACTATGAATCGATTGACCCTATTATTACTTGTCGGCTTGACATTCTTTACCTTCTCCACCGTCAATGCCGAGCAGTTTAACCACGGCGAGCATCTTAGCTATCTCGATGGCGAACCGTGCCTGACCTGTCATGTCGCCGATGCCGAGAGCATCCGCCCTGACACCGCCATCTGCCTTGAATGTCATGAATCAGATCTGATTGACGATGTTACCTTTGCCGGCCTGACCAGTCACGATACCAACTGGGCACTAAGTCACCGCACTGCAGCCAAAGGCTCCGCCGTGAATTGCGCTGCCTGCCATCAGCAGAGCGACTGTCTTGAATGCCACAGCGCCGGTTTTGCCGACGAAATGGGCTCACCAAGCAACAGTCTCACCAATGTTCACCGCAGTGACTTCTCTGTCACTCACCCCATTGAGGCGCGCACCAATCCACAACGTTGTGCCAGTTGTCACGAAAACCGCTTCTGTGTTGAATGTCATGACTCGTTCAACTCAGCGGATCTTGCTCTTAAATCGCACCGGCGCACCTTTAGTGATCTTTCTGGCAACACCATTGCTCACGAAAATTTCGATGACAGCCAGTGTCAGACCTGCCATACTGATTCGGTGCTGCCGAGTCATGAATGGTCGAACAGCCATGCTCGCGAGGCGCGTAAAAATTTAGCTACTTGCCAAGCCTGTCATCCCGAAGGACAGAACTGCCTCAAGTGTCACAGTGCCATCAGTGGGCTCGGCATCAATCCCCATCCGAAAGATTGGAACGATATGGATGGTCGTTACTATCGTGCCAGCAACGGTCGCACCTGTCGCCAGTGCCATTAGTTTAACGACACTCAACACCTGATTCCCAAAGCCCACCCGTAACGGTGGGCTTTTTTTGTTAATGGGGTGATCCTTATCTGTCAGACGTCGAACACGATCAATAAACGTTTGCCTTCTCGGCAGAATAGCGCCTTGAACAGGTTTTCAATTCTGCCTAGACCTCTCATCTCACCGCTTCAAATACGGAGCTATTTGTTCCATTTAATTACTTTAGGTCACACCGAAAATCTCTTTGTTTATTAAAGGTTTATGTGCCTAATTGGCGCATATTCATTCTGGTTAAAAATAAGGTTTTACCGCAACCAATATCGGGATATCCCCGATATCTCTTTTTTTCACACGGAGTAAATTGGTTGTTCGTGACCAATTTAGGTACCAAACTATTTGCCGACCCGCAGAACGACCACCGGAGAGAATTTCCTCATCCGACACGGAGTTTCTGCTCCTCTCATACAAGAGAGACTTTGCACCATCCACGTAAGAAGGAGGTAACATGCGTAGTTCAATTGTCCGGACACTCCAGCTCGCACTGATTGTCCTGCTGACCCTGGCCCTTGTCGCCTGTGGTTCAAGTAAAGGTTCTAGTGGTACCGATTCAAGCGGTGCCATTGAACAACCGACCGATAGTGCTGAAGAAAACAAAACCTGTCTGGCCTGCCACGCCAGCCAAACCGCTCTAGATTCAAAATTAGGCGTCGACCGTGATGATCCTGTTGATCGTGACATCCTAACCTCGCTCAGAGATCTTGCCACAGCCATTGAGTGGGGCGAAGCAGAAGAAAGTGCCATGACGGCTGATGATCATGCATTGCTCGAAAGCCTCAATGCTTTGGCTGCTATTGAAAACACCGCCAACGGTCTACTCGTTGAAGCAGAAGTGATGGGCACCCACGGCAAACTCGCCTGTGTTGAATGTCACACCGACAGCGACGAAACAATCAACGATTGGCACCAAGCTATCGTGACCAACCCCACTGCTGACGGTGGTGATGTCTGCGCCAGCTGCCACGGCACTAAGATGGTTGAAAATTTTAAGGCATCCATTCACTTTACCCTCAGCGGTATTGCTAACGGGGCTTGTAAGCGTCTGAAACCACTGACTGATGTTGATCCAAAATCAGCACAGCTGGCGTTTGACGCCTATTTCACTGCGCCAGATACCGGTTGTATGGCCTGCCATGCTACCTGTGGTTCTTGCCACGTCTCTAGTCCACTGATTCAAGATAGTGATGCTGGCGGGCTGATGGAAAATCACCGCTTCGTTGCTGAGCCGTCCTCAGAAGAGACCTGTATGAAGTGTCACTGGGAAAATGGCGAAGGCTGGGAGATGAGCGATGCCCATCCTGTAAAGTTCGGCATGGAGTGTACCAATTGCCACACCGCAATTGAAGAAGTTCACGGCCGTAATACTGAGGACATGACAATCGGTCCCCTCTACTACAAGGGCCCCACCACCACCGAGAGGGGTCCAGTTGAGGCATCGTTAACGACAGTACTTCAGACTTCTTGTGAGGATTGCCATACAACGCCACATGCTGGTGTTACAGGTGGTGCTGTGCTCGACCTCAACCATATGGATTCACTTGACTGTTTTGCTTGTCACACTCAGCCATACTACAACTGCGTTGGCTGCCATGCTGTTTCAGGTGAGCCCGAAGACATGATCGAATATGTCAAGCTTGGTTTGACCGTTAAAGGCAAAACTGACAGCAAGCTTGGTCTGTTGACCCATATTGGTACCGCAACTGTGCTTGAAGGTTATGCAATCCCTGTTGATAATTCTGATCCCGACTGGAAATCAGCTTGGGCTGCTTCTTCAGCGATGCACCTCATCGCCAGAAAACCTTTGATCAACGAAACCGCTAAAGAGAGCAAATCTATGTGTGACAACTGTCACAGTGTTGAAGGTGCTGATACCTTCCTCAAGGAAGCTGACGTTGTTAATCCCGGTGTTGATAATCCTATTGACGACCTGAACTGGGTTGTTCCTGCAGATCGGTTGCCAGCAGTACATTAAGTCGCAACGTACTTGTACCAATTCCCCCCTTCCATTACTGGAAGGGGGGATTTTTTTTAAGCGGTTCACCGACAACGGTTGATAAAGATTAAGAAAACAGAGATTTACTCTCAAAATCTTATGGTAAATAATGCTCAAATACAGATAATTGCCTGAATTTCAATGAAAGAGATGACTATGGACGTTTTTCAGTGGGATAAGAGCTTCGAAACGGGCTTGAACGAAGTAGATAAGCAACACTATCACTTGTTTAGCATCATAAATGATTTTGGTGCCTTAATTGCTCAAGATAAAGTGGTTTTTGCCGATCTCGAAACAATATTCAATGAACTCGTTTCTTATACCCAATACCATTTTTCTGAAGAAGAAAACCTCATGGCAACCACGGGGGTAGATAAACGGCATATCAAATATCATGTGGCAGAACATCATGGCTTTTTACACGATGTGTTAGATCTTCATCAAGAGATGGCATCGGGTGATCAGGACGCCTCAGAACATTTGTTGAATTTTTTGATGAGCTGGCTTGTTTACCATATTCTCGGTTCCGATATGAGCTTGGCGCGGCAAAGTAATGCAGTAGCTAGCGGTAAGTCGGGCGCTGAAGCGTATGATTCTGAAGGGCAAGAGGGGAATCTGGGGACCAATTTATTACTGAAATCGTTGAATAATCTTTTTCATCAGGTGTCAGAGCGAAATAATGATCTGCGAGATTTAAATCGCCACTTGGAGGATAAAGTGGCGGCGAGAACTCAGGAATTAGTGGCGGCGAATTGTCGTTTGCAAGAACTGGCATTAACCGATGCTCTGACAGGATTAGCCAATCGGCGCCAAGCGATACACTTCTTGGGGAAATTGTGGCAGGAGTCAGAAAATAACGCAACACCACTGTCTTGCGCGATGATTGATGCCGATGGGTTTAAGCAGATCAATGATAACTATGGTCACGATGCCGGTGACTTAATGTTGCAGCTATTAGCAAAAGAATTGAGCAATACGGTGAGAACTGATGATCTGGTCTGTCGTCTCGGCGGCGATGAATTTTTGATTATCTGCCCCGCAACGGATCAACAGGGGGTGTTGTGTATTGCCAACCAGATTCATGCAAAGATCGCAGCTCTTACCGTCAAATCTGGTGATGGCGAATGGTGCGGTAGCATCAGTGTCGGCGTTGCCACAAAAAACGGTGCCATGAAACAGCCCGAAGAGTTGATTAAACTGGCTGACCGTGGTGTCTATGCCGCCAAGGAGGCGGGGCGCAACTGCGTGAAAAGGGTCGATTGATTTAAACAGTGAGCCAATATCACACGGTTGTTCTTCCCGTTTGTTCTGAGAGAGATTGTAAATGGAAAACATGATTCAGGTTGCTGGAATATCCAGCTTGGCAGAAGCGGAGATGATTATATCGTGTGGGGCAACCCATATTGGCTTTCCGTTGAGGTTGGATTACCATAAAGAAGATGTGTCAGAGTTCGAGGCGGCAAAAATAATAAATTGTGTCGCTGGGCGGTGTCAAAACGTGTTGATCACTTATTTGAATCAGGCTGACGAAATTGTTGAACTGTCACAACAATTAAATGTGGGGGTCGTTCAACTTCACGCTGCAATCGACATTGCTGAACTTAAGGCACTCAAACAAAAACTCCCCAATTTGAAAATCATTAAGAGCTTAATTGTTGGAATGGGTAGTGAAGAGCTTCTGCTGAACACTGTTACTGAGTATTCAGCTTACGTTGATTATTTTATCACCGATACTTTTGACCCTAATACTGGAGCCACTGGGGCAACGGGAAAAGTTCATGATTGGCAGGTTAGTAAGAGAATTGTTGAGTTGTCTCCGAAACCTGTAATTTTAGCGGGTGGCTTAAATGCTGACAATGTGCGCGAAGCTATTATGGTCGTCAAGCCAGCTGGGGTTGATACACATACTGGAGTTGAACTTGCTGATGGCAGTAAGGATCAAAGATTAGTGCAACGGTTTATCGACGAAGCACTGGTCGGTTTCTCAGCGCTAATCCATTAAATGGTCACGTTAAACCGTGAGCCAGTAGTTTGCCCACAGTTGATTGCCTACCTCACGGCTTGATTCAGCCGGTGTTTGACACTGGCAACCCTGCTGCTGTTCAAGGGTGCTTTGGTTCGGAATCAACGCTAAGCATTGGCACGGCCGCTCGCTAACGGTTAAGCGGCAACCGTCAACGGTAAGAAACCCACAGCCTGACATCAATGACAACGGTGCTGGGATGGGTACCCCTGACAGCCCCCACATCACCATCCCCATTTGTGGTAATTGTTTGCTTAATTGCTCAACATTTAAATGATCCCCTGAAAAAAATAGATCAAAAAAACGTTGTGGGTCAATCCAAATCCCGGGGCTACCCTGACAGCAGCGCCCGCCACACCTCTTGCACAGTAATAAGTTCAGCTCCGTACTTTGTTCATAAACCATAAATATAAAAACTCGCAATCGGCGTTCTGGGCTAAATTCGTATGTGACCCCTTTGGATACGGTCAGTATGGATAAGCTCGCCACCATGGCACACTTTGTTTAGTTTTGTTGGAATGATTACTGGTTTGAGAGGGAAATAACGGTTTTGAGTGGCACTTCGACATCGGATGTAGGGTGATGCCGAGCAAGTTTGAACGGTCAGCCTAGCTGTTATGATCTAGTGTGAGGCGGAACAATTGCACGGTGATTGAAAAGAGGGGAGGTTGTTGATGAATGCAACAACCTCCCTTCGGAGTATGGTGTGGGAAGGGGGGGGGCGGTTATTGTGCGGCGAGGTAACGGTGGATCGCCGCCGCCGATTGCTTGCCATCGCCCATAGCCAGTATCACTGTCGAACCGCCGCGGGTAATATCCCCACCCGCGTAGACGCCGGAAATACTTGTCGCGCCAACGGCATCGGCAACGATATTACCCCAGTCGTTGAGCTGTAAATCGGGGGCGGTGGCGGTTAACAACGGGTTGGCGCGGGTACCCAAGGCGTTGACAACGATGTCGGCTTCCAGCAGCTCTTCAGCGCCTTCAATGGCGATTGGACGCTGACGTCCCGAGGCATCGGCTTCACCTAGTTTCATCTTTTGGCAGCGCAATCCAGTCACCCAACCATCTTCGCTCCCTTGCACCGCTAGCGGTGAAGTCAACATCACAAACTCAACTCCTTCGTCTTTGGCGTGATGAACTTCTTCGATCCGAGCCGGCATCTGCTCCTCTTTGCGGCGATAGACAATCATCGCCCGTTCGGCACCTAGGCGACGGGCAGTACGAACACAGTCCATGGCCGTGTTGCCCGCGCCAACCACCGCAACCCGTTTGCCTTTCAGTACCGGAGTGGAGCAATGTTCGCTCTGTCCTGCACCCATTAAGTTGATACGGGTTAAATATTCGTTGGCGGCATACACCCCTTTAAGGCTTTCACCGGGGATGTTCATCATCGCTGGTAGGCCCGCGCCATTACTGATAAATACCGCATCAAATTGCTCCTTGAGCTGGGCGATGGTCAGGGTTTTGCCGATGATGACATTGCACTCGATCTCCACCCCCATCTGTTGTAGCCGTGCCACTTCGATATCGATAATCTCTTTCGGCAGACGGAACTGAGGAATACCGTAGCGCAATACGCCACCAGTATCATGTAACGCCTCGAAGATGGTCACTGCGTGACCCGCTTTAGCCAGCTCTCCCGCTGCCGTCAGACCACAGGGCCCACAACCGACCACCGCCACTTTTTTACCGCTAGCAGGGGCCAATACCACTGGATTGAGCTGGTCGGCATGGCTCATCGCCCAATCGGCAACAAAGCGTTCCAAATAGCCGATAGCTACCGACTGACCCTTGACGCCGTGAACACACTTGGCTTCGCATTGGCTCTCCTGTGGGCACACGCGACCACAGACGGCGGGCAATGCATTATCGTGCTGGAGAATCTGCGCTGAACGCACCAGATTCCCCTCGGCCAGAGCGGTAATAAACTCAGGGATCGATACCTGCACCGGGCAGCCCTGAACACAGATCCGATTCTTACAGTTGAGACATCGCTGTGCCTCTTGCATCGCCTGCTCTTCGCTCAACCCTAGGTTAACTTCAGAAAAATTACGACTGCGCTGCTCAGCATCTTGCTCTGGCATTAGCACCCGATGAATCGCCAATCGTTCTTTATTGGACATGGCTTTGGTCATCGTCCGTTCTCCTTAACACACAGCGCGTCATTGAGTTGTTCATCGAGTCGGCAAATTTTCTCTTGCTCGCGGTACATGGTCAAGCGATCCATCAGGCTGGTGAAATCCACCTGATGAGCATCAAATTCGGGGCCATCAACGCAAGCGAACTTGACCTCACCGCCTACCTGAACTCGGCAACCACCACACATGCCCGTGCCATCGATCATAATCGGATTGAGACTCACCAGAGTTTTAATGCCATACGGGCGAGTCAGCTCGCTAATAGCGCGCATCATCGGCACAGGGCCAACAGCAAACACCGCTTCGGGGCAACGCTCTGGGTTATCTAGTAAGGTTTGTAGAGCGGTAGTGACAAAGCCTTTTTGGCCAAAACTGCCATCATCAGTGGTGATTTGAACCTCAGTGGAAAACTCGGCCAATTCATCCGCCAAAATAATATACGGCTTCGAGCGGCCACCGATAATTGTGGTGACCTCGTTACCAAGGTCGGCCAACGCCTTGGCCATTGGGAACAATACCGCCGTACCAACTCCGCCGCCAATACACGCCACACGACCCCATTTTTCAATATCAGTGGCCATCCCGAGCGGGCCAGCCACATCGCGCAAAAACTCCCCCGGTTGGCGGCTGACGATTTTTTGAGTGCCCGCACCCATAGCCTGAATAAACAGGGTAATCGTTCCCGCCTCGTTATCGGCATCACCGATGGTCAACGGAATTCGTTCCTCCCCTTGTTCACTGCGGATCATCACAAATTGACCCGCCTTACGCGCTGCGGCAATACGCGGTGCACGCACCGTCATGCGGTGTAAATTAGGGGCCAGTGTCTCGTTACTTAGAACCTCAAACATCGTCACTCCTACCCGTATACGGGACAGTTAAAGTGTATACAAAACAGTTACTTATAGATTTTACCAACGGCGGGAATAAAGGTCAAACGTATACGTTGCCGAGTTGGTTGTTAGAACTATTTTTTATCTTTAACTTAAGTAGAATCATTCTGATTCTTAGGTCATGTAGGCAGGTTGGGGGCTAAAAAAGGAATTTGGTTGTCTGTCAGCGCATTTGGCGAGTTTTCAAAACCACGCTTGAATGATCAATTCTTTCGCATGAGGTGTAGTGCTTTTATGTGTACCAATCAACGACTCAAAATTATTGATATCCTCTTGGCATGAGCGTAATCTGGTGTGCTGCGGTGTCGATGACATGATGGCACCTTAAGATACGAATAGAGGGTACACACATGGTTGCCCTAGGAGGATTAAGAGGTGGAAAAAATGATTAAAACTGCACAGGAATTGGATGGTATGCGTCGCGCTGGTGGATTTAATGGTGAATTGATGGACTATCTGCGCCCCTATGTCAAGCCAGGGATCAGTACCGAAGAGCTTAACACTCTGGCCCACGATTATACCATCCAAAATGGCCACATTCCAGCCTGTCTTGGCTATCATGGTTTTCCAAAATCACTCTGTACATCGATCAATAATGTTGTTTGTCATGGTATTCCGTCGGCGACCGAAGTTCTTAAGGATGGCGATATCGTTAACGTCGACTTGACCACTATTGTCGATGGCTTTTACGGCGATTCATCGGAGACATTTCTGATCGGTTCCGTCAGCAGTCAGGCACGTAAATTGGTGGCGGTGACAGCACGGGCACTGGTGATGGCGATTGAAGGAGTGATGCCGGGAATGCTGTTGTCGACGATTGGTGATATCATCCAGCCTTTTGTCCAATCCTATGGTTATTCAGTGGTGCGAGAATATACTGGCCACGGTATTGGCAAGGGATTTCACGAACACTTTTCTGTGCTTCATCACCGTACCAGTGAGTGCGCTCAGGTGGTTCTCCGTCCGGGGATGACGTTTACGATTGAGCCGATGATCAACATGGGCAAATATGCTGTGGTGACGGACAAGAAGGACAAATGGACCGTGCGTACAAAAGATAAATCCCTTTCGGCCCAGTTTGAACATACGATTGCGGTGACTGAAACGGGGCTTGAAGTCCTGACTCTAACTCCATCGCAGAGGTTGTCTGGTCAGATTCTCAATGTGGTTGGTATGGAGAAATATTAGCGTTATATCTCGCCCCTGAACTCAATGACAACGGTGTTGAGTTTTGTATTTACTGCGCCTCAGTTGGACTCTGCTGTTTAACCGTTACTTTTTCAAATACAGCACATAAGCCGTCAACGCTTTGAGTTGTTGCTCGGTGAATATTGCAGCAAAAGAGGGCATGCCACCTGAGCGTCCGTTACGCAGTGTTGTCAAAATATCCGCTTTTCTGTGGCCGTAGGTGAACTCTGTTCGTTGTAGAGATGGCCCGCTGCGTGTGCCAAGACCATTGCCTTGACGACCATGACACGAAATACAGCGTGAGTTGAAGAGTTCACGACCTTGGCGCGTTAATTCCTGCTGTGCTAGTGCTTCGGCAGTGACTGCTTGACGTGGTGTGCCTTGATCTTGATTGCAGCTAGTGAGCAAGCACAGGGCGAGGAGGGCGGCTGAAGTGGTCAGAATGATAGTCTGAGTGCAGTTTCTTCGTTGTCGTGGTGTCGTTCGCATCACTTAGTCTCCACAATAGAGCGCCTGTATTGCAGGCGCCGTAGGTTGATAATTAAGTATGCTGTCAAGTGTAACAGAGTTAACGAATCATGTAAGAAATCAGCGGATCAATAATCAATGGTTATCCGATGAATTTTAGTAGTAAAAATGTGACAATACAAGTTTTGCCACTGTGTCGGCAGTATCCCGTTGGGTTTTCCCATAGCGGGAGCTATTCGATGTGTTCTTTAGCCGTTTGCAGTGCAAGTTGCTTGTTTCGAGTAAACAGCCGCCACTTCATTTGGTTAGAATGGATACCCGCCTTTTTATCCTGACCTCGACAGTAATACCAACGGGCAAAGCGCTCAACGGTTGAGTACTGATGGTTTTTGTCACACAATATTCCGCATGGATCAATCTCAATAAAATGAACGATTTCGTCCGGGTCTTCATCGTAGGTCATTTCCGATGATATTTCGAGCTGCGAAAAGTCTACCTTGTCGGCCTCCATGATATCTAACCACGCTGAAATATACATAGTTTCCTTTCTCTTCGGCATCTACATAATCGGGTTAGCCGATCATTGTCTAGCACAGTATTTGATACTGAACAGGGTTGATTAATAGCTACCTTGACTTTTTCGGACGTCCAGATATGATAATCAAATCTTTATTATATTCTTACTAGAATATGGCTTAAGTGTGTATTTTCGCATTGAGTAAATTGTACGATCAGGGGGGGGGATGATGTCAGCTGATTTAAGCCCACAACGTGTCATTGTTGAATGGCGAGAAGAGTACAATACTGGTATTGATGAAATTGATCGCCAACACCAGCATCTTTTTTCTCTCGTGAAATATCTGGGAATTGAAACTATTGACGAAACGTTGGATGAGTTAACAGATTTTGTGTTTACTCACATTGCGACCGAGCAAAAACTGATGGTAGAAAGCAATTATCCGGAATTAGATCACCATCGTCAGGTCCATGATCGCTTTGTTCTAACCGTAGCTGAAGGTTTATCTAGTGATCAAGCCTGGGATGATGACCGTATTAACAAGCTACGCAAATTTCTTAACGTATGGCTGAGCGAACATATTTTGGTCGACGATCAAACCTTTGCTTGCTGGTATGAAAATTATAAGAAAAGCCTCAAAGGGCAAAAAAATACAGCTCAAAGCGTTCGCCGACAAGGTTGGGTTTCGCGCATTGTTAAAAACTGTTGGTTCGTCCGTTATTTTGGTAATGACTGAAATTTGTCTGCTAGAGCGATAGTGGATTATACCTTGTCAATAGTGTCCCTTTTTTGCCCAAATTGCATTGCAAAAAATATAAAAAGGTGATTGATAAGAAAGGACGCCAGAACAACAGTCGTAGAAAATTTCTGATTCAAACTCCGCTTGTTACTCTTGGTTTGCTCGCATACGCGAATGGGTGTTCCTCCGCACTCGCGCCGCAAACAGGAGGTTTCCGTTACGTAATTGATTCTGATGTCTGTATTGTCTGTGGTTCTTGTGCCGATAGCTGCCCAATGGAAGCTATTGTCGAGAGCTGAGCGATTGGGTTGACAAAAATAGTGTACTGACGCAACAGCGTCATGACCTTTTTTGCCAGCTTTTTGCTGTGCAGAGTAATCGCTTTGCCCTGTGTCGTAGCGGTGCTTTTTTTGCGTGGGTTAAACATCCGTGGTCATCATTGACGGGGCGGCAAGCAGCGCGTAGACTAACAGATGAGTCAAATCTTATTTGTCTACAGGGGGACGGTTATGGTTGGTGTTGTGCAAAACCGCAGTGTTTATCTTGTTGTGGTCGTACTTGCTTTGGCTAGTACCTTGCTCTTTGTTGGCCATTCTGCCGCCGGCTCCCTTCCATTTATCCCCCCCGATGAAAATACGATTCCCCAAGACCAATCAGGCGATCTTATCCGTCTTGGTCGTCAATTTGTCACCCATACTCCACAACAACTTCCACAATATGCTGGTAATTCATTGCGATGCAGCAATTGTCACCTAAAAGCCGGTACTGTGGCCTTTTCTGGCCCTTGGGTTGGTGTAACGACCCGTTACCCGCGCTTTAGTCGTCGATCAAGTAGTGAGGTTGATTTAGCTCAAAGGATTCAAGGTTGTTTTATGCGCAGCCTGAATGGTAAGGCTCCAGCCACAGATAGCCCTGAAATGGTTGCGATACTCGCTTATATGGAGTGGTTGTCGGTTGGGGTAAAAGATGGCAAGCAGCTTTATGGGATTGGGATGCCACGCTTGGCACAAACCCCGCAGCCGAATCGGCAGCAGGGGGCGAAAATTTTTCAACAACGTTGTTCTGTGTGTCATGGAGAAAAAGGGCAGGGGCGCTTAACCCAGTTGCCGCAGCGCTATCCTTATGGTTTTCCTCCCTTGTGGGGCGAAGGTAGTTTTAACGTTGCCGCTGGTATGGCGCGCCTGCATAAGGCTGCCGCTTTCATTCAGCGCAATATGCCATTTTCTGCGGGGGGAACGTTGTCAATTCAGCAGGCGTACGATGTTGCGGACTTTATCATCCATCAACCTCGACCAGACTTTACTGCTAAGCAGTATGATTGGGAACAAGGAGGCAAGCCAGATGATGCACGCTACTAAATGTATATTTGCCCTAGTGACCATGTTGTTGGCCTTTAGTCTGAGCGCAAGCGCTGAACCGGTTGAACAGACCTTGATGGCAAGAGCGCAGCAAGTTTTTGATCCGATCCCTGAAAGTGTCCCGCCGCCCGAGGGTGATTTTTATTTTGAAGAGAAGGTCGAACTAGGGTTGCGATTATTCTTTGATCCTCGCTTGTCGCAAGACCGTAACGTCAGCTGCCATAGTTGTCACAATATCTCTCTTGGTGGAGCTGATGGTCTGCCTGCATCCATTGGCCATGGCGGCCGCACTGGCTTGCGTAATTCGCCGACGGTTTTCAATAGTGTCTTTCAGATCGCTCAATTTTGGGATGGCCGCGCACGGACGCTCTTTGAACAGGCTGCAGGGCCAATGACGGGCGAGCTTGAAATGGCAACGAGTGACCCTCTTGTATGTCATTTGTTATCGACAGTTCCGGGCTATGTCGAGTTGTTTGAAAATGCTTTTCCTGATCGTGACAATCCTTTGTGCTTTACTACCATACGAGAAGCCATCGCAGCATTTGAATCAACGTTAATTACTCCAAATGCCCCCTTTGATCTGTTCTTAAAGGGTAATTCTGTAAGTATCACCGCCGATCAAAAGAAAGGTCTAGGCTTGTTTTTTGACACCGGTTGTTCAAGTTGTCATATGGGACTTACTGTTGGTGGTAATGGTTATTACAAATTTGGTGTAAAGAAGGCTCCTGCTGCAAAGCATCGTCCCTCAAATGATCATGGCCGGCGGGCGATCATCAATACCGTTCAAGAAGATTATGTTTTTAAGTCGGCATCATTACGCAATGTTGTCTTGACGGCTCCTTATTTCCACTCTGGTTCGGCATGGTTACTGACCGAGGCCATTACGGTTATGGCCGATACTCAACTCGATAAAGCGCTTACGCCTGAGCAGCAGCGTCTCATCGCAGACTTTCTGCAAAGCCTGACAGGGCAACAGCCGCAGATTATTCTGCCACCGTTGCCAGTTCTTGGCCCTATCTCACCACAACTGAATGAAAAATAGCGGTATTTTACTCTTGTTTAGATGGGAGTGGTTATTGTTACTGTTAAACAAATCAACCATTTAGCAAATATGACAAAATTGGTAGTAATTTGATTGACAAATTTTACTTTACTTGTAAGATAGGGCAAGTTTTATCGTAATCGAGTGGCTAAATGTCACTTCATTACTCATGTTTACGGCACGTTTGATCAATTCCCCGTATCGGAGAATGAAGAATGGTTTCAGCTCAGTCTATATTTCGCTTTTATGTCGATGGTTTTCGTTCGATGCGTTTAGGTAAGACGCTGTGGAAAATCATCATTTTAAAGTTGATGGTATTTTTCCTTTTGCTAAATATCTTCTTCCCTAATTATCTTGAAACTCATTTTGAAACCGACCAGCAGCGTGCTGATCATGTTTTGAATAACATTGCTACTCTCCCGGCTACGGGACGATAACGCTCAAAGGAGGTTGTCTGTGCTAGAACAACTTGATCTGTCACAAGTGAACTGGGCGAGGGCACAATTTGCTCTCACTGCCATGTACCATTGGATTTTTGTCCCTCTGACTCTTGGGCTCTCTTTCCTGTTGGCATTTTTTGAAACCATCTATTACAAAACTGGTAACGAAAAATGGAAAACAATTACAAAATTTTGGATGAAACTCTTTGGTATTAACTTTGCCATCGGTGTCGCAACAGGCATCATTCTTGAGTTTCAGTTCGGCACCAACTGGTCAAACTACTCATGGATGGTTGGCGATATCTTCGGAGCACCGTTGGCCGCCGAAGGACTCTTTGCTTTTTTCCTCGAGACGACCTTTTTTGCGGTGATGTTCTTTGGCTGGAACCGTGTGTCAAAGCGTTTTCACCTTCTGTCCACGTGGTTGGTTGCTATAGGTTCAAGCTTCTCAGCGTTATGGATCTTGGTTGCCAATGGTTGGATGCAGCACCCTGTTGGTATGGCGTTTAATCCCGATAGTGCCCGTTTTGAGATGGAAAACTTCTGGGAGATTTTGTTCTCACCAGTCGGTATTAGTCATTTTGTTCATACGACGAGTTCTTCATTTTTGGTTGGCTGCTTATTTATTGTTACGATTAGTAGCTGGTATCTACTTAAAAATCGCCATGTTGATATGGCGAAAAAAAGTCTTGCTGTGGCGGCAACATTTGGCATCATTGCTTCAGCTTTTGTTGGCTTCACTGGTGATGAGTCTGCTTACACTGCGGCTCAAGTTCAACCAATGAAATTGGCGGCAATGGAAGGTCTATGGGACGGTGAAGTCAATGCCGACCTTGTTATGCTTGGCATTGTTAATCCAGCTAAAAAAGCGGGCGACGATAAAGATGCCTTCCAACTTGAGATCAAAGTTCCTTATCTGCTGTCATTATTGGCTAACCGTGAGTTGAATAGTTTCGTTCCGGGGGTCAATGATTTGGTTTACGGTAACGCAGAGCACGGTATTGTTGGTGCCGATGAAAAAATGGTGATAGGCAAGAAGGCTATACACCAGCTCGCCCTCTACAAGAAAGCAAAAGAACAAGGGGACCAAGCTGCGGCAGATATTGCTTTGGTTGAATTCAATAAGAATCAGCAATATCTAGGCTATGGTTACTTAAGTAAACCAGAAGATATTGTACCAACAGTTCCTTTGGTATTCTATAGCTTCCACATTATGGTTGTTATGGGATCGTTGTTTCCTGTGCTGTTTCTGGCCATTTTATTCTTCTTATATAAAGATAATTTACAACAACAAAAATGGTTTTTACGTCTGAGCTGTTTCGGTTTCCTATTTTCTTGGATCGCTTCTGAAGCGGGTTGGGTTGTGGCAGAAGTAGGCCGACAACCGTGGGCTATTCAAGGATTGTTGCCTGTTTCGATTGCACGAACAAACTTAACTACCACGACGGTTCAAATGACATTTTTCATGTTTTTGGCTGTCTTTACACTGTTGCTTATTGCTGAAATCCGGATCATGCTCAAACAGATCCAAATTGGGCCGGAGGGAGAATAAAAATGGGAAGCTTAGATCTTTCACAACTACAACATCTGTGGTGGTTAATTGTTTCTATTGTTGGTGCATTGTTTATCTTTTTAACCTTTGTACAAGGTGGGCAGGGGTTGTTATTTACTGTTGCCCGTACCGAGATAGAAAAGTCGCTAATTATTAATTCCCTTGGTAAAAAATGGGAAGTCACCTTTACCACACTGGTTTTATTCGGTGGTGCTTTTTTCGCGGCATTCCCATTGTTTTACTCCACAAGCTTTGGTGGCGCATACTGGGTCTGGATGTTGATCCTGTTCACTTTTATTTTGCAAGCGGTAAGTTATGAGTACCGCCGCAAGCCCGATAATTTTCTCGGTGCAAAAGTGTACGAAGTGTTTTTGTTGATTAACGGTACTGTGGGCGTACTGCTTATTGGTATTGCCGTGGGTACGTTTTTCACCGGGTCAAATTTCGTGCTGAGTGACTATAACTTTGTTACCTGGCAACACCCCGGTCGCGGTATTGAAGCAGCATTTAGTCTGTTTAACCTTTGCTTTGGCTTGTTTCTTGTCTTTTTGGCACGTTTACTTGGTGCGTTGTATCTCAATAATAATATTGAGCACCCGTCATTGGTTGAACGTACCCGTGCAGCATCATTTACCAATCTACTCTGGGCGCTGCCGTTCCTGCTTTACGTGCTCGTTAGTCTATTGGTCATGGATGGCTTCGCCGTTGATCCAGCGACAGGGATCGTCTCGATGCAAGAAGGTAAGTACCTTGAGAACTTGTTAGCAATGCCGATCAATGGTCTTGGATTTCTACTTGTTGGTTTGGTGTTGGTTGTTTGGGGCGTTGTATCTACACGCTTTATGGGTAGTCGTAAAGGGATTTGGCCTGCGGGTCTTGGTACTGTCCTCGTTGTATTATCAGTGTTCTCTATTGCCGGATACAACAACACGGCGTTTTATCCCTCTAAGTTTGATTTGCAAAGCAGTTTGACTATCTTTAACGCATCAAGTAGTCATTACACTTTGACAGCCATGAGTTATATTGCACTGTCAATCCCTGTTGTCTTGGGTTATGTCGCCTACGTTTGGCGTTTACTGGATGCAAAAAAATTGACTGAGGCGGATATTCTGGTTGAAGGTTCCGACGAAAAATATTAAGGAGAATAACATGGTATTTTTAATGATAGCAGGTTGGTTTGGCGTGATAATTAGTTCCCTCATTGCATCACAGATTGTTTTGAAAAAGCTAAATCTTTTAGATTAATTCAGCATGTTGCGGTGCAATCTATGATCAATAGGTTGCACCGTAAATTTAAATTATTTTTAATCCACAGTGCACCCCCCTCCCTAACTACCGCTTCACTTTGAGTTTCACACCTGCCAGAATTATAACCCTGTTTGTTTTTTTCCGTTTTAGTGCCATTTTTATTGATTTACGTTTGACAGTTGTTGGTGAGTGACGTATACAAAGCCACAATATTTATTTGTACGTTGGATCAAGCGTTTGTTGCAGTGTCCGAACGCTGACAGCATTCCCTTAATTACGAAAGAGACTTCTTATATGAATTTGAAACCTGAAATGATTGCTCAACTAGAGCGCGTCTTGAGTTCTGTAGAACAGTTGCTCCCCAAACCAGCTAAGGCCGTAGATTGGTCTTGTTGCTCTGCTGCCAACTGGCGTCGTCACTCTTTTTCAGGTTTTTTGGAGCCAGTAAAAGTTACTGATGATACGCGACTAGACGAGTTGCTTGGTGTCGATGAGCAAAAAGAGATTATGCTCAACAATACCCACCAGTTTCTCGCTGGTTTACCCGCAAACAACTCGTTATTGTGGGGATCTCGTGGTACGGGCAAGTCTTCAATTGTTAAAGCTCTTTTGAATGAGTTTGCACCACAGGGGTTGCGCGTTATTCAGGTCGAAAAAGAAGATTTAATTTATCTGGCTGAAATTTTTACCGCTGTTGAAAATGAGCCGTATCGGTTTATCCTTTTGTGCGACGATTTAACTTTTGAGGTAGGTGAGCTGAGTTACAAGATGCTCAAAAGTGCATTGGATGGTTCCGTTTATTCCGCGCCTGAAAATGTGCTGATCTATGTCACTTCGAATCGGCGTTATCTGTTGCCGGAGTACGAAGGGGATCACATTGGCGGTAAATATGTCAAAGGTGAATTGCAGCAGAGCGAAGCGATGGAAGAGAAGGTTTCTTTGTCTGACCGCTTTGGGTTGTGGGTTCCGTTTCATGTTTTCTCACAGGATCGTTACCTTGATGCGGTGAAATTGTGCGTTGAGCGTTTTGCTCGTGAGCGGAGCATTGAGATCCCTTGGTCAAAAGAGCTTGAGCGTGAAGCCATTGAGTGGTCACACGATAAGAGTAAGCGCTGTGGACGAACAGCCTTCCAGTTTGCTAAAAATTGGGTTGGCCGTTATCTGCTCAAAAAACAAAGGCAATAATATTGAATATTCTTGGTGAATAAAAAAAGCCAGTTGCAGATGCAACTGGCTTTTTTTATGGTTGTTTTGACACGGATTAATTGATCATGTGAACATCGCGTTGGGGATATGGAATGCTGATGTTCTCTTCATCAAAACGCACCTTGATGGTTTCTGTTAGATGAAAATACATATCCCAATAGTCTGCTGTTTTCACCCATGGCCTAACAACGAGGTTGACGCTGTTATCGCCCAGCTCAGATACCGCAATCGTTACTTGAGGTGATTTTAATACCCGTTGTTCGGCATCCATTACGTGCTGTAGAACCTGTTTGACTTTACTTAAATCGTCGCCATAACCAACACCAATAACAAGGTCAACTCGCCGAGTTCCTTTGGCTGAATAGTTAGTTATATTGCTCCCCATCATATTTGCATTTGGTACGATTACCAGTTTGTTGTCAGGGGTGAGGAGTTCGGTTGTGAAAATCTGAATTTGACCAACGACTCCTGAAACGCCACCACCTTCAATGTAGTCCCCACTTTTGAATGGGCGGAAGATAATCATCAGCACGCCTGCGGCAAAGTTCGACAAAGCGCCCTGTAGTGCTAAACCGATGGCCAAACCCGCTGCACCAATAATTGCTACAAATGAGGTGGTCTGTACCCCTAATTGGTTGAGAGCGGCAATGATGACAAAGACCAGTAGTCCCATATAGGTGATACTGCCGACAAACGAGATGAGCAACTCATCAACCTGACTCTTTTTGAGCACACGTTTGACCGTATTGCGGATGATTTTGCATGCCCAGCGACCGAGGATGAAAATGGCCAGTGCTGAAATTACTTTAGGACCATAAATGGCCATTTGATCAATGAGGTATGGGATAATCTTTTCGACCTCGAAGAGTTGAGATAAATCCATGGTTTCTCCTTTGAATTGCACCAGCGCTTGAATGTAAATAATTTTATGTTTATATCATGTTTTTCTGTTTAGCCACATTGTAAACTTTTATAATAGTGGTGGTTTTGTCAGTATGGTTACGTTGTTGTAAACTATCCATTGCTATCTATAAGGAGGGGTGATGTCAGCAGTACGCGCAGAGAGTTGGTGTGATCTTCAAGAATTATTATTTGCTGATTCGTGGGATGATCAGATTGGCCGATTTCGGTCACGTTTAACATTTCGTGGTCTTTCAGACGTTGAATATCCTTTGGCGACTACTTTGATGCGTCTAGGTGGTGACTATGCACCGCTAGAGCGCCATTTGATGCGTAATTTTAAAAAATATGCGCATCGCAGTATGGTTGAACGTGATTCGATTTGGCATTGGCTGTCGCTAGCACAACATCATGGTTTACCGACTCGGTTGCTTGACTGGACCTATTCCCCTTATATTGCATTGCATTTTGCAACAGCAAATATTGAGCACTATGACTGTGATGGGGTGATTTGGGCAGTGAATTACATGTTAGCTCATCAGCAATTACCACAGCAACTTCGCAGCAAACTTGACGATGAGGGTGCTAACGTCTTTACGATGGAGATGTTGAGCGAGAGTGTGAGCACTCTTGATCAATTAATGGCCTTAGATCCTGAAAACTTTGCCGTGTTTGTTGAGCCGCCCTCAATTGATGATCGAATTGTGAATCAATATGGCATGTTCTCTCTCATGCCTGATCCAACCTGCCTATTTGACCAATGGTTAACTCGGCACCCTAAATTGTGGCACAAAATCATTATTCCCGCTGAACTGAAATGGGAAATTAGAGATAAGCTTGATCAGGCCAATATTACCGAACGAGTGTTGTTTCCGGGGTTGGATGGTTTGAGTGGTTGGCTGAAACGCCACTATAGCCCGAAGGAGATATGACAGAGAAAAGCCACCCTAGCAAGAACTCATAGGGTGGCTTTTTTATTACCAAGGAAATGTTAGAACGACACGTGGAATCGGTGGAAATGGAACAATGATTCGTTCAACCTGTCTGTGCTGCCGTGCCGACCTGATTTGGTACGTGTTGTGCTGGCGACAATCATCACGGTAGCGATCATTGTAGTGGTGACGCTTTGAGTACTGTTGCCAATGGGGCTGGCGATGGTTTTCGTGCTGGACGACATAGTCGCGACGACGCTCTTGGCGTTGTTTTTTCGCCCAACGACGTTCTTGACGTTGTTTTTTTGCCAAACGACGGTTTGGGTGTTGTTCCTGCTGGTAAGTAGTTTTATACTGCCGTGTTGTCGCTGTAACCGTACTGGCTCGCTCGACTTGTTGCTCACCCCGTTTTTTACGATCAGCACGGTGACTGTCCGCGAGCACGGTTCCAGAGGTGAAACAAATGATTAATGCAGCCATTAGCAGAGTTGTTGTTTTCATTTTTTTCTCCATGGTTGAAGTAAATTAAGTGTCTTTCGTTGCTGGTGATAAAAGACTATCGGTTTAACGGTGGTTTTTCATTCGACATCGGCGCTAATACCACTCGATGTCGGGTCTGATTGTAATGTTTTCAGTAGGTTGTTTGTTTCCTGTGCAATGATTTAATTTGTTGAATTATTGTTGAATTGATTTATAAAGAGGACTGCTGTGATTAAAATTTCAAACAATGTCACAATTTCTGAGCATGAGGTTGTGGTGAAAGCTGTCCGTTCACAGGGGGCTGGTGGGCAAAATGTGAATAAGGTCTCCACAGCGATCATTCTTTTTTTTGATATTCAAAACTCCTCGCTGCCGCAGGTGTATAAATCCCGATTATTGCAGCTATCGGATCGGCGAATTACCAAACAGGGTGTCGTGGTGATTAAGTCGCAGCAGCATCGGAGCCAAGAGATGAATCGTGCTGAAGCGTGTTGTCGATTAAAGGAGTTGGTAGAACGGGTGATGGTGGTTGCAAAAAATCGAACATCGACCAAACCAAGTCGCTCAGCTCGTAGAAAAAGGATGGATGGTAAAACGTTACGCGGGCGGACAAAATCGTTACGTGGTAAGGTGAAAGATTTTTAGTAACACTTGAACCTTCATCTATTCGTTTTGACCCACCGATACAGGTTAAATTTAAATTGGATAAATTATGTTGCAACTGAAAAATATTGAGGTCGACTTCTCGGGACGTAAAATTTTTACCGATGTCAATTGGCATATTCGCCCCGGTTCTCGAATTGGTTTATGTGGTGAAAATGGAGCAGGGAAATCAACACTGCTGAAACTGTTGTGCGGTCTTACTGTCTCTGATAAAGGCGATGTTATTGTTGCCAAAGGGACAACCTTTGGTTATCTGCCACAGGATGGCTTGCACTATGAAGGTACGAGCTTGTTTCAGGAGGTGCGCAGTGCGTGTTCCGACCTGCTGGCTATGGCAACTGAAATTGAGAAACTTGAGGTGAAAATAAGTCAGGAAGCCGATGAAAAGGCCCTAGACCGCTACGCTCATTTGCAAGATCTCTACAGTCAACGTGGTGGATTTACTCTTGAAGCTGATATTGCGCGCGTTTTGCACGGACTTGGCTTTAGCGAGCAAGATTGGAATAAGCCTTGTGAACAATTTTCGGGTGGTTGGCAAATGCGGATTGCTTTGGCGCGCTTACTTCTGCAACGGCCAAACTTGTTACTCCTTGATGAGCCAACGAACCATCTTGATCTCCCTGCGCGAGACTGGCTTGAGAGCTATCTCAGCAACTACCCCTTTGCCGTTGTTTTGGTATCTCATGATCGTTATTTTATGGATCAGGTGGTGCAGCGTATTGTCGAGGTTTGGAACGGTGATCTAACGGAATATCCGGGGAACTATACTCTTTATCTTAAAGAGAGAGATCGTCGTGTTGCCGCCTTGCGCGCTGCTAAGCAGCGTCAAGATGAAGAGATAGAACGGGTTGAAGCGTTTATCAACCGCTTTCGCTATCAAGCAAATAAAGCCAGCCAAGTTCAAAGCCGGATTCGCCAAGTTGAAAAAATTGTCCGGATTAAAATTCCACCACAGCGGAAAAAGATCGCCTTTAAGTTCCCTCAACCCTCGCGCGGCGGCAAAGAGTTGCTAGAGTTAGTGGACGCTGGGCAACGTTATGGCGACCATCAAGTCCTGCACGGTGTCAACTTAACGGTCACGCGCGAAGAACGCCTTGCACTGGTGGGCGCCAATGGTGCGGGTAAATCAACCCTGATGAGGATGCTGGCTGGGATTGAACAACCGAATGAAGGGCAGCGTAACGAGGGCCATAACCTTGAACTGGCTTATTTTGCTCAGGATCAAGCCGCGACTCTCAAAAAAACCAATACGGTTCTCGAAGAGATCACGGCGAAATCACCTGTTGATATGGTGCCACGGTTGCGAGATGTTCTTGGTACTTTCCTGTTTAGTGGTGATGATGTTCATAAGCGGGTTTCGGTACTTTCGGGTGGTGAGCGCAACCGTTTAGCTTTGGCTATACTCTTGCTCCGTCCCGCGAATCTCATGCTTCTTGATGAGCCAACTAACCACCTTGATCTGCAATCGAAAGATGTATTGTTGCAAGCGTTACATAGCTATGCCGGCACCTTAGTGTTTGTTTCTCATGACCGCTATTTTGTTGATCAACTCGCGACGCGAGTCATTGACGTTGAGGGGGGGCATATCACTTCCCACTATGGAAATTACGCCGATTTTTTACAGACTAAACAGGCTGAAGGGGTGAATCAGCACGGCGAAAATCGCGTTGAGCATACCGCACAAACAAATTCATCTGCTGATAGTCCCGATAAAGATCAGCGTAAAAAAGATCATACAAAGCGTAAAGAAGATCAACGCCAGTGTCGCAAGTTACAAAAACAACTCAAGCAGCTTGAAGCGGACATCGAAGGGCACGAACAAAAAAATGGTGATCTTGAGACGCAACTTGCTGAGCCAGACTTATATCAAGATCATGAGCAGTTTAGTTTGAAGTCGAAGCAGCATTCTGAATTAGCGAGTGTGCTTGAAAACTTGTATCAACAATGGGAGCAATTGCAGCTTGAAATTGCTGAACTTGAGGAGTAGATCCATGCGTTTGTTACCTCGCGGTAAAACCATTAAAGAGCATCTAGACACTTCAAAGTTGAAAATGCCCGATGCGTTACAAAAAATGTGTTCAAACCATTTTAGCGGTTATCTCTCTTTTGAGGTTGCACAAGGGAGCGGTATTATTGGTTATGTAAAAGGGCAGATTGTTGCCGCCTTGTGGAAGCGCTACGTCGGCGAAGAACGACGTGAGCGATTGTGTGGTGAATTAGCATTGCAGATGATTTTTCGTGAAGTTCAGTGCGAGACATGTTTGATGGGAGTCTATCGGCTAGAGGATGATTTCCTCCCCTATGTGCGTCAGTTCTGTCAGGCAAAAGTGGAAGCGCGAGATCAGCTTGTCGAGCTGTTAGATATTCATCGCTTAATGGCTCGGCTAAAAAAAGAACAATTTAGTGGCTGCTTGCGCTTACACAGTGGTGATCGCATTGTCATGATTTTCTATTCTGAAGGAACGTCGCATGGCTTCTTTTGCGATGGCTCGATGGGACTGTCTACTGAAATTGACATTGCGACATCCATTACCCTTGATGAGCGTTGCATGGTTGATATCCTTCGCGCCAATCCCACTGGTGAGCAGGATTGTCGGGTTCGCGGTGTTAATCTCGAAAAAGTGTGGTTGCAGGTGTGGCGTGACCTAAATCCTTAGTCTGCCCTTGTTGCGACCAGTTAAGATTCTTTTGGCACGAGGATGATTTGGATGCGACGGTTTTGAGCACGGCCCTCTTCCGTTGCGTTATCAGCTATTGGCCGATAGGGGCCATAAGCGCCAATGGAGAGTTTCTCGCCGGCAATACCAACTGGGGTTTGTAAGTAGCGCACAACGCTTGCCGCACGTGCCGCTGAAAGTTCCCAGTTGCTGGGAAACTTTTGTTGTAGTGTTGGGCTAATTTTAAAATTATCGCTGTGTCCCTCAACCAGAATCGTTTTATCCGCAATATCTTTGAGCACTTCACCCACTTGAGCAATAACCGCTTGCCCTTCGCCGGACAACTCGGCTGAGCCCGATGGGAACAAGATTTTTTGCGCCAGATTGACTGTTAAACGATTTTTGAGTTTACTAATGGTCACTTCACCTCGATGAATTTCATCTTCAAGGCTGCTTACGAGGGTGTCATAGGTTTGCGAGAGTTCTGCAATTCGCGCTTCACGAGCGATGCGTTCAAGCTCAAGGTTGTTCTGCAACTCAGAGATGGTGCCTGTTTTCTCTTCGTTGATCACTTGAAGTTCCTGAAAACGCTCCTCGGTACGTTGCCGCTCTTGTTCTAACGCTTGCTGTTGCTGGTTTAGTTGATCAATCTTTTGCTGCGAAGCAACAGTACGGGCACCGTAAATACTTGACTGCCTCTCAAGTTCTGCCATCGCTTCGATGTTTTGTTGTTGCAGCGCTTCAATCTCAGTTTTTTTGTTCTCAATATGCTGAGTTAGGTTCTGCTCAGTCGCTTGAAGTTGGGCAAACTTTTGACGCTGAACTGCCATCTCATTATTTAAGGTTGCATTTTTATTGACGGCTTGTTGAAAGGCCCCTTTGCTTACGCAACCACTCATCATCACGAGGGTACACATCAGTAAAATCGCAGATCGTTTGGGTGAAAAAAAAGATGAAGTTAGGTGAAATGTCGTTTTTTTTATGAACACAATAGGCCTCCCTTAGAAGTTTTACTTATCAATCATCGATTTTTATCATATTCTGACGTAATGTCCATGGTTTTCTGTTGAGTGGTAGCGCCTCGTTTTCAGTTGTCGGCGCTGAATCTCTTATGATATCAACTTAGTATTATCAACACGTTATGGAGAGAAATTGTGTTTGAAATTGATCGTATTATTCAGACGGCACTGCAAGAAGATATTGGCTCTGGTGACATTACCACCTTGTCAACGGTACCAAAAGAGACGCCTGCACAGGCCGAACTGGTTGCTAAAGAGGATTTTTATCTCTCAGGGATAGAGGTCGCACAGCGTGTTTTTACACTTCTTGATGCCAATGTGGCTTTTGACGCCTTACGTGAAGATGGCGGCTTCGTTAAGCGCGGTGAAGTGATCGCTTGGATTAAGGGCGATGCTCACACTTTGTTGCAAGGGGAACGGGTTGCCTTAAATTTGTTGCAACGTATGAGCGGTATTGCGACTCATACTGCGGCATTCGTTGCAGCGGTTGCTGAGTCCGATGCGATTATCGTTGATACGCGTAAAACCATGCCGGGCCTGCGTGTTCTCGATAAATATTCAGTACGGATGGGGGGCGGTCAGAATCATCGCACCTCGTTGTACGATGGCGTGTTGATTAAAGAGAATCATATTACTGCTGCTGGTGGTATTACCGCTGCTGTTGCGGGAGCGAAAAAACGTGCTCCTCATACCCTTAAAATTGAAGTTGAAACAGAGAATATGGCCGATGTGCGTGAAGCATTGGAGGCTGGTGCCGATATTATCATGTTAGATAATATGGATTTGGAGACCATGCGCGAAGCGGTTGAACTGATTGATGGTCGAGCTATTGCAGAAGCGTCAGGTGGTGTTAACCTTGAGACGGTGACTGATATTGCTAACACTGGGGTCAACTTGATCTCGGTTGGCGCGTTGACCCACTCAAGTCCAGCGGTTGATATTTCTATGTTGTTTCAATAAATCTATTTAGTAAAGAAAAGATACCCTATGGCTGAAACTGGATTACGCGATCAAATTTTAAGTTTATTTCTCAGCGCAGGAGATGTGTTTCTCTCTGGTGAGAATATCAGCCAAAAATTGGGCGTGAGTCGCGCGGCGGTATGGAAGCATATTGGTCACTTGCGTGAAATGGGCTATGCGATTGAAGCGGTTCCTTCACGTGGCTACCACCTTGTTGACCAACCCGACCTATTGTTGCCGATGGCTGTGCAGTCTGGCTTGGAAACGCAGTTCGTCGCGAAGCGTGTCGAGTATTTTACTGAGACCGATTCAACCAATCAGCGCGCACAAGAGCTTGGTGAACAGGGGGCGGAACATGGCACGGTCGTTATCGCTGAGGGCCAGAGCTCTGGTCGCGGGCGGATGGGGCGCGCATGGACTTCTCCTGCTGCGGTTAATCTATACACTTCCATTTTGCTACGACCGACACTCTTACCCATTCAAGCGGCTCAGTTAACCTTTTTATCTGCTGTTGCGGTAGCACGTACGGTTGAGGCTGTCGCGGACATTCAAGTGGCGGTGAAGTGGCCGAACGATATTCTTCTCGACGGCAAAAAAATTGCAGGTTTACTCAATGAGATCAGCGCAGAGATGGAGGGCATTCATTATGTCGTTCTCGGTATTGGTGTCAATCTGAATATGACAGTAGATCAATTTCCTGATGATTTGCGCTATCCCGCGACGTCGTTGCTTCTTGCTACAGGGCAACGGATCGACCGCTTGGCGTTTGCCCAAGAGTTGTATCGTCAGCTTGATGGTCTCTATCAATTATTTTGCCAACAAGGGTTTGTCCCCATTCGCCTTGCATGGGAAGCGTTGTTTGAAATGGTTGGATGTCAGGTCAGTGTTGATTGTGGTGGAACAATTTTTGTCGGTTGCGTAGAGGGCATTGCGGCAGACGGTGCACTGTTGTTGCGTTTAGCCAGTGGGGAACAGCAAGAGATTTATGCTGGTGATGTGCGGCCCGTTTAAATGTTGTTTGGTGTCATGGTCGGTCGGGGTGGATTGCGTTCAACGTTGTCACTTGACTTTCCGCAATCCACCCCGACCGCCCATCCGATTTGTTCGTTGTACTGGTTAGATAATCGGTGGTTTGAGGGTTTATAAAAATAGGAGAACCGTTCACGATGTTATTAGTCGTTGATGTTGGAAATACCAATACTGTTTTAGGACTGTTTTGCGAGGAAACCTTGCTCCATAGTTGGCGTATTCGTACCGATCACTCTCGTACGGATGATGAATATGCCATGCTCATTAACGATTTGATGGACTTCTCCAAAGAGCGGTTTAGTGACATTGACGATGTGATCATCTCTTGCGTTGTGCCACCGATGCTTGATGCCCTAACGCGCATGTGTCGTAAGTATCTCTCCTCTGAAGCCTATGTGGTTCATGCCGATATGGAAACGGGGATGCCAATTTGTTACGATAATCCTCAAGAAGTGGGTGCTGACCGTATTGTTAACGCTGTCGCAGCATATAAACGTCACCCGCAGAGTTTAATTGTTGTTGATTTTGGAACCGCGACCACCTTTGATTATATCAGTGCTGAGGGCGAATATTGTGGTGGCGCTATTGCACCAGGTTTGGGGATCTCTGCTGATGCGCTCCATTCGCATGCCAGTAAGTTACCTCGCGTTGCGCTGACTGAGCCACCGAAAGTGGTGGCAAAAAACACGGTTCACAGTATGCAGGCTGGTCTACTCTATGGTTATGCTGGTCTGGTTGATGGTCTAGTAACGCGGATGAAACGTGAAGTGGGCGGAACACCGATGGTGATTGCAACAGGTGGTCTTGCTGAACAAATTTCCAAAGCCTCTGAAACCATCGACGAAGTTGATCCGATGTTAACTCTTGATGGGCTGCTACATCTTTATCATTTAAACTGTAGACGTTAATTACCCACTTTTGGGGTAGACTGATTACCATAGAAAAAAGGTTTATTTGCTCGATACGCTATTGTTGTTCGTAAAATGACTTTGTGATGTTCCTCTAATACTTGTAACGAAAGGGGTAACCATGGGAAAGTATGACACAGCTAATCTGCGAAACCTAGGCGTTGTTGCACATGGAGGGGCGGGTAAAACGTCTCTGATTGAAGCCATGCTGTTTAACACTGGTATGACGGATCGACTTGGTAAAGTTGATGACGGCAGTTCCAATATGGATTTTGAGCCAGAAGAGATTAAGCGCCAAATCACCATCAGTTCTAGTCTGCACCATTGTGCGTGGGAAAACCACAGCCTCCATCTTGTTGATACTCCGGGTTATTCCAACTTTTTACATGATACACGTAACTGCTTAAGAATTTTAGGTGGTGCGGTGATGATTGTTTCTGCTATTTCAGGTGTTAAGGCGCAAACACAAAAAATTTGGGCATGGAGCCAAGAGTACGAGGTTCCAATGGTTGCCTTTGTCAATAAAATGGATCGTGAACGCGCCGATTATTTACGTGCTGTTGATGATATGGAAAAAACTCTTGGTTGCCGTGGGGTTCTGGTTAATATGCCTATCGGGCAAGAGAGTGATTTTAACGGAATTATCGATCTTGTGTCGATGACAGCACGTACGTTCCAGTTTGATGAGAAAGGGACGTATGTTGAAAGTGAGATTCCAGATTCATATCGTGATGAAGCCAAGCGGTTGCGTACTGTACTGTTGGAAGCTGTTGCTGATGCTGACGATGCGCTGATGGAAAAGTATCTTGAAGAGGAAGATCTTTCACGTGAAGAGGTGTTACGTGGACTACGCGAAGGAACATTGACGGGTGTGTTTACCCCTGTTCTTTGCGGTAGTGCTACGGCAAATATTGGTGTTCGTCAATTGCTTGATTATGTGAATCACTGTTTGCCATCTCCTTTGGATAAGGGCGTTCAGATCGGTACCCGGCCAGATTCTGATGAGATTGTTGAACGGCAACCGAGCGAAAGCGAACCCTTTTCAGCCATGGTGTTTAAAACCAACAGTGATCCTTTCACGGGCAAACTGACGTTGTTTCGTGTTTATTCGGGTGAGTTGTCCTCCGATTCAACGGTATTTAATTCGAGTAAGCAGGTCACTGAGCGCGTTGGCCAGCTCTACCAACTCGAAGGTAAAAAGCAGGTTCCTATCGCCAAGGCTGTTGCGGGTGATATTGTTGCCGTAGCGAAAATGAAAGAGACTGCCACTGGCGATACGCTATCGAGTGAAACCGATGCGATTGTTTTTGAGAGTTTGCTTCAACTAAAACCGGTGATATCTTTTGCATTAAAAGCCTGTAGTAAAAACGATGAAGATAAGATTCATTCGGGATTACAGCGGTTGATTGAGGAAGATCCGACCTTGAAAATTACTCGTGATGAACAGACCCATGAGTTGATTTTGTCGGGCATGGGCCAGGTTCATATTGAAGTTGCGGTGGAAAAACTTAAGCGTAAATATGGGGTGTCGGTGGAGTTGGAGCTACCGAAGGTTCCTTATCGTGAAACCATAAAAGGCGCGACGAAGCTACAGAGTAAATACAAAAAACAATCGGGTGGTCGCGGCCAATTTGGCGATATTTGGTTAGAGATTGAGCCACTTAGTACTGGTGGTGGTTATGAATTTGTTGATAAAATTGTTGGTGGGGTTGTGCCACGCCAATATATCCCTGCGGTTAATAAGGGGGTTGAAGAAGCACTCGGCAAGGGCAGTTTAGGTGGGTACCCTGTTGTTGATGTCAAAGTGACTTTGTTCGATGGTTCGCACCATTCTGTTGATTCCTCTGAAATGGCATTTAAAATTGCTGGTTCAATGGGACTTAAAAAAGGGTTAGAGCAAGCGCGGCCCGTGCTGTTAGAACCGATCATGAAAATGGAAGTGATCGTTCCGGATGATTATATTGGTGATGTGATTGGTGACATGAACTCACGTCGTGGTAAAGTTCTTGGCGTTGAACCTCAGGCGGGGAGTCAATCCATTGTTGTTCAGGTGCCAATGGCCGAGGTGTTGCGTTATGCTCCGGAACTACGCTCCATGACCTCTGATCGCGGATTGTTCACGACCGAGTTTTCCCACTATGAAGAGGTTCCATCTCATCTGACGGCTAAAGTTTTGGCCGCTCGTAACGAAGAGGATAGTTAATCTTGCCAGCTACAACACAAAATGAAAAGCCCGTGCAGCGTCTTCAGGTTTCGCCTGAAGTCGCTGCACTGTTTGCTAAAGATGCTGATCCCGCTTATCAGATGAAGATTGCGCGTGGCCATGGAACATTGAATAGTGTTGATCAAGTTCATGCGCTGTTTCTGTTTTCACTTCATGGAAGTGATGAGCTGAAAGAAGTTGCCCAGCAGACCGTGCTGAACAGTTCCAATAGTGCCTTGCGGCCAGTACTTGAAAGCCCGACCCAGCATTCCCGTGTTTTAGATTATATTGCTCGCCTTCGAATTGAAGATTTGGGTACGTTAGTTCTTTTACGGCGTAATCCCGTCGTTGTCGATGAAACGTGGGTGCATATTTTTGCCAACTGTAGTTATGAAATTTTAAGTCATTTTTGCGACGATACCTTTGTTCAAGGGTTTCCCCCCACGGTAAGGGCGGCGGTGTTAGAGAATAAACAGGCTTCCGATGACATGAAGCGTCTCATCGAAGAGACTATGTCCATCGATGTTTTATCAAACCTTGACGGTGACGGTGTCGATGATGAGTTCTCTGATGAATATGAACAGACGCAAAATATTAATAAACAGAAGATGGTTCTTGAACTCGGGATGGCTGAAAAAGTAAAAATGGCCATGACGGGCGACAAGGAGTGGCGCAATATTTTGGTGAAAGATTCCAATAAAACCGTCAGCAGTGCTGTATTAAGAAATCCACGGATTACTGATGGTGAGATTCTGTTTTTAGTCCAAAACCGCAGTAGTAGTGAAGATGTTATTCGCGAGATTTTGCTTAATCGTGAGTGGCTTAAAAATTACGCCGTTCGCCATGCTTTGGTGATGCATCCACGCACGCCACTACCGAAGGCTATCCGGTTTTTGTCGACCATGAATGATAAAGATGTACGCATGCTAGCTAAGAGCCGTAACGTTTCATCGGCCATCGTTAATAACTGTCGGCGCATGATTGCTGCAAAACAAAATCGTAATGGCTAATTCAGGTGTCAACTTGTGTTGTTTTGGTTTGACTGGGCTATTTTTACTATGTTATTCAGAAAACTCTTTTAACTAATTGTATGCCAATCCGTGACAAATTTATCCCCTTCAAGGTGTATTTCACTTTGTTGGTTAGGGACTTTATCCAGAAGAAAGATAACTTTCATGTCTGAAACAATGCACTTCACCGTTGGTGGTATCCTTGAAGAGATGGCTCGTCGTTTTCCTACCAATGATGCTTTGGTCTATCCCGACCGCGACATCCGTTACAGTTACCAGCAGTTCGATACGCTGTGTGATCGAGTCGCTAAAGGATTGCTGGCGATGGGGATCAAAAAAGGGGACCATCTGTCCATCTGGGCTACCAATGTTCCTGAATGGGTTATTGTCCAGTTTGCTTCGGCTAAAATTGGTGCGGTGTTGGTGACTGTGAATACCAGCTATAAATCATCAGAACTTGACTATGTTCTTAAGCAGTCCGATTCGAAAATGCTATTTCTTGTTGATGGTTTTAAAGACACCAACTATATCGATACTGTTTATGACGTTGCGACTGAGTTGAGAGATAGTGATGGTTCAGAACTCAACTGTGCGGCACTGCCGCGTTTAAAGAATGTAATGTATATCGGTGATGAAACACCCACAGGAATGTCCAACTTTAACGCCATTGAGGCCTTGGGTGAGGAGATCTCTGATGAGGCGTATGACAAGGTGCGCGCTTCTCTGCATGAGGATGATGTCATCAATATGCAGTACACTTCGGGAACCACTGGTTTTCCTAAAGGGGTAATGCTGACTCATCACAATATTGTCAATAATGGCTACAATATTGGCGAATGTATGCGCTTTACAGAGCAGGATCGTCTGTGTATCCCGGTACCATTTTTCCACTGTTTTGGTTGTGTTCTTGGAGTCCTCGCTTGTGTTACCCACGGCTCAACGATGGTTCCCGTGGAAACCTTCACTGCTGAGGCGGTGTTGGCAACGGTTGAAGCTGAAAAGTGTACGGCACTTCATGGTGTACCAACGATGTTTATTGCCGAATTAGAGCATCCCAGTTTTGAGCGCTATGATTTAACCAGCTTACGTACTGGAATTATGGCTGGATCACCTTGCCCCATTGAAGTGATGAAGCGGGTCATTCGTGATATGAATATCTCCGAAGTGACCATCGCTTACGGTCAAACTGAAGCATCGCCTGTTATTACCCAAACGCGCACCGACGATCCCGTTGAGTTACGTGTCGCGACGGTTGGCCGAGCGTTGCCCAATGTTGAAGTGAAAATCGCTGATATTGAAACTGGGGAAACGTTGGCCGCAGGTAAACAAGGGGAGTTGTGCTGTCGAGGTTACCTCGTAATGAAAGGTTATTACAATCTTCCTGAAGCCTCAGCTCTTGCAGTGGATAGCGATCAATGGTTGCATACCGGCGATTTAGCGGTAATGGATGAGAACGGCTATTGTAAAATTACTGGTCGGATTAAAAACATGATCATCCGTGGTGGTGAAAATATTTATCCGCGTGAGATTGAGGAGTTTCTCTACACCCATCCCGCTGTTTCAGAAATTCAGGTGTATGGTGTTCCCGATCGTAAATTTGGTGAGCAAGCGATGGCTGCTATCAAGGTTAAGGAGGGGGCAACGTTAACCGAAGAGGATGTGAAGAAATTCTGCAAGGGACGGATTGCAAATTATAAGATTCCGTATTACATCAAATTTGTTGATGAGTACCCGATGACAGCCAGTGGCAAAATTCAAAAGTTTAAGTTACGAGAGATGGCGATTAAAGACCTTCAGCTCGAAGACGCTGAACAGGTTGAAATGGCATAGACGTTATAATTCAGGCATCCACATTGTGGATGCCTGATTGCGTTATAGGGGAATAAAAACCAAGGAGCGAGTATGACGATTACACCGAAACAAGAATTGACCCAGCGCTGTCAAGCGTTACAGCAATATCTTTGTGAGCAAGGGATTGATGTTGCCCTGTTGTTACAAAATGCCGACCTTTTCTATTTTACCGGTTCAATTCAGCAAGGCGCGCTTATTGTTCCTGCTCAGGGGGCTCCCGTGTATTGCGTGCGTAAGGATCTAGCGCGCGCTAAAAATGAGTCGCAACTCGAATATGTTATCCCCTTTAAAAGTCCTCGCAACCTTCCCGATATTATGGCCGAGCATGGGATTGCCTTACCCAAGGTGATGGCAATGGAGCTAGACGTGGTTCCTGTTACCACCTATAACCGTTTTGTTAAGCCTTTTGCTGAGGTTGACGTGCGCGACGCGACCCCTTTTATCCGTTTAGTGCGAATGATTAAATCGGAGTATGAACTCGACTTGATGCGTCAAGCAGCCAAACAGGAAGAGGCGATCTATCAACGTGCTAAAGAGATTATCCGCGAAGGGATGACCG
The DNA here is from genome assembly GCF_055389415.1 of Desulfuromonas svalbardensis. NCBI lineage: Bacteria > Pseudomonadati > Thermodesulfobacteriota > Desulfuromonadia > Desulfuromonadales > Desulfuromonadaceae > Desulfuromonas > Desulfuromonas svalbardensis. The sequence continues at coordinate 3,184,767 of NZ_AP042416.1, read as the reverse complement.
ATCTTGAGTTGTCTGCCGAGTTAGAGTTTGCTGCACGACTCAGTGGCCATCAAGGGATCACCCGAATGCGCGCCTTTAATTCAGAATTTTACTGTGGTCATGCTTTTTCAGGGGGCGCAAGTTCGACTCCCGCCTTTAGTGACACCCCACTTGGTGGCCCCGGTGTTACTCCAGCGGTTGGTCAAGGTGCAGGGAATAAAGTGATCGGCCGCAATGAGCCAATCATTGTCGATTTTCTCGGTGCTGCCGATGGGTACCTTTGTGATCAGACACGAACCTTCTGTGTCGGTGGCTTGCCTGAACAGTTAGTTACTGCCTACGCTGACATGGTTAAAATTCAGCAGCACATGGTCTCTATCGCCCGACCTGGAGTGAGTTGGGGGGCGGTGTATGATAGTTGTTACCAACTGGCCTGTGAGTTAGGCTACAAAGAGTCGTTTATGGGCGTAGCTGGCGCACAGGTGTCCTTCATTGGTCATGGAGTTGGTACAGAGTTGGATGAATTCCCATTTATAGCTCGCGGTTTTAACGAGCAGTTACTCGAAAAAAATATGACCTTTGCCTTTGAACCTAAAGCTGTATATGCCGACCTTGGTGCTGTTGGTATTGAAAATACCTATGTAGTCACCGATGATGGTGTTGAACCGTTGACTTATTCAGCTGAAGAGTTAGTGGTTTTGTAACGGGTAGTTTGACAATTGTTTTGTAAATAAAAGGCCAGCTTTCGTTAAGAAAGCTGGCCTTTTATCGTCGAACGTTATGTTTAATGCTATAGCGAATCGGTTAGAACAATACCGACGCCAATGCGATTGACTGAAGCGTTATAGTCGATGAGGCTTTCACCGTAGCCGTTGAAGTATTGAACATACCCTTTGAGGTGCTGCGTCAAGGGGAAGGTCCAATCAAGCTGAACGGCTCCTTTATTACCCGACTCACGTAGGTTGTTACGGAGCAACACTGAAAAGACGTGGTCATCAAGTTTGTAGCCGGCAGTAATCTCGCCATAGCCCATAAAACGATCAATGTCGGGATTGTCGTCGCCAGATGGATCTGTCTCAGAGCTTTTTTTATCTTCAGGTTGGCGGTACCACGGCTTGAAGGTGATGGCCAGGTTGCCACGCTCAAAGACTGAATGGAGGTAGACGCGATTCCAACTGCGCGATCGTGATCCTCCCTGACCATTCGATTGATGGACGATTCCAAAGGTATTATAGGTGTTTTGAAAGCCGAGAATCTCGCGTTTCCCTTGAACGGCTAAAAACATCTCTGGTTCATGGTTTGAGTCACGAAACGGACTGGAGTAGGTATCGTTATAGGCCTGCCAAAACGATATGTTCGTGTAGGCTCCCCAGAGGTCAGCATCGCCAATGATGTCGTTCCAGATTGGAAATTTAAAGCTGATTTGAAATTTCGCTTCAATGTTTTCCACTTCGTCACTATCGACATCAAAAGGGCGGCCATTGGTATTGTTGTTGTAAGTGACAGGCAGTAAGTAGTTACGTCGATGTGCTGTAAGAGTAAAGGGGTTGTGCTCGCCCGCCTCTTCTGTATCGAGGCGTTGCTCCAATAAGCTTACAGGTTGGTCCTTTTTGTCCGTTTCAGCGATAGTGCTTTCAATGGATATTCGTCCCGAACTCGTTGCGCAACGTTGACGCAATTCGCCAAGACTCAGCTCTTCAAAAAGACCACTCTCCATCGCTGAAATCATACAACTCTGTGAAGCATTGCCGCGATTAGATTCATTTAGTGCGTAGACCGTTGTTGATAGACAAAGGGTAACGAACAAAAAGAATAGAACAAAGGTGTGTTTACAACGTAGCATTTTTAAATTCTCCACCTGTTGAGGTTTGGATTAAAAGAATCGTCCAATTTGCATGAGTCCGGAGTTAATACCACGGTTGTCATCATCAAGTCCACCATTGGAAACATGATGTAAGCGGCAGGCGATGAACCACGGTGGCCCATCATTACAAGTGATTTCACTTCCGAACCCTATTTGGGGATTGAAGTTGAGCCGTGATCCTTGACCCTCAACTTGGTAGTCGCTGTAGATTCCACCGATCCCTGCTTCAATATAGGGTCGTAGGGTCGAGGTGGTGAGCGGATCGATGAAGTAGAGGGCGAGCATGTTAATTGACACCAGAGCGCGACCATGTGGCGTGTTTGCCATGCCAACAGCTGTCTCAATTTTAAAGCGTAGCGGGTTTGGCGCGCTGTGTGGCCAGACTTTGTCGTAATCAAATAGAGCCATTGCCGCACCTTGAACAAATTGAATCTCATTTGTGGGTGAGTAAGAGTGGCCGCCGTTAATCGCCAGAGCATAGCGTGTTGGTACCAATGGTGGCTTCCCTTCACTGTGTCCATCAACTTGTGCATAAAGCACAGTGCTGGTTAGGGTACAGAGGGTGACAATCGCCACAATTATTCTGAACTTTGTGCTGATGAAATTGGCCCTCATGGTAACAGCCTCTTTCCCGGAGAGGGTTGCTGCGTCAGTTGCTTGAGGCTATTCACTCGCTTTGACAGTCCGCTGCTGCTACGGCGTAAGTAACGGTCCGCTCTGGTTGGTGGCTGTAAATAGTGAAATGTTTGATCGAACAGAAGTGGATTATCAAAGTGATCACGGCCAATGAGAGTGATGGGCTGGTGACCTCGCTGTCGCATGCTGCCAACAGATTTTATCCCCATTGAATAAAGCATGACTGCTTCTGCGCGGGTGGTGTTAGGAACGATTCCCTGAGCGTTGAATAGACTGCTGGTGTGGCCCTCATCATCGCCAAGTTGTTCAAGTTCATTGTAGGGACGAAGCAGGTAGGGTTTCTGGACTGGAATGTTTTTATCCGCAGCTGATACGTGCAGAATCTGATGGCTGTCGGAAAGGACAACCTCTAGTCGCTGTCGTTCCTCGTGTTGTGGCAGGTGTTGTAAGATTTGAGCACGACGCTCAGTCTGTTTGAGGTTCTCAGTGTCAAACAGCGCGTCGTTGGGGATAAATCCGTGGTAGCAACCACAGTTTTTGATGAGATCAATCATCGCTAGCTCGCCCGTTCTGGTCAAGGTGTAGCGCAGAGTGAATCCATCCAGGTTGCCACGCGCCCACCATTGTATTTTTTTGCTCTGATTACTGGCATACCAAAACACATAGTTGATTTGAACGGTTGGTTGCCCTTGTAACAGAGTGTGTGAGGTGTAGTAATAAACGGTTGGCTGCTGGGTATCGACACTGATGGTGCCGTTGTCACGACGGACACGACCAATTAAGTTGTTGGTACCATTTTCAGGATCAATAAGTTGGCGAAGAGATGGCGCCCAACTGTGAGCAATCCGTTGTGTGTCTGCTGAACTGAGTAGCGAGGTGCTGATCCAGTTGTCGCGTGTTGATTTTAAAATAGCTCTCATCGCTTTATGGGATAGCGGTCTGCGCACTTGCGGACTGTAGATGATACTGCTTTGTGTTTGTTGTGTGGGATCGTACGCTTTAACTCTTTGTTGTATCTTAAGGTGAGCGCGATGTGCTGATGAACGGACTAACCACGATGCCAATGGATAGACGCCAACGGTTCGTTGCCATGAGGAATAATCATCGTCAATAGCAAGTGCTTGGGTCAACGGTTGATAAAAGTTTTCGTGGTTAAATGTTTGGCGCAAAAAAGTTGATGAACAGCGAGAGATTTTTGCTTTTAATGCCCCGAGTGAAGCAGAGCCTGCCCATCGCTGGCTAAGACGTTGCTGTTCAGAACTCGGCAAGCGGTTCAGCTCGCGATAGCGGCCCTCAAGGTCAAGTTGCTGTAACTGGTGGACAATTTGCCGTTGTTGCTCGGGGTGCTCAAATTGAGACGCAGCCGCGGCATAAAAACGATTGCTGCGTAGAAAGGGATAACCGCCAATTCGTGCACTGGCGACATCGTAAATATCGTTGTTTGAAAGGCTTTGTTCCATATCGCGCCACAGCTCGACACAACTTATGTCATTTTCGGGAATAATATTCCAGTGAGGTGAGGCTGTTGTGCAGCCGATGGGGAGCAATAAGCATAGTGTGGCAATAGTGTTAACCGCTGTACGCGGTAGCGATGACCAAATGGAACACGATGACATAGAAACTCCTCTTAAAGACCGCTGAATCCACCGGGTCAGATGAACAGATAAAGTGTAACAATGTACCGACTCTAGAATGTTAGCCTTTCGTTAGATTGTTTACAATAAAATTGACGTTGTCGCCATGCAAGGAGTGTGGTAAATTTTCTGGTCATTTTAATCGTTTTTATTCTTTTTGTTGTTCTTCGCTACAGGCTAAGATCAACATGGTCAATATGAAACTCATTACTTTAAATCGGAGAATCTTGATGATCCGTTCCATATCTAAGAAAATCTTTGGTAGCCAAAACGATCGTGAACTCAAACGACTGGGAAAAATGGTCGTCATAATCAACGAGCTAGAGGAGCAAACTAAAGCTCTTGATGATGCGGCATTGCAAGCCAAAACAGATGAGTTTAAACAGCGTTACACCGATGGTGAGAGCCTCGACGATTTATTGCCTGAAGCCTTTGCTGTGGTGCGTGAAGCCGCATGGCGGGTGTTAGGAATGCGCCATTTTGATGTGCAGTTGATTGGTGGCATGGTGTTGAATGCTGGCAAAATTGCTGAGATGAAAACGGGTGAAGGTAAAACGTTGGTGGCAACCCTTGCAACCTACTTAAACGCTCTGAGCGGCAAAGGGGTTCACGTTATTACCGTTAACGATTATCTCGCCAGTCGTGACTCGGAATGGATGGGTAAGGTTCACCGCTTTTTAGGGCTTTCCATCGGCTGCATTATCCATGGGATTACCGACGAAGAGCGCAGTGCGGCCTACCAAGCTGATATTACCTACGGTACGAACAACGAGTTTGGTTTCGATTACCTGCGCGATAACATGAAATTTGAGTTGAGTGAGTATGTTCAACGTGAATTGAACTTTGCCATCGTCGATGAGGTTGACTCGATTCTGATTGATGAAGCTCGGACTCCTTTGATTATTTCAGGGCCAAGTGAGGCATCTAGTGACCTTTACTATCGTGTCAATGCGATCATCCCACGCTTGAAAAAAGGGGAGATGATTGAGCACCGCGATGGAAAAATCGGCCAAAGCTCTCGTGAGTTTACCGGTGATTATACGGTCGATGAAAAAGCAAAGTCAGCGTCACTGACTGAAGAGGGTGTCACTTCCGTCGAAAAGATTCTTGATATTGAGAACCTTTATGATCCTCGTCATATTGAAGTGCTACACCACGTCAATCAGGCCTTAAAAGCCCACGCCTTATTTAGGAATGAGGTGGATTATGTGGTGAAAGAGGGCGAGGTGATGATTGTTGATGAATTCACTGGCCGTTTAATGCCAGGTCGTCGTTGGAGTGATGGTCTCCATCAAGCGGTAGAAGCCAAAGAGGGGGTGAAAATTGAAAGCGAGAATCAAACCCTAGCCACCATTACCTTCCAAAATTATTTCCGTATGTATGACAAGTTGTCGGGGATGACAGGTACGGCTGATACTGAAGCCGCTGAATTTGCAGAAATCTACAAGCTCGACGTGGTGGTGATTCCAACAAACCAGCCCAGCAAGCGTGAAGATCAATCTGATGTGATCTATAAAAGTGAGCAGGAGAAGTTCAACGCGGTTATTGAAGATATTCGTCATAGCCATGCTGAAGGGCAGCCTGTTCTGGTGGGTACTATCTCCATCGAAAACTCGGAACGATTGGCGCTACAACTGAAAAAAACGGGTGTGCCGCACCATGTGTTGAATGCCAAGCATCATGAGCAAGAAGCAGAGATTATCTCGCAAGCGGGTCGTAGCGGTTCTGTTACCATCGCCACCAATATGGCGGGTCGTGGAACGGATATTGTTCTCGGTGGTAACGCTGAGATGCTCGCTAAGGCAGCAGTGAATGGTGATGTTGATGATGAGCGTTATCCAGCGTTACTCGAAGAGTTCACTAACGAGTGTGCCGCAGAGAAAAAGAAGGTTATTGCTGCAGGTGGCTTGTATATTCTCGGCACGGAGCGCCATGAGTCGCGTCGTATCGATAATCAGCTGCGTGGTCGTGCGGGTCGTCAGGGTGATCCTGGTGCGAGTCGTTTTTATATGAGTCTTGAAGATGATCTGTTGCGCATCTTTGGTAGTCACCGTGTGGCTTTCATTATGGAAAAGCTCAAAATTCCTGAAAATGAGCCCATTGAGCACGGGATTATCTCACGAGCGATTGAAAATGCACAAAAGAAGGTTGAGGGACATAACTTCGATATTCGTAAGCATTTGATCGAGTACGATGATGTTATGAACCGCCAGCGTGAAGTGATCTATGAACAGCGCCGAGAGGTATTGGCGGGGGAAAATATTCGCGGCACCTATAATGCGATTATTGAAGAGATGGTGGAAGATATTGTCGCCACCTTCTGCCCTGAAAAAACAGCACCGGCCGATTGGAATATGACCAGCCTTGTTGTTGATTACGCATCACAGTTTAATTTTGAGCCAAGCCTTCCCGATGTCGTGTCCAAGGGTGACACTGAGATGCTTGATGAGCAGCTTAAGAAGCAAGCGTTTGGTCGACTTCTAGAGAAAGAGGCTGAGTTTACCCCTGAGGTGCTTGAACATCTGATGACCGTTCTGTTGTTACAAGTGATTGATAGCCAATGGAAAGATCATCTGCTGTCAATTGACCACCTTAAAGAGGGTATTGGTTTACGTGGTTACGCGCAGAAAAACCCCAAAGAAGAATATAAGCGCGAAGCCTATAGTCTGTTTATGCAGATGATGGGGCGCATCCGTCAAGAGGTTCTACAGAAGTTGTTTATGATCCAACTGGTTAAGGACGATGATGTAGAGCGGATGGAAGAGGAACAGAAAAAACGTAAAATCATTACCAATCGTAGTGATCAGGCAGATCAACCGGCGAAACCTGTAACTCGTGATGAAGACAAGGTTGGTCGTAACGACGCTTGCCCTTGTGGTAGCGGTAAAAAATATAAGAAATGCTGCGGCCAGTAAGCCAGTAGCTAGGGGAATAGATGATGACTACTCCAACAACCACACCCATACTTGACGTGAAAGGGTTCACTTTTTCCGCCGCTGAAGCTGGTATTAAATACAGTGGCCGCAATGATTGTGCTCTGATACGTTCCAACATACCAGCGGCATGCGCAGGTGTGTTTACTAAAAATAAAGTGATTGCGGCACCATTAATCGTCAGTAAGCCACGGATTGCAGCGGGACTCTGCCAAGCGGTATTGATTAATAGTGGTAATGCGAATGCCTGTACTGGTGCAGCGGGTCTTGAGCATGCCCAGCAAAGTTCAGCAGTGTTAGCGACCGAATTGCAGATTGATGAAGGACTAATTGCCTTGGCTTCAACAGGGGTGATTGGTGTTCCTTTGCCTGTTGAACGTTTGACCGCAGCTGTTCCCGCATTGTGCTCTGCTCTTTCGGCTGATCAAGCTGTAGCGGTTGCCGAAGCGATCATGACAACGGATGGTTTTTCTAAGACGTCGCAACGGACGATTGTTGTCGGTGGACAATCGTGTCAGATCCTTGGTGTTGCTAAGGGCGCTGGGATGATTCATCCTAACATGGCGACCATGCTTGGTTTCGTCATGACCGATATCTCGATCGATCCCGCATTGTTGCAACCCGCATTGACACACGCAGTGGATGACTCGTTTAACTCAATTACGGTCGACGGCGACACCTCAACCAACGATATGGTGCTGATTTTAGCCAACGGCGCAGCCGAGAACGAGATGGTTGCTGTGGGAAGCAGTGAGGCGCAACAGTTTCAAACAGCCTTAGACGAAGTGCTGCTCGATTTAGCGAAAATGATTGTCAGTGACGGTGAGGGGGCGACTAAGTTGGTGCAGATTCAACTAACGGGTGCAACCGATTCGGCGCAAGCGAAGATAGCTGCCCGCAGCGTAGCGACATCAAGTTTGGTAAAAACAGCATTCTTTGGCGAGGATGCTAATTGGGGGCGGATTATCGCAGCTGTTGGCTATGCTGATGTTGATGTTGATCCAAATAAAATTGATATTTTCTTTGACGATATTCAGGTGGTTGCAGAAGGCATAACGACTGGCGCGCAACAAGAAGAGTTGGCGACAAAGGTGTTAACGCAAGCAGAATTTTCGGTACGTATCAATTTGAACCTCGGACAAGGTTGCGCCGATTACTACACCTCCGATTTGACGTATGAGTATGTGAAAATCAACGCTGATTATCGCACGTAATTGCGTATGTTTTGCATGGGGTAAGGACTTGTATTGTTTTGAATTGCTCACCGAATAGATTGAATCATGATATTTAAACGTGTGGTGCTCATTGTGTTAGATGGTGTTGGCTGTGGAGCTTTACCCGATGCCGACGAGTACGGTGATGTAGGTTCTAACACCCTATCTCACGTGGCACAAGAAGTTGGAGGCGTAGTGCTGCCGACTCTACAACGCCTTGGCCTTGGTAATATTGTGTCGATGGATGGAGTCATGCGCAGCTCAGCACCATTAGCTGCATGGGGACGGATGGCTGAATGCTCTGTTGGCAAGGATAGCACAACAGGCCACTGGGAGATTGCGGGGGCCGAACAACGCCAACCTTTTTCAACCTACCCAAATGGCTTCCCCGCAGAGATTATCGCCGCATTTAGCCGTATCGCGGGATGTGAACCGCTAGGTAATGTTGCTATCAGTGGTACCGATGCGTTGGTGAAGTATGGAGAGGAACATCTTCAGACTGGCCGGCCTATTGTGTACACCAGTGCCGATTCGGTATTTCAAATTGCCGCGCATGAAAACATTATCCTACCTGAAAATTTGTATCAAATGTGTCGTGCAATGCGTGAAGTGTTGACATCTCATCGCGTGGCTCGTGTTATTGCTCGTCCCTTTATCGGCACTCAAGCCGATGATTTTGTTCGTACTTCTCGCCGGCATGATTTTTCCCTTCAACCGCCAATCAATATACTTGATCGCCTAGTTGACGCTAAACTTACTGTGGCTGCTGTTGGTAAAATCGATGATATTTTTTGCAGTCGCGGGATTAGCTATCATTACCTCACCGAGAATAATCGTGATGGTATGGCAAAGATTACAACCGCGCTGCATAGTGTTGAACGCGGATTGGTTTTTGCTAACCTGATCGATTATGATATGCTCTTTGGGCATCGATGCGATGTTGCTGGCTTTGCACGGGCGTTGGAAGAGTTTGATCCGTGGCTTGAGAACTTTATGCAGCAATTCAATGATGATGATCTATTGTTGATTACTGCAGATCATGGCTGTGATCCGACGATGCCGGGAACAGACCATAGCCGTGAGTATGTGCCACTACTTGCTTGGTCTCCATGTCAGGTTGCTGGTAAAACTTTGGGGACACGTCATTCATTTAGTGATATCGCTGCAACATTAGCGCAAAATTTTGATTTGCCTAATGAAGTTGGTGAGAGCTTTTTGCCGCAATTGGTTTCTTGTGCATAAATAATGAGTTCACTAGCTCAGTATCCGTGTTTAAGGTAAATATTGAAAGAGGGGGTCATGATGGCTTTAAGTAGAATTGTTCGATTGGTGCTACTCGTTAGTTTAATCTTTGTATCTTCAGTACATGCCCTTGAGGTTGAAGATGCCAGTATTACAACTCAAATTGTAAAACGAGCCCCCATTGATTCACTGAATACGGTTCCTGCCGATGTGGATAAGCTTTATTGCTTTACCCGTATAACGGGTGCCACCGAAGATACTTGGGTCACTCATGTATGGTATTGTGAAGATAAAGAGTTGACTCGCGTTCGTTTGCCCGTTAATTCCTTAAATTGGCGTACGTGGTCGTCCAAAAGGGTGCTGCCGCAATGGAAAGGGGCTTGGCGAGTTGAGGTGCTCAATAATGAAGGGCAGACGTTATTGATTATCCCGTTCTCAATCTTTTAGCGAAACGAGATCATCAGATTTTAAGGTGCAACCAGCGCTGAGGCAAGATTGCACCGTTGTTGTTTATTTTGCGTTTCTTTTATCTGCACGGGCTTTGGCGAGTTTCTCACCCAGTCCACGCTCAACGGCCATTTGCTTACGCTTTTCAGAATACGCTTTAGCCGCTAACGGTTGTGTCCGGGGGATATCAAACTGGTTGCGGTATTCAGCAGGGGTGATTTTGTGAACCAAGCGGATATGACGGCCAAGTGTAGTCATCGCTTTGCCGCAAATCATGCAGGTCACCTTATCTTTTCCAAACGCCTTTTTTAACGAAATCACAGGTTGTTGTTCTGTTTGCCCCTCTTCAGCCAGCGTATCGTTGCACTCTATCTTTTTAAGTGCGGCATGAATTTCGGTCAGTTCGCTAACGAGCTCCTCTTTGGTCATCGCCGTTGTCGAAGCATGTGCGGATACAATACCAACAGCCATCTCTAGAATTTTTGACATGTGTTTATCCTTTAAAATATGTCTTATCGAAGTTTTCTTAAGAACTAATACGATACTATTTAAAGAAAAGTAAGTAAAAAAGATTATATTGTCGAATAGAGGACTAAATAAGCCTTATTTGTTAGTATTCGAATGGTACTGAATAGTGGTATTGTCTTTAATTATTAAGATTAGAGAGGCCCTGATCCAATGTACGATATAAATATCCGATCTGTCATTGAACAAAGAGAAAAAGATACACTTTCACCCTACGCCTGTTTGAGCTCCAACAGTATGGGGCGATTGGTCGAAGAAGAGCCTTGCCTTCTCAGAACATGTTTTCAGCATGATCGAGATCGGATTTTACACAGTAAATCGTTTCGGCGATTAAAGCATAAAACTCAAGTGTTTCTCTCCCCTGAAGGCGATCATTATCGAACTCGTCTCACTCACACCCTCGAAGTTTCACAAATCGCCCGCACTGTCGCTCGAGCATTGTTGTTAAATGAGGATTTAACTGAAGCGATCACTCTTGGTCACGATTTGGGTCATACCCCTTTTGGCCATGCCGGTGAACGGATGTTGAATACCTTGTTACCAAAAGGTTTTCACCACGTCAGGCAAAGTTTGCGCGTGGTTGACCTCCTCGAAAAAGAGGGGCAAGGTTTAAATCTAACCGGTGAAGTTCGTGATGGTATTTTGCATCATTCGAAAGGTTCTGGGCCAGTTGATGTACGTGAAGGCAGTGCAAAAGCCAAAACACTTGAGGGGCAAATTGTCCGGTTTGCTGATATTATTGCCTATGTGAATCATGACCTTGATGATGCCATTCGTGCTGGTGTTGTTGCTGTTGAAAATATTCCAGCTCATTTTTTAGATCAACTTGGACACAGTCACGCCCAACGGATCAATATGATGGTCTGGGATTTAATCGTGACCTCAAGTCGAGGTGGTCGCATCGAGATCGCGTTGTCTGATCAGACCTTGGCAATGATTACGGAATTGCGTGATTGGTTGTTCAGCCACGTTTATCGTGTGCCCGGGGTCCATAATGACTTTGAAAAAGCGGGGCGAGTATTGCAAGAACTCTATGGTTATTTTATGGAACAACCTGAGCGCCTACAAGGCTATAATGCGCTGTGTCTGGAACAGGATTCTGCCGAAGTTTGGGTTGCTGATTTTCTCGCTGGAATGACGGACCGTTACGCGATGAAGCTGTATTGCGATATCTTTCTGCCAAGGCCTTGGGCAACACTGTAATGAGGGCTGGTTTACTTGACACCATAGAAGGTGTATGTTAGCTTTTTGAGCTTATAAATGAGAGCGGTACAAGGTTGGGAAGAATATCGTTTTTGTTTCCAAATTGCATCATAAACAGGTCTTGGGGTTGTTAACCAAGTTGTATTTTATTTAGCCACGGCGTCAATAGGGCTTAGGAGGCATGAATGAGTAGAAGGTTGTTGCTAGCAGACGACAGTGTAACCATTCAAAAGGTCATTGAAATTACACTTTCTGATAAGGATTATATACTCACTGTTGCAAGTAATGGTGATGAGGCCATCCAGATGGCGATCAATGAGTCTCCTGATTTGATTCTGGCCGATGTCTTTATGCCTGGGCTTAATGGTTATGAACTGTGTGAAGCCGTTCGTAATAATGAGGCGTTAAAGGATGTCCCCGTTTTACTCCTTGCTGGCACATTTGAGCCGTTTGATGAGGCGAAATCACGCGCCGTTGGTGCCAATGATTGGATTGTTAAACCCTTTAGTTCTCAGGTGTTGGTTGATAAAGTTGAAGAACTTTTGGCGCACGTCCCTGTTGCCGAAGAGTGGCAAGCCTCACCGTCGCAAAATCTTGGCGATCAAGATATTCTTCAAGCTCTTGAGGAGGTCGTCGCATCTCAAGCGGCTACCGAGCCCGCACCATCTTTCGAACCTGTAGCAGAAGTTGAAAGTGTTTCCTTTGCAACTGAAGAGTTAGCTCCGTTCAACTTTGAAGTTGACGAACCTGTTGTCGAGCCTGAAGTGGCAGTCGAAACATTCAGTGACCGTTTGGTTGATCCGTTTGCCGAAGCGGAACTTGCTCCGATCGTCGAAGCGGAACTTGCTCCGATCGTCGAAGAGACTCCTGCTCCCGATGAAGATTCTTTTTCTGTTACAGAACCTACTTTTGTTGATTTGCCACCGCTGGAAGACTTTAGCTTTACCCCTAAAGAGACGCTGTCACCTGTTGCGGAAAACGTTGCAGCTCCTGCTGAGTCGTTTTCATTTGATAATACATCACCTGAAGAACCTTCTTTTGTTGAGTCCGCTGTTGTTGAAGCTACTGTAGACGACCTTGTCATTGAGCCCACACCGATTGGTGGCTTTGAAGTCCCTGTTGTGTCAGAGGTTGAAGCGGTGACGCAAGATGGTATTATTGACCTTAAGGAATCTGATATTGCTGAAGAGGGTGCTTACGGTGCAACTTCTGAGCGTGTTGAAAAGCGGGTTGCGTTCCTGAGTGATGAGCAATTAACTGAAATTGTTGAACGTGTTGCTGGGGCCGTTATTGAACGTCTTGCCGCACCAATACTTGAGCAGGTTGTTTGGGAGGTTGTTCCCGATCTTGCGGAGAGCCTGGTCCGCGACGAGATGGCTAAAATTAAGCCCGACGCGTAACATTCGAAGACATAGTATTGACGGATAAAAAGGGGATTGCTAAAATCCCCTTTTTTCGTGTTAAAAATAGAGTTGTATTACACCCAAAACACTGAATCTAATGTGGAGATTTACGCCGCAGGCATAGCTCTCCTTGAAGGAATGACAGCATCATGGCAGACGAACTGGCAAAAGGCTACGAGCCACACGAGTTTGAAACAAAATGGTATCAAACATGGGAGGAAAAAGGCTATTTCCACGCCGATGAAACCTCTGATAAACCTGGGTATTCTATTGTCATTCCACCACCAAACGTTACTGGTGTGTTGCACATGGGCCACGCCTTAAATAATACCATGCAAGATATTATGGCGCGTTGGAAGCGGATGACGGGCCATGAAGTGTTGTGGATGCCTGGAACTGACCATGCTGGAATTGCCACACAGAACGTTGTTGAAAAGCAATTGGCCAGTGAAGGTAAAGATCGTCACGAAATCGGTCGCGATGCTTTTGTTGAGCGGGTATGGCAATGGCGTGAAGAATCGGGTGGCCAGATTATCAACCAGTTGAAACGTCTTGGTGCTTCGTGTGATTGGCAGCGTGAGCGTTTTACCATGGATGATGGCCTGAGTAGCGCAGTGCGTGAAGTGTTCGTTAAGTTGTACGAAGATGGACTAATTTACCGTGCTAACCGCCTAATCAACTGGTGTCCGCGCTGTCATACGGCTCTCTCTGATCTTGAAGTTGAGCACGATGACAAAAAAGGCAACTTATGGCATCTGCGCTACCCCGTTAAGGGCAGCGACCAAGTCCTTGTTGTTGCGACAACGCGTCCGGAAACCATGCTCGGTGATACCGCCGTTGCTGTTCATCCCGAAGATGAGCGCTATGCAGATCTGATTGGTAAGATGGTGATTCTCCCCCTTACTGGTCGTGAGATCCCCATCATTGCTGATGATTATGTCGATAAAGAGTTCGGTAGCGGTGCGGTTAAAATTACTCCAGCGCACGATTTTAACGATTTTGACATGGGTAAGCGGCACAATCTCGAAAACATCAATATTCTCGATGAATCAGGTGTTGTCAATGAAAACGGTGGCGACTATCAAGGGCTGGATCGCTACGAGGCTCGAACTAAGATTGTTGCTGATCTTGACGCGCAAGGCTTACTTGAAAAAACCGATGACCACCTCAACTCTGTTGGTGAGTGCTATCGTTGTAAAACGGTCATTGAGCCGTATATGAGCCTACAGTGGTATGTTGATGTTAAACCGCTCGCTAAAGAAGCGATCAAGGCGGTTGAGACAGGACAAACTCGCATTATTCCTCAACAGTGGGAAAAAACCTACTATGAGTGGATGAACAACATTCAAGATTGGTGTATCAGTCGTCAGATCTGGTGGGGCCATCGTATCCCTGCTTGGTTCTGTGATGATTGCGGTGAGATCACCGTTTCCCGTGAAGATGCCACCTGCTGCCATAAATGTCAGAGCACCAACCTTCATCAAGAGACCGATGTCCTTGATACGTGGTTTTCATCAGGGTTATGGCCTTTTTCAACCATGGGCTGGCCAGAAAACACAGAAGCACTAAAAAAGTTTTACCCCACATCTTGCCTGGTAACCGGATTTGATATCCTATTTTTCTGGGTCGCGCGCATGATGATGATGGGCCTCAAGTTTATGGATGAAGTGCCGTTTAAGGATGTTTATATCCACGCCCTCGTTCGTGATGCTCAAGGTCAAAAAATGAGTAAGAGTAAGGGTAATGTTATCGACCCCCTTACTGTGATTGAAGAGTACGGTACCGATGCTTTCCGTTTTACTCTCACCGCCTTTGCTGCACAAGGCCGCGATGTGAAACTTTCGACGGAGCGCATTGGAGGTTATCGTAACTTCTGTAATAAATTGTGGAATGCCAGTCGTTTTGCCATGATGAACCTCGAAGGCTTTGAGCCCGTCGAAAATCCTAAATGGGATGAGCTAAACTTATCGATGGCGGATCGTTGGATTTTAACTCGCCTTGCTGCGGTGGAAGTTGAAACTAACAAAGCCTTGGAAGAGTACCGCTACAATGAGGTGGCAAACATCCTTTACGCGTTCACTTGGCATGAGTTCTGCGATTGGTATATTGAGTTGATTAAGGGCGCTCTGTACGGTGATGATGCCGCTGCGAAACTTAGCGCGCAAACAGTTGTCTATACCGTGTTAGAGCGCTTGTTGCGTTTGCTTCATCCCGTCACGCCATTTATTACTGAAGAGATCTGGCAAACACTGCCCGGTACGCGACCTGTGGCATCCATCATGCTCAGTAGCTACCCACAGGGTGATGGCTTGCTGGCCGATACGCAAGCTACGGCTGACATGGAGCAAGTGATGGAGGTGATCCGTTCTATCCGTAATATTCGCGGTGAGATGGATGTGACCCCAGCGAAAAAAATCACTGCATTGTTTGATTGTAAAACACAGGCATGTGCCGCGGTAATTAGCCAAGGGCAAGCCTATATCAGTTCATTGGCACGCATTGAGGACTTTACTTGCGGTGTTGGTCTAGAGCAACCAGAGCAAGTGGCGAAACAAGTTTCTGGTGATGTCGAAATCTTGCTACCTTTAGCCGGTCTTATTAATGTCGAGGAGGAGGAAAAGCGCCTGGCAAAAGAGATCGCTAAAGTGGCAAAAGATGTTGCCATGTTTAGCAAGAAACTTTCGAACGAGAAGTTTGTTGCCAACGCGCCGGCGGCAGTTTTGGAAAAAGATCGTGGTAAGTTGGCTGCAGCTCAGGATAAATTGTTGGTGTTGCAGGCGAGCTTAGAAAAGATTTCAGCACTGAAATAAACATTGATTGAATATGATGATTTGGGAAAAGCAGGTATATTGTTGAATATACCTGCTTTTTTTGTTTTAATTGAAATAAGAGCAAGGCTCAAAAACTGATTAAACGAGGGAAGGGGGACGTTATGAGTACGCAATCTGATCTACTACGAAACGCCCTCGAAGCTCTCGAGAAAAATAGCTTTATCGAAGCCTTAATGTTGTTAGAACAGGCCGATGAACAGCAGTGTAGTCCAATGGTCTGTTCCTATTTAGCGTATTGCCGAGCGATGGTTAAGCGTGAATATGCGGCTGCCATTCGTTTATGCAATGAGGCGTTACGAGACGAACCTGCCAATGCCGATCACTATCTCAATTTAGGTCGTATTTATATCCTCGCTGGAAAGCGGGGCAATGCGTTGCCGATCTTTCGCCGAGGCATTAAGTTGGGTAAGAATCCTCAATTGATGGCTGAGCTGAAAAAATTTGATCCTCGTAAGCCTCCAGTCTTTTCTTCTTTACCGAGAGATCATTCACTTAACCGTATCGTTGGCAAGCTATCGAGTCGTTTTGGCATACGCTGATCGCTGTTTTAATTGTCTTCGAACAGCAATTGATTGATAATAAATAACGGGAGCCGCATTGCGGCTCCCGTTATTTGTTTCAGTTAGTATCTAACTTTGTAACTTAGTTCGCCATCGCTTCCATCGCCCGTTGTGGGTCTTGTTCAACGCTATGCAGAATGTCGATGGTTTTTTGCTCAGGTAGCCATTTAACTTTACCAGTACTAACATTATACATGGCGCCAACAACTTTCACTTTGCCCGAATTGACGAGGCCGCGAGTGGAGGGGCTGATCATGAACAGATCTTCAATCCCCTGCCAAATATTCTCTTCAATACTAAAACGGATGATGTCATGTCCTGCGGCACCAGGGTACTGAGCCATCACTCTTTTTACCGCTGGTACAATGTTGTCAACCAGAGCAGGGATATTGCGCTCAAGGGGATGTCCGTGGCCGGTGAGCCCTTGAGTTACCGCTGTGACCGCACCACACTGGGTGTGGCCGAGAACGATCAGTACCGGGGTGTTGACATGTGCAAGACCATATTCAATTGAGCCGGCTTCATCGACATCGACGACATTTCCAGCCACACGAATGACAAAAATGTCCATAATGCCAGCATCAAAAATTCTCTCGACAGGTACACGTGAATCTGAACAGGTGATCACTGTTGCATACGCATGATCGCCTTGGTTTTCTTGACCCGCTTGAATCAAGCGCGCTGAGTTTGAATGAGGATGGGTGGTTTCCCCTGTAACAAAACGCTTGTTTCCTTTTTGTAGCAGTTGGATTGTTTGATCAGGTGTTGGTTTACACGTTGGTGTGGCGAGTGTTTCGTGATGCACTGGTGTGTGGGTGGGGGCATGGTCGCTCGCCCATGCTGCTGCTGCCAAACCAGTCAATGCGATCGCCAACATAATTTTTTTAACAGTCATGCTTCGTTCTCCTTAATGTTTCATTTAATAGAGTTTCTTTCACGTGAAAGAAAAATCATTGTACTTTTACCCCTTGAATCCTTAATGTTTCCCCCAGTTGCGTTGAAGGGTGGGTGAATCGGGGGGAATCCCCCTCAATTGTGCCTTTTGGAGAGACATCAGGTCTTCAACGGGGTATCAGCAAAAAGAGTGCCTAGTGCTCGATTAACAGCAATCGTTTTTGTTTACATAAAACATTTAATTTTTTAAAAGAGGTGAAGATGAACGGAACACGACGAGAAAATATTCGCAGCGGCTTACGGGTGAATATTGTATTAAAATGCGATCAACGTTCGGGGAAACTTACTACAGGCGTTGTGAAAGATCTTTTGACAAAAGCAGCGGTCCATACCCATGGGATCAAAGTTCGCCTCGAAAGTGGTGATGTTGGCCGCGTCAAAGAGATCCTATAGGAAGTGATGCCAGCCAATTGAGTCATTGGCTGGCATCGCTCTCCCTCTACTCTTTTTCTAATAACGCATGCCGTTGACGAATCTGTTCAATCAGACCATCCAGCTCAATATAGGTATCCTTTCGTGGTACCCCTTTGCATAGCACTGTGCCGAGCACCTCAACCTTTAGGTTGGAGATCATGCCAGAAAGCTGTTCGACCACTTTTGTTGCCCAACCATAAGAGCCAATGATTGCCGCATATTTTAATTTCGGACGTAACACATTGGCTAAATGAGTGGCATAAACCACATTTGGGTGGGGGCCAAGATTGACCGTTGGTGTCGCAATGATTATGGTCGCTGCATCGACCAGTGAGATGGCTAATTTACCAATGTCGGTCGATGTCAGTTCAAAAGGTTGAACGCAAATATTGTCTTTGGCCAACTGGGCAACGAGGTAGTTCACCATGGCTTCGGTACTGCCATGCATGGAGATGTAGGGGATGACTACTGTGTTGGATACACGATCTGATGTCCACTCTTCATAGGAGCTGAGGATGCACTCAGGGTTGTTGAAAATCGGGCCGTGGCTGGGCGCAATAAAATCAATTTCAAGCTGGCGAACTTTTTGAAGATTCTTTTTAATTGTTGTCCTAAACGGCATCATGATCTCGGCATAGTAACGTTTTGCCGCCTCACAGATACGTGGGTCGTCGCCAGCAAAAAGATCTGACGTGGCCCAATGTGATCCGAAAAAATCACAGGAAAATAGGATGCGATCCTCAACCAAGTGGGTGACCATCGTTTCGGGCCAATGGACCCACGGTGTATAAACAAAGCGCAGTGTCTTGTTGCCGAGACAGAGCGTTTCACCGTCATCGACAGTGATAATTTTTTCTTCATCTATTTCAAGAAGGTCAAGAAGAAATGGTTTGGCTTTGCTTGAACACAGCACCTTGGCGTTGGGATACTTATCCAGCACAAAAGGGAGCGCACCGGAGTGATCTTGCTCGGCGTGCTGGGCGACGATGTAATCAAGGTGAGGGACGTCCTGTAGTTGTTGCTGAAGAAAATCAAACATAGCAGGATCGACGGTATCGATTAATACCGTTTTCTCCGATCCGCGAACAAGATACGCATTATAGCTAGTGCCATCAGGTAGCGGAATGAGCGCATCAAACAGTTGACGATTCCAGTCAATTGCTCCCATCCAGTAAACATCCGTACATATTTGCCGAGCTTTCATTGTCACCTCCAGTGGTTAATACGCTCTGATAAGCGTAAGTTAAGTCTGCCATTGGCGGTGCTATTGTCAAGCGATGCGAGTAACGGCGGCTTAACCTTCATCATTGAATTAACCACGGAAGGAACAAATACTCTCGCGGATATCAAAAAATCAGATGAAAGTGGTTTTTGCTATTGGGACTATCTATTGGATCTCCCTGCCTGTTTGTTTTATCTTCACAAAATTAACGACTTATCTGTTATCTGTTTTTAAGGGGAGACTATGAACGTTTTAGTGAAATATGCTGGTGTTGCTGTGGTGTTCGTTTTATTGCTGTGTAGTAGTAGCTATGCTGATGAGTTGGCAGTTTTTGATCATCTACACGGTGAGATGAGTATTGCTGGTGGGACGGCTCATTTGCCCGTGATGCAAGATGCGGCACGGCAAATTATGACTCGCAATTCACAGATTGTCATCACTGTCGCTGGTGGTGGTTCGGGTGTTGGAGTACAAAAGGTTGGGGAAGGCTTGGTTGATATTGGTAATACCGGTCGTCCCGTGAGCCAAAAAGAACTGGAAAAATACACCGATCTTGTCGCCTTTCCATTTGCAGTAGATGGCGTCGCTGTGGTTATTCATCCGAGAAACCCACTTGTAGATTTAACCAGCACTCAGATCCAAGATATCTTTTCAGGTGAAATTACCAATTGGCAGCAGCTTGGCGGGGCCAATGGCTCGATCCATATCTATAGCCGTGATGAAGCGAGTGGCACGCGAGCAGTATTTTGGAAAAATTGTCTCAATAAGGGGCTTGTTGCTGAACACGCCAATATTGTTCCCTCAAACGGAGCGATGAAAGTTGCGATCTCACGCGATGAAAACGCCATTGGCTACGTGAGCATCGGTCATATTGATGGCTCGGTAAACGCACCGTTATTCAATGGCGTTGCGGCCACGCAAGAGAATGCAATTAATGGTTCCTATGCGGTGTTACGTAAACTCTACATGAATACCAAAGGGCAACCCTTGCCGTTAGTGCAAGCCTTTATCACCTATGTTTTAGGTGCCGAGAGTGCTGCCAGTATTCAACGCCACGGTTATATTTCCCTGCATTAAATAACGTCAGGACAGAGCAGGTTGATACAAATACTGAATAAACGTTGGCACCATCTACGCGAATGGTTGAGCCACTTTGTGCCGTTTGATCGTGATTTCACTTGGGTTGAGTGGCTGTTGTTGTTCGCAGCGGTCATCTCGGCTTTAGTGGTGTGCGTGCTGTTTGGCTTTTTATTGTATTTTACTCTGCCGCTTTTTCTTGAAGGGAAAGCGGTCGAGTTGTTTTCAACACATTGGCGCCCCTTTCATGGTGAGTTTGGCATTCTGCCGATGGTGGCAGGTTCCGTTGCCTTGGCTCTGTGTGCGCTGGTGATGGCATATCCTTTAGGCCTAGGTATTTGCCTGTTTATCCATGGCCTTGGCCCTAAAAAACTTGGTCGGTTTGTGTTACTTATCATCCATTTCATGACCGGAATCCCAACAGTTATTTACGGTTTTGTTGCCGCGTTTGTGTTGGTTCCATTCTTGCGCAATGCCTTTGTGGCAGGTTCAGGGTTTTCGCTCCTAGCGGCGGTACTCACTCTCAGCGTTCTCATTGTGCCGACCATTGTATTGCTGATTCACAGCCATCTCCAACAAATCACCCCAGCGCTGCGCTTAACGGCAACGACATTGGGAATCTCCCGTGTCGATGAACTGTTTCATATCACACTACCAGCGGCATCCTATAGTCTCTTTGCTGCGGCGGTACTGGGCTTTGGCCGCGCTGTTGGCGATACCCTCATTGCTCTGATGGTAGCTGGAAATGCCGCTCAATTTCCCGATTCAGCGTTTGATTCGATTCGAACGTTAACGGCACATATTGCTTTAGTGGTGGCAACGGATAGCCAAAGCTCCCTGTATCATTCCCTGTTTGCCAGTGGTGTCATTTTATTTATCACCACTGCGGCCGTTAACATCACGCTCAACCGTCTCAGGGCACGGTTTGTTACAGGTACCGACAATGGGTAAGGGCACCCGGTTTCTCCTGCTGAGTTGGGTATGGTTGTCCGTCATCGTACTGGTTGCCGTTGTCGCTGGCTTTATCGCATTTCTTTTGTATTACGGTTTGCCAAGTGTGAATCTGCAACTGTTCTTTGGTGATACGCCGGTCTGGCCCGCAATCTTTGGTCAAATGAGAGTATGGGATGCACTCTGGCCCGCCTGTGTTGGAACCTTTTCGGTGATTGCTCTGGCAACATTGATCTGTTCCAGACAATGAGTATGATTAGTAACAGAGACATGACGGTTGAACCAAACTGTGTCGTGACAAGGGCTGGCGTAGAGATCTTCATTTCATGATGGCACGCTTCACATTGGTAGATGAGGTAAGAGCCTTCACTGAAAAAAGGGATAACCGTTGGCGCACCACCTTATCTTTTGTAGCTCCGTCGTTAGTGCTTACACCACAGCAGATCGTTTTCATGTGTTTGGGGTTAACTTTTCGCAGCAGTATTCTCCAGCGAGTCATTGGTGGGGTGGCGATCGCCGAACGGCCTTAGAGTCCTGCCGAGAAGAGTATTTCAAGGATGGTTTGAGTTAATAACTGTTGTATTGAAGGGTCGGCTATATGCTAAGAGATATTACACAGAGCCGTACCTTAACCTTTTGAGCGGCTTGATTTTATTGATGACGGCTGGCTATGAAACGGTAGAAACATTCGATCCTTTCCACTTAGGGTCATATCATTGGGTTTTGGTGTTTAGCCAAATCCAAAGCATGAAAAACATTCCAGAATTTATGCACGGACATAAAGAGGTTGAGGAGTCAGAACACATTGAAAACTGATGGTGTTGAAGTCGTTCTCAACTGTAAACAATCACCTGATTACGGCCATTATCTTTTGCTCTGTAGAGGGCGCAGTCGGCAAAATTGATCAGGTCATCACAACTTTTTACCGCATGATCTTTCACTGAGGAAAGTCCGACACTTACTGTGATTGATAGATCAATTCCAATGTTGTTGGTGGCCTCGGTGTGTAACCTAATTTTTTCCGCAGCCTGTTGAGCTCCTTTTAGATTCGTGAGTGGTAGTAAGATCAAGAACTCTTCACCACCAAAACGGAAAGCAAAATCGGCTTTGCGTAGAGATGTTTTGAGAATACTGGCAAATGCACGTAAGACATTATCGCCAAATTCATGACCATAGTTATCATTGACTTGCTTAAAGTGGTCAAGGTCAAAAAGTAAGCAGGTTAGTTCGCTATTATGCCGGGCACTACACTGAAATTCATGCTCCAACACGTTGTTTAAATAGCGACGGTTATGTAATCCAGTAAGATCATCGGTGATGGAGATCTCCTCCAGTAGTTTTTTTTGGGCAATAAGTTCTCGCTGCACCTTTTCTAGCTGTTGTTTTTGTTTACGTAAAACATTATGAGTGGTAATTCGAGCGAGAACTTCGATCTGCTGAAACGGTTTGGTGATGTAATCAACACCGCCAGCGTTAAAGCCCGTGACCTTGTCATCAATGCTGTCTAAGGCGGTCATAAATATAATAGGGATTGAGGCCGTTTCAGGAGATGATTTAATGCGACGACAGGTTTCGAATCCATCCATACCAGGCATCATTACATCAAGCAGAATGAGGTCTGGTTGGTGATTTTTTAGTGCTTGCAAGGCTCGCGCACCATTCTCGGCAATGTGCACCTTAAAATTGTTTTGCTTCAAAAAGAAAAGCAACACCTTTAAGTTTGCAGGTTGATCATCGACGATCAAGATTTTGGCCACATCTATATTCATCATTTAGTCCTTTATGTAGCAAAATAAAATTTTTTCTATTTCCTGTAGTTCTAAATCTTCCGCAAGATCTAAAATGTTCTCGGCAAATAATCGATATTTACCCGCTTCAATTGTGGAAAGGGTTGTTGCGTGCTCTATGAGAGCGTCCACATCACCATCTTGAGTGAGGGCGATGAGGGCATTTAATGTCTCTGGTGGTGGAGCCGTCCACTGGGAGTGATCATGAGGGGGCGTTGTATTTGTCTGGTGATGTACCTTAAAATTAAGTTGGTCTGCGAGAGCCTTTAACAATGCGATGGTGGTAAAGGGTTTTTCGACAAAGCCACTAAAACCCTTCTCTAAACAGTTGTGGTGGATATCTTTTGACGTAAATGCGGTAATTGCGATCACCGGAACATGGCTAAAAGCGTTATGACCTTTTTAGTTCAACTGTGGCAGCAAATCCGTCGATCTTTGGCATTTGCAGGTCCATTAAAATCGCATCGGGCCAAAATCTATGACAGGCCGCCAAAACTTCACAGCCGTCTTTTGCCTCCTCGGTGATAAACCCATGTGGTTGAAGTGTGTCGCGTAGAACCATTCGATTCGACAACTCGTCGTCAACGATAAGAATCCTTCGTCGCCCACCATCACTCACGGTATAACCCTTTACAATTTCTTTTTCTTCATCCTCTCGTGGAGAAGTTGTCTTGAAAACAGGTACTTCGATGGTAAATGAAAAACAGCTCCCTGGCCCTTCATTAGCACTATGTTGTGTCGTTAGTGGACTGTTGAGCAACAACTCACCGGCCATGAGTTTGGTTAACTTTTGACTAATTGCCAAGCCCAAACCCGAGCCTTCAGCATATTTTAAACGGTCACCGCTTTGTTGAAAGGCATTAAAAACATGTTGCCGCATCGCAGCTGAGATTCCCATACCACTATCTTCAACCGATATTATCAGTTGTACGCGCTCGTTTGTAAGCTCGTTTGACTCGACCCGTAATGTTACATGGCCAAATTGGGTGAATTTGATTGCGTTAGAGAGGAGGTTTAAGATGATTTGCCGCAACCGTAATTCGTCAGCAATAATGATTGCAGGCAATGTAACCTGTGGTTGATAGCGAAATTCTAGCCCTTTGCTTTGTGCTCGTACTTTTATGATCTTTGTAACTTCAAGTAAAAACTCAGGCAGTCGAAATGTTGTGACGACCAGTTCCATTTTGTCTGCTTCAATTTTTGATAGATCAAGAATGTCATTAATCAGCATCAGTAGGTGTTCACCTGAGCGGTGTATTGTTTTAATGCCACTATGTTGTTTCGCCGACTATGATGAGTCATTAGCAAAAAGTTGGGTGTAGCCAAGAATCGCATTCAGTGGAGTGCGTAATTCATGACTCATGTTAGACAGAAATACCGATTTACTTTGATTCGCTGCTTCAGCCTGTTGTGTCATCGATCTTGCCGATTTAATCGCGGATTCAAGTTGCTGGTTGGTGGCTTGTAACGTCTGTCGCGCTTGTTCTTGTAACTTGTTTTTACTCGATTGAAGATAGAAAGCGATCAATGCCGAAGCGAGAAGAAAGATACTTAACGAGAATACAATTCGAAAATGATAGTTTTCATTTGCAAAAAAATCAGAGTGACTACGTACGGTAAAAAATGCCCCCATCTGTTTTGTTACTGGCGTGATAATGGGTATGGTTGTAAACACCACATCGATAGAGGGTGCATAAACTGACATTGCTTGTCCAGAGTTCGCATTGGTACCGATCTTGTCTATGATGGTTTGTTCTGGTTTGAGTTCTACTGTCCGTGTTCGCGATATTTTTTTAAGTTCTGCTAAGACCCCTTTGTCATATAGATAGCCTTCGTGATGTGATTTTTCGTAGTTCCTCTGCAACTGACCCGGAAAAATTTTATCTAGTACAATGGCTTCGTTAATATAAAAATTGCTGAGAACAAAATATTGTTTCATCATTGCTGCAGTTAGGGCGTCGGGGCCAAACGAAATCTCCATGCTTCCGAGGTGTGTTTTATCTTTGGCCGTAATGGGGTATACAAACCGATAGCCGTTAAATAGTCGACCTTCTTCAAAGCCGTGTTGCGGCTTATGTTCGCGGTTAACAAAAGCAACGGTAGGGCGAATTTGTGTTAAGTTGTCGCCGAATTTCTCGGGATGATGGAGACGTAAAAACGATTCATTGTTGGCTAGGTGAAATTGAAATTGACGTACTTTTACCCCCTGTTTTAAATCTTCATAGCGGGGCCTAATGCGCTGGAGTAGTTCTTGCCGCAATTGATCTTTTTTTGCTTCATCGGCGCTAATAAGCTGTTGGTACAGCGCGGGAATGTTGTAGCGTTTGATAAGACCCAGTGCCAAAGTTTTGGATAGATCGTGGTAATGATCATAAATGGTGTTGTAGGCGCGCTGGTACTGCTCGGTGATGAGCTGTAGGTGTTGTTGCTGGTTATATGTTTTTCTTGCATTTAAAACAAAGAATAGACAGACAGATATAACGACGAAGGTCAGTAAGAGCAGTATGATCTTTTCCTTTTTGCTCTTCATTGTTAGCCTCTTTTATTCTGGTGAAGGGTTCGCGCCATCTTGTTTCAGTTCACCTCGAGTGATTGTTGCAGTAATGGCATAAGTCTGGGTAAATAAAGCCAATGTATACTCGCAGGTTGTCGGTCTATATTGTCCAATTATTCCAGTGCAACGATCTTTCGTTTATCTGTGCTGTCGATAGAAATCCACTCATCTATGTCATCACTGTTTGCTTTGTCGTAAAAATAAAGATCGAGTGTTGTCACGTAACTGTATTAATCTTTATTTATAATATGATTAGTTTGGCTCAGAGTCAAATGGTGAGTAATGTTTCCGCCCAGAAAAATAAAGATATGAGCAGGTACTTTTGTTGCTTTTGCACTGTAATATATAAGGCTGAGGGAAATATGCCGATTACATGAATCACAGTCACGCTGTCGTTAAGGACACCATGTTGGCGGTTGATCTGAAAAGGGTAGGGCTGAAAATTGTCATTGACTCGTAGAAACCTGACAGGCAAGATAGTTTACGAAAGAAAGTTCGTTCTCGGTTGTTTTACGATACTGGAGTGCATGTGAAAATTAAGTTAGCGACAAAACTAACGGTTACTCGATCTTTGATCCTGTTGGTGACGATGATCGTGTTTGCCTATCTATGTATCACCTCGGTAGAGAAGATGTACCTCAATGAGGCCATTGCCGATGCCGATATCCTGAGTGAAACCATTATCCGTTCAGTAAACTATCATATGCTCGAAGATGATCACGAACGTGCTTATCACATGATTGAGGAGATTAGTTCTCAGGAGGGGATTGAAACCATCCGTTTTTTCAATCACAGTGGCTTAATCAGTTTTTCAACAGCAAAAAACGAAGAGGGAACGTTCCTTGATTCAAACGCTGAGGGCTGCAATAGATGCCATTTCCAAAGTCCAGTCAATATGGAGAATCCGCTTGCGCTTCATACGCGTACTTTTACTAACTCCGAGGGAAATAAAGTCCTCGGTGTGACCAAAGATCTCATGAATAATTCGAGTTGCTCCACGGCGCACTGTCATGCTCATCCAGAAGAGATTGAAATCATTGGTGTTTTGGATATTCATATATCGTTAGAACAAATGGAATCCCAGGTGCGTTCAGCCCGCAATGGTGTCATAGTCTTTACTGTTGGTATGATTCTGACGCTGGCTATTTTTCTCAATCTCTTGATTGACCGACTGATTAATCGTCCGGTCGTTGAACTCCTTGCACATACGCGTGCACTCGCTCGTGGTGACTTGGGCAGCCGTGTTGAACGGGTGCGCAACGATGAATTTGGCGAATTAGCCGAAGCATTTAATGATATGACTTACAACCTGGAAGTAGCTCACGATGAATTGACAGATTGGGGAAACACCTTAGAGCTTAAAGTTGAGGAGCGCGCTAAAGAGATCAAGAAAATGCAGTCAAAATTGGTACAGTCGGCTAAACTAGCCTCATTGGGGGAGTTGGTCGCAGGCATTGCTCACGAGATCAACAATCCACTGACGGGAATTCTCACCTTTTCATCCATGGCAGCAAACGATCCCCGTTTGCATCCCGATCTAAAACAAGATCTGGAGATGATTGTCGGTGAAACAGAACGCTGTGCTCGCATTGTTCAAAATCTCCTTAAAGCATCACATGAAACGGTCCTTGAGAAGCGCTATGACTGTGTAAATCGAGTGATGGATCATACGTTAACGTTAATCAGCAAGCAACCATGCCTTGCCGCAGTGAATATCATTCGAAACTATGAGAAGGATTTGCCCGCCTGTGAGATCGATCCCGAACAGATTGAGCAAGTGTTCATGAACATTGTCCTCAATGCTGGACAAGCGATGCCAGATGGTGGCGTTTTATGGATCACAAGTTCGCGTCAGGGTGATTTCGTGGAGATCGAAGTTCTTGACACCGGTGCAGGGATCAGTGATGAGGTGATGGAGAATATTTTTGATCCGTTCTTTACGACTAAGGGGCGTAAAAAAGGGACAGGGTTAGGGCTTTCGATCTCTTATGGGATCGTGAAAAACCATGGCGGCACCATTGAAGTACACAGCAAGATTGATGAAGGGACAACATTTGCGATTCAGTTGCCCATCTCATTAGCGAAGGAATAGGGCAACTGAATGATTGGTGATATGTTGAATTGATTTAGCGATGAAGCTTACTCACTTTGTTGTTACGCAGACTTGCTGTATTGATCCAGCAATGTTTTACCCTCTTGACGCAGGTCATCCGTTAGCCGCGAGTCATTGACCACTGTTTTGAGCAGGCTCAGACCTTGTTTGTCCCAACCGCGTGCCAAATAAGTTTGAGCCACGCGCAGTTGCCAACGCGGGTTATCTGGTTCGGTGCGGCAAGCACCATTAAAAACATCAATGAGTTTGCGCAGTTCTCTCCGTTGGCGGAGTAAAAACTCAGCCAAGTAAAGGTTGATTCCGCCACCGCAACCACCGCCACTTGGTAGTTGGCTGTATAGCATCTCGGCCTCTTCTAGCTCCCCTTTTTTCTCCAGCAGCATTGCCGTCATCAATACAATACGTGGGTCATTTTGACCCGAGGCAATCGCCTTCTTACCGTGATCGAGGGCAAGGTCGTTATTCTGTTGCAAGTGATGAATTGAAGCTAACTGAGCATGACAAAATGCAGGATCTTGGTCCTTTCCCAACATCTGCTCAATGAGTTGAGTCGCCTCTTTGTGCTTACTTTGCGCCATCAACAATATTACTAATGTTTCAACGGCTAACAAGTGACTTGGGTTTTTCTGTAAAGCCGATTTCAGAGATGAACACGCCTTTGCCACCGAACCCTGCCGACCTAAAATCGAACCTACTTCAAAATCATATAGATCATCGCGTTCATCTGCGCCAATCTGCTCAAACTGTTTCAGTGCTGCAACCTCATCACCTTGATGAGCCAATAACAAAGCCTGTTGAAAGGCCACGCTTTTATTTTGATAGCGTTCGGCCAACGCTTCAGGGTAACTCACCAAAATAAGATCCAATTGCGAGGCAAAATCAGGATGATCCGCCTCATCCAACGGAGTTGGGTCGTTATCAGTCTTTGGCCCACAACTTGAGCAACTACTGCAGTCACTTGCAGCGGCAGGAGTAATAGGTTCAACGTTGTCCATTTTGCTCAGTGCCTCATCAATACGAACTTGAAGCTGAGGTGAAACGGCTTGCTGTTGGGCCAGCTGTAAATGATCCATAGCACGTTGCTGTTGATCGTCACGTAGCAAAAACAACCCTTCATCTAAATTCATTTGGGCCAGCGTATCACCTGCCTTGGTCGCAAGGGTTTGAATCTCACTGCACTCATCAGTGCTTAATTCTGTTTGGTCAATCTCGTCAATAATCAGCAGAGCATCGGCATAACGCTGTTGAGTCATCGCTTTACGCAGCGCAGTAATATCGTTCGGTTTGGAGAAAAGACGGCTAAATAGACCCATAATGAGGGGTTCCTTTATCTGTGAGTAATTGATATGAAGCGCTTACTTTAATGCTGTTGCGAGAGAAGTGCAAGGTTCTCATGGTTTTCTCAGCTAGAGCTAATTGTTGTGATATAGTGTACCCCGTTGTTGGTGATTTTACGCGACCAGGCGGTGTTTGTTCTGCTCGGCCTAAGAAAGGAGTTTGTTTTGCCCTCACTTGATTTCGAACTTGAAAAACGAAAGTTTAGGCTGTTCTACGATAAAAATCGCTCGTTGTTTGAAGAGGCCAAGAATGGTTATATCAAGGCGATTAATGATCTGTTGGTTCAGCCAAACGTCGCTGAAGTAACAAAAGTGGAAGGTCGGGTTAAAGATAAAGAGGAGTGCATAAAAAAGTTTCAGCGTAAATATCTCAGTAAACTGGAGGCTGATGATCACGCCTATGAGATTAAAAGTTACCTGTCTGATTTAATTGGGATACGCATCGTCTGTCTTTATGAAGATGAGATCTCAGCGGTGTCGGAGGTGTTGAAAAGTCACTTCAAAATCATTGATGTAACAGATAAAATTGCTGCGATTGAAAGTACGGAAGATCTCTTCGGTTATAAAGGCTTGCACATGGATATGGCCTGCAGTGACGAGATGGCCGCTTCGGTACAATATTCAGGGGTCGCTGATCAGTTTTGCGAAGTGCAGATCCGCTCATTGATTCAAGATGCGTGGAGTGTTCTTGATCACAAAATAAAATACAAAAAATCAATTCCCAACAATCTTAAACGTCGTATCAATGTCTTGTCGGCCTTGTTTGAACTTGCGGATCGCGAGTTTAAGGAGATTCGTAACGCGACCATGCAATTGATACAACAGGAGACGGTGTCCCCTGTTGGTGAGTCTCTAATGGGGGATGGCCGCGCTTTCGATACCACCTCAAGCCCTGCCACTGAAAAAGCGATCAACGTCTTTAGCTTTTTGCGTGTGGCTGGCCATTTTTTTAATGATTTTGAATTTGAAGACCACCGGGTCGATAATTTTGTTCAGGTGATACTTAAAGCTGATCCAACGTTTGAAAAATCAGATTTGCATCAGAGCTTGATTGAAAATTTAAAAATTGTGAGAGAATATCGCGACGAATTCATGCTAGAAAATCCCGAAAATACTTTCAGCCCGTACACTATGATTCGCCATTGTTTATATCTTTATCAACCCGAAACATTTGAGCGAGTTTTATCCAAATGGCCTCGCGAACGTTTTGACGGTTGGTGTAGCAAGTGATTCCTACTTTGGCAACCCACTATCTTCTTAAACACTCAATATTTCCCGAAGAAGACTGATCTTTCAGGATATTCACAAGCTGAATTGAAACTTGTTGCTATGCGGTTAAACCAAAGACCACGTAAAACGTTGGGATTCCGAACTCCTGTAGATAAGTTTTGGGAAAGTGTTGCGTTGACCAATTGAATCATCAGCGGCCTCCTTTAATATTTCACGCTACTCAGTGACACGCCGCAGGTCAGATTTTAACCTTCTAAGTTCATCTTGTTGGCTGGTTGTCTTTTGGTGGAACGATGGCTTGAATTTATAATTAGTGTTAATATTGATGTGGATAATGTTATTTAGATTGGAACTATCCTCCCGTTGCGTCGAAGGAGTTTGATGTCTAATTCTATTTCGTTCAGGGAACAGCCCTCATTTTTAGAAGAAATAGTACAAGCTCGAATACGAATAGGCTTTGTACTTGTCGTGCTTGTTGTTATGGCAATAGCGCCTTCGCTTGGACTTGCCCCTGCAACGACGTGGCAGTATGTAGCAATGGCGACATTTTTTTGTTGGTCCATTGTCTATCTGTTTTATATCAGAAACTTTCCTTGTCGGCACTGTACGGTTCGTCGTTATCTTTCAATTTTTACTGACCTCTCCATTACTGCTTTTATGTTTATCATTGCTGGTGAACTATCCGCAATTTTCCCCGCGGTATTTTTGTGGCTGATCGTTGGTTATGGCATCCGCTATGGAACGGCATATTCTAACGTTGCCATGTTAGTCACAGCAGTTTACTGGAGCCTAATCTGCAATTATTCGCCGTACTGGAGCGCTCAACCTTACCAATGTGTTGGATGGTTGGTAGCCTTTTTACTCGTGCCACTCTACTTTTTTGTTCTTGTTCGGCGACTCCATCGTAGTTTGAAAAAATTGAGCGAGACTTTGGAGAGAACTGAACAGATCGCAAATTATGATAATTTGACTCAATTGGCTAACCGCTCTTTTTTCGATCGTGAATTAATGCGATTTGTTGATACGTATAATGGTTTAGCCATCATGATTATGGATCTTGATGGATTTAAGAAGGTCAATGATACCTATGGGCATAAGAAAGGCGATGAGGTCTTGATCCGAGTTGCCGAAATTCTAAAGCATCAATGTTGTGATGATGTGATCGCTGGACGACTCGGTGGAGATGAATTTATTATTTGTGCTGGGGATAAAGATCAAGCGGAAGTTGAATTGTTCTGTAACGGGATGTTGAAAAAAATTCACGACGAATCAGATAGTAATAGCTTGATTACCGCAAGTGTCGGGATCAGTTTTTACCCCGATGAAGGTGATGATATCTCACATGTTAAAGGGCTTGCTGACGCAGCGATGTACGAAGCCAAACATCAAGGTAAGAACCGCTATGTCTTCAACTCTCCTTCGTCAAACGCTCCTTCGTCAAACGCTCCTATTGTTTAATTTTTACTTAACCTGTGCAGCGAACGCTTAGGATTTGTATCGCGACTCCTTTCTGCTTGCTATTGATGTGATATATCGACCTCGTAATAAGTGAATTCTGAGGATGTGAATTCAAAGATAACTTACGTGTCAGGAACAAACAAAGACGGTATTGTATAAAAGAAGATGGCTTTATGGAAAACATAAGATTCAACCCCGAAAGGCCTAAACAATTTGTTTGAACTGTACAAAGAGCGTGGAACATTCCCTATATTTAAAACTAGCGTCAAAGACGCAAACATTGACTTTGAAGTGATTAATTATATAAAACCTTAAGAAAACTGAATAAAACAAAGCCCTCACCGAAGTGAGGGCTTTGTTGTTAAAGGTTATTGGTTGATTAGGCGTTGGTTATGGGCGAACAGCTACTGGTGTTCCACCCAGGTCAGTAATGGAATCAAACAAGATCTGGCGAATGTAATTCGGATTGTGGATGTAACCGCCCGGATCTTTGTCGGCAACTTGCCAGTTGTAGGCACCTTGCAACAATGCCTTAGTGGTGATGTTGCTGAAGTATGGATAACCAGACAGTGGTACAACTCCACCCGCCTCAAGAATTGACAACAGCTGAGCTTTCAAGTTCTGAATCTCTGTGTTGCTGGTACTGACGCCAATACCTAGATCAACAAACGCACCACCGGCGCCAACGGTATGACAGCCAGAGCAATCGCTGACCTGTGGCATGAAGTTATGGTTATCTGGACCTTCACTGCCACCCATATGACAGCCGACACAGGTAGTGTAGCCTGCGCCACCATGGGCACCAGGGAAGACCATCTCACCATCGTAAGTTTGTCCTGTGTACTCAAAACCACCTTGTACGTCTGTACCGAAGAAGCTGGCTGCAGCGGCAAAATAGTGGATGTTGGTGAATCGGAATGTGCCATCACTGCCTGCTGTTGCAGCGTCAACGGTTAATTTTGACGAACGACCCTGGTGACATGCCATACACATGTTGCTGTCATCAGAGAGGTTAGCGATATCACCAGAGGGGAAGACAATCGCTTCGAGAGAACCTGTTCCTACTGTGGCAACCTGAGTTGCATAGCGGGTCACAGGATCGGTGAACAGCATCGCGTTGTCACCGTTGGTGTGACAGGCACCGCAGGAGATGGTGGTACCAAGTCGTGCTGCCATATCAACACTGCCGTCGTCAGCGAAGTCGATAAAGCCATCTTTTGCATGGCATTTAGCACATGAGGTTGAAATTGAACCATCTTCGTTCCAGTGGTTTAGTGCCTCACCTGTGGTGTCAGCATGACCACTGGTGGCCCATTGATTAAAGTAGGTATTCGTTGGTGTTGCCGCGAATTTAGCCTCGTAGGCATCTTGTAGTGCACCTAAGGCGACATCGTCATTGTTTGTTTCATGGCAAGCATTACAGCTATTAGGAACGCCGTCTGTTGCTGCCATTGACATTGAGGCCGTAGGTTGAATGATCTCGAATGTGTGAGCATGGATGTCATAGCGCAGTGCCGACTTTGCTGTTTTTGGCATATGGCACTTGCTACAGCGACTTGAACCATTGCTATCGTCTAGGTTTGTTGGATCATAGTAGTGCTGAGTGTGCGCGGTAACGGCCGCTTGAACAGGGTCCATTATGCTGTTAAAGGCACTGTTGGCATTGATCTGGGTGACGTCTTCAACAGTGATGTCAGCGAAGATGCCAAAACCAGCATGGCAGGCTAAACACAGCGAGTTGTCATCGTTGGCGGTTTTAACCACGGTGTTATCTTCAGTAACGGTAGTGACAATTTGGTGACGACCGACTGAACCGTTATCGTGGCTGTCGTGGCAACTGAAGCAGGTTGGGTCATAAGACATACCATTTTCAGCATGAGGACCTTGGAGCATGTCGATATATTGCTGGTGATGTGAACTTGATGCGACATAGTCCCCACCCGATGGCTCTGTTGCCCAGTATTGGCCGTCAAAATCTCCAGCACCACTGTCAAAGCTGTAGAAGTCGGCCAGATCATCAATACCTGGACGGAATTTCATCAGGTTACCATTGGCATCCAGTTTAGCTGGGAATGGTGCTCTGGCTGGAGCATCAACTGTTGCTTCAGCAAATTCAACAAAACTGTCGACAGATTTTCCACGAATGTGACATTGACCACAGACCATGTTGGCTTGGGTTGGTTCCAAATCCGCAGGGTTAACGATGTACGCTGGGTTTTGTGTTGACGCGTGCTCACTACCAGCACCGTGACAGGCTTCACAACCGATGTTGATCTCATCCATTGAGCCGTCGCCGTCAAAGTCAACCGCTCCGTTAATATCGTCAACGGCATCGGCATATTCTTCGCCGCCGCCATTTTTAGCAATGGTATAACCGGTAAAGTGACAACCGGCGCAGTTACCATCAAAGGAATCTTTTGATCCCGGCATTGCTAGCTCATCATCGCCGAGGTCGTACCAGCGTTCAGCGTGGTAGTTAACCCATTTGTAATTGAGGTCGGGCGTAGTGGGGTTGATTGGATCAACATAACCTGCCCACTTGTCGTTGTACTGCAGTGGTGAGATATGCTTGCTAGCACCGAGCATGGCGCCAGTGAGAACGTAGCGTTGTTTGTAGTTGCGCTCGCCACCGTAGGTGAACATTATCTGGTATTGGGCTGTTTCCACAGCGACGAGGTTGGTAAATTCGATGTAATAATCAGTACCGACCATGATGACCTGTGCCGCATACTTTTTCTCGAAGGTGCCACCGCCATCCGTTGCGGGTAGTGAGGCGATATCAGCCGTGTCCCCGAAACCAAGCTCATAATGAGTTTTCCATGATGTGCCATCACTGTAGTAGCCAACGAACTCACCATCAGGGGTTCCCGCATCATCCAAACCACCGTCAGCGGTGCCAAGGGATAATTGAATACCGTGGTTGATTGTGTCAGCATAGAATGTTTCAGTTCTAGCTTGGGCAGGGGAAAACGTGTTGGGTGCTCTCAGTACAGCTTTGTGGAGTGTGTGGCCCCAGTTGGACTTGTCACCATGGCATGAAAGACACTTTGTTGATCCGACAAAAGCGGCTTCGGTAATGATCTGAACAGGAGTTTTTCCTGCGGTTTGATCGCCTCCTGAGCCAGAGTTGCTTCCACAAGCGGCCAACAGCAGTATGCTGCTGATCACTGCGGAGAGTGCAAACCATTGTTTAATCTTCATTCCTACCTCCTATGATTTAGTGAGTAAGCTTATTAGTGGCACTTTCGGCAGGTGCGACCATCGCTGGCACGCAACATTCGTCCTTCAATGTCATCCCAATCTTTAGGGTGAGGATTAACGCCTAAGCCTGTACGGGCACTGTGACACTTGATACAGACATCGCCTTCAGGATGACAGGCCTGACAGGTGACCAGATTTTTACGTGCTTCGCGAGCATGACTGGTGGTCCAGCTATGACTAGGCAGTAGTGAGTCTGGATGACATGTTTGACATGAGCCCTCAGTAAATTGCTCATGAGCTGGGCCGCTGGGGCTGATGGTTAGGCTACTGAAACTACGTTGATGCGACGCTCCTGTTAGTGAGGTGCGGCGGAAATCGTTGTGACAGTCTGAACAGTAGGCATTTTCGTGACAGCTGGTACACAGTTGCGGATTGGTACGCGCCGCAATAGGATGACTGACATGAAAATCGCTGCGGTGAATATTGTTCATATTGTTGCTGAACTCGCCCATCTCATCGGCAAAACCAGCTTTGTGGCAATCGAGACAGTCACTTTGCTGATGGCAATTTGAGCAATCAATGGTCTTTCCTTTGGCGATAACGCGATGACTTAAAGCCCAGGTTACACCGTGAGTCTTTGTTCCAGCAAAGGTGACCTCTTGAAGCCATTCGCATTCGTGACACTCCAAGCAGACGTTTTGGTCAGGGATAATAGTTGCGGCATCCTCAACGTGACAGGTGAGGCAGGGCCCCCCTTCCAGGATATTTAAGTGGTCATTGTGATCGAACGGCGTCGCCCAGACTGTGGATGTCACCAGCACGACCAGAACGGTCAATAGTAGTTGTACACTGTGCTTCATATGTGACTCCTTTTCTAGAAACGAACGTTCAAGCGGACACGGCCACGGTAGTACTCGTCCCATAGATCGCTTTCAATCCGTTCAACCTTGGCTTGTAGATTGATTTTGCGATTAAAGGTGACGGTACCGTCAACCCAGATCCGAGAACTGGTGGTTTCATCTTCGTCCTCATCGAGATAACGCTCGAGAACGTCGATATGAGCACCGATTCCTGCTTGGAATTTATTGGTGATAGTGGCTGCGGCATAAACTTTGACTCCAGCCAAATCTTGACCATCTGGATCGTCTCGCCAGGTTCCGATCACGTAGCCAGAAAAACGGCCCGTACGAATTTTTTCTATCCCTGCTTCAAACACGTCAGCATCGGCATCATACTCGTACATTTCCCGAGCATAATTTACGAAGGCACGTAGGCCTGGAGCGAGTCGCTGCTCGTACTCGACAAATAGTTCTTGATATTCGTCGACGGCGAAAACTGAGTAAATGGAGGTAGACGAGAATACTGGCAACGAGTAAAGATACTCGGCACGTAATGACCAATCGTCACTGCGGTGATATTTGGTGCCAGCTAAAAAATAACTGACGGTATCGGCGAGGTAATTAAATTGAGCTTCACTGTAAATATGGAGCAAATCCTTGTAGTCGTAATCAACATCGAGGCCAAAAAGTTCATTGGCGAGTTCGCTGTTGTCCCATTTTTGTAGATAGGACAGACCAAGGTTTAGATCTTCAAAAAATGAGCGCCGAATCTCAGCGCCAACGATCAAATCTTTAGCATTGTAGCCCTCATAATATGAGACATCGCCACCACCAAAGAGGGTGATGTCAAAGCCATCGAGGCCGCCGTAGTTGAGGTAGAGGCCATCCATGATCGATGCCCCCGCTGTGGTTGAGATAAACTGACGACCCAATCGAGCATCAAGGTCCTCAAGTAACCCTTGTTTCTCTATGTAGCCATAATAGAGTCGACTATCCACATCGGCCTCATCGGCTAAGTCGTCGGCTACGCGGCCATAACCGCGAAAGTTCATGCCAGCGCCGTCAATGTCGTGAACATTGAGCAGCAGGTACTGATAAAATGGGACGGCTGTTTCACCATCGCCAGTATCGTACCATTCGATTTCAGTACTTGATCTTCCTGAGACTGTTGCTCCCAGAACGCTACTCGGTGGTAGCACCACCGTTGACAGGATAGCGATACTGAGTAACAGTCTATACCAACTCTTCATTCTGCCTCCCTTTCGTAGTTTTCGAGCACAATATATCGAGTAGAGCCGCCGTAACATCCTCCCTAAGTGTTACAGACTGTTCTCTAATGTTGGGAATGTATCTTCACTGTTTACTTCAAGTGATTTGTAGTGAAAATAAATTACACATTATGAACGGTAGCTTACCGTTTCTGTGAAGTCTAGTGTTTTAGCGTGGTTTTTTTTATTATAGGTAGGAAATAATGTACTTAATGTTTGATGGTTTGATTTTATTAATTAGATTTGCTGAAAAGGAGGTTGTCAATGTTGGTTGTTAAATAAAGTTGTTATTTCTTATATTTCAAGTGGGGGAAGGTTGCTCTTGTCTCTCAAATTGTCTGAAGTGCAGATTCAGATCTGCAATGATCGGTGAGCAAAGTTGAGATGGATTGAATTATGAAATAGTAATGGATATTCATCGCATTATCATAAAAAATAGGCCGCTTGCATTTGTTGCAAACGGCCTATGAACAGTTTAAAACACGTCAGGAACGGTTAAGCCCACTTGATGGCCTCGACGGGACAAACATCATCGCAATCGCCGCAATCCGTGCAGGATTCTTTTTCGATCGCATACATTTCTGCCGCTTCGCTGATGGCCTCCACTGGGCAAACGTCTTCACAAGCGCCGCAACTGGTGCAGTCATCCATAATGTAGTGAGTTCCCATTGTATCCTCCTCTAAGAAGTTGGTGACCTCGTTGGCCACGGGTGAAAGAATATTAAGTATAATTGAGAAAGTCTGTTGTGCAAGGTTTCGTTCTATTTATCTGATGACATGCGGATGCGTTGTAATGACGAGTATTTTACGTGTAGGTATACAGGCTGAGTAATTCACGGTTGGCATTCGAACAGTAAATGTGATCACCGAAGCCTTTTTTATCCATTGGTGAGCAGTTATATTGCTGCATTGAGGTATGGTTGTTGATTTGTCTAATAGCTGTTGCATATCCATGGTTGATTTCGGTCGGTCTAGATAGAATCCTTGCCCCTCTTCACATCATGCTTGGTGAAGAAATTGGAGTTGTTCTTCAGTTTCAATCCCTTCAGCAATGGTTTTATCGGCGGCTTGTTGGTGCTGATATTGCGGATGGTTCCAACCCGCCCACTGATCGACCATTAGAGCTCAAAATTGGATCTTTACTAAAAACAACGTCTCGACGGGAACCATCGGCATAATCAATGAGTTCCTCATATTCACGTAAGTTTTTAGTTTGAAAGACGGCTGTCTCGCGTCAACTACCTTGTCCGGTTTATGAAGGGTGGTATCTGTAAAACATTCAATACGGCCAATTTCAATTCCATCACTGTCGATTAGCGGTTCAGAATGCATATTGATTGAGAGACTTGAGCTGTTTTTGTGGAAAATAGTGTGTTTGCGCCCAGTGCTTTATGTCGTGAAACGATGGCTCACCGTACAGTCTGAATGCTCCGTACCTGTTTCCTGAATAAACCGACAGTAGGGCGTACCTACCATCTCATTGGCGGAATAACCCGTCATCTGCTCGGCGCATTCGTTCTAGCATGTGATTAACTGGTTTGAATCAATAGTGGAAATAGCACAAGGGACCACGCGTTTTATGAGGTCTATTTTAAGTTCACTGCAGTTCTGCTGTTGTTGGATGAGATCAAAACCACCAAGTAGCACATTGATCTCATGGGGCAGTTTTTCTGCCCCCTTGATGGACTTGAATATGGTTATTTTACCTTGCTGTCTTATGTGACATAGCTGTTTGGTCAACAGCTTAAAAGGATGCTGGATCATCTTTTTAAGCTGCTCTATCATAAATGTTTCTAGCTAAAATATAGCTAAAAACATTCAGCTTAAATTGGGGTGATTATAGGTTCATAGTCGGCAATGAACGTTTACGATATATTAGCGTTGATATCGCAAAACTTGCCCTTTAAATGGTTGAGATAGATAATCGATATTTCTAGGCTTATTCTGGCTGTGTTCATAGCCTAAATTGACCATTCTTTTACTGAACTGGGCGTGGTTACCTCTGCCTGGGTCAACCACAATTACTTTACATCTTGGTTTTGCATGTTGATTTATAAAGGTTGAGAGTAGGTCAATATGCTCACGTTCGTAGAGGATATCGCTACCAATAATCAGATCAAACAAGCCAAGCGTGCTTTTCTCGTCACCCCAACCTGTACGGATGAAGGGAATTGTGCGGTCGTGGTTGAGGCGGGTGTTTTCGAGAAGAAAACCCTCAACTTCAGGATGGTAGTCGGTGGCGCTGATGTCAGCCTGACGGTGATTCAGTAATAAACTCGTCAAGCCAATACCGCAGCCTACTTCAAGAATTCGTTGACCGGCGAGGTGGTAATCAAGCATAAGGTGGGCTAGCACTTCGCTTGACGGCCAAACTTGGCCAAATAAGGGCCACGTTGCTGATGAAATTCCTAGTCGTTCTGCGACGCCATGTTCATCGCTAAATTGCTGATTGTCACGCAATATTCTAAGGTGAATATCTACATTATCAAACTCAACGGTTTGATATTTAACACGTAACGTTGCCATGAAATACCTACTGTGTAATTCATACGCAACGCGTCAACTCCACGCGAATTCGCTACGCAAAAACAGCCACTATATAAGAGCAATCAATATGGCCTAGAAACTAAAGGATTTGATCTGTTGAACAATGCTTCTTGTTTGATAACTTTAGAAATTAACTGTGGTAGAAGAATATTTTAACATCTTTTAACTGTATGGTGTTTGTATTTAAAAAGATACAGGTGAATTGGTGTGTCAGCCGAGCGTACTTTTGATTGTTACATTTTTTAGTTACGATCAATTCACAGTTTGGCGTGTACATTTAGATGGAATATCGCAGGTCTCCCCTTTAGCTCAATCCTTTTCCTAACTCACACCATGCGTAGCTGATTTTTTTGAAAATTAGGATTACGCACTAGCTTTGCGGCCATAAGTTATCCCTAATTTATTCATCCGATTGCGTAGCGTGCTGGGGTTGATCCCAAGCATTAGAGCCGCACCATTTTTCCCGTGAATTTGACCCTCACTGAGGGCGAGTGCTCGTTGAATATGTTGGGCAATTAATTCATCAAGAGATAAAAAAATATTTTTATCAGCCGGAACCATTTCGGTCTCTTTCAATTCCCTAGTGAGGCAAGGAAATACACAGCCGCAGGAATCGCCAAGTGCGGATAATGGGCCATTCTTGCGGTTTGAAATGGTGAAGGTGTCTAATGTTAGTGCGCGACCTTTGTTCTGAATCAATGCTCGTTCAACAACGTTTTCAATTTCACGTACATTTCCCGGCCAAGGGTGGGAAACTAAGACCTCTAAAGCCCCTTTTGCAATAGCAGGCGGGCAGCGGAATCCAAGTTCCTTTGACTTTTTTGCCACAAAGTATTCCACCATGGAGGGGATATCTTCCTGACGGTGGCGCAACGGTGGAATAATGATAGGGAAGGCGTTCAACCGAAACCACAGGTCTTCACGAAATTTCCCTTCGGCAACCATTTTCTCTAAATTGCGATGGGTGGCGGCAATCACACGAATATCAACGGATACGCATTCCGCGCCGCCCACTCGTTCAATTTCACGACTTTGCAACACCCTTAATAGCCGAACTTGGGCTGCTGGTGGCAACTCACCAATTTCATCCAGAAAAATTGTTCCACCATGTGCTCGTTCAAATCTCCCTCGACTGCGAGCAATAGCGCCGCTAAAGGCCCCTTTCTCGTGACCAAACAGTTCACTGTCAATGAGGGTTTCTGGAATACCACCACAGTTCACTTTGATAAACGGCCCTTCGCGCCGTGGCGACAAACGGTGGATTGCACCAGCGATCACTTCTTTTCCCACACCAGTTTCACCAAATAAAAGCGCCGTACTTTGTAGTGGTGCAACTTGTTTCACCATTTCCATAACATGAGCGAGTCCGGCGTTAGAACCAATTATTTTCGTTTTTGAATGCTCAGCTAACTCCCGCTGCAGCTGTTTATTGTCATCCAGAAGATGGTCTTTGATGTTGATGAGCTGTTGATGACCTATCGCGTTGGACATAGCAATCGCTAATGGCTCGCGTACAGATGTCATCAGTTTCATATGTTCTTTGGTGTATTGATTTGTTCCCGTTGCCTGCATCACCAGATACCCGTTCACATTATTGCTGATAGGCAGTGATAACAGAATCTCCGAGCAGCCATGATTCATAACATAGGGAGCAACAGCAGCAGATAATGGGTCGAGTTGGGTGTCTGCCACTAAACGGTCCATGTTTTTGATTGCTGTAGCGAGCACCTTACCGGTCTCAGTGGGCAATTGAATGGGGCCATCGTGAGCCAATGTGCCAGCATCGTTCACTGCGGCAATATGCTTAATATTACTGTTCTCTGAGTTGTAGACACCAAAGATCATTTTATCGACAGGCATGAATTGGCGCAGATAGATCAGGCAATTATGTAAGGCGGTATCAACATTAAACTACTACACAGGGCTAAGGTTACTGCGCGGAAAAAACGTATTTGATTCAACATTCATGAGAGCACCTCGTCTGCTCAGGATGTTTGTTTGGAATGTCACGACTGCGAGATTCTGGCAGAAGTTACATATTCAGGTTTACAGAGTCATGATGCCAGCTGGGCATTGAGTCACCGCGCTGCAGCAAAAAGAAAAGTGATGGATTGCGCCAGTTGTCACCAGCAGAGCGATTGCCTTGAATGCCATAGTGCTGGCTTTGCCGATGAGATGGGTCAGTTCGGTAACGACATGAGCAATGTTCACCGCAGCATTCGTCCAAGAGGAGGCTGAAGGGTTCCACGGTGGTCTCGAATTGCTCGAAGCAGAGTTGATCTCTGATGGCTTAACCTTCACCGGTGGTTACCCTTATTTTGCTGGTGCATCATGGACTAACGAAGGTAACTTTGGCGCGGCTCATAACTACAATTATTTGCATCATGAGCCGGGCGCATACGCTCACAACCGGATTTATGCAAAACGGTTGATCTTTGATTCTATCGATTGGCTACAAAATGGCGCACTCACTGGTACCATCGACGTAAGTGCTGCAACAGTAGAAGGTGCTGCATGGTTAGGGACATCTCGTCCGTAGCATCAAGTAAATAGTCTTGTTAACAAAAACGGGCCCTGACGGGGCCCGTTTTTTTATTCATAAAAAAGAGAACTATCGTTAAGTAAAATTCGTTTTTGTGGACGAAAAATTGAAACTCAGTATAATCATTTAAGAAAGTAACTTTTATCCTCAATGATGGATGATTATGATGCTCTGGCTTTCACGCGCTATTCTTGCGATCTCTTTAGTGCTGGGTGTAGTGTTCTTCTCTCCAGCAACAAGTCAGGCTAATACCCGAGAAAGTAAGCGGGTACTGGTACTGCACTCTTATCACCAAGGCTATGCTTGGACCGATAACGTTACCCGTGCTCTGCAACAGCAATTTGAGAAATCTGACTTCAACGTTGAGCTGTTTATTGAATACATGGACACCAAACGTCTCCAGCCCGACTCGGCCTTTCCACGACTAGCCTCACTGTACGAATTTAAATATTCAGATCTGCATTTCGATGCCATTGTATGTTGCGATAACAATGCGCTCGATTTTCTTGTTCAATATCACCACATGGTGTTTGACGGTACCCCAGTCATTTTTTGCGGCATCAATAATTTCGAGCCGACGATGCTCAATGGACATGATGATTTCACCGGTATCTTTGAACAATTGGATGTTCGCTCGTCTTTAGAGCTGATCCTTGAGCTTCATCCGTCAATCCGTCAGCTAACTGTTGTCAGTGATGCGACCACTACCAGCCACCTGATCATGAAGCGGCTGGCTGAGGTTGAGGATGACTACCGTGATCGATTATCATTTGTTCACTTTGCAGCGCTGCGTCCCAATGAACTGGGCCGTGCCGTGGACCGGTTACCTAAAGACAGTGCCATACTACTGCTGACATACCTTCGGGACCGCGATGGTATCAGTTATCCCGTCACCCTTGCTCTTGAGATTATCCGCAATCACAGTCAATCTCCCGTCTACACGTTTTGGGATGATTTTATTGGTGATGGTGTTATGGGAGGGTTGGTGATAAGTGGACACCAGCAAGGAGTTTTTGTTGCCCATCTAGCGTTGCAACTGTTTAATGGCACAGAGATAGAACACCTGCCACCACCTCATGCAAGTCCCAACTCTTATATGTTTAACTATCAAGAGATGCTACGTTTAGGACTTACATTAGCGCAACTTCCCGATGGCAGCGTGGTGGTTAACGAACCTCAGACCTTTTACTACCGCTACCGTACTGGCGTATGGGGGGGGACCATCCTCTTTAGTTGGCTGGTGCTTTCGGTGCTGTTTCTGACTCGAGCGAACTTTTTACGCCGCCAAGCTGCGCGAGCCATTCAAGCTGAGAAAGAGTTTACCGAATCAGTGCTCGATGCCATCGCTGTTCCCCTATATTACCGCGATACCAGTGGTGTTTACCTTGGCGTAAACAAAGCAGCGGTTGAATTCTTTGGTTTTGCCAAAAATAAAGCGGATGTGATTGGCAAAACAAGCTACGATATCTTTTCTAAAGAGGTTGCCGAGAAGGCCAGTGTTGCCGACCAGCAACTTCTCGTCAACGGTGGCACTCAAAGCTACGAAAGCGTTATGACTAATCGGGCTGGTGAATTACGCCATGTCTTTTTCACCAAAGCGCAGTTTTTTGATAGCCAGTCGACTGTGGCTGGTATTGTTGGTACCATGCTCGATATCACCGAATTGAAGCAGGCCCAGCAACTAGCCAGCCGCTTTGGTCGCATTCT
Source organism: Desulfuromonas svalbardensis (assembly GCF_055389415.1). Lineage (NCBI taxonomy): Bacteria > Pseudomonadati > Thermodesulfobacteriota > Desulfuromonadia > Desulfuromonadales > Desulfuromonadaceae > Desulfuromonas > Desulfuromonas svalbardensis. The sequence continues at coordinate 3,141,095 of NZ_AP042416.1, read as the reverse complement.
CGACTCATCTCTTGAAGAGATCTATATGGTGGATGCCAATCAGCTAAACCTGATTCGTACCACGCTCGGGTCGCGGAAGAATCTTGGTTACACTCAAGATGAACTCAATAAAATGACGATTACCGATGTACTACCAGCCTTTTCCCTTGAAGCACTGCGCCAGCAGGTGCAACCCCTTTGCAACAATCAGCAGAAAAAACTGGTTGTCACCACCGAAATGCAACGTAAAAATGGTTCCTGTTATCCCGTTGAACTCCATCTTCAACATACCGAAATTGAAGGAGATTCTGTCATAGTCGTGATGGCTCTGGACATCACTGAAAGGGTAAAGCTGGAGCGGCTTAAAAATGAGATGCTGTCGATGGTGAGTCACGAGTTGCGCACGCCATTGACTGGTATGTTAGGTTTCGCAGAATATCTACTTGAAAACGATCCTCCTGTCGAACAGCGGATCGACTGCCTGCAAACGATCTATAAGGAAACCATCAAATTACAGGAATTGATCGACAATCTGCTCAACCTGCAACGGCTCAAAGCTAGCCAAGATGCGCCAGCCACTGATCCTATTAATGTCAGTGAGTTGTTAGAGGAGGTTCTACATCTATTCAGTCATGCCTCGGAAAAGCACACATTGCAACTGGAGTGTCAAGGTCCGTTGGCGCAACTGCATGGTAATTCAAGACATTTAATGCAAGTGTTAAAAAACCTCGTTTCTAATGCCATCAAATATTCTCCGGCTGGTGGTAATATCACACTTGGAGCTAAGCAGCATGGTCAAACTATTCGTGTTTGGGTCAGCGATGAGGGGATGGGGATTAGCGAACCGGATCAACAACTTATTTTTGATCATTTCTATCGTGTTGATAATGGTGACAACCGAATGATTGGCGGAACAGGTTTGGGACTTGCTCTTGTTAAGGAGATGATCCTCTCTCAAGGGGGAACCCTCGAGTTGAAAAGTACGTTAGGCGAGGGCAGTTGCTTTATCTTTATCTTGCCGCTGCATCAAGGCGCTGAGGAATAAAGAAGTCGTTTGACGTTAGTGACACTCCTTGCCTCGACGCTATAATAATATTGTGAAATTGGATTTTATCCCACCTAACTGTGTATATATATTTTATCCACCGGTAAACGACCAACTCTCTGAGGAAATTCGCCCTCGACGAGTCCTTGGCGCCATCTCAACACGTTGAACCTCTAAGTTTTTGTATATTTATCTTATACAGCGGCAGTTTGAAACAGTCCTTCAAGAAAAATAGAATAGTCATTTAATCCCTATAAATCTAGTCTCTTACCTGTTAAGTGAATAGACGTTCTAGACTTGGCACCGTGAATGCAATGGTTACAAGTAATTGCTCACCTGTTGCTGCTATGCAGCCTTTGATTGCTCCATCCACATTATTCAGGAGTATGCCATGACGATATCTCACCAATGTCCCGATCTCTTCCATCCTGTTGGCCGCGCTTGCTGTGTTCGCGAAATCAAACGTCGCGCTAAACTTAAGGTACACCAAAACCTGCTCAATGATCCTCAGTTTCAACTCCAACACTCTGCTTCACATTGATGATGTTTGTCCTTAAACCGATTGGAATATAAAAAGGCCGACTGCATTTTGATGCAGTCGGCCTTTTGTCATTTATTACGTTAGGTAAGGGGTTAGCAGTGTTTGTCTAACAGGTCCTGACCCTCTTCGCGCAACGTCTCACTCAGACGTTGGTCGTTCATTACAGTACGTAGCACGTCTAATCCTTTTCTCTTCGAACCGCGAGCGATTTGGGCTTGTGCCACACGGAGTTGCCAACGTAGATTGTCTGGTTCTTGGAGGCTGGCTCTGTTGAAGGTGTCGAGAACCTTGTTTAGCTCGCGCTGTTGGCGCAGTAAAAATTCAGCCAAACACAGACCCATCTCTGAGCCACCGCCATCGAGAATTTGGGCGTATAATGCTTCTGCTTGTTCCAGCTGGTTGTTTTGTTCCAGCAACGTGGCAGCGAGCAGGGTAATGTTTGGATCGTCGTGACCTGCATCAATGGCTTCAAGGCCGTGCTTGAGAGCGAGTTCGTCATCGTGTTGAATATGGTACAGCGAGGCTAGTTGGGCATGGCAAAAAGCGACATCACGATCCTCTAATAACATCTGTAGAATCAGCTCAAGGGCTTGATCATTCTCTTTTAGCCCGACTAATAACATTACCAACGTTTCTGCGGCCAGTAGGTGGTCAGGGTTTTGCTTCAGGCATGATCGCATGGTGTTACATGCCTTCTGCTCATGTCCGTGGCGTGCCATCAGTATCCCTAGCTCATAGTCAAACAGATCATCTTGTTCGCCAATGGGGAGCTTGGCTAGCATATCCAGAGCTTGGCGGTCTTCCCCTTGATGAGCCCGTACTATGGCTTGCAAAAATTCAGCACTCTTTTTAGGATAACGCTCTGATAATTCTTTTGGATAGTTGGTTAGAATTGCTGCCAGTTGCGAATCGAAATCGTTGATTTGTCCGTCATCGGTTGTTGTTGCGTTTTGATCCTGTTGTGACGCACAGCATTGAGAGGAGGTTGGTTCATTTGATTTGGAAAAAAGGCGACTAAATAGACCCATGTTCGTGGTTCCTTTTATTGGTGAATAACGAATGTAAGGACGCTACTTTAGTGTGGTTGGGCTGGAAGTGCAAGAGGTGGGGGCGAAATTTCGACATGTACGTCAGAAAATCACAAGAGAAAAAATTTAACTGATCACCAAATTGTGTCGATAAGAGTTTAGATACCAATGAAACAAAGTGATCGCTGCGCAATATTTCAGGACGTTTTCCCGAAGCTGTGAGGTGACAATGACAATCAGGCCGATCTCCTTCAACCCGAAGCCGCATGTCGATCAATCCGCTGCGCAGTGTAATAAGCAACCCCAGGCGCATTTTTCCAAGGCGTTGGATCAGGCTCAACAAGCATCAACACAACGCACGGACGAAGCGCGGAAAGTGTTACACCTCTTGCAGGACTACATGTTGGGGCAGTTCACGTATCAAGAAGAGGATATGGAACTGCTCTCATCCTATGATTTTATCCGCCCCTTTACCCCTGCGGGATACGATGCGTATCGTGTCGCAGCATCAACCCTCACGCCAGTGTCTGCGTTAGCGGAACAACAGCCGTCTATCCCGGCCGTTAGTACCGCACCCGTGGTCGCCGAAACAGTTCACCCTGAAGCTCCTCTGGCAACGAATATGCGCGCGAATATTGAAAAAATGATTGATCACGTTGCAGAGCGTGTCGGGCTGCCCGCAGCATTGATCCACTCTGTTGTCAGAACAGAAAGCGCGTATAAGCCTGATGCGGTATCACCTGTGGGCGCGCAAGGGCTGATGCAGTTGATGCCAGGAACGGCGCAAGAGTTGGGCGTTGAAAACAGCTTTGATCCACAGCAAAATCTTCTCGGCGGTAGCCGTTACCTTAAAGGGTTACTGCAAAAGTATAATGGTGATCTTGATCATGCTCTAGCTGCTTATAACTGGGGGCAGGGTAATGTCGACCGTAAAGGGTTAGAACACATGCCAGAGGAAACCCGCAACTATATCGCTAGAGTCAAACAAGCATCGACACCATTGGGTTAATTGATGGTTTGACGAACCAATTATTTCACAATTTTGAGAATCTCTTTGAATTGTTTCCCCTCAGCGACCTTAAGTAGCTCAAATAGGGCGGTTTCGACACCCGTCGAACTGACACCAGATTCTGTCATCCTTTGCAAACCAATTTTCTTGTTTCTCTTGCTTCGTGACGATACAGCGTCCGCCACAACCTGAACCTCATAGCCTAACTCCACTAAATCTGCTGCTGTTTGATAAACGCAAACGTGGGCTTCAATCCCTACAACCAAAACCTGTTTGCGATTCAGTGCTTCCAGCTGCTGCATAAAGTGGTCATCACCGCAGCCACTAAAGCTCATTTTGCTGATAGGCTGAAGATCAGATAAGAGGTCTGCAATTTCAGGAACTGTCGCTCCCAGACCTTGAGGGTTCTGCTCTAACCAGAGAATAGGAATATCTAAAACCCGAATTCCCTCGATAAGCTTTTTCACGTTGGTGAACAGAAGATCTTTCTCGTGCATCAATTGCGCTAGCTTCCCTTGAATATCAACAATTACTAAGATCGTGCTTTGTGTTTTGAGCATGAGGTTTTCCTCTCTTTGATCGTGGCGTCTTCCGAATATTAATAATCATAGCTTTGGAAAAAGTATAATGGTAGCGTGGCAAAAGTTCCCAATGGATCAACCTCTTTAACACTTATCGCTTTTGGATTACTGATGCAAGAAAATCAAACCACCACTAAATTGACCATTGAACCCCCTTCCACCCACAGCGAATCTCTTGAGTCTACATACTATCAGGATAATTCCACCTTTGCCGATGTTGAGGTGTTACCGCCCGATCCTACCTTTCAGCACACAAATTCGCGCCCTCGCGGTGAAAGTGGTTTGCGAAAATTTGGCGGTATCGGTCTGTTTCTGCTGTTCATCTTTAGCAAGCTGAAATATGTCGGACTCTTGCTACAGGTTGGTAAGTTTAAGACATTTCTCAGTATGGTCATCAGCATCTGGGCCTACGCCATGTTCTGGGGTTGGTCTTTTGCCGCCGGTTTTGTTGTACTGATCTTTATCCATGAGATGGGCCATGTTATCGCCCTGCGAATGATGGGGATTCCCGCCTCGGCACCCATGTTTATCCCGTTTGTCGGTGCCCATATTGTCATGAAGAAGATGCCGAAAAACGCTTTTGTCGAAGCCGTGGCAGCTTACGGTGGGCCATTGCTCGGTACACTCGGCGCTATCGGCTGTGCTGGCATTGGTTTTTATACTCAGAACCTGTTTTGGTTTGCTCTGGCATCAAGTGGCTTTCTACTTAACTTGTTTAATCTGTTACCGATCTCGCCGCTGGATGGCGGACGAATCATTGGTGTCATCAGTCCTAAACTTTGGATTGTTGGCCTACTCGGTGCCATCGGCCTGTTCTATCTGACCTGGTCGCCAATTGTCGCCCTGATCGTGATTATCGGTAGTTTTCAAATCTATAAATCGTTCAAGGCGTCGAAAATTGAGCGTGCTGCGTATTATGATGTTTCGCTGACAAAGCGATTCGCCATGGGTACAGCCTTTCTACTGCTGCTAGCCGTGACGTCCATCGGCATGCTAGCGATGCAAGTACCGTTGCAGAACATGTAGTCAGCGCCCTGATAAATTAGGGTCACTCACCAGTATGTCTCAGTTTTTCAAGGGTTTGGGCTGAGGAATGGGTGCAGAGTGGTAGGTCTAGTAGTATAACAACAAAGGGCGGTTCCTTACGGAATCGCCCTTTGTTGTTAACGTCGACAGTAACTCTTGTTACGTCTGATCGGAATGTCTTGTCGTTGTGTCTCTGAACCAGAGACATAAAGAGCCCTATCAGCGATAAGGGTCGACATATTTTTCTTCCGTACCAAAAGCATAGCGAAAGAGAAAGTCGTTGATATCTCGTAATTGTTGTGGTGTCAACTTATCCCAAGAGCCGTCTTTAGCGCATTTCGAATACCGTTGTTCAAATACGAGGTCCCAAGACTTCTGAGTTTTTGATTCAGGGCTGAAACAACTTGCCCCCACTTCATTGTCACGATGATGACAGCTTTTGCAGCTGCTTTTGTAGAGCTTACGTCCCTCGATTAACCACAGGGATGCGGCCCCCTCGAACCTTTTCGCGCGTTCCGCTTCACTTCGCTGAGGCAACACGTTTTCAGCGGATACTTCCTGTTGTATGGGGTCTGCTTGGCCCATTAAAGGAATACTTAACAGCAAAGCAGCCAACGCGAAAATTTTCCATTTTTGTTTTATCATCACAAGACCCTCCGTCTTTTTAAAGACTCAGTTGTTTGTAAAAATATAGACGACAGCACTGAGTGAAAGTTCATTCTATATCTATATGACAATAAATTGATCGTTTTGTGGAGTCAAGAGAAACTATTTCGATAAGAGGTATACGTGATTATTTCTGTACTTATTCGAATGAAACTCTGGACACTCCTTGAATTTAATGTCAAGTCTCGATGTTGTCTATCGTGAATCATTAGGTCAGTCTTTGGGTGATGTTGTCGATTGCTACAGATTAAACAGAAAAAGGCCGTCTGCATTTCGATGCAGACGGCCTTATATCATTTATCACAAACAGAGAAGGGGATTAAACAATCGCCTTCATGCCGCTCATTGCTGCGCGCAGCTCTTCGCCGATCTCTTCGATGTAATGCTCACGAATTTCAGCGTTTACGCGAACGAGAGCACTGTTGTCAACGCTGGTGTCTGTTGAAGCCAGACCTTTACCGATAACGTCAGTATCAACATTAGTCATGAAGTCTTTGAGTAGAGGCACACATGCGTGAGCGAATAGGTAGCAACCGTACTCAGCGGTGTCAGAGATAACGCGGTTCATCTCGTACAATTTCTTACGTGCGATGGTGTTCGCGATGAGTGGAGTTTCGTGGAGAGACTCGTAGTATGCTGATTCAGGCTCGATACCTACTTCAACCATGCTCTCAAAGGCTAGCTCAACGCCGGCTTTAACCATAGCAACCATTAAGATCGCTTTGTCGAAGTACTCTTGCTCTGAAATCTCACCAGCGGCAGCGGTTTTTTCAAATGCTGTCTCACCTGTCTGCTCACGCCATGTGAGGAGGTTGATGTCATCGTTAGCCCAATCGGCCATCATGGTGCTGGAGAATACGCCAGTGATGATGTCGTCCATGTGCTTTTGGAACAATGGGCGCATGATCTCTTTCAACTCTTCCGCTAGCTCAAATGCTTCGAGTTTAGCTGGGTTAGAAAGGCGATCCATCATGTTGGTGATACCACCGTGCTTGAGTGCTTCGGTGATGGTCTCCCAACCGTACTGAATCAATTGTACCGCGTAAGGAGCTTCGATGTCGTTCTCAACCATTTTGTCGAAGCACAGTAGCGCGCCAGCTTGGAGCATACCGCAAAGGATGGTTTGCTCGCCCATGAGGTCAGACTTAACTTCGGCAACAAATGAAGACTCAAGAACACCGGCACGGTTACCACCTTGAGCGCAGCACAATGCTTTCGCCAATTCAAGGCCGTCACCTTTAGGATCGTTTTCGCCGTGTACAGCGATAAGGGTTGGCACACCAAAGCCACGCACATACTCAGCACGAACTTCAGAACCGGGGCATTTAGGAGCAACCATGATAACGGTGAGGTCTTTACGGATCTCGGTACCTTCTTCAACAATGTTGAAACCGTGAGCGTAGGAGAATACCGCGCCTTCTTGCATCAGTGGCACAACGGTATTTACTACGTCGGTGTGCTGCTTATCGGGAGCAAGGTTCATAACGATATCAGCAGTAGGGAGAAGCTCTTCGTAGCTACCGACGGTGAAACCGTTTTCAGTGGCGTTGAGGAAAGATTGACGCTTTTCAGCGATGGCTTCCTTACGCAGGGTGTAGGAAACGTCGAGGCCGCTATCACGCATGTTAAGACCTTGGTTCAGACCTTGAGCGCCACAACCAACGATAACGATCTTCTTGCCTTTAGCGTACTCGCAACCATCAGCAAATTCAGAAGTGTCCATGAAACGGCATGTACCGAGTTCTTCCAGCTTGCGACGTAGTGGTAGGGTGTTGAAGTAGTTTTGACCCATGGTGTTTCTCCTTAAAATTGTTTGTGTAATGTTCGTGAACGTAAAGCTATATCGAAAAGTAGTGTTTCTTATTTTTAAATGCTAACGCACTCTAGCCGATTTACTTCGTTGCGTAAATTGATTTGTTGTGCATATTGTATTGCGTTTGGCGCAAGGGTAACGGTTAAGTATTTCATCTAAGGGGATAAAACATGGATAGTCGCGAGTTGGAGATTTTTTTGGTGGTTGCTGAGCAGCTCCATTTTGGTCGGGCTAGTCAATTATGTCATTTGAGCCCTTCGGCATTGACACGTACTGTTCAACGCTTGGAGGAGCAGATTGGTAAGCCTCTATTCGTGAGAAATAAGCGCGAGGTTCATTTAACGCCTGCTGGTGAGCAGTTTCGGCTTTATGCCAGTGAGTCGTTGTTAAAGTGGAGCTTGTTTAAGCAGGAGTTGAGTCAGGAGCAGACGATCTCTGGTTCGTTATCGATCTATGCTTCGATTACGGCGGTCTATAGTTTATTGCCCGACCTGTTAGAAGATTATCGGCAAAAGTACCCCGCAGTGCAGCTAGAGTTGCGTACTGGTGCTGCAGAGCAAGCAGTGATACAAGTTCAACGTGGTGAGATCGATCTTGCTGTTGCCGCATGGCCAGATCATCAGCAACCACGGATCGAGTTTTTACCGATCACGCCAACGCCGTTAGTGTTTATTGCCCCGACAAGTTCTGCCTTTACGCTCCCCATGAATGATGAGGGTTCTCTCGATATGACCCGTGTGCCACTGGTGGTGCCGCAGGAAGGGTTGTCTCGCCGGCGCTTGAACCTGTGGTTGAAGGAGCATCACGTTACCCCGAACATCAGCACTGAAATTTCAGGCAATGAGGCGATTATTGCCATGGTTCGTTTAGGCTGTGGTGTCGGTATTGTGCCGGAGTTGGTACTGCAGCGCAGTCCCTTTCGTGATGATGTGGTGGTGATTGACAAGGCGCCACAATTGGAACCCTATGTGGTCGGTTTGTGTTGCACGCAACTAAATTTACAGCGGCCGAGTGTCGCGGCGTTTTGGCATTTAGCTGAGCAGCAGCGTATCGCCAATTGATGACGTTGGTGCCTCGACGTAATTGTCGAAGGTCGGTAAAAGATGTCGTGATCTTCCCTTACCTTAATCTCATAGGGTTATGAGTGTTTTACTCTGAGAGCAAAAAAATCCGTCGCTGGGATCGGTCGGCTGAAGTGGTATCCTTGATAGTGCTCACAACCCATCTCTTTTAAGCAGTTGAGTTGCGCCTCATTCTCTACCCCTTCCGCCAAAATTCTAAGGCCAAGACCTCGGCCCATTTGAATGATTGCCGTAACCATTTTACAGTCGTTGATGCCATGTGGGAGGTCATCGACAAATGACTTGTCAATCTTCAGTTGATCAATAGGGAAATATTTAAGGTACGATAACGATGAGTAGCCGGTTCCAAAATCGTCAAGAGCCAAGCGAATGTCAAGATCGTGCAGTTGATGCAAAAGTTCAATAGTCTCTTGCTCTTTGTGCATCAGTGCCGATTCGGTGACCTCTAACTCTAACCATTTAGCGGGAAAGCCCGTTTCAGTCAAAATGGTCTGTACGGTTTTGACAATGTCTGCATGGTAAAACTGTAGTGGCGAGAGGTTGACAGCTAGAGAGATAGGTGGTTGTCCCGCATCAAGCCAAGATTTGCCCTGCGTGCAAACCTGTTTAAGTACCCATTCGCCGATGGGCGCAATGCAACCAAGCTCCTCTGCGAGTGGGATAAAGCGTGCCGGAGGGATGGCGCCGAGTTCAGGGTTGTTCCAGCGCAGTAAGGCTTCTGCACCGATAATCTTGCCGCTTTTGAGCTCGACTTGTGGTTGGTAGTAAACTTCAAATTCTTGATTGTCCAAGGCATGGCGTAAGTGGGAGCTAAGTTGTAGCCGCTCTAACGCTTTGGCCGTCATCTCTTCATTGTAATAGGCAAATTGAGCACGACCACGTCGCTTGGCTTGGTACAGCGCCGCATCCACTTTTTTTAACAAATCCGTCGCATTGTCACCGTGGTCTGGAAAGAGGGTGATGCCAATGCTGGTATTCATCTGAAGCTCAATCCCTGTGTCAAGGGTAAGTGGTTGCTGGATAATATCAAGAACCTCTTGAGCGACTAATGGCACTTGATCTCGATGCTCTAAATCTTCTAATAGGATAATAAACTCATCACCGCCAAGTCTGGCAACCATATCGCTACAACGAAAACGATTTTGAAGACGTTTAGCTATTCGCCGCAGCAGGGCATCGCCGATGAGATGCCCAAAGCTATCGTTGATATCTTTGAAGTGATCAAGATCGAGGCTGAGTAACATCAGTTTGTTGTTTGATCGTCGTGCGCGCTCTACGGCAGAGGTGAGATGATTACAAAATAGGCGACGATTGGGTAAATCGGTTAGTGGATCATGGTATTCAAGGTAATCGACTTGCCGTTCTGATTCTTTTATTTGGCTGATGTCGCTAAATACGGCGATGTAGTGGGTGACCACTTTGTTACTATCTAGTACTGCACTAATCGAGAGTCGACTTGGGTAGATTTGACCATCTTGACGACGATTGAAGACTTCACCTTGCCATCTGTTGGTGCGAGTGAGGCTGTGCCACATTGTTTGATAAAAAATTCGGTCATGGCGGTTCGATTTGAGCAATCGAGGTGTTTTCCCAATCACACATTCTGCAGTGTATCCAGTAATTTCGCAGAAGGCACGATTGACCGAAATGATTTTTTCGTCCGCATCAGTGACAATAATTCCTTCGGTATTATTTTCAAATACTGTTGCTGCCAGTTCGAGTTGCTGCAAGTTGAGAGCTTGTGTGCGATCTTGCTCGGCAACATCTAAAGCAAAAACAAGGTCCTTAACAAGTTCACTTAAAAGTCTTTTCTCGTCTTTGTGCGTAAGGAGATCGCTGTCATTGGTATATAAAACTAATAGTATTGGATCGCAGTCGACAGGTTGAACGGGGTATGCACCTACAGCATCAAATGGTTGTAGTTGAAATAAATTTTGATCTGGTTGGCAGAGCTTCTGTTGGTAGCTTCCAGAATTGAGGTTGCTAATACTTTTGGTGCTGTCGATGAATGGGTAACTGGAACATTGTATAGTCTTAAGCTCATCTATGGTGATTCCTGCTGCGACAATAGGAGTGTACCCTCCATCACTACTTGGTACACCAATCCATGCCAGACTGAACGTATCATCGGCTAATAGGGTGTCGCAGACAAATTGAAACAGCTCTAGTGGCTGGGGTTTATGAACAACCTTTTGATTGATATCTGAAAGTATACGATACAGCCGAGCAAGGTGAAGAGTTTCTTGCTCCAGTTGTTTTTCTCTGGTGATGATGCGAGCAGAGCCAACCGTGCCGATTAGTTTACCATCGGTGTCATAAAATGGCGCTTTATAGACATCAAGACAAACCAACTCATCGCAGATATATCCATCTTCTTGAAATCGCATCGGTTTTTGGGTGGAGAGAGTCGTGGTATCTGATACGGCGCACATATCACTAAAGCTGTAGGAGTTTTTTAGGTTAGGATGGTTATCAATAATTCGCTGCCCAAATAGTGCATCGGTTTTGCCAATCGGTTCATCAGCACTTTGGGCCAATAATAGCGTGTGATTGATTGCTTTGTTGGTGAAAATATAACGGTGCTGGCAATCTTTTGCCCAAATTAAATCGGGAACATTGTCGCAGATGTTCTGTAATAATAGCGCTGTTTGTTCGTGTTGAGTTGACATTAGGATGAGCTCTTTTTCAGTTCTCCGGCGTATTTGTATTTCATTTTCAAGCTGGAAAGTTTGCTGATCAAGCTCGCTGAGCATAGCGTTGAAACTCGCTGAGAGTAGCTGGATTTCTAGATAGGGTTGTTTCTTTAAGCGAAATTGACGCTTCTCAGATTCGAGGCTTTCTACGTTTTGTATGTGTTCGGTGAGTTGAGCGAGAGGATTCGTTACTGATTTTAGGATGAACCACGTGATCGTCATACCAAGGATACCCAGAAGTAAGACAATGATAGATAAGGCAATCGTTGCTCGTTTTGCGGGTAAGTGAGCTTCTGTTACGGGGTAGTTTGAGGCTACAACCCACGGTACGCTGGTTAAGTGTTTGAAGCTGGAAATAGATTTTATACCTCGGGAGTTGACCGTAAAGGCAGTTCCTTCCCATCCTGTTAGTGCTTTATCAAACAGTTGATTGGCTCCAACGGGAACATCTTTTTTTAAGATACGTGAAGGGTCTGGGTGTACCAATATCGTACGATCATTACTGTATAGATAGAGATGTCCCGTTTTGCCAATTTTATGCTTGGCAATCGAGCCAATAAGGTTGTCACCGTCTAGGCGCATACCACCTGAAAGAGTACCAATCTGTTCTCCTACGTGATTCAGTATTGGTGCATTAAACTGAACTACAGGGTGATAGGGCGCCACGGGCGAGCGAAAAGGGGTGGAGATTGTCGATGCTTTTGAATTTCTACTGTATTGAAAAGTAGGAACGCTTGTCTGATCCTCTTCGGTTGTTCTCGGACCCTTGCCCCCTGTATTGGCTATGAGTGTACCTTGGTGATCCCAAAGGCAGAGGCCGTGATCGAAAATAGCGCCAATGCCGACTCGGTCTTCTAAAAAAAATTGTGCTTGGGTTGGGGTTGTCATCGCGGCAAGCGGGAGGATTTTTGCAACGGAGCTAAGTTGAGTAGATGCTGTAGTAATTTTATTATCGATCTCACGTTGGATCGAGGATAGTAGGCTGTTTTGTTGTATCTCTAAATTTTGTGTGAGGTTCCAACGAAACAGGGGAGTCATGATGCCAACGACGGCAACCAGGAAGAAAAAACCAGCAATAATCATGATTAAAACAAGTTTTTTACGAATCCCAATATTTGCAAAGCCGTTAAGCAGTTTCATGATGGTGAAAATCTCCAATTTGGTACCAAAAGTCTGTGTGGTGCGGGAATGGTAGGAATTATTTGGTTAAATATGTTAGCAGGATGAGTGCAATAATCCCAAATAGTATCAGGTGTTTGTATTGACCAAGGTTGTTTAAAAATACCACATTGGAGTTAATCTATCTATGTAATTAATCCCTCGATTTGAATTTATCTTTACTCATTAGCTGGCTGGTCCTGCTGGGGGAATTGTTAGATTCTTTTTCTATGCAAAACTTTATAAAAATATTAGAATGATGGATTAATTTAAGGTGGTCTGTTCATCGGTTGAGAAGCGTACACTTTTAAAAGATAGATAGGGTTGATTGTAAATGATGACCAGTAATGAAAATTCTGCTACCGAAAAGAGCACTGATGTTGATGGTTTGGATCCTCTTCTAGAGTGCTTGTTAGTTGTGGTCGGTTTGCGTGGGCGTATTTTAAGTCGTGAAGCTGCATTGGCTGGTTTGCCCCTTGAAGGGGGAAAGTTGTCGCCCAGTTTATTCGACCGAGCTTCAAAACGTGGTGGTCTTGTTAGTCGGGTTGTTGTTCAACCGTTGAACCGCTTAAACGCTGCTTTGTTTCCCGCTGTCTTGTTTTTAAATGATCAACAAAGTTGTGTGTTGGTTCGTATTGATACAAATCAGGACGTAGCGCATGTGATTTATCCTGAAATGGGTGAATCACAGGTTGAGATCTCTCTGGCGGACCTTGCTAACAAATATGTTGGTCGGGTGATCTACCTTCAGCCTAAGTTTAAGTTTGATGAACGAGCACCACAAACAAGAAATATGCGCCACCGACATTGGTTCTGGCGAGTGATGTATGAGAACTTTGATCTGTATCGTGATGTATTAATTGCAGCATTTTTACTTAGCCTTTTTGCCTTAGCCATGCCGTTATTTGTTCGAAATGTTTATGATCGCGTGGTGCCGAATCAGGCGCTGCACACTTTGTGGGTGTTGGCCTCAGGGGTTGGAATCATTCTCGTTGGCGATTTAGTGCTGCGCTGTATGCGAAGCTACTTTCTCGATCTGGCTAGTAAGCGGGTCGATATCAAACTGTCTTCTTACATTATGGAACGGGTGTTGGGTACACGCCTTGAACATCGCCCCTTATCGGCAGGTTCGTTTGCCTCAAATTTACGCTCCTTTGAAACCGTGCGTGATTTTATTACCTCCACCACCGTTACGGCTCTGATTGATCTCCCTTTTGCGATTGTTTTTCTTGTTGTTATCGGCATGATTGGCTGGCAGCTTACGTTGCCAATTATTGGTGGCATGTTGATTGTGGTGATCTTCTCGTTATTAGTGCAAGGAAAAATGCACGAGCTTTCTGAATCCACCTATCGCGCCTCAGCCCAGCGTAATGCAACCCTCATTGAAACCTTGGTTGGTCTTGAAACGATTAAGGCTTTAGGTGCTGAAGCCAAAATGCAAAGTAAATGGGAATCGAGTGTTAACTTTTTAAGTCAAATTTCAACTCGATTGCGGTTTCTCTCTGTCACCACTATGAACACTGCACTCTGGGTTTCGCAGGCTGTGAACGTTGTATTGATCATTGTCGGTGTGCATCTGATCATTGAAAATCAACTAACCATTGGTGGTTTGATCGCTTGCTCATTGTTATCATCACGGGCGTTAGCTCCTATCGGCCAAGTTGCTGGATTGTTGACTCAATATCATCATGCGACCACAGCCTTTTCATCATTAAATACCATTCTTGCACAACCAACAGAACGTGCGGATGATTCCAACTTTCTTACCCGTGAAATTCTCGATGGTGATATTGAATTTAAGGATTTAAGTTTCAATTATCCCAATCAAGAATTTAGCGTATTAAAGAATGTTTCTTTCAAAATCAAAGCGGGCGAGCGGGTTGCTATTTTAGGTCGAGTTGGTTCAGGCAAGACGACACTACTCAAATTAATGCTTGGCATTTACCAGCCCACCCAAGGCAGTGTTTATATTGATGGCATTGACCTGCGCCAACTTGACCCTGCTGAGGTGCGGCGCGACACAGGTTATGTTTCACAAGATGCGACCCTGTTTTATGGCACTTTGCGCGATAATATCAGCATTGGTATGAACCAAGTGGATGATTCGCAAGTCATTGCGGCGGCGCGAGCGGGGGCGCTACTGGACTATGTCAACGCGCATCCGCAAGGGTTTGATATGATCGTTGGTGAACGTGGCGAATCGCTATCGGGTGGTCAACGGCAAGGGGTGGCCATCGCGCGAGCCGTTGTCAAAGATTCGCCGATATTACTACTTGATGAGCCAACAGGATCAATGGACCATAGTAGTGAGGAGCTGGTTAAGCGGGAGTTCGAGACCTTTACTCAAGGAAAAACGACGATACTGGTGACTCATCGTACCACTTTGCTAGATATGGCAGATCGAATCATTGTCCTCGATGCCGGTAAAATTGTTGCTGATGGGAGTAAAAAACAGGTCATGGAGGCGTTACGTCAAGGCCGGATTGGGAAGGCCTCGTAATGTCTAAATTTATCGATTGGATCCTAACCAAAGTGCTGCCATTGCGGGGACAAGAAAATCATAATTGGGAAATTGATGCCGATTGGGCACAGGTTGATCAGCAGCCGTTACGTGCTCGTGCGCTATTGTACTGGGGCTGTCTAATCTTTGCCGTGTTACTTATTTGGGCTGGCTTTGCTGAAATTGATGAAGTAACACGCGGTGAAGGCAAGGTGATTCCGTCGGGACAGGTTCAAATTGTTCAAGCGGTAGATGGTGGTATTGTTTCAAATATTTATGTTCGCGAGGGGCAATTAGTTGAAGCGGGACAGTTGTTATTGCAGATCGACCCCACCCGTTTTGTTTCATCGGTTCGTGAAAATCAGGCCCAATATCTTCCCTTGCTTGCCAAAGCAGAGCGCTTGCAAGCTTTGGCCGAAAAGCGTGATTTTAATCCGCCTGAGCAGGTTATTCAGCAAATTCCTGAGATTGTTGGTTATGAACAACGACTTTATGAAACCACGAAGCGTGAAGTGAATACTCAGTTGGCGATTGCCCGGCAACAGCTTCAACAGCGTAATGATGAATACCACGAAGCCGCTGCAAACCGTGTTCAGTTGGATAATCGCTATCAACTGCTAAAGCGCGAACTCGATGTGACTCAGCCGTTGGTGGCACGAGGAGCTGTATCTGAGGTTGAATTATTACAGTTAGAGCGCGAAGTCATTCAAATCCGTGGGCAACGCGACCAGGTGACCTCTCAACTTGATAGACTCCGGTCTGCTCAAGCGGAAGGGAAGCGGAAGATTCAAGAAGTTGAGCTCACTTTTTATAATCAAATACGCCGTGAACTGTCTGAAACAAAAGCAAAGCTAGGTGGATTGTTTGAGGAAAAGACGACCCTTGCTGATCGAGTAAAGCATGCAGAAGTGCGATCACCTGTACGTGGAACGGTGAAAAGACTCTTCACTAACACCGTTGGCGGTGTGGTTCAGCAAGGCAAAGAGGTGGTTGAGGTTGTTCCCCTTGATGATGCTCTCGTTCTTGAAGTGAAGGTTAATCCAAAAGATATTGCCTTTTTACTGCCCAACTTGAGCGCTCAAGTACGCTTCACCGCCTACGATTTTTCGATCTATGGCAGTTTGGATGCCGTTGTGGAAACCATTGGTGCCGATACGGTTATCGATGAAAGAGGTAATGCTTTCTATGTCATTCGAGTTCGAACCCTAGAGGCGGAATTGGGTGATAGTTTACCTATTATTCCGGGAATGATGGCTCAGGTTGATATCATGACGGGACGAAAAACGGTGTTGTCGTATCTGTTGAAGCCCATTTTACGTGCTAAAGCAAATGCGCTAGGAGAGCGATAATTGATGGGGGAATTGTGTATCTCGATACAGCAGGGTAAATTATCTCGTTGGCAGCAGGCCTTTCCTGAAGGTGAAATAATTGATGCGGCATCTCAACTCATTGACGGTGCTGATGGCTATTGCACGATCTGGTTACACGATGATGGATTATCTCACCAGCAGGTGAGCCAATGTTTAGAGCAGTTGCGTCAAATGAATCCTACGTGTCGTCCGATTGTGATCTCTTGTGTCCCCGACGCAGCCAAGGCGATGCTGTTTTTTCAGCACGGTGCAATGGGGTATTGCCACGCGATGGCGACTCCCGAAATGTTACAACAGGTTGTCCTTGTTGTTCGCAATGGTGGTTTGTGGTTGGGCCCTGATCTTATGAATCGTTTTGCTGGTTCAATTGGTCAACGTGAGACATCCCCAGTCTCTTCCACGTTGGAGAAACTTTCTGTCCGAGAGAAACAAGTTGCCGAACTTGTGGCAACAGGCGCATCAAACAAAGAAATTGCCCAATCTTTGTCTATTACAGAACGTACGGTTAAGGCGCACATGAGCTCTATCCTCGAAAAATTAGCGATACGAGACAGGCTTCAACTTGCTTTATTGGTTACCCCGCCAAAGAACTAATTTATATCTATTTCAATTATTGACTGTCGGCTAATATTGGGCCATTTTTTTATTAAAAAACTGGTCATTAGTACCTTGGTACAATGTTTTTTCTCGACCCCCTCTGCTAGTATCCCTACGACTAAAATAGTTTATAAATCATTGATTTTATAGATCGTTCCTCAAAGGAGTAATTCCTATGGCTGTTGCGCGTCCCGTTGCTGTTATCGTGTCTGTTATTGGTAAGGCTTATGTTCGTCATGAAAATGGTGAGCTCGTTGAACTCAAAGCAGGCGATATTGTACTCGAAGGGCAGGTGGTCATCACTTCCGCCGATGGTCGTGTAGAACTCGATTTTGGTGGTGGTTCCCCATTTTCGTTGCAGCCCAATCAAACCGTGCAGATGACCGCTGAACTAACGGAGTCATTGCAGCCTAGCATTGAGGAAAGTGCCCTTCAGGAAGATAGCTTCGATCAGATCGTCCAAGCCCTCGAAAATGGTGGTGACTTAGACGCTGTTCTTGAGGCTCCAGCCGCAGGTACAACAGGTGATGGTGATGCGGGGAGCAGTTTTGTTCGACTGACGAGTGTCATTGAAGAGCTTGACCCTTCTGAAATGTTGACCAGTCAAGCTGTTGCGGAAGAGATTGTTGTCGATGATCCGTTTCAGACTGATGACCTGTTGGGTGATGATGGAGCAGGAGATGTTGTTGCTACACTAGCAGAAGATGCACCAACCGTAGCCCTAGCAGCACCAAGCGATACCGGCACCCCCGGCGATAACATTAGCAATGATCCAATCCCTGCGATTGTCGGCACCGGCACTCCAGGAGATAGCGTAAGTGGCACCATTGGTGGTACCCCTTATGGTCCAATCACCGTTCCGGCAAGTGGAGAGTGGACATTTACACCATCCGCTGACTTACCCGAAGGTCCTGTTGACATCACCGTTACAACCGAAGACCCAGCAGGAAATATTACCCCTGGCGCATCCGTGACGATCACCGTTGATACCACCGCTCCCGAAGTCGACCTCAACGATATCGCACTGACTAACGATGATACCCCTGAGCTTACCGGCACCGTAGATGATCCTGCTACCGCAGTTGTAGTCACCATTGCTGGCGTCGAATATCCAGCAGTAAATAATGGTGATGGAACGTGGACCCTTGCCGATAATGTTGTAGCAACCCTTGGTGATGGCACAACACCTGTAGCTGTCAGCGCAACCGACATCGCCGGCAATACTGGCACAGGTGATGGCACAGTAATCGTCGATGTAACTGCACCCGATGCACCAACCGTAGAACTCTCTCCATCAAGCGATACCGGAGTTCCTGTCGATAATACAACAAATGACCCAACACCCGAGATTATCGGAACAGGTACCCCTGGAGATATCATCAGCGGCACCATTGGAGGTCTCCCTTACGGTCCAATCACCGTTCCGGCAAGTGGAGAGTGGACATTTACACCATCCGCTGACTTACCCGAAGGTCCTGTTGACATCACCGTTACAACCGAAGACCCAGCAGGAAATATTACCCCTGGCGCATCCGTGACGATCACTGTTGATACCACCGCTCCCGAAGTCGACCTCAACGATATCGCACTGACTAACGATGATACCCCTGAGCTTACCGGCACCGTAGATGATCCTGCTACCGCAGTTGTAGTCACCATTGCTGGCGTCGAATATCCAGCAGTAAATAATGGTGATGGAACGTGGACCCTTGCCGATAATGTTGTAGCAACCCTTGGTGACGGCACAACAGTAGTAGATGTCAAAGCAACCAATGTCGCCGGCAATACCGGCACAGGCGATGGCACAGTAACCGTCAACCCCGCTGATACCGACGTCAACGCAGCGTTAAGCTTAACCGTGACCCCCGTAGCAGCCGAGTTCATCGCAGATGCGACCAACGCTGGCGATAAAGTTGCCGACGTTAGCGCCAACGATCCCGACGGTAGCGACCTCACATACACCTTAAGTGACAACACCAACTATGTGATCGTCACCAACCTCGATGGCAGCGTCGAAGTCCAGTTAACCGCCGCCGGAGCCTTGATCGTCAATGGTGGTGCCGATTTACCGAACTTTACCGTCAGCGCCGCATCGACCACCGGTCAGATATCAAGCGATGACGCCACCGTCAACCCCGCTGATACCGACGTCAACGCAGCGTTAAGCTTAACCGTGACCCCCGTAGCAGCCGAGTTCATCGCAGATTCGACCAACGCTGGCGATAAAGTTGCCGACGTTAGCGCCAACGATCCCGACGGTAGCGACCTCACATACACCTTAAGTGACAACACCAACTATGTGATCGTCACCAACCTCGATGGCAGCGTCGAAGTCCAGTTAACCGCCGCCGGAGCCTTGATCGTCAATGGTGGTGCCGATTTACCGAACTTTACCGTCAGCGCCGCATCGACCACCGGTCAGATATCAAGCGATGACGCCACCGTCAACCCCGCTGATACCGACGTCAACGCAGCGTTAAGCTTAACCGTGACCCCCGTAGCAGCCGAGTTCATCGCAGATTCGACCAACGCTGGCGATAAAGTTGCCGACGTTAGCGCCAACGATCCCGACGGTAGCGACCTCACATACACCTTAAGTGACAACACCAACTATGTGATCGTCACCAACCTCGATGGCAGCGTCGAAGTCCAGTTAACCGCCGCCGGAGCCTTGATCGTCAATGGTGGTGCCGATTTACCGAACTTTACCGTCAGCGCCGCATCGACCACCGGTCAGATATCAAGCGATGACGCCACCGTCAACCCCGCTGATACCGACGTCAACGCAGCGTTAAGCTTAACCGTGACCCCCGTAGCAGCCGAGTTCATCGCAGATTCGACCAACGCTGGCGATAAAGTTGCCGACGTTAGCGCCAACGATCCCGACGGTAGCGACCTCACATACACCTTAAGTGACAACACCAACTATGTGATCGTCACCAACCTCGATGGCAGCGTCGAAGTCCAGTTAACCGCCGCCGGAGCCTTGATCGTCAATGGTGGTGCCGATTTACCGAACTTTACCGTCAGCGCCGCATCGACCACCGGTCAGATATCAAGCGATGACGCCACCGTCAACCCCGCTGATACCGACGTCAACGCAGCGTTAAGCTTAACCGTGACCCCCGTAGCAGCCGAGTTCATCGCAGATTCGACCAACGCTGGCGATAAAGTTGCCGACGTTAGCGCCAACGATCCCGACGGTAGCGACCTCACATACACCTTAAGTGACAACACCAACTATGTGATCGTCACCAACCTCGATGGCAGCGTCGAAGTCCAGTTAACCGCCGCCGGAGCCTTGATCGTCAATGGTGGTGCCGATTTACCGAACTTTACCGTCAGCGCCGCATCGACCACCGGTCAGATATCAAGCGATGACGCCACCGTCAACCCCGCTGATACCGACGTCAACGCAGCGTTAAGCTTAACCGTGACCCCCGTAGCAGCCGAGTTCATCGCAGATTCGACCAACGCTGGCGATAAAGTTGCCGACGTTAGCGCCAACGATCCCGACGGTAGCGACCTCACATACACCTTAAGTGACAACACCAACTATGTGATCGTCACCAACCTCGATGGCAGCGTCGAAGTCCAGTTAACCGCCGCCGGAGCCTTGATCGTCAATGGTGGTGCCGATTTACCGAACTTTACCGTCAGCGCCGCATCGACCACCGGTCAGATATCAAGCGATGACGCCACCGTCAACCCCGCTGATACCGACGTCAACGCAGCGTTAAGCTTAACCGTGACCCCCGTAGCAGCCGAGTTCATCGCAGATTCGACCAACGCTGGCGATAAAGTTGCCGACGTTAGCGCCAACGATCCCGACGGTAGCGACCTCACATACACCTTAAGTGACAACACCAACTATGTGATCGTCACCAACCTCGATGGCAGCGTCGAAGTCCAGTTAACCGCCGCCGGAGCCTTGATCGTCAATGGTGGTGCCGATTTACCGAACTTTACCGTCAGCGCCGCATCGACCACCGGTCAGATATCAAGCGATGACGCCACCGTCAACCCCGCTGATACCGACGTCAACGCAGCGTTAAGCTTAACCGTGACCCCCGTAGCAGCCGAGTTCATCGCAGATTCGACCAACGCTGGCGATAAAGTTGCCGACGTTAGCGCCAACGATCCCGACGGTAGCGACCTCACATACACCTTAAGTGACAACACCAACTATGTGATCGTCACCAACCTCGATGGCAGCGTCGAAGTCCAGTTAACCGCCGCCGGAGCCTTGATCGTCAATGGTGGTGCCGATTTACCGAACTTTACCGTCAGCGCCGCATCGACCACCGGTCAGATATCAAGCGATGACGCCACCGTCAACCCCGCTGATACCGACGTCAACGCAGCGTTAAGCTTAACCGTGACCCCCGTAGCAGCCGAGTTCATCGCAGATTCGACCAACGCTGGCGATAAAGTTGCCGACGTTAGCGCCAACGATCCCGACGGTAGCGACCTCACATACACCTTAAGTGACAACACCAACTATGTGATCGTCACCAACCTCGATGGCAGCGTCGAAGTCCAGTTAACCGCCGCCGGAGCCTTGATCGTCAATGGTGGTGCCGATTTACCGAACTTTACCGTCAGCGCCGCATCGACCACCGGTCAGATATCAAGCGATGACGCCACCGTCAACCCCGCTGATACCGACGTCAACGCAGCGTTAAGCTTAACCGTGACCCCCGTAGCAGCCGAGTTCATCGCAGATTCGACCAACGCTGGCGATAAAGTTGCCGACGTTAGCGCCAACGATCCCGACGGTAGCGACCTCACATACACCTTAAGTGACAACACCAACTATGTGATCGTCACCAACCTCGATGGCAGCGTCGAAGTCCAGTTAACCGCCGCCGGAGCCTTGATCGTCAATGGTGGTGCCGATTTACCGAACTTTACCGTCAGCGCCGCATCGACCACCGGTCAGATATCAAGCGATGACGCCACCGTCAACCCCGCTGATACCGACGTCAACGCAGCGTTAAGCTTAACCGTGACCCCCGTAGCAGCCGAGTTCATCGCAGATTCGACCAACGCTGGCGATAAAGTTGCCGACGTTAGCGCCAACGATCCCGACGGTAGCGACCTCACATACACCTTAAGTGACAACACCAACTATGTGATCGTCACCAACCTCGATGGCAGCGTCGAAGTCCAGTTAACCGCCGCCGGAGCCTTGATCGTCAATGGTGGTGCCGATTTACCGAACTTTACCGTCAGCGCCGCATCGACCACCGGTCAGATATCAAGCGATGACGCCACCGTCAACCCCGCTGATACCGACGTCAACGCAGCGTTAAGCTTAACCGTGACCCCCGTAGCAGCCGAGTTCATCGCAGATTCGACCAACGCTGGCGATAAAGTTGCCGACGTTAGCGCCAACGATCCCGACGGTAGCGACCTCACATACACCTTAAGTGACAACACCAACTATGTGATCGTCACCAACCTCGATGGCAGCGTCGAAGTCCAGTTAACCGCCGCCGGAGCCTTGATCGTCAATGGTGGTGCCGATTTACCGAACTTTACCGTCAGCGCCGCATCGACCACCGGTCAGATATCAAGCGATGACGCCACCGTCAACCCCGCTGATACCGACGTCAACGCAGCGTTAAGCTTAACCGTGACCCCCGTAGCAGCCGAGTTCATCGCAGATTCGACCAACGCTGGCGATAAAGTTGCCGACGTTAGCGCCAACGATCCCGACGGTAGCGACCTCACATACACCTTAAGTGACAACACCAACTATGTGATCGTCACCAACCTCGATGGCAGCGTCGAAGTCCAGTTAACCGCCGCCGGAGCCTTGATCGTCAATGGTGGTGCCGATTTACCGAACTTTACCGTCAGCGCCGCATCGACCACCGGTCAGATATCAAGCGATGACGCCACCGTCAACCCCGCTGATACCGACGTCAACGCAGCGTTAAGCTTAACCGTGACCCCCGTAGCAGCCGAGTTCATCGCAGATTCGACCAACGCTGGCGATAAAGTTGCCGACGTTAGCGCCAACGATCCCGACGGTAGCGACCTCACATACACCTTAAGTGACAACACCAACTATGTGATCGTCACCAACCTCGATGGCAGCGTCGAAGTCCAGTTAACCGCCGCCGGAGCCTTGATCGTCAATGGTGGTGCCGATTTACCGAACTTTACCGTCAGCGCCGCATCGACCACCGGTCAGATATCAAGCGATGACGCCACCGTCAACCCCGCTGATACCGACGTCAACGCAGCGTTAAGCTTAACCGTGACCCCCGTAGCAGCCGAGTTCATCGCAGATTCGACCAACGCTGGCGATAAAGTTGCCGACGTTAGCGCCAACGATCCCGACGGTAGCGACCTCACATACACCTTAAGTGACAACACCAACTATGTGATCGTCACCAACCTCGATGGCAGCGTCGAAGTCCAGTTAACCGCCGCCGGAGCCTTGATCGTCAATGGTGGTGCCGATTTACCGAACTTTACCGTCAGCGCCGCATCGACCACCGGTCAGATATCAAGCGATGACGCCACCGTCAACCCCGCTGATACCGACGTCAACGCAGCGTTAAGCTTAACCGTGACCCCCGTAGCAGCCGAGTTCATCGCAGATTCGACCAACGCTGGCGATAAAGTTGCCGACGTTAGCGCCAACGATCCCGACGGTAGCGACCTCACATACACCTTAAGTGACAACACCAACTATGTGATCGTCACCAACCTCGATGGCAGCGTCGAAGTCCAGTTAACCGCCGCCGGAGCCTTGATCGTCAATGGTGGTGCCGATTTACCGAACTTTACCGTCAGCGCCGCATCGACCACCGGTCAGATATCAAGCGATGACGCCACCGTCAACCCCGCTGATACCGACGTCAACGCAGCGTTAAGCTTAACCGTGACCCCCGTAGCAGCCGAGTTCATCGCAGATTCGACCAACGCTGGCGATAAAGTTGCCGACGTTAGCGCCAACGATCCCGACGGTAGCGACCTCACATACACCTTAAGTGACAACACCAACTATGTGATCGTCACCAACCTCGATGGCAGCGTCGAAGTCCAGTTAACCGCCGCCGGAGCCTTGATCGTCAATGGTGGTGCCGATTTACCGAACTTTACCGTCAGCGCCGCATCGACCACCGGTCAGATATCAAGCGATGACGCCACCGTCAACCCCGCTGATACCGACGTCAACGCAGCGTTAAGCTTAACCGTGACCCCCGTAGCAGCCGAGTTCATCGCAGATTCGACCAACGCTGGCGATAAAGTTGCCGACGTTAGCGCCAACGATCCCGACGGTAGCGACCTCACATACACCTTAAGTGACAACACCAACTATGTGATCGTCACCAACCTCGATGGCAGCGTCGAAGTCCAGTTAACCGCCGCCGGAGCCTTGATCGTCAATGGTGGTGCCGATTTACCGAACTTTACCGTCAGCGCCGCATCGACCACCGGTCAGATATCAAGCGATGACGCCACCGTCAACCCCGCTGATACCGACGTCAACGCAGCGTTAAGCTTAACCGTGACCCCCGTAGCAGCCGAGTTCATCGCAGATTCGACCAACGCTGGCGATAAAGTTGCCGACGTTAGCGCCAACGATCCCGACGGTAGCGACCTCACATACACCTTAAGTGACAACACCAACTATGTGATCGTCACCAACCTCGATGGCAGCGTCGAAGTCCAGTTAACCGCCGCCGGAGCCTTGATCGTCAATGGTGGTGCCGATTTACCGAACTTTACCGTCAGCGCCGCATCGACCACCGGTCAGATATCAAGCGATGACGCCACCGTCAACCCCGCTGATACCGACGTCAACGCAGCGTTAAGCTTAACCGTGACCCCCGTAGCAGCCGAGTTCATCGCAGATTCGACCAACGCTGGCGATAAAGTTGCCGACGTTAGCGCCAACGATCCCGACGGTAGCGACCTCACATACACCTTAAGTGACAACACCAACTATGTGATCGTCACCAACCTCGATGGCAGCGTCGAAGTCCAGTTAACCGCCGCCGGAGCCTTGATCGTCAATGGTGGTGCCGATTTACCGAACTTTACCGTCAGCGCCGCATCGACCACCGGTCAGATATCAAGCGATGACGCCACCGTCAACCCCGCTGATACCGACGTCAACGCAGCGTTAAGCT
This sequence comes from Desulfuromonas svalbardensis, assembly GCF_055389415.1. Lineage (NCBI taxonomy): Bacteria > Pseudomonadati > Thermodesulfobacteriota > Desulfuromonadia > Desulfuromonadales > Desulfuromonadaceae > Desulfuromonas > Desulfuromonas svalbardensis. Next base: position 3,115,854 of record NZ_AP042416.1, on the reverse strand, counting down.
TAACCGTGACCCCCGTAGCAGCCGAGTTCATCGCAGATTCGACCAACGCTGGCGATAAAGTTGCCGACGTTAGCGCCAACGATCCCGACGGTAGCGACCTCACATACACCTTAAGTGACAACACCAACTATGTGATCGTCACCAACCTCGATGGCAGCGTCGAAGTCCAGTTAACCGCCGCCGGAGCCTTGATCGTCAATGGTGGTGCCGATTTACCGAACTTTACCGTCAGCGCCGCATCGACCACCGGTCAGATATCAAGCGATGACGCCACCGTCAACCCCGCTGATACCGACGTCAACGCAGCGTTAAGCTTAACCGTGACCCCCGTAGCAGCCGAGTTCATCGCAGATTCGACCAACGCTGGCGATAAAGTTGCCGACGTTAGCGCCAACGATCCCGACGGTAGCGACCTCACATACACCTTAAGTGACAACACCAACTATGTGATCGTCACCAACCTCGATGGCAGCGTCGAAGTCCAGTTAACCGCCGCCGGAGCCTTGATCGTCAATGGTGGTGCCGATTTACCGAACTTTACCGTCAGCGCCGCATCGACCACCGGTCAGATATCAAGCGATGACGCCACCGTCAACCCCGCTGATACCGACGTCAACGCAGCGTTAAGCTTAACCGTGACCCCCGTAGCAGCCGAGTTCATCGCAGATTCGACCAACGCTGGCGATAAAGTTGCCGACGTTAGCGCCAACGATCCCGACGGTAGCGACCTCACATACACCTTAAGTGACAACACCAACTATGTGATCGTCACCAACCTCGATGGCAGCGTCGAAGTCCAGTTAACCGCCGCCGGAGCCTTGATCGTCAATGGTGGTGCCGATTTACCGAACTTTACCGTCAGCGCCGCATCGACCACCGGTCAGATATCAAGCGATGACGCCACCGTCAACCCCGCTGATACCGACGTCAACGCAGCGTTAAGCTTAACCGTGCCCCCCGTAGCAGCCGAGTTCATCGCAGATTCGACCAACGCTGGCGATAAAGTTGCCGACGTTAGCGCCAACGATCCCGACGGTAGCGACCTCACATACACCTTAAGTGACAACACCAACTATGTGATCGTCACCAACCTCGATGGCAGCGTCGAAGTCCAGTTAACCGCCGCCGGAGCCTTGATCGTCAATGGTGGTGCCGATTTACCGAACTTTACCGTCAGCGCCGCATCGACCACCGGTCAGATATCAAGCGATGACGCCACCGTCAACCCCGCTGATACCGACGTCAACGCAGCGTTAAGCTTAACCGTGACCCCCGTAGCAGCCGAGTTCATCGCAGATTCGACCAACGCTGGCGATAAAGTTGCCGACGTTAGCGCCAACGATCCCGACGGTAGCGACCTCACATACACCTTAAGTGACAACACCAACTATGTGATCGTCACCAACCTCGATGGCAGCGTCGAAGTCCAGTTAACCGCCGCCGGAGCCTTGATCGTCAATGGTGGTGCCGATTTACCGAACTTTACCGTCAGCGCCGCATCGACCACCGGTCAGATATCAAGCGATGACGCCACCGTCAACCCCGCTGATACCGACGTCAACGCAGCGTTAAGCTTAACCGTGACCCCCGTAGCAGCCGAGTTCATCGCAGATTCGACCAACGCTGGCGATAAAGTTGCCGACGTTAGCGCCAACGATCCCGACGGTAGCGACCTCACATACACCTTAAGTGACAACACCAACTATGTGATCGTCACCAACCTCGATGGCAGCGTCGAAGTCCAGTTAACCGCCGCCGGAGCCTTGATCGTCAATGGTGGTGCCGATTTACCGAACTTTACCGTCAGCGCCGCATCGACCACCGGTCAGATATCAAGCGATGACGCCACCGTCAACCCCGCTGATACCGACGTCAACGCAGCGTTAAGCTTAACCGTGACCCCCGTAGCAGCCGAGTTCATCGCAGATTCGACCAACGCTGGCGATAAAGTTGCCGACGTTAGCGCCAACGATCCCGACGGTAGCGACCTCACATACACCTTAAGTGACAACACCAACTATGTGATCGTCACCAACCTCGATGGCAGCGTCGAAGTCCAGTTAACCGCCGCCGGAGCCTTGATCGTCAATGGTGGTGCCGATTTACCGAACTTTACCGTCAGCGCCGCATCGACCACCGGTCAGATATCAAGCGATGACGCCACCGTCAACCCCGCTGATACCGACGTCAACGCAGCGTTAAGCTTAACCGTGACCCCCGTAGCAGCCGAGTTCATCGCAGATTCGACCAACGCTGGCGATAAAGTTGCCGACGTTAGCGCCAACGATCCCGACGGTAGCGACCTCACATACACCTTAAGTGACAACACCAACTATGTGATCGTCACCAACCTCGATGGCAGCGTCGAAGTCCAGTTAACCGCCGCCGGAGCCTTGATCGTCAATGGTGGTGCCGATTTACCGAACTTTACCGTCAGCGCCGCATCGACCACCGGTCAGATATCAAGCGATGACGCCACCGTCAACCCCGCTGATACCGACGTCAACGACGCCCCTGTTGCCGAAAATGACGGACCTTTAACGACTGCCGAAGAGACCCAGTTGAGCAACATCAACGTGCTCGGCAACGACAGCGATGCCGACAACGATACACTGAGCGTCACCGCTGCCAACGCCGCGAACGGCACAGTAATAATCAACGCCGATGGCAGCTTAAACTACACACCGAACGCCGACTTCGTTGGCGCAGACAGCATCAGCTACAGCATCAGCGATGGCAAAGGTGGCAGCGCCAGCGCGAGTGTGAGCATCAATGTTACCAACGTCAACGACGCGCCCGTCGTTGATCTCGATGCCGATAACAGTAGCGGTTCTGCTGGTGTAAACTATGAAACCACCTTCACCGAAGGCGGCGGTGGGGTAGCTATTGCCGACAGCGATATCGCAATCAGCGATATCGACGACACCCACATTGAGAGTGCCGTTATCACCATCACCAATGTTGAAGTTGACGACCTGCTTATTGTCGGTTCCCTTCCCACCGGTATTACCGCCGGGGCCTATGATGCGACTACGGGCACCATCACGTTGACCGGATCCTCCACTTTGACGGATTACCAGCAGGCGATCCGCGCCATCCAGTTTGACAACGTCGGCAACTCTATCGGCACGGATCGCACCATCGAGGTGACCGTCAACGACGGCCAGATTGACAGCAATACGGCCGTGAGCACCGTTAATATCACTACGGTTCCGACCATCAGTATTGATGATGTTTGTGTCCAGGAACCGGACAGCGGCACCACCACCATGACCTTCACGGTGTCCATCGACCAAGCACTCGATTCAGAGCTGACTTTTGATTACCAAACTGTTGATATGAGCGCCGTGGCCGGCTCCGACTACGTCGGTATCGGCACGGCTACTGGGACGATCGCAGTCGGCGAAACCACTGCGACCATTACAGTCACGATCAACAGTGATGCAAATGTTTTCGAGGGCGATGAGTCCTTCACCCTTGATCTTTCCAATTTTAACCAAACGGTCAATTTCCAGTCCGGGGCGCACCTGACGGGAGGAGGCGTCCAGGGTATCGGCAGCATCGGCGCCGATAACGGGGCTCCGGTTGCTATCAATGATACCTTCATCACCGCACCCGATACGGCGCTGGTCACCGGCAATGTGCTGGCCAATGACATTCTGGTCGACAATGCAGTTTACGATTCTCATGACGGGACATCGGCCAATGGCGGCACCGTGACTTGGAACTGTGACGGAACTTTTACCTACACCCCAGACAGTGGCTTTACTGGAACCGATACCTTCACTTACACGGTGATCGATGATGACGGCGAAACCGACACGGCTACCGTGTCCATCGAAGTTTCCGATGCCACCGTCAATCCGCCGCTTGTCTCATTGGTGCCGGATACCAGTTATACTGAAAATGATGCAGCTATCAGTATCCTGTCGGGTACGACCCTGACCGATGTGGACAGCTCCACGCTTGCCTCCGTGGTTGTCAAGGTCGATGGCTACATCGGTTCGCAAGATGTCCTTGACTATTTGACGGCTGGCACCAGTGTGAATGCCAGTGTTTCCGTGAGTGGATCCACTTGGGAGATCACCCTGACCAATGGGGCGGATATCAACGAATACCAGTCCGTTCTGAACTCTCTGACCTACGCGAATACGTCGGACAACCCGAGCGCGTCTACACGGGCCATCACCGTCACTGCTTACGATGAAACCTATAACAACCTGTTTAGCAGTGACTCTGGCAACCTCAGCGTTCTGCCTGTCAATGACGCACCGAATGTATTTGATAACAACGGCTTCTATGTTGCCGATTCATTGGACAACGGCCTAAATATCACCATACCGACCGATCCTGATACGGATGACGCTGACCTGATCATCACAGTCACCGGTGTACCCGCAACTCTGGGGACGGTCACCCTCGCCGACGGGACACTGGTCGCTATCGGCGACACCCTTACGCAGACCGAACTGGCTGCGCTGCAATTCGATGCGGACAGCACCGATGGCAAGGAATCATTTACCTACTCTGTCTTCGACGGTGTTCTGACCACAACTGGTAGCACAGTGATCAGTGTGGGTTCGACCGATCCAGATTCCGGCACCGTATACGAAAGCGCTCTGGCTGATGGGACCGGTACAGACAATGGATTGGCAACTGTCAGCGGTAATCTATTTGCCAATGATGCAGCGGCCGGTAATGCCATCGACAGTGTGGATTTCAATGCCGCAAATTACACCTCGATTGGTGGTGTAATTACTATCGATACTGAGGTCGGTACCCTGACGGTCTATGCTGATGACTCTGCCTCTGGGTATAGCGCTGGTGATTATGTGTATGAACTTACTTCAGCGGATGATACAGGTTCAGATGTAACTGAAAGTTTCACTTATCATTTTACTAATAGTGGAACGGCACTCTCCGATACATTATCTATAACTATTGAAGATGACGAACCTGTAGCAAATGACCTAGTTGAGTCAGTTCCTGAATCGGAAGAGCAGATTTTTAATGTGGTTCTTACTCTTGATGACTCAGGTAGTATGAACAGAGGGTCAGAATCCGGTTCTTATACCCTTGTTGATGATGAATTGACACGGATGGAGGTGGCAAAGCAAGCGCTAGAAGCTCTTGCTGGAGAATATTTTGATCAGTCATCGCAGGCAACGGTGACACTCGTTACCTTCAACTCAGCAGCTACATTTGTTGGCACGTACGATACTTATGAAGGTTTTGAAACTGCAATGTTGGATGTCGGTGCAGGTGGCGGAACGAATTACGTTAACGCAACAGATGAGATAATGATTCAATTAGCAGCCGGTTTGGCATCTCAAGATCCTGATGATGATGTGCAGAATATCTCATATTTCATTTCTGATGGTGAGCCGAATGATGGAACATCTTCGATAGGTAGTGGATATATCGAATATATGAGCAGCAATGGAATTGATTCCTATGCCGTGGGCATAGGATCAACTTTGCCAGATGACCGTTCTGATCTCAATTATATTCACAATATCGATTCTATGGGAGCAGGGTATGGAACTGTAGATGATGCTTTAATTGTTGAAGATGTATCTCAATTAAAATCAGTTTTACTCAGCACTGTTCCAACCGCCTATGGTGGCAATATTACAGTAGATGTAAACAGTAGCATCTCCAATGTTCTTTTTGGTGCAGATGGAGGGTTTGTCGAATCTATTAGCCTCCAACTTGATCCTGAAGGCGATGGAACCTCAAGTGAATATCAAATTACCTATGATGGTACTTCAGTAACGTTACCTGCGGATCTATCGTCTGTAGACACCGACGGCTCAGCCATTACACTGGGGGCTGGTGATGGATTTGATTATGGAACGTTCAGTCTTGATTTTTCTGATGGAAGTTACACCTTCAGCGCACCGAATGGTACGGCACCAGGAACTTTTGAATTTGATTTCACCGTAGTTGATGGAGATGGAGATGCCGATACCGCCACAGCAACCATCAATATTGTTGACGATTCACCAGAGGCCCGGGACGACCTCGATTCAATATCCGCTGGCGATGTAGCAGAAGGAAATGTCATTACCGCAATAGGAACGGACGGCGGAAGTGAATTTGGTGAGAAGTATACTTCCTTTGCCCGTCAGGGTGGAGGTGTCGATAAAATTGTAGATGATGCTGTTGTTACAGACTTTACCTATAAGGGAGAAACCATCTCTTTGGCTGATTCTCATACGGTAACGACAATAACGTCACCGGACCCAACAGGTATTTCTGAAAATATTGCGATCAACAGCAGCACTGATTGGTCTTCCTCCAATGTATCTTTAAGCAGCAATGCAGGGTTCAATACAAATGGAGCTGGCGTAACTGGTGGAGGCAGCGACGCAATGATGGATGAAGATGACGGTGGGAAAGCACTTACTGTCTCTTTTGATATGACCGAGCTGCCAAATGGGGTGGAGAATTTGACTCTGACCCTCGGTGATTTCGAGAGCGGTTATAACGATTCAGTATCAATTACTTTGTATGATTCAGATGGGGTAGAGATCGTAACGAGAGATTATGCGGCAACTAACTCGAATTTTACTGAAGAAATTGATTTGTCAGCATATTCAGGAATCGCTTCTCTGGATATTTCTCGAGACAGTGGTTATGAAATGCAGCTGTCAGACATCTCTTTTGATCCTACTCCAAGTGAATCCTATGATGTTATCTCCTTAGACGCCTCTGGCGGCGACAACGGCAGCAATCTGACCTGGATCTACAGCTACGATACCGATCTGGATGGCAATCTCGTCTTTGATGTAACTGTGACTGATTCGGACGATGGTTCAACATTTGTGATGAGGAGTAATGGTTACTACAATTATGATTCAAATTCTACGACAGGGTCAGAAACTGTTGATTTGACATCTGAAACTAATGTCGCTGACTCTAATTTGAGTGTGTCGATTCGAACTGGCGGCGAAGATTTAGAGTATAACTCTGATGGTGTTGGGGTTGTTGGCGGCGATGGGCAATTGTTGAGTTCTGACGAAGCCATAGTTCTCTCATTTGATTTAACCGAACTGCCTAATGGAGTAGGGGATATCAGCTTAACTTTGAATGATTTTCAATATTATCATAATGATAAAGCAACCATTATTATAACCCATGATTCCGATGGCGACGGAGTGCTGACGACTGTCACCAAGGAATTTGAAGCGAGTGGCTATACTGAGGTGTTAGATCTTTCAGCGTATAGCGGTGTTACTCAGCTGGATATTGAATATACAGGAGTCGGGTATGACTTAGGTGTTCGAAGCATAAGTTATGTTCCTACGAACCGTTCGTCTACGATGCCTGTGTTGGTTGATTACACTCTGACAGATTCTGATGGCCAGGCGGATACCGCTCAACTTGCTATTTACACAACAGAAAATGAAATCACCGGGACAGTCGACGCTGACAGCATTACCGGCGGGGCAATGAATGACGCCATCACCGGTGATGACGATGACGATATCCTGGCCGGCGGCGATGGGCATGATTCTATCTCCGGTGGTACCGGCGCCGATACTCTTTCTGGAGATGCCGGCAACGACTACCTTAGCGGCGGGGCGGATGCCGATACTCTCTTTGGTGGATCCGGTCAGGATCACCTCTCCGGCGATGCTGGTGATGATATCGTGGATGGCGGTACTGGCGACGACATTGTTCAGGGGGGTACCGGTGACGACAAGATTTTCGGTGGTGCCGGGGATGACTTGCTTGAAGGCGAAGATGGTGCTGATATCCTTTCCGGTGGCTCCGGTGATGACACCCTTTTGGGCGGAGCAGGCGCTGACATCCTTTTGGGCGGAGCAGGTGATGACCAACTTGCCGGAGGTCTTGGTTCCGATGTGTTTAAGTGGGAATTGAACGATGGTGGTGATAGTGCCTCTCCTGCTCACGATACGGTTACCGATTTTGGTCAAGCCGGTGCTGATACGTTAGATTTGAGTGATCTTCTTGTTGGTGAAAGTAAAGATGCTGCTGCAGGTGATTCTCATAATCTTGATAACTATCTCCACTTTGATACTAATAATGATGGTGATACGGTTGTTCATGTGAGTAGTACTGGTGACCTAGCGAACGCGGAGGATCAAACGGTCACTCTTACTGATGTGAGTTTAGAGAGTCTTGCTGATTCGTCACTCGATGGTCTTGACAGCGATGCGATTGATGCAAGGATTATCGCCGACATGATCGCAAACGGTAAGTTGATTACAGACTAGGCGGGTGACAGTATGGTTTATGTGAAAAGAGATGAGACCAAGGCAATTGTTGCGGTAAGTACTGAGCTCAGTTCAGAATGTCAGGAGGAGATTGATTCCTCTTCGGTGGAACTGCTGCAATTTTCTCGCACGCTGACGGGCCAAGATGATCCTCTCGTCAATTCTGATTTACCGATGGTTCGAGTGTTGGATGATTTGATTGATATTCTTGTTGCCAGTGGATCGATCCGCTTTACTGATTTTCCTGAACAGGCGCAACAGAAGTTGTTTGAACGACGCACATTACGTCAACAAGGCGATTGCCTGACGTTGTTTGCTGAGGAACAAGATCAAGATTTTTGATGTTAAATAGGTTGCGTTGAAAAAGAATAGGGCCGTAGCAGTAATCTGCTACGGCCCTTTTTTGTGTGGAAGTTGAAGGGGCGGTTAGGCCTCTTTGTTGTCTAATGTGATGCCAGGACCGGTCATGCCATCTAAACCGATCTGAGCTAGGCATTGTTGTTCTTCACTGCTTTCAACCCCTTCGGCAATCACAATTAAACCGATGGTGTGCGCGATGGTACACAGGTTACGCAATAGCGTTTGGTTGGCTTGATTGTTGTCTATATCGCGAATTAAGGCTGCATTAACTTTGAGGTAATCTAAACCAAGGTCGTGTAATTTACTCAGACGTGAAAACTGGGTGCCAACATGTTCAAGGCCGATCTTGCAGCCGAAGGGTTTTAGTTCATGGCAAAACTGTTTAAATTCATCAAAGTTGCGATACGCGCCATACTCTGAAATTTCGAGCCAAAGTTTATTCGCAGCCTGGGGGGATTGTTTAAGTTGCTGAATGAGTGCTTGGCGAAAGTTTGAGTCGCACATGGCTTGATGGGAAAGGTTGATCCCTTGTGGCGCACCGTTTTTGTTGTTATCGCTGATGTTCGCTAATGCTTTGGTGATAATGAATTGATCAAACTGTGGCAATAGTCCGCTGCTAGCCGCAAACGGGATAACAATGCCAGCATGGCACCAGTTGTTGTCGATAAGAACCCGTGATGGCGCTTCCATATGGAGCAGATTCCCGGTCATATTTATTACTGGGTACTGGCCCAGAGTGATTGTGTCAAGTTTGATGGCAGTTTCAAGGGCTTCACGCCAGGCAATGTGGCTAGTAAGCGTTACACTATAACCCTCGGCACGAATCACCTCAACGGTTGACGCTCCTTTTTGTTCGGCCGCAGCGAGTGCGTTATCGGTACGGGATAAAATTGCTGACAGAGAATCTCCCTGTTCAAATACTGTTGCGCCAACGGGGAGCATTAGCTCCGATTTGTGATCAACGGTAGTTAGCAGTTGTTGTAAGTGATCAGCAACTTGTTGGGCAATATCATGGACATCGTTTTGGCCGCTGGCGAGTAGTGATAGGTCGGTACCGTTGAGTCGCCCCGCAATCCAATCGGGTTGTTGTTGGCTCAACTCATCGAGCTTTTGTCCCATTTTTCCAAGAAGTTGATCTACTTGCTGGCGGCCAAGCGCTGAATTGAGCTGTTCCAATTCACTAAATCTGGCGATGATGAGGGTTCCAGATCCACTTGTGTTCTCTCGGTTGCTAACGGTTTTGAGTTGATTAACAAACTGCTGACGATTAAGTAGTCCCGTTACGCTGTCGTAGTGCGCCTGTTGACGGAGTTGTTCTAGCCGTTGTTCCTCTTCGGCGAGTGTCTGCTCAACTTGGCTAGACAGTTGGTTCATAGCACTCACGACGGCGCGAAACTCTAGTGTTTTCGGTTCATCAATACGGATAAATTTTCGTTGGCCAATGGCTTGAGCCTGAGCAATGACTTCGTTTAATGGCCGGGTGATTCGTTTTAAAATTAAGCTTCCAAGCCATCCGCTTAACAGTAAACCGCCTATAAACCACACCGATAATTGTTGTGTTTGTTGCCACATCGATTGATAGGCAAAGCGGCTATGGCTTTGCAACTCAAGGGTGCCGAAAATTGACCATCCATTTTGAATGGGTGCCGTACCTTGTTCAATTTTGATTGGAACGAGATGTTGAAACCACTGTGGTACATCGATTGGTAACGGGGGATTGACCCGTTCAATAATCAACATGCCGTTGGGGTCGTTAATGCGAATATACTGATAGTGCCCGCTATCAAACTGCGCACTGATAAGCAGTTCAAGGCTACCTAGATCTTTATCAAATTGTGAAATAGATAAGGCGAGGGCGTTAACATTGTCTTGATTTTTAAGATGCAGTTGTTGGCGCAGGTAATCTCGTGCTGTAAAGGTACTAATGGTAAAGGTGATGGTGAGGGCCACAACAAGCATCACCACCAGCGATATCCATAACTGTTTATTTAATGACATATACTAAAACCTTCCATTTCAAGGTTGATGGCGTCGCAAAAAGTCCGCCCACCTGCGTTGCAGCGTTTGTTCAAGACTTTCACATACAACCTGTATGCCTTCACCCTTGAACAACCACTACGCCTTGGGGAACGAAATTTTTGCTTAACCATCTTATTTGTTTTTGCGAGACCATCAAGGTTGAGAGTCCTGAAGCTGAATCCCTTCAACTTTCATGCGTGTTAACACATCGCGCCAGTTGGATAAACGTGACGAAGAATCACCGGCGGGTCCTTTTTTACCGTTGATCCATAATTGTTTAGTGTTGAAACTGAAAACGGGTTGAAGATCTGGACGCTTTGCTGCGGGTAATACCTCTTGGCGCAAATTATCGAGTATGAGCGGTTGACTCCCAGGCGTTGGGTAGTAGCTAAGAACCATGTGCGCCTGATTTTTGAACCCGGTGGTTGTTAATACTCTTGCTTTTACATAGGTGAGGCGAAGTTTTTCAATGGGGATACCCAAGAGGTTAAGGGTGATATATTTAGCGAAGGAAAAATCTTCACAGTCCCCCTGGCCCATGCCGAGCGTTTCAAGTGGTGTTGCCCAGTAATCTTCTTTCTTCCACGTTAAACGATCATCGACATAGAGAATGCGTTGATTGAAGAATTGGTTCACTTTGTTGAGTTGTTCATGGATAGAGAGGGGGGCACATTCTGTTTGGATTTGTTGCCAGGCAATAATCGATTGTCGGCCAGTTTTTCCATAGCGTTGTTCGGCGAGGTCTTGTAGTTGGTGTAAATTAAGCGTGATGGCTAGCGAGAAAATGACCGCACAGCTCATGATTAAAATAGACAATACGACTATTTTAATCAGAGAAAATGGGTATTTTATGCTGAACTTATTCGCCACAAGTTGTTCCTTAATGGGGTTTTTATGTTTGGATATTGTTAACTGTTCATTATATACCTTCTTGCGTTGAAGGTGTTCAAAATATAGCAAAACATGACTGGTATTGTTCTATTTTTTAGCTATACAAAAGAATTTATTCACGTTATAAATGCAAAGTTTGCCGTCATTTATTAAAGGTATTTTTTTTGTTTGTGAGGTTTTCTAATGAAGCTCCTAAGCTTGTCTGTTCTTCTATTGTCTCTGCTTTCAATCCCTATTGTTTGTTTGTCTAGTGACGAGTTGACAATGGCGGAATTGTTCCAACCACAACAAGTCAGTGAAATGAATACACTGCGCGCTGTTGTTGTCCAGTCGATTGCTACCAATCCTGAAGTGTTGGCTAGTTGGGAGATCTTCCAATCTGTTGAGTATGAGCAGGATGCTGCTTGGGGTGGTTACCTCCCGAGTGTTGATGTGACTGGGCGAGCGGGCTATGAAGGCTATCGTTCAAATAGTCAAACCAGTGATTATCAAACCGCTGAGGTTTCTTTTGCTTTTACGCAAATGCTTTATGATGGTTTTTTGACGCGCGATGAGGTGGAGAGACTCAGTGCTGAAAAGCTGGTGCGCTTATGTGAACTGTTAGAGATGAGCGAAAATACCGCGTTAACAGTTGTTACTGCTTATGTGGATGTGGTGCGTTACCGTAATCTTCTAGCCTATGCTGAAGAAAATTTGGCGCAGCACCAAGAGGTGTTTGATCAAGTTAAAGAGCGGGTTGATGCTGGCATTAGTCGTGGTGTTGATCTGGATCAGGCAACGGGTCGTTTGGCGCTAGCTCGCTCGAACTGGATGACCGAATCGAATAATCTCCATGATGTTAGTGCTCGTTTTCTGCGGCTTGTCGGTGAACTCCCTGCTGCAACATTACAACCACCGGCTGAGTTGACGCAGATTGAATTGCCCGAAAAAATTGAAGCGGCTCTGCTCAATGCATTTCAACAAAATCCGACAATTAATGCGGCCTTTAATCGTGTTTCCGCAGCGCGTAAGGCAAAGGATGCACGTGAGTCAGCCTTTCATCCGCGTATTGAACTACGTGCTCATCACGATATGGGGGCAGAGAGAGATCTGATTAAAGGGAATAGCAACGAAACTGTTGTTGAGGTTGTTGCAACGGTAAATCTCTACCGTGGAGGTAGTGATTACGCGACGGTGAAACAGTTTACAAGCTACATTAATCAGGTTGTTGACCTGCGTAATAGGGCCTGTCGCGATGTTCGCCAAATACTGACAATTGCCTATAATTCTATTGGTCATTTAGAACGTCAACTTGACCACTTGAAGGCTCATTTACAATCGAGTGAAAAAGCGCGCCAAGCCTATCGAGATCAGTTTGATATTGGCCAACGAACCTTGCTTGACTTGCTTGATACTGAAAATGAATATTTCCAAGCACGACGAGCGTATACCATCGCTTCTTATGATTACGTGTTAGCTCATGCACGTTCTGCTCAAGGGATGGGAACATTACTTAGTTCTCTTGGTGTTCGTAATAACAATGTTCCACTGTTGAATCGCCTGATAAGTGAGCGTGATGAACTTGGTGCTATCTCGTTTTGTACTGAACAGGCCGTTCCTGATCACCTAGTTGAAAAAGGCTCGATCTCCGCTCAGCCGTGGTTAAAGTAGGACATCAATTATTGATCCGTTAACAATTTGTTTTAACTTAACACATGCCGAAGGTTAATCATTTAGATTGACCTTCGGTTTCCCGTTTTAAGATTAATGAAAATTAAGTGGTTATTGTGTTGCGCTCCATTTTAATATGCCCGGATGAGAAGATATTTGCATGGAGAATAACATTCATATCATTGTTGCCGCTGGCGATGGACGATCACGCTCGCTGGTGGTTAAAAAGCGCGTTGCTAAAGCATTAGCTGTGGCAGCAAGTGTTGTTAGCGTAATACTCGTTGTTTCTCTCTATCTATCGTACAACTCTTTAGCGCAACAGCGTGTCTTAATGCAGTTAGAAAGTGAAGTTCAGCGCCTTTCTTCGCAAAATACCCAATTGTTATCCCAAGTGTGCCAACAGGAATCTGAAAAACAAGAACTGTTGAGCAACGCGGTTAATAACTTAAATGAACGTAGTTCACAAATTGAATCGATTCTAACCAAGGTTGGTATTGAAATTCCAGTAAGCGAGGGTGACCAGAATAGTGGTGGGCCTTTTATTGCCGATGTGTCCGATATGGGTAAAGTTAGTGAAGAGGCTCTTTTTGTCTCACAGCAGTTGATTGGCATTGTTGATAGGTTGCCCCTTGGCATTCCCTGCGAAGGCTATTTGTCGTCTAGTTTTGGTGCGCGGCGTGATCCTTTTAATGGCAGAAGAGCGTTCCACAGTGGTATTGATATTGCCCATTACGTTGGTACTAAGGTGTATGCTACTGCCAGTGGTACTGTTACGAGTCGCGGTGCTGTTTCGGGCTACGGTAATATGGTAAAGGTCGCTAATGGTGATCGGTTTATGACTGTTTTTGGTCATCTTGATAAGATTTTAGTTAAAAGAGGACAGCAGATTGCTCGTGGCGATGTGATTGGAACTATGGGGAATACTGGGCGTTCAACAGGGCCACATCTTCATTACGAAATTCGTGATCAGGGTAAAGCGATCAACCCTTATTCTCTCACCTATCTAGCTGAATAATTCTTTATTCCTACACTGGAGTTTTTATGTTTTCATCCACAAAAAAAAGTAATCCTGATGCGATTAGCACGATTCTCGGTGAAGGAACTGAAATTACAGGTGATATGAGTTTTAAAGATACCATGCGCGTTGATGGTCAGTTTGATGGCAATTTAAGTGGTGATCATCTCATTGTTAGCGCAACGGGAAAAATTCTCGGTGATGTCGTTGCTATTAGTTGTGTTTGTTACGGTCAGATTATTGGTAACCTTACCGTTGAAAAATTACAGGTTAAAGCAACGGGTCGAATTGATGGAACTCTGAGTACTGATGACCTTGAAGTGGAGTCAGGATCAATTCTTAGTGGTGAGATTAGCCCGAAGAAAAAAGAGCTTCGTCTTGTTCATGAGGAACCGGAAGATAAGGCTTTGTTGACCAGTTAATTTTTGATTTTATAACTACAAAGAAGCCAGACTAAGTATTTTAGTCTGGCTTCTTTGTTTTTACGAGTACCTGTATCAGCGAGTCAACCGACGACAAACAGCCCAAATCATTGAATAAGGTAGTAGCGAACTTATTGATCTGTGGCAGCTAGGGCGTTATCTGCAGCAACCATTAATTGGTACATTACTGGTGAAGCTGTCAACAGTGGGTGAGTGGCATACTGCATCACAGATAAGTCGTGTGCTGTTTGCTTGGCCTGAATCGCAACCGAAATTGCATTGGCAAGTTCGGCAGACGAATCACCACCACATACATGACCACCAACAATTTGTTGATTGTCTTTACGGAATAACAGTTTCACTTTCATGTCGGCAATCGCATTAGGTAATGAACCGGGGTGCATATTGGAGGCAACGGCCTCACCAACAATCACGTCGACATTTTCCTGTTTTGCGGCTTGCGTTGTTAGTCCTGCTGCGGCAATGCTGCGGTTGCCAACTTTGGTTGCAAAAGCACCAAGAGCGCCGAGAGTCTTGCGTGGTTTCGGGCTATAAAGATTACCAGCGGCAATAGTACCCTCGGTGGCAGCAATAGAAGCCAGTCGTATTCCACTGGGTTGACCCGATAAAAAGGAAAACTTGCTCGCGCAATCGCCCGCAGAATAGATGTCGGGATCATTGGTTCTTAGGTAGGCATCAACTGCTACGCCGTTTCGTGGGTCGGCTGTAAGACCCGCATCGACAGCAAGGTCAATGTTTGGCGCTGCACCAATGCCAATTACAACGACATCAGCATTTATCATCTCACCGGTAGCTAGTTCTATCCCTGTAACCTGTGTATCGCCATGAATCGCTTTCACCTGACTGTTGGTCATCACCTTAATGCCTAGTTCGCGCAACTCATTTTCAGCAACATCACAGTACTCTTCTTCACATGCCAGCATCAGGCATCGAGGCATCATCTCGATTAATCGGATGTTTTTAACCGTAGTATGTCCAGCCATCTTAGCAATCTGTTCCGCCATTTCTACACCGATAAAACCGCCACCAATGACGACGATATTCGTTGCTGGATCGAGAGCTTTATAAATGTTTTGCAAATAAGTAGGATCTTTTTGAATGCAAAAAACATTCTTGAGCGTTGCTCCTGGAATAGGGGGAACAAAAGGTTTTGATCCCGTGCTCAAAATCATTTTTTCGTAACTTAGGGTTTCACCATCGTCAAAGGTAATTGTCTTCGCTTTACGATCAATCTTGTTGACATGTTTTTTGATAATGTTTACGCCCGCTTGTTCCATCATGGTGTCGGGTACAATGTTTTTTGTCACAGTTTTAAGTGTGCCGTAAACATAGGGGATGCCACATGGAACAACCGTTTGGCTGACATTACGAATCATGGTGATTTTTTTATGTGGGTGACGGCGTAATAGTGCTGCAACGGAGGACAAGCCTGCTGCTGAACCACCAATAATGACAATATCTGTACTGTTCATTGTTCAATTACTCCTTAAATATGATGAGTCATAACACTCTGCACAAGCAGATGAAAATAAATACTCTAACAACTGGTTAGCCCTTTTTTCTGACAGTCTGGGCATAGGGCGAAAATTCGTAAACTGTGTGCTTCTAGTTTGTAACCGTGTTCGGCTGTAACGCTTTGACATGTTTTACACACCTCTTGCTTGTCAAAGTCAGTCACTTTGCCACAACCTGTGCAAATTAAGTGATCGTAGGCGCGTAATTTTGAGCACACACTGTAACGAGGACTGCGTGCCTCAGAAAGGGAGAGACTGATGTTGCGGATTAATCCCGCTTCCATCAGAAGTTGTAACGTCCGATAAATGGTAGCCTTTGAGGTTTTAAGTCCTCGGTTTTTCAACCGGAAGAGTAAACTGTCGACATCAAAGTGATTATCGAATTTTAAAATTTCATGATAAAGTTCCTGTCGTTCTCGCGTCATTTTAAGGCCGCGCTTTGACAAAAAGTTTTTAAATTCATCCGAATTCATAGGCTAGACCTTGTGTGCTTAAGGAGAATGAGTCTCAATTGCAGCGACATTAATACTCCCGTGGTGCCGTACTGTCAATAGAAATTTTCTCCAATATTGTAATCGTTTAACCGCTGATCCAATATCAGGTTTGATTGCTTCCCTTTATTAATTGAAAATTTGCTGTTACTTGTACTAGTATTTGGTCAATATTATCAAACTATTGAACCCAAACAAGGAGTAATGAAATGATTCGTAGATTTGTAGGGCTATGTTGCTTTATCTTGATTGCTGGCACATTGCAAGGTTGCGTAATGACTAGCGTGCCGTTTCAGGTGCAACAAGTAAATTCTGGTGAAGCTCTCGTTTATCTGTACCGTCCAGAAAGCTTTATTAGTCGTGGAACCCATTTTAGCGCAATTATTAACGATGATAAAATAGTCAGTCCATTGATTAACAACAGTCACATTCCACTTCATGTGAAGCCTGGTACTCTTAAGGTCGTCTTACAAAAGAACTCATTTCCAAAGTCTACCTACGATACTGTCGTGTACGATAATATTGTTGCTGGAAAGACCTATTACCTTAAAGCAAAGCCTGCAATGTTAGGTGCCTATACTCTTGTTAAAATGGACCCTACCGTTGGGCATAATGAGGTGAGTTTGACATCGTTTTATTTGCCTCAATAAAATTCGTTAGTGTAAATGTTACATGAATATATAAAGCGAGCCTTTTCTTAAAGGCTCGCTTTTTTATGGTTAGTTTTAAGGATATGATGGCAGGGGTATTTACTATTGCACATAGATCTGAATGGATCGCCAAAATATTGCCTTTTGCCTTTCCTTACTAACTATGTTAATCAATTTGAATGGTTATTGAGATTCTTAACATAGTTTTCCCTGTTTTTATCGTTATCGCGTTAGGTTGGGGTGTGCGTCGCATCAACCTTGTTGATGATACCTTTTTGCAACAAACTAACGCTCTCGTTTATTATGTCTGCTTACCACTGCTTTTGTTTTATAAAATTTCCACTGCCGACTTTAGTGCTAATTTTAATTTTGAACTGGTAGCTGGTGCAACTCTGGCAATCATTCTCAGTTGTATTATCAGCTATGGTTATGGCGTGTCTCGCAATTATTCACCGAAAAGGTTGGGTGCGTTTTCGCAGGGATCGTTTCGCGGCAATCTCGCCTATATTGGGTTAGCGATTGTGTTTAATGCCTACGGTGATGATGGTCTTATTCGCGCCAGTGTGTTGATGGGTTTTTTGGTGCCGGTACTTAATTTTTTAGCTGTGCTTGCACTATTGGGACCGCAGCAAGGGAATCGTGAGGAGAGCCGTATTAAGCGGCTGTTTCCGATGGCGGGAAAAGTGTTGGCGAATCCGCTTATTATTGCTTCATTTGCTGGGTTGGTGTGGAGTTACCTTCAATTGCCGGTGCCGGTGGTGTTGGAGCGCAGCCTGAAGATTACCACGGGCATGAGTTTGCCGCTGGCGTTGTTTGCCTTAGGCGGTGGGTTTTCACTGGCTCGTTTGCGTGGTGATCTTGTTATGGCAGCTATGGCCACGGGGATTAAATTATTGTGGATGCCTTTGCTCGCTGCGGTGTTATTGAGCTTGTTTGGCGTGACAGGGGTTGATCTTAGGGTTGGGGTTTTGATGTCAGCCTCTCCGGCGGCAACAGCCACCTATATTATGGCCCAACAGATGTCTAGCGATGCTGAACTCGCTGGTTCTATTGTGGTGATGTCGACGGCGCTTTCGATTGTCAGTTATATCCTTATCCTTTCGTTATTTCATTATTTATAGTGTTTTCGCGTGGCTGTTGTTCGTTCTCTAAAGTTGTTATTTAGTTGTGCTGTGTTATTTTTATTAGATGTTGTTTGTTTTCAACCAAACCGTCACAAATAAAAGGGGAACACTATGCAGAAAAAAATGATACTTGGATTTTTATTCGTATTTGTGTTGATGGGCTGTACTCTGCTGACCGCTTCCGATGAGATGCCTGAGCCCGATGGCGATTCGCTTTGGGGTTATATTACTCAAGTTTCACCGTATCAAGGGTGGGGATTTTGGAATGATCACCAAGGGATGCAAGACGGTCGCGCTCCTCATGGTCCGCAACATAAGGTGTTTGTTAATCAGATTGGCCTGTTGTCGGTGAATGCACCCGCACAGTATGGCACGATTGAGGTCAAAGAAAATTACGGTAACGACAATGTCCTCAAGGCTATTACGGTCATGTACAAAGTGCGTGGATATAATCCTGCCGATGGTGATTGGTTCTGGGCTAAATATAGTCCTACAGGCACCACACTTAAGCAAGGGAAGCTCGATGGTTGCATTGGTTGCCATGGTACACGCGCAGCGAACGACTTTATTTTGGTGCATGAGCTGTAGCATGTGTTGAGCACAATAGCTTTTTAGCTGGAAATTCATAAGGTAAAATGTTTTATTGCCCAAGTAGAATCGCCCGATGGTTGACATCGTCGCGTGAATACATGGGTATTTTTTTGCCGTATCACAGGTTGTGACTCGCATAGTATTGATGGCGTTGCGAAAAGTCCGCCCACCTGCGTTGCAGCGTTTGTTCAAGACTTTGACATACAACATGTATGCCTTCACCCTTGAACAATCACTGCGCCTTGGGGTGCGAAATTTTTGCTTAGCCATCTTATTTGTTTTTGCGAGACCATCAGTATTGAAAGGTTTACGTATGACTGAGTTAGACAGAGCATTTGAACTGTATGTTGAGGATGAGAAAAATCAGGCTGCTTATTATGATTTGGTTTTGAATTCCGATTTTTATATCCCTGTTCAAGCTGAAGAGGGTGAGAAGGGCGAACAAGAGATTACCAATCATGAGAGCATTGTGCCGTTGGTGTTAAGTTCGGATGACGAAGATTATTTGATGTTGTTTGAAAATAAAGAGCGATTGCTATCTTGGGCCGATGAGTCGGTGAGTTATGTGATTGTCGCCGGTGACGCCATTGCGCAAATGACACCGCCGAAATTGAACTGGGCGCTCAACGTTGGCACGGAGTTTCAAAAAGAGTTTGTCCCTGATGAGATTGCTTGGTTGCAAGAGATCATCAAAAAAGTGGCTGAATTGACTCCTGAAGGTAGTGATGAAGAGATCGGTGAGGATGCAGACTTGTGTTCTGGTGGACTTGGTGAATCATAATCGTTTGTTGACGGATTTTTATACCGTTGGTTGAAAATAAAAAGGGACAGACCGCAAGGTCTGTCCCTTTTTTATTTTATGTTCAAATTAGTATTTAATTTGATTTACTTTTTTCGGTCTTCTTGCGGTCATTGGCATTAAGAACTTTCTTTCTTAGACGAATTGACTCAGGAGTAACCTCAACTAACTCATCAGCAGAAATATATTCAAGAGCTTGCTCAAGAGTTAAAATGTGAGGTGGTGTCAGGCGAATCGCTTCGTCAGTACCTGATGAACGGACGTTGGAGAGCTTTTTACCCTTACGCACGTTAACCATCATATCGCTCTCTTTAGCGTTCTGACCGATAATCATCCCCTCGTACACTTTAGTACCAGGATTAACAAACAGCATGCCACGATCTTGCAAGTTGAACAGTGAATAGGCTACAGTTTCACCAGCATCAATGGAGATCAGTACGCCATTCTTACGGCCCTCGATCTCACCTTTGTATGGTCCATACTCAAGGAAACTATGTGACAGCACGCCCGTACCACGGGTATCTGTCATAAATTCAGTACGGAAACCAATAAGGCCACGTGCTGGAATATTAAACTCAAGGCGGTTGGTGCCCTCCATTGGCTTCATGGAGATCATCTCTGCTTTACGCTGACCAAGCTTCTCGATAACTGTTCCTTGAAACTCCTCGGGTACGTCGATACATAAGTACTCGAATGGCTCCATTTTTTGGCCGTTTTCCTCTTTGAGGATAACTTCTGGCTTTGATACCGCAAGCTCGAAGCCTTCACGACGCATGGTTTCAATCAAAATTGAGAGGTGAAGCTCACCACGACCAGAAACTTTAAAAGTATCGGTGTTGTCAGTTTCTTCAACTCGTAGAGAAACGTTGGTACGTAATTCTTTTTGCAAACGCTCATAGATATTACGTGAGGTAACCAACTTACCCTCAGTGCCTGCAAAGGGTGAACTGTTGACGATAAAGTTCATCGCCAGAGTTGGCTCATCAATATTTACATAAGGAAGTGGCTGTGGGTCTACCGTCGAGGTGAGTGACTCACTGATTTTAATCTCTTCAAAACCGGCGATGGTGACAATGTCCCCAGCAAACGCTTCATCAATTGTGATTTGTTGCATCCCTTGATAGGCGATTAGTTTGGAGATTCGACCACGGGTGATGTTGCCGTCTTTATCAATACGAGCAATGGTGTCGCCAGATTTAACGCTGCCGTTAAAAATTTTACCTGTAGCGATACGACCAATGTAGTTGTTGTAGTCAATACTGGTAACCAAGAATTGAAATGGTGCGTTGACGTCAACCTTAGGGGACGGAACCTTGGCTTTAATCACGTCAAACAGTACCTTGAGGTCCATGTTGTCATCGGTTGCCTCATAGCGAGCGTAACCGTTTTTTGCACTGGCATAGACAATTGGGAAATCCATTTGATCTTCTGTCGCTTCAAGCTCACAGAAAAGATCAAAAACCATGTCAACCACTTCTTCAGGGCGGGAGCCAGGACGGTCAATCTTATTAATAACGACGATTGGCTTAAGGCCAAGGTCAAGAGATTTTTTAAGCACGAAACGGGTTTGAGGCATAGGGCCGTCAAACGCATCAACAAGAAGCAGAACGGAATCAACCATCTTCAAAACACGCTCAACTTCACCGCCAAAGTCAGCGTGACCAGGTGTGTCAACGATGTTGATTTTAACATCATCATATTCGATAGAGAGGTTTTTCGATAGTATGGTGATACCGCGCTCTTTTTCCAGATCGTTGCTGTCCATGATCCGTTCGGTAATGACCTGATTGGAGCGAAATACTCCCGACTGTTGTAGCATAACGTCAACAAGGGTCGTTTTTCCGTGGTCAACGTGGGCAATGATAGCAATGTTTCTGATCTGGTCGCTCATTTCGGGTAAATCTCCTTAAAACATATGTAAGTAGGCAAAACCGCGCAAGAATACACTAACCGTGTAGGCTTTGCTATTAAAAAATAGCCGGCAGCGAAGGATTGTTGTTGCTGTTGGATTTATTACGTTAAAACAGCGAGGAATCGAATAGTTAGCGATTGTTGGTTTAGCGCTAGCTTTAGTTGTGAATCTAAGCGTTTAACAGATGAAGACCTTTGCCTTGGCTGAAGTGTGAACTTTACCGTCCACTTCGATGGTCGAGTTAACGAGAAAGTAACGTTTGTTTGTTTCAACAATTTTGGCGCTTAATACTAGTGGTGTATTTACCATGACTGGCTTTCTGTAGCGTACAGAAAGTTCGGCAGTGACCACGTTGCAGGTGATGCTACGGCACGCATAGATGCTCACTTCATCGAGTAGAGTGGCTAAAACACCACCGTGAGCAATGTTCTTCCATCCCTGGAATTGTTGCGGAATGGTGTAATGACAGGTTGCTCTTTGGTTTTCTTTATCAACTTCGAATATGGCGTGCAGGCCGTGAGTGTTTTTATCACCACAAACAAAGCACCCTTTATCGTCTTCAACTTGCATGATTTTGAACTCCTGTATAGTTAATAGAATATAGACAGAGTCACGGCTGCATTGTAAAGTGCCGTATCGTTGTTAACTTACACTTGTTGTTTGAAAATAAAAGGATTTATGCGAATTTTATTCATATTGATATTACTGTTGTTTGTTGGGGGGTGTGCGGCACCTCAGCAGCAGACGTATAAAACAACTGCTTATTGTAATTGTTCATCGTGCTGTTCATGGTCACGTGATTTTCCCGATTTTTGGAATCGTCACTTTGTTGCCGGACCAAATAGGGGCGATGTTTATACTGGTCGCACCGCTTTGGGCACCGAACCTCGCCAACCTTACTCAGGGTTGTTGTCAGGCAATACCTTAACGCATCCGTGGACGTTACCGCATCGATTGTTGTTGCCGTGGATGTGGTTTGCGCATGATGGCACCATCGCTGCGGATTGGAATCACATTGGCCCGCATACCCGAATTTTTATTACTGGTTATGGTTGGGGAAGGGTTGAAGATAAGGGGTCGGCGATCAAGGGAAAGAATCGTTTAGATCTCTATTTTGATTCCCATCAAGAAGCGTTACGCTGGGGACGGAAAAATGTTATCGGTCATCAACAATAGTTAGCAGTCTATCTCTCGCTACGGCCCGTCAAGCCCGACAGCCTGCTAGGTGTTTTTATCTTTGATAGGAGTTTAACGGTTCTATGCTCGATTGGTCACAGTTTACCGCTCAAGATGAGAGTATTGTTTGGCAGGCTCGACCTGCTCCGCGCTGTTTCACCTTTCGTCGCTGGCAACATGCTTTATTTGGTGTGTTGGTCACGGCAATGAGCGTTTGGTGGCTGGTTACTGGTTGGGGACTGGTTGGGCAGGGTGAGCATACATTGTGGGCCGTAGTGCCGATTCCGTTTTTATTGATCGGCGTATATTTAAGTATTGGTCAGTTGCTCATGGCGCGGTTGGAGTGGGAGCGAGTATTTTATGCCCTGACTGAGCGTCAACTTCTTGTTCAATGTGGTCTACTTCGCACGCGAATAATCGCTTTTGATTTAAATACGTTGAGTTATCAATGTCTGTATCCTCTTGGTGAGCAGTTGGGGTCATTTTATCTTGAAGCGGGAACTCGGCGCATCACCTTGAGCTGTATCGAATATCCTCATGAACTGTATCGGCGATTAGAGCCGTTGATTACTGACAATAACGCCAACAGTTCAGAGTGAAATTTTTAACGTAAAGCCCGTGGATTACCGTTGATTTTTTTCGATGTATCTGGTTATATCGGACAATTTTACTGGTCACGATTCGTGTTGAAATTTAACCTGTTTAACCCTGATGGTACCCCTATCCATGACAAAATTATTTTACCTCGAAACTTTTGGCTGCCAAATGAATGTGGTGGACTCGGAGTGGATTGCTAGCTTACTCGACGAGAGTGGTTACGTTCCAGTTGATGATCCGAAATTGGCAGATCTGATTATTCTCAATACCTGCTCAGTGCGAGACAAGGCAGAACGAAAAGTTTACGGCCACTTAGGGCGTTATAAACCGTTGAAAGAGAAAAAGAAAAGCTTGATTATTGCTGTTGCTGGTTGCGTGGCTCAGCAAGAGGGGCAGCAGCTCCTTGACCGCTTACCGTTTGTTAATATTGTGATGGGAACTCACAATGTGTGCAAATTGCCTGAGTTGGTGGCTCAAGTTGAGGAAACAAAAGGGCGAGGTCAATTTTGTGCAACGACCCATTATGAAGGGGTGGAACGGCTCGGCCAATTTCCGCAACGCGGTAAAGAGAGTTCTGTTGCACGCTTTGTTACCGTGATGCAGGGCTGTGATAACTTTTGCTCCTATTGTGTTGTTCCGTATGTACGTGGACGTGAGGTGAGCCGAACCAGTGCCGATATTGTTAATGAAGTGCGCACATTGGTGGATCAAGGGGTTCGCGAAGTCACCTTGTTAGGCCAAAATGTCAATTCGTATGGTCAAAAAGGCAGTGGCGATGTCAGTTTCCCTGAGTTGCTTGAGCGCGTGCATGAAATTAACGGGTTGTCGCGGCTGCGTTTTACTTCGTCCCATCCTAAAGACCTTTCCGATGATTTGATCCAATGTTTTTCATCGTTAGATAAATTATGCAAGCAGATGCATCTGGCTGTACAAAGTGGTTCCAATCATATTTTAAAGCAGATGAATCGTGGTTATAGTCGTGAACAATATTTAGATCGGGTGCAAAGTCTTAAGCAGCACTGTCCTGAAATTCGCATCACAACTGATTTGATTGTCGGCTTTCCCGGTGAAACAGAAGACGACTTTATGCAAACCATCGACTTGATGGAGCAGGTTCGTTTTGCTGATGCCTATTCGTTCATCTACTCTTCACGTCCACAAACGGCAGCGCGTAATTTTGCTGACCCGGTAAGTGACGAAGAGAAAAGCCGCTGGTTTAAACTTCTCCTAACCACTCAAGAGCGTATTGGCAATGAAGTGTGGTTAGCAGATCAAGATCAATTGCAGCAGGTTTTGGTCGAAGGTGTCAGTCGCCGTGGCGAGGGGCAGCTTAACGGCCGCAACCAGTGGAGTCGTATTGTTAATTTTAACGGCAGTGCCGATCTGGTTGGTCAAATAGTGACGGTACGGGTTGATCAAGTATTACGCAACTCGCATAGAGCGACGTTGGTTTAATTCGAGCCGTTTCAGGGCAAGATGGTGGCGCACGCCTACTTAATAGATATTTATCAGGGAGATTCAATCGATGGAACAACAGTATTACGACATGCTCAAAGAACTCTCTCAAGCGCCAAGTCCATCAGGATTTGAACAACCCGTGCAGCGCATTATCCGCCGAGAACTTGCCGATGTTGCAACCGAGGTTAAAACCGATGTCATGGGCAATGTGATTGCCCGCCTTGATGGGTGTGGTGAACGCCGACCACGGGTGATGCTCGCTGGCCACTGCGATGAGATCGGCTTTATGGTCAAGTACATTGATGATAAAGGCTTTATCTATTTTGCCCCCATCGGTGGTGTCGATCCCCACCTTGTTCCTGGTCAGCGGGTCAACATCCACGCAGATTCTGGGACCATTCTCGGTGTGGTGGGTAAAAAACCGATCCATCTTATGGAAGCAAAAGATCGCGAAAAGGTTGTGCCCTTTAAAGACCAGTATATTGATATTGGTTGTGCTGATCGCGACGAAGTGTTGTCGCTGTTAAACATTGGTGATCCCATCACCTTTGTGCCGAGCCTTGAACGGCTTCAGGGTGATCTGGTTACCTCACGCGCCTTTGATGATAAAATGGGCGCGTTTGTCATTACCCGAGTTCTGCAACAGGTGAGTCAACGTGGTAATGCACCCGTTGACCTCTACAGTGTGACAACAGTGCAAGAGGAAGTTGGCTTGCGTGGTGCTTCGGCAAGTGTTTACGGTGTGAATCCCGATGTTGGCATTGCTGTCGACGTTGGATTTTCGAGTGACTTCCCCGGTGTGAATCAGAAAGAGGTTGGCGACTTAGGAGTGGGCAGGGGGCCGATCATTGCTCGTGGAGCTAACATCAACCCTGTTTTGTTTAATCTGCTTTGTGAAACGGCTAACGAGCTTGATATCCCTTATCAAGTAGTCGGTATGCCACGGGCCACTGGAACCGATGCCAATGTGATGCAACTGAGCCGTGGTGGTGTGGCTGCAGCACTGGTGAGTGTTCCACTGCGCTATATGCACTCGCCCGTTGAGGTGTTGTCGTTGGCTGACTTAGAATACACCATCGCGTTGTTGAGTGCGGTGATCTACAAAATTGACAACTGCGAGATGTTTATTCCTTCGTAAATAGCCCCTGAATTTTAGTGATGCTGCCTTGACGGTAGCGGCGTTGAGGGATAGTATGTTCAGTTAAATAAAATTTGCGTAATAACTCATATATTAACACTGTAAATTCTCTGCAAAGGAGACCAAAATGTTGGATCCCGAATTACGAGAAGGACTCACCTTTGATGATGTTCTTCTTGTCCCTGCTCATTCGCTGGTGCTGCCCAAAGAGGTAGATCTTTCAACTAATTTAACCGCATCAATCATGCTGAATATTCCATTGATGTCGGCAGCGATGGATACCGTAACTGATGCGCGCACCGCTATTTGTATGGCACGTGAAGGTGGGATCGGTGTTGTCCATAAGAATATGTCGCCGCAAGAGCAGGCACTTGAAGTCGATCAGGTTAAAAAATCGGAAAGCGGCATGATTGTCGATCCGATTACAATGGAGCCAGAACAAAAGATCTATGAGGCTCTTGAGGTGATGAAAAAATATCGTATTTCAGGTGTTCCAGTGACTAAAAATGGTCGTCTGGTAGGGATTCTTACCAATCGTGACCTGCGTTTCGAAACAAAGCTTGATCAGCCTATCGAAAATGTGATGACCAAAGAAAATTTGGTGACCGTTCCTCCGGGAACCACTTTGGAGGAAGCTAAATTTCATCTCCATAAACATCGGATCGAAAAGTTGTTGGTGGTTGATGATGATTATGTCCTGCAAGGATTGATCACCATTAAAGATATCGAAAAGGTACGTAAGTATCCTTCAGCTTGTAAGGATGAGTTTGGTCGTTTACGTGCTGCTGCTGCGGTTGGTGTTGGTGGTGATAGTGAATCACGGATTGAACTACTGGTTCGTGCTGGTGTCGATGCGGTTGTTGTTGATACCGCTCATGGCCATTCGCAAGGTGTCATTGATGCTCTTACCGAGACCAAGCGCAACTATCCTGACTTACAGATTATTGCTGGTAATATTGCCACAGCAGGAGCTGCCGAAGCGTTGATCAAAGCGGGTGTAGATGCTGTTAAAGTAGGTATTGGCCCCGGTTCAATCTGCACCACACGTATTGTTGCTGGTGTTGGTGTTCCGCAAATTACTGCTATTGCTGATGTGGCTCGTGTGACCCAACGGGCGGGTATCCCTCTCATTGCCGATGGTGGTATCAAGTATTCTGGTGAGTTGCCAAAGGCGATTACTGCCGGTGCTGACGTCATCATGATCGGTTCCTTGTTTGCTGGAACTGAAGAATCTCCCGGTGAAACGATCCTGTATCAAGGCCGTACTTATAAGTCTTACCGTGGTATGGGCAGTTTAGGCGCGATGAAAAAAGGGAGTAAAGATCGCTACTTCCAAGGTGACGTTGATAACGATATTAAGCTGGTTCCTGAGGGGATTGAGGGGCGTGTTCCTTTCCGTGGCACATTGTCTGAAAATATTCATCAACTTCTCGGTGGTTTACGTGCTGGCATGGGTTATACCGGCTGTCACAACCTCAAAGAGTTGCAACAGAAAGCACAGTTTATTCGTATTACCAATGCGGGTTTACGTGAATCGCATGTTCACGATGTGAATATCACTCACGAAGCACCAAACTATCGCATTGAGCGGCCTTCCTAGGCGGCTTTAACACGATCTCATAATGCAACGAAAGCCCGTTACGTACCTACGGGCTTTCGTTCGTTTAAGGCTGAAGCGATTCAGCAGCTTATCCATACCAAGGAGCGACACCATGTCTGATCTACATAGCGAAAGAATTCTGATTCTCGATTTTGGTTCTCAATATACGCAACTCATCGCACGGCGAGTGCGTGAGGCGCATGTGTATTGTGAACTCCATCCATATGATATGGATCTGCAAGCCATTCGTGACTTCGCTCCTAACGGCATTATTCTTTCAGGTGGGCCAAAGTCGGTCTACGATGAGGGCGCTCCTGTTGTTGATGAAGAGCTGTTTGAATTAGGCGTTCCCGTTTTTGCTATTTGTTACGGTATGCAATTGCTTAATCGCCACTTTGGTGGTTTGGTCGTTCCTGCTGGTAAACGTGAATTTGGTCATGCGGAACTACTGAGTCAAGGGACACCGGGGCCACTGTTTGATGGCTTTTTTGTCGAAGGAAAAACCCCCGTATGGATGAGCCACGGCGACCATGTTCAGCGCGTTGCCGAAGGTTTTGAAGTGATTGCTGCTACTCTTAATGCTCCTGTGTGTGGAATTCAAAATGTTGAACGTAATCTTTACGGTGTTCAATTTCACCCAGAGGTCAATCACACTCCTCATGGTGAAGTACTGATTGATACCTTCGTTCGTAAAATCTGTGGTTGCACAGGTCAGTGGACTCCCGGTCAAATCGTTGATGATGCGGTAAAGCGGATTAAAGAGCAGGTTGGTGATGATCACGTTATTCTCGGTCTTTCGGGGGGCGTTGATTCCTCCGTTGCTGCGGCACTGATCCATCGCGCTATTGGCGACCAGCTCACCTGTGTGTTTGTCGATAACGGCTTACTGCGCCTCAATGAAGGCGATCAAGTGATGAGCACTTTTGCTTCGAATCTTGGCGTTAAAGTGATTCGTGTTGACGCTGAACAGCGTTTTCTCGATGGCCTCGCTGGTGTTTCTGATCCAGAGAAAAAACGTAAAATTATCGGTGGACTGTTTGTCGATATCTTCGAAGAGGAATCTAACAAGATAGCTGACGCCAAGTGGTTAGCACAAGGAACGATCTACCCTGACGTTATCGAGTCTGCTGGCGGTAAAACGGGTAAAGCGCACAATATAAAGAGTCACCATAATGTTGGTGGTCTCCCTGATTATATGAAGCTCGAACTGCTTGAGCCGCTGCGTGAACTATTTAAAGATGAAGTTCGTGCTATCGGCGAAGAGATGGGCTTGCCGCACCAAATGGTCTGGCGTCACCCCTTCCCCGGACCCGGTCTCGGTGTGCGGATTCTCGGCGAAGTAAAAAAAGAGTACGCAGATATCCTCCGTTTGGCTGATGCTATCTACATGGAAGAGTTGTACCGCACAGGGCATTACGAAAAGATTAGCCAAGCCTTTGCCGTGTTCCTCCCTGTTAAAAGCGTTGGCGTCATGGGCGATGGTCGTACCTATGAGTACGTGGTGGCTCTTCGTGCCGTTGAAACCAAAGACTTCATGACAGCAGGTTGGTATCCGATGCCGTATGCTGATTTAGCTCACATCAGTGGCCGGATTATCAACGAGGTTAAGGGGATCAATCGCGTCACCTACGATATCTCAAGCAAGCCACCGGCAACCATTGAGTGGGAATAAATAGTCTGCTGATTGGGATCATTGTATTTTCGATCCTGTGTGAATATAAAAAGCCCTTTACCTTCAGGTAGAGGGCTTTTTTAATAACCTTTGTTTTTGGTTGTGCAGTGGTTACGTCTGACTGTCTGTTTATCGCTTTCCTTTTTTCTCACCTCGCAACCATTATTACTAGCGCTCCCCTCTATTTCGCCTCGCCATGTTGTCATCTCACTATCCCTTGGTATAATTCTTCCTAATAGTTAATTATTAAACACGCATCAAGGTACGGGTGCGCGTTTCCACCTGAATCGCAACAAGGGGGTCGTTATGGATAAGGTTTTTCGGATCAACATGTCAAATTTAACAACCTGTATCGAGGAAGTTCCTGAAGAATGGATCGGTCTCGGTGGCCGCGCTCTTACATCAACTATTGTCGCGGCTGAGGTTCCACCACTGTGCCACCCGTTAGGTCCCGACAACATCTTGGTATTTGCCCCCGGCCTGCTATCTGGAACAGCAGCGGCACAATCTGGTCGAATGTCGTGTGGCGCAAAAAGTCCGCTGACTGGCGGTATCAAGGAGAGTAATTCTGGCGGCACCACTGCCCAGCAGTTTGCCCGTATGGGCATCAAGGCGATGATTATTGAAGGGCTGCCTGCTGCCGATACCTTCTACAGCCTGCACGTTACGATGGCTGGTGTGACAATTGAGCAGGAGAGCGCCTTGCTCGGTAAAGGAAACTTTGCTGTCATTGAAGATCAAGTTGCCAAAAAGGGTAAAAAGATTGGCGTAATGACTATCGGCCTAGCTGGGGAGCTGAAAATGGCGGCGGCCAATATTTCAGTTAAAGATCCCGATGGTAAGATTCGCAGCCATGGACAAGGCGGTATGGGCGCTGTTATGGGCTCAAAAAAGATTAAATTTATCACCGTTGACTCTGAAGGCTCACCCGCAGTTCCCCTCGTTGATGCCGATAAGTTTAAAGCCTCAGCGCGGGTGTTTGCTAAAACTCTACTTGATCATCCCGTTGCCGGCGAGGGCTTACCCACTTACGGCACTAATGTGCTGGTCAATATTCTCAATGAGGCAGGAGGGTTGCCAACGCATAACTTCCGTTATGGACAATTCGATGGGCACGAAAAAATCAGCGGTGAAACCATGCACGACACTATTGCCGAGCGTGGTGGGAAGGTAAGGCATGGTTGTCATCGTGGTTGTGTCATTCAATGTTCTCAAGTTTATAACGATAAAGATGGCAATTACCTCACCTCTGGTTTTGAATATGAAACCATTTGGGGGTTAGGGGCCAATTGTTGCATTGATAACCTCGACCAAATCGCTGAAGCAGATAGCATCATGGATGATGTTGGGGTCGATTCCATCGAAACGGCTGTTACCATCGGCGTGGCAATGGAGGCGGGTATTATTCCGTTTGGCGATGGTGAAGGGATGTTGCGCTTGTTGCGCGACGAACTGGCTAAAGGAACACCCCTCGGTCGTATCATCGGTAGTGGTGCTGGACTACTCGGTAAAGTCTACGGTGTAACAAGGGTGCCTGTCGTTAAAAACCAGGCGATTCCAGCCTATGACCCACGCAGTGTCAAAGGGATCGGCATCACCTATGCCACCAGCCCAATGGGAGCTGATCATACAGCAGGTTACACCATCGCCTCCAATATCCTCGGTGTTGGTGAATTTGTCGATCCGTTAAGTAAGGTCGGTCAGGTTGAGCTGTCGCGTAACCTGCAAATTGCTACCGCAGCTATTGATTCTACCGGCATGTGTATCTTTATCGCCTTTCCTGCCCTTGATGATGCTGCCTGTTTGCCTGCCTTGATCGATATGATTAATGCGCGCTTTGGCACGGAACTATCCGGTGATGATGTCACCGAGTTGGGTAAAAAAGTGATGAAGATCGAGCATCAGTTCAATCTTGACGCTGGCTTCAATAATAAGCATGACCGTCTGCCCGAATTCTTTAAAACCGATCCGGTACCACCTCACAATGCCGTATGGGATTTTACCGATGATGAGATTGACGAGTTCTGGAACTTTTAGCAACTGTTGGATTTAATGGACCATAATAAGATCATGCTAGTATAAACAAAGCCGGTTCGGAGTGATCTCCGAACCGGCTTTGTTGTTCAGGGTTGCTTGTCGTTCAAGTTGTGACTCTATGAGTAGATTGCGCCAAAAAGATCAAGCTGGGTGAGATACATGCGCATGTCGAACTCCAGTTGGTGGTAGCTGTCGTCCATGTGGCAGCATAGCTTGTAGAATGCCTTATTGTGCTGTTTTTCCTTCAAGTGCGCCAGTTCATGAATCACAATCATGCGTAAAAACTCTTCAGGTGCCGTTTTAAAGACCATACTGACACGAATCTCATGCTTGGCCTTAAGTTTCGATCCCTGAACACGAGAGATGAAGGTATGCAATCCTAAGGCCTGATGAATCACATCAATCTTGTTGTCGAAAACCACTTTGCTGAGTGGGTTTGTTTTACGCAAAAACTGATTCTTAAGATTTATCGTGTATTCGTAAAGCGCTTTATCGGTTTTGATAGCGTGAGCGCGTGGGTATCTTTTAAGCAGAACCGTTGCCAATCGCTGTTCAGCGATTAACTGTTTCACTTGATCCGTCCATTGTTGCGGGTATCCCGCTAGATAGGTTAATTCCTGCATTTTGTGACCTTCTGTTTCTCATGTATTAATGATTCAATTTTTGAACAGTTTTGATACTAGGGAAGTTTATGTTTTGTTGGTTACGTCAAATTTGAACACAAGCAATTTGCTAAGCATTAAGGAGACAGATACTTTAAATGTGAGGCCAGTTCATTCTGGACTGTATTCTTCTTTTTGGAATCATAAAAAATTGAGAAGCAGCTGTATATAAAATACGCTGCTTTCTATGAATATATAAAAATACCGCTCCGAAAATATCTAATGAAATTTGACATTGTAGGGTTGGATATGTTTAGGTACTACAAGATTTGCCACTACATTGTAGTTAAAAGCTACAATTTTAACAGAGTTGCTAAAGGGATAAAGCAACAAGATACATTGAACAGACCCTGTTATTTATGCAAAAACACTACTACACGTTTGTAATCACAAAAATAGCAATTCTATTCTCTTGGTTCATTCCCTGACATTGAATACCATATAGATCCTCACAAATCGCACATAAGGTACGACCTCCCTACTCGTTATAAAACAGTATTTATTCTTAACAGAATCAATATCACAATATATTTATACAGCCATAGTAAACACATATACAAAAAACTAAAACCTGACGTTATTGATATTCTTTTGACTCAGCACAGTAAGTTTTTTTAAAAAAACATACAACTTACGCTACTTATCATTGAATACACGTAGAATTCAGGCTTACAGCAAGGAGTCATACTAAATGGACACCGGTCCAGAGATAATAAAACCTAAAATGCAGGTGCGCAATTTATATAAAGTTTTTGGTTCTTCACCAGAGACTGCCTTGAAGATGTTAAATCAAGGTGTAAGTAAAGATGAAATACTAGAAAAAACGAAACAAAGCGTTGGCTTGGCTGATGTTAGCTTTGATGTTTACGACGGTGAAATACTCGTTATCATGGGACTTTCTGGAAGTGGAAAGTCTACTCTTGTCCGCTGCATGAATCGATTGATTGAACCCAGTCATGGGAAAATTATTATAGATGATTGCGATATCACAAAGCTGAACAGCACTGATCTGCGCAATCTGAGGCGGAAAAAGTTTGGCATGATATTTCAACATTTTGCCCTTTTTCCTCATCGAACCGTCCAGGAAAATGCAGAGTTTGGCCTTGAAATACAAGGCGTCGCCAAAGAAGAACGTGTCGAAAAAGCACGTGAGGCACTCGTACAGGTCGGTTTAGAAGGATGGGAAGACAGTTTCCCTGGGCAACTTTCTGGTGGTATGCAGCAGCGGGTTGGTTTGGCCAGAGGGTTAGCGGTGAACCCAGATATCCTGCTGATGGACGAAGCCTTTAGCGCCCTAGATCCCCTCATTCGGCGTGATATGCAACATGAGTTGGTTGAGTTACAAGATCGCTTTAAAAAAACCATTATCTTTATTACCCATGATTTAGATGAAGCGCTAGAAATAGGCGACCGTATCATCCTGATGAAAGATGGCCGGATCGTTCAAATAGGTACCCCTGAGGAGATACTGACTCAACCTGCCAACGATTATGTTTCCCGTTTTGTCGAAAACGTCGATATGACCAAGGTACTCACCGCCAGCTCAGTTATGATGCGGGCTAAAACTGTAGCTTATCCCAAAGATGGACTGCGCACCATGCTGCACAAAATGCGCGACGTGGGGATTAGTTCTATTTTTGTGGTGAATCGCGACAAAACGTTGCGAGGCTTGGTAACGGCTCAGTCCTGTAAAGATGCCCTGGAATCTGGTGAAAAAGTGGCAGAGGACATACTTCTTAGCGATATTCCAACCACAACGCCAGATGAACCGGTTACCAATCTTATCGGCCGCATGGCGGATGCAAATCTCCCCTTACCTGTGGTAAGCGAAACAGGAAAGTTACTGGGTGTCGTGGTGCGAGGTTCCCTATTAGCAGGAATTGCTGAAGGTGGATTAGAGCTGGAACCAGCCCCCGAAACCCTAAGTGAAGGGATGGCTCAATGAATTTCCCCAAGTTTCAGTTAGCTAAATATATTGATACCTTACTGGATTATCTGACCGATCACCTCGCATGGATCACCAAGGGTATAAGTGAAGTAATGAGCACCGGTATGGAAGCTGCTACGGATGCCTTACTCGCTGTGCCGAGTTGGTTGTTTATTTTGGTGGTCGCTGTTGCAGCTTATAAGGCTGTTGGTAAAAGGATGGCATTAGGAACCATGTTGGGCCTCTTTTTTCTAGAAAACCTACAGTTGTGGGAACCGACCATGGAAACCTTGGTTTTGGTCCTCATCGCTACCTTTGTAGCGGTGGCTATTGGTATTCCATTGGGTATTTTAGCTGCAATTTACGATGGCGCGAATCGTGTGATTATGCCTCTATTGGATTTGATGCAAACCATGCCAGCGTTTGTTTATCTGATTCCGGCCATTCCATTTTTCGGTTTGGGGCCTGTTGCCGCAATTTTCTCTACGGTAATTTTTGCCATGCCACCATCGATTCGCCTCACCAGTTTGGGTATTCGTCAGGTTCCAGCTGATCTGGTGGAAGCAGCAGATGCCTATGGCTGTGACCGCCGTCAAAAACTGATGAAATTACAATTACCACTTGCGCTGCCAACTATTATGGCCGGTGTTAATCAAACCATCATGTTGGCGTTATCTATGGTGGTAATCGCGGCTATGATCGGTGCCGGTGGTCTCGGCGGTGAAGTTTGGAAAGCGATTCAACGGCTACAACCCGGTAAAGGCTTTGAAGCCGGAATTGGCATTGTTATTCTTGCCATGATTCTCGACCGCTTTACTAGCAAGTTAGGACGCAACAAATCCGCAGATCAATAATACCAATCCCATTTTTATTGGTAACTATTTAGCAGTACGAATCATATGATTTCGTTCCCATGGATAAGGTGTTCGTATGTCCCTTGGAATGGAAGTAAAGGTATTTAACTGCATAGGTACTGTTTATCTTTTCTGATTAGCACCAGTCTTCCACTATTGCCAAATAGTTCGTCAATCCCGCGAAGGCGGGAATGGCGAACGTATATAAAACCTCTGGGTACCCGCATTAGTGGGTACGACGGGGGCTAAGTGCAAAGTCGATACGGAAGATTGACGTTTATCGGGTTTTTTTATTAGGAGGAGGAGATACATGCAAAAACGATTAGGAATGATCAGTTCAACTGTTTGTTTACTCTTAGCATTACTCGTCGGCGTTTTCGTACAGCCTGCCGAAGCGAGCAAGGGTAAGGTCAAATTGGTATATGTAGAGTGGTCATGTGCCACTGCTTCTGCCAATGTAATGAAGGCTGTGTTGCAAGAAAAATTAGGCTACGAGGTGGATTTAATCTCAGTTTCCGCAGCAGCAATGTGGCAAGCGGTAGCAACAGATTCAGCGGATGGGTTTACTACGGCTTGGCTGCCAACCACCCACGGAACTTACCTAGCGGGCGTTAAGGGGGAAGTTGAAGATCTTGGCCCCAACCTTAGCGGTACGCGTATTGGACTCGTTGTCCCTGAGTATGTAACGATCGACACCATTGCGCAAATGAATGATACCAAGGATAAATTTAGCAGTCGCATTGTCGGTATTGATCCCGGCGCTGGTATCATGGTGAAAACAGAGAAAGCAGTTGCGGACTATCAGCTCAAGGATATTGATTTAATTGAAGGCTCTGGTGCAACAATGACAGCGGCACTCAAAGATGCAATTCGCAATAAAGAATGGATTGCAGTAACGGGTTGGACTCCACACTGGATGTTTGGTCGCTGGCAGTTGAAGTATCTAGAAGATCCGCTCAACATCTATGGCGGCGCTGAAAATATCAACACCGTCGTGCGTAAAGGATTAAAAGCTGAAATGCCTGAGGTTTATGCGGTGCTAGATAATTTTCACTGGTCTTCAGCAGATCTACAGCAAGTCATGGTTATGAATCAACAGGCGGATAGCAATCCTTACGACAACGCCGTCCTCTGGATCAACGAACATCCTGAGACCGTGCAGGCTTGGATGCCGAAATAGCACGACCCGATTGCAGCAAAACTCGATAAAATCATTCGCAGTGGTAATTATTCGAAATCACTTGCCAGTTGAGGCCCCAGAGATCTTTTTGTAAGTTCCTTGGGATGGCCAGTGGAAAAACATTCGCAGAATAGTTACTTGCATTAATAGTAAAATAATGGAGACACAACTAATGAAGAAAGTTTGCTATCAACTTATCCTGCCCACATTGCTAGTGCTGTTAATCAGCGGTGGCGCATTCGCAGCCGACAATGAAATTTTACGTGAACTGCAAGCACTTAAGCAGCGCATGGTCGTGCTCGAACAAAAACTGATCGACCAAGATGCAATGCAACAACCTACAACAGACGTCGCAATCGCTGAGCAGGAGACCGCAAGCGTAAGACAGATCGTTGAAGAAGTTGTCGCGGCCAGTAAACCCGCTATTACAATTGGCGGTGCCGTGCGCGCACAATATAGTGTGAAAGATTGGAGGGACTGGCAAGGACGAGATTCTAGTCAAGATAAGGGCGGTGATTTCTCATTTGACACCTTTCGTTTTGACTTGAATGGTTCAATCGGAGATATGATCCTTTCGGCTCAATATCGTTTTTATCCTGAATATGATTTCCATACCATCCACCACGGCTATATCGGTTATAACTTTACCGATGATCTACAGGGCCAAATTGGTATTCAGCAGGTTCCATTTGGCTTGCAACCCTACGCTTCGCACAACTTTTGGTTCAGTGGTGCTTATTATGTCGGTCTTGAAGATGATTACGACATGGGCATTAAGCTGCTCTACTCACCCGGGCCACTATCTATTGCAGCAGCGTTCTATAAAAATGGTGAGCTTGGCGATGCCAGCAATACTGAACGCTACTCTGTCGATGTAAGTAGTGCCGGCAGTGGCGGCTATGCTGGTTTTCAAGAAGATGTAGGCAATGAAGAGAGCAACCAGGGTAACCTGCGTGTTGCGTACCTTTTTGAACATGGCGAAACTGCAAACACAGAACTTGGTGTTTCAGGCCAATATAGCGGGATTTATAATGACAATACTGGAAAAATGGGTGAACACTGGGCGGGAGCCGTACACCTCAACGGCAATTATGGTCCGTTTAACCTGCAGTTAGAGTATGTCAGCTATCAATACAACGTTGATAACCCCGCAGGTTTCGATGACGAGATCATCACCCTCGGTTGCTATGGTTATAGCTGGGGCGCACCAGCCGATGCCGATATCGGTATCTTCAACCTGTCTTATTCGGTGCCAGTTAGCTGGGGCCCAGTAAGTAATCTTACCTTCTATTCCGACAACACCATTATCAGCCCTGACGAAAGTCGATTTGAAGATATTTGGCAAAATGTTGTTGGCATGATGGTGACCTCAGGGCCTGTCTACACTTATTTTGACATCATCTCCGGCGAGAACATGATCTTCTCCGGTGGTAATATGGTTGATGCTGCAGGGACTAGTGATAATTATAATGAGCGCACCACTCGCTTCAACATAAATATTGGTTACTATTTTTAGTCGATAAGATATTTAGTTGATTAAATATTGGGGGCCACCATCATAGTGATGGTGGCCCCTTTTTTTACGATTTTCCCTGAATCTCTTTGGCCAACTTTTCACCGTACATTTCCGCAGTACGGATTATTTCTGGTCGATCCGCGACTTTTCCTTTTTTAAAAATTCCCAAAACGGGAAACTTCTGATTAACCTCGTAGCCAAGGGCCTCAAGTGGCATTTGCATCGCTTCCAGAGTAAATCCCATATCTTTCTTGTCTAACTGTTCAGCCACGGCCGCTACAACGGCTATTCGGCCTTGGTTTGCCAACTTGCTGCTCCAATGGCCGGGGCGAGGTTCCGTAAAATTATAGAAGCAGTAGAGCCTATCTATAAAGCCTTTCATCCATGCCGTAACGTTGTAATTGTGAACAGGTGAAATCAAGAAAAGTCCACGTGACTCGATGATTTTATTGTAAATAACAACCATGTCGTCATCAAATCGAGAGCATTTACCCGTTTTGCGGCAAAGTTCGCAGCCAACGCAGGGCGTAATGTCACAATCTCTCAGTTGAATTTCCTCAGTTTCGATTCCAGCATTATTCACACCAGCGCAAAAGTGCTTGAGAAGAACATCCGAGTTGCCATCCTTTCGGGGGCTGGCACCAATGGCTAAAACTTTGGTCTTAATCAGGTTTTCTTTAATTTCAAATGTCATGATAGGCTTGAAATTCCTTTATTTGGTTGTGTCTAACGCCTGAGTCAGGCGGAAACAAGTTCGCCTGATTACCCTGAGCACGATATTGTTGGATTCTATCTACTGTGTCAACAATGTCTTGTTTCTTCTGGCTTTCGAAAGTGAATTCACATTTTGGTCTCAAATTAGTCTGGGTAGTGTCTCTTTTTTTTATAATATAGGGGAGTGCAAAATTATCGAAGGTGACCTTATGGAATAAAATAATTTATTCATTGATCTTGTCACTTTAAAATGATATTAAATTTATTTGGTAGAAAAGTTGTCTTGGTTGGGCTATGGTAGGTGGCTTGATTAGGTTTCTGCTCTGTTGTGGTTGTTTTAAAAAAGTGAGCGATCCAGAAGCTCTTTTTTGAATTGTCTATTGAAAACCAGTCACTTCCCTCACAGGTATTCTATTGTATGCGGAAAGAGATCGTGGACACAGCGAAAAGGAGTAAAATGGGGCGATCTAATCCGTTCTTCTTCATACCTGTTATCGCTGTTTTCATTGTGATAGGTATGATTTCCCCCTGCCAAGCTTCTGCTGATAATGTCATAGACCCGCTGGCATCAGCCATGGCTGAATATCTGGAGTGCCATTCCCTCTCTCTCATAAGTTTTAAAAACCAGCAGCCTTCATCGGTCTCCAGCAATTTATGTCTGTTAGATATTTATCAAAAAAATGGACGTTCTTCCCTGTGGGTCTCTTCCCGCGGACCGAGCATAAGCGCTGATAAAATCTTTGAGACATTAAAAAATAGTGTTACCGAAGGATTGATTCCGACTGATTATGGTGTCAATGAAATGATGGCATTATGGGATTCTTTGGCAACTGAAAAACTTGCTCGACTTGATACCCTTATCACCGTCAACCTGATTAAATATGTCAATGATATCAGTCGTGGGCAGATTAAACTTCGGGATATTGAACCTTTATTGTTTGCCGAGGCCGGGGATGCTGATTTTGATCCACTGGCCACGGTTGATAAGGTTCTTGCAGCAAATGATCTTTCTGAATTTTTCGCCGAACTACCGCCAACCCACAGCCATTATGCAGATTTAAAAAAGTCACTTAAAATTTATCATGAGCTGGCTCAACGGGGAGGGTGGGATCAAATACCCCAAGGGGAAAACATCCGGCCAGGAGACCGTGGTGATAGAGTTGCCGCTGTTGTTAAGCGTCTTGACGTGACAGGGGATCTTATGGTGTCGGTAAGGGATGATTCACTGTATAGATACTCCCTTATGCCCTCTATAAAACAATTCCAGACCCGTCACGGACTGAATGCCGATGGGGTTGTCGGCCCTGAAACCCTTGCCGCCATGAACATACCCGTAGACGAGGCTGTCCGCAAAATCATGGTCAATATGGCCCGCTGGAGATGGCAGGCTCACTATCTAGGTGACAAATATATTCTGGTAAACATTGCTAGCTTTAACTTAAGAGGATTTGATCACGGGGAGATGAAACTCAATTTTCCTGTAATTGTTGGGAAATTGCAGAATCAAACTCCGGTTTTCAGTGACCGAGTTCAATATGTCACGTTTAATCCATTTTGGAATATTCCTCCCAGTATTGCCCGGGATGAAGAGCTGCTTGGTCTTCGCAATGATCCTTTTCATTTGGTAAAACGACATATCCGTCTCTTCCCCGGTTGGAAAGAAGATGCTGTAGAGCTGGATTCCACCAGTATGGATTGGGACTCCATATCCGAATCCCAGATATCAGGCTACAGGTTGAGGCAGGACCCGGGCCCTTGGAATGCTTTGGGTGATGTTAAATTTATATTTCCAAATAAGTATGATGTTTATATGCACGCGACAAGCCATCCCCATCTGTTTCAAAGGAAACAAAGGGACTTCAGTCATGGGTGCATTCGGGTCAGTGATCCCCTCGCTCTTGCTGAATTTATCCTCTCTCATGGAGAAAATAGCTGGGGACAGGAAAAAATTGAAGAAATTATTCAACTGGGTGAACGAAAGGTAGTCAACGCTGAAAAGCCAGTACCTGTACATATTACCTATCAAACTACATGGGTGGGGGAAGATGGCTTGATTTATTTCAGCAGTGATATTTATGATCGGGATAAAAAACTGAGACAGGCACTTTTCCCAGATGACGTGATTAACTGATACCGATCTGTAATTAACAAACGGAGAAACCTATTATCATAAAGAATACAAAAATAGATCGACGCCAGTTTCTTAAACGATCTGGCCTCTTGATGGCTGGAATGTGCTTTACCTCCCCCCTTTCTGCCTTTGCAATCAGAGAACCCGTGCAGACATTAACTTTTTTCCATACGCATACCGGAGAGCAACTTCAGATAAATCATATGCCAGGAATTCTATCTGTAGCGAATCAAACAAAAATAAATACATTTTTAAGAGATTTCCGTACCGGTGCAATTCATCCGATTGATTCAGGACTGCTGGACATTATCAGTGCAGTAAAAACACGCACTCAGAATGATGGAATTATCGAGGTCATATCAGGATATCGTTCAGCTGAAACCAACCAAGCGCTGCAAACCCAGAGTAGCGGTGTGGCTAAAAAAAGCCTCCACATGCAAGGTCAGGCCATAGATATCAGGATCAGAAACCTCTCCACTTGCAACCTTAGAGATGTCGCTGCCAATCTACGTTCTGGTGGTGTCGGCTACTATGCAAATTCGGATTTTGTTCATTTGGATACTGGGAGAAGTCGTACCTGGTAAATTAGGGTAACGCTGAATATGACCGACTGTAGACCCTAATCGCTTCCTGTGGAATTGATGTGATGAATTCTCTCTTGTTCGCTCGGTTTAATATGGGGGGAGGGGAGAATTCTTCACCTTCTTTGGAGTATGTCCAATGTGTCAACAGCGTTATATTTGATTCACGGTCAAAGCTAACTTCCCAGAAAGAATGAAGGCCGTTATTTAACAGTCCTCACCGCAAACTGTTTGTCGAAACACTCTCCAGCTGGAGCAATTCCACCATTAACACAGAGAGTTCCGATTTTTTTTCGTGCAACTGTTCACGAGCAGATTCATTGATAGTTGCGCGGCCTACTAGGAAGGTGATATCGCGATTCGCTCTGCCGATCTCGGTTTCGACTTCTCGGAGTTGCGACTGGCTTTTATTCTCGTCCTCAGAAGTCCGTTGTTTCTCTTCAGACTTCTTCTCCGCTTTCTGCAACGAGGAAGGCTCCTGCTCAACGCCGACTCTGCCTTTTTCCGTGCCCGCTACATTCTCAAGGGAGGCTGTTGTTCCCTCTACGCTGGAAGAGTCCTCGCGAGACACCAGCCGTAGCGCCGAAGTTGACTTTTGCGTGGGATTATCTGTGGAATTTGATCTGGAGGACAGTTCTGAAGTCGCGGTTGCCACCGGCGTCATTTGAGTGGACAGAGAACGAGCCTCAGCGGAGATCTGCACCGTATCCCTCGAAGGGAGAACGGACAGATGCGTTTCAGGCCGGCTCGTCTGAGCCGCCTGCGTATCAACCATGGAAGCGGTTGTCTGGGCCATAGTGGCTGCAGTACCGCTACTGAGTGTTGAGATGTCCATAATCAACTCCCGCGAATAGATCTTTGCTAGCTTGATGTTGCATTTCACACAATGCTTTGAGACTTAAATGTTTAGCATGGCCTAAGTAGTGTTTATTAATTATAGTAATAGCATAACATGTCTCAAATGTATGACAATAAGTTGAAAACAATCTTTTTAAACTTCTTTTCTCGAATAAAGTGGGCCAGTGTACTGTTTCATTTCAAGGTCTGATGCCGTTGTCCTCTATCCTCGCGGCGCTGACACGCCAGCACATACCAAAACTGCCGCCACCCCTGTAACGGAGTGGCGGCAGCACGTGTAGCCTTTTTCTATATTCTTCTTAAGCGGTAAATCAGGTTAGAATCAGAAACCAACCGCAAATTGCAGGGTAACCAGGGTTTCATCCTGAACATTGGTATCATCGATCTCTTCATCTTGATTTACGAATGTACCTTCGAGGGTAATTTTGTTTGCCGCCCCTTTGAGGTAGTAGTTCATCCCCACCCCGTAGACCTGAGTGTCGTCACGCCCGCTCTCGTCAGAACTTATGAGCTGATAGTGACCGAAGGGCTGTAGGTTGCCAGGGCCGATCTTGGTGCCTAGGTAGTAGCCGGCCTTTAACGCCATGATGGAACCATCATCGCCGGAGGCCATCTGAGTGAAACTGATGCTGTTAACGGTGTTGCTCACATCAATGTAGGACGCGGTCAGGGTCAAGGCATCGCCACCAGCGAGGGGTTGCTCGTAGAACACATCCGCAGTCCAGGCGAAGTAGTTTTCTTCTTGGCCGTTCAGGATCAGATCGTTCTGGGAATCCATCCCAAGACCAACGGCCAATACCTTTTTAGTACCGCGATATGTTCCAGCGTTAAACCATTTGGTTTCAGGGGTAAACACGCTGTAGCTCAAACGCCCCGCATAACGCATGGTGTCGTCATGATTTTTTGCATCATTTTCTTCACCATCGCCGAGCATGATACGGTACTGAAGTTTGTCGTTCAGCACGTTACCCCACACAGTCAAGGCATCGTCGCGGCCTATATTGCTGGGATAAAAGATCGTGCTGCGATGCCCGCCCTGGCCCCAGTTGAGGTCGGTAGTGAGCAAGGACTTGGTTGAGGTCGTGCCATAGTCACGTGTGAACGGTACGTACATGCGCCCGGCTTGGACAATGAGGTCGTTGCCCAGCACTTTGTAACTCACCCAGGCATCGCGCAGGGCGAGGCC
This sequence comes from Desulfuromonas svalbardensis, assembly GCF_055389415.1. Classification (NCBI taxonomy): domain Bacteria; kingdom Pseudomonadati; phylum Thermodesulfobacteriota; class Desulfuromonadia; order Desulfuromonadales; family Desulfuromonadaceae; genus Desulfuromonas; species Desulfuromonas svalbardensis. Next base: position 3,072,865 of record NZ_AP042416.1, on the reverse strand, counting down.
AGAGCCGAGGCCTTTGCCGGAATCATCTTTGATCTCATCCATCCCCAGTTTATCCCCAGCGTAGTGCATAAAGAAGCTGAGCTCCGGGGTAACCGTACCGCTGAGGTAAAAATAGGAGCGCCGAATGAGGATGTCGTTGAGGCTATCGTCAAACTTAGTACCATTGTCAGTATTCATATCCGATACCGACTGTCCCCATACCTGGCCCCACCAACCAGCGTTGAGGGAAAGATCATCCTTCTTGTAGATCTCCAGCGCAAATACGTTACTCGCTCCCAGCAGCACCAGCAGTGCGACTAATACAATCTTTCTTGTCATGTTTCTTCTCCTTCTTCCTGTTTTAGTTAAGTATTTAAAGTTAATGAACACCTCAAATACACACCAAGCCGTGAGCGAATATTCATTCTGGCAGTGTCGCGCTTCAGCTTGGTAAGCTGTGCCGCTTATACCATAGTATTACCATATGGTATACATGGAATTTTTATGAGTTTTCGTGCGTGTGTTAGAGTCTCAGGCGGTTGGCTTTACCGGTGATCTAAGATTCACTAGCCCCCTTAAAAAGAATAACTCAGTCCTGCACTCAGTAAATGGGCTTTATTTTGATTGTCGGCAAACGTGTATTGATAATCAAGAGTGCCGTGTAGTTTATCGCTGACGAGTACCGTTAAGCCAACAGCTAATTCTAAAGAATCTTTGCTCGCATCACGACCCTCTACACGAAACGTTTCACCGCTTTGTAACGTGGCGATGGTGTTTTCTCCCTGTGCGGAGAAATTATGAAACCAATCCGCTCGAAAGCTAGGTATTAATAACCCATTGCCCAGTTCACAGGTGTGACTAATTTCAAAGCCAAGTGAACTGACCAATGATTCAGCACCTTTTGAGTGGATTGTAAGGGAAGCGGATTGTGCGCCATGTTCTGTAAAGCGATCTTCATCGAGGTTGATATACTCAAACCCTGCCCGTGGCTCTAGGGTCCAAGTATCAAACTGCTGTTGATAACCACCGCCAATAAAGGCTGAGTAATAGATTGAATCATGATCGCTGGTGGCTGTTCTGCCTAAAAATGGGATAGTGCGATCGCTTTCAGAATCAGCAATTCCGATGCCTAAAATTGATTGCAGGTAGAACGCCCCGTTTGACTGTGGTGACCATGTACCGTAGAGGTGGCCATCGTAAACAGAGGTCGTTGCGTCGCTGGTCGTTGCTTTTTCGTTTACATCAAAATCGGTGTAAGAGGTTGCGATTCCGAGCTGTAATCCTGATTCAAATTGTTTATCGAAGCCCAGCATAATACCGGCATATTGTGCTTTAAAATCGCCGCTAGTCCTCTCCTTGTTGTAATGGGTATTGCCGCCGAAACCGGAGACCCACAAGGGAGATTGACGCTCTGCATCATCTCGTTTTATTTTGTTTTGTAAGAATGTTGATCTGGTTTTGATGTTCTCTAGCAGTGCTGTGGTAACAGAGTTGTGGAAATAGGGTGAAAAATCGTCGACTGCCTGTCTGATCTCGGCACGATCCATCACGTCCATGAGGTTGAGAGTCTCTGCCATATCTCCACTTGCCGTCGGTCGAGTTCGATCAAATGCACTGGCGATGCTCTGTTGTGGGCTTTCACTTATCGATAGGTAACTATTGCGCGCTAGGGTAAAGCTGCTGGGATTTAGACTCGATGCCGAGGTTTGCAGAATACTGCTTGAAAAGTTATTCAACGTTGCAAAGTTACCCGTAAATCCGTCCGCATCGATGAATTGATAGGTTCCCGGGGTAAGATAACCGATGGGGATGAGTGAAAGTGAGCCGTCGAGATGTGCTGCCCCGCTCACCACCAGTTGATCGGTGCCACCGTCACCAAATTCTATCTGTAGGTCAGAACTACTGCTTTGGGTGAGATTTCCGCTAATAGTTAGTGTGCCAATCGAATTACCCGGGGCAATAATGCCATAATTGGTGACATCGCCAACAAAGGAACCATTCCCTGCTAGGGTGCCATAATTCTCCATACTGCCTTCGATCATAGCACTTGCCCCTAAGCTTAGCGTGCCTGCCGTAACCGTATGGTTCCAATTGCCAAGTATTTCATCATTGTAGGTAAAATAGAAATCGGGGTCAGGTCTATAGCTACCATCACTGGCATAGTTACGACCAAAGGTGATATTGGCCGGATGATCAGGGTCGGTGTTGATAATATTGCCAACGATCTCGGAGCCCGTTTGAATGTGCAGTGATGTATGTAGCCAGTACCCCCGGGTTGCCCATGGATTGTCGACTCGAATGGCTATTGCGCCATCGCTAGCAAGGGTGGTTCCAGAGTGGAAAATGGAGTTGTAATAACCAAAAAGTAAAATACCAACAGAACCATCCCCCTTAGCGCTCAGAGTTGCTTCACTCTCTATAAATATCTGGTTAGATATACCAAACGAGTAGAGTGCGTGGGAGTAGTTGGCTTCGGCTGACAGTGTGCCATTCACCCTGATTTTGTTTTCCTCGCCCCATACTTGAAGTGTGTTGGATTGCTCTTTTGTGGTTTTTAACTCACCATTTTGCTCAATGAAATTATTGTTACCATTGACGTACATACCGTAGGTGTAGCTGTGGCTTGTTTCGAAGTTATCTGTGTTGGTGATACTTCGATCGTTGCTGTAATATGTGGGGCCTAAACTATCGTAGTACTCATCGTTTATCTCCCAGCCCATATCACGGTACATATCAAGCAGTAGTTTGTTCGGAGTTCTAGGGAAACCTAAGGAATAACCCCTCCATGACATTAAATCTCCAGAAGTACCTGGATGGGCAAGTGTACTACCTGCTTTGTATTCATCTACAAATGTTTGTATCGGGACAGGGCCGCCATAGGTCGCGTTGGCAGCAGCTCCTGTCCAAAAAACTGTGCCTAGTTCACCTGTGGTGGCAATCGTAGCGGAATCTGCGTCAACATCATTCAATAATGAATCCCACTTTGTGATTCCATCTGGGTAATTACCATCACTGTTGTTGACATTCATAATACCCATGGCGTGGAGGATCTCATGGGTTACCGTTGCTTGGAAGTCGTACTGTTTGTGGCCCGGAGCCTCAGGGCCGAAGTGTAGAGGAACGGATGTGAACATGATGATCACATCGTCGACACTACCGAGAATACTGTTTGTCGGAATATTATCACGCAGGAGAAACTCTCCTGTTGAGACTATGTTTTTACCCGCTTGATCGGTAATTAAGGTGCCGAGTGACATCCCGAGATAGGCCCCTTTTTCTAAACTAAACGCAATTTGCATTTTTCTGCTTGGGCTGTTTGAGTCAAAGGTCTGTTCCAGTGTTTGTAGGCTTCTGGTGATGGCATCTTTGTGATCTTGGGTCCACTCTTCGGTTCCTGTGACTGTTTCACGATAATTCTCAGTGTAACCACTATCACTCTCTGTTGCTCCGACAACGTAAGCGCTTTCACCCGGGGCGAGAAGTTGAGCTTCAAAGTTTCCGACAGTAATTGTTTCATAACAGAGGGCTGGGGTGGCCAGAATTAAGCTGGCAAGAACGAGGTATAATATGACTTTGCGCATTGGGATCCTCTATGGATTTAGTTTTGATAGTGATACTGAATGGCATCATTTGGCACAATCTGCCCGGCAAAAACCTCTAACCATTCATTTCTCTTTAATAAGTTTGTATTGGTCGATTCATGTCTGTCATGGCACGTGTTTTAGGTTGTAAAATTAAGTCGTTTTTTGGCTGTGAGTTATTTGTCAATATTGACCATATCTAGGAATTTTGTCAAATAATACGCGATTAGCAGGAGTTGAATAGCAACGACTGAATGTGCATCCACTGTTAACACCTGCCGGTTCGTTAGTTCTTTATCAATTCTGTTGACCACGAAGTCTCTCTCAAAAAAACTGCCCCGCCAAAGCGTCCCAATAGTATCCCATGTGACAAACGCCTTTATCGCGTTATAATGCACTGGTGACATATTTAAACTTCATACAGCGCCACAGGGAGGTCAGCATGGGCAAAATAAAAAAAATCAGCGCCATTATCGGCTTTATTTTGATCGTTGGAATCGTAGGTGGTGCAATATTAGTCAAAGTACTTATCACCCCCGAGCGGGTAAGGGCTACCGTCATCCCTCTGGCAGAACAACAACTAGGTCGCAGTGTTGCCCTTGATTCCATCGATATCAGCCTGTTTTCCGGCATCGTACTGGAAGGATTGCGCATAAAAGAGCAGGACAGCCAACAGGATTTTATCAGTGCGGAGCGTGCGCTGCTACGCTATCGTTTGTGGCCGCTGTTGCGTCTGCAGATTGAGGTGGATGAAATCACCCTGCAACAGCCGCAGATAAGCATCGTGCGGCACCGCGATGGCACCTTTAACTTTTCGGACCTGCTTGCAATTACCGATCAGCCGACCACTTCACCAGTTCCCGCACCTGCACCGACAACGGAACCCTCTGCGGCGCAAACCGGTGCCGCTGTGGCAGCTATTAACCTGAGCATTGCGGATCTTTCCCTTAAAGATGGACAGCTGCGCTTTATCGATAACGCTGTTGCCGCGCCGCTCTCGCATGAATACGAGATAAACCAACTCCAGATCAACGCACGCGCCCTAGCATTACGCCAACCATTCCCGGTTAAACTTTCATGCAACATCAATGGTGCGCCTCTCGCTCTGAGTGGGGAGCTCGATCTCATGCAGAAGTCCGTGAATGCCGACCTCTCCCTGAACAATCTCGATATCGCGGCTTTTTCACCCTACTTTGCGACCGCGCTTCCCGGCGTGCTGCGCAGTCTTGCTCTCAGCACCAAACTACAGCTAAACGCTGCTCCGACCCATATCACCTCCAGCGGTAATCTGTCCTTGGAGAATATTTCCCTTACCCTAGACGCGCTGGCCGATGCCCCTATAGCGGATGCCAAATTCAAACTTGACTATGCGGCACAATTCAAGCCCGACACCGCGCAGTTGCACTTGAGCAAGGGGGATATGGACTATAATGGGGTCAAGATGAAGCTCAGTGGGGCAATCCGAGCACTGGATACGGACCCCACTGTGGAGCTTGAGCTTGTGGCGCAGAATATGTCTATGGCTGCTGCCCTTGCGGCGCTTCCCCCCGCACTGACTGCGGGCGTTGCACAAAGTAAACCCAGTGGCGCAGTGAGTCTCCATGCCTCTCTTAATGGACTGCTCTCCGAAGGTGCCGCCGTTTTGCGCCGCGCACAGCTGAAACTTGACGACCTGCAGGCCGATGCAGCAGGTTTTCGCCCACACCTAAACGGTCAGTTTATCCTCGAAAAAGATCGCCTGTACAGCGAGGATCTAACCCTGAAAATCGGTGACGATGTGGCCCAGATGGAGATTACGGCGCTCAACCTGTTTGCTATCCCGATTGTGATGACACACACACTGCGCGCGGAACACTTTGATCTCGACGCCATCTTAGCTGCCGCGGCGACCCCTGCCGTGGCTACTGCAAAGGCAACACAACCGCAGCAGGAGAAATCCCCGCGTGCAGCCGTCCCTGAAGAGCTCGGCCCTTTTGCTATCCCCCTGACTCTTGATGGCAGCATTAACGTTGGTACGGCCCTGTATCAGGGGATTCCCGTAACAGATTTGAGTATGCTGTATCGCTTACAGGACAACGTCCTCGACATCTCCTCTTTAAGCGGCGTCATCAGTGAGGGAACCTTCTCGCAGAGCGCGCGCGTTGATCTGCGTCAGAAGGGTTTGAGCTACACCGGCAAAACGAGCCTGAAGGGAGTACAGCTCGATCCACTGGTTACTGCCCTGGATCCCACTTCTGCCCAAACTCTGTTCGGTGCGTTGACTCTTGATCTGAACTTCAATGGCCGCGGTACCCTGCCGGATAAGCTCAAGCAGAACCTCAACTCCACGGGGAATATGGAGGTGACAAAAGCACGCATCAGCGGAACCCAACTAACGCAGAAGCTGGCCGAGTTTCTGAGCCTTGCCCAGTTGCGCGATCTCCGCTTCGATCTCTGTACCGCTGCTTTCGATCTCCGAAAGGGTAAAGCACAGGTGGAGGGCAATTTTTCCGGAACCAACCTGCGCGCACTGCCCAAGGGCGCTATTGGCTTGGATGAGAGTCTGAATTTGGCTCTGAATGCACGTCTGTCGCCAAAGCTGGCCCAAGAGCTGGATCGTAAAGGGAGCATCGCCGGATACCTTACCGATGCCGATGGCTGGGCCCTTTTGCCTCTGAAAGTCAAAGGAACTTTTTCCGCACCGCGCATCAGCCTAGACGAAGCCGCCTTGCAGCAACAGGTGACGCAAGAGGCGGTAGATAATCTGAAACAGCGACTGCTGGATAAAATCGCCCCGGTGCAGAAACCTGCAGAGGGAAGTACCACAGAACAGAACGACCAACCCGCACAGAACGACCCCACACGCCAATTGATTGATGATGCGTTCAGAGGTATTTTTGGAAAATAGCCCAGCTAGGAGCCTGTCGGACTTTTTGTAGTAAATTCCTAGAAAGTCCGACAGACCCCTAGGGACAGTCCCGATTTTGCTACAGGTCTGGTGTCACAGTTGACTTTGTGAGTCATCTGAGGTTCACTAACACCCCTATGAGCACACAAAGTCTACCTATCGATTCAATCATCCCCGAACTGTGCAACCAACTCGCTGCGCACAGCTGCCTTGTTTTGCAAGCTGAACCTGGCGCAGGTAAAACTACCCGCGTACCGCTGGCACTGCTTGATCAACCTTGGTTGGCAGGGAAAAAAATCCTGCTACTAGAGCCGCGTCGCCTTGCAGCGATGAATGCGGCTCGTTTTATGAGCCAATCACTCGGTGAAACGGTGGGGAAGACGGTTGGCTATACCATTCGCCATGAACGGTGTGTGAGTGCCAACACCCGTATTGAGGTGATCACCGAGGGGGTGTTGACGCGCCGCTTGCAGTCTGATCCGACGTTGGAGGGGGTGGGGCTGGTCATTTTTGATGAGTTTCATGAGCGAAATTTACACAGTGATTTGGGCTTGGCGTTAACGTTTGATGCCCAACAGGGGTTACGTGATGATCTAAAACTGCTGGTGATGTCGGCGACCTTGGATTGTGACGCGATTGCTGGTTTATTGTTGGATTGCCCCGTGCTCCATTGTGAAGGGCGCAGTTACCCCGTTGAAACGGTTTACCTTGGCGATGACACCACCCCGCTGGCGCGTAAGGTGCTGAAGGCGGTTGTGCAAGCCGTGGCTGAGGCGCAGGGGGATCTGTTGGTGTTCCTCCCCGGGGCGCGAGAGATCCGCAATTGCCAACGGTTGTTGCAAGAGCGCTATCGTGATGATGAATTGCTGGTGACACCTCTTTATGGTGCGCTGCCGTTTCAACAACAACAGAATGCCTTACAGCCAAACAAGATACGCAAAGTGGTGTTGGCGACCAATATCGCTGAAACGAGTTTGACCATTGCTGGTATCGGTGTGGTGATCGATTCAGGGCTGGAGCGGCGCTTGCTTTTTGATCCTGCCAGTGGCATGGATGGCTTGGTGACCAGAAATATCTCCGCTGCCAGTGCGATTCAGCGTGCTGGTCGTGCGGGGCGTGTTAAAGCGGGACACTGTTATCGACTGTGGAGTGAAGCAACGCACAGCGGCTTGCTCCCTTATGCGCCTGCTGAGATCAGTTGTTGTGACCTAACAGGGCTGGTGCTGGAACTGGCATTGTGGGGCCTGACCGATGTGGAACAGTTGGTGTGGTTAGATCGACCACCACAGGCACACTTGTCGGCGGCAACACGATTACTCACCTTACTCGGGGCGTTGGATTCACAAGGGCGGATCACCTCGCGCGGTAAGCAGATGACGGCGTTGCCTCTTCATCCGCGCTTGGCAGCGATGGTGGTGTGTGCACGGACACTGGACGAGAAAATGCTCGCCTGCGAGATCGCTATTCTCCTTGAGGAACCTGATTTTCTACCTGCTGGAGGGCAACAAAACAGTACTGATAGTGACGTGGTGGATCGGCTTGAATATTGGCACCACGCACGACGGGCTAAGCGTTCTGAACGCAGTATCGCTCAGTGTGAACGCAGCTTGACGACATTGTTGCGGCGTTTAAAGATTAAGCCACAGCATGAGTTTGATTGTGATGTCGAAACCGTTGGTGAGTTACTGTTGGCGGCATTTCCTGATCGTGTCGCCCAACGGCGCGGTGATAGCCTTAATCAGTATCAGTTGCGTAGTGGCGCGGGCGCGCAGTTGTCATTTCGCAGTCAGCTTGCCCCGGCACCGTGGTTGGTGGTGGCTCGAATTCAAGTGCAAACGGATGGTGAGGCAGTGATTCACCTCGGTTCGGCCTTGACGCGTGATCAAATTATAAATCACTTTGCCGATCAAGTTGATTGGCAAGATGAGGTGTTTTGGCACGATGGTGAGCAACGGGTTGTCGGGCGTCAGTGTCGCCGCTTGGGGGCGTTGATTCTCGTTCAACGACCACAGCGGTTGGATAAGGCGATGGCGCTGCCGATTGTGATCCATCAAATTAAACGGATCGGTTTAGATCGCCTACGCTGGAGTGAGGCCAGTCGTCAATGGTTGCAGCGGGTTCGGTTTGTTGCCAACCATGCCGGGGTAAGTGATTGGCCCTCATTTGACGATCAACACTTGCTCGATTCTGTTGGGGAATGGTTGGCACCGTGGTTGAGTGGTATCACCACCTTGGCGGCGATCCGTAAGGTGGATCTATTTGAAGCATTACGCAGCCGCTTAAATTGGAGTCAGCAACAACAGTTGGATCACCTTGCGCCGTTACGCACCAAGGTGCCGAGTGGTTCCAATGTGAGTATTGATTACACCGACTGTGATCAACCGGTGTTAGCCGTTAAACTACAAGAGCTGTTCGGTTTACAACGCAGTCCGACCATTGCTGGCGGGCGGGTCGCATTAACGGTGCACCTGTTGTCGCCAGCGCGACGGCCCCTGCAGGTGACACGGGATCTGGCCAGTTTCTGGATCAATACCTATCCTGAGGTGAAAAAAGAACTGAAAGGGCGCTACCCGAAACATCCGTGGCCTGATGATCCTTTGGTTGCTGTGGCCCAGCGTGGCTTGAAAAAGCGGCCAATGTGATGTTGGCAATGCGCTGACGAAAGTCATGGTGACGAAAAAAATCTTGGAACTTTGGTGGGTTTGGTTATACACTGCTGGCGTTTATTCGTTTAAATAATCTATTCATAACAATAAGGAGTCTATGATGGCAACAGCAGAAGCACGGCACATTCTCGTAGCAAGTGAAGAAAAATGCGAAGAGTTGAAATCACAAATTGAAGCAGGAGCAACTGATTTTGTTAGTTGCGCTAAAAAGTTTTCTCAATGCCCATCAGGTAAGCAAGGTGGTGATTTAGGTTCTTTTGGCCCCGGTCAAATGGTTAAAGAGTTTGATGAAGTGGTTTTTAGTGGTGAAATAGGTAAGGTGCTTGGTCCTGTTAAAACTCAGTTCGGTTACCACTTAATTGAGGTAACAAAGCGTTCATAATCATTTTCGATGTTTGTTGAAATAAATAGCGGCTTAGGAGTTCAAACTCCTAAGCCGCTTTTTTATTGTTCTATGTTGCTGTTGGTAAACGAATTACTTTTTACCGTTACTCCAGATTTTACCCAACCATGATGTTTGAACCCATGTTTTTTTCAACCCTTGTTTGAGTAAGAATGGGGAATACTTTTTATCTTCAACCATAATGTGGTTGGTGATCCATTTACGCAAGAAAAACAGCAATTCAGGTGTCACCAGGCGCTCGCCAGTTTGAACTTTAAGGTTGATCTCGAAAACCTGGTTACGCAATTCCTCATGGTGAACACAGTGTGCATCGTATTCAGGGTACTCAAAAATCCGAAATAGGCACTCCTCAACAGCAAAATGAACCACGGTATATTGAAACAGTTCGGCCATGATCTCTTGTGAAGCTTTGAATTGATCTTCACCGCCTGTCATCGCATCATAAAGTCGATTGATGAGAGTAACGAGTTGTTTGTGCTGCTCATCAATCTCCTGAATTCCAACACTGATTTTATCTGACCATTCGATAAAGTTCATCATGTTTTTCTCCTGCAGAAAAGGAAAATTAGTATTTGTATTTGTAAATTAAGGTGGTTGCGAGGCTATCATCTCAGATAGTTGCCGTCAAGTGTTAGGCGTAATTAAGGTGGGGGGATGTAAAAAAGCTACGTGCGAACACGTAGCTTTTAAATAGTTCAACTTGAAGTTTTAGCCGTGCGATGTGTGCTTATTGAGTTTGCTTTGAATGTTGTTCGACAAATGTTCGGATTTTATCCTCAGAGAGTAATATTCCAGATAAAATATCGTCACCTATCTTGAGTGCTGGAAACATACGGATGCCAGCGCTCCACGTTTTTTTTATGTGCGTGGTGACTTCAATGGTTTCCAGGGTGATTTCGGGGTGGTCATTTAAGACATTCTGCACCTTACTCACGGCAAGGATACAGCGCGGTCATACGGCTGATTTGTAGAATTCGATGGTCATGATATCCCCCTTGTTACTGTTGCTGTATGACGATTTGGCTGAACTCCTCAATAATTGGAAGTTGCTCCTCAATGGCGAAAATAGCTTTATCTACGAAAGGTTGGTGAATGAGTTCACTTGGCGCACGGTAGTTGCGTAACGCAAAGGTATCTTTTTCATAGAAGATGGTAGCAAGTTCAGCACTAAGTCGTATTAAGTGGGCCACTTGAGAGTTACTACCAGTATAATGGACATTCCTCAATTGTGCGAGAGGGGCACTGATGTTTTTTGGCAGTTTCCAACTTTTTACCAGCAGAGCACCAGCTTGATAGTGATCGATGCGAAAAACATACTGTGTTTTTTTTGCCAAGGGGATGTTGTTTTCTTTGAGTAATTCATTCATCTGTTTTGGGAATGTTTGTACCAGTGCTAACAGGCCGATATTATGGAGTAGGCCAGTGGTGTAGAGGGGGGACAACTCAACCTTTTGCCGTAAATTTGGCCCCATCTCCTGAGCAAGTTTAGCGGTGACAATGGCACTAAACCAATGACGATGAGGATCAAAATTTGGTACGATTTTGGTGTTTAAACGATCAGTAAGAAAAAAAGCGAGAGTTAAACTGCGTGTGAGCGAAAGGCCTAATACACGAATGACGGCTTCACGGACATTATCAATGGGGCGGCGCTGGCCAAAAAATGCGGAATTGGCGACTTGGAGTAAGCGAACTGCGACTGTTGGGCTGTATTCAATAAGATCAACCAGCAACATCAGGTTGGCTTGGTCGTCGCCAATGATCTGAAGTATCTCACCAAATTGCTCTGGTGGTGCAGGAATTTTTCGAATGTCGCGAATGCTGGTGGCGATAACAGAACTCATAGATCCTCTACCGTGTTCCGCAGGATTAAATACATAGCTCGACTCATTAATGCGTATGTGACAGTGTGCATACTGCCTTGCTAATGTAAATAATTTTATCATTAGCGTGGAGACTATACTAACATATGTTGGCAACATCGTAGAGTCTTTTTGTTGTTTATCCGTGTTATTACATGATTGCTGAGCAAGTGACGAGAATGTTTCGCTGTTGCGTAGTTATTGTGTTGATGATGGTTTGTGCTCTGAACCATTGTCAGGTAAGGTGTGGATATGTTTCTTATTTGCGCAGGAGTTCTCTATGCGATGCAACCTCATTGTGAATGCCGATGATCTCGGTTGGGCAACCGGCCGCGACCGAGGGATTTTTGAAAGTATTGAACACGGGATTGTCACCAGCGTTTCGTTGTTAGCCAATGGTGCAACGTTTGATGAGGTTGTGTTTGAGTTGGCTCGTCATCAGGTTGGCGTTGGCGTCCATCTTAATTTAGCGGATGGCTGTGCATTGACAGGGCCGATCCGTGGTCTGACCGATGAACTGGGAAATTTTCAGGGTAAAGAGCGTTCACGGCAAGTGTTTGCTGCACAATGTTTTGACCTCGATGCGGTATATCTTGAACTAGTTGCTCAAGTAGAAAAGATTATTGATGCTGGCGTTGAGATTGATCATATCGATTCACATCAGCACATGTTTCTTTTCCCAGCCCTAACTCCCTTAATGGTGAAGTTGTGCCAGCAGTTTCGAATTCAAGCCGTACGCTTGTCCGTTCCACTTGAATGTGAGGAAAATGATTCTGACTGCGCTGTGGGCAGCGAGTTGAAATTATATCGTAAATTGAGCCATGGATTTGAACAGTGTGTTCGCCGCGCTAAATTATTCAGTCCCGACGGTTTGTGGGGGATGGCACTGGTAAATCGTTTGAAAGAATCATCATTATTGACATTAATAGATGAGATGCCAACAGGCTGTTATGAATTGATGGTTCACCCTGGTTATAAAGATGCTGGTCTCCCTTTTTGTGGTATTGAGAGAACGTATGAACTGGATGCGCTTACCTCTATTGCTGTACGTCAACGGATCGAACAGCGCGAGATTAAATTGACAACATTTGGAGTAGCACAGTGCGTATCTTAATCTGTTCACCAGAACACAATAAGGCCACGGGTAATTGGGTTACCGCAAGTCGTTATTGCCATGGGCTTGAATCTTACGGTCATCTGGTGAGCCTGTGTCATGTTTCCCCTAGTGGGCTATCTTCTGCGGATGAGTCTTTAGCGGCACTGGTTGATAGTGTTAAGCCTGATCTGTTGGTGTTGCTCCATGCCTACCGCCTTGGCAAACTATGGTTACGACAGCGGAAACAGATTAACTGCCCTGTTGTTGTTATGCTCAGTGGTACTGATATCAACGAAGGCTTGCAGCAACCTGAGCAAGCCACTGTCATTGAAGAGGTGTTACATCAAGCGGATGGTTTGATGGCCCATAATGCGTTGATGATTGAAGCACTGCGTCGTCAATATCCTGAAGTTGCCGCCTGTCTCCATTATTTACCTGCGGCCATCCAATTAGGTACGGAGGGGTATCCGTTACGACAGCGGATTGATTGTTCGGATGATACCGTGTTGTTCTTGTGCCCAGCAAGCATTCGGCCCGTGAAGGGTGTGCTTCATCTGATTGAGTTGTTTGATTGCTTGGCGCGCGAGCTGCAAAATTGGCAGCTGGTTTTTTGTGGCCCCGAACTCGATGATAGTTATGGTCAACACTTTCATCGCGCTGTCGATGAACGTTCTTGGGTTCATTATCTTGGTGTGATCCCGCCTGATTCAATGGCTGCTGCGATGGAGGAAGCTGATGTTGTTGTCAATAATTCAAAATCTGAAGGGTTGCCCAATGCACTGATTGAAGCCTCGGTATTGGGTAAACCGATTTTGGCGAGTGATATCGTCGGCAATCGTCCCATCGTTGATCAAGGTGTGAATGGGTTTTTGTATCGCGATCAGCAACAGTTTTGTCAGTTTTGTACTGAATTGATTCTCAATCAACCATTACGCGACTCATTGAGTCAATCACGTGCGGATCGTTACCATCTCGACCACGAGAGCCGTGAATTGGATCGAATTTGTCGTGAAGTGTATGACAGTGCTTACTGACGGTAATTATTAAAAGTGTATCCGTGAGTGGCGATGATTAGCTATAATCACGTGTTGAGTTAAACGCACTACTTTAAATTGCGAAAAAAGGAGATGTTGTGGCCGTTATCGATTGGACTCGACCTGAGCTTATTTGGTTCTTAATTGGCTTGGTATTATTACTAGTAGAATTTTCAGCACCAGGATTGGTTGTTTTTTTCTTTGGTCTCGGTGCGTGGTTTGTTGCCGCAACCTGTGCTTTTGTCCCATTAGAGCTTAATGGTCAGTTGGGATTATTTTTATTGGTCTCTGTTCTTTTGTTGTTGTTCTTACGCAAGCGTTTACAGCAGATTTTTGGTGGACGTCGTGACGCTGTTATTGAGGAGGACGTGAGCCAATTTAATGGACAGCATGGTCGATTAACTGAAGCGGTACGTGATGGTGAACGTGGCCGGATGGAGATCAATGGCACCAGTTGGCAGGTTGAATCAGAGACGCCAATTGCTGCGGGGACCTTAGTTGAAGTGGTGGGTAAAAACAGTATTACCCTTAAAGTACGCTTAATAGAAGATGGAGAATCATAATGGATTTTGGAACAATAATTTTAATTGGTGGTATTTTCTTTGTGTTAGCCGTATTTTCGCGTTCCTTGCTTGTTGTGCCTCAGCGTTCAGCGTCTATTGTTGAGCGACTGGGTAAATATGCGGGGACTCTTGAGGCTGGGTTTCATATCCTTATCCCTTTCCTTGACCGGGTGGCATACAAACATTCGCTGAAAGAGTTGGCGATTGATGTCCCTTCGCAAACCTGTATTACCAAGGATAATATTTCAGTAGAGGTGGATGGTATTCTTTATTTGCAGGTTGTTGATGCGAAGAAGGCCTCTTACGGGATTACTAACTACCAGTTTGCTTCGATTCAACTCGCGCAAACCACCATGCGTAGTGTTATCGGTAAAATGGAGCTTGACAAGACTTTCGAGGAGCGTGACTCGATGAACGGCGCAATTGTCAGTGCCGTCGATACCGCCTCTGATCCTTGGGGTGTAAAAGTGACCCGTTACGAAGTTAAGAATATTGTTCCGCCGCAGTCGATTAAAGAATCGATGGAGAAGCAGATGAAGGCCGAGCGGGAAAAAAGAGCCGTTATTGCTGAATCTGAAGGTGAAAAACAGGCTAAGATCAATAGTGCTCAGGGTGACCGACAGCAGATGATCGAGCGCTCTGAAGGTGAGAAGCAAAAGCGGATCAATGAAGCCGAAGGCCTCGCGACAGAGATTGTCAAGATTGCCGATGCAACAGGTGCGGGTATCCGGACAATTGCGGATGCCATCAACCAGCAAGGTGGTTCCGATGCGGTTAATTTACGTATCGCTGAACAGTATATTCAACAGTTTGGTAATTTAGCCAAAGAGGGCAATACTCTGATCATTCCAAGTAACTTGACAGATATTGCTGGGGTGGTTGGTGCCGCTAAAACAGCCCTCGATAAGCTGAGTAGCCCGAAATAAGTTTGACTGCTGCGTTGTTCATGACCGTGGTTAGTTTAAAGCGCGCATCCTTAATTGGCTGCGCGTTTTTTTTTACTTGCCATTGTGTCCTCCATTCAGTAAGTATACATTTACTTATTAAGTGGAGGGCACAATGGGCCGACCGAATTTAAAGAAAAAAGTGATTGAAGAGGCAGCAATTGAGTTGTTTGCCACCAAGGGGCTGGCACGTACCGTCATTCGCGATATTGCCCAAGCCGCCAAAGTTACTGAGGGGGCGCTGTATCGTCATTACAAAAGCAAGGATGACCTCGCATGGAGCCTATTTCAAAGAGAGATCAATCGCTTTACTGTTCCGTTTAGTGAGTTGCTCCTTCAACCCGGCTCTGCGAGTCGGCGGCTTGAAGCAGCAGTTCAATTTATTTATGATTACTATCAACAACAGCCGATCCATTTCACCTTTATTCTTCTCACTCAGCATGGTTTTCCTGAAGCAAGCTTGCGCCAACAAACAAATCCAAACGATATAGTTATACGCTTTATCTCTGGGCTGCTGGGTGGGTCGAATGAGCAGGATGCTGTACTGATGGCGGCACTCGTTATGGGCTTGGTGATGCAACCTGTGGTGATGCACCACAACGGACGTTTAATTGAGCATCCTGTTGAGTGTGTGGCTGAAGTCTCTGCGGCAGTGTGTCGTGTCCTCCAAATTTCAGATTCATTGCAAGTTGAAGGAGGTAACGCATGTTAGGAAACCGCACCAAAGGGCAATCCTCGACGTGGATGTTAGTGTTCTGGCTAATTTTCCCAGCTCTGGCAACATGGAGTTCTTTTACCCTGCAATGGTGGCCACAGGTTCTTTATCCGCTGTCGAAAGTTGTATTGGTTGTTGCACCGTTAGTGTTTTGGTGTCGCAACGGCTGGTCGCTCTCATCCCTTTTTAAGCGAGCTGGCGTAGTGCGTACCAATGGTCTCATCGGTGTGGTGAGCGGTGCCGTGTTTGCTGGAATTATTTGGAGTGCTTGGCTCTTTTGTTTTCAGGGACAATTAGATGGTGGTAATATCGCGGTTAAACTTACATCGCTGAATCTGATAGAGCACTATTGGAGCGTGGCGATCTTTATTGTCATGGCAAATAGTTTGCTCGAAGAGTGGTATTGGCGGGGTTTTGTTTATGATCAATTGGTGCAACGCGGTGTTTCGCAGCTGGCGATTGTTGTCCTTGGCGGTGTCGGCTTTGGTCTACATCACTATTTTACATTGATCGCATATTTTACTTTATCTGTCACTCTATTTTTTACCTTTGTAACCATGATTGCTGGTAGCGCATGGACTATGATGCGCCTCAAAGGGGTCTCGTTGATTGATTGCTATGTTAGTCATATTGTTGCTGATTTTGTTTTATTGTTGATTGGTTGGCAGTTACTTGGAGGAACTCATGGACTATGATCAACAGCTTGCCAGCCAGATCAAACAAGGGCGAAGTAATTTTATCGCCATGGCGGTTACTTATTTTTTGGGCGCATTCAACGATAATTTTTTTAAACAGGCTGCTTTACTGTTGGCCGTGAGTGCCGGGCTGAATCAACTTCAAGGCACAGCGACCATTTTGTTTGCGCTACCGTTTATCCTGTTTTCGGCGGGGGCAGGTTGGTTGGCAGATCGTTACAGCAAAAAGCATGTTGTGATTGGTGTCAAACTGCTTGAATTGGTGGCGATGTTAATTGGTGCCTGGGGGATGATTACCCTCAATTGGAATGGTATTTTAGCGATGGTGTTTATTATGGCACTCCAGTCAACGCTATTTGGCCCAGCTATTAACGGTTCAATTCCTGAGTTGTATCCCTATGAATATGTAACAAAAGCCAATGCTCTACTTAAATTAGTGACAACATTGGCTATTTTGATGGGGATCGCTTTTGCTGGTTTTGCTATTGATCAAGGCAATAGTGAAACCCTATACCAAGCAGGACGTACTCTCGTTGCTGGTGTTGTGATAACGGTATCAGCCATTGGTGTGCTGTTTAGTTTTGGGGTAGTGAAACGTCCTGCACAGGGAACAACCGCACCTTTTCCGTGGTTTGGGCCACTTAACTCAGCCAAGGATTTATATCGTCTTCGTCAAGATAAACCGCTGTTTTTAGCCTTGCTCGGTGATGCCTTTTTCTATTTCATGGCCTCGTTGGTTGTTTTAATTATTAATACGTTGGGTATTCAACAACTCCACTACAGTTCCACTGTTACCAGTTTACTGATTGTGGCATTGATGGTGGGCATTTGTGTTGGATCATTTTTAGCGGCAAAATGGACCAATGTTGATCGTTGGACCCATATTTTAGCTCCAGCAAGTTGCGGGTTAGGCTTTGGACTAGTTCTTTGTGGTTTGACTTCGCAACTGCCAGAGGCGTTTCAACTCCCTACACTCATTGTCGCTTTAGTGCTTAGCGGTTGTTGTGGAGGCGTGTTTATTATTCCGCAATCGAGTTTTATTCAGGTTCGCCCCGCTGCGCATGAGCGTGGCAAGGTGATAGCGGTCTCAAATTTTGGCGCATTTACAGGGATATTAATTTCAGGCCAGTTGTTTGCGTGGTTAGATTTAACGACTACACCTGCTGTAGCGATGTGCGTCGGTGGTGTCTTAACTCTTGGCGTGGCATTGGTTTTTAAGGTGATCTTAAAAAAGGAGGCGTGGCGTGTTTAAATCAGCAATTGTTTTCATTGTGAACTGTCTGTTGCGCTTACGATATCGCATCGAAATTAAAGGGCTAGATCGAGTTCATAATTTAGGTGCAGAAGGACTACTGTTTTTACCCAACCATCCTGCTCTCATTGATCCTGTTATCGTAAATTCGGTACTGCAACGATCATTTCAGGTCCGGCCTTTGGTTACTGAAGGGCAAGTAAACCATCCCATCTTACGCTATGTGATGGCGAAGGTTCGGGCCCTCATTATCCCTGATCTAACTCAGGTTGCATACGGCAAAAAGGGTGGACATGATGTTGTTCATGATGCTCTGAATGAGATGTCATGGTGCTTAGAACATGGTGATAATCTGCTCGTTTATCCAGCTGGGCGAATTTACCGTACGGCAGAGGAATCGTTACGGGGCAGTAGTGCTGTGGACCGTTTGGTCAAGACAGCGCCCAATGCGCGAGTGGTGTTAGTGCGAACAACAGGGCTGTGGGGCAGTCAATTTAGCCGCGCACGAGGTAATGCTCCCCATTTCTTTGCTGTGTTGTTGCGTATGCTGCCGTTACTGGTGCTGAATGCACTGTTGTTTATGCCTAAACGTCTGGTGACTGTCGAGTTGGTTGAAGTGCCCGATTTTCCCCGTGAAGGGAGTCGCCAGCAGATTAATCGCTATCTTGAGTTGTTTTACAATGAATCGGTTCAGCCAGCACAGCATATTCCTTATCGGTTTTGGCAGGGGGGGGCGGTTGAGAATCTTCCTGAGCCTGAACTGGTTACTTTCAGTGGCGATGCGAGTCATGTACCCCTCGAAACACGTCGGTTGGTGGAAGATAAGTTGCGGGAGTTAAGTGGAATCACAATGTTGACGGATGAGCTGACCTTAGCGAATGATCTTGGTTTGGACAGTCTGGCGGTGATGGAACTTGTTAGCTGGTTAACGGCTGAATTTGCCGTGGATATTGATAACCTCGAAGCATTGCAGTCCGTATCAGACTGCTTGTTATCCGCTCGTGGTGAAGGACTCGGTCATGTGTCGAAGCCATTAAAGCCGGTTGCGCCGAGCTGGTTTGTTGATGATTGGACAAATGGTGACTTGTTGCTGTTTGAATTGGGCGAAAACTTGGCAACGTTAATTTTACGTCAAGCACGTGCTCATAAGAATAGAGTCATTATTGCCGACCAAAGTGGTGGGTGCCGAACATGGAAAAAACTGATGACAGGAGTGCTCGCATTACGCCCTGCTATCAAAGCGATGCCCGAAAGTTCGGTCGCAATTATGTTGCCAGCCTCGGGAGCTGCTTGTTTGTGTTGGTTGACCTTGGTGTTGTGTGGAAAAAGACCTGTGATGCTTAACTGGACCACTGGTGAACGCAATATGGCTCATGCTTTAGCGCAAACAGGCGCTAAAACAGTACTGACCTCGTCACTGTTAATTGATAAATTAAAAGGGCGTGGGATTCAACTTGATAGCGTGAACGCCAATTGGTTTGTCCTCGAATCTTTTGCCGCTAATCTATCTCCTTGGGCGAAATTTGTTGCTGCCACAAAAGGGCTAATGTTTTGGTGTTTTCTTAGTGATTCAAAAATTCATGACACCGCGGCTGTATTGTTTACCAGTGGCTCTGAATCGTTACCAAAATCAGTAGCGTTAAGTCATGCAAATATTCTAGCCAATATGCGCGATTTGACAACCGTTATCCCGTTGCGCCATCAAGATCGCTTATTAGGTATGTTGCCACCCTTTCATTCGCTCGGACTATCAGGGACATTGGTCATGCCTTTGTGTCTGGGACTTAAAACAGTTTATTACCCTAATCCGACAGATGGTGCTGTGTTGGCTCAACATGTTGAGAACTATCGGGCTAGTGTCGTGATCGGTACGCCGACATTTTTAGCGGGGATGGCGGGAGCTGCGCAACAAGATCAACTGAGTTCGTTGCGCATGATCTTTACTGGCGCGGAAAAATGTCCAAAATCCACCTATGCGCTCCTTGCCCAGCGTTGTCAACAGGCGACGGTATGTGAGGGCTATGGGGTGACGGAATGCTCGCCATTGATTAGTGTCAATCATCCCCAGCAACCGATTCCGGGGACGATTGGTCGTGTGATGCCATCGATGGATTATGTCCTTATCCATGCTGAGACGGGTGATCCTGTTGGGGACGGCGAGGTTGGGATTTTGCTGGTGCGCGGGCCGAATGTTTTCTCAGGTTATTTGGAGCAGGATGTCGATTCACCCTTTGTCCAACATGATGGTTATGATTGGTATAATACCGGTGATTTAGTGCAGGTGAACGAACATGGAGGACTCACATTTTGCGGACGCTTGAAACGATTTGTGAAAATGGGTGGCGAAATGATCTCATTGCCAGCGATAGAAGCGGTGTTATTGGAGGGGGTAGCAGCGCTGATGGATGGTGTGGTTCAGCACGACGGGCCAATGCTGGCAGTGAAAGCCGCCAATCCTGATAGCCAACCTGAAATCGTTTTGTTTAGCGCTGTTGATGTGACGCGCCAACAGGTGAACGAGATGATACGTGGCGCGGGTCTTTCACCGCTACACAATATTCGTAAGGTGATTGCCATCGATTCGATTCCTGTACTAGGCACTGGAAAGACCGATTACCGTCAACTGCGTGAGCTGTTGCAATAGGGCGAGCTAGGTTAAATATTACCGCTGTGCCAATGTCACTCGATTACGGCCATTCGCTTTTGAACGGTAAAGAGCATCATCGGCAGCTTTAATCAAATCGAGTGCGCGCGTTTCATCGTTAGGTACAATGCTAGAGACGCCAAGGCTTAATGTGACATGGGGGGCGACATCAGATCCGGCATGGGCAATCTTTAAATTTTCAATACCCTTACGGGCTAATTCGGCAATGTCGCACGCCGATTCGAGAGTGGTATTTGGGAGTAAAAAGATAAACTCTTCGCCACCATAGCGTGCCGCGAGTCCGGTGGTGTCAGGGAGGGTGTTGTTGAGGCCCTGAGCCACGGCGACAAGACAATCATCACCCTCTTGATGGCCGTAATGATCATTGTATTTTTTAAAAAAGTCAATATCGCATAGGATGATTGCAAGGGGTTGTTGTGCTGCGCTGAGTTGGTGCCATTGGCTGAGCAATGTCTCATCAAATGTGCGTCGATTGGGAATTTGAGTCAGGCCATCAATCTTAGCGATCCGCTCAAGAGCGGTATGTGCTTCAGCTAAATCACGCTCGGCTTGTTTCCGTTCGGTAATGTCTTTATACTGTGCCAGTGTCCCCGGCGTTCCATCGAGGGTAACGAGGCGTGAGGTGGTCATAATATAGCTGACCTGCTCCCCTTTGTTGTTGATGAGATCAATGTCTGTTTGCGTTGTTTTTCGGCTTGCAGTGGCGAGTTGACACTCTTTTTCTGTGAGGAGTTCTGAACATTCTAGACCGACGACCTGCTCGCGTGTTTTACCTAACAGGGTTAGCATTTGGCCGTTGACTCGGACGATAACACCATCAACACGAATCACAATCATTGGGTCGACACAGGCAGAGAATATTTGCTCTAATTCCATATCTGACATTTCAGATTTCAGGAGTTGTCCATTGACTCGACCGATGAAGTCTTCGAGGGCGGTTGCCATCTCCTCTAGTTCGAGACATTGAGGGCAGGAACTTTTCTCGCTGCTATCATCTTTGGTGGTGGCTGAGGCATGATTGTTATTCACGACACAAATCTCCTTGGTGATCATGGGGGCTTGGCTTCTTGATTAAAGTAAATTCTGCAACTTTTTAGCATAGAATGAAAGAAAATAGATGTTTGATTCAGGTTTGGTCTCTTTTTAATGATTATTTAAACTTGAATTTAATTCAGAACTTTTTGTTATTTTGGCTTAAATGGTATAGTGATTTATTCGATGAATAATGGGGAGTAGATGGAACATTATGGTTAAATTACTATTGTATGTGCATGATCTTGAAATTGCTAAAATATATTTGAAACTCGCTGCTGAAATAAATATTGAGTGCGAAGTGGTTCATTCTTTCGAGGAATTTTATAAGAATCGCAAAGGACAGCACTATAGTGGTCTTTTTGTTGATATTGTTAGCAGTATTCGTGCGAGTGCTTTTGATCGAGCTAAGTTAGTTGACCTTATGGAGGTCTATCCCTCTTTAAGATTACGTTGGGATCCTGTTGAAGAAAATATCCGTACCTATATGACAGGGGCTGGAACGGGGCAACGGATAACATTAAAGCAGTTTGTTGAGTCATATTGTCAGACGTTTAAAGCTCGATCAATACGATTCAACGTTCGTAAAGAGCTTTGTTGTAATGTGCTGTACTCCTCGTATGCCGATGTCGCAGATGAGTTTGTACAGAAGTCGGTAACGATTGATTTGTCCATTGGTGGATGTTTTCTGTTTTCGACTCAGCGACTCCCCCTCGGCTCAATCCTATGGTTACGTTTTATCGACCTTATCGATAATGCACCCATTCAGGTTGAGGTGCTTTGGTGTCGTGAATGGGGGAAAACGATGGATTTACCCGGTGTTGGTGTTCGATTTCTAACGATAAATCCTGAGCAGCTGCAAGAGATCACAGTTATGGTTGGTGGTGGCAGAGTGATTGATTCGCGTTGTTCGTGAAGAAGGTGTTGAGATGTCTGGTGAGGTGGTATGGCAAAAGCAGTATTTTTAGATCGTGATGGAACGATTAATGTCGAACGAGATTACCTCTTTCGTTGTGAAGATTTTGAGTTTATTTCTGGCGTACCTGAGGCGATTAAAAAATTAAATGATGCAGGTTTTTTGGTTGTTGTCGTCACGAATCAATCCGGTGTAGCGCGTGGCTATTATTCGGAAGCTGATGTGAAGTTGTTGCATGGTTTTGTTGAACAGCAGTTAGTTTTGCATGGTGCTCATGTTGACGGTTATTATTATTGTCCTCATCATCCAGATAAAGGGAATGCACCCTATCGCAAGTTATGTCGCTGTCGCAAAGGGGAGCCCGGAATGTTGCTCGACGCTGCGCGAGATTTAAATATTGATTTGACCCAATCTTTTATTGTTGGTGATAAGCTGGCAGATGTCGAAGCGGGATTGGCGGTTGAAAGCACGCCAATTTTGGTGCTTACAGGTCATGGTGAGTGTGAAAAAAGGAAAATATCATCCACCATTCAAGTGTGCGCGGATCTCTCGGCAGCTGTTGATGTCATTTGTGTCGATAATTAATTTTTATCTGTTTGTTGTCGCTATGCCAAAATTAGCTTTGGTGTTGATAATAACGATTATGTGTGAGGAACGATAATGGAGATCAGTTGTTTTAAGGCGTATGATATTCGTGGGCGATTACCTGATGAACTCAATGATGAGATTGCATACCTTATTGGCCGAGCTTATGCGGTTTTCTTGCAACCGAAGCGTGTGGTTGTTGGGCGCGATGTTCGTTTAAGCAGTGCCACTTTGTGTCAGGCCTTAACCAGAGGTTTGCTCGATGCGGGAGTGGATGTCTACGACATTGGGTTGTGCGGCACAGAAGAGGTTTATTTTGCTACGTTCAATGAAAAAATGGATGGTGGCATCATGGTGACTGCAAGTCATAACCCGCTCGACTATAACGGCTTGAAGTTGGTGCGTGAGCAATCGAAGCCTATTAGCGCCGATACCGGATTACAGCAGATTCGAGCTCTTGCTGAACAGGGTGATTTTCCTTCACCACAGCACATGGGTATGCAGCATTCTCTTAATATCCGTCCTGCTTATATCCAACATTTGCTAAGCTATATTGATGAGTGTTCTCTTGCACCTGTTAAGGTTGTCGTCAATGCTGGCAATGGGTGTGCTGGTCCCGTTATTGATCTGTTGCAACAGGCGCTACCCTTTGAATTGATACCGATCCATCATCAGCCTGATGGCACGTTCCCGAATGGAATTCCTAATCCGTTGCTGCCTGAAAATCGGGCTGCAACTGCCGATGCCGTAATTGCTCACAAGGCCGCGGCTGGCATTGCGTGGGACGGTGATTTTGATCGCTGTTTTCTCTTTGATGAAAACGGCCGCTTCATTGAAGGTTATTACATTGTTGGTTTGTTGGCTGCGGCATTTTTGGCCAAGCATCCCGGCGGCAAGATTGTTCATGATCCTCGCTTAGTTTGGAATACCTTCGACGTTGTTCGACAGGCAGGTGGTGAAGCCGTTGAGAGCAAGTCGGGACATTCATTTATCAAGGAAACAATGCGCGAAGTCGATGCTGTATATGGTGGCGAAATGAGTGCTCATCACTATTTCCGCGATTTTTCGTATTGCGATAGCGGAATGATTCCGTGGTTGTTGGTGCTCGAACTCATGGCAACTCGTGGTAAACCATTGTCGGCCTTAGTTGACGACATGATCGCAGCGTATCCATCCAGTGGTGAGATTAACCGTACTCTGGCCAATGCAACGGGGGCGATGGCAGCGTTAGAGCAGCACTATGGTGACAGTGCCGAATCCATTGAACATGTCGATGGCCTCAGTATGTCCTTTGCCGGGTGGCGCTTTAATCTCCGCAGTTCGAATACCGAACCTGTTGTTCGGTTAAATGTTGAATCACGCGGTGATAACCCTTTAATGGAAGAGAAAACAACGGAAATTTTGCACTGGTTGGATCTCTGGCAAAAAAACAATTGTGAGTGATTTAGCCGCAAGTTTTCCGTCACGATTTATGCTATCATAATCGTTTGTTCGCATTAGCAATTAAGGGTGACTTCTTCCCCATTTTTTTCTAAAAAGGTGGTTACGTGACGCGCCCTCTTATTCTTGCATCTACAAGCCCTTATCGTCAGCAATTGCTGCAACAATTGGGGCTTCCATTTACTGCCGTTGCACCGCTCGGTGAAGAATTTATTGATCAGAGTGTTGCGCCCGAACTACTGGTAAAGCATCTCGCGTTACAAAAGGCGAGCAGTTTACGCGGTAACTATGACGATGCATTGATTCTTGGTTCCGATCAGGTGTTTGCCAACCCGCGCGGCACCATTCTTGGCAAGCCGGGGTCGCCTGCTGGAGCAAGACGCCAACTGCAAGCGATGGCTGGGAAAACACACTGCTTCTATACAGGGATTGCTCTGTATGATTGTCGGACTAAGCGCTCTTTGACAGAGTATGTCTCCTATGCTGTCACCCTTCGTGAATTAACTTCTGAGCAAATTGCCTATTATGTTGAACAGGAGAATCCGATCGATTGTGCGGGTTCTTTTAAGATTGAAGGTCTAGGGATCAGTCTGATGGAAAAGATGGCTGGGGAAGATTATACCAGTTTGATCGGTTTACCTTTGATTCGCTTGACGCTGATGTTGCAGGACTTTGGTGTTGATGTTTTGTCTCCTGCTGGGTGTTTGTCACATCGTACCCCTATGTAACGAATACGAATTACTCTTACAACGTCCTTTACTACCTTTGGATCACTACCATTATGGAACATGCAAATTTTGTTCATCTTCATTTACATAGTCAATATAGCCTGCTCGATGGCGCCATTAAAATTCCAGACCTGATCAATCGTGTTAAAGAGTATAAAATGCCCGCTGTTGCTGTGACCGATCACGGTAACATGTTTGGAGCCATGGAATTTTTCACCAAAGCCACTGCTGCAGGGGTTAAGCCTGTTCTCGGGTGTGAAGTTTATGTGGCTCCTGGGAAGCGATTTGAAAAGAAAAATGCCAAGGGTTCTTCCGAAGCGTCCTACCACTTAGTCTTGTTATGTCAAAATAAAATTGGCTATCGTAATCTGTGCTATTTGGTGTCGGCAGCGTTTCGTGAGGGTTTTTATTACAAGCCTCGTATTGATTGGGATCTACTCGAAGAATATAACGAGGGCCTCATTGCCATGAGTGCTTGCCTTGGTGGTGAGATTCCGACTCTTATTAATTTGGGCCGTACTGATGATGCCTCGGCTCGTGTGCAGCAGATGGCTGAAATTTTTGACGATGGCCGGTTCTATCTTGAATTACAAGAGAATGGCATTCCGAAACAAACCGTTGCCAACAATGGCCTGATTCAACTCAGCGGCGATTTAGGCCTGCCCCTCGTTGCCACCAATGATTGCCATTATTTGACTCGTAAAGATGCCTATGCCCATGAGGTGTTGCTGTGTATCCAGACGGGTAAAACCATGGATGACGATAAGCGCATGCGTTTTGCAAACGATGGCTTTTACGTCCGCACCCCCGCAGAGATGTTTGAGTTGTTTAGTCATGTTCCGCAAGCTCTGGATAATACTGTTAAAATTGCCGAACGCTGCAATCTTGATTTTGATTTTAATACGTACCATTTTCCGCAGTATGAAAAACCGAAGGATAAAACCCTCAATGATGTTTTAGAGGAGATGTCGTGGCAGGGTCTTGATGAACGTCTTGTGACGATTCGGGAACTCAATCCTGACTTTAGTGCTGAGGACGAGAAGATCTACCGTGCACGGCTAGAGCGCGAGCTTAAAACCATCTTTGATATGGGATTTCCCGGTTATTTCATCATTGTTGCTGACTTCATCAACTGGGCAAAAAATAATGATATTCCTGTCGGTCCTGGTCGTGGTAGTGCCGCAGGTAGTCTTGTTGCTTTCTCGATGCGGATTACCGATATTGACCCCATCCCTTACGATCTTCTGTTTGAGCGTTTTCTCAACCCCGAGCGGATATCGATGCCTGATATCGACGTCGACTTCTGTATCTATGGTCGTGAAAAGGTGATCCAGTATGTACAAGATAAATATGGCAAACCAAACGTAGCCCAAATTATCACCTTTGGAACCTTGGGGGCAAAAGGGTGTATTAAAGATGTCGGTCGTGCACTCAATATTCCGTATGGCGAAGTCGATAAGTTATCTAAGTTAGTTCCAGCCGTTCTTAACATTACCTTGCAGGATGCGCTCAAGCAAGAGGAGCGCATGGGCGATATGGCCAAAGCTGACGTGCGAATTAAGGAATTATTGAACGTCGCCTTAAGCTTGGAAGGATTAACCCGTCATGCCTCAACGCACGCAGCGGGAGTGGTGGTCACACCGAATCCGCTAACCGATTATTTACCCCTGTATACCGATCAAAAATCGGGTGGACAGGTCACTCAGTTTCCTATGAAGTATGTCGAGGAAATTGGCTTGGTCAAGTTCGATTTTCTTGGACTTAAAACCTTAACCGTTATCAATAATGCTCTGCGCTTAATTCATAGTGCTAAAAATCCAGATTTTGATCTTGACGTGATCTCCACAGCTGATGACGCAACCTATGAATTGCTGGGACACGGTGATACCACAGGCGTTTTTCAGCTTGAATCCTCGGGGATGAAAGAGCTTCTCGTCAAGCTAAAGCCAAACTGTTTTGAAGATATCATTGCGGTCTGCGCACTGTACCGTCCTGGACCGCTCGGTTCGGGTATGGTGGATAACTTTATTTTGCGTAAACATGGCCAGCAAGAGATTGTCTACGATTTTCCAGAGATGGAACCGATCCTGAAGGATACCTATGGCGTAATTGTCTATCAAGAGCAAGTTATGCTGTTGGCGCAGGTGTTGGCCAACTATTCTCTTGGAGGTGCGGACTTGCTCCGCCGTGCCATGGGCAAGAAAAAAGCCGAAGAGATGGATAAGCAGAAAGTGCTGTTTTTGGCTGGTGCGAAGGAAAATAACCATGATGCGAAAAAAGCCGAAGCTGTTTTTGATCTCATGGCGATGTTTGCAGCGTATGGTTTTAATAAATCTCACTCTGCAGCATATGCCTTAGTTGCTTACCATACGGCTTACCTTAAGGCTCACTATCCCGTAGAATTTATGGCTGCATTGTTAACGGAGGATATGGAAAATACCGATAAGGTAATTAAAAATATCGCCGAAGTGCGCTCAATGGGGATCGATGTATTGCCACCTGACATCAACGAATCGATCCGATCGTTTACGGTTCATGATAAGGCTATGCGATTTGGCCTTGGTGCAGTAAAAGGCGTTGGTGCTGCCGCTCTCGAATCAATCATTAAAATTCGTGAAGAGGGGCCTTATCAATCTTTAAACGATTTTTGTGAACGTGTTGACCTGAGTAAGGTCAACAAGAAGGTGGTCGATGCCTTGATTAAATGTGGCGCTTTTGACTCTCTCGGTGGTAAGCGTGCACAATATTCTGCGGTGCTAGAAGGGGCGATGGAGATTGGCCAACAGGTTCAACGTGAACAGAATATTGGCCAAGATTCCCTCTTTGGTATGGAGGAAATGGTCAGTCACGATGGCAATAGTTATGGTGAATTGCCAGATATTGAAGAGTGGGACGACAAGCAGCGGTTGAATTTCGAAAAAGAATCGCTGGGCTTTTATATTACTGGGCATCCGTTGGCTCGCTTTAGCGAAGATATTAAGCGCTTTGCCACCTGTGATACGGCTGGATTATCCGAGTGTAAAGATAAAGAGGATGTCAAGGTCTGTGGAATTATTTCGGGAATTAAAGAGTTGGTTACCAAAAAAGGTGACCGGATGGCTTTTGTCACCCTCGAAGATCTAGCAGGTTCGCTCGAAATTGTGGTGTTCCCAGAAGTTTTTCAGGCCTCAAGTGATTATTTGAAGGGCGATGAACCGTTGATGGTGTATGGAACTCTTGATGCCGGCGGTGAGGCCTGTAAAATTTTAGCTACCGAGGTGATGCTGCTAACAGACGTCAAAGAGCGCCAAACGAAAAAAGTACATATCCGTTTGACAACAACGGGTTTAACAGAAGATCAATTACAACAACTCAAGCATACCATCGTCCGCTATGAGGGCACATGTCGCGTAAATTTACATATGGTGGTGCCGAATCGCAGTGAAACACAAATTATGGCGGCAAAAGAGCTAAGTGTCGCTGCTAGTGACGAATTTGTGGCGGCTGTTGAAAAATTGTTTGGATACAATGTTGTCACATTCGAGTGATTGATATAACATATACAGATTATTTATTTGGTAGCTGGTTATTGAACTTAAAGGTGACATCGATTTGGAGGCATTTAAGGGTAGAATTGTAGCCTACTTTAAATGTGGTGAATTCTTTAAATGGTAACTGCTGCATAGTCTGTTTGAAATAAATGCGAGGCGACGTTTGTTTGACCTTGCCACTAATAGGAAAAAGCCATGCAAGCTGAGGGGATCATTGCATGAGTTAAATTGGGAGAGAAAAATCATGCAAGCATATTTAGATTTTGAAAAACCATTGGTTGATTTAGAGCGAAAAATCCATGAACTCCGTGAATACTCAACCGAGAGTGTTGATTTTAGTAGTGAACTGCAAAAATTAGAAAAAAAGGCAGAGAAATTACGCGAAGAGATCTTTTCTAAATTGACTCGTTGGCAGCGTACACAGTTAGCTCGCCATCCTGGTCGTCCCTTTACCCTCGATTTTGTTGAACATGTGTTTACCGATTGGTTTGAGATGCATGGCGACCGAAACTTTGCTGATGATCCTGCATTAGTTTGTGGCTTTGCACGTCTTGATGGGCAACCCTGTGCGGTAATTGGTCATCAAAAAGGGCGCGACACGAAACAAAAAGTGATCCGTAATTTTGGTATGCCTAACCCTGAAGGTTACCGCAAAGCATTACGTGTTATGAAAATGGCAGAGCAGTTTGGCTTACCTATCTTTACTTTTGTTGATACTCCAGGTGCATATCCTGGAATTGGTGCTGAAGAGCGTGGGCAGGCCGAAGCGATTGCTCGTAATCTCCGTGAGATGGCTGCGCTGAAGGTTCCAGTTATCGTCACTGTAACGGGTGAGGGTGGTTCAGGTGGTGCCTTGGCCGTGGCGGTTGGTAATCGCGTATTGATGATGCAGTATTCAGTTTATGCCGTAATCTCACCAGAAGGTTGTGCTGCTATTTTATGGAATGACGGTGCAAAAGGGCCACAAGCTGCTGAAGCCCTTAAGTTGACCGCAACAGATATTGATGAGTTGGGTTGTATTATTGATGGAGTGATCGAAGAACCCGTCGGTGGTGCTCATAATGATGTTAAGAAAGCTGGCGAAATTGTTAAAGCAACTCTTAAAAAACACCTCGAAGAATTACAGCAACTCTCACCTGAAGAGCTTGTCGAGCAACGTTATCAAAAATTCCGTGCTATGACTGTTATGCAAGAAGAGATTTTGGAGTCTACTGAGGGGTAGTTTGATGCGTTGTCTCTGGCGAATATTTTTGTGTTTCTTGCTCGTGGTTGCTATAGGTTGTACACCAACCAAACCGCCCTTAAAACCAGATTCTGCGCCAGATGGAACACGTCTTAAGGGGTGGCAAAAAACCTATAATGAATTTGGTCAATCATACACCCCACTTTTGGACCATGAAGGCTTTGTTGAAAAAGGGTTAGCTAGCTGGTACGGTAAGAAGTTTCACGGTCGCAAAACCAGTAACGGTGAAACATACGATATGTATGCCATGACTGCAGCTCATAAAACTTTGCCGTTAGGTGTTTTTGTGCGTGTTGAGAATCAAACCAATGGTCGCAGCGAAGTGGTTCGAGTAAATGACCGTGGTCCTTTTGTTGAAGGACGGATTATTGATTTATCGTACACCGCAGCTCATAACCTTGGCGTTGTTGGCCCAGGTACAGCGCCTGTTATCGTAACGGCGTTAGGATATCAAGATCCCGCAGCAGATGGTTCGGTTCACTATCGTTTGCCACAGTCGATTCAGAGTGGTCCTTTTGCGGTTCAGGTTGGAGCTTTTACTCAGCAGTCTAATGCGCAACGACTTCAAGCCGAACTACAGCAGCGTTATGGTGCTGCTGATATCCGTCAGGTAGAGCTAGGAGGGCAAGTCTTTTATCGAGTGCGTTCTGGAAATTATACCTCGATGGCTCAGGCCATGACGGGGCAAGAGAATTTATTGCAAGCTGGTTACGGTTCTGGTTTTATCGTTGCAATTGATTGAAAATCGAATTGAGATCCATCGAAAAAAAAAGGCGATATCACCTCATGGAGATATCGCCTTTTTTTTATTACAGCTCAGACGCGTTAGTGTCTGTCTAGAAAGTCCTGAATCCACTGTTTCTGATTTGTTTTGAGGTGGTTAGAGTGGAGAAGGTTACGAACTTCCATTGTGGGTAAATGTGGGAGAAAATGGATAAACCAGACCTGTGGTGTGTGGTGGCATTTTAATATCGCACGTTGTAGATTTTTACGCCTACTCCAGCGTTGGTGGCGAGCAACCATTGAGATAGTTTCAGGTGACGTAGCGCCGCTGGTTAGGAACTGAAAAACCGCCGATTCTTGAAGGCGGGAGTTCTCTAGGCAAGCTTCAATAATATGCGGGTGCCCCTCTTTGAGTAATGGTAATAAAAGATTGCTTCTCGCCCGTTTCGACAAAGAGATCTTATTTCCTAATGGTTCAGTTGGTAGTCTTTGACAGATTGAACGTTCAGCGGCTATGCGAATATCTGAGGATTGACCAGGAAGGATACACAGGTTGAAGAGCTCAAATAGACGCAGTTTGCTCATTAGTTGTTTGGCTAGGGCAGGGGGGAGCGCTGCATTGCAAATAATTGATACAGTAACTTGGTGGCTTTGGCCTGATTTATGTTTACTGATTGTTTTGAGAATATCCGAACTGAGGTCTTGGCGCTTGAGAAGCAGGAGAAGGTGTTCTTCAGTTAGTGAAATATTTTTAAGTGCAGCATGGAGTACTTCGGCGGATGGGTCATTTAATACATTCTTTAAACCATTAACATCAGTCGTCAACGCCTTTTTAAGACGTTGAACTAGGTCTGTATCAAGCGTTGACGATGACATTGATTCTCCTTTAGTTGGGCGCTAAGCGTTATTTCTTATTGTTGAAAAAACCATACTCTTCAAGGAAGTTTTGTTTATAGTCTGCGTATTGGTCTTGTTCAATCGCTTTACGAGCCCCAGCAACCAAATTCATGTAAAAATGAACATTATGGATTGCCGCTAAAGTTGCCGATAAAATTTCGTTGGCATTGAAAAGATGGTGTAAGTACGCTCTGGTGAAATTGCGACAGCAGTAACAATCGCACGCGGGATCAACGGGATAAAAATCGCGGCGATAGTTTCGATTGGTTAAACGTAGTTTACCGCGTGAGGTAAAGAGCGTGGCGCTACGAGCATAACGAGTTGGGATAACACAATCAAACATATCCATCCCACGATCGATACTTTCTAAAATATCTTCTGGAAGACCAACACCCATGAGGTAACGTGGTTTGTCGACGGGTAAAAACGGTGCGGTATAATCAACTACTTTTTTGAGCAGTTCTAACCCTTCACCGACGCTGACACCGCCAATCGCATAACCTGGGAAATCCATTGCCGTAAGCTGTTCAGCACATTCGCGACGCAGGTCCTCATAAACACTTCCTTGGACTATTGCAAACAGTGCTTGATCTTTACTCGCGTGGTGTTCAAGGCAGGACTCTGCCCAACGCAACGTTTTCTGTACTGATTTTTTTGAGTAATCATGACTCGATGGGTAGGGGATACATTCATCAAAGGCCATGATAATGTCAGCACCTAACGTATTTTGGATATTCATCGCTTCTTTAGGGCCGAGAAAAATTTCATCACCATTTTGTTCATGACGAAAAAACACACCCGTTTCAGTAATTTTTTTCTTTGGTAGCGAAAATACTTGGAATCCACCACTGTCGGTCAAAATCGGCTTATCCCAGTTCATAAACTTGTGCAGTCCGCCCGCTTTCTTAACCAAGGCTTCGCCAGGCTTCAGGTGCAGATGGTAGGTGTTAGACAGGACGATCTGTGCTCCAGTCTCTTCGACCTGAGCCGGTGTTAAGGCTTTTAGTGCTCCGTGAGTCCCTACCGGCATGAAGATAGGCGTTTCTATTGTGCCGTGAGGTGTGTGGATCCGACCACGTCGGGCCTGTGTATTTTTATCAGTATGCAAAAGGTCGAACTTAAACATGAGAGTTGGGGTCTTTTCAGTGAAAGAGTTAGTGTGATTTTGCTACAATATAAGACGATGACTTTATTCAAAGTCTTTTATAACAGTATCAAAAGAGTAGAAAAATTGCAATGTGGGGCGTTTGTCAATATGGAGGGAAGGCTGAAATTATGGCAGGGAATACACAATTTAAACGGGCTGAATTTGTCGGACTTCAATTTCAGTTACGTTTCACAGAGTTGATAGTGGTTGATTTGGCCACATTACTCCGATTACGGCGCTCACTTCGTGCTGCAGCTAATTATTGCTTTATGGGGGACAATTTAAGCACCTGTAACCGCTTTGGTCGGTTATTTTCACCTGAACTCTCCTGTGATCCTGTTGCTAAGCGTCAATTTCAAAAAAGTGGTCCAGCCTTTGTATTTCATTTTGATTGTGGTCAAGTTGCTACGTATCAACGGGGTGATTTGATGATGCTAAATGTCATCGTGTGGGGAGGGAATCTTGAGATTATTAAGGATCTGACGCAGGTCATTGAAGCTTTAGGTCGGGCAGGGTTACGCCACGACACTGGGAGATTTGAGGTTGTTGAAATTTATGCCGAAAATTCTGCATGTCAGCCTCAAAAAATCTGGTCTAGAGGTGAGTCGTTTAATGCCTTAATGGTTCCTGTCCGCGATGGTGATTGGTGGCTTAATAGTTGTGTTCTTGAATGTGATCACCTTCAACTACGATTTATGACGCCATCACGGTTAATTGTAAAACAGCGGCCCATGTTTCATCCAACCTTTAAATTGATTTTTCCATTTATTTTAAGGCGGGTCACTTCGATGCTGTATGCGCATTGTTGTTTAGATTTAGAGGTTGATGCGCAGTCTTTGTTAGCAATGGCTGATTCCGTAGAGACTCAAAAAAATGATCTGAAGTGGAATGATTGGCGTGAACTACAAGGGGTTGATCATACTCTAGCATTGGGTGGTGTCGAGGGTACTATTGATCTGTATGGTTCGGCATTGATTGATCTTGTTCCATACCTATACCTTGGTAGTTTAATGAATTTAGGGAAAAACGCTGGTTATGGAGCTGGCAGCTACCGGGTTGTGCCATATGAGTTTAAGGATTAAGGTGCTGTTGCTAATTAAAAGTGTTCTTGTATACTGTAAATAAATCGGTATTCGTTTATTTCTATAATAGTGGAGGTGCACTATGAACGACGCATGGAAAGAACGTGAAAACGCATTCGAAAATCAGTATATCTATGAATTAGAGAAAAAAAACCGAACTAAAAAAAAAGCTCAAGAGCATGAACTTTTGGTTCGCGAGTTGAGCCATAATCGTTGCCCTAAATGTAGTGAACTGATTCAAGCTATAACCTTTCATGGTGTAGCAATGGATCAATGTCCGTCATGTGGTGGTGTGTGGCTTGGCGAAAATGACTTGAAACAGTTGGCTCAAAAAGACCATAGAACGTGGTTCGAGATGTGGTTTAAGCAGGGTGAAGTGGTCGAAAAATAGGTGATTGATGGTTCCTTAACATGATAAGGTGTGATAACTAGTTTTTAGAGCCATCCTGTTTTTAATCGCTGAGTTTTCTAAATATTAAGATAAATACTATTTTTTGTTTTAAATGAAGTGCAATGATTGCAAGGAGAACATTTATGGGGGATTTTTTGTTTGTTTTTTTAGTAGTTGGGGGCTTAGGTTCTTTTTTCTACTATAAAAGTCGGGATTCTGTTAGTCACTCTTCTGCTGACGAAGTTGTAGCTGACGAAGTTGTAACTGACGAAGTTGTAACTGACGAAGTTGTAACTGACGAGGTTGTAGCTGAAGAGGTTGTAGCTGAAGAGGTTGTAGTTGAAGAAGCTGTAGTTGAAGAAGCTGTAGTTGAAGAGGTTGTAGTTGAAGAAGCTGTAGTTGAAGAAGCTGTAGTTGAAGAATCTGTAGTTGAAGAATCTGTAGTTGAAGAAGCTGTAGCTGAAGAAGCTGTAGTTGAAGAAGCTGTAGTTGAAGAAGCTGAGCATAATGCTTTGGCGTGGCGTGTACTACAGCGTGTGTTGGAAAACCCCGGAATTCTTCAAGTTGAGTTATATAAGTTGTTTCCACATGAGAATCGCAAGCAACTTCAATCAACGTTGTTGCAACTGGATAAGGAAAACGTTTTAAAACGGGAAAAAGTTGGTAATTCGTACCGATTATTTCCAGTTTAGTCTATCAAATATAACAATGTATAAAAAAGAGCAACGAGGTTTCGTTGCTCTTTTTTAGTTTGAACTATTCCCATCTGATGAGTTGGTTTTTGTAGTCGATATTGAAGGGGTGGTGACGTAAGACGTCAAGTCCGAGAAGTCCATCAGTTTCTTCACGTCGGCCCTGATTCTCAATAATGGCTATAGGTGTGTTTAGGAGCTTTATTGGCCCAACTGTTAATTCTGAGACTTTTGCTACATTAATATCGATTGTACTACCATCTGCTAAGCGGGCTCGTTGTGTTCGAACTTTGCCAATTTTTAATTTTTTTATGCTCTGTTCGTGGAGTAGAGTAATAGATGCTCCCGTATCGAGCAGAAGGTTGAGTTGTACTTTTCTCCGCTTTTGTTTAACTCGTACGGGGATGATCACGCGGTTGTTGATAATCCGTACTGGTGTTGTACCTGCGAAATCTTGGTCGGCTGGTTGGCTGTCGATGACAAGTTCCTGCCATCGAGCATCCAAGTCTGTTGAGTTTTGTCGAGCTTTGTCCGGTGTTGAATAGGTAGGTTCATCGTTTTCGGTTTGTTCATCAATAAACTTTTGTCGGTGTTGTGAAGGAACCGAAGCTAAGTTGTCGACATAAACTGAATGACCATTTTTATCAATATAGCGATAAATTTCTGCCTGCACAGTTGTTGAGATGAGTACGATAGGTATTATGATCAATAACAAACTGAATCGCATACTGATACCACTCTTTATTTATTCGGTGTGGATAAATCGCCGCATAGGATAATTGTTCGTCCCTCAAGTTTAATAGAACCTTCAGCCGCCAGTTTTTTTAATAAACGGGAAAATGTTTCGGGTGTCGTTCCCAAAAGTAGAGCAATTTCACCTTTTGGTGCAGGTAGCTCGATTCGATTCGTTGGGCTTTTGTCACGCAAGGCAAGTAGGTAATTAATGAATCGTTGGCGAATGTCCGCAAGGGTTAATTGCTCAACCATTCCAAGTAGGTATTTAATTCGTTGTGATAATGCACCAATGAAATGCATCGCCACATCAGGGTTTTGCTCAATGTGGTGGAGCATTTTTTTTGCATCAATCGCCAGAAGCTGAGAGGGCTCTATGGCAATGGAGCTGACAGGATAGCGACCTTTGAGCTGTAATAAGATCTCAGCAAAATACTCACCAGGGCTGATGAAACGGATTGTGGCTTCTTTGCCGTCACTTGTGGAACGGAAGAGTTTTATTTTACCCGAAGCAAGAAAGTAAAACTCACTCCCCTGTTCCCCTTCTGAAAAAAGAAGTTGCTTCTTACTAATAGTTTCGAAGCGACTAATTTCTTCAATAAAGTTAAAGCGGGGATCTTCCGCATCACCAAAAAAAGTTTGCAGAAAAAGCTTAACAGCGTGTTTTTTTTCCATGTTAGGTTATTAACCTCTTAAGGGATCGTTAAGGTACTGGCTTGCCCTGATTTAGTTATTTTTATTTTCTATGTCAATTGTTTGTGGTTCGAGTAGCTCAACAGCTTGTTCAAGTGATTCGATGAGTGGAATTAGGTTTAATTCTTGTCCAAGAAATTTATCGGGTAACCCTCCGATTGCCGATTGTAGTCGTCGTGCAGCACTGAGGGCGCTTTTAAATTCAGCGCGTTGGCGAACTGCTTGATCTGCAACTTCCATCGACATCTCTTTAAAACGTTTTGCGATGGTAGGGTGGCTAAGTTTTCCTTCAAAAACAGCATTGTGAAGCTCTTGCTGTTGATCCGTGTTGAAGTTTTTGTCGGCATCTGCTTGAAGAAGTAGGTCAATGGAACGAAAGTCGGGCAATGGATTTAGATTGTCGTTTTGTGCAATTAATGCGGGGTTTTTTTGTTCTAAATAGTGGTAAGCCATCGTTAATTTATCGGCAGTTTGGCGACGAATGCGGATTTCTCGGCTGCAATAGTCCTCGAAACATTCGTATCCCCATTGCGCATAGAGGCGGTCGCGACGAACTTCTTGGAGTTGTTGGCCGAGATCGACCCATGATGATTTAAATTGTTTTGCAGAACTTAGGATGCGATAACGTTCACTTCCTGGTGCGAGTTGGCTTAATAGCTGTTCAATTTTTTGTTCGGCTTGTGTTTGTGGTGCTTCGTTCATAGGTGCTCCTTGTTTCTTTTTTGACTTTATCAGGACAATTTTGGTGATAGTATCATTCTTGAGAATTTGTTGAAGTGCTTTTTGTTTAAATTTAATCTGAAGTGAATGGATAATAAATATGGTGAAACAGGGCAAGTTAAGCTGCATTGTTGGTAAACAAACGGTTCAAATGTTGAAATTGAGGCACCCCTGGGTGCTGAAGGATCGTTTTACGCAGCAGTGGCCAGCAGGTGATGTGGGTGATTTAGTATCTTTAGTGTCTGAATCTGGTGAACAAATAGCCACGGCATTACGGGATGAAGATCGAATCGTTGCTCGGGTCGTGGCGACTGATATTGATACGCTTGACTATCAGTGGTTTGAAAAGAAAATTAAGTCAGCCGAAGCATTACGTCGGCAACATGTTGATCTTGATGGAACAACGGCTTATCGCGTGGTGAATGGTGAAGGAGATGGTTTGCCAGGCTTAACAGTTGAACGTTACGATGATTATTTGATGATTCAACTCTATACGGCAAGTTGGGATCGCTATGTTCCGATAATTGTTAAGGCGTTGCAATCGGTTTTCAATCCCGCTGGAATTTATGAAAAGTTCCGTCCGCAAAAAACAAGGGAGCTTGAAAAGAAAGGTTCTAAGCGTTATAGCCGACTACTCTGTGGCGTTGCGGCACCCAATATTTATCATGTATTGGAAAATGATTTGACCTATCAGGTGACCTTGGCGGAGGGACTCAATACTGGTCTGTTCATGGATCAACGTGAAAATCGCCGTGATTTGATGACTCGTGTGGCGGGTAAAAAAGTACTCAATCTTTTCGCTTACACGGGAGCATTCTCTGTTGCTGCTGCAACTGCTGGAGCCAGCAAGGTAACAACGGTTGATGTGTCACCCCATTATTTAGAGTGGGCACGGCAAAATTTTGGTTTAAATCGAATGAACCCCAAGCGTCATCAATTTATAGCTGGAGATTGTTTTGAAGTGTTGGCGCAACAGATTCAGAAACAACGCTATGATATTATATTGATGGATCCGCCAAGCTTTTCAACGACAACTAAAAATAAGTTTACTACAAGCGGTGGAACGTCACGTCTGGTGGCGTTAGCGCTAAAGTTGCTGGAACCTGGTGGTTTACTTATTACGTCATCAAATCACCAGAAAGTTGATTTGGCTGATTATCTTAAAGAGTTGCGTCGCGGTGCATTAGAATCAGGGTGTGAGCTGCAGGTTGTAAAAACAGCAGGGCAGGCAGGCGATTTCCCTTATCCGGTGACGTTTCCAGAGGGGCGATATCTTAAATATGTTATCGCTGCAAAAGGGGAGGCATTTTAAGAAGCTTAGTTCTTTTTGAAGCTATTCCATCTATGAAAAAGGCTGTGTGCATCCAATTTGATGTACACAGCCTTTTTACATTTGAGACAGTGAGAAGAGCTATTATTCTTCTATACGAGTTACCGCTGTAATTATAACGGGCTCAACAGGAACATCTTGATGGTGTCCTTTGTTGCCAGTGGTAACAGATTCAATCTGTTTAACGACATCCATTCCGTCAACTACTTTACCAAATACGGCATAACCAAACGCTTCAGCTCGAGTATCGCGGTGATCGAGAAACTCATTATCGTTTAAGTTAATAAAAAATTGTGAAGTAGCACTGTCAACAATTTGTGTGCGAGCCATAGCAATTGAGCCGCAAACATTTTTCAGGCCATTTGCTGCCTCATTCTTAATCGGTTGCTTACCGCTAGTTTCTTCCATGTCACTATTCATGCCGCCACATTGAACCATGAAATTTTTGATGACACGGTGGAAAATGGTTCCTTCATAGTAGCCACTGTCCACATAGGATAAAAAATTTTCTACAGTAATAGGGGCAAGCTCTTGATTTAGTTCAAGGGTGATGTCACCGAGACTGGTTTGGAATAAGACTTTAGGTGCTGCGCTCATATGGTACTCCTTTAGTTTTGGAAAATTTACTATAGTTACTGAATACAATTTCTAATTTTTTTGGACACTAACATATTTAAAGAGAAAAATTCAAACATTGGACGTTCTATTTAAGAACTCTTTATTTAGTGTTTGACCTGTCTACGTTTCCTGTTATAGTTGCCGCCGCAGTTACAGATTGAAGCTAGTGGGCAGATCGGTTTCTCGCCATAGTTTTTTACGATATATGTAGGGTGACATGCCATGGGACATTCAAGCGGCGAAGATGGTATCGCTAAAAATATTTTCATCGGCTACTTTGTCCTGATATTACATGTACTGCTGTTGGTACTGCTGGGAGTCTTTATCGTCTTTTTCCGTGGCTTGATTGTTTATATGCCTTGGATCGTTGGCGGAGGTCTTTTTTTGTTGACCGTATCAGGGCTATTGTTTTATCGGAAAATGAAAAAGAGTCAGTCAGGCTTAGCCGAAACACTTAATAGTGGGATGCCGAAAGATCGACCCATTGAGATCAGTTTGCTTGGTGGATTAGCATCGGTTCGGCTCGGAACAACCCGATCTGGCTCAGATGGATATGTGGCTGAAGCTCCGCTGCAGTTGGAAGATTCTGAGACCTCACGCTTAAGAAGTCTCGATCGTTTGGTTAAAATGTATAATAATGACCTTATAAGCAAAGAAGAGTTTGCTTTATTGAAGCAAGACGTGTTACAAGGTTCCTCGCTGGCCGTTGAAGAGAACAAAGAGGTCATTGACGTCGATTTTACGAGTCATTGATTTTGGTAATCCAACGAGTCGGTCGAATGAAAAAATAAAAAATAAAATGTGTTTTTAAGTTGCAATTTTGAATCCAGAATGATAGAAAACAGCGTCTTGTATGTCGGGGTGTAGCGCAGCCTGGTAGCGCACCTGCCTTGGGAGCAGGGGGTCGGAGGTTCGAATCCTCTCGCCCCGACCATAACAAGCGCCAGTAGCTCAGCTGGATAGAGCATGTGACTTCTAATCACAGGGTCGAGGGTTCGAGTCCTTCCTGGCGCGCCATTTACTTGGCCGCTTTTAGTTCTTCAATCGGCCACCTATTGTGGTGGGTGTAGCTCAGTTGGTAGAGCGCCGGATTGTGACTCCGGTTGTCGAGGGTTCAATCCCCTTCACTCACCCCATTTTACTTTAATCAAGGCGATTACTTGTTTCATATTCGTTCTTGATTGTTTTAAAGATTTAGAAAAATATTCTCATGACTTTTCGGTTTTGAGATCAAATAGAATTTGCGAGAGTGGCGGAATTGGCAGACGCACTGGTTTTAGGAACCAGCGGGCAACCGTGGGAGTTCGAGTCTCCCCTCTCGCACCAAACAATGACAGGGGCATACGTGCCCCTGTTTTGTTCTATCTTTTTTAATCTAATTATTGGTTTGTCCAGTCTTTCTATTATTTTTATGTTTATCAAGTGAGGTTTATTTAGCATGAACGTTCAAGTTGAAGAAATTAGTTCTGTAAAGAAGAAGATTTGTGTTGAAGTCAGTGCTGACCGTGTATCTGATGAAATTGCAAAAGCTTATAAGAAGATTGCTAAAACAGCTAAGATCAAGGGCTTCCGTCAAGGAAAGATCCCTATGAAAGTGGTTGAGCAATACTATGCAGAACAAATGGAGCAAGAAGTTATTGGCGGCCTAATCAATGAGTCTTATTATAAAGCTTTGATGGATCACAAGGTGCCCGCAATTTCTGACCCATCAATTGAAAACAACAGCGGACTTGAAAAAGGTAAGCCGTTTACATTTGAAGCTCACGTAGAGGTTAAGCCTGAGGTCGTGGCAAAAGACTATACTGGGTTTAAATTACAAAAAGAGATTATCGAATTAGATGATCAGACTGTTGAGGACCGTATTGCTGAAATGATCGGTTCACGTGATTCTCAAGAAGTTGCTGATCGTGATGATGTGCAAAATGGCGATTTTGTAACGATTGATTTTGAAGGATTTGTTGATGGTGTTGCCTTTGCAGGTGGCGCGGCACAAGAGCATGTCCTTGAATTAGGTTCAGGTAGTTTTATCCCAGGATTCGAAGAGCAACTTGTTGGCGCGAACCGTGGTGATGATAAAGAAATTTGTGTTACATTTCCTGCTGAATATGGCAATGAAGAATTAGCGGGAAAAGAAGCAACGTTTAAGGTTTCTGTCAAAGAGATCAAGGTGAAGGTTACTGCTGAACTTACAGATGAACTCGCTAAAGAGTTTGATGCAGAATCAGTAGCAGAACTGCGCCAGAAAGTTGCTGATAGCTATAAAGAGCAAGAGGAAAAGCGTATTGAAGAGGATCTCAAAGAGCGCCTCATGACAGCTTTGGTTGAAGGTAATGCAGTTGAAGTTCCCGATACGATGATTTCTCGTCAACTTGACTTTATGCACCGTAATATTGGTAACCGCCTAAAGCAACAGGGCATGACCCTTGAGATGATGGGTATGACTGATGAGTCTTTCCGTTCTATGTACCGTGATACTGCGATTAAGCAAGTTCAGGGCAGTTTGGTTCTGGAAGCAATTGGCCAGCAAGAAAATATCTCAGTCGATGATTCAGAAATTGATGGTCGATTGGAAGAGATTGCAACGATGGCCAATGCGCCACTCGATGAAGTAAAAAAATATTATGCTGCAGACGAAGCACGTAAAAATCTATTGGCACAAATTGAAGAAGAGAAAGTGATCACTTTCTTACTTGGCCAATCTAAGGTTGAAGAGGTAACTAAGGAATCCCTTGTTGAAGCACCAAGCGACGAAGAACAGGAGTAGCGAATGAGCCTCGTCCCGATAGTTGTTGAACAGACTGGTCGCGGAGAACGGTCGTATGATATTTATTCACGGCTGTTGAAGGACCGAATTATTTTTCTCGGTGGTGGCATTGATGATCAAATCTCTAATCTCATCATTGCGCAACTTCTGTTTTTAGAATCTGAAAACCCTGAAAAAGATATTCATCTGTATATCAATTCGCCTGGCGGTGTTGTGACAGCTGGGATGGCAATATACGATACGATGCAATACATTAAAGCACCTGTTTCAACGATTTGTGTTGGACAAGCTGCAAGTATGGGAGCTCTTCTGTTGGCTGCTGGTGAAAAAGGAAAGCGTTATTCTCTGCCTAATTCACGCATTATGATTCATCAACCACTTGGTGGTTTTCAGGGCCAAGCCTCAGATATTAGCATCCACGCAAAAGAGATTTTACGTTTGCGTGAAGAGCTTAATGGTATTTTGGCACATCATACTGGTCAGGAAATTGAAACCATAGGGATTGACACTGAGCGTGATTTTTTTATGGGCGCAACTCAAGCAAAACAGTACGGATTGATTGACGATATTGTTACTCGAGACAAGGTCTGATAGCGGGGAATTTTATGGATCACACTGAAGACCAATCTGATGACTTAATTTGTTCATTTTGTGGAAAATCACAAGATGAAGTAAAAAAACTTATAGCTGGCCCATCTGTTTATATCTGTGATGAATGCATTGGCTTGTGCCAAGAGATCATTGTGGAAGAGGTTGAGTCAACTGAAGAGGAAGAGGCCACCCCTCTTCCGACACCGATAGAGATTCGTGAAAACCTTGATGATTATGTTATCGGTCAGGACTGGGCAAAAAAGGTATTATCCGTTGCGGTATATAACCACTATAAGCGGGTAAAATATGCAGCTAAATCTGGGGATGTTGAAATTCAAAAGAGTAATATTCTGTTGCTAGGTCCTACTGGTAGTGGAAAAACTCTTTTAGCTCAAACTTTGGCTCGAGTACTTGACGTACCTTTTGCTATGGCTGATGCAACAAACTTAACTGAAGCGGGTTACGTTGGAGAAGATGTAGAGAATATTATTCTAGGTCTTGTTCAGGCAGCTGATTACGATGTTGAAAAAGCCCAACGGGGCATTATCTATATCGATGAGATTGATAAAATTGCTCGGAAAAGCGAATCGCCTTCCATTACGCGTGATGTGTCAGGTGAAGGTGTGCAGCAGGCACTTTTGAAAATCATTGAGGGAACCACGGCTAGTGTTCCACCAAAGGGTGGTCGCAAGCATCCGCAACAAGAATTTATTAAGGTTGATACAACTAATATCCTGTTTATTTGTGGTGGTGCTTTTTCCGGGCTCGAGGATGTGATTAGCCAACGTGTAGGTAAGAAAGCGATGGGCTTTGGTGCTGAAATTCGGCTGCCAAGTGAGACTACGCTGGGCAAGTTGTTGAAAAATATTGAACCTGGTGATTTGTTGAAGTATGGGCTAATTCCTGAGTTTATTGGCCGCTTACCCGTTATTGCAACGCTTGAGGAGCTTGATGAAGAGGCTTTGGTTCGTATTCTCAAAGAACCTAAGAATGCCCTTGTCCGTCAATATCAAAAATTGATGGATCTTGAAGGGGTGGCATTGACCTTTACTGATGAAGCCTTAGTTGCGATAGCTAAAGAAGCAGCACGTAGAAAAACAGGTGCTCGTGGCCTTCGTTCCATTCTTGAGGAGTCGATGTTGGATATTATGTATGATATCCCTTCTCAGGAACAGGTTAAGGAAGTTGTTGTCAGTGAGGATGTTATTTTGAAAAAAAATGTCCCACTTATTATGTATGACTGTGCTGAATCAGCTTAAAGGTTTACTTTAATGACTCAACCTTTAGAAAATATACCTGAGGTAAATGAGGGAGCAGGGGCAATCCCCCTGCTCCCTTTGCGTGATATTGTAATTTTCCCAGAAATGGTCACTCCGTTATTTGTTGGTCGGCCTCGATCAATTAAAGCTCTGGAAGAGGCGATGGAGGGGGAGCGACATATCTTTCTTGTTGCTCAAAATGATTCTGATATTGATGAACCTGTCAAAGAAGATCTTTATTCCGTTGGTACTATTGCAAAAATTTCTCAGCTGTTAAAACTTCCAGATGGAACCGTTAAATTACTTGTTGAGGGAGTCAGTCGTGCTACGGTCGACCGTCTTATTGAACAAGATGATTATACTCTCGTTACTTACGATGAGATCGAAGAAATCCAAGCTGATACACTCGAGGCAGAAGCACTTGTTAGAAGTGTGCGGGCATTGTTTGAAGCCTATGTGGGTTTTAGTCGAAAAATACCCTCTGAGGTTGTTGCAGCGGTTGAAAATGTCACTCTTCCTGGTGTGTTGGCTGACACCATCGCTGCACATTTGAGTTTAAGGGTTGATGAAAAACAAGAACTGCTTGAACTTGTCGATGTTAATTCTCGGCTCGAATTGCTCCTTGAGTTGATGGAGCGCGAACTTGAAATTCTTAAAATCGAGCGTAAAATACGCAAACGAGTTAAGGGTCAGATGGAACGGACGCAAAAAGAGTACTATTTGAATGAGCAGATGCGTGCTATTCAAAAAGAACTTGGTGATAAGGACGAATTTAAGCAAGAGATAAAAGAGCTTGAAGAGCTTATTACAAAGCGCAAGATGTCCCAAGAAGCGACAGAAAAAGCAACTTCGGAGTTGAAAAAGCTCAAGATGATGTCGCCGATGTCTGCTGAAGCAACAGTCGTGCGTAATTATATTGATTGGTTGGTAAGTTTACCATGGCAAAAATCAACGCGTGATAGTGCTAACCTTGAACGTTCTGAAGCTGTGCTCAATAAGGACCACTATGGCTTAGAAAAAGTCAAAGAGCGGATACTCGAGCATCTCGCGGTTCAAACTTTAGTTAAAAAAGTTAAGGGACCGATTTTGTGTCTTGTTGGTCCTCCTGGCGTTGGTAAAACCTCACTTGGCCAGTCGATTGCTAAAGCAATTAATCGAAAATTTGTTCGAATTTCGCTGGGCGGTGTACGAGATGAGGCTGAAATTCGTGGTCATCGTCGTACCTATATTGGTGCTATGCCCGGAAAGATTATCCAAAGTATAAAAAAATCAGGGGTGCGTAATCCTGTTTTTCTTTTGGATGAGATTGACAAGATGGCGACCGATTTC
This sequence comes from Desulfuromonas svalbardensis, assembly GCF_055389415.1. Lineage (NCBI taxonomy): Bacteria > Pseudomonadati > Thermodesulfobacteriota > Desulfuromonadia > Desulfuromonadales > Desulfuromonadaceae > Desulfuromonas > Desulfuromonas svalbardensis. Next base: position 3,028,084 of record NZ_AP042416.1, on the reverse strand, counting down.
CGCGGAGACCCATCTTCTGCTTTACTAGAAGTTCTTGATCCAGAACAAAATGTGACATTTGGCGATCATTTTCTTGATTTGGATTATGATCTTTCACATGTAATGTTTATTACCACTGCCAATTCTTTGCAAGGAATACCGTCTCCATTACTTGACCGGATGGAGATTGTTCAGCTCGATGGCTATTCTGAAGATGAGAAAACACATATTGCCCGTGGACATTTAATTGATAAGCAATTAAAGGAACACGGTCTGGCAGAAAAAAATGTATCTTTTTCACCGGCTGCCCTTACTGAAGTTATTCGACGCTATACTAGGGAGTCTGGAGTACGTGATTTGGAGCGGCGTATAGCCGCGATTTGCCGTAAAATTGCTCGACAGATGCTGAATTCAAAGACAAAAAATAAAAAGTGGAGTGTTGGGGTTAGTCAAATCCATAATTATTTAGGTGTCGCTCCTTATAGTTATGGCCTTAAAGATCAAAATCCACGCTGCGGTGTTTCAACTGGTTTGGCATGGACTTCTGCTGGTGGTGAGATTCTGATGATTGAAGTTCTTAAGCTAGCTGGACAGGGAAAATTAACCGTCACAGGTAAGCTTGGTGAGGTGATGCAAGAGTCAGCACAGGCCGCATTTGCATATGTTCGTTCACGCTGGAATGAATTAGGTCTTGAAGCTGATTTCTATCGTACCGTAGATATTCACATTCACGTCCCAGAGGGCGCTATACCGAAAGATGGTCCTTCTGCTGGCATTACGATTGCGACGGCCTTAGCGTCTGCTTTAACGGGTCGATTTGTCGATTGTAATTTAGGCATGACGGGTGAGATAAACTTACGTGGTGAAGTGTTGCCGATTGGCGGTCTTAAAGAGAAGATTTTGGCTTCTCGTCGTGCTGGCCTTGAACGCATTCTGATACCAGCTGAAAATAAACGCCACCTTAGTGAAATACCACCAGCAATCCGAAACGGGCTTGAAATTATTTGTGTTAAACATATGGATGAGGTTTTGGCACAGGCTTTGCTTTAGAAATCCTGTTTGCTTAACGTTGTGTCACACAAATGTAAATCACAAAATGTTCTGTGTAACTTACGTTTAGCACTTGTACTCATCATTTAACTTTGCTATAACTGGCGCGTCTTCAACAGACGCAAAAACTTATCGATAACTTGGAGGTTACACGTGACGAAAACTGAACTGGTAAATGCTATTGCAGAGAAATCCGAATTGAGCAAGTCTGATTCAGAGAAAGCTTTAAAAGCTTTTGTAGACACGGTCACAGAGGTACTGCAACAAGGTGACAAGATTGCTATGGTTGGTTTTGGTACTTTCAGTGTTGGTGATCGTGCTGCACGTGTTGGTAAGAATCCACAGACTGGTGCCGCAATCAATATTCCTGCTGCTAAGGTACCTAAATTTAAAGCTGGTAAGGCTTTGAAGGACGCTGTAAATTAAGTTGTAAAAAAGCGCTGTTAGATGTGAATTAACCCTTTACATCGAGAAGTTATTCTGTTACTTTTCAGCGCGTTGATCAAGTGGGGCTGTAGTAGAGTCGGTTACAACATCGGCCTGTCACGCCGGAGGTCGCGGGTTCGAGTCCCGTCAGCCCCGCCATTTGATCACCAGTTAATATGGGCGAATAGCTCAGCTGGGAGAGCATCGGTCTTACACACCGAGGGTCACAGGTTCGAGCCCTGTTTCGCCCACCATATTAAGTACGGGGCTGTAGTAGAGTCGGTTACAACATCGGCCTGTCACGCCGGAGGTCGCGGGTTCGAGTCCCGTCAGCCCCGCCATTATAAAAAAAGGAAGTGGATAATTATCCACTTCCTTTTTTTGTGTTTTATTTAAGAACTATTTTGAGGTTAATTATTAATAAGTAGCTCTATGTGCTCAATATATGCCTCAGCTCCACCCCGTCGGTAGCCTGTCATTGAAACAAGTTCTCCTTTAGGGTTAAGTAGTGCGACAGAAGGAAATCCTCGTACTCTGTATTGTCGAGAGAGTTCTTCATTTTTTAATTTCTGTTCTTTCGACTGTTTTTTTCGTTTTGGGAAATCGACTAGTACCATGACGAGATTTTCCTCGGCATAACTTTGAAATTGTTTGGTATTGAATACTTCTTCATCTAGCTTAATGCACCAATGGCACCAGTCGGAACCACTAAAACTCACAAATATAAACTTGTTTGTTTCGATTGCTTCAATCTTTGCTTGCTCTAGGTCTTCTGTCCAATTTAAATCACTTGCAAGGATTGAACTTGGGATCAGTAACAGTAATGCCAAACATGCCATTATCATCTTTTTGTACATCTAATTCTCCTTTTGAAGGGTGTACGTGTTGTCACATACTCTTTGGTCATAATTTATTCTCTCTTTTTGCTGCCATTGTTCCGTTGGAACCCCGATAGGCAGGATGATTTGGATTTTTTTCTCCGCAGGGATATTGAGTAGTTTTGCAATCTGTGCCGCGCGATTTTCAACGCGCAGCCAGCCGTCAATCCAAACGCTGGCATAGCCGAGTGCTGTAATGGCTAATAGCATGTTTTCCGTAGCTGCCGCACAATCTTCAAGTTGGAAATTGTAACCTTCATATATTTGTTCGGGTTGATCATCAATGATGCAGGCAATCATAGCTGTTGCTTGGTTCATTGTTTGGTTGGCAGGGTGAAGTGCATTTAGTTGTTGAATGACGGTAGGATCGTCAATGATGATAAATTGAGTTGTTTGTGCATTTTTTCCTGATGGTGCACAAATCCCTGCTTCGACAATCTTACGTAAATCGTGTTGTTTAACAGGTTGGCTTGATAATGGACCACGATAACTGTGTCTTTTTTTTATAACTTCAAATAAATCCAAAATTTCCTCCATTTAAAGTTAAATAATAACATGGTTACTTGTTACAATCGAATGGAGTTTTGATGAAAAAAGGGCTATCTGTTGATAGCCCCTTTATTGATCTTACTGTTTGTTATAGTTTGTCAGCATTTTTAGCAAGGTATTCGGCAACACCTGTTGGAGTCGCTGTCATTCCACTGTCCCCCTTATTCCAGCCAGCGGGGCATACCTCACCGTATTCTTCAAAAAATTGTAAGGCATCAATCATGCGGATCATTTCATCTATGTTGCGACCAAGGGGTAGGTTGTTGACGACTTGGTGTTGCACAATCCCTTTCTGGTCAATGATAAAGGATGCGCGCAGGGCAACACCTGCATCGGGGTGCTCAATGCCGTAGGCTTGGCAGATCTCGTGCTTGATGTCCGATACCATTGGAAATTCTACTGGACCGATCCCGCCGTCCTCAATAGCGGTGTTGCGCCATGCGAGATGGGTAAATTGTGAGTCAACTGAAATACCAACAACCTCAACGCCGCGTTCTCTGAGTTGTTCAACTCGGTGGTTGTGGGCTATGATCTCTGAAGGGCAAACAAATGTGAAATCAAGGGGCCAGAAAAACAAAATAATATACTTCCCTTTGAGCTCACTAAGCTTAAAATCTGGCACGATAGTACCGTCGGCGAGAACGGCTGCAGAACAAAAATCAGGGGCTTCTTTTGCAACAAGTACGCTCATATTGTTTCTCCTGTTCTTTGCACTTTTTACGTGCATTTATAATGAAGTGAAATCTGTCTATAATGCTAACTACATTTAAGAGAATATCAAGTATGACCAATGTGGTCAACAATTAATGTTTTGCAAGTGAATCACGTTGACCAAAAAGTGCTGGAAGCTTACATTGTGTACCTTAAAGTTCTTATTTTGAAGGATATATATTATGACAAATAATAGTGAAATGACATCATCCGTCGATAAAGCCGCTCAACTTGCTGCTATGCGTTGCTTAAGTGGCCGTAAAAAATATCAATATCTCATTGCTTCCGCGAATAATACTGAGCTTGTACAAAGTATTCCTCCGCAGGAGTTGTTTTTGTTGATAAAGGAAGTTGGTATCCGTGATGTTACGGATCTAATCGGTCTCGCAACTCCAGAACAGATCACACTGTGTGTTGATATGGATTGCTGGATCAAGGATGAACTAGATACAGAGGAATCTCTACAGTGGATTCAGTTACTCATGCTTCAGGATGAAGAGGAATTCTTACGTCTTATTGAGGGTGTTGATTTTGAACTATTGGTAATGATGGTGAAGCGCCAATTGACGATTTTGACTGGTATGGAATCATTGTGTGATGATGAAGACCTCATGGCGGAACGTAAGCGTTTTGATCAGGTTTACGATTGTGACTATCGTAATGACGATGTGGCAAAGATCATGAGTGCCTTTCAGGATATCTTATTTCGTGAGCGGCAAGAATTTTTCTTGCGGGTGATGGAAGCTGTACGACATGAATTTGACCTTGCGTTGCAAGAGGATGTGTTTGTCGCACGCAAGGGCCGACTTGAAGACCTTGGTTTTGTTGAGTCTTTTGAAGCGCGCTCGTTGTATAGTTATGTTGATCCCACAACATTTAATCCAGACCATCATTCTAATGCGCAGTGTGTTTATTCCGTTCACAATACTGGATTTGAACCACCAGCATTCATGTTGACGATTACTCAACCTCAGGATCTTCTCGGTGAGCTATTGTCTGGTAATGTGAGTTCTCAACTCGGCCATGATTTGAGCTTTTTACTGAACAGAGCATTGAGTGCCGACAATGTTGATTTTGGTGACCCAGATCAGGTTCGTCAAACGATGGAAGGGGTGTACCATACTTTAAATATTGCTTTAGGCTATCTTTGCGGAGCTGATTTATCTCAAGCCGACACGCACTTAAATGGAGTGTATCTGCATCGACTTTACCAACTAGGCTTTAGTTTAACGGTAAACCAGCGACGTCGTGCTGAAAAAATCAAAACAACACCAATTGGTGCGTACCTTGATGGACCAGATGCCGCGCTCATCAGTGCCTTGTGCCAACCTAAGCCGCAATTTTACCATGGACTGATTGATCCAACTCGTGCAGATTCACGCCCTTTTCATTCGTGGGCGGAAGTCCAACAGGTTCAAAATGAATTGGAATATGTCGAGTTGTTGCAGACTTTGTTTAGTGAAAAAGGATTGTTTGCACTGCCTTCCCATGATGAATTAGATCTTGATGGTTGTTCACCTGGTGAGCCAAGTGAAGTGACCTTGTCAGAGTTGTTTTTGACCGCTCTTGCAAATCAAGTCATGGGACGAGAGTTTAGTCCTCAACCAATCGCTGTCGATGAATTATTAAGCTTGCAGCAAAAAATATCGCAAGAGGATGACACGTTTGAGTCGTTACGCCAACAGACCTGTGATTGGGTTGAAGGTCAATTCGCTGGCACTGAGTCATTTGTCAATTTTTGTCTTGATATCTGGCAATATGAATTTAGCGGTTTAGAGGTTGATGAACTGAATGAACAACACATTGGTGGTTTATTGATCCGCCTTTAAAACATCCTGATCGTAAGCATCGCTGATATGTATTATGTCAGCGGTGTTTATGATCCGTTCAAGAATACGCATCTTTTTTCCTGTTCCAGTTAAGTAGAAAAAGAGGTGTACCCGCCGTTTCTCTATTTCACCGTTATTTTCGCCACAATGAAACCACGCTGCAAAAAATTGCAATTTAACACCTAGGCCTTTGAGGGATTCACGCTGTTTATTCACGTTGTGTTTAACCCATAATTGCTCAGTATCAGATAGATCGACGTTGAAAAAAGAGGGTGCTTTACTGAGAATAATACGTTCACTTAAGGCAAAATCACGGCAAAGAGTTTCGGTTACCCCTTCTTGACGTGCTTCGGGGATAGCGACCTGTATAAATCGTGCTAACTGCTCATATATCTCTTTTTGACTTAACGGGAAACGGAGAAGACCTTCATTGTGCCAAAATTCTTCAAGTGCCGCTAATCCATGAGCCATGCTGCCGAAGTGTTGTTTTAATTGCGCGATGAAACGCTTACCACGGTTACTGTTCCAGGTAATATCGAGTAATCGACTAATACCTCTTACACGTTCAAGGGCATTAAAGTCCATGTCTGGCGTGCTTACAGTGCGATACGGAGGGTTGGGGTCAAATTGAAGCCCTAACTCTTGTGCTTGAAGGCGTAGTGGCGCACCTGGAAGAAGTTTAACGGTTTCAATTTGTAGATGATTTGGGTCAAGATCCATCACATGATCAATGCCGTTAAGCATTTGGGTAAATGTTTCGCCGGGTAATCCAGCGATCAGGTCTAAATGAAGGTGGATTTTGGTGTGCTGTAGCAGAAAACGGACATTGCTCTCTAGTTGTTCAAGTGGCGCGTTGCGCTGAATTCTCTTAAGTGTTTCGGGTAGAACAGACTGTACGCCGATCTCGAATTGAAACATATCCTCTGGAACCTGTTTGAGGAAGTTTAACGTTTCGTCATTGAGAAGATGTGCGCCAATTTCGAAATGGATGTGACTACAGCGGTTGTGTTTTAAGATGAATTTAAATAGGTGTAGTGCCCGTTTCGTATCGTAATTGAAAGTGCGGTCGACCAGTTTTATCTTCGCCGTCTCATTATCTAGTAGCCACAATAGATCACTTTCGATCCGTTCCATTGAAAAAGAACGAACGTTATCGTCAAGTGCACTCATACAGAAAGCGCAACGGTATGGGCAACCTCGGCTGGTTTCGTAGTAAACAAAACCACGAGTACAATCCATAAGGCCGTTCTTGTAAGGCGAAGGAATGCTATCGAGATCAGTCAGGGTAGGGCCGTCCTCACCGTGAAGTAGGGTCTCGTTGTTGCGCTGTATTACGCGGGGGATGGCGGATATTTCGCTCTCCGTATGCCACTGTTGGAGAAGGTCGTGTAGCGGTTGTTCACCTTCTCCGCGAATGATGGCAGTAATCCCCGCGTGCTCACGCCATAGATGATCGTCTTGCTCAAAACTAATTTCAGGGCCACCGAGAACGATCCGCTGATGCGGATTGATTGCATGTAATGCATCCACCACTTCAAGGGTCGCGGTTCTATTCCAGATGTAAACGGAAAAGGCGATCACATCAGGTTGTTGGCGCAACAGTTCGGAGATAATGTTTTCACGTGGTTCGTGGATGGTGAACTCAGCAATGGAGAGTTCGCCGCATCTCTTTGATGAGCAAAAGCTCGCCAAGTAAGGTAAGGCGAGGCTCGGATGAATATATTTACTGTGTAATGTCGTCAATAAGGTTTTCATGCCGGTTAGTTTAACCGACTGCATCAACTGTTTGAAGTAAATTCCTGAAATTTAACATAATATTCTGAATAAACGATGTTGCTATGACGCATTTTGCGGTAGCATGTAGGTTTGAAATGAAAGGATTAAGATGAAACACTCTAAAACAATATATATGCTAGTCGCGACCCCTGATGGTGAGGTCTTTGAACATCCCGAGCTATTGATGGCAGGGATGAACGGCATGACCGTTTGTCGCCCCGGTATTGATGAATTAATACCGTTACCTGAGGGGAGTCGTCTGTTCACGGTTCCCAATACGCCACCGATTGGTTTTGATGCCAAAAGGGGGAGTTTTGTTACTGCGACACACTTGCCACGTAGTTGGGGTGGCGATAAAGTTGAAGCGGTCAGCGCTTTTATGGCTCCTGCGTACACTCGAACTCTGTTGCCTGCTGCGAGTTATCAAAAGAAGCGCGAAATCCTCCCATTGTGGGCCTATACGGCTGTGGGTTGGTGTGTTGAAGAGGAACGTTTCTATGTTGCTGCGCAACAGGTTGATCGAAATGTTCAGTGGGAGCCTGACCATTTTGATGACCGTGAGGTTGCACCAGGAGTTGATCGCTATTTAGCCCAATATCCTGACAACCGATTGTTGCAGCAATTATCACGCTGTGCTCTTGATTATCACTGTTTTGCAGCTAAAAACCTCTTTTTGGGTCGCTGGGAAGCTCCATTACCCACCTCTCCAGTGTGTAATTCAAGTTGTCTTGGTTGTTTATCTTATCAAGCTGAAGAGAATGAATGTTGTCCATCCAGTCAGGAGCGTTTAACCTTCGTACCAACTGTGCAAGAGTTATGTGAGACCGCTATCCCTCACTTAGAACAAGCTGAAAATGCCATTGTCTCTTTTGGCCAAGGTTGCGAAGGTGATCCGATCATGCAGTCCGATACAATCTGTCAGGCGGTGACAGAGATGCGGCGTAAAACATCGCGCGGAACAATCAATTTCAATTCAAATTCGTCATTACCAGACAAAGTTGAATTGCTGGCAAAGTCGGGCTTAGATTCGATCCGTGTGTCACTGAACTCGCTTCGTGAACCTTTTTATAGCGCCTATTATCGTCCACGTGGTTATCAGTTTAACGATGTGTTAGAGTCTTTGAAATGTGCGAAAGATCAGGGCCTCTTTGTGATGTTGAATTATTTGGTTTTTCCGGGAATTACCGATCAGCAGGCTGAAATCGATGCGCTGGTAAAAGTGATTGATGACGGTCAAGTTGATTTGATTCAAATGCGGAACTTGTGTCTAGATCCCGTTATGTATTTTCAAGCAATGCCAGATGGCGACAATGGTATCGGCATGAAAAATATGCTTGATCAAGTGAAGCAACGGGTACCAAAGATTCAATACGGTTATTTTAACCGCACTAAGGATAATTTTTTTCCGCAAGGTTTTGAAAGTGATTGGCCAATTCGTTAGTTGATTTGGCTGAGGAGTTTTGATCGTTTACCGAATACAGTGTTTGGGAGTTGAATGATGAAATTACGATTTATGGTTGGTCTCATCGTGTTGTCTGTGTTGATTGGTCAGCTAGTTTGTGCTGAAACGCGTTATGTGTCAGATCAGTTGGTGATTACGTTGCGTGAGGGTATGGGAAATCAATTTAAAGTGATCAAAACCTTACCGACGGATAGCCGTTTAGAGGTGTTATCTGAACAGGATAACTATTTGTATGTTCAGGCTGAAGATGGTGTCGAAGGTTATGTCCTTAAACAATATATTTCGAGTAAAAAACCCAAAACGATGACCATTGCTCAATTAAGAGCTGAGCTGGCAACGGTAAACAAAAAATTGACGGATTTGCTTCAATCGGCGGCTGGCTCAGGCAAAAAATTGCAAACTTTTCAGGACCGCACTGCTGAGTTGAGTGAGGCGTTAAAATTGAGTGAAGAGCTTCTGGAAACAACGAAAACCGAGTTGCTTGATCTGCAAGTTAAGTCTGAAAATGTTGTGCTAATTGATGAAGAGCGGCAACGGTTAAAGACTGATTTAAGTGCTGTCCGCAAGGAATTAGAGCATTTTCGTCAAGAAAACCATTCGATGCTCAATGAGGCCATGATTAAATGGTTTCTTGCTGGTGGCGGCGTGATGTTTTTTGGTTGGATTGCGGGGAAGTTTTCTCGTAAAAAGAAACGGGGCTTGGGCAGCTTTTAGTATCAGTCAAGACTGGGGCGTGCAACGTTATCGCCCCAGTGAACGCTTAGAATGCTGCTGATTGCTATGTTTAATTGATACAATGGCATTTTCTACGATTAATAAATAGTGAGTTGCCGTTGGTTTTGCTATTTTCCCTTCCCCACAAACGAAGTTAGTTCATGTTCGCTGCTTTGACTCTGCTTACCATCGTAATGTGTGGCACCGATTGATAAACTGCTGATCGCATAGAAAACGGTCACACCTATCTCTGAAACCAACTTGAGTTCCGATTCAAGTTGGCCATCCATTATTGAAATATTTATTTCACTCGAATTAATATTGATGGCAGGTTCTGCCTCATCTAGCTGCTATAAAAATGGTTTTATGTTTGGATGCTATGGGCTGATGGTTAAATAAACGGTTGACAATTTATTTTTGTCGAATATGCTATGTACACTTGCATTAAGAGAGGCATAGGTGTTTTACACTGAATGCCCGGCAACCTGACAACCAAGGTGCCAAGCTTGTTCCAGCGTAAGCGGAATGGCAATGCGCCCCGAAAGGGGAACGTTGAAGATGATTTTATTCATTGAGACAGATCATCTGTCACACCATTCATACTTTTCTAGTATCGCTTACAGCCTCTCTTGCGTTTAACTTTCATCAGAGAGGATGAATCATTATGAGTAAGCATATCGAAACCCAAGTTCTCCACGCCGGTTATCAATCAGACCCAACAACGTTAAGTCGAGCTGTACCCATCTATCGTACCAGCTCGTTTGAGTTCAAGAGCACTGAACATGCGGCGAACCTTTTTGCTTTAAAAGAAGCGGGTAATATCTATACGCGGTTGATGAATCCAACCACGGACGTTCTTGAGAAACGTGTTGCTGAACTTGAGGGTGGTGCGGCGGCATTGGCATTATCCTCTGGCACCAGTGCTATTTTTTATAGCATTATCAATTTGGCCCAGCATGGCGATGAAATTGTTGCCTCAAGTAATTTATACGGTGGCAGCTATACCCAATTTAACGATATTTTGCCGCAATTTGGTATTACCGTTAAGTTCGTTGATCCTTCAGATCCAGATAACTTTGCTGCCGCAATAACAGATAAGACCAAGGCCATTTTTACTGAAGTGATCGGCAATCCAAAGCTCAATGTCGCCGATATTGAAGCGTTGGCAACTATTGCTCACGATCATGGTTTACCGCTCATAGTTGATAGCACGTTCGCAACCCCTTATCTGTTACGGCCCATAGAGCATGGCGCTGATATTGTCATTCATTCGCTGACAAAATGGTTGGGTGGTCACGGTGCTGGCATTGGTGGTATTGTTGTTGATGCAGGTACCTTTGATTGGACCACGGGAAAACACCCTTTACTAAGTGAACCCGATCCAAGTTATCATGGTATTCGCTATGCGACCGATTTAGGTGATCTGAATCCTGTTGCTTATATTGTCAGAATGAGGTTGGTTCCTTTGCGTAATCTCGGTGCATGTATTGCTCCTGATAATTCGTGGTTTTTTCTTCAAGGAATCGAAACTTTGCCGCTACGGATGGCTCGCCATAGTGAAAATGCATTAGCTGTAGCCCGCTATTTGGACCAACACCCACAGATCGATTGGGTCCGATATCCAGGTCTTGAAAGTGATCCCTCATATGGTCTTGCCAAAAAGTATTACACTCGAGGTTTTGGTGCGATGGTGGTTTTTGGAATTAATGGCGGAGAGCAAGCGGGACGATCGTTTATTGAAGGTCTTGAGCTATTCTCCCATCTTGCGAATGTTGGCGATGCTCGAAGTTTGGCAATTCATCCGACTTCGACGACCCATGCTCAGCTAACAACAGAGCAGCAGGCTTCTGGTGGAATAACACCTGAATTGATTCGTCTTTCGATTGGTGTTGAACATATTGATGATATTTTGGCTGATTTAGACCGAGCGTTAAAGGCTTAATAGCGTCTTAATTTGTAATAGAAAAGGGTGGGGCTGGTGATCATATCCTGATCACCAGACTCACAGTAATTATTTATGGCTTTATCGATATACCCATCTAAAATTGTTTTACCGCAAATTTCTCCATCTTCACCGCTATTGTTTGATTTTATGTGTCAACGTTTTGAAAAAATAGCCAAGGAAATATGGCAACAACGATTTTTAGACGGTAAAATTCTCGATGGAAATCAGCAACCGCTGTCGATTGATGCCCTCTATGTGCCACAGAGCACCATTTATTATTTTCGTGAAGTTGTTGCTGAGACACCAATTCCTTTCTACGAAGAAATACTCTACCAAGATGAAGAGCTTTTGGTCGCGTGTAAGCCCCACTTTCTACCCGTTACACCTGGTGGTCGTTTTGTTAAGGAATGTCTCGTTTACCGGCTGCGTGCGGCGACGGGCAATGATCATGTCGCACCATTGCACCGTTTAGATCGCCATACTGCAGGACTGGTGATGTTTTCGATGAACCCAGAGACACGTGGACACTATGGGGCCCTGTTTAGTCAGGGGACAATAACTAAAAAGTATTTGGCCATGGGCCATTATCAAACACCATCGGCTCAGCAATCATGGGATGTTAAAAATCGCATTGAACCTGGGCAGCCGTGGTTTTTGCGCCATGTGGTTGAGGGCAACACTAACGCTCACTCGACGATTTATCTGGATCAAACGCAGCAGGGCAGGGCACGTTTTGTCCTCTATCCACATACCGGTAAAACGCACCAATTACGGATTCATATGAGTGACTTAGGGTTTCCCATTGTCAATGATCTCTATTATCCAACATTACAACCCGAGCAGGTGGATGATTTTGAACGACCTCTGCAGCTCATTGCCAAACAACTGCAATTTAAAGATCCCTTGACGGGAAAACAGCATCAATTTGAATCCAATCGCGAATTACGGTAAAATGAAAATATCTTTTTGATTTTTTTAGAGCAATGATGCTTTGAAAATAAGAGAGAGGGAGTTATTTATGGTTTTGTTACGCATTGGTATTACAGTGGTACTGTTTCAATTATTGCTGGCGGGGTGCAGCATGGTGGAGCCGATGAATGGTTCTGAGGGACCCGGATTAGACGGGTGTTGTGGCTCGTTGAACGTTGAATATCAGAAGGTTGTATGATTTCTTTGAAGAAGCCAACCATCTAACAGTAGATGGTTGGCTTCTTGTTGATCTTGTTCATTATTTACTTAGAGTTTGTCGGCTTCTTTCTGCTGACAACATATCCCCGTTTATTCGAACCACTGGTTGTCTCTTTTGCTGAATTCCCTTTATCTCCAGAACGGTTCGGACGTTGGTTGGTCCGTTTGGTCTGGTTTGAGCGATTATTCTTATTCTGTGCTCCTGAACTGTTATTGCGGCCATTTTTTATTGGTTCTGCCGCAATGTTTGGATCAGGTTCGTAGCCGTCGATCTTTTCGACAATGATTTTACGTTTAAGCAGTTTTTCAATGTCACTAAGCAGTTTTATCTCATCGATACACACTAAAGAGATCGCTGAGCCTTCGTTTCCTGCGCGACCTGTTCGACCAATTCGGTGAACATAATCTTCCGATACGTTAGGTAGTTCATAGTTAACAACGTGAGGAAGGTGGTCAATGTCAAGCCCACGCGCTGCAATATCAGTTGCCACCAAAACACGGACAGAACCCTTTTTGAAGTCAGCAAGCGCTCGAGTTCGAGCCCCCTGACTCTTGTTACCGTGAATCGCTGTCGAACTAATACCATCTTGCTCTAGTTGGCGAGAAAGACGATTAGCGCCATGTTTTGTGCGCGTGAATACCAATACTTGCTGCCAGTTACGAGAACCAATGATGAAAGAGAGAAGCTCGCGCTTTCTTTTCTTATCAACATGATATACCGCTTGATCTACGGACTCAGCTGCAGTGTTTCGCCGTGCTACCTCTATTAGTGTTGGGGTATTGAGCATCCCATCAGCTAATTTTTTAATTTCGTCGGAGAAAGTAGCTGAGAAAAGGAGGTTTTGGCGTTTTTTTGGTAGTAAAGCTATCACCTTACGAATGTCATGAATAAAGCCCATATCTAACATGCGGTCGGCTTCGTCAAGGACAAGAATTTCAACTTTGGATAAATCGAGAGTCTTTTGGCTGACGTGATCTAGAAGTCGGCCAGGTGTGGCAACAAGAATGTCAACGCCACGGCGCAGGGTTTGGATTTGGGGGTTAATTTTAACACCGCCAAAAATGACTGCTGAACGAAGCGGGAGATAGTTTCCATAAAGTTCGACACTTTCACCAACCTGCGCAGCTAGTTCACGTGTTGGTGTTAGTACGAGTGCCCGAACAGGACGCTTATCACTCTCACATTTTCGTTGGCTTAAAAGTTGTAGTAACGGCAAAGTGAAACCAGCGGTTTTACCTGTACCGGTTTGGGCGCCGCCTAAAACGTCATGTCCCTTTAGTATCAGAGGGATGGCTTTAGCTTGAATAGGGGTTGGTTCACTGTAGCCTTGTTTGGTTACAGCTTGAAGCAGTTCGGTCATAAGACCGAGATCGTTGAACGACATGTAGGATTAAACTCCGAAATTGAATCGGCCTACCCAGTTTTAATAATCTGGGAACGGTTTTAGGCTGGAAACATTTGATTGTGGTGTCTGAGGAATTGGAAAAAGAACTTATCTGGGACACAAAAAGATGCCAACCGATGGACATCAAGAAACTTAAACACTATCAGTCTTTAATGGTATTGTCCAACAGTTTAGCTCGTCCATTGCGTGTGCCTGAGTAATAATGCCGCGCTGATGACCGTGATCTATAAAACGGTGCCTTGAATGGGCGACGTAATTCTGTTTGTTTTAATCGTTGACGGCTCAATCCACTACCAATGAGAAATAGCGTTACTGATAAGCATTGCTTTGCCGCCATTGATAGAAAACACCAACTGGGTTCGAGGGCAGGTGTTTGGCTTCTGAATAGTGCTGCCAGAATAAACCCGCCAATGAACATGGGGAAACTGGGCCGTTGATCTGATTTGAGCAGTAGCACTGCAAAACCATAGGGCGTGATTTATTTTACCGTGGTGGCACAATGTAAGGCTTTATTTCCGTAACGCGCTGCGGCACCGACAACACTACTGGTCTCGTGGATGGACATTCCTGATTAGGGTCCAATTGCTGGTGGCCATACTTAATTTGTCTTAGTTGTTTTGGGTAGATAGGTAAACTAATGTTTATTTTTCATTGGCAAAAAAGCTAAGTATTTTCTTGATATCGTGCTTATGTGTAGAATCAAGCTGATCAAGCTTTTTGTATGATTTGTAAAACTTCAATCGTTGCGTACGGGTTAAAATTTTACTACCAACCTTATCAAGGCAAGCAAGGTCCTTAATGATACCGCGTTTGCGTAGCCAACTATATTGTTTACGACCAAGTGGACAATCGAAAAAATAGACCTGAGGTTCAACATCGTTGCTGACAAGAATATTTCGCCATTTTAGATCCCAATGGACAAAACCGTGATCATGAAGTCGCTTCGTGTAATCCGCACATTGGTTGATAACGCGATTAAGCCAGTTAGGGGTGTGAAACAAAGAGCGTCCAGTTTTAGCCAAGGTCGCCAAATCTTCGGATTGTATTTCTTCAGTAATTAATGCACCAAGGCTGAATTGACCGAATTCAAATTTTTGACCATAGGCCACGAGTCGTGGTGTCGGAATACCGAGTTGCTGAAAATAGAGCAGGTTTTCCCATTCGCCCCGAATACGGCCACGGCCCAAGTAGTGGCGGATCCCTTTTCCGTTGCGGTGGTAAATTTTGACATAGTAGGTCGTGCCGTTTACCGATATTTTTTTAACGTGACTGATTGGATCTCGAGAAATAATATCCCCATGCTGTTCAACCGCATCTTGTAATGTGTTAAAGGCGGAACTTTCTTGTTTGTTGCCAAGAACGTTCCAAAAACTCGTACGATTGTTTTTACCCATTAGGGCCCCCCCCCAATTATATTTTGTCATGACAAAATATCGTATAAACCATTTCAGAATATCGATAGGATTGGATGTGATAAATATGTAGGATTATTTGTCGCTGATGTCTAAATTTTAGATTATGAGATTAGGGTGCCTCGTGTTGCTGAAGCATTGAAATGAGGTAGTCATGTATTTTAACAGTGCTACCCATTTTTAGAACTTCATTGGCAATTTGTGTTGCTCTGGCACACGAAAGGTCTGACAGGAACGCTTTAGTCCGTGGAATAAATGGAGAGACCATCGAGAATTCTCGAATTCCAATTCCTAAAAGAACTGTAAAACTAAGCGGATCCGCAGCCATTTCTCCACACAAGCAAACTCCTTTTCCAAGTCGCTTTGCCGTGTCATTCACATATTTGATCGCTTGTAAAATGGACGGATGAAGAGGGTTGTAATATTTGTTAACTAACGGATTGTTACGGTCTGCTGCCAACATGTATTGCACAAGATCATTGGTACCAAGGGCGAAAAAATCAACCTCTTCAGCAAGAAATTTACACATTTGGACTGCGGCAGGAACCTCAATCATGACACCGATGGGGATATTCTCTGCAAAAGGTATTTTCTCGCTACGTAAATTGTCTTCGGCTTCTTTGATTACCTCTTTGCACGCATGAACTTCCTCGATGCCTGAAATCATAGGGAAAAGAAGTTTCACTGAGCCGTGAATACCAGCCATGAGAATCGCTTCAATTTGGGTACGAAAAATATCACGATTATCAAGTGATACGCGCACTGATCTCCAGCCCATAAAAGGGTTATCTTCTACTGGTGGTGGGAAGTAGGGCAGTGCTTTATCACCACCAATATCTAAAGTACGAATCGTTACCGGCCCGTCAAAACTTTCTACGATTTTACGACACAACTGGTATTGGTCGTTCCGATCAGGAAAATTGGTACGAGTCATATAGGGAAATTCAGTACGGTAGAGTCCCACACCGTTCGCACCGTTACGTTGAGCAATGGCGACATCACTTATTAATCCGATGTTAGCGCGCAATGTTACTGGAACCCCATCTTTAGAAACCGCTGGCCGGCGACGATACTTATTGAGTCGGTGAACTTCTTTACTGCTGTCATCCTCTAGTCGACGGTATTCATCGATAATTGCTTCAGCAGGGTTGATAAATAGACAACCTGAATTAGCATCTAAGATAACGTGGCTGTCATGTTTGACGGCTTTTAATGCCCCTTTTACCGCAACTAATGCTGGGATGCCAAGCGACTTTGCCATGATAACAGCGTGGGAATTTTGTTCACCCGCTTCGGTGACAATCCCTAGCAGTTTCTCGTGGTCAAGAATAGCCATATCGGATGGCAGGACTTCACGGGCAAAGAGAATACCGGGTCGTTTAAGCTGAATTGTTTTATTTTTTTTACCCGTAATATTACTGAGCAGGCGGCGACCAATATCAAGCGTATCCGTGGCACGTTCACGCAAATAAGCATCATCCATCTTGGTAAATGCTTCAGTGTATTGTCCGATCACTTTCTTTAGGGCGTAGGGGGCACTGTGTCCGCGATTGATCTCATTCGTCATCTGATCAATAAAACTGCGGTCTTCGAGAATCATAAGGTGGGTGTGGAAAATTGCAGCATCTTCTTCCGATAGCCGTTCGGCAACCCTCTTTTTAAGAGATAATGTCTGGATTCGTGTTTCTTCGAGTGCTGCATTTAAACGAGAAACCTCTTTTTTGATGTCGATATCGTGTTCATCGAATATATCAGCAAGACCGCATTTGTCGTCGAGAACATGCACAGCCCCTGACACAACTCCGGGGTATGCCACCGTGCCACGTAGTGCAACGGCAGCCATCGATTCTTCTATATTTTCATCAATTGTGGTGTTGATGTGAGGTTCGTTTTTGTTTTTAATCGAATTCAATAATTTAGCGTTGATGACAACTGCTGATATTTGAAAGCCAATCGTTGAAAGAGTACTGATTTCAGTCGGTGAAAACGCTCTTTTTTTAGTGCTTTGCAGAGTAATAACACCAATCGGGGTGCGGCGATCAAAGAGTGGAATAGCGAGAAAGCTGTGGAACCGCTCTTCGCCAGTTTCATGAAAGTAAAGATAGCGTGGATGGTCTTCAGGATCGATGATGGAGACAGGGTGGCCGTGTTCAATGGCCATCGTTGATAGACCTTCGCCGAGCTCCATTTTAACTCGACCTACGGCTCCTTGAGTTAGCCCTTGTGAGGCGCGTAACCAGAGTGTTTGTCCTGTATCATCTAGTAAATAAATGGAGCATACTTCTGAACCCATTCGACGGGCAACCAACGTAACGACATTGTTTAGAGTTTCGTCTAAATTGTGTGATTGAAGAATTAAGTTACTGATATCTTCAAGTGTACTGAGTCCTGAATGTACTGAAGTATGTTCGTTCATTATAGCAAATTTGCCCACGATGATTTGACACCATCAACCACCAAGGTGTCGTGAGCTCTCCAGAAGGGGTATCAAAGAAGCATTTAGCTCTCTTTAGGATTAATGTGATATGCAAAGACCTTAAGTTGGTCATTGATTGTTGCATCAGACGCTAAACCGGAGATGATTGTGTGAATTGCTTCTCGCTCTGCATCGCTGTGAACATGGCCCTCAAGGGTGATGGTACCCGAATTAACGGATATTTGTAGGTGGTAGCCGTCAACACATTGAGACTTCATAATCTCAATCTCAATTTGTTTGCATTGGATTAAGTCAATGAGCTTGGTCTTGCAGCGTTCGCGGTTTTCGGTTAGATTTGTTTCTGTGATTCCCTGACAAATTAATTCCACCGTTTTTTCTTCTGAAAGTTTTGAGGTGTTGACAGTTAAATCATAGTAATAGGGGTCGTTCCAATCACGGTCAAAATAATATTTAATAAAACCAGCGCGTTGCTGATCGCTCTTACGTACTAAGATACGAGACAAATCAGGATCTAACCATTCGCGCTCAGCCCAACGTTCGACACGGGTGTCAAAGGGAGCAATAATACGAACCCTAAAAACGCTACTGACATCTTCTAAAAGATCTTGGCCACCACG
Organism: Desulfuromonas svalbardensis; assembly: GCF_055389415.1. Taxonomy (NCBI): domain Bacteria; kingdom Pseudomonadati; phylum Thermodesulfobacteriota; class Desulfuromonadia; order Desulfuromonadales; family Desulfuromonadaceae; genus Desulfuromonas; species Desulfuromonas svalbardensis. Next base: position 3,009,705 of record NZ_AP042416.1, on the reverse strand, counting down.
ACCATATATAACGACATTGCCTTTTAGGGCATACTCAAGAACAATTTGTTCGATGCGGTGGAGGTCAATTTCAAGACTTGTATCAAGACTTTCGACGAATGCAGGCGGTTTTTCGTCTGCCTTTTCAACTGCGGCCGCAGTGAGTCCATGTTGATCAGCGACTTTAAGGATTGCTTCGCCATCGATGAGAGTGTATCCCAGTGTATCTGCGAGATTACGAGCAACGATTTGTCCACCACTACCCATTTCGCGCGAAATTGTGATTATAGCCATCAGTGACTCCCAGCATTTGATTAAATTAAATTTGAGCTGAATTCTAGCAATTACTTATAGTGTTTACAAGATATTAGTCACAGACTAAGCCATTCATAAGGTTAGAGCTGTGCCGCTGGAACTAATTTGTTCAGTTGGTGTCGTTGTTAACTAAATTTGAATAGCTCGATGAAACCACGGCGCAGAAATTATTTGTATGCTGGCTTGTGGTCAAAATAGTGCAGTGTGTCTAAAAAGCGGATGGTGCGGCTTTTGGAGCGCATAACGATGGTGTGTGTCTCAGCACCACCGGAAAAATAGCGTACACCGCGCAGTAGATCACCACTGGTAACGCCTGTGGCGGCAAAAAATACATCGCCTTGAGCCATCTCTTCGGCGGTGTAAATTTTATCAAAGTCAGTGATTCCCATTTTCGGTGCGCGTTGTCGCTCTTCATCAGTTGTGAAAACCAGACGTCCTTGCATATCGCCACCAAAGCATTTAACTGCTGCCGCGGCGAGCACACCTTCGGGGGCACCTCCCATACCTAAAACCATGTCAATGCCACTATCGAGAATTCCCGTAGCAACAGCTGGAGCGACATCGCCATCTGAGATCAGTTTGATTCGGGCGCCACACTGACGAATATCGGCTACCGCTTCATCATGGCGAGGGCGGTCGAGTAGCACAACGGTTAAATCTTCAAGTTTACAGTTTTTAGCTTGAGCAATTCGTTTAAGGTTAACGCTTGGGGCATCATTAATATTGATGCAACCATGACCCGCGGGGCCTACGATAATTTTATCCATATACATATCTGGTGCATGAAGAAAACCACCTTCAGGAGCAATCGCAATGGTGGCAATGGCTCCAGGTCCACCTTTTGAACAGAGGATAGTGCCCTCGAGGGGGTCAACTGCGATGTCAACTTTACGGTGTCCTTCAGAGCCTACTTTTTCGCCAATGTAGAGCATTGGAGCTTCGTCCATCTCCCCTTCACCAATAACAACGGTTCCGTCAATCAGGAGTGTGCTTAATGTTTGTCTCATGGCAGTCGTGGCAGCGTCATCAGCAGAAATTTTGTCTCCTCTACCAACCCAGCGTCCGCACGCTAGTGCTGCTGCTTCAGTGACTCGTGCCAGATCCAGTGCTAAGCTTCTATCCATTGTTGATACTCCTGAACGATAAGGGGGGATTTACGTCTAGTATTGCCATTTAAAGCGGTGTTATGATTGCATAGATGATCGATTGAAACAATTGCTAATTCCAGTCCGTACAATCCAACGTATAATTATAATGATATGTAACATATAGGAGCTGAACTTTCACATGACTAACTCAATCCAAAACAACCAACAAGGTTGTGGCAACGAAGCTCTCGAAGAGTTTGTCCACAAGAAGATTTCTGAATGTGGTGGCATCCCTTTTTCAGAGTTTATGCAACATTGTTTATATCACCCGCAATATGGTTATTACATGCATTCGCGTTCACGGATTGGTTCACAGGGCGATTTTTTCACCTCATCTTCCGTTCATCGCATGTTTGGTATCTTAATTTCTCATCAACTCAAGCAGATGTGGCAACTACTTGGCTCGACAGATTTTACCGTGGTTGAGCAAGGAGCTGGAGAAGGGCATCTGGCTGCTGATATCTTAGATGCTTTGCGAACTGAGGAGCCAGACTTTTATCAATCCCTGCGCTATCGTATCGTTGAGATCAGCCCTGATAATCGTCAACGGCAAGCGGAAACATTATCCGCCCATAAAGATCGTATTGACTGGTGTAGTTTTGATGAGCTAAACGCGATTCAGGGTTGTTTTTTGAGTAATGAACTGATTGATGCTTTCGCTGTTGCTGTGGTTGAAAAGCACGAGGCACAGCTCCATGAAGTGTTTGTTGTAGAGAAAAATGGGGGGTTGTGTGAAGAGCTCAGGTCGCCTATCTGTCCTGAGATACAACAGCACTTCGATGATCTTGGCGTTGAACCCGTAGAGGGCAACCGGGCTGAGGTGTGTCTGGAAGCTTCTCAATGGATGACTGCGGTTTCAGAGAAATTAGAGCGAGGGTTTGTGATGACCATTGATTACGGTTACCCTGCCGAAGAGTTATATGCTCCGTTTCGTCGTCAAGGTACTCTGATGTGTTATCATCAACACGTTGCAAACGACAACCCCTATCTAAATATCGGTTGCCAAGATATTACCGCTCATGTTGACTTTACATTATTGCAGCAAGGTGGTGAGAACAATGGCTTAGAAACCTTATATTTTGCTGAGCAATATCGTTTTTTGATCGGCTTGGGGTTTGTTGAAGAGATCGTCCGTTTGCAACAGCAAGAACAAGATGAAAAGAAAGCATTGGCTCTGCGGATGACATTGAAAAACCTCATTCTTCCTGACGGTGGTATGGGTGAAATTTTTAAAGTATTGATACAGGGTAAAGGGGTTGGAACGCCTCAGTTGGCGTGCTCAAGATCGTTGCGCGATATACCGGTTGAAGCATTTGCTGGACTATAGATGACACACTAAAACATAGAGGAGACGAGTATGTTAAAAGAGCAAATTGAGGCTGTATTAGATGAAGTTCGTCCGACATTGTTAGCCGATGGTGGAAATGTTGAATTGGTTGATGTGACGGATGATGGTGTTGTTAGTGTAAAGTTGGTGGGTGCATGTAGTACATGCCCTATGGCAACAGTCACCCTGAAAATGGGGATTGAACGAGCGCTGATGGAGAAGATTCCAGCTGTTACCGAGGTTGTACAGGTTCGCTAACACCGACTGGTTAATGTAAAAGAGAGGGGCCATTGATTGGCCCCTTTTTAGTGTGTGGTAATCTGAATGCTCTAGTGTTAAGTGTGGCGAGTACTTTATTCAAGAGAGTAGGCGGTAGAGCGTTGGCCGTATGCTTTATTTTGTGTCAGAATTAGTATGTAACTGAGCCTTTAATTAACTCTAAGGGGAGGGGCGATGTCAACGTGGTTAGATGAATTTTCCACCTATTTAGCTGTTGAAAGAAATATGTCACCGCACACCTGTTGTGCTTACCTGAGCGATATTAATGCTTTTATTGCTTTCTTGATTCCAGAGCAGAGCGACATCGATGTAGATCAGGCTATAGCAGGTGTTGATAAATTATGTTTTCGGCACTGGATGGCTGAGCTGATGAAGGAGCGTAAAAAAATAACAGTTGCTCGTAAGTTAGCATCTTTACGTTGCTTTTATCTTTATTTGACTCGTCAAGGCTATTTGTCGGCTAACCCCACAGAGACTATATCGTCACCACGTTATGAACATTATTTGCCAACCACTCTTGATATCGATGATATCTATCATTTGCTCGACCATCAAATTGAAAAAACGCCTAAAAATATTCGAGATCGAGCTATTTTTGAACTCATTTATTCAAGTGGTTTGCGCGTGAGTGAGTTGATTGGGTTGAATGTTGGTGATCTTCAGGTTCGTCAGCAGGTTGTTCGTGTGCTTGGTAAGGGGGGTAAAACTAGAATTGTCCCTGTTGGCAGCAAGGCGTTAGCGCGTGTTGCAGAATACTTGGAGCATCGTCGTTGTTATGAGCCCGAAGATCCACTTTTCGTAAATCGAAGTTCAGGACGGTTAAGCTCACGTACCGTGCAACGTAATTTAAAGCAACAACTCTTACAGGCAGGGTTGCCCGCTGCCGTTACTCCACACTCCTTACGTCACAGCTTTGCGACACACCTTCTTGGTGGCGGAGCTGATTTGCGAGCGATTCAAGAGATGCTCGGACATAGCTCCTTGTCCTCAACTCAAAAGTACACCCACGTGAGTGTTGAACAAGTGATGGGGGTCTACGATAAGGCTCATCCTCGGAGCCGAAAAAAAGATAAATAAAAAGCCCTGCTGGTATTCCAGCAGGGCTTTTTATTGTGCAATCTATACAAACTATTTAGTCTTCACAGAGATCAATTTTAATGTCCCAGTTCTTAATCAACATTGTGCCATTTTCTGCCAAGTTTTGTTGCATCTTGAAGCAGCGGTCAAACAGTTGAGGCTCATGACCAACACCTTTTTCGATACACACTTTTGTTGCCAGATCCAAGTACTCTTGCATGATTGGCTTGTAAGAAGGATGCACGCATTTATCAATAACAAGTTGTGCCCGCTCTTTTGGCGCTAAACCACGCAAGTCAGCAAGACCTTGCTCAGTGACCAACACATCAAGGTCGTGCTCAGTGTGATCAATGTGTGGCGCCTTAGGAACAACGCAAGTGATACCGATCGGATCTGTCTTGCTTGGGCGAGTTGAAGGAGAGTGCATAATCTTCAAGAAGCCGTTACGTAAGTAGTCGCCAGAACCACCAAGACCGTTGATCATACGAGTACCACCAACCAATGTTGAGTTAGCGTGTGCATACATGTCAAATTCAACAGGTGTGTTCATCGCAATAACCCCTAGACGACGGATCGGCTCAGGTGCATTGGAGATTGAAAGAGGACGCATGATCACTTTGTCCGCATATTTATCCCAGTTTTTAAAGAAGCGTGGGAAACCTTCAGTCTCGGAAAGAGAGAGTGAGCAGGCTGAAGCGTATTCAAGTTTACCTGAGTCTAAGAAGTCAAGCATGGTGTCCTGGAGAACCTCTGTAAATACAGTTAGGTTCTTAAAAGGACCATTAGCTAAGCCACCGACAACAGCGTTAGCGATTGATCCAACACCTGATTGAAGTGGGAGGAGGTTCTTAGGTAGGCGGCCAGCTGCAACTTCTTCGGAGAAGAAATTCATGATGTGACCAGCAATGGCTTCTGATGTTTCGTCAGCGCCAGCAAATGCACGACCTTTATCACGGCTCTTTGACTCAACAACTGCGATAACTTTTTCAGGATCACATGCGAAAGACTCTGTACCGATCCGGTCACTCGCCTTGCTGATCAACATGGGTTGACGCATAGGTGGCTTTTGTGGGACGAGGCAGTCGTGCATGCCGCGGAATGAAGGCTGTCCAGTGTTAACTTCAAGGATAACCTTATCAGCGATCATTAAGATCTCACCGATAACACCACAAGAAGAAGTCGGTACGAGAGAACCATCTTCGAGGATCTCTGAAACTTCGATGATAGCAATATCAATTTGTGGTGTATAGAAACCGTAACCTAGATCTTGAGCAAACAGGGAAAGGTGCTTGTCGCCCATACGGATCTTACCAGTATTGATCCCTTTAGCGATGTTCTTACCTGTTTGATAAGGCCAGCGACGATCGATCATATCAAGAGTTGCCCAACGATCTTCTGTTTCAGCACCGACAGAAGCACCGATGAACAAGTTAAATTTTAGCTCACCTTGAAGATTATTCTTCTCAACGTGATCAGCTAATGCGATGGGTACCGCTTTTGGGTAGCCAGCAGGGGTGAAGCCAGACCAACCGAGGTCCATACCGTTTTTGAAAAATTTGACGCAATCTTCAGCGGACATTACTTTGTCCATCATTGACTTGCGATGAACACGACTTTCTAAAGTACCGAATTCTGACATTGACTGTTCCTCCTTGAAATTAAATAAAATAAAGGTGTGTTGTACTCATTTAGCGAAACTAGTTACAGGGATAATGTTTAAATAATGAGAACGTCTCAGCTAAACAACAGATTTCGTTGGTGCAACAGAAGAAAGGATCTCAATAAAGTAAGTATTCTGTAAATAGAATAGCGTTATAGTTTTCTTGTATAGTATGAGGTGATGTTTTAGTCAAGTGAAAAACTTGGTAGTTTTTTTCTAATAACGTTTAGTTTTCTAGGCTCTGTATACGAATATTGTTGGGTTGAATATTCTCTAACATGCCGATATGCCGATATAAGTATAGTATGGAGGTAGGGTAGTATTATTGTGAGTGGGTATGGGTTAAATTGTTGAAAAGTTAAGTATGTGTAAAAAAAATTACAGATATGGTGTTTTATTATCGTCATGGTCGACTGTTGCAGATTGTGGTAAATAATTACATATGGTGTTTTATTTGGAGTGTATTCTAATAAAAAAAGCTCTACTGGGAAACCAGTAGAGCTTTTTTGTTGAGCTATTTTGGGTCAATTTAGTCTTCGCAGAGGTCGACTTTGATGTCCCAGTTTTTGATCTTCATGGTACCGTTTTGAGCTAAGTTTTGTTGCATCTTGAAGCAACGGTCAAACAGTTGAGGCTCGTGACCAATACCTTTCGCGATACATATTTCTGTAGCCGTGTCCAAGTACTCTTGAATGATTGGCTTGTACTCAGGGTGTACGCATTTATCAATAATAAGTTGTGCCCGCTCTTTTGGCGCTAAGCCACGTAGGTCAGCAAGACCTTGCTCAGTGACCAACACATCAAGGTCGTGCTCAGTGTGGTCAACGTGAGGTGCTTTAGGCACGATGCAAGTGATACCGATTGGATCAGTCTTACTTGGGCGAGTTGAAGGTGAGTGCATAATCTTCAAGTAACCGTTACGCAAGAAGTCACCAGAACCACCAAGGCCGTTGATCATACGAGTACCACCAACAAGAGTTGAGTTGGCGTGTGCGTACATGTCGAATTCAACAGGTGTATTCATCGCAATGACCCCTAATCGACGGATCGGCTCAGGTGCATTAGCAATTGATAGTGGGCGCAGGGTGATTTTGTCTGCATACTTGTCCCAGTTGTCTAAGAAACGTGGAAAACCTGGTGTTTCAGAGAGAGAAAGGGAGCAAGAAGATGCTGCATCCAATTTACCTGAATCAAAAAGATCCAGCATGGTGTCTTGGAGAACTTCTGTGTAGACAGTTAGGTTTTTAAAGGGACCTTTTGCCAGCCCACCAACAACAGCATTAGCAATAGAACCAACACCCGATTGAAGAGGGAGGAGGTTCTCTGGTAAACGGCCAGCTTTAACTTCTTCGGAGAAGAAATTCATGATGTGACCAGCAATGGCTTCTGATGTTTCGTCAGCGCCAGCAAATGCACGACCTTTATCACGATTCTTTGATTCGACAACGGCAATTACTTTGTCAGGATCACATGCAAAAGACTCTGTGCCGATCCGGTCACTCGCTTTGCTGATCAACATGGGTTGACGCATAGGTGGCTTTTGTGGAACGTAGCAGTCATGCATGCCGCGGAATGAAGGCTGTCCAGTATTTACCTCAATAATAATTTTATCAGCGATCATCAAAATTTCGCCGATAACACCACAAGAAGAAGTTGGTACGAGAGAACCATCAGCGAGGATCTCTGAAACTTCGATAATCGCAATGTCGATTTGAGGTGTGTAGAAACCGTAACCTAAGTCCTGAGCAAACAAAGAAAGGTGCTTGTCGCCCATGCGGATCTTACCAGTATTGATCCCTTTAGCGATGTTCTTGCCTGTTTGGTAAGGCCAGCGACGGTCGATCATATCAAGAGTGGCCCAACGATCTTCTGTTTCAGCACCGACAGAAGCACCAATGAACAAGTTGAATTTTAGCTCACCTTGAAGATTATTCTTCTCAACGTGATCAGCTAATGCAATGGGTACCGCTTTTGGGTAGCCAGCAGGGGTAAAACCAGACCAACCGAGGTCCATACCGTTTTTGAAAAACTTGATGCAATCTTCTGCGGACATTACTTTGTCCATCATTGACTTGCGATGAACACGACTTTCTAAAGTACCGAATTCAGACATTGAAAAATTCCTCCTTGAACAGAATTTAAGAAAAACCCATAGAGTCGAATCGTCGACAGGGCGAATTGAAAAAACATAGTAAAAATTTTATTTTTAATTCGTATTTAACAGATGGCGAACTTTAGAACACATTTTTGTATACGGCGTTATTTTTAGTATACTTATATAGCTATGTCAAACGAAATGTGGGAGATTATGAGATGAAAGGTTTTTTATTTATTGTAGAATATTCTTGGGATGTTGTTGTGGTAACTCTTTGAAAATATGAAGTTTTTTGTTTGGGGTATCTATTCTGAAGATGTTTATTCCCCAAAGGTTTGTTTCTGTTTTGAGTCTGTTGTGTGCATTCTTCTTTAATGAGTTAGGTGTGTAGCTGAACAAATTAACTTACGCTGTTAGATTCTTGCATAAACAGCAAAAGCCCATTCTCTTTAGAAAATGGGCTTTTGAGGTGAAATATATAATGTTGCTAATCGTTGTTAGATATTAAATTTTTTGCGCAACTTTTTTGATTTTTTATTCAGTTTTTCATCGTTGTAACGAACTACGTCATCAAAAAGAGAACTTGCTGTTTCAGTGTCACCTTTATGATAATAGGCCTGTGCAAGATAAAACTGAACGTGTCCCATGTCGTAAAATTCGGGGTAGTCATTGCGCAATTTCTCGAGGCGGCTAATTGCAGCTTGGTAGCGTTTCGTTTTGAGATAAAAATGGCCGATATAAATTTCATTTTCAGCTAAACGACTGCGACACTGTAAAATTAAATTGTCGAGTTCTTGTGGGGTAACTTTGCTTGGAAAATTCTTTTGCAACTGCTCAAATGTTGCTAGAGCATTGCGGGTGGCCGTTTGATCACGGTCCGCTGCAAGAATTTGGTTGAAGTGTGCTTTTCCCAAACGCAACAAAATATCGCTTTTACGAACACTTGCAGGGTGTTGTTTCAGAAAGTCTTCGTATGAAGCAATTGCCTCAATATATAGTTCGTCTGCCAGTTGTGCGTCGGCAATTTTCAATTCAGATAAAGCCGTCAGCTCAGGTGATGTGAAGCTGTCGCGTACTCGTTGCCAATGTTCTATCGCTTTTGTGTATTCCTCTTCTTCAAAAGCCATTTCACCTTGTTGAAAATAATATAAAGCATCTTTTGTGATGGGTTCTACTGATTTAGAGGCACAAGCACTCAGTGTAAGGGCGACTATGCATAAAATGATACAGTTTCTCATAGTGTAATTTATCCTGTTAAAGAAGGATGACAAGTTGAAGAACTAAAAGAGTATATTAAAACATGCAGCAAGAGGACTCAAGAATTATTCTCTGCTTAAATGGTCTGTCACATTTAATTGATCTTTTAATTTTTCTAAAGCTCTTTTCTCGAGTTGGCGAACCCTCTCTTTACTGATTCCATAATAGTCCGCAAGTTGCTGTAATGTCATTGAATCATCATCCAGCAGCCGCTTTGTTATGATGTGTTGCTCGCGCTCATTGAGAGCTGAGATGGCTACCTGAATTGTTTGGTTACGTAATAGAGTTGATTCAAAAGTGATAAGGTTTTGTTCTTGGTCGCAACGTTGATCCGCTAAGTTTTCAATGTGGCTAGTGTCACTGTCTGGTGTTAGGGTCATATCGAGAGAGCTATCTCTTCCACTCATCCGCGCGCTCATCTCTTCTACAGCCCGACAGCTTACATTTAATTGTTTGGCAATTTCTGTCGTATCGTCACCATGCTGATCAGAACCTGCAAGTTGCTTGATGGCATCACGTGTTTGACGCAATTTAAAGAACAGTTTCTTTTGCGCTTGCGTCGTACCGATTTTAACCAAAGACCAACTACTCATAATGTAATTATGCATGTAGGCACGAATCCACCACACCGCATAACTTATCAATCGAATATTTCTTGATGGATCAAATTTTCTGATGGCCATCATGAGGCCAATGTTTCCTTCTTGAATTAAATCGATTAATTTTAAGCCGTAGGCGCGGTATTCGTAGGCTACTTTGACAACAAAGCGCAAGTTAGCGCAGGTAAGTCGATGTGCCGCATCAAGATCGTTGTTTTTTTTGTACTGCCACGCAAGTTCCGCCTCAGTTTCGCGATCTAGCGGTTCAACATGGCTGATTTGAGACATATACTGTTCAAACGAATCTAACGCTACAGGTAAATGATTCATTGATAGCCCCTCTCCTCAGTAATTGTGTGAGTATCAAAACTCTATTTTAGCACTCTCGGGTGTAGAGTGCTAATGAAATTTCACATGCTGGGAGTAAGCTGAATTTACTGGCTTTGCTGCGGTGTCGTAACGGTCGCGGCTGAACTACTTTGACAGGGGATAATCAGGGAGATGATTTGACCACGCCGAGCAATAAGGACGTTTTTTTGATCAATAGTAGGTTGAAACTCAGCCGTTCCCTGACAACTAATCTTGTATCGCGCATTGTAATCAAGGGCAGGGATAAACGCTGGGATCAGGTAGTCAATATCATCTAATGTGCAGGAGATTGCATCGTAGAGATTTGGTTCAGCTTCATCTCGTTGTTGGTTTTTGTTGAGATCGAGAAAGGCTTCAATTACTAGCGTGCCCCGCTCAGTAGAGATAACAGGTGCTTTATCTAAAATAATATTGAGAATGTTCCCTTTTTTTTCAAGGGGCATAGCATCGCTTCGTGAAAAAGATTCTTCTGCTTGTTGTTGATTTAATTGAGCGTTCTCAGGTTCTGCGCTGCTAACGGTTGGAATAAAAAGTGTGGCGCAGAGCAGCAAGATGACAATATTAAGTTGTTTGCAATAATTTTTCATATAGCTAAAATTGCATGAACACTTTAAACGTGTCAACTAGTGAAATGGAATAAAATGATATTGTTGCTGCGCAACAAAAAAAAGTTGTAATGTATACTGAAATGGTTATAATGATTTTTTTAATGGTGTCGTCAAGTGGTGATGCTTTGTTTTAATGCAAAATGGAGGCTAATAAAGTTATGCGATTTTTTAAGTTTTGTGGTATTTGCTTACTTTTACTCGTGAGTGTTACGTTTGCGAGTGCATCTGATGCTGAACTGCGGACGATGGCAAAAGCGATGTTTCAACCTGTTCCTACCGTAGCACCCATTTTGAAAGGGAATGTTGCTAGTGATGCTAAGCTAACGCTAGGTCACATGTTATATTTTGAGCCGAGATTATCGGCATCACAATTAATTAGCTGTCAAACATGTCACAATGTCGGACTTGCTGGAGGCGATTTACAAGAAACATCGACAGGTCATGGTTGGCAAAAAGGGCCTCGTAACGCACCAACAACCTATAATGCTGTATTTAATAGTGTGCAATTTTGGGATGGTCGGGCGAAGGACCTTGCTGATCAAGCTAAAGGGCCAGTTCAGGCTTCTGTTGAGATGAACAATACACCTGAGGCTGTTGTGACACTTCTAACATCTATTCCAGATTATGTTGAACTGTTTAAACAAGCATTCCCGACAGAGAAAAGTCCTGTTACCTTTGACAATATGGCTAAGGCCATTGAAGTGTTTGAAGCAACACTCATTACACCCAATGATGGCTTAGACCGTTTTATGGCAGGTGATGACAAGGCTCTCACTGCAGACCAAAAAGCTGGACTTGATCTTTTTGTAAATAATGGCTGTGTTGGTTGTCATGATGGCCTTAATCTAGGTGGAACCGACTACTTCCCATTTGGTGTTGTCGAACAGCCTGGTGCCGAAGTTTTACCTGTTGGCGATAAAGGTCGTTTTAAGGTGACAAACACCGCATCAGATGAGTACGTGTTCCGTTCACCGCCATTACGCAATATTGCACTGACAGCCCCTTATTTTCATTCTGGTAAAGTGTGGACGTTAACGCAAGCTGTTGCCATTATGGGTACGTCACAGTTAGGCATGGAGTTGACTGATCAAGAAGTTGAGTTGATCGTTAACCTCCTTGAAGGTTTAACTGGCGACCAACCACTGGTGATGCATCCTCTGCTTCCAGCTAGTACAGCATCAACTCCACAACCTGTATTGCAGGTTAAACTGAGTCCTACACACTAAATTGTTTGATTCACTAGCGGGCTGTCTGAATAGATGGGCCGTAGCGAAAATAGACTGCTTAAGACCCGTTATTCGAAAATGATCGGCAATATGGGCTAAGTCAGGCTGTTTCGCAGCAGTGTTCTACACAAGAACCAAAAAGGCCATCGCATAACTGCGATGGCCTTTTTGGTTGTGTTATAGGGGCAGTATTACTGAGCCCAACGATCAGTAATCAGTTGCTGTAGGTGCTTAACGTAGATATTTGCCCAGGCTGGGTTTTCACCTAAGCCTTTAAGAACAGCAGTGACGTTGATACCCATGTGTTCAAATTGGGTTTTCCACGAGTCTTCCTCATTACTGGCCATGTCGTTGCTGGCATGGTCTCCGGCAACAATCATCAGGGGCTTGAGCATAACATTAGAAATACGTTGCTCTTTTAGCCCCTCTTTAACAACCTCTGGGGAGGGGAAGCCTTCAACAACACCAATGAATATTGGTACGTCGGGATACATTTCACGCATAGCATGTTGCAATTCGACATAGCAACCGGTACTAAAATACTCGTTGCCATGGCCCATGTAAACTAAAGCCTGACCGTTTTTACGAGCTATAGCGATATCGCTGGCTAACGCTTTAGCCGCTTGGTGGATGTCCTCATGATAGGGAAATACATCACCATGGGTGCCAAGTGCTGGACGGCCAATAGCCAGCGTTTTAAACGGCATAAAGCGTTTTTTAATGGTTTTAATGCTATTGAGACCTGTTATATAGGCGCTTAGGTCCTGAAATTCTTCGCCAGAAAAAATATGGGTCGGTTGTACGTAGATGGTGCGGTACCCAGCATCCTGTAGGTTGGCAATCGTCGCCAATGGCCCCTGAACGTAAAGGATCTGTTTAGGGATTTCGGGGTGAGCTTTTTGGAACGCTAGATCTGTCTGACGTTCATGCCAGATTTTACGAATGATGTTGGAGGTAAAAGCCAATTCCACCTTAGCTTCAGGGAACGCCTGTTGCACCTTGGCCTGAATATTGGTGAGAGATTTCAGCGCCCGCGGGTAGCTGGTGCCGAAGTTGGCTAGAACAATGGCGGTTTTATCCTGAGCCGATGCACTCAGGGCACAACCGAGTAGTAGCAGGGTAGAGATAAGAATAGCCCATGTCTTTTTCATTGTATCGCTCCTTGTGTTATTTAAAATTCGTACGCCAGTTGTGCGGTGAGGGACTTACTATTGTCGTCGCTGCCACCGTCATGTTCGTCATAGTCTTTGTCGTATGCATATTCTAAGGTCAAAGCGGTGTCTTCGAACAAGCTGATACCAATACTAGCCATGAAGCGTTGTTCCGGTAAGATTCCAACTAGAGCTTTGCTGCCTTGGCATGCCAAAGCAAAGGCCATTTCGTTACCTACTAGTTCAACAACGACAGCTCCTTCAATGTTGAATGTGTAGGGATTGATCTTTTCGCCCTCAACATTCAGATCTTCTAGGGCCAAAATATACTCTCCAATGAGAGTAACATTGCCGATACCGAGCACACCTTGGACGCCAAAACCTGAGATATAGTCTCCTGCAACGGCTGCATCGCCAAATTCTTCAGTTAATAGGTCGGAATCGAACAATGAACTGGTGTAGCTGGTGTCAACGGCAACATTCCAGCCCCCTGCTTCAAAGCTGTAACCCACATGAGCGCCATATTGTTCAATGGTGCTGGAATCATCCCCTTCGCTGGTGTCACCGTTAAAGGCATAGAGTGCGCTGTGCCAGTTTTCTGCTCCGAAGCCAACTTGAAGGGCGGTCTCTTGCGTCTCAGCCATTTCAAGGGTTAAAGGATCAGAGATCATGAAGGTGGTGAAGTTACCAAAGGGGACATACATCCTACCGGCACTAAGGTAGAAGGGAGTTTCTTTGCTATTACCGATCGTGACAAATGCCTCGTCGATTACAACATCGTCGTCATCTCCTTCTTCGTAGAGAAACAACACATGGCCCTGAACCCAAGGGTGGGCCTGAGCATCAATGGCCAATTCTACGGTGGCCAGTTCGAGGCCACTACTGTTATTACCGCCAAAGTCATTAGTGTGGTTGGCTTCCACTTCAACTACGCCGCTCAGCGTGAGGCTTTGGACCACTTCCTCAGCAATCTGATGTTGTTCCCCTTTGCTGATGGTGGGTTTTTTAATGGTGTGAGGTCCCCCGGTTTGAACTACCGAAAGACGTTGTGCGAGTAATTCATCGACTTTTTTCTCAATTAGGCGTTGCATCTCTGCGCTGAGTTGTTGGTTCGATCCATTTTCGTTGGCTAGGGCGGGTAGGGTGCATAACAGTAGAAGTGCTGCAAAAAGTAGAGCGGTGATTCGTTGGTGTCGCATTTTTTACCTCGCGAGTATGATGGCTGCAAAAGCAGCGAATAAAAAAATCCCCGCAATACTGTATTATTGTATCGCGGGGATGCCGTTTTTCATCCACTAATTTATGAGCAATGCTGCCAAACCACGAAGTTTTTTCTACGATGAGAAATAAACATATAGCGAAAAGTAAGATAGTCCTTAATCCACGAAGGCTGATCTATTTGGCAAACATCATCAAGTAGGTCTTCTGGCTTCCAGGTCATTCTACTAATCACACCTTCCCACTTTGTATTGTCCAAAGCAGTGGTTGTTGTGATGTTCGTCACTGGTTACAGCGGCGGGACCGCGACGGATTTGCACCGTCTTCCCTTTGTTGTCCATTTTTAGTTTGGATAACAGCCTTTAATGGCACTCAATTGGCTATTCATATAGCGCACTGAGTTATTAATGGTCAATCGCTATTTATTGTTGGTCCAAATTTAACGAATAAAATGGAAAAATTAAAACAGTGGCTAGTTTTAGATGGATGATTTAGTCTTGGGACTTATTAAAACTGTTCGGTTGATTAGTTTTTTCTCTGAATTAGAGTAGAGTGGATTGAATCGTGTTTCCTCTTAAGCGTAATAGTTTGTATAAAATACTCTTTCTTTGCATTCTGTGTATTCAGTGCCTCTCTCTTCAGTGCATGGCAGCAAATGAAGAGATAACGGTTCAGTCAAAACAGTTTGTTTCTGAACGGCATAGTTCGTTGTTTCATCGAACATTCTGTCGCAGTTTGCTCTCTGCCCCTAAAAAGATCTCCTATGTTGAGTGTGATCGTCTACATTTAACACCTTGTCAGATCTGTATCTCCTCTGCCCTGAATGATCGTCTAAAGTCTGATCTACATAAACGACGTTACGAACAACAACAACAGATACGAGCTGAGAACGCCAAGAAAAAAAGGGCCGCTGTCCTTAAGAGGCAACAGCAACGACGCGAGTCCCTTCAACTGGAAAAAGAGCAAGAGGCGCGTCAGCAGGTGATTGAACGTCGTCAACAAGCAAAGGATAGAGTTGCAAGAGACGGTGCAGAAGTTGAAAAAGAGCAGCAACGAGCGCAACAACTTTTGGAGCTACGCCATCAACAATATAGAGTTGATGTTGAGAAAATAAAACAACGACTTAAAGAGATTGAGGTCGCATTTACGGTGCAAAATGTCAGTGGGTTTTCATTACCAAAACATTTTTTTTCCATCCAAACTCATATTGTCGGTAATCTCGATTTCCCCCTCGACAAACAATCAATCCGTTATGGCTACACCATTCAGTGTAATGACTCATGCTATGCTTATTCCATACATGATAACAGTGCACCGCTTACCTTTTTGTCGACAAGCAACATAGTGCGTCCCACGATTACTGTCACGACTAAGTACTTTCTGGAAACAGAACAGACTGTTCTTCTTGAGGATGAAAATTTTAAAATAGCCTTGCATAAAATTAGTTATGCCGCTCCGTTGTCAGTTGATATATCCATTAGGAATAAAAGTAAAACAGTCCAAAAAATTGAGAAGATGTCAGTTACACTTAATGATATCACTTATTATTTTGTACTAGACTCAGTTCTCATTCTTCCACCAAAATCATCCCTCAGTCATTTGATGGTCGATATCTTTTCTCCTGATCCAACAATCACTTTATCGCCCCAAATACAGCGACTCAGTCAACCACTCATTTATAGTGATCTGTTTAAGCTTCGCAACAATGTTCATTTAGCACTGTCAGTGTATTGCAAACAGCAATCTATTGATCAGAATACCCCTGAATTTCACCAACAGATTGAGGTGCCTTTGAGAGATCTTTTTTATCAGTAATGTAGATATCTTCTATTGGTTGTTAAGCTCGATGTTCGTGGTAGGTATTGGGGGGGGGCAACCTTTCCAGTGCTCAACACGTTAGATGGAGGCTTCTTAGCAATATTGAAATCAGAATTTGTTTGGACACCAGCAGAGCGAATTCATCATTGAGTTAACCTGTGTAACTCTTTATCGATAGTAATTACATAAAAAGTGTAACAGTACTCACGTAATGAATAGTGGCTATTTCAGTGAAACACTCTTTGTTGTTTGAAAAAGGTCAGCCCTAGGGCTGGCCTTTTTTCGTAGATAGATTATCGTTGTATACATGATTTACCAATCCTGAGAATGGATGGTTTTGATCTCGCTGTGAGTGGAGAATATTCTACACTTGATAGAATATTCTCCATGTTTAGATGCCCCGTTAGGATTAGTCATAATCTAACTGACTGTAATTAATGGATTAATCTTTGTTGGCATACACTGTGAAGATATCTCATGTAGATGAAGTTAATTTGAATCACAACACAGGAGAAAATTATGAAAAGACATTGGTTAGTATTGATGATTGTTATGATGCTGTCGTTACCTGCATTGGCGCTAGCAAGCAATTGTTGCCCGAGCGAAGCAGCAACGGGAACAATGAATCATGAGCAAGGCAGCATGGCTATGAATGGTGAGATGATTATGCTCGGCGCTGAAGTGAAAAACGGAGTAAAAGGGATGGCCCACCTCAAGGATGTGAGCGCAGCAATGACTAAGATGGGGATGACCACCACTCATCACCTGATGATGATGTTTTCCAATGTTCAGAGTGGACAATCCATGGAGCAAGGTAGTGTGGCAGTCAAGGTGACCACGCCTTCAGGACAGCAACTCAAGGCGCTGAAGTTGATAGGAATGCAGGGGCATTTCGGCGCGGATGTGACTTTGGATGAAACGGGAATCTACCAGCTTAGCATCGGTACTCGGTTGGATGATGGGAAAAAACGGATCTACACATTTAGCTATGATAACTAGCAGGCTGTCGGACTTGACACGAACCTACTGCGAATCAGCTGGACTTTGCCCATATTCCCGTCCATTTTCGACAAATAGGCTCACTATTCGCTCTCAAATGGTCGAAAATCTGGTCTCAAGCCAGCTGTTTCTCGCTACGGCTCGTCAAACCCGACAGCCAGCTAGCAGGTGATGATTCAGACCTCCTCTGCGTATGTTTAGACTTGGTTTGACGATACGTGTTGCCAATTGCAGATCATTCATTGTGGCTCAGCCGCTTGTTGCCTTGGAGAATTTCTTTTTGGACGCTGATGTTTGTATTGTTGGCAGATAATGAACAGTTTGCGGGGTGAAGGTATCCATCCCTAAATGGAGGATATTATGATGTTCATTTTTCGTTGCATGATTTTTACACTTTTACTTTTTTCTACTGCGGCTAGCATCTCTTTGGCTGAAACGGAAAACTCCCCTGACCTTTTAGCGAGTATTGTTGCACAAGCTCTTGAAAATAACCCCGATCTTAAGGCTGCAACGGACCGCTGGCAGCTCTTTGAGCATCGGGTCGTTCCAGCGGGTTCACTGCCTGATCCATCTCTTTCATTTAGCCTTGTCAATTATCCTATTGATACGTTTAAGGGCGACCAGACCCCTATGACGGGTAAGGATATTAAGTGGACTCAGAAAATTCCCTATCCGGGAAAGCTCGCCTCCAAGGCTGGCATGGCTAGGCAGCAAGCGTATTGGTATAAGAGTGTTCTCGAAGATGCCAGACTATCCTTGGTGCAGAAAGTCAAGGATGCCTATTATGAACTCTATTTTCAAACCAAAGCCATTGTTGTCACCGAAAAAAGTCTTAAGATTTTGGACGACTTTACCCGCCTGACAGAAACGATGTACGAACTAGGTACAGGAATTCAGCAGGATGTGCTCAAGGCTCATGTTGAGCGTTCTAAGCTGATGGATCGACTCATCGTTGTTAAACAGCAGCGAGAAACAGCCTTGGCTCGACTCAACAGCCTGCGTAACCGACCCACCTGGGAGGCTTTGGATAATCTTCCCGAACTTATTTTGCCCCAGATGATGACCTCTATCGCAGCTCTCCAAGAGCGTGCTCTTGCAACACGACCCATTTTTGACGGCTATCGCTCCATCATTGAGCGAGCCAAACAGCAGCGCAAATTGGCTCGTCTCGATTATCGTCCTGACTTTACTCTTTGGGGTGGCTACCGATTTCGCGAGGAAATTTCAGGCGGAGATGACGGCACCGACTTTATCAGTGCTGGAGTAAGCATTAATCTCCCCTTTAATCGAAAAAAGCGTGACGAGGGTGTTGCCGAGGCAAGTTCTGCCCTGAGCATGGCCCACGCGCAAATGAACGAGATGCGTAATAGGGTGAAATTCAGCATTCATGATGCGTACATTCAAGCGGACAAGGATCGCACTCAGGCTCTGCTCTACCAAACCGGAATCATCCCCCAGGCCAAACAGGCCTACTTGGCCAGTCTCTCCGCTTATCAGGTCGATAAAGTTGATTTTCTGACTTTGTTGGATGGACTGATGGCTCTGTATCGCTACGAGGTTGAATATCACCGCGCTGCAACCGATTATTTGCGTGATCTAGCTCGTCTTGAGGCGGCTGTTGGTACTGATCTTGATCGCGATAGCACGTAAAGGTAATTGGATAAATATTAACATTGTTGGAGCTTTTTCTATGAAACAGCATATACAAAAAATAGTGGCAATTATTCTGGCATTCACCTTTGTTTTATTGGGTGGTGGCAACTATCTTTTGCACAGTTTCCACCAACGACAGCTGGGCCATTATGACGGACCCGGACATGTTCATGCTGAAGATCAGAAGTGGACCTGCGGCATGCATCCAATGGTGATCAGCGATGAACCTGGTTCCTGCCCAATTTGCAGCATGGATCTTACCCCTTTAAAATCGGGGATTGTTGAAGGTGATGTTGACACTTTAGGTGAGCGTAAGATCAAATACTGGGTTGCCCCCATGGATGCCACCTATATCCGCAACGAACCGGGTAAATCTCCCATGGGTATGGACTTGGTTCCCGTCTACGAGGGGCAGGCATCTTCGGGTTCTGTCATCCGTATCGACCCCGTAACCATCCAGAATATGGGTGTCCGTACCGATCTGGTCGAGCGCAGGAGTATCAGCAGGCAGATTAGTACCGTTGGACTGGTCGATTACGAAGAGCCGCACCAGTATTCGGTTAACACTAAAATTGCAGGTTGGATCGAACGGTTGCATGTCGCTGAAACTGGGAAAATGGTCAAGAAAGGCGATCGCCTTCTTGAAATCTATAGTCCCGAGCTGGTTAGTTCTCAGCATGAATTTCTCCTCGCTCTTCAGAACAAAGTAACCTTGGAGCAGAGTCCCTTTGCCGAGATCGGGGCTGGAGCTGGTCGCTTATTGGCTGCCGCTCGCACCCGTCTGAAACTATGGGATATCAGTGATCGTCAAATTAAAGAACTTGAAACAACAGGACAGGTCAAAAAGACCCTGACCCTCTATGCTCCCTACAATGGCATTGTTACCATGAAGTTGGTTAACGAAGGGGCCTATGTGAAATCAGGACAGGAACTTTTTCAAATCTCCGATATCTCCAGCGTGTGGGTTAACGCCGAGATTTACGAATACGAGATACCCTGGGTGAAACAAGGGCAACAGGCCACCGTTGAATTGCCCTATACCAATGGCGATTCTCTGACCGGTGAAGTGACCTTTATCTATCCTTACGTCGATGCTAAAACTCGCACTGTTAAGGCGCGTATCGAGTTTGACAGTCCGGGTTTAGAACTCAAGCCCAATATGTATGTCAATGTTGCCTTGCAGGCCGAGACCATTAAGGATGCGCTGACCATTCCCGTCGAGGCAGTTCTCGACAGCGGTGACAAGCAAACAGTGTTCGTCGCCCTCGGAAAAGGCAAGTTCGAACCGCGGCAGATTAAATCGGGCATGCAGGACGGTAACGGTTTTGTCGAGGTTAAACAGGGTCTTTTCGAAGGTGAGGCCGTGGTGACTTCGGCCCAGTTCATGCTCGACTCTGAAAGCCAACTGCGTGAGGCGATTCGCAAGATGTTAGAGCCGAAAAAAGATGAGAAGCCGGGTGGTAGCGTCGGGGTTGAGTCCGATGAAGGTGCTGACAATAACTTAGATGATCTGTTTTAGATGTTTGGTAGGTGGAATTCAATTCAAGTTTTAAGGAATCAGCCATGCTTGAAAAAATAATAGAGTTGTCGATACGCAATAAATTCATGGTGATCATGCTCACCATCTTCGCAATCGTCGCTGGTATCTACTCCCTGCGCAACACCCCGCTGGACGCCATCCCTGATCTGTCGGATGTGCAGGTGATCGTTTTTACCGAATACCCGGGGCAGGCTCCGCAAGTGGTGGAAGATCAGGTCACCTATCCATTAACCACCCAGATGCTGGCCGTCCCCCATGCTAAGACGGTGCGCGGTTACTCTTTTTTCGGCTACTCATTCGTTTACATCATCTTTGAAGATGGAACCGATCTTTACTGGGCACGCTCCCGCGTACTCGAGTATCTCAACTATGCTTCAGGAAAACTTCCCGCCGGTGTTAACCCTTCTCTTGGCCCTGATGCCACTGGTGTCGGTTGGATATATCAGTACGTGCTCGAAAGCGACAGGCATGACCTGCAGGAACTGCGCTCCATACAGGACTGGTATCTGCGCTACGAACTGACTGCCGTTGATGGGGTGGCCGAGGTGGCTAGCATTGGTGGCCATGTCAAGCAGTACCAAGTGGCTCTCGATCCGAAACGGCTCATGGCCTATGACATCTCCATTTCAAAGGTCAAGAAGGCAATTCAGCGCAGTAACAGCGATGTTGGTGGGCGACTGTTGGAAATGGCCGAAACCGAGTTCATGGTCCGAGGTCTGGGCTACATCAGCTCGGTTGCAGATGTGGAAAATGTGGTTGTTGACGTCGACGACAGTGGCACCCCTATCCTGGTCAGGGACATTGCTAAGGTCCGCTTGGGTCCCGAACTGCGCCGGGGGTTGGCTGAATCGGACGGTGAAGGGGAGGCGGTGGGCGGTATTATCGTCATGCGCGTCGGCGAAAACGCCTTAGCCACCATCAACAATGTTAAGGATAAGCTTGAGGAGCTCAAGGCCGGACTTCCAGAGGGAGTGACCATCAAGTCGGTTTACGACCGTTCTGGGCTGATTGAGAGGGCTGTCGATAATCTTACCTTCAAGCTTATCGAGGAATGTATCGTTGTCGCATTGGTGATCATCGTCTTTCTTTTCCACCTGCCGAGCGCTCTGGTGGTTATAGTTACGATTCCGGTGGCGATTCTGATCTCTTTCATCATTATGAATTCACAGGGGATCAATGCCAATATCATGAGTCTTGGCGGTATCGCCATCGCTATTGGCGCCATGGTCGATGCGGCCAT
Source organism: Desulfuromonas svalbardensis (assembly GCF_055389415.1). NCBI lineage: Bacteria > Pseudomonadati > Thermodesulfobacteriota > Desulfuromonadia > Desulfuromonadales > Desulfuromonadaceae > Desulfuromonas > Desulfuromonas svalbardensis. Next base: position 2,988,147 of record NZ_AP042416.1, on the reverse strand, counting down.
CATCATGATCGAAAACGCCCATAAGCACCTGGAGCGCGACCGGGGCAAGAAACCCCACACTCAGATTATCATGGAAGCGGCGAAGGAGGTTGGGCCGACGCTGTTCTTCTCTCTGGCTGTAATTACCGTCTCCTTCATTCCGGTATTCACCCTGACCGAACAGGCGGGCCGACTCTTTAAGCCGTTGGCTTTCACTAAAACCTATGCCATGGGTGCTGCGGCCATTCTGGCTGTTACGTTGGTGCCTGTTCTTATGGTTTGGTTTGTCCGTGGTAAAATCACCCCCGAGACGGCCAATCCTATCAATCGGTTTTTGATTAGGCTCTACCATCCGGCCGTCGATTTCGTCCTCAAGTGGCGCAAGACCACCATCTTTGTCGCCTTTATGCTCATCCTTTCTACCGCTTGGCCGATAAGTAAGATGGGCTCCGAGTTTATGCCGCCGCTCTACGAGGGCGATCTGCTCTATATGCCTACCACCCTGCCGGGAATCTCTGTTGATAAGGCCAGAGAGTTGCTGCAGCAGACCGACCGCATCATCGCCACTTTCCCCGAGGTCCATCACGTCTTCGGTAAAGTAGGTCGGGCCGATACGGCGACAGACCCCGCGCCCCTTTCCATGTTAGAGACCACCATCATGCTCAAGCCTGAGGATGAGTGGCGCAAGGTTCCCGTGGATCGATTCTTCAGCGACTGGCCCGGGGGATTGAAAAAACCCCTCAACTGGCTGTGGCCGGAAGAGAAAACGATCTCGGTCGATGAACTGATCACCGAGCTGAACAACTCTATCCAGTTTCCAGGTCTGACTAACGCCTGGACCATGCCGATCAAGACCCGCATCGACATGCTCTCAACCGGTATCAAGACCCCAGTGGGGATCAAGATCATGGGCAACGACCTTGCCACCCTGAGTCGTATAGGCGAACAGGTCGAAGCGGTGGTCAGCGAACTGCCGGGCACCCTTAGCGCCTATGCGGAGCGAGTGGTGGGGGGGAATTATATCGACTTCACCATCGACCGCTTGGCGGCGGCCCGCTACGGATTAACCGTTGGCGATGTGCAGGACGTGATTGAGACAGCCATCGGCGGGATGAACATCACCGAGACCGTCGAGGGCCTTGAGCGTTACCCGGTTAATATTCGCTATGCTCTGGACTATCGCGATAGCCTCCCCGCGCTGAAAAGGGTACTGATCCCCACCCCTAGCGGTGCCCACATCCCGATGTCTCAGGTCGCCGATATCCAGATCACCAAGGGACCGCCGGGAATTAAGAGCGAAAATGCGCGACGTACCGCCTGGATCTACGTCGATATCAAGGGTATTGACGTCGGCACCTATGTGAAGCAGGCCAAGCAGGCCGTTACCGAACAGATTCAACTCCCTTCCGGCTACAATATCATCTGGAGCGGCCAGTTCGAATATATGGAGGAGGCTAAGAAGCGTTTGGCCCTGATCATCCCGCTGACAGTGCTAATCATCTTTGTCATCATCTATGTCAGTACCAAGTCGCTGATTAAGACATGTATTGTGTTTACCGCTGTTCCCTTCTCCATGGTGGGAGCCTTCTGGTATCTCTGGTATCTTGACTACAACATGTCGGTGGCGGTGTGGGTGGGGTTGATCGCTCTGGCTGGTCTGGATGCCGAGACCGGCGTGATCATGATCCTCTACCTGGGGCTGGCCGAAAAACTCTGGGGAGACAAAGGACGACTCAACAATCGTGGCGATCTGATGCAGGCCATTCACCACGGTGCGGTCAAACGGATCAGGCCAAAAGTGATGACGATCGGGACCATCATCGTCGGACTGGCTCCTATCATGTGGAGCACGGGGGCGGGCTCAGACGTTATGAAGCGCATCGCAGCGCCTATGGTGGCCGGGGTAACCACCTCGGGGCTCATGGAGTTGCTGGTCTATCCGGTCATCTGGTATCTGTGGAAAGGCTATAAGCTGAACAAATCCATCAAGCCCACCACCGATGGCGATATTGAAGAGAGTTGAAAATGCTCACCTGAATAGTGATAATGACACGTGTTGTCCAGCTTGCTCCCGATCCTAGGCGCAGGCTGGACAGGTGTGCTTGCTACGTGTAGATTATTCTACAGTTATATCTTTCTTTAATCCTAGTAGGCTGTCAGCCTGCTAGACAGGATTTCTATGTGGAAAAAAAATCGCGTTCGGATCCCGTTATTACTACTGTTGGTTGCCGCGATAAGCTCGCTACACTATTTTACCACCACCCATCATTCACATCTGCATGATATCTATCGCCGCCTGTATTACATCCCTATCGTGCTCGGTGGAGTGTGGTATGCGTTGCGCGGTGGTTTAGGGATGTCACTTCTGGTGTCGTTGGTGTACGTGCCTCATATTCTGATTCAGTGGCAACGGATGCCCATGGCCCATCCGGAACAGTATCTAGAGTTGTTGCTGTATAACGTGATCGGTGGCTTGACGGGTTTGTTAGTCGCCAAGGAACATGCGCAACGATTGCGTGCCGAGCAGAGCGCTAAGGAGTTGGGTGATAGTTACGATCAACTGCGACACCAGGCGGATATGATTTTAGAGATCGAAGATCAGTTGCGTCAGGCTGACCGATTGACAGCGATGGGGGAGCTTTCAGCAGGGTTAGCCCATGAAATTCGCAATCCGTTGGCCTCTATCCGTGGTACTGCCGAGATCCTTAAAGATGCTTTTGCCCCTGAACATCGCTATGCCGAATTTACCACGATTCTGATTAGTGAAGTGGATCGCTTGAATCAAGTACTGGAAGATTTTCTTCACTTTGCCCGTCCGTCATCATCGTCTCACCCCCATTTTTCGCCCTGCGAAATATTGCATGAAGTGGTGAAACTGACGGCTGTCAAAGCGCGAAAAAACACCATTGATATTCTTTGTCCTGATCTGCTGCTGCCGATAGCGGTAGGGGATAGTGCCCAGTTTAAACAGGTATTTCTCAATCTGGTTCTTAATGCTTTACAGGCCATGCCGCAAGGTGGGGCACTACGGATTGAAGTCCAACAGTTGCAACAGCGGGTGTTTCTGACGTTTTGCGACAGCGGTCCTGGGATTGCCGCAGCAGATCTGGATCAGGTGTTTCAACCCTTTTACACTACGAAGCAGGATGGAACTGGACTGGGGTTAGCCATCACCCAGCGTATCGTTCAGAATTCTGGTGGCCACATCAGTGTCAGCTGCCCAGAGACGGGAGGGTGTTGCTTTACTCTCGATCTAGCCGTAGCAGAGAATGTTCAATCGAGTGAGGAGCACCATGACTGAGAAGATATTGTTAATTGATGATGATCCTTCGTTGCGCCGAGTGATCGAATTTACTCTGGAGCAGGCTGGTTATAAGGTGTTGACGGCCAGCAGTGGCGAAGAGGGGTTGCAACTGTTTCGTCAGCACCGACCAGCGTTGGTGATCACCGATGTGCAGATGTCGGGGATTAGTGGTTATCAAGTGCTGGAACAAGTGCTGACGATAGAACCAACCACTATGGTGATGATCATCACTGCCTTTAGTACCGTTGAACAAGCGGTGGGGGCGATGAAAGATGGTGCTTACGATTATCTGACTAAACCGTTTAGCAACGATCAGTTGCGGATTGCTGTGGCGCGGGCGTTTGAGTTCCGCCAGTTACAACAGGAAAATACCAAGCTTAAAGACGTGCTCGCTCAGCACAACATGCAAAAAACGATAATTGGCGAGTCGTCAGTGATGCACCAACTGTTTGAACAGGTTGCTAAAATTGCTCCGACAACGGCAACAGTGTTGCTCAGCGGTGAAAGTGGTACAGGAAAAGAGCTGATTGCTCAACGCCTACATCAATTGTCGCCACGGTGCAAAGAGCCGTTTATTGCTGTTAACTGTGCAGCGATTCCTAAAGACCTGCTAGAAAGTGAGTTGTTTGGTCATGTCAAAGGGGCATTCACTGGCGCAGTGAAGGACCGTCGCGGTAAATTTGTTCTTGCCGATGGGGGTACCCTTTTTCTTGATGAGATCGGCGAGCTGCCCATTGATTTGCAACCAAAATTACTCAGGGCATTGCAAGAACAGCATATTGAACCAGTCGGAGGACGGCCACAAACGGTAGATGTTCGAGTTGTTACGGCGACTAACCGCGATCTATTACAGGCAGTACAGGATGGTTTGTTTCGCGAAGATCTCTATTATCGGTTGGCAGTCATACCACTAAAGTTACCGCCGTTGCGTCAACGACGCGACGATATTCCACTCCTGCTGCACCATTTTGTTTCGCAACATCCCAGTGGCCAAGGTGTAACGTTAACGGCTGAACTCGTCGAGGCTCTTAAAAGCTACGATTGGCCGGGAAATGTTCGCGAAGTGCAAAATGCCGTCGAGCAGATGTTAATCCTGCGTCAAAGTGATCAGCTTAATCTGACCAATATTCCCGCCCATATTGTGACGCCTCAGCGTTCAGTATCAGCTGTGCTTAACTTGCCTAATGAAGGTTACTCCCTCGAAGCCCTAGAGCGTGAAGCCGTTGTTCAAGCACTGCGCCATTGTCATGGCAACAAAACTCGTGCCGCAGCCTTTTTAAGAATTCCTCGACATACACTTCTGTACCGATTGGAAAAATATTCAATAGAAACACCAAAGTAAAAACGATAGTAATTTTCTCGATTGTTTTATTTTCTCTTGAACGCTAGTAACATAAAAAAAGGTTAGCTCGACTTTCGAGCTAACCTTTTTTTATTGTGTTGTTGCGTGAACTACTTATTCTGCGCCTCTGAACCAGAAGCGTAAGAGGTCATCAGCTCATGCGAGCTTCGTAGATACCACCTGCACCGTAGGCATAACGGTAGAGGAAATCATTAATATCTTGTAGTTGTCTTTCAGTCAGAGAATCCCACGAACCATTTTTTGCACATTTTGAGTAACGCTTTACAAATACCTGATCCCAGCCTCGTTGAGTTTTAGATTCGACATGTAAGAAGCTCGCTCCCACATCGTTGTTGCGTTGATGACAGCTTCGGCAGTTACTTTGGTATAACTTCCGACCTTCCCGCCACCATAGAGCCTCAGCCCCTAAGATTCTTCGGCAACGTTCAGCTTGTGTTAGTTGTGGTAGGCATTGATTAGGATTAGCCTCCTGTTCAGTCTGTTGGGCTAGAACTAAAAAGGGTGAGGAGAACAGCAAAACAGCTAAAATGAAAATACTCCATTTTTGCTTTATCATAATAATAACCTCCATTGTTTAGGTATTTGGTTGATCACTTTAATTGAGTTATATTCAAGCCATGGAAAGAATATTCATTTTATTGTTTATAATGATAAATTGAATAACATATATAGTCAAATAAAACTATTTTCAGTAAAGCAATCTATAGCTTTAGCCGTGACAAATCTTCCTTGTTTATTTTTTATTAGTGCAGTTGTAAATTTCACTTATTTCATAGAATTGAAAAGTTGGAATAGTAAACAAGTCAGGAAATCGATAGGGAAAGAATTCCACAATTCTCTGTCGGGTTCCTTAGATTGAAAATATAATCTATATGTTGTTTTCAGCCGTTGCTGGCTTTTGTTCGCTCATAATATTGCCTATCTAGAGGGGTAATTAAAATACGATCAGGAGTACACAATACTAAGATATTGCCAGTGTATGGGCGCTAGTGTTTGTCTGGATTTGTTTCATTGCTGTGCAGAAAGGAGTTCTCTTGGATTTAAATTGTTATTTCTGTATGATTTGTTCATGATTATAGTAACCCTCACACTCACAACGCCTCAGTTAGTGTTTTTCATTGAAGCGTATGCTCGAGAATTTGGCGTATCCCTCAATGAGTGCTCCCCTGCACCTTGCCCATTCACTAAAAACAAGATTCTTGCAGAGCTTGTCGATGTAAAATGCGAGCAACTCAATCATTTTTTTAAAAACCTGCACAAAACAGAACAAGAGTGGTTGAAATACAAACTCTCTATGACACATGCTGAGGTCTCAACTTGGCCACTTGATTCTTCGATTAACTATGAATATGGATCATACGGGAAAATATCCGCCGTATTTGGATTACTCCCTCAGCCTTTAGGTGTTTATCGACATTTAGTTTCCTGATTATCATTGAACTTCCGCCAAGCGAAACCAGTGCTCTAGACGACCATCAGTATTTTAGTAGCAACAAAGATCAGGCGGGAAATATACTCGGAAGACCAAACCGTCGAATGAAATATAGTGGTATTCAGGAAAAGTTTGAAATTAGTATCATGAATTTCTGTTCAATTTTTGGATATAAGGTGACTGCAAAGGCAATGCTGCTCCAGCAAAGGCTTCCCAGTATGAGATTGGTCATTTTAAGGCCATAATGGTAGAACCCTCCCCATACCCGAATAGGGTGATCACGGTTGATTACAGCAATAGGGCGAACACGCCAAGAATTGACATATTTTCTTTCTTTGCCCGGCTGTACAATACAATATTCCCACCAATTGCTATGTACTCGCCAATGCTCGATGGTTCGCCATGGGAAACGCAATTTAGTGCTGAGTAGTTTCCCCTGACTGCCAATCATTTCCCGATGTTTTTTAGTCATGATTTGTCCATTGCAGGTAAACGTGGTGGTTATTCGGACAATAATCACGGCATTATTTTTATCTTTGCTGGCATAGTGTTCTGCGACATGGCGTTTAATGGCAAAGTAGATTCCAGAACCAGCAAACGTTCCTGGGCCTACATACCATTTGCCCTCTTGAACGATTTTGGTTGCGGCATCTTTAAAGCTGGTGCCGTGATAAAAAGTAAGTGTAGGTAAAACGATTGAGATTCCCAGCATGAGTAAGCTGTTGAGTATGATTAAGAAACTGGTCATACAGAAAATAGCTGTTCGATGGGGTAAATAAAAAAACCAATCCTTAATATATTTGACTATGCTTATTTTTCGTGTCCGTCCACGTTTTGGCAGTATAAGATCGTTACTGGCATTGTCAAACATCACTGACCAGTAGAGAAACAGGTCAAAATAGATTGCGCTAACCAGTCTTAATGGTGTCATGAGTAGGTGAATTGCCAACCAGTATGTTGGTGAGATGAGGCTACAGAGTAGTAGCAAGTGGAGCTTGCGTGCTGAACTTCCCTTAGATTTCCTGTACGTGTTTCGTAGTGGATTATATAGCCACCATTGGCAGTAATTGAGAGCAAAAAAAATAGGTGACAAGTCCCATAATTTATTTTTCGAAACAAACGTCACCAATGGAATGAAAAACAATAGAAATATGATGAACAAACATGACAGCATTACCATTTTGTTCTCCAAGTTTGGCTGAAAGCATCATGTGGTCGGACCAAACCAACTTATTGTCTTCCGTTACAATGTTCCGGGTCCTGACGGTTAGCCGGTGGCTGTATCGATCCGGAAATCTGGTTGCAGGTTGGCCCAGTGTTGGCGAAGCTTTACCTTGTGTTTTTCGTTCATCGGCAACTCTTTGAGCTTGGCCGGCCACAAAGTGCGTGCAATTTCCATCACCTCGTATAAGTGGGGTTTGATGGCACGATAGGGAATGTCAGCGTGTTCGGCCCAGGCTTCAAAATTGTCGAATCCAGCCTCATACCATCTCTTTGTTTTCCCAAGATTAAGTGCAAAGTCCTGTTCGTCTTCAAAATAGACTCTGGTCGATACGATATCGTAGGCCGGTGCCAGTCGCGGTGTGATTTTATCACTGTAAATAAGGCTCCAGTTTTTCAGGTGGGCGTCCCCGTTGGCCAGCAGGATGTTTACCAGGAGTCGCCGGGCTAATTGCTGGGCGTCGCCAATTCCATCACCAGAAAAGCGGTAGATCAAATTCCCCATCTGCTCATAGTTGGTGAAATTGTACTTATCGTGCGCATACGCAAACATCACCTGCGCGAAGTCCTCGATGTGAATACGCGCGCCGTTGTCTCGGTCAAAGCGCTTGATGGCGTAGGCCAAGTTTTCATCCGGCAGGTTGATCGGCGGTAGGTTGTCGAGCTTGTTGAGCTCTACCATTTTGATTGGTGGCACATCGATGCCGGCCATTGCTGCCAGAGTCATGGCGGTATATTCGTTTGAAGGGACATCCTTATGCTGGGTCGAGGGGGTTTTGATAATCCAGTCACCCAGTGTTTCGTTGTTTGACAAGTTGTAGCGGCCGTCTTGGTGCTTCATGGAGAACTTCATCTGAACACCAGCCAGCGAGAAGAGCTTAGTGGTTTGAGGGTGTTCTATGATAACTGGCTCGGCAGTTCCTAAGTCGTTTAACAGCTCAGAGGATGTCTCGTCCGGCCCAGCAGGTGTAACGATTAGTGCCCCGGGCAGGTCCTGCCCGAGATACGATAAAATTTCAAATTCGTGGTCAATGTGAACTTTAAGAGTTCTGGTGATCAGTTCACGTAGCGAGCCTTCGGGAAGCATGTTAGACAAGACGGGGTGTAGTTTCTGTCTGCGGGACCATGCCTCCTGCATTAACTGTTCTGCGTCGGGTGAGTTAATACTGGTTGACAGGGTAAACGTCGGCCGAGCGAAATCGTCGCGGTACTCTTGATCAAAGACCAATCTGTTGTTCCCGGCTTTGTTAGTGATCAAATATCCCACCAGCGTGTCGTGAAGTGTCAGTCGCAGCAGTTTGTAGGTTTCGTTGCTACTCATCTCTTTTACCCAAAGGCCTTATGGTGCCTCTCCATGGGGAGTCTGAAAGCTTCCTAGGTGCTGAGGTGGGGCGATTTAGACTTTCTTCCTCTCTGGCTAGGGCAGGGGAAAATGCGCGTTCAATAATATTTGATAAGGCGGTCCTTTGTTCGTCTCTCTCTTCGTTCCCAGAGGGGGCGGTAGTGCGCACAAATTGTCTAGAACCAGATAAGACATCGAGACTTTTGCCCTGTATCTTCGGGATAAATTTCCCCCTGTGGCTGACAGGTGGAATTGCTATGTGCTCGATGGAATGGTTGTCCAGCGTGGTCGTTTCGGTTAATAGAGTAAGATCATTGTTCAGAATGGCGTGAACTAATAGCAGCTTCTCCTTGGGGATAATCATCAGTTCGCTGTTTAAGCCACTGGCGATCAGCTCCAAGGTTTCAAGGCGTGGATTTCCCTTTGCTTCAAGGCGTTGATACTGTTGGCGGGTCATTCCTATCCGCTTTTCCATATCGCTTTGTTTAAGGCCTCGCTGTTGGCGTAGGGTTTTCATCATTTTAAGAAGAGAATATACCATTGTCGGCTCCTATGTTGCTTTTAATTTGCTATGTAGTCATATTGGTTGCTTTTTGGGCTTCTGTCAACAAATGTGTTGCGTCTATAGTGGTTCGTAAGCAAATAAGTTGCTTTTATTGGTTATGTAGTCTTATGAGTTGCCTTGTGGCCCTTTGTCAATATATATGTTGCATAGGGTGAAATAGTGGAACATCATTTAGGGAGTCAGTTAAATAGGATTGGGGGCGGACAAAACCAACTTATTGATATGACAGTGGATATGTGTTCCTTCTTGAAATAAGTTTACACCTAGGGGACTTATTATGGTGAAGCCAGAGTTAACCGTCATCATATTTTCGGGCACGGCTGGCACATTACCTAGCGCTTACATAAATAGGAGTTTCTGCTCAAGTTCGCCTGTGACAGAAATCGATGGCAACAATGGCTGTTTGAAGCCAAGAAACGCTATGGTCTGAAAGCATTGCATTCGGCAGTAAGGCATTTGTAGACGGTATCAAGGGGAAGCTGCAACTAGGGCTAGCGGGACGAAAGAAGTAGAAAGCTAGCGATCATTTTGAACCGCGCGAGCAGGCGGCTACTTACAATGTTCATTTTGGGCTTGAAAATATTATTTTAAGCCAAGAATACACGTTTTTTGGGGGACTTTAAATGCTGAATAATCAATATTGATAGCTTGATTCGACCCCGTTTGGAACTAAAATATAATTTATATGTTATTTATTTTATGGTTATGTATAATATTTATGTTATAAAAGTATGGAAGATAAATAACACAAAGGTTATAAAATGAAATCAAAACATCGCCAAATCATGCGAGAGCAGCTGGATAGCACCTTTACTCATCTGTCCAATGTCAAGGGACTTCAACCCCCCGTTAAGGGATGGTTGCGTTCGATCCGTGAAGCTTTGGGGATGTCGGGTAAACAGCTAGGGGAGCGCGTGGGTGTCAGCCAGCCGCGTGTTGTGCGGATGGAAAAAGACGAAGTCTCTGGTGCCGTCACCATGAGAACCATGCGTCAGGCCGCAGAAGCGATGGATTGTATTTTTGTCTATGCCGTTGTTCCTCGCGCCAGCCTGAAAGAAACTATTCGCAATCAAGCCTACGAGGTGGCCGAAAAACGCCTGTCACGAACGTCTCACACGATGTTACTTGAAGATCAGCAGGTGTCTAGCGAGGAACGACGAAAGATGCTCGAATCAAAAATTGATGATTTGGCGCGCGAGATGCCAAATGATTTCTGGACGTAAAAATGATCCATTTTGAGTACCCCGAAGGGGCAACACCCCTTGATCTGGATGAGGCGCAAGGTCTTTTGCTGCCTCACATCAGGACCAGAGCTGAACTCGATCGCTGGGAGGAAGAGAACATTCTCGAAGCTGAAGATGTAGTATTTAGGCGTAAACAGAAAGACATACTGACTGAGAAATACGCATGCACTCTACATAAGAAGATGTTCGGTGATGTCTGGCGTTGGGCAGGTAAATTTCGTCGTAGTCAGAAAAATATTGGCATTGAGTGGATACAAGTACCTATAGCATTGCGTCAATTGTTTGATGAAGTAAATGGATGGCTTGAGTTTGATTCTTTTCCACCAGATGAAATTGCAGCACGGTTTCATCACCGTCTGGTCTCCATTCATGCTTTTCCCAACGGTAACGGCCGTCTGCACGTTTAATGGCAGATATACTTGCTGCTGACAACAACCTCTTTTTCGAGTTGATTGGCAACTTGAGCTAGGGGGGAGCTTTTGAAACTCTGGTGGGCATCGGTAACACGCAGGTAGAGTGTTTCAAGGGCGGTAGAATCGATGCCGAGCTGTAACTTGAACGGACTAAATCGCGATGTATCTATTTTTTCCTGATAATTTGATGTTGGTAGTTCCATGGCCGTGTCTCCTGAAATGTCCAACAAGTTATTTGTCTATGGTACTGATGTTACGGTAATTATATAGCACTCTTGGTTGTGGTTGTCTTGAGAAATGTCCTGTCAGTTGAGCACATGAAATAGGGGGTATGCTTGCGAATTATGGCTTTTAGCGAACTTCTTTAAAGCAGCGAGCTTTCACTTCCGTGTCCTGAAAATGTCTCAAATAAGCAATAGCACAAACAAAAAAAGGGTTACGCAAATGCGTAACCCTTTGATTTTTTATTCTGGTGCCGAAGGCCGGAATCGAACCGGCACGACCAGAAGCCATCGGTTTTTGAGACCGACGTGTCTACCAATTCCACCACTTCGGCACAAGCAAAACGGAGTATAGAGATAAGGGGGCTATGGGTCAAGCATTTATCTTGTGAAACTGTTTTTTCTTTGATCTGACATTTATTTACAGCCTGTTATTAATTTTTTTTATGCTAAACTTTAAAGATTAGAGGTGTTGATAACGTGTTGTATGGGGGAATGATGAGGGAGGCAATGTTTTGGACGGCTGATGGTAAGGGTGGCGGTGTCTGTGGTTTATGCCGCTTTCATTGTCGTATTGGCAGGGGTCAAAGGGGCCGTTGTGGCGTAAGGGAGAACCGTGAGGGGGGGTTGTATAGCCTTAATTATGGCCTAGCTGTGGCAAATTATGTTGACCCGATTGAGAAGAAACCTTTTTTTCATGTTTATCCTGGTAGTAAGAGTTATTCCATTGCTGCTATGGGGTGTAACTTCCGCTGTTTGCATTGCCAGAATTATTCGATCTCTCAGGTTGATTCGAAGCAGAGTGAAATTGCTGGTGTGCCGTTGTCACCGCAACAGGTTGTTGATGAGGCCTTGGCTTCGGGATGTCAAAGTATCGCCTATACGTATAGTGAGCCAACGGTGTTTTTTGAATATGTTTATGAAACAGCTCTTTTGGCGCGTGAGGTCGGTTTAGTCAATTTATTTGTTACTAATGGCTATATTGCTAAGGAACCGTTGCGTTTGCTTGCACCGTTGATGGATGCGGCGAATATCGATTTAAAAGGATTTTCCGCTGATTTTTACCGTAAGGTGTGCGGTGGCGACCTTGAACAGGTGCTAGAGAGCATCCTTTGTTATCGTGAGTTTGGCATTTGGTTGGAGTTGACAACGTTGTTGATCCCTGACTATAACGATGATGAAGTCGAATTAAAGGCTTTGGCGGCCTTTATTGTTAAAAACTTGGGTGAAGATACACCGTGGCATGTCACGGGATTTTATCCCACTTATCGGCTTACTGATGTTCCACCGACTCCAGTGGAGACATTATTGAAGGCGCAACAGGTTGGCTTTGATGCTGGCTTGAATTATGTTTATATTGGTAATACTCATAAGGATGGTGGTGAAAACACGTTCTGTTCTTCGTGTGGGCAAAGAGCGATAGTTCGGCGTGGTTTTGATGTTGTTTTAAATCGTGTAAAAAATGGACATTGTCTCAACTGTGGCACAATTATCGCTGGCGTGGGGATGGAACAGTTAGATTAAGATGGCGTCGCAAAAAGTCCGCCCACCTGCGTTGCAGCGTTTGTTCAAGACTTCGACATACAACATGTATGCCTTCCCCCTTGAACAACCACTACGCCTTGAGGGACGAAGTTTTTGCTTAGCCATCTATTTCGGTTTTGCGAGACCATCAGATTAAGGGAGCTTTTATGTCACAACCAATTGATAGACGTCGTGTTGATGATGGTCGTTATGCAGATGATCGGCGGGAGCGACGTGAACGAAGAATGGGGCCTGATAACTGGACGCGTTCGTTGCGGTGGTTTGCTTTCTCAGGCTGGAGTTTGGTTCTTGGGGCGTTTTTTTTGGTGAGTGTTGCTAAACCAAGATCGACCACTTTTTTTGCACGGATGAATAATTTATCGATGGAACGTGGCTGGAACATGGAATTGATGAATTATGTGTTTTGGATGTTGTTTGGCGGTATTATTGTGGGGCTGTTGGGCCTTGTGATCAATCTAATGCGTCGGCGGAGAAAACACGATTTCTTTTACTTCTCACTCATGGCACTTGGAGTTATTTCGGTGGTTAGTTTCTTTTGGGTGTTTAATCTGTAATGGCGTCGCAAAAAGTCCGCCCACCTGCGTTGCAGCGTTTGTTCAAGACTTCGACATACACCATGTATGCCTTCACCCTTGAACAATCACTACGCCTTGGGGGACGAAGTTTTTACTTAGCCATCTAATTCGTTTTTGCGAGACCATCATCGTTAGTCTTTGGTGTGAGCCAAAAGTCGTTGGCACTCAGTGGGTCGTAAAAACGCAGTTGTTCATAGCCGCTAAGTGGATGTTTTTTTTCTGACGGATTGCCCTCGTGGAGCAAGCGGTCAACGGTAATAAAGCTACCGAGGGCGGCACCATGTTTATCGAGTGCTTGGATAGCATACGCTGAACAGGTTGGATACATGGGACAACGCGGGCTATCTACCACAGAGATATAACGTTGAAAAAAACGAACGCCCTGTTTCAGTGGGTTGAGCAGTTCAGCATCAGTTGAGTGTTGCTGCGGCGTGGCGGTTTGTCCCCACGGCTGCCATGTTTGTGCTTTGCTGTGGGTCGTTATGAGGCTGAGGCAAAGGGTCAGTAGGCATAACGAGCTACGACAGCAGATATTTCGTACATCAATAGGTAACATCATCCCTATTTTTCATCACTTCTTGTCTTCTGATTGTCAGTATTCTCTGGCTTTATTTCACCAGCTTGTCCGTTTTCAGTCTCTGTGCTTTGTTGATAGAACCGTAACCGTTCGGCCATGATTTTTTCGTAGCCGCGCTCGACAGGGTGGTAAAATTGACGCCCTTGTAGGGTCTCGGGTAGATAGTCTTGCGCCTCGTAACCACTGGCTGAATTGTGGGCATAGCGATAGCCTGCGCCATAATTAAGGTCTTTCATCAATTGCGTTGGCGCATTACGGATGTGAAGTGGGACGGCCAGCGCACCACTTTGGCGTACTTCGGCAAGGGCATCGTTGATTCCTGCATATGAGGCATTGCTTTTGGGTGCTGATGCTAAATAGGTTGTGGCTTGGGCAAGAATAATGCGTGCTTCAGGCATACCGACAAAGTGGACAGCTTGTTGCGCCGAAACGGCAAGTTGTAAGCCCCTTGGGTCGGCATTGCCGATATCTTCAGCGGCCGATATCACTAACCGGCGCGCAATAAATAATGGGTCTTCACCAGCTTCAATCATCCGTGCCAGCCAGTATAGCGCGGCATCGGGATCAGAGCCGCGGATACTTTTTATAAAGGCAGAGATGACATTGTAGTGCTCATCCGCCCCTTTGTCGTAGCGTAGAGCGCGTTGTTGCAGTGTTTGCGAAATAAACGGCTCATCAATGGTGGCACCATTGGCTGTTTCAACAATGAGTTGGAGGTTGCCTAGTGCAACGCGTGCATCGCCTTGTGCGAGGTGGGCGAGTAGCTTAATGGCTGATTCATCAACATTGGTCGGCGGCTCGTCAAAACCACGTGGATCGGTTAGCGCTCGTTGCAGCAGTTGGGTAATCTCTTCGACACTGAGTGTTTCAAGCACAAAAACCCGCGCCCGCGAAAGTAGGGCGGCATTGACTTCAAAGGATGGATTCTCGGTGGTTGCGCCGATGAGAACAAGATCCCCCTTTTCGAGTGCAGGTAGAAACGCATCTTGTTGTGATTTATTGAAGCGGTGAATTTCATCGACAAAAACAATGGTGCGTGTCGCGTAGTGGGCGCGATCTTCTTGAGCGCGAGTGACGATTTGGCGAATATCTTTTACGCCATTCATGATGGCCGAAAAAAAGACAAAGCGGCTACTGGTGCTTTTGGCAATCACTTGAGCAAGGGTTGTTTTTCCTGTGCCGGGCGGCCCCCAAAAAATGAGGGAACTCAGTTGATCGTTTTCAATAATTAACCGTAACGGGCAGCCCTCGCCAAGCAGATGTGTTTGGCCAACCACTTCGCTTAAACATTGTGGTCGTAATCGTTCCGCTAGGGGTGTTTGATCGTCACTTATGGTGCTTGAAAAGAGATCCATAGGGCCTACGTCGCTTTGAGGGAAGTTCGATATCAACGTGTTACAGTTGATAATTAATTCAATGATAAATAGGAGATGGTTCGAGAAAACAACAGCCTCCTGATGACACGAAATGTTGGCACTGTAGCACAAATGAGCAACTCGTCTCAATGTTCGAGAATTGGCTGTCAGTGGATAGACTTTGCACGGGGTCTGTGTTAGGTTTTGCGCTGTGATATGATCCTTTTTTATGATGATGAAGAGATAAAGATAGGGGCAGTGATATGAAATCAATCGGTCTTTATGCGAAACGGTCTAATCCTGCTGCGGTAGATGTGGCTCTGGAGTTAAAGCGTTGGCTGTGTGAACGAAATATTGAAGTGTTGGTTGAGCGCAACTTGGCGGCTGACATGGGCGAACCTGAAGGGGTTGCTGGACGTGAATTGCCGCAGCGGGTTGAGTGCATTATTGTGCTCGGTGGTGATGGAACGCTGATCTCGGTGGCGCGTAAAGTTGGCGCATTGAATGTCCCGATTTTAGGAGTCAACTTAGGTAGCCTTGGATTTTTGACCGAAATTACTCTCGATGGGTTATACGATGAACTTGAACGGGTTCTCAGTGGTGACTATACCGTTTCAGATCGCCTTATGCTTGAAGCGGGAATTGTTCGTGATAACGAACAGGTTGCTGACTATCAGGTGCTTAACGATGTGGTGATCAACAAAGGTGCGTTAGCGCGAATTGTTGATATGGAGGTGTGGGTCGATGATCAATATCTCACGACGTTCAAGGCTGATGGCTTAATTGTTTCAACACCAACGGGTTCAACCGCTTATAACCTTGCTGCTGGCGGTCCTATTATTTATCCTGGTCTACACTGTTTGGTGATTACTCCCATTTGTGCTCACACGCTAACCAATCGTCCGATCATTGTTTCGGATGCGTCGGTCATTCGAATTATTATGCGAATTGATGAGGAGCGGGTCTTTTTTACCGCTGATGGTCAAGTGGGCATGGCACTACAGGCACAAGATGTGGTTGAAATTCGTAAGGCAAACATGTGTACTCACTTAATTAAGAGTGCTTCGAAAGAATATTTTGAAGTGTTACGAACTAAATTACGTTGGGGAGAGCGTTAAAAAACGATGCTAACCGATCTCAATATAAAAAACCTTGCTGTCATTGAGAAACTGCATGTTTCTTTTGGTCGTGGTTTTACCGTTCTTAGTGGCGAAACCGGGGCAGGAAAATCGATCATTATTGATGCGATGGGCCTATTGCTTGGCCAACGAATGCGTAACGATCTGGTTCGTAGTGGTGAAGATAGCGCCAGTGTTGAAGCGGTGTTTAGTCTCACTTCTCAGCCGTTAATCAGCCAAATGGTGGTTGATATGGGTTTTGATATTGAAGATGAGTTGCTGATTAAACGCACTTTGTCACGCCAAGGTAAAAATCGAGTTTATATTAATGGTTCATTGGCAACACTGGGCCAACTTCAGCAATTGGTTGCGCCGATGCTGGCTATTTTTGGCCAACATGATCAACAGCAACTTCAACGGGTCGAGAATCATCTGCAATTACTTGATGGCTTTGGGGAGTGTAGCGACCTGTTATCGGAGTATCAACAGCACTACCGTCAACATCTTCAACTTGAACAACAATTACAGCAAATGCAGCTGGCTGACCGTGAGCGCAGCGATCGCCTTGATCTACTTAATTTTCAAATTAACGAGATCTCTGTTGCGCAGCTTCAGGTTGGCGAAGATGTTGAACTGTCCACTGAGCGACTCAAATTACAGCATGCCGAACGCCTTTATTCTAAATGTCAGAATGGTTATGAGCAACTTTATGCTAACAGTGGTGCGGTGTGTGAGCAACTGGGCGCAGTCAGTCAGCAATTAGACGGCTTGCAAGAAGTTGATCCGCAACTCGAAGGCCCTATCTCTGCGATTAAAGATGCTCTGTTTTCCCTTGAAGATGCTGCGGCACAATTGCGGCACAGCGCTGAAGGGGTTGTTTTTGATGAACAACGACAGCGCGAGGTGGAGCAACGCCTCATTGTCATAGGCGAGTTGCAGCGTAAGTATCATCCTGAAATTGAAGGTGTTTTAGCGTATCAACAACAGCTCGAACAGGAGTTGGAAAGCTTGCACCATAGTGCTGCAACCATTGAGTTACTACAGGGGCAGATTGATCAGCAGCAGCAGACGTTATTAGCGGTTGGAAAAACCTTGTCAACGCAACGTTGCGATGCCGCCGCTCGATTGAAGAAGGCCATGGAACTTGAGCTGCACGGGTTGGCGATGGCCAATGCCTGTTTTGAAGTTCAATTTTCCAGCCTCGACAAACCTTCATCTCTTGGTCTTGAGCGGGCTGAATTTTATTTTTCGGCCAATCCTGGTCAAGAAACTCGTCCTCTCGCTGCTACAGCTTCCGGTGGTGAACTTTCGCGAATTATGCTCGCCCTACGCAAGGCCGCACCACGGGTCGATGCATTGGCGACGATGATTTTCGATGAGGTGGACGCTGGCATTGGTGGTGTCGCTGCATCGGCTGTTGGCGAGCGGTTATGTTCCGTTGCTGCTGGACATCAGGTGCTGTGTATTACCCATCTACCTCAGGTGGCAGCATATGGCGATAGCCAATATCGGGTAGAAAAAAATGTGGTCGACGGTCAAACTTCAACTCAATTAGTGGCGCTAGATTATGAGGAGCGTGTATTGGAATTGGCGAGGATGCTCGGTGGTGCGCAAATGAGCAGCCAAACTGTGGCACACGCGCGTGATCTTTTACGGCGCTGCCAACGGCCATCATTGTTTAGTGAGGAACTATGAAATTAAGAAAAGCCTACATTGGTGATGCCAGTGCTATCCACAAATTGCTCGTGGAGCATGCGGGGCAGGGGCTGATGCTTTCCCGCTCATTGGCTGAAATATATCAAGCGATCCGCTCATTCTATGTATTAGATCATGAAGGTGAAGTGCTTGGCACTGTTAGTTTACAAGTGTGGTGGCTCGATCTTGCCGAGGTTCGCTCTCTCGTCGTTGCCGATTCACTCGCAGGTCAAGGTTATGGGCGCAAGTTGGTTCAATCGTGTTTGAATGAAGCACAAGAGCTTGGCTTAAATCGTGTGTTTGCTTTGACTTATCAAGAAGAATTTTTTGGTCGACTTGGTTTTACCACAATCGAAAAAAATGAATTGCCCCACAAAATTTGGGGTGACTGTATGAAGTGCCCTAAGTTTCCAGATTGTGATGAGATCGCAATGGCGATTTCAGTCTGATTAAAGCAACTCGCTAGTGACGGGCCGTAGCGAGAAATAGACTGTTTGAGACCAGATTGTCGAGAATTTGAGAGCGAATAGCTGGCCTATTTGTCGAAAATTATCGGGAATATGGGCCAAGTCAGGCTGTTTCGCAGTAGGATCATGTTAAGTTCGACAGACTGCTTATTTTCTCACTAGAGGTTGTCAGCTCATTATGTTATTTTTCCCGCTAATATATAAATAATTCGTACTTCTAATAATAGATTGGTGAGCATGCTGTGTCGCCGAAACAAAGAGAGAGAGGGTTGCTTTGGATTTAGAACAGATGACCATTGATGCCACTCGAGACATCTTCGAGACTATGATCATGCTGGAAGTGAATGAACAACCTTCTTTGCCTGTGTTAGTAAGTAATTTTACCGATTCTATTTCAGGGATGGTTGGTTTAGCGGGTACGTGCCGAGGGATGGTTGCGATTCATGCGCCAACTGATGTTGCGATGTTAATCACCGCGCGGTTTTTAGGTTTGTCTGTTGATACCTTCAACGATGATGTCACCGATGCCTTTGGTGAATTAGCCAACATGTTAGCTGGTAGTATTAAAATGTACCTTGATGAATCGGGTAGTAATATCACCTTATCGGTCCCCTCTTATGTGTATGGTGCTGATTATCAGGTGGAATGTATTGCCGAATCAAATTGGGTGGTGATTCCATTTGAGTCCGATGACGGTGAATTTCTCGTTGAGCTGCAAATTGCCAAATAAACGTTAGTATTATTGTTGTACTGATATAAAAATACCCCCAGTGCTTCTTTCAGCACTGGGGGTATTTTTGTTTAAAAGGTCATAGCATCTTATTTGAGCTCGATGAAAAGTTTTCTGCTTTTATAATGTGTTATATGCGTTCAATCTGTAGCTCAGTGAGATTGATTTTTGCCGATGTCAGCGCCTCTTCGTTGGAGAGGATGGATATTGGACTCTGAGCTAACTTGTCGCTTAAATGTCGTTTGGCAACATCTAATAACTGCTCTTTTGTTACAGAGAGCAACCGAGAACGAAACTGTTGTCGCATGGCGTGCGTTAGACCTTGTTGGTGGTTGGCAAACTCATTGATGCCTCGTCCGCTTGGTGAAAGAGGGCGGTCGTAAGCGCTGAACACCGAAAGAACTGCTTCTTTAATCTTTTCATCATCAAAGTCACCCTGTTGTAGCCACTCTAACGATTGCTCATATACGGTCAATGTTCTCTCAAGTTGTGGGTCACGATACGACATCAATGAGAATAATCCAGATTCACTATTGCTCGTTGCCATACCGCCATATGCTCCCCCTTTTTCCCGAATTTCGCGATGGAGGTAATTGGCTTTTAGTAGCGCGGCTAACACTTTTAGTGGTGCCGTATCAACATGATTGAATGGTGTGGTGCGGAAAACACGAGTGACGTATGAAACTGGAATCGAAGTGGTCCATCCCAGTTGAATCGCTGTAGGTTCAATTGGAGCAATGGGTTGTGGTGCTACAATCGTTCTTTGTGGAATTTTGTTGATCAATTGTTCTAGTGTTGATTCACAATCTTTAAATTGTTTCTCTTCGGCGGTGATGGCTGCTGATAGGTTCTGACGATTTATAATCGCCGCAGCAATTTGTTGCATGATCTCGACCGTTTCATCAAGCTGTCCTGCTTTGAACTCTGAAACTTGCTTGATCAGTTTAAATTGGCTAAAACCTGACCATTGCTCTCTTTGTTTGGCGGCAGGTGTTAGCTGGCCCGCTGCTGCCCGTGCGGCATAACTGTGTCCAGAGCCAGGAATCGCATTTTGCCATGAACTTTTAATCTGACCGATGACGGTTGCGAGTCGCTCTTGGTCGGTAAAATCAGCGGCAGAGCATATATCCGCCAAAATAGCACCGAGTTGATCGATGTTACGATTGAGGGCTTTACCTCGTAGTTGAAATAACGGTTGGAAGGAATTTAAGTCATCGATGTTATCAAGGATCTCAACGCTGGCACGTATGCCACCAGTCCCAGCTTCTACGCGTTGTGCCATCTCCAAATATGTGAGTTTATCTGTACCAATTTGAGTGAGTAAGCTACTGAAAAGTGGCAGGTATGGGCGGTGTGATTCATCAATGTGGTCACACGTAAAAGACAGGTTGAGATAGCAGAGGCCATTGGTCGGCTGAGGATAGAGGTGTATTGTTTTCTCTGCAAGGTCAATGGTTCGACAGTCCGTAACGGATTCAGCAGGATCGATGTCAGCCATTTCCAGTGTAGGCAGGCAGCTCAGGTCTTCAATGCCCTCTTGAGAGTCCTGAAGTTGTTGAGCCTGTGTAATCAATTTTTGTTTATCGTCTGCACTGAGAGTTGCTTTAATCGCGCTTAAACGCTCTTTTTCTTGGTCGTCCATTTTGGGACCCAATTCAGGGTCAGGACTTAAGCACAGAGTCGTTCGATGTTTGTTCTCGAGTAACCACGTCTTGATTATGTCTTCAAAAAATGGTCCTTCAGCGAGTTTGTGTCGAAGCTTTTTTAAATTGTCGTCGAGTTGTAACGCTGAAATAGGGTCATTGCAATGGAGCCATGGGCCAAGAATCCGGAACATTAAACTGATGGCATAGGGGTAGCTATCGCCACCGACTTCACGGTTACTCAGTTCGAGGCGATGGATTGTCGCTTCAATGCGTTGTGTTGTGAATCCTTCATCAACAATTTGCTGTAATGTATCAAGAATCAATTGTTCGATTTCATCTGTTTTATCTTTGTCTGTACCTTGTAGGCCAACTGCAAAACAGGTTGTTCGATAATCATCATGAAATCCGCATCCCGGGCTGAGGTTAGTGCCTAAACCTGAATCAAGTAACGCCTTGTAAAGGGGCGCTGCTGGATTGCCGAGTAGGAGTTGTGAAAGTAATGTCAGAGCAAGGGTATTGAAGCTGTCAGAGATGTCACTGGTCAACCAACTCATGTGAACCATTGATTTGCCTGTTAGTGACTCTGCTGCATCAATTGGAAAAGTTTCACTTACTTTGACTGGCGTGGTAAGTCGTTTTTCTTGTGGAACCGTACTATCGACATCGCGTGCTTCAAAGAGGCTAAGAACCTGTTTCTCAATGATCTCTAAATGGTCAGTTAATTGAAAGTTACCATAGCTAAAGAAGCAGGCATTGCTCGGGTGGTAAAATTCGGCATGAAAGTCGCGCAGTTGTTGCCACGTTAAATTTGGAATGTCTTCTGGCTCGCCACCTGAGTTGTGATGATAACAGGTCGTTGGATAAAGATGACGAGTTGTTCGGCGTGATAACAAAGAGGCTGGGTCGGCCATGGCCCCTTTCATCTCGTTAAAAACGACCCCTTTAAATGTTAACGGTGAACTGGAGTCATTTGCTGTTTCAAATTCAAGCCGATGGCCCTCTTGAGTAAAATCACGTTCACGCAGCAATGGGAAAAAAGCAGCGTCGAGGTAAATGCCGAGTAGGTTGTAAAAGTCTTTATGGTTTTGGCTTGAAAATGGATAGCACGTCCAATCGCTTGCAGTGAAAGCGTTCATGAAGGTATTTAGACTACGTTTTAGCATCGTGAAAAACGGGTCACGAACAGGAAAGTTTTTTGAACCACATAACGCAGTGTGCTCAAGAATATGGGCGACACCTGTTGAATCGGATGGTGGTGTTTTAAAGGCAACAGCGAATAGATTATTGCTATCGTCAGCATCAATGTGTACAAATCTTGCTCCCGTAACATTATGCTTAATTTGGATGAGTGTTGCATTGATTTCGGGCAGTGCTGTGGTGTCAATGAGGCTAAAAGCTTCAGGGAGAGCATACGTTGACTGATTGTCGGTCATAGAGATTAATACCTTTATGGGTTGTCCTACTCTGAGTAGTAGGATAAAAATGCAAATAATAAATGATATACGAGTTATGGTGATTATAACTCATAATAGATGGTTGAAAATACACTATAACAGTTCCCTTTTCTAGTGCCTCTGCTAAGATGGGTTCTGTTTGTGTATTAAGCTTATTTCATTACTCAAAGAGAGAGGTTTATATGTTGCGTTATGTCATAATAGTTTTGTGCTTTTGTTTATTACCAGTATCTTCATTTGCATTCGGTGGCGCCGGATGCGGCGCAGGTGAGTGTAGTGATTGCCATAGTTTGACAAGCGATGAAGCCTTTAAGTTACTCCCTCCAGGGGCTGAGGAAGTGAATTCTGTTAAGTTTTCTGAAGTCGGCGGATTATGGGAAGTGAAAGGCCAAGCGCGTGGGCAGATGTTCACAGTCTTTATCGATTACTCGAAACAATACCTGATTGCAGGAAACATTCTGCGTATTAGTGACGGTGTTGATATCTCGCGCAACGTCGACGCTACAGAGCTTAATGCTGACGGAGCATTCTTAGTTGGCGATGCTAATGCACCCGTACAGGTTTTCGTTTTCACCGACCCGAAGTGTGGTCATTGTCGCCAGCTTCATCACGAGTTATATAAGGTTATTGAACAATTACCTCAGGTTGCATTTCGTATAAAATTGATGGCGATGATGACAGATATTAAAACAGTAAATAGTATTGTCTGTTCAGGCTCAATACAGGTGTTAGAGGATGCAATGGCTGATAAGCCCGTTGCCGAAATGACTTGTGACAGCCATGTTACCGATGCAACCATGGCATTTGCCAAACGCTGGAATATTCGTTCAACACCAACGTTGATTTTACCTGACGGTAAAGTGTTGCCAGGTGGCCGCCCCGCTACAGTATTGATTAATGAATTAACTCCCTATGTGGAAGCTGCTAAAGCAAAGTAATTTGGTCAAAGGACTAGCAAACTATCCTCTTTTACTAGAACCCTATTGCGAATCAGCTGGACTTGGCCCATATTCCCGTCTATTTTCGATAAATAGGCTTACTCTTCATTCTCAACTAGTCGAAAATTTGCTCTCAGGTCAGCAATTTCTCGTTATGGCTTGTCAATCTCGACAGCTTGCTAGCGCAAAGCTTGATTTAATGTCATCGATCTGTTAAAAGGATCATCAAAGTTTTACTTATCTTTTACATAAATTCAGGAGATTTAAACATATGGGTTTGATGACAGGAAAACGGGGAATTATTTTCGGTGTGGCGAATGATAAGAGTATTGCTTGGGGAATTGCCGAGCAACTTAAGGAGCAAGGGGCAACTCTGGCTTTTACTTATCTCAACGAGGCACTAGAGAAGCGCGTCCGTCCATTAGCTGAAAGCTTGGACGCTGAACTGATTCTTCCTTGTAATGTCAGCGATGATAAAGAGATTGAGGCTGTTTTTAAAGAGGTTGAATCTCAATGGGGTGAGTTGGATTTTGTTGTTCACGCTGTTGCTTATGCTGACCGTGAAGACCTCAAGCGTCCTTTCAGTCAAACCAGCCGTGAAGGTTTTGCCATGGCAATGGATATCAGTGCTTATTCTCTCGTGGCAGTAACACATTATGCCGAGCCGCTATTAAAAGAGGGTGGCAGCATTGTTACCTTGACCTATCTTGGTTCTGACCGTGTTGTGCCGAACTACAATGTTATGGGTGTTGCTAAGGCAGCTCTTGAGTCTTCGGTCCGTTACTTGGCCGCTGAACTCGGTCCTAAGGGGATTCGTGTTAATGCCATCTCTGCTGGCCCAATCCGTACTCTCGCAGCATCGGGTATCGCGAACTTCCGTGCTAAGATTAAGCTGATGGATGATCACGCTCCATTACGACGCACTGTGACTCAAAATGAAGTGGGTAATTCAGCTGTATATTTGTTGTCTGATTTAGGCAGCGGCGTAACAGGTGAAGTTCACCTTGTTGATGCTGGTTTTAACATTGTTGTAACTGCGTAATTGATTTTTACGTTGAATCATCATAAAAGTTGTTAAACAAAAAGGACCCTTACGGGTCCTTTTTGCGTAGGAGGTTGAGTGGACGTACTGGGTCAAACATCTGGATTAAAAGCGGCACAACTTAATGCCCTTGAACGCGTGTATCGTCGTCGCATTGATCCCAGTGAGGTGGTGTCAACCGAATTGGCGCGCTTTATCTGTGGTCTGTCCCATGAAATAAGGCGTCAAATTGGTATTCTTGTTGATCGAACAGGTTCGGTAAAATATGTGATGGTGGGGGATGATCGCGAGATTATGCTGCCAGATTTAACCGATTATGCTCTGGGTCGCAGTGGCTTGCGTGGACTTCGTTGTATCCATACTCATTTGAAAAATGAAGGCCTCTCTCAAGATGATTTAACAGATTTAGCGTTGCTTCGTCTCGATATGATGGTCGCTATCGGCGTCGATGTGAGCGGTTTTCCGGCCTCGGTTTATTACGCCCACATCCTTCCTGAAAATCCAACTAATCAGCAGGTTGAGCAACTTTTTTCACCAACTCTTAGCGCGTTAGATCTTAATTTAAAACAGTTTTTGCATGGTTTAGATCATGAGCTAGAGCGTGGACTTGAAATTGGCCACATTGACCTTTCCGATCCGCGTGAACGAGCTATTTTGGTCTCGGTGAGTCAAGCACGTCGCCGTGAGATCGATGATTCACTGTCAGAATTGAATGAGTTAGCGCGAACGGCGGATGTGTTGGTGTTGGATCAAGTGGTTCAGCGCCCGAAACGACTCAATCCTAAGTTTTTGATGGGTGAGGGTAAGATCAAAGAGGTGGTGATACGTGCATTGCAACAGCGCGCAACCATGCTGGTATTTGACCAAGATCTCAGTCCGACACAGGTACGATCCATCGCCGCTCTCACTGATTTAAAAGTGGTTGACCGTTCACAAATTATTCTCGATATTTTTGCCAGTCGAGCCCATACCCTTGATGGTAAAGTTCAAGTTGAATTGGCGCAGCTTAAATACATATTGCCGAGGTTGTCGGGTAAGGGCACGGAATTATCGCGCTTGATGGGTGGAATTGGTGGTCGTGGTCCCGGTGAAACAAAGCTAGAAATTGATCGTCGTCGTATCCGTGAGCGGATCACTCGCCTTGAAAAGAGATTGAAGCAGATGTCACGAGGTCGGCTACAGCGGCGAAGTCGTCGTGTTCGTGCCGAAGTGCCTATTATATCAATTGTTGGTTACACCAATGCTGGTAAGTCAACACTGCTTAATTCATTGACTCGAAGTGATGTGTTTACCGAAGATTTACTCTTCGCAACACTCGATACTTCGACACGACGGTTACGTTTTCCACTTGATCGAGAAGTGATCATTACCGATACCGTTGGTTTTATTCGTAAGTTACCACCGAGTTTGATGGGGGCGTTTAAATCAACTCTTGAAGAGTTGTCTGACGCTGACTTATTAATGCATGTTGTCGATCTGTCTAATCCTCGCTTTGAAGAGCAAATTCAAGCTGTTGAACAGATTCTTGCTGATCTTGATTTAGGTCATATCCCACACTTGTTAGTGTTTAATAAAATTGATCTTGTTGATCCTGAAGAGTGTGAAGCGTTGTGTCGTCGTTTTAAGGCGGTGGCTGTGTGTGCACAAAATCGTCAGAGTTTCGAAATGTTATTAGACCAACTGCAACAGCGCTTTTGGCATGCCGATGGCGCGATTAAAGCGAAGACTGATGAGCGCGGTAGTGTTGACAGTTGACCTGTTTTTCTATAGCCTTGGCCGGTATTTATTAGTTAATTCATCTATGCAACTGTTGCGTTATTTGGGACAATGAGATTTGAGAGCTATGAAGGATATTAAACGTTTCACCATTGGGTGCATAATTGCCGTTGTCATCAGTTTGACGGGCTGTGTGCCACTGTTCCAGAATAACACTACCGCGGTTGATGCCACGGAAGTTGTCTCCACTTCAGAGAATGTCATTGATCCAGAATGTGTTTTTTTGCCTGAGCAATCCCTAGCCTCTGCCGATGAAACCAGTGCCGATACCGAGTTGTTAACGCAATCGTTAACACCACCTGAAGAAACCGGAGTCGAAGTAGAGCCTGAGCCACTATTTGATTTCCCCGTGATTGAAAATGATCAAGTTCGCTATCTTATCAAGCACTATACTACAAACGGTGGTCGGCGGACTTTTACCCGCTGGTTAGAACGCTCGGGGCGTTATTTGCCGTTAATGCGTGAGATTTTTGCTGCTGAAGGTTTGCCCCGTGATCTTGCCACACTAGCCATGGTTGAATCGGGCTTTAATAGCAATGCTCATAGTTGGGCTAATGCTGTTGGTTATTGGCAGTTTATTGGTTCAACGGGTAAAATGTATGGCTTGGATAATGGCTGGTGGTACGATGAACGGCGTGATGTCGAAAAGGCGACGTTGGCTGCTGCCCAATATTTAAAGGATCTGCATAAGCGTTTTGATGGTAACTGGTATTTGGCAGTTGCTGCCTATAATGCTGGTCCAGGTAAAATGTCACGGGCAATTAGAAAATACCACACCACTGATTTTTGGGAATTATGCCATGGTGAATATTTAAAAGCTGAAACGAAGAACTATGTGCCAAAATTGTTAGCGGCGTTATTGATTAGTAAACAACCTGAACTGTATGGTTTTTGTGATCTGACTTATCAACAACCACTTAAATTTGATCGTGTCGTGGTATCGGAGGCAACGGATCTAGAACTGATTTCTGAGCTGACCCAGGTTCCCTATGCAAAAATCAAGTCACTCAATCCCGAGTTGAAACGTTGGTGTACACCCCCTGATGTTGACCATTATTCATTACGCTTACCCGTCGGAGCGAGTATCGGTTTTGCTGAAAAATATGCTCAGGTCCCAAGTCATGAACGGGCACGTTATAAGCGTCATCAAATTAAATCGGGTGATACCTTGCAGCACCTTGCTAAACGCTATGGTATTCGAGTCGATGATATTATCTCCCTGAATAAAATCAGCAACCCGCGTGCGCTAAAAATTGGTCAAGATTTGATTTTACCGTTGCACCGTGACTTTAGTTCGTTACCGTTAACGGAACTTGCCGATGATTATCAACATTCACGCCGAAAGCATTATACAGTGCGCTCAGGTGATAGTTTGTGGAGTATTGCCCGTAAGTGCGATGTGACGGAAAAACAAATTCGTGTTTGGAATCGTTTGGGTTGGTCGAACGTGATCCAACCAGGGAAAAAACTGTTGGTTTCTGCTCCGCGAAAAGGGCAAGCTCCACGCGGTGTTCAACAAAAGGTTCTTTATAAAGTTCGCTCTGGTGACACCTTGTGGGGAATCGGTCGTCGTTTTGCTGTTCAAACACGCCAGATACGTCAGTGGAACGGATTATCGGAAAATCATATTTTGCAACCTGGTGATACATTAACTCTGCTTGTTCGCGATGGAAAACGTTCGTAGTTTAGGTGGGAAGTACTTTGACTTTTCGTTGACTGATTGTTAGACTCTCGCACTTGTTGATAAATTGAATTTTTGAAATAATGAAAGGTATGATGATCGATGTTGAATTTTTTGACGGCTTTTGTTTTTGCAACTCTCGCGGCAGTGCCGCTTAATTTAGTTTATAAACTTGAGATTATATATTGTGGCTTAATATCAGTTGTGTTGTTTGCTGCTGTATATTTTCTCCTTTCACGTCGAACCATGAACAGGGTGATGGTTCTGGTTCAAAGTGCTCAACACGATATGCAAGCCAACCGTACAGAACGTGCGTTAGTAACGTTAAGGGGTGGTTTTAAATATGCAAAATGGCAATTCTATGTCAAAGGGCAGATCAATGCTCAAATTGGAACATTGCTCTATTTGAAAAAAGATTTTGCAAAGGCATTACCTTATTTGGAGAAGAGTTTTGTCCGCCACTGGGTAGCCATGTGTATGTTAGCTGTCAGTTACATGAAGCGTTCTAATCCGGCTAAAATGGCATCCACCTTTGAAAAAGCAGCAGCAGCTTCACGTAAAGAACCATTTGTTTGGAACCTATACGCATTTTGTCAGGATAAAATTGGTGAGCGCGATAGCGCCATTGCTACTCTGCGTAAAGGGATTAAGAAAACAGGTGGAGATGAGCGCCTCGAAGCTTCTATTGAAGCCCTACAGCAGGGTAAGCGGATGAAAATGGAAGACTATGGTGATCTTTGGTATCAGTTTCATCTTGAAAAAACAGGTGTGCTCGTTAAAAAACAAACAAAGGCAGCGCAGGGTCGACGTAAAATGCCACGCGTGTAATTAATTTTATGAGCAAAAAAAAGCAAAAACAGGCAGCAGCCCCTTTTAAAAGTAACCCCTTCGATTCTATGAAGGGGTTTTCTGTTTCTCAGTTAGAACGTGAGCCGCGACCTGAAAAAAAAGTTGAACACGTTGAGGTGAACGAGGTGGTTAAGGTTGAACCTGAGGTTGATTTTAACTCGGCGATGTCGCAACTCGGTGTTGTTTCACTTGATGACCAACTGGAGGATAGTGATCCGTTTGTTGTTGCTGAAGAGGCTGAAGAGCAAGAAGTTGTTCTAGCTAAAACACCGATAACAGATGAAGAGATTTTCCTTGATAGCTTGGGTGAACTAGATTGTGTTTTCAACGATCAATATGATGACAGTGACGCTGACGAGTTTGAGCCGTCCCGTGGTGGTGAACCGCGTCGGATGAAGCAATTACGTCAGGGTAAGCTAAAGCCTCAAGAAACACTTGACCTGCATGGTTGTTATCGTGAAGAAGCTCGTGAGAGGGTGCGTAATTTTTTAAAAAACCGTCATGCTGAAGGGGTGCAAACCGTATTAATTATTACGGGAAAAGGCAACCGTTCACCTAGTGGGGAGTCGGTGTTACGTTCTGATGTTGAAAGCTATTTAAAGACTCATTCTGCTGCTTGGGTAGTTGAGTGGGGGCGGGCTCCGCGACAATATGGTGGCGAAGGTGCATTGGTTGTTTTCTTACGCCAATCCAAAGAATGATCTTAAATTTATGTTGAATGATCTTATGTTTTAGGTAGGAGGAGAACGATGGCTCAGGATAAAATTTATGTTGTAGGTCACATTAACCCTGATACAGACTCTGTGTGTAGTGCCATTGCATATGCAGCACTGCGTGATCAACAGGGATTAGTAGGCGTTCAACCTGCCCGAGCGGGTAACATTAATCGGCAGACTGAATTTATTTTAGAAGAACTCGCTGTTCCTCAACCGGAATTGTTGCTTGATGTTTCTCCTCGAATCAGCGACGTGATTAGTGGTCAGCGACCTGTGACAATTGCTTCAACAGCTCCGCTTTCACGTGCTCTAGAGTTATTTCATCTTCATAATATCCGAATTTTACCTGTGGTTGATGAACAGAATCATCCTCAAGGAATGCTTTATCTTAAAAAAGTTTCGGAGCGCTTTCTCGTTCCCAGTCAGGAAAAAGAGTTAAGACGAGTTTCGGCGTCACCGCGTTCAATCTGCCAATGTTTAAAGGCTACGGCTTTGCATGAAGTGGATGCTGACGTCCAAGAGGATCTCAATCTTTATGTCGCGGCTATGGCCAGTGAGACCTTTCACGCCAAGATGGTTGCTCAAGATGTGCGTAAGATGGTGTTGATTGCGGGTGACCGCATTGGAATTCTGCGTGAAGCAGTGGAACTTGGGGTGCGGGTTCTTGTCGTGGTTGCCGGTTTAGAAATTCCAGAGGATGTACTAGAGGTTGGCCGCAAGAATGACGTTACCATTCTTTCTACAACATTTGATACTGCGACATCTACGTGGTTAACACGTTTGGCGACACCTGTCGCCTCGTTGGCCGAAACCAATTTTATTTCATTACGTGGTCAAGATCGATTAGATGAATTGCGCATAAGTCTTATGCACTCTGATGTGCCGGGGGTTGTTGTTGTTAACGATTCTGGCACCATTGAGGCTGTTGCAACTAAAAGTCATCTATTGAACCCATCATCAGTTAAATTGATTTTGGTCGATCACAATGAATTAGCTCAGTCGGTAGCAGGTGCTGATAAGGTTGAAATTATAGAGGTTGTGGATCATCATCGTTTGGGAAGTTTACAGACAGATAAACCAATTCGGTTTATCAATCAACCTGTAGGGAGTACCTGTACTCTTGTCGCGACATTATATCAAAATGCCGGCATTACCCCCTCCCCAGCGATTGCAGGGTTAATGTTGTCGGGTTTGCTCTCTGATACCGTGGTGTTAAAGTCACCGACAGCAACAGATGTTGATCGCGAAATTTCACAGTGGTTGGGCCAGTTATCCGGACTCGACCCTTATGAGTTTGGTCAACGAATATTCGCTTCGAGTAGTGCAATGAGTGCCTATGATTCGTTGGAAAAAGTGATCACAACAGATTTTAAAGTGTTCACTGCCAGTAATTTCCAGTTTGGTATTGGTCAAGTTGAGGTGGTTAATTTTCACGAATTTCATTCTTTAAAAGAAGATTTAAAAAGCGAGTTAAACTGTTTACGTGAAAATCGTTCTCTTGATATGGCGGGATTGTTGATTACCGATATTGTTGCAGGAACCAGTGAGCTATTGATTTCTGGTGATCGAAAATTGGCGCTTATTATGGGATACCCACAAGTCAGTGATGATTTATATGAGTTGCGAGGTGTTTTGTCGCGCAAAAAACAGCTAATTCCCCATCTGTTGCGAATTCTCGGTGCCTTACAGTAATCGTTTCGCCGGTTTAATAAAAAAAACCCCGTGAAGGAGGGGCATCACGGGGCAAAGCTTTGTAAATTTCACAAAGCAGCATGAAGCATAAACTATCGGAATCTTTCTTGTAAAACAACTTAAAATTTTCAACTAATTTGTTTTGCGCCGTATTGAGGGCACTGATGTTTTTTTGGAAGGGCGAGTCGCCTGATATAGCTGAATACGTCGAATTTAGAATTCGACTGTAAAAAATTCGACTGTAAAAATATAAATCAAAATAAAACAGGCGAACCATTCGGTTCGCCTGTTTTGTTTAGTTCATATTAATCTTGAGCTTTTAAATTATTTTTTACCACAACCATTGAGGGTAAAGAGTGCCTGAACAATATGACGTGCTTGATCTGAAACAACATGATAGTAGACTTCGACACCGTTACGTTCACCGACAATAATCCCTTTATTTTTCAATAATGCTAAGTGTTGAGAAACCGTTGCTTGAGGTAGCTCAAGACATTCCCATATTTTTTTAACATTACAGGCTTGAGAGATAAGGCCCGCAATAATTTTTAACCGAATGGGGTGGCCTAAAACTTTTAAGATCTCTGCTTCACGCTCGTAAGATTTGTTTTTGTCAAAAGCAATAGGTTTCATAGGTGATGTCCTTATTAATATATTATTTCGTTATCGATATATAATCAGTTGTCTATACTTAAAAATTGAATATATGAATATAGATCAAGTATAATATTACGTCAAGAGTGAAATCTCCATTTCTCTTGCCTTTTTAAGTGCTTATGAGTATCGTTTAGCCTGTTTTATTTAAGCCTAACTAGCTGTTTTGTTGGGCTATAGGTTTGTATTATATTTTAAGGAGTTTTTATGACCGTTTCAATTCTGGTCTTTTTTGTTGGTTTAGTTGTTCTTTATTATGGTGCTGATTTTTTAGTCGATGGTAGTTCGCGGTTAGCTCTGTCGTTTGGGGTTCGGCCACTGATTATTGGTATGACAATTGTATCTTTTGCTACGAGTATGCCAGAGTTAATGGTGTCTTTATTGGCGATAGGAAAAGGTTCGTCAGCAATTGCGGTTGGCAATATTGTCGGATCAAATATTGCAAATATCGGTTTGATTCTTGGTGTTTCAGCTTTGGTGTTACCGTTAAAGGTTCCGCGTGGTCTTTTGTGGCGTGAACTGCCATTTATGATTGGTGTAACGGTTGCCTTGTACGTAATGTGTTTAGATGGACAGCTAGGATTGACCGATGCGGCTGTTTTGCTAACCCTGCTCACCCTCTTTATCCTCTACTGTCTTCGTTACGCTCGTCATACTGGTACGGATCCTGTTGCACCTGAACAAGTTGTTGAAACAGAGCAGGGTCGTCGTGGCCGAGACATTTTGTATATTGTTGGTGGGATTATAGGGTTAGGTCTTGGTGCAAATTGGATGGTTTCATCTGCTGTGACCATTGCCCGTGCAATCGGACTGTCTGAATTGTTCATTGGCATGACAATTGTCGCCTTAGGGACGAGTTTACCAGAGCTTGCGGCTTCATTGATGAGTGCAGCAAAAGGTGAGATGGAAATCAGTATAGGCAATGTGATAGGTAGTAATATTTTTAATATTTTGTTTGTTCTTGGTCTGTGCCCACTGTTTCAACCAATTGTTATCGATCCTTCCGTTTTAAGTTTTGAATTGCCTATTGTGCTACTTTTTAGTTTCGCATTGATCCCATTATGCTGGCATCGATTTGAAGTGACACGACTAAAAGGTGCTTTTCTTTTAGCGAGTTATGTGACTTTTATTACGCTACTTATTCTTCGATGAAAAAGGTGGTTATCCTCGCTGCGGTCATTGTTTTTCTTTCAAATAATGCCTTAGCTGTTGCACCCCGTATATTTAATGAAACAATGCAGTGGTGTTTTAATTGTTCTATTTTATGGCTAGATTCAGTCGCTAAGCTCACATTGACAGTTGAACCACAACTTACTCCTAATACTTATCGCATCATACTGCAAGGAGATAGCCAAGGGGTTGTCGGTTGGTTAAACGGTGATCGACATCAATACTATGAGTCACTTGTGCGGTTAGATTTTCGTGGTCGCGTGACCTCTTTAACTCATATACAACACACACAAATAAACCATAATGGTCGACGTATCCAATATGGCTGGAAGCATATCTTTGTTGAACTTTCCTCTGTCGTTATCGCTGAACGATTGTGGGGAGGGAACGTTGTAGAAACAAAGCGTTACTTCCAAGAAGGTTCCACCTCATCAATTGATGAGAGGGTGACAGGTGATTTCCTGAGTGCGTTTTTCACCTTTCTCTCTGATAGATCACAACCCCTTGCTATCGGCTTGAAATATGACTTTTTGGTATTTTCTCCAGATGGTGACGCAAGACTTCATATTGAAGTAATAGGATTCAATGAAGCGCAAAATAATTGGCAATGCCTGATTAGCTCTGACGGAAATTGTCTTCCTGGTGATGTAAATAATTTGAAGTTTTATTGTGATGATAATCGAATTCCACTCTTTGGTGGCAGTGATACAGTCTTTGGCGGTGTTTCCATACGTGGAACACGCTGCGGGGGGGAACAATGAAAGATAGTTATGGTCAACCCGCGATGTTGCGCTTTTTGGTTATCCTAACGATAGCCTCAGGCACAGGACTGCAGGCATGGATGATCTTGTTCAACAATTTTGCAGTCGATATGGCAGGTTTAAATGGCCAGCAGATTGGTGTCATTGGTTCTGTACGAGAGATCCCAGGACTTCTCGCTTTATTGATTGTTTATGTGTTGCTCATTATTAAGGAGCATCGACTGGCTGCTCTATCGATTGTAACCGTTGGAATTGGTAGTATTGTTACCGGTTTTCTGCCGAGTTATACCGGATTAATACTTTCCACATTGATCATAAGTTTTGGATTTCACTACTATGAAACTACCAATCAATCTTTAACCCTTCAATATTTTGATACACATCAAGCGCCTCATGTGTTCGGTCGCTTGAAAAGTCTTGCTGCAGCGGTAAATATTGTTGTTGGCTCTTTGGTGTTCTGTCTTGGGTACTTTTTTGAATACCGGACTATATTTATCGTAATCGGGGTGATTGTCGTTGCGGTTGGTAGCTGGGGATTATTTCAAAATCCTGTGAGTAAAGATGTTGTTGTTCAGCATCGTCACCTTGTTGTGCGTCGTAAATATGGTTTGTTTTATTTTTTGACTTGTATGGCTGGGGCGCGGCGACAAATTTTTATCGCTTTTGCGGTTTTTCTATTGGTTAAGGAATTCAATTGCAGTGTTACCCAAATTGCTGCGTTGTTTGTGGTTAACAATGTGATTAATTATTTTTTGAGTCCATTGATTGGCCGCGCTATTGTCCATTTTGGTGAGCGCCGTGTCCTATCACTTGAATATAGCAGTTTGATTTTGGTTTTCTGCGGTTATGCTTTTGCAAATTCGTTGACAGTTGTGATGGTTTTATACGTTGTTGATCATATCTTTTTTAATTTTGCGATAGCCATTCGAACCTATTTCCAAAAGGTGGCTGACCCTCAAGATATTGCACCGAGTATGGCTGTGGCATTCACCATAAACCATATTGCTGCCGTAGTGATGCCGGTGATTGGTGGAGCGTTGTGGATGGTCGATTACCGTATTCCATTCATTGCGGGAGCTGTGATGAGTGCGATCTCTTTTGTGGCCGTTCAATGGATACGGGTACCGAAAATAGCGTAATTATTTACCTAGGTTACGGTTTGTCATAATGGTGCACATCAAATGCCTCAGTTTCTTCAGTTGGCATTAGGTCACGCATTGGGTTGTGGCGGAAAGCTACCTTGTTGTGAAAATAGTAAAACAGAGTGAATACAACGACGGCAACGTTGAGGTTGACGAAAACGGTAATTGCTGCTGTGCCGGCAATCATCATAATCTCGCGGTTGGTAACAAAGATTTTTTCATCAGCGTGGTCGTTAAAAAAATTATGTAGTAGTTCGTGGCGCTGGTGCATAAATTCAGCGAGATAGATCTGTAATGGCTTAAAATCAAAGACATCATAGCCAACCTTAATCAGCACACCAACAAATACCGCTTTAGGGATTTGGTTGATTAAGTCTTGAAATAAAATAATCTCAACGAGTACAAAAATTCCCACCATAATGCCAGCGAGTCGTAATGACGCTTTTTCTTTGAGCATGAGAACCGAACGGATCGTAGCTTGAGCTCCTGGTATGCCACCTATGAATGCAATCGCACTATTTGCGATACCTTGGGCTGCTAATTCGCGATCCTGACGTGTTGTCTCACCACCCATGCGGTCAACGACTAGTGATGTCAGTAATGTATCAAGATAGCAGAGTAGAGCAAGCTGAAGAGCAAAGGGAAATGCTTTAAAGAATGAAGCCATTGTAAAGCTGGTTGGGATTTGATTGTGCAGCAAGGCTGTCGCATCGCTCCAACTGCTAAGACTACCTGTTAATTGAACACGCTCAATGCCAAGGTTTAAGGCCAGAGTAGCACAGGTCATAATCACAATGGCAACAAGGGTAGGGGGAAGGTAGTGGGCTACGGGTCCAATGACTCGCCGCATAATAGGGCCAAGGGTGAAAATGAGGGTAACTGTTATAATGGCAATGGTGAGGTTTTGCCATGTTTCACCTGTCAAAGCGTGGTGGCCACTCCAACCAAAGATAGATTGAATTTGGCTGATCCAAATTAGTAGCGCAATGCCGCTCATAAATCCTGATATAACAACATTGGGAACCCAGGCGATAAAACGACCGAGGCGAAATATTGCCATAACCAAGAGCAGAATGCCGCTGAGGAGAAAAACGCTATTAATAAATTGATCGACGTTCATCCCGGCCGTCGACATAATATGTTCATGCGCACTGGCAACAACCACAGCACTTACGGCACTCATCGGAGCCGTTGGTCCTGAACATTGAATACGTGTTCCACCCAACAGTGAGGTAATGAGAGCAATAAGTCCCGCTGAAATCATTCCTGCAAAGGCACCGCGACCCGAGAGAATTCCTAGGGCGGCACCAAGGCTTAAGGCAACAAAGCTAACCGTTAAGCCAATAATGATATTATGGATGATCTCGGCACTTGAATTGTTCTTTTTGCAAGGCTGTGTACGGTCTACGGCTGAGGGCATGGAACTGGTTCTCCTCGAAGTCATTAGAAGGTTAGCGAGCCTGATGATATGGCCAGATAAGTTTTAGAATTACTAAATTAACTGAGTACTTTGCCTTGAAATTATTTTTTTTGCAAGGTCGTTTTGTAGAAAGATTATCTATTTTGTTAAAATAATCTTGATATGTATACAGGTAAATGCGAGATTTAGAAAATTAATTAAAATCATGGGGGGCTGATGCGCTTATTGTTGACTATGTTGATCGCGAGTTCAGTTTTTGTTGCACCACTCTGGGCAGAATCGTTTTCTGAAAACAGTTTACCTGAAATTACTGTAGTTGATACGGCAGCGATTACTACAGCGGGCTCTTCTGTGCTTGATAGGCAAACGTTACAATCGTTACCGCAAGGTGATGGCGCTATTACTGATCTTCTTAAAGTGTTGCCAGGGATTCAGTTTAGCGAAACAGATAATTCATCACTAACTGGTGGGGAAATATTGCCGGCTGAAATTTCTATTTCTGGTGGTCGCGTTTACGATAATAATTTCATGATTGATGGGATTAGTAATAATAGTTTACTTGATCCGACTTCTACAAACTCCAGTAGCCCAACTTTGGTTCCCGGTCATTCGCAGGAACTCTTTCTTGATGCGTCTCTGATCGGCACTATCTCAGTTCAACGTAGTAATGTCTCTGCTCGTTATAGTGGTTTTAGTGGTGGCGTGATTGATGTTGAAACACGTGATCCTTCTGGGGTATTTGGTGGCGAAATATCTGCAAGAACAACACGTTCTGAGTGGAGTAGTTTTCATGTTGATCGTGTAGACAATGAGGATTTTATAAATTCAGAGCAAGCTGACCAACAGCCGAAATTTCGGCAGTATTATGGTAACGTCAGTGTTGACGTCCCCCTTTCTAATACTATGGGGGTCTTGATGGCTTATTCCAAAATTTATTCACAGATTCCATTACAGAATTTTGGTGAAACACAGAAACAATATCGCGATAGGGAAAATCGATTTATCAAATATGTTTATCGTCCCACTGAAAAAACAACGTTTCGTCTAACGTACCTATCGACTCCTTACGAGGGGGAATATTTTCGAGATGGCGTCAAAGATAGTGACTATAGCATCGAGGGCGGCGGCTGGAGCCTGTATGCAAATTTGGAACACCAGTTCCGCTTTGGCGTTGCTGAATTTATCATTGGATTCAAGAAAAGCGAAAATTCTCGCACTGCGCCCCAAAATTATTTTAGCTACCGTAATACCGATTCCGTTGATTGGGGAGAGAAATTTAGTAAAAAAGGTGGCTATGGTAATATTGAAAAAGAACAAAAAACGTTGACGTTTGCCAGCCATTTTGAATTTGAGACTGTACAAACGGGCCCAGTACAACATCAATGGGTTACTGGTGTGACCGTTGAGAGAGTGGAAGGTCGTGAAGAAAGAACAGAGCAAACGACAAATTATAGTACATGGGTTACTGATGACAATGTGGTGTGTAGCGAAGGTGATATCGATTGTATCTCAGGAGAGCAGTTTGCGTGGTATCAAACAACTTATCCCGAATATTCGGCTGAAGGTGAATTGACATCATTGGAAACCTATCTAGAGGATAGCCTAATATGGGATCGTATAACGTTACGTCCAGGAGTCAATTTATCTTATAATGACTTGAATAAAAATATGGATTATGCCTTTCGTAATACTGTGTTCTTTGATCTATTCGCTGATGGTTCATCTATCCTAAGTGCCGGTTCAAATCGATATTATGGGAAAAGTTTACTCAGTCACGCTATTGCGGGGGAACGTAAAGAATATACAACGATGAAACGTAGTAAAGTTCTTGAGGTTGACAATACCCCCGAAGAGTGGGTGGATAAACCGCGTACTTCATTTCGACAAATTCAACTTTCTGATCTTAAAACACCTAAGGTCGATGAGTGGAGTGTTGCCTTTGAACAAGATTTGTTAGGTGGGCGGTTAAATCTTTGCTATATCGATCGTAATAGCGAGAATGGTTTGTCATTAGATATCATGAGTAAAGATGAGGATGGCTATATTTATTCTGAGTGGACGAACCTTGGTAATAGCCGTCACAAAGAAGTCACTGTTGCTTGGGAGCGTGAATGGGATCGGCACTTTCTGTTGGTAGATGGCACGTGGCAGCGTAGTTTCTCTACTAATGAAGATTATTCCGATAACTTTGAGCTTGAAGATTTTGAAGATCTAGTCTGGTATAAGGATCAGGTGAAACTTAAAACTGACTTGCCGCGTGCTGATTATAATCGTAACTGGTCTGCTAATTTGATCTATCGTGTGAACCTTGAGTATGGTTTTTCTTTTACTAATATTACCCGTTACCGCAGTGGCTATGAGGCGATAGGGAAGACCTATGAAGATGATCATCTTTTGCCGAATGGTGATGAAATTGATGTTTACGATGACCGTAGTTACCCCAGTTCAACAACCTTT
The DNA here is from genome assembly GCF_055389415.1 of Desulfuromonas svalbardensis. NCBI lineage: Bacteria > Pseudomonadati > Thermodesulfobacteriota > Desulfuromonadia > Desulfuromonadales > Desulfuromonadaceae > Desulfuromonas > Desulfuromonas svalbardensis. Next base: position 2,949,603 of record NZ_AP042416.1, on the reverse strand, counting down.
GATTGGAAGCTAGAGTGGGAGAAGACTCTAACTGAGACTCAAACAATGACGGTAGCTCTTGATGTGTATAATGTTTTCAATCGTAAGTTATATGGCTATGATTATTCTAATAATAAAGTGACCTATCAAATGGGACGGCAATTGTGGGTCGGAGTTGATTACAGTTTCTAGTGATTAGTTATTGAGGGTGTTGGTTCACGAGTCATGGTCCAATTTTGATGTGGTGAATAGTGCAGTAAATCACTGTACTTTGTAAGCTGTTGTGTAGTGGCGAGTTGAAGGTCGTAGTAACCCTCTGTGGCTTCTGTTGGTAATTCAAACTCCACCAAGTTCTTACTTTGACTTTTAATTTTCAGCGGCTGCGGCAGTGAGTTGATGTACACGCCGATATCATTTATTTGGTAGATCCTGTTATCGTTAAAAGCAACTGCTGTCGTGGTTGGTAGTTCGCAAAGTATTTTCATCTTTAATGGGTCGCTAATGTCGACCACTGTCGTTTTTGTGCGGTTAGTTGTGATGTAAGCGTTATTCCCCTGTACGGCTATCTGATTACAGTATCCTGACAAATCTAAAGCGTCACCAATTATTGGTTTTTTCGGGTCTCTAATATCGACACTTAATAATCCCCTTTTCCCATTTGAAATCAATGCATAGCCATCCTTGATTACCATACCTCTCGTTCGCGAACTTTCTTCAACGGTTGCTGGGTATTTAAGTTCACCGATCAGTAACGGTAGTGTTTTTTTATTAATTTGGTAGATTTTTAATCCGTATGGCCTTGTTGCAAGATATAGACGGTTATCTTTTATGACATAGTTGTCATGTGGAAGTGAGATGAATGGCGTTATTTCTTGCGATATATTCGATTCCTCAAGATTGAGAACGAAGATGCCTACTAGTTTGGTGCCGAGGTATAACTTAGACTTGTCTACGATTAGCTTTTCAACGTATTCGGTCCATGTAATAATTTTTTTAGTTCGTATTAATACACTAGGGTTCAGGTTGATGATATGGATCTCGTTGTTCTGCAGCGCAACATATACATATCTATGATCCATGGTGATAGCAGTGATTCTTGCAGCAAAATTGATCGAGTCATATTGTGATATTGAACCGTTTTCAGATTCAGTGAAGAGGTTTAGTCTATAATTAGAAGAAATGGCAAAGTGTTTGTCTCGATGTAAGATATTCAGAGCGCGGCCATATGTTTTATTTAAATCGATTTTAGCTTGAGGTGTGGTGTTTTGCTTGGATGGATCAAAGATGGCGAACCCTTTTTCACCAAGGCACGCGATGAGGTAATTGTTGAAAAGCAATAAGCTCTGACATTTCCCTGTCGTTAAAAAGGTCTTTATGTGGGTGAGTTTGTAGTTGTCGGTTCGGTAATGATAGATATGGTGCGATCCGTTAGAAATATAAATATCATGGTCAACGGCACAAATCCCAAAGGTTGAGATATCTTCAATTCTGTAGCTACCTATCTCCTGAGTCAAACTATTGATTGTAGCAATATAGAGCCCTTTTATACCCATAGAGATGAAAATTGTGTCATCGATCTGTGCAAATTGAGTAGCAGGGTGAGGTAGTTCGATGGTGGTTATTCGTTTTGCCTTACGGGGGTGTGTTATATCAATGATATGCAGTACCCCTTTTTTGTTTTTTGAACCCAGAACATAGGCCCTGTTACCATTCTGATAAATACTCCTAAGAGTTCCTTCAATGTTTATTTTGCTAATTTCTTTTGGTGTGTCATCATGAATATCTAGGAGTATAAGGCCTTGTTTTGCTGTAACAATGATTGCTAAGTCATCTTTGATAGTACTGTCCATAATGGTTTCTTTTGGATTGATGGTAAATTTATGCTGTGGAGTTGATGGGTCAGATATATCAATATATGCAAGTCCAGAAGTACCTCCTGCAATGAGAGCTCGATCCTTTTCAATGGTTATATTCCAGGCTTTGAAATCTACATTAAGTGAAAGAACACCTGTTAATACAGGTTTTTTTGGATTGATGATGCTGTAAGAAAGAATCTCACTTGGAGCGTTTGCTACCCATAGGTGGTTTTTATCACCTGCAATGTTAAATGCACGTCCCCATGTGAATCGTGAACTTAGTGTGTCATGTTCTCTTTGCATGTTGGGGGTAAGTACTGCAGAGAAATTGGACGGTAGATTCTCGCCAGAAATGATGAGAATATTTTCGGTTTTGTTAAATGTGACTCGCGTAATTTCAGCAGGCTCACTTGGTTTTAACCTTATGAACCAAATCAATAAGATGATTAGAATAATCGTGTAGAGCAAGATGGCTAAAGGAAAAAAATATCTTTTGGGGTTGCTGAACTGTTGCAACGACATTTATTGCACCTCAGTATAAAAATTACACGTTGGTGATTCATTGTTTAAAAATTCGTCTACTTGATCTAGTAGCTCTTTTTGACGGTATGGTTTGCATAGGTAGGCATTCATCCCAACGGCTAAACACGCTTGGGTATTCTCATCACTCGCATGTGCTGTGAGGGCGATAATAGGAATTTGACTAGTTTGACGGATGATTTCAGATGCCCTATATCCATCCATGATTGGCATTTGACAATCCATCAATATTAAATCAAATTGTGAATTTTTAATTGCATCAATAGCTTGTTGCCCATTGCTGACCATGGTGAGTTGATAACCTTGCTGTTCAAGAATAAGTTGGACTAATCGTTGATTTGTTAAGTTATCTTCTGCAAGTAATATTTTTTTATCAGAGTGATTTGATACATCAGCGCAATATTTAACAGGTGAGGCTGTGACTGTTGGTTCGTTAATGTGTGAAGACATTACGGCCTGGTAAATATCTTTCACATGAACTGGTTTTGTCAGGCACGTTAAAATACCAAGCTGTTTTTGTGATTCTGTAGTGAGTGTTTGGCTGTGTGAGCTAATATAGATGATTTTATTCCTGAGTGGATGGTCATCTTCAGTGAGGAATGTCCTTGGCTCGCCAAGCAGAGTATTATCTATAAAGATGGTGTCAAATGATTGCGTAGGTTCATTCAATAGTTGCAGTAGCTTTTTTTTGGAATTGATTGTCGAATTCTTAGCTCCAAGTGCAGATAAGTGCGATGAGAGCATTGTCGATAGATCAAAATTGTCTGTAGCAATTAAAGTTGTTTTGTCTATTGTCTTGATAGGCTGTTGTCGTGGCGTCCGCTCGTATGTAAATGGTATTTTGAGCGTAAAGCAGGTGCCATGTGGAACCGTATCGCTAATCTCTATTGTGCCATTCATCAACTCAGTAAGCTGTTTTACAATTGTTAAACCTAAGCCTGTACCGCCGTATTTGCGTGTTGTTGAGCTGTCGGCCTGAGTAAAGGCATTGAAGACATCCTTTTTAGCTTGATCGCTAAGGCCAATCCCGCTGTCAGCAACTTTTAAAATGAGCAATATTATTTTATCGCTAATTTCATGGCACGATAAAGCAACTGAAATTTTTCCACTATTTGTAAACTTGATTGCATTCGAAAGTAAGTTGAGGATGATCTGACGAAGTCGCCCCGCATCGCCTTGAACAAGTGATGGGAGTTCAGGTGATGGAAAGGTTGTCAGCTCTAACCCTTTGTTAATAGCGTTATCAGCAAGCAGCTCAGCTGAAGTCTCTAATGCCGTGGTCGGGTTAAAAGTGGCGATCTCAAGTTCAAGTTTTCCTGCCTCAACCTTTGAGATATCAAGTAGGTCATTAAGAATATTTAGGAGTGATTCCCCTGAGGAGTGAATTGTTTTAGCAAGTTCTTTTTGCGTGTGATCCGTTACATTTTTTTCAAGTAATTCAGCCATCCCAAGGACACCAATCATGGGTGTGCGGATCTCGTGGCTCATGTTGGCTAAAAAACGCGATTTCGCCGCACTGGCTTCAATGGCTTCATTTCTAGCGAGTCCTAGCTTTTCGACGGTTGATAGCAACTCGATGTTACTTTGCTTTAGATCCGCCGTGCGTTTTGTTACTTGAGATTCAAGTTCAAAACTATGTGTTTGTAGAGCGAACTCACGTTTGTTTATCTGGTGCAACATGTCATTGAAGCTTGTCAATAATTCATCGACTTCAACAATATCATTATCTATTTCTGCCCCAATATCGGTAGCGTAAACTTTTTCACTTGTGATAATTTTCATTTGATCAACAAGTTGGTGTAGCGGCTGAGTAATATGTGTCCGCAGCCGAGCTGACATTAGGTACGCAATCGCCAGCGCAGCGCTGAGTATAACGAGTGCAGCAATGGTAAATAGCAGGAGGTTGCGTATTAGTACTTCTTGACTAGCTTGAAGGTAGACTGCACCAAGGTAGACGTCGTTATGAAAAATGGGTGAATAGATGCATAGTTTATTATTTATGAATTGGTGAATGATCTGTTTCTTCTGTATTGCGCGTTTAAGCTGTTCTGGATGGAAGGCGTTTATCTTTAGTTGTTGAGCAAAAGTGGTGCGATCACGGTTTAAATATTGTGCAAATACTTCATGCTTTTTATTCAACAGGTATGCAACACGGATTGTCTGTTCTGTTTTGAGTGTTTCAAGGATGGGGGTTGCTATAAAACTTTTGCGTAACGTGAGGCTTTCATGGCTGTTTTCACCAATAATTTTAGCTAGGGTCGACATCTTGTCGATCATACTATTGCGAAACGTTACTCCTTGCAGGTAGAGAGATACCAGTAGTGTGAGAAAGATCACTATTGAGCACGTGAGCATGACAATACGTGTTATTTTTGAGTTGATTGTTGCGTGATTAGGCTGGGGCATAGTGTTAATGATTGCTTTGGAATTAGCGTGCAAATGATTGGACTGCGACGGGACCACCACGGTCACGCTTAGTTAGCCATATTTAATCACATTATCGTATAGTTGATAGTTGGTTGCGTCAATGTAAATCTGATTGATTCAGTGTAAAAGAGTTTGGTATCTGGTGCTGTGCGAGGTATAACGATTAAAAATACATCGAATTCTATGTAGGTATACGTAAAGGTTATAAATATAAGATGAATGTCATAGATGTTACAGGGCTCGATAAACATTATGGGTCGCGTCAAATTTTGACTCAGGTCACTTTTGCTGTTGATGAAAAAGAAAAAATTGGTCTGATTGGTCGTAATGGCTGTGGTAAATCGACATTGCTTCGAATTCTTGTTGGTTTGGATGATCCCGATGGTGGCAGTGTGACTAAAAAACGTCATGCCTCCGTGGTTTATTTAGCTCAACAACCTGAATTAGATGGGGAGCTGACCGCAGAGCAGTATTTACAACGCTCACTTTCCGAAGTACATAGTCGAAGAGAAAGATACGAAGCTGTATGTCTAGAACTTGGTAACTGTCAGGCTGAAACAGCGGACACCTTGCTACAGGAGCAGCAGCAACTTCAAGAGTGGTTTGATCAACATCAAGCCTGGAATATTGATCATCGTATTGGTGATCTCTGTAGTCGCCTTGGTGTTGTGAATATTCATCAGCCCGTAGGCCAGCTTTCAGGGGGGCAACGTAAGCGGATAGCCTTGGCCGGAGTGCTTCTCAATCAACCAGATTTACTGCTACTTGATGAGCCAACTAACCATCTTGATGCCGAAAGTATCCGTTGGCTTGAGGAAGAATTGATCCGCTATCCCGGTGCCGTAGTGCTCGTAACTCATGATCGTTATTTCCTTGATCGTGTTGTGTCGCGAATGTTCGAAGTCGATGAAGGTAAATTTAAGATATTTACTGGCAATTATAGCCATTATCTTCAACAGAAGCAGGAACAACTTGAGACGAATAATGTGCAGCAAAGTCGATTACTTAATTTGTTGCGTCGCGAAGAAGCTTGGCTGCAACGAGGAGCGAAAGCACGATCCACAAAACAAAAGGCTCGAATTGATCGAGTAGGGAAGTTGCAAGAGCAAAAGCAAGGCCCGCAGCGTGGCGATTTAGCTCTACAGTTTTCAGCTGATCAAAAGCTTGGTGGAACGATTCTTGAGTTAGACCACGTAACATTACAGGCAGGAGACTTGCGTTTAATTGATGATTTGTCGTTGATGATGCGACCCGGTGAGCGGTTGGGAATTTTAGGACCTAACGGCAGCGGTAAGTCAACACTCCTTAAAACAGTTTTAGGGCAGGTGCCACTCGTTGCTGGAAAAATTACTGTCGGTCGGAAAACACACATTGGTTACATCGACCAACAGCGTAGTGGTCTCGACCCTAAAGTCCTCGTTCACGAGGTTCTCGGTGCAGGGGAATGGGTGACCGTTGCTGGGGTGAAGCGCCATAAAACGGGTTATCTTGAAGATTTTCTTTTTGATCATGCTGAACAGCGCAAACCTGTTTCAACTCTTTCCGGTGGTGAACGAGCTCGTTTACTCTTGGCGTTGTTGATGTTGCAGGGTGCTAATTTATTGATTCTCGATGAGCCAACCAATGATTTAGACATCCAAACGCTACAAGTATTAGAGCAGGCATTAATTGATTTTGGTGGCTGTGTACTCATTGTCACTCATGATCGCTACTTGCTTGACCGTATCGCCACGTCAATTTTGGTTTTTGGTGCCGATAGAGAAGCGATTTGCTATGCCGGCAATTATAGCGATATGTGCCGACAGCGTCAGTTAGCGGATGAGGCGCAAATTGTTGAAGAAACAGTCTGTGTTGTTGAAAAAAAACTGGTGACGAGACCTTCAACGAGAGCGCGGAGCGGTTTAACGTTTAAAGAAAAAAAAGAGCTGACTGAATTAGAGCAGAAAATTGAACAATTAGAAGATGAAAAAGCACAGGTAGAACATTCTTTGTCCGAACCTGGAAATGCATCTGTCGATCAGCTTACTGCGTTGGGAGAGAAGTTTTCCGAGGTCGAAAATCTTCTTCATAATTCGTATGAGCGTTGGGAAGAGCTTGAGTTGAAAAAAGAGAGCTAACTCACTTTGGGGTGGTGTTTGTTTACGACTTCCGTGTTGACTTTTTCTTGATATTTCGTATACAGTACACAGATTAATTTCAATGGATTGGTTGGTCTACACTACTATTATATAGATCAAAACTACTTATCTACTGGTTTTCTCAGTTAAAACCGTAATCTTTCTAGGAGGATCAAAAGAATGATCGAAGCGTATCTGCAACACGAAGCAGAGAGAAATGTACAGGGTATTCCTGCACTGCCTCTCAATCCCGCTCAAGCAAAAGGCCTATGTGAACTGTTGGTGACACCACCTGCAGGCAAAGAAGAGTTTCTTTTAAACCTTCTTAAGGAGCGCATCTCCCCAGGTGTTGATCCTGCTGCTGAAGTTAAGGCTGCATTTTTAGCTCAAATTATTAAAGGTGAGACCTCTTCACCTCTCGTAAATAAAGTTGAAGCAGTACAGATTCTTGGAACTATGATGGGTGGTTATAACATCCAGCCTTTGATCGGTGCTCTTGAGAACTCTGAGCTTGCTGACGAAGCAGCTTGTGCACTGAGTGGCATGGTTCTGATTTATGATGCATTTGATGATGTCTTTGCTCTGTGCAAAGCTGGCAATGCTGCAGCGAAGAAGGTAGTTGAGTCGTGGGCTGCTGCTGAGTGGTTCACCTCTAAGCCTGCACTAGCTGAAACCATCAAAGTTATGGTTTACAAGGTTGACGGCGAGATCAACACTGATGACTTCTCACCTGCTGGTGATGCATGGAGTCGTCCTGACATCCCACTTCACTCTTTAGCAATGGGAAAAACATCGTTCCCCGAAGGCAATGCTCAAATCGCTAAATGGCGTGCTGAAGGTCATCAGGTTGCATTTGTTGGTGATGTTGTTGGTACAGGTTCTTCACGTAAGTCTGCGTGTAACTCTGTATTGTGGGCCATTGGTGATGATATTCCTGCGGTACCAAACAAGCGTCGTGCTGGTGTGATTATCGGTGACGTTATCGCTCCGATCTTCTTTAACACTGCTCAAGACTCTGGTGCACTTCCATTGCGTATGGACGTTGGCAAAATGAACAGCGGCGATGTGATCACTATTGACACTAAGGCTGGTAAAGTAACGGGTGCTGATGGCGCAGAAATTTCGACATTTGAAATTGCTCCTAGTACTGTGAGCGATGAGTTCCGTGCTGGTGGTCGTACACCTTTGATCATCGGTCGTAAATTGACTGAGCGTGCATGTATCGCTCTTGGTATGCCAGTTCCAACGATGTTCATCGATGCGGATAATCCAGTACCTAAAGCGGGTCAAGGTTTCTCTTTGGCGCAAAAAATGGTTGGTAAGGCATGTGGCGTTGCAGGTATTCTTCCTGGTACAGCGTGCGAGCCTAAGATGACCACTGTTGGTTCACAGGATACAACGGGTCCTATGACTGCTGATGAGATCAAAGAGCTTGCTTGCTTGAAGTTCCAAGCTCCTCTGTTCATGCAGTCTTTCTGCCACACTGCCGCATACCCTAAGCCAGCTGATGTTAAGATGCACAACACTTTGCCAGCGTTTATTTCTGAGCGTGAAGGTGTTGCATTGAATCCAGGTGATGGCGTTATCCACAGTTGGTTGAACCGTCTATTGTTACCTGACACTGTTGGTACAGGTGGTGATTCCCATACTCGTTTCCCAATCGGTATCAGCTTCCCTGCTGGTTCTGGTCTCATCGCATTTGCTGGTGCTCTTGGTTTCATGGCACTTGATATGCCTGAGTCTGTTTTAGTTCGTTTTAAAGGTGAGCTTAACGAAGGTATCACTCTTCGTGATGCGGTTAACGCTATCCCTTACTACGCAATCCAACAGGGCCTTTTGACTGTACCTAAAAAGAACAAGATCAACATCTTTAACGGTCGTGTTCTTGAGATGGAAGGGCTGCCAAATCTTTCTGTTGAGGAAGCTTACGAGCTGACTGATGCTGCTGCTGAGCGTAGTGCTGCTGCGGGTTGCATCCAACTTTCTGAAGATACTGTTTGCACCTACTTACGCTCTAACGTTGCGTTGATGGAAAGCATGATCAAAGACGGTTATTCTCATGCGGGTACGTTGCAAAAGCGTATTGATGCTGTGAACGAGTGGTTGAAGAACCCTGAGCTTCTCAAAGCTGATAGTGATGCTGAGTACGCAGCAGTGATCGAGATCGATCTCGCTGATCTGACTGAGCCTATTTTGGCATGCCCAAATGATCCTGATGATGTGAAGCTTCTTTCTGAAGTTCAAGGTACAAAGATCCAAGATATCTTCATCGGTTCTTGCATGACAAACATTGGTCACTTCCGTGCTGCAGCGAAAATCTGGGAAGGCAACGTCTTTAATCCAAACGATCGCGTATGGATCTGCCCTCCAACACGTATGGATCAAGCTAAATTGAAGGATGAGGCACTTTTCGCAATCTTCAACCAAGTTGGTGCTCGTATTGAAACTCCAGGCTGCTCTCTGTGCATGGGTAATCAAGCGCGTGTTCCCGATGGTGTGAACATGTACTCCACATCGACTCGTAACTTCAATGATCGTATCGGTAATGGCGCACAAGTTTACCTTGGTGGTGCTGAGCTTGGTGCTGTGACAGCACTCAAAGGTGAGCTACCTACACCTGCTGAGTACTTGGCCATCTACAAAGAGAAAATTTCTCCTTGTAAAGATGAAGTATATAACTACCTTCAGTTCGACGAGCTTGGTGAGTTTGACGCTGTGTATAAGCGTTGCGATATTTAATCATCAGCTAAATGTTTGATAGAGATGGCCGCTTCGAATGAAGCGGCCATTTTTTATTGCTTCTGCACTGACAAAACTTTAATGTAACTAAGTGCTTGTACCTTTCTATCTGCAACGTAAATTACGTTGTCCCATTTTGGAGTGTGCATATGACAGGAAAAATTCGTCTCGTGAGTATGGTCGTGTTGTTACTGTTGGTCGTTGGTAATTGCTGGGCTGATCGATTTCGTCAGCTTTCTCTTGACCTCGCCGCGGGCGCACGTACCGATCAACTCGACTGGTCGTTTGCTGGAGTCAATAACGCACCAAATGTTCTCTCCGAGCTGGAGTGGGATGATCTGCAAATCTATCAATTGACTGCTGTTGGCACCTTGGTGGTTGAGAATAATCGAGTACCGTTTGCCACCTATTTGCGCTTCAAGGGTGGTTATGGTTGGATTGTTGATGGTGATGTCCAGGATTCGGACTACGATGGTGACAATCGCAGCGATGAGTATTCGCGATCCTACAGTGATGGCGGTGACGGGGATGTTTTCGACATTAGCGCCGCAATCGGGCCGCAGTTTAGTTTTTTTAACGATACGTTATTTCTCGCACCATTGGTCGGTTATTCATACTCTGAGCAGAACCTGGTTATGCAGGATGGCTTTCAAGCTGTTAGCGATAATCTTCGTGTCCCATCGGTAGGCTTTACCATGCCAGATCTCGATTCCAGTTATGAGAGTGAATGGAAAGGGGGCTGGGTTGGTCTCGATATGCGTTGGTTGCTTAGCGATCATTTTGTGTTTGATGGGACTGTTGAATACCATGATGTCGCCTATGATGCTGAAGCGGATTGGAACTTAAGCGACAAAATTTTTATTCACGAAGCGAACGGCGAGGGGATTGTTGCCGAGTTGGCTATGAAGTATTTACTTGGCGATCGCTGGGCGTTAGCTGTTGATGTTCGTTATTGCCGTTTTGAAACTGACTCTGGATCTAATAGATATGACACTCCGGGTGGTTCTGGGATATTGAAGCTCAACGAGGTTAATTGGGAATCGTTCTCTTCAAACATTGGAGTGAGCTACAAATTTTTCTAGTTGGCACCTTGGTGTTTTTGACTTAATTAAAATATAATCTCAACAAAAGGTTGAGTAGGGTGCAACGAAACCCAACGATAATCCAGCAACAGAGATCAGTATTTTGTTGGTTTGATTGAAAATGGCCGCTTCTAACGAAGTGGCCATTTTTTATTCAGTCAATTTATGAGGAAAGATATACCGTTAATCGCGTATCCGTTGACAAATTCCTTGGTAGCAATCGATGCGCCGATCACGTAGAAATGGCCAGATTCTGCGTACCTGTTCACTGCGCTTTAAATCGATTTGTGCATGTACTACGATTTCATCTTTTTCATTTGCTTGAGCGATAAACTCTCCCTGTGGTCCGACAGCAAAACTGTTGCCCCAAAAATTTGCTCCTTTAGTATGACCACTAGGGTCTTCTTCGAAACCCACCCGGTTAACGGCAATCACTGGAATGCCGTTTGCCACAGCGTGACCACGCTGAACCGTGATCCATGCATCCAGTTGTCGTTTTTGTTCGTCACTATCGTCGTGCGGATCCCAACCTATTGCTGTTGGGTAAATCAGAATATCTGCACCGGCAAGGGACATAAGACGCGCGGCTTCGGGGTACCATTGATCCCAGCAGACCAATATCCCAAGCTTACCTACACTGGTACTGATCGGATTAAATCCGGAATCACCAGGGGTGAAATAAAATTTCTCATGATAACCTGGATCGTCTGGAATGTGCATCTTACGGTAGGTTCCAGCAATGGTACCATCGCATTCGAAGACAACGGCTGTGTTGTGATAGACCCCTGGGGCTCGACGTTCGAACAATGATGTAACGATGACAATATTGTGTCGCTGGGCAATTTTTGAAAAATAATCGCTACTTGGTCCGGGTATCGTCTCTGCAAGGTCAAAGTTATCGCAGCGCTGTGTTTGGCAAAAATAGAGGCTGGTGTGTAGTTCTTGTAAAACAACCAACTGTGCACCGTCGGCAACAGCTTGATCAATCGCAGTGCTTGTTGTGGCAATGTTTTTCTCGCGATCGCCATTGCAGCGCTGTTGGACCATCGCGACATTGAGGTGGGTTCCTTTTTCAACTAAAGCACGTGTCATGTAGAGTTCCTTGAGGCAGTTGCATGGTCAAACAATGTAGCGACCCATGCTGAATGATGACTGAAGAGCAATTTATACCAACGATTTCATGGGCTGGAAATGCAGTTTGAATCACTTCAAGAGCACTTTTGTCAGCGGGATCAGCATAGGTTGGAACCAACACTGCACCGTTAATAATAAGAAAATTAGCGTATGTCGCCGGAAGGCGCTCGCCGTCATGGTCAAATTGTGCTTGAGGCCACGGTAGTGGTAACAGGTGATATGGTGATCCGTCAATAGTCCTGAATTCAGTAAGTTGCTGTTCCATTGCTTTGAGGTGTACAAAATGTTCATCAGCTCTGTCATCGCAAGCCGTATATACAATGGTATTATTCGGGCATAATCGTGCAAGTGTATCTATATGGGAATCGGTATCGTCACCAGTAAGGTAACCGTGATCAAGCCAGAGAAAGTTTTGAATCCCCATCTGTGTAGAAAAAAAGTGTTCTAACTGTGATTTACCAAGAGATGGGTTTCTGTTTCGGCTCAACAGGCATTGGCTTGTGGTTAGTAAAGTTCCTTGACCATCTGATTCAATGCTGCCACCTTCTAGGATCAGTGGTTGGGTGATCATGGGCGCACTAAAGGCATGTTGTTGTGCTAGGTGATGGTTCATTTGGTTGTCTTTGTCAGAGGCAAACTTTAATCCCCAGCCATTAAAGCCAAAATCATATAAAAGAGGCTTGCCGTCACCATACACAGTGATCGGGCCGCAGTCACGGGTCCACGTATCGTTCATATCGATGGCGTAGCACTTAATATTGTCAGAGTGAATATTCTCCTGATTGAGCCGCTGAAGAATATGATCAATATTTGCTGTGACAATCACTACTTTTTCGAAACGACAGATTTGTTTCACTAGTTGGATAAATACCTGTTCAATTTGATCTAGGATGTCAGCCCAATCGCTGTCGATGGTAGGCCATGAAAGCAGGATGCCATCTTGATTTTCCCATTCAGCAGGTAAGCGGATCTGTGCGTGATTCAAAGTTTTTCTCCACGGTAGACAGTATTGTGTTTTAGCAGGCTGTCGGACTTGACACGAACCTACTGCGAATCAGCTGGACTTGGCCCATATTCCCGTCCATTTTCGACAAATAGGCTCACTATTCGCTCTCAAATGGTCGAAAATCTGGCCTCAAGCCTGCTGTCTCTCGCTACGGCTTGTCAAGCCCGACAGCCTGCTAGGCTTGTGAAATTGATTCAGCACCAATTATGACACGAAACTGTCTGTAGTGAAATAGCTTGAAGTGGTGGGGAGATAATTCTGTGTTGCAGAGGTGGATGCCGAAAATAATCGGCATCCACCTTAGGAGTTAGCAGCCAGTTAGAGCGTCACTGCCTGCAGATGGTGCTTTTTGTGTTTTGATTGAAAGCTTTGCTTGGTCACCAACGGTAATTTTTTTAGCCTGATCTTTAGAAATTGTGATGGTGATCTCGGTCCCTTCAACCTTCGTAACTTCACCTTTAATGCTTTTAGCAAAGGCTTGACCGCTGAATGTTGCAAAAACTGCTGTGATTGCCAATAGTGTGATCCATTTTTTTGTCATGTTGTACCCCTTTGTTTAAGTGTGATGTTTACTGATCCAATGTCTGTTTACTTCTTATGGCACTGACTACAACTTGTTGGTGCCGCTTTGTTGCCTTTTTTCTTTTCCGCCTTGTGACAATTGAGGCAAAGATCGTGTCCCTCTTTTTTGTTGGTGATCGCAATTTGGGCTGGTTCTTCTCCTGTGTGGCATGCTGAACATTCCATTTTCTTACCATGCTCTGCATGGTTGAAAGTGACGGTTCCTTTTCCTGTGTAGCTGTACTGGTCGGCTGCAAAGGCACCGCTAATACCGATAAAAGTAAATTGAGCGAGAATGAGAGCGATGAGCAATACTTTCTTTTCCATTGTTACCTCCTTGAGTAAAGAAAAAATGTTTTCAACCTGTTGCAACCTTTTTACGTTATTTAAAACAAGTTATCAGTCGATATCTACCTGTATATAGCCCTATGTCGACAGCTATTCCTTTAATTTCAGGTGGTTATAGATGTTGAATTGTTTAACCTTGTTTACTGTTCGTTGCTCTTTCTAGGTAATTCTGCTAGAGTTCAATGCTATGGAAACAGTTGATATGGATAAATTTGAATCTACGGCCAATATTGATGGTGCTGCCATAAAGAAGATACGTGAGCAGCAAGCGTTGACTCAGCTTTATGTCGCCAAAATGGTTGGTGTTACGACTGATACCATCTCGCGTTGGGAGAACAATCGCTATCCAACGATTAAGAGGGCGAATGCACAACGGCTTGCTGAAGCTTTAGAAGTGTCTATAGATGACATTCTATGTAGTGACGCTGAAGACTCAACCCCGCCTGATGCTAATAACCGTCGTTTATCGCGAAAATTATGGCTACTGATCGGTGCCATGATCTGTTTATCTCTTACGATATTTATATTTTGGTTGTTTTACCGTCCTGAAATTAAATCTGAGAGAGTTTTACCGAGCTATGGTTCGCCCAATGCGGTGATCCCCGTTCAGTTACGTTTGAGTGGTGCAGGAGTTCGAGGTGTCGTACGCGAAACGCTTCCTCGTGGGTGGTCTTTTGTTGCCGCATCGCCTCAACCCGATAGTGTCGATCCTGAAACGGGATTAATTCGTTGGATTGTTCAATTGGATGAGAAACCGTTTAAAATTTATTATCTCGTCAAGATTCCAGTTGATTCACCCCTAAATCAGATGGCTGCATTTGATGGTGAGTTGATCGCCCATACGGCCACTGGTCGTAACCAGTGTGAATTGATTGGTGCCAACAAGCTCGTTGTGGCAAAGATCCATTGGGCAGATTTGAATGGCGATGGATTGATTGATGATGATGAGATGTTGGATGCCTCTTATTTAAGTGAAAATATGCCAAATTTGCCCTTAGATTTAGATGCTGTTGAAGAGCTTTGGATTGAGGAACAATATTACTGGAATGACGAATTATTGCGTTTTATGTCAGGAATTTCCCCTGAAAAGATTTCCCCTGAAGTTGACCACAATAAATAGCGTAATCACGTCCTTTTAGAGTGCCAATAGACACAGATTGTTTTATACTCTTTTTTTAAATTATTATTGCGTGCATGCTTGAATTGATCATTATCAAGTGTAATTCGTGTCTTTATTTTAGGTGAGCAGACTCATGGAACAAGTATTACAGATGTTGGACAGTGAAATGTCCTTAGTTGAGAAGCAATTTAAGCACGATCTCGATTCTGAAGTTTTATTGATACGTAAGGTTGGCGAATATGTGCTTGCCAGTGGCGGTAAGCGGATGCGTCCAATGTTGGTTCTTCTTGCGGCACGCTTAACGGGATATCAAGGCGATAAACACATTGGTGTTGCGAGTGTGGTTGAATTTATTCATACCGCGACGCTGTTACATGATGATGTTGTTGATAGTGCTGATTTGCGACGTGGTGAAGCTTCTGCCAATTCAGTGTGGGGCAATGAAGCCTCTGTTCTGGTTGGTGATTTCCTTTTTTCTAAATCATTTTCACTCATGGTTCGTACTGGTAGCTTATCGATTTTGCAGGCGTTGTCGGATGCAACGACTATGATGGCTGAAGGTGAAGTTCTGCAGTTGATCAGTACTTGTGACCTTGATTTGACTGAAGAGCGCTACATGCAGGTAGTTCGAGACAAAACCGCGGTGCTCATTGCCGCAGCGTGTCGCTGCGGTGGTGTCCTTAGTGAAGTTGATGAGGTTCAGGAGCAAGCCCTCAGTGATTTTGGTATGCATTTAGGGATAGCGTTCCAATTTATGGATGATGCACTTGATTATGTCGCTGATCAGGCAGAGTTTGGTAAAGCCTGTGGTCAAGACCTCGAAGAGGGCAAGATGACGCTTCCTTTGATAGAGACTCTGCGTAAATGTACTTCTGAAGAACGTGAAATGGTCGCAGACGTTGTTGAGAAAGAACTTCTTAGTGATGAGGATCTTGCCTCTGTTACCCAATTAATTCACAGTTATAATGGCATTGATTATACCCGAGTCCGTGCAAAGGATTTGATCGAAAAAGCTAAAGGTTGTCTTGATGTGTTTGACGCAAGTGAAACTAAGAGTGCTCTTTATGTGTTAGCTGATTACGTGGTGAGCCGTACAAAGTAGGTTGCGTAAAATCGCTGAAGTTAGTTCGTTAAATGCCCTTGTTTCGGTTCATCGATGCAAGGGCATTGTTGTTTTTGATCTATTAGACACCATGAAATTAAATGATAAATCATCATAATTTAAAAATGATATGAAATAAATTTAGCGCTTTATTACGATAAGGTAGACGTTAGGGCAATGTTGTCCCATGGAAGTTGTGACTAACACACTCTTTTTTTAGTCGTGGTAAATTATAACTCACCCTGTTTGGAATACTATCTGCATAAGTAATAGGTGATTTCAATTCAAGGTGAGAGAATCTATTTATGCAGCATGAAGAACTTGTCCATAAAAGCTTTTTTGATTTTTCAGATCGAAGTTATACGATTTGTATTTATCGACGTGGTGGGGACAGCTATATTGCCAAAACAGAATTCAGTCCTGAAGATATGATTATTAATGATGGCATGGACATGACAACCTTATTAGAAATGCATCGCCGATTATTGCCATTGGCGATCATTTCTCGTCAAATGCGCCCCCCTCAAAAAAAGTAGTGTATTAAAAAAGCCACTATACGATTTATCGTATAGTGGCTTTTTACGTTTAGAACTAATTTTCTATTGTTACTCTTCAATCTCTGGCGAAGTTTTCTTCGCTGTCGATGTTTGTCTCTTCGGTTTTGTTTCTTCGTTCGTGGATTGTTCTTCTTTGGTAGCCGCCTTACGAGGTGTTCTGCGTTTTACCGGTTTTTTTACTTCTGTATCTTTTTCGTTTGTTGTCTCAGCTGTTGTTGTCGTTTTATCAACGGTTGAACGACGTCGAACGGGACGTTTTGGTTTCTCCGTTACAACGGTTTCATCAGTTGTCTGTGTAACCGTTACTTCAGGTGTTGTCGTTTCAGGTGTTTTCTTTGTTGTTCTACGCCGGCGTGTTGGTTGCTTCTCAACTGATTCCTCTGCTGCGCTGTCAGTATCTCTGTCTACCACTTGTGTTGTTTCCACAGTTGCTGTCGTATCTTTAGCGGGAGCCGGAGCGGCTTTCTTACGAGGTGCCCGACGTTTTGGTTTTGCATCTTCCTGTGTTGTTGTGCTTAGTTCTTCAGCCGTTGATGTTTCTGTTGTTTCAGCAGCTTTTTTTGGCGTCCTACGACGGCGAACGGGCTTTTTCTCAGGCTCAACGTTCGGTTCCTCTTCTGACTTTGCTACGGTCGTAGAGGGCTGATCGCTGTTTTTCTCATTGTTCTCTGCTTCAGTCACCTTAGGTGCTGGCTTACGTCGTGGTGCTCGTCGTTTTGGTTTTTCTGTAGTAGTTTCCGTGTCCGCGGTATCATCCTTAACTGTATCGTCAGTGTTTTCTTCAGGTTTTGGTGTTGCTTTTTTTGCTGGGGCCCGACGACGTCTTGCAGGTTTCTTAGCGGGCTCATCCTGAATAACATGTTCAGATTGTTTGTTAGTTTCAGATGTACTAACAACAGAAGGGACTGTCTTATTTTCATCAGTTGTGGTTGGTGTTGCTGTTTTAGTTGATGCTGATGAAACCGAATTGTTTTCAGCTTCGGCTACTTCAGCTGTTTTTGGTTGTGTCGTTGATTCATCAGCTGAAGACGATTCGCTCTTCTCGTCCGTACTGTCTGTGGCGTTCGTATCGTCGGTTCTCTTTTGGTCTGGACGACGTCTGTTGGAACGCCGACGCCGACGTGGTCTTTTTCGCTCTGTTGTTTCTTGACTCTCTGTCGATGTTTCGTTGGTCTCTTCTGTCGTTGTCGTGTCAGCTTCGCTACTAGAAGGTTTTTCGGGGTTCTCTTCTGTGCTTTCATTGGATTGGCCACGCAATGACATATCCATATCAACAAGAGGTGCTGTTTCCGTATTGCTTCTATTTTCTTTTTGTTCTTGTGATTGTTTGATGACCTCAAGTTCTGTTTGCTCTGGTAAAAAGAGCGAATCGGCAGTGATCGAGATTGTCAGATTATAGCGTTGCTCAAGGTCATGTAGTTCGCGTCGTTTGTTATTGTGAAGATAGTTTGCAACATCAACCGCCGCTTTGCACAATACTTTGCTTACATTACCTTTAGCTGTACTGGCTTGGATTTGACGCAGCAATGAAACAGAACATGATTCTTCACTCTGAATGCGCCCCTTGCCCTGACAATGTGAACATACGCGATAAGCGCCTTCACCTAGATTCGCCTTAATGCGTTGGCGGCTCATCTCTAGTAATCCGAATTGATGGCTGATGCGGCCAACTGTCACGCGGGCTTTATCTATTTTTAAGGACGTTTTAAGTGCTTTTTCGACTTCGCGCGCATTTTTACGTTGGCGCATATCGATAAAGTCAATCACGATCAATCCGCCCATATCGCGCAGGCGTAATTGTCGAGCCACTTCAACTGCGGCTTCAAGGTTAACACGGTGAGCCGTTGCTTCAACGTCTTGTTCACTCGACATTTTCCCTGAGTTAACATCAATGGCAACGAGCGCTTCGGTTTGATCGAGGACAATGGAACCGCCTGATGGTAAGTTTACCGTATTGCTAGAAAGTTGAGATATTTGCTCTTCGATTTGATAGCGAGAAAAAATTGGTCGCCGTTCCTGGTGCAGTTTAACCAGAGAGACATGTTCAGGCATTACTGCTTTGAAAAAATCACGCGCTTCTTGGAATACTGCGCGGTCATCAATAAGAACTTCATCGATATCAGTACTGAAATAATCACGAATAGAACGGATGACCAAGTTTGATTCTTGGTAGATTAAGGCTGGAGCTTTAGCTGTTTCATTATGACTAATAATACTATTGTAGGTATTCAGTAGGTAATCGAAGTCACGTTTCAGCTCTTCTGCTGGCTGATCGATGGCTGCGGTACGAATGATGTAACCCATGTTTTCTGGCAGTTCGAGCCCTGCCATGGTTTGTTTGATCCCTTTGCGCACTGAGTCATTGTCAATTTTGCGTGAAATGCCGCGAGAGCTGCTCTCAGGCATGAGCACCATGTAACGACCAGGTAGGGAGATTTCTGTGGTGAGTGCTGCGCCCTTGTTGCCGCGCTCCTCTTTAACCACTTGAACAAGGATTTGTTGGCCCCGTTTTAGAATGTCGGTTATGGCTGGGCGGCGGGGGTGAGGTGTATCGTCATCACGTTTCGGGTAAAGCGAGGGGTGGATCTCACCAATTTGAAGAAAACCTGGTCGTTGAGCACCGTAGTCAACAAAGGCAGCTTGTAACCCTTGTTCAACACGTATGACTTCACCTTTGTAGATATTGCTTTTTGTTTGTTGGCGACCTGCTATTTCAATATCTAGCTCAGTCAGAATTCCATCTTCAACAATGGCGACCCGATCTTCTTCTGGAAGGGTCGCGTTGATCAACATTTTTTTGCTCATGTATAACCTTTTGTGACGTTGTCTTTGACAACGTGAGATACGAAACTATTGATTCGTATCTGTCATTAATTAGGTGGTTTGGTTGCTATCCAATAAAGGTTAGTACCTAAACCGCTTCCTAACTTAACATATAAGTGTGCGAGGTTAAGTAGGACGATAAATTGTAATGCAGCGAATAGCGGCCACTGTGCGACGAGAATACCATCGCGTTGGGGCTCTGCTGCAATTATGAGAGTAAATAGATCGAGCCTATTCCTCATCATAAATGGTTCCAACCGTAGTTCATTGAACCGTAGGATCTGAATCACATGGTGTTACACCGAACTGTCACCACGAAGGTGAGCTGCCTAGAGATTCAAGCGCTATCTATTTGCTGCGAAAATAGCTTAGACGTTGGCGATTGAATATTGGCTACAGCTTTGTGTCTTAGCGATCAGGGCCACTCTCTACTTTGTGTAAAATTAAGCAGACGGTATGAATGAACAAAATGAGTCTGTATTCGAGGCATGTTGATTTATGTAGGTAAATCGAATGCTTCTAACCAAAAACGAGTATACCAGATATGGCAAAATAGGGGAAGCTTTCATCTTTTTATCATTTAATTCGTTGTGTTTTGGGTTGGGAGGTTAAGAGGCTGGACGATAGTTTTTATTTGCTACTCTGTGAATCATCTTAAGGCTGAATAAAAATTTTTTAGGCTTGATGAATTTTATATTTATGTTTATAGTCTCATTATCTTTTTTCTATCGTTTATTGGTGGTGAAAAAGATGGTTAAGTGTTGCTAAGCCATGGCAGTTTACTGCCAGCAACATAGAAAAGAAGCCCCCCATCCCCTTGGGGCGCGAGCCCTGTTCCATCCCTCCTCCGGAACAGGGCGTTTTTGTTCCAGTTGTACTCATCTCTTCTTTTGATCCCTTACAATTTTCACGTTTCATCAATTTCCCCACTACCCCTAGTTGTCTACTTTTGTGTATCCCTTATTATCTTTAATATGTGGGTATCGTTATGTTGACTGCTGTAACGTAGATGTTGAGCTTTGAGGAAAGTCTTGGCGAGTTCTGTTATCTTGAGATCAGACATTATGTTATAATTTTAAATTGTACATTACAATGATGGGAATTGAGATCGTAGGAGTCTTTATGTTGGGTCAGTTATCTGGTGTTCGTTACAGAATGTGGTTATTTACTTTCTGTTATATTTTTTGTGCGACGATTGTGAGTGCTCAAGCTGCTGAATTGCTTGAGCAGAAGGTGCAATCGTTTCAGCTTGAAAATGGTTTAACTGTTTTGGTTGTTGAGCGCCATGACACACCAACCTTTACAGCTTATATGACGGTAGGCGTTGGCTCTGCTGATGAGGATGGCGCAAACAGGGGGGTAGCTCATCTTCTTGAACATATGCGCTTCAAAGGTACCCAGACGATTGGTACGCGTGATTATGCTGCTGAAAAGCCGTTAATTGAGGCGATTGATGGTGCCGCATTGCAGCTAGAAAAGATGCAGCGGTGTCAACCCGAAGCTCATGTGGCGATCGCAGCACTTAAGGAAGAGATGAGTGCCTTGCAGCAACAACAGCGTCAGTTGGTGGTCAAGGATGAGTTTTCGCAGATCTATGCACGTCATGGCGGCGTTGGCTTCAATGCCTTTACCGGTAAAGATCTCACCAGTTACTTGATTTCATTGCCAGCCAATAAATTGGAGCTATGGATCTCCTTAGAAGCAGATCGCATGCAAAACACTGTCTTGCGTGAATTTTATACCGAGCGTGATGTCGTTCTCGAAGAACGGCGGCGTTCGTATGAAAGTAAGCCCTCAGGGATGATGTATGAGGCGTTAATATCAACGGCTTTTCGCGTCCATCCCTATCGTCACCCCGTGATCGGTTGGAACAGCGATATTACCAACTTGAGTAAGGAAGAAACGGCTGATTTCTTACATCGTTACTATGCCCCGATTAACACTGTGATCGCATTGGTTGGCGATGTTGATGTTGCTAAGGCCCAAAAATGGGTGCAACAGTATTTTGCTGCGATCCCTGCGGGTGTAAAAATTCCACCTGTTACGGCAATCGAACCCGAACAAAAGGGGGAGCGGCGTACCGAAGTTCGTTTTGACGCTGAGCCTCAATTGTTGATTGCTTTCCATAAGCCAACGTTGCCTTCGCGTGACGATTATGCTTTTGATCTCCTTGGTCAATGGTTAACCGAAGGCCCCACCTCATTGTTATATAAATCTCTGGTATTAGAGCAGCAAATTGCAACTTCGGTATCAAGCTATGGCGCTCCAGGAGGTCGGTACGATAATCTCTTTGTGTTAAGTGCGACTCCGCGATATCCACATACAACAGTAGAGCTTGAGCAAGCGATTTATTCTGAACTCGAAAAATTGAAAAATGAGCGGATTGAGGATGAGCAGTTAAGTCGTATCAGGAAACGGTTACGTGCAGATCGGTTGCGTTATTTGCGTACCAATAATGGACTGGCAAACATGTTGACTCGTTATCATGTGATTGCTGGAAGTTGGCGGTATCTGGTTGAGTATGAAGATCATGTTGCCAAGCTCACATCAGATGATATAAGGGCCGCTGCTGAGCGTTGGCTTACACATGATAATCGGACAGTTATTACTCTTGTTCAGGAGAAAGATTGATGCGTTTTCTGCAACGTTTTACTGTGCTCTTTATGCTGTTAGCCCTTTTTTCTGTACCGGTATGTTCTGCCGAACAACGACCCGATCAAGTGGAATCGAATGCGCTAGAATTTACCATAGAGTATCCTGAAAAGTTTCAATTAAATAATGGGATAGAGGTATTCTTTAAACAAGATTCTGAACTTCCTTTGGTTGATGTTTCGGTCATTGTTGATGCGGGAAAAATCGGCGTGCCGAACAATATGGCGGGGTTAGAGAAACTGGTTGCGGCGCTATTACGTAATGGCGGGGCAGGTCGGTGGAATGCCGAACAGTTAGATCAACAGCTAGAGGAATTGGCTGCACAGGTTCAGGTGAATTCAAACACCTATACGACCAACTTTGACCTATCTCTTTTACGTGAAGATGCGCAGCTGGGCGTTGAAATATTGGCGGCTATGGTGCAGGAACCAAAGTTCGATTCGCAGCGCTTTGATGTAAATCAACAGCAACTGTTGGAATCGATTCGTCGTCGCGGTGATCATACGTCGAGGTTGGCGCAGCAAGTACTCTTTGCCAAGCTTTATGCAGGTCATCCTCTGGCCAACTCATCCCGTTACGATACGGTTGCGCCGTTGAAAATAGAAGATGTAGAGCACTATTATCATCACCATTTTTCTCCACATCATACACGTATTGTTATATCGGGTGACTTAACTGCAGCTGAGGCAAAACAGTGGCTTGATCACTCTTTTGGTGCTTGGCAAGGTCTTAATGGTGAGAATGTTCTGCCCAGCTTTAAGGACTCCAACCCAACAGGTTTAGTGCTTATTCATCGGCCGATACCGCAAACAACAATACTGCTGGGTGAGATTGGTATTGAGAAAAATAATCCCGACCTGCACGCTGTTCAGGTGATGAATTATATTTTAGGTGGCGGTGGATTTAGTTCAAGGTTGATGCGAGAAATCCGCTCAAATAGGGGATTAGCTTACTCTGTGTACTCCTACTTTTCTGTCGGTCGTCGCCTGCTCGGTCCTTTTATTGCCGGATGTGAAACTAAAAACGAATCAGTCGCTGAAGTGGTTAACTTGTTGCGCGGTGAGATGGAGACCATTCGTCAGCAACCCATTACAGAGCAGGAGTTGACTCAGGCCAAAGATAGCCTGATCAATTCATTTGTATTTACCTTTGAAAACACCCATGCCTTAACTAAGCGGATCATGTTACAGCAGATGTATGGTTATCCCGAAAATTATCTTGAAGAATATCGCCAACGTATCGCGGCGGTGACCATTGCTGATGTGCAACGGGTGGCCATGGAATATATCCATCCAGAGCAACAACTGTTGATTCTTGTTGGTGATCGCGAGGCGTTACAGCCATCACTCAAGCTGTTGGCTGAACCTGTTGAAGAGATCCCGTTGGCAGAGTTGCTTTAGGAGTTCGTTGGGCTGGGTTGATAGACTTCAAGGCTGAAGTGGCCATTCTCGTGAACAGCGTAATGACAGGTTTGCCCCCAATTGCCGACAACAATCACAGGGTGTTGATCTAGTTGTTGATGGTAAGCTTGGTGGAAGTGGCCACAAAGGAATGCTTCGCATCCATTTTTGAAGTGTTGTGAGGCGTGTTGTTTGATGCTTGCTTCAGGTAGAGCGCGTTGTCGTTTTGTTTGCGAGGCGCGCCGCTTGCGACTGGCATTGCCTAGTATTTCAGAAATACCCCAAGTTGTATCGGCTGGCAAAATGCGCATGAGCATTTTGGCAAATGAGCTACGGAAAAAACGGCGCAAGCGCAAGTAGTTTGGTGTTGCAGCAACGGTATCACCGTGACAGAGGTAAACATTAAGATTATCAAGTTTCAGGGTGCCACCATCAGGGAAGATGGTGCTTTTGAGCGATTCACTAAAAAATGGTCCCATATTGAAATCGTGATTCCCCTCAACCATCACAATCTGGGTGCCATTGGCTTGAAGCTGTTGTAGCACTTGCAGTAAGGGGAGGTAGGCGCTGAAAACGCAGTGGCGATAACCAACCCAAAATTCAAAGATATCGCCGAGTAAGATCAAATGGCGTATCTGTCCACATTGGGTGTTTAAAAAGTCGACCAAGTGGCGGTAAGATGCATCGTTTTGGTCAGTTAAGTGCGCGTCGGCAATGAATATATCTTTCATGGCGCGCACTATAACAGCAGAACTACGTTGCGGCAACAGATCTCTTTTAGCCTGAGATTGTAAAACTATTAATAGAAGAGGGCGTTCATGACGCAAAATTGTCCAACACAGCGCAATATTGATGAAGTCAGGGTTACCGTGAAGCCACGCTTGTTGCTTCATGCCTGCTGTGCGCCATGCAGCAGTTCAGTTGTTGAACGATTGCAACAGGAATTTGAGCTGACGGTGTTTTATTACAATCCTAATATTCATCCGCAAAGTGAGTATCAAATACGCTGTGATGAGATCATTCGGTGGTGTGAGAGAATTGAGCTACCTCTTATTGTCAGTGAGTATGACCCGCAAGTGTGGCATCACTATGTGAAGGGCTACGAACAGGAACCTGAACGGGGCGAACGCTGCACATTATGTTATCGATTGCGACTAGCGCAAACCGCTCACAGAGCTAAGCAGGATGGCTATGATCTGTTTACGACGGTGTTGTCTATTTCACCCCATAAGGATGCGGACCGCATTAATCGATTAGGTGACGAGTTAGCGAGTGAAGTGGGTATTGATTTCTATCAAGCTAATTTTAAGAAACAGGGTGGTTTTCAACGCAGCTTAGAAATTTCAAAAGAGCAGGGTTTTTATCGGCAAAATTATTGTGGTTGTCGCTATTCGCTTGCTGAAAACGAACGGCGCAAACAGCAACGTTCTTCTGAACAACGCCAAGGCAACGATTAGGTGAGGGGATTACGAAACCAATGGTAAAACCAAGCGTTGATTTCACTCGTCAAGCGAGTGGGCGTAAAGTGATTATGCTGTTGCTGGTGGCAGCAGTGATCGGTTTGGTTACTGGAACGCTCGCTGTAGCCTTTCGGCTTTTGCTTAAAGAGGTGACCACCCTTTTTTGGTCGGAACCTTACGACCTTGTTGCGGCGACGTTATCGATGCCATGGTACCAAATCATGCTGATTCCAATCGTAGGTGGATTGGTGTTGGGTCCGATTGTTGAGCGTTTGGCCCCCGAAACACGGGGCGCTGGTGTTCCTGAGGTGATTGAGGCCGTTGTCGTGCGTGAGGGTAATATCCGTCACCGAACCACGTTGCTAAAGATGTTTTCTACACTGCTATCATTAGGGTGCGGTGCTTCTGTTGGCCGTGAAGGTCCTGTTGTCCATATTGGCTCATCGGTTGGCTCATCATTAGCGCAACTCTTGCGTATGTCACCTGAGTGGAAGCGGGTCTTTCTAGCCTGTGGTGCTTCAGCGGGAATTGCGGCAACGTTTAATGCGCCGATGGCAGGCATGTTGTTTGCTGCGGAAATTATATTGGTCGATTTTCAAGTAAACTACTTGAGCCAAATTGCTGTTTCAGCGGTTACCGCTACGGTTGTGTCCCATCATTTTTTAGGTTCATTCCCTGCATTTAATGTCCCGCAATTTCAACTCGTCAGCTATTGGGAGATCCCCCTTTATTTGGCCTTAGGTTTGTTGGCCGGTGTGTTGTCGATTCTGTTTATCCGTACTATTTCAAAAGTAGAAGACCTGTTTGATGCAGCAACGATTCCACGCTGGCTTCGACCTGCGGTTGGTGGTGTTGTTGTTGGCGGGATTGCTTTGTTTTGCCCTCATGTTCTAGGGGTTGGTTATCTGGCTATGAATGGGGTGTTAGATGGCCAATTACTGCCAGTGTTGATGGTGACTATTTTGTTGGCGAAGTTTATTGCCACATCGTGCTCTGTAGGAGCTGGTTTCTCTGGTGGAATTTTCGCTCCATCATTAGTAATGGGTGGTTTACTTGGTGGTGCTTTTGGCAGTGTGTTACACACCTTTGCACCCGAATCGGTTGCCAGCTTCCCTGTTTATGGTTTGGTTGGTATGGCAGCAATGGTCAGTGGTACGACCTTGGCGCCCATTACCGCTATTTTTACTATTTTTGAATTGACCTATAATTTTGAGATTATTTTACCGTTAATGACCAGCTGTATTGCCAGTTTGGTCGTTGTGCAAACGTTCTATGGTTTGTCGATATATGAAACGCGCTTGGTTCGCAAAGGGGTGAAAATTGTCCGTGGTCGCGATGTAACGTTACTACGTTCACTGCAAGTTGTTGATTATATGGAAGCTGATTTCGAGAAAATATGTGAAGGGTTGTCATTAGGTAAGCTTGTTGAGATGGCACAAGAAAGTCATTATCCCCATTTTGTTGTAGTGAATCGTTACGATAAAATGGTGGGTATGGTTTCCATGCGCGATTTAAAAGCATGCTTAAGTGAGATGGGGGAGTTGTGTGAACTGGTTCTAGCTTCTGAAATTATGACACGTAATGTACTGAGTATTACCCCTGATCAAAACCTTGAAACGGCTTTTGAAATTTTTGAAGGAAAACATATTTCAACACTGCCTGTTGTTGATGTTAATGACCCGCATAAGGTTGTGGGAATTCTGAAAAAGAGTACACTTATACAAGCTTACAATCAAAATATCTTGAAGATCGGCGTTTAACTTTATCGAGAAAGGATCTGTCATGGTTTATAATAATCTTCTTGTCGAAATTGATCAACAGGTCGCTTGGGTGACGATTAATAGACCTAAAGCACTTAATGCTCTTAATCCTGATACGATTAATGAGCTGTCTGCTGCTGTCAGTTCCTTAGAGCAACATCCATCCGTTAAAGTCATTGTTTTAACAGGCTCAGAGGAAAAAGCCTTTGTTGCGGGGGCTGACCTTGCTTTGATGAAAACGTTTAGTCCAATGCAAGCGCGAAATTTTGCCATCCAAACGGGATCGTTGTTTCGTCAAATTGAAAATTCACCACGGGTTGTTATTGCCGCAATTAACGGTTATGCCCTTGGTGGCGGCTGTGAACTGGCTATGTCTTGTGATCTGCGCGTGGCTGCTGAGCAAGCGAAAATGGGACAGCCTGAAATTAATTTAGGTATTATTCCTGGCTGGGGTGGCACCCAGCGATTGCCTCGCCTCGTCGGGGTAAGCCGAGCCAAAGAGATGATGTTTACCGGTGAGATGGTGAGTGCGCAACGGGCGTTACAGATTGGGTTGGTCGATCATGTGTTTGCTCCGGATGAGCTGCTTTCTCGCACCCAGAAGCTAGCGCAAACGATTGCCTCAAAACCACAAACGGCGATTCGGTTGATAAAAGAGGCCGTGCAAAACGGTATGGATATGGATAAAGAGAAAGCGATTCGCTATGAAGCTGATCTCTTTGGTTTGTGTTTTACCACAGAAGATCAAGGTGAAGGGATGACCGCTTTTTTTGAAAAACGTCAAGCGGTATGGAAAGACTGCTAGAGAAAATAACTGATCATAATGTGGGTGGTAAACTGGGAGATGTCTTCTTTGAAACCATGCTCAGAATAGAGTGTGTTCGAACTTTCAATGCTATTTTTTAACGCCCATTCTAGAGCAATATCAAGTTGCCATTGTTCCCACGTTAGCCCTGTGCCAATCGTGATATGGTCTTTGACAATTGCTGGAAAATAGGGGAGGAGATTGTCGTCAGGGATGGGATTGTTACCGTGGTTATAGCCCAAGCGAATCTTGCAGTAATCTGTGACGCAATATTCGCTACCGATGGCAATAATCCACTGATCATCCCAATTCATAGGATAGTTGACAACGATCCGTTGAGTCGCATTGCTATTGTTCGGATCACTCAGTGTAAATTTAATGTTTTTCATTGATGTCGACCAGTTGATCCAATCAACATCAAAGGCAATTTTAAATTTTTTATTGATTTGGTAACTGAAACCAAGACCTGCCTGTTGTGGCCAATCAAGACCGTCAAGCTCAGTGTGATATCTAACCGTGTCCAATCCAATGGATGAATAGTTGAGTTTGGTCTTACCGTGATCAAATTTCAGTTTTGTGCGGCTAAGGTATACGCCACCAATGGTTAATTCGCCAAATTGATATTGAAAGCCAAAGCGCAATGCCGAGGCAAAGGCTCGTGCATCCGTCATCTCCATGCCAAAAAAAGCGACCTCGCCTGTTTCGGTAATCTTGCCGTCGTTGTTATTGTCAACAAAGAGACTCGTGTGAGGGAATAGACTCATTTCAGCGTTCACATAGCCTAAATTTAGGCTCGCACCGAGCTTTAACCGCTGGTCTTGACTGTGCCAAGCAACCGTCGGAGTAATCTTTGCGTAGCTAATGCAGCTAGAAAGTTCATCCCTCTCTTGATCCGTCGTGTCTGCATTAGTGAAAGGGGTGCGTAATGATCCATAGTGAACACCCATACCACCCTGACCAAAAAAACCTAACCCTAAGATAAACGGGCTATTGTCAAGAGGTTGCGCCCAAGCTAGTAGAGGAAGATGAAATGTTTGTTTACTGGCCTGAGTGTCGTTGCCGTGCTGATCTTGATGATGGTTGCGCGGTTGCATGATCGTATCACCAACGCTGACTTGCGGACCGCAACAGCTGGCAAGGCCTGCTGGATTAATATTCATCGCCGTTACATTATCAACAAGGGCTAAATCCGCTCCGCCCATAGCGCTGGAAATAGCACCATAACCGATCATGTTCATTCCATTCGTTGCCATGAGTGATTGCGGAAGCATTATGGCGACAATGACAATCGTGTAGAATAGATAAACGGTACCTTTAAGCATTGGCAACTTTCGTATAACTATCTTTAATGATTAAATTTAGTAGGATCTTTATGTTTTTCAACATTAACATTAACATTAACATTAACATTTATTTTAATTTATAGCAAATAAGGGCTGACCTTTTATTTAGTAAATATTTAAACTATGAGGTGTGATTAAGTTTTGTCTTGAACCTATTTTGGGGCATCATGTAACGTGTGAATCGTTATCAAGATGTTGATTGAGATGAAAGGGGAGTGTGTGATTGATCTAGCTAGGTCGTTGGAGTTGAGTCAACAGATCATTGATAAAGTACGCGGGAAACGTCATGTATTGATTGCTACGCACGATAATCCCGATCCTGATTCATTGGCCGCTGCCTATGCGTTAAGTCATCTGCTGTTGATGAAAACAGGTGTGCAAGCGCTGATTGCAAGTGGTGGTGTGATAGGGCGGCGTGAAAATCGTACGATGGTTGAAAAACTAGAGATAGAGATAACACCTCTGAGTTCGGTGGATTGTTATCAATACGATATCGTTTGTATGGTTGACAGTCAGCCTCGGACAGGAAATGGAAGTTTACCCGATGATTGTCGAATCGATATTATTATCGATCATCATCCCCTGCGTGTTGGTACTGATAGCTCATCAATCAGTGATGTTCGCGAGGAGTATGGTGCTTGTGCGACAATTTTATATGAGTATCTTCTCGCCCAAGATGTATATTTAGGTACGCGCCTCGCAACAGCGCTTTTTTACGCAATTCGTTCAGAAACGCAAGATTTGGGTCGTGAATGGTCACCACCTGATCGACGTGCCTATCAAGATTTATTATCATTGAGTAACAATCGAATCTTATTCGAAATTGCCCACGCTAAGGTGCCAAGTCATTACTTTTTAAATTTTAATCAAGCTCTCGAGTCTGCACGAATTTTTCATGATATTATGGTGTTTAACCTTTTTGAGGTGGAACATCCCGATATGGTGGCTGAATTAGCTGATTTTCTGCTGCGGATGGATGGAGTTTCAGTTGTTCTTGGCATGGGGTGCTGTAACGAAGAGGAAGTTCTGTCGTTTCGAACCGATCGCGAGGATCTTTTTGCAGGAAAAATCATCCGCGAGGTTGTCGAAGGCTTAGGGACTGCAGGAGGGCATGGGATGACTGCTGGTGGTCAGATTAAGCCGATGCAGGGTAATCATGCCGTGCAGCGAGAACTGGAGAATACGCTGACAAAGCGTCTGATCAAAGTTCTAGGGTACGAACCGACTCGCGGTCGTCGTTTACTCGCTGTTTAAATATGGAAATTGATATGATTGACAGTAGTTGTTACTGAGTATAGTATTTAGCGATTGATCTTAATACCTGAATCAGAGTGATACTCGATTATAATAACTCTTTTGATGTCCGCGTGGTTCACTGGTACAGGTATCAGTCGTTTTTTTTTGAATGTTGTTTTCAAATTACTAAGGTTTCGTCCATGATCGTTCGCATCTTTTTTAGTTTATTCCTTTTGTGTTGGGCTGTTTCAGCTCAAGCGGCAATCGAGTTGTCGCGTCAAGGTGCGTCCCCTCAACGGATTAATGAAGTTTATCACCATGAAGCAATCCCGTACTTTGCTATCGATGATGTGCTTCCAGCCCTTGGAATGAGTGGTTATTGGGACGCGGTCGAGCATCGCTATCGCATGAGAACTCCTCGTGGACGTGCAACATTTTTCCCTGGTGGTCAATATCTAAACATTGGTGAAACGTATGTTCCTATTAAGCATCCTCCCCGTTTTATTGATGGTCGGTTGCGAGTTTCCGAATCCTTTGTGTTAGATCAGTTGGCTGATCTGCTGCCGACCCCTATTTACTATCGTAACTTAAATCCAACATCACAGATTGATCCCTCAACAGAGGGTGTGTTTGATCGGTTGTTTGCCTTTTTGCTACAGAAAAAAAAGAGTTCTAATGCGCCGGTTTTGCGTGCCGTTGCTATTGACCCAGCGCATGGTGGTGAAGATACTGGAACCATTGGTCTTAGTGGTGTCAAAGAGAAGACCGTTGTTCTTTCTGTTGCTAAGAAGCTTGAAACGCGAATTAAAATGCAACTGGGTGTACCGGTGTATTTAAGTCGTGATGATGATTACTCTCTTTCAGCTCAGCAACATTTGGCCAGTGCACGCCATGATGAGGTTGACGCTTTTTTGTTACTGCATGCTCAGTCGTCATTATCACCCGATTTAAATGGTATTCACCTGTATGTTCGCCCCGCACAGAGTGAGTTGAACCGTGATCAGCAGCTTGGTAATGGCAGTATGTTGTTGGCTTTACGCTTAAGTGAAGCGTTACGCGATGCCGGATTTAACGTGGCCGAAGTGTCGCAGGCTCCCCTTATCTCACTCGTTCAAGGCGATCTGCCAACTGTTCTTATCGAGTTGGGCTATCTATCAAATCCAGAAGATCAATCGATGTTGATGAGTTCTCAGGGCCAACAGCGCTTGGCTGAAGCGCTCTATCAAGGATTACAAGAGTTCTCCAACTCACAACAGTAGTCTGTATCTGTTATCTTATTAAGTCCGTTATTTAAAATATTAAAGGATCTCTTCAATGAATATTATTCGTCATGATGAACGTAAATTTGATCAACTTCGACCCGTTACGCTACAGCGCGGTTTTACCCGTTATGCTGAAGGCTCTGTTTTAGCGACCTTTGGTGATACCGTTGTTTTGTGTAATGCAACGGTTGAAGATGGCGTGCCCTCCTTTATGCGCGGTGAAGGGAGAGGTTGGGTAACTGCTGAATACTCAATGCTCCCCCGTTCAACGCAAAGCCGAAACTCTCGAGAATCTTCACGGGGTAAAGTCGGCGGGCGTACTCACGAAATTCAGCGTTTAATTGGTCGTGCATTACGTGCTGTGATTGATTTTGAATTGTTGGGTGAACGCACCATCCGTTTGGATTGTGATGTGTTGCAGGCCGATGGAGGCACGCGCACGGCTTCAATCACGGGAGCCTATGTTGCTCTCGTTGAAGCTGTGAATCAATTGATCGCCGAAGGCAAACTAACAAAATCGCCACTTAAAGATTCTCTTGCCGCGATCAGCGTTGGCATTGTTGATGGCAACGCTCTGCTTGACTTGAATTACATCGAGGACTCAAGGGCGGAAGTGGATATGAATTTTGTTTTAACCGGTTCTGGCGCGTTTGTCGAAGTACAGGGCACTGCTGAATCAGAACCCTTTACCAGTGAACAACTTGATGAAATGCGCGCTTTGGCCATCAAAGGATGTGCTGATTTAACGCAGCTGCAGTGTCAGGTGCTGGAGGGTTAGTATGTCGTTGATTATCGCCACACAAAATACAGGGAAACTCAAAGAGATTCGCCGTGTGCTCGCAGACGTTGGGATTGATGCTGAAGGGATGGAAAACTATCCTGAACTTGTTCCTGCTATTGAAGACGGTGAAACCTTTAAGGAAAATGCCCAAAAGAAAGCGCAGGCCATTGTGCTGCAAACGGGTAAGCCTTGCTTGGCGGATGATTCAGGTTTAACTGTCGAAGCATTACAGGGGCGCCCTGGTGTCTACTCTGCTCGCTATGCTGGTGAAGGGGCAACCGATAGTGAAAATAATCATTTGTTGTTGACAGAGATGTCTCAAATACCAGAGGGTCAACGACAAGCCGCTTTTTGTTGCGTGATGGCCTTATGCTATCCCAACGGTGACTGTCTTTTTTTTCAAGGACGGTTAGAGGGTCATATCTTGAAGGCAGAGCAAGGTGATGGTGGTTTTGGCTACGATCCGTTGTTTCAAGTCGATGGAGATCACCGCAGTCTGGCACAAATTAGTATCGATGAAAAAAATAGTATTAGTCATCGCGGTCAAGCATTAAAGCAGATGGTTTCCAGTATTAATAGTTTCAGCATCCTTAATTAATTTAAGGGTGCATGGTGAATACGCTGGTGGGTTTGGTGTTGGTGTGGTATGAATATTTGCGGTGCTTAATTATTATTGCGAGTATAGTGATGAAAATTACGATAGAGGTAAGTTATGACGTTAGATTCAGTCTTTTACAAACAGATGCTAGATAACCTTTCTGAGGCAGTCTATTGTGTTGATGTCGAGCGGCGTGTTTTGTATTGGAACAAAGCTGCCGAGCAGTTGACAGGTTATTCTTCAGAGGATGTTGTTGGTTGTCTATGCAAAGATGGCCCAATGCATCATGTCGATAGCGAGAATAACTTGCTGTGTGATAATGGTTGCCCTTTGAAGGTGTGTATCGAAGAGGAAAATCCCCAAGAAGCCTTGGTGTTTTTTGCGCATAAGGATGGCCGTCGTATCCCGATTACCGTAAAGACCAACGCTGTTTATGACTGCAATGGTGTCGTTGCGGGTGCAATTGAAACGTTTTCTGATGCGTCAGAAATGTTGCAAATAAAAGAGATGAATAGTGAGCTTCGTCAGCAAACCCATCTTGATCACCTGACTGGGATACCCAACAAACAAGCTTTTATGGATGCGATGGATCGCGAATGGTTCCGTTTTAATCGTTATAATACTCCTTTCTCAGTCCTCGCTCTTGATGTTGATTTTTTCAAACAATTCAACGAAGCCTATGGTCGTGCTACGGGGGATAAGATTTTACAGTGGTTGGTGACACGGTTGCGCGCATCATTGCGACGAGCTGATATTATCGGCCGCATTGAGGGTGATAAGTTTATGGTGTTGCTCTCTTTCTCTAACCGCAAGTCAACGATGAAAGTTGCTACCATGGTTTTAGATATGGTGCGTAATGAACCATGTCTTGACCTTCCTATCGCCATGACGGTAAGTGTCGGTGCCGTAACTGTCGAAGAAAATGAAACTCTCGAGAGTGTGATTGATCGGGTTGATAAAGCTCTAGATCGTTCTAAAGAGATGGGACGTAATCAAGTGACATTTTGGGGCTAAGCCTCCTTGACTTTTAGATAGAGTGATGATAAAAGCCAGCGTTCAAGTTAACGATTGCGTTGAGTTCTGCGAAGGTGACGCTAGCGTTACACTAAAGCTGATAATTCATTGTTGAATTGAGCTTATTAACGAGATTATTTCGGAGGACATTGCACCATGGAAAGAACATTTGCGATTATTAAGCCCGATGCATTTGCTGCGGGTAGTGCTGGTAAAATTCTTGCTCGTATTTATGCTGAGGGTTTTAACGTAGTTGGTTTGAAAAAATTGTACATGAGCCAAGTTGAAGCTGAAGGTTTTTACTATGTACATAACGAGCGCCCTTTCTTTGGTGAATTGACCGAATTTATGAGCAGTGGCCCTTGTATCGTTTTAGCTCTTGAAGCTGAAGGTGCAATTCTGAAATGGCGCGATCTAATGGGGGCAACAAACCCTGCTGACGCGGCTGAAGGCACATTGCGTAAAGAGTTTGGTTCAAACATTGGTGAAAACGCAACTCATGGTTCTGATGCTCCTGAAACAGCAGCATTTGAGCTATCTTACTTCTTCTCTGGTCTAGAGTTGCTGTAAGTTGCGAATAAGCGGCGAAGCTGCTTGAGAATTAGAAGCCCTTCGGATACAATCCGGAGGGCTTTTTTTGTCTAATCAGAATTCTATCAACATTACTTCGCCCGAGCGTACAATGTCGGCAATATTGGATCAATAGTTATGGACATGGAACAACAGAAAGTAGATCTCAAAAATTTTAGCCCTGATGAGTTACTCGAATTTATATCAGGAATGGGCAAAGAGCGTTTTCGTTGTGATCAGTTATTGCGCTGGATTTATAAACGCGGTGTTACCGATCTCGATCAAATGACCGATCTATCAAAAGTCTTACGTGCTGAACTCAGCAAGAAATCAATTATCTCTGATTGGACTCCCGAGGTTGTTGAAACCAGCACTGACGGAACTCGAAAGTATCTGTTTCGTTTAGAGGATGGGTCAAGCATTGAAACGGTCCGCATCCCAATGGAAAAGGATCATTCCACTCTCTGTATCTCCACCCAGGTCGGTTGCGCGATGCAGTGTGATTTTTGTTTAACGGGTACCTTTGGTTTCAAGCGCAACCTAACGACGGCCGAAATTGTTAATCAGGTGTGCGCTGTTGCCAAAGAGGGGCCGATTAACAATATCGTTTTAATGGGGATGGGGGAGCCGCTGCATAATATTGAAAATGTTATTCGTGCATTGAAAATATTTTATGCTCCGACGGGCCTAGATTATGGCACCCGAAAAGTGACACTTTCTACCTGTGGTCTCGTTCCTGAAATGGCTGAACTAGGTAAGAGGATCACCGTTAACCTTGCTGTATCGTTGAATGCAACCACTGATGAGGTGCGTGATAAGCTGATGCCGGTCAACAAGCGTTATCCTCTCAAGGAGTTGATGGCCGCCTGCCGAAACTATCCCTTGGCTTCTTATCGTCGTATTTTCTTTGAATATATTTTGATTCGCGACCTCAATGATTCGATTGCTGACGCAAAACGGATGATTAAACTGCTTCATGGGATCAAGGCCAAGGTGAATCTGATCCCTTTCAATGAACACGAGGGCAGCAGTTACCGTTGCCCCGATATGGCTACCATTGATGCCTTCCAGAGATATTTGTTAGACCACGATGTTGTTGCCATTCGTCGGGCAAGTAAAGGGCAAGATATCTCTGCAGCCTGTGGTCAACTAAAGGGTAAATTAGAAAAAAACATCTAGCATGCTGTCGGACGTGACGGGCCTTGTTAAGCCCGGCAGCCTGCTAAATATCCATTTGGGTTTTATGGCAGTGATCGTGGTACACAAAATCCGATTGTTTGCTATGTCATGATTGAATATTAAGGAGATACATTATGGAACAGACTGTGATCGGAGTAATTGGTGGCAGTGGCTTATACGAGATGGAAGGGTTGACCCAGATTGAGGAGGTTCGTTTACAGACTCCCTTTGGTGATCCTTCAGATGCCTATATTACTGGATTTCTCGGCGATGTGAAAATGGTCTTTTTGCCCCGTCACGGTCGTGGACATCGCTTACTCCCATCTGAGGTTCCGTATCGTGCCAATATCTATGGTATGAAGATGCTTGGAGTTCAGCAGATCATTTCCGTTTCGGCTGTTGGTAGCATGAAAGAGGAGATCGTTCCTGGCCATATTGTTATCCCTGATCAGTTCTTTGATCGCACAACTGGCAAACGTGCATCGACATTTTTTGGCGATGGTATTGTTGGCCATGTTCAATTTGCTGACCCTGTCTGTTTGCAGCTCAGTGACGTGGTCGCTCAAGCCGCCCAACAGGTTGGCGCTACGGTTCATAAAGGTGGAACGTATATTTGTATTGAAGGACCTAACTTTTCAACCCGTGCTGAATCCAATATCTTTCGTGGTTGGGGGGTCGATGTTATTGGCATGACCAATCTGCCAGAGGCACGGCTAGCGCGTGAAGCTGAAATGTGCTATGCGACAGTAGCCTTGGCCACTGATTATGATTGTTGGCACGAAGGGCATGATGATGTGTCTGTCGACGCAGTTATTGCCGTGATCCATAAGAATGTTGCCATGGCAAAAAAGATTGTCGCACAGGCTGTTCAGATGATTGCAGATGAGCGTC
The DNA here is from genome assembly GCF_055389415.1 of Desulfuromonas svalbardensis. NCBI lineage: Bacteria > Pseudomonadati > Thermodesulfobacteriota > Desulfuromonadia > Desulfuromonadales > Desulfuromonadaceae > Desulfuromonas > Desulfuromonas svalbardensis. The sequence goes on along the minus strand of NZ_AP042416.1, from coordinate 2,913,261 downwards.
AGTGTGGTTGTGGCCAAGCACTTCAGTATGCTGTCATGACAGATAAAACTCAAATTCCAGCCGAAGCGCGTCAACGGTTAGAGTTGTTGATTGGTAAATACCTTTAGGAGAATAAGATGAGTATACTTGTTGTTGGTTCCGTTGCCTTTGATAGTGTCGAAACCCCCTTTGGCAAAGTTGATGAAGTTCTCGGTGGTTCAGGTACTTACTTTTCGACATCGGCCAGTTTTTTTACTGATGTCAATCTCGTTGCTGTTGTCGGTGAGGACTTTCCACAAAAGCATATCGATTTTCTCGCTTCACGTCAGATCGATTTGAGTGGTTTGAGTACCGCTTCAGGCAAAACGTTTCGTTGGAGTGGTAGCTATGGCTACGACTTGAATGAAGCCAAGACACTTGATACGCAACTCAATGTTTTTGCGAACTTTTGTCCTAAACTCCCTGAGTCATATCTCGATGCTGAGTATGTATTTTTAGCGAATATTGATCCTGAATTACAACTCGATGTTCTTAAACAAGTGGTTCGGCCTAAGATCGTTGCCTGCGATACCATGAACTTTTGGATTGATGGTAAGCGCGATGAGTTGATCAAAACTCTTAAATATGTAGATATTTTATTGATTAATGATGGTGAAGTTCGTCAGTTAGCTGATGAACCGAACATGGTTAAGGCGGCGCAAAAAGTTCTAGAGATGGGCCCTAAAACATTGGTTGTTAAGCGAGGCGAGTACGGCGCGACCATGTTTACTGAGCATGGTGTCTTTTCAGCGCCGGCCTATCCACTCGAATCAGTCTATGATCCAACAGGAGCTGGCGATACCTTTGCTGGTGGCTTTATGGGCTACCTTGCCAGTGTTCGTGACCACTCCGATGCTGCCATGCGTCAAGCCATTGTTTTTGGCAGCGTCATGGCTTCATTTAATGTTGAAGATTTTAGTTTGGATCGTATGCGTTCCCTTGATTTTGCCGAAGTTCGCGATCGCTATCGTAAGTTTCAACTGTTGACAACATTCAATGGTATTGATTAGTTGTTGTCCTTCTATTTTGATCGTTATGGTTTTTTATTCAGTTAAACTCCTTTGAGGGAATTTGCCATGCTTAAATGCAGTCTATATCTATCCATGATTGTGGTTGTTTTGTCTGTAATAAGTTGCGCGCCCAAAGCTAAACCTGTTGATTTAGGTCTTTCGCACTACAAAATGGCTCAATCTTATATCGCAGCAAAAGACTATACCGATGCGCTTGATGAGATGCTCCAAGCTGTGCAATATAAGCCGAATGATCCGGATTACCATGCGACGTTAGCGATGGTGTATTTTGAAAAAAAAGCCTTCGTGTTGTCAGAAACACATTATGAAAAATCGTTGCAATTGCGTCCCAACGATCCGACGGTGCAACATAATTTTGCCTCACTCTATTTGAGTATGCAGCGGTGGGATGATGCGGCCCAGTTGTTTCGTCACGTTGCAGATAATCTATTGTTTCGTTACAAGACTCGTGCGTTGATTGGTCTCGGTGTTGCTAATTATCATGGTGGTCACCGCATGAAAGCTGTTATGGCGTTTAAAGAGGCAATTGATGTAGATTCAACCAATTCGAATGCCTTATTTTTATTGTCAAAAACCTATTATTCAATGGGGAAATATGATCTGACTCGGCAATATTTAGAGCGAACATTGTTGTTGTTTCCAGATAATATTGATGTTCATTTTTTACTGGGTGAAGCGTTACTGCAACTTGAAGAAAATGATGCCGCTGCGATTGAGTTTAGAGAGGTTGCAAACCGAGCGGATCAAACTGAACAGGGTAAAAAAGCTCGCGAATATTTACAACTTTTAGATGAGAGGATGTAGATGTGTCACCGTATCGCTGTCTCTTGACAGTGTTGGTTGTCGTGCTATGATCTGAGTATCTAACCTATTTATTCGTTTAATTTTTTTAACTATTTTGTTGGTTGCATCAAGATGATGGAGGTCATTATGCGTGAGTTTAAAACGATTTTATTTGCCACAGATTTTTCGGACTGTTCAACCGTAGCTTTCGATTATGCGTACTCTCTGGCACAAAAATGTGAGGCTAAATTGGTGTTGGTCCATGTTATTAGTGAGCCAGTAGATCTGCGCGGATTTTATGTTCCTCACGTCTCTTTTGATCTGCTGGAAAAAGAGATCGAGGATGGCGCAAATAAGATGATGACTGATTTTTGTCAAAAACATTTTAACGATGATGACAATTACGAGATTCTTGTCGTACCAGGCTTAGCTCATACTGAAATTATCAAACAGGCAGAATTGCATACTGCCGATCTTATCGTTTTAGGTACACATGGTCGTGCTGGTCTTGATCATGTACTGTTTGGCAGTACTGCAGAGAAGGTTGTTCGTAAATCGACCATCCCTGTCATGACTGTTAGCAGTGCTGATGAAGCAAGTTAGGCTGATTTCGTCGTTTGATTCGTTAAACCTGTTTTAGATTGATTAAAAGGTGGCCATTGTGCCACCTTTTGTCGTTTAAAGGGGGCTTCTTTTCTTGTCAAACGATGAGGATAAACGGTATGGTGATCTGATTATTTAAGACACTCATGTTTTATAGTTTTTTTATCACATAGCTATGTTGTTCATTGCTTATGTTGTTGTCGAGAAGGAGTTTAGGTGGTCCATCAACTCTCAACCATATTTCGTTTAACTGAGGTAGCTCTCACTTTAGATGAAGAAGAAACTCTTCTCCCTCTAAAGGTGGCGGAATATGTTCAGTGCTGCGTCGAGGATATTCAGCAATGGCGTATTGTTCGTTCCAGTATTGATGCGCGCCGAAAAGGTCGTGTCCTGCGTATATACACAGTAGAGTTTAGTCTCGACGATGCTGGCAAGTTGACTGAACAAGCACAGCAGGATCGCCGCCTTAATGTCGTGACACCACAACTCGCAGTCCATGAAGTTTCGCTGGCTACATCGCCTAAAACAGTCGTTGTTGTCGGCATGGGACCTGCGGGATTATTTTCAGCATTGTGGTTAGCAAAGGCTGGACAGCGGGTCATTCTTGTTGACCGTGGTCAACCCGTTGAACAACGGGTTGCAGATGTTGAATCCTTTTGGCAAGGTGGCCCCTTAAACGAAAATAGTAACGTCCAATTTGGTGAGGGCGGAGCAGGGACTTTTTCAGACGGTAAACTGACGACACGCGTTAAAAATCCGCTTACCGTGCCCATATTGCAAACTTTTGTTGATCTTGGTGCACCAGAAGAGATTTTGATCCAAGCGAAGCCGCATATCGGTACTAACCGCTTGCGCCACGTGTTACGTAATTTTCGTAAACAGTTGCAACAGCTTGGTGTTGAGCTACGTTTTGATAGTTGTGTGACCGATATCCAACGCCGCGACACTATCGTTGAGTCGGTGACCATTAACGATGACGAGATGATTCGTTGTGATGTGGTGGTTTTGGCCATAGGCCACAGTGCGCGTGATACCTATGCGTTGTTAGAGAAAAAAGAGTTTACGTTACAAGCCAAACCGTTTGCCCTAGGTGTTCGTGTTGAACATCCGACGGAGTTGATTAATAAAATTCAGTACGGAATTGCCAACCATCCACGTTTGCCAACCGCAGAGTATAATTTAGCCTATAATGATAAAGCTACGGGACGCGGTACTTATTCTTTCTGTATGTGCCCAGGTGGGCATGTGGTGCAAAGTAGTAGCGAATCTGAGGGTGTTGTAGTTAATGGCATGAGTAATTATAAGCGTGATGCCGAGTATTCCAATAGTGCCTTAGTGGTCTCGGTTCGCCCCGAAGATTTTGGCGATAGTTCACCGTTAGCGGGGGTTCGCTTTCAGCAACACTGGGAGCATCAAGCCTTTATCGCAGGTGGGCGTTCGTATCAGGTTCCAGCTCAAAATATGCTGGACTTTCTCGGCACGGGTACTGGTGGGGATATTAATTCAAGTTGTCGATCAGGCGTTTGTGCGGCTCAATTGAGCGAAGCGTTGCCTGATTTTGTTGTTCAAGGTTTGCAACAGGCATTGCCGCAGTTTGACCGTAAAATGAGAGGCTTTGTGACCCGCGAAGCAACCTTGACTGGAATTGAATCACGCACCTCAGCACCTGTGAGAATTGTTCGCGATTCGAGTGGGCAAGCAGTAGATTGGCTCGGGGTTTATCCTGTCGGTGAGGGTGCAGGCTATGCTGGAGGTATCATGAGTGCCGCAATTGATGGTGTCTCAGCGGCATTGTTGATCTGTCAGGAATAACAATATCACTACCTTGTACGGTAGTTTGTATGAAATAAAATGATGAAACGTAGACCGATAATATAAAGGGAGTAACTGCTTTGGAAAAAGTTTTTGTAGCCGAATTAAAAGAACGTGATCATGTCGACTGCCCTTTTTTAGTACGCGATAAAATTATGGCAATGGCTAAAAATGGCAAACCCTATATGACCCTGAAGTTGATGGATCGTAGTGGTGAAGTTGAGGGCCGAGTCTGGGACCGTGTCGATGAGTTTGATCGCCTGTTCCAGAAGGATGACTTCATCCGTGTTCGTGCCAAAGCCAGCGTTTATATGGGTAAGATGCAACTTATCGTTCAAGATATTGTTGTCGTACCAGAGGACTCCGTTGATCTCGGAGATTTTCTCCCTGTCTCGCAAAATGACCCACAAACGATGCTTGATGAAGTTCGTACTTTAATTGCCACCATGGTTGATCCGCACTTTAAGGGGTTGATGGAGGCTTTTTTTAACGACCAGGAATTTGTCAGTTTATTTGCTAAAGCTCCCGCAGCTAAAGCGATGCACCATGTCTATTTAGGTGGACTATTGGAACACTCCTTATGCGTGGCCCGTCTTGCTGCCGATATCTGTGTGCGTTATCCAAAGGTTGATCGCGATCTTCTAATTAGTGGCGCATTATTACATGATATTGGTAAAGTCGCTGAACTGCGCTATGCACGTAGCTTCGATTACAGCGATGAGGGTAAGCTTCTCGGTCATATTGTTATTGGTGTCGAGATGGTTGATGAAAAGGTTCGATTATTGCCTGATTTCCCCCGAGTCAAAACCATTTTGATCAAGCATCTTCTTCTCTCGCACCATGGTCAGTATGATTATGGCTCGCCGAAACGACCTAAGACCCTTGAGGCCGTCGTGCTTAATTTTCTCGATGATATGGATTCTAAAATTAACGGAGTTCAGGCTCACATTGAAAAAGAGCAGCAGAGCGAAACAGGTTGGACAGGTTACCATCGCATGTATGATCGTTACTTTTTTATTGGTGACCAAAATAGTGGTGCCGATACAAATACAGTCGAGCAGCCTCAGGTGTTAGAACCTGTGGTAGCGCCGATGGAGAAATCAGTCGTTGCGACGACGGCAAAGCCTGAAAAAAAATCCCAGCCACGTAAAAATGAACGTCAGGCAAGTCGCCAAACGACAAAGCATAATAGTCCGTTGAGCACGACCCTTGAGGCACAATTATCTGGGTTGAATTTAGATCTATTTGGTTCGAAAGAGGAGCAATAAGTTATGATCGTAAAAACTCTAGCTGTCGGCCCACTGCAGGTTAATTGTTATATTGTTGGTTGCTCACGAACTAAAAAAGCTTTTGTTGTTGATCCCGGTGATGAAGGGGAGAACATTCTTGCCGTATTGGCGCAAGAGGGGCTTGATCTGCAATTGGTTGTTAATACTCATGGTCATTTTGATCATGTCGGGGCTAACTTCTATGTGATTGACAAAACAGGGGTTGATTTGTGCATGCATCGTGACGATTTACCGTTGCTTAAAGTTGCCGCTCAGTATGCCAGTGGTTATGGTTTGCCCGCTGTTGAATCTCCCGAACCCAAGCGTTTTCTTTCTACCGGTGATCTTATCGAAGTGGGCGATCTTTCCTTCGAAGTGATTCATACTCCTGGTCATTCCCCTGGTGGAATTTGTCTCTACGGCGAAGGGCATCTCTTTTCAGGTGATACGTTGTTTGCTGGATCCATTGGCCGCACAGATCTTCCTGGTGGTGATATCGATCAACTGTTGGGTCATATCCGCTCTGATTTGATGGTTCTACCTGATGCGACGGTTGTTCATCCCGGTCATGGTCCCGATTCAACCGTTGGCCGTGAAAAAAGTGTTAATCCTTTTGTTAATGGTCAGTATTAACGTTGTGCATAACGTGCTGCGCTAAGTTTGTGAGGGACGATGTTTAAAGGTAAAAAAGTGGTGCTCGGCGTGTGTGGTGGTATTGCGGCTTACAAAGCGATTGAACTGCTACGGTTAATGGTCAAAGCAGGGGCCGATGTCTCTGTGGTGATGACAGCAAGCGCTCGTGAATTTGTTACGCCACTGACATTTCAAACCTTATCAAGCAATCCTGTTCATAGCGACCTGTTTGATCTATATCAAGAGAAAGAGATTGGCCATATCTCCCTTGCTGATGGCGCAGACCTGTTTGTGATCGCGCCCGCTACGGCCAATGTTATTGGTAAAATAGCTGGCGGCATTGCCGATGATCTATTGACGACTACCGTCATGGCGACACGGGCTCCCGTACTGTTTGCCCCAGCAATGAATGTTCACATGTACGAGAACCCGATCTATCTGCGTAATGAGAAAAGCTTACGTGAGCTAGGCTACTATTTTATCGATCCCGCGTTCGGTGCTCTGGCTTGTGGTTACGAAGGGCAGGGGAAGCTTCCCGATCCCGAAGCCATATTTGCAGCGGCGCAAGGTGTCTTGGCACCGCAAGACCTTGTGGGGCAAAAAATACTGGTTACAGCTGGGCCCACACGTGAGGAGCTTGATCCGGTGCGTTATCTTAGTAATTACTCTTCAGGTAAAATGGGTTACGCTGTTGCCCGCGCAGCGGTACAACGTGGTGCCGAAGTGGTGCTGGTATCAGGACCAACGTTTTTGACTGCACCTGCGGGTGTGGAGCTGGTTCCCGTGGTGAGTGCTGAACAGATGCGCGCGAGTGTTTTATCGGCATTGCCTAGCGCAACAGCCGTTGTTAAAGCCGCAGCGGTGGCTGATTACCGGCCGGTAACTATTGCTGAGCAAAAAATCAAAAAAAATGATGCTGAGTTGACGGTGAGCTTGGAAAAAAATCCGGATATTCTTGCTGAAGTTGGTGAGAAAAAACAGGGGCAAGTGTTGGTTGGTTTTGCCGCTGAAACCCAAAATCTCCTTAAGCATGCCAGCGAAAAGCTTAAACGGAAGAAACTCGATCTAATTGTTGCCAATGACATTACCCAGAGCGGTGCTGGATTTGATGTGGATACCAATATTGTCAAACTATTGCATGCCGATGGTCGAGTTGAAGAGTTACCCCAGCTGAGTAAAGATGAAGTGGCACACCAGTTGTTAGATCGCGTGGTTGAACTGCTAAATTAGAGTTGGGTATCACGCATGTTCCGACAACAGATCGAGGAGCTCGTGGGGTTGGGTGATAGAGTGACGAAATTTTTCTTTCAACTCTACAATTAGTTGCGCACTTTGCTCTTTAGGCAGTTTGCCGTCCAACCATAGTTGATTCAAATTTGTGCGTAATTGGTTGGCTACATATAGTGCTCTTTCCCCGGCAGGGTCAGCTTGACGATAAGGACTTACAGGGTCACTGAGAATACTAATTATCGCATTAAGAGCCAATTCGAGGTATTCTTCGCGTTCAACGATACTGACCTGCCAGCGAGATCGCTTGTCAATAAATGTCAGCAGTTTGCGCCACCGTTTAATGCGGCTGATTAAGACCATTGAGTTGAACAGTTGTTTATTGGTGCCAAATGAAAACAGGGTGTTTTCTAAGACATCACGTAGCAACTCATCGTTCTGGCTAAAATCGTATTGAGCCATATTTCGTGCTTGTTGCCAGATCTCTTCAGGTATCTGTGATTCAAAGCGGAGTTCCCAATAGGCATGTTTGAGAAACACGGTATTATAGCTTCGTACCATTTTGAATGGCACCATATAGGAGTGCGCAATGGTATCGGCAGCAAGGTGCGATAAATATCCATAGGCGCAGGCACGTTGCGCATCATTGGTTGCTTGAGCAAGAATTTTATCACCAATATTCCAGCTATGGCAGTGCTTGAGATAGTGGGTGTATTTTTTGCCGATGGTGATGTCGGCACTCATGCAGCCATAAAGGAAATCAGCAGGAAAGTTCGTTAGAATCTGTTGTATGTTTGCCGGTAAGCAAGAAACGTGGCTTAACAGCTGACAGCCTAATTGAAGATGAACACCAAAGCCCCATGCACAAGCATTTTGTGGGATGAGTGCCAACACGATAATCAATAGCAATATCGTTTTGAATGGACGCATGGTACGACCTCTCGATACTGTTTGTTTAAGTGGATGGGTTGAATAAATACCGTAACGCGATCCAACTTTTATCATAAGCCATATATCAATAGACCACCAGACGAAATCAATCAATATGCCGAATACGCTAGAACAAGCAAAATATGAGCTGTTGCTTCAAGCCCGATCAATTCTAACCGAACTCAAGAGTTTAGGTGTTGATGATGTTTATCTTCAGCCTGCTCCTGAAGCCTTACCTCTTTGTGCCGAGGGTGAACAACCCAGTACTGGTGAGTGTCGCGCTGAAACTTTAGATGAGCTGAAAAGCTTCAATCCATGCCAAGATTGTCCTGCCAGAAGTGGTGCGGAGCAAAAGGTATTTGGTGAGGGGAATCCACATGCTCAGGTGGTTTTTGTTGGCGAACGGCCAACAATGAACGACGTCAGTGCTGGTGCTCCATTCAGTGGTGAGGGGGGACAGCTCCTAGATCGCATTCTTTTTGCGATGGGATTATCGCGTAGCGACGTTTATCTTTGTTATCTTGTGAAGTGCGCATCTGCACAAAATTGCCCCGCAACGCAGAATGAGATTGCTGCGTGTGAGCCGGTACTTCAACGGCAATTAGCAGCGATACGGCCGCAGATTGTTGTGGCATTGGGAACATTGCCCGCACAGGTTTTGTTGAATAAACAACAAGAGATGAGCCATATGCGTGGTACGTGGTCGAACTATCAAAATATCCCTCTGATTGCAACGTTTCACCCCCATGACCTCATCCGTAGTCCGGTGACCAAACGAGAGGTGTGGGACGATATGAAGCAGGTACAGCATCGTTTAAAACAGGATGGTTTATCATGAACAAAATAGTTCAATATGGTGCTTGGTTTGCGGTTGTTGTGACTCTTGTTCTGGGTGTTCCTGCCTTTGCCGAAGAACCAATTAAAGTGGCCGATGTCCATTACCAACTGGCACAACGTCATCTTGAGGCTGGGCGACCATTTTGGGCCGTCCATTCTTACCGTCGTGCTCTGGAAACAGGGGCTAAAAACCCCAATATTCATCGTGAGCTGTCACAGGTTTTATATGATTTAGGCTTTGTTGATCAAGCCATAACTGAGATGGAAAAAGCGATTGAAACAGCGCCAATTAACGATTTTCTGCATATGGAGCTTGGGGTGTTTTGTTTAGCTTCTGGCCTTCTGCAACAGGCACAAGCTGAATTCAGCCGGGTCCTCGAATTAAATCCAGGCTTTTCCTACGGCTATTACTATTTGGGTGAGGTGTTTTATCGCCTGGGTAAATATGATGATTCAAGTATGGCACTGGTGATGGCGCAACAACTTGGTTTGCCGGGGTTTGATTTAGAACGAAAATTGGTTGATCTTGGTTGGCAGTTACCCGTAAAACCGTGGGTTGAAACCACGACCGAATATTATTTACGCCGGATCACCCTAGATAGCCGGTCAGTGGTTGATGAGGTGATGAAGCGTTTAGGTGACGGCGAACTGTTTGAGGAGTTAGCACGGCAATTTTCGACGGATATAGAATCTCAAAACGGTGGCTATGTCGGCGCCATTGCATTAGCAAATATGCCACCAGAGTTTGCTCAACGGCTTGCAGGAGTTGATAGTTTCTCCACTCCTATTTTACTTAAAGCAGATGGTGTCTTTCATTTAGTCCAGCGTATTGCACCGTTTAATGCTGTGGCGTGGCAAGCTGAAATTGCCAGCATAAAACAACAACGGCAGGTGAGGGTCATTGAGACCCCTCAACACGCTGTTAGTGCTAAACATGGTTACCTTCTGTTGAGCGGTGTTTTCCGCAATCGGGATTATGCCGAGCAACGGGTTGAACGGTTATTAAAGCAAGGGATGAACAGTACCCTCAATCAACGCGGTGAGGGGGAGCATCTGCGCTACGAAGTGATTGCTGGTCGTTATGAACAGCATCATGATGCCCAGAAAGCAGCGAGTGCTTTAAAGGAATCTGGTTTAGATTCCTATATCCGTAGCGAAAAATAATGCAGGGTTAGCAGACTGTTGATAGCCTGCTAGTCAGCGCAGCAGGCGATCCATTCGATCTCGATGTTGCATCCCTTAGGCAAAGCTGACACTTCAACGCATGCTCTGGCAGGAGCTGGATCACTGAAAAAACGACCATAGATCTCATTCACCACTGCGAAATTATTGAGGTCAGTGAGGTAAATGGTTGTTTTAACGACATGATCAAAAGTGAGTTGTGCTCCAGCGAGTGCAGCTTCCATGTTGGCCATGACGCGCTCTGTTTCTAGTTTAATCGAACCATCAACGAGGTTTCCCGTTTGCGGGTCGAGTGGTATTTGACCAGAAAAAAAGAACAGATTTCCCACTTTGATCCCTTGCGAGTAGGGGCCAATGGCTGCGGGGGCAGCTGTGGTTGAAATCTGTTGTTTATTGATAGATTGAGTTGTTTGCTTCATAAATATGCTCCTTGTTGAGATTGTAAACTATTCTCATTGTTCTACTCTGAGTTATCCTGAAAGTAAAGAGGGTCAGTATGGAGAGTAAAAATCGATCATTGCGTGTTTCAGCCCATGGTGGACATAGTGGTGAATTTTGTCTCCACGCCAAAGATACTTTAACACAAGTTGTTGAAGCTTATGCTGATCAAGGGTTTGCGTGGCTTGGATTGACGGAGCACATGCCGCCGATGACCGATGACGGGCTTTATCCTGATGAAAAGGCCGCAGGTCTAACCGCTCAACAGTTACAACAGCAGTTTGATCGCTATGTCACCACGGCGCGCCAGTTGCAAAAAAAATACGCCAAGAAGATGGCAATTTTCGTAGCGATGGAGACTGAGTTTTACGCCGGTAGTGTGCCGTGGGTTCAACGGTTAAAGCAGTTGTACCAGTTAGATTATTTGGTTGGCTCGGTACATCATGTGATGGAGCAATGCTTCGATTTCAGTCGTGACGATTATGCAAAAGCCGTTCACTGTGTGGGCGGCTATGATGCCCTCTATTGCGCCTATTTTGACGCGCAATTTTCTATGCTTGAAAACCTGAGTCCTGCTGTGGTTGGTCACTTCGATTTAGTGCGCTTGTATGATGATGATTATGCGCAACGATTCAAGCAACCTGAAATTGCCCAACGCATCGAGCGAAATTTGCAACGTATTGCCCAAAAAGGGCTGCTGCTCGACTTTAATGTCAGAGCCTTAGCAAAAGGTGCCAGTGAGCCGTATGTTTCGGCGCCTATTCTTAAACGGGCATTGGAGTTGGGCATTGATCTTGTTCCTGGAGATGATTCGCATGGTGTCGCTTCTGTCGGTGTAGGTCTCGATGAAGCCACTCGGCTATTGACTGACGCCGGTTACCATTGTCAGTGGCGCTTGCCTGTTTAAATATGTTTCATGAAAGGAACGCTCCGCCATGTTGATGAAGAATATCCTCGATCAAAGCACCACTTCGCTCAGCTTCGAGTTCTTTCCACCTAAAACGGATTTAGGTTGGCAGCGTTTGTTTGATAATATCGCCCAACTTGCACCACTCAATCCATCATCCGTGAGTGTTACCTATGGTGCGGGGGGGACAACCCGAAGTCAAACCAATGAATTGGTGCTGCGCATTCATCGTGAAACGGGTATCACCGTTGTTCCTCATCAAACCTGCGTTGCTGCAACAAAAGATGATGTCCACGCAATTCTGTCACACTATCAGCAAAGTGGTATTGAGAATGTTCTCGCCTTACGTGGCGATAAACCACAGGATGTTGATAATTGGTGTCCACCAGAGAACGGCTTTAACCATGCGGCTGACCTTGTCGCCTATATTCGCCAACATTTTCCGACTATGAGTATAGGTGTTGCGGGCTTTCCCGAGGGGCATCCTGAAATGCCTAATCGGTTGCTCGAAATCGATTACCTTAAACAAAAAGTTGATGCCGGTGCCGACTATATTGTGACTCAATTGTTTTTTGAAAATCGCGATTTTTATGACTTTTGTCAACGCTGTGAACTGGCTGGGATCACTGTGCCGATTATCGCTGGCATTATGCCATTGCGTAATCGCAAAGGGATGGCCCGTATGGCCGAACTCGCTGCGGGCGCGCGTTTTCCTGCTGAGTTACTTCGGCGTGTGTATGCTGCTGGCAATGAAGAAGAAGTGGAACAAATTGGTATCGATTGGGCAACAGAGCAAGCACGCGATCTCATTGCCAACAAAGTGCGCGGAGTCCATTTTTATACCCTCAACAGTGCCACAGCAACGGATTCAATTTACGAGCGATTAGGCCTGAAATAACCACGATATTCTGTTATTTTTTGTGTTTATACATTGTATGTTTTATTAATTCTTGGAGTTATGTGTGGATATTCGTCGTTTAGAAGTTTTTTGTAAGGTTGTCGATTTAGGTAGTTTTACCCGCGCTGCTGAGGCGGCACTACTTTCTCAACCCTCAGTGAGTGAACACATTCGCACCTTGGAAGATCAGTTTGGTGAAAAGTTAATTGATCGTCTCGGTCGTAGCGCTCAACCCACCCATGCTGGTAAAATCCTATATCAGTATGCACGGCGTATTATCAACCTGAAAGATGAGGCAACCCAAGCCTTGAGTCAATATCAAGGCAAATTGGTCGGTCAATTATCGGTGGGAGCGAGTACGATCCCTGGTGCTTATTTATTGCCGTGCCAGATAGAGTCCTTTAAGTCCGCACATCTTACCGTTGAGCTGATGTTGAAAATTTCGGGAACATCACAAATTGTTGATGAAGTTCTTGATGGCCGCTTAGAACTTGGTTTAGTTGGTACACAATGGAAAGATCAACGTATTGAATGTGAACAGATGTTTGGCGATGAACTGGTATTGACCGTCCATCCTGATCATCCTTGGGCATCACGTCAGAGTGTTTTACCGGCGGAATTGATGGACACGCCATTTATCCTTCGTGAACCGGGTTCAGGTACTCGAATGGAGATGGTCCAGTTTCTTAAAGAGGTGGGCGTTGAATGCTCCCACTTTCAAGTGGTGGCCGAGATGGGCAGCAATGAAGCTGTGCGTCAGGGGGTACGATCACAAATTGGTGTGTCGATCTTATCGTTATTGTCCGTACAGGAAGATCTTGACCGTGGCATGCTGAGCCGAGTGGCGATTCAAGGAGTGGCCATGCCGCGCTCGTTTTATTTGATTCAGCGTAAAAATCGTCAACTGAGTCCGCTCGCTATGGCCTTTTATCATCATCTGCGACAGGACAATGGTATCAGCTCATCTTAATTGAGGGGGTCGGTTCGCTGATTTCAAGCTGATATGATCTTATTTTTATCTACGTAGCTGTTTAACTATTATCCCTGCTGCACAGCGGTTTGTGCCGCAGGGAAGTCAAAAATCTCTTCACGTTTACTTTTTATTCTCCTTTACTGTTCGAATTTCTATTTTTAACATCCGTGAATCTAAACATAAAAAATCTGAGTTATTGAATTAAATGTAAGAATATCCCTCTGATACAGAGGCTATGATTCATCTCTGCTTAGTGTGTAGGTCGGTGGCTAATATAATATGACTTGACACTTTTCACCCTCTCTGTTTATATGGTGATTGGCTAAGTGTTTGAAATAACAACGCTTTTAAAGTCTCGCTAAAAAAAATTGTACAAATTTTGTTCACGAATAAAAAAGTGACATTTAGTGTGAAAATAAGGAGGATTACATGGCAGTAAAAAAGTTTAAAAAAATTATGGCCGCAAACCGTGGTGAGATTGCAATCCGTATTTTCCGTGCTTGTACTGAGCTCGGGATCAAAACGGTAGCGATCTATTCTGAAGAAGATAAGTTGGCTCTGCACCGTTACAAGGCTGATGAAGCCTATCAGATCGGTAAGGGAAAAGGGCCTATTGATGCGTATCTCGGCATTGATGATATTGTTGAGTTAGCTCGGGCAAAAGGGGTTGATGCGATCCACCCTGGTTATGGTTTTCTGTCAGAAAATGCTGAGTTTGCTGAAGCCTGTGAGCGTGCTGGTATCTCCTTTATTGGACCTACCGCCGATATCCAACGTCGCTTAGGCGATAAAGTGGCAGCACGTCACGTTGCCATTAAAGCGGGTGTTCCAATTGTTATGGGTACACCTGATCCCGTTAAGACTGACGAACAAGCCTTGATCTTCGCTAAAGAGTGCGGCTATCCCATCATGGTCAAAGCGGCTTCTGGCGGCGGTGGTCGTGGTATGCGTGTAGCGACTAATCGCGAAGAGCTTCTTGAAGGACTTAAGTCAGCATCGTCAGAAGCACTGGCGGCGTTTGGTGATGGTACGGTTTTTCTTGAAAAATTTGTTAAAAATCCGAAGCATATCGAAGTTCAGATCATGGGCGATAAGCACGGTAACCTTGTTCACTACTTCGAGCGAGATTGTTCCATTCAGCGTCGTCACCAGAAAGTGATCGAGTTAGCACCATCGCCGTCGTTAAGCCAAGCCAAGCGTGAAGAGATTTGTGCTTTCGCGATGAAAATCGGTAACGAAGTAGGCTACGTCAATGCGGGTACTGTTGAGTTTCTGATGGATGCAGAGGAGAACTTCTACTTCATCGAAACCAATCCGCGTATTCAGGTTGAGCATACCGTCACCGAGATGGTGACCATGCGTAACCTCGTACAAACTCAAATTCGCGTTGCCGAGGGTTTCAAGCTCTCTGATCCTGAAATTGGTATCTCCTGTCAGGAAGATATCGAACTGCGCGGCTATGCCATTCAGTGTCGTGTCACAACGGAAGATCCAACCAATAACTTTGCTCCAGATTTCGGCACCATCAAAGCATACCGCACGGCGGTTGGTTTTGGTGTACGTCTCGATGCGGCAAACGGTTACGCTGGCGCACAAATTACCCCACACTACGATTCACTGTTAGTTAAGGTATCGACAATAGGCCTCACCTTTGAGGACGCCTGTCGTACCATGAATCGTGCGTTGCAAGAGTTTCGTGTGCGTGGTGTTAAGACCAATATCGGCTTTTTAGAGAACGTCGTTACTCACGAACCTTTCTTGAAAGGTACGTGCGACACCTCGTATCTTGATAAACATCCTGAACTGTTCGATATGAAATTTAAGCAGGATCGTGCCAACAAGTTACTGCATTACATTGCTGATGTGTCGGTGAACGGTTACCCAAATATTAAAAAGAAGCTCCATTTTAGTGACTTACGCGAGGCGGAACTTCCACATGTTCCTCTCGAAGCCATTCGTCCACGCGGTACACGTGATATCTTGATGGCTAAAGGGCCTAAAGGTCTTGCTGATTGGGTTCTCAACGAAAAGCACTTGTTGCTAACGGACACCACCATGCGTGATGCCCACCAATCCCTCTTGGCTACTCGGGTTCGTACCTACGACCTAGAGAAAATTGCTCGAGCTACCAGTCATCTTGCTGGTGGCCTGTTCTCTCTTGAGATGTGGGGCGGGGCAACATTTGATGTCGCCATGCGTTTCTTAACTGAGGATCCCTGGGAGCGTTTAGATCGTATGCGCACCCAGGTACCTAACCTGTTGTTCCAAATGTTGCTCCGTGGTTCCAATGCGGTTGGTTACACTAACTATGCCGATAATGTCGTTGAGGATTTTGTTGCAAAATCTGCTGCCGGTGGCATTGATGTGTTCCGTGTTTTCGATTCTCTCAACTGGACCAAGGGGATGAAAGTCGCCATGGATGCCGTGCAAAAGAACAACGCTATTTGCGAAGCATCTATCTGCTACACTGGTGATATTCTCGATCCTAAGCGTGATAAGTACCCGTTAGAGTATTATGTCAACATGGCAAAAGAGCTAGAGAACATGGGCGCTCATATCCTTGGTATCAAAGATATGGCTGGTCTCCTCAAGCCGTTTGCTGCTGAAAAACTAGTCAAAGCACTGAAAAATGAGATTGGTATTCCAATCCACCTCCATACTCATGATACTTCGGGTAATGGTGGCACCATGTTACTTATGGCTGCACAAGCGGGTGTTGATATTGTCGATACCGCTCTGTCTTCCATCTCAGGTTTGACCTCACAGCCAAGCATGAACGCGCTGTTGTCGACAACCAAAGGCACTATGTGGCATCCAAATGTTGATAGCGAGGGGATGCAAACACTGGCTAACTACTGGGAGACTGTTCGTACCTACTACGAGCCATTTGAATCAGAGCTTCGTTCAAGTACTGCTCAGGTTTATGAGCACGAAATCCCAGGTGGTCAGTATTCCAACTATAAGCCACAGGTTGAAGGCCTTGGTTTAGGTCATCGTTGGGAAGAGTGTAAAGACATGTACCGTCAGGTTAACCACATGTTTGGTGATCTGGTTAAGGTTACCCCTTCTTCCAAAATCGTTGGTGATATGGCCATGTTCATGGTGCAAAACAACTTGCAACCACAAGATGTTATGGATCGTGGACATGAATTAACCTTCCCACAAGGGGTAGTCGATTTCTTTAAAGGGATGCTCGGCCAACCATACGGCGGCTTCCCGAAAGAGTTGCAAAAAATTATCCTTAAGGATGAGCAGGCATTTACCCACCGTCCAGGTGAGTTTTTAGAGCCTGTTGACTTTGCCGCCAAGAAAATTGATCTAGAGAAGAAGGTTGGTCACGCTGTTAAAGATCGCGATGTGTCATCCGCTGTTCTTTACCCAGGTGTGTTTGAAGAGTTTGATCGTCATCGTCAAGAATTTAGCGATACATCAGTACTTTCAACACCACTGTACTTCTACGGACTAGAGGTCGGTGATGAAACCAGCATCGAAATTCAGCCGGGCAAGACTCTGATCGTTAAATTGACCGCCATTGGTAAAGTTCACGACGATGCTACCCGTGATATCTACTTTGAGCTAAACGGCGAGCCACGGCAGATTTCGGTCAAAGATCACTCCGTTGAGAGCGATGAAGCTGAGCATCAAAAAGCCGAGCGTGGCAACGATAAAGAGATCGGTGCTCCAATGCCGGGTAAGATCTTCAAATTGAACGTCAGCGTTGGTGATGAGGTCAAAGCAGGTCATACCCTTATCGTTACTGAGGCGATGAAGATGGAGACCAACATCAAAGCTAAAATTGATGGTGTGATTAAAGAGGTGTTGTATAAAGAGGCCGATCAAGTTAAGCAGGATGATCTGTTGATCGTGTTCGAATAAACAACATAGTTAAACAGTATCATCTGAAACGGCCAGATTCTTTAGAATCTGGCCGTTTCTCGTTTAAGGTTGTGTAGGTCGGCCACTGGCCGACGGTCTTGAATTGGTTGTTTTTGTATTAGATGCTGGAAGGGCGTAGCATGGAACACCCTTACTGCCCCCGTCATGCTCGAGAAGGTGGGCATCCAGAGGTTTTTATCTGCGTTTCTGTAAGGGGGATGTGAATTTAATAAGCATAGAAATTTCTAAGGCCAAAAAAAGTTACTCAACCCCGCTCTATTTAAAACGAGAATCCCACCTTGGAAACCCCGCGAACTTCTCACTCACTATTGGTCGAGTGTTAAAGCGCATCTAATTGGTGTCACGAATTCTTTGTTCATTTACCTTCTTGGCTTGAATCTAAGCAAAGAGAAAGTTATTGTGAGCTTATGCTACACAGTGACGATGAAGTGAATAAGGCGATTCGTAAGGCAACGCGTACAGCACGATCTTTTGGCTCACAAGAATTCATCGACAACATGGAGCTTCGCTTAAATCAAACATTGCGTGCACGAAAAACGGGTAGGCTTAAAAAAGAATGTGGGGAATGCCCCGAGTTAATTCCATAATATATTTATCGGATTTGGATGAGGAAAATATGAATATTAATGATGCTGAAAGAGACGCTTTATATAAAGTGATTTATTCCCGTAGAGATGTACGAAAAGATTTTATTCCTGACTCGATTCCTAATGATGTATTAGAACGGATCCTTAAGGCGGGGCATCATGCTCCAAGTGTTGGCTTCATGCAGCCTTGGGATTTTGTATTGGTTACTGAAGAGCAAACAAAGAATGCTATAAAAAAAGGGTATGAATCAGCCCGTTTAGAGTCAGCCCAGCAATTCTCCAGTGAAAAAAGAGATGAATACAAAAGCTTTAAACTCGAAGGCATCTTAGAAGCACCACTGGGAATATGTGTCACGTGTGATAAAGAACGAAATGGTCCCGTTGTCATCGGCCGAACTATCAAGCCTGAGATGGATGTTTATAGCACCGTATGCGCTATCCAAAATATGTGGTTAGCAGCAAGAGCAGAAAATATCGGTTTAGGCTGGGTGAGTATCATTCATGATGAGGTGTTGAGAAAAGAATTAGATATACCTAGCAATATAGAGATCGTTGCTTATTTATGTTTAGGTTATGTTTCAAAATTCAATGATAAACCTGAATTGGAAGAGTTCGGTTGGTTGCCTAGAGAAGATTTGAACCAACTTATCCATAAAGAAAAGTGGTCAAGTAAAGCATAGTGCATTTCACTATCTCTAAACATGTCGTGTCAACAGCCTCTTCGCAAGTTTGACGAATCACAGTTTTTAATTGTTTAGTTGGGAAGTGAATAGGGGGATTTCGAGATATACAAGCGGTATTCGAGCGTAGTCCTTTTTTAGTTGATATCAAATATAGAAAGAAATTGGAGTCATGATGAATAACAAAATTGTTGGAATTGTACTGATCGTTCTTGGTGTTGCACTGGCTATTTGGGGGTATAACATTTATGATTCGGCTGGTTCTCAAATTACTCGGGCCTTAAGTGGTGACACACCCGTTAAGGCATGGGCTGGTATGGTTGGCGGTGCCATTTGTGCTGTGGTTGGCATCATCAAAGTAAAATAATCAACCAGTATAAACGCGGAGCAAGGCAAGGCAGCAATGTTGCTGTTTTTGATGTGATATGAAAAGTATCCGTATCACTCTCTGCATTTTAGGAAAAGGAGATTTATCGATGAATAAAGTACTTTTAATAATCCTAGCGATATTGTTACCACCCGTAGCTGTTTTTCTTAAAAGTGGGGTTGGCAAAAACTTACTGATTAATGTGGTTCTATGCTTGTTTTTCTATGTGCCAGGAATTATCCATGCGCTGTGGTTGGTCACTAAGTAATAAAAGCACTGTTAAAACGGCAAATAATCGCCTACGGCTGGGCAACCTTAAACGCTACGATGTAGCAAGGTTGCCCATTGCCTTGGTGGGCGGCATTATCCAACTAGCTATTTCGCACTAATCCCAAACTCCACCCGACTAACTGATCCATCCTTTGGTTCAGCATAGATATCTGTTGTCATCAAAAATAGCCGAGGTTTCAGTTCGATATTGATAGCAATGAGACTATCGTGTACGGCCATGGCGCGAGCCTTGGCGAGTGCTGCCATCTCATCATCTCCGGCCTGAATGTTGGCCAACAACAGTTTTTCCATCTCTTCCGTTGGTAGGCTTTTCAACAGACCGACCATATTGCGTGGCCGTGGGAATTCGGCATTTTTGTACACCTTCTTTAACAACTTCGGATATTCTTCGGCGCTAATCTCTAACTGTTGAATGCTGACAGTTTTCTGCTGGTCGTCATCTAGATCACTCCATTTAACGTTTTGTATCATTTCGGTCAGTTGTTGCTGACGATAAGCCTCGGGATCGTTGTTTTGATCGACGTAGGGGCTGATTTCTAAAATCAGCGACGGACGGTTGGTTAAGATCTCGCCTAGATTCGCGAGTATTTGTCCTTGATCGTCACTGATGTTAGCGCGGCCGAGAGTAAAGGGGATACTGCTAACATCTTCGCCACTACCGATCATCGATGATAGCAGGGCGAATGGTGATGTCGCCGCCTTAACCAGTAGGTTGCGTAATACTGTGAAAATGGTTCCAGCAAGGCTGAAATCGGGATCGTTGAGGTTGCCAGAAATGGGAATATCGAGATGAATCTCTTCGTTGCGATCTTTTAGCAGTGAGATCGCTAGGGCAACGGGTAGTGATGTGGCCTCGTCACTGTCAATGGAATCACCAAAGGTAAACTGATCAATCATCACCTTGTTGTCGGCCTCGATCTGTTGGTGTTCAATGGTGTAATTGAGATCGAGATACAGCTTACCTTTATCAATTGCGTAACCGAGATAGGATCCGGAGTAGGGGGTCATCGGTGACAGGTCGATATTTTTAAAGCTGATGGTTAGGTCGGCGTACATATCGCGGCTGAGTGGGTTGATCTTGCCGGTGATGGTCAACGGTGCGCTGTTTTCTAACTGGCCGCGCAAATCGACGTCGGCCTGCATCTCTTCATCTGATGCGAGACCAGTAATCCGCCCACCTAGATCATGCATGGTGGTGGCAAAGGTGCTGGGTAGGTGGCGGTCAATAAACGAGACGGTGCCCCCTTGCAGGGTAACGGCATCAATACGGATATCAGCCGGAGGCTCAGTATTTTTTGCCTCTGTTGGTTCTCTTGTGACCACTTTTTCAACCTCGGCTTCCTGAGGTTCCTCTGCTGTTTCAAGTGCTTCTTTTGAGTTGACGCTGGTCAAGTTCATCTGGCCATTATCGGCCACTTCGATATTAGCTTGATAGTCGTTGAGTGCCACCTCTTTGATGTGGAGGGCAAAGGGGGCAATGTCGCCTTGAATACCCGATAGGTTAAGACCCTCCCAGCGTACCAGTTGTTCACCTTGACCATCGAGCAGGTCAAAACGGTGAATGGCGACATCACCAGAGAACGTCCCCTGCATTCCATTCGGTTGTTGATTGAGACCTACCTTCACAGTTGAAAACAACTGGCCGTCTTTAACCTTAAGTTTCAATTCAGACGGGATGAAATCGTTAAAGTCCGCCAGCGGGAAGGACTTAATGCGCGAGTTAGCAACGATGCTCAGCGGGGTGTGTACCACTGTGCCATCGACACGCACATCGCCTTTTTTGCCAACTTTGGCCGTCAGCTTAAAAGGGCTCTTCTTGGCTTTTGGATAGCTAAGGTCCTCGGCGTGCAAGCCGAGCTGATTGACAATGAGTAGCGGTTTCTTGTCACTGGTTTCGTCACGCAATTGCAACCTAAATGTCTCTAGATCGAAGCTGGTAAGGTCGATACTCCACGGCTTAGCTGCTTGCTGCGACGTTACGGTCTGTGGTGTTGCCTCGGCTTTCGCAGGGCGAAGCAACTTTTCAGGTGAGAACGTGCCATCGGCTAATCGGGTGGCTATAATATCGCCGCTAATCAGGTTGAGTTGACCAAGGTGAATCTGCTGAGTGTTGAGGTCAACCGAAGTTCCGCGTAGCTGCAATTCGCTGAGATTAAAGCGATCTTTGCCAGAAAATGGTACCCGCAGATCACGTAGCGTCAGCGCTCCATCGTGCAACTGAGTGTTGCCATCAGCATAAGCTACTTGGCCCGCTATATCGAGCTGTCCGGCAATGGGGGCGGTGAGAATTGCCTCCAGGTAGGGATAGTAGGGCTGCAGTTCAAAACCGTTGGCGACAAAGGTCATATCAGCCATCGCTGGAACGACACCTAGTTGGCCATTAACTGTGACGTCTAGTTGGCGGTCGGTTTGCATGTGCAGATCGAGTGTCGCCTGTTGCTCGGGATGGGTGGAGAAATTGGTCACCGAAAGTGATAGATTATGAATCCGTTCTGTCACATCCGACGATAGCGATTGATCATGAAAAGAGATTTGACCGTCCTGCATTGACAGCGTACGAACCAGTAGCAAAGGCAAAGAACTCTTTGTCTCTTCGGTCGCCAGATCTTCATTCTCTGGCGGCGGGGTAGATGAGGTAAACAGGCGCACCAGATTCAATTGGCCTTGGTCATCACGACTGAGCGTCAGATGGGGTTCACACAGGACAATGCTAGATAGGGTGAACTCTTGTTTAAAGAGGCTCACTTTTTCGACATCTACCAATAGAGACAGCATGGCGAACAGCGGTGTACCATTTGGCTCATTGATAACCAAATCGCTGAGTGCGAAGTCACCGCTCACGAGTAACTTAGGTAGCTCATCCGTTGTGACCAGATAGGTGAGATTGATTTCGCAATCTAGGACGCCACTCTTGACATCAACCGGTAGGGGCACGGGTGCATTTTGAGCATAATAGGCCAAGTCGGTATTGAATAGTTCAAGGGAGAGGTTTGTTTCTAGCGAGTTGTTAAACGGCTTCGACTGCCCCTCGGCGTGAATATCTGCCCCGTTAAGGAGCAGCGAAAGTTCTGGCGTGACATACTCGTCGGCCAAATATGAGACATTGCCGATCACTGGCACACTCAAGGCCAGTTGGCGAATTTCATGATGGGAACTTTGCGGTGAGGCCTGATCGTTAAAGTCGATCTCACCGGTGGTAATGACGATGTTGTTAAACGAGAATAGGAAGGGTTTGGTTTCCTCTTCTGTGATAACGGGTTCGGCTGGTGGCGCATCATCGTTCAAATGCATGAAATCAGAGAAGTTGAACTGCTGTGCGCCGAGCAGGTCGATTTTGATATATGGATGATCAAGTTCGATGCGCCGTAAAATCAACGCCTGATCGATAATAGAGCGCAGGCTGACAGACACCATCAGCCGATCCCACGCCACAAATGGCTGAGTGCTGTCGGCTTCAGTGAGCGTGACACCTGAGAGTTCAAGTTTCAAGACGAACGGATTAAAATAGGCCTTTTCAATACTGAGGCTACGTTCGGTATTCTCGGCAATCCAGGCGGACCCCTGTTTTTTTACCTGCCAGGGGACAATCAGCATCGATAGCAGCAACAATCCAACAATCACAGTAACGGTAATCAGCGATTTTTTCATCCAACCTGTCATAAGCGTTCCTCCTTGAAACTTAGTTAAAAGTTTAGCACAGGAATTGTTCTCAGACAGCGATAAATAGGTAAATTATTATGAGATGAAATTTTTGAAATTAATAAACTAGGGACACTCCCCGTATTAATCTTATTTGGCTCTACCTCAAAGAAGGGGAATAAGACAAACGGAAGACAAAAACCAAAAAAGCCCTCAACTGAATTCAGTTGAGGGCTTTAAAATGTAAATGGTGCGCCAGGAGAGATTCGAACTCCCGGCCCTCTGATTCGAAGTCAGATGCTCTATCCAGCTGAGCTACTAGCGCAATTGATGTAGTTTATCTCGCATTTAAGCGGTGATGTCAACAGTCAGTATAAACTAGGGTCACTCACCATATTAATATTGTTTACCGTCCTTCTGTCCTCTATTCTTTCAATATGCCTAGAATAGCCCGCATCATCGCCTCTCTCTTTCCCCATCATGTCACTCAACGTGGCAAAAATCGTGCTACAATTTTTTTGACGATGAAGATCGTCAGGTTTGTCTGCAACTTCTGAATAAATATTTAAAAAAGTTTTTCTTACAAATATGGACGGTTGCTCGTTCTATTGAGTTGAATCCTGTAGTAATAAACAAAATTGGTAAGGCTGAGGGATCACCGCTGGTCGAGAGCTAAAGCGAACTTTACTGGTGAAATAAATTTTTTGTTGCATTCACGGTCTTGGCTTGAATCTGAGCAAAGATAAAGTTATTGCGAGTTTATGCTACACAGTGACGATGAAGTGAATAAGGCGATTCGTAAGGCATCGAGTACAGGGCGACCTTTGGATCATAGGAATTTATCGACACTATGGAGTTTCGCTTAAAGAAAATACTGCGTTAACGCAAGCGGGGTAGGCCTAAATAATAAGGTGCGGAATGGCCCTTGTTAGTAAAGCCGTTAAATTTATGAGGGAGAAAATATATGAGACGATACTTTTCAGCCATAGCAATGCTGTTTCTTTTGTTTACATTTGGTTGCGCACCTACTGTACCGAGTTTCACGGTCAACGTCGATACGATTGGTGATGCTGAAGAATTCAACACGTCTTACGTGTTGATACCGGGGAATAAAGATACAACAGCTGAAGATTTAGAGTTTAAAGAATATGCGAGTTATGTAGAGCGCGCTCTATCAGAATTAGGTTTTATAAAAGCTGAAAGTTTCGATGATGCTGCTACCGCGATTTTTCTTGGATACGGTATTGGAGAACCGCAAGAGCAACAATACACATATTCTGAACCAACATGGGGTCAGACCGGCGTCTCATCTACCACCACCACAGGGTCCGTTAGTTCGAATGGGTCTTATTCGGAGACAACAACATACACGCCAACGTATGGCATAACAGGTTCAACCACGCACTATGATTCCAACATAACGTATCTCAGATTCATGTTTTTGGATGCAGTTGATTTAAATGAATATAAAAAATCTAAAAAAGAAATACAAATTTGGAAAACAAAAGTATCGAGTTCTGGTTCAAGTGGTGATCTAAGAAGAATATTTCCCATTTTAGTTGCGGCATCCCAAAATAATATTGGGAAAAATACAGGCACTATGATCACTGTAAATCTTCTAGAAAACGACCCGAGCGTTCTAGAAATTAAAGGTATTGCTGTAAACAAACCAAAATAAATTCTAACCATATAATGAAGCGGACGGGAAACGTAAAATGGGGGCAGACCCTGCAATGCAATATTGCGTGGCAAGTAATCAAATACGTCACAGCAATTAGCTTGATTGTCACAAACTAAAAGATTGCCATACAAGACTCGCCATTACCAGCTTCCTTTGCAATCTTGCGCCTTCCTTTGAAACTTGCTATCGTTATTGCCATTTATCGGTTCCAACCATGAAACGGTCCTACCGTTCCATTGCCAAAAAATATGCCCGAAAATACTCACGCAGTGATTCGCACCAAAAGGAAAATAAGTAATGATTATCGCAATTGAATTCGGTTTGTATCTGATGCTCATGTTGACCATCGGATACATCTCTATGAAAAAGACTAAAAACAACGAAGACTTTATCATCGGAGGGCGTACTCTCGGTCCGGCAACTTCAGCGATTAGCGCTGGAGCATCGGACATGAGCAGCTGGTTGCTCCTCGGTCTACCTGGTGCTGTTTTTAGCTCCGGTTTGGGTGGTGGTCTGTGGATCTCTCTCGGTCTGACTCTGGGAGCTTACGCCAACTGGTATATCGTGGCCCCGCGGCTGCGCGCTTATACAGAAAGACTCAATGCCATCACCTTACCGACTTACCTGTCTAACCGCTTTGACGATTCTTCGAACCTGATCAAAACGATTTCGGCGGCAGTAATTCTGATCTTTTTCACGCTCTATGTCGCTTCAGGGCTCAAGGGCGGTACGCTCCTATTCGCCCACAGCTTTGGTGCCACGGAGCAAACAGCGCTGACGATCACCACCTTGGTGGTGGTTTCCTATACCTTTCTTGGTGGCTATCTTGCCGTGTGCTGGACCGACCTGATCCAAGGCTTGCTGATGTTGGCCGCTCTGACATTTTGCGCGCTGCTGGCTTTCTTCGCCGTATCTGGTTCGGGTATCGATATTACGGCGGTCAATCCCAAGGCCTTTTCATGCCAGACAACCTGGATTAGTGGCGCGTCCCTCATGGCCTGGGGCTTCGGTTATTTCGGCCAGCCCCACATTTTGGCCCGTTTTATCGGCATCGACCATGTCTCCAGTGTGGTCAAAGCCCGGCGTATCGGCATGAGCTGGATGATCTTGTGTCTAACCCTATCGGTAGTTATCGGCCTGAGCGGCATCGCTTACAACGAGCTGGCGCCCTTATCAGGTGTAACCGGACCAGATGGTAACAGCGAACGGATTTTCTTGGCCTTGGTCAGCGCCCTGTTCCATCCGATATTTTCGGGGATTATCTTGGCCGCGGTGTTGGCGTCCGTTATGTCGACGGCAGATTCGCAGCTATTAGTACTGTCTTCGGCTTTGACCGAGGACCTGCCGCTGTTCAAACATTGCAGCCCTAGCCGAAAGGCTTGGATCAGCCGCTTTGGTATCATCGGTTTTGCGCTGCTGGCCTACATCATCACTTCATTTAGCAGCGGTTCCATTCTCGGTATGGTGGGCTATGCTTGGGGCGGTTTTGGCGCCGCGTTTGGCCCGCTCATCATCCTGTCTCTGACATGGCGCGGTACCACCCGCTACGGCGCTCTTGCTGGTATGATTGTCGGCGCGACAACGATTTTTATCGTGAAAAACTATGTCACAATCGAGGGAGAATACTTCTATGAGTTGCTGCCGGGCTTCATTCTAGCCTTTATCGCCATTATCCTCGTCAGCCTGATAACGGCCAAGCCCTCGGATGAGACTCTGCGCAAGTTTGACGAATCACAGCCTTAGCTGCTCAGATGGAGATCATAAATCTTTTAGACTGGTTCAACTAACGTGCGTAATTACTGTATCTATTGAAGATTATCGTAGTCATATAAGTTGAAAAATCGCAGTTACAGATCTAAACAGCTCCTTCGTAACATAAGGGATTTATCTGTAATTTGATTTCCTTTTGAACCTTGAAACAAAAGAGTAGAACCTTTCGGTTCTGCTCTTTTTTTTTCAGTAACCGACCACTTTTGCGAATGAACAGCTAATGTTTGCCAGTGAGTGTGATGGATTGTTTTTTTTAAGTGGTGGGTGAGAGCTGTGATGATGTTGATGGTTTGCTACGTGGTGCGATAGCGCACTTTTGGCCGATGCATGCCCAAACAGAGTTAAGTGATCGCCAGCGTAAGGTGATCAATCGTTTGCTTGAGGCTGGCATTGATGGTTTGGAAGGTGGTTTGACTCATCGCACCTATGCTGGACTTGCCCATGTTGAAGTATCGGTTCAAGCGCTACAACAATCCCTTGTTACTCTCCTATCTTTAAAATTCGCAACGCATTCCTAATTGCACACTCTGTTCACGGTAGTTACCATCGCCAAGCATGGCACTGTACTCCAAATTTAAGGTGGTATTGTTGTTAAACAGAGCAGTGATTCCGATTGCTGCTGCACCAAAGTTGTCAGAAACACCAGCCGTTTCGGTATGAAATACGGGTGTTTGTGCTTCGTTGAGTTGGGTGCTGACGTGGGAGCTATTATCACCGTAGCGGTGTTGATAGCTGGCGCTAAAGGATGGACTCCACGCGCCGTAGCTGGTGGTGTAGGTGTTGGAGATTTTTGCGCCAATTCCTGGTTGCCACACTTCACTACGTTGACTAGCTACCGCTAGGTTCAAGGAGTCGGCGCCGCTCTCGGTATAGGAATCGATCTTGCTGTTGAGGTATTGTACCGATAGGTGGGGGGCGATGTCCCAGCCGCCAAGGTTATAGTTGCGGCCAATTCCACCATAAAGGCTTAACAGGTTGCCGTTAGGGTTGCTGCTGGCTGTACGATCAATGCCGCTAAACCGAATACGTCGCTGATTGTCATAGCTGTTGAGGCTGTAACCGAGGGAGGCGTCTACATAGAACTTGCCAAGCATGCGACTAGCATAGAGGCCAAGGGTTCCCCCTTCGCCTTCACTGTCACTGCTGGTGTGGCTGAAGTTTGTTTTTGTTTCATGTAGGCCGGCGAAAATACCGACGATCAACGAGTCACCGATAACACGATCGCCGCCAAAGGTGAGAACTGTCGTCGTAAAATCATAACCTGTTTGATTGGTCGATGTACTCTGCCGACCAAGAACCGCTTTGGCGGTCATGAACAGGCCAAAGTCTTTGGCAGGCGGTTTAGTAAAGATGCCGAGGCTGTTCAGATCAACATCGGTGCTGGCTAATAAAATACCGTTAAACGGGTCGCGGTTGTGAGCGGCGCGTAAACTTTGGCCGCCGCTGATACCACTGCCAGCGCGGACAGTTGTGAGGCGCTGGCTCAAGTTGGCCGCATGCACGCTGCCGACGGCGAAGCTGGTCTTGAACTGAGCTGTGCTGCTTTGCTCGCTTAGGCTATCGAGGGCGGTGGCAACCTGTCGGTTATCGCTGAGGCAATCGATAGCAGCTAATACTTGATCGAAGTCACCGCTGGCGTTATCCACACCGTTGCTCATTGCGGTCAATATCGCATTTTGGTTGCTATTGAGTTGATTGATTAATGCAGTGTTCTGATAATTACGATCAACAGCCAGTACCACCTGATTGCCATCATAGTGGGTCGTTAATGCTAGAGTCGGTGTGAGTTCAGGGTTTTCGATCTCAACTGCAAAACTTCCAGTAATTGTGTCGGCACATAGCACTGTTAATCGATCACCGTTAGCGGGGACATAGCTGACTAGCAATTGCGCTCTCAGAGTGCCATCTAACGTTGCATCACCCGCTACCGTTAAGCAGTCATAATGATTGGCACTGGCTACCCCAACAGTGAGAGTTCCCGCAGCACTCTGGCTGTAGGTGCCATTGATATTGAGAGTGCCGATACCGTCACCAAGGCTGATCTCTCCTGAGTTGTTAACGTTGCCATTAATGGTGCCATTACCGCTTAGCTGCGCGCCATTGTGGACGTTAAGGCTGGAGAAATCGTTGTTGCCATTTAACGTGACTTGGCCCGCTTGCACTTCGGCGCGCCACGCTCGGCCGCTAAAATCATCATTGAAAATGAACGAAGTTTCAGCATCGTTTAAGATGTCGTTACTGTCGATATCATAACGGCTACCAAAATAAACCACCGCTCCATCAACAGCGCCATCGTTGATGATATCACCTTGAACGTTAGAGGTACCGTGTACAAAAAGTTGGTTGCCAGTGTTTTCTGTCTGCTCAATGGCGCCGTTGTTCCAATAACCACCCATGCGAATTGCAGCGGCCTGTTGTGATGCAATATCGCCGCTGATATCGATGAGGTTATCGCCTTCGCGGGCAAAAATTCCCAGTGAGTCAGCGCCTGTTACTTCGATATTTCCTGAGTGGAACAAACTGTTAGAACCTTCGCGAATAACAATACCGTGGCCAAAATCTCCAGTGGTATTGATGGTACCGCTATTGGTCAGGGTATTGGCGCTACCCGAAGCATAGAGGCCGTAGCCGAAGGAACCAGCAGTGAAAATTTCGCCGCTGTTGGTCACGGTGTTGTCAGTGTATTTGACATAGATCCCCCATGCTGATGCACCTGTGGTGGTGATGGTACCGCTATTGTCTAGAGTGTTATTGATGCCCCGGCCAAATATCGCGATGCCTTGTTCGCCGCTGGTCGTAATCTTGCCACTGTTGGTCAGCAGGTTGTCTTGTCGATAGGAAAAAATCCCATAGCTGAAACGACCTAGTGTTGAAATGCTGTTGTTGTTGGTCAGGGTGTTGTTACTGGAATGAACATACAAACCTCTGGCCTCATCACCTTGAGTGATAATTGTTCCATCGTTAATCAGGTTGTTATTGTCGGCTATGGCCATCAAACCACTGGATCTTAAACCCAAAGTGGAGATAGTACCGTTGTTGGTCAGGGTGTTGTCGGTGTTTTTGAGGATACTTGAGGTATTAAAACCAATACGCATCGCGTCTGCGTCACTCCCTGTTGTGCTGATAGTGCCGCTGTTGGTGACAGTCGTGTGGTTACTTTCTGCGAGAAAGGTCCCATAGGAATTTGATCCTTCGGTGATAATGCTACCGGTATTGATGAGAGTATTAAAATCGCCCCAGCCATACAGCCCTTCATCGTTATAGCCGCTGAGATGAATGGTGCCGTCGTTGATCAACTTGTTGTTATCACCGTTGGCAACATAAATACCGTATTTAAAACCTGACGACGAATCACAAGTGATAGTACCGAGGTTGGTCAAACTATTGTCATCACCATTGGCATACATGCCTGTGGTGATATCGGCGCTGTTGACTTCGACCATTGGGCTTGCTGTGCCAGCATCGACGTTAAAAACCATGATAACGGTGAGCAAATAGAGGGTGAAAAGAACAATCGTTCTTAGCTGGCTCATTGCTGACTGCGGTTTATTGATACTTACCATTGCATTTCTCCACTTGATTCTATGGCTGATCGGTTACCCGATATAATATATGTAGTGAATGTTGACTTTTACAAGGGACACTTGTCCACAGTTCAAGCCAACAAATGCCATACTAATGTTAGTGACTCTATTAATGCAAGGGCTGCCTACCATTTATGTGATTTTGTGTTGTTGACGTCAATGGAACGAATTTTACTTTTTCGTCGCCTACTTGCTCACTAACGCTAGAGGAACTTAGAATTGTGGTCAAATAAGAGAATTGGACAAAGAGATGCGGGCAAGTCTTTGATTGACTTGGGAAGGGAACGTCTAAGGGTACGGTGTTGAATCAACGGACAGGTTTCAGTTGCGGAAAACACGATCTGACCGATTAAATTCAACTATTATACAGTGCAATTTAAAGTGAAGCCACCGTGCTGATTCGATCATTTAACCAATTGCTGAGCATTGTCTCTAAAATGTACTCGCCATGGCATTGGATCTTCGAAATGGCTGAGCTCCTGACTGGCAACCCATGCTAGTTCTTGTTGCGATTTGAGTTTATCGCCACGAATTGGATAATAATATTTTCCGAGTGCCCAGCGCGGCAGTAACCAATTATCATTGTTAGCAACTGATTGTTGCATTGCACTGTCCCCTTTATCTTTATTGCCGCCCTTGCTCGAAGGTAGGGCGTAATAGCAGATTGCCTTGGCGAATTCAACGGCACCACCGCCAAACTGCGGATCAACCTCTTCAATTCGGTTAATCATTATCAGTGCGTGATTAAGCCAATCAATATTGATGATCTTACCGTAGAGGTACATCCCTTCCTTAAATTCATATTGGATGGCCGTCACCCAGAACAGCATCGCTTCGGATTCGTTTGCAGTGAGTGCATCAACGGCTTGCCATGGTTTCAGCCCCTGTTCAACTCTATTGCGGAAGTGCATATTGGTGTACATCGCCCACTCAGCGTAAACAATGGCTTGTTTGAAGAGTTGTGATTTTTCAGCTTTTTTATCCGTGTAGGCGGTTCCTAGCAAGATGTACTGGGTGCTCAATGTTTGTAGGGCTTCGTAATTTTGAGGATCGGCCTCTAGCACCAATTGGTAGGCTTGAATTGAAGAGGAGAGTTTCTTGGCATTATCGGCTTGAGAAAACTTCATTCTTGCCTGTTGCAATAACTGATCGGCAGATTTATGGGTATTAAGCGATACGGGTTCTTGCCACGTTGGATTCCATTGCATGGCGCAACCACTGAGCATAAAGGTGATCATTATGAGTGAAAATATTTGATAAAATGGCACAGCACAGGTTCCTTTATATTTACGGGGAGATGATGAGGTCTTTTGTATTAAACGTTTTCGCTACCACACTGACATTATAGGAAGTATGCCACAGTTTTTTAAGTTATCCAGCGGATGCGTGAGCAGTGAATTTACTTTGACGCAAAAAATGTGTAGTGGGTTTGATCATGGGATATCATGGCTGTGTTGGTTGAGAATGAATACGCAAATAAGGAACCTCTTTGTACTGAACCATACGCACGGTGGTGTGGGAGGACGGCGGGGTGGGGGAATCCCCGCCTCCTACCCGATTGTGCACCTTAATACTGCGCTGTTTTTTATCTGATAAATATCGTTCTTTTTGCGCCTAAAACTACTGTGTTGGGTTGAATTTATCTGTTGTAGCAGATTACTGGCCTAAGGGTAATTTTTTGAAGCGACCACCGTAGATGATCGGATCTCCTTGGTAGCCAAGTTTCTCAAAGTTAAGATAATCAGTGCGTTGAGTTAGCTGTTCAACATCACACCCTTTTCCTTCTAGAAAATGTAAGTCTGGTGTCTGGTGCGCGAGTTGTTTGAAATCGACAGCACGGTTGTCCTGATGACAGCGGTCGCACGTTTTTTCTTTTTGCAAGCTCGGGTGGCACTGGACGCACGTCAGGGCCATGGTTGCTGGCATCACTTCATGTTCCACACGCCAGTAGGTCCAAGTTTCTTTCCATAACCACTCACCACTGTAGGGTAGTTTTGCAGCGTTCATGCCATCGGCAAAGGATTTACCCCAGTCGTAATGCTTCCAGTAGGCGGTGCTGTCGTTGGCATCGCGCGGAAACAGATGCGGTATCAGTAGGGTGTGATGCAAGGTGTCAAAAGCCTGCACCCCCTTCATGATCTTGAAGGGCGTTATTCGAGCATTGGGATCGTTGCGCATACCGACGGGTGAAGTTAGTGGGATGACCTTAGCATTGGTATCAACGGCATCACCGAGAATAACGCGCTCCATGTTGCCATTAAACCAGTTGTAGTCCGGTTGAACGGCACGCTTCCAGCGGAATTCCCCCTTTTTGGCATTGT
This sequence comes from Desulfuromonas svalbardensis, assembly GCF_055389415.1. NCBI lineage: Bacteria > Pseudomonadati > Thermodesulfobacteriota > Desulfuromonadia > Desulfuromonadales > Desulfuromonadaceae > Desulfuromonas > Desulfuromonas svalbardensis. The sequence continues at coordinate 2,880,904 of NZ_AP042416.1, read as the reverse complement.
AATCAGGCAGCCCTTTAGCATCGCCAAGATCTTGCAATATTGGCTGGCGTTGCCTGTCGCCCGCTTTTGACCAGTCCCACCACGTTTTGGTCGGCGTGCATTTGGCATAGACCGGTGAATGGCAGGTGTTGCAGTCGATGCTGGCGCTGTGCTTGTTGAGATGATGATCGAGTAAGCTGTTGCCAAGGTGCGGTGTGGCCGAATGGCAATCTTCACAGCTGACAACCCCTTCGGCAGCGGCAACAGAAGAGCTGCGGCCGGCGATTCGGTGTTGGCGTGTGGTGTGACATTCGCTGCAACTGAAATCGAGGTTTCCCATATGGACATCGCATTCTGGGTGCGGTTGGGCCAGATTATTGCCCATGTCGGCGTGTTTGATGGCGTCACCGCCACCACCGCTAAAGTGACAGCTCCCGCAACTCTGGCGGCTGCTGTGGCCGACGTTTTCAGCAACTAATTTCAGGTCAACACGGTCGTCGGGCCAGCCAGCATTTGCCGGTGATTTTTTGTAGGTACCAGTGGTGTCATGACAGACGAGACAGTCCATGTGTCTGGTGTCATTGAAATCAAAAGAGGGGTCGGTCCAGCCATATCCTGCGTGACAACTTGTGCAACGAGACTCGTTGCTGATGATGCTCACTCAGTAGTTGTTAAGGGCTGTGGTGCCCTTGCCGTGTCGTATCGCGCGGTTTTGATCTTGGGTGTGGGTGGAAGGGCCGCGCCACAACCAGTGTGCCGTATGTAGCAGGTCGTTGGCTTCATCCTCATGGCAGCGCAAGCACTCAGCGGTCACCTGTAATGCGTCGGGATTATCTGGTAGCTGAACCAGCTTATTATGTTCAGGCACCTTGTTTAGGTGACAGCCGCTACAGGTAACTGGGCCTTTGTTTTGTTGTTGATGACAAGGGGTACAGCTCTGATGGTAGGCCGCTTTGAGGCCTAGTCGTTCGGGATAGTCTGGATGGAAAGCTTGTTGATGACAGGCCGAGCAACGCACTGTTTCAGGGTGACTACTATAGGTGCTGTCGTCCGCCGGGCGCAGGTGGTGACAGATGCTACAGTCACCGCTGCTTGCGGCATGTTGGCCATGATTAAAACGCACAGGGCCGTAATGATCTTCCTGTGCCTTTATGAGTGGGCTGTCGAGGAGAAAATAGGTGTCTTTTGCATCCTTGATCGATAGCTCTGTTGCGTGTAGACGTTGGCTGCGGCGGATGGGACCTTCCTCCTTAACCTTGTCCACTATGGGGACGGTCTCCTGTGCTCGCAGACGTGCCTGTTCCTGTCCTGGCGCAGACCAGACAACATCGTCACCTTGTCTTGCCATCACCGACATGTCGGCTATCATCGGCATATTTGCCAAACTCGGCTGGGTCATCAGGATGGTCAGCACTACCAGTGTCAAAGCCATTTTTAATCGGAAAAATTGTTGTATCATGAGGGTATCTCCTCCCTGCTCTGCGATAGAACCGGTAAATAGGTGACCAAAACGCGGTAGACAAACATCAACGTGGCGATAAGGCCGAAGGTGATCAGCAGCTCCCCCAGTGCCGGAGTATAGTGATCCTGAGTTATCGGCGGTGTGTAACCGATGATAAACACGTTGATGCGGTTTAGGACTACGCCACCAACAATGAGGGCGGCGGCGATAAACAGATAACGCCGCGATTGACGCCGCTGCGGGGATAACAACATCAGTAAGGGGGCGATGACACCTAGTCCCAGTTCAACAAGGAATGAATTGGTTTGGAAGGTGCCATCAAATAGATAAACCCAGCTACCGCGCCACAATAGATCACCGACTTTCAACACTAGATAAAAACCAAGCAGACTGATGGTGATGCGCGATAGTGGTGCCAGTATCGGCATTTCGTTGTCAGTGTCCAGCGAACTGCTGACGAGGGTTGCTTCAACAATCACCATGGGATAGCCGACGGCAATGGCCGAAGTGAGAAACAGCAGCGGCAAAATGGGTGTGAACCACAATGGGTGCAGTTTAGTCGGCGCAATGAGCATTAGCGTGCCGAGGCTCGACTGATGCATACACGACAGCACAACACCAGCGATGATGAATATCCACATGGTTTTACTGAGCATTTTGTCAGCCATATGAAGAAAAGATTCCACTGGACGGTTTAAATAGGTGAGTAGACCAGGCAGTGACACACGGCCTTTGAATTGTTCGATCACCACGGGGAGAAATTCAATGTACAACACATGCAGATAAACCATGACGCACATGGCCACTTCAAACAGGGCCGAGTTGGTATTCCAGTAGACTAGCGGCTTCCAGATAGCCCAAGAGCGGCCGATATCCACCAGCAGACCGAGGACAACAAAGGTGTAGCCGAGCATGGCAGTGAGCAACGCTGGTCGTATCACCGATTCATAGTGATGACGGCCCATGATGTGAGCCAGTGCAGCGGTGGTAAAACCACCTGCGGCCAAAGCTACTCCGGTGGCAACATCAATACCGACCCACAATCCCCACGGACGTGCTGTCGATAGATTGGTTACCGCGCCAATCCCGCCGGTAAAACGGAACAACACGGCAACGCCGCCAGCGGCCATAAAGGCAAGCATCACCAGTACACCGGGGGTCCACAGAGGGCGTCTGACCGGTAACGGATTACATGGTGCGTGGTGACTCATGAGACACCTCCGGGATGTTGTGGATTATCTGACTGATGAGGACGCTGATTTTTTTGGTTGCGGTACATAACCCCACCCAGCAGTGTAAAAAGCAGGGCTGGCGACCATAGGTAGCTGAACAGCGAGTGTTGAATGTTTTCTGTCAGGCGCGGTATTGGTTTGTCAGGAAGTGTGAGAAAACCGAGTTTGGCAAAGGGTACTCTGGAGAGATAAAGCCACGATGTACCGCCGACCTCTTTTTCGCCATAGATGTGATCGACATAGCGGCCGGGATAATCGGACTGTCGTTTTTTAGCTAGCTTGAGTAGCGTGGAACGTTTGCCGAAGGTGATCGCTTCCGTCGGACAAATGGTAGCGCAGGCTGGGGGCTTGTTCTGCTCAATCAGCAGGGGTTCGCAAAAGGTACACTTCATCACCTTCGGTGTGATGGGGTTGTCGTATTCGTAGGCCGGAATCTCAAACGGGCAGGCCACCATGCAGTAGCGACAGCCGATACATTTACTAACGTCATAATGAACGGTGCCATTGCTATGTTTGCTTAGGGCGCCAGTAATACAGGCTGAGGCACATGCGGGATCTTGACAGTGCATACACTGCACCTTGACAAAATCAGCAACTAACAGCCCTTTATTGTCGATGCGATCGCTGTGATAACGGTTGACCACGGTGAGGTTCGTTGCATCAGGTCGCCGTTTTTCGTCAAATACGCTCAGATCATCAAAGGGTCGAGCCGCTGGCGGCAGTTCATTGATGGCGTTGCATGCCTGTTCACATTTACGACAGCCGATGCAACGACTGATATCCACCAGGCAGCCGTAAGGATCGGCCGGTGCTTTTGATTGCCACGCCTGCGCCGGTCGCGGTGATGCGACCGCTGTGAACGCTCCGACAGCGGCCAACTTGAAAAAACTGCGTCGTTTTAATTGCATGTCCCCCCCATTTATTCATAAATTCAATACAAGCATATAAACAGATAATCATATACAATGCAAGCAATTGCGAACGATACTCACTTTCAAAAACTGTGCTAGGTAGGAAGTATTTGTGTAACTGTAAAAGATTGAGAGAAATTATTTTAAATCTTAACTCATGTTGGATTAATCAGGCTGTTGCATGTCAGGGTATATAGGTGTTTTCAGCTTTCATTGTGGTGATTGAAGCAGAAGAGTTGGAACCTGTTTTAAGTTACTCTGAGTTTTACTATTGTTGTAAAAGTTGTGGGCAAGCTTGGTATTTTGAATGCGTTCCTGATGAGGTGACGTTTCCGTTGTTTGGCATAAAACTTCAAAGCTATGAACAGTAAATTGCGTGAAAATGAGATAGATGCGCAAAAAAAGTTTATTATCCTATTAGCGCATAACGGTTTCAGTTCAGAAAAATATCGACATATAGGATGTGACAACTATAAATTAAATGGTAAAGAACTCTGTCACAATCATTTATCACTCGGCTAGAGGGTGTAAATGCTGGAGGGGAGAATACACTTTTCATTTGTATTATGGTGAGATTCGACGATACCTTCAGCACACGCATGAAGTTGTAATAGTGTTCTTTATATGTCTGGTATTGACAGGCGATCAAGGTCATAAATATATTTGGGAGGATTACTATGTTGGTTTGGCAAGGTTGGGGGATTACAGCTGCTCTTTTTCCTGTTTTATCTGTTTTGTTGATGGAGTTATTTGTTAATTCTCCGTTAGGAGCAAATCTCCACGATCCAAAGTCTTGGTCACTTTGTTTAGGGTTTTCTTTGTCAGCAATTCCTATCTATATTTTAGGCACTAAATTAAATGATAAGCCCGGCAGAATGCTTGTTGATCAAGAGACAAATGAAGTTGTTGAATTGAAGACAAAGCACACTTTTTTTTGGGTGCCGTTGCAGTACTGGAGCTTTGTCATTATTGGTATAGGTGGCTGGATGTATCTTGTGGAGATTGGTGCAATTTAGGGTGGTTTCCACGTCGCTATTTTCCAGTAACTTACCCAGAAAACTTTGACACTCGTTTTTGTAAGCGTATTAGAACTTCACGTCATGATTTGCAATTTTATCGGCGTTGATAAGTGATGGGCATAATAAGTACGGCCTCAATCGGTGGCGGTGGAAACGGTGCGGCTCGTTTAACTGTTTTAATAGCGTCCTTATCAAGGATGGCATAGCCAGAACTTTTAACTACCTCAACAGCACGTACTTGACCATTGGCACAAATAACAAATCGTACCTTGGTTTGTCCGCTTATTCCAGCATGTTGTGCCTGACGGGGATAACGTAATGCTCGGCCAATTTGTTTGCTAATGTAAGCAAAATTCTCACCTAAGTATTTAGCTCGTGCTTGCCCTTCAAGTTGTTCTGATGGTTCGCTAGTCGTTGATGATAAACCTGTTGCCATCGTGCTTGTTGTTGGTGCTGGGGGCGTAAAAGGGACCGATTGTACACTTGGCGCGTTTTGGCTAGTGTCCGTTGGTTCAGGCTGTGGTTCAGGCTGTGGTTCAGGCTGTGGTTCAGGCTGTGGTTCAGGCTGTGGTTCAGGCTGTGGCTCAGGCTGTGGTTCAGGCTGTGGCTCAGGTTGCGGCTCAGGTTGCGGCTCAGGTTGCGGCTCAGGTGCAACGATATTTTCATTATTATTCGGCGCGACAGAAGTCATACTTTTTTTGGACTGGCTGCTTTGGCCTGGCTCTGGAACATCAAAAAAATCGACGGCAATATTTATGGCGCTATTGTGACCTGGCGCAGCATGGCAAAGTATCACAACACCAGTAATAATAACGATATGAATGCTTAGTGAGATAAGGACCGCTTGCACTTGATTGGTCATAATTCGCCTGAACTTGATATTAAGAGTTTGTTTCAGTAAGCAGACTTACCTTATTGAAACCCTGCGCTTTAATTTGTGTCATAACGGTGATAAATGTTTGCAGAGCAATTTGACGATCTGCATGGATTAATACGGTACTTGAGCGGTCGTAATTGACCATTAGCGCAGCAATTTGCTCAACGGCAATAGGTCGTTTTTCGAGGAACAATTGGCCGCTATCGTTAATGGTAAGCGATATCGATTCAACGTGATCAACCTTAGGTGCTTTCCCTTGTGGAAGATTGACCGATAGCGCGCCACTGGTGATAAAGGTGGAGGTGGTGAGAACGATGGTCAGCAATACCAACAAAATATCGATAAAAGGGATAACATTGATGGCGTCAAATTCCTTCTCATCCATTCATAATCTCCCATTCCAATAGCAACTCTTTGGCACGGCGAATCAAAAAATTATAAAAAGCTACGGTAGGGATAGCGATCACCAGCCCAACAGCGGTGACTTTGAGAGCCAGTGCGAGGCCAACCATGATCTCCTTGGTGTCAACTGAACCTTGCTGACCCATGGTGTAAAAGGTGAGCATGATCCCTAATACCGTACCGAGTAGACCAATAAAAGGTGCGTTACTGCCGATGGTGGCAATGATATGCAAGCGTTTGGTAAGAGCCAGCTCTAACGCCTTTTTATTAGTGAACGAACCGAGGTCTATATGGCGATAAAATTTTCGCCGTTCAATAGCCACGGATAGCGCAATAATACTCATGCACACTAGGAGGCCAATCACTCCCCAATCAATTGCCTGCTTTAACCATTCCATACTCGTACCCTTTATGCTGATGGCGTTGGAGTCGTAACTCCAACGCCGTTTAAACTTAATGACTTAAATCGATCACTTCGATAGTGGTGATCGCCTGAACATCACGATCATCGGTGTTATCAGGGCCAACAATAACGCGAAACTTAGCGCCCTGTGATAACGCTTCACCATCACTCATATCGGCCATTAAAATTTCGTCGGCCAATGTGGAGACGTACAACTCGCCCATGGAGAATGTGGCGCGATAACCATCGGGGGCTGAAAGGATAACTACTTGATCCATTGTTAGTTGCGCGCCAGCGCCTTTAAGGACATTGATTAACGCTGTGCCGTTAAAGGTGTGCAGTCCATGGTAACCGCGACCAATGCCAACCACTTTTTTGCTGATTTTATTACGTGGATAGCCATCGAGGCTGGTGATCACTAGCGGCTTGCTGAGGGCACCCTTAATATTGATTTCGGTACTATAAAGCTCGGCATCGCGATTTACAGCGATGTTAGGACGGACATTAATGACATCAATGTTGACGACACCTTCTAGGTAGCGGTCAGTATAAAAATCACCGGTAACGATCAACTTTGGCAGGGCTACCGTGCGTTCTAACTGTTGCATGGCAAATGAGTATTCCTCGGGCTCATGACATTTCGCACAATTTGTTTTGGTAGGAAATACCGCCGTGGCTTGATAGGACAACACGACCTCAGCAGGGTTGTGGTAAAAGATTTCGCCCCATGAAAGTACCACTTTTTTTCCTTGGGCATCACTTAACACAATGGTGGCATCTACCAGTTTTTTGAACGTTGAATCCTTTTGTTCAATGTTCGCCATGGAGAGTAGGGTGCGCAATGAAACCGCACGGTGCTTAAATACACCGTGATAAACGCCATCGCTGGTGACCTCGTTTTGCTGTACTTCGATCGTTTGCAGCCGTTGTAGATCATCTAATGTCAATTGCATGGGGTTGTTGACCGTGCCAGTGATGGTGAGAATCACTTCTTTTGAAGCAGACATCTCGGTTGTGCCGGCGATAGAAGTTGTGGCGATAGTGCTTATGACGGCACAGATCATGAGTATGAAGAGTCTGAAATTGTTATGTTTTTTCACGAACGACCTCCGTGGCGATGGTTACGAATTCTTAAAAAATAGATCAACATCAGCAGGCACATCAGGCCATTGCCGAGAAGGATCAACGGTAATCCGGTATCTTGCTTAATGTTGACAACCAGTCGTGGTTGTTGCCCCTGTCTAGGCTTACCTGCAAGAGCGAGATGATAGGTGGTTCCTTCATGCCAGAGGGGGTGAAGTACCGAGACTTCTTTAACTTGACTTTGATCGTTGGTAACAAATTTAAGTTGTGCACGGCTTTGTTGCAGGTGGCCAGTAAGAGAGCCTTGATCATGGTAGGTGTTCTGTTGATCAACCACTTCCACTAACGTTTGCTTTATCATGATCTGTTTGCCAGTTTTGGCGGCCATCGTTTCCTTTAGTCCCGAAAACTCAGTGAGTGCATGACCTGAAAGGATGAGCAAAAAACACAGATGCATTAAGGTTGGACATAGCAACAATAAAGTCGTACTGGTTCCATTATTATGCCGGCGTTGCCATAGTTGATTGATGCGTTGGCACGAACAAGCAAGGGTGTTTGCACCCAGCAAAAGTAACAGCACCATCAGGCTTACCAGCCACCAGCAATGGCTATCGAAGTGGTGATTCAACCAAGAGAAAAACAGTTCTGAGTTGAGTTGGCGGTAACGACCATCAAATTTGGCATATAGCCCACCAATCACTAGGTTCAGACTGAGCAGGTTGAGAATCCAGAAGCACAGGCGAGTGCTGGTCAGTTGGTTCCATAGGCTGTTTATCATTGGGCCTCCTGCACTTGGACCGTGGTGTTAACCCCAGTTTTTTGCTGTTGTTGCACGCCTTTAGTCGCATGAATCGGTTTCGGTAGCATGGGTAAAATAGTGAACAGCACCACGGCCATGGTTGCGCCGATCAATGCAAAGCGGGCTTTTTTGCGCTGATCAAATCCTTTAATAAAAGCCATGTGTAGATAACTACAATAGCAGCACCAGAGCGCCGCAGAGTGCATATGTCGGGTTCCCCAATGAAACAGACCACCCCAGCCTAAATAAGTCCAAATGCAGCCTGTTAACTGAGTAATGCTGTAGAACACGAATCCCAATACCGCGTAGCGATTGAACAATGGTGTATCTAACCGTCGCCTTAAAAATTGGATGGCTAGCCAGCCACTCAGGATAAAGCAGCCTTGAGATAACCCTTCAAATATGAAAAAAAAGTGAGCACTCCAACTTGGAGTGAATGGGTTAGGGTGGTGACACGATGGCGGCCATATAACGACCGGTAAAATGAGCGCGCATAGTGGAAATAGGGCTGATAGGGCAACCCGTTGCTGGCTATTGTTTTGTCGATACAGCAGAACAATAAGTGTTGCTAAACACCAAGGAAGAAAATAGCTGGCGTTAAACACCCCTTCAAGCGAAAAAAAATCATAGCGCCAGCAACGACTGAGTTGGCTGAAGGTATGAATTAACCAGCCGACAAAAAGAGTCCGGCTGGTGAATCGTTCGTTCTTGCAGAGATAGCAAAAAAGGGAAAATAGATAAAAAACAGCAGCTATTTTGAAGAGTAAGGTATAGATCGGTAGATCAAGTGGGAGCTGGAACATGGGGCCTCACAACAGTAAAAAAAATCCGGTGGTAGCGTAATGCTACCACCGGGATAAATCTTTAAAACTTAGCGTTCATACCAACTAAAAAGCTGCGACCCGGCATCAAGTTACCGACGTTGACATAATCGCGGTCAGTGAGATTGTCGAGTTGTAAAAAGAGTTTGCTATCTACGCCAACGACCGCTGGAAGTTGTTGCTCAAAACGTAGGTTAAGCAAGAAGTAGTCAGGTGCTTTTGTCCAGATTGGATCAACTTTACGAGTTGCTTGAAATTCATAAAACTGACGTTGAGTGTACGAAGCCTGAGCACTAACCAGTAAGCCAAAATCGAAATCGTAACGCAGATCAAGATTTGAACGATGGCGAGGCCGACCCTCTAGGTCACGACCCGCTTGTTTATCTAGCGTGATCATGTAGGTGTAGTTGAATGCTGCCTGAAAATGAGCGGTAAGGTCGGCATTAAGGGTTGCTTCAACCCCTTGAATACGTACTTCACCAACATTGCTGTAGTGAACAGTATTCAATTTTTTGTCACCTGTTTTCTGAATGAGATCTTCTACGTCGTTATAAAAATAGGCGACTGAACCGTTAACACGACCACTAAACTCGTGATTTACGCCGATCTCATAAGCGGTAGTTTTCTGTGGCTTGAGGTCGGGATTACCACCAGACATTTTGCTGTACAGCTCTTTTAAGTGTGGGAAACGGGTTTTCTTGCCGATTGAGGCGTGAAATGTTGTGGAATCGCTGGCGGTAATGACCACACCCATTTGGGGATTGAACACACCATCAGCATCGGGAGCAGGTTGGTCGTCAGCTTTGCGTGGATCGTAATAATCCCAGCTGGTGCCAATAACGACCGCCAACCAATCGGTGACAGCAATCTCATCTTCAAGCGCCAAACTGTATGTGTCACTTTCAAACTCGCCAGCGTCTTGCCACGCATCACCGGGGGCTGCGATCTCATTTTGCTGTGAGTTGTCACGGGCAAAACTGGCACCCATTTTGATGAAACTGTATGGGCCAAGATCAATAAATGTCTGTAGTTCACCACCGAATGTGTAGTTGTCGTAAGCAGATTTATAGAACCAATCTGAGTTGGAGTAATCTGTGTCTTTAAGGGTGTCTTCGTGGTCAACATAGAACATCCGCGCTTTGACACGTAATTTTTCACTAAAGCGATGCTCACCAACTAAACTGACCAGCCATTGTTGCCAGTCATCGAAATACCAATCGCTATCGGGTATCCCTTTTTCGTCGTTGATATAGTTGGCAGTTAGATATATTTGAGTGTCATCGTTGGGTGTGTAGCCAAGTTTTGCATTGACGCTTTGTTTGATATAACCGCTATCATCGCGCTTACCACCATCTTCATCCGTTGACGTGCCGATGCCAAATTTACCGTGTTCATCAAAATCGTCAGAGAGGCGGAAACCATCACTTTCACGAAAACTGTAGTTAAACCAGTAGTTAAATTTGTCGGTGCTACCGCCATGAGTAATGGAGTAGTTTTGCGTACCATAATCACCAAATGAGGTGGAGAGCTCGGTCAATGGCTCTGCTGTACCACGCTTGGTGATGATATTGATAACGCCGCCCATGGTATTAGCACCATACATTACCGAAGAAGCGCCCTTAGTAACGGTGATCTTGGCAATGGCATCAATGGGGATCTGCGACAGATCGAGTGAACGGTAGTATTGCTCGTAAACGGCGATACCATCGATCAAAACTTTAAGATCACTCTGTTCAAAACCACGCACGCTGACATACGCTTGACCTTTGCCGCCTGTTTGAACATCAACACCCGGCATCATAGATAACGCATCGGCCACATTTTCAGCACCACGTGCTTCAAGGTCGCTTGACGTCACTTCGGTAACTGTGGTGGCGAGGTTGACGGTTTGCTGCTCCCCAGTGACGATCACCTCGCCAAGGGTGAAAATAGCTTCGGACTCATCGGCTTCAGCCGACCATCCTGTTGTTGCGACCAACATAAATAATATGCTGACCATGAAGGTTATACGTTTTGTTTTAATCATGATTACCTCTCAATAAAAGAATCAATATGGGTGGAAAATGGCAGTGCCTGACAACAATGATTTGTGGTGTTGATAAAAATAGCAGGATCAATGTTTAAGTCGGTGGCGTTATGCATCTTGGTGCATAACGGTTATTGGCCGTTATGTATCAGTGTATATAACGCAAGATCAAGGATAAAAGAGTTTTTAAAACAGTTAGTTATTGAATATGTTTAACTTTGTTCCATTACGAAACAGAGTGTTCAGAATTGGGACAACTAATTTACTAATAATTGAGTGTATGTATATTTTTTAGTTAAGACGATACCTTGAGGTGGCAGCAACTACTTATAGGTCGAGAACTTGTTTTGAGGTTAGTCAGGCGTGAGTAGTAGAACTCCTCTTTTGTTGCTGTGGGTAATATCGTAACGTGTAGGATGTGGTGATTAATAAAATCGGTGTTCTTAACTGGACTAGCCTTCCTATGTTCAAGAAAATTTGTAATGGAATGTAGATGTTGAAGGTGATATGAATTCACTTGATTAGTTTTTTGTTGGATATTTATAGTTTATTGTTTGGGTTTAGGATGTTTGTCGTCTCTTTTAATCGGTTGGTGGGTGCGAAGTTTGTACTACCGTCAATATTCAGAAATGGTAGAAGCTTAGAATTATGAATGAAGGTCAAATAACATGGGATTTTGTCGGCATATTAATATTCTTTTTTTGTTGTCACTGTGGACTTCTGCTCTATTTTTGTCGGTACTTGAGAATTCGAGGTGTGGCTGATGTCAGTTTTACTGCAACTCTTGTTATGGCACTAACGGGAAACATACAAAAGTTCTACAAATCCTTTTATGAAACGCACAGCAAAGAGTATGGCAAAGTAATAACAAAGGCCTTGATTGTCTGGCAATTCTCATCAGTGGGGTTAATTATTGTTCTCCCTGTTGTGCTGTCATTTATGGGGTAAACGTTGAGGTAGCCGCATGACTCTCGAAAGAGGGCAGGTTTTGAAATGCCGTGATGTTATGGTAACCTTTTATTAGATCGTATTTATTATGCGTAGTTTTTGTCGCGTATTACTGCTGGTTATCAAAACTGATTGGCATCAAAAGGAGTAGAAAAATGAAAATTGCATCTCTTGCGGTATTGCTGGTGTTTTTCATGTCATTTCCTGTTCTGGCTGCTGATGGTTTGATCAATATCCAAAGTGCTTTTTGTGTCGAAGAAACGGCGGATCGGCTCGTTGAAATTTTGAACGAAAAGGGGATGACGGTATTTAATCGGATAAAGCATTCCGATGCTGCTGCCATGGTTGGCGTTGAATTACGTGATACGGAGTTAGTCTTATTTGGCAATCCAAAAGTGGGCAGCCCTCTTATTAAGTGTCGGCAAAGCGTGGCAATTGACCTACCGCAAAAAGCATTGATCTGGACAGATTCAGCATCCACGACATGGTTGTCGTATAATGATCCTCGATATTTAGAGCAAAGACATGACATCTCTGGATGTGAGCAAGTTATATTGAAAATTGAACAGGCACTTGCAGTAATTGCAAAAGCTGCGACAACAAAATAATGGCTTGGTCAGATATGATGCTATCGTTGCGATTACACGTGTCATCGCACCTTATGTTTCTAATCAGTGGTATGAAATGTCTCCATTGAGGTTCTCAACCTGAGAATGTTCCTTTCGCCTACACCAGAGGGATTCTATGCGACGGATTCGCATTACATGTTTCATCTTCTTGTTACTGTTAGTTTTGTTGGCAATGAGTGGTTGCACCCACCATGGAAAGTTGCTCAATCAGGGAGTTGTTGTCAACAATACTGCGAGTTAACTCAAAGAAGTTAAGATACTTCACACACCAACCAATCGCTTTGTGGCCATCAACCAGATCTTGCCTTACGAATCCTTCAGTATGGGGTTTTATGAAAAGAAAATGCGCGGGGAAAAGGCGATAATTTCATGGAAGAACGACCAGAGTGATTTTGTTCATAAGCGAGAGGTTGTCTTACCCGCACCTGAACTCTCATTACGACCAAGTACGGACGTCATGACTTTGATTTACACCGTCGTCCCTAGTGGCGAAGTGTTTGTCACGTTGGTCCACTCTATGTAGTGCAAAATGATTTACCTGTGAAATGTAACATTTCCAGTTTTGTTGATATTTATACTGTCTATAATGCAAAGGCAGGGAGGCTTTGTTGACGTACTCAACTATCGTCATCTTTCTCCCTCACATTATTAACAATACGCCACATGTCTGCCACGATAGTTAATGCAGATGATTTGCTCATGGAGATAGCTGATGCAACCGATGTTACGTCCCGGACGTTATCGACATTATAAAGGCAACGATTATCACGTGCTCGATATTGCTCGTCATAGTGAAACTGAGCAATGGTTTGTTGTTTACCGCTGTTTGTACGGCGATCATTCACTGTGGGTGCGGCCACTGACCATGTTTACTGAGATGGTGAATGTCGATGGCTGTGAACTGGAACGTTTCAAATATTGTGGACCGATGGATGGTGATGGTGGAACTGATTAAGGTAACTAATTTTATATTGGCACGAATGCGTAAATCTCATGAACGATAAGATCACACCCTAGAATCTCCATAGTAATCTAAAAATTGTCACGCCATTACTATTCATCAGGACATACAATGGATAAGTATTTAGCTTCAAGCAGAATAATTGACTGGCAACACCCTGAGATCATAAAGAAAGCTAACGAGCTTTCACGGGGGTGTGGTGACCCGACTACTATTGCCAAAGTTTGTTTTGAATATGTGCGTGATGAAATTAAGCACAGTAATGACTACAAATTAAATCCCGTCATGTGCATAGCGTCCGATGTTCTTAAGTATAAGACGGGCTATTGTTACGCAAAAAGTCATCTGCTTGCCGCATTACTTAGGGCAAATAGTATTCCAGCAGGTCTGTGTTATCAAAGGCTTACCATTGATGATGAACAGCCGCCATTTTGTTTGCACGGACTTAACGCGGTCTATCTCGCAGATCTTGGATGGTATCGTATTGATGCGCGAGGTAATAAGAAGGGTGTTGAGGCTGACTTCACACCACCCGTTGAAAAGCTTGCGTTTACGATTGGTGTTGAAGGGGAGGCTGATTTTCAAGAGATATGGCCAGAACCATTGCCTGAAATTATTGCCGTACTTGAGTCATCAAGTACGTTTGAGGACGTGTTAGCGAATTTGCCAGATATTGACATCGTTACCAGTTAATTGTCCTTCGGTGAATCTAATTTTGTTGAATGTTTTAGGGGCTTCCCTGTTCGACCGATTCGCATCGATTCAACGGTTATCGTTCAGTTAGGATCAGGCGATAAGTGTTCAAAATTAAACGATAAGATAAATTCTCCCTCGAACTTCAAATTCACACGAAATACCCCCTCTTTTCTTGCAATTTACTCTAATACTCGACATTATCGTAACGATGTTAAATTCTGTATACGGATGAACTCTTGGCGAAGTTTGCCTATCTAAAAATTACCCCCGAAGAATTCAGGGAGATTATTTTAAATGCACGATGTGATGAGTATTTGTTGTTATTGCGGTTGTGGCTGCGGTTTATATTTGAATGTTGATGATGGTCGAGTGGTCGGTAGTAGCGCGAGTAAAAATCATCCTGTTGCTAAGAATAACCTGTGTGTAAAAGGCTGGCATGTCCATGAGTTTATTCATCATCCTGATCGATTGACGCAGCCCCTTATGCGTAAAGATGGTGAATTGACACCGTGTTCGTGGGATGAGGCGTTGGACGCGACAGCGCAAGCATTGATGCGGATTAAAGCGGAGCAGGGCAGTGATCAGATTGGTGTGCTGGCTTCGGCGAAATGTAGTAACGAAGAGAACTACCTGTTACAAAAATTTACCAGAGCAGTGCTTGGTACGAACAATATCGACCATTGTGCGCGGTTGTGACATGCGCCAACTGTGGCAGGTCTTGCCACAACATTTGGTTCGGGGGCCATGACCAATTCGATTGCTGAAATTGAATTTGCTCAGGTGATCCTCGTTTCGGGTTCTAATACGACAGTGGCTCACCCACAGGTGGCGCGGCGTATTTATGATGCGGTGGATTGTGGTGCGAAGTTAATTGTGATCGACCCTCGTTCAACGCGAATTGCCCGTTTAGCTCATATCCATCTACAAATTGAATCGGGGAGCGACATCCCGCTTCTTAACGCCATCATGCGCTGCATTGTCGATGATAACCTCCAAGACGCATCGTTTATGGCGGCACAGACCGAAAATTATCAGGCACTCCATGCCACACTTATGGCGGTTGACCTCGATAAGGCGGCGACGATTACAGGGGTGGAAAAGTCGCTGATTCAGCAAGCGGCACGGCTGTATGCGACAGCAGAACGCTCAACTATCTGCTATTGCCTTGGTGTGACTCAGCATATTTGTGGAACCCACAATGTGCAATCATACGCAAATTTAGCGATGTTGACGGGTCAGGTGGCGCGTGAATCGACGGGAGTGAACCCGTTGCGCGGCCAAAATAATGTCCAGGGTTCGTGCGATATGGGTGGCTTGCCGAATGTCTATCCCGGTTATCAAGCGGTGACCGATGAGGCGGTGCAGAACAAGTTTGAACAGGCATGGGGTGTTCCGCTGTCGAACACCGTTGGTCGACCACTGCTAGAGATGACCCACGGTGATTCGACTGATAAAGCGTTGAGCGCGATGCTGATTGTCGGTGAAAATCCGATGCTCTCTGATCCGGGGTTAAGTCATGTTGAAGCGACGTTGAAATCCCTCGACTTTTTGGTTGTCGCCGATCTGTTTTTAACTGAAACGGCACAACTTGCTGATGTGGTTTTTCCTGCCGCATCGTTTGCTGAAAAAACGGGAACGGTGACCAATTCAGAGCGCCGGGTGCAATTGATGAATCAAGCCATTGAGCCGATTGGTGACTGTAAAAATGATGGCGATATCATCATGGAATTAAGTCGCCGCATGGGCTATGAGATGGTTTATCCGAACAGTGCTGCGGTGATGGACGAGATCGCTGCATTGACCCCGCTGTATGGTGGCATGCACCATGATCGCCTTATGGGGTCGTGGGGGTTACAGTGGCCGTGTCCTGACCGAAATCATCATGGCACCCAGTATCTGCACAAGGATGAATTTTCACGTGGTAAGGGCTATTTCTCGCCCGCCGATCATATTGAGCCTGCCGAAGCTGTCGATAGCGATTACCCTTTTGTACTCATTACCGGTCGTGCCTATCACCATTATCATACCGGAACCATGACTCGGCGCAGTTCAATGTTGAATCGAGAACACGATATACCGTGGCTGGATATCCACCCAGATGATGCCAACCGTTTAGGCTTGAACTTTTCGGAAAAGGTTGTTGTCGCCTCACGCCGTGGCCAGTGCACCTTTAGTGTCTGTATTACCGATAGTGTTAAGCGAGGTGATCTGTACTGCGATTTTCATTTCCACGAAGCGCCAGTCAACTTACTCACCTTGACCGCTGCCGATCCTATTGCCAACTGCCCCGAATTTAAACGCTGCGCGGTGCAAGTGACCAAGGAGGTGCTATGAGCCACACGGCCTTACTTGAAAAAGAGAATCTTACGTCGCTGTTGGTGCAACTGTGTCAGCAGCAACGGCTGGTGGCACCCGTTAGAAATAGCTATGGGGATACCCTGTTTAGCGTTATTGATGATCCGACAGCGGTGGAGATCGACCTGATTAATCAACCGCAAAACTCGATCAAATCGTTCCTGTTTCCGCAAACGGAAACCTTGAGTCTCTATCGCCTTGAACACAATGGTGAAACGGGGCGCTCAGGTTATCAATTTACTGCCACGCTTCCTGACGTCGCGCCAACACTTTATTTTGGCGTGCGTTCCTGCGATATGAATGCGGTGCTGTATTTGGATAAGATCTTTAATCCCAAGGCTGGAGTTGATCCTTACTATCAACAGCGGCGCAAGGGGGCGACGTTTATCACCTTGGCGTGTCAGTCTCCTGAAGCCAACTGTTTTTGTGATAGGACGCAAACGGGGCCGTTTATGCAGCATGGTTTTGATCTGCAATTAACGGACATTGGCTCTCATTATCATGTCACCACAGCGCAGGATGAATGCCCGAAAGGCTACGATCTCTTGACGAAATTTAGTTCATCTTTTTGTCCGGCAAACGATTCTGATGACATGACGATGCATCAGGTGAATGCAGAAGCGCAGGCGATGTTGAATCTCGATGTGGATGTGGAACGCTGTGTCACATTGCTCAAGGATTCCGTGTTGCCTTCTTCACTGTTGCAACAGCTTGCCGTACGTTGTCAAGGCTGTGCGGGCTGTGCTTTTGTTTGTCCAACCTGTAGCTGTTTTACTATCAGTGATCAAAAACTGAGTGATCAAAAACTGAGTGATCAACATGGTGAGCGCGTTCGCCGTTGGGATGCCTGCACTTTTTCAGGGTTTACCAAAATGGCGGGGAATCATAATCCTGTCGATGGTGAATCGGAACGGATGACTAAGCGGTTTTTGCATAAATTGCAGCACGATGTTGCTCTCTATGGTCAGGTGAGCTGTGTCGGTTGCGGTCGCTGTGTTGATATGTGTTTTGGTGGTGTGGATATTGTCCGTTTTATCAATGGTGTATGCGCTGTTGATGATGAAGGGGCAACGACCGCAATAGAGGGCGAGGGGAATTAAAACGATGGGTGAAAATTTTTATATACCACAGCAGGCCACTATTGCTGAGATTATTGTAGAAAATAGCTTGGTCAATACCTATCGAGTTGTGCTTACTGATGTGGAGTCTTTCCCTGCAATGCAAACCATGTTAGCGGGTCAGTTTGTGATGGTGTCGGTGCCCCATTGCGGTGAAGCACCGATCTCTCTTTCGTCATTAGCGACGCCAGAGAGTAGGACATTTAATTTGACCGTGCGTAAGTCAGGCCAATTGACCGATGCTCTGCATGAATTGTGTTGTGGTGATACTATCGGAGTGCGTGGCCCCTATGGCCAGCCGTTTAATCTGAGTGAAATTGTTGGAAAAAGCCCGTTATTTATTGCAGGTGGAATAGGGATCGCTCCACTTCGTCCAGTTGTCGAGTACTGTTGCGATAATCGCAGCCGTTTTGGCAAGGTGGCGCTGCTTTATGGCTGTAAAAATGCCACGGAGTTCTGTTTTGAAGACGATCTAGAACGGTGGGACGAGGTTGGTATTGCCTGTCAACTGACTGTCGATCAACCTGATCCAGATTGGGATGGAGAAGTGGGGCTCGTTACTCAACACCTAACAGCGCAAACTATTGCAAATCATGATCAATTTTACGTATGTGGTCCCGGGGTGATGATCCGTTTTGTCATAGAGCGCTTGGAACAGCTTGGCGTAAAGCGCGAGCAGATTGTGACCACTTTGGAGCGTCACATGAAGTGTGGTGTCGGTGTTTGTGGTCATTGTCATATTGAAGAAAAACTGGTGTGCGTGGATGGCCCAGTTTTTCGTGGCAATGATTTGCCAAAATTAACCAAACTATAACAGATGTGTTACTCTGCATCGTGTGAGAGATTCTCTTGTGAGAACTATCATCCAATGGCATGAACTCCCCACTTGCCATTGGGTTTAAAGGGTTGGGGGACGAAGATAGGAGTGATGTATGGAGTGGTACCTTGCCGTGTTGAAGAACTATGCTGGCTTTAGTGGTAGGGCGCATAGAAAAGAGTATTGGATGTTTTTGCTCTTCAACATGATTATCGCTGTAGTGTTGGGTTTTGTTGAAGGACTTTTTGGTAGCCCAGGTATTCTTGGTTCACTTTATAGTTTAGCGGTACTTGTTCCGAGCATTGCCGTTTCAATGCGTCGTTTACATGATACAGGTCGCAGCGGTTTGTGGCTGTTGATTGGTTTTGTTCCGCTGGTTGGTGCCATTGTGTTACTTATTTTCTTTGTGCAAGATAGTATGCAAGGTGAGAATCAGTATGGCTCATCGCCTAAATAGTTAGCACTCGTTTGAACGTATAAAAAAAGCCCCTCGTGAGAAATTCTCGCGAGGGGCTTTTTAGTGATTTAAACACTGCTTCGAATTGAACGTCTGTGTGCCAGCGCAGATGATTGCGTCCAACGTTGTCACTTGGCTTCCTGCAATTCTCTACGCTGGCACACAGACTGAGTACTAAAACTTAACGCAGGTTGTAAAATACGTCGATGCCGTTGAAGATTGAGATACCTTCTAGCTCGTCCTCAATGCGGAGTAATTGGTTGTATTTACAAATGCGATCAGTACGGCAGAGTGAACCCGTTTTGATCTGACCAGCGTTGGTTGCCACGGCAAGGTCAGCGATGGTTGTGTCCTCTGTTTCGCCGCTACGGTGAGAGATAACTGCGGTGTAGCCAGCGCGTTTTGCCATCTCAATTGCTTCAAGTGTTTCGGTCAGAGTACCGATCTGATTAACCTTGATGAGGATTGAGTTAGCAACTCCCTTGCTGATCCCCTCTTTTAAGATTTTGGTATTGGTGACAAAAAGATCATCGCCAACAATTTGAATCTTGTCGCCAAGTTGGTCGGTCATCAGCTTCCAGCCCGCCCAATCGTTCTCCGCTAGGCCATCTTCAATTGAGATGATGGGGTAACGATCAACGAGGTCAGAATAAAAAGCGATGGTCTCTTCAGCTGTTTTAATCGGTTGCTCTTCGTTGGCGAAGTTGTACTTACCGTCGTTGAAAATTTCAGATGCGGCAACATCGAGAGCTAGGAGAATGTCAGTGCCAGCCTTGTAGCCCGCAGCATCAATCGCTTCCATGATCACTTCAAGTGCTTCTTCATTGCTTTTTAAGTCGGGTGCAAAGCCGCCTTCATCGCCAACGGCAGTGTTGTAACCTTTATCTTTAAGGACTTTTTTCAGAGCGTGGAAAATTTCTGCACCCATACGTAGCGCTTCTTTAAAAGAGGGCGCGCCAACAGGCATGATCATAAATTCTTGGATATCAACGTTGTTGTCGGCATGCTCACCACCGTTGATGATGTTCATCATAGGTACTGGTAGCTCTTTGGCGTTAGGACCACCGAGGTACTGGTAAAAAGGGAGACCCGACTCTTCAGCAGCGGCACGAGCGCAGGCAAGTGAGACACCAAGCATTGCATTAGCGCCGAGATTACTCTTTGTCTCGGTGTCGTCAAGCTCAATGAGCTTCGCATCAATACCTGCTTGATCGCTGGCTTCCCAACCGATCAGAGCATCGCAAATGGTTTCATTGACATTATTGACCGCTTTTTCAACTCCTTTACCTAAGTAGCGAGATTTATCACCATCGCGCAGTTCAAGAGCTTCACGCTCACCTGTTGATGCGCCACTTGGAACTGCTGCACGACCTAATACGCCACTCTCAAGTAAAACATCAACTTCAATGGTTGGGTTACCGCGTGAATCGAGAATTTCACGTGCATAAATGTCCATGATTTCGCCCATTTTGAACTCCTTTAATTTAACTGTTGTTTGGGATAAATAAATTTGCGAACTATAAAAAAATGATAAAAGTATCGAAGCTGAGCGTTGTAATTGATTGTATACGCTCTGACGCTTAAAACGAGTTATTTATAGCATAAGATGTAAAAAATTAAAGTCAATTTTGTTGTGCCAACGAACTTCTTTGCCAACGTTGTTAAGTTGGAACAATTGGCGCAGCATATTTGCTTGGATTTGTAGCGTTAAATTTGGCGATTTATTGCCTACTATTAGTAGGTTACCTGTGTAGGCCGATGTGTAGATGCCGGTTGCTTTCATCTGTTTTTAATGATACGCTATTCGATCCTAGATGTGGGTAGAGATGTTGCTGTGTTGAGTGGCATATCACTTAAGTTTTGTCCGTATTCCGTGGCGACACTGAGTATTCTATAAGTTCTTCTTCGGTGAAGTTCTGATACCAATCTAGGTGTTCTGTTTGCATAGTGCTGAGGTTTTGTGAGTCAAGATACCTACCGAAGTTGTTTTACCCTTAGTGATCCGATGTTGTCCCACTCATTGGTGGGACCGCAAAATGGTCACCTTCGCCAGTTAGAATCGTTGCTACAGGTTAGCCTGAGTTCGCGTGGTTCTGATATCCAAATAAGTGGTGCTAAATTTGATGTTGATCTAACTGAACTCATATTACACCAACTGGTCCTGTTGCTCCAAAAGGGTTATCCACTGTATCCACCAGATATCGATTATGCCGCCAATATTTTACGTACCGATTCATCCATAAAACTAGCGGATATTTTTTTTGATACCGTTTTAGTCTCGGCGCGTAATAAATTTATTGCACCAAAAAGTCTAGCGCAAAAAATGTATATCGATGCGATTCGTCAGCACGATATTGTGTTTGGCGTTGGTCCTGCTGGTACGGGTAAAACGTATCTGGCTATGGCTTTAGCTGTCGCAGCATGGCAAAAGAAACAGATTAGTCGTATTGTCTTGGTGCGCCCTGCTGTTGAAGCGGGTGAAAAACTTGGTTTTCTCCCTGGAGATATCGCCGAGAAGGTTAACCCCTATCTGCAACCTCTGTACGATGCGTTGTTTGACATGGTTGACCGTAGTAAGGGGCAAGCGATGATCGATGAAGGGATTGTTGAGGTGGCTCCACTCGCGTTCATGCGTGGTCGGACATTGAACGATTCTTTTATTATTTTAGATGAAGCACAAAATACGACCAAGGAGCAGATGAAGATGTTTCTGACCCGTATTGGTTTCGGTAGTAAGGCTGTTGTGACAGGTGATGTTACTCAAATTGATCTTCCTAGTGGTAGACCATCAGGTTTGTTGCAAGCGATTAAACTTTTGAACGACGTTGAAGGGATTGCTGTGAATCGTTTCAGCGATATTGATGTGGTACGTCACCCCATAGTACAACGGATCGTTAGAGCGTACGAGAAGGTTTGATATGGCACCGAAAAAAAAACAAAAAGCGATTCAATCGCATAAGAAAGTAAGCCGCGGTCAATTTTTTCTGAATGCAGCAGCGCACAAAAGATTGTTATTATTGCTCCTTGCTGCATTGTTGACCTTGATCATTATTCCCAAAGGGGGATTGATTCCCGACTATTACCAGCCCGGTGATATTGCTTTACGAGATATTAAAACACCTCGAGGAATTCTTGTCACTGAGCCTGCTTTGACTGAAAAGAAAAAGCAGGATGCCGAGTTGGCTGTTGTGCCTGTTTATGATTATGATTCACGGCCAAGTATTGCTGTGGCAGGCAAACTAGCGGAAGTGCTACAGCAGCTTAACGTTGAAGCCCAATGGGTTGAGGAGCGAGCGGCAGCTGAGGCTGAAGTTGCTGCTAAAGTGGTTGCTTCACAGGATGGTGTTCAGGTAGATCCGTTGATTGAGGCTGCTGCTGGTGGTAACAATGGTAGCCCTATTGATGTTGACCTCGCTCCTATTCGGGTGAAGATTGATGTTCAAGATGTTGTTGGTACAGAGCTCAATGAAGATCAGGTTTCTGTTCTACAACGTGTTGCTGTTGATACGGAGTTTGTTGCTCTGTTTGGCAGTGAAGTTCGCCGTGCCTTAGGGCGAAAAATTGTTGGTAATCTCGACCTGTTTAAGACTAATTGGCAGGGTGCGATCTCGATTCGCGACCTGGCGACACAAGAGGAATATGACGTGGTTGAAACCGCCAATATGGTGGGACTTAACGAAGTCTTTTTATCTCTTGAAAATGGCTTGTTCCTTGATAGCGTGTCTCAAGATGATGCGGATCTGCTTCTCAGTGTTGTCCAAAAGATGATTCGGCCTAATCTGACCTTCAATCAAAGTGAAACGGAATCTCGCCGTCGTGCCGCAGCTGATGCTGTGTTGCCTGTACTGTTGCAGGTTAAGCCAGGTGAGATGATTGTTCGCGAAGGGGAGCGGGTTACCGAAGAGCAGGTGCGTAAATTAGAGGCATTACAATCGTCGGTAGATGGTTTGAAAATGTTACGCAGCGCCCTCGGTTTATTTCTTGCTGTGTTGTTGCTTTTCTATACGGTTCATCGCTTTGCTAAGGTAAATATTCGTAAATATGCTCCTGAGCTGCGCGATTTGATTTTCTTAGCCCTAATTTTTAGTAGTTTGTTTGTTGTCGCTAAAGTTGGTATTTTCATTTCAATGGCGATGCAGAGTGCGTTTCCTTATGTTGATTCTGCCTGCTACTATTATGCGCTACCATTTGCCGCTGGAGCGATGCTCGTTCGTATTGTTCTAAATTCTGAAGTGGCTTATGTATTTTCGCTGTTATTTGCGATTTTAATCGGCATGTTGTTCGGCAATAATTTATTGATGGCGGTTTATGTTTTAGTCGGCAGTGTGACAGCTGCTCACTGGGTGCGGCACAGTAAAGCGCGGAGTAATCTCTATCTAGCGGGATTCTATCTGTCATTGGTTAACATGGGGATGGTGCTTGCTATTTTCACCTTCTCTGACAATGTGTTTGATATTCAGTTGTTGTATCGACTTGGCTTTGCTTTTGTCAGTGGTTTTGGTTGTGCTGTGATGGTCAATGGAACGATTCCGATGATGGAATCGTTGTTTAAATACACCACCGACTTTAAGCTGTTAGAACTAGCCAACATGAACACCCCAATTTTACGTGAGTTGATGATTCAGGCCCCAGGCACATATCATCATTCCATCATTGTTGGTAATTTAGTTGAGAATGCTGCGGAGTCGATTGGTGCGAATCCACTTTTAGCACGGGTTGCAGCGTATTATCACGATATTGGTAAAATTAAAAAGCCGCTCTATTTTGCTGAAAATATGCGCTTGCCTGAGAACCGTCATGATAAATTAGCACCATCCATGAGCGCTTTGATTTTAATCTCCCATGTTAAAGATGGTGTGGAGATAGCGCGCGAGCACAAACTCGGTAAGAATCTCATCGACATTATTCATCAGCATCATGGTACGGCACTGATCAAATTCTTTTATGATAAAGCACAGCAGCGTGATAAAGAGGCGCAGGTTAAAGAGCAGGACTACCGCTATCCCGGACCGAAACCGCAAACTCGTGAAGCGGCGTTGATTATGCTTGCTGATGCTGTTGAGGCCGCTGGACGAACGCTGTCTGAACCAACTCCAGCACGGATTCAAGGAATGGTACAAAAGATCATCAATAATATTTTTATTGATGGCCAACTGGACGAGTGTGAGTTGACCCTGAAGGACTTGCACGAAATTGCGAAAAGTTTTAATCGGATATTATCGGGGATTTTCCATCATCGTGTGGAATATCCTGAACCGGCTTATAAAGAGCGGGATAAAGAATTAAAAAAAGAACCGAAAAGGAAAAATGGCGATGATATACATCGAGAATCAACAAAAGAATCACGAGATAGCGATGGCGGGTCTAAAAACGGTAGCCAAGACGATCTTAAGCGCCTTGGAATGTCCTGAGGAAACGGAGTTGTCCATCGTTATCGTTGACGATGAGCAGATTCAAGAGATCAACCGCGACTATCTTCAACGTGATAAGCCGACCAATGTCATCTCTTTTTCTCAACAAGAGGGTGAGGGGGCTGGAATTTGCCCCGAACTGCTCGGTGACGTTGTGATATCGGCTGACACGGCTCAGCGTGATGCACAGGATGCCGAGGTGAGTTTTTTCAGTGAAATAAGTTTTTTGCTGATCCACGGTATTCTTCATCTTATTGGTTATGATCATGAACGTGGCACTCAACAACAGGCGGAGTTAATGGAACAAAAGGAGAGCGAATTGTTCAAACTTCTGCAACGGGATGTTTTTCCGCAACTTGAAGCCGCGAAATCTAGCGAATCTGCCGTTGCGGACGGAGTCTGATTATGTCCGATTTTGGCTCAAAAGTGCCGTGGTGGCGTAAAATAAACCTGTTCGGTTGTTCACAACACGTTACCTCTGAGGAGCACCTTCAAGAGCTGATTCACGCCTCGGAGGAGGATGGGATCATCAATGCCGCCGAAGGGGAGATGTTTAGTTCCATTATCGAGTTTGGTGAAACCATTGTTCGCGAAGTGATGGTGCCACGTACCGAAATGCATTGTTGCCCTATCGATGCCTGCTTGGACACTTTGATCGGCACGATTATCAAATATGGACACACCCGTATTCCTGTTTACGAACAAACCATTGATCGCATCGTTGGTGTGGTGTATGCCAAAGACTTATTGAAATATTGGGGCGAATCGAAAACGGAGATCTCATTAAAGCAGTTGATGCACACCACCTATTTTGTTCCTGAAACAAAACGGGTTGAGGAGCTTCTGCGTGAATTTCGTACCAAGCGTAAGCATATCGCCATCGCTATTGATGAGTATGGTGGCACCTCTGGATTGATCACTCTGGAAGATTTGATTGAAGAAATTGTCGGTGACATTAAGGATGAATATGACACCGAAGATCCCCTTCTTGTTGAAGAGAAGGATGGGACCATTCTTGTTGATGCCCGCTTGGGCCTCGATGAGCTGGAAGATTATTACGATCTGTCTGAATTTGAGCGCGATCAGTTTGATTCTGTCGGCGGCTTGCTGCTCCACCATCTAGGTTATGTTCCTCAAGTCGACGAAGAGGTGGTTCTTGAGCGTCTAAAATTGGTTGTTGTCGCCAGTGATGAGCGGGCAATTTACCAAGTCCGAGTTTGTCGCATCGCCTCTCATGGCGCTAATGATCACCAGGCACCATTAGGTGACGGCAATAGCGGTTATGACGCATCAATCGAACTCCATGACAACTAAACCCGTTAGTGGAATGAAAAAGAGATTCATAACATGGTTTGCCCCTATTTTGTCAGGGGTGTTACTGGCGTTAGCGTTCCCAAGTTTTGGTTTTGGTTGGTTAGCATGGGGCGCGTTAATTCCTCTGTTTAGTGTGATGGAAGAGAAACCGTGGCGCAGTGGCTTTGCTGCTGGTGTTGTTTTTTTTGCTGCCGTACTCTATTGGCTCAACACCGTGATGGTGACCTATGGTCAACTGCCGCTTGTCGTATCGATTGTGGTCTACCTGCTATTAGTTATCTATCTTGCCGCGTATTGGGGGGGGGCTTGTTGGTGCGCATGCCGAATCAAGCAGCGACTCAATCTGCCTCTTATCTTAGTGTTGCCCATTGTGTGGATCGTTTTCGAATATCTTCGCACTTATCTCTTAACGGGATTTCCTTGGGCGAATATCGCTTACTCTCAAGCTCCCTATCTTAGCTTGATTCAAGGTGCTGATTTAGCTGGGGTGTATCTTCTTGTTGCTCTTTTAGTGTTGGTCAACACCACTGGTGCACTGTTGTTACGGGCCTATGTAACAAAGATCGTACTTCCTTGGCGGGTGGTCGGTTTGGTTGCTGTTCTTTGGTCGCTTAATTACGGTTATGGCCAATGGCGATTGATTCAACTTCAACCTACCACCGGTGAGCCGTTGCGCGTTGCATTGGTGCAGGGCAATATCGAACAGTCGTTAAAGTGGGACCCTAGCCGCTTAAATGAAACGCTGGAAACGTATCGCGACTTAAGTGCCAAAGCACAATCGCCCGATCTGATTGTGTGGCCAGAAAGCGCGACTCCTTTTTTTTATCAAGATGGTGGTGGTCGTGCGGCTAAGGTTCATTCTATTGTTGCAAGCAGTCAGGCAAATTTATTGTTTGGTAGCCCCGCCTATAAGCAACTACTTGATGACAACGGCAAGTCGTCAAAACGGTATCGTTATTTAAATAGCGCCTATTTGCTGACGAAAAACAATGAACTCGTTGGTCGTAGCGATAAGGTTCATCTTGTACCCTTTGGTGAATATGTACCTCTTGCAAACCTGCTTAGTTTTGTTGATAAGTTGGCGCAGGGTATCGGTGATTTTGTTCCCGGTCAAAATAGTCCTCTACCATTGAATGGTCATCAGGTTGGTATTTTGGTGTGTTATGAAGCGATATTTCCTGCTGTGAGTCGAAGTTTGGTTCGTAATGGTGCTGATCTTATCGTAAATATCACTAACGACGCGTGGTTCGGTAAATCATCAGCGCCGTGGCAGCATTTAGCCATGACCCGATTCCGTGCTGTTGAAAATCGGGTATGGCTAGCACGCTGTGCCAATACCGGTGTAAGTGCGTTAATTGATCCCTTGGGGCGGGTGGTTCGCCAGTCCCATTTGTTTCAAGCTGAAACCGTTGAAGGGGATGTTTATTTTTGTAATGAGACTAGCCTTTACACCCGTACTGGTGATAGTGTACCGCTTTTGCTCAGTATCGTAGTGTTTTGCTGGTTATGGCAGTGCCGAAAAAGATCATTGAGTCGCTGTTAAGGGCAAATAAAATAGTGATGGCTGTAGGGAGATTTCATGTTTCGTGAAGAGATTGAACGGATAAAACTGGTATCTGAAAAGCTCGATGAGCTGAGGAGGTACCTTTGACATACCCGCTAAACAAGAACGGGTATGTGAACTCGAAGCTGAAATCGCTGATCCTGATTTTTGGAATAAAGGTGAACGCGCTCAGGTATTATTGAAGGAACGAACGGTGCTGCATAAACTTGTCAGCACGTGCGAGACAGCCGCACAGACCATCGAGGATTTAAACGTCTTAATCGAGTTAGGTACTGAAGATCAAGACGAAGAGATGCGCCTTGAGGTTCAAGAGTTGTTGCCCGAACTGGAACGAAATATTCACCAGATGGAGTTTGCACGCATGCTCTCTGGTGAACACGATAGTAATAGCGCTATTTTAAGTATTAATGCAGGTGCTGGTGGAACCGAAGCTCAAGATTGGGCTGATATGTTGCTGCGCATGTACCTACGTTTTTGTACGATAAAGGGTTACACCACCAAAATTACTGATTATCAACCTGGTGACGATGCTGGAGTCAAAAGTGTCACATTTACCGTTACCGGTGATTATGCTTATGGTTGGCTTCGACCTGAAATGGGGATTCATCGTCTGGTTAGGATCTCCCCTTTTGATGCGGCATCGAAGCGTCACACCTCTTTTTGTTCAGTGTTTATTTTTCCAGAGTTAGATGACAGTATTGAGATTGAGGTATTGGATAAAGATCTGAAGATAGATACCTTTCGCGCCAGTGGTGCTGGCGGGCAACATATCAATAAAACCGATTCAGCGATCCGAATTACCCATCTTCCCTCTGGTATTGTTGTCGCGTGTCAAGATCAGCGTTCACAACACAACAATAAAGCCGAAGCGATGCGCCAACTCAAAGCGCGGTTGTTCGAACAAGAGCAACGACGTAAAGAGGAGGAGGCCAATGTTCTCACTGGCGATAAAAAAGAGATTGGCTGGGGCAGTCAAATTCGGTCTTACGTTCTTCATCCTTATCGAATGGTAAAAGACCACCGTACAGGTTTTGAGGTGGGCAATGCCGATTCAGTTCTAGATGGGCATATCGAAGGTTTTATCGAAGCTTATTTGTTGGAAAATAGTTAGCAGTCTGTCCATTTTAATTCCGACAATCTGCTAGGTTTTTATGATTTTATAGCATTAGGCAAGGAAGGCACTTGCTACTTTGATCAGACACACGAAGAAAGGAACAACCGTTTCATGGAAGAGTTAAATGAGTTTGTCGCCCAACGAATGGCGAAAGCAGATGATCTACGTCAGCAAGGCCTTAATCCTTATGCCAATGATTTTAAGGTTGAACATTTATCTGAAGAGATTAAGTGCGCCCATGTGGATCACGATTCTGAGGCATTAGAAGGATGTGAGCAGGTTTATGTCATCGCAGGGCGGATTATGGCCCGACGTGATTTTGGTAAGGCAGCTTTTATTCAAATTCAAGACCGTAAAGGCCGAATTCAGGTCTATGTCGGTAAAAATAAGATTGGTGATGAGAGTTTCGCCCTGTTCGGTAAGCTTGATGTGGGTGATATCGTAGGTATTAGTGGCAAGGCCTTTCGGACCAAAACCAATGAGCTTTCATTGCGGGCTGAATCGCTGCAACTGTTAACGAAATCGTTGCAGCCGCTTCCTGAAAAGTTTCACGGGTTGACCGATGTTGAAACGCGTTATCGTCAACGTTATGTCGATTTGATTGTTAATCCAGAAGTGGGCGAAGTATTTAAAAAGCGCAGTCGCATTATCTCACTTATGCGTGACTTTATGCAGCAACGCGATTTTCTTGAAGTTGAAACACCGATGATGCAACCTGTTGCTGGTGGTGCTACCGCGCGTCCGTTTGTGACACATCATAATACCTTAAAGATGGATCTGTTTTTACGCATCGCTCCTGAATTATATCTAAAGCGTTTGGTTGTTGGTGGTTTTGACCGCGTGTTTGAGATTAATCGTAACTTCCGTAATGAAGGGATCTCCATTCGTCATAACCCTGAATTTACCATGATCGAATTCTATCAAGCCTATGCAACTTATCATGATCTGATGGACCTTACCGAAGAGATGATTGGTCATATTGCCGAGGAAGTATGTGGCAGTCGGGTGATTAGTTATGGCGGGCGAGAAGTCGATTTGACTGGGCCATGGACGCGATTAACGGTTCGAGAAGCAATTGTTCAGTATGGCGATATCAGTGCCGAAGATCTTGAGGATCCAGCTAAGGCTCTTGCCTATGCACGTAAACTAGGGCTTGATTTTGATGATTCAATTGGTCACGGAAAGCTTCTTACAGAGCTGTTTGATGAGGTCGCTGAACCAAACCTGTGGCATCCAACTTTTGTTACCGAATATCCAACCGAAGTATCACCATTATCGCGGCGCAATGATGAAAATCCAGATGTTGTTGATCGCTTTGAGTTGTTTGTTGTTGGTCGTGAACTTGCCAATGCATTTTCTGAGCTGAATGATCCGATTGACCAAAGAGGTCGTTTTATTGGTCAAGTGGCTGAAAAAGCGGCGGGTGACGATGAAGCGCATGCCATGGATGAAGATTATATTAAAGCCTTGGAATATGGTTTACCACCAACCGCAGGTGAGGGGATTGGTGTAGACCGTTTAGTCATGTTGCTCACCGATTCAGCGTCAATTCGCGACGTTATTTTATTCCCTCAATTGCGTAAAACTGCGCGTTAAGGTATTGAGCATGGGCTATGAATGGTTGATCAGTTTACGTTACCTCAGGGCGAAGCGTAAGCAGACCTTTATCTCAGTGATCTCGTTTATTTCGGTGACTGGGGTAACGCTTGGAGTTGCAGCGCTCATTCTAGTTTTAGCCATTATGACTGGGTTCCACGATGGAGTTAGGCAGCAGATATTGGGGAATATCCCCCATATCCTATTACAAAAGCAGGGTGACAGTCTTACTCATTGGGCTGACATTGTTGATCAAATAAAGGGGCATTCATCGCAAGTTGTTTCCGCACAACCTTTTGTTGTCAAGGAAGCGATGATGCTTGCTAATGGAAATGTCGCTGCTGTTAACGTTAAGGGTATTTCACCGCAGAACAGGATTTTTGAACAAGAGTTTTTGACACGAGGGGGCACGGTACGCGAAGCGTTGTTTGAGTCGACGCAAAACGTACCTGGGATTATTATCGCTTCCGATACGGCAGCGAATCTTGGAGTCAGTTTAGGGGATCGAATTAATGTCATTCCCCCTGATTTCAATCTTACCCCTTTTGGGTTGGTCCCCAAGATAAAACCTTTTGAGGTGGTGGCGATAGCACGACAACGGGGTGGGTTTTTAGATACCTATTATGCGTATATCGATTTAACTCAAGCGCAACGTTTTATCGGTACGCCAGATCATGTCAGCGGCATAGAGATTGAGGTTGATTCCTTTGACCATGCTATTGGTGTAAGCAGTGCGTTACGCACTAAATTTGAATATCCCTACTCCGTGCGTTCTTGGCAAGATATGTTCGGTTCTTTCCTTGCTGCCTTACGACTCGAAAAATTGGGGCTGTTTATTGTCCTCGGTATTATTGTGCTTGTTGCCGCATTTAATATTGGCACAACTCTGATAATGGTCGTCATGGAAAAGCACAAAGATATCGCTATTTTACGTTCTATGGGAGCGACGTCGCGAAGCATTTTAAAGATCTTTGTATTTGAAGGGCTTTTAATTGGTGTGAGTGGAACCCTACTGGGAACGTCGCTTGGATTGTTGTTAGCACTCAATGCTGATGCCATTATCAGTTGGCTTGAGCATACGTTGGGCGTTACTATCTTTGATAAAGCGGTGTATGGAATGGAACATTTTCCATCTCAAGTGGTAACCTCTGATGTTGTTGCTGTTGTCGTTATGGCAATGGTTATTTGTTTGCTTGCCACGGTTTACCCTGCATCACGTGCGGCACGTTTAGATCCCGCTGAATCACTCCGTTATGAATAGCAATGGGCTAGATATGATTGATAATACGACAGTACAAAGCGTCGAGTCTAATGTGGTGCTACGGACAGAAGGTTTAACCAAGTCGTTCATGACAGAGGGTGGTCAGTTGACGGTTTTGAAAAATGTCAATCTGTCAATTGCAGCGCGTGAGCGCATTGCAGTGGTTGGCGAATCAGGGTCTGGAAAAACGACCCTTATGCATATTCTTGGCACGTTAGATCGCCCCACCTCTGGCCATTGCTACTATGAATCGACGGATCTTTTTTCTTTGAAAACAGATCAGTTGGATCATTTTCGTAATCAACAGTTGGGGTTTGTGTTTCAGTTCCATCAATTATTGCCAGAATTTACTGCGCTGGAAAATGTCATGATGCCTGCACTCATTGCTGGGCATAGTCGTCGGCAAGCAGCTGAAATGGCTCAAATATTGTTGGCTCAAACGGGTTTACAAAAACGGTTGTCTCATAAACCGGGACAACTATCGGGTGGCGAGCAACAGCGCGTTGCCATCGCTAGAGCGTTAGTCTTGAAACCGCGTATTTTGATTGCTGATGAACCAACAGGCAATCTTGATTCCACAACATCTGATGGTATTTATGCGCTCCTTGATCGAGTCCATGATGAATATGATTTGACGATGATTATTGTTACCCATAATGATGAGTTAGCGACTCGAATGGACCGCACGTTGCGTATCTGTGATGGTTGCGTGTCTGGCTGATCTGATAAGCTGAATGGGTGATCTCACGATGATAAATAGCATAAGTCATTAATCATCGATGCAGGTTTAAGTTTACACAGGTTCCATGATTGATTATAGTGTGCAGGTTTAACTAAGGCATTGAAGTGTTACACATTCTATTGTTGTAAAACGAATGGGTTCGAATTGTATTAACCATTTTAAATCAGCTGAATGTGTACGCTTTTACGGTATTTTACCCAATATAATAGTTCCGAAATCTCAGGAGATTTGACACGATGCTCAAAAAGTTTGCTTTTTGTTTTGTGTTACTAGTGACAATGTTGTCTGGTGCTGCGTTGGCTGCTGAAGTTGTGTCAGCAATTCGCGTTGATGGTGTAAGTCGGATTGATGGCGCCAAGATAGAAGAAGTATTACAAACGAAGGTTGGTACCGTCTACAGTTTAGATCTTGTTGATGACGATGTTCGTGCTATTTACGATCTAGGTCATTTTAAAGATATCGAAGTTGTCACTGAACACCATGACGGCGCTATGACACTGGTGTATCGTGTTCAAGAACGGCCATTAGTTCGCAAAATAAAGATTGTTGGTAACGATGAGCTGAAGCGCTCTAAAGTTCGGTCTGCGCTTGTTATTCGTACTCCAAGTATTCTTCATCCTAAAACTCTGCAAGAGAGTGTTGGGGCCATCAAGCAACTCTATGTCGATGAAGGTTTTTATGCCGTTGACGTTGCTTCCCGTGTGGAGATGACAAAGGGCAATGAAGCTATTGTCTATTTTGATATAGTTGAAGGGACGAAAGTTACCATTGATGATATTGGATTTGAAGGAAACACTGTCTTTTCAGCGCGCAAATTGCGTGGCTTTATGCAAACCAAAGAGTGGTGGCTCTTCTCTTGGTTAAGCAGTACCGGAACCTATAATGAGGGGATGCTCGAAAACGATATCAACCTCATCAAAGATGAATATTTCAATCAAGGTTATATTCGTGTTCGCGTTAAACAACCCCTAGTAACTTTGTCAGATGATCGCGAAGAGATAGATGTCTTGATTGAAATTGATGAAGGCGATCAGTTTTATCTTGGTGATATGGCTGTTGAAGGCGATCTTCTTATTGAAGGTGATGCACTTCTTAAGCTTTTACGTTTTCGCTCTGGTGATGTCTTCAGCCGTAAGCAACTTCGTGACGACATTAAACGCTTAAATGATTACTACGCTAACCGTGGCTATGCTTATGTTAATGTTTCACCGACCACTTTAATCAACCAGGAACAGAAAACTGTTAATGTAACGTTTAATATTGAACAAGGTGTTGAAGTTCATATTGGCAGAATCAATGTTTCAGGTAACAGTAAAACTCGCGATAAAGTTGTCCGCCGTGAGGTCACGTTGGTTGAGGGCGATCTTTATAGCGTTAGCCGTTTAGAAACCAGTCGTAAGCGGGTCAATAACCTTGGTTTCTTTAGTGAAGTCAACATTGATGCGATCTCAACCGATAGCGATGAACTGATGGATGTTCAGGTCGATGTCAAAGAACAAGCCACAGGGACATTTAGTGTTGGCTTTGGTTACTCATCGACAGATGGCTTAATTGGTCAAGGTTCCGTCAGTCAAGATAACTTTCTGGGTAGAGCTTTAAAGTTGAATCTCTCAGCATCTATTGGCGGTGATTCAAATACCTTCCAAGTTGGTTTATTGAACCCATATTTTATGGATAAGAACTTAGCTCTTGGTTTTGATCTCTATCGTACTGACCGTGAGTGGGATGAGTATTCTAAAGAAGCGATTGGTGGATCGATCAAATTAGGCCTACCGATCACTTATAATATGCGAACATTCTTTGTTTATAAATACGAACAAAAAGAGATCTACGATGTCTACAGTCTTGCCTCAAGAGGTGTGCGTGAGCAAGAGGGTGAGTCGACATTGTCATCAATCTACGGTTCGATCTCTACCAATACCACCGATTACCGACCTGATCCATCCCGTGGTTATATGTCTGAGTTTTCGGTAGAGTATGCTGGTCTCGGTGGTACGGAAAAGTTTGCCAAAGCGATCATCGACCATCGTCATTTCTTCCCGATTAAGTGGGGAATCGTCTTTTCAGCCCACGGTCAAATTGGTTTTATTCATAAAGTTGGTGGTTCTGATGTTCCTATTGATGAACGTTTCTATTTAGGTGGATTGAACACTGTGCGTGGTTTTGAATCGCGTGAGGTTGGCCCTTGGGAATGGGCGAGAGAATATGATCTCGTTGATGGTAAGGTGGTTGCCGATGCAACGGACCCAAGCGGTTATAAAACGAAAGAATCCGATACAGAGCGGGACTTTATTGGTGGTGTTAAAGAAGCGTTCTTTAACTTTGAGCTAACTTTTCCACTGTTAAAATCTGCCGGATTAAAAGGTTTACTGTTTGTCGATGTGGGTAATTCTTGGGATCAAGGCGAAGAGTTCTTCTCTGATATGCGCTACAGTAGTGGTGTTGGGGTTCGTTGGAATAGTCCTCTCGGTCCATTGAGACTTGAGTGGGGGTATAATTTAGATCCCAAGGAATGGGAAGATGATTCACAATTTGAGTTTTCTATTGGTAAGTTTTTCTAATTTTTGTTGAGTGTTAATTTTTAGGAGAAAAAAATGAAGCGTATTATCGTCGCATTGTTCATGGTTTTATGTGTTGGTTCAATGGCAAGTGCAGCAGATTTGAAGATCGGTTTTGTTGATCTACAAAAAGCTTTGATGACGTCAGCGGCAGGACAATCAGCAAAAGCCAAAATGGATGCTGAACTTCAGACAATTCAAGCAGAAATACTAAAAAAGCAAACGGATCTTACCGCTCTTCAAGAGTCTCTTAAGAAGCAGGTTGCATTGTTGTCAGCAGAAGCTCGCCAACAAAAAGAGAGTGATTTTCAGCAGCAGGTAAGAGATTATCAGCGTTTCACCAAAGACCAGCAAGATGCGATGGCTGGTAAAGAAGCTGCATTTACCAAGCAAATCTTACGTGATCTTGGCGCACAAGTAGTTACTATGAGTAAGAGCGAGGGAATTACCGTGATGCTCGAAAAAGGACAACTCGTTTATGCAACGGATGCCATCGATTATACTGATGCGTTGATTAAAGCTTACGATGCGTCTTATGCTGATAGCCACCAATAAACGAAAGTAATAGTCGATGGCAACTCTAAAACAACTGGCAGCACTCGTTGATGCTGAAGTGGTCGGCGACGATTCGATACATATCAAGCAGCTAGCTCCGATTGATGGAGCTAGCTGTGGTGATATTACATTTATTTCTAATCCGAAATATTTACCCTGTTTAGCGACAACTCAGGCATCAGCAGTTTTAGTTGATCGACCTTTGGATCGTGAAGATATTGCCTATCTGGTTTGCAATAATCCCTATTTAGCTTTTGCGAAAATTTTAACGCATCTCAATGTGAAACGACCTGAACCTCTAGGTGTTTTACCGGGTGCGTTTGTTTCTGAAACAGCAACTTTAGGTGATCGAGTTACGGTTCATGCCGGTGCGACTATCAGTGACGGTTGTGTTATTGGCGACGATACGATTATTTATCCAAATGTTGTGTTGTACCCACAGGTAAAAGTCGGTTGTGACTGTACTTTACATGCTGCAACAGTTGTCCGAGAAGGATGTGTACTCGGCGATCGAGTGATTGTTCAACCCAATGCGGTGATTGGGTCAGACGGTTTTGGTTTCGCACCTGATGGTGAATCGTATTACAAAATTCCACAAATCGGCATTGTTGTGATTGAAAATGATGTAGAAATTGGTGCGGGATGCTGTCTTGATCGTGCGGCGATGGGGGTTACTCGTGTTGGCGAGGGATGTAAACTCGATAATATGGTTCAAATTGCCCATAATGTAACGGTTGGACCTCATACGGTATTGGCTTCACAGTCAGGTATTGCAGGTAGTGCTAAAGTTGGCCGACATTGTACCTTTGGTGGTCAATCTGCTGTGGCAGGACATATTGAGGTGGGTGATAACCTAACTCTTGGTGGTCGTGGCGGAATTACTGGTTCAATAAAGGGTGACCAGATTGTTTCAGGAATCCCTGCGATTCCACATCGTGAATGGTTAAAGTCGTCTATGACGTTTAGTCGCTTACCTGAGATGCGTAAACAAATCGCCTCGTTACAACGGCAACTTGAAACATTACAATCTATTGTAGAGAAAGATTAATCACATATGCTTATGAATGCAGTCGAGGTAATGAAGCGCTTACCGCATCGTTATCCATTTTTATTGGTTGATGGTATTGAGAGTTTTGTTGAAAACACGTCAATTGTTGGCATTAAAAATGTCACGATTAATGAGCCTTTTTTCCAAGGCCATTTTCCTGGACACCCAATTATGCCCGGAGTTCTGATTGTTGAAGCCATGGCTCAGGTCGGTGGTGTTTTCGCAAGTCTTAATGACGGCATTGGTGATGATAAGGTAACGTATTTTACGGGTATTGATAAGGTCAAGTTCCGCAAGCCTGTTGTGCCTGGCGATGTGTTACGTTTGGAACTTCAATTGATGAAATGCCGCCGTGGAATTTATCAATTTTCCGGTAAAGCTTACGTTGGAGAAACCCTCGTAACACAGGCAGAACTTAAAGCTACTTTTGTTGATCGGGAGGGCTAGTGATGATTCATCCTACTGCTATTATTGAATCTGGTGCTGTTCTTGGTGAAAATGTCAAGGTTGGTGCTTATTCAATTATCCGTGAAAACGTTACAATCGGTGATGGTACAGTTGTTGGTCCGCATGTTGTCATTGAGGGTGATACGACTATCGGTTGCGACAATGAAATTTTTCAATTCGCTTCGATCGGTGCGATACCTCAAGATCTTAAATTCCATGGTGAAGTGACAAAGTTAATTATTGGTGACCGGAATAAAATCCGTGAATTCACTACCATGCATTTAGGAACTGAAGACGGTTGTGGTCAAACAGTAATAGGGTGCGATAACCTGTTCATGGCATACACTCATGTCGCCCATGATTGTATTGTAGGTAACCATATTATCCTCGCTAATAACGCAACGTTGGCTGGACATGTTGAAGTTGACGATTTTGCCATTCTTGGTGGCATGTCGGCAGTTCACCAATTTACCCGTATTGGTGCTCACGTTATGGCGAGTGGAGGATCGATGATTGCTCAAGATCTTCCCCCCTATGTGATTGCACAGGGTGATCGGGCTAAAACTGTCGGTTTAAATTTGATCGGCTTAAAACGTCGTGGTTTTAGCTCTGAAACGTTATCGGCAATCAAGAAATCTTATAAACTAATTTTTCGAGCAGGACTACGTCAAGAGGAAGCTTTGAAACAAATTTCTGAGACTATTGAGCAGTTTCCTGAAGTGGTAGCGTTTACTGACTTTATCCGAAAAAGTGAGCGTGGTATCGCCCGATAGTTTTTTTCGTATGTTTTATCGCATCACTTAGCAACACAGTCATTTTTAATCCTGATGAGCAAGGCTTTTCCGCTAGAACCGAAAAGATCGTCTCTCCCGCCTTCGCGGGCATGACGAGCATGAGACAAGAACACAATGCGGAAGATTGATACGAATCATTTTTTCAATAACGGTGTTGATTGAAAATATAACTGTTAACTGTAGGCATCCATACGTGGGTGCCATACGTTTTTTTACCTATTTAAAAGGATTGCCCCTCATGGCCATTGGCTCTGATTGTTCTGGTCTACGTCGTGCGTTAATTGTTACTGGTGAAGCTTCCGGTGATCTGCATGGCGCCAATCTGATTAAGGCCGCGAAAAACTGTGACCCACAACTCTCTTTTTTTGGTGTGGGTGGTGAAAAAATGGATGCAGCGGGTTGTCAGATAATACTTCCTAGTTCCGAACTCGCCGTAATGGGGTTGGTTGAGGTGGTTCGCCATCTCCCACGAATTTGGGGTGTGTTTCAACGCCTCAAGGCGATTATTCACGGATCTAATCCACCCGACGTTCTCGTCTTAATAGATTCCCCCGATTTCAATTTAAGACTTGCTAAACAAGCAAAAAAAGCTGGGATTCCGGTTCTTTATTACGTTAGTCCACAGGTATGGGCGTGGCGAAGAGGTCGTGTTAAAGGTATTTCAGCCGTGGTTGACCGTTTAGCCGCTATTTTCCCATTTGAACCCGAATATTATCGCGGTTTACCTATTGATGCTCGTTATGTTGGCCATCCATTGCTTGATGAGGCTAAATTGTCAATACCGACGGCTGAGTATCGTAGTCGTTATTACTTAGATCAAAACAGCACTGTTGTGGGCCTTTTCCCCGGTAGTCGAGGCAATGAATTGAAGTACTCATTTCCGACGATTGTTGAAACCGCCCAGAAAATTAAAAGTGCTCATCCTTCTGCCCATTTTATTGTTCCATTAGCGCCAGGGGTGGTTGAAGCGGATCTTAAGGTGCAGTTCGATATCGCCGGTGTCGAAGTGATATTTGTACGGGATACGATTTACGATACGGCTGCAGCATGTGACGTTGTGTTGTGTGTGTCTGGCACAGTAACCCTGCAAATCGCCTTAGTTGAAACGCCTATGGTGATACTGTACAAAGCTGCTCCGCTTACCTATGCTATCGGTAAACACCTTGTCTCTGTTGAACATTTTGGATTGCCAAATATTGTTGCAGGTAAAACAATTGTTCGCGAGTATGTTCAAGATGAAGCGAGTCCACTGACATTGTTCAACGAAGTTGATAAAATTTTGACTGACGAGAGTTATCGTAACGAGATGAAACAAAACCTTTCGCACGTTAAAACTAAGATGGGTGAACCGGGTTGTTCAGCCCGTGTTGCACAAATGGTGATCGAGTTAAGTTGCCGTACTAAGCAAGGAGAAAGCTAACCGTGGCAAAAGGTGGTATCAAAGTTTATAAACGGCTTCTTGGTTATTCAAGGCCATACAGCAAACGAATCATTATTGCCATGATTGCGTCGCTTGGTGTTGCGGGTGTTGATGTTTCTATTGCTAAGTTGGTTCAACCTTTTATTGATTCTATTTTAGAAAACCCAACGAGATCTGCTGTTAACTTAGTTCCTGTCATTGTTATTAGTCTTGCAGCAATCAAGGGAATTTCACGCTATATCCAAGAGTATTTTATCAAAACAGCGGGTCAGCTCGTTGTTCAAGATTTGAGAAATGATCTCTATAATCATACGCTTGATCTATCTATGGGGTATTTTTCTAAATCCCCTGTTGGTAATATTATTTCAAGAATTCTCAACGATGTTGGGATGTTGCAGAAGTCAGCAGCTGATGAGTTAGTGGTCGTGGTTCGAGAGGGATTAACCCTTGTTGGTTTAGTTGGCTTGTTGTTTTACAATGATTGGCGTTTAGCGCTTGTTGCCTTTACTGTTCTGCCTATCGCCCTTATCCCAGCGGCACAAATTGGTCGGCGAATTAAGAAGTATGTACGAAAAAGTTTAACGAATATCAGTAATCTGACCTCTATTTTACAAGAGTCTTTTAGTGGTATTAAAGTGGTTAAGGCCTTTGGTACTGAGGACGCTGAACAACATAAATTTCATAGTGAGAATTGGAACTTTTATCAGCGGATGAAAAAAGTGATCCGTTACGATTCTGCCACTGCACCGATTATGGAGTTGTTGTCTTCTTTTGGCGCCGCAGGGGTGTTGTGGTACGGTATCCATCGCGTGATGGTTGGTGATATTACCAAGGGTGCTTTGATGTCATTTATTGCTGCCATGGGAATGATGTATGGCCCGATGAAACGGCTGATTAAAACCAATAATATTCTTCAAAAAGCCGTTGGTGCTGCCGAGCGTGTTTTTGAGATGTTGGATACACCACGAGATATCGTTGATGCAACGGATGCGATTGTGTTGCCACCAAGTCGCGGCCATGTCTGTTTTGATAAGGTACAGTTTTGCTACGATACCAATGAACCCGTGCTGAAAAATTTCAGTGTTGATGTTCTGCCTGGAAAAATGATTGCCTTGGTTGGAGCTAGTGGAGCAGGTAAATCAACACTGATTGGATTGTTAGCACGTTTTTATGATCCGACTAGTGGAGTGATTAGTATTGATGGTTACGATATTTCCAAGATAACTCAAAATAGCTTAAAACAACAAATTGCATTGGTTGATCAAGAGACATTTTTGTTTCACGACACCCTGTATAATAATATTCGTTATTCACGTATCGATGCGACAGATGAACAGGTTAAAGAAGCAGCTAAAATGGCTTACGCTGATGAGTTTATCAACGAGATGGCAGAAGGCTATCAGACTCAGATTGGTGACCGTGGGGTGCGCTTATCTGGTGGACAACGACAGCGAATCTGTATAGCGCGTGCTATTTTACGTGATGCACCGATCCTGTTGTTGGATGAGGCAACCAGTGCTTTGGATACCGAAAGTGAAAAAGTTGTTCAACAAGCCCTCGCCAATCTGATGAAGGAGCGAACTACGTTCGTTATTGCCCACCGCTTGTCCACCATCATGCATGCCGATGAGATTTTAGTTATGGCAGGTGGCGAATTGGTTGAACGAGGTTCGCATCATGAATTGCTCGAAGCCAATGGTACATATCGCCGTTTATATGATTTACAATTTCGCGATTAGTGGGTAAAAACTGATGAAAATAAAAAAAATGAGTCAGTGGCTATTGCT
Source organism: Desulfuromonas svalbardensis (assembly GCF_055389415.1). Classification (NCBI taxonomy): domain Bacteria; kingdom Pseudomonadati; phylum Thermodesulfobacteriota; class Desulfuromonadia; order Desulfuromonadales; family Desulfuromonadaceae; genus Desulfuromonas; species Desulfuromonas svalbardensis. The sequence goes on along the minus strand of NZ_AP042416.1, from coordinate 2,840,298 downwards.
TAACCTCGCACCGCCGTTGGCTGCATTGTTAATTCGTATTATTGCGCTGTTGTCACGTAAAGAGATTATTGGTGCCGAAAGCGTGCGCAAACTTTGGCAGAATGGTGAAGCGGTTATTGTTTCGTCGTGGCACGATCAGCTGTTGATGATTCCTCAGGGCTACGATGGCCCGGGCAGTCAAATATTAATTAGCCGTTCGCGTGATGGTGAGTTGATCGCACGGACGGTAAAATTTCTAGGGCATCATGCCGTACGCGGATCCTCTAGTCGAGGTGGTGGGGCGGCATTTAAGCAATTATTACGGTTAGCCAAACAACCGTATGATATTGGTATTACACCCGATGGACCACGTGGGCCGCGCCATGAGATGAAAGATGGCGTTGTTCAGTTAGCACGATTATCGGGTCGTGCAGTGGTTCCTGTGGCATTGGTCACGAGTCGCGGACATCGATTTGCATCATGGGATCGTTTTTTGTTACCCTATCCATTTAGTCGACTTGTCTTCTCCTATGGAGAGCCACTTTATTGTCAGCGCGATGACGACCCCGAACAGTTTAAACAAAAATTACAACAGGCAATGGTTGATAACCACTGCCGTGCTATAGCACGACTGGAGAGTTATGGTTTATCTTCTATATGATTGTGTCGTTTGGATAACGGCTCTGTTTCTTGTTCCGTGCTACCTTGTCCGTGGTTTATTACAGGGAAAGGTGCGTCGTGGTATTCGTGAACGGCTTGGTTTTTTTCATAAACAGCGGTTTGCTGGTTTTGAAGGGAAAAAAGTATTTTGGATCCACGCTGTTTCGGTTGGTGAAACTCGTGCTGCGATTCCGCTGATTAAGGTTCTGCGCAAGAACTACCCTGAAGCGATATTGTTAGTTTCGAACGTTACTGAAACAGGTCATGCTATCGCACAAGGGGTTAAGGAAGTTGACGATACATTGTTTTTCCCTTTGGATACTTCATGGGTGGTAAAGCGTGTTTTGCAGCGCATACAACCTGACCATGTATTGATTGTTGAAACGGAACTATGGCCGAATTTTATCCGCCAATGTCATCGTCAGTCAATTCCAATTCAGTTGGTTAATGGACGGATTTCGGATCGTTCGTTCCCCCGTTATTTGCGCGTTAAAAAAATCCTTCAACCCGTGCTTGAGCAACTATGTAATTTTTGCATGCAATCTGAAACAGATGGGCAACGGATTGTCGAACTTGGTGCACCCGCTGATCGTATCACGGTGACTGGGAACCTTAAGTTCGATATGGAGTCAACCTTACCGCCAGATTTATCTAGTCAACAGTTGCGGCAGCAGTTTTCTCTACCATTGCAAACACGTATTTGGGTCGCGGGAAGCACTCACTCTGGTGAAGAGGAACAGATCATTGAGGTGCATCAACGGTTGTTGAAACATCATCCTGATTTAATATTAATTTTAGTTCCACGTCATCCCGGACGGTGTAAGTCGGTTGGTGAATTATTAACACAGGCATCACTTTCGTGGCGGTTGAGATCGCAACAACAGGAACAGCCTTTAGAACCAGGTGGTGTCCTTCTTGTCGATACCATAGGTGAAATGCTCAAGTTTTACCATATGTCAGAGTTAGTGTTTGTCGGTGGTAGTTTAGTGCCAACGGGTGGCCATAACATCCTCGAGGCATCGTTGTTAAAAAAAGCCGTTGTTTTTGGTTCTCATATGCATAATTTTCGGGAAATTGCTGTACTCATCGAAAAGGCACAAGGCGAAGGTCGCATTCATAATGTTGATGAACTTTATCTGCTCGTTAACTCCCTATTAAATACACCAGAGAAATGCCGAACAATGGGTGAGCAGGGCTGGTCCTTGTTGCAACGTAATGCTGGGGCGAGTAATAAAACATTAAGTGAGATTGTGCAGTGCATACACGATTAGCGCTGTATTATCGCCGTTTAGCAACACGAGGTGCACAAAGTAAAGGTGATCGCTTATTCCTTGCTTTTTTAGTGCCATTTGGTTGGCTTTATGGCTGTATTAATTATGTGCGTGTAAAGCTGTATCAAGTAGGTGTGTTCTCTTGCTATAAAGCATCTGTCCCAGTTGTTTCAGTTGGTAATCTTGCTGTCGGTGGTACTGGAAAAACACCGATGGTTGATTATTTGCTCAAGCAGCAACAGGCTCAAAAGCGAAAAGTTGCTGTGATCAGTCGTGGTTATGGTGGTGAAAAAGGTGATGCTGTTCGTGTTGTCTGTGATGGAAATGGTCCGATATTGTCAGCGACTCAATGTGGTGATGAACCGTACCTTATCGCTCGACGTAATCCACAGGCGATTGTAATTGTTTCGCCGCAACGAAGCGCAGGGATAGATTACGCAATTAAAACGTTTGGAGTTGATCTTATTGTTTTAGATGATGCGTTTCAGCATTTGGCTGTGGCACGCGATTTAGATCTGCTGTTGTTTGATAGCCGCTATCCTCTCGGTAATGGTCATCTACTACCCGCTGGGTTGTTACGCGAATTTCCCGCTGCTGTGCAACGGGCAGATCTGTGTATTATGACACGCTATAACCAACAGAGTGCGAAACCTTTGTCATGTGATCAGCCTATTATTCGTGCCCAGCAATCTTTAGCACAGAGCGCGCAAGACTTATTGGGGCACGATTACTCACTTGAGCAACTTCGCCAGAGTAAGTGTGTTGCATTCGCAGGTATTGCAAATCCTCATGATTTTTTTACTTCTCTTGAAGACAGTGGTGTGACGTTATTGGCGACATTGCCTTTAGTGGATCATTGTCAATTTACCCCGCATGTGATTGAATCAATTAAGATCATGGCTGCTGAGGCAGATTTTATACTAACAACTGAAAAAGATGCCGTTAAACTTAATGACAAGATGTTTGATATTCCATGTTGTTCTTTTTCGTTAATATTCGAACCCATAGAGGTTGATCTGCTAGAACAAACGATCGATGCTTTATTTAATTAATTTATGACACCGATGTCTTTGCTGGAGAATCTATTATGGCCATAAATCCTCAATTACTTGATCACTTAGTTTGCCCAAAATGTAAAGGCGAACTTGTTTTATCTGAAAAGCAATTTCTTACATGCAAACACTGTCAATTGGTTTATCCCATCAGAAATGATGTGCCAATCATGTTGATTGATGAAGCTGTAAGTGTGGAAGAATAATTACATGTTTTCAAGTCAGCTAGGACATCATGAACTGAAACGAATCTTAGTACGCGGAACTAATTGGATTGGTGATGCGGTGATGACCACTCCAGCACTTAATGCGTTGCGAAGCCATTACCCTCATGCTGAGATTGTGATGCTTGCTAATCCGTTAGTCGCTGAACTGTTTCAATTTCATCCCAGTGTTGATCGGGTCATTATCTACGATAGAAAAGGATACCATCGTGGAGTAGCTGGATTTATTCGGATGATTAAGGAGATTCGTAGTAATCGTTTTGACGCAGCATTTTTATTTCAAAATGCTATCGAAGCGGCTTTGCTTGCAATCTGTTCAGGAGTACCAAGGCGTGCTGGCTATACAACGGATGGTCGTCGTTTGTTGTTGAATTATCCAGTGACTGTTACTGCTGCTGATAAGTTAATGCACCATACCGATTATTATTGCCAACTCCTTCAGCGCTTAGGTGTCAGTGATGGCGACAAGCAGCTTTGTCTTGCTTGCACTGAGGATGAGCAGCTGTGGGCTGCATCAGTGCTAGAAAGTGACAATGTGATTGCTATCAATCCTGGTGCTGCGTATGGCTCAGCGAAACGTTGGTTACCAGAACGTTTTGCCGAAGTCGCAGATACGTTAGCGAGCCGGTACGATGCTAAAATTGTCCTGACGGGTGGCCCTGGTGAGAAAGAGATCGGCTGTGAAATCGCTTCTGCCATGAGTGCCCCTTCAGTTAATATGGTTGGTAAAACATCGGTTCGTGAGATGATGGCTCTGTTAGCGCACAGCCGTTTATTGGTTTCGAATGATTCGGGTCCCATGCATGTTGCTTCGGCTTTCTCAGTGCCAATTGTGGCGGTGTTCGGTTCAACAGATCATACAACGACCTGCCCAGCTTCGCAGAATGTTAAAATTGTTCGCAAACAAATTGATTGTGCTCCCTGTTTGTTACGCCAATGCCCAACTGACCATCGTTGCATGACCGCTATTACAACAGATGATGTTTTGGCTGCCGCATTTGAGCTCTTAGGGTAACTACAATGAGAATTTTGATTGTAAAAGTCAGTGCTCTTGGTGACGTCATTCATACCCTACCGGTGCTAGCTTATTTGCATAGTATTGATATGACTGTTCAAAGTGGTGAGCCACTACAGATTGATTGGCTGGTTGAGGAGGGGTTTGCCCCTGTTTTAGATGGTCATCCATTGATTCATCGAGTGATTCCATTGAAAACAAAACGCTGGCGTGCTCTTTCACCATTAGCCATGATGAGAGAGATGTGGTTGTTTACCAAAGAACTCCGTCGGCAACACTATGATTTCGTTTTTGATCTGCAGGGGAACAGTAAAAGTGGTTTATTTACCCGTTTGAGTCGCAGTTCAAAGCGTTATGGCTTTGATCGACACCATATTCGAGAGTGGCCGAACCTTTTAGCAACCAATCATCGTGTTCATTTGTCCGATGTTGATCATCATGTTGCACAACGCTCTCTTGCTGTTGTCGCGGCTGCACTTCCTAATGGAAGGGAGCGGATCAATGCTGGGCCTCTTCATGTTATCCCCCTAGCGCGGGAGCATGTTCACCAGCAAATTGAAAAACTGCAATTGTCACATGAAAAACTTGCTGTCTTACATTATGGTACAACGTGGAAAACAAAGTTGTGGAACTTGGAATATTGGCAACAATTGGCGGCTAAGTTGGTTGAAAAGACCGATGTGGTTCCGTTACTAACATGGGGCAATGATCAAGAGCACCACGCTGCACAGTCTATTTCTGAGCATGTAGCGGGTAAAGCGATTGTATGGCCACGTGGCAGCCTGCCTGAGCTGGTTGCATTGCTTGATCGTGCAAATGTTGTGGTGGGTTGCGATACGGGACCGATTCATATCGCTGCGGCTCTTGGAACTCCGACTGTTTCAGTGTTCCGCGTAACAGATGCAACACGCAATGGCCCTATGGATGAAAACCATCGTTGCTTACAATCATCATTACCTTGTTCCCCTTGTTTACTCAAACAGTGTGAACGCGATGATGTGTGCTCAAAATCAATTGGTGTCGATGAGGTATATAGCGCGATTATTGAATTAATTGGCTGATGGGAAGATACGGGAGAGTGTTATGCAGCAAAAAATAGATCAACATATTAATCAGCATATTGAGGTGTTTCAACAGATTGTTGCACCAATGTCTGCTGATATTGCAGCCTGTGCAGCGTTGATGTGTGAGTCCCTACGACGTGGGAATAAGATTCTTGTTATGGGTAATGGTGGCTCGGCGGCCGATGCACAACATTTTGCTGCAGAACTGGTGGGTCGTTTCTTGAAGAACCGATCAGCTCTTCCTGCTATTTCTCTGACAACTGATACCTCTATTTTAACCGCTGTCGCCAATGATTTTGGTTATGATCAAGTGTTTAGTCGTCAGGTTGAAGCGTTAGTAAAACCAGGCGATGTTGTCGTTGGCATCTCCACCAGCGGTCACTCTGAAAATGTACAAAAGGCCTTGGCGCTAGGCAAAACGATGGAGGGACAGACTGTCGCTCTTCTTGGTCGAGATGGTGGCTCCATTGCATCACAAGTAGATATTGCCTTAACCGTCGCGTCTCCTGATACGCCGCGTATCCAAGAAGCTCACTTAACCATCATCCATATTCTGTGTGATTTAATTGAAACAGAACTATTTTCAGACGATGGGTAATAGCTGATGGAATCAATCTCTCCTGAACAATTTAATCAACTTATCTGTTCATCAACCATTTTAGAAAAAGATGGACACGGTGAAAAGGTTTTGTTAACTGTTGAAGGCGATATCGTCAAAATCTTCCGACGTAAGCGTCTACTGACTACTGCATTACTGTTTCCTTATGCGCGTCGTTTCGCAAAAAATGCCCGCCGCTTGCAGCAATTGAATATCCCTACTGTGTCAGATTTGCGCTTGGGGCATTGTTGCGATCCTGTTCGAGATTTGGTCTGGTACCGGCCGCTACCTGGGATGACCTTGCGTCAATATTGTTTAAAGGACGGAGCCGAACCTATCATGGATATTCTGGCAAAATTTGTTGCCAGCTTGCATAGTAAGGGTGTTTTGTTTCGCTCTCTGCACTGGGGAAACATCATCGTCATGGAGGATTTATCTCTTGGGTTAATTGATATTGCGGATATGCGCTTCCGTCGTCGATCTCTTACTGTGGCGGAAAGGGTGCGTAATTTTCGTCATATGTTGCGTTACAATGATGACCAACAGTTTTTTAATAGTATGGCGGAGTCATTCTGGGATCGTTATCATGTGGCTTCGGAGTTATCTGATACGGCAAATCAGAATATAAAGAAATTACTGTCTAACCATGAAGCACAGGTGCTATGAAACTCGCTTTTGCATTGTTCAAATATTTCCCTTACGGTGGTTTACAGCGTGACTGTATAAAAATTGCCCGTGAGTGTTTAAAGCGTGGACATCATGTTGATCTTTATTGTCTTGAGTGGAGCGGGCCTAAAATTTCAGGGATCAATATTCATGTCATTCAGGTCAATTGCTGGCGTAATTATCGCCGCTACGAAATCTTTTCTCAGCGCGTAAAGCAGCAGATCGATACCTTGGGTTATGATGGTGTAGTGGGTTTCAACAGGATGTCGGGATTGGATCTTTATTTTGCTGCTGACCCCTGTTTTTCCTTGAAGTGTGAACAACGGAAATTTTGGTATCGGTTTATACCGCGGTCTAAAAGCTTTTTGCGGGCTGAAAATGATGTCTATGGGCTGAACAGCTCGACACAGCTAATGCTGTTATCCGATCAAGAGATACCTGCAATTCAGCGACTGTATGGTACTCCTGATCGACGCTTTCACATTTTACCACCCGGTGTTGATCACGATCGTTTAGCCCCCGACGACTATCTTCAGCAGCGTCTTGATTTTCGCCGGCATCTTAAAATAAGTGACAGCCAAAAAATGCTCTTGATGGTTGGTTCTGGCTTTCGCACCAAGGGGGTGGATCGTGCTCTTGATACCATGGCAAGTTTGCCAGAACCTCATCGCCAAAATTGTGTGTTGTTCATTGTTGGTCGCGATAATAGTGCCCCCTTTGAGCGTCAGGCGCGTCAATTGGGTCTGGAAAGTCAGGTTCGATTTATGGGCGGGCGCGACGATGCATCGAAGTTCTTTTTTGCTGCCGATTTGCTGATCCATCCCGCCTATCGTGAAGCCGCGGGAATGGTGCTGCTCGAAGCTGTCGCGGCTCAATTACCGGTTTTGGTCACTGATTCTTGTGGTTATAGCTTTCATATTGAGCGTTCACAAGCGGGTCGCGTTCATAGCTCGCCCTTTGATTTACAGCGGTTCGGTTGTGAGTTGCTAGAGATGCTTGAAGAGGATTCTGCTATTAGGCAGCAGGCAGCACGTGACTATATTTCCCAAACAGATATTTTTGGCCTAGCCACAACAGCGACTGATGTCATAGAACAGGTGCTCTCATGATTGTATTACCGAAATTATGGCAACAGCAGTGGCAGGGAGATGACCTCTTTGAGCAGGTTCTTAATTTGCAGGGGGAAGAGTATCGCAATATGGACGGCAGAAGAACCCTCCGTTTTGAAAAAGATGGTCGGGGATATTTTGCTAAACTCTACTCTGGACTCGGTTGGCCACGGATTCTAAAGAGTGTATTGACCTTACGTAAACCTCCAGTGTTATCAGCGCAAAACGAATGGCTCGCTATCCGTAAATTAGAAGAGCTGGGTGTCGACACGATGACTTTGATCGGTTATGGAGAGCAGGGCAGCAGCCCAGCAAACCGACAATCCTTTATCATTACTGAAGAGCTGCAACCAACGGAAAGCCTTGAGGATTTTTGTCGTTTGTGGTCGCAACAGCCGCCAGCTGTGTCTTTAAAGCGCGCTCTTATTGAAAAATTGGCCACTATCTCACGAACGTTGCACGAAAATGGTGTTAATCATCGTGATTACTATTTGTGCCATTTTCTTCTCGACCTCTCGGCAGGGCGAGATCACCTTGATCCGAAAAACTTGACCCTTTATTTGATCGATCTGCATCGGGTTCAGTTTCATACAAAACTCCCTCAACGTTGGCGTTTAAAGGATTTATCAGCGCTTTACTTTTCGAGTATGGAGATTGGTTTGACCCGGCGCGATTTTTACCGCTTTATTAAACATTATAGCCAGCAACCTTTACGCGATGCGTTGGTTGATAATACGTGGTTGTGGCGCTCCGTAGATCGACGCGGACAGCAGTTATTGCAGCGTTTTTACCGAAAGTATAAGTCGTGAGTCGAATGGGACAATTCTTACTTAAGCATCGTTGGTTGTTGTTGATATCTTTGCTATCGCTGTTGTTGAAATTGGCCTTTGTGCTCCAGGGGGCCGTGGTTAATCCCGATGCCGCGACCTACATTGCTGCTGCTGACAAATATAGTCAAGGATTGTTCAGTGAAGGACTTAAGTACTATCGGATGCCGTTTTATCCGCTGCTGTTGACCGCCGTGCACGTTATCGTGCCAGATTGGATCGTCGCTGGCAGGCTGTTGACCGTTGTGCCGTTATGGCTAACGTTGTTCCCCCTCTATGCTCTAACTCGACGACTGTTCAGTCATCATAGTGCTCTGTGGACGGCGTTATTGTTTGCCGTGATACCGACCTTTAATACATCATCTGCTGACATCAAGCGTGATCCCTTATTTTTATTGTTTACCATCACGGCACTGCTGTTTCTGGTGATGTTTTTCCAACATCATCGCAAACGAGATATTGTTTGGTTTTCGTTCTTGACCGTACTGGCGACCCTGACTCGAATCGAGGGGGTGATATTACCTGTCGTTGCCTTGGTGTCGGCACCAATTTGTGGATGGGGTAAAGGGGGCTTGAAGTTCGTTACGCGCACAGTGCTTGGGCTGATTACCGTACCGTTGTTTTTGATGCTGTTGTTGTGGGGATTAGAACTCATGGGACTGAGCACCACCTCACGTTTGAACGAGGTGATGTTCTGGATCGAGAAGTTTGCGAATTTGAAGCTGTTTGCTGGCTACCAGAATCTCATGGCCAGTCTGAAAGAGTTTCAAAGTACATTGCCTCGTGCTGATTTACACAACAACCTTATTGAGGTGACTCGTCATTATGCACCGCTGATCTATCTGATCGGTTTGATGGAGATGATGGCTAAAGCCATTTTCCCAACATCATTACTTGCATTGTGGGCATTACGTTGTGCGGAAAAAAAAGCGTTTTTAGTTGAAAGCTGGGTGTTGTTATTGACATGGTTTGGCTTTTTCTCACTCAATGTTCTGTTTTGTCTTACGAAAAATTTTACTACCGAGCGTTATCTATGGATTCCAATCATTTTAACCTTTCCTCTGCTTGGTTATGGCGTTTCACTGTGGTGGGAAAAACGTGAATTAAGACCGTTGATATCAACCCTGATCGTTGCTCTGATCATCGTTGCTCCTTTAGTTAAAACAGTTGCCGTTGCCTCTAAGAAACAAGACACTACGATACAAACCGCCAGTCAGTGGTTGCGTGATTATGATCCGCAATGTCAAATTTCTGTTCTGTATAATGATCGTCGTTTTCCTCTTTATGCGGAACGGGTGTCTGAGGTGAATAAAGTTCGTAAGCTCAGCTATCTGCGCAAATCGGCTCAGCGCAATAAAGGAGTTGATCTCGTCGCTCTTTATCTGAGTACAAGCAAAAATGAGGATTATCAGATTCAGGGCTTCAATTTAATACAGCAATTTAAGGGAGATCGAAAAACGGTGGTGGTCTTTAAACGACGAATTCAGGGAGATTGATTAGCGAAAGGGAAAGGCTTCAAGGAGATTTTTTTTGATTTGATCAATATTAGTTCGTTCGTAACTGTCATAAATCGTATCAAGCTCTTTTATTGTTGTGGTTGCTGAAAAGGGGTAGGGTTGCATCTCCTCAAGATCAAATACGGAATAATAATCGGCAAATTTAAACCCTTCACCACGAACCAAATTTGATAATTCCAGCCAAGCGTTTGGGATTCCTAATGAGTCAGCTACCACCAGTCCGTGTAAACTCGATGATAGGATCATCTCGCATTGATCGACCTGTTTTAGGAAGTCGATTGTCTCAGAAAAAACATCGATAAATGTCACCCCTGATTGTTTTAGAAATTCAATAACAGCAGTGTTTTGCTGATCGACATAGTGCGGGATAATTCCGACACGGAATTTTTTCACTGATTTTTTTTCAGGAAGAAGAATGTCACTGAGTAACCCAGGGTCGCCAAGTGTTGAAATCTCACGATTTATGATTGTCGACGCTGTGAATTTACCTCGTACCGCGTGGATCATATGCCGAGTAGGATATGGGGTACGTTTCTCGATAATCCCTGTTCCCCACACGTGCACTCGGTGATTCCAGAAGTGATTATTAAGGCGTTGATAGAGGCTCCCGCAGGCGACGAGATCACAGTGGCGTGGTTTGGCATAAACGATATGTCGACCAGAGATTGCTTCGCATAACATCGGTGACAACCAGTCACCAAAGTTTTTTTTACCGTTTTTTAAACCAGTTGACCAGTATAGTTTCAATGCTGGTGATTGTTTTTTGAGTGTCAAATGATTTACCTTAATTTCATGATTTGTTGGCGACTTAAATCTTTGTTAGCATTGAGGTAGGTTGTAAATACCCTGTGCCATCTTTCTTGATCATCTTCTGAAAGATCTATGTGCTGTAGTTGTTCAGCGAGGAGTAAAGAAAGTGTCGTCGAATCAATTTCGATGTTGATCACCCGCAACGATCGAAAAAGGTGGGCAAGTTGGTAAACAAATTGGTTCAGACTCTGTTGACCAAACTGAGCATATTGAAAATCGATGATTCTGTCGTACTCTTCACCGCGGGTGCTAAGCAAAAACTGTTCATAGTGTGGATCAGGATGGAGACATCCCGCCTGGTATAATTGAAAAACAAGTCGTATAAGGCGCTCTAAACCATATTTTTGTTGCGATTTTCCGTGTTGAATAAAATCTGGGTAGGTGAGTCCATCCTCGATATATTCTAACAATTGAATACTCTCGTAACACATCCATGATGAACGAGTTTCACCATAGCCATATAATTTTGGCACCGGAATCTTGTTTTGTTTGGCAATAATGAGGCTGATCGCTTCATCTCGACCAAATAAGCGGTGTCTGAAAATTTTACGACCGAAGCTACCTCTAAAATTAAAGCTTTTGGCTACACAGAGGTGTTTTTCTGTACGTATGAGAAAAACACGTCGAGTTGAAGTGTTTTTTAGCATTTTGAATGGCAGTGTGCTAGACCAGCCGTTTTTATACTGCTGTGTGATCTCTAGGGCAAAGTTTTGCCATGATAGATCAGACAGCCACCATGTGGTATCACCCGATTTTTTGGTGTGAGGCAAGCTCTTCTCTATCATTTTAAAAGGCTTTTTCTCTGTAACTAGCCACATTTTTACATCTGAAAAAAAAGACATATTCTATTCAGGCTTTATTGTGCGCAGAAGTTGCTCATTGATCTGTTCCGTTTTGTCGCCATAGATCGCCTCCAGCATATGCTGTGCTTCATAAGCATTATCACTGCCGTGGATACCAATAATCTTTTGTTTTACCTGGGTGCCATCGTTGATGCTTTTTCTGATTTTGTGCTTATAAAACATATTGGTATTGGTTACCAGTGGATAACGTTTTTTTCGTGGGTCATTCTCTGCATAACTTTGTGGTGAAAAATCATAGGCTACGACAGCGATACAGGGGGGAACGGTGGTTGTCCGTTTATGCTCAATCCAGTTGCCACCGCGTACCATTCTCATCACCCGTTTCTGTTGTTCGCTATCAAGAGTCTCCTTGTGCAGAAGGGTGAATTTGCGCTCAAGCTGTTGGTATGTGTCTTCCACAGCATTAGCATCGACGACATCGCTACGGATAAAGAACACTGCGAGCTCAGGTAGCTTTTCGGCATAAGGCTGAAGCAACCTCCGCTCTTGATTGATCAAATACTCCTGCCAAGCCGTTTGACGGGGCCAGCGAACTAAGAGGTCGTAAGGCATATCCCAATGGATCAATTTTAGATAATTGTGCAACGAACATAAGGTATAAGGTCGTGCTAAATCAATTCCATTCACTTCGCCTAACTCTTCAAGTTTCTCGGCGTATTGTCGTTTTGGTTGCGGATTGGTGGTTAAATCGCAACCAGCTGGGATTCCCGACTCAAGCCCCTTATGGTAAACAAGGTGATACGCCAGTGAGTTAAAGTGGTATTGAGGTGATGGAACATAAAAGAGCCCCTGATATCTCACACGGTTCGCTAGGATCTCTTGCGCCATAACGGGGGGATAGTAGGGCATGCCGAGATAGGACGTGCCAAGTTTAGCCGTTGTGCTATAGAGATCGCATTTCATTGTACCGCGATGAGAACCGGCGAGTTCGGCAATCTGATCCATCTTACTGGGTTCGATCAGCAGGTCGACATCTTCTTTGAACGTTGCTTCCTGTTCAAGGTTTAACGGTACCTCTTCAAACCAGCGCAAGACGACGTAGGGGATGTTGCGTTGCTCAAACTCACGTAGTACCTCCAAGACGCGACAAACCTTAAGCCGGACGGTCTTATCTTTGCGGTGCTTTTGTCGCCATTTTTGTAAGTAATAATGGCGATGAATTGGTTTGAGAAGACATTTCAACATGGTCATCTATTTCCCAACATTTGGTTTGCATACGAGAATATCTTCCATAATTAAAAATGGGAGATCGGAACCGTAGAACATGTTCAACGCATCAACTGGCGCACACACCATTGGCTCACCGCGTCGGTTCAGGGATGTGTTCAATACCACACCATTACCTGTCAACTTTTCCAACTCTTCAAGCAAAGCATAGTAGCGTGGATTGGTCTCTTTATCGACCACCTGAGCGCGTGATGTGCCATCTTCATGGATCACTTCAGGGATACGCTCATTCCACTCTGGGTTGACTTTAAAGGTGAAAGTCATATAGGGAGCAGGGTGAGCTGTTTGCAGCAGGTCAACGGCTGAAGTGTCAATTACACTTGGGCAAAATGGCCGCCATCGTTCGCGGTACTTAATCTGTTCATTGATCCGGTCAGCCACCCCTTTGGCGCTTGGGCAACCAAGAATACTACGACATCCGAGAGAACGTGGACCGAACTCCATTCGTCCTTGAAACCAAGCAACGGGGTTTCCCTCAGCTAAAAGGTTAGCAATCGTTTCAGCAACGTTATCAATCTTTTCCCACTGTGGCTTATTCTCATGCTGCTCACAGGCTTCAATACACTGTTCGTTGGTGAATTTAGGGCCGAGATAAACATGCTTGAGCTTCTCAACTTTAATCCCGTGTAGGTGCGCAGCATACGATGCTGCACCAATTGCCGTGCCCGCATCGGATGCTGCAGGTTGGACAAAAAGTTCCTTCACATAGGGTAGATCAAGAATGTATTGGTTTAGTTTGACGTTGAGCGCACTGCCGCCAGCGAAACAGATTTGACCTGTTTCCTGAAGAATATCTTTAAGATAGTAATCGATCATCTCTAAAGACAGCTTTTCGAACAGCCGTTGGATACACGCTGCATAGTCGATATATGGCTCATCAGCACTGTCACCTTGGCGCTTTGGTCCTAACCAGTCGATAAGCTTTTGGCTGAAATAGTAGCCTTTGCCATCCTCTTTGTAGCGACGTGTGCCAACAGTATTAACCAACTCAGTGTTGATAATGAGTTCACCATTCTCAAACTTAGCTAGGCGGGAGAAATCATATTTATCTGCATCGCCATAAGGTGCCATCCCCATCACTTTGAATTCGCCATCAAGCATTTCAAAGCCTAGATATTCCGTCATGGCTCCGTAGAGACCGCCCAAGGAGTCAGGATCATAAAACTCTTTGATCTTATGGATCTTACCATTTTCGCCATAGCCGAAAAAGGTGGTGGCATATTCCCCTTTACCGTCAATACCGAGAATCGCTGTTTTCCCCTCGAAACCACTCAGGTGATAGGCACTGCTGGCATGAGCGAGATGGTGTTCAACGGGTACGAACTCAATGTCGTTCCAACGGATACCTACTTGGTGCAGCATCGATTGAACATTTTGAATGTTTCGATCATAGCGGCGGTTGCCATTGAACAACGCTGTAAATGCGCGGTCAGGTGCATACCAGTAACGCTTCGCATAGTGCCACCGATCCGGACGATCAAGACCAATTTTTGCGTAAGGGAAAGCGACAATGTCGACATCTTCGGGTTTAATTCCCGCGTATTCTAAACAAAACTTAGTGGCTTCAAGAGGCATGCAGTTTTTTGCGTGTTTATCTCTTGTGAAGCGTTCCTCTTCTGCTGCTGCAATAAGTTTGTCGTCAATATATAACGCCGCAGAGGGATCGTGAGTCAGTGCGCCAGAAAGGCCGAGAATCACTTTTGACATATAGAGTTATCTCCGTTGGTAGAGGATAAATTGTGTATAAAAGTCCAGATACTTAAGTCGTGTAAATGTACACGTTTGTAGCTGAAATAAGCAATTTAGTATTTTGACACAATATTGTCGTGATGTGTCAAAATATTTGAATGGTTGGGGTTAATTTTAAGATTTCTAATTCAATTTCATCAGGGAACTTATCTTGTGACTGAAACTGTTCTTGATCCAAGGTCAAAATCAGCTCACACAAAGCCACGAAGTCACAAAGGGTGGATCTTAAAACCAAAAGACAATAGACCTTGACCTTGATTTAGCCCTCGCCCTCCTTAGTGTCTCTGTGCCTCCGTGTGACAACGGCTTTGATCTTCAAGAGATTTAGTGCCTATCACAAGGGTAAATGGTCATCGAACCAACCCTTCAGTTTAGGGTCCTCATCCCAATTGCGGAGAAAACGTGTGCGATCTGCTTGAAATCTGCCGCGAAAACGACGTTGCGAGCGGAACTCACTCATGGCATCAAGATCAATGAGCCAAACTCCGTTGTCTTGGATCAGGAAATTGGTCCCCTTGCAGTCGCCGTGGCTAATTTCCAACTGAAATAATACCTTGAAAATAGAGGTAAATGCTTTCTTGACGGCTTCTTTGTCTTCAGGTTTTACCTGAGGGTCTAGTAGGTATTCGTCGGCACTTGGTGCCATAACCTCTGCACAGATATAATAGCCACCAAGTCGCAGCGGGCCAAAGCGTTTTTCGATCATCGCTACCGGCTGGGGAGTTTTTATATGGCTAATGCTCAGGCGATGAGCATTGCCCCATGACGTCCAAGCACGCGTTGGCCGCCAGCATCGTTTAAGCGCATGCCACCAATTCTTAATATTGTAGCGTTTGATCACCCAGCGTTTCTTGCCGATTTCGACGGCGACCACCGTCGCACTGTTGCCGTCTTTAAGCATGTTGCCACGTGCCATAAGTTTATCTGGGCCAGCTTGAAGGGCAACAAGGAGGTCTGGGTCAATATCGCGTCGAAAAATTGAGATTTGATCAAACGAGTTATGGCGTACGAACTCACTACAGCTTCGGAAGCTCTTTTTGACGTAGTTAGCGCGTCGCTTATTGCGGCATTGGGGTAATTCGTTGTCAATTATCGTAGACCAGTTTTCAGCCGACGGGTCAGTGCTTTGTTGGCCATAGTGTGCGAGTGCTTCAGGGAAAAGTGATTCACATTGTGGCGGTAGCTGAGCTAAAAGCAAGGCTAAATTGTTACGCCGTTTTTCCCGTGAGAGTGGTGTTCCTTGTTGGTCTTGTTGCTGAATATCATCGCCATCAATTGAATAGATGACCTCATCACTGATAAGAAAATTTTCCAGATGAAGATCGTTTTGCCAGATGCCACACTGATGCTGCTTAATAATGATTTCCAGCAGGTTTTTTAAAAAATGAAGGCGTTGCTGGTCAGTGTCGAAGCTCTTCCATTGATCTAAGGCCGTTTGTGCTGCGGGAAGATAGTCGAAGATGAGTACAGGCGTTGCGTCATCAAGCTTGCCACTGAAAAGTAGGGCAGGAGTGCTTAATTGGTTATCGATTAAGAGGCTGACACCCTTTTTTTCACGTTGGCAGTGACGTTCGGCACTTTGTGGATGAAGAAAAAGTTTGATGAGTACCTTACGATTGTTCCACATTCCACGGCAAGCAAGGCGCTTGCCTGCGAGGTGCCGAAGTGGCTGTTCGCACACGAGTTCTGAGGTAGCGTGATCGGCTAAATGTAGTGTGGTTGGCCACGAGGTTATCGTTGATAACATAGTTTAACGGTTACGTTTCAAAGTGATTCGTTTGTCAATTTGGTGCCATAACTGTTTTGCATCGTCGCTGAGACGTTTCATGCCGAAATATTGACGCATAAAACGCACCTTGTCGCGAGGAGAAATATTTGAAGTTCTGCGTGCAAGTGCTGTTAAATCTCGAACTCTGCGACCCTCTCCCCATGGTCTCCACCGTGTCTTTTCTAGGTCAATTAAGCAGGCCTTTTGTGTCGAATCATTTGGAATGAAGATATGTTTGGGGAACAGACAGCGATGTTCGAGGTTTTTTTCGTGCAATGTTGAGACCAGTTGAGCCACTTGTTGCGACAAGTGGTTTCTGTCGTTCTTTGCCAATTCATTCTCTTCGAGAATGTCAAAAAGTGAACGATAGTTTTCGAGATATTCGGTAACCAGAATCGCTTGAAGATCACCATTAAGCAGCCGTGTTGCACAGTACACCGCTTTCATGGCAGGAACTTCTAGCTTTTGGTAACGGCGAATGAATTGGTACTCTTTTTCGAAGGTCGCAATTCCACGAAAAGGATGATGTAATGTGTGGCTACGGTAATTACTCTGCCTTTTAATGACAATCCGTCGTTTCTCTCCTGATGCTGTCGTGAGGCTATGGATGCATACCTTACTCCAGCCATTTTGACCACGGCCCTCATTGCCTTCATCAACGGCTTTAAGTTCTAAATCCCAGAATTGGTCAAAAGTCGACAGCTGGTTGTCGTCAAGCAGTTGTTGCCATTGTGGATTGAGGTAGATCGTTTTTGATATCATTGGAACCTTACGTTTAAATTGTTATGGCAATGTTATGACAAGGGAGAATGTAACTATTCAGGTTGTCAGTTTTATAGCATTTTTAGTGCTGTGAAATTAACATAAAAACGTCTCAACGGCTAAAATAGTTCTTGACCTTACAGGCGATAACCGGCTCACACAAAGCCACGAAGTCACAAAGGATGGATCTTAACACCGAATACTATGAACTTGGCTTGGTTTAGAACTCCTTGGTGTCTGTGTGCCTCCATGTGCTGAAATAGCTTTTGACCTGCAAGCGACAAACATTTCTAGCCTCGTGATGACTTCATGATCAGATCTGATATTAAACAAGTTTAAATGATTTTGGCTTTGCTTTATCCGTTTTCATCAAGGAACTTATCATGAGGCTAAAAAAAGCCCTTAATCTTACAGGCATAACCGGCTCACACAAAGCCACGAAGTCACAAAGGATGGATCTTAGCACCGAATACTATGAGGCTTGGTTTGGTTTGGAACTACTTGGTGTCTTTGTGCCTCCGTGTGCTGAAATAGCTTTTGACCTGCAAGCAACAAACATTTCTAGCTTCGTGTTTACTTCATGATCAGGTCTGGAATCAAACAAGTTCAAATGATTTTGGCTTTGGACTTTGATTTCATCCGATCTTATCAGATTGTATCAGCGGCTGAAACAGCTCTTGACCTTGCAATCGGCTCACACAAAGCCACGAAGTCACAAAGGGTGGATCTTACCCCCCCCCCCCCGAATCTTATGGACTTGGGTTTGATTTAGATCTCCTTTGTGTCTTTGTGCCTCCGTGTGCAATAAGGTCTGATTTTATGTCATGTCAACGGTAACCTGAAACAGCTCTTCACCTTGCAGTCGACAAATGGCACCGACGAAAATTTAAAAGCATCAAAGTATTTTTGAGATTATAGCCAATTTAGAGTATAAGCTATGAAGTCTAGCGGCATTGAGTTGTTCTTGGTGTGATGATGTGCTGGATGTGTTTACAATATTATGCTTACGTAAATTTAAAATCGGGATAAACGACCGTTATGACAATTGATCAAATTCAAGACTTCCTGAAACAGCTTCCACAAATCAATGCTCTTGTCGTTGGTGATTTGATGCTCGATGAGTATTTATGGGGCAAAACAGGTCGTATCTCTCCTGAAGCCCCCGTTCCTGTTGTTGATATTACCCGTGAAGATCTCCGATTGGGTGGTGCAGGAAATGTCGTCAATAACTTACAGGTTCTTGGTTGCCGTGTTGCCGTGTGCTCTGTTGTCGGTGACGATAGTGACGGCCGTGTTCTCCAGTCGCAAATTGAGTGTAATCACGATATTGATGCTTCAGGAATTATTTTTGATCCAACTCGCAAGACCAGTCGTAAAACCCGCATTATTGCCAGTAGTCAACAAATGATGCGTATTGACCGTGAGAGTCGTACTCCTCTTTCTTCTGAAACGGAGTCACAGCTGTTGGCCGATATAGTTCGACGTATTCAATCGACTGATAATGGTAAAAAAATTGATGTGATTTTTCTTTCTGATTATGGCAAAGGAATTCTCACTGATTCCGTACTTACTCAGGTGATTCAAGCTGGGCGTTTAAAGGGAATTCCTGTCGTTGTTGATCCTAAGGGCAATGATTATCGCCGTTATCGTGGCGCAACATTGCTTACACCTAACCGTGCTGAAGCCTCTGAGGCTGCAAATATAGAAATTAAGGACGAAGAATCACTCGCTGCTGCGGGAAGGAAAATCCTAGCAGACGTTGAACTCGATGCTCTGGTTTTGACACGAAGCGAAGAGGGGATGTCTCTTTTTCAGCAAAATAAAGACCAGATTAACCTTGCGACTCAAGCACGTGAAGTGTTTGATGTTTCTGGTGCTGGCGATACTGTTCTTGCACTTATTGGCATTGGTCTCGCTGCTTCATTAAGTCTTAAGCAGGCGGCCATTGTAGCCAACATTGCAGCAGGAATTGTTGTCGCAAAAGTTGGAACCTCAACGGTTAGCTGTCAAGAGATTCTCAGTGTCCTTAGTGAAGTGGGGCTGCCCGAAGAGAACAAGATTCAACTCGTTGAACCCTTGAGTGATATTTTGAAACATGCACACAATCATGGCAAAAAAGTGGTGTTTACCAATGGTTGTTTCGATCTTCTCCATGCTGGTCATGTCAGCTATTTGCAACGCGCCCGTGAACTGGGCGATCTGCTTGTCCTGGGTTTAAATAGTGATGCCTCAGTGCAACGCTTAAAAGGGCCAACGCGACCACTGGTGCCGCAGGATGATCGTGCCCAGGTGATGGCCGCTTTAGCCTGTATTGATTATGTCGTTATTTTTGATGAAGATACCCCGTTGCAGTTGATTGAGGTCTTACGGCCAGATATTTTGGTTAAAGGGGGCGATTACACTCCCGAAACTGTTGTTGGACGTACACAGGTTGAAAGCTGGGGCGGGCGCGTGGAACTGATCTCCTTTGTTAAAGGTCGATCAACAACGAATATTGTTGATCAGATTCAATCACGGTAAATTGACATCAAAATAAACCATGCGACGATGTGGTATCTGATTAGCGCCTTACAACCTGCTCGCAAGTGATGACTTTTTAGGCTGTCACCCAAACTTGGCGCTAAGAATGGTTTTTTTTAATCAATGTACTGATTTTTTATCGTTGACACCTCGTAGATTATCTGATTTTATGACTCGGTTTTGGTTAGTTAGATGTTTTTCTGCGGATAAGAGTAGGCCTATTTTTTTAATATACATGAATATAATCTTATGAGTTATTGAATCGTTAATTGCGAATAAAGAATGGAGTACCAGTTTTATGGATAACGCAAAAGAGATGAATATGGATGAAATTTCTATCACAGATTTACTGAAAAAACTGTGGCTAAGGCGTGGACTGCTGGTCATTTTACCGATCGTTTTTTTAATTTTGGCGACGATTATATTGCTCTTTACCTCTGTGAAAACCCAGTCTCCGACCATATTTTATGTCCAGTTACAAGGGATCAACAATGCTAGTTATCCCAATGGCACCAGTTTCTCACCACAGGATCTACTTATCTCTGAAGTTCTTGAACGTGCGGCATCACAGCTTAAACTTGAAGGTAATGTTGATCTACGTAAGGCTATTCAGGTTGAATTTGGTGTGCCCACAACTGCGGGGCAGCATCGCATTTATAAGATGAAATTAGCGGCAAAGGGCTTAACAACGACAGATATTGAAACGATTAATAATCAATATCTAGCTGGACTGAAAAGTTCATCGCAGCGTGGCCTGAAAATAACCATAAATCATTCCTTGTTGGGGCTATCCTCAGAGCAGGCTGGGGTGTTGGCCAATGCAATACCTCGGGCGTGGGGTGATATTTTTACCCAGAAATATAGAGTTTTGGTTGATACCGGTTTGGAGAATGTTGCCGTCACCCAATCAATCAATAACTTAACAACAACTTCGGACATTATTGCTGCTCAAAACACACTTAAGCGATTAAAGCATGGACTTGATATAATAAGCTCTGATAACCGACTTAAGGCTGTTGTTAGCGCTTCGGGACTAAATAGTTCTGATCTGAAATCAGATTTGCAAAATTTCCAAGAACTTTATTTTCACACCATTTTCACTATGTTGTTTGTTAATGCAGACTCTATTGCTCAAACGTTTAAATCTGAGCTAATTCTTAAAATAAATGAAATTGAGCTGAACATTGAAGAGCTGAATCGCAGCCTCGTCGATCTTATCAAGTTCAGAATGCAAAACAACCAAACAGTTGGAGCGCAAGATTCACGAGATGCTGTTCAACTCGGCGAAAACACCATTAATCAAGTTGTTGCATTAGCAAACC
Organism: Desulfuromonas svalbardensis; assembly: GCF_055389415.1. Classification (NCBI taxonomy): domain Bacteria; kingdom Pseudomonadati; phylum Thermodesulfobacteriota; class Desulfuromonadia; order Desulfuromonadales; family Desulfuromonadaceae; genus Desulfuromonas; species Desulfuromonas svalbardensis. Next base: position 2,819,295 of record NZ_AP042416.1, on the reverse strand, counting down.
AAGCGTCCCTTTCTGATTATATGCAGAAGGTTTTGACCGCACGCCGTGATTTGTTTGCCAAAAAATCAGCATTGCAAACTGAACTTAACCGTGCTAGTTCCGAAAAAATCATTAAGGGTAGTGACGACTTTTCGAAGAATGCTGGTGAGCAATATTCGTTTCTTGTGCAAGAATATTCATCACTGCTCAACAATGTAAGGAAGATAACCCGTCAAGCATATGGCAATTTTTATCAGCCAGTAGGCACTCCATATGTGATTAGTTCTATTCTCCCAGCTAAATCTAAGTTGATACTGTTATTGTCGGTTTTTCTCGGCGGATTTTTAGCCGTGATAATCGCATTACTATGGCCGGAGCGTTCTTGATCTTGTTGCCCAAATACCCCAGGTAAAAGCTTAGGCCAAGGTCAAGGGCTGTTTTCAGCCACAGGATAAAATCTGATTAAAACGGATTATGAAAACCCGAGAGCAATATCTTGGTTTTGAATCAAACCTGATCGCACACTGAGGCACTAAGACACTAAGGAGGTCTAAATCTAGCCCAAGTTCGTAGTGTTGTGGGTTAAGATCCACCCTTTGTGGCTTCGTGTCTTTGTGTGAGATAGTTGTCGCTTGTAAGGTCACTCATATCCAGAGCAAACACAAAGCTAAAACTCCTTTAATTTGTTGGCCCTAACAGTTGGCTTTCACTATCATTAAGGTGATAATTTTAGATTATAATCTCCAATTGATGGTGTATATGCGGTATAAATTCTCTTCTTTTGCGTATGGTTAATATAATATTTTAATTAGACTGGGTGGCGAACAGGTGGGATGTTGATGATTTTAAATTTGTTTCCAATCAGTCTTGATCCTGAGTAATCCCGAGGCTAAAACAAGTTTTATGGGTGTGCCCCTAGTTTGTCTGACCCAATATTTTTTAGAATTTAAATTTTATCTGTTTTGTTTAATCAGTTTTACGGAGATTACTGAAATGATTGATTGTGCTGCTATTGAAAATAAAGCCGTCAAGATTGCTGTCATTGGTCTTGGCTATGTCGGTTTACCCTTGGCTGTAGAGTTCGGTAAGTATTTTCCGACCATGGGGTTTGATATCAATCAGTCTCGTTTACAGGAGCTACAATCTGGGCACGATAGCACCTTGGAGGTCAGCGATGAGGAACTCGCCAATTCTCCACAACTGAAATACAGCGCTAGTCTTAATGATCTAAGTGATGCGCAAGTTTATATCGTCACGGTACCAACGCCGATCAATGATCACAAGCAGCCCGATTTAACACCATTGATTAAGGCCAGTGAAGTGATCGGTAAAACCCTCAAAAAAGATGATATTGTTATTTATGAGTCCACAGTTTATCCGGGGGCAACTGAAGACGACTGCGTCCCTGTGCTGGAAAGTTTCTCTGGTCTGCTCTTTAACCAGGATTTTTTCTGTGGTTATAGCCCCGAACGCATCAATCCAGGTGATAAACATCACCGTGTTACCACGATTAAGAAGGTGACCTCCGGCTCTACCCCTGAAGTTGCTGATTTCGTGGATGCGCTATATCGGTCAATTATCACCGCCGGCACCCATAAGGCTAGCAGTATCAAGGTGGCCGAAGCGGCCAAGGTGATCGAAAACACCCAACGTGATGTCAATATTGCTTTGATCAACGAACTGGCATTGATTTTCAATATGATGGGGATTGATACTGAAGCTGTCCTTGCAGCTGCTGGTACCAAATGGAACTTTCTCCCTTTTCGTCCTGGTTTAGTTGGGGGGCACTGTATCGGCGTTGATCCTTATTATTTGACACATAAAGCACAGTCTATTGGTTATCATCCCGAGATCATTCTTGCTGGGCGACGTCTCAATGATGGTATGGGGGCTTATGTTGTATCGCAACTGCTGAAAGCCATGATGAAGCGGCGCATGCATATTAAAGGTGGAAAAGTGTTGGTTCTGGGGCTAACCTTCAAGGAAAACTGCCCTGACCTGCGTAATACCCGTGTTGTTGATATTGTTCGCGAGTTAAAAGAGTATAGCGTTGCCGTTGATGTATATGATCCATGGGTGGATGCTGCTGAAGCGCAGGCCGAATATGGGATTACGCCCGTCGATGCTCCAGAGGAAAATGGTTACGATGGAATTATACTCGCTGTAGCGCATCAACAGTTTGTCGATATGGGGGAAAAAAATATCCGTGCGCTGGGGAGGGCTGAGCATGTCCTCTATGATCTGAAATATGTTCTGAATGCTGAAGAAGCGGATATGAGGTTATAGCTACAAATTTATTATAATGCTTAACATAAGATTTAGCCCGGTGCTCGGCGCTTTAAACTGCTTTAAGGAATTTAATAATGTCTCGATATGCTGAAATAAAAGTTGAATTAAAAAACAGCCCCAAGACTTGGCTCGTTACCGGCTGTGCTGGGTTTATTGGCTCCAATTTGCTGGAAGCATTACTAAAACTTGATCAGCAGGTTGTTGGTTTGGATAATTTTGCCACAGGCCACCAGCGCAATCTGGATGAAGTTCAGAGCCTCGTTACTACTGAACAGTGGGCTTGTTTTCGTTTTATTGAGGGTGATATCCGTGAGATTGAAACCTGTCATCAGGTTTGCAAGGGTGTTGATTATGTTTTACACCAAGGTGCATTAGGATCAGTCCCCCGATCTATTAATGATCCTATTTCCAGCAATGCAACCAATATTGATGGTTTCTTGAATATGCTGGTAGCAGCACGTGACGCTGAGGTGAAAAGCTTTACCTATGCTGCTTCAAGTTCAACCTATGGTGATCATCCCGCCCTGCCTAAGGTGGAAGAAAATATCGGCAAGCCACTTTCGCCTTACGCCGTTACCAAATATGTTAATGAGCTCTATGCGGACGTGTTTGCTCGTACTTATGACTTTAATACCATTGGTTTACGTTACTTTAATGTCTTTGGTAAGCGTCAGGACCCTAACGGTGCTTATGCGGCGGTGATTCCAAAATGGACTGCGGCGATGGTTGCTGACCAAGAGGTGTTTATCAATGGTGATGGTGAAACCAGTCGTGATTTTTGTTTCATCGAAAATGTTGTTCAGGCCAATTTGCTGGCTGCGACAGCTGACGAAGCGTCTAAAAATCAGGTGTATAATGTCGCAGTAGGGGACAGAACGACTCTTAATGATTTGTTTAATGGCCTTAAGGTTGCGTTGAACCGTAATAAAATAGAGTATTCTCTCGAACCCACATATCAAACATTTAGGCCTGGTGATGTTCGTCATTCGCAGGCGGATATCGGTAAAGTGCAGCGCTTGTTAGGTTATGAACCGCAGTACCGAATTAATGATGGTATAAATAAAGCAATGCCGTGGTATGTCGAGAATGTGTAAGCAATGTATGAGGAATAAATGAAAATATTGGTCACAGGTGTGTGCCGATTTTATAGGTTCAGCAGTCATTTGTCATCTCATCAACAACACGACTGATTCGGTTGTAAATGTGCTTTCCTCAGATGTCAATTGTCAGGGAGTGGTTATCGATGTGAAGCTCTTTTTTTTAAGAAGGATGAGATTGAACATTAGGGGGGCGGTATTGGTGCCTTTAAGTGTCAGATTCTCAAAGGTTTAGGATGCTTCCTTTTGGGGAGCAATAGTCAGATTTCCTGATTAGCATCAAACTTCCACACTAGTGAGTACCTCGTCGCCAACATGCCCTTGAGTGCCCGTATTTAGAGGTTTTATGCATGCTCCTGAGCTCTAGACTTCGCGAGAGAGACGATCTTTTTGGTTGTAGCGGAACATCAGTGCTAACCAAACAAAATTTTGTGAGACTTGCTAATTAAATAACGCTATGGAGTGTGACTTTAATTTATGAATTCCATTGATATCAATAATCCTCAGGAATGCTGCGGCTGTGGCGCTTGCGTTGCCGCATGTTCGAGTGCACGCATCAAGATGCAGGTAGATGCCGAGGGCTTTCTCTCGCCGGTTGTTGATGCTGATCATTGCACCGATTGTGGTTTGTGCCTAAAAATCTGCCCCTGGCAAACCGTGAGCGACCTAGGTGCGCGAGTTGTTCCCCCAAAGGTTTATGCGGCATGGCATTTGGATCAGGATATTCGGCGACAAAGTACTTCCGGCGGGGTTTTCACTGCGCTTGCTGAAGAAATTCTATCGCGAGGTGGCGCCGTCGCGGGCGCGGCGTTTGATGAGAACATGGTCGTTCGTCACATTCTTGTGGAGGAAGTAAAGGATTTGTCGCGACTTCGCGGCTCAAAATACATTCAAAGCGAAATTTCATCCGATATTTATGACCAGATGCACACCTTGTTGAACCAAGGTCGATATCTTCTTTTCTCTGGCACGCCATGCCAAGTTGCGGGGGTTCGTAATTTTCTGGGTCAGGACTACGAAACGCTCTATTGTTGTGATTTAGTCTGTCATGGGGTCCCTTCTCCGGGGTGGTTTCAAAAGTATCACCGTTCGCTGAGTAAGGGTGCACTGTCTCTTACCCAATTTAACTTTCGTGATAAAAAAATAGGTTGGAAGCGTTTCGGTATAAAGAAAACATGGTCAGACGGTTATTCTGTTTTCGATAGCATATATGAAGATCCCTTTATGGCATCATTTTTGAGAAATTACTGCTTGAGAGCATCCTGTTATGACTGCCATTTCACCACATCCGTTCGCCAGGGCGATATCACTCTGGCAGATTTTTGGGGAGTTGCGACAAAATATCCTGAGTATGATCGAGAAGATCGGGGGACTTCCTTACTATTGATCAATACTGAAAAGGGTCAAATGTGGCACCGCCGCTGCGAGCAATCCATTTTTATGGGTGTTGCAGACCTTAATCATGCCACACTTGCCAATCCTCAACTGTCGCGTCCTGTTGTCAAACCACCAGAACGGGACTCTTTTTTCAAGGATATGCTCACCTCGCCAGTCTCAGAAATGCGCGCCAAGTATCAGTTGTATCCGCCCCCTAAACGGGCACTTTGGCTTCGCGGCTTTGGCTTTATTGCTCGTCAGTTTAAGCGAGTCTGTGCCTCAAAATGACAGCGACCCAACGCCTTGTTCTCAACACTGCAGCGACTTATTTGCGCACTGTTCTTGCCGCTGGACTCGGACTCTTCAGCAGCCGGTGGGTTCTTAATGCCCTCGGGCAAACCGATTTTGGTCTGTTCAGTGTGGTCGGATCACTCATTATTTTTGTCACGTTTTTAAACAATGTTATGGCAGGTAGTGCCTCTAGGCATTTTGCTTACGCCATAGGTCAGAGTGATTGTGTTGAGGTTAACAAGTGGTTCAATACTGCCCTCAGCACTCATTTATTTTTCCCCTTTGCTTTGATCATCATTGGCTGGCCTATTGGTGAGTATTGCATAAGTCATATACTTACGATCCCCACGGAGCGGATCGAAGTTTGTAACTGGGTTTTTCGACTTTCTCTTGTTTCTGCTTACGTAACTATGGCGTCTATACCATTTGTCGCCATGTTTAGAGCCAAACAAAATATTGCTGAACTTGCACTGTGGGAGACGTTACAATCTGTTTGTGCCTTCACCCTTGCTTTGTCACTTAGTCTGGCCACTGGAGACCGCCTGCTTTTTTTTGCCGCGGGGATGGTTGCCATCCCAGTGTTTATTCAATCGATACTGGTCTGCCGTGCTCTTTTCGTCTTCCCTGAATGTCGAGTTAAGGTTTGTTACTGGTTTAATGCAGCGAGGACCAAGGAGATATTTGGATTTGCATCCTGGAGTCTGATCGGGATGTCTGGCGGTCTTCTTCGTAATCAGGGGTCAGCGATTCTATTGAATCTCTATTTCGGACCATCGGTAAATGCAGCATATGGTATCGCGAACCAAGTTACCGCACAGGCAGGAAATTTGTCTTCCGCCATGTTCGGTGCATTCTCCCCTGAGATAACTGCCAGTGAGGGTCGTGGAAACCGAGCACGGATGCTCGACCTTTCTCAACGTGCCAGTAAGTTTGGCATGTTGCTCATGTTGCTTTTTGCCGTACCGTTGATCGTGGAGATGGAGAACATACTCGAACTGTGGCTCGTTGAACCCCCAATGTATACAGCAATGCTCTGTCAATTAATGGTAGGGACATTTCTGGTGGACCGTCTAAGTGTCGGCTATATGTCTGCGGTGAATGCTTATGGAAAGATCGCGGGCTACCAGGCAACTATCGGAACGATTCTTTTCATGACCTTGCCGTTGGCGTGGTTTTTCCTTAGTAGCGGAGCGCCGCCTACAAGTGTTGGTCTGGCATTTGTACTCATTCAGGTTCTTTGTTCTTTAGGGCGAGTACTTTGGGCTCGGCATCTGTTCAGAGTGACTGTTCGCGGTTGGCTTATGGCAATTGTTTGGCCCTGTTCTATTGTGGCAATCGCTACGGTGCTTTCAGCTATGGTTCCTGTTTGGTTGATGCCGGCCACATTATATCGCCTGCTTCTTGTTTGTATAGTTAGTGCCATTGCTACTGCGCTGACATCTTGGTTCTTCGCACTTGATACCAGAGAACGAGCGTTCTTTGTCGATAATGTGAAAAAGATATTTTGTTCAATTCGGCGAAAATGAAAACTTGCTCTGAATGAACGTTTTTTGGCCTTGATGGATACCGCTATCATATCCTTGAATGTCATGTCTCAATGTTTGTTTGTCATCGCAATTAATGAGTTTGGAGAGTGAAATGGACGACCTGAAAACACGTAAAAGTTCAAAGTCCGTCGGTATTATGACGTTTCATTGGGCGCACAACTATGGTGCTATTTTACAGGCATGTGGATTAAGCCATTACCTTACAAAAAAGCTTTACGTAGATGTGCAAATAATCGATTTTAGGACAAAAAGACAGGAAAGGGTGAATAGTATTTTACCTAAAATCGTGTTTGATAAAAATATTGTCAAAAGTGCTGGCTACTTTTTTTTAAAGATGTTGCTTTTTAAACCATTGATAATAAGAAAATTTCGATTTCAAAAATTTTCGAAATTATTTTTTAGCTTTACCCCACACTATAGTAATTGTGATGAAATAAAGAATTCACCACCATTGGTTGACTATGTCATCACTGGCAGTGATCAGGTTTTTAATTATCGGATTCTTCCAGAAGATGAATTGAATGCCTACTTTTTGGCCCCTTTTACTTTGAAGAATACACGGAAAATTGCGTATGCACCAAGTTTTGGACGTGCTGAAGTTTCGGAGTCAATCAGTGCCACAATGGCAGCCTACTTGAAAGATTTTTATGCCCTTTCGGCAAGGGAACAAGATGGGGCGTTACTTCTCCAACATATGACAGGGGGCACCGTCCCGACAGTTGTGGACCCTGTCTTGTTGCTTGAGGCTGAAGAATGGAAAGAGATCGGTAAACCCATCGAAAAAATAAAGGGTCCTTATATTCTATGCTATGCGTTAAATGGTAGACACTTTCTTGGTGAGATGGCCGCTAGAATAAAGAAAATTACCGGTTTGCAAGTCGTTCTTATGACCTCGAAAATACTTACCGGGATTAAATCTGATATTACTGTGTATAATGCAGGACCACAGGAGTTTTTATGGTTGTTAAGCAATGCAACTTATGTTGTCAGTGACTCATTTCATGGTATGGTCTTTTCGACTATATTTGAAAAGAGTTTTTATGTGCAAATAGCTGCGCCTCAAGGTGCTGAAAGAATTCAGAGTTATTTGCAGATGCTTTCTTTAGAGTCGCGTGTTATAAATAAAAGTGAACAGATTGAAGAGGGTAGCTTGACCATTGATTATACATACCAAAGAAAAGTGCTCTCTGACTTAAGGAGAAAATCAGAAGAATATTTGATGTCTTCACTTTCATAAATCTATTGTTTTAGGTTTGTAATTGGGCTGAATGTTTTTGCATTTTTTTAATCAATAAAGTGGTAATTATTTGCTCGGTAAAACTTTTAAAAAATATAATAAGGTTTCCATAGTTGATAAGGCATATTTATTTGTCGTATTTTCCCTCATTGCGTTACTTACTTATGTAATGTTCGTCAGTCGTGAAGGCTTTGGATCTGGGGAATTGCATGGAGTGGGCCGCATTGTTCTTGCGATTGTTTTATTGCTGGCAGTTTATCTGATAAATAATATAAAATATTTAACAGGTGTCAACTTCTTTACGGGTGTTGTTCTTTTTTGGATCCCTTGTGCTTTCCTGTCATGTATAAATAATTTGATAGATGTTTCTTTTGCTGAATATATTGTTACTGTATCCAAATGTCTGCTGTGGTGCTTCGTTTACCTGTTTTTCTATATTTTCTTTAGGAAAAATCCAAAGGTGTTGTTTGTTGGAAACGCTTATTTTTTTGCAATTGCAGTGTTTTCATCGGTAGCATTTTTTTACATTTACTCGTTTACCAATAAGCTGTCAACTGTTGTTTACTACCAATTAAACGATGTATTTTACATACTATTGACTTTGCCTTGGTTGATCTCAGTAAAGAACCTAATTTGGCGTCAATTTGGTTTTTGTCTTGTTGGGGTTATTGTTTTATTTTCTATGAAAAGAAGCGCGTTTATAATTTTTTTATTTGCGATGGTCGTTTATTTGTTAATAGGTTTATTTAAATCAAGAAAAAAAACAAAAAAACTAGTTTGTTTATCCGCGGTAATACTTTCAGCTTGTACCGGTTTTGTTTATTTTAATCAATCTACTGGAGGTTATTTAATTCATCGACTTGGTTCAAGTATTGAAGATCAAGGTTCTGGACGAATTCAAATTTATGAAGAAGTTTTGCGTTCGTTTGCTGATTCTGGTTTGGTTAACCTTATAATTGGGCATGGTTATAATAATGTAGTGACTTTTACATCTGCGGGTTTATCAGCACATAATGATTTTTTAGAAGTACTTTTTGATTTTGGTCTTTTAGGCTTTTCGTTGTATTTGTTTATGCATATTTTAATTTTGAAGAAAACGATCAGCTTATTCTTTGAAAAACACTTTTACGCTGGGCCTTTCGCGGTCTCTTTTGTTATTTTCTTTTTAATGTCCATGGTTAGCCACCTTATAATTTACCCTACATATTTTTTGTTTTTAGTGGCTTTTTGGGGTGGTATCTTTGGCTCAACTGATAGCGTGGTGCCATGTGGTCGCTCGATTCATTAATAATTGTTATTTATAAAAGGTGATTTATGGTTGGCGTTAGCGTTATTATTCCGGTGTACAACCGGGAAAATTTTATTGGAGAAGCTATTCAAAGTGTTCTTGATCAGGACTTTGATGGTGATATCGAAATCATTGTTTCAGATGATGGTTCAACTGATAAATCCATCGAAATTGCAGAATCTTTCGGCCCGCTCGTTCGTGTTCTTCACAAGCCTATTGATTGCCTGAGTCAAGGTGTTTCTGGAGCACGAAACCGTGGCATCCTGGTTGCCACTCAACCATATATTGGTTTTTTGGATTCCGATGATTTTTATCTTCCTGGTCACCTGATTTCCCTCGTTTCAGTTTTGGAATTGCGACATGATATCGGTTTTGCATTTTCTCGCATGCAAGAGGTGAAAGAGGTTGACGGTTTAAGACAATATTCCCCTTGGACTAGACCCATTATCACTGATAGAGATGTTCGATATTTAGGATTAACTCGTTCGAGGCTCCTGTCTATGAATGTTTTAATTTTAAGAAGTGATGTTTTCGACAAGATTGGCAAATTCAATGAAACATATTCGAATGGTGAAGATGGCGACCTGTGGATTCGGCTGGGTGAGCATTTTGATGGTTTTTTTTTAGACCAAGCAGGGGCGGTTTGTCGCCGGGAACACGGCGCAGCTCAACTTAGTAATAATCAGCCCGATATTATTAGGGAGTGTGCCTTGAGAGTTTTTTCCGCAGCCCTTGAACGTGTTGCCACACAACCAATTAAAGATAAATATAGGTTTTTTTTATTAAAACTGAAGGTTTACGGCCTTAAATACTCTGGCATTAATACTCCTTTATATATCTTCCATTTGGTTAGTATGTTGTTTTGGCATCCGTTCCTATCTATTGTCTATCTTATTGAATATTTACATTTAAACAGAAAAGGCACAAAGGTGGTGACATGATTATCCTGTATAAAAGAATTTGCGGTATTTTACGTTATATTAGAAATGAGATTCACGCTAAACTTAATCCACTTAGTTATGCTAGGTCTATCGGTGTTACTTTAGGTTCAAATGTCCGTTTTTACGGAATGAAATCATCTATGTTTAGTTCTGAGCCATGGCTTATTACTATTGGTAATAATGTATATATCACTGCCAATTGTGCATTTGTCACACACGATGGAGGTACCCTCATTCTCCGAAAAGAAGTTCCAGATTTAGAGTGGACTGCGCCTATTACGGTTGGTAATGACGTTTATATGGGAGTAGGTACACTCGTCATGCCTGGGGTAACCATTGGAAATAGGGTAATTATAGGTGCCGGCTCGATAGTATCTAAAGACATCCCCGACAATAGCGTGGCAGCCGGTGTCCCGGCACGGGTAATTAAAACGACTGATGAATATTTGGAAGTCATGAAAAAGAAGAGTCTCAAATGCGGACATCTCCAAGACTTAGACAAAGAAAAGTTTCTAAAAGATCATTTTGGAATTACTACAAAAGCGTCCATTCTAAGATGAAGATTTGTAAATCATGATGTTTAAAATTATAATAGGTGTTTTGCGTTGAGAAAAAACTGGATTGCGTATGTCGGCCCATTTCAATTCCCTTGGGGGCAACCAGGTTCCCGCCGTGTTTGCGGTGTCGCCAGTTCAATTGCAGAGGCTGGTTTCGATGTTGTCGTTGGCTGTGGTGGAACTGAGCCTTTAGTGCCAGTCAACCTTAACGAGGGAGAGTTGCCAGGTTCGATTACCTACCTTGGTTTGGGTGAGACGCCCCCCTCTGGGGCACCCATCCTACCAAAATTGCTCCAGCTATTGGTTCACTGGGGGGAAAAGACTGTCGAGTGGCTCGATGTCCAACCAGTTAAGCCATCCCATGTCATTGTTTATGGTGGCAGTGCTCAATATATGTTTCATCTTCTTCCTTGGTGTCGGCGCAACCGTATTCCGCTCATAGCCGATGTTGTTGAATGGTATGACCCGAAGCACATGGCAGGAGGATTTTTCGGGCCGTTTCATATGAGCGCTAAGTGGGCCTTGCACCACCAATACCCGAAATGTGACGGTATCATTGTCATCAGTTCATATCTTGCAGAGCATTATCGTAAGAAGGGCTGTCGGGTGGTATGTATCCCACCCACACTTGATGTCAGCAGAATTCCTATCGAATTCACCGGCGATAGTGATTGTGCATCTCGACTGACCTTGGTCTATGCTGGCACGCCGGGGAAAAAGGATTTACTTGGCAATGTCATCCGCGGCATCGCCCAAATTGATCCTGATGGTGAGCGCGTAGGTCTTTTGGTTATGGGTCCATCGCCTGAACAGGTGAATTCTTTATTGAATGGTACTGATATGCCGCCATCCGTAGAGGTACTCGGACGTGTGTCTCAGGCAGATGTTGCTAAGATTATTCAGCGGGCTGATTTTAGTGTATTATTGCGTGATCCGCAACTTTTTGCTCAAGCCGGATTTCCTACCAAGTTTGTCGAGAGTATGGCAAATGGCACACCGGTCATAGCTAATCTAACCAGTGATTTAGGTTCATATCTTCATGATGGCACTGAAGGTGTAATCTGCCAGGACCATTCTGTCAATGGCTTTGCGGACGCTCTGCAGCGTGCCTTGCTCTTGTCGCCAGCAGAGCGATCTGAGATGCGCCTTGCCGCTCGTAGGCAGACGGAATGTTCCTTTGATTTTCGAAATTATACGGTAGCGTTATCAGAATTTTTTCAGGAGATTCGGTCATGAAGAGCATTGCTTTACTTTTTTATACATTTCAAAGAGTTAGGCGGCGGGTTCGAATGCTTATCCTACGTCCACTCTTTGGTAGTTACGGTTTCGGGTTTTCATTCGACCCTGACGGATTTTACTCTTACAAAAACATTCACGTAGGCAACAATGTAAGCCTCGGTTTTCGCCCTATTCTCATGGCAGATCTCTCTGTGATCAGAATTGGTAATCACGTCATGTTTGGTCCAGAGGTTGAAGTGATCGGAGGCGGCCATAACTCGTCTTTTATTGGGCAACCAATGGCTTCTGTTCATGAAAAAACTGGCAATGAAGATCTTGGCGTAGTCATTGAAGATGATGTCTGGGTTGGTACACGAGCCATTATTCTGCGAGGCGTTTGCGTCGGAAGAGGTTCAATTGTGGGGGCTGGTGCTGTCGTGACGAAATCGACACCTCCGTATTCTATTGTTGCAGGGAATCCGGCAAATGTTGTTAAGTTTCGCTGGGACGTTGCTACTATCCTAGCTCACGAAGAAAAACTCTATTCAACGGATAATCGTTTTTCCCGAGATTCTCTTGAGCAATGGCAATGTGAGATGAAAATGTTGCCACCTAAGCGATTAGTCAATGTCTGATACCCCTTTGCGCATATGTATGGTTGCACCTCTCCCTCCGCCTTACGGTGGAATTAGTCACTGGGCATCCATGGTGTCGGGTCATGCACAAAGGAAGAGTAGCCTTCTGTTGGAGATTGTCGATATCGCACCACGTTGGCGCGCCATACATGACCAAGCATTATGGAAGCGGCTTCTTGGAGGGACTCTTCAGACTTTACGTGATGGTTGGCAACTTTTTGGATGCCTGCGAAGAAGTCATCCCCAGGTCATTCATCTAACAACTTCTGGGCAATTAGCGGTTCTTCGGGATCTCGTTGTGATGTTTTTGGCTCGGCTTTATTCAGTACCTGTTATCTACCATATACGGTTTGGACGGGTGCCAAAAATTGCAAAAAAATCAACATGTGAATGGTTTTTGATGCGGATGGCTATGAACAAGTCAGATACCATTATTGCGATTGATAAAGAAACATTTAAGGCATTGAAGACATATCTTCCAAATTTAAGAGTTGTGTATGTTCCCAATTGTGTCAATTTTTCTGATCTTCCTGAGAGAAAAAATTTACCTCACCGGGTACGCAAGGTTTTATTTATTGGCTGGGTGATACCCACCAAGGGGATAGAGGAACTGATAGCGTCATGGGCTCAATTACAGCCACAGTGGTGGCAGCTTGAAATCGTCGGCCCTGGTGATCAAGATTATCAGCAGATGCTGATTGACAAATATCGACCTAGTAGTGTCGTTTTTCGTGGTGAACTTGATCATGTTGAAGCTATGGTTGCTTTGTCTGAATCCGATTGTTTTGTCTTGCCTAGCTTTACTGAAGGGTTTCCTAATGTCGTTCTCGAAGCCATGGCACTGGCAAAACCGATCGTCGCAACCAGTGTTGGGGCTATCCCTGAAATGCTAGATGATGGATGTGGACTGTTGATAAAGCCGCATTCTATTGATGAGTTGAAGGAAGCGCTCCAGTCAGTGATGATTAATGAGAAACTGAGAAATTCAATGGGGCTGCGTGCTTTTAAAAAGGCACATTCTAATTATTCTCTCGATGTTGTTTTTGAAAAATATATGAATATTTGGCAGTTAGCTGCAAGAAAGGGTTAGTCTTTAATTATGTTTACAGACAAAATACTACTTATCACCGGCGGCACCGGTTCCTTCGGTAATGCTGTACTTCGCCGTTTCCTCAACACCGATATCAAAGAGATCCGTGTATTCAGTCGAGACGAGAAGAAACAGGAAGATATGCGTATTAATTTGGCTAATCCAAAGGTCAAATTTTATATTGGCAATGTGCGCGAATACGACAGCATTCTATCTGCCATGGATGGAGTCGATTATGTTTTTCAGGCCGCGGCACTGAAGCAAGTTCCTTCCTGTGAGTTCTATCCACTTGAAGCTGTCAAGACTAACGTTTTGGGCACTGAAAACGTTCTTAATGCTGCAATTGCTAAAGGAGTTGAACGGGTCATCGCTTTGAGTACCGATAAAGCGGTTTATCCAATCAATGCTATGGGCATATCCAAAGCGATGATGGAGAAAATCGTCGTCGCTAAATCGCGCTTTACCGACTCAGAGAAAACAACTCTTAACTGTACTCGTTACGGTAATGTGATGGCCTCTCGCGGCTCTGTTATTCCTCTTTTTATCAAACTGATCAAGGAGGGAAAGCCTTTAACGATAACTGATCCAAATATGACTCGCTTTTTGATGTCTCTTGATGATGCCGTCGATTTGGTTCTCTATGCCTATGAACATGGGCAGCAGGGTGATACCTTTGTGCAGAAAGCACCTGCTTCAACCATAGGTGATTTGGCTCAAGCACTTAAAGAGTTATTTAATGCTGATAATGAGATCAAGACTATTGGCACCCGTCATGGCGAGAAACTCTATGAGTCGCTGATGACTCGCGAAGAGATGGCTCACGCTGAGGACCTTGGCGGGTACTACCGCATCCCTGCTGATAATCGTGATTTAAATTACAATAAATACTTTGTCGAAGGGGAACCGCAACATTCGGCCGCCGAAGATTATCATTCTCACAATACTGATCGTTTGAATATTGAACAGATTAAGGAAAAGTTGATGTCTCTCGAGCTTGTGCGAGATGAACTTGCTGCATGGACTAACAGGTAAAATTTTTTAGCCACCAATTTTACGAATTCGTACCAGTAAACGCATGCAAGGTTTTTGGGTGTTTCTTTAGTTACGGCTTATATTTCTAAAATTTGTGATATTCATGGTTGATATTAAAGAGGATTGTTCTATGAAGAATGTTCTGGTGACCGGCTCTGCTGGTTTTGTTGGCAAAAATTTGGTTGAAACGCTACGCCTTCGCGAGGATGTAGCGCTTATAACTTACGATATTGATGATGATCGTTCGGTTCTCGAAGATGCCTTGCGTAAGGTGGATTTTGTCTTCCACCTAGCAGGAGTTAACCGTCCGCAAAATGATGCAGAATTTCGTACTGGTAATGTTGATTTGACTGAAGAGATTCTTGGGTTTCTGCAAAAGCAGGGTAGGGCAGCACCTGTTTTACTCTGTTCATCTACTCAGGCAGCACTAGAGAATCCTTACGGTGAGAGTAAGCGGTCAGCTGAGGAGGCTGTATTCACTTACGCTCAAGCGATGGGAAGTAAGGCTTTTGTTTACCGATTGCCGAATCTGTTTGGTAAGTGGTGTCGGCCTAATTACAATAGTGCTGTTGCGACGTTTTGCCACAATATTGCCAATGACTTGCCGATTCAGATTAACGATCCAAGCGTCATCATGACGTTGGCTTATATCGATGATGTGGTTGCGGCTTTTATCTCAGCGTTTGATGGTAGTGCAACGATTCAGAATAAGTATGCTGTGGTCGAACCAGTTCATATTATTAAGTTAGGTGAGGTTGTCGAGCTGTTAAATCAGTTCAAGGCCAGTCGTGCTGAACTCAGTCTCCCCGATTTTTCTGATCCTTTTGCTAAGAAACTTTACAGTACTTATCTAAGTTACTTGCCAACTGATAACTTCAGTTATCCCTTGAAGATGAATGTCGACGAACGTGGTTCGTTCACTGAATTCCTTCGTACACCAGACCGTGGACAAGTTTCAGTCAATATCTCCAAGCCTGGTATCACTAAGGGCAATCATTGGCATCACACTAAGAATGAAAAATTTTTAGTAGTTAGCGGGCAGGGTGTGATTAGGTTCCGCAAGATCGGTAGTGATGAAATTATTGAGTATTCCGTTTCTGGTGATAGATTAGAGGTGGTGGATATTCCGACAGGATATACGCATAATATCAGTAATACTGGCGATGTTGACATGGTGACAGTGATGTGGGTCAATGAAGCGTTTGATCCTGAGAATGCAGACACTATCTTTGAACTTGTATAACTTTTAGCCACGAATTTCACGAATGGACACGAATAATCATATCCGGCATAAAGACCTTTCCTATGAGATTATGGGAGCATTTTATGAAGTTTACAATGTTTTCTAGAGAAGGTCTATGAGCGAGCTTTGCTTGAAGAACTTAATATTCGCGGAATCAAGGCAGTAGCTCAAAAAGAGATATCAGTATTGTTTAAGGGTAAAGAAGTTGGGCATTATATTGCTGATATTGTGGTTGAAAATAAAATTTTGCTTGAGCTGAAATTAGTAGAGTTTTGGTCAAGGTTCACGAAGCACAAGTTCTGAATTATCTCAAAGCGACAAGATTACGCTTGGGCATATTGATTAATTTTGGTAATGAGGGAATCGAGTCTAAGAGATTTGTTCTCTAAATGAATTTAAATTCGTGCCATTTGTGGCTAATGTTTGACTTGAGGTTTAAATGAAGAAAATAAAGGTAATGACTGTTGTTGGTACTCGCCCTGAAATTATTCGGCTTTCACGGGTTCTGGCGGCGCTGGATAAATATACTGACCATGTTTTGGTGCATACTGGGCAGAACTACGATTTCGAACTGAATGAGGTGTTCTTTCAAGATCTGGAAATTCGCAAGCCCGATTATTTTCTTAATGCAGCAGGGAAAAACGCGGCCGAGACCATCGGCAATACCATCATCAAACTTGATCCTATCCTCGAAGAGGCGCAGCCTGATGCTCTCCTGATTCTTGGCGACACTAATAGTTGTTTGTCGGCTATTCCTGCCAAGCGGCGCAAGATTCCCATCTTCCACATGGAAGCTGGAAATCGCTGTTTTGACCAACGGGTGCCAGAGGAGACCAACCGTAAGATTGTTGATCATACTGCTGACATTAATTTAACCTACAGCGATATTGCCCGAGAATATTTGCTGCGCGAAGGCTTACCACCGGATAGGATTATCAAAACAGGTAGCCCGATGTTTGAGGTCCTTAACCACTATGCTTTAAAGATTGATAATTCGGATGTGCTGAGTCGTTTGGGACTTGCACCATATGATTATTTCGTGGTCAGTGCTCACCGAGAGGAGAATATCGAATCGGATCGGAATTTTGACAATCTTGTTGGTATACTCAATGGAGTGGCAGAAAAATATGGAAAGCCTGTGATTGTTTCGACCCATCCTCGGACGCGAAACCGTGTTGAGAAAAGAGGAGTTACCTTTCATAGCAAGGTGCAATTGCTCAAGCCCCTCGGATTTAGTGATTACGTGCAACTGCAGAAAAATGCGTCTGCTGTATTATCTGATAGTGGTACGATCAATGAGGAGTCCTCGATTCTTAACTTTCCTGCGTTGAACATGCGCGAGGCCCACGAGAGGCCGGAAGGGATGGAAGAGGCGGCGGTGATGATGGTTGGTCTGGAATTGGATCGGGTGTTTCAAGGCCTAGAAATTCTCAAGGATCAGCCCCGCGATAATGAGCGTTTATTGCGACCGGTGGCTGACTATAGCATGTCGAATGTGTCAGACAAAGTGGTGCGAATTATTTTGAGCTATACTGATTATGTGAACCGTGTTGTCTGGAGGAATCAGTAGGTATGAGGATTTTGATGCTTACCCAGCTCTTTCAGCCTGAACCGAATCATCTCAAAGGGCTCGAATTTGCCAAGGCAATAGCGAGTTCTGGTCATGAGGTTCAGGTTTTGACAGGTTTTCCGAATTATCCTGGGGGGCAGATTTATTCTGGGTATCGGCAAAGACTTTTTCAGCATGAAGACATGGATGGTGTGGCGGTGGTCCGCGTCCCTTTGCTACCCGATCACAGTAATTCTGCCTTTAGGCGTATTTTCTGCTATGTCAGTTTGGCATTGACCATGTGTATCCCTGGATTACTTCTGGTGAGAAAGCCGGATATTGTCCATGTTTATCAAGGCCCAGCAACACTTGCACTGCCTGCGTTGTTGTTGCGTCTTTTCTTGCGTGTGCCTTATGTTCTAGATGTTCAGGATATCTGGCCGGAGAGTGTGACAAGTTCTGGGATGCTCAGGCCTGCTTGGCTGGGAAGAGTTTTGAGCTTCTGGTGTAATTTGACGTATCGTTTTGCTCAAAAAATTGTGGTTCTATCTCCGGGATATCGCCAGTTATTGATTGATCGGGGGGTGCCGGCTGAGAAAATTGAGATTATTTATAACTGGTGTGATGAGAATCAAGTAGTTGATGCTGCACTGCCTGAGGCGGCGAAGTATGTTTTTGATGAGTCTCGATTTACGGTTGTCTATGCCGGGAACCTCGGGGTGGTTCAGAAACTCGATGCAGTGCTTGATGCTGCAGAAATTCTAAGCGTTCAATCTCCAGAGGTCAGATTTGTTTTTATTGGAGACGGTGTCGACTCACCGCGGCTTCAACGTATTGTTGCGGATGGAAATTTTGACAATGTCATCTTCGTTCCCCGGCAGCCTTCATCAAGTATTGGGGCGATTTTGAGGCGAGCGGATGCACTGCTTATTCACCTTCGTGATGACCCATTGTGCAGGGTAGGTATCCCTCAAAAAACACAGGCATATATGGCTGCAGGACGTCCTATTATTGTTGGCGTCAAGGGGGATGCTGCTGATCTTGTAGTAGAGGCCGGTGCGGGTATCCCCTGTGAACCAGAAAATCCTTTGAGTATTGTCGAGGCGATCATGAAATTGCAGGAACTCACCCTCCAGGAACGGGAACAAATGGCACAGCGGGGTTATTCTTATTACCAGAAAAAACTTAGCTTTCGCGTGGGAACGAAGAAGATGATATCTGTATTGGAGGGCTGTCTTAAATGCAATTAGATTCGGATATCATTCGAAAAATGGAAAGTAAGGATCTTGAACACGTAGTTCAGACCCATCTTGAAAGTTTTCCAGGGTTTTTTCTCTCATTTTTAGGGCCGCGATTTCTGAGACTATATTATTCTGGAGTGATTGACGCACCTGAAGGGATCTCCTTTGTTTACCTTGACTCTGCTGGTCAGCCTTCAGGGTTTGTGGCTGGGACGACCAATCCTCGTGGGTTTTACCGGAGATTGCTGGTTAGGGATTGGCTGAAGTTTTCTTTTGCCTCTTTTAGAGCCATCTTGCACAGACCTTCCGCCATTGTAAGGGTGGCGCGGGGCATCCTTCACCCCGCTAGCAACCCAATTGGGCCTGATGTTGCCGGTCTTTTTTCTATAGGAGTGCGGCCAAACCTACAGGGAGTTGGTGCAGGGAAGGTTTTGGTGTCGAAATTTATTGATGAGGCTAAAGCTCGTGGATGTAAATGTGTTTTCCTGACGACCGATCGGGATGAAAATAATGCCGTTAACACATTTTACGAACAGTTGGGATTTTCCCTGGAGCGCCAACATGTAACACCTGAGGGGCGTCGGATGAATGAATACTGGATTTCTCTGTGAAGGAAATAATGTAATGAGTGCCTTTTTACCTTTTGCTTTACCTGATATCGGTGATGATGAAATTGCCGAAGTTGTTGATTCACTTCGTTCTGGTTGGCTGACTACTGGCCCCAAGACCCAACGTTTTGAAAATAATTTTGCAGAGTTTATTGGTTCGGAAGTTGAAGCGGTTGCTGTTAACTCCGCTACGGCCGGTCTTCATTTAGCACTAGAGGCAATAGGCGTTGTGGCCGGCGATGAAGTGATTACCACACCATATACCTTTACCTCTACGGCTGAGGTGGTTCGCTATCTCGGCGCTGATCCCGTGTTTGTTGATATTGATCCGAAGACACGCAACATCGACCCAAAATTGATTGAGGGTGCAATAACTTCCCGTACTAAGGCTATCATCCCTGTACATTTTGCTGGTCTTAGTTGTGATATGGCAGCGATTTTAACTATTGCCAAGCGGCATGGACTGAAGGTTGTTGAAGATGCTGCTCATGCCCTTCCAGCAACCTTTGGTGGCCAATTGGTGGGTAGTCTACAAAGTGACGCTACGGTTTACAGCTTTTATGCAACCAAGACGATTGCGACCGGAGAGGGAGGGATGGTTGTTACTACAAATCCCGAAATTGCCAAGCGCTGCCGGGTCATGCGACTCCACGGCATAAGCCGAGATGCTTTTGACCGATACTCCTCTCAAAAACCTGCATGGCACTATGAAGTCGTTGCTCCAGGTTTCAAATATAACATGACAGATCTTGCTGCGTCTCTTGGAATACACCAACTGAAAAAAGCTTGGGCATTTCAGGAAAAGCGCCAACAGATGGCAGCAAATTATGATATGGCTCTAGCTGGGCTGCCACTAGAGTTGCCTCCTCAGGCTTTAACGGAGGATACCCATGCTTGGCATCTGTATGTTATACGTTTGCAGGATAATGTCAAAATTTCCCGTGATCGGTTTATTGAGTTGATGGCCGAAAAAGGAATCGGATGTAGTGTTCATTTCATCCCTCTCCATTTTCATCCGTACTGGCGCGATCATTATGAATTGATGCCAGAGAGTTTCCCTGGAGCGACTCGACTTTATCAGGGGGCAGTCAGCTTGCCACTTTATACCAAGATGACGCAGGCCGATCAGGAGCGAGTGATTGATGCTGTGACCTGTATCCTCAAGGGGAGTGTTTGTTGATGGCTAAACGTCTTTTTGATCTCTTTTGGACAGTACCTGGGACTGTTCTTCTTAGCCCCTTGTTGTTGGTGATTGTTGTCTGGATCAGGCTTGATTCGTCTGGGCCTGTGTTTTTCAAGCAAGATCGCGTTGGTCGTTATGGTGAAATTTTCAAAGTGCTTAAATTTCGTACAATGGTGGTTGATGCAGAAAAACGTGGACTTAAGATTACCGTAGGGTGTGATTCGCGTATTACTCGGCCCGGGTATTTTTTGCGGAAGTATAAGTTGGATGAATTGCCGCAGTTGTTCAATGTCCTTGCTGGCGACATGAGTTTGGTTGGGCCTCGACCAGAAGTTCCTGAATATGTAAATTATTATCCTGAAGATCTTCGGGTAAAAATATTGCAGTTAAAACCAGGGATTACAGATCGGGCATCTATTGAATATCGCGATGAGAGTAATTTACTTGCTGAATCGAAAGACCCATCTAAAACATATATTGAAGAAGTTTTACCTGCTAAGTTGAAATATTATTCAGACTATGCTGATAAACATACTGTCATTATCGATTTTATTTTGATTATTAAAACATTCTTGTCGTTGGTGCACAAAAGGTCTTGAATTTAACTTTTTAGTGTATAACACCAAGACTGTTCAGGATGAACAGCTCATTTTAGTTGACGTTGGTAGTCATGATGAGGTGTACCGTTAAGGGTGTTCAGTGAAGTGGGAACTATGGGACAGGCACTTACTTCTTGACCTGCGATTTTCCTTGTATTACTATCGGCGACAACTCTGATAAAAGGATTGTTTGATTATGACTATGCCCCGTTACTCCCAGCTTTCTCTTGATGACACACTTTGGTATCACTGTGTCTCCCGTTGCGTTCGTCAAGCGTATTTGTGTGGTAGCGATCATACTACTGGGCAGAGTTATGAGCATCGTCGTGATTGGGTGATGCAACGCATTAAGCAACTTGCGGCTATTTTCACCATTGATGTAGCGGCTTATGCGGTGATGAGTAATCATTATCACATTGTTGTACGGGTGGATAATGAACGTCCCGATGTATTAACGACTGAAGAGGTGCTTCAGCGCTGGACTCAGCTCTACAAAGGGCCGATATTGATTAGCCGTTATTTGTCTGATCAACGGTGCGATATGAGTGATGGTGAGCTTTTTCGTGTGGAACAGCTGGCCGTGGTGTATCGACAGCGGTTATGTAATCTTTCGTGGTTTATGAAAAATTTGAACGAACATATCGCTCGTAAAGCTAATAAAGAAGATAAAGTTAAGGGGCATTTTTGGGAGAGTCGCTATAAATGTCAGGCGTTGTTGGATGATAAGGCTCTGCTGACGGCAATGGCTTATGTTGATCTGAATCCTGTGCGGGCAGTGATGGCTGAAACCCCTGAAGAGTCTGAGTTTACCTCGGTTTGTGAACGGATGAGAGAGATTAAGTCATGTCAGGTTGCTGTTGATGTCGGTGACGACATTGTGACGACTGAACAGCCTGAGGTCGAGTCCTCCTCAGCTTCTTTGATGCCCTTTGATAGTTCAGGGCTAGATGTTAATGCCATTCCCTTTGCGTTGCATGATTACCTTGAGTTGGTTGATTGGGGTGGTCGCGTGTTGTATCCTGATAAGCGTGGCGCTATTGAAGCGGATGCTCCGCACATTTTGCGACGCGTTGGTATTGATCCGGCGTTGTTTATTCAGTGTGCGGGTGATTTTATGTATATTTTTGGCCTGACCGTTGGGTCACCGCAGTCTATGGCTGCGTGTTGTGCGCGGCGACAGGTGAAGTTTTTGCGTGGCATGAAGGCGGCTCGTGAGATGCTGGGTGCTGCTTGAGTTGGCTTTAGTATGGAACCGTTGACTTAGTAGTTCTCTATTAATTTGGCCAAGCACTTTTTTAATTCGGGCATGTCTTGCTTAACGGTACCCCATACTGCAGACAGATCGACACCGAAATATTGATGAATCAGTACATCTCTCATCCCGGCCATGTCCCGCCAGGGCACTTCTTGAGAGTTGTTTCTCGTTGTCTTAGATAGGTTTTTGCTCGCTTCACCAATAATCTCTAATTGTCGGATTACACCATCTTGAACCAAGCGTGATCGCATGAAGGTTTCATAGTTAAAGCCTTGAACATAGTGTTCGATCTGTTCCACGGCATCAAGGATGTGGAGAAGGTAGACACGATCATCTCTTTTCATTGGTAGATGATCCGTAGCTCTGACTTGATTCTGTCAATAAGATGAGGGCTGATTGCTGCTTCAGTCAAAAGGTCAACTTCTATGCCGAGAGCTTCAGATAGTTCTCTCTTGATGCGTACCAGGGTTAGTAGGCTTTTGCGCTCCGCAAAATCAACCAGCAAGTCTAGATCGCTATCAGGTCCAGCTTCATCTCTGGCATAGGAGCCAAAGATCCCAATTCGAGATGCGCCATAGTTTTGCAATATCGGCAGTAGTTTCTCTTCGAGATTTTTAGTATCCATAGTCAAGCCTCCAGTATCCTTAATACTACAAGATTGTAACTAAAATGAAAACACATTTACGGGCTGGCTCAGATTCGTTGGAGATTATGCAGTTTTTAAAACTATGGAAATCTATGGGACAGGCAACTACTTCTTGGATAGGTTCTGAATTGATAACTAGTCAATGGTACCCCCCCCTTTTTTATTTACAGGGATATGCAGGATAAATGCTTAACCCCTTATTTTAAGTTTTTTATGGTTTTGTTCTTCCATCCTGTCCCTCCCTGTTAAATTTTCATTCGATTTATGTTTTTATCTTGCTGCAGAACGATGGGGCAAGTAACACCTTCTTGACAATGGTTCAGTAAGGGGATTGTGCTGTTTCTGGCGATCAAATTCTTAACCCAAAAAACATAATTGAACGAAGAAAAAGCGGATAATTGCGGATGAAAGCAAGTCCGGAAGTCTCTAACCCCGAAACAATCTCTTGATTTAAGGGGGTACCCGGTGTCATTTACGTTAATCCGCCCTTATCTACCGTTCGACAAAAAGGTTTGTTGCTGGTTGCGATGGCAGCGTGTTGCGCTCGGCGGCAGGTGATGTTTTTGCCTCGAATGAGATGCAGTGTAGGAAATACCGGGTGCTGTTTGAGAGGGGTTAGATGTTAGCAGGTTGGTCTCTTGTAATTATTGTATGTTGACTTTGTTGTTGTGCTATAGTCTTGCCCTTGTTCAGTGCTTACTCTGTAGATCCAAAACGTTGTCTTTTCAGTGATGTAATGAATTTTAAATTGATAGATAATGTACGGGAAATAGTATGAAAGTTATATTACCTGTAGCAGGTAAGGGCCCCCGTTTAAGGCCACACACTCACGCCAAGGCGAAATCGTTGGTGCGGGTCGCGGGTAAGACGGTGTTGGAGCATATTGTCAGCCGTCTTGACGCTGTTGAAGTCGAAGAATATATCTTTATTGTCGATGATAATGGTGATCAGATCCGTGATTTTATGCAGGAAACTTTTCCGTTGTTGAACTGTAGTTATGTTGTTCAGAAGGAGCGCCTTGGACCGGCACATGCGGTGTTTTTAGCGGCGCCACGTATTAACGCCGGCGATGATGTACTGGTGGTGTTTAACGATACGATCTTTATTGCTGACTTGCTCAAAATACCTGAGATCTGCGCCGAATCCGATGGCTTAATCTACTCGAAAGAGGTTGTCGATTATCAGCGTTTTGGTGTCAATGTTGTCAACGACGGTGCCATTGTCGATATGGTTGAAAAACCCGACACGCCGATTTCAAAGCTTGCTCAGGTTGGATTGTATTATCTCAAAGATGCCGACGCCTTTATGACCTATTTGGCTGACTGTATCGACGCTGGTGAGACGGTTAAAGGGGAATATTATCTCCCTGCGGTGTTTATGCGCATGATTAACGATGGTAAGCGCCTATTAGCCCCAGAGATCGATGCCTGGCTTGATTGTGGTAAACCTGAGACGCTACTTGAAACCAATCGTTTTCTGCTCAAGGAACGTCATCATAACCATGGTGAGGTGGTCAACTCAGTGTTGATTGAACCTGTTCATATTGGTTATGGGGCTGTTGTCCGTAACTGTGTCCTTGGGCCGAATGTTTCCGTTGCTCGCGGCAGTGTTGTTGACGGTTGCGTCATCAGTGATTCGATCATCAATGCCGATAGCCGTGTCTGCCATGTGATGTTGAATTCGACGATTTTGGGTGATTCAGTGAAGCTGCAAGGCTCTGCGCAAAAGATGAATGTTGGCGATCACTCGATTCTTGATATTGGTTAGGACAACACTAAAGGCTGTAATTGAACGCAGATAAAAGCGGATAACGGCGGATGGAACTAAGCTTGAAGACCGGTGCATTTAGCCACGGACGCACACGGAAAAAGGCGGACGGGAACCTTTAGGGGTAAAATCAAAAGGCTATTCTTGGGATTTCAAAAAGACTTAGTCCGCTTTTGTCTATGTGTGTCCGTGGCAAATATCGAACGATTGGGTAGAACTATGGAGTATGAAGAACTGACTTATGCAATCAACGGTGCTGTTTTCGAAGTTAATCGTATTTTAGGACCTGGATTCATGGAAAAAGTCTATGAGAATGCTTTGCTTGCAGAATTGAAATATCGAGGCATTAAGGCTGAAAGCCAAGTTCCAATAAAAATTGATTATAAAGGAAATATTGTCGGAGAGTATTTGGCCGACATTGTGGTTGATCAACGTATAATTATAGAGCTTAAGGCTACAGAGTTTCTACTTAAAGTTCACGATGCACAAATTCTCAATTATTTGAAAGCAACTGGTCTCAAACTTGGTCTGTTAGTTAATTTCACTTACCCTAAGGCAGAAATTAAACGATTTATTCTTTAAATTGTTTTAGCCACAGACCCACACGGAAAAGGGCGGACGGGAACCTTTATGGTAAAATCAAAAGGCTAATCCCGAGGTTATACAAAGATTTTGTCCGCTTTTGTCTGTGTGAGTCCGTGGCAAATTGATCTGGGTTGAAATCAGATCTGATCCAGAGTAATCCCGAGGCTAAAGAAACGGTTGTGGCTTGAAGGTCAAAAGCTGTTTTCGCCGCTGATATAATCTGATAAAATCTGATGAAGGCAAGATCGTAAGGATCTACATAATTAATCAGGAAATTTTTTAATAGTGAGTGGTGTTGATATGAAAATTTTAGTGACTGGTGGTGCTGGATATATTGGTTCGCATGCCTGTTTAGAGTTATTGAATGCGGGTCACGAGGTGATCTGTGTCGATAACCTTTCAAACTCATCAATGGTGTCGCTGCAGCGTGTCGAGGCGATAACGGGGCGATCCATCGAGTTTCATGAAGTTGATATTCGTGATCGCGACGGCTTAGCTAAAATTTTTACCATCCATTCGATTGATACAGTGATTCACTTTGCTGGTTTGAAGGCAGTGGGGGAGAGTGTTGAACAACCGCTCAATTATTTTGATAATAATGTCTCTGGTACCGTAACATTGTGTCAAGCCATGGCTGCGGCAGGTGTGTTTAGTTTGGTGTTTAGCTCATCGGCGACGGTGTATGGCGATGCTACGGCGATGCCACTGCATGAGGGGGTTGAAACGAAACCGCCGACGAATCCCTATGGTCGTTCAAAATTGATGGTTGAAGAGATGTTGCGCGATCTGTCACACTCTGATTCACGTTGGTCTATTGCTCTGTTGCGTTATTTTAATCCAGTCGGTGCCCATGAAAGTGGTTTGATCGGTGAAAATCCACGTGGTATTCCGAATAATCTTCTCCCCTATATTTCCCAAGTTGCCAGTGGAAAATTAAAACAACTGGCGGTGTACGGTGATGATTATCCAACGCCTGATGGTACTGGGGTACGTGATTATATTCATGTGGTTGATTTAGCGATTGGTCACGTCAAGACGTTGACCTACCTTGAAAGCCATAATGGCGTTCAGGTGTGGAATTTGGGTACGGGGCAGGGTTATTCAGTGCTGGAGATGGTTCGCGCTTTTGAGCAGGCCAGCGGATGCAAGGTGCCTTATGCGGTTGAGCCACGTCGTAGTGGTGATATTGCCCAGTGCTGGTCTGACCCCTCTAAGGCTAAACGGGAGCTTGGCTGGCAAGCGCAGCGTGATCTGTCTACCATGATGGTGGATGCCTGGCGTTGGCAGCAGATGAATTCAGATGGTTATGAATCCAGCAATTGATGTTGAATGATTGCGATGATTTGTCTGTTGGTTGCTCAAATTTACATAGATAATCGAAAGAAAAACGATTATCTATGTAAAAACATGCTATTTATAGAGTTATGAATTGCATAGATGAAATAAAACAATTTAAAAATATCCCGTTTGCTCATGGTGCTTTGCTGTCGTTGTTAGATGGTTACAAAAGGCCTAATGACAAAATCTCCCGAATGATTACTGATGGTGATATTGTAAAGATCAAAAAAGGGCTATATATCCTCTCTTCAGCCCAGCGTACAGCACCTGTTTCTCAATTCCTTTTAGCGAATTTAATTTATGGTCCTTCGTATGTATCTTTAGATTCAGCTCTTTCATATCATGGTTTGATTCCTGAAGGGGTATTTGAGTGCAGCTGTGTGACCCCTAAGCGGGTAAAACGCTACGAAACTCCGTTGGGCCGTTTTACTTACACCCATTCGCATGAATCACTTTATGGGATAGGGATTGTGAGTGAAACAAATGCTGACGGTTCCAGTTTTCTTATTGCAAGTGCTGAGAAGGCGCTGTGTGATAGAATTATTTTTGCAAAAAACCTTTTGGTTACATCCGTTATAACCATGCGACAGTTTTTGACTGAAGACTTACGTATAGACCTTGATGACCTCACTCATTTTGATTTGTCTGTGATCGCTAAGTGTTGTGGTTGTGGTTATAAAGTACGGCAACTTAACGCGCTATATAAAGTGGTGGAGAGCGTAGTATGAGCGTGATTGAGCAGATGTTGCAAAAATATTCTATTGTTACCAATGAAGATTATAACAATGCTCTACGTGAAGTGATGCAGGAAGTTGCCTTGGCGGGACTCTATCGTGGCGGTTTTTTTGATAAAGCAGCTTTTTATGGCGGAACCTGTTTAAGGATATTTCATGGCCTGCAACGCTTCTCGGAAGATTTAGATTTTTCGTTACTGCAATCAGATCTTGATTTTTCTCTTGAACCGTATTTTCGCGCAATCGAAGATGAGTTTAATGCTTTTGGTTTTGATGTGAATATTTCAGTTAAGAAGAAGAGTCAACAAAGTGATATTGAATCAGCTTTTTTAAAAAAAACATCAAGTATTTATGATGTGCAGGTTGTTGGATCAAAAATGATCAAAATAAAATTTGAAGTGGATACGTGTCCACCTCTTGGATTTTCGGTTAAAGAACAGTTGCAGATTCATCCCTATTCATTTTATGTGAAATGTTTTTCATTGCCTGATCTCTTTGCTGGAAAAATGCATGCCTTGTTATTCCGTCAATGGAAAAATAGGGTAAAGGGTCGTGATTGGTATGATTTTGAGTGGTATATTAAGCGAGACGTTGAGTTGAATTTGAGCCACTTTGTTGAGCGCGCCACACAGAGCGGTGATTTGGTAGATGGTGTGTTATCTCAGACAGATTTTTTATCTTTGGTTGAAAATAAAATTCAGCAGTTAAATGTAGATTTGGCTCGTCAGGATGTGGTGCGTTTTATTAAGGAGCCAGACCTGTTAGATATCTGGTCGCACACTTATTTTAGTGATCTATTGATGAAGTTGCGATTTGTATCATAATTTTGGAATATCATGGCTAACTATGAAATGATTAAGGGAGTAAATTTGTTTTGATCTCAGCTGAACTTCCCCATATTACTCACCACGGCGGCGCTTCAGGTGTGACTGGTTCGTGTCACGAATTACAGTGCACATCGACAGAGAGTATTCTCGTTGATTGTGGTTTGTTTCAAGGTGAGGATTATCATTCCCCTGAGGTTGGGTTTTCGGTCGCGAGTATTCGCGCTTTAATTGTCACCCATGTCCACCTCGATCATGTTGGTCGTATTCCCTACCTTATTGCCGCTGGTTTTAGCGGCCCTATCTATTGTTCACAAGCTTCTGCAACTCTGTTGCCCGTTGTACTAGAGGATGCGATGAAGGTGGGCGTCACCCGTAATGAGCGTTTACTTCAGGAAGCTTTGCGGCGGATCACGTCGCAAGTCGTTGCCTGTGATTATGGTGATTGGGTTCCTGTTGAGAATATGCAGGAGCGAGCTGTGGCGATTAAATTGCAACCAGCAGGTCATATTCTTGGTTCGGCTTATGTGCAAATTCGGTTAGCGAAAACAGCGGATCAACCACTGCAGCGGGTTTTGTTTTCTGGCGACCTTGGTGCGCCCTATACGCCGCTATTGCCTGCCCCTCGCTCGCCTTATAGTGCTGATGTGTTAGTGTTAGAGAGTACCTATGGCGATCGTTTGCATCAACAACGCCGTCAACGCCGGCAGCAGTTACGCCAGATTGTTGAGCGCTCTTTCGAAAATCGCGGTGTTGTTCTGATCCCTGCGTTTAGCATTGGCCGAACGCAAGAGCTCCTTTATGAGCTTGAAGATTTGATCCATCATTTGCGCCACCAAAGAGTTGCTAATGGTTTGGTGTGGGATGATGTGGAGATTATTGTCGATTCACCGTTGGCTGCAGACTTTACTCAAATGTACAGAGCATTGCGTCCTTTATGGGATAAGGAAGCGCGATCTCGGCTTCGTCGTGGTCGACATCCTCTTTCGTTTGAGCAGATTACAACTATTGATAGCCATCATGATCATATGCAAACGGTGCGTTATTTAACAAAAAAAGCGCGTCCCTGTATTGTGATTGCCGCCAGTGGCATGTGCAGTGGCGGTAGAATTGTCAATTATCTTAAGGCTTTGTTAGGTGATGAGCGTACCGATGTTGTATTTGTTGGCTACCAGGCTCACGGAACACCTGGTCGGGATATTCAGACTTTTGGCCCTAACGATGGTTACGTTGTTTTGGATGGTCAGCGTTATGATATACGGGCTGGGATTCATACTCTCAATGGTTATTCGGCTCATGCCGATCAGGCTAATCTGCTGAATTTTGTTCGTCGCATGCGTCGGCCACCGCAACGCGTTATTTTGGTTCATGGTGAACTCGAAGCGCGCGACACCTTACGCAATAAACTTTTCAGTCAGTTTCCGACCATTGACGTTCAAACGGCGACTGAAGTGTCATGACGGCGACAAGGCACAGATTCAATGCTGTAGATTGATACGAAGTAATCAAGTATTTGCACTGGCTTTAATCAAGACCTGATCGCACACGGAGGTACAAAGACACCAGTGAGGTCTAAGTCAAACCAAGTCCATAATATTCGGGGTAAGATCCACACTTTGTGACTTCGTGGCTTTGTGTGAGCCGGTTTGCGCTTGAGGGTCAAGAACATTCAGCCGCTGATACAATCTGATAAGATCGGATAGGTCAAAACCAAAGCACTTGCCTAGGTTTACAATCAGTCCTGATCATGAAGTAATCCCGAGGCTAAAGAAAAAGGTTGTCGCTTGCAAGTCAAAATCTGTCTTCCCAGCCTCATGATAAAATCGGATAAATTCCGGATGAGGGCTAAAAAAAGCAAGACCTTTGGTTTGTTTGTAAAACAGATTTTATCCTGAGTATCTATCAGATCTTTTATTTTGGAAAAAGTTGCTCTATGAGATTTCACCCGCAGGGCTGGCTCGCTAATTAGCTTAAATTAAACAAAATTATTTACCGGTACCATATCTCTGTTGTCGAATTATGTCTTAGAATGTGCTAAAACTCCTGTTATGAAAAATTTTCTCCAAAAAAAGTTGCCACTGATTATTGGCACCAATATTGTTATCATTGCTTTGGGGTTATTCTTAGCCTTTGCGGTGCGTTATGATTTTACCTTCATGCCACGAAATTTTGCCATCTTTTGGCAATTTTTGCCTGCTGTCATTGCGATTAAGATCATCGTTTTTTGGCGCTATGGTTTATTTAATGGTTGGTGGCGCTACGTTTCGATGACAGATCTGATTTCGATTTGCAAGGCCAACATTATTGCTTCAGCTGGTGTCGTGGCCTATGCGGTCTTTATTTATCGACTCGAATCGATACCGCGTACAGTGCTGTTTTTAGATGGATTATTTAGTTTTCTTTTTATTGCAGGGATCCGTTTTTCCATTAGAGCTTGGCGTGAAAATTATTATCCAATGTTATTTAACAAAGATGATGATCGGCGCATCTTGATTGTCGGAGCTGGTAGTGCAGGGCAGATGATTGCGCGTGAATTGCACCTTAATCGTAAATTGAAATATACGGCTGTTGGATTTGTTGATGATGATCCGCGTAAACAGCGGGAAAAATTTCATGATTTAACTGTTTTTGGTGGCTGTGACAAAATTCCCCGTGTCTGTCGGCGGGAAAAAGTTGCAGAAGTGGTGATTGCGATCCCTTCGGCGAATGGGGCAAAAATTAAACAGATTGTCGCTCTCTGCCAGCAGGCAGAAGTGCCATTCAAAACATTGCCAAGCGTTGGCAGCTTGATTGATGGTTCCGTTTCAGTGCAACAGCTTAAAAATGTGTCACTTGAAGATCTTTTAGGGCGTGATCCTGTCCAGATTGAAAATCAAAAAATATCGAACTACTTAGCGGGTAAGCGTGTATTAATTACTGGCGCAGGTGGTAGTATTGGTAGTGAGTTGTGCCGTCAAGTTTGTCGTTTTGCTCCTGATAAATTAATTCTGTTTGAAAATGCAGAAACCCCTTTATTTGAGATTGAAAAAGAACTTTGTGGGCTCTATCCTGACATGCCAATTTTTCCAATTATTGGTGATATCCGTTATCGTGCTCGTGTTGAAGCGATTTTCGATGAGTTTATGCCACAGGTTGTTTTTCATGCGGCGGCCTATAAACATGTACCAATGATGGAGTTGAACCCTGCTGAAGCGGTGAATAATAATGTGCGTGGCACACAGGTTATCGCTGAAGCGTCTGATCTGTTTCGTGTTGAACGCTTTGTCACGGTGTCGACAGATAAGGCGGTTAATCCGACTAATGTGATGGGGGCCACCAAGCGCAGCGCAGAAAAAATTGTTCAAGCATTATCACGACGGAGCAAAACCCGTTTTGTAACCGTGCGGTTTGGTAATGTTTTAGGTAGTAATGGTAGTGTTATCCCAACCTTTACCGAGCAGATTAAAGAGGGCGGCCCAATTACGGTAACGCATAAGGATATTACGCGCTTCTTTATGACGATACCTGAGGCTTCGCAGTTAGTTTTGCAGGCTGGGAGTATGGGCAATGGTGGTGAAATCTATCTATTGGATATGGGAGAACCCGTTAAGATCCTCCATTTGGCGGAAGAGCTCATTCGCTTGTCGGGTAAGGTTCCTTATGATGAGGTCGGAATTGAATTTACTGGTTTGCGACCAGGTGAGAAACTATATGAAGAGCTGCTGTTAGATGGTGAAGGTGTTCAGCCGACAAGCCATAAGAAGATTTGTGTCGCCGCCTCAGTTATTGAAGATGAGGTTGTTCTTCAGGAGCAACTCACTTTACTCTTTGATGCCGCACGCAAAATGGACCTTACTCAAGTGCTTGATTTGCTGCAACAGATTGTTCCAGAATATCAACCAGCTGAACATGGTTCTGCGCGAAAAATACTTAATGATAAAGAGAGTTAACGGTAAACGGTTTGATTTTATCACTCTGTTGAATTTGTCGTGTACAGAATGATATGGCTATGATACATCACCCTCGGGTTTAGCTTAACTTTCTTGTTTTTGTGCGACTATCTCTCTTGAATTGGATCATTTTATGATTAAAAGTATGACTGGTTATGGTAAAGGGCAGCTCGTAGGGAGTGATGCTCAATATAGTGTTGAGATTAAGACGGTCAATCATCGCCATATTGATGTGGGTGTTAAGTGTCCTCGTGCGCTTTTGTATCTAGAGCGAGAGATTAAAAAACACATTTCAGGTCGCTTGTTTCGCGGTAAAGTTGATGTCTTCATCAACCGTGAAACGACTGAGGAAGCACTTTTAACACCCGTTTTAAATGATTCCTTAGCTGCTGAGTATGTGAAATTGTTTACTCAAATGAGCAGTCAATATAATTTGTCGAGCGATATTCCTGTTTCGTTGATTGCAGCACAAAGAGATGTCATTCAATTACGTGAAGTTGATATGGATGAAGAGGTTGTTCGCGATCAGCTTCAAGGGGCGTTGATGTTAGCAATTGATGCTGTTGAAAAGATGCGTCAGCAAGAAGGAGCTGCTTTGCAGGCTGATATTCAGATGCGTCTTGATCTGATGGAAACCCTCTTGACAACAATTGAAACACGTTCCCCACAGGTAGCACTGGAGTGGCAACAGAAGCTTCAGGGTCGTTTGGCTCGTTTGCTTGATGATGTTGAACCTGACCCTCAGCGCATCGCTCAGGAACTGGCTATTTTTGCCGACCGGTGTGATATCTGTGAAGAAGTTGTACGTTTTAAAAGCCATTTGCAGCAATTTAGGTTATTATTTGACTCCACTGAGGCCGTTGGCCGACAGATGGATTTCTTGCTACAAGAGCTTAATCGTGAAACGAATACCATGGGGTCTAAATCAAACGACGCAGAGTTGACGAGTCATGTTGTTATGATTAAGGCTGAATTGGAAAAAATACGTGAACAAGTTCAGAATATTGAATAACGAACGAAAAGAGTGCTCTATCAACACAAAATCTTCGGGCCTGACTTCGCCTCGCGCCGTATCTGCTGCGTTGCAAAAACTTGAAGTGAGGCTGGCCATTCCTGCGGTTTTACGCCTTGCATAAACAACACGATGCTATGTCATGCACTCGAAATTTTGTAATGACAAAGCACTAAGAGGTAGACTGAACATGGAACGTCATGGTTTGTTATATGTAATTTCAGCACCATCTGGAGCGGGTAAGACAACATTGTGTCATGCTCTTATTGACTTATTGCCAGAATTAGGCCATTCTGTGTCGTTTACAACGCGTTCAATTCGTGTTGGCGAAGTGGATGGAGTTGATTACCATTTTGTGACTTCAGCCATGTTTCAACAGATGGTTGACAATAAAGAGTTTGTCGAGTGGGCTGAGGTTCATGGTAATTGTTATGGTACGGCAGTTAAAACTCTAACGGATGCCTGTGACAGTGGACGTGATATTCTCCTTGATATCGATTTTCAAGGCGCGGAACAGTTAAAAGAACATGGTGTCGAAGCAGTATTTATATTTATTGCTCCACCGAGCTTCAGTGAGTTAGAGCGTCGCCTACGTGGCCGAGATACCGATAGTGCAGACGTTGTCGCATGTCGTATTAAAAATGCTCATGGCGAAATGCAAGAAGCTAAGTGGTACGACTATGTTATTATTAATGATGATTTTGATGTCGCTTTGATGGAACTTAAATCCGTAATTTGTGCAGAACGATGTCGGAGTCGTCTCATGTTTCCGATTGTAGCGCAAAGTTTAAATATAAATACTAGTAGATAGCTTAAGGAGTTATACAGATGGCACGTGTTACCGTTGAAGATTGTTTAGATGAGATTTCAAATCGTTTTTTGTTAACCATGGTTGCGGCTAAACGAGCCAAGCAATTGTATCGCGGTGCACCACCTTTGGTGGAAAATGTTTCTGGTAACAAGAAAGTGGTTCTGGCGCTACGTGAGATTGCTGCTGGGAAAATCGAATTTGAAGCTCAAGATACGAGTACCTACTAAGCCCTTTCGTTGAGTTATGATTGGCGGCATCGTTTGATGCCGCCTTTTTTATTCTTCCCATCTTTTTTTGATTTTATCATCCATGGTGAATCATTTTGAACTGCCTTGATGAAATACTTACCGCTGTAGCTGAGTACCTTCCAGATACAGACCTTAGTTTGATCCGTAATGCCTACCTGTATAGTGAACAGATCCATCGTGAACATCTTAACCGATCCGGTAGTCCCCTCTTTGATCATCCTGTTGCGGTGGCGAAATTACTTGTTCGTCTTAAAATGGATGTAACGACCATTGCGGCTGCACTCGTGCATGATGTATTAGAGAGAGAATTGTCTTCAGTTGATCAACTTCGTGAACAGCTTGGCGAGCCTGTGGTTTTGTTGGTCGAAGGTCTAACCCGTATCAATATGATCATCTTTCAAAAAGGTGGTGGTCAACAAACCGAAAGTTTTCGTAAGATGTTGTTGGCCATAGCGCGCGACTTTCGGACAATTCTTATTAAAATGGCAGATCGTTTGCACAATATGCAGGTTCTGCACGCATATCCAGCCAATGAACAACAGCTGATCGCTCGTGAAACAATGGATGTCTATGCTCCGTTGGCAAACCGACTTGGTATTAGTTGGATGAAATCCTCACTTGAAGATCTATCTTTCAAGTATCTCTATGCTGATGCCTATGCTGACCTTGATCGACGTGTGACCTTCTTTAAAACCGATCAGTGTGATGAGTATGTTCAGCAGGTTCGTGAGCAGATTGATACTAAATTGCGTAGTCAGGGGATTGATGGTGATGTTTATGGTCGCTCGAAACACCTGTACTCAATTTATAAAAAAATTCAACGACAACATATTGATATTGATCAGATGTATGATTTGATCGCCTTTCGAATCATTGTCAGTTCTGTTCGTGAATGTTACGCCGCTTTAGGGATTATTCACGAAGGATGGAAGCCGATTGCCTCGCGCTTTAAAGATTTTATTGCCATGCCGAAATCGAATATGTATCAATCGCTGCATACGTCAGTGATAGGTCCATATGGTAAGCGGATGGAGGTGCAAATTCGTACCACAGAGATGCATCGTGTTGCCGAGGAGGGGATCGCTGCCCATTGGATGTATAAAGAGGGTAGCGCGACTTCTGGTGCTGCTGACGATAATCGTTTCAGCTGGTTGCGTCACATGGTTGAATGGCAGCGGGAGATGAATGCCTCGCTTGAAGTTGTTAGTGAGCCACACGTTGATCTTTTTCCTGAGGAGGTCTATGTCTTTACGCCGCAAGGTCATGTTCGTGAACTGCCACGTGGTGCTTGCCCGATAGATTTTGCTTATGCGATTCATGGAGACATCGGTCATCGCTGTGTGGGTGCTAAGGTCAATAATAAACTGGTTTCATTGAAGACTGAACTATTTAATGGTGATGTGATTGAGGTGTTGACCTCGCCAAATCAAACTCCGAGTAAAGATTGGCTCAATTTTGTAAAATCATCGAAAGCGCGTAACCGAATTCGCCATTGGATTAAAACGCAAGAGCGCGAAAAAAGTATTGAGTTAGCGCATTCTATTTTGGATAAGGAATTGCGTAAGTACGGGCGTAGTTTAAATAAATTGTTGCCTGACCCTGTCATGCTTGAGACTGCTAAAGATCTTGGTTTTAAGGATGTGCAGGAGGTTCTTGCTGCTGTTGGTTATGGTAAACTGTCAGCTCGACAGGTTGTTGGTCGTGTTTTGCCCGCTGATACAGTCAGGCCGCAACGTAAACTATCTGGTTTGGGCCGTGTTTTAGATAAGATTCGTAAGAAGCCTTCACATAGTGCGATCCGTATTCAGGGGATTGATGATGTTTTAGTTCGTTTTGCTAAATGCTGTAATCCACTCCCTGGTGACGATATCGTTGGTTTTATTACCCGTGGACACGGCATTACGATTCACGCTGCCGATTGTTCACATCTGCTTGAAACTGATGTCCAGCGACGCGTAGACGTTGAATGGGACCTGAGTACATCCGCCTCGCGCAACGTTAAAATTAATGTTTATTGTCATGATGAAAAAGGGCTGTTGGCGAATATTACTGCCTGTATTTCAAACTGTGAAGCGGGTATCTCAAGCGCAAGAGTTAATACAACCAAAGACAATAAAGGGATCAATGAATTTGAAATTGAGGTGAAAAATGTTGAACACCTTAAAAAAGTGATGAAAGAGTTGAAGGGATTGTCGGGCGTCTATCGAGTCGAACGGCTGCGCGAGCGGTTTTAGTGCTTCATGCTTTGCACTTCAATTTTTATCATGGCTCAAAATATATGATTAAAATAAAAGGGGAACTGAATCAAATGATTCAGTTCCCCTTTTTTGTTTTTCACGCACGAACTACTTAGTTTAGCCCTTAGTGACTGCTCCTGAACGGATGCAACGGGTGCAAACTTTCATAGATTTAACAGCGCCGTTTTTGACAGCCCGAACCTTTTGCAGGTTAGGATACCAAGTTTTACGGGTTTTGTTATGTGCGTGGCTGACGTTGTTTCCTGTTACCGGCTTTTTGCCGCAAATTTCGCATGTTCTGGACATATGTCTATAGACCTCCTGAATATTTAGAACGCGTATAACTAGCATAATCTTTTAACTGAAGCAAGAATTAATTATTCCAGTCGTCCAAGTTCTCTTCGCTTAATATGTGAATTCCGTGTTGTGATAATAATGCTGTGGTGACACCTTTACCGTCAATGAGTTGTGTCCCTTGATAGACACTATATACGCCACATGACGGGCTTCTCTCTTTAAGTAGGGCAAGGGTGCACCGTGAAAGCTTTGCAACCTCTAGGCTTTGTTTTGCCCCTAATATGAACTGTTCTGCCTTGTCTTCCCCGTTTGTGTTGAGCAACTTAGCGCAACCGTTCAATACTGTTTCACCGTCACCGTGAGAAAATGAGCAAGAGGGCCGTGGTGTTGCGAGGCCACCGAGCTGTTCGGGACAGCATGGGATTGGAAGCATGTTGTTTTTTTCTAAAAAATTAATAACTTTTGCACATTTTTTAATCTTTGCGTTGTAGCGAGTATTTAAGCCAAGTAAGCAAGCACTTACCAATACCGGGCGTGACATTATGTGTGATCCAGAGGAGGGTTGATAAGCTCCTGCGTGGAATCTTGGACTTGCGCTGAAACGATCACTTTTCGTCCGGTAATACTGAGTGCCCCCTGAGCAAACCATTCAATGGCTTGAGGGTAAATTTTATGTTCTTGAACAAGAATACGGGCAGATAAACTTTCATCCGTATCGTTATCAAGCACTGGAACAACGGCTTGAGCAATAATAGGCCCTGTGTCAACGCCGCCGTCAACAAAGTGAACCGTGCAGCCTGCAAACCGAGCACCATAATCCAGCGCTTTTTGTTGCACATGCAGGCCTGGAAACGACGGCAGAAGGGCAGGGTGAATATTCATGATTCGGCTCGGAAATGCATCGAGGAAACGTTGGCCGATAATTCTCATGAAACCTGCTAATACAACGAGTTGTACATTGCTTCTCTTAAGGGCTGATACCACTTCGCTATCAAAGTCGTCTCTTTTTTCAAAGCTTCGGTGGTCAATACATTGTGTCATAATTCCAGCGCTAGAGGCTCTATTGAGAGCGCCTGAGCTGGGGTTGTTGCTTATGACTGTGACAATCTCAGCATTGATGCTCCCTGTTTGACAGCCATCAATAATAGATTGTAAATTTGTGCCGCCACCGGAGGCCAGTACGCCGATTCGAAGTTTTTCAGCCACGCTGATCTCCTGTCTTTGCGCTGTTATACGAGTTTTACACTTGGGGCTTCATCAGCACTTTTTTCGATGATACCGATCTCCCATGCTGACTCATTGAGACCAGATAAGCGGATCAGAATATCTTCACATTGGTTACTTGGAACGATCATTACCATTCCTAGGCCATTGTTAAATGTTCGGTGCATCTCTGTGTCGTCAATGTTGCCACCTTCTTGTAGTGCTTTAAAAATAGGTGGTTTTTCCCAGCTATCACGAGCAATCGTTGCTTGACAGTGGCGAGGCATAACCCGAGGAACATTCTCTAACAGTCCACCACCAGTAATGTGCGCCATCCCCTTAATCTCAAAATCACGAATAATATTAAGAATCGTTTTGACGTAGATACGGGTCGGTGTCAAGAGTTCCATACCAATTGATTGCTCAAAGCCCTCAAGGGTATCTGTTGGTTTAAGCCCCATTATTTCAAAGAACACTTTACGTGCTAGGGAGAAACCGTTTGAATGGAGTCCGTTTGAGGCAATACCGATGATTTTGTCACCAACGGTGATACTCGAACCATCGATGATTTTATCGTTGTCTACAGCCCCAACAGTGAATCCAGCTAAATCGTATTCGCTTTCGGAATAAAAACCAGGCATCTCTGCGGTTTCACCGCCAACGAGTGCACAGCCAGCTTGTATACAACCCTCTGAAATCCCTTTGACAACTTCCGTTGCTTTTTCGGGAGAAAGTTTGCCGGTGGCCATGTAGTCAAGGAAAAACAACGGCTCAGCGCCTTGAACGATAATATCATTCACACACATGGCAACAAGATCAATGCCGACGGTGTCATGCTTATCCATCATAAAAGCGAGCTTTAGTTTTGTTCCTACCCCATCTGTCGATGAAACAAGGGTTGGTTTTTTATATTTGTCAGCATGAAATGAAAACAGACCGCCAAAACCGCCGATGTCAGTTAAGACTTCAGGGCGGGAGGTTGCTTTAACTAATGGCTTGATCATGTCAACAAAACGGTTGCCAGCATCGATATCTACGCCAGCATCTTTGTAAGTAACTTTATTTTTGTCCAATTTAAACTCCTCGTACGAAAGTGGCGTCAATTAATAAAACATGGACTATCAGTTGTCAATGTCAAACTCACCTTTTTAACGATTCAGGTTGTTCCTTCTCTGTGTCACTAATCGCCCCTTTACAGTGAGAGGGGGGTAGCATAAAATGGAAAAAATGATGTTATGATGATAATACTTGTGTTAGCCGCTAACCTCATTGCTGGGTGGCGACTGTGCTTTAACTTTGTAGTTATTTTAGTTTTGTTTGAAAGTCTATACTAAATTCGATGAATTGTCAGTTGTCCTGAATGATTAAAGTGAGTGTTTTTCTACTATGAAATGGTGTTTACGCCAGATGGTCGCCAATGATTTGCCACAAGTTGTTGCGATTGAGCAGTCTTGTTATCCTCATCCGTGGTCTACGGATCTCTTTCAACGTGAACTTGATAATCCGTTAGCGCAGTTGTTTGTCTGTATTTGCGCTGATGAAGTGATCGGCTATCTTTGTTTGTGGAATATTGCTGGTGAAGTTGAAATTCATAATGTTGCGACAGCACCAGATTGGCAGAGAAAAGGTGTTGCTGCGTTGTTAATGCAAGCGCTGTGGACTTATATTGACGAACAACGAATTGATCGGGTTTTTCTTGAAGTTCGTTGTAATAATGATGCGGCAATCTACTTGTATAAAAAACATTTATTTCGTGTTACCGATCGCCGAAAAGGGTATTATTCCGACGGTGAAGATGCGTTGTTGATGTGTTGGCAACGAACGATTGATCAAGTCTGAAGGTCAAAAACATTTAGCCGCGGATTCAATCTGATAACATCTGATAGGTCAAAGGCTGTTTTTAGCCTCAGGATAAGTGCCGTGATCAGATCGGTTTAAGGGCTAAGCAAAAAGTAAGTCATTTGAACTGGGTTAACATCAGATTTTATCGGACCTCATCAGCGGCCAAGCCCTTGAACTGGCTTGAAATTAGATCTGATCATGAAGTAATCACGAAACTAGAAATGTTTGTTGCTTGCAGGTCAAAAGCTATTTCAGCACACGGAGGCACAAAGACACCAAGTAGATCTATATCAAACCAAGTTCATGATTTTCGAGGTTAAGATCCACCCTTTGTGACTTCGTGGCTTTGTGTGAGCCGGTTTTCGCTTGTAGCTCAAGAACATTCAGCTGCGGATACAATCAGATAAGGTCAGAAACTAAAGCACTTGCCTAGGTTTACAATCAGATTTTATCCCGAGGCTAAAGAAAAGGTTTGAAAAAGATGATTTGGAATAATGAAAGGCAGTCAAGACGATGAAAAACCTTAAAACGGTTGTACTAAATAATAGCGAAATTGCACCCGGTTACTTTCGCATGATGATCTTAGCGCCAGGTTATCCTCAGCAAGCTCAGGCGGGTCAATTTGTGATGTTGCGTGTTCAACCACAATCGCAACCATTATTACGGCGACCTTTTGGCATCTTTCGCACTGGAACATTGCCAGCTCAATGTACTGATTTGCCTGAACGTGATTTTGTTGAATTGCTCTATAAAGTGGTTGGCACCGGAACGACGATGATGTCAGAACTTAAAAATGGTGATCCCGTTGAATTGCTCGGCCCGCTTGGTGAAGGGTTTTTACTCGAAAATAATAGTGTAAATCACCTTCTGGTGGGTGGTGGTATTGGTTTAGTGCCACTCTATATGCTAGCTGAACAGTTATGCCAACGTGGTGATTCAGTACGATTATTGATGGGTGGTCGCACCCGTGACGATATTTTAGGGATCACTGAATTTGAGCGACTTGGTGTTGAAACGTATGTGTCGACCGATGATGGCAGTCTAGGTGAAGAGGGGCTCGTTACGGCTGTTTTATCGCGTAAGTTGACCCGTTTTCCTGATGCTAAAGTTTACGCATGTGGGCCCATGCCGATGTTAGCAGCGGTACGTACGATTTGTCATGCTGCCGACGTTGATTTACAGGTATCGCTAGAAGCTCTCATGGCGTGTGGAATTGGTGCTTGCTTGGGCTGTGTGGTGCCAAGTAAGGATCATAGTGACGAAGAACCTGATTACCTCTGTACCTGTAAGCAAGGCCCCGTTTTCGACGCTGAGGCGTTAGCCTGGAGCCAAGGGAGAATAAGCAGTCATGATTGATGGCGTCGTAAAAAATCCGCCCTTCTGCGTTGCAACGGCAGCTCATGACTTCGACATAAGTAACTATGCCTTCACCCCTGAGCAACTATTACGCCTTGGTGGACGCAATTTTAACTTAGCCAACTCATCTTTTTTTGCGAGTCCATTATGATTGATCAAACACCATCGCTTGCTGTCGATTTAGCAGGCTTGAAGCTTCGTAATCCAGTGATGCCTGCATCGGGAACTTTTGGCTATGGTGCAGAGTTTAGTCCTTATCTCGATCTGAATAAAATTGGGGCTATTGTTACTAAGGGGATCTCACTGAACCCGAAGGCGGGTAATCCTACACCTAGAATCGCCGAAACCTCATCGGGAATGCTCAATGCTATCGGTTTACAAAATGTCGGCATCGATACCTTTGTGCGCGAAAAGGTCCCTTTTTTAGAGCAACTTGAAACACCTGTTATTGTAAATTTTTTTGGTAATACGTTAGAGGAGTATATTCAGGTTGCCGACAAGTTGTCAGGGATCGATATTGTTTCAGCGGTTGAGCTAAATATCTCTTGTCCTAATGTGAAGCAGGGCGGGATTGTTTTTGGCACCGAGCCATGTGCTGCGGCACAGGTGGTATCTGAAGTTCGCCGATGTCTTGACAA
This sequence comes from Desulfuromonas svalbardensis, assembly GCF_055389415.1. NCBI lineage: Bacteria > Pseudomonadati > Thermodesulfobacteriota > Desulfuromonadia > Desulfuromonadales > Desulfuromonadaceae > Desulfuromonas > Desulfuromonas svalbardensis. The sequence continues at coordinate 2,777,572 of NZ_AP042416.1, read as the reverse complement.
ACCACTGATTGTCAAATTAACTCCGAACGTCACCGATATTACTGTCATGGCACGTGCTGTTGAAGAGGCGGGAGCTGATATTATTTGTTGTATTAATACGTTAACGGGGATGTCCGTTGATATTCATTCACAGCGACTACGGCTGGCAAATGGAACGGGTGGCCTTTCGGGGCCAGCAATTAAACCCGTTGCCTTACGTATGGTTCATCAAGTAGTTCAAGCTGTTTCGCTGCCTGTAATTGGCGTTGGTGGAATTATGACGGCAGAAGATGCGTTAGAGTTTTTGTTGGTTGGTGCGCAGGCCGTTCAAGTTGGAACCGCTAATTTGGTAAACCCGGGAGCGATGGCTGAAATTGTTGATGGTATCAGTCAGTTTTGTTGTCAAAAAAATATTGACAATATTCAGGACTGGATTGGTAGTTTAAAGGCTTAATCATGCTTCTTAAGTAACGGTGAACAATGGATGTCATAACAACTCATATTAATGCTGACTTTGATTGTCTTGGTGCAATGGCTGCTGCAAAGTTGTTGTATCCTGAGGCTGTCCTTGTTTTTGCAGGAGCTCAAGAGCCAGCGCTAAGAGAATTTTTAACGACACCTGTTGGTCGAAGTCTCGAGTTTAGTCGTAGCAAAGATGTCGATTTTACCGCGGTAAAACGTCTGATTCTTGTTGATGTTAATAGTCCTGATCGAATTGGGCCGTTTGCTCCGCTGTATGACCGTCATGATGTTGAGTTACATATATATGACCATCATCCTCTCCCTGCTGTGAACAGGACTGCGTCGTTGGCACATATTGAGTCTGTTGGTTCAACGGTAACCGTTTTGGCGAAGCTGTTGCAAGTCAGGGGGATTATCCCTGATGATGACACGGCAACCATGATGATGTTGGGACTGTATGAAGATACCGGTAATTTGACGTTTCCGAACGTGACTCAGGATGATTATGCTGCGGCGAGTTTTTTGCTTGGCTGCGGAGCTGATCTGAATCGAGTGGGGCAGGTTCTGATTCGTGAACTGTCCGTTGAACAGGTCGAGTTGCTCCATCAATTGCTGCAATCATTGCAACTAATATCGATTAATGGCGTAGATGTCTATTTGGCACAAGCTTCGATCGATTGTTATGTCGGCGATGTCGCCATTTTAGCGCACAAGATTCGTGATATGGAACAGCTTGATGTGTTGATTGTTGCCGTCCGTTTAGAAGACCGTATCTTTTTGGTTGGTCGTTCGCGCATTGACGATTTGCATGTTGGTCATGTCATGGCAGAGCTTGGTGGTGGTGGCCACGCAACGGCCGCCTCGGCAACGGTTCGCGATGAAACACTGGTTCAGGTGATGGCGCAATTGCCTAAAATTATTGAACAGCATATTGTGCCGCATTGTCAGGCGCGACATTTGATGTCAGCCCCAGTGCGTTGTGTCGATGGCGCCGATTCAATCCATTCTGCCCGCGAGTTGTTGACCCGTTACCATGTTAACGGTCTCGCTGTTGTTGACCATGGCACGCTTGTCGGTATTCTTTCGCGCCAAATTGTTGAACGAGCTGTGCATCATGGCTTGGCTGATATCGCTGTATCGGAATACATGACAACAGAATTCGGATCTGTTTCGCTACAGAGTCCGCTTGACGCAATTCAGCAATTAGTTGTTGAACAGCATCAACGCTTTGTTCCTGTTGTTGATCACGATAAATTGGTTGGTGTTGTTACTCGAGCCGATCTGCTTCGCCATACGGTTTCTGAGGGGCGAAAGCTGCACAGCGATTCTCGTCAGGTGATAAAGGGCGACGCGTACAGCTTAACCAAGCGCCACGTTACCCGGTTAATTAACACCCAGCTTCCGGAAATCGTGCGCCAACGACTTAAAGAGATCGCTTTTGTTGCCGAAGAAGATCACTTACGTGTTTATGCTGTGGGTGGCTTTGTTCGCGATTTACTCCTGCATAAGAAGAATCTCGATATTGATATTGTTGTTGAAGGCAATGCCATTGAGTTTGCTCACTCCTTTGCAAGTCACTTTGATTGTCGAGTGAGTAGTCATCAAAAATTTATTACGGCTGTCATTGTCTTTAATGATGGTTTTAAAATCGATATTGCTTCGACTCGCACAGAACACTATCTTGAACCTGGTGCATTGCCGTTGGTTGAAGAGGCTTCGATCAAGTTGGACCTATATCGACGTGATTTCATTATCAATACCTTAGCGCTTTCATTGAATGAATCCACTTTTGGTGAATTATTGGACCACTTTGGCGCGCAACGAGACTTGCATGATAAGGCGATTCGGGTTCTACATAATCTTAGTTTTGTTGAAGACCCAACCCGAGTTTTTAGGGCCATACGCTTTGAGAAGCGTTTAGGTTTTAAACTTGGATTACACACCGAGCGTTTGCTTCGAAGTGCTGTAAGTATGGGGTTTATCGAACGGGTTAGACCGTTTCGGCTGCTTAATGAATTGATGATTATCCTCAAAGAGGAAAACCCGTTTCCCGCAGTTCAACGTTTGGCGGATTTAAAGTTACTTCAATTTGTAAGTTTAAACCTTATTGTTAATAGTAAAACCAAAGATCATTTCAGTCAGGCTGACAAGGCTTTGAATTGGTTTGAGTTATTATATTTACATGACGCGGTGAATCGTGAAGTGGTCTATTTTCTTTGTTTGAGTTCATCACTATCGTTTGACGATATGCAGCAACTTTGTCAACGGCTTGCCATGCCAAAGCGCTGGGAACATCTATTTGTTGTTGAACGTCAACGTTATTTAGATGCGTATCATAATTTAGAACGCCAGCATCATCGTATCGAACAGGTCTCGGATCGCGAGCTGTACCATCAATTTAAAGGGGCTAGTCACGAGTTGGTGTTGTTTTTTATGGCCATAACCCCCCATGAAACGGTACGATCAGCACTTTCGCATTATGTGACAAAACTTAAGCTGATCACGGTAAAGTTGGATGGTGGTGATCTTTTTTGTCTGGGGGTGAAACGTGGTCCTGAAATGGGGAAGATGTTGGCAACATTGCTTGATGCTCGTCTCGACCGTCTAGTCGTTACACGTGAAGATGAGGTATGTTTTGTTCAAAACGTTAGCGAAGACTTGGAGTAGATCAAAGTCATAGTTCACTTAATGAGCGTTTTTATGGAAGCTTTATGATTTATGGAACATATTTTAGTTAAAATTTCAATTATGCTTGTTCCCGCATTGTTAGCCGTGACGGTTCACGAGGTTTCTCATGGCTATGCGGCAGATCGTTTGGGGGATCCAACCGCTCGTCTTTTGGGCCGTTTAACATTGAATCCACTTCGCCATCTTGATCCTGTTGGGACACTGGCGCTGTTGTTCGTTGGCTTTGGCTGGGCACGACCTGTCCCCGTGAATTTTTCGAATTTACGCAACCCGAAAAAGAGTATGTTGTGGGTCGCTTTGGCAGGTCCAGCAGCAAATTTTTGTTTAGCGATTCTTTCGGCGATTGTATTGCAAGCTGTTGGTTTTATTGATTCAGCCTTGCCGTTAAATATGAGTGCAGTGACAAAGCCTTTGGCTATGATGGCTGCATTTAGTCTTTATATTAATGTGATTTTGGCAGTATTCAACCTCATGCCTATCCCTCCACTGGATGGTGGTAGGGTGTTAACGTCTTTATTGCCAACACATCAGGCCGCTTTGCTTTCGCGTTTGGAACCATTTGGTTTTATGATCGTGATTGCGTTGGTGTTTTTTACTCAGTTTTGGCAACTGATCCTAGGGCCAATTATTATGGCTGTCGTTTCATTGTTGGCAAATCAGCAAATGATTGTTGTTAACGATGTGATTCAGTTCTTGTTTAGTCGTTAATCGAAGTGAGTCACCCTGTTGCCTATGAGGTGAAGGTCAACTCGTTTGAAGGACCATTGGATCTTCTTCTGCATCTTGTAACAAAAAATGAGATGGATATTAATGACATTCCTATGGCCAAAATCACGACTCAATATCTTAACTACCTCGATCAAATGGAAGCACAAAACCTTGATGTAGCAAGTGAATTCTTGGTTGTGGCGGCGACCCTTGTTCATATTAAATCAAAGCTCCTTCTTCCTCGTCATGCTAACGAAGAGGATGTTGATGAGGACGAACTTGATCCACGGGTAGAGCTTGTTCAGCGTTTACTCGAATATCGTCGTTATAAAGAGGGGGCGGAAGAGCTTTCGGCTTATCCTCAACTTAACCATGATGTTTTCTCACGTCCTGAACTGTCTGATGTTCAGGATGATAGTGTGAGTACTGCGGAGGAAAGGCATGGGGATGTTGGGTTGTTTGAATTGGTTGTAGCGTTACGTGATCTATTGAAAGAACCTGTCCCGCCTAGTTATCATGATATTTCCGCAACCGGGTTGACAGTTAATGAGGCTACAGTGCGGTTACTGGAACGGATGAAAGGTCGTGAACAACTGTTGTTTAAGGAATGTTTTGTTTGTTTGCCACGGCGTGAAGAAGTTGTTGTGATGTTTATCGCGGTTCTAGAACTAGTCAAGCGGCAAGAATGTCGTGTGGTTCAACTGAATCCGCGTGGCTCTCTTTATCTTTATCCTGTGCATTAAAAATACATCCTGAAGGCTCAAAAATTATGAATTCTGAACCGTCAAAACTTAAGCCTCGTCTTGAAGCAGTGTTGTTTAGTAGTGATGAACCCTTGCGACTTGAGCGCTTGCAAGCTATCTTCGAAGTTGATATCGATGTGTTGCGTTGTAGTTTGCATGAGTTAACTGTTGATTATGCTCAAGATAATCGCGGAGTTGTGTTACAGGAGATCGCTGGCGGTTTTCAATTTCGTACCCGAGCAGAGTACGCACCGTGGGTCGCAAAGCTAAATCGCTCTCGGCGCAACCGATTGTCTAAAGCTGCAACGGAAACCCTTGCTATCATTGCTTACCGACAACCCGTAACCCGAGCTGAAATTGAATACTTACGTGGTGTTGATAGTGGCGGTATCGTTCGATCGTTAATGGAGAAACAATTAGTGAAAATTGTGGGGAAAAAGGATGTTCCTGGACGCCCGCTATTGTATGGAACGAGTCGTCATTTTTTGGAGTATTTTGGACTTAAAGATTTAACTGGTTTGCCACAATTGAAGGAGTTTTCAGATCCTGATGATGTCGCACTTTCTTTAGAAATGGACTTTGATCGTTAATGGAAGAATCACAACGGATACAAAAATTAATTGCAAAAGCAGGACTTGGGTCGAGACGGCAAGCTGAGGTGTGGATTTCACAAGGGCGTGTGACGGTCAATGGTGAGGTGGCACAGTTGGGTGATAAAGCCACGTTGTCGAGTGATCGGGTTTGTCTTAATGGTGTTGAACTGCCCCGTTTGGAGGAGAAACAATATTATATCCTCAATAAACCTATGGGGTATGTGACGACGCTTAAAGATCCTCAAGGTCGGCCAACAATCCTTCACTTTTTGCAAGATGTTAAGGTGCGCCTTTTTCCCATTGGCAGATTGGACCTTAATACTGAGGGGTTGTTATTGTTGACTAACGATGGTGAGTTGACTCATAGTTTGCTTCATCCGCGACATAAAATACCCAAAACATATCGAGTGAAGGTGAGCGGACAGTTGACTCGGTCTGCTCAACAATCGATGGAAAAAGGTGTTGTTTTGGAGGATGGGGTGACCGCTCCAGCAAAAATTGATCACATCAATTATTCAGGTAAAAATACCTGGTTTGATATGACGATTACCGAAGGGCGAAATCGACAAGTGAGACGCATGTGTACAGCTGTTGGTTTTAGTGTTAGTGCTTTAAAGCGAATACGGATGGCTAATATTGAATTGGGTGATCTGCCGCCCGGGCATAAGCGAAAGTTACATTTACGTGAAATTCAAAAATTGAAACAAGGTTGATGAACCTAATTTGTTTGCATTGCTGTTTTCATTAATTAGGATGGCTCTTTTTGTTAGTATTGTGGCAACGTGAATTCATTTTCCTTTGAGAATTCAGGCTATTATGCACTTGACCTTGAGGATGAACTGCATTAGTGTTAACCCCTGTTTAATTTTTATGATAAAAGTCATTTTCTAATGTTAGAGGGCTGCTGTGGCAAATAAAGACAAAATACTCGCAACTGCGCAGAAGTTTTTGCAAAAAAACAACCTTCCTCGAGCTATCAAGGAATATCTCAAGGTTATTGCAATCGATTCTAAAGATTTTCGAAGCCGGCAGAAGCTCGCTGAATTATACAGTAGAATCAAGAATGTTGAAGAAGCCCTGACTCATTACGACGTGGTTGCGACCTATTATGCTGATAATACGTTTTATTTAAAAGCGATTGCAGTGTACAAGCAGATGCAACGTTTGGTGCCTGAAAATTTAGAATATACTTTGAAATTGGCTCAACTAAACGAACAACAAGGTCTTGTTGGTAATGCCTTGTCTGAGTATAGAGCACTCTTGCATGCTTACGAAGTCTCCGCAGAAAATGAACAGGCAGTAAAAATTCTGGATCGCATGCGCGAATTGGATCCTGAAAATATTACCATCGGGATTCGAATTGCTGAGTTTTATGCACGTATTGGTGACGATGTTTTAGCGCATGAATCTTTTGCTAGTGTTGAAAAGAAACTCAAACAACTCTCTAGTTACAAGCAATTGCAAAATTTTTATGAACATTTTATGACTGTTTGGCCTAACAATGTAGACATTCACATTGGTTATGGTCTCGCAATGATTGAGCATGGCGAGCCATTAGGTGGCGTCCAGTTTCTGACTAAACTACAGCGCCAGCATCCTAAAGATGAAAATGTTCTGTTTGCTTTGTCAAAGGGATTTCATCAATGTTCTGAATTTACTCACGAAGTTGAGTGCCTTGAACGACTCATTGGTGGGAATAAGCAGAATCTTGACTATTACCTTTCGATTTATCGTGCCGTGTTGGATGCCGATGATACGACAAAGGCTTTAACATATCTTGAACAGGGAAAAGAGTTCTTTTTTGCTGAAAAAAGAGTGGCTGAAATTAAGCCATTTTATGAGCAAATACGTGAATTGCTTCCCGATAACCGTAATGTTTTGACTACACTCCATGCGGTGTATGAAGAGCTGGGAGAGGGTGAAAAATTATTTGATGTTCTTTCCTCTGATCTTGGTGCCGAGCAACAATCTTCTGGTAGTGATTTTGACGTTGACTCGCTCGAGTTTCAGGATGAAGGCTCTGTCGCTGCGAGCGAGATTGTTTTTGAAGAACTTGAGTTTGATACTGTTAGCGAACCTTCCGTAGCTTCGTCTCAAGATGTTACGTTTGATGATATCTCTTTTGATTTGGCTGAGGATCTGTCTTCTGCGGGTGAGGGTGATCTTTTTGATTTAAATTCATCTGATGATGCCGTGACCCATGTTGACATACAAGCAGACCTTGAAGAGGCTGATTTTTATTTACAGCAAGGATTACTTGAAGAGGCTCAGCAGGTTTATCAGCGCCTTGCCACGACACATTCTGATCATAAAGGTGTGTTGCATCTTAAAGAGCAAATTACTCAACGTCGTGAAACCTCTGGAGGTCAATCTGTCCCTGATGTTGAGTTCGACGATTTAAGTAAAACGACTGAAGTAACTGTTGATCTTGATCTAGGCGGTATTGGTTTTCCTCTCGAAGAGTTGAATCCTGTTGAAAGTTTTGATTTCAATAACAGCACCTCTGATATCGAAAACAGTATTGATGAGCTTCATGTTGAAACAACAGATACGGGGCCAGGACTTGCAGATTCTCAACGTGGTATTGTTACGGTTATTACCGATGATGATACGGAATCTTCTTATAACCTTGGAATTGCATATAAAGAGATGGGATTGCTTGATGATGCTATCGCTGAATTTGATAAAGCGATTAAGAGTCCATCGAGAATGTTAGATTGTGTCTCATTGAAAGCAGCGTGTTATGTCGATCAACAAAAATTTGATGAAGCTGAAAGCGTACTTACTTCAGGTCTAAGTGATCCTTCACTCACAATGAAAGATCAAATTCTTTTATATTATGAAACAGGGTTGCTGTACGAAGCGTGGCATCGTTATGCTGATGCACTTTCTAGTTACCAGGTTGTGGCCGATAATGATCCAAGCTTTCGTAATGTCACGGTTAAAATTGGAGAGCTGAAAGATTTAGTTGATGATATGGTTTCAGAAACAAGTCGAGTATCTTATCTCTAATGGATAGATGGTGGTTCTGGCTAACTTGATAGGATTTCTGGAATGGATTATATCGAACATTTTGGTTTAGATAGAGAAGCATTCTCAAATGCACCTGATGCGCGCTTTTATTTTGATAGCGAGCAGCACAGTCAGGCTTTAGTGCGTTTTTTGCGTATTGTTGATTCAAACAAAGGCCTAGCTGTTCTTGTTGGTGGCATTGGTTCTGGAAAAACAACTCTTGCTCGCCGCCTTCTTGATACCCTGTCTGTTGATTTGTATGAGTCATCTTTACTTGTTATGGTTCATTCTGGCATTACTCCAGGATGGATTTTGACGCGAATTGCTATGCAGCTTGGTGTTGTTAATCCCGCTGCTGATCGCATGACAGTTTTGAAACAGCTTTACGAAAGACTCTTGGAGATAGAACAAGAGGGGCGTCGAGCTGTCGTTCTGATTGATGAAGCGCAAATGTTACAAACGCGTGCCTTGATGGAGGAGTTTCGCGGGCTATTAAATCTCGAAATTCCGGGGAAAAAACTGTTAAATCTTATTTTCTTTGGTTTGCCAGAAGTTGAAGAGTGTTTACGCCTCGATGAACCCTTAGCCCAACGGGTGGCTTTACGCTACTATTTGCATTCGTTAGATGAGGATTCAACTGTCGCCTATATTAAACACCGCCTTCAGGTGGCTGGGGCTAAAAATATGCTATTTTCTGGCCCCGCTGTTCAGTTGATTTATCGTTATTCTGGTGGTGTTCCTCGCTTGATTAATACGCTATGCGATAACTGCCTGTTTGAAGCATTTATGCAAAAGCTTCCAGGTGTTGTGCCTCAAATTGTGCAAAGTATTGCTGGTGATCTTGGCTTGACTGATCTAAAACATGTTGGTACTCAAGATGGAGTTGATCAACATTTAGGGAAAATTGAGGCATTGTTGGCTAAAATGGAACAAAAAAGGTAACAACAGTCATCATGTTAAGTAATTTTAGGCCGGCTTAGCCGGCCTTTTTTGTCTGACACTGATTAATTTAGGAATTTGTCTCAGCAATGAACTCAAAGATTAAAATATTACCTGAAAAACTTTGCAATCAAATTGCAGCAGGTGAAGTGGTGGAAAGACCTGCTTCAGTCGTTAAAGAGTTGGTCGAGAACTCTCTTGATGCGGGGGCCGACGAAATTGTTATAGAAATTGATCGCGGTGGTAAAAAAAAGATTGTTGTTACAGACAATGGTTGCGGTATGGGACACGATGATCTCTTTTTGTGCTTTGAACGTCATGCAACGAGTAAAATTAAAACTGAAGATGATCTCTTTCATCTTGTTTATCATGGCTTTCGTGGTGAAGCTTTACCGTCAATTGCAGCGGTGTCACGGTTGTCAGTAATAAGTCGAAGTGAAGACAATGATTGTGGTTTGAAAATTGATATTGTTGGTGGACAGGTAAAACATACAGCTGAAGTAGGTGTTCCTTGCGGAACAATATTTGAGGTGAAGGATCTTTTCTTCAACCTCCCAGCTCGAAGAAAGTTTTTACGTAAAGATGAAACCGAATTTGGTCATATCTCAGAAATAGTCACTCGTTTAGCCTTAGCTCATCCTTCTGTTTATTTTAAGTTGTTTCATAATGGTCGATGTGTTCTAGATTTGTTTCGTCAAAAGTGCTCTCTCGATCGGGTGGCTATGGTTGTTGGCCGAACAATTGTTGATGAACTTCTTCCTGTTGACTGTGATCAAGGTCTGTTGAAACTGTCGGGTTTTGTCGCTCGTCCAACGGTAAACCGTTCGACAACCGCAACTATTTATAGCTTTGTTAATGGTCGTTTTGTTAAAGATCGTGTTTTGCATCATGCTATTATGGAGGGTTATCGACAGCTGTTGATGAAGGGTCGTTATCCTGTTTGTGTCTTATTTTTGCAGTTAGACTCCGAAATGGTCGATGTGAATGTTCACCCGACGAAACATGAAGTGCGTTTTCACGATCAACGTTCAGTACACCAATTTGTAAGTCAGTCAGTGCGTAGTGTATTGCGTGACTCTTCACGTGAACTGCCGTCTATTGCAAGTATGCCCTTTGTCTCCTCAACTCTTAATATAGAGAATATTGAGCATGAATCTGTAAGAATTAAACATTCATCCGTTATTCCTATGCTGGGAGGACAGAGTGCTTCACATAATAATTACATTTCTGAACCAACGGTTGAGTACGGTGCTGCGCCGCATCAAGCACAACCGTTAAGTGATGTTGATCAACAATCACCTCCTCTGCTCGTTGATGATAAAGGATATTTTGAATCATTAACCATTATTGGGCAGTATCATATGAGTTACATCTTATGTGAGGATGGTGACGATTTAGTGTTAATTGATCAACACGCAGCCCATGAAAGAATTGGCTATGAGCGCTTTAAAAAACAATACGCCTCTGGTGAAATTGTTGCTCAGGAGCTGTTATTTCCCGAAATTCTTGAATTAAGTATACGTGAGGACACTGAATTGCGGGAACAGAACAACCAAATGAAGCGTTTAGGGTTTGAGTTAGAGCATTTTGGTGGGTTAAGTTGGGCTCTTAAATCGGTTCCAGTATTTTTAGTAGAAAATGATGTGAAATCAATGGTGTGCGATGTTCTTGCTGAACTAAACACTGTGGGTAACAGTGCTTTAACTCACGATGCATTTGATGCTGTCTTGATTAAGATGGCCTGCCATGGCATGATTCGTGCTAACCAAAGACTAGAGGTTGTTGAAATCAAGGCTTTGCTTCAACAACTTGATGATGTAGATTTTAATCAACATTGCCCTCATGGAAGGCCGATTTTGCAGCGTTTACGATTAAATGAAGTTGAAAAGATGTTTCGGCGAATATGATGGTTGATGAAAAAATGCCAATTATTGTTATTGGCGGTCCGACGGCATCAGGTAAAACTGATTTTGCTCTGAAATTAGCTGAGCATTACCCTGTTGAGGTTGTATCGGCTGATTCGCGTCAAGTCTATCGTCAGATGGATATCGGTACAGCGAAAGTCACAGCTGATGAGAAGCGGGTGGTACGTCATCATTTAATTGATATTATTGATCCCGATCAGGATGTTAGTGTTGCTGATTTTACACGGCTTGCTCATGTTGCGATCAAAGATATCCTGAGTAGAAAAAAAATACCTGTCGTTGTCGGTGGTACAGGATTGTATATACGAGCCTTGACCGAAGGATTGCTCGATGGTCCCACTGAAAATGGCGAACTTAGGGCTCAACTGCTTGCTGATGAATCGATGGAAGAGGGTATCCTACATCAGCGTTTAATTGAAGTTGATCCAACTTTGGCTCATGCTTTACATTGTCGTGATTTGACACGGATTGTACGTGGCTTAGAGGTGTTTGAAGCAACGGGTACACCACTTTCTGAATTGCAAAAGCAGCACGGATTTATGGAGCAGCCATATCGAGCACTTAAATTTGCACTATCGGTTGAGCGCCCATTGCTTTATGATCGAATAAATCATCGAGTCAATGCGATGGTGACATCAGGTCTTATTGAAGAGACTCAGCAATTGCTTGCTAGAGGATATGGTGCAGATTTAAAATCAATGAAGACGATTGGTTATCGGCAGATTGTGGCTCATCTGTGTGAAGGGTTATCCCTCGATGACGCAATTAGTTGGATACAGCGGGATTCTAGACGTTATGCAAAACGTCAGATGACGTGGTTCCGTAAAGATAAATCGGTAAATTGGGTTGATTACAACGATGATTTTGTTAGTATTTTGAAATGGATTGATAGATTTTTATTTAATTGAAATGAAGGAGTAAGGGAATATGGCGAAAACACCATTTAACATTCAAGATCAATATCTCAATCAGGCACGTAAGGAACGCGTAAAGATCAATGTTGTTATGATGTCTGGTGAACAACTGCAGGGTTATATCAAATCATTTGATAATTTTTGTGTTCTTATCGAAGGTGGAAGTGATTTTCTACTTTATAAACATGCAATTTCTACCATAACGTCAGCTGACGGTCTGTTTAAATTACATGGCGGGCGCGATTAGCGGTCTGATTCATAACAAATATTTATTGCACATAACAGGTCCTCGGCTGAAATTCAGTGGGGACCTGTCTTTTTTAGGATTATTATGCTTGAAATTGAAGCCGTTACACCCGGTAGTATTGCTGAAGAGCTAGATCTTGAAGCGGGTGATTCAGTCGTGTCGATAAATGGTGAGTCCATCTCTGATCAAATTGATTATCAATTACAAGCTCATGGTGAAGAGTTTGTGATTGATATAGTTAAAAGAGATGGTGAATTATGGGAACTCGATTTTGAGCGCGATGAAGATGATCCGATCGGTCTCGAATTTGCTCATCCACAACCGCGGCAATGTTCGAATAATTGTCAATTTTGCTTTGTTCGTCAGTTACCTAAGGGGTTAAGGAAAAGCTTATACGTTCGTGATGACGATTATCGGTTTTCGTATCTGTATGGAGCCTATATCAGTTTAACGAATTTGACAGAAGAAGATATTACACGCATTCTGAAACAAAAATTGTCGCCACTGTATGTTTCTATTCATGCAACAGATGTTAAAAAACGCAGTGAATTACTAGGTCGTGAACTTCCCCCTGTGTTACCGATACTGCAACGTTTGATTGATGGTGGTATTCAGCTTCATACTCAGATTGTGCTCTGTCCTCAGCATAATGATCATGATTATTTAGACCAAAGTATTGATGATTTGGTTCATCTTTATCCAGGTGTGTTATCTTTAGCTATTGTTCCTGTTGGTTTAACTGGGTACCGTGAAGGGCTTGCTCCTTTACGTGCTTTTACAACGACAGAAGCTCGTGACGTACTGATCACAATTCATGAATATCAAGTGATTTTTATGCAGAAGTATGGCACCCGTTTTGTTTTTGCAGCGGATGAGTTGTACCTCAAGTCAGAAACTCCATTTCCCCCTCTTGAGTCATATGAAGATCTTGCTTTGCTTGAAAATGGGGTGGGGTTGGTTCCGTTATTTCGTCGTGATAGCATTGATGTTGTCAACGAAGCAGGTAGTTTTAAAGGCCTCACCGCAACCCTCGTAACGGGTGTTTCTTCTCTTGCTGAAGTTGAACAATTTGTCGCAGCTCTGAATGAAAAAACTGGGGCTGAATTGCAGGTGAAGGTGATCTCTAACCATTTTTTTGGTGGAGATGTGACGGTTACAGGACTCCTGGCTGGTTGTGATATTGTTGACCAATTGTCTGGTATTAAGCTTGGGGCAGCACTTATTTTGCCTGATGTGATCTGTCGTGAAGGTGATGAAGTTCTGCTAGACGATATGAGTTTGGAGCAGATTTCTGATCGACTCAATGTTGATATCGCTAAAGTTCCTGCCTCACCGTGGGGAGTGTTGGAGTTTCTTGAATGTTTAGCACAGTCCTAGTTGGGGGTGTGCATCGGTTGATGGAGAGGTAAGAATGGAATCAGCAGCACAAGTTATAGATCGTTCAATATTATTGTTAGAACGCGGAGAGTCAAATTCGGCAGTGAAACACTTAACAACTGCATATAGTAGTTATCCAGAAAATGATGAAATTTTGGTGTTACTCACTGAAGCTTTATCGGAAACGGGTCGTTCTAAACAGGCTCTTGACCTTTTATTGAAGCGTTCGGCAGCTGATAGCGTTAGTGATGATGTGTTGTTTGCTCTTGGAGATGAGTATTTTGCTGCCAATGAATTTGGACAAGCGCAGTCCTATTACAAGCAATTGCTTCTACGTACTGATGCTGCAGCGGAAGCATGGGTCCGGATCGGTTTGATCTTGGTTGCTGAGGGGGAGAATGAAGAAGCAAAAATTTGTTTTCTGAAATCACTAGACCTTGATGATGATACATTGAGTGCGCTCAATTCGTTGGGTGACCTTGCACTTGAAGCGGATGATCTTAACGAGGCAAAAAGTTGGTTTCATCGCGCCCTAAAAGTTGATGGTGAGGATCCTGAGGCTGCGAGTAATTTAGCCGAAGTATATTATGATGAAGGTGATTTGGAGCAATCTAAATTATTTGCACAGCAGTCTATTCAGTTTGATCCATGTTTTGCACCGGCATGGTTAACGCTTGGCTATGTTGCTTTTGACAGTGATGATGAAGATCAGGTTCGTCATTGTTTTAAGAAGTTTTTAGAACTAGAACATAGTGACGCAGCAGCGGATATTATTGTTGAAGTTAAAGCGGTTTTGACGGCGTTGAAAGATTCTTAACAGTATGTTTGTTGACAAAAACGGGTATGAAGAATGGGAAAAGAGATGCCGGCGTTGCGGTCAATGTTGTTATGAAAAGATTGAGTACCGGGGTAAATATTATCTCACCGATATTCCATGTAAGTATTTGAATGAAAAAATAAATTTATGCCAGATCTATCCACAGCGGTGTCAATTGAAAGATGGTTGTGTCGCACTTACTCCTGAAATTGTTAAAATGGGTGTGTTGCCACAGCAGTGTGCTTATGTCGAATTTATGAAATCATACACTGGTCCCCTAAGTTGGCAAAGTTTGCCTGCCAACATACTTAAATCATTCAAACGCGATCATGAATAAAAAATCAGCGGAATCTTGCTATTATATTAGACATTTGGCATAATTAAATCCTTCTATATAGTTTAGTTTGAACTGGAAAGTGAGGGGAGATGCCAACCAAGGTTCGTCGATATGTGAGTCTTTTTGTTCTTGGATCTTTCCTTGTTTTGATTACTTTGTTTGTTTTGGCACGTCTTGTCATTACACCTGAACGTATAAAAACTGTTTTTGTTCCTGTTGTTGAACGTTATTTTCACTGTGATATAAATCTTGAATCGGTTGATGTAAGTCTCTTTTCAGGTGTATCTCTGTCCAATCTTGAATTGCTGAATAACGTTGATGGTGCAATGATTCTTGCCGCCGATAAAGTCGTTTTACGTTATCAGATCTTACCATTGTTTGTTCAGCGGATTGTCATTGATGAAATTCGTTTGGAACATCCACGTGTTAATGTTGAACGCTATCCGGGTGGTAGCATTAATCTCTACGATTTCTTTACTCAAAAAAGAACAGCGGAAGAACATGCTTCTTTTGCTGATGATCTTCCTTCAGATATGAATATTCTTATCTCTCATCTGTATATTCAGCGAGGAGAGGTGTTGTTTAAAGATTACAGCTTTGGTTCGGCTCCCCATCGATACAAATTGACCGATTTTGATCTTCACTTAACCAATTTCTCCCTTAATAATGATTTTTCTTTTGAATTATGGGGCAAGATTAACGATGCCCCGGTTGATGCCGAAGGAACTGTTAACTTAAATCAACAACGCTACGATCTCGATTTTGTTATTGATCATCTAGAGATGGTTCCGTTTCAACCTTATTATCGCAGTGAGATCAATGGTCGTATTGATGACTTAATTCTTAGTATGGATGCTCGTCTTAATATTGATCGTAATTCACTTGCTTCGACGGGTGATCTTCAGCTTCGGCAACTTGATTATTCCTCAGCAACGTATTCTGATCTCTCCATACAGGCTAAGGAAGTTGATCTTGAGTTTGATGTTTTATTCAGTCAACAGCAGAAGATGACAATTAAAAAACTTCATTTAGATTATGATGGTATGCAAGCTAATATTGATGGTGATTTGGCCATTGTGGAAGAAACTCCTGATATTGATCTTCATGTTACCATACCGAAATTGTCACTTAGGAAAAGTCACGCGCTATTACCTCGCGACTTTGCTACGTCCTTTTCGGGTTATGATATTGCTGGCGATGTTAACCTTGATCTTGTATTACGTGGCCATAGTTTCGACTTTAAAAAAATTATTCAGCAATCAACAATAACTCTAGATTCTGTTCAAGCAAGTATTGATAATCTTCGTCCTTCGATTACAGGGACAATTAAGACCTCTGGTGATACATTTGTTGCAGATGATTTATCCCTTGTTTTGGGTGATAATACTCTTCATCTCAACTTAGTAAGCAACGATATTTGGGCTCTCCGGCCAATGATTGAAGTTGAGGTTGGCGCAGAAACTTTTGATTTTAACACCACCACAACTCGGTTACGTTCTGACTTTGGTGAGGCAGGGAATCGTACCGAAGATTTTACATTAACATCGCGTGAGTTGACTGAACCTAGTGCTGTAAAGTTACCCTTTGATGTCGTTGGAGCGTTATCAATTGATAGTGTTAAAGTGGGAAATATTGATTATTCCACTTTGAAAAGTCAGTTTTCTTTGCGCAACAATATCTTTCAGTATGATTCACTCTCGTGTGCTGTTGCTGACGGTACGCTTGATTCAAGTGGTCACGTTGATCTGACGCAACAAGGTTATGCTTATGGTGGACATGTAACGGGCCGTGGTCTACAGCTAGAAGGGTTGTCGAAAGCCTTCGACACAAGCATGATGGGTTCTGTTTCTGGAGTTTTAGCTGTTTCTGTTGATTACAGTGGTGCTGGAACGCAAAAGCTCCGTGTTCAACAGAATCTTTCCGGTTCTGGTACCTTTGAAATTGAAAATGGTGATATGTCTGGTACTGCGTTGATGGATGAGCTGTCGGTTTTTTTTGGTCTTTCTGAATTTCAAATTTTCCGTTTTTCTGAAGGGCGTGGAACCTTTAAACTTAAGACAGGTGGACAGATTCATTACGATGCTCAATTTCTTGGCAGTCGTTCACGGATTCATCCTAAGGGGACATGGCAGTATCGTGGAGCTTTGGCGGCGCAAGTGGCGGTTTATTTATCCCCTGAATTGGCTGCAGAGTTGGGTTCTAACCCTCAATTAATCCCATATTTACAGGAGCGTGACGGTTGGAGCCTTGTGCCCCTGTCTGTCACTGGGAGCTTAGATGCGCCCCATGTCAATATCAATATCGAGAAAGCCAGTGGTTCTGTTTTGCAGCATGTTGGCGATGTTGTTATTGATGAGCTGAAAGAGCGTGTTGAAGGTGAGGCTGATCTCTCGACAGGCAATGCTGAGGTCGAATTGATTGAATCGGTTGAGGGGCTATTGGATAAATAGTTTGGTTTTAGCTACCCAAATAATGGAGATATAGAATTATGGTTGATAAACGTAGAAAGTTGAGGATTACTAAAAGAATTCGGGTCATGTATGGTCCAGAATTTCCGTCTAAGGTTGGCTTTACTTCTGATATCTCTGAATCTGGTTTGTGTCTTAAGTCGTTTGTCGTTTTTAAGCCAGGCACGGTATTGCTTCTAGAAATTGAAGCGCCGAGTGGTGAATTAATTCGACTTGAAGGTCGTGTCCATTGGGCACGGAAAGTTCCGCCTAACCTTCTACGTAAGGTGAAACACGCTGGAATGGGCGTTAAAATCATTAATTTCACTAATGGTCGTGAAGTTTTTTTAAGTCTTTTCCGTTGAATCGTGAATAATCCGTGTGTTTCTGCCTGCCATGATAATTTTCTTTCTATTACTATTTCAATATATCAAAATAATACCCCCCCTCTCGCTTAATTAACCACACTACGAATACATTAATTAACATTCTACCGTTGTGACCTGTTGCTGGTTATAGCTTAGCTGTGCTATTTTATTCTGGATTATACGTCGGTTATCTTTTATTTTTCTCTTTATAAATGAAGTTTTTAATATATGTCACCATTCAAAGAACGCTTAGATAAGTTGTTGGTTGATCGCGGATTATGTTTATCACGTGAACGAGCTCGGGCCATGATTATGGCTGGTAAAGTTCTTGTTTTCGATCGTGTGATTGATAAAGCTGGGACTAAAGTTGATTGTGAAGCCGAGATCCGTTTGCGCGGCGCGGATATCCCCTATGTTTCTCGTGGTGGGTTAAAGCTTGCTGGTGGTTTAGCAGCATTCACGTTAGACGTTGTTGGTCGTATTGCTATTGATGTTGGTGCTTCAACGGGTGGCTTTACAGATTGTCTGTTGCAGCAGGGTGTTAAAAAAGTTTATGCGGTTGATGTTGGCTACGGTCAATTGGCTTGGAAGTTACGAGAAGATGAGCGTGTTATTAATCTTGAACGGACAAATATTCGTGATTTGACTGTTGAACAACTTGATGAACGGCCAAGCTTAGCTGTAATCGATGCATCATTTATCTCTCTTGACAAGGTGTTGCCACCAACATTGTCTCTCCTAGATGTTAATAGTGACATTGTTGCTTTGATTAAGCCACAATTTGAAGTGGGTAAGGGGATGGTTGGTAAGGGGGGGGTTGTTCGTGACCCGAATCAACACAATGAGGTCATTGAAAAGATAAAAATATTAGCTGAGAAGCTAGGTTGTCGGGTCGGATCTGTTGCAGATAGTTCTCTATTGGGGCCAAAAGGCAATCGAGAGTTTCTTATTCATCTTATATATCGTAGTGATATTACCGAGATTATAACGAAGTGATAAAGATTTTACATACATCAGATATTGATCTAGGTGCATTGCCTTCCTTTGCCAATGACTTTAGTGACAAGCATCATCATCACCGACTGGCGACATTTAATGCTCTCATTGACTTAGCTCTTGAGCGTCAGGTCGACCTTTTTGTTGTTTTAGATCATTTGTTTTTTGGTGCAAACCCTGATTCTGAATGGCTTGATGCAGTACAGGCTGGACTGCTACGGCTTGAGGAGCAGGGAATTACAGTTTTACTCTATCGTGGAAACAATGATGCGGTTGGCGAACAGGTTGTCGATGGTTTGGAGCGTTATTACGTTTCACAAAACGGGACTACACCAATAGAGCTGGTTATTGGTGCTGAAACGGTCAATCTGCATCTTTTGAATCTGCCGCTATCAAGTGAGACGACACCATCAAGTACGATACCATGTGAATCGCTGGTTTCTTATCGTATTGGTATCTTGTTAAAGGCTGTTTCAGGTGCAAATTTCTCAAACCCGTACTATGATTTTTTGATTCATCATAAAGAATCAATTCAAGCTTTAAATCATCATTATGTTGCCGTAGGGTGTCGTCACCCCTCTGAATTGGTGGATGATGGTAAAGTTCTTGCTTTTTGCCCAGGTTCGCCACAGGCAGTCGATTTTTCGGAAAAAGGGCCTCGGTACTGTGCGCTCGTTATTTTGGATCAACACCGGGTCGAAGTTGAAAAAATTGAAATACAACAATCATTGTTTGATTATGCCTGCATTGATATCTCTGAGTATTTCGATGAAAGGGATATTTGTGCTGCGGTGGTTGCTCTGGCTCAGGAAGGCCTAGTCTTACAGGTCGAACTAATTGGTCATATCGAATATCCATTAACGCTGAGTCGCATTGTGAGCCAATGTCAAAATATGTTTACCTATTTGGACATTGTTGACCATACCTCATTGCTTAATAGCCGTTATTTGAAATCAATGGCAAAAGAAAATACAGTACGAGGAAAGTTGGCACAAAGATTTATAGCTATGAATGCAAGTACCAATGATGTTGATCAGCAGAGGATTTATGAACTTGCATTACGTGATCTTTTGCACCGGTTTAACGCAGTTCAAGGCGAAAATAGTGGGGCAGGATTATGATTCTTCGCAGCCTCGAATTGAAAAATTTCGGCTTATTTAACGACAAATCCTACGAATTTCGTCGCGGTATGAATCTAGTCATTGGCCCCAATGAAGCTGGTAAGTCGACAATGATGGAATCAGTTCCTGCGATCCTCTTTGGTTGTAATGAAAAAAAACGGTTTCAGCCTTGGGGGCAAAGTGAACCAACCTGTGCAGCCTTGATTTTAGAGAATCAGCGGAATAATGTTTTAATCGAGCGTAATATTAATAACGATCATGTCGAGTTAAGGCAATCTGATGACATGTATCAACAGCAAGATCATTTTATTGCTACGGTTGCAGTAGGAGAACACTCGCCGCAGCAATTAGAGTATCGCGAGTATTTAGCTAAGACGTTAGGGATTCACGATGAAATGCTTTTTCGTGCGTCATTATTTGTTGGTCAAGGAGATTTCCCTTCCAGTGCTAAACAGATTGAACAGCAAATAAGGATTCTCTTGTCGGGCTTTATTCACGGTGACTGTGATCTCGTTCGGCAATCACTTCAGGATGATTATCTGGCCATTACATGTGAAGATCCATGGAATGGTTTAAAGGCATCGCCACGTGAACTTGATGTCGTAAATGAGTTGTTGAGTGATCTTGATGTAAAACGTGAACAAATAAATCAGTGGTTGCTTGAATCAAAACAGGTGAAACAGCAGATCGTTGAACTTGAACAAAATCTAGACCGCGATCGAAGTGATTATGAAAGTGGTATTGAGTATTTAGTTTGGATTCAGCAACAGTGGGACGATGATGGTTCTGCGCATAAAACTACCGTAAGTTTATCTGATTCTGGTGACAGTGGAAATGATAACCACCCATTGATTACTGAATGCAAGCAGTTAGAAAAAACATTAACAGATGCTGGGTTGCCGGCTGAAATACCTGAAGATTTACCTCGCTTACTCTCTAGTGCTGATGATATTCGTTGTGATTTAATTTCCCTTCAGCAGGAGGTAACTCCATTTCGTAAAGAGTTAATGGAGACCTCTTTACCATGTTGGAAAAAGTCTCTCCTTGCTACCTTGGTACCACTGCTTGTTATCGTCGTTTTATGGGATTTTTCTCCTGATAAACACACACTCTTTATTGCACTGTTTAGTCTCCTTTGTGTGGCATTGTGGGGATCATTTTTATTCCGTTACCGGCAACAGCGGTTGACACAATTACTGGTTCAAGAAAAAATAGATCAGGTGGAATTAAAACGCACTGAGGACCGCTCACGTTTAGAAGCTCTCGATGAAGAATTCGAAAGCCATGGTTTATCAAGTTCAGCAATTGAACTTGTTAAAATGAAAAAGATACTCGAAGCGCATGAACATATATTAGTTCGATTAAGTGAAATTCGCTATCAACTTCATCAAGGCGTTACGGCTGACACGAGTGTCGCCAATACCTCCGGTATGTCAGATTGTGGTGAACAGGAGGAATGTTGTGATGTGCGCCATTTAACACCTAGCGATATTCCTGAGGCGGAGGCGAAACTTGCTGATCTGAAAAACACGATACATAGTGATGAAGCTGAATTACTTTCTTTGCTTCGCACAGGAGCAGTGTTGCAATGCCGCATAGATGACTGTGGTAAATTAGATGTAAGTGAGGTGCAACTTCGAACTCGTGTTGCTGAACTTGAGGAAAAAAAGCAAGTTTTGAGTTGTGCTAATCAGGTTTTAAATGAAGCAATTGAAGAATTTCATAGAGTAAACTTAACGAAATTAGAAAAAGAGATGGGATGCTATTTAAGTAAAGCAACCCTTGGTAAGTACCGTAGTGTGAAGATACATGATGATTTTTCAGTCTCCCTAGCAGGCATTGGTCGGAGTAGTGATTGGGTTCCTTTATCAAGTCTAAGTCGTGGTACCATTGATGTTGCTTGTCTTGCTATTCGTTTATCGGTAACCAGATATATAACTCACAACGAATATTTGCCTTTTTTTCTAGATGATGCTCTGGTTAATTTGGATTCTTCACGGCTAGTCGATACCATTGATGCGTTGGAACGAATGAGTGAAGATCATCAAATTATTATGTTTACCCACGATGAACGGTTGTATAAATTAGCAGGAAGGCGTCTCTGGCATGTGATCTCGCTTGGTGAACAACCAAAGCGAAAGACGAAGAAACGAAAGGAAAACCGTGATTATGGAAATGAACTTGGTGGACAGCTGTCTCTTTTGTAAAATCATCAGAGGTGAAATTCCTGCAGAAATTGTTTATGACGACGATAAGGTTCTTGTGTTTAAAGATATTGATCCACAGGCTCCAGTTCATCTACTGATCATTCCCCGCAACCATATATCTCGAATTAATGATATTGGGCTCGATGATGCCTTGCTTATCGGTCATATCCACCTTGTTGCCGTTGAACTGGCAAAGAAATTTACCATTAGTGACTCAGGCTTTCGCTTAGTAAATAATTGTAATGACGATGGGGGACAAGCTGTTGATCACCTCCATTTCCATCTGCTTGGTGGCAGAAAAATGCAATGGCCACCAGGTTAAAATGTTCGCTACGTTGAGTTGTTTATTCGTCCAGTTTACTGTTGTGTAATGAGGTAATAGATCATGTTGTGTGATGAAAATAATCGAAAAATGCAAAAGTTGATGGATGAAATTTCAGAGCTTTTGGTTACACATCATGGAGGCGGTTTTTCCGACGATGCCCTTGAAAACGGCATTATTAAGTTGAACGGGGCTTTTAAATTAGCTAAAGAATCTCATTCTGCACAAGTTAGAAAGTCTGGTGAACCTTATTTGTTTCACCCTCTTAGGGTCTCTCATCTCGCCGCACGACACTGGATGGGGTTTTCCTCTATTATTGCAGCATTACTGCATGATGTTGTTGAAGATACTCCCGTTACTATTGAGGAAGTAGAGGATGAATTCGGTACTGAAGTGGCTTTGTTGGTTAAAGGGCTGACAAAGGTTGAAGATTCAGAACTCAGTCGTGAAGCGCTTAAAGAAGAGACTTATCGTAATCAGATCTTGATGGCGATAAAAGATATTCGTGTCTTGTGTTTGAAGTTCTGGGATAGAATCGATAATTTGCGTACTATTGATGCATTAAAACCACAAAAGCAAGCCTTGATCGCCGATGAAACACGTAAGGTATATATTCCGCTAGCGCGCCATTTAGGCATGGGAAAAGTTGCCGATGAACTCGATGCCCTGTCACTGTCGGTCCTTTATCCTCGCCGAGCATCTCGATACCGCCGAATCCTGGAAGAGGTTAAGCGTCGCTCTGAACCTGCGTTAAAACAACTTCGTTTGGATATTGTGACCGAATTTAGCCGTCACAAGTTGAATATTGTTTTGAACGATACATGGAGATCATTTTCCCTAGAAGGAACCCAACGGGTTACGCGCGGCGTAAGTGCTCTTTATACGCTCGATATTCTTGTTGATTCATCTATGGATGCTTATATGGCTCTAGGTTTGATTCACCGTCTGTATTGTCCGATTACTGGTAAATTACGTGATCATCTCAATGCACCATCTCAGCACGGTTATCAGGCGATTAAAACGACAATTCAGGCAGGAGAGTATCGTTTGCGAGTGCGAATCACGACACGAAAACTTGATCGATTTAATCAGTCTGGAGTTTTAGCACCTGGTTTTGAATTTAGAAAAGAGAACTTTGATGGCTTGATGCGCAGTCTCTTAGATGGTGAATCTGTCTTTGATGTGGATCGTTTGCGTCTGGCGTCGGCCACGATTCAGGTTTATACACCAAATGGTGATTCAAGAATGCTTCCTGAGGGAAGTTGTGCCCTAGATTTCGCTTTTGAAATTCATGAGGACCTTGGTCTCTACGCATATCGAGCACGAATTAATGGTCAAACTCGGTTACTCAAGACATCGTTGATGGATGGCGATCAGGTTAAAATAGAGAAAGTTTCATCACTGGCAGTGTTGCCAAAATGGTTAGACTGGGCGATTACACCCAAAGCCCGTAATTCAATTAGACGATGTTTGAGAACTAATTTTAGGGAAAATAAGAGTGATGAAGACTAGAACTTTATTGATAGGTTTGTGGTGTTTGCTGTTGATGATTTCGAGCATCAGTTACGGTTGGGCGGCCCAGCATGCAAGTGTTTTTGTTTATCACCGTTTTGGTGATTCCCGTTATCCGTCTACTAATATTGAACTCCCAGTATTTAAGCAACAACTGGAGTATTTAAAGCAGAACCACTATGTTGTTTTACCTTTAGGTGACATTGTTGATCGGCTCAAACGTGGTGAAGAACTACCCAATAAGTGTGTTGCCATTACTGTGGATGATGGTTATTTAACCTTTTTGACTGGTGCAATACCATTACTCAAACAGTATGGTTTTCCATCAACGCTCTTTATCAATACCGATTCTGTTGGCGGTAAGAGTTATTTAAGTTGGGCACAATTGCGACAACTACATCAAGAGGGTGTTGAAATCGGTAACCATTCAGCATCACACCCCTATTTTGTTTCCACAGAGGTGAATGAGCCTCTTACTTGGTATGCTAATTCGCTCGCTGATATAACAAAGGCTTCGGATGCTTTTTCTGATCACCTTGACTTTAAACCGCAGCTGTTTGCCTATCCCTATGGTGAGTATTCGCCACAACTTGAACACTTAGTTGAAAAGTTAGGCTTTAAGGCAGCGGTAGCCCAGCAGTCTGGTGCCATGACAAAAGATTTATCCTTTTATAGTTTACCTCGATTTCCCATGGGTGGGCCATTCGCCACGTTTAATGGTTTTAAAAGTAAGTTGTCCATGTTGCCAATGCCCGTGATTGTACAGCAGCCTAAAGGCCCTGTAGTGCAGGAACAAAATCCACCGGAATTAACGTTTGCGTTGCAGCATCAAGAGATTGATTTGAACAGCTTACGCTGCTATGTACAGGGGCAGGATCCCGTTTCTGTTGAAGAGATTGACGGCGGTCTGTTCCGAGTCGTAGCAAAACAGCCGCTGGGTGGCAGGCGTAATAAATATACAATTACGGCGCAAAGCCGTGATGGTCGTTCCTGGTATTGGTTTAGTCATTTGTGGGTCAGGCCATAATCAAAGATAATCATGGATTCTGCGATGGTCAGCCGAAATTTTCTTTGACGGTTTACGAATTGAAGCATCAGCAACAAATGCCACTTTATTTCTTAGTTCAAGTTGCGCCAGTTGAGACAATTGATTGTAATTGATCATTGTTTGTATCTCAGTAACGTACGCGTCACGTCGTGTGGAGTAGCTCAATAAGCCTTCCGCTAAATAGAAGCCCTGTAGTGGCTGTTGTTTGCTGCGCATCGTTTCACGGGATGCGCGTAGCCCGGAATAAGCATTATGAGTGTTTAAGTTGTTGATGTAAGATTGTATTGAATCGCTTAATGACGAAAACTTTTTGACTTCATATGTTTCCCCTGCAGGCCGACCTTTTGGCACGATGCCTGTCCCTGGGGTAAATGTCCATTCGCCAAAAATATTATTCGCTTGTTGCGCAAAGCGTGACGTGCCGTATGCGGATTCATTTGCTGCCTGAGCTAAAACTAAAGCAGTTGGTATCATGTCAACGCGACTTAATAGCTGTTTACGGTGCTCGCTATTGTTTAGTGGGTCGTGGCTAAAGCGATACTCTTTCATTAAACGCTTAATCCAGTCTTTGTTGCGAGTAGAGAGAGTTTGCTCTTTGTCATATTGGGCGAGTAATTGTTTTAACTGTTCGCGTTGTTGGAGTACTTTTTCGTTTTGTGTTAATACCATTGGCAGTAAACTGAGGAAAAATAAGTGTTTTTTTTGTTTTACATTGGGCACAGTTGATAAATCAGCAGGGAAGTTGTGCACTGTAATGTCGGGAACGCCCTGGTCCAGTGTCGTCCACCTGTAGTCTAGTTGGTCAAATACCAGCTGAATTTGTGAATATGAAGTAGGTTTAACGGTTTGCGGATGATTTGCTGATGTTGAATCCTGAATATTGCAACCACAGAGAAGCATTGTGAATAAGCAGATCATTACTTGTAAACGTTGTGAGTATGTCATGGTCTTCAACTTTATTTTAGGTTGTAACAAGGCAGTGTTTTACCTGTTATATGGGTGCCGATTTCAAAGCGAATTAAGATATCATAAGTTTTCTTTTAATGCAACATGTTGAATGTCCGTCATAATTCGTTTGATCTGATTACTAACAATATGTCTCAAAATGTAGCGTGGACTGTCTTTAAGTGTGGGATAGATTTGACAGTATGAAACATTGTTTTGGTGCTTAGATTGCAATTCTTCGACTGATAGGGTAAATTCACGCCTTTGTATCTTTAGAAATTGTTCGACAACGATGAAATGATAGTTCCTACTGCTTTAACGTAAGCATGTCGATATATCTCAGTTTAGATGAACAGGAGAAGGTGTGATGTCAGATGAATTAAAGCCATTACGTGAGAAAATTGATACTCTCGATGATCAAATTCTTGATCTTCTCAATGAGCGAGCTCAGGTTGTTATCGATGTAGGTAAAACCAAGAAAAATAACAAAAAATCTTTTTACGTTCCAAGCCGTGAACAGGCAATTTATGAGCGGCTAAGGAGTCAAAGCCCGGGACCTTTTCCCGTCGATGCTATTCAGCGGGTTTTTAGAGAGATTATTTCTGCCTCACTTTCTCTTGAACAACCAATGAAGGTCGCTTTTCTTGGGCCACAAGCAACCTTTACCCATGTTGCGGCTATGCAGCAATTTGGATTGTCTGCTCAACTTATTCCACAAAAGAGTATTCCCGCTGTTTTTGAAGAGGTAGCACGTGGTCGTGCTTCTTATGGGGTTGTTCCTGTTGAGAATTCTAATGAGGGGGTTGTGACCCATACGTTGGATATGTTTATGGAGTCTGAGCTGAAAATCAATGCAGAGATTTTACAAGAGATCTCGCATGATCTGCTGTCAATGTCCGCCAATATGGCCGATATTGAACGCGTCTATTCTCATCCTCAGGCGCTAGCCCAGTGCCGAAAGTGGCTGGATGAAAATTTGCCAGATGTTCCGTTGATTGATGTAGCCAGCACTGCTGCTGCTGCACAACTTGCTGCTGGAGATCGAAGTGCTGCGGCAATTGCCAGTGCGATGGCGGGGGCTCAGTATGACCTGCGCCAAGTCAAAGCTAATATTGCTGATAATTCGAGTAACTTTACCCGTTTTCTCGTTATCAGTAACCAATTGCCTGAGCCTGGTGAGCGTGACAAGACCAGTATCATGTTTTGTATTAAAGATGAGCCCGGTATTTTGTTAAGAATGTTGGAACCTTTCAGTCAGCGTGGAATTAATCTCTCTAAAATTGAGAGTCGACCGTTAAAGAAAAGGGCTTGGGAGTATATTTTCTTTCTTGATATTGAAGGTCATATTGAAAACGAAAATGTCCATGATGCCGTGGAACAACTCGCCAATTATTGCCAATTTATTAAGGTTTTGGGTTCCTACCCGAAGACTATATGAGTTTAAGTCATGTCTGATATGATTGTAAAAAGTATAGCGATTATTGGCGTTGGATTGATCGGTGGTTCTTTTGCTTTGGCCTTAAAGAAATCCAAAGCGGTTGAAACAATTTTTGGTTGGGATGCCAATCATGAAAACCTAGCGCTAGCTGAGAAGCTTGGTATTATCGATAGTGCGAGCCTAAGTCTTGCTGACGCGGTAAAAGATGCTGATGTTGTCCTGTTAGCTGTTCCTGTTGGCAGCATGCAAGTCGTTGCTCGTTCCGTTTTGACTCATATGAAATCGGGTAGTATTTTGACCGATACGGGTAGTGTTAAACAAACCGTTGTTGATTCCCTCGAACCTTTGGCGATTGATTCCAATGTTCTTTTTGTCGGAGGACACCCCATTTCAGGTACCGAGCGTAGTGGTGCTGCTGCGGCATTTAAAGAGCTCTATCAAGATAAAAGGTGTATTTTAACACCGACACCTAATACCAATAGCACTGCACTGGCAATTGTCGAA
This sequence comes from Desulfuromonas svalbardensis, assembly GCF_055389415.1. NCBI lineage: Bacteria > Pseudomonadati > Thermodesulfobacteriota > Desulfuromonadia > Desulfuromonadales > Desulfuromonadaceae > Desulfuromonas > Desulfuromonas svalbardensis. Next base: position 2,749,923 of record NZ_AP042416.1, on the reverse strand, counting down.
CGACTTTGGTGTGCTGTGGGGTCTGACGTGGTTAAGATGGATGTTGTCAAGCACGATCGCATTCTTGCGGCGATAAGCCATCTACCTCATATGATAGCTTATTCGTTAGTGAACTCTGTAAGCTCTTATGATCGTTATCCTGAAAATATTCTCGATTTTTCTGCTGGAGGATTTCGTGATTTTACTCGAATCGCATCATCCGATCCTGTGATGTGGCGAGATATAGCACTGACTAATCGTGAATCTTTGCTTGAGATGATTACCCAGTTTGAACAGTTTCTAGCTGAGTTAAAGCAGGATATCGACCAGGGTGATATGGAGCGCTTGTTTACGTTTTTTCAGCAATCGAAAATTAGTCGCGATGCGATTTTACACCCTGATCCAAAGGAACAGTAAGTTATGACTTTACAATCAAAAGTTGTTACGTCCAGCCAAGGTTTGCGTGGGGAGATAACTGTCCCAGGTGATAAGTCTATTTCACATCGCTCTATTATGTTTGGTGCTTTGGCACAAGGTAAAACCCATGTAACTGGGTTTCTTCAAGGTGAAGATAATCTGTCTACATTGAACGCCTTTAAGTCGATGGGGGTCACGATTGATCAACATAGCAACGGTGAATTAACAATTCATGGCTGTGGATTGCACGGTTTGAAGGAACCGTCAGATGTTTTAGATTGTGGTAACTCGGGCACAACGATTCGATTAATGTCGGGGTTGTTGGCTGGACAATCATTTTTTTCAGTATTAACTGGTGATCAGTATTTACGTAAGCGGCCTATGGGACGAGTGGTTAACCCTTTAGCGCAAATGGGGGCTAAAATTTCAGGTCGTGAAAATGGTCAATGTGCTCCACTCGCAATTCAGGGCCAAGCTTTAACTGCAATTGATTACACTTCTCCTGTGGCAAGTGCTCAGGTTAAGTCAGCGATTTTATTAGCGGGTTTATATGCCGACGGTGTGACTACCGTTAACGAGCCTCATTTGTCACGTGATCACTCTGAACGTATGTTGCGCCATTTTGGTGTTGAGGTGAACTCTTTTCCGGGTGGAGCTTCTGTTGCAGGGGGGCAAACTCTGCAAGCGCAAGATCTTTTAGTTCCGGGTGATATCTCGTCTGCTGCGTTTTTCATGGTGGCGGCGTTGATTGTACCGAATTCAGAGTTACTCATTCGCAATGTGGGCATCAATCCAAGCCGCTCGGGAATTATTGATATTTTACAAGCGATGAATGGTTCTGTTGAGTTGGTTGATCAACGTGAGATGGCGGGAGAACCTGTTGCTGACATCCTCGTCAAAAGTAGTCAACTTAAAGGGATTGAAATTGGCGGTGAATTTGTACCGCGCGCCATTGACGAATTTCCTGTTATCAGTATTGCGGCTGCTTGCGCAGAGGGGACAACCGTTTTTCGCGATGCTCGTGAGTTGCGTGTTAAAGAGACGGATCGAATTGCGGCAATGGAGACTGTCTTACGTGTGTTGGGTGTGTGCGTTGAAAGCCATGATGATGGCATGACGATTCAAGGCTGTGAGCAATTCAGTGGTGGCCGAGTGAACTCTTGTGGCGATCACCGCATTGCTATGAGCTCAGCAATCGCCGCATTACGTGCTAAAGAGTCTCTCACCATCGATGACACTCAGTGTACGGCAACCTCGTTCCCAATTTTTTGGGATTTACTCGATCAAACGAGAGTTTAAATTAAATATTTATGTCAAAAAATCTTATCATAGCAATTGATGGCCCTTCGGGAGCAGGCAAGAGCACATTGAGCCGTTTGCTTTCAGGGCGATTGAATTATATCAATATTGACACGGGCGCAATGTATCGTACCGTTGCTCTTGCAGTAGATCGTGCAGGTATTGATCTGGGGGATCGTTACGCTTTAGATCAATTGTGTCAAAGTTTAGATATCCATTTTAAACGCGATGGTGAAACTGAGACAGTATGGCTTGGTGACGAAGATGTTTCTACTTTGATTCGCACTCCTGAAATGAGCTTACTGACTTCACGGGTTTCAGCCTGTCGAGAAGTGCGTGCAGCGATGCTGACCTTGCAGCGTCAAATGGGTGAGGATGGTGGCGTTGTTTTGGAAGGTCGTGATATTGGCAGCGTCGTATTTCCGAATGCTCAGGTGAAGTTTTATCTTAGTGCCAGTGCGCAGGCGCGCGGGACACGACGTTACGACGAACTACGCCAAAATGGAGTAGAGGTCGACTTGAAACAGACTATCGCTGAAGTGATTCAACGTGATGTTGCGGATACCAGTCGCGAAAATGCACCACTGATTCAAGCGGATGATGCGATTGTTGTTGATTCAACCTCAATGTCGATTGATCAGGTTCTTGAATTTATGCTGGCAAAAATCGAGGGACACCTATAGCTCTAGCTTATAGCTGAATGGGTGTTGGCTGAACAACATAGGAAGTGCAGTGATGGAAATTGTTCTCGCTAATAGCGCAGGGTTTTGTTTTGGGGTGAAACGCGCGGTAAATATGGCCTTTAAGGCCGCAGATGCCTCTGAGAGAATTTGTTCTCTTGGCCCACTCATTCATTCACCGCAACTAGTTGAAAAACTAGAGGATGAAGGGATTCAAGTTGTTCACTCTGTTGATGAGATGACCGATGAAACGGTGATTATTCGTTCTCATGGAATAACGCGCAGTGAAGAAGATTCACTGACCCAACAAAAACTTACCGTTGTCGATGCGACGTGCCCATTTGTTAAAAAAGCGCAACAGTACGCGGCCCTTTTAGGTGAGGGGGGGTATACCGTTGTTATTGTCGGTGAGCAAGAGCATCCCGAGGTTCAGGGGATTGTTTCCTATGTTGGTGATGCTCAAACCTCAGTCGTTGCAAATGCTGAAGAAGCGCAAAAAATTCCAGGGCAAAAGAAAATGGGCTTAGTCGCTCAAACAACACAATCTTTTGAAAATTTTAGTGAAATTGCCGATATTTTGCTGGCTAAATGCAAAGAGCTGCGCGTGTTTAATACCATTTGTGATGCAACAGTCGTAAGGCAAAATGAGGCACGGGAAATTGCTCGTCGTGTCGATGTCATGCTTGTCCTCGGTGGTCGCAATAGTGCAAATACCACGCGTTTAGCTCAGATCTGTTCTGAAATTCAACCGAAAACATATCATATTGAAACAGCAGCTGGCATTGATCCACAATGGGTAGTTGGTTTGACTTCAATTGGGATTACGGCTGGAGCATCGACACCAGAGTGGATAATTCGCGAAGTAATGGAAAGACTGCGGGAAATCGCAAAATAATGTTTGTTTTTTTTATCGTCTGTGCTACGGTTCGGCTCCACGGCTCGGACTGTGGGCGTCTTAAGTGCTAGACGTAATTTTCTAGGGGGTACTTTGGTTAATGTCTGAAAACAACGAAACAAGTAACGAAGATGAGCTCGAATTTATGCAAGATGAATTCGGAGCAGAGTTTGACGAAGAGTTTGACGCTGAGAGCTTCGAAGAGATGTTCGAAAACAGCGCACAAGGAAACTTGGCTGTTGGCGATGTAGTTGAAGGCACAGTTGTTCAGGTTAATCCTGATTCAGTTGTCGTTGACGTAGGCTACAAATCTGAAGGGGTTATCCCTTTGTCTGAATTTTCTGTCGATGGCTCGTCTGTAGAATTGAATATCGGTGACAAAATTGATGTTCTCTTTGAGCGTGCTGAGAATGAAAGTGGCCTTATCGGGCTTTCAAAAGAAAAAGCAGACCGTCAGAAGGTCTGGAATGCGCTTGAAGAAGATGCGGTTGTTGAAGGTCGCATTGTTTCACGCATTAAAGGTGGTCTTTCTGTTGATATCGGTGTTAATGCATTCCTGCCCGGTTCACAGGTTGATTTACGCCCAGTTCGTAACCTTGATAAACTCATTGGTGAAACTTTTGAGTTCAAGATTATTAAACTTAATAAGCGTCGCGGAAATATCGTACTTTCCCGTCGTGTGTTGCTAGAAAATGAGCGTGAAAGCCAACGTTCTGATACACTCAAAACTCTCGAAGAAAATCAGATTGTTGAAGGTGTTGTGAAGAACTTGACTGATTACGGTGCATTTATTGATCTAGGCGGCATCGATGGTTTGTTACATATTACTGATATGTCATGGGGTCGTGTTTCCCATCCTTCCGATATTCTCGCGGTAGGTGATAGTATCAGTGTTAAGGTTCTCAAGTTTGACCGTGAAAAAGAGCGTGTCAGCTTAGGCCTCAAGCAAATCACTCCTGATCCTTGGTTAAGTGTTCAGGAAAAATATCCAGCTAAGGACCGTGTAACAGGTAAGGTAGTAAGCCTGACTGATTACGGTGCATTTATTGAACTTGAAGAGGGCGTTGAAGGCCTGATTCACGTTTCAGAGATGAGCTGGACAAAACGTATCAAGCATCCAAACAAGATTCTTTCGATTGGTGATGAAGTCGAAACAATCGTTCTAGCTATGGATACTGATAATCGTCGCATCTCTTTAGGTTTGAAGCAAGTTGAGCCTAATCCATGGGAAGTGATCGGTGAGAAGTTCCCTGCTGGTACAATTATCGAAGGTCAAGTTAAGAACATTACTGACTTTGGTATCTTTGTTGGTGTTGATGAAGGCATTGACGGCCTTGTCCATATTTCAGATCTTTCTTGGACAAAGCGCATCAAGCATCCTTCTGAACTGTACAAAAAAGGTGATCTCGTTAAGGCTGTTGTTTTGAATATCGATCGCGACAATGAGCGTTTCTCGCTTGGTGTTAAGCAGTTGAGTCAAGATCCTTGGCAGATTATCCCTGAGCAATATGCACCAGGCACTATCATTCGCGGTAAGGTAACTTCTGTGACTGAGTTCGGCATCTTCCTTGAGGTTGAAGAGGGTGTTGAAGGTCTGATTCATGTTTCAGAGATCAGCAAAGACAAAGTTGATTCACCAAAAGATTTCGCTAAAATTGGTGAAGAACTCGAAGCTGTTGTTCTGCATGTAGATACAAATGAGCATAAAATTGCTTTATCAATCAAGCACTTGTCTGAACGTAAAGAGAAGGCTGAAGTTGATGCATTTATTGGTGCTCAGAAAAAAGCAACATCAAGCTTAGGTGACCTACTTCAAGGTGCATTTGGTAGTTCTGACCAAGAATAGTTAATCCTTTGTTCTAATCAGCCCCTGCTATATTTGTAGCAGGGGCTTTTTTGTCAGGTTTATGATGAAAAAACGACCATTTATAATTGCACTCTTAGTCTTATTGTTTATTTTTTCTGCTTTTGTCGGACTGATGAAGTTTCCATCTATATTGACTTCGGGTGCTACTTCGTTTTCGATGGGTAACAAAGTTGGTGTTATTGAGCTTCGTGGCGCGATTACAGATTCTAAGAACACTATTGAACAGTTGATTGTTTTTGCTACGGACGATTCGATTAAGGCAATTGTGCTCCGTGTAGATTCTCCTGGTGGTGGTGTTGGTCCATCTCAAGAGATTTATTCAGAGGTTGCTCGAATCACTCAAGATAAACCTATTATTGTTTCAATGGGTTCTGTCGCTGCATCGGGTGGTTATTACGTTGCTGCTCCAGCAAATAAGATTTACGCAAATCCTGGCACGATTACGGGTAGTATTGGTGTCATCATGGAGTTTACTAACGTTTTAGACTTGATGGATAAAATTGGGCTTAAAACACGCGTTGTTAAGAGTGGAACTCATAAAGATATAGGTTCATCTGTGCGTGATATGACTTCAGAAGAGCAAGCATTGCTCCAGGGGTTAATCGATGATGTTCATTCGCAGTTTGTTGCCGCAGTGAGTGAAGGTCGTGATCTCTCTGAAGGGGAAGTTCGTAAGCTTGCAGATGGACGAATTTTTACAGGTAGACAAGCGCTACAGGTAGGGTTAATTGATGAACTGGGTGGTTTAAGGGTTGCCATTACAGAGGCTGCTCGACAGGGTGGAATCGTTGGTGAACCAAACATTGTTTACCCCGAAGAACCATCGGTCAGTTTAATTGATTATTTTGTTGGAACGACACTTTCTAAGGTGGAACAATACATGATGACAAACCATACATCGGGTTTGCAAGTGATGTGGTCACCAGCCAACTAAGGGTATTTATATGACTAAAAGTCAGTTGATTGAAAAGTTAATGGATGAAGATTCTCAGTTGAATAAAAAAGAATCTGAGCTAATTGTGAATACGATTTTTGATAGTATTAGTAATGCTTTGGTTCGTGGCGATCGTGTTGAAATTAGAGGGTTTGGATCCTTTTCGATTCGCGAGCGCGAAGCACGTCAAGCTCGCAATCCTAAAAGTGGTAATTTGATTGATATACCTTCAAAAAAGACCCCCTTCTTTAAAACGGGTAAAGAGTTGCGTGAACGCGTAGATATCTGCTAGGGAGTCATTATGACTATTAGCTCAAATACACACTTAAGTATCTCTTCTGAGCTTGTTGGTGAAATTCAACAGCTTCAACAAGGTCAATCAGTCATTAAACTCGTAACGTTACCTTCTATGGTTGCTGATGACTTCGGATTGGTACACGGAGGTTTTATCTTTGGCCTTGCAGATTATGCTGCAATGCTTGCGGTGAATGAACCCACTGTGGTACTCGGCTCCGCTGATTCACGCTTTATTGCACCAGTTAAGGCCGGTGATGCACCCATCGCAACTGCGATTGTTATTGAACAGAAGGGTAAAAAATATACTGTTGAATGCATGGTTAAGGTTAATGATAAACCCGTTTATTCGGGGACATTCACCTGCTTTGTTGTCGATAAGCATGTATTGAGTTAACTATCATATGCGATAGTATTGATTAAGGCCTCATGTGAACGATGAGGCCTTTTTACGTTTGTCAGGCTGACGAACTTCACATGGACCTACTGCGAAAAAGCCTGACTTGGTCCATATTCCCGACAATTTTCGACAAATAGGCCAGCTATTCGCTCTCAAATTCTCGAAAATCTGGACTCAAGCAGTCTATTTCTCGCTACGGCCTGTCAAGTCCGACAGCCTGCTAGGTTTCTAAATGGATGTTGCTAAACATAAAAATATAGTGATACGTCTTACCGTTTCAAGTCAAGTTCAGCGTATCGATCAAACTATTTCAGATCAATGTCATGAGTTGTCACCAACATTGACACGAAAGATCATTGATGTTGGCGGTGTTCATCTTAATGGCCGACGAGTGCGAATGTGTAACTTGTCTGTAGGTGAAGGCGATAAAATTGAAATATTTATTGATGGATTAGAACTTAAATACTATCGTCTTTCTGATAAAGATATTATCTATCAAGATGATTATATCATTACCATCAATAAGCCAACGCAGATTGATTCACAACCCACCCCAGCACGTTATAAGGGAACTCTTTATGAGGCGTTGTTGCTGTGGCTGCAAGATCCTTTTCGCTTACATTTGAAGCCAACCCTAGGTATGGTACAACGATTGGATCGTGATACTTCAGGTGTTATGATTTTTTCAATTCACCAACGTGCTCATAAAGCGTTGACAGCTCTTTTTACCCAACGTCAGGCAAAAAAAAAATATTTAGCATTGGTGTGTGGTCAATTAGCCGACGACGAGGGTGAATTCACTTCCACACTGGCTAGAAATAGAGCTACCAATAAGATGAAAACGGTTGAAAAGGGCGGTAAACTTGCTATAACACGCTATTGTTCGTTACATCGATTTGAAAAATTTACTTTGGTTGAGGTCGATATTCCAACCGGTCGAATGCATCAGATTCGTGTCCATTTCTCCGAGGCAGGTCATCCACTAGTTGGTGATGATCGTTATGGTTATGATGCCTCGATTCTTGATGTTGCCGTGACTCGAACGATGCTACATTCATGGGAGCTCGAATGTGACCACCCTGTTACAAAAAAGAAAATGAATTTCAAAGTTTCTCCTCCTCACGATTTCATGCAGCTTCTTACTCTTTTAGGATGGCAAGGTCATGTTGACTTATCCTCACATTGATTCCATAGCTTTTCAGGTAGGTCCCCTAGCAGTTCGGTGGTACGGTTTGATGTATCTGTTCGGATTTATGTGTGCTTACCTTTTAATTTTACGTTTAACAAAAAAAAGTGAGCTTAATATTAATTCTGATACTGTCGCCGATTTGCTTTTCTCTTGTGTATTGGGTGTTGTTTTAGGCGGTCGAATTGGTTATACCCTGTTTTACAATTTGAATTACTATTGGCATCATCCTATCGAAGTCTTTTATGTTTGGCAGGGTGGTATGAGCTTTCATGGTGGGTTGCTCGGCGTTATTGTTGCTGCGTCGTTGTTTTGTCGTAAGCGCCAACTTCCGATGGGCAAGCTTGCTGATATTCTTGTGATTTCATCTTGCTGTGGTTTGTTTTTTGGTCGTATAGGTAACTTTATTAATGGCGAACTGTGGGGTAGGGTGTCAGATGTCCCTTGGGCAATGATTTTTCCTGGTGCAGGGCCGTATCCTCGTCATCCTAGTCAACTTTATGAGGCTCTTCTTGAGGGGCCTATTTTGTTGATAATTTTGTTACTGATCAATCGTCAGCGTTTTAAACCGTGGACAGTCTTTTTCTCCTTTATCTCTTGCTATGCTTTGTTTCGGTTTATTGTTGAATTTTTCCGCCAGCCTGATGCGCACCTTGGAATTTTATCAACGGGTGTCACCATGGGGCAGATGCTCTCGTTACCCATGTTAGTGGTTGGAGTAGTCGGAGCTATACTCCTTAATCGAAAGAGGTCACTGTGATAGGGAAGATAAGGGCAGTTGTATTTGATTGTGATGGGGTGATGTTTGATAGTCAGCAAGCTAATCTGGCATTTTATAATCAAATTTTTCGACACTTTGGTGTTGCAGATGTAACTCCTGATCAGCATGAGCGAGTAAAGGTATGTCATACTGCTTCAAGTCCTCAGGTTTTTGAGATTCTGTTAGGTCCTGAGCGCATTGATGAAGCGATCACTTACGCCACGACTGTAGACTATTCACAATTTATTCCTCAATTGCTGCCTGAGCCAGGTCTTTTGACTGTTCTTGAACGGTTAGCTGTGAGTTATCCACTAGCGATAGCGACAAACCGTGGCTCAAGTATGGTTAAAATACTCGAATACTTTAACCTGAGCCATTATTTCACCCATGTTGTAACACATCTTGATGTTGAACGACCTAAACCAAATCCTGATATACTCTTTGAGGCTGCTAAACGGTTAGGACATTCACCTGATAATCTTCTTTTTATCGGTGATTCAGAGTTTGACAAACAAGCAGCACAGGGATCAGGGTGCCAGTTTGTGTCATATAAGTGGGATGGTGGGGTGAGAATTGGTCACCATCTAGACTTATTGAAACTTTTGAATGTTTAGAATAGCTGTTGTTTTAGGAACTGATGTCCAGTTCAAAAGATTTATTCATCTCTAAAACATGACCATGATCGCATCGAGTATAACTGACACTATCCATCAAACTATGAATTAAGAATATTCCTCGTCCGTGATCTTTTGTCGGGTCAGGTTCAATAATGTTGACTTCACGAATATCAAACCCTTGTCCTTGATCGTAAACTTTTATACAAAGATTGTTTTGCGAAACATTAATTGTAATGTGTACTTCTTTGTTAGGATCATTTTGATTTGCATGCTTGATCGCATTCGCCATCGCTTCTGTTAAAACAAGATTAATATGATATGCAAGCTCATCACGGTTGTCTTTAAAATTTTTAAGTGTGTAAGCAATATCTTCCCCGATCTTGCCAATGAGGCCGAGGTATCGAGTTTGATTAGGGACTTTGATGTCCATCTCAAGCTGATTTTTCATGATCTATACTCCTGTTGTCAGCTGCAGTGGCGGACGAAATGACCACGTGGTACTTATACCGCCCTAAGAGGTTTTTCTAGTAGCTTGCTTGTGCGTCGTCTGAGTTTGGGAAGATTTCAAAAACTCGATGCAGTCGCGTTAATTCAAACATCGATTTCACTTGTGTTTGAAGACCACACAGTTTAAGAACTCCTTCGCGAGAACTGGCATTCTTAAAACCTGAGACGAGTGCACCTAAACCTGATGAATCAATGAAACGTACTTGCGCAAGATCAATGATGATTTTTACTTTACCCTCTTCAAAAAGGGTTAGAAGTTGTACTTTTAATTCATTACTATTGTGAGCATCTAAGCGTTCTTCTACAATTTTCAATGTAACAATCTCTCCATGTTCTTCCATAATGACATTCATGCTTACTCTCCTTGTGTTAAACTTTCTAATTGTATTTTATTCGTCAATTTTCAAAACAACCATGGTGACATCATCGTTAAAATGTCTTCTTCCTTGAAACATACGCGCTAAACTCATTGTTTGGTCAATAATTTCCTGCGCACTAAGTGATGCGTTCTCTAGAATAGCATTTTTCAACTGATCCATACCAAACAACTCTTCATTGTTGTTCTCAGCTTCAACAATACCATCGGTATACATGACGAGAATATCACCAGGATAAAGTTGGCAGTGTTGCTCCTCAAACGTAACGTCCGTTTGAATCCCAAGTATTAGCCCTTCAGCATCGAGTTCTTCAAATGATTTATCGTGGTGACGTAATATGAGTGGATGGTTATGTCCAGCATTACCGTAAGTAATTTGATTCTTTTCTAAATCATATTGTAGATAAAACATTGTAATAAACAATTCTGCTTTACTTAAATCGTCATGTAAAAATCGATTTAAAGCATCGAGAATTGAAGTTGGTGAGGGGAGTTGTCTTGCTCGAGCTTGAATAAAAGTTCGTGCTTCGGCCATAAGTAGTGCCGCACCAATGTTGTGGCCCGAAACATCAGCAACAATAATATCAAACTCTGGCGGTTGGATGATGAAATCATAGTAATCACCACCGATCTGTTTCGCTGGAACACAAATTGCTGCAATATCGTGTTTTGCCAACTCTGGCATTTTTCCGGGCAATAAACCAAGTTGAATCGATTCGGCAATGTGTAACTCTTTTTCCTGTTCACTGGCCTCAATTAACTGCATTGTTTGATTGGCATTGCGCCAGGCAATGCCGATTTGAGCTGCTAGGTTTTTATAAAGTTCAATAAATTCGCTCGTATAAATACCCTTAGCGTAGCGTGAATAAGACGAAAGAACTCCGATAGGTTGACCCTCTACCGTTATTGGTGCATGGGCAAAAGATTTAATCCCTTCCTTGCGGATAATCTCCATTGATACTGGCTTGTCAATGCAGTCTGAATCGTTGGCAAGTACGACTTTGTTATGAATATATGTTGTGCCGATACAGGTTTCTTCATTGATCTCTCTGTTCGCATGAGATAAAAAGTCGGTATCAATACCCTTGAAATTTCGGACATCTAGCGTATTAGCTTGATCGTTATAGATTCGGATGGCGCATAAGTCGAAGCGAAATTGTCGATAAAGAAGATCAAGGATATTATCGAAAATAGAATCCAAGTCTGATCCGCTAGAAACGGTATGGGCCGCTTCATAAAGAACCGTAAGTTGTTCACGACTTGCATCACGGCTTAAGCTAACTGTACCAAAGATGTTGAATACATCTTCCATTTTACTGCCACGGGCTGAAAGATAGTTTTCAATAATAATGCGAGCTGCCGCTGCGCCAACAGAAGCCGCTAATGTTTTCTCAGTGAAAAGCTTTAAATCTGGTATTTCAAATTCTGACAAGCTTCCTTTTTCATCAATTGCTCTATCGCCTAAATAGCCAGAAATCGCTGAATTTGCCTGTTTTTCACCAATAAATTTAGTCATTAAATCGACAAATTCCATGATGGTTGGTGCTTTACTTATGCGTGTTCTGTTTTGTGGGGTTTGTTTCCATGTTGATACTTCAACAAAACGTAGTGCTTGGTCTGCTTCACTCGCCGAAGGTGTCGTAATAATTGAAATAGTGAGAAATGATCCAAGGTTGAAAAATAAGGTCCAAAATAGTGAATGGGACCAAATATCTAAGGTGTTTAAATAAAACAGAGCGGTTGGGCGGAGACTTTCAATTCCAAATGGCCCTTCTGTGATAACACTTAACGAAATCCATCCCGTATCAACAAATGTTGGCACAATGAGGGTGTAAAACCACAGTACAAAACCTAAGATAAGGCCAACGGCAGCACCACGGTGAGTGGCTCGATTCCAATATAATCCACCCAGTAAAGCAGGAGCAAATTGAGTTGCCGCCATGAATGAGATCAAGCCGATGTTGATAAGGGCTGCCGATTCACCCAGTGTCCGATAATAAAAATAACCAAGGTAAATAATTGAAACGATTGCTACGCGTTTAATGTTAAGCAGTAATCCAGAAATGTCGGCCATTTTAAAATTACAACGTAAGATAATTGGCATGACCAGATTATTTAATACCATGGTTGCCGAGGCAACAGCCTCAAGCATGACCATCCCTGCTGCAGCAGAAAAACCACCAATGAACACCATTACAGCAAGAGCATGCTGGCCCGAGGCAAGGGGCAAGCTTAATACGTAGTAATCAGCAAGGGTTGTATCACCATTGAACGTAATGATGCCACCAAGAGCAATGGGTAAAACAAACAGATTCAATAGAAACAAATAGGCAGGAAATGCCCACATGGCAGTTTTAATGTGATTAGGATCTGAATTTTCGATGACCATTACATGAAATTGTCGGGGTAAAAACATGATCGCCATCATCGACATGAACGTCATCGAGAACCAACGTGTTCCACTACCACATTCGGCTGGAATAAGGAGTAGGTGTTGTTTTTCAGGAAAGCGCGCTGAAAATTGACTGAAAATATCGATAAATCCGTCAAAGAGTCCATAGGTAACAAAGATTCCAATGGCTAGAAAGGCAAAGAGTTTAACAATAGATTCTAGCGCCACAACTGCCATGAGTCCTTCATGGTGTTCCGTGCTGTCGAGCCGCATGGCACCAAAAAGAATGCAAAATACGGCCAATATAAGAGCGACAATGAATGTTGTATCAATAAACTGTGGCCCAAACGGCACGATAGATTGTATCGGTGATGAGGCTTTTTCTGGTAACCCTGCTAATATATTGAAGGTATAAGCGATTGCTTTTAACTGTAGCGCGATATAGGGGACAATACCTAACACCGCAAAAATAGTGACGATGCTACCAAGGTAGGTCGATTTACCGTAGCGACTCGAAATGAAGTCGGCAATACTGACAATGTTTTGCTGTTTGCTGATTATGATAATTTTTCGCAGTAAAAACCACCAAGAAAAACAGATCAATGTTGGGCCAAGGTAGATGGTCAAAAAATCTAAACCAGAGGTTGCAGCACGTCCTACGCTGCCATAGTAGGTCCATGATGTACAATATACAGCAAGTGTAAGCGAATAGATGTGCGGGTTTGAAACAATACTACGGCCTGCTTTTCGCCTCTTGAGTGCATAGAATGCAAAGGAAAAAAGGATGGCAAAGTAGATAATGGTTGTGACGCTTATTTGTTGCAAGGACATCAGTCAACCCCCGAACTGTGATCAGAATCATTATCTTCAATGGTGCGGGTAAAAATGTAAATGACAGCAATAGAAATCGGCCAGCCGAAGAACAGGTAGATAACGAGTAGGGGGACCCCTAGGAATGTTTCTACTCGATTGAAAATTTGTAGAAATGGAAAGTTGAGCATGACAACGCCAAGGAAGAAAAAAATCAACCAAATTTGCCGTTGTTGAGTTGTGGATTCATTCGACATAACACCTCCAAACTCTTGCACTATCTTGATTAGCCACAGTATAAGGTACAATGTTCGGGGTGTCGATAGCTGTATACGGATTGTTGTAAATTAAATGGTTTGATTCTTAAGGAGGAGTGGGGTGTTTGTCTTTGAGTTGATTTAAATTGATCGTAATCTCGACCTGTCTGCTGTGACTCGAAAGCGTAAACACAGAAAAACTTGTGTAAACATGGCCTTTTTTGTGTATGTAACGTTTGGTTTCGAAGGCGAGTTTCGAATGTTGGGCCGTAAGTAACTTAAGTTGTTTTTGTTGGTTTTAATCCTCCGGCGATGATCTCCACGGAACGGAAGGATGGTCAGTCCTTCTTGGATATTTTGTTCTGCCTATATCGCCATGACTGGATTTTAAAAAGTATCGATCCAGTATGAAGCGTAGATTGAAAAAAACGGCAACCTATTGGAGGTCGCCGCACAATTCATTGCAAAATATTTAAGTCTATCAAAAACTACCCTGCCCCAAACACTGGAGCCAATCGTTGCCATATCCCTTGTGACCGTTTCAGGCTGGCCTCTTTGCCACACTGTAGGGCCAATTGTAATTCCTGAACATCTTCCTGGTCATGAGGTTCCAAAGCATGATAAAAGATTCCCGCCGCCCGTGCTTGACGTAAAAAACCTTCTGAAGCCGAATCGGCGAGCAAGATGATTTTGATATTCTTCTGTAGATGACGAAAGATCGGGATCACGTCAAGGACGTTACTGCCATCAAAGGTGGCACCAACAATCAAGATTGCCGGTTTTTGCTGACGCAACACCTCGATCGACTCAGACACACTGTTAACCTGATAGGGGGTGCAGTCAGCATTACGCACCGCATTATGTAATAACGATGACGATGATGATGACGTATCATGTTCCGTATTGTAAGCAATCATGACTGGGAACATAGCGCTCCTCCTATCTTAAAAGAACCCCCTTGGTCAACATTTTGTCTGCTGACCAAAGGAGGATAGTTAACGATTGTTCTTAGTTACTTTTTTGCTCGGCAACCTCTTTTGGGCTGGCAACCGCTTTAACAATACCCATCATAACCATCACTGCAGGAACCAGTTGCGCTACCACGATCAGAGCACAAAAACCGAGGAAAGCCCAGACGATGAACCCGCTGTTGTCAACACGGCCTGCTGTTGAAGCCAAAGCAGGAGAAGAAGCGAGAAGAGTAAACAGAGCGGTTAAGGTGATGTTTTTAAGAGCTTTCATGGTTGTGGTCCCTTTCAAATTGTTTAAAAAAATATGAGTATGAATCGTTCAATCAAATAATTAGTGGTTTTCAGCGTGACCAAATACACCCTTGATCATTCCAAATCCCATAATAAAAGCTGGAATCAGTTGGGCTACAACGATCAAGCCGCAGAAGCCAAGGAACAACCATGTGATCAAACCACTGTTTTCACCCTGTTGACCTGCGAATGCTGGAGCTGCAGTAAGAGCGAGAAGTAACAGGCTTGTGGTAATCTTAGTAAGTGATTTCATGGCGTCCTCCGAAATATGTGTTTTTGATGCTTCGTTGTTGCGTTCTTGTCTTTCTTATATAGCGAGAGTTGTGCCAAGAAATGATTTGTCGATAAATAAAAAGATAACTAGCTGATATTGTACAGTTTTTTATGGGGTTCGTGAGCAGGTCTAGTCAGTGGTGAGTGTGATAAACGTATGAAAAAATTATTCAGAAGATTATAAGAAAGAGGACAAATAAAGAGTGGAAAAAGAGGAAAGCTCAATTTTATCAGTAGGTTAAGCAGTAATAGATAAAATATACGCTAAATATATTTTACATATTCATTTTATGTACAGGGATGCTCCATAGTAAATATCGGTCAATCGATCCAGTTACTCAAGCTTTCAGCATAATATCAGGCTGTGTGGCAATAACACCGATCATATAATCTCGATTGTTCCTCAATTTTAAATTCTTCTGGATACCGTTTACTGCTCAAAGTGTTGAACATATCAGTTATTGTGATTATTTCACTATCAGGTGTCTGCAATACTAGGGGTGTCCAGTTTTCTTCACCAAATTGTTGTACTGAAATTCGACTAAACAGACATTGTCGGCCTTGGTCACGTTTGAAAAGTATTCAGATAGATATGCGACCTTTATTGATACAATATTTGATATACCGATCGATAGAACGTGCTAGCTGAAAACAGCATCAGGTAATAGTACTGTGGTTTTAAGTTTTCTTCCCGCATCTATTTACACCATCTATACATTCTTAATCACAGCAGAGAAGCCTAAGCTGGCAACGAATTGACATAATTTTCAGAAGTTGAAAACAAGATTGCATTAATTTTGCTGTCTGTGGTATAAGTATCAAATATATGTTTGTGCAGAGATAATTTGTTAGACGAGATTTGTAATTAATCAGTCACGAATATGCTATGTAAACCTCTTTCGGTTTCGTGGTTTTTTATTTTTACGTAGATATGGTTTGCACAACAAAAAGCATTCCCGCAGGGGAGCATGGAGTTTAAAATGGCTGAAGGTACAGTAAAGTGGTTCAATGATGCAAAAGGTTTTGGTTTTATCGAGCAAGAGAGTGGAGATGATTTGTTCGTTCATCATTCTGAAATCCAAGGCGAGGGCTTTAAATCTCTAGCCGAGGGAGACCGTGTAATTTTTGATATTACTCAAGGTCAAAAAGGTCCTCAAGCATCAAATGTCCGCAAATAAATAGAAAAAGTTTCTAAATCGCTGACAACTCAAGAGCCCTACGGTTTATCCGTAGGGCTCTTTTGCGTTTAGTTCAATGGCTCAATCGTAACATCGAAGATATTAGATGGTTCGCATCTCAATTGTCATAAAAATGAGATGAAGTCTCGACAGGGACGTCGTCTACAAATCCATCCCCTAACTTCGTCTAAGGCCTGCCATTTCCTCCCGCTTCATGTTGCTAAGTTCTTACAATCGAGTACCTCCGATTTCGGGATCGGTAGCGCGGGAGATTTTCTCACGTAGTGAACTATTGATTTTGCTGGAGAAGAAATAGCGATGATGATCGCTAACAAGCGCCGTATCTAGGTTTTCATGTTTTGCGGGTTAGTAGCCTGGTATCCATTACTTGATTGAGAAGTTTATGGATACAGACAATGCTAAAGCTGAGGTGTTGTCAGGTTCAATATGGATGGCTACAGACATCACGTTGCAACGCTGATTTAGGGCGGTGGGCGTTATCGAGTGAGCGCATTGATACTCGTTCAAGGGTCGCGTCAATATCGTTAGCTGTGAGGTCGCTCAGGGCGTTATCGCTAATAAGTTGATAGAGGTCAAGCTCCATGCGGCGCATTAAGCGCTCGCCGTGTTTCTCGGACCAGTTGGGTCGTTGCTCTTGATGCCACGCGATTGCGACGGCTTTAAATGTTTGAGCTTGATCGTGATGAGATTTTTTATCGATAGATGGGGCGATGTCTTGAGCGAGGAGGGCTCGTTCTTGCTATGCTTGGTTCGTGCATCGCGCAGCCTAACGTCAGGATGCTTGCCGGGGCTAAGGTTTTTGGTTTACCGTCAAAGCGATAATGATACCGCTATAAATTGCCGCCAGCAGGGGTGATGAGGAGGTACGGCCCTTTGCCGTCGGTAATTGTATGTTTCGCCTGTTACAGGCTAACGACTATGAAAACAAAAAAGCCCTTGAAAATCAAGGGCTTTGTTTGTGTATGTTACGTATGTTGTTTTCGTTTGGTGCCGAAGGCGAGAATCGAACTCGCACGACGGTTAAGTCACACGCCCCTCAAGCGTGCGTGTCTACCAGTTCCACCACTTCGGCATTAACGAAATGCATTTATACGTATTGAAGCGCTACATGTCAATAGTGAATTGACGTAAGTTTCGCTTTTATTCTGCTGCTGCAGGAGCTGGGGCTTGTTCCTGAGTTTGTACTGCTTGAACTTGGTCAGGCATGAGGCTATCAGAGCCTGGCTTACCGTAAAAATAGGTAAGGGATAGGCTGGTAAGCATGAAAATAAATGCTGCACTTGTTGTCAGCTTGCTCATGAAACTGCGACCACCTGAAGCACCAAATACGGTCTGGCTTGCGCCACCACCAAATGAAGCACCGGCATCAGCACCTTTGCCTGCTTGCAGCAAAACGATAACGATCAGGGCAATACAAACAATAACGTGTAGTGTTAGTAGAAAAGTAACCATTTGTTGCGGTTTCTCCTAGTTTTGCTTTGATTCAGAGAATCAAGGTCTATGGTTCAATGATTATTTTTTGCTGTACCAAATAACAGCGCTGAAATATAGCATAGGTTTATCAGTATTGCCAAGAGCTGATTTCTTGTTTTAGTTTCATGATGTTAGTTTTGTACCACTTTTAGTGGTTTCGGGTAGTTAGCAATGGCGATAAAGTCACTTGCCGTCAAACTAGCACCGCCAACTAATGCTCCATCAATGTCTGCTTCGGCCATCAGTTCACCAATGTTGCTTGGTTTAACACTGCCGCCATAAATGATACGGGTAGCTTCAGCGATCTCATGGCTAAATAAGCCACTGAGTAGGCCTCGAATAAAAGCATGAACCTCAGCGGCTTCTTCACTTGTTGCCGTTTTCCCAGTGCCAATGGCCCAGATAGGTTCGTAAGCAATGACAAGCTTCTCTGCTTGCGCTGGGGTGATCTCATTGAGTGCCAGACTGAGTTGACTGGTGATTACGTCGAACATTTCATTGCTTTCGCGTTGCTTTAAGGTTTCGCCAAGGCAAACAATCGCGGTTAAGCCAGAGTTGATCGCGGCATGGGTTTTGGCATTAACAAAGTTGTCGGTTTCCCCGAAAAATTGGCGACGTTCAGAGTGGCCGAGGATGACATAACTGCATCCTGCATCGGCGAGGAGTGGTGCCGAAACTTCCCCTGTGAATGCACCTGAGTCAACACAGTGACAGTTTTGTCCTGCTACTTGAATGGAGCTTGAGGCACAAATCTGTGTGACGCTTGCAAGTGCTGTAAAAACGGGCGCAATGACAATATCGGTGTTCGTTGTATTGCCAAGCTCTGCTTTTAAGTCCTCAGCGAGTTGAGTTGCTTCGGCGATGGTGTTATTTAGTTTCCAGTTTCCTGCAATAAGTGGCTTACGCATTTTATATTTATTCTCCTGACACATTCTTGTCGGTTAAGGCGGCGATTCCGGGAAGGATTTTACCTTCTAAAAATTCGAGTGAAGCTCCACCTCCGGTCGAAATATGAGTCATCTTGTCGTTTAGTCCTGCTTTGTTGACGGCAGCAACGGAGTCTCCTCCGCCAATGATTGAAATTGCTGTTGACTCTGCGAGAGCTTCGGCAACGGTAAATGTTCCTTTGGCAAAGGTTGGGAATTCAAACACGCCCATAGGGCCGTTCCAGACGACGGTGGCGGCAGAACTCATCACTTCAGCATACCGTTGGGCTGTTTTAGGGCCAATATCAAGCGCCATGTGGTCTGCGGGGAAGTTGTCATTATTGCAACAGCTTGGAGTCGCATCTTTCGAAAACTGTTTTGCAATAATATGATCTTCTGGCAGTAGTAGGTCGACACCCTGATCTTTAGCTTTTTTAAGCAATGATAATGCTAGCTCAAGTTGATCTTCTTCAACAAGGGATGTTCCAATGCAGTAACCCTGTGCCTTAAGGAAGGTATAGGCCATTCCACCACCGATAAGGAGTGAGTCGACCTTATCAATGAGTTTGTTGATGACAGTAATTTTATCACTGACTTTTGCACCACCGAGCACGGCGACGAAGGGTCGTTTTGGTGTGTCGAGTGCTTTACCAAGATATTGTAACTCTTTGGCCATTAAATAACCTGCTGCCGCACTCGCAACGTATTGGGTGATCCCTTCGGTTGATGCGTGGGCGCGATGCGCCGTGCCAAAAGCATCGTTAACATAAATGTCTGCGAGTTTTGCTAGCTTTTCACTGAACTGTGGATCGTTTTTTTCTTCTTGTTGATGAAAGCGAACATTTTCTAGCAAGATCACATCACCATTGTTCATTAAGTCAATCAACGCTTCAACTTCACTGCCAATACATTCTGTTGCCATGGTGACAGGCTGTTGTAGTAATTTTGAGAGAAAGGGTGCAATAGGAGCTAGGCTCAAGCTGGCAACATTTTTACCCTTAGGGCGGCCCAAGTGTGATGCAAGGATAAGTTTTCCACCTTGAGCTAAGATATAACGAATAGTTGGTAACGCTGCAATAATGCGTGTGTCGTCGGTAATGTTTTGTTCGTCATCTAAGGGGACGTTGAAGTCTACACGACAAAAAATTCGTTTACCTTGAAGGTCGAGATCACTAATGGAGATTTTGTTGAGCATTACTGACTCCTATTTGTAACAAAATTCATAAGGTGTTGGTTTTTAGCCTTTAGCGATCAGTGCAATGAGATCGACAATCCGTTCAGAATAACCCCATTCATTGTCGTACCATAACAATACCTTTACTAAGGTACCATCAATAACGTTGGTGGAAAGGGCATCAAAAATAACTGAAGATGAATCACCGTTGAAGTCACAGGAAACCAAGGGTTCATCGCTGTATTTAAGGACGCCGATAAGCTTTGAATTGGCGGCATTACGCATTGTTTGATTTATCTCATCTACCGACGTGGCTTTTTTTGTCACTATCACAAGATCGATGAGTGAGACATTAGGTGTTGGTACGCGGATAGATAGACCTGTTAGTTTACCTTGTAGTTCAGGGATAACGATACCAACAGCTTTGGTTGCGCCTGTTGTGGTTGGAATCATTGACAACGAAGCTGCACGACTACGACGCAGATCTGCGTGGGGTAGGTCGAGAATCTTCTGATCATTGGTGTAGGAGTGGACTGTTGTCATGCTGCCGTGAACAATGCCAAACTCTTCGTTAATGAGCTTAGCAACAGGTGCTAGGCAATTCGTGGTACATGATGCATTGGAGATGATGTGGTGTTGGTCTGGATCATAATCAGAGAAGTTGACCCCTTTAACCACTGTAATGTCCGAGTTTTTCCCAGGTGCGCTAATTACGACTTTTTTCGCGCCCGCTTCGAGATGTTTGGCTGCTTGTTCACGCTCACGAAATAGTCCTGTAGATTCAAGGACAATATCAATCCCCAGTTCTTTCCATGGTAAGTTGATAGGATCTTTTTCACAGGTAACTTTGATCTGCGACCCATTAACAATTATGTGCTGATCATCTGAATCAACATTGGCAGAAAAAGTACCGTGAACCGAGTCATATTTAAGCAGGTGAGCCATTGTTGCAGCATCGGTTAAGTCGTTGATCGCAACTATATCAAATTCAGTATTGCCCAGTGCTGCCCTGAGCACGTTGCGGCCAATGCGTCCAAAACCGTTAATAGCAACCTTTATAGCCATGGTGGTTCTCCTTAATGACAATTACATTACAATTTGAGCGATAGGTTCATAAATAGGTGTTTACAGGTGTTGCAATTATTCCCAACACCCCGGAATCATATAAAGTTGGATAATTTTCGTCAAGAAACTTAATCAGTTTATAATGATTTGGCTGCCGATCTGTGGAATTATTCAATTAAATTAAGGAATTATTGCTTGATTTTCCTTGATTGATAGGTTGCTTTTCAGGTATACCCTGAGCAAATTTAATCTATGCTTTTATATGGATTTGTCCTAAGTTAAATTTAGCCATTAGGCGCCTCGACCTAGCAGTCTGTCTGACTTGACGGGCCGTAGCGAGAAATAGACTGTTTGAGACTAGATTTTCGAGAGGTTGAGAGCGAATAGCTGGTCTATTTGTCGAAAATAATCGGGAATATGGGCCAAATCAGGTTGTTTCGCAGTAGGTTTATGTTACGTTTGACAGTCTGCTAAAGCTTTGTTTGAGGTTATATTACTACTCGTTCACTGGGGAATTTTGTTGCGTATTTGTCAATTGGCCAGTGGGAGTAAAGGGAACTCAATCTATATAGAAACTGAAAAGACCCGTATCCTCGTTGATGCTGGTCTTTCTGCGTTGCAGATCAGTAAGCGCTTGGCCGAGATAGGGGTCGCCGCTGAAACACTCAGCGCTGTTTTTGTGACTCATGAGCATTCAGATCATAGTCGAGGCCTTGGACCGTTATCACGACGCTATGATTTACCCATTTATCTTCATTGCGATACACATGAAGCGTTACCTAAAATTGGTTCGATATCGGAACGATTTTTTGAGATCGGTGAATCCTTCACATTTCAAGATGTTGAAGTGATACCGTTTCCGATTACTCATGATGCGATTGCGCCCGTTGGTTTTACCTTTGAAAGTGGTGAAGGTAAGATCGGTGTCGCAACGGATTTGGGTATTGCGACACGATTGGTTCAGAATCGTCTGCGTCAATGTAGTGCGTTGGTGCTAGAGACGAACCATGATGAAGAGATGTTGCGCGATGGACCTTATCCTTGGGAACTAAAGCAGCGTATCCGCAGTCATCATGGCCATTTATCAAACAACGAAGGTGCAGCTTTGTTTGATGAAGTGAAGTGGGCAGGGTTGCAGGCTGTTTTTTTAGCTCATTTGAGTGAAACAAACAATACTCCTCAGCTTGCACAACAGAGTATCGAGTCGGTATTGTCGCGCCAGAACGTTTGCCAACCACAACTTATTGTTGGCGAGCCCAAGCACGTGAGTCAGTGTTTTGATTTGGGTGTTTAAGTGCGTTTATAAAAGTAACCGCTTAATTCATAGATTCATTATTTGATATGTACGTAGGTTCGAAATTCACTTCCTTGTTAAGGAGAAATTATGGCCAGCAGGACTGCCAGTAGAATTGTCGTCGCTCTAAAAGACGGTGTTCGTGATGCCCGTGGTGAACGGGTTCGTCGTGAAATTCTAGAGTATCTCAAGATTAAACTCGATAGTGTTCGCACCATCGACATCTATACCGTTGATAGCGATTTGAGTGATGACGAGCTACTTGCCGCCGCTCAGGGGCCATTTAGTGACCCGGTTATTCAACAGTTTACCATCAATCAGCCCCTTGCTGATGATTTTGATCTACTGATTGAAGTTGGTTTTCGCCCTGGGGTAACAGATAATGCAGGTCGGACTGCTCGTGAAGCCATTCAGTATTTGACGGGTCGCTGCTTTGCCGATGAAGAAGGTGTTTATACTTCGGTACAGTATCTGCTCAAAGGTGATCTGGATAAGGCGACTGCTGAAAAAATTGCTGCCGATTTCCTTGCTAATGGCCTGATTCAGCGCTGGAGCATAGTTGGTCGTGATGAGTTTGATGTCAGCAAAGGGTTACCTGCTCAACCACCACGCGTTGTTAGTAGTGCAATACCTGAGATTCGTGAGATTAATTTAGAGGTCAGTGATAAAGAGCTGATGCAGATTAGCCGCGATGGCATGTTGGCGCTAAATCTCGAAGAGATGCTAGAGATCAAAGCGTTTATCGCTGATCCTGAAGTGCAAAAAAAACGTGCTGCTGCGGGAGTGACTAGTCAGCTGACTGATGCTGAGCTTGAAGCTCTCGCTCAAACATGGAGTGAGCACTGTAAGCATAAGATCTTCTCAGCGAAGATCAATTATGAAGATGAAACAGGGGAGAAAGAGACCATCGATTCTCTGTTTAAGACATTTATCGTTGGCGCAACCAGAGATATCCGCGCTGCAAAAGGCGATAAAGATATCTGCCTATCTGTATTTAAAGATAATGCAGGAGTTGTCAAGTTTACCGACGACTGGAGTATGGTCTACAAAGTAGAAACCCATAATTCACCCAGTGCTCTCGATCCTTACGGCGGAGCATTGACAGGTATTGTTGGTTGTAATCGTGATCCGTTTGGTACGGGTCGTGGTGCTCGTCTTATCTTTAATACCGATGTCTTTTGTTTTGCATCACCATTTTATGATAAGCCACTACCTCCGCGCTTACTTCATCCACGGCGTATTTTTGATGGCGTGGTCGAGGGTGTCGAGCACGGTGGCAACAAGAGTGGTATTCCAACCGTGAATGGTTCATTGGTTTTTGATGATCGTTTTGCTGGTAAGCCTTTGGTTTATTGCGGCTGTGCGGCATTGATGCCTGCTCAACTTCATGGTCGTCCAGGCCACGAAAAGAAGGCTGAAGTTGGTGACCATATTGTGATGGTTGGTGGTCGTGTTGGTAAAGATGGTATCCACGGTGCAACGTTTTCATCCGAAGAACTAAACGAAGATTCACCAGTAACAGCGGTACAGATTGGTGATCCAATCACCCAACGGCGCATGTTCGATTTTCTTCTCATTACCCGTGATCGTGGTTTATACAGCGCGATTACAGATAATGGTGCGGGTGGATTATCGTCATCTGTAGGTGAGATGGCTGAAGATACCGGTGGTTTCGAAATGCACCTTGATCGAATTCCGCTAAAATATGCAGGACTACAGCCGTGGGAGATTTTGATCTCTGAAGCGCAAGAGCGGATGACCATCGCGGTGCCGCCTGAACATTTAGAAGAGTTTTTAGCGCTATCTCGTGAGATGGATGTTGAATCGACGGATTTAGGTACCTTTACCGATTCAGGTTACTACCACTGCCTGTACGAAGGTAAATCAGCAACTTATTTACCGATGGAGTTTTTGCATGAGGGGACACCTCAAATGCAAATTCCTGCCAAGTGGGAAATTAAGACCCATGCCGAGCCTACTATCGATGAGTTACCAAGTGCTGCTGCTGCACTGGAAACGTTGCTCGGTAGTTTAAATGTGTGCTCTAAAGAATGTGTTGTTCGTCGTTTTGATCACGAAGTTCAAGGCGCAACGGTACAAAAACCACTCACAGGTGTCGATAATGACGGTCCAGCCGATGGTTCCGTAGTGCGACCACTGTTTGATTCCTTTGCCGGTATTTCAACTGCACATGGTATCTGTCCCCGTTACAGCGACATTGATACCTACCACATGATGGCTTGTGCTATTGATGAGTCGTTACGTAACTATGTTTCTGTTGGTGGTAATGTTGATCATGTTGCTGGGCTTGATAACTTCTGCTGGTGTGATCCTGTCGAAAGTGACCGGACTCCAGACGGACAATATAAAGCAGCTCAACTGGTTCGAGCCAACAAGGCATTGTACGATTACTGTCTTGCGTTCGGTGTGCCACTGATCTCTGGTAAAGATTCGATGAAGAATGACTATCAGATTGGTGATACAAAAATCTCCATTCCGCCTACCGTACTGTTCTCGGTCATCGGAAAAGTTGAAGATATTCGCAAGACCATCAGTATGGACGTTAAGCGTGCTGGGGATAAAGTTTATCTGCTCGGTGAAACAAAAGCTGAATTGGGTGCATCAGAACTCTTTACTCAATTAGGCTTTGTTGGTAATGCCGTGCCAACTGTCGATGCACCAACGGCGTTGCTACGTTATCGCAGCCTAAATCGTGCCCAGCAGGGGTGTTTGATCGCATCGTGTCATGACCTCTCCGATGGTGGCTTAGGTGTTGCCGCAGCCGAAACAGCCTTTGCCGGTGGTTTTGGTGTTCAAATTGATCTACGTCAGGTTCGTTGCCAAGGCAATTTAAGTGATATTGAAATCTTATATTCTGAATCACAAAGTCGTTTACTGGTCACCGTTTCTGAAGAGAATGCTGCGGAGTTCGAAAAGTTGTTTGCTGGTCAACAAGTGAGTTTACTTGGTGAAGTGACCGCTAAACCATCATTGCAGGTGACCGGAATAGACGGTACCGTCATTATTGACCGAGAAAATTCAGTCTTAAAAGAAGCTTGGCAAGCACCTTTGAGGGAGATGTAATATGACACAACAAGTTCGGGCAATTGTCATTTCTGGTAACGGAACTAACTGCGAACGCGAAGTTGCCAATGCATGTTTGTTGGCTGGAGCTGATGTCGCCGATATTGTACATATCTCACGTCTACTCGCTGGTGAAGTGAACCTTAACGACTACCATTTCCTCAATTTCGCTGGTGGCTTTCTCGATGGTGATGACCTCGGTAGTGCCAAAGCGGGCGCTAATCGCCTGCGGCATGCCGCTGTTACCAATAGTGAACAAACCCTTGCTGATCAAATCCTTGAGTTTGTTGCTTCAGGAAAATTGGTGATGGGTGTGTGTAATGGCTTCCAATTAATGGTCAAGATGGGCTTGTTGCCAGCACTCGACGGTGATCAGCGTCAAAACACAACCTTGACCTTTAATGACGGTGGTCGTTTTGAAGATCGCTGGACGTATCTCAAGGTCGATACCGATTCCCCGTGTGTTTTCACCCGAGGCCTTGAAGGGATTTATCTTCCTGTTCGTCATGGTGAAGGAAAATTTGTTACTGAGTCGGATACATTATTGCAACAGCTTGAAGACCAACACCTCAGTGTCTTAAAATATTGTGAAGCGGATTACCAAAATACTACGATGGAATATCCACTCAACCCTAACGGCTCCACAGCAGCAATTGCAGGTCTTTGTGACCAGACAGGGCGTATCTTCGGCTTAATGCCACACCCTGAGGCCTATGTCCATCGTACCCACCATCCACGGTGGACACGAGAAGAACTTCCAGAAGAGGGTATGGGCTTATGGCTATACCAAAATGCAATCACGTTCATTCGCGAGAATTTGCTTTAGTAAGTAAAAAATCCTTAGGGAGAGAAGAGCTTTATGTTGGATAAGTTTGAAGATGAATGTGGTGTTTTTGGAATCTATGGTCACCCTGAAGCGGCCAACCTAACTTACCTTGGCCTGTATGCGTTACAGCATCGTGGTCAAGAAAGTTGTGGCATTGTTGCCTCCGATGGCACTGCTTTACGTGCTTACCGTAAAATGGGGTTAGTTTCCGATGCGTTCAAAAACAACGCTGTATTTGATCAATTACCGGGTAGAAATGCCATTGGTCATGTGCGCTATTCAACTGCTGGCGGCAACGATATAAAAAACTGTCAGCCAATTATGGTTGATTATGTTCGTGGCAGTATTGCTGTGGCGCACAACGGTAACCTTGTTAACGCTCAAGAGTTGCGGAATGAATTAGAGCGCTTGGGATCAATCTTCTCAACGATAGCTGATACTGAAGTCATTATTCACCTGTTGGCGCGTGCTCAAAGCGACAGTTTGGCCGATCGAGTTATTGATGCTTTAAAGCGAGTACGTGGTGCCTATAGTTTGGTCTTTTTGACCGAAACTCGCATGGTTGCCGTACGCGATCCAAACGGTTTTAGACCGCTTATCTTAGGTATTGTTGACGGTGCTTATGTTGTGGCATCTGAAACCTGCGCCCTCGATCTGATCGAAGCAGAATTTGTTCGTGAGCTTGATCCTGGTGAGATGATCGTTGTTGATAAAGATGGGCTCCATTCATACCATCCTTTTGAAGTAGTAAAACCTTCACCATGTATCTTTGAATATGTTTATTTTGCACGTCCTGACAGCACAATCTTTGGTCGCGAAGTGTATGGTGTGCGTAAAGAGTCTGGTAGGCAGTTGGCGCGTGAATATCCTGTTGAAGCCGATGTGGTTGTCGCCATCCCTGATTCAGGAGTTCCAGCCGCCATCGGTTACGCGGAGGAATCTGGTATTCCGTTTGAGCTAGGGTTGATTCGTAACCATTATGTTGGGCGTACTTTTATTGAGCCACAACAATCCATTCGTCACTTCGGTGTTAAAATTAAACTTAACCCTGTTCGAGGAGTGATTGAAGGAAAACGAGTGGTCGTGGTTGATGATTCCGTCGTCCGCGGAACAACAGCACGTAAGATCATTAAAATGATTCGTAATGCTGGTGCTAAGGAAGTCCATTTAAGGATCTCTAGCCCACCAACCAGTCACCCTTGTTATTACGGTATAGACACGCCGACACGTACCGAGCTGATTGCTTCATCGCATAGCATTGAAGAAATTAATCGTTATGTGACCTCAGATACTTTGGGTTACCTTTCACAAGAGGGACTCCATAAGGCGACGGGTGGTTGTGATGGTGGCAGCTGTGAAGGGCAATTCTGTACCGCATGTTTCAGTGGCGACTATCCGGTCAAGTTTCCCCGTTTGAAGTCGGATAAGCAGCTCGGACTTTTTTAGAACAGATTTAAGGAGTGATGTAATGATAGATCAAGAACGTGCAGAATTGATGGAAATTATTCGCGAATTGTCCTATGAACAACGAGAAGTCACCCTCGCATCGGGCCGTAAAAGCAATTTTTATTTTGATGGCAAACAGACAACTCTTCACCCACGTGGATCCGTTCTCGTTGGCCGCGCTTTCTATGCTGCTTTGAAAAACTTTTCTGATGACGTTGACGGTGTTGGTGGTTTAACCCTCGGTGCTGATCCGATTGCTACGGCAACATCAATGATTAGTTCTCTTGAAGGTGAAGCTGTACCTGCTTTTATTATCCGTAAGGAGCCTAAAGGTCATGGTACTGGACAGTGGCTTGAAGGTCGCAAAAATGTACCTCCCGGATCAAAAGTTGTCATTGTTGAAGATGTTGTCACAACAGGTGGCTCATCTATAAAAGCGATTGAGCGTGCTGAAGCTGAAGGTCTGGTTGTCCTTGGTGTGATTACGCTGGTTGACCGCGAAGAGGGTGGACGTGAGGCCTTTGAGGAATTGAATGTTCCCTTTTTTGCTATTTTTACCAAAACTCAAGTCGCTGGGTAAACACTTATTTTGTTTAGGTTGGTTAGTTTTTTTGGACCAAACGCCATAATAAGGGATTCGCTGATGACACAGGTTAATGCTAAACGACAATCTCTGACGATTGTAATAGCTATAGCATTTAGCATGGTTCTCTTTTTTTATTCATTTGGTCATTGTGAATGTTACGAAGGGGATGGCGATACGGCCCAAGTGTCGCGAACACTGAATGTTTTTGATAAAATAAAGGTGGACGGAGCCTATACCGTTACTGTTAAACGAGGCGAGTTAGCTCAATGTTTGTTGCGGGGTGATAGAAATTTATTATACCGTGTTATGACTCAGGTTGAGAATGGCCAACTGATGATTCGCAATGATGGTTCATTAAGGATGAAGCAACCTTTGGAAATTGAACTCCAATTGCCAAAATTGATTGAGTTTTCTGCAAATGGGGCTCATGAAATCACGATTGTTGGAATAGAAGAGGACGTTTTTTCGCTTATTCTTAATGGCGCAAACCTTGCGAAGGTTACCGGTCAAGTTGGCGCATTACAGTTGCAGCTTGATGGTTCGTCAATTTTACAAGGTGAGAATTTACACGCATCCTCTATTGATATCGTGGCGACGGGAACTACTTTGGCACAGGTTAGTGTTGAGAATTCGTTAACGGTTAAAGCGACAGGTATTTCAGATGTAATCTATTCTGGCGAACCTTCATCTGTTGTTGTTGAATTGTCGGGACTGGCAGAACTGACCACTGATAAGTAAATATTTTTATGAAATTTAAAGGGGGAGGGTGTGAGTCAACAGACTATTGTTGAGCATCCTCCTTTTTTATTGGTGTACACCGGTATTTAAAAATTCACTTTCAAGCCGCCACCCTTGTTCTGTTTTGAGCATTACATACTTTTTATGATAAGAAAGACGGTCGCCTGCCTTAAATTGACCATATTGTAACAATTGGCCCATGAGCTTAAAACTCGATTCAATAGCTCCAATCGGTGATTCAGCAGCTTCTTGACCAATCTCCTCAGAAATTGATTCTAAACTTTTTCGAAAAACAAGATCATAGCTCACTTCAGCAATATATCGGCCATCTGATTGCATAAGACCATTGATTTTCTTGAAATTTTTAAATAGAAATATTTTTTCGCCACCATCTTTCAACGCAACTTTAGCTATCTGTATTTTTATTTCAGCGTCATTTGGTGCAGAGTTGCAGGCTGTTAAGCCGAAGACCAAGAGGCATATGAGCAAGATGTTTCGCATAAGATCCTTTCAATTATCGGTTTTTTGTTGGCGCTAAAAAAAGGGTGATGTCAATTACTTAAAATGTAAAGGCGGTGCATGATTGCACCGCCTTTTGGGTGTCGATTGCTACTTTTTAAGCGTTGTTTGTTGTAGATAATTAAAGTAGTCATTGTCTGTCGATAAAATAAGTCGACTGTTTTGACCAATTGTTTTCTGGTATGACTCAAGGGTTCTTAGGAAACGGTAAAAATCAGGTTCTTGATTGTAGGCTGCAGCATAAATTGCGGTCGCTTCTGCATCAGCATTACCGCGAACCTCTTCAGCCAAACGATACGATTCTGAACTGATTTTCTTCAATTCTTTTTGCATCTGGCCAAGGATATCCGCTTTTTCTCCTTCCCCTTCGGAGCGATACTGAGCAGCCACTTTGTTACGCTCAGAGATCATCCGCTCATAGACCCGCTTTCGAACTTGTTCAACGTAGTTGATCCGTTTGAATTGAATATCGATGAGTTCTATCCCATATTCAGGAGAACTTAATTGTGCTTGGGCTAATAGGTCATCTAACACTCGGTCGCGACCGACGAGTTCACGGTCTAAACTTGATGCAGCATCATCTGCGGCATTGTCTTGTTGATCCGTTGGTTCTTGATAATCATCGCCACGAACAAGTTCAGTCAGTAGGTGTCCTGAAACGGCATCTCTCACAACGGAGTCAATAATATCATCGAGCCGGCTTTGGGCACCACGTTCGGTTGCCACGGTTGTGAAAAATAGCAGGGGATCGACAATCCGCCAGCGTGCTGTGGTATCAACCCAAATATATTTTTTATCACTCGTCGGAATTTGATTCGGATCCGCGTCCCAATTCAAAATTTGCTTGGAGAAGCGGTTCACATCTTGAATCACTGGAATTTTAAAGTGAATGCCAGCAGTGTAAATTTTGCCAACCGGTTTACCGAACTCTGTAACAAGAGCTTGTTCCGCTTCGTTAACGACAAAAAAAGCACTTTGCCCGATGAGAATTATCAGGACAATGATTGGTAGAATCAATCTTTTCATCGTGCACCTCCAGTCACAACATCTTTACGCAGTGGCAAGAGGGGTAATACTCCTGCATTCTTGCTATCAATGACATAGAGTTCTTCGATCTGAGGTAGAACTTTATCCATGGTTTCTAAGAATAATCTTTGTCGTGTTACTTCAGGTGATTTTTTGTACTCGGTGACCATGGCATTAAAGCGCTCGGCTTCACCACGGGCACGGTTTACCCGTTGCAATGCATAACCTTCCGCTTCAAGAATGCGACTGCTGGCAACGCCTCGAGCTTTAGGAACTTCACGGTTGTATTGTTCGCGTGCTTGAAAAATGAGACTCTCTTTTTGTTGTTCCGCTTCGTTAACTTCGTTAAAAGCTGCTTTAACTTGTTCTGGTGGATTAACATCTTGGAATTTGACGGTTACAATTCGAATGCCGATATCGTAACTATTTAAGATATCTTGTAGGCCATCTTCAACTTTGAGTGCTAAATCCGCACGCTCAGTGGTCAACACTTGCGCGACATTTGAGTTGCCAATCACTCGGCGCACGACAGCTTCAGAGAGATCACGGATCGTTGCTCTTGGATCAGCGATATTAAAGAGAAACTTTTCAGGGTCAATGATTTGATATTGAACAATCCATTCTACATCACTGACATTCAAATCGCCGGTAAGGGTCAACGATTCTTCGCTAAAATTTTGGGTGCTGTAGTTACTCCGTATGCCTGCATTCTCTGTGCGGAAGCCGAACTCCTCCTTGAGTACGCGGCCTGTTTTAACAAGATAAACTTGGTCGATCCCAAACGGTAGCTTCATATGTAGCCCAGGTGCTGCTGTGCCAATTGATTTACCCAAGCGTAGTAAGACACCTGTCTCTTCGGTGTCAACCTCATAAAAAGCACTTTTACCGCCAATAAGTAACAATACAGCGACAACAATGAGGATAATTAATTTTTTTGGCGGGCCACCGTTACTTTTAATCTTTTTTGCCGCCAAGCGAAATGCTTGTTCGAGGGGATCCTGTCGAGGTTCCCATGGACTTTGTGACATAAAGTGTACTCCTTGTTATGTGAATGAATGTACGTTCTGTATTAACCGACCTCATTATAAATACGTTGTCTAAATTCAACCCCGAGTTCGGTTGCAATCTGCTCACAGGCTTCAATGTCAATACCAGGAACTGTAACGGCAGAAGCAATGACCTCCGGGATATACCGTGGAGCTAAGCGGATAAACTCTTTAACCGCTGCATAACTGTCAGGGCCATAACTAGATTGGCAAATTTGTTGGTAGTGTTGAGCATCTGGAGCATTGAGTGATATTGAAACTTCATCAATCAAACCCTCTAGTTCAGGTAAAATATTACGTTGATGGACAAGGTTCGCTTGACCATCAGTATTAATGCGAACAATGGTGTTTTGTTTTTTTAGCCAAGTTGATAGCTGCTTAATGAGATCTAAACGTAGTAGTGGCTCACCGTAACCACAAAAGACAACTTCTTCATAGAGAGTTGGGTCACCTATCGCTGCAATGACCTCCTCAAAATCAGGTTCATGATCAAGTTTTAGTTGATGACCTTTGACGTTGAAATCACGAAATTTGGCACAGAAGGTACAGCTGTTGGTGCAACGGTTGGTGATGTTCAAATACAGCGAATTGCGAATTCGGTAGGCAATTTTGCTCGCTTGGTCAACCTGACCAACACCGAATAGCTTATGAGCATTTAAACTTGTTATTCGCGCGATATCAGTTAGCGTTAGTCCTTTGATCTCAGCAATTTTTTCTGCTGTTTTAACGACATACGCTGGCTCATTGCGCTTTCCACGCCAACTTTGTGGAGCAAGGTAAGGGCAGTCGGTTTCAACGAGAATATGTTCGGTAGGAATTTGACGAATGATCTCTCTTATCTCTTCGTTTTTTGGATAGGTAATTGTTCCTGTAAACGACAGATAAAAACCCATATCAATGCAGCGCTTTGCCATCGCTAGGTCACCGCTAAAACAGTGAAGGACTCCGCCTAATTTTTGCGCATTTTCTTCATCTAATATTTGCATGACATCATCATGAGCTTCACGATCGTGAACGACAATCGGCAAATTACACTGATGTGCCAGTTGAATCTGTTGGCGAAATGCACGATGTTGTTGGTCATGAGGACAACGGTTACGATAGTAATCAAGGCCAATCTCACCAATTGCGACCACTTTTTTTTCTTGTGCAAGAAGGCCGAGTTTTATGAGTGTTTCTGGTGTTAGTTGCGCTGCATCATGAGGATGAACCCCTACTGTTGCATAGAGATTCGGGTGAGTATGACTCAGGTCAACGCTGGCTTGTGAGCTTTCAAGGTCACAGCCAACCGTTATAATGGTTTCAACACCATGATCTTTGGCGTTTTTGATAACGGTATTGAGGTCATCTTTGAAACGTTCACCATCTAGGTGTGCGTGGGTATCTATGAGAGTCGGGGACATGCTGTACTCCTGAAAATAATAAGGACGCCATCGCGTCCTTATTATTTATCGTGTATTTATATTTCTTCAAATTCAATTTTGCCGAACTATTCTTCAATACGTGGGAACATTGGTGCGGCTTTTTCGATGGTGACGCCGGCTTTTAATCCGCCCCATTGGTCTTGATTGTTTAATGCTAAATTTTGTCCATCTTGACCAAGAATATTAAGAATTTGTGTCGCTGTATCAGGCATAAATGGGCCGACGAGCAGGCCAACAATTCGAATTCCTTCTAGTAAATTATACATTACCCCGCCGAGTTGTTCCTTTTTGTCCGCATCTTTTGCTAGAGCCCATGGTGCCGTATCATCGATATATTTGTTGGCACTGCGAATAAGTTCCCAAATACTCAGTAATGATTTATTGAAGGCTAAATCATTCATCTGCTTGTCAATAATATCAATTTTCTCAGGAAATTGATTGATGAAATTCTGATCAAATTCGGTTGCTTCACAAGGCTCAGGCAATACTCCGTTAAAATATTTGCTGAGCATCGCTGTGGTTCGGCTGACTAAGTTACCTAGGTCATTAGCTAAGTCAGAATTGATGCGATGCACCAAAGATGTGTGTGAAAAGTCTCCATCAAGACCAAAAGGAACTTCACGCAGCAAAAAATAGCGGATAGGGTCTACACCATATTTATCAATCAACATATTGGGTTCGACGACATTCTGCATGCTTTTACTCATTTTTTTTCCTTCAACTGTCCACCAGCCGTGAGCAAAAACTTTTTCAGGTAACGGTAATCCGGCGGCCATAAGGAAGGTCGGCCAGTAAACGGTATGGAAACGTAGAATATCCTTACCAATAACATGAACGCTTGCTGGCCAAAATTCAGCAAATTTCCCCTCTTTATCATCTGGGTAGCCTAAGGCGGTAATATAGTTATTAAGTGCATCAAACCATACGTAGACCACATGTTTATCGTTGTTGGGTACAGGAATACCCCATGAAAAACTTGTTCGTGAAATGGATAGGTCACGGAGTCCTTCACGGATGAAACTCAACACTTCATTGCGCCGCGAACGGGGTTGAATGAATTCTGGATTATTTTCGATATGGTCAAGTAATTGTTGCTGGTATTTACTCATGCGGAAGAAGTAAGACTCTTCCTTCAGCTTATCGGTAGGGCGACCACAATCGGGACAGCAGCCGTCAATCAGATTTGTTTCAGTCCAAAATGTTTCGCATGGTGTGCAGTACCAGTCCTCATAGGAGCCGAGGTAGATATCGCCAGTAGCTTCAATTTCAGAGAATATTTTTTGAACACCTTCTTTATGGCGCTGCTGTGTGGTGCGAATAAAGTCAGTATTGTTGATGTTGAGTTTTTCCCATAGGGCAGCAAAGCGTTGCATGACGCGGTCAGCAAGTTCT
This sequence comes from Desulfuromonas svalbardensis, assembly GCF_055389415.1. Taxonomy (NCBI): domain Bacteria; kingdom Pseudomonadati; phylum Thermodesulfobacteriota; class Desulfuromonadia; order Desulfuromonadales; family Desulfuromonadaceae; genus Desulfuromonas; species Desulfuromonas svalbardensis. Next base: position 2,715,500 of record NZ_AP042416.1, on the reverse strand, counting down.
ATAGGAGTTTCGCTGTTTGCTAATGCTGCTTTTTCAACTTTTTGTCCATGTTCATCTGTACCCGTTAGGAAAAAGACATCGTATCCACGAGCTTTTTTATAGCGTGCCAAAACGTCACAAGCGAGAGTTGTATAAGCGTGACCAATATGTGGAACATCATTGACATAATAAATAGGGGTAGTGATGTAAAATTTCTTGTTCATGGATGCTCCTGCTATGGTTTACGTGGTGGCCGACGACGGTTGCGGCTACGACGTTTAATTGATTTTGTTTCTCCATTTTCATCGAGTGCTGGTTGAGCACCTTCTTGATTAAGCTGTGTTGAACCTGTTTTCTCTTGTCCTTGGTCGCGGTTTTGATTTCTTTCTGTTGGTGACTGAGGCTTTTTGTTTGTCCGTTGTCTTTGCGGGCGCTGTGGTCTTTGTGGCCGATCTGTTTGGCCATCCTGAACGTGTTGCCCATCTTTTTGGGGACGTGTAGGACGTTGAGCTGCTGTAGGTTTGTTATCTACCGCAGCTTTAGCTGGACGAGTATTTGCAGGTTTATTGCGATTGGGCCGTTGTTGACGCGGCTCGTTCGTTTTACCCGCAGCATTTTCCTCATGGGACTTCGTCCCTTTTTGTGCACGATTAGGTCGATTGTCGCCCCTGGTTTGACTTTTAGGATTGTTTCTTGATGTTTTTGGGTTTCCTGATGAGCGCTTATCGTCACTTTTCGTAGCGTTCGATTCAGTTTGGCCGGATTTTGCTTGAGGGCACTTACAGCTGGATAGTTTACTCATCGGGATGTTGGTGATCACTTTCCCTTCAGAACGTACTGTCACTGTTTGTGCTAGTGTTTGTGATGAAAGAACTTCTGCAGCTTTACCTTCAACAGAAACTTTTGTTCCTTGCTTAGGTAAATTTTTAGACATCGTGCAGTAGTTTTCATATTCATAGCCTAGACAACACAAAAGACGACCACATTGGCCCGAAATCTTGGTTGGATTAAGTGCCAGCCCTTGCTGCTTAGCCATTCGAACCGAAACAGGGTGGAAGTCTGTTAGAAAGGTACAACAGCAGAGTTCGCGGCCACAGATTCCAATACCGCCGATTAATTTCGCTTCGTCACGCACACCAATTTGGCGCATCTCAATACGCGTGTGAAAATATTGGGCGAGATCTTTAACGAGTTCACGGAAATCAACACGACCATCTGCCGTAAAATAAAAAATTATTTTAGAACCATCAAAGAGATATTCGGCTTTGACGAGTTTCATGGGCATTTTTCGTTGGCGAATGCGCGCGAAACAATAATCGAGCGCTTCATTCTCCTTCGATGCACTAATTCGCGCCATGTTGATATCGGATTCAGTTGCGATGCGAAGAACTTTTTTTAAATCTGAAGGGAGCTCCGATTTTTGGACAATACGTGCCTCACGAACGATTGTTCCGAGCGCACGGCCTCGTGTTGTTTCAACAACAACTTCGTCGTTTAAGGCGAAATCCTGATCGTTAGTGTCAAAATCGTATTGTTTTCCAGCCGAACGAAATTTTACGGTAACGAGAGTTTTTCTCTCATCGTTCTCTGGTGTTTCAAGTGTTATATTTTCTGTTGTCATAGCGTATTAGTTCGCTTTGTATTGAATAGAATAATGTTGTGTGAAAAAGTGCGTTTTTATAGATACTACACACTGTCAAATAATACAGGTCTTATCTGACCATAATGGATAATTGTTTAATCTAACGTATTCATTGCTGACAGGCAACGTCTTAGTGGCTGCCTATGGTTTTTCTTTGAATGTCGTAGTTTTATATGTATGGACGACGTTAATCCGTTAAGCGTGTCAGTAGAACTTCGAGTGCTAGTTGTCGGTTAACGTTGCGTAGGAAATGTTTTTGACATTCTAGAATTGCAGTCAACTTTCTCTGGATAGAGAGATGAGTTTCTTTTTCAGCTTGTTTACGTAGGTGGTGTTCCATGTCTATGTTGGTCATAAGTGTTGGAGACGCTTGGTGGACGAGGAGAAATAGGTCACGGTAGCAACTTAGTAGGATCCAAATTAAGTCATCGTGCTGTTCTTTGTCTGCCGCAAGCTTTTCGGCAAACTCAAGCATTGGTACAATGCTTGCTGAGGAAAGGGCAGTGATTGTTTTGAAGATGTCGATCCGTTGTTGAAGGAAAAACTCTCGGTCACTACCGAGGGCTTTTTTGAGGCTTCCTTCAGAGAGGGCGGCAATGATCTGACTTTCACCTTCATCGATATTTTGATCAATTAGAATGGTGCTGATTAGGGTTTGGTCTAGCCGTGCAAATGGCAGCTTTTGACAGCGTGAGCGAATTGTTTCCATCACCTTGTCTGGGTGAGCACTGATGAGGATTAGCAAAACGTCTACTCTTGGTTCCTCTAACGTTTTGAGTAGGGCGTTGCCCGCCGCAGGGTTAAGCTTCTCAGCATCATCGATTAAGCAGATACGGCGAGGTGCTTCTAGGGGCGGGTGGGACAACTCTGTTTGCAGTTGGCGTATTTGTTCAATCTTTATTTGAGCACCGTCTGGCTCAATAATGTGGAGATCGGGGTGATTATTATGGGCTAAGCGCTGGCACGCGGCACATGTGCCACATCCTGATTGTTGGTCGCAAAATATTAACCGTGCGAGTGCCGTTGCCATGAGTCGCTTACCAATTCCTTCAGCTCCGGTAAAGAGATACGCATGGGCAAGTCGCTTCGATGTCCACGCTTGTGCCAACTGTTTTTTTTGACGATCATGGCCGAGTATGTTGATAAAGGGCATCGTGGTTATTTAACGCTTAGACGAGTGTTTAAGAGGGGAAGCAGGGTTGAAGAAATACGGTGATATACTTCATCAAAATCTCCCGTTGCATCTATGACTTTAATTCGATCGCTTTGTTGTTGGCTAAATAGCAGGTACGCATCGCGAATGCGTTGATGAAATTTAAGAGATTCTTGTTCAAATCGGTCTTCGTCCAGTGTTTCACTCTGGGCGTTGCGGTTGCGAGCGCGTCCGAGTCCATCCTGCACAGGTAGATCAAGCAGTAGTGTTACATCGGGGGTAGTCCCCTGACAGGCGTAGTGGTTGAGTTGATTGATGATTTCCAGATCAAGATGTCGACCATAGCCCTGATAGGCTAACGTGGCATCACAAAAACGATCACATAGAACAATTTTGCCTTGATCCAGGGCAGGGCGAACCACTTGAGACATGTGTTGGGCACGGGCTGCCGTATAGAGGAGGAGCTCGGTCTCTGGCACCATTGAATCGTTTTTTGAGTCAAGAAGAATAGATCGAATTTTATCTGAAATTTGACATCCCCCCGGTTCACGGGTAACAACAATGTCAAGGTTCTGTTGCCGTAAGGCTTCAGCCAGGCGGGTGATTTGAGTTGTTTTCCCACATCCTTCAATCCCTTCAAAGGTGACGAATAGTCCAGTATTTTCTTCCATGTTTTCCTCTTGAATCTATATTTTGATAGCCTGTTTCTGTTAGGGCAAGGCATGGCATCGTATGATGTCAGATGAAGTTAACGTAGTGTCTTTGAGATTTGTTCACCTATTATAGTGACGGAAACGTCTGACGCAAGGGAAATCAAGCACAGGTTAAGTGTTGTTGTCATGTTAACATGCCATTGCTTTGCTGGTGGAAATCGCGTAGTATTATATGTTTGGTGTTGTTTTTGAAGGATGTCACGGAGAATTCTCGTGGATTATGAAAAATTATTAGATGCGTTGCAGCAACGTATCGGTTATCAGTTTCAAGCAATTGAGCTATTAAACAATGCGTTGACTCATAAATCATTTGCAAATGAGCAATTACGTGATCCCACTGCGTGTAATGAACGTAAAGAGTTTTTGGGTGATGCCGTTTTAGATTTAGTTATGGCCGATGTATTGTACCATAATTATCCAGAGCTTCCAGAAGGTGAATTGTCTCGCATTCGATCTGAGTTAGTTAGTGCTACGGCATTAGCACGAGTTGCTCGTCATTTGAATTTGGGGAGCTGTTTGCGTTTAGGCCGAGGTGAATATAAAAGCGGTGGTCAAGATAAGGATAACTTGCTTGCGGATGCACTGGAGGCTGTTTTTGGTGCAATATTCCTCGATTCCGGATGGGGGTCAGCTCGAAGCGTCCTTGATGCACTGTTTCAGGGTGGTGTGGTTCAGGTCGCTGGGCGTAAATCGCAGGATTTTAAGACACGTTTTCAAGAACTGGCACAGGCTCGTTATTCGCAAGCGCCAATTTATGACTTAGTTGAGGTCACGGGGCCGGATCATCAACGTGAATATACAGTTTCTGTCGTGTGTGATGGACAACTTCTTGGACAGGGGCACGGTAGTAGTAAAAAAGCTGCTCAGCAGCAAGCCGCACGTGTGGCACTTATTGCGCTAGAGGTCGAAATGCCCTCAAGCGAAATATTGTAAATATTAATAGATGAAGATCATCATGCATGGTCAACGGAGAACTAGATAGCGTGGAAGTAACTAAAGAATTTAAATCAGGTTTTGTATCGATCATTGGTCGTCCTAATGTAGGAAAATCGACGTTACTTAATCAGATCCTTGGACAAAAAATTGCTATAACAGCGAACAAACCACAGACAACGAGAAATCGTATTCTTGGTATCCATACCACCAACGATGCCCAAGTGTTGTTCCTTGATACCCCTGGTATTCATAAAGCGACAGGCAAGCTTAATAAATATATGGTTGACCAGGCCCTATCTGCATGTCGTGGGGTTGATGCGGTTCTTTTTTTAGTTGAGGCCACAGACCGAGTTGGCGGTGGCGATGATTATATTCTCGACCTACTCGCTCAGAGTGAATTGCCGATTTATTTGGTGATAAATAAGGTTGATTTGGTAGCAAAAGACAAATTGTTGCCGTTAATCCAGGCGTACTCAGAGCGCTTTAAGTTTCAGGAGATCATCCCAGCAGCAGCAGCGACAGGAGAAGGGGTTGAGCGCATTACCTCCTTAGTGACTCAATGTCTGCCTACTGGACCGATGTACTATCCAGAAGATATGGTTACTGATTTGCCCGAGCGCTTTATTGTCGCAGAGATGATACGAGAACAAATTCTACATCGGATTCACCAAGAGGTTCCCTATGGTGTTGCGGTGCAGGTCGAAACGTTTGAAGAGCGGCCAGGGAAAAATCTCGTCGCAATTCAGGCTGTTATTTATGTCGGTCGCGATGCTCATAAACGTATTTTGGTTGGCAAGGGCGGTAGTATGATTCGAACCCTTGGCCAAGAATCGCGGCGTGAAATTGAAACCTTTTTAGGTACACGTGTTTTTCTTGAGCTATTTATTAAAGTAAAGAAAAACTGGATGGATTCAGATCGCATGATGCGCGAGTTTGGTTACGAGTAGGTCGATTGCACTCCAAAAAAAATAAGGAAAATGGTGAAATAAATGTCCGTTGTTGCAATTGTTGGCCGGCCAAATGTCGGCAAATCGACCCTGTTTAATCGAATTATCGGTCAGCGAAAAGCGATCGTAGAAGATTTCCCCGGTGTTACTCGTGATCGTAATTATGCAGATGTAACGCGCTACACAACACCTTTTACATTGATTGATACCGGTGGATTTGAGCCGGTCAGTGAAGAGCGAATGTTAGTCCAAATGCGTGAACAGTCACAGTTAGCTATCGAAGAAGCTGATGTGATTTTATTTGTTCTGGATGCGCGTGAAGGGCTCACTCCTTCAGATCAAGAAGTTGCTGGAATGTTGCGTCGTATTAAGAAGCCAATCTTTTTTGTCGTTAACAAGGTTGATGGTGAGCGTCAGGAAGAGGAGGCTATTGAGTTTTATGGCTTAGGGATCGAAGAATATTTTCCTGTTTCGGCCGAACATGGACGCGGTATCAGCGATCTGATGGATCAGGTTGTTGGTCTTCTTCCGCCAGCTTTTGTCGATGATCCGGCAAGTGGTGAAGTTCGTTTAGCTGTTATTGGTCGTCCTAATGTGGGCAAATCATCCATTGTTAATAAAATGCTCGGTTATGATCGTGTTGTTGCTAACCCGGTAGCGGGGACTACACGCGATAGCATTGACACTCCCTTTATATACAATACAAAGCCCTATACCTTGATTGATACAGCTGGGATTCGACGCAAGGGACGCGTAAGCCAAAAGTTAGAAAAATATTCGATCATTCAGGCATTAAAAGGGATGGATCGTGCTCATGTTGTCCTGCTTGTTATTGATGCGGAAGAGGGGATAACCGAACAAGATTTAACCATTGCAGGATATGCGTTTGATCGGGGCCGTGCTATTATTCTGGTGGTCAACAAATGGGATACAGTGATTAAAGATAATCACACCTTGAAAAAATTTACCGAAGAAGTTCGGATGCAGTTCAAATTTCTCCCTTTTGCGCCGGTAATGTTTGTTTCGGCTTTAACGGGACAACGCGTTGGTAAGATTATGGACACTGTTGAGGATGTTGCCGAGCACTTTAATCGTAAGGTGAGTACGTCGCAATTGAATCAGGTGATGAATGCTGCTGAGATGGGCCATCAACCCGCTCTTTACCATGGGAAACGGGTTAAGTTTTTCTATATTACCCAAACGGCTGTGCGGCCACCAACTTTTACTATTTTTGTTAATAAAGAAAAAGGGGTTCACTTTTCTTATCGTCGCTATATGGCGAATAAAATTCGAGAACCGTTTAAGTTTACCGGTTGTCCAATAAGAATTAATTACCGCGATCGCGAAAGAAGATGATTTAGGTTATGGGGTAGTTGTTTTGGGGTTGTTGCCATCCAATTAGCTAGGAGCTGCTATCATGAGTAAAAAGGTTTTGATTGTTGAGGACGAGGAAAGTTTGTTGAAGTTAGCGACGATTCTTATCACCTCACAAGGCCATGAAGTGATTGCTGTCTCTTCTGGGGCACAGGCTCTTGATGCTCTAGCAAAGGAGCGAGTTGATCTTGTTCTGCTGGATGTCATGTTGCCTGAACTCGATGGATTTGAAGTGTGTCGGCGGATTAAGCAAGCATCAGAAACAAAATCGTTGCCAGTTATTATGCTCACGGCGAAGAAAAATCAAGTTGACCTTGATCTCGGTGATGAGGTTGGTGCCGATTGGTATATAACAAAACCTTTTAAGTCAGCGAATGTTATTGAAACGGTTGAGCGGTTTCTTAATGCCAACAATTAGTACTTAGCTTTGCTAACGTTGTGTTTCGTTGACAAAAGTTGTTGTTTGGTGGTATATCCCATGCGACATTGAAGGTCACGTAACTTAATTTTTTACCTATATTTACATTTACACTGGAGGTTCTTTTGTCCAAGGAAGAAGCAATTGAAGTTGAGGGTACTGTCATTGAGCCGTTACCCAATGCCATGTTCCGCGTTAAGCTAGATAATGATCATGTCGTTCTTGCTCATATCTCTGGGAAAATGCGTAAGTTTTATATTCGTATTCTCCCTGGTGACCGAGTTACGGTCGAGTTGTCACCTTATGATCTAACACGTGGTCGCATTACTTATCGCGAAAAATAATGTAGCTGCACCCATTTAACGTACAAAAGATATTCTCCTTGTCGAGCCAATCAATACTGATTGGCTCAACACGTTGTGTATATAAAAAAGGCAAACCGGCTGTTGGCCGGTTTTTTCATTTTGAGTGCTTGAAGCTTACGATGATTTATACTGTATGGAGGCACCATGGAAGAACGTTATGACCCTATTGCCATTGAATTAGCGTGGCAAAAATCGTGGAATGATTCAAAAAGATTCTCTGTTTCTGAGCAATCAGAAAAAGAGAAATACTATCTCCTAGAAATGTTTCCATACCCCTCTGGGCGAATTCATATGGGTCATGTACGTAACTATTCCATTGGTGACGTGGTTGCCCGTTTTAAGCGTCTTCAAGGTTTTAACGTTCTACATCCAATGGGTTGGGATGCTTTCGGTATGCCCGCAGAAAATGCTGCGATTCAACACGGAATTCATCCCGCTAAATGGACCGTAGAAAACATTGCTAACATGCGTCTTCAATTGAAGCGGATGGGCTTATCCTACGATTGGGATCGTGAATTTGCTACCTGTGATGTCGATTATTATAAATGGGAACAGCAGATCTTTTTAAAGATGCTTGAAAAAGGTTTGGCCTACAAAAAAAGCTCGACAGTTAACTGGTGCCCCGAGTGTCAAACTGTCTTAGCCAATGAGCAAGTTGAAGATGATGGTTGCTGGCGTTGTAGCACTCCAGTTGTCGATAAAGAGTTAGATCAGTGGTTTTTCAAAATCACTGAATACGCCGAAGAACTACTCGATTATACTGACAAATTACCCGGTTGGCCTGAGTCGGTGTTGACCATGCAACGTAATTGGATCGGTCGTAGTATTGGTTGTGAAATTGAGTTCCCGCTTGAAAAGACCCTTGAGAAAATCAAGGTGTTTACGACCCGCCAAGATACTTTGTATGGTGCGACTTTTATGAGTTTAGCTCCAGAGCATCCTAAAGCGCTTGAGTTGACAACCGATGACCGTCGGGCTGACGTTGAAGCATTTATTGCTAAGGTTCGTAGTCAGGACAAAAAGAAGCGTACGAGCGAAGATTATGAAAAAGAAGGTGTCTTTACCGGGGCGTATTGTATTAACCCTGTGACGCGTTGCAAAATGCCGATCTTTCTCGCAAACTTTGTTCTGATGGATTATGGAACTGGCGCTGTTATGGCGGTTCCAACACACGATCAACGTGATTTTGAATTTGCTAAGAAGTATGATCTGGATATGGTGGTTGTTATTCAACCCAAAGATCAGATTCTCGATCCAGAATCCATGACAGAAGCATGGACGGGTTGTGGTTTAATGATTAATTCTGACCGATTTGATGGTCAGGAGAATGACGCCGCTAAAGAGGGTATTGCTGATTATCTCGCTACTGAAGGGATTGGTGACAAAACCGTCAATTACCGTATCCGTGATTGGGGCGTTTCGCGCCAACGTTATTGGGGTAACCCGATCCCTGTCATGTACTGTGATCAATGTGGCGTGGTTCCTGTCCCTGAAAAAGATCTTCCAGTTGTTTTACCAACAGATGTCGTGTTTACAGGAGAGGGTGGTAGCCCCCTTGAAAAACATAAAGAATTTTATTCCGTAACGTGTCCTCAATGTGGTCAAGCTGCACGACGTGAGACAGATACCTTTGATACGTTTGTACAAAGTTCTTGGTATTTTGCCCGTTATGCTTGCCCTAATTTCGCTTCAGGACCCATTGACCGCGCTGCCGCTGAATATTGGCTGCCTGTAGATCAATATATCGGTGGTGTAGAGCACGCGGTAATGCATCTTCTTTATGCTCGCTTCTTTACCAAAGTGATGCGTGATCTTGGTTATATGAATGTCGATGAGCCATTCACTAACTTGTTAACACAAGGGATGGTATGTAAAGAGACACAGTCGTGCCCAGAACACGGCTGGTTGTATCCTGAAGATGTTGTAGATGGTAAATGTGTTAAGTGCCAACAGCCAGCGACAATTGGTCGTACTGAAAAGATGAGTAAGTCGAAGATGAATGTGGTTGATCCCGATCATCTTATCGCCAAATATGGTGCTGATACCGCTCGCTTGTTCTCGCTATTTGCTGCACCACCTGAAAAAGATCTTGAGTGGAATGAGCAAAGTGTAGAAGGTTGTTATCGTTTCTTAAATCGCGTATGGCGCGCTGTTTACGATAATCATGCTTTGATTAGTAGCCATCCTGAGGTGGAAACCGAGGGAGAAGCGCGCAACTTACGTCGGATGACACATCGTACCATTAAAAAAGTCACTGAAGATATCGATGGTCGGTTCCACTTCAACACTGCGATCTCGGCGGTTATGGAGTTGGTCAATGCGATTTATGTTTTTGAAGCCAAAAATAAATATCCGGGTGCATTATGTGAAGCACTAGAGACGGTTGTAAAGCTCTTGGCTCCATTCGTACCGCATATCACTGAGGAATTATGGCTTAGCATGGGTAACACGACTGATCTTGAAACTGTCGGTTGGCCAGCTCATGATGAAAAGGCTCTTGTTGAAGACGAAAATTTAATCGTCATTCAAGTAAATGGTAAAGTTCGTGCTAAAATTACGGTGCCTGCAACTGCCGATAAGGCAACGGTTGAAGCTGCCGCCTTGGCTGATGAAACTATTGTGCGTCAGATTGCAGATAAAACGGTACGCAAGGTGATTGTCGTTCCCGGTAAACTTGTAAACGTGGTGGTGGGATGAAAAAATTAACGCTTGGTTTGTGTCTAGTTGTTTTGACGTTATTGTCAGCCTGTGGGTATCATATTTCTGGTCGTGGTGAAAACTTGCCGGATGATATTCAGAGTATTTTCGTGGTGCCGTTTACGAATAAGACAACGGAACCATTTATTGAAAATCAACTGACCAATGAGGTACGCGATCAGTTCTCTCGTCGTCGTACCTTAGAAGTGGTTGCCGATGAAGAGTTGGCAGATACCATCATGTCAGGTGTCATAACGAGTTATCGCACCCGTTCTGTTTCGTATGATGAAAATGACGATATCACCGAATATCGTGTCGCGATGACGGTTGACGCTAAACTTGTGCGAACCAACGGTGAAGATGTGATCTGGCAGGGTGTTGTAACATGGCAGGAAGAGTTTTTTGCCAGTGATGACCGTGCTGAACAAGATTATCGCGAAACAGAAACTCAGGAGGATGTGAGTCGTCGTTTAGCACAAGAGGTCTATAACCGTCTTACCGATAATTTTTAGTTGCGGATATTATGACACCAATCGAACTTCATAAAGCGATTACAGCAAAGAAGCTTCCCTCCTTAATTTATTTATATGGTGAGGAAGCTTTTCTGTTGGATGAAAGCCTCAATCGTTTGATTACAGCTGTCGTTGATGAGAGTGCGCGTGATTTTAACTTTCTGGTTGTTTCTGGTAAGGATGTTGACCCGACAAGCTTAATGGATACGGCACGCACTTTCCCTGTGTTTGCTTCGCAACGAATGATTGTTGTTAAGCAGGCTCAACAGCTCTCAGCGGCACAACTTGAAATATTGAGCCATTATATTGCTAATCCGGTTCCAGAGTGCTGCGTGGTGTTTTGTGCTGATAAAATTGATAAGCGGAAAAAGTTTTTTCAGACATTCAAAAAAAAGGGTGAATTAGTTGAGTTTAAGCCCCTTTACGCAAATAAAATTCCAGCATTTGTTCGTGACCGTGTTCGTCAGATGGATAAACAGTTCAGTGAGGATGGCCTTGAATTGTTCTGTAAGCGAGTTGGAACAAATTTAAGTGAAATTATCACTGAACTAAACAAGGTCTGTAGCTATTGTGGTGATGCTCGGTTAATTGATTCACCCGATGTTGCTGCGGTTGTCTCCGATGCGCGTATTGATAGTGTCTTTGATTTAACCGATGCGATTGGCGAAAAGGATTTATCACGCACCTTGGTGCTTTTAGAGCGCCTTCAAGAAGAGGGTGAGGCGCCCTTGAAGATTCTTGCAATGATCACTCGTCATTTTCGTCAATTATGGAAAACTCGCTCTTTACTAGAGCAAAATGCTTCGCAGCAAGATATTGCACGAACCGTAAAGATTAATCCTTATTTTGTGCAGCAGATAGTTCGTCAATCTAAAAAATTCAGTTTAACCCATTATCCACCTGCCTTTGAGCTGTTTATCCGCCTAGATTTAGCACTTAAGTCTAGCGGGGCGCATCCGCAAGCTTTGCTGCAACAAATGGCGATGGATCTGGTTCGGTTGTCATAAAACAAAAAAAAGGAGCCAAAGGCTCCTTTTTTATTTTATCAATTTAGTTGTTCGATTTAGCCTAGAGTGTTAACTAGCTTTGTCAAACGACCAATTTTACGACTTGCTGTAGATTTATGGATAACACCTTTAGTTGAAACTTTGTCAATAAAAGGGACCGCTTTAGTTAAGGCAGCTGTTGCTGCTTCTTTGTTGCCTTCGGCAACAGCTAAACGAACAGCTTTAACGTGATTACGCATTGCAGTACGAGTTTGAACGTTGCGAGTATTGCGAATGATGTTTTGCTTGTTACGTTTAATTGCAGACTTGTGATTTGCCATTGTTTTTCTCCGTTGTATGTTAAATGTTTAGTATCTATTTTGTTAGTGCGAAACAGGTTATATCATCGTCATCGTGTTAAGTCAAACTTAGCTTTTCCTAATTGTTCTGCGTATATGTCTGTTATTGCAGAACTTATTATCAATATTGGATGTATTAAAATAAAATAATCCCTATTGTGCTCATTATGGTGCGAGAAAAGAATGTCAGATCGTAAAAAAATAACTGCTGCTGCTGCAGTATTGAGTAGCGCAACGTTAATGAGTCGCTTTGCGGGCCTAGCACGCGATATCGTTATTGCGTCTATTTTTGGTGCAGGATTTGGTAGTGATGCTTTTTTTATGGCGTTTACTATTCCGAATTTGTTGCGCCGTTTTTTTGCTGAGGGTTCATTGACCGCGGCTTTTGTGCCGACCTTTACGCAGGTTCGCGATCAACAAGGGGAGATCGAAGCACAGCGCATTGTCAGGATTTGCTGGAGTTTGCTTCTAGTTGTAATGATCGCAGTGACCGTGTGTGGGATGTTTGCTTCACCGTGGCTCGTTAAAATGATTGGTGGTGGATTTTCGAGCGTACCGGGTAAAATTGAATTAACCATCCATCTGACACGTTTGATGTTTCCCTATATCTTTTTTGTCAGTTTATTATCGTTACTAACGGGTGTGTTAAATGTTTATGGACATTATTTTATCCCTGCCTTTTCACCGTTAATTCTTAATCTCTCAATGATCATTGGTGCGGTGGTATTGCATCAACAGTTAGCCATTCCTGTAGAGTCCCTTGCTTGGGGGGTTCTTATCGGTGGCTTTTTGCAGTTAATGATGACGTTACCCGTTATGCGTCGTTACGGTTTTAATCTCAAGTTGTGTTTCCAGTGGCGAGATGCAGTCGTGCAACGGATTGCCCGTCTGATGATTCCAGGTATTTTCGGTGTAGCGATATATCAAATCAATGTTGTGGTAACACGTTTATTATCATCGTTTCTGGAACAGGGAAGTGTTTCTTATCTTTACTATGGTCAGAGATTGTTCGAGTTCCCTCAAGGGATTTTCGTTGTCTCACTTGCTCAAGCTGTTCTGCCAACCATGAGTCGTCAAGCTGCACAGGGGCAAATGGATGAGGTCAAGAAATCGTTACGATATGCCTTAAGTTTAATTGTCTTAATTACGGTTCCTGCTGCGGCAGGGTTAGTTGTTTGTGCAAGTCCGATCTATAGTCAATTATTCATGAATGGTGCATTTAGTTTTACCGATGTGAATCAAACCGCCTTAGCTCTTGCAGCCTACGCACCGGGGTTGTTATTCGTTGGTATTAGTCGGGTTGTTGTGCCGACGTTTTATGCTATGAATGATACCAAAACACCTGTTTGGGTATCGTTTTGGACACTTATCGTCAATGTCGCCTTGGGCTTAATTTTGATGAATTATTATCAACATATTGGTTTAGCGTTTGCCCTGACACTTTCATCTATATTTAACGCGATTGTTTTGCTGTATATATTGCAGCGTCGTCTCGGTGGGATGGCTCTCGGTAGCATAGCTGTGATCTGCGGCAAGGTACTTGTGGCAACGGCAGTTATGGCCAGCATTGTCCATTATGTTTTAGCTTGGGGACATTGGCAGCTCGGTTTAACGGCTGCCAATCTTTGCATCCTTATTGGGGCGATCTGCTGTGGAATGATCGCCTACTTGATCTGTTGTTACCTTGTTAAGATAAAAGAGGTTCACGACGTTGTTGCTTTAGTTAAAAAGCGACTCAATCGCTAAGTTCTATTATGTATTGAGCTGTTATTCGCCATCAAGTGCGCCAATCTGACGTAACGCTTCATACAAGACAATTCCTGCTGAGGTTGATAGGTTTAAACTTCGCACTGCTGTCCCAGATAATGGGATACGCAGACAAAAATCAGGATTATCTTTGAGTAACTCCTTTGGCAGTCCCTTGGTCTCCTTACCAAAAACAATAAAGTCATTGGCTGTAAAATCGGCCTGCGTATAGGATTTTTTGGCTGTCTTTGTTGTGTACCACCAACGCCCATCGGGAAAGGATTGCTGCAATTGATCTAAACTGTCCCAGCGATGAAGTGAAACGTGGGGCCAGTAGTCTAATCCAGCTCTTTTTAAGTAGCGATCATCAAGAGAGAAACCTAGTTTGCCAACAAGGTGCAAGTGGGTTCCCGTTCCTGCGCATAACCGAGCAATGTTCCCAGTATTAGGGGGGATTTCTGGCTCAACAAGTACAATGTTAAATGGGGGGGTAGAGATCATTTTTTTTCGGCCGATTTCCGCCAGCGGCGATGAACCCAAAACCATTGGGTTGGATGTTTGCGAACAGCTTCTTCGATGATGTCAGTAAGTTTCTGAGTGCACTGTTGAATCGATTCAGGGGATGATTTTTCAGTGAAAACTTGTGGCTTCTCAATGACGACCCGATAGCTAAAATCATCATTTCGATAAATGAAAATAGGGACAATTGGTGTTTTATTTTTTAGTGCAATTTGAGGAATGATAGGCGTTGCGTAAGCTGGGCGATTAAAGAAATTTACAATGACCGCTTGTTTTTTTGATATGTGCTGATCAAGTAATAGACCGACAAAATGGTTGTTTGCCAATGATTTTATGATTCGTCGCGCCCCTTTTTTACTATCAATGCAGTGTGCACCATTTGCTTCTCTTTGTTTTAGGAAAAATTGATCAACATAAGGATTACGAATTGTTTTAGCAACAAAATCACATGAAAAGCCAAGTTTTTGGATAACAAAAGATCCTATTTCCCAAAATCCGATGTGGGCCGACAATAAGAACGCACCCGAGTTGTTTTCCTTTAGTTGATCAAGGTGTTCTTGTCCTTCAATGGTAAAGTTTTCTTCAAGGTCTTGCTGTGTGCTAAATTTATCGAGACGCAGCATCTCCATGCCGCTGATTCCTAAGTGCTCAAAGTTAAGTCGAATTTGTTGTTTGATCCACACCTTGTCTTGATCAGGATAGGCACGTTGAAGATTGTCAAAAGCTGTTTTTACCCGTTTCGGTTGCACGAATTGACTTAATCGACCTAACACACGGCCTAATTTAAGGGCCGGTATGCGTGGTAAGGTGCGAGCAATTGCCGCAAGAGTGAAAAAGGGAATTGCTTCAATAATATTGATTAGTTTTTGTTTTTGCATGATACCCTTTATTGAAAATTGAATTGCGGGATACTAGCATGGTCAAATTGTTTCAGGCAAGAGTACTAACATGCTCTTTTAAATAACATTGTGATGTGCCTGTAATTAAAAGTGTTTTTGGAGATTAATGATGGATTATCTTTTTCTACAGACCCTTGTCGCTCAGTTGCAGTCACAATTGCAAGGTTCTCTGATCAACAAAGTATATCAACCTGATCGTGATCTGTTAATTTTAAAATTATGGAATGGTCGAATTGAACAACGGCTACTTATTGGTGTCGGTGGTATTGGACCGAGAATCCATTTAACGACAGAGAGTCATCGCAACCCCATGCGCCCGCCACGATTTTGTCAATTGCTTCGTGCAAGGCTAAAGCGACTCGTGCGCATTGAGATAGATCCTGCGGATCGAATTGTACGACTGAGTTTTGTTGGACCTGAAGATGAATGTTATATTTTGGTTGCTGAACTGTTTGGTCGTGAAGGGAATGTCATTCTAATTGATCACAATAATAATGTGGTCGATAGTCTCTTTCGCACTAAGAAGGACTGTGTCCGCCCATTAATTGTTGGTCAGCCGTATGTTTCACCTGAACTTCGTGACGGAACTCAATTTGCGCGCAGCACTGACTTTGTTCCACCACAGGGTGATGTGGCCGAGTGGCCTAATCTTTCATTGCTAGCTGAACAACATTTCGATGGGATTGCCGCTGCCATACACCATAAACATGGCGTTGATGGACATGCCGCTCTGCGGAAGGCCGTTTCGACGGCATTGAAGCGATTAAATAAGCGACTCAAGCATATAGATCAACAAATTGATCAGTGTCTTAATTGTGAAGAGGAAAAACAGTCGGGTGATTTGCTTCTGGCAAATCTTCATGTAATGAAGCGTGGTATGGAAGTAGTTGAAGTGCTCGATTACTACCAAGACCCGCCAATCATGACCACCCTTGCACTGCTACCTGCAAAAACACCACAGGAGAATGCCGCACTCTATTTCAAGAGGTATCGAAAAGGGAAGCGTGGACTCGATCATTGCCAACGTCGACTTGAGCAAACACAGATGGAAATTGAGAGTTTAGAACAGATCTCTCAGCAGCTTGATGATCAGGTAACTAGCGCTGATAGTGATATGATTCGTGAAGAGCTGATTGAATCAGGCTGGTATAAACCCGCGACGGCTTTACAACGTGACACGCGCCATCAAAAAGCTGTGACATTGGTCAACCGTGTCCAGTCACCAAATGGTTGGGAAATTGTTTGGGGACGAAATAATAAAACCAACGATTATGTGTCAAAAACACTTTTGAAGTCGCGCGATCTTTGGTTCCACGCACACAAAATACCGGGTTGTCATCTGGTTATTAAAAGTGATGGTGCCGACGTGCCAATGGAGGATCAGCTATTTGCTGCGTCACTGTGCGCTGCCCATTCGCGAGCAGCGAAGGATACTCGAGTGGATGTTATGGTAACGGAAGGTAAGCATGTTAAACGGATCAAAGGGGCGCCATTAGGATTGGTGCGCGTTGAAACGTATCGGGTATTGCAGGTTGTGCCAGTTAATAACTGATATGAAATGGTTGATATTCGTTGTTAAAGGAACAAAAAGTGGTTCGGGTGTTGTTGCCCCGAACCACTTTTTTTGCTTGTGAACGATCAAGCTGTTAACTCAACATTTTTGCCATATCGCTATCGACATCACCAATGGGGGTAAGGTTGAAGTTTTCAACCAAGAAGTTAAGCACATTTGGTGAAATAAACGCCGGTAGCGACGGGCCGATTCTCATATCCTTGAGACCGAGTGACAGCAGTGACAGTAAAACAACTACTGCTTTCTGCTCGTACCACGATAGTACAATAGATAGCGGCAGGTCGTTAATCTCGCACTCGAATGCTTCTGCTAGAGCCTCTGCAATCTTAATCACTGAATAAGCATCGTTACACTGGCCAACATCGAGCAAACGTGGGATACCGTCGATATCCCCTAAATCTAGTTTATTAAAGCGATACTTACCGCAGGCTAAGGTTAGGATGATCGTGTCCTGAGGAAGCTTTTGAGCAAGCTGGGTGTAGTAGTCGCGACCTGACATGGCACCATCGCAGCCACCGATGACAAAAAAGCGCTTTATCGCCCCCGACTTTACTCCGGCGATCACTTTGTCAGCGAGGCCAAGAACGGCATGGTGACCACAGCCAGTGAGAATCTCTTTGACAGGGTTTTCAATAAAACCATCGCATTCAAGAGCTTTCTCAATCACCTCTGAAAAATCCCAACTATCGATATGCTTCACACCCGGCCAGCGGACTCGGCCCCAGGTGAACAGCCGGTCCTGATAAACATCGCCCGGACGTTGAATGCAATTGGTGTTAAAGATCATTGCCCCGTGAAAGTAGGGGAACTCTTTTTGTTGGTCCTGCCATGCACCACCATAGTTGGCAACGAGATGCGGGTATTTTTTTAAACCAGGATAGCCATGAGCTGGGAGCATTTCAACGTGGGTGTAGATGTTGATCCCTTTACCTTCGGTTTGCTTAAGTAGCTCTTCGAGCATTTTAAGATCGTGGCCGGAGACCAAAATTGCTTTTCCCGCCTTTGTGCCAATACTTACCGGTGTAGGAACTGGAGGTTGGTAGGCATCGCAATGAGCTTTGTTAAGTAGCCCAGAGGTCTTGATATTCATCTGACCACATTCCATTGCCAATCCAATGTAGTCGGTCAGGCTAAGGGAGTCATCTACCATTGCCGCAAGAGCTTTGTGGAAGAACGCATAGATGTCATTATCATCTTGACCGAGGATGTGGGCATGGTCAGCGTAAGCGGCCATCCCTTTGCAGCCATACAATAATGTGTCGCGCATAGATTGAATATCTGGGTCAACCTCAGGATTAAGAACAGGGTGAAGTTTACCTTGATTAATCATGTTAGCTGTAGATGTTGCTAGTTCCCAGTCTAGAGCAGCAGCGGGGACCCCCTCAGGTTGGCTCGTACCAGTCTTATCGAAAAGCATTTTAGCTCGATCACGCATGGCAACTGTTTTTTGCACAACTTTAGCGAGGTTCTCCGTGTCAAAGTCGACATTTGTCACCGTGGTAAAGAGTCCCTCAATCATGTGTATATCGATCTCATTGTCTGCGGCACCTTGCTGACGTGCCAGATCAGCCCAAAACGCCATCCCTTTGAGTCCCCAGACTATCAGGTCTTGCAGGGCTGAAGCCTCAGGTGTTTTACCGCATACGCCCATCGTGGTGCAGGCAGTTCCTCTGGAAGTTTGTTCACACTGGTAGCAAAACATTTCCTGTTCCATTTGTGACTCCTTTTAAGATGGGCAGTGTAAATTGGGGTGGGGTGACTGTTGTTATGTAATTACAAACATTATTTCACTCTAACAGCAAAGGTAAGGTTGTCAAACTTGGCTGGCGGTCAAATATAAACGTACAAAGGGTCGTAATTGATTGCAGTTGTCGAAATTATGTTTGCAATTCATGAGTCCGTTTGATATAAATCCACCACTTCAAGCCGAAGTGGTGGAATTGGTAGACACGCATGATTCAGGTTCATGTGCTTGAAAGGGCATGGGAGTTCGAGTCTCCCCTTCGGCACCAATATTTAAAAGGGCTGCAAACAACTGTTTGCAGCCCTTTTTTATTTACCTTGGTATGAATTAAGCTATGATGGCATCATTGTATGCTCAGCGTTTAATTTTTTGTTTATGGGGGGTCATATGGCCGTTGTACAAATTAGTTGCACGCCAATTGGTGAAGGTACTGGTGGGATTTCAAAGTTTGTTGCTGGATGTTTGAAGTTAGTCGAACAGTCTGGTTTGAAGTACCAATTAACTCCCATGGGAACGATTCTCGAAGGGGATTTGGATGCTATTTTTTCTCTGGTTCAACAGATGCATGAATCACCCTTTAATGCTGGGGCACAGCGGGTCTCTACGTTGATTAAAATCGACGATCGGCGCGATAAAGAACACACTATGGATAGTAAACTTCGTTCTGTTGCGAATCAGCTAGGTAAAGAGAATAATTGATACTTTTATCTTGACAGTGCAGGGCCCAATTTGATACCAATAGCGGGCCTTGACGAGAGGAATTAATACAACGTCATGGCCCCGTCGCCAAGTGGTAAGGCAGAGGCCTGCAAAGCCTTTATCCCCAGTTCGAATCTGGGCGGGGCCTCCAAATAAAAAAGGGTTAGCGATTTATCGCTAACCCTTTTTCTTTTCTGTTTTCCCGTTACAGTTCACTATTATGAATCCGCAGCTACGGGCAATAATCTATTCGTCTAAAATGGTCTCAATTTGGTTTGAAACAGGGTTCCTTTGGTCTTTTAAGTTGTTGAGAAGTGTACTAATCTCATCCGCAGGTACAGGCATACTATATAAATATCCCTGAACTTCATCGCATTGATGCTCTTTTAAAAATGCCATCTGACCTAATGTTTCAACCCCTTCACCAATAATATTCAAGTTAAGCGTTTTGCCCATTTGAATAATTGAAGCAGTAATTGCCGCATACTTTTCACTTTGTTCAACATCTAAAATAAATGATCGATCTATCTTGAGTGAGTGCACAGGGAAGCGCTTTAGGTAGGCTAATGATGAGTACCCGGTACCGAAGTCATCAATTGATAGGTGGATGCCTAGTTTGCGTATCTCTTTTAAAATTGAGCTAGCAGCATCAGGGTTTTGCATCAAAACAGATTCAGTAACTTCGACCTCTAATAATTCTGGATCAAGCCCTGTTGAAGCTAAAACATTTTTGAGTTGCCCAACTAGTTCTCTGTTTTGTAATTGATGACCTGATACATTGACGGCAACTCGGATAGGGGGAAGTCCTTGTTGTTGCCATTTTTGGCTCTGAGTACAGGCTTCATAAAGAACCCATTCCGTCAAATCACCAATAACACCTGATTCCTCAGCCATCGGAATAAAATCACCTGGGGCGACTTGACCAAGGGTGGGATGATTCCAGCGCAGTAGTACTTCAACAGAGTTAAAGCGTCCTGTTTTAATTTTCACTTTGGGTTGGTAATGAAGTTTGAGTTCCTTTTTGTTAAGAGCTTGGTGTAGACCGTTAATCATCAGCAGACGATTTTTTATATCGTTGTTCATTTCATCACTGTAGAACGTGACATTGTTGCCACCCTGAGTTTTAACGCTGTACATGGCATTACTGGATTTGTTAATCATCTCTTCGACGGTTGCAGCATCTCTAGGATAGATGCTTAGTCCAATACTTGCCGTAATGAAAATTTCGTGATTGTCGATTGTAAGAGGTGCGGCCAGTCGTTTTCTAAGTTTTGCGATTACTTGATTAACCGCATCGGGGCCATCAATATTAACCAGTAAAACGACAAATTGATTGCCGGCTAAACGTCCTACAATATCAGTCTCACGAACAGAATTGAGCAATCGTTGACTAAATGTATGTAAAAGGGTATCGCCACTTTCGATACTAAGAGTCTCGTTGATCACTTTAAGGTGATCAACTGAAACGATAGCCAGGGCAATTTGTTGATGTGATCGTCGAGCCATTAGGGTTAAATGTTTGGCTTTTTCCGTGAACCCGTGGCGATTGATTAGATCTGTCAGTCGGTCATGATTAGCAATGTGGTGAAGTTGTTGCTCGCTTTCAATCTGTTTTGAAAGATCACGACAAATCGCCCAATGAAGAGGGTCGCGACCCTTTGTATCACTACTGATACGACAATCTACGTGTACTGTTTCACCTGAACGGGTACGTAAATGGAAAATTGCTGGGTCAAATGTTTCCCCAACACCGAGTAGGCACGTTTTTCTACCCCACAGAGCGAGGTCGTCAGAGTGAATGATGTGCTCAATGGAGTGCACCTCTTTACTGTCCTCAATACTAAGACGCACCCTAGCAGATTTATTCATGAATTGAATTTTGTTTGATTCATCAAAGGCAATGATCAGGTCTTGAGCGTTCTCCATGAAACGGTGTAAACGGTTTTCTTTGATGAAAACTTCCTGTGATTCTTGGCGTATTATTTTGTTAAAATAATATCCTAAGATTGTGGCAGTAATATTTAAAATAGTTACCCATAACCATAATAATGTTAAATAGCTGCCGTTATGCTTGTAATGTGAATAAAAAATATTGAGATCTATAGAGGTCAAAACATCGTGGTATCCAGCCCACAATACTGAGCCAAAAAGCAAACTACTCAACCCAACTGTTAGTGCCATATAGCGTCGTAATGTGAGGAGAAAAGATGATTCGAGTGCGACGATTAAATATATCTGCCATAACCAACTGGAGCCTCCTCCTGTTTGATGGATTAGAATCGTTGCAAAAATCAGGTCAGCACAGATTTGAACCCCTCGTAAATAAGCAGCTCGGTGTGTACGAGAATTGATCAGTTGAGATAGGAAGTTGAACAAAATGATGGATAGAATTGTACCAGAGAGACTTTTTATTTGAATGGTCGATAAATGCTGATCTGGTGCGGTATAATGCAAAAATACGGCAGAAAATAAGCCATAGATTGTGATCATTAATAGTATTAACCAGCGCACCTTAATAATGAGTTGTATTCGTTGCCATTGATTTGAAAAAGATACAGGTTTAGCATCAAACTGTTTAAAGTTACCTTCCTTGCTAAAGCTTGTCATTGAATGTGTTTTTCCATTTCCGTATGTTAATCTGTGGAGTTTGTATCATTAGGATGCTGGCTTGATGTCAACTCTAGTCGCTGAATATTTTAATTTATGCTACATAATGTGAAGTTGTTTGTAAATAGTTATTGTGTTTTGAATGGGGCAAGAATGTGCAAAGAGTCGTTGCTTTTGTTCGATAATGGTTCGTGTTGAAGTGGAGAATATTCTTTTGGAGTTTCTGACTTTTGAATTATTGATTAGCTTTATTGTTTTTGGTTGCTGTGCCGGAGGTTTAGCCGGGCTTTTGGGGATTGGTGGCGGTGTTATTTTAGTTCCGTTGCTTATGTGGCGTTTTCAGCTTGCTGGTTTTGATCCGCAATATATTGTTCATTGTGCTTTTGCGACAAGTTTAGCCATTATCATTCCAACTGCTGTGAGTAATACCATTGGTCATCATAGACAGGGAAATGTCAGGCGGAATCATGTCCTTTATTTAGCTTTGGGTGCAGTCGTTGGTGCCTGCGTTGGCGCATTTTGCGCATCATTGTTGACTGGTCCTGTGTTGACATTAGCATTTGGAGTGATGCAAATGGCCGTTGCCATTAAACTCCTGACCGGTGCGTCAAAACCTTCTAGCGATGCACTACGAGATCAGGCTGTGCTATTGCTATTCGTTGGCTTTATCGGTGGCACTTTTTCCTCTTTTTTTGGTGTGGGTGGTGGAGTGATTGCCGTTCCGCTTATGGTGATTCTCTTACATTTTCCTATCCATCTTGCGGTAGGGAATTCTACTGCCTTAATTGTTATGTCATCGTTAATCGGAACCTGTGCCTATATTTTTATGGGTTGGCAGATCAAAACAATCGAAGAAGGTTTTTTAGGGTTTGTTTATTTTCCTGCGGTTTTACTCGTCGTCCCTTTCTCTATATTTGGAGCACGAATCGGAGTTCGTATCGGACAATTTTGTTCCCATGCTAAAATGGTTAAGGTGTTTTCTGTGTTATTGATTTGTGTTGGTGTTAAAATGATCTGGTCCTCTTTTGCGTAATAACTAAAATTATGGAGGGGTGTACGATGCATGAATTGGATGAACGTAAACCTGTTGTTGCGGGACAGTTTTATCCCGATAACCCACAACTTCTGCGAACTCAAATTGATGGTTTTCTTACTGACAGTCAGTCTTGTAAACCAGCTCTTGGTTTGATGGCTCCCCACGCAGGGTATCTCTATTCTGGATCGATTGCTGGCGCAACATTTTCCACTGTTGAAATACCCGATAGCGTTATTTTGATTGGCCCGAATCATCAAGGGGTCGGGGAACCTTGTGGGGTTTATTCAAGTGGGTCGTGGCAAACTCCTCTTGGTTCAGTGTTTGTTGATAACGAGTTAGCTGAAACCATTATCGACAGTGATCCACTGTTTGTTGCCGACACAGTTTCCCATTGTTACGAACATTCGCTTGAAGTGATGTTGCCATTTCTGAGTGTTTTAAATCCTCAGGTTAAGATCGTTCCGATTAGTTTGCGTCCTCATCCTTATCATTTGCTCGAACAATTGGCTCATGCCTTGGGCCGTGTTATCACGGCGACTAAACAGTCGGTATTAATTGTGGCTAGTTCAGACATGACCCACTATGAATCTGTTGATCATGCCGCTAAGAAAGACTCTTACGCACTCGATGCAGTCCTTAATTTGAATGCTAAAGAACTCTACCAACGGGTAACAAACTCACACATAACTATGTGTGGAATGCCTGCGGTAGCGGTGATGTTATTAGCAACGAAATTAATTGGTGCGCAACATGCCGAATTGATCCGCTATGGTCATTCTGGTGAAGTGACGGAGGATCAAACAAACGTCGTTGGCTATGCTGGCGTCGTTGTTCGTTAATAGTCAATTTGGTAGACAGTTTATAAAAACAATTACTTCTTGTTACCCACCCCTGTTTGCAGTATAAAACCAAGGTCGTCATCGTGACGGCGCACTTTGCTATTTGCTTAATGGAGAAGAGATAAATGTCCGATTTACGTGTCCGTTTTGCCCCAAGTCCCACTGGCTATTTGCATATCGGTGGTGCTCGCACTGCTTTGTTTAATTACCTTCTCGCACGCAAAGAGCAGGGCACGTATATTTTACGGATTGAAGATACCGATGTGGAACGCTCAACGCAGGAATCAGTTGATGCTATTTTACAGGCGATGGATTGGTTGGGCCTATCTTACGATGAGGGTCCATTTTATCAAACGGAACGTTTTGATCTATACAAGCAGAAGGTTCAACAGTTGCTTGATGAAGGCAAAGCCTACAAGTGTTATTGCACTGCTGATGAGTTGACACAGAAGCGTGAAGCAGCCATGGCTCGCGGAGATAAACCTCAATATGATGGAACCTGTCGTGACCTTGCACCACGCGAGGATGATGCTCCCTATGTGATCCGTTTTAAATCGCAACGTGATGGTGCCACCAGCTTTAACGATCGAATTAAGGGAACCATCACCTTTGAGAATAAAGAGCTTGATGATATGATCATCCAGCGTACCGATGGCACGCCAACCTACAATTTTGTGGTGGTTATCGATGATGCTGAAATGGGTTTGACGCAAGTGATTCGCGGTGACGATCATGTTAATAATACACCTCGTCAAATACAAATATATAATGCCCTTGGTTATCCATTACCTGAGTTTGCTCATGTGCCAATGATTCTCGGTGCTGATAAAAAACGGTTATCAAAGCGGCATGGCGCTACCTCGGTAATGGATTATCGTGTAATGGGCTTCCTGCCTGAAGCGATGGTTAATTACTTAGTGCGCCTCGGTTGGTCGTGTGGCGATGAAGAGATCTTCTCAATGGACGATCTGATCGAAAAGTTTAGCCTTGATAATGTTGGCCGTTCCGCCGGTGTTTTTAATCCTGAAAAACTTTTATGGCTTAACGAGCATTATATTAAAACAGGTGATCCTCAACGTTTAGGTACGTTGTTAAAAGAGTATCTCGAAAAAGACGGTATTCAGGTTTCTGCTGATATTGATTGTGCCGAAGTGGTGAAATCTCTCCAAGATCGTAGTAAGACGATGGTAGAGATGGCTGAAAAAGCAGCATTCTATTTTTCTGACTCCCTCGTGTTTGATGAAAAAGCCCAAGCTAAATTTATTACTGTTGAGCAAAAAGAGGCTTTTCAATCGTTACGGTGCCAATTAAGCCAGTGCCCATTCACCTTAGAAGGTGTAGAGGTGGCATTTAAGGCTGTCCTTGAAGAAACAGGGCTTAAGTTTGGCAAGGTTGGTCAGCCGACACGTGTGGCTCTCTCTGGTGGTACCAGCGCACCTGGTATTTTTGAGGTGATGCTTGTCCTTGGTCGCGATCGTTGTCTTACCCGGTTAGATAACGTTTTGGCTATGATCGGTTAAATTTTCTAGTTTTCAATGTCTTATTACGCCGCCTACAATTGTGGGCGGCGTTTTTGTCTGTACCGATTTACATCTGAATAGTGGAGGTACTGTCATCATGAAAAAAGGGGATGCTCGCTTAGTTTATTCATGCGACCAGGGGGAAATGTGCCCCCAGTGTCAGAAACCAATAGCTCAGTGCAGTTGTAAAAAGAAATCAGTACCTGTTCCTAAAGATTCAGTGGTGCGGGTAGGGCGTGAAACCAAGGGACGTAAGGGCAAGGGGGTAACTCTTGTTACTGGAATTCCTTTAGCTGAAGCCGAATTGAAGGTTTATGCGCAAAGCTTAAAGAAAAAATGTGGCAGTGGTGGCACGCTCAAACAAGGTACCATTGAAATTCAAGGCGATCACCGTGATACATTGATCCCCCTTTTATTAAAAGAGGGCTGGGTTGTTAAGCGAACAGGTGGTTAACACCTCGCAAAATTTAAGGAATTTATGATGGAAAAGCGCAAAGTGATCGTTGTTGGTGCAGGTGCTGCGGGAATGATGGCTGCAGGTCAAGCGGCACTAGCAGGTGCTGAAACGGTATTGTTGGAGAAAATGAGACGTCCTGGGTTAAAGCTGGCGATAACAGGTAAGGGGCGGTGCAATCTTACAAACATTGCTGAAATACCAGAATTTATAAGTCACTTTGGTAAAAACGGTCGTTTTTTGCGTCAATGTTTTCATCAGTTTTTTAATACTGAATTGACACAGTTTTTTGAAGAAAAAGGGTTGCCACTCACCAAGGAACGTGGCGGAAGAATATTTCCTACTCGTGGTAAGGCTCAAGAAGTTGTTGCGCTGTTTGTAGCTTGGTTGATAAAATGTGGAGTTCGTACTCAATATAATTGTTCAATTACCCGCTTATTAGTTGCCGATGGTCGAGTGTGCGGCGTTGTGTGTAATGGCAAAGAGATTCATGCCGATGCTGTCATTTTAGCAACGGGTGGAGCATGCTATCCGGCGACAGGGTCAACTGGCGATGGCTATCCTATGAGTGAGATGGTTGGTCACAGTATCGTCGATGTACGCCCAGCTCTCGTTCCTCTCGTTACCGCAGGAGCAGTTACGTCAAGCATGGCTGACCTCAATTTACGCAATATTGGTGTAAGGTTAATCGTCGATGGCAAGAAAAAAGAGGATGCCTTTGGTGAACTGGTCTTTAGCGCCTTCGGTGTTACAGGACCTGTTATCTTAACTCTTAGTGGCGTTGCTGTGGATGCTTTACGTGCTGATAAAAAGGTTGAATTACTGCTTGATCTAAAGCCCGCACTGGATGATAAAAAACTCGATGCGAGATTGCTACGTGATTTTTCTAAGCGCGACAAAGAGCCCTTAACCAGTATTTTACGTGGACTATTACCTCGTGAGATGATTCCCGTATGCCTTGATATGACAGGTGTCGCAGGAGATCGTTTAGGTCATAGCGTTTCAGCGGTTGAACGCAAAAAAATACGTTTGTGGCTGAAGAGCTTTCCACTGACAGTTACTGGATATCGACCAATGAAAGAGGCTATTGTTACGGCAGGTGGTGTGAGCGTAAAAGAGGTTGATCCACGCACTATGGAATCACGCAAGGTAGCAGGGCTGTATTTAGTTGGTGAATTACTCGATATCCAAGCCAATACGGGTGGCTATAACTTACAAGCAGCCTTTTCAACAGGATGGCTAGCAGGTAGAAGTGCCAGCGCAGTTGTTATGGTTGAATAAATAGTATTTCAGTTTGAATGGGTAGGGGGCGAACTTAATGGACCTCTTGTTTCGCGTACCATTTGGTTACTTTTTCCAGTAAATCTTTATAAAGTCGAATTTCACTCATCTCTATTCCTCCCGCTTGTGACGATGTCTGGACTTGTTGCACACCTTCAGGGAGTCCACCATATTCTTGTTGGCAGCAGGCGTTAATAAGAGTGTTAATTCGCCATAAAAATCCATTACTGCCCTCGATTGCTTGTATCTTTTGCAGTATTTCGTATGTGACGCGGGTTTCAATCTCTTTTTGATAACGCAATGCATGAAATACGAAAATTATCGATAATATAAAAAGAATATAAACAACTCCAATACCGAATCCTTTGAGATACGGTACAAGTTCAGCGAGGAACAGTACAAAACCAATGATGAAAAATGAACCTGCAAGAAATAATGATCGGTAAGTGTGTTTTGCTTGCTGATGCATGACTATATCATAGTCAATCTCGTTGAGATTAATATGGGTTGCAAGTTCTATATAGTGTGTCTCAGTTTCATTGAGATTTAACATAATGTTCCTAAAAATTGACAGTAATCGCTAAAGTTCGTTAGACTCTTCGATATGTTATGAATTGTTGTGAACTATTAAATGAGGTTGCTATGAAATGTTACTCTGTTGTTGCTGTGATTATGTTGGTCGTTCTTGTTTATGCCTTCTCTGCGTTAGTACCGTTACCATGGTACCTGTATCTTATTTTTGTAGCGATTTTTATTATCGTTTATCTCGGTGATAAGTTCTCTTGCCAGTTTATGAAAATACCTCATCTCTTTCGTCGAAGCCTCTGCCAGAATAAGAAACATAAAGATGGAAAGTTAGGTGGTAAACGTATCTGATGTTGTATGTAAAATTACCGCTAGAAAAGCTGGTTAACGAGCCTTTCTAGCGGTTTATTTAAAATCTAAGATTAACGCTGATGACATGCTCGGCACTTTGTTGGGCCAGTTTTTTCATCGGCATGACATTTACGACAGAGTGCGTGAAACTCTTTTTTTGTTTTTTCAATTTTCCCCGGTGGTGTCGTTGGGTGACAGACATCACAACTATACATCTCAACATGCTGACTGTGGGGAACGAATACATCGCCAAATTCGTTTTGTAGGCTCAGTGTCAAAATAGAAGTTGTAGGCAAAGATGTGTCCACTTCTGCGATCTCGGTTACAACACTCTCTACTTGATCCATTGCACTTACAATCACTTCAGGTGAAGCAGTATCACAACCTTCTGTGGTAGTCATTGGACAATCAGGTGTTCCAGCTTTATCGCAACTTTGTGCAGCAGCTTTTGGACAATCAGGTGTTCCAGCTTTATCGCAACCTTGAGCCGCAGCCTTTAGACAATCAGGTGTTCCAGCTTTATCGCAACTTTGTGCAGCAGCTTTTGGGCAGTCAGGGGTTCCAGCCTTTGGACAACCGTTCACTGCCATCGTGGCGCACTCTTCTGGAGTTGAATTGCATTCTTCGTTGGTCATAGGGCAATTTGCGGAGGCTGTAGACTCTTCTGGAACTGAGACACTGATTGTTAATGCCTTACTAAGTGATGCATCGTGTTGATCTTGTGGCGTTTCGTTCGATCCACATGCGGATAGTGACACTATTAATACTGAGAGGATTACGAGATAACGGTACATTTCTTTCTCCTGTAGTCAATGTGTAATGATTTGTTAAATCAGTATGTTATCGTTCAGAGTTAATGTTAAATATTGATTTTTACTGAATCATCTTCAAGCCGAATTGATTCATTTGGTAAATCAATTTCCCATCAACACTTAAATATCCATTGGCAACAATCGATTTATTTTGATCATCAATTTTAGTCACAACAGCCTCAATGGTGACGAGCTGGTTGGCAGGGATAATCTGACCACGATACATCCAATTGTGCTTTAAGTTCAAGGTGATTGGCTCAAAGTGGGTCATTTCAGAGGACCCCCAACGCTCAATCGCGATATATTTAAGCAGTTGTTGGTAGGATTCTAGTCCTAAAGAACCCGGGCAAACAGGATCTTGGTAAAAGTGTGCTTCAAAGAACCACTCTTTAGGATTCACTTTTTTTGTTCCGCGGATAAATCCTAATCCATCAGGACCTCCATTGGCAACGTACAGGGCAATATCATCAACCATGTGTAGCTTTTGTTTGGGATACGGAGCATGCATCGGATAAGGGCAACTGATTGCGTTATCGATCTCCTCGATGCTTGGTTGGTATTGTTTCGCATCACGGATACCAATTTGATTCGAAAGAGCCTGCTCAGTAAAGAAACCGAACACCGTATCACCTTGATAAACTGGGCCCTGAGCATCGCAGACACAAAAGTCGTAACTCTGGATAATCATGCCACCACTACTTGAAACACGAGTCAGTTTGACCGTTGTTGTTAAGGTGCCACTGCCAGGTGTGACCGCACGATGTTGTACGGCTTTTCCATCCAGATTACGGAAACACAGATCGATGTCGCTGGTGAGTGCTGAACCAACAAATGCAGCCATCCAGCCACAGGGTTGAAGAGCAATCTCTAGCAATACGCTGAATGGCATGTAGGGGTGACGTTCTGCATCAAAATACCATCCATCTTTTGGAACGTCATATTGAGCTTCGACGGTTCCACCCGCCACCATTTTCCACGCCTCAGCCTGAATATCAGTAACGCGATCAAGAAATTGAAAAGGTGGTCGTGGTAGTCGTGCTAAACGACGTCCCTGATCAAAGATGCGGTAGGGTTCACCAAAAGCATCGGATGGATTACCACTCGAATAAGCGAGAATACTGTCGTAATCGTACAGAGCGGGTTTAGCAGTGGTCGCTGTCGCAGTGGATGTATTAACTATGTTCGTGGCGACAGAACGTGATTGCCAGCGTGAAATCAATTTTTCACGAGTTAAACCACTGATTTGTACCGACATGTCAATGATCTCAACAATTGGCTTACCATCTGCGTACATCAAGGCATCTACGATGGCGAATGGTTCAGGGTGATAGCCTAACTCTTTGATGGTGACTTCGTAGGTGACTGTTTGAGTTTTTTCTGTCACCTGACCACGGCATTTAAGTTGACTGTCGATTCCCGGTACTGGCTCCCAAGCCGCTTCCCCTTTTTCGCTCACCCAACCCATACGCATTAAATAGATACGTAATGTATGCAGGCAGCATTCGTACATTAATGTGCCTGGCATCACGTTATCATCGCAGAAATGACAGGTAAGGAACCAATCGTCTGGGTGAATATCCATCTCAGCACGAACCTGACCTAAGCCAAAGCGTCCAGCTCCAGGGAGGATGGCGGTAACGCGATCAACCAGTTCCATGTGTCCACTGGGGAGCGTATAGGGTGTCTGGACTTGAAGTGGCTCAAACAGCGGGCCAAAGCATTGTGTGAGTTGTCCTTGACGCAATGCGCTCACCTGTTGGGCGTTGTAGTGCTCTTCAACCATCGGCACAAAGTCGATCCAGTCACTCGGTCGCTTACCTTGCTTGGGCATCAGGTCAAATTTTGTATGGATAATCCCTTTACCCGCATCAAGTTCCTCTTGGGTAAAGAAACCGGCACAGCCGTCGCGCATAGTCATCAGTGGAACACCGTTAACGGTACTGTCAAATTGAAAGCGAAACAGCCATGTGTCGCCTTGACGGAAAAACCGTTCAATGCGGATATCGTAGCGAATAATGTCGCCGGGTTGTGGCAGAGCACTATGGAATTTAACGACAGCATCAAGCAGGCGATAGACGGCCTTCCCTTTACTGTGAAAATCGATCCCAAGATATCCCGATAGGAACAGGTCAGCTTGTCCCGCCTCAACAGCAACACAGGTTGGAATACGACCCCCATCGAGATACCATCGGTCAGAGGTCACATCGTGTTCGGTGATGATGCGACCGTGACTCATGGAACATGGTTCGCCTTCAACGCTCATGATCCGGTCGACCAACATCAATGGTTCATCAGGTAAACGGACGCGGGTAGGGTATTGATCGATCTCAGCGAATTTAGGCCCCAAAACGTTTGCAATGGAGCCAATTGCAAACTCCATGCAACGTTCTCGGTCGAACGCAACAGGTTCGGTCGGCATCACTGGAACTACTGGTGTCGTAATGGCTGGTTGCACTGGTTTTGTCGTAGAATGGGGTAGGTGGCCCAGCAACTCTTTTTGCAGGGCGATATTACGCTCCATCAGTTGTCTGATGTTATCTGAAAGCTGTAAAAATTGATCATGCGCAGCATTGTGATGTTGTTGTGTGACCTGCATCGTTTGCATAAGGGGATCACGCAACGGTTGCGGCGTAACTTCAGTGACCTGTTGAGCTTGTATCGGGCTCGGCTCAGGGATGTCGAAGGAGTTAGGGCTCGGCTTTGGTGTTTCAGGCAGCGTAAACTGAGGCTGACCATTGTGTAGGCAGATCGGCTTAAAGCTAGAGTCCGAAGGAGCTTGAGGTGTCGACTCAACATAAAGCGGCGCTGGATCACACGCAATTCCTTCAGAGATTAATTGGCCGACAAGTCGCGCTAACGTTGTGACGGCAGACTGTCCCTCGATGCACGTTGGTCGTACAACATGAGGACGGTCACCAAGAATTCGTGAGATCATGCGGCTACATGAGTTGCCGCTGCCTGTTTCGACGAAAATGCGTACGCCATCATCGTAAGCGTTGTTAATCACTCGTGTGAAATCGATGGTATCCGTTGCCTGAGCAAGAATCGCATCGGCGCAGCGCTCAGTGCTTGGGGTGTAAACGTGTCCTGATGCACAACTATAAAAACGGATTCCACTTGGAACCGTGGTCGGAAATAGGTGCAGATCCCGATAGGGTTTACTGACGATGGTCGGTACGGGGCAGTGCACCGTGGTGACACCGTGTAGTTCGATAAAAGGAGTACTTAATTGATTAACGATATCCATAACAGCGGAGCGGTTGCCGCCAATGATGCACTCTTCTGGGGTATTAACAATAAGTAGGTAAACCTGCTCTTTACCGTCTAACGCTTTCCGAACCGTTTCAGCACACACGGGAACAATGCCTAAACACCAATCAATCGGCATCTCATCACTGAACCCCCACAGTTTACGTGCTGCATGGCATGGCCCGGCGAGATCGGTGGTGAAAAGTGATGAGGCTTCGATCCGTTCCAGCATCTCATCGCGTTGATTCCACGCCTTAAGTGAAAACAGACTGGATGATTCGCCCAAACTGTAGCCGATAGCTGCTTGTGGCTTAATGCCCAAGCTTTGTGCCGTATCACTTAACGCGGTACACAGTGCTACATGAGCGATGATCATCGCATTATGATCATCTTCAATTTTCTCACGCGAAACATTCGACCAAAAAATATGTGGTTGATATTGATCTTTTAAACGCAAGTTTTGTCGATGTTGTGCTTCGAAAATTGCCGGATATTGACGGCCAAGCTGTTGTCCCATCGCTGGAAAATGGTTTCCTGATCCTGAAAAAACAAAGGCGACTTCACTTTTGCCATCGTTTGCATGACCGATAGGATGAGGTGCATAAAAAACTTTATCGCGTGCGCAAGCGGGTAGGGTTGCACCACCGCGGCCGTCTAATCTTTGCTCTGAGTTGTTTTGTAGATGTTGGGTCGCAAAAAAGATCTGTTGTTGCAACTCTTTCTGGTGTTCACAAATAAATGACAGTGCAAGACACGGTGACTTAGGGTGGTGGCACTCTTTGGCCCAGCTTGATTCCTGTTGGACAAAATCATCGTCAATCTTGCGGTTCAAAAATGTTGTTAGCGCTTTGAGCTGTTGCTGTAACTGTTCTGCCGTGTGACCAAAACAATTAAATAGATGACTATGTTCTTCACGTGCAGGGAAACGGCTGGGTAGCGGAGTCTTCTCGCTACTCCATTGGCTCAAAAGAGTCTGGTTGCACATTCCCCCTGTGCCAAAACTGCTGATTAAGGCGCGCCGAGGTCCAACCTGTCGATTGTGTAGCCAATATTGATTGGTGGCTTGATCAGGATGAGCGGTTGTCGAGGTGTTGGGTAGCACACAGTGATGCAAGGCGAGAGCTGCTTGGACAATTGAAACCAAGCTGCTGGCTTCACCGCTATGACCTAACGTGCCACTACTGTTGGCAATGTGACAATCAGGTGCAACATGTTTTTCGAGTGTCTGTTGATAAGCTTTAACGCGATGTTTTGGTGCGCTGATATCAACATAGCCAATAGCGTCACCAGTGATCGTGTTCTGAGAATAGAGGTGTTTAATGCCACGTTCTACGGCATCGTCAGCAACATCGAGCAAGTTGGGGCTAGCGTTGGTGGTGCTGGTGGTTGCATCAATGAGAGCATAGATAGTATCGCCATCCTTCTCAGCAGCAGAAAGAGGCTTTAATATGAGGGCACAGGCTCCTTCAGCAATGGCGTCGTGTCGGCCAAGTTTGTGTTGACTGAGCTGTGCGCGGAGATCACCCGGCATATCCACGGAACCAACAATTGCCTGATGTATCTCACCTTTGCGTAGGGCAGAAACAGCCGTATGTAGGGCTTGAATTCCTGAGTTTTCCTCACTAGCGAGAGTATAGCTTGGCCCACCAACTTTAAATTCACGTGCAATTCGACTAGCGACAACGCTGCCAAGTGCCCCCATCGTACGGTTGGCGGTAAGGGGCGTACTGATGGCATCTTGTAACTGTTGTTGCCATTGTTCAAGTTGTTGATCGTCAAGATCAAGTTGTTGATCTTTGGCCCATTGTTTAACTTTATTCGGCATGTCCCAACGTAGGCTAAAGCTTGTGGCATTCAGATCCAGACCGTTGCCAATAAAAACACCACTGTGGGTGTGATCAGCTTTTGATAAACCAGAATTCTCAAGCGCGGCTGCTGCACTTTGCAGCATTAGGGCTTGTCGAGGGAGCATCTCTTTTAATTCCGTTGGTGGAATCCTGAATTTCCCCGGTGCGATCTTGACCTGATTGAGGTAGTGGCCTCGAAACTGGCTGGAACCAACCTCCCGCTTAAACCACCGGCTTTGTGATGCTTGATACCACGTTGCTGGCGTGTCAAACGCAAGGGGCGGAGTGTTGCCGAGAATGTGTTGGCGAAACTCTGTTAGAGACGACCATTTACCCAGTTGGATATCCATGCCGATGATAGCAATCGGTTCAACATCATTGATGGTGTTATTATTAAAGGGTAGTTCAACTTGGCTGCTAGTTCTGGTGTTGGCTGTTGGTTGCTCTGTACACTCTTCGAGTAACAAGTGAGCATTGATACCACCAAAGCCAAATGCACTGACTGCGGCACGGCGAGGACGATCAGCGGGAGCGTCCCACTGGCGAGCCTTATTGAGCACTTGAAAAGGACTGCTTTCCATCCCAAGTTGAGCGGATGAATGCTCAAAACCTGCTGTTGGTGGCAAGGTTTTATTCTTTAAGGCTAGAATTGTTTTAATCACAGCAGCGGAGCCGGCTGCTGTGAGAAGATGGCCAATGTTAGATTTAACCGAACCTAAAACACACGAGTGGTCTTTTGTCGAGTCGGCCCAAAGTTGTTTTAAACTGTCAAATTCGACCGCATCGCCTACAGGTGTTCCCGTTGCATGGCACTCAATATGGTCAATCTCTTCTGGCTTCCAGCCTGCTTGTTGATAGGCCGAACGCATGGCTCGCAGTTGCCCCTCAGACATCGGTGCTAAAAGGCTGCCACCAATATCATTAGATAAACCGATGCCGGCAATTTCAGCGTAGATATGGTCACCATCGCGGCGCGCGTCTTCAGTACGCTTTAACAGCATTATTCCAGCACCTTCGCCAACCACTAAACCGTTACCGCTGTGATTAAATGGCGAACAAACACCTGTCGGTGATAGGGCATGGAGTTGTGAAAAACCCATTTGAGTATATTGCGAATCAGGACGTGCTACGCCACCGGTGAGCATGGCATCAGCGCGACCAGATTGTAATTCATCGACGGCCAGTTTGATCGCATAAAGTGACGAAGCACAGGCGGCATCGAGGGTAAAACAGCGGCCACCAAGCCCGAGAGCCTTTGCCAGTACAGCGGCAGGTAATCCCGTCATGAAACGGTTAATTGGGGCTGTTTTGTCGCACGGAAGTTCAGTAGCTGATAGCTGCTCGTCAAATGTTCTACCAAGATACTCTTGTGCTAGTTGCGATGTTGTTTCACTTGGCAACGCTAAATTGCCGATGATAACACCCATCCGATCATGATTAACGCTGCCCAGTTTGGAGTCTTCGTATGCTTGACACCCTGCATGGAGAAGCAATTGAAAGATGGGGTCGAGGCTTTGAACCGTTTTAGCGTCAATTTTTAATTTGCTATAAGGAAGTTCAGCTTCTGCACTGTCGACAAAACAGCCACGTTTAGAATAAACACAGTCTATTTTACCTTCAGAACGATGATAAACATCTTCTACTGGAAGGCGCCAGCGACCCACGGGCGGGGTACTTGAGGTGCAATGAGCCGCTTCAATGATTTTCCAAAATTCGGATACATTGGCTGCTTGGGGGAAAATACCACCAATTCCAACAATTGAGATAGAGGGTGCTGTTTTATTTTGTTTGTACATGGGGATCCAAAAAAAGCCAGTTAATGAATATAGTAGCAAAGGGGTGAATTTACGCTGCAAACCCTGCTTTATACTACAAAATAGCGCCGAATAAAACCACTCAATCTATTTGAGATGATTGTTCAACTCAAGCATCTCCATTAATATTTCACCTTGAGAAATGCTGTCGTAAATTATAGAGGTAGACATTGTTGCAGAGGTGATTGCATCAATGTCGGGATTAAATGGTTGTGGGTACTTCAGGTTGCGGCCAATGAGTTGTTTTTTCAGTTTTTTCATATCTTCGACATTCCATGACACATTGCCTTTTTTGGTAATATCCAAAGGTACAATATCTATAATCTCACCAATTTCGTTAAAGATGTAGATGAGTTTGACATCGTGGCACACGTCACATACGGGGGTGCGATTAACTACATGTGCATACAGTATCTTTGACTGTTTATCTTTGAAAATACGCGCCTTGTAGACATGGTCAAATGAGTCAAGGTTGATCGGTGTGAAACTAGTGACGCGACCCAGTTGACGGAATGCATGGTAGGCCTGATCCTTAAGTGCTTCGGTAGAATCTGGTTCAGGTTCTGGTGGTTGTTCCGCTATTTTTTCTTGAACAAACTCACTCATCTCATCTTCAGTCATCTCCATAATGTCAACTAACTGAGAATAAATTTTACGATATCTGTGGTTGGTGCCACTGTGCGTTGCACAAACAACTCCAGTTGAATGATCATCGGCATTTGACTGTCTTTGGCGAACAAATACTGAGAAAGGGGAGACCTTGCCGCCAATTGTTCGCCATATTGTAAAATTTGTGTCGGCAAATACTGGAAATGGAATGTTGTGGGTTGATTTAAAGGTGTTCACTTCGCTCGCTAAGTTACCAACAGCGATAGCAATTATTTTGATTTTTTCTCTATTCTCTCGATGTTTTTCAATACGAGCGTAGAGCTTATTATAACTTGGAGCTTGCTCAATACAGTGGGGACAGTGAACGTTGAAAAATTCAATCAATAACACCTCGGCTTTAATTTGACTCGGAGTAAATGGTTGTCCTGCTTCGATACCGAGGTAAGTTGAGTCACTAACTGAGTCAGGCGCTGGAAGGATGATTTCAGGAAAAGTATCTCCCGAACGAATCACTCTTTTATTTAATGCAAATGCCGATGTGTTGAGTACTGTTAAGATAAGAAGAGAAAGTATCACATTGGTCACTGTTATCTTTATGTCAGAAAGATCTGCATTATTTTTCATAGTATACTGTTCTCCTTACGATGCTAAATGATGATTTTTAATACTCTAACATGATGTTTTTTTTTAAGCGATTTCAGATTGCAACTTGACAAAGGAAAGTTTTCGGTTAGAATGGTGACTAAATTGGTTATATATGAATCGTGAGTACTTAAACATAACTTTGAGGGGAATCGAAATGTCTGAAAAAAGAACTGGTGTCATCACATTTAAGGGAAATGGTGTAACTCTTGTTGGTCCTGACGTAAAGGTTGGTTCAAGTGCACCAGAATTTACTGTAGTAGACAATGGCCTGCAGCCTGTGACGTTGGCAACGGCGACTGGCAAAGTACAGTTGATTGCGGTTGTGCCGTCGATTGATACCGGTGTTTGCGATACGATGACACGTAAGTTTAATCAAGATGCTGCATCACTTCCCGAAGAGGTTGCTGTCTACACGATTAGTCTAGATCTGCCTTTTGCCCAGTCACGCTGGTGCGGTAATGCAGGGATTGAACGTGTTCAAACATTGTCAGACTACCAAGAGCGTTCTTTTGGCTTAGCATATGGGTTATTGATTGATGAGTTGAAGCTGTTGGCTCGTGCCGTTTACGTCATTGATCAGCAGGGAAAAGTCGCTTATCGTGAAATCGTTACTGAAGTGACTGCAGAGCCAGATTATGAAGCTGCTTTGAATGCCGTTAAGGCTCTACTGTAGGTTCGGTATTTATTTTTTACAATGTCGAATTTAAATATTGACAGTACCAATGGAAATTGATAAAAACACCTCACTGTTTGGGCGAATAGCTCAGCTGGGAGAGCATCGGTCTTACACACCGAGGGTCACAGGTTCGAGCCCTGTTTCGCCCACCAAACAATTCAAAGGGTTAGCTGATATTTCAGCTAACCCTTTTTTGGTTGTGCCCAAACGGTGCCCACCCTTTTTTGGGTCTACACCAAAGAACTTCTTGCTACTTTCTCAATACATTGAATAGCAAAAGATTCTAAAATTACAGCAATCTGTAGAGCTATATGTGCTGACTCTTCTTCCCTTTCATTTTTCTCTTTATGTCTAGTAACCAACCAATTATAGAATTGATTAATATCGTTGTAACGACTCCTGTACCAAATACAAGTTGCATCACTTCACTCCCTGTAACTTGCCGATACTCCCCCTTAAAACAACCCAGCCTGATGACCTTTACTCTCTTGCTTAAAGCCATCCCAGTTGCCATAAATTAGTTCAGTGCAGTCGCTTCGTTTAGCGGCACCACCGACAGTGTATTAATAAGCTACTTCGACCACTGCCAAATCCTTTAGTAGTTCGCGGATCTCGGGGTGAGCGTTGATGCTGATGATCATTTTGCCTTTAATTGACTTAGATAACATTGCTGATTTCTCATATTCTGACCATGAGAACTCTACTGCGTATCCTTCCGTTGGCAATAGGGAGGGTCGCAATAAAAGAGGGTATGAGGTCTGTCGTATTTCTACACTACTTTTTACCATGACAGATGTTCGATTGTTGTGCTGGCTAATCGGTAGTGAGCATCGGCTAAATCTTGTTCAAGGGTAAATATATTTAACCGTGGTCTGCTGGTTGTTGCTGTGCCAAAACTTTGGCCGTCTATTTCATCAGCTGAATTCAATATCACGTAGTTCCTATCTGGTCGTTAATTCATCCTCAGGTAACCATTCCACCAGTTCTTCTATTTTTCATCCAAAAAATAAACAAATTTTTCCCAAATTTCCGATCGTTGTATTCGTCTCTTTTGGGTTGGTTATACGCGATAAGGTTGATAAGTGAATGCTATTTTCTTGCGCAATTTCACACTTTAACTCTATGGAGGTACTTATGGGAATTTGTCTAACAACAGACGAATTGGCTTCAATATTACATTACGAATCTCGTTATATCCGCAGTGCTCTAAAGAGCACATAGGGTTATCAAAGGGATTCATTACATCCGTCCGTTTGGGCGGCGAAGATTCTTTATATTTGGGCTGCTATTGAAAAAAAAATGGTTAAAGCTACTGTGAAGCAAAAGCCAACCATTCCAATGGCTAATGGAGGTATCTGTTCTAAGTAGAATCCTAGGTCAAACAAACTGGGGGGGGGGTACTTATGACTTGAATTCAGGCCTGACTAATTATTTGACTGGCAATTTTTTTTTGGACTGATGTTTAAAATAATTCTCTGTATTTTCAATGAGGTAGTCAATTTAACCAATAAATTTAAAAACATGTTCAGTCCAGTTTCCATTAATAAAGTTGCGGTATCGACTTTAGTTGCTAACCTTATTAGACACAGCTTAAGATCGTGCTGACGGTTATGATTATTCATAGATTATATTGTGTGGGAATAATTATGGTTCATTTTAGCTTTGAGAGGGTGAATAGAGATGATCCGCGGATGGAGGAACTGTTCCGTTTACGTTATCGAGTCTATTGCACAGAGTGTGGTTTTGAGACGGATGAAGATCATCCTGATGGTCTTGAGTTTGACGAATATGATCAGTACGCCAAACATTTTTGCGCTGTCGTTGTGGAAACAGGCCAGATTATTGGCACTGTACGTATTGTTTTAAATTCCCATCTAGGTCTACCAATTAATAAACATTGTGTCATTGATGATGAAAAACTTTTTTCTGGTGATCCTAAAAAGATTGGTGAGATTTCCCGTTTGGCGATCAGTAAAGAATTTAGACGGCGTGAAATCGATAAGGCTATCTACGCACAACGTGATGTCGATCGGGGTGATATAAAGCGTTTGCATAAAGAACGGCGCGCATTTGAGGGTCTTATTGTGGCTGGACTTTATCAGTGTGTTTATCATGAAAGCGTTGCGTTGGGGTTAACCCATTGGTATGCCGTCATGGCTAAGGGACTGTGTGGACTGTTGAGGCGATGGGGAATTTCTTGGGTGAGAGTTGGTGAACAGGTTGAATATCATGGTCTTCGTGGCCCCTATATGGCGGTAATTGTTGAAATCGAGGAACAGGTATCCAGTCTTAACCCTCTTCTGTTGAAAAAACCGCTGGGTTGGGTAGATCGCTTATTTTGAACGCCAATCTTATAGTTTATTTGAGTTAAATTAAACGGAGAATTTATGTCTTTTATGACAAATACACTCAAATTAGTAATTGTTTTACTGCTCCTTGTTGGCTGTCAGGAACAAAGTAAAGAAGTTCTGGTTCATGATGGCATGGAGATGGTGACACAAGGTAACTCGTTGGGAGCCATCGTCCTTTTTAGTAATGCTCTAGATAAAGACCCCAATTATATCACTGCTCGTCATCAGCTTGGTTTGGCTTATCACCAGAGCGGTAAGCTCGAAAAGTCTGAAAGGGAGCTGCAAAAAGTTCGCTTGCAAAGTCCTGATAATGGAGTGGTTTTGTTAGATATCGCTTCTCTATATTTTGATATGCGTAAAATTGACGACGCTGAAGTGACAATTAGTCAGTTCTTAAAGAAACATTCTAAAAGCACAAGATCTCAAGAGTATCTTGGTCGTATACTTGATACACGCGGTGATTTAAATGGTGCTGAACTTCTTTTCGATGAAGCCATTGAGCTTGACGGAAAAAATATTGATGCACGATTGGCTCTGGCACAGAATTATATGAAACAGGGTCGGAATAGTGATGCCCGTGTGTTGTTGATTGAAGCGACTGAAGATTTTCCGAAAAGAAAAGATGCGTATTATATGTTAGCCGCTCTTGAGATGCATGAAGGGCGTAATGTTGACGCTTTGAAGGCATTTCAGCAAGTGGTAATTATTGATGCAAATGATGTCGGTGCATTGTCTATGGCCGGTATGCTGGCTCTTAATATGGGAAATAGTGCAGAAGCCCAGCGAGCTGTTGATGAAATGTCCAAGCGGTTTCCAGAGCATCCATTAACATCGCGGCTGATTGGAATGGTTGCCTATACCCTTGGCGATTTTGAAAACTCCACCGTTAAATTACGCATCTCTTTAAGAGAGATGCCTGATCTGATTAGTTACTACTGCCTCGGTTTGGCCGAGTATAAATTGGGTCACTTTGAATTGGCTTTAAGTCAGTTTAGAAACGTTCTTGATATCTATCCTGGCCATAGTCAAGCTCGGCTGATGAGTGGATTGACCTTGCTGCGACAAAATCGTTTAGACGATTGTATTCGTCAGATCACTCAGGTTTTGGCACAGAATGATAAGATTGCTATGGCGCATAACGTGGTTGGTAATGCTTACCTTGCCAAAGGTGAGTTTGATAAAGCCATGAGTCACATTGACCGAGCAATCGAGCTTGATCCGGGACTTGCGGATGCACATATAAAAAAAGGGTTATTTAACCTATCTAACGGGAATAATGCGGGTGCTGAAATCGAACTGGAAATGGCTGTGGCCGCAGCACCAGATTCGTTAAATAATCGCTTATTGCTTGCTTCACTTAATTTACGCCAACAGAATTATCGCAATGCTCTTGAGATACTGCAAGAGGGGTTAGACGGTAGTGAGCAGGATGCACTGTTATATAATTATATGGCAGCCGCATATATGGCGCAGAAACAGGTAACTGAAGCAATTGACGCCCTGAGCAGGGCGAAGCAGATTAAACCGGACTATCTCACACCCTATTTTAACTTGGTCAACTATTATTTATCTAACCAGCAGCGTGATAAGGCAATTGAAGAATATCGATCTATTCTCAAAATTTCCCCAGAAAATGTCAAAGCATTAATTTCATTAGCCGTATTGCAAGAGATTGACGGCGATGCTCAAGCGGCAAGTGCTGGTTATGAGGCCGCTCGCAATACAGCTGCCCCTGAAGGATTTTTGGCTTTAGCTGCGTATTTGTCGCGCAGCAACCAGCCTGATGAGGCCGCTAGAGTTGTCAAGGCCGCATATCTCGCACACCCAAAACACCCTGCTATTCTTGAAACTCATGGTAAGTTTTTGCTTAAAAAACAAGATTATGCCAATGCCGTAAAAATATTTAAATCTTTGAGTAACGTCAATCCAGATACAGGCTCACTGTTGTTGGCCGAAACGTGGCTAGCTAGCGGTGAGCGAGATAGGGCCGTGGCTGTGGCCCAAAAGCTGATTGATGAGCGGCCAGAAACCGTTGACGGTTATATGTTGAAAGCTGCAATTTATCAGCGCTTGGGAGAGGTTCAACTTGCAGAGGATGCGCTAAAACAAGGTATCGGATCTGTTAAGGATGCTCCAGTTCTTTCTTTGGCCCTTGGTAAAATTTATTCCAGAAATCAGAACACTACTCAGGCGTTGGCAACCTTCTCTGCTCTTCACAATGACTACCCAGAGTTTGTCCCAGGCATCTTTGCTCTCGGTGCCTATTATGATCATCAAGGAGATAAGCGCAAGGCTGTCGAGCTTTATCGTGAATCTTTGGCTAAAGATGAGAACTACACCGCTGCTTTGAATAATTTGGCTTATCTTTATTCTGATAATTATGGCTCAACTGAAGAGGGCCTCTTGTTAGCAATTAAGGCTTTTCGTAACGAACCTGGAAACCCTGGAATTCTCGATACTCTCGGATTGGCACTGTTGAAGAATTTACGCTATGAAGAGGCCGTCAATGTGTTGAATAAGGCTGTAGCAATGTTGCCAAAGGTTGCCATGGTTCATCTTCACCATGGGCAGGCGTTATTAGCTGCAGGGAAAACTGATGAGGCCCATGATGCGCTGGAACAGGCTGCCGATTTAGGTTTTGGGCCAGAAGTTGTTCAAGCGCAGCGACTACTTAAGGATATTGAACGCTAGATTAACGGACGGATGATGCGATGCGAA
The DNA here is from genome assembly GCF_055389415.1 of Desulfuromonas svalbardensis. Classification (NCBI taxonomy): domain Bacteria; kingdom Pseudomonadati; phylum Thermodesulfobacteriota; class Desulfuromonadia; order Desulfuromonadales; family Desulfuromonadaceae; genus Desulfuromonas; species Desulfuromonas svalbardensis. The sequence goes on along the minus strand of NZ_AP042416.1, from coordinate 2,672,905 downwards.
AACTGACTTCATTTATTATCTTCGTTGACCTGGCACTCGCTGCTGTTGCGTTGGTGCTCGGCAATTTGATTCGTTTCGATGGTGTTTGCACTGTCGCGACGGTATCTGGTTCCTTCGGTCTGCGCTTGCTGGCATTTGTATTGATTGTTGTGTTTTCATCCTATTTTTGTGAAATGTACCGCTGGGATGAGCCCCATGATAAGTATGATTTAGCTGCACGAATTGCTGTCGCTATTATGCTGGCTTTTTTTATCCTCTCTGCATCCTACTACCTTTTTCCTATCGCGATGATTAGTCGTGGTGTGTTGTCTTATTCGTTGCTATTTTTTGGTGGTCTACAGTTTATCGTTCATCTTGGGTTTATGTCTTTGATGAAACGACCGAACTTCGCAACACGCATACTTATTCTTGGTGCTGGCCCCTTGGCGGAATCGGTTGAAGAATTTTTGCAATTGCATACAGGAACCTACTCTCTTGCTGGATTTGTCCGCCTTGAAAAGGGCCTGTGCACCGTTTCAGATGACAAGATTATTGGCACGGATGATGATATTAATTCATTGATCAAACAGCATGGGATCGGTCGACTCGTCGTGGCGGTAACTGAGCGTCGCGGTGTGTTGCCAGTTCAAAATTTATTGCGCTGCAAATTTAGCGGTGTTGACATCATTGATGCCGCTAGCTTTTGTGAGGACACCACGCGCAAGTTGCCTGTCGAAAACATAAACCCAAGTTGGTTCATTTATTCGGATGGTTTTCGTATCACCCCTTTTTATCATTTCATCAAACGGACGTTAGATATCACCCTTTCAATCGTTGGTATGATTCTTTTGCTACCTGTTTGGCCTATTGTTGCCCTCCTTGTTCGTTACGATTCAGCCGGCCCGGTTTTTTATCGTCAAATTCGCGTCGGCGAACGGGAGGTCCCCTTTACGATCTACAAGTTTCGTACGATGCGGCAGGATGCAGAGAAAGAAACTGGAGCTGTCTGGGCAAGTGAAAATGACGTGCGTATTACTAAAATCGGCAAGTTTTTACGTAAAACTCGATTGGATGAATTCCCTCAGTTCTATAACGTTCTGAAAGGGGATATGAGTCTGGTTGGTCCGCGTCCTGAACGACCAGAGTTTGTCGAACAACTAAACGACAAAGTTCCCTATTACACCGCACGCCATTTCATGAAACCCGGAGTCACAGGGTGGGCACAAATTTGCTATCCCTATGGTGCTTCGGATGACGATGCACTGGAAAAGCTACGTTATGACCTTTATTACATTAAAAACTACACCATTCTCTTTGATTTTCTCATCATTCTGGAGACAATCAAGGTCGTACTCTTTGGTCGAGGAGGTAGATAAATGAAACGAATGCTCTTGTGTCTGTGTGTGTTAGGGCTGTTTTTCGTGAGTGTTGCTTGGAGTACAGATTATGTCATTGGTGATGGTGATACCTTGACTGTCGCTGTCTGGGGTGTCCCTGAACTGAGTGGTAGCGTCATTGTTCGCCCCGATGGGAAAATTACTTTACCGGCTGCCGGTGATGTCGTCGCTACCGATTTTACCCCGAGTCAATTAGGTCAAGAATTGACCCGCATCCTCGGAGATTACGTTAAGACCCCCATTGTGACTGTTACGGTGATGGGGATAACCAATAACCGCATCTATATCTCGGGTAGTGGGGTGCCGTCACAGGTTATTATTTTACCTGGGCGCACCACCCTTTTTAAACTTATGTGTGGGGTTGCAGGCATTGTTAATGCCGATTTGCAACGAGCTTCACTCATGCGTGACGGTAAAAAGTTGGATGTCGATATCTATGACCTTTTTATTGACGGTAACATTGAGTCGGACGTTAATCTGATGTCCGACGATATCCTGCTTTTCCCTAGCAACGAGCTGAATAAAGTTTATGTCGTCGGTGCAGTCAATACCCCTCAGGCGATCATGTATCGTGATGGCTTGCGAATCCTCGATGTCATTCTTGAATCGGGTGGTTTTACCAAATTTGCTAAAGCCAGCGCGGTATTGATTCTGCGTAAAAAATTCGATGAACAGGGCAATGAGTTAAGTGATGATCGCGTGCGTATTAAACTTAATTTGGATGACTTGATGAATGATGGAGAGTTGGAGCACAACATTACTCTTCAGCGCGGAGATTATGTTCTGGTCCGAGAAGGGATGTTTTGAGTGTTATTTTTAACGGCTGAATGTCTAACGGTGAATTTTAACATCTATATATGACAGGTGTTCAATGGACTCTACAACGATTCAGGTAAAAAAATATCTTCATCTACTTTATTGCCGACGCTATATCTTTGTGATTGTTGCGACGACAACAGCAGTGTTGATTGTTTTCGGTAGTTTTTTTTCTGTCAAACAGTATGAGGCAGAAAGCACGGTTTTCATCGAAGCAAATGTATTGAATAGGCTGATGAAAGGGCTAACCGTGTCACCGTCGATGGATGATCGCATTCGAGTCCTGCGTTATCATATGCTCAGCAGAGATATTATCTCGCGTGTTTTGAAAAAGTTGGATAAGGATGTCGTGGCCGGTAGTACTGAGGCTTTTGAAGGCTTGGTTCGCTATTGTCGAGAAACAACAATAATCAATATTAAAGGGAAAGATCTTTTCTTTGTTTCCTTTTTGAATTCAGATCCTCAGTTTGCCAAAGATTATATTAATACCTTGGTGACAACTTACGTTGAAGAAAACATATCAGCTAAACGTAAAGAATCTTTTGGTGCTGGAAACTTTCTTGCTGAACAGGTTGATTTTTATAAAAAAAAGCTAGATAGGCTTGAAAGTGACATTAATAATTATCGTCGAAAAACAGGAATATTTTCTACTGTAACCGAGGAATCAATTTTTGATGAGATCAAAGACAGTGATCTCAAAATCAAAGGTATAAAAGTTCAAATCAATGAGTTGATCGCTAGGATTAAAGCCATGAACGAACAGTTGGTCGTGATGGAATCTATGGAGGATTCAAATGGCAGTTCATTTGATAACTTGATGGGGGGATCAAACGATGAGATGCGGATCGATGCGTTAATGGATCATCTACAAGATATGTTGCTTGTCTACAACGATCAATATCCAGGCGTAATCAAGATTAAGGAACAGATATCTGAGCTTGAGAAACGTCAAATGTTGGCGCCCGATGAAATAGTCGTTGATACAGAGGGGGCCTATAATCCATTTGAAAATCCTATATTTGTCGATTTGAAAATGCGCTTGAATACCACTCAGTCCGATCTTAAGGCATTACAGGCTCAGGAGAGTGAATTACAAGAACAGATTAATCGTAATAAGCACATTTTGGAAAACTTTCCTCAGGATAAAAAGATTCTGGCTGACATGGAGCGCGAACGCAATATGAATCGAAATGTGTATGAAACGTTGATTGCACGTGTCGGGATTGCTGAGGTGTCAAAACAGATGGAAGTGGCAGATAAAGCGACAACATTTCGAATTCTTGATCCAGCAATTTTACCAACTTTTCCGGTGGGAACCAAGCGTTTAATGAAGATGATTTTGGGTCTTTTTGTCGGCATTGGTGCGGGAGTTGGTGCTGTGGTGCTGCGGGATAAGTTGGATGATACCGTCAAAGACGCCGATGCAATTAGAGCTCTAGGAATAACGGTATTGGCAGAAATCCCTCTTATGTACAACGACGAAGAAAGACAACGAGATAAAAAAAAGGATCGCTTCGTTTATTCCTATGCGGGGATCTGTCTCTTTTTCATCGTCACTATGATTGGTCACGATCTGCTTGGAATGACGTTGTTGGATAGTTTTATCGCCAACACTCAGCTCGATACGCTGGTTTCTGACCTTGTACAGCGTTTACACTAGAAGGGATTGAAATATGAGTCGCATCGAAAAAGCCATCGAATTGGCAGCGAAAAATCGCGAATCGGCAGTTTCTGTCTCACCAGAGGAGATGACCACTGAGTCATTAGCCTCAGGTTTTGAACCATGTCAAGATGGGGACGATGAACCATCCAACCATTATAACGCCGACCATGAAATTTTCGCTACAGTGCCGTTTCCGATTGTGCGTAATCCCTTTCTTGTTACGGCTAACGGTAAGACTGATTCAACTTCGGAGCTGTATCGCAAACTTAAATCGGCCATCGTTAAACTTGCACAGTTAGAACGTTTTGATAAATCGTTGATGGTTACCAGTGCCATTGGTGGTGAGGGTAAAACTCTTACCGCTTTAAATCTTGCGATCACTTTGGCACAAGAATTTGATCATACAGTGCTACTGATTGAGGCCGATATTCGTCGCCCTACCATTCTAAAGTATTTGGAAATGGAGTCATCAGCAGGGCTGACTGATTGTGCCTTAGACGGCCTTGATGTTAGCGAAGTGCTGGTCAAAACGGGTATTGGGAAACTGTCAGTTCTTCCTGCTGGGCGTATGGTCTCGAACCCTGTAGAGCTCTTCTCCTCTGACCGCATGCAGAATTTGCTTGTTGAAATTAAGAACCGCTACCCTGACCGTTATGTGATTGTCGACACCACACCATTGTTGCCTTTTGCCGAACCTCAGTTTATCGCCAGTGTCGTTGGTGGGGTGCTGTTCGTTGTTAGGGAGGGATATACCTCAATGGACAAAGTGACTCGCGCTCTTAGCCTACTGAAAAATTATAACTTACTTGGTGTCGTCTGTAATGGTGTGAACCAGATTCACAGTGGCGGCAAGAATGGTTATTACGGATATTACGGTTATAAGTAAGCCGTTCGGAAGGGGATTCATATGAATAATGTGAAGATCATTTTTGCTCTGTTGATCGTCAGTATGTTGTTGTCATCGGTGGCTTGGGGGGAGCTTCATATTGTTCCAACGTTGTCTCTACGCGAAGAATATAACGATAATATATTTTTAGAACGTGATAAGGAGAGTGACTTTATTACGTTTGTTCAACCGTCTTTGTTGTTCGATTGGAACACCAAACTCTTTGATTTGTCACTTGATCTTGGTCTTGTTTATGAGAAATACCTGCACCATAGCGATGAGGATGACCTTCGCCCCAGCTCAGGTTCGCAACTGGAATCGATTTTTAGCTTGTATCGTGATGTGCTTTTTTTGCGCGTATCAGATACCTACGAGCGCGTACCGATTGATGATAGTGAAAAAGGGGGGGTGGGGAATCAGTTAGTTAACCTTACCGATAGTAATCGACTCATGGTCAACCCTTACTTATTGTTTAAACCCTTACGTACTCTGCAAGCTCGTTTTGACTATAAATATGAAAATATTTGGTATCAGGATGATGCTGGTGATGATGCAGAATATCACCATTATATCGCAACACTCACTCAAGAATTAAGTCCCCGAATTAGTGCTAACCTTGGTGGTGGCTACACTCAGTATCGCCCTCGAAATGCTAGCCAATCATTGTTAGATGATAGCGGTGAACAGGAATATGATCGCAGTTATATCAGCCTCGGTTTGCTTTGGCAGATCAACGAACGACTCGCTATGCGTGGTGAAGTTGGCTCCACTTGGTTGGATTACGAATTTAGTGAGGATTATGATTCCCCTATGTATGGTGCTCAGATCGACTATCAACTCTCACGTGTTTTCACCCTCGGTGCCGCTTATCGGGATGATATTTCAGCGAGTGTCGAGGAAGGTGCAAAGCACGATCAGAAATATTCAGCTTATTTGAGCTACTCTGATCGATCTACCGTCAAGCTTGGGATCTTCCAGAGTCGTGATAAATACCTTGAGACTGATAGGCGAGATGATTCATGGGGGGTGACTCTGAACGGTGAAACTCCTTTGACCAATAAAAAAGGGTTGATCTGGCTTTTGAGCTATACCGATTACGAAGAACAGGATCTGCGTGATTATGATCGCATTGGCGGTCGCATTGAATTTTATCACCAGCTGCGAACTGGCCGATTATCTTGCGGTTATACCTATAACCGCAGTAATTCGAGTCTAAATGATGAGGACTACAACAATAATATTGTTTTTATTCAGCTCGCATTGACGTGGTAGTGAAAACAGGTTTTCCAACTTTTTAATCAAACTCAAATCATGGATTTGTAGATGTATGAAACTTATTTTGGTCTCAACACTAAACCTTTTGAACTGGTGCCTAACCCACTGTTTTTATTTAACAGTCATTCACATAAAAAGGCGATCAGTTATTTGCAGTACGGTTTGCAGGAGCGAGTTGGTTTCATTCTGTTAGCTGGGGAAGTTGGTTCAGGTAAAACTACGATTATTCGTGACATTATTAAGAACCTTGATGAGGACATTGTATTATCGCAAGTCATTAACACCAGTGGTACAGCCACCGATATTTTGGCGATGATTAACGATGATTTTGGCCTCGTCGTCGAAGGCAAAGACAAGGTGGCCCTTCTGCGTGATCTCAATGATTACCTTGTTACTCTCTATTCTGCTGGCAAACGGGCGGTGATCATCATTGATGAAGCTCAAAATCTTTCACCAGTAGTCCTTGAGGAGGTTCGTCTTCTCTCAAATCTCGAAGCAGAAAATGCAAAGTTGGTGCAAATTATTCTCGTCGGCCAGCCTGAGTTACAAAAGATTATAACGCAACCCGAACTGCGGCAATTGCGCCAGCGTATCAGTATCCATTGTCAGCTTGAACCGTTAACTAGAGAAGAAACAGAGGACTATGTCTATCATCGTTTGGCTACGGCGGGAAATCGTACTGCGGTAAGTTGGCATGAAGGAACATTTGATAGCCTTTACGCCTATAGCGGCGGAATCCCACGCTTGCTCAATGTGTTTTGTGATTTTGCATTATTGTGTGCCTTCGTAGAGAAAACTCGTGAGCTAACGGTGGAGATGATCAACGAGGTTATTGGTGATCTCTCTTGGAAACAGCAACAACCCGTAGCCGATAGAGGATGTGAAAAGAATAACGATGGCGATGACTGGGTTGTTCGCCACCTTGATGGTCAACAGAAACTATTGCAGCAGTTGTTAGACCAAAATAAACAGAATACTCAGTGTCTAGATGTTGGCTTATCGCGAATTCATCGCCAGTTAAATCAGTTGCTTGTGGCTGTTAATCAAGTGGGGGATTTGTCCCGCAAAAAGGGATCATTGCGCAACGGAGGCAATAGATGAGAAATCCTGTTTTGAATAGTGATGAGACTGTTCAGGTCAATATGCTGAGCATTGATGTTGAGGATTACTTTCAGGTCTCCGCATTTGAAGATGTCTCACCACCAGATAAATGGGATAACTTTGAGTCACGCGTGGTTGCGAATACTGAGCGTATTCTTCAGGTGTTGGAGAGTGCGGATGTTCGCGCGACCTTTTTTGTCCTCGGATGGGTTGCTAAGCGTTGTCCCGACCTTGTTCGTAAAATTGCTGGCGCGGGGCATGAAGTGGCAAGCCATGGTTATGGTCATCAGCGCGTTGGTCATCTCGAACGTGCTGAGTTTCGTCATGATATCCAACAATCGAAACAGATCCTTGAAGATTTGGTCGGTTGTGAAGTCCTTGGTTATCGTGCGCCAAGTTATTCTATTTCGCAACAAACTCCTTGGGCATTCGATGAGTTGTTGGAGGCTGGTTATAGCTATGATTCGAGCATTTTCCCGGTCAAACACGACTTTTATGGCATGTCAGAATGGCCACGTTTTGCTGGATTAGCGGTAAAGGGGATAACTGGTCAGTGGCAGCCAGCTAAACCAGACCAACTCAATTCAGAGCAACAAGCTCTGATGGAGTTACCTATAACGACTCTGCGTCTAGCGGGGAAAAATTTACCGATCTCTGGTGGTGGTTATTTCCGTTTGCTTCCTTATACGATGAGTCGATGGGGGTTGAAGAGAATAAATCGCGTTGATCGCCAACCGTTTGTTTTTTATCTACATCCGTGGGAGTTCGATCCAAATCAACCTCGGATGATTGGCGCTCGGGTGAAGAGTCGTTTTCGCCATTATCTCAATCTGCATAAAACCGAAAGTCGCTTTAAACGGCTATTGGAAGATTTTCAGTTCGTTCCGATTCGCAAAGGCTTGGAATTGTAACGAGTCGCCATCACCTTTGATTGGTCAGAGCGTATATGGCTGTAAGCGTTGAATCCACTCATCTTTTGTGATTGAGCGCTCTTTGGGTAAGACAACTGACTGTAAAACAGAGGCGGTGATCGTTGAAATGATCATACCTTTACAACAAGGTTGAATAACCATGGAAATTCGACTTGCTACCGATACGGATAAAAATGCGTGGGATACCTATGTGTTGCAGCATCCAGATGGTCTAGCGTATCAATTATACGCATGGCGTCTGGCCGTTAAGCAAGCATACGGATATGAGGCCCATTATCTGTTGGCTGAAAAGGATCACCGCATTTGTGGTGTGTTGCCCTTGGTGGATTTTAGAATTCCGTTTTTTGGGACGAAGCTGATTTCGCTTCCATACTGTGATGCTGGTGGGATTCTCGCAGATTCTGATGATATTGAACTCCAGCTGTTGGATGCTGTTTTAGATTTAACCAAACAAACTGGTATGAAATGTCAGATTCGTTCAACACAGCCTTTGTCAATTGGTCGTGAGAATACAACCGACAAAGTTCGCATGCTTTTGACGCTTCCGGAAAATTCTGATGTGTTTTTGGCGAATCTTAGATCTAAATTGCGTAATAAAATTAAAAAACCATTGAAACATGGCTATCGGGTCGAAATTGGTTCTTCAGGGTTGATAGAACCATTTTATTCGATCTTTGCTAAAAATATGCATGAGCTTGGATCTCCAGTTCATGGTCGAAATTGGATTGAAGCCATTGTCTCTGAATATGGTGAAAAGGTTCGGATTGGCGTTGTTTTTACTCCCGATAGAATACCTGTGGCAGCGGGAATGATTCTACTCCATCCAACGACTGTTTCAAATCCATGGGCTTCATCGTTGCGTGAGTACAGTCATATGAAACCCAATATGTTGTTATATTCGACTCTTTTATCTTTTGCTGCTGATAATGGATATCACCAGTTTGATTTTGGTAGATCTTCACTCGGAGGGGGTACCTACCTGTTCAAAGAGCAGTGGGGAGCACAACCCAGTAAATTGTATTGGTATGACGATATCTCTAACGACTGTTTGGCGAAAAAGATAGATCCAGCAAAGAATTGCCCTAGCGATCATAACGGATACAGGTCGATGGCAGTACAACTCTGGCAGAAGTTTCCTGTATCCAGTGCAAATTGGCTTGGACCTCGAATAAGGAAATATATTTCGTTATGAAAAAGGATCTTTTATTTATCGTACATCGCATTCCGTTCCCCCCTGATAAAGGGGATAAAATTCGTACGTATCACATGCTGCGATATTTGGCTGAGCGTTATCGGGTGACGGTGGTCTGTATGGTCGATGATCCTGATGATCTCCAGCATATCGAGACATTACGGACTTTAGTCCATCACGTTCATTATCGTGTCAGGACGACAAAGATGATGAAATTGTGGGCCCTTAGCGCTCTATTTACTGGCAAGCCTTTTACCTTACAGTGCTTTTATTCCAAAGGCCTACAACGGGAGATCGACACTTATTTGGATCAATATGATCCTGTGTCAATACTCTGTTTTTGTTCCTCTTCAGCCGAATATATTTTTCGATCACGCCATAGCTTAGAAACGTTACAACAAAAAGTATTGCTCAATGATTTAATCGATGTTGATTCTAAAAAATGGGGCGACTATGCAGAAAAACATCGTGGGTTGATGCACTGGATCTATCGTCGTGAAGAAAAACTGTTGTTACCTTGTGAGCAACGCATTGTCGATTCTTTTGATCGAACTTTTTTAGTGAGTGAAGCTGAAAAAAAGATTCTATCTTCACAATTTTGCGTGGATAAGGTTGAAGCGATCTCAAATGGCGTTGATCTCGACTATTTTTCGCCATCGAATGTTTCGAATGCGCAGTACCCGACGGCCCCGTGCAAACTTGTTTTTACTGGAGCGATGGATTATTGGCCGAATGTGGAAGGGGCGGTTTGGTTCGCTGAAAAGGTATTTCCCCTAGTAAAAAAAGAATTTTCTGACGCGGTGTTTTGTGTTGCGGGAAGAAACCCAACAGCTGCCGTTCTGGAGCTAAAAAAGATCACTGGCATTGAGGTGACTGGAACCGTTGCCGATATGCGCAATCATCTGTCTACGGCGACCATTTGCGTTGTACCGTTGTTGATCGCCCGTGGCATTCAAAACAAAGTACTAGAGGGGATGGCGATGCAGAAGCCGGTTGTTGCGACAACGGGCGCTGCCACTGGGATTAAAGCCATTGATGGCGAGGAGATTGTTGTCGCTGACGATGAAATGACCATGGCGCAGGAGATTATTTCCCTGCTCAAGGATGAAGTAAGACAACGACGCCTTGGTGATAAGGCTAGAGCCTATGTAGAACGGGAACACTCTTGGGGGTCACACCTTTGTCGGTTAACTGAGTTGATCGAGAAGGGTAACGTCTAGTTTTGTTTTAATCATTAAGTCTAATTCAGCATGAATAATATTTGTAAAGGGAGTTGTTGAATGACGAAAATTCTCCATATCCTCGATCACAGTCTTCCGCTTCACAGCGGTTATACCTTCCGTAGTCAAAACCTTTTTCGTGAGCAACAAAAAATGGGTTTTGATCCTGTTATTTTAACTTCTCCTAAACATGAAGAAAATTTGTGTGATGAATGCCCTGAAAAAGAGGAGATCAATCATTTCACTTATTATCGTAGCGGTGTTTCTCGGCGTATCCCTGTTCCGTTGATGAGTGAGGTGTGGTTGATGATTGTTTTGTATCAACGCCTTCTTCACGTAGCACAACTTGAAAAACCAGATATTATCCATGCCCATTCGCCGATTCTCAATGCTATTCCAGCACTTTTAATTGGTCGAAAACTTAAGATTCCAGTGGTCTATGAAATTCGTGCTTTTTGGGAAGATGCCGCAGTCGATCATGGTACGACCAGCGAAGGTTCGTTACGTTATAAATTGACGAAAAAGGGTGAAACCTTCGTGTGTAATAAGGTCGATCATGTCGCCATTCTTTGTAATGGCTTAAAAGATGATCTGGTTCAGCGCGGTATTCCCGTGGCAAAGATCACCGCTGTTTTTAATGGCGTTAACCCCGACGATTTTCGACCCTGTGCCGTTGATGATGAATATTTGCGTGAGTGGGGGCTGGCGGGTAAGAAAGTGGTTGGCTTTATCGGTTCTTTTTATCGCTACGAAGGGCTCGATCTGTTGGTCAAAGCGTTTAAACAAGTCGCTGAACAGATGGACGATACGGTACTGCTCCTCGTCGGTGGTGGTGAGATGGAGGGGGAGTTGCATGCCCTTATTGCCAGCCTAGGTTTATCTGATCGCGTTATTATGCCAGGTCGAATTCCCCATGAGCGAGTTCCCGGCGCTTATGCGATGATCGATGTTTTGGCTTATCCACGTCATTCCATGCGTCTGACAGAATTGGTAACCCCCCTTAAGCCTCTAGAGGCGATGGCGATGGGAAAGGTGTTGGTCGCGAGCGATGTTGGTGGGCATAAAGAGCTGATCACAGATGGTGAAACTGGGGTTCTGTTTAAAGCTGGTGATGAGGTGGCGCTTGCTAATTCGTTGGTTGATCTATTGAGCGATCAAGCTAAGTGTGATTGTTTACAGAAGCACGCCATGGGTTGGGTGAAAGAGCAGCATAGTTGGGGAAAAACCACTCAAGTTTATCGCGAGATTTACGCTGATATTTCTGGCAATCTTTCCCATGATTCTGATGAATCGGGTATCTGCCGATGAAAGTTCTCTCCTTTTCATACTGTTTTCCCAGTGAATCGAACCCAACATGGGGGATGTTTGTCTATCAACGTTTAGCGGCGTTACGGGAGCTGGAAAATCTCAAAGTCTGTTCACCTGTACCGTGGTTTCCAGTATTGAAATCCAATGTTGGTGAACCGAATTCCCAACAATGGCAACGGTTGGACGTTTATCGACCCCGTTTTTTTTATTTTCCTGGCGTGTTTAAAAATACCGATGCGTCCTTTTACGCACGCGGATTAACAGGGTGGCTGAAAGAACTCTGTATGACGTGGCTGCCCGATGTTCTTGATGCCCATTTTGTCTGGCCAGACGGCGTTGGTGTGGCGTTATTAGCGCAACAGCTTGGCATTCCGTATGTGATCACCTTGCGCGGTAAACTGTATGAATGCCTCAAGGTGCCTGCACAAACTCGCCAATGCGCTCAGGCGTTACAGGGTGCTGCTGCTGTGATCAGTGTTTCATCACGCATGGCTAAAGAGGCTGAGATGTTAGGTGTGGACCCGCAACGTTTGCATGTCATTGTTAATGGGGTAGACCGCAATCATTTCAGGCCACGAGATAAGAGAGTTTGTCGTAATCAGTTGGGGCTGCCGCAGGAGGGGAAATTATTGGTGACGGTTGCTCACCTTGGGCATCGCAAAGGCCATCATGAAATGATCCAAGCACTTGCAGGACTCGCTAATGATGTTACGCTTATTATAGTTGGTGGTGAGGCTCAAGGTGGAACGATTGACGGATTACAGGATCTTGCTCGTAATTTTGGCGTTGAAGATCAACTGATATTAACTGGGCCACAGCCCTACGCTAAAATTCCACTCTATTTTTCTGCTGCCGATGCCAGTGTATTAGCTTCATATCGAGAAGGCTGTCCGAATGCTGTGCTTGAAAGCCTTGCCTCGGGTACGCCTGTTATCGCAACAGATGTCGGTGCGGTGGCAGATATCTTGCCGCACAGTGTAGGACGTATTGTGCCAGCTGAAAAAGTGGAACCCTTACGTGATGCGATTACTGATGTGCTTAATCAACAATGGAATGCAGAGTCAATTGTTTGTGCCAGTGGTGTTAAAAGTTGGTTTCACGTTGCCCAAGAGGTTCAGAATGTATTTAAAGGATTAGACCTACCGAACGATAGTTAGCTGTTACCTCGTGATGATCTTGTGTTGATTAACTCTGTTTATGACAAACACGTGAATGAGAGGGGATGTATCAGGTATGAAGCAAGTTAAATCAATTAACCATAAACGTTGTCAAACTGATCGTAACCGACGTGTGCTTGCCATTGTTGGCGACACGCAAGTTGGACTGTGGGTAGTACGGAGTTTGGCACGTAATGGTTTAGAGGTTCATGCCATCGTGAATACTGGTCATGGTCAGTCGGCACACAGCCGTTATTCAACAAGTGCGTGGTTGTTAGATAATAATCCCTCCTTGCCAGGTTTTGCTGACGAAATTCTTCAACTCGCCAACCAACTTGATGTTGGCTCCATTATGCCCGTTTCAGAGGGGTTTCATAATGGTTTGATCTCTATTCGTGATCGCCTTGATCTCGCGAATATCCATCTTTTTTCTCCGAGTCGTGAGACTTTCGATAAAGCGACGGATAAAGATTATGTTCATCAACTGTGTTTAGAACTCAATATCCCTGTCGCTAAAGGGATGTGCCTCGATGAACTCATGGAGAAGGGCCCAGAATTAACGCTAACGTATCCATTGGTGTTACGTACCCGAAAACAGAATGTACGCTCGGGGAAAGTTCCCGTAAAAGCGGCTTATGCACGAAACCTTCAGGAGTTGTTGAACTGGCATCGTCAGTTTGAAAGTTTTGCCAATAATGTTCTTGTGCAGGAATATCATCCCGGTGCTGAAGAGCATGTGCAAATACTGATGCACGATGGTGAGATGTTTATGACTGGCGATTATATCGGTGAACATCATATGCCGCTGGCTGGTGGTGTTACCGTACAGCGGGTCAGTTGTCATCATCAAGAGGTGATCGATGATACGGTCAAAATCTTGAAGGCTCTTAACTGGCAAGGAATTGCTGGAGTTCAGTTCCATTTTGACCCTGAAACGGGTCGTTATATTTTTCTCGAAATCAATCCACGCTTTAGTGGTGGATTGCCCACCGTTGTCATGGCTGGATTTGAAGCTCCGTTTAATCTTTGGCAAAGCCATTTTGAACCAGAACATTTATGTCGAACCCCTTATCAGCTTGGATTACGTTCCCGAATTTTAGGTGGTGATGCCAATTGGTTTTTGGGCCAGTTGCGTCAGGATGAATTACCGCCCGGGCAACAACATCTAAGCAAAATTAAAGCCGCGTTGACCCTGCTATGGCACTGTGGCCCGTGGACCAAAGATGATTCATTTATGCTGGTTGATTTAAAACCATTTCTTGTCGATTTTAAGCAAATGTTAAAAAAACTTGGAGCACGTGGACACGAGATTGTTAACTGAGTCGCTATTAAGCTGAATAGAATAAATGGGGTGCTATGAAGCCCGGTATTTTTATTACATTTGATGTTGAGTGCAGCATGGGGGGCGCATGGAATGATCCGTCAATTCGTCCAATTCCGCCCCGCTTGGGGATGATGGGCGAATATGGGCCAAATCAGTTTGGTGTTCCACTCATCTGTGACGTTCTAAAACGGTCAGATCTTAAGGCCACATTTTTTCTTGAGCCGTTCAATGAAGATCTTGGTTATCCACATGAGACCGAACCGGTCGCCCGTTTTTTGACGAATCACGGGCAGGATGTTCAACTTCATATTCATCCTAACCATGTTCATTATGGCCAGTACCTTCGCGGTGAGCCTTATCAACGAACCGATCAGATGGCCGATTTAAGTCGTGATCAACAAAAAGAGGTTATTGTTGCTGGCGCTGATCTTTTAGAGTCGTGGACGGGTTCGCGACCGATCGCTTTTCGCGCTGGAAATATGGGCGCATCAGAAGAGACCTTAGCCGCTCTTATCGATGCAGGCCTTTGGATCGACAGTAGTTATACCTTTCCCTATGTCGGTGGCCAGTGCCGTTTTATGGAGCGAGAACATTATAATGGTTCGAAGTGGTATGGCGATGTTTTGGAGGTTGCTTTGTCGGCGTATCAACAACCTAATATCCCCGGTCTCCATCCTGCAAAGCCTGTCGACCTGATGGGGTCTTCATTTGAAGAATGTCGCGATGCGGTGAAAATGATTTGTGATGCAGGTGGTGATGCCGTGGTGATTTTACACAGCTTTAGCCTGTTTAAGGTGCGTGATAAACAATACAACAACGGTAAGTTGAATAACGTGGTGTTACGTCGTTTTGAAAAATTTTGTCAGTGGCTTGATGATAACCGAACAGAATATCCCTCAAGAACGTTTACCGAGTTGGGCCAACTTGTTCGTGACAAAAAATACCAACCTAAAGCGGTGCCACCGTGCCGAATCAATAAGCCTGTTCGCGCATTAACGAGGAAGTTTGTTCAAGGGATCAACAATTTTTATTGGTTTTAGATCCCTTGAACTGCCGTTGAAACTTTTGGGTCTATGGATTTTATTGAGAGGTTTTTATGCACTCTATCATCGCCAGAAATATTTTCCATCTACAAGAGAACCTTCTCGGTCGTCCGAGTTTTAAAATTCTTGACGAATTGCTCACGTCTGAAACTCAGTCACAGGAGCAGATGCGGCAATTGCAGCTCGGGCGATTACAGCAAACGATCCGTTCAGCCTATATCCATAGCCCCTATTGGTATCAATTGATGAAGTCGGCACAGATCCTTCCCGCGTCCATCACCTCACTTGATGACCTGAAGCGCTTCCCCTTGTTAACGAAAGATACCATTCGTACTCAACGTGAAAAAATGGTTTGGAAGGGGGCAGGCAAACGGATTCAATTGGTTCGTACCAGTGGATCCACCAATGAAGCCCTCGAATTCTACACCTCGTCGACCCGTGAAGCACACATCAATGCCGCCCGTATGCGGGGGCATCAATGGCTTGGTGTTCGCCGTGGGGAAAAAGAACTCTACTACTGGGGCTCACCTATTGAACTGAATAAGCAGGATCGAATTAAACGGGTGCGTGATTGGTTGATTAATGATGGCCTGACTAATGGCTTCGAAGTGACCTCAGAGCGCCTGAAAGGTTATTACGATCAGTGGCAGGCGTGGCAACCGAAATGTATGTTTGGTTACCCAAGCACCCTTGCTCTGACGGTGACGATGGCAGAATCTTTGGGGCTCGATTTGAAACGGTTGAATCAGCGTGGTCTTGAGGTGATTGTGACCACCAGTGAGATGCTTTCTGATGTCGATCGTCAATTGATATCCAATGGCTTTGGTGTGCCAGTTTACGATTCTTATGGTTTGCGTGAGGCTGGTTTGATTGGTCATGAATGCAAGCATGGCACGATGCACTGTATGGATGAACAGGTACTTCTTGAAACGATCGATCCCGTGACCCTTAAACCGACTGACGGTGAAGGGGAACTGGTGGTGACGAATCTTGTTAGCCCAGCTTTTCCAATCATCCGTTACCGTACTGGCGATATCGTCACCCTGTCGAATCGTTCATGTGATTGTGGCAGAAATCTTTCCTCAATAAAGATAAGTGGTGGTCGCGCTGTTGAGTTCATTGTGACCAAAGCGGGGAAATGGGTGGTTGGTTATTCATTTATCTATATTGCTCGTTCGGTCAAAGGGATTGTCAAATTTCAAGTGGTACAGGAAGAGATTGGCACCATTCTCATTCGCCTTGTCGTCAACGATCAGTTTCCGCCTGATGGTCTCAATCAGGTTAAGGAAAAAGCCGCCCAGCGCCTTGGTGGTGATGACCACATTGACGTTGAATTGGTTGAAGAGATCAAGCCAGCGAAATCTGGAAAATATCGCCCTGTCATCAGTAAGGTTGCTGAAGCGTTGTATCAGGACAGAAATTTTGAAGTGTAGCAACTAAAAGGTTGAGATTTTATGAGTGTGCGTTTTCAACGACATATCTTCGCCGTAAACTTTATGCTGCTGTTGTTTTTTGTCGGGTTTTATCCCGCAAACAGTTGGTGCGCCATTGAACCGTCGCAAGTGTTAGTTCTTTACAACGCTGACTGGACGGAAGATCTGCCACTGACTGAAACAGGGCAGGATTCAAAAGAGATTGCCGATTATTATGTACGTATGCATACTGATCCCAATAGTGGTGAAAAACCCTATATTCTTGGGCTTAGTTGTCAGCATGGGATTAAAGTTATTGACGAAGTTTGTCATTTAAATCAGCACCATTTACAGGAGAACAGTGACGATAATCGAGCTGGCGTTGAATTAATTAAACGGCGTTGGTTGGTTGATTCCGCAACTCTTGAAAGTGAACTTATAGATAGTCGTTTAGTAGAATTTACGCTACCAGGTGGCTCAGATGATTGGAATGTTGAAACACTTCAACTTTGGCTCGAACCAGAGAGTGGTTCCAGACTTATCATAGTGAAAGACGGTTTAATCGAGGTATCTGGTCAGGTAAGCGGTAACTACGGTAACGATTGGACCATACGTTTGAACGCAAGGTCCTTTTCCGCTGGCAGAGTAAAGGTTCAAGCCTCCTGTGAAACAGTTGATGGTAAAAAGTCGACATGGGCGACAATCTATACCGACATTGATAATGTGACGTTCAGTCGCACCGGCAGTGATGGGCGACGCGACGATCAAAACTACCGTGAAGATATCGAATTACCACTTAAGGCTTTTCTTGAAAATCCCGACAATTCACGTCCTGATGGTACCTTACTTAAAGATCATATCCTTTTTATTGTTGTCGCCTATGGCCTGCCACGAACGGCCACTTCCCCCTATGGTATTGCCTGCGGAGTTACCGAAAAGCTGAATGATTTTGGGTCAATTATCGATTTTGGTCAACGTCTTCAGCTCCTTTATTATGATGTCGAAAAGGTGATGGGTGTGCAACCAAAACCATATCGATTTGTGGCTAAGGGACCGTTTACCCCATTTTTCTTTCGAGCACCACAAGCGTGGCCTCTCTTTGGTAAAGCAAATCCGTTTGTCCATCGGCAATTGTATCAGAATGACAAAAAATCATTTGTAAATTTGCAAGATCCACCGCTGTTTAGCCAACAAAATAGAAGAAAAGATAGCGATCATCATTTATATTTTGTCATGCGTATTGATGCACCTGATCCATTACAAGCACGTGGTTTGATTGATCGTGCGGTCTATGCGTCAAAGTTCGCTGGCCCGCAAATGGGAATGTCATCAGAGGTGTCACAAGCGCAACAAAAAAAACAAGTTGGTAAATCTAAAGTTGGCCAGTGGCTTTGGCAAAAGGGTTTTCACCACCTTTATAATACTGGCAGAAGTAAATGCTCCTTAGAGCTTTTCCATTTAGCACCATCTGAAACCTACTTTAATCGTGACCCTGTCTATCTCCCCGGAGGGATAGGGGGAACAGTGATTTCGCACAATGGTTGGAATCGGGGTGAAATGTTGCACGATCTATCACGTGGTGTAACAGCAACGATTGGTGCCGCTAGAGTTTATAGTGGCGCCCCGCATATTCATAATAAAAGTTGGTGGGATGATGAAATTCTCTATCCATATCTAATTCAAGGTAGAAGCCTCGGTGAAGTTTTTTTGATGAATCAAGTCCACCTCGGGTGGATTGCAACGTTCGTTGGTGATCCGCTTTATCGCTTGCCGATCATTCCTGTTAATGATGTTTCAGTACCTATGTTTGATGAGACTTTGGCTGTTCGTGTTTGGACTAAAAAGGGTGAAAACAATGAAAAAGAGGCTTGGTTGATGGTCAACCTTGTCAGCACTCCTGATGTCCCAGAAACAGCTCAGTTACGAGCTAAACTGGCTGATGTAAATACTGTTGTTTGTCCGACTTTTGAATCACAACCTTACGGATATTTGGGGCTAGTTACTGAGGTTTGTGGCCGGACTTGGCAGTTGGAGCTCATTGATCCATATGGAAATCGTTGTGTGAGGGATGTGTTAATTCAGTGCGACAACAGTACTCATTAAATTGGCTTTTCGTGGATAGTGACTGATGTTGTACGAAATAATTCAAAAATTAGGTTAAAGCCCTTTTAATAGTTTGATTATCGGTTAGCTTTAATAGAACAGGATAATTTTTTTATGGTGGCACCACAGCTATTGATTTTAAGAATGATTTATTTATTGAATTGGTAAGGTGGGAATTTGAAATTTATGATCGCGGTTGACTGTGAAGGTGCTGCCTGTGTTGTCGGTGAACCGGGGAGATCACTTAGCCATTCGAATAACATGGTGTTTGCGAGGGAGCAAGCGACCCGTGAGACGAATGCCGCTGTTCGAGCCCTTTTTGATGTCGGTGCCGAAAAGGTTGTTGTTTGGGACAGTCATGGAGATGGTGCAAATATTCTCTTTGATCAATTAGACCAACGCTGCGAAATACTACTAGGGGTGGGGTTTAATCGTCGCTTCCCTGAGCTTGATGAAACCTATTCTGGGGTATTGATGATCGGTTATCACGCCATGTCAGGAACCGCAAATGGGGTTCTAGCGCACACTTACAGCTCCGATGCTTATCATGCTATTCGCGTCAATGGTATAGAGGTTGGTGAGATTGCACTTGATGCGGCGGTGGCTGGTGAACTAAATGTGCCGCTTATTTTTGTCGCCAGCGATGATAAGGGCTGTGCAGAAGCAACCCAATTTATACCTTGGGTTAAAACAGTAGAGACTAAAAGAGGTTTGGGGCGTCATTGTGCCTTTAGCAAACATCCACAGGTCGTTGAAAAACAGATCTATGAAACGGTGTGCTTAGCGGTTGATGCGCTGACTGAGATGAAGCCCTTTCTGTTTAACAATCCAATACAGATTGAGATTGAATTTGAACAATTTATCCAACTAATCAAGGCGCGAATTCGTCGGCCAAGGTGGCGTTTGTCAGGAATGAAAACGCTCAGATCTTTGTTGCCGAATATGCTGGAATGGAAATGTTGATAAAGGATGAACAGGTCGTTTTGTGGACGTTTAAGTTCTGAAAGAATTGAATTTTTGACCTCATGAAAAGCATCAGGAAACCAAATTTATAATGACTAGTGCAAAAGTTATTACACGTAATCTGTTTGCCAACTGGATTGGCCATGGAAGTAACCTTGTGGTTATGTTCTTCCTGTCGCCGTTTATTGTCCACACTCTGGGAGCCACTCAGTATGGTATTTGGCAAATTTTAACCGTTTTAACTGGCTATATGGGGATTCTCGATCTGGGAGTTAGGGCAAGTACTGGACGATATATTATCCTTTATCTTGGCAAGAAAGATTTTGATAAAGTCGACGAAACGATTCGTACTGGCTTGGGGATGTATACCGCTATTGGCGGATTGATTTTGTTTTCGGGGTGCATTCTTGGAGCATTTTTCCCCGTATTTTTTCCTTCGGTGCCGCAGGACTACCGTTTAACTGTGGCCATACTTTTGCCAGTTTTAGCGGTAAATATCTGGATTTCAGCTGTTCGCACTGTACTCTCAAGTGTGTTGTCAGCCCATGACCGTTTTGATCTTGCACGTGGTTCAGATTTGGTGATGCTGGCGGTAAGGACCCTTGGGACGATTTTCGCTTTGATTTGGGGTTTTGGTCTGGTGGGACTGGCTGTGGCAGTTATTGGCTGTAACATTGTTGGTTTAGTCATTAATTTTTTTCTGGCTCGACGCGTTCATCATGGCCTGTGTTTATGGCCACTGTTATTTAAGCGGGAGCGCATTAGTGAACTGTATCGATATGGCCTCGGGGCTTTCGCTATCGCTATTTGTGGCAAGATCATTGGCCAAACCGACTTAATCCTTGTTGGCAATTTGATCAACCTTGAGGCGGTTGCCATATACAGTGTTGGGGCGATGTTGCTCTATTACTCCGACACTCTTCTGGGTCAGATTACCACGACCCTGTTCCCCCCACTGCAAAGGGCGATCGCATCGGGTGAGATGGATTCGGCACGCCGACTTGTTTTTAGACAGGTTCGTTTATCCATGGTTTTAGGCCTGCTAATGTATGTCGGTTATTTAGTTTTTTGTGAGTCTTTTATAAAATTGTGGATGTTTCATCCCGATGTTTTTCCTCTTAAGGCAGTGAATACTGCGGCACAGGTGATGGCGATACTTTCCTGTTCCAAATTGTTGACTCTGTTTGGTTTTGGTAGCAGGACGGTTCTCGCAGCAACGGGGCATATTGGTTTTGCGGCCAAAATGACGGTTGTTGAGTCACTCACGAATTTAGTGCTTTCCGTTGTTTTTGTCGTTGTTTTCGACCTTGGTCTTGCTGGAGTAGCCTTAGGTACTCTGGTTGCTCGTCTTTTAACCACTACGGCCGTATTGCCGCTGTATGCGTGTAAGAAAATGGGGATAAATATTTGGTATTTTATCTCTGATATTGGTGGGCGAGGGGTTGTTGCAGGAATGTGTTTTTTCGTGGCGGCATTGAGTGTCCAGCGACTCTTACCGAGTAGCAATTGGCTGGAATTTTTTATACAGGTTGCCATCGCGGTGGTGTTGTATTGCCCAATCGCTCTTTTGTTTCTTGTGCCGAGTGATGATAGGAAAATTATCTTCGGTAAATTTCGAAGTACTGCTGAGGGGAATTTTTGAAGCAATAAAGTTGTCTCGGTTTTTGTTTTTATAGGGATGCCATATTTTATAAAAAGAGGTGGAGGTTCTTTGTATGAAGATAGCCGCTTGTTTCTCTAATTCGTCCGTTGATTGTCGCAATGCTGTTGCTAGTATGGCTCGCTCCATGAGCCTTACTGATGATCAACTGGCTGAAGTCACCGTTGTCTCTGGTGGTGCTATCGGTTATGTCACGGGCACCGAACTCTTTTCTGCAATCCCACTTCAGAGAAAAAACAAACATGGGAATATCCTATTACTAAGTGGTGTTCCGATTTATCTGGATGGCTGCCTTAATACAAAACTGGATGAGGTGTTATCGGGTGATTATCATCATGCGGCTCGGGAACTACAATCTTTGGATGGTGCCTTTGTTGCGCTTTTTTGGGATGCTGAAAACAATACACTGGTGATCGTCAATGATTGTCTTGGCATTCAGCCCCACTACATTTTTAGCAATAACGATGTGGTGGTGTTGGCTACCGAGTTAAAGGCTTTTCCCGCCAGTGGCTTTGTTGATGTCGAACTGGATACGGTGGGATGGGGGGCTTTTGTTTCCCTTGGTTTTAATATTGGCGACCACACTCAACTAGCAGGCGTACGACTTGTCGATGCCGCAACTGTAATGGTCATCGATGCAAAGACTGGTTCTATTGATGCTAATCAATATTGGTCTCTCCCTAAACCTCGGCCTGAAATGACTCTGGAAGATGTTGATATCCCAGAGATGTTGCGAATCCTCCAGCGTGAGATCGAATGTTATGCAGAGCATTCTCGTCAGGGAACTGTTTTACTCAGTGGCGGGTTTGATTCCCGCCTTATTCTGACCCTACTCAAACGGCTCAATATTGATTGTAAGGCGATGACGTTAGAGCACCCAGAGTTTGGTTTTGGTATTGATGGCAAAATCGCGCTGCGAATTGCTGAAAAGTTAAACTGTCACGATGTTTCTCGCGTTTATCCCGCTAAAAATTATTATTCATCGCCAGAATATCTTCGCTACCTCGTCATGGAGGAAGTTTCCATCCCGAGTATGCTCCTGTATATGAGCACTAACGTTTCTGCGGCACTTAAGCCAGAGATGAAAGCGGTATGGGAAGGTTTAGGCCCTGGGTTTGCCTTTGCAGCATCTTATCCTGTCGCCGGTGGTTTCACCCCCTATCTTAAAGATCGATGTAACGACCGAGATTCACTACACTGGCAAGCGGTCTTTTCCATTTTTTCTCCAGCAATTGGCCAGAAAATGTATGAGGACTTTCAACAGAAACTTACCTCTGAGATGGGTAAGTTTACTGATGATGATTTTGGTACGGCCCGCTTTCAGATGAACACCCAGATGAGGCGTTATCTCGCGCCAAGCCCTACGACTGTTTATACCAATACTGTTTTGCCTTTTACTCCAGGGCTGAGCAAAGACCTATGGAATCTGGCTGGAGAAATTCCTCTCAGTGTGACAGCCGATATGAAATTATATCTCCACCTTTACAAGCATTACCTCCCTGAAGCGATAACTGTACCCATCTGTTCCGGTGGTAAGTTGCTGAGCCGTAAATCCTTTTCGCCTGAACTTTGGCTTCGGGAGCACTATAACTCGCTCGGACACAAGTGTCGTTATTATTGGCATCGTTTACCTCGAGTACCTGTAGCAGGGCCATTACTCGAAAAATGGGGACTAGTTTCACCTTCCACTCGTGAACACAATGCAATGCTCGACATGGTGGTTAGCATGGTTTCACCAGATCATCCTGATCTTAATTCTGATGCGGTAAGAACGTTGCAGCAGGCGGTTGCTCCATATAGTTGGGAGACGCGGTTAGCCCGTCGAATGTTGTTTTATTGGCAAACATGGCGCTGGGTAATGGAGGGGACGTTGACGACCTCAAATGCAGAGACTTTTCTTACACAGAATATCTCTCGTGAAGATGTGGGTAATTAAAGATGAAATTAAATCTAAAACCTGTAGCTAAATGGCCAAAGCTTGCCTGGGTTGCACGATTTACCCCGTTAATCGACACCATTACCGTTTTTCATGGACCCTACGTTGAAGCGAATGATCAATGGTGTGTCGAGGCTGTTTGGGCTGGTGATTATACTCATGGAGATTTCGATAAAACCGATCTGATCTTTGGTAGTGGTATCCGCTGTCGTGAGAATCATGTTTTTTTTGTCAGCTCTGGCACGACCTTAGATCGCCTGTGGCACTATCGTCGTGGTGATATATGGTATGTCGCCAATTCGTTCCCAGCGCTTTTGGCGACGGCAGGTATATCAATTGACGCACTGCCTAGCTCTTGCGTTCGAAATATCGATTCAATTATGCGCGGAGTTGCCGATTATGAACGGCAAATGCCGTGCGATGATGGCGATCTCTCAGTCGTTTATTTTAATAATCTATTATGGGATGGAAAGCAGTTGAGTGAGGTCGATAAGGTCGATACCGCGCCAACTTTTGACTGCTATGAAACTTATTCAAATTATCTGCTGAACAGTGCCGATACCTTGGCTGAAAATATGTACGCGCCTGAGCGTTCAAATCGTATTACACCCTTAGTTACTGTTTCTAAAGGATATGATTCCTCAGCTGCAGCCGTTATTTCACGTCGTGTTGGCTGTAAACAGGCGGTAACGCTCAAGCAGTCAACAAGTATCTGGCGCGGGTCAGATTCTGGCGAAGAGGTGGCACGTGCGCTTGGTTTAGAGTGTGCTAGCTACAACCGCACTGCCAATATTTATCCTCTCGAACAGACCATTTGGTCCGTTTCAGGACGGGCAGGAATTCTCAATTGGACTCTGTTTGATTATCCTGAACCGCTGAGTCTTTTTTTTACTGCGCCATACGGTGACAAGATGTGGAGTCGTACCCGTTGGAGTCGCCGTGATCCTTTTGTTTTTACTGGTCTTTCCCTTGGTGGACTTGGTGAGTTTCGTCTTTTTAAGGGGATATTTCATTGTCCACTCCCCTTTTTTGGGATGCGCCATCTCGAAGAGCTGTGGGATATAACCGCTTCTGAAGAAATGAAGCCATGGTCGATCGAAGGGGATTACGATCGACCGATTCCGCGTAGATTAGTTGAGGAGGCTGGTGTTCCACGTGCTGCATTCGGTCAGCGAAAAAAGAATACTTCGCATGACGAGGCATTGCTCTGGCCCTATTCACCAGATGCTGTGGCATCGTTTCAACGCTTTTTGATCGCACAGGGAGTGCCGCCATCAAGGCGAGCGCTTATATGGCTGCGGCGCCATGGTGCTAACCTTGCTCACCTTGTTGAGGCCAACTTGCCTCGGTCTCTTACGCAAACGGTACGGCGGCGACGTAAAGACGCTATGTCCACATCTGCTGAGCTTCTGTTTCGATGGTCCAATAGTGAGCTGAGTCAAACATATGGGGCTGCACTCGTTGAATCACTTCCTGACTTTATAGCTGAAGCAGATCCTCAGGATACTGTTGAGAAGTGATCTGATCCGTTGAGAGATGTTCACGTTGAAAATTTATTATTGATGAGGTTGTCTGTATGTCAAAGATTTGTGGCTTGATTTCAGAAAATCACAGTGACCAGCTCGCAACGATGTTTGAATCGATGTACGAGACATCGTGGCAATCATGCTACCAACGTAAAGATACTCAGTTGAGTCATGTGGCAGGGTTAGGTCATTTTGGCATTGGTGCTGTCAATCGACAGCACCAACCCCTTATTGATGCCGAAACCACTGTCTCAGCTGTTTTCTGTGGCAAAATCTTTGATTATGACGCTGAGCGCCGATCTCTTGCTGAACTGGGAGCTGTCTTCCAATATCAATGCAATGACGGTGAGTTTTTACGTTCCTTGGTGACCCGTAGGGATATTTCAGAACTTCGGAATGTAAATGGGATTTTCTCACTGGCGGTGTGGAACCCTTTAGAGCATCAATTGCTATTGACTGGAGACCGCTACGGTTTTCGGCCGCTATATTATTATCACGACAAGCAGCACGGAATGTTGGCTTTTGCTTCCGATTTGAGCGCTATTTTGGCGACCGAGTTACCCACTCTCAAGGTAAATTGGCGTGCCGTCAACTCGTTTCTTCATCTTGGTCATACCCTTGGCAATGAAACCTTATTTGAAGGAATTTATCGATTACAGCCAGCGGAAGTCTTAGTTTTTCAAAACAACAGTGTGCACCTCTCTCGGTACTGGAGTCCGAAGGAGGTGGTTGTTCGAGAGGAGATGACACTGGATGAGGCGATTGATGGTTGTATTGATCTGTTTCGCCAATCGATTCAGCGTCGTATTCAGGCAGTAGATTCAGAGCACATGCTGCTATTAAGTGGCGGCCAGGATTCACGTCATATTGCTGCAGAACTTAAACATCAAGGTCTAGATTTTACCGCTTATACGACGACTGGGTTTAAACCCTCCGTTGAAGATAAGGTTCTGGCAAAAGATTTGGCTGATACTCTTGGCATTCCCCATGTTTTTGTTCCGCTGCCCAAAGAGGGATTTTTAAGTCGCTATTGGCCTCGTGCTCACGACCAAGTTGATTATGAGGTGGATCTTCACGAATGGATTTTGCCATTGGTTGACGCACTGCCAAGTAAACCGCATATCAATTTTGATGGCATTCTCGGTGATGTTTGTTTGGCCTCTGTCTATTTGAACCATCAAGATTATCAACTTGCTAGAAGTGGTCAACTTAATCAGTTGGTTCGCGGTTTAGTAGATCGGGAACATTGGCCACCGATATTTCACCCCTCCATTACGAAGCATCTTGATCGTGAGGTTCTCTATGATTCGCTTAGGGAACAATTTCAGCAATTTGAAGGTCATCCTAACTTGATCAGCTTAACCTATATGACGATGCGCACAACACGAGCGATCAGTTTGTTTGCCTTTAAAATGGTTTTGCCTAAAGCTGAGAGTTTTTATCCTTTTGCTGATAATGACTTCTTTGATTTCGCTATGAGTATCCCGCCAGAACTGAAATTAGACGGTAAATTGCACCGGATGATTTTAGACCGAGCGTATCCCGAATTGCGCACTGTTTTAACGACAAAAGAGATCAATCGTGGCGATTACCACCTCGACGAGATCAATTACCTTAGACAGAAACGCCAGTATTTATATCAGGGTCTAAGGCAGATGGCGCAGGGGAAATTATGGATCTATAACCGCCGCAAGGCACTTCCTCGTATTCTTAAAGACATTGGTAAAGTATCTATTGGTCGCGACGATAAATTCTTCCTTTGCAACCCAGCTAATGCGGTGATGAGTGAATGGTTTGATCGCTACTTTCCCGATGGCGTGGAATAAGGATCGTTTAAAAACGTTTATTGGTGGATTAAAGTAAAGCGTTGAACACTCAAATCTAGATTGTCGACAGAAGAGGAGAGTCTTGTGAAAATGAAAATATTGCACATATCGGCCTTGCCAGTTTGGCCTCTCCAGGGAAAAGGGGGGATGCCTTCGCTGCGAGAAACACTGTGTGGTCATGTACGGGGTGGGCACGAGGTATTACTTGTTTTGCCACAATATAATATCATTGGTGATCATGCTAACTTCGTGACTGTCCGCGATGATGAGGGCTACAACGTTATCCTGATGCCATGCCGATGGGCCCCTGCTCTTGCCATGGTGCGTCGTTTTGCGCGACGGTTAGGGGGAGGGAAAGAACTTCCTTATCTGTTGCGTTGGCTGCTTAATTTGACCTTATGTTTGTTTTTGACCCTGAGTTTGACCCTTACTGCACTTCGGTTGCGTTTTGTTGAAAAGCGTCATTTCGATCTGGTCTATGCGCACAATCAATATGCATCCTTAGCTGGTTGGATGTTAGGTAAACTTTTTAGTGCGCCGAACGTTACCCGCCTCTACGGAACCTTCTTAGCTGATTTAATCAAAAAACCACTCGTTTGGTTACGTTATCCCGTTGCCTCAGCCGGTTATCTTGTTCCCCATTCATTATTGATCTGTGCCAACGACGGTACCAGGGGAGATGAGGTTGCTGACAAATTAAACATTGATATGTCAAAATTTCGCTTTTGGCAAAACGGTGTAGACCTGCCAACTCAGCCACCGAATACCACTCGTTCTGACATTGTCAAAAGTTTTGGCAGCATTGGGTTAAGAGAAGAGTGCACATGGATTATCACCTGTTCGAGATTGAGTTACTGGAAGCGTATTGATCGTATGCTTCATGCATTGAAATCTGTTTGTGAAAAAGGGTGTGATTGTCAGCTTTTAGTCGCGGGCGATGGCCCTGAACGTGAACGTTTAACTAAGCTTTCAATAGAGCTTGGTGTTGCTGAGAATGTAATCTGGCTTGGTGCGGTTCAACATGATCAGATCTGGGAATTGATGAACGTTGCCGATGTGTTCATGATTACCAATGACGTTACGAACCGCTGCAACCCGCTTTATGAAGCGATGTCTGCCGCATTACCCATTGTCTCAGTCAGTGATCCCTCCACCGCCGATCTCCTTAACCATGGCGATAACGCTCTGTTGGCTGATAAGGAAGACTTCAAAACTTTGGCTGATAATTTGTATCTGGTTTGTCAGGATACTTCTTTAGCTTCAAACCTACGCTTGGCACAACAATCATACTCAGAGTCTTTTAGGTCTTGGACTGAAAGAATGGAAACTGAAGTGATAGAACTCGAACGTCTTGTGATGGATTCATAGGGGGCGACAATGAAAAAAATGGGAAAAAATGACGTCATTCGCAGCCGAAACTTTGGCGGCGTAAGTCCATATTATTTTACCGATGAATCAGGGTCAACGTTCGTTGCAGATAATTTTACTGAGATTGTACCGAACATTCATGAACATCAAAGAGTTATTGATCCAGTCGCTGTATTGGAATTGTTCTGCTTCAATTATGTTTTGGGTGATCGGACGATATTGAAAAATCTTTATCGGATGCCATGGCATTCCGAGTTGTCTTCCAATGGTGAGGTGTTACGGAAAAACCCGATAAGACATGGGTATGTATTACAAGAACCCAAAGATATCGCCACTGACTTGATCTCTTGCCTTAAAAAAGAACTTCTCACTTATATCAATGGACGAAATAAGGTGTTTTTGCTCCTGTCAGGAGGATTTGACAGCAGAATATCAGCGGGTGTTTTAAAAGAAATTGAGAAAGAGAACAACTTAGAAGTGATTGCTCTGACTTGGGGCGATAAAGATTCAAGAGATGTGGTGTACAGCTCTGAAATTGCAAAAATAATGGAATGGCAATGGATTCACCTTGAATATAGTGCTGATGATTTGTGGAACAATATGGAGATTGCCAGTACTTGGGGTGGTGGAGAGGTTGCTGCCGTCCATTACCACGCGATGGATAAAATCAAGACGGTCGTGGATCACTCGGATTTAATTATCGCTTCAAGTTGGGGAGATAGTATCGGTCGTGCGGAGTTTAGTGGGAAACATTTACCCCGATTATCACGGCCGAAAATCGAAAACAAACATTTCTTGGTCAAAAGATCCATTGCTAACGATTGTATGCAAGCAGCACAAAATGATATGGCACTCGCTTGGGCTTCTGAACCAGATCAATCAGAAACCATAATGAATGAACTTCACATGCAAGAGAATTATATGCGGAGAATGATTGGGCATGCCATGAATTATTTAGGTAATTTTTGTACTGTCGAGCAATCGTTTACAGCAGATGAAACCGTTGCCAAAATGTGGTCTCTAAACCCAGTGTGTCGAACAAATGGGGTCTATTTTGAAGTGTTTAAGAGACTTAATCATCAATTGTATGATTTTCCGTGGGCAAGAACGGGTATCGCTCCAAGTGGTCGAATTGACGAAAGACCATTTTTGAAGAAAAAATATCATTCGTGGGGTGCGTGGATGAGGACAGACCTGAAGCCACAACTTAAAGGTCTTATTCTCGATGGTGGTTTGAAAAATTTAGGCATATTCAATATGGGACAAGTCGAATCCGTTTTTAGTTTATGGACGAAAGAGAGTTTAGACTCCTTAAATTACAATGAAACCATCTTGAAACTCGGCTTAATGGAGATGGTGCGGAGAAATTACCATGTAAAACATGTCGGTGATGTGACCACTTTGTCAGATAGGGTTTTTTCGAAGGCCTATTATTGTGCAAAGAAATATCGTTAATTTAGTTGTGGTGTGATTTACATTCTTAAATTCTTATGTATCCTTAATGTTAGCGGGCTGTCGAACCTTACAAGAACCCACTGTGAAACAATAGAAATTGGCCCATATTCCCGTCCATTTTCGACAAATAGATTCACTCTTCGCTCTCAATGGTCGAAAATCTGGTTTCAAGCCAACTGTTTTGCTACGGCTCGTTAAGCCGACAGACTGTTCGTCATTCTCATTATTGAATTGATAGAAAGTTGAGCTATGTCATTGAGGACTCTGGGATTTTCTTTATTGTTCCTATATTTTGCTGGTGGTGCACTGATCAACCCACTTCTTGGTATTCTTGGTTACATGGTGCACTACATCATTGGGCCAGAAAAACAATGGTGGCATGCCCCATTGAACCCCCTTGGTATCCGTTACTCCCTGATGTTTGCTGCACTAACGGCGGTAAGTATCGTATTAAATCGGCATAAATTAAGATTCAAAAAATTGTTTGTTCGGCAAGAGGTATTAGCATTAATGCTACTGTTTCTGATTTGGGTTCTTACCTTATTAAATCCCGAAACGGTTAATCGTTATGCCTTTACAGATCACCCTTCGATCAAACTAACAAAAGTGATGATCTTTTGTTTAATGATGACGCACGTAGTGACGACACCTAAGAACTTAGATAAGGTTTTATGGCTTTTTGTTTTGTGCGCTTTGCTTTTGGGTCTTCAAGCCTATGGAATTCCCCGTAGTGCTTTTGTTGGTGGGCGGTTAGATGGCAGAGTTGGTGGTTCTGATTTTCTTGATTCAAATGCTCTGGCTGCATTTATGGTGGCATCAACAGTAATAACCGGTACGGTTCTTATGCGCTCTGCGTGGGCAGGCAAGATTTTATGTGCTCTTTCCGCCATTTTCTCCATGAACACGATCGTTTTGTGTCGCAGCCGAGGAGCTGTTTTGGCCTTGGTCGGTGCTGGGCTTGCTATTATTCTCGGTGCGCCGCGTCATCTTAGGTCGCGGTTGGTCGTTGCTATGGTCATCGCTATGGTTGGGATGATGTACGTGTCTGATGCTCAATTCTTGCATCGTATAGCCAGTATATCTAAGCATGCAGGGGCTGTTGTGGCTGGAGCAGAAGCAAGTGATCGTTCCACCATGATGCGTATCGAAGCATGGCGGGGGGGCATTCAGATGTTTAAAGATCACCCTCTTGGTGTGGGGCCAGGAAATTTTAACCAATATATCGGTTTATATTCATCAGATATTCAAGGGCTATCGCCCCATAGTACCTATATTCAGGTTATAGCAGAACTTGGATTGTTGGGGTTGATTCTACTCTTGGCCCTTTTTGCTAATGCATTGTTGACGATCTTAAAAGTTTTACGTACTTCAAATGAATTACCTGATGCAGATCGCTCAATTTTACAGTGGTCATGTTGTGGCTTAGGCGCTGTTATTGTTGGATATGCCACCTGTGGACTGACCGCCCACCTGATGTATTATGAAGCTTTCTGGTGGTTTCTTTTATTGCCGAGCTGTTTGGAACGGGCCAGTGAGAATGCCCACGAAGATGCACTTCTTTTATCGACCGCCCCTGAGGTATTGGTCGATGAATTCACAGCAAATAATTGGCAGGAAAATGATGACATATAAACAAAATAGGGAAATTCACGTATTGCATGTTGTGCCAGGTCTTGGTGCTGGAGGTATGGAATTGGCTATGGCGAGGGTCATTACTGGGTTACATAATGATGGATTTAGGCATTCTATTGCCTGCCTGAAAGGTGAGGCAGATATTGCTGGTCATCTGCCTAGCGAAACTAAAATTCATTATTTTCATAGCCGACCCAACGAGCCTCAACTGCCCTTTAGACTGGCAAAACTGGTGCGAGAGATCCAACCAGATGTCATTCATTCGCGTAATTGGGGAGCTTGGCCCGAGATGTGTTTAGCTCGTTTGTTCGCTACTTGGCCGCCTGTCCCTTTTATCTTCAGTTTTCATGGCCTTGGCAAAGCTGGATATATGCCTTGGCGGCGGCGGGTGGCATCTAAGGCGATGGTGCATTGTACGACGCAACTCTTTACTGTTAGTCGACAGTCGCGAGATTTGATGGTGGCACATTGGGGTTGGCCAAAAAGTCGTACTGCCGTTATTCCCAATGGTGTTGATACCTCGAAATTTTTCCCTGTCAAGAAACCTCACAACGCTAAACTCATGATCGGTTCGGTAGGGAACTTGAGAACAGTCAAAAATCACGCTCTCATCATCAACGCTTGTGCCAGACTTGTGCAAGAGGGGGTCGATTTAGAAATCCACATTGCAGGTGAGGGCAATCAGCGAGAACCATTGACACAACTGGCTGCAACGCTAGGTTTGTCTGATCGACTTTTTCTCTTAGGGAAAATAACTGAAATTCCAGAGTTTTTGAATAAACTCGATATATTTGTACTCTCCAGTGACTCTGAACAACACCCGAATGCGTTGAATGAAGCGATGGCTTGTGGTGTTTCTTCAATTGCTACACGAGTTGGTTGTGTTGACGACCTTTTAGATGGTGGCCGATGGGGTAAAATTATTGAACCAGCGGATGTGGATGGACTTGTCAGCTCGATTCGTGAGCTAGCTAACGATGAATTTCTTCGGCAGAATTTCGCTGATTTAGGACTAAAACAGGTTCGGGACTCTTACAGCCTCGAAGTGATGCTCAAGCATTACAAGCAGCTATATCAACAAACCGCCGTAAAAGATGCATAATGTTTTTTACATGTAACGTCATTTAACAGTTATTTTTATGAAGAATTTTGTTACAGAGGAATTGATGTGATTCTTGAAAATAAAAAATTCAATTATAATTTAAATGAGCTTCTTTTCTATCTGTCGATAGTTTTAATACTATTATGTGCAGTTCCTGTTAAAGCACAACAGACTAGTCGAGCCTTGAGGTGTTATCAGTATTCACAAGAATTGATAAAACAGCAAAAATATTCAGATGCTGATGTGTTTTTAACTCAAGGGATTACGAAATACCCAAGGTCAGAAAAATTATTACTTTTGCGGGCAACAAATAGAGCCAATAATTTAGGGAAAATTCACGAAGCGATCAATGACTATAGCCTTATCCTGAGGATGAATCCTAAAAACTATAAAATTTTTTTTAGAAGAGGTGTCTGGTTATACAAATTAGGCCAATATGCTCTTGCTTTGAAAGATTTTAATAGAACGATCTCTCTTAAACCTAAATATAGCAAGGCGTATCTGGAACGGGCAAAAGTCTACGCACTTTGGGGTGATCACAAAAGGGCGAAAATGGATCTAAATATTTTGGTTAAAATCAATCCGTCATACAAAAAAGCAGCGGATATACTTTATTCAAAAATTATTCAAGGTCGACGTGATCTGTAACCTGAGTGTTATCAATCTCTTGGTTTTTATCGTAGATTGAATGGTTTGATTCAATTTGCCCCATTTATCCCCTGTGAAAATAATTTTATAAGCTTGCGAAAATGTCCAGACCGAATACGGCGAATTTTTGTCCATTGGAGTTGAGAAAGAATTGGTTTAATGGTGCGAACGAGAAAGGCTTCTCGTTGGTAGTTGCGAGGTGTGACTCCGTGGGCTAGCCGATGGTTCACATTGGTGAGACAACGGTCGCCCCAGCCTGATTTTTCGACAATAAGGGTCGCTCCGTTATTAAAAATAGGAATTTGTTGAGTGCTTAGGAGGCTGTGTTTATCAAATTCTGCAACGAGAATACAACCGGTGCGCTCAAAACGATTCCAGTTTAGCGCATCACCGTTCTGCCAATAAACGGGATTAGCGAAAAAGTTTCCTAGAGAATAAACGATAGAAGCATTGCGATATTGTTCTAAACCTTGGAGAACGTGGGGGTGGTGTCCCGCCACCATAACGGCCCCAGCATCAATGAATGCGTGAGATTGTTCTATTTGTTTCATTGAGGGGATGCGAAAACGCTCATCACCCCAATGTGGAGTAACGATGACATGGTCATACTGTTTTTCTAACTCCGTAATTTGCTGACATAGCTCAGCTTGATCCAATTTTGCAACACCACTTGATTCCTTGTTCGCAAATTGATTCATACCGCTTGACGGATCGACTGCCGCGATAAATGCCACAGTTACCCCATTGATTTCAAACGTCGCTGCTTTTGAAGCTTCATGATAGTTTAATCCAGCACCAAAGTATGGAATGGCTAAGTCATTTAGTCGTTCGGTGAGTTGCTTAAACCCTTCATCCTTGCCGTCGAAACAATGGTTGTTACCGAGTGTAACTAAGTTGATGCCACTGCCCTTGATACTTTTAATTTGCTCAACAGAGCTGAATACACGGGGTTCTGTCTTAACATTGTCTTCGCTTGGCAGGGTGCATTCGAGATTGGCCAAGACAATGTCGGCGTCAGCAAAAATATCTAGTATCTCATCTGATAGCGTTTCAAGTCCTCGTTGCGGTTCATTACTATCTGGCTTTGCTGTGAGTAGCAGGTCACCAACGACTGCAATCTTGATTCGTTTATTTAATTTTTGAAAAGTCATATCTCAATGTGTCATTTCTTGGAATTTTAGTTCCTAAGTATCCACCTATCATGAAGCAATAAATATCGGTCATTGATGGGGTTCTGTTGATCAGGAAAAGTTGTCCACCTTCTTGAAGTACTCCGATTATTACGCCTGTTATCAAGGCAAAATAAATTTTATTTTTATGACTATCGAAGATGTCATAACGTAACCGTAACAGGTAAATCAAAATTCCTGACAAGGTGATGTTCTGCACAAAAAGACGGGCGTGCTCCATGGTTGCTCCCATTGCATAATGATAAAGTGGGAGCAGTTCTTTTAGGCTGTCCGGCAGTTTTTGTTTTACTGATTGCAATTCCCAGTGAAAATTGAACGGGGTCCAGCCAAGGTAAAGCATATAGCTAATAATGGAGAGTATGGCTAAGTTTAAAATGGTTTTTCTAGAGATGCGTGTGATCACAATCGGGCCAGTTATGACAAGCAAAAAAGAGCCTACATTGCTTGAAATTATGTTGGCTATGTTGATAGTCCGGGTTGCGATCATTGGCTTCATCAGTTCCATACACAGTGCTAAAAGAGCGGTCATACAAGCGATTTTAACCCAGCGGCGCTGATGCTGTTGCGCCCCATTCCAAAAAGATAGCATTAAGCTGAGCAGGTGAAACGTTTGCATCTTAACCATGACCCACCAATGCCATGGATGCTGAGAAAAACCATCGAGTAAATCAAAATGTGATCGTTTTAGACTTCGCCAAATTTGAGATAGCTTAATTGTTGGTAGAAAGGGTGACAGGGTATCAGCAAACAGCAGCATGATAAGGAGCAAGGTAAAGATATCGAGAGGCCAATGCTGCCATCGATCTGTTAACCATGTTGCTGCGCGGTAAAAATATTTTTGACCAAAGATGATGCCAGATAAAGCTCCGACCAATCCGCTAGTACTGTTTAATAGCCAATCTGAGGCACTCGGTACCCTGTTTACAATAAACGTTTGTAAACATTCAATTCCAAGACTTAACCCCCCACAAACAATGAGCACGATAAAGATTGTTGTCTTACGTGAAGTTCTGTTTGTCAGCGTGATATGTGTCGCGAGCAGAAAACCCAATGGTATGTACAAGGCTAAGTTACTGACAAAATCCGAACCGCTTATTCTTCTATGGGAATTAAATGGCCAGTCTGACCAAAAATCACGTTGAAATGTATGTTCAAGATTGATTGATTCAACCCAAGTAAACGGCATCAGGCTGGCATAAATTAGCAGGGCGCTATAAAGCAGGATTAATATAATCAGAAATCTGCTATTTGAGGTCGTTTCCTGCATAGCGTAAATACTTCTTCCTTGGCTGTATGGGGAAATATGAATTTATCATATTGAAAGGATCTTAACAATAATCACGATTGATATCTCCCTTTTGTTACCGTGAGACCACATGTTTAACGATTGAGATCGTCCTGCGCCACTTGTGGATCAAATATTGTTTGGTATACTTTTATTTCATTAAATTAATGTTTCTGATGTCTCGATTGAATTGCCATGGAGGGGTTTTTGAAAATTATCAATGTTGTTGGTGCTCGCCCAAATTTTATGAAAATGGCTCCGATTATCGAGGCTATGAATCAATATCCCGATAAAATTGAACACACGTTAGTCCATACAGGACAGCACTATGATGAAAAAATGAGTCAATCATTTTTTGTCGATCTTGGTATGCCTAAGCCGGATATTAATCTTGAAGTTGGTTCTGGTTCTCATGCTGAGCAGACAGCTAAAATTATGATCGAATTCGAGAAAGTTTGCCTGCAACAGATGCCTGATTTAGTGGTTGTTGTTGGTGATGTGAATTCAACTATGGCGTGTACAATTACGGCGAAAAAACTTGGGATTAAAGTTGCTCATGTCGAAGCGGGGTTACGCTCACGAGATATGTCAATGCCTGAGGAGATCAATCGTTTGTGTACCGATGTCCTCTGTGACTACCTTTTTACGACCGATCACTTTGCTGACGAGAATTTGTCGGCTGAAGGTGTGAGTAACGATAAGGTTTTTTTTGTGGGCAATGTCATGATTGATACGCTTATGAAGCATCGCGCTATGGCAGCTGAGTCTACATATGGTGAGAAGTTAGGATTACAGCGTGGAGAATATGCCACTTTAACCATGCATCGTCCTGGAAATGTCGACAACAAGCAGGTATTACAAGGGATACTTGAAGCGTTAAAAGAGATTTCTCACCGTTTACCCATCGTTTTTCCGATCCATCCAAGAACAAGAAAAATGGCAGAACAGTTCGGGTTATCGGATTTTTTCACTAATGGTGAAAAGATTGAAGGGATCTGGATAACGGAGCCTTTAGGGTATCTCGATTTTCTTAATTTGAATATGAATGCCAAATTGGTCCTTACCGATAGTGGTGGATTGCAAGAGGAGACCACTGTCCTCGGAATCCCCTGTATTACAATGCGACCCAATACTGAGCGGCCAATCACCTGTGAGGTTGGCTCCAACATTATGGTTGGCAACAGTAAGGAAAAGATTTTAAGCGCAGCATTTGATGTTTTAGATGGTCATGAGGCACAGGGTGGTATTCCTGAAAAATGGGATGGAAAATCTGCCAAACGTATCATTAACGTATTGATCGATTCCTTTGAAAATTAAGAGGTTTTGTTGACGCTCCGGAGGATATAGATGCTGCATGATTATCTACAGGAAAATCGCTGGCACCTATTAGCGTTACTGCCGTTACTGGTATTGACCTATTGGTCCGTTGTACCGGATATGGTGTCCGATTGGAATAATGACCCCAATTATTCTCATGGATTTTTAGTGCCAGTGGTGTCTGTTTATATGGTGTGGCAAAAATGGCCCGAATTGAAACAATTAAAAGTTAATCCATCCAGTGCTGGTTTGGTCCTTGTGTTGGGTAGTTTAATGTTATTGATTTTTGGCTTTGCAGGGACTGAATATTTCACCATGCGGTCATCCTTGGTTTTTTTGTTGGCTGGCATCATCTTATTTTGGTTCGGGTGGGTAATCTTTAAGCAGCTATTGCTCCCCGTGGCGTTTCTCCTGTTTATGGTACCGCTTCCATATATTATTTACGATGCCATGGCTTTCCCTCTCAAACTGTTAGTGGCAAAATTTTCAGTTGTAGCTCTTAAGCTTTGCGGTGTTTCCGTCTTGAGAGAGGGTAATATCATTATGTTTCCGCAAACAGTGCTGGAAGTTGCTGATGCGTGCAGTGGTTTACGTTCGCTGATGTCTCTTTTAGCACTGGCTGTCGCCTATGCCGTGTTTTCCCATACCTCGACAATTAAACGTGTTGTGATCATCTTGTCGGCAATTCCAATCGCGATTGCGACAAATATGTTTCGAGTGATCGTAACCGGTATCCTAGCCCAGTTTTACGGTGCCGCTGCAGCTCAAGGGTTTTTCCATGAATTTGCCGGAATGACTGTTTTTGCAAT
Organism: Desulfuromonas svalbardensis; assembly: GCF_055389415.1. NCBI lineage: Bacteria > Pseudomonadati > Thermodesulfobacteriota > Desulfuromonadia > Desulfuromonadales > Desulfuromonadaceae > Desulfuromonas > Desulfuromonas svalbardensis. The sequence goes on along the minus strand of NZ_AP042416.1, from coordinate 2,635,380 downwards.
TGCGATGGTTCTCCTTTTTTTACTCGGCGCGCTTTTGAATAGGGTTCGGTCGTTATGAAAAAGTTTCGATTTTATCTCGTATATATCGCGTTAGCATGTGCGGCGTTCTTTATTTCGTTTCATAAAGATATCTATGAACCCGTTGCAAAACCTCTTTCTGAGATTCCACAGAGTATTGCTAAATGGTCGATGGTTGATGAAGCACGTTTTAGTGAAGCAGTACTCCAACAACTGCGACCTACAGATTATCTTTATCGAGTCTATGCGGCTGACAACCAGAATTCTGTTTCACTTTATCTGGGCTATCACGGTGGCGGCCCGGAAAGTGGATCGATTCATTCACCAAAACATTGTCTTCCCGGGAGTGGTTGGTTGATGATCTCAGAACAGATAAAAACGTTCACAGTTGGTGCTGGTGATCTCCCTATTGTTGAAGCTATTTATCAGAAAGACGGACAACGAGAATTGTTTTTATATTGGTTTCAGGTGAAGGGAAAAGTTTTAACAAACGAATATCGATTGAAGTTCGCAGAAATTTCAAATTCAATTTTCTATAATCGTCGTGATTCGGCATTTATTCGAATATCAGTGCCGCATCGCGAAGGTGATGTCACTGCATCAAAATTAGGGGAAATGTTTTTTAAGGATTTTTATCCATATATTAAAGAAGTGTTACCACAGTAGTTACAGGTGTTTGTCTCGCAGGCTGTCGGACTTGACGGGCCGTAGCGAGAGATAGACGACTTAAGACCAGATTTTCGAGAATTTGAGAGCGAATAGTTGGCCTATTTGTCGAAAATTATCGGGAATATGGGCCAAGTCAGGCTAGTTCGCAGTAGGTCCATGTTAAATCCGACAGTCTGCTAGTGAAGTTATGTTGTTCTTGATTGATCTGTGTAGTGAACTTTAACCAGTGTATTTTGAGGCACTTTATTTATGGTGCAATTGACACTCTCTCTCTTTTCAATCGTTGCAGTTTTGCTGTATGTCGGGATTTTGTTGTTTCGAAAACAGTGGCGTGTGTCTCTTTTCGCTCAAATTATTGGTTTGGTTGCCTGTCTTGTTCTTGAATTTTGTGATTTGAAGGCCTTACTCGAACCTGAATTGCTTTTGGATTGGAAACAATTTGCCTTGGTGACTGAGGCGTGTTTGCCATTTTTCTGGTTACTCTTTGCATTGACTTTTGCGCGAGAGGGAGGGTGGCAGGGGCTATCAAAAACGTTACGAATTTTGTTGTTGATCAGCCCTGTGTTTATCCTCGTTTCTACTGTACCCATATCTGAGGTCTTTTATTCTCCAGATTTCGGTGACGAAAAACTCCTTTTCCTCGGCTCATGGGGGTACTTTTTTTATGTGACGCTTGTCGCTGCATTGGTCCTGATTCTTTTTTTAATGGAGCAAACGCTAAGGTCTTTATCGCGTCCAGATCGTTGGCGCGTCAAGTTTGAAGTGATTGGTGTCGGTGTATTGTTGGTGGTATTGGTGATTTACTATAGCCAATCGTTATTTTACCGATCCCTTGATATGAACCTTTTACCCGTGCGTTCGCTTAGTTTGCTACTTGGTGTCGCCCTTATGGCTTACAGCCGATTTCGTCGTGGAGAAGTTGAGGTGCGTATCCGGGTTTCCCGTGATATTGCCTATCGTTCAGTTGTCATATTAGCCATGGGTTTCTATTTAGTTGTGCTTGGTTTGTTTGGTGCAGGGATTCGTTACATTAATTTCGTTGGCCACCGAGTTTTTTTTGTTTCATTGGCTGTTGCATTAGGGGTTTTTTTTGTCATCATTTTACTGTCTGGACGAATACGACGTTGTATTCGGGTCTTTTTGCATAAAAATTTTTATCAGCACAAATATGACTACCGCAAAGAATGGAGCGAGTTTACCGCAAAGTTGGAGTCGGCAAAAAGTCGTGAAACTTTAGAACAGGGGATTCTTGATTTTTTTGCAGACACCTTTTTCTTGCAAGGGGCGGCCCTTTTTTTACGTGATCAAGAGAGTGGTCAGTATTACTGTTCTGCGTCGTTTGAAAATAAGATCAGGACTCTTCCCCTGACAGCCGATCATCCACTACTGGCAAAAATGTGTGATTGTGATTGGGTTGTTGAACTCAATGAAGGTGATGCAGCATTGTTGAAAGGAGATTGGGCACAATTAAGTCAAATGAAGTGCTCCTTTCTTGTGCCATTACGTTTTGAGCAAAGCCTTGAAGGCTTCATCGCACTTGGAAGTCGTAATTATGCGAAGGAAGCATTGACCTATGAGGACTTTGATCTGATGAAAATTTTAGCCCATCAGACGATTAGCGTATTGCTGAGCCGAAAGCTTTATACGGATCTACTCGTTGCGAATGAAATGGCCGTTATCGGCCGTGTATCAACATTTGTTATCCATGATTTAAAGAACTTAGTCTCTGGTTTGGCAATGGTGGTTGATAATTCACGCGATTATATTGATGACCCTGAATTTCGTGTCGATATGTTCGAGACTCTCGAAAATACGGTAGAGAACATGAAGGGGATGATTAGTCGCTTGCAGAATGTTAAGCAACAACCGCAACTAGAGATGAACAATATTGACTTATTTGAAGTCGCTAAGTCAGCGATCAACTCCTGTGGAAATGGTGAGGTGGTCCTATCTGGTGATACGGTGCAGATACGTGGTGATAAGTCTGAAGTTCGAGGGGTGTTACTCAATCTTTTACATAATGCTCGAGAAGCCTCGGCAGTAGGACAACCGATTGCTGTTGAAGTAGGTCGCAATGGCTTAGCTTTTGTGAGGGTTGCTGATAGTGGCAAAGGGATGAGTGCGGATTTTATTGAACATCGTTTATTCAAGCCCTTTGAAACGACAAAAAAACAAGGGGTAGGAATTGGGTTGTATCAGTGTCAGCAAATAATTAAAGCTCACGGTGGGCGAATTGATGTTCAAAGTTCACGTGGTAAAGGATCGATTTTTACCGTTTGGTTACCGTTAACGCAAAATGATAGTGATGAGAGAGCTGATGCCAATTCGGAAAAGAGGGCCGAGTGGAAAAATTGTTGATCGTTGATGATAGCCCCGAAATTCGTAAGCAGCTTAAATGGGGACTAGGTAAACAATATAAGGTGTTGCTCGCAGAGGATGTTACTGAGGCTGTGAAGCTTTTTGACGTTCATTGTCCAAAAGTGATGACGATAGATTTAGGGCTGCCACCTGATGTCGATGGCGCAACAGAGGGGTTGCGCTGTTTGGAGAAAATACTTGCCAAGCGCCCAGAGACGAAGGTTATTGTTTTGTCTGGCAATGAGGACCGAGTTAATGCTCTCAAGGCGGTGCAACTTGGTGCCTATGATTTTTATCGTAAACCGATCGACCTTGCTGAGCTAAAGATCATTCTAGAACGTGCATTTCATCTTACATCCCTCGAAGCCGAAAATCGCCAATTGCAGAAGACGACATCACGCCAACAAGGGGTGATGAGTGGTATTTTTGGTCACTGCCCAGAGATGGAGAAAGTTTTTACCACGATTCGCAAGGTGGCCTCAGCCGATATCCCAATCATGGTTCTGGGAGAAAATGGCACCGGTAAGGAGTTGGTTGCAAGGGCGATTCACGACCTGAGCTTACGTAAAAATGGACCCTTTATCCCCATAAATTGTGGAGCGATACCGGAGAATCTACTCGAAGCCGAACTTTTTGGTCATGAAAAAGGGGCTTTTACCGGAGCTGCTGCCCGTGTTCAGGGGAAGGTTGAATTTGCCCATGGTGGAACACTATTTCTCGATGAAATTGGCGAGTTGCCGTTGCTCCTTCAGGTGAAGCTGTTGCGATTTTTTCAGGAAAAGACGATTCAACGAGTAGGGGGACGTGAAGATATTGAAATTGATGCCCGTATTGTCGCTGCCACCAACGTTAATATCGAAGAGGCGATTGCTGACGGACGCTTTCGTGAGGATCTTTATTATCGCATCAGTGTGATCTCTCTTGGCTTACCACCATTACGCGAACGAAGAGACGATATTCGACTGTTGGCTAATCTTTTTCTTGGCCGTTATTCCAGTGATTTTGGCAAGAAAATTAGGGGATTTAGTCCTGCGGCAGAACAGGCTATGAATAGTTACCTTTGGCCTGGAAATGTTCGTGAACTGGAGAACAAGATTAAACGCGCAATCCTGATGGCTGATAGTTCAATTTTGAATCCAACCGATCTTGGTTTTGTTGTCAGTAAGCAAGAAGAGGTCGATACCCTCGATGACAAAAGCGTGATGACTCTTAAGGAGGGGAGGGATCGACTTGAGCGGAACATGCTGCTCGTAGCTTTAAAACGTCATGATGGTGTTGTGGTAAAGGCGGCGGAAGAACTCGATGTCAGTCGGCCGACGTTTTACGACTTGATGAAAAAACACGCATTACCAAAGGTTCACAAATGATTGATTATCATTGCCATATATTACCGGGATTAGATGATGGTTGTCGTGATATCGATGAAGCTGTAGAGATGGCCATTCTACTCGTTGACGCTGGATTTACATGTGTCCATTGTACGCCACATTGCATTAGCGGTTTATTCGATTACCCTGTTGAGCTGATTAAAGATGCCGTATGTGGTTTACAGGATGTCCTAAATGATGCTGGGATCCCACTACGGCTTAAAGTCGGAATGGAGTACTACGTGGATGAATTGTTTTTCGATCGTCTCGAAAATCCACTGACCCTCGGTGACTCCAATCTGTTGTTGTTTGAAATTTCTCCAACGGCTAGTTTTAATTTACTAAAAGAGGCTATTTTTCAAATTAGACGCCGGGGATTTATCCCATTATTGGCCCATCCTGAGCGTTACCCCACGATGATGCCTGGTAGAAAGTCTGCGGGTTTTCTACGACGTTTTATCTACAATTCAAAGTCTACTGATACGCTATTTTCTGAAGAATTCCCCCCGATAGTGAAAGAAATTATCGACATGGGATGTTTACTCCAAGGGAATTTCGGTAGTTTTAGCGGAGTATACGGACAGGAGGTGCAGCGCGTCGCGAATTTGCATCAAAAACAGGATCATTATAAATACTTTGGTAGTGATGGCCATCGTGTCCGGCAATTGAGAAAGTCTTTGTGCGGAATAGAGCAGGTGTGGCAGTTCGACAATATAGCGTAAATCAAATAGAGATTAGTACTATGAATACCCACGTGGGAGGAGTTGTCATTACTTTTCGGCTACAAATTGACGTATTTAACATCAAAAGGGGAGATCTATCATGGTTACTGTGGAGAAAATTCTATCGAAAGAGGCAAAAATAGCTGTTGTCGGTCTAGGTTATGTTGGGCTACCGCTTGCTGTAGCTTTTAGTAAATATTGTTACACCATTGGGTTCGACATCGACAAACGTAAGGTAGAGCAACTCGAAAATAACCACGATACGACGGGGGAAGTGAGTAATGAACAGCTGTCTGAAAGCTGTATTCACTATATAACCGATGCCAGTCGGTTGTCAGAGGCAACTTTTTTCATTGTTACCGTTCCCACACCCATTGATATTAATAATAACCCTGATCTTACACCAGTACGCTCTTCGTCAATTACTATCGGCAAACATCTGCGCGCAGGCAGTATTGTTGTTTACGAATCAACGGTTTACCCTGGTGTTACTGAAGAAGTTTGCGTCCCCTTGTTGGAAGAATATTCGGGCCTTAAGTGTGGAAGTGATTTCACCGTTGGTTATTCGCCCGAACGGATTAACCCCGGCGATAAAGTTCATACCGTTGACAAGATCACCAAGGTTGTTTCTGGGCAAGATGATATAACACTGGAAACGGTTGCTAAGGTTTACGAATTGGTTGTTCATGCCGGTGTTTATCGAGCGAGTTCGATTCAGGTTGCCGAAGCCGCTAAAGTGATCGAGAATACTCAGCGTGACCTCAATATCGCCTTGATGAATGAGCTATCCATTATCTTTGATAAACTCAACATTTCGACCACAGATGTTCTGGCTGCAGCAGGAACTAAATGGAACTTTCTTCCCTTTACTCCCGGATTGGTTGGTGGCCACTGCATCGGGGTAGATCCTTATTATCTGACCCATAAAGCTGAGCAAATTGGCTATCATCCGCAGGTTATTCTGGCTGGTCGTCGGATTAATGATGGTATGGGCAAGTATGTGGCAGAGAACACCGTGAAGAAGATGATTCAAGTTGGAAAAATGGTAAAAGGAGCCAGAGTTTTGGTCTTAGGGTTAACATTTAAAGAGAATGTCCCAGATATTCGCAATACCAAGGTGATTGATGTTATTAACGAACTAAAAGATTACGATGTTGAGGTCATTGTTCATGACCCTGTTGCTGATCCTGCTGAGGCACAACATGAGTATGGTATTCAGCTTACAGAATTGACCGATGTTGGTTTGGTCGATGCGATTGTTTTGGCCGTGGCGCATAATGATTATAAGAAAATGACATTGCAGGAACTCAAGTCCTTTTGTGACCAAAGAAAAGGCAACAGTGTGTTGATTGACGTTAAGGGCGCTGTTGAACCACAAAAAGCAAAAGAACTTGGTTTTGTTTATTGGTCACTATAGTCATTTTGTAATGCTAGCAGTCTGTCGGGCTTGACGGGCCGTAGCGAGAAACAGCTGGCTTGAGACCAGATTTTCGACCATTTGAGAGCGAATAGTGAGCCTATTTGTCGAAAATGGACGGTAATATGGGCCAAGTCCAGCTGATTCGTAGCAGGTTCTTGTCAAGTCCGACAGCCTGCTAGTTATTTTTGTGAGTGAACATGATGATAGAAAACTATATTCAACGTAAAAAAGAACTTCAATCGAGTCCAAAAATATGGCTGGTAACAGGTTGTGCTGGTTTTATTGGCTCTAACCTTATCGAGCAGTTGTTGCTTCTTGATCAAAGGGTTGTTGGTTTAGATAATTTTTCAACTGGCTATCAACACAACCTTGATGAGGTTGAGCGTTTAGTTTCTGTGGCGCAGTGGCAACGATTCTCTTTCGTTGAAGGTGATATTTGCGATCTCTCACGTTGTAAGCAAGTCTGTGAAGGGGTCGATTATGTATTACATCAAGCTGCGCTTGGCTCTGTGCCACGATCTATCAGTGATCCAATCATTACAAATCAAAACAACATTAGTGGTTTTCTTAATATGTTAGTTGCCGCTCGTGATGCAAACGTTGAAAGTTTTACTTACGCATCTTCAAGTGCTATTTATGGTGACCACCCCGGATTACCCAAGGTTGAAGATGACATTGGTACACCACTTTCACCTTACGCGATCACTAAATACGTTGATGAACTCTATGCGAGGGTTTTTGCTGATAACTATGGGTTCAAATCGATTGGTTTGCGTTACTTTAATGTGTTCGGTAAACGACAGGATCCTCAAGGAGCCTATGCTGCAGTGATTCCGAAGTGGATCGATGCGATGATCACAAAATCTCCTATTTTTATTAATGGTGATGGTGATACGAGTCGTGATTTTTGTTTTGTTGATAATGCAGTTCAGGCCAATCTGTTGGCTGCTTTAGCTGATGGTGAAGCAAAAAATCAGGCATATAATGTTGCTTTTGGCGGTCGAACGTCTCTCAATGATCTTTATGATATCTTAAAATCATCATTGGCACGCCACGGTACGAATTACACTCAACAGCCGGTCTATCGAGAGTTTCGCTCAGGCGATGTGAGACATTCTCAGGCGGATATCAGTAAGGCAAAGCGTCTTTTTGGTTATGATCCGAAACATTCTGTTACTGAGGGGATCGTGAAGACAATGAGATGGTATTACAAAGAAAAGGGGTAAGACGCTCATAGCGATTGTTATTATAATTTGTCCCGTCCTAAAATAGATTGACGGGTTTTACTAAGCCACCTCCACCTTGGAGGTGGCTTTTTTATGTACTTCTTCTTGAGTTTTCATATTAAGGCTCAAGTGTGGCCTTATACGATTATAAGTCTCGACTGATTCTTTGACCAAACATTTCAATTCATTCGGTAATCCCCCTGTAAAGAAAATCGACAAATGAGTCGGAATGGTAAACAGATCAATAGACATATTAAATACCAAGCTTAGATTGTCATTTAGAGCATGGCGTGCCAGTGGTGTGGAAATGATAGCAAGGATAACTGTGCCAGACATTGGTAGTTGCCTGATATTTAACAGTTATATGTTGATTGTCAGCAGTAGAGGGTATAAAGGAAGTAGCATTATTTTCCACATACAGCCTGTTTGTCCGCTACTGCCAAATGGTGGAATGTTTTTTGCAGAGTTAGTGTATTAAGGTTCCCAGATGGAGCCCCATCAATGTTAGCTGGCTGAATGATATAGGGGAGGTACTGTTATGAAAAAAATTCTACTCATGACCTTGTTGTTTTTCTTTTTAACTGGCAACCTGTTTGCACTGCAGTTGCCGCCTGCATTTCCTGATCCTGGCTTGTTCCCGGGTACCGCTATACCCACCGCTATACAATATGGCGATTTTTATTCCTACTCCCTGCCGTTACTTGATTATATGGATAACGGAGTTCCATACAGTGCCTCTGATGACTGGTATGTCGGATCTCCGAATCCTCAGAGTGATGCAATTATCATTTACACTAACGCAAATGATATTAACGAAATTAACCCTGCAGGGATGGATCAGGCTTATGATGCTCCGACTGAATCATTGGACAATTCATCGTATTATATGACACAGGCAGATGACCCTTCTTATCCGAATGGCAACCAGGCCTATACTTTTTCTGAAGAGTTTCTCGGCGACAGCGAAGAGTATTGGGATTCTACCCTGTCATCATTAACAACTTTTCTTGATGGCTCGGATCTGACTTTCTTTTTCAATAATAACCAGAAAGGCAGCACCGATATCGACGGGAATCCTCTGCAGAACCTCTTTGGTTGGGGTCAGGTGCAGATAAGTGATAGTAACAATCAGGCCCCAACAATCTATTTTGATTTTACCGACGTAAATACAGGTAACGATGTGACCCAGTATGCCAATACCTCTGGCGCTGGACCTGAGAATCCTTATGTGTCATACGGTGATCCAGGCAGCTTTGTTCTTTCCGGTGGAGACCTGTGTGTCAGTGCCGATGGCACCACAATTCACCCTGGCCCGTGCACCGTAGGTGAGACAGTCCTAGACCACAATCTGGGATTTAACACCGCAGCTTATGCCCTCAATTCACCCGAACTAGATGCGTTTCTGGCTAATTGGACCATCGGTTCGCTATACGATACATTCAGTGTGGATATGAGTCTGGAATTTTTAAACGATGGTCCGGAACAGTTGTTTATTTTGAGAACAACCGCTGAGGATCACCAGGTTGTGCCCGAACCGTCCACATTTATCCTTCTTGGTAGTGGTCTTATTGGTCTTGTTTGGTTTGGTCGAAAGCGTAAATAAAACTAGCGGATTTAATACTAAATTTTGAGGCGGGGTCATATGACCCCGCCTTTTTTGTTGAAACCCGTTCCTTTTTTAATTTTAGTTGTTTTAATATTTAATTACCAAAATTGCCATTGTCCAGTTTCTAGTACGTAAATGCCCAAAGCTAGATTCGCTACCGCATGGCTAAGGATACATTGGGCAATACTTCGAGTGCGGTAGAGGAGCAAATTGAAGAGTGCCCCTGCCATCATGCCGGCAATAATTAGATGGTGTTCGAGACCGAAGAGTACGGTTGTTGCGATGAAGGAAAACCAGGTGAAACGTCCGATGGCAACCTTTGTGAACTCCTGATCGATGATATAGCGAAGTAAAAAGGATCGCCAGAATAGTTCCTCCATGATGGGTACGATCACTACCGCACCAGCAAGGCGTACAATAATCATCGCCAAGCGGATTTGATTGTCTTCCATAATCCTAGGATCGAAGCCATTGGGATTTCCTTGAGTTGTGAAGATCCCATCCAGATTAATCCATAAAACAAAAATTATCAGACCCGATAAAAGACTTAACAGAGTGTGTCGCCACTTTTTGAGATCTGAAAGTTTAATCTCATTGTAGTGGCTAGCCAGCACGGTCAGTGTTAACCCGACAACAATCACCTTGATTGGATAGAGGTAAAGTAAATGACCCTCATTGATAGTGATTAGGTTTTTTTCCAATAGAAAGCGTGCTGCTCCTTCAACGGCAATGAATCCCATGAACAGGGCAAATGGTAAAATGCGTATCCAACTGGTGGAGCGATAATTTCTCTTTTCCATGATGTTAGTTACGCCTCCATTGCTTTGATCGAACAATTAGTTATGTGTATGCGATGCGTTGTTACTATTTATGCGTACGTCTTTGACGTTGGTGAAATCTTATTATATTAAATCATGTTTAATTGTCAACGTGAGTGCAAGTGAAAAGCTGAGTAACGAAGATTGATAACAGAACTGTCGAAATATTTTACAGTCAATCGTCTGGTGATAAGCCGAGGACTTAAGTAGCTGAATATAGAACATTTGTTGATGGTATGAAAATTGCTTTATTATAATTAAGTGTTGATTTTTTAGCCATTAATAAGTCGTAAGTTTGGTTGATGATTGAGCGATATTAAGAATATGCTACGCTTTATCTTAACTATTGAATCTGTAGATTTCTTTTGTAAGGAGAACCTATGGACACCATTGAATTTAAAAAAATTAAACAAAATGATGCCTCGTATGTGGACGTTTTAGCATTAAGGTATAAAGTTTATTGTGATGAGCGTGGTTTTGAGCGACCCAGTGATCACTTGAATGGCCTTGAGACGGATCAATATGATGCGCATTCTATCCATTTTGCTGCAATTGTAAAACATACTCAGCAGGTGGTAGGTACCGTTCGGTTGATTCTATATTCGGGGAAAGGCTTCCCTGTCGAGAATTTTTTTGTGTTGACGAACAACCATACCAATTTGAAACGGGAAAAGATGGGTGAGCTTTCACGTCTGGCTCTTTCCCGCATTTATCACGATCAATTTCAGGATAATTCGCATGTTCGATTAAAACTTAACCGGAGTAAAGTGCTCAACGGACTTTTTCATTGTGTTGCTAAAGAGTGTGTTGAACTGGGTATTTCGCATCTATATGCCGCGATGGCAAAGGGGTTATTTGTTTTGTTGGCTCGTCAGAAGGTGACCTTCTTACCAATTGGTCCCGAAAAAGATCATCACGGTTTACGTGCCCCATTTCTTGGTACGGTTAAAGATATTATTAACCAAAATCCCGCTTTTCTTCGGGGCTGTGATGAACAGGTAAAAAATTACGCCCTTGCAACAAGGGTTCGCACGATGGCAGAGGTGTTTAGGTTACGATATACGCGTCAAATAAAGAAAGTAGGTAGCGAGTATGGTCGCATCTGATCTGTTGATTAATAATGAATTTTCCAGAAACATTGGTTTGCTCAGTATCGATCAACAGCGTCAACTGTTGAATTCTCGCGTTGCTGTTGTCGGTGCTGGTGGCGTTGGTGGTTTACATATTCTGACGTTGGCTCGTTTAGGTGTTGGCGCATTTCATATTGCTGATCCTGATACCTTCGAAGCGGCTAATATTAGTCGTCAGTTTGGTGCCTCACAAAAAACTCTGGGCCGTAATAAGGCCGTCGTTCTGGCCGAAATGGTTCAGGATATTAATCCTCACGCTGAGGTTGTCATTTTTTCCGAAGGGATCAGCGCGGATAATGCCGATAAATTTCTTGCTAACTGTCAGGTGCTCGTCGATGGTATTGATTTTTTTGCTTTAGAGGTTCGTCGTCTCCTTTTTTGTCGAGCCCGCGAGAAAGGGATCTATGCAATCACCTGTGCGCCACTCGGCTTTGGTAGTACCCTCCAGGTTTTTGCTCCAAATGGAATGAGTTTCGACGAATATTTTGCCACCAGTGATAAGCTTACTTTTACACAAAATCTAGCAGCATTTGCCGCAGGATTAGCTCCTAGCCCATACCACATCACTTACATGGATCTCGATAAAGTTGATATCAAAAATCAAAAGGGTCCTGCTGTTGCCCCTGCCTGTACGTTGGCTGCATCGTTATTATCAACTGAAGTCGTGAAGATCATCACCGGTTCTCAAAAAGTTCGTGCTGTACCCCATTATATTCAGATCGATATGTATCGGCGTAAACTTAAAAAAAGCTATTTGTTATGGGGAGGTAAAAATCCGCTGCAACGGTTCAAAACATGGATGATTTATCGCCAATTTTGTAAACGATTGGAGGATCATCAGTGATGAAAAAACGCCATATTGCTATTTTTATTCATCTGTTGTTCAGTTTCATGTTCGCAACACAAGGCAGTGCTGCACCGCTACTTCCTGATGAGGTTGCTTGGCATGTTTATCATCGCGACGTCGGTCGTGATATGCACATGGTTGGCTCTATGGAGCTGATTAGTGCTAGAGGACAGAAACGGTTGCGTGAGTATATGAGCTTACGGCTAGATCATCAGGACGGTCGTAAGGTGATGATCCGCTTTACTGCCCCAGCTGATATCGCTGGAACGAGTTTTTTGGTGATAGAGACAGATGGATCACAGAACACAGAACAACATCTTTATTTTCCAGCACTAAAAAGAACACGGCGAATTGTGACCAGCCAACAGGGGCGAAGCTTTGTCAATTCTGATTTTACCTATGAAGATATGCAGCGACAGCCATTGGAAAACTGGACCTATCAACTCGATGCTCCGAGTGAATATTTAGGGCGATGTTGCTATGTGTTGATTAGCGAGCCACGTCCTTCTACCGATACGCAATACTCACGTATCATTTCATTGATTGATGTAGAGACTTTTACGCCATTAAAGATCGATTTTTATGACGATAAAAATCGTTACAGCAAGAGGTATCAGGTTGGAAAACTCGCACTAATTGATGGAATCATTACTGAGATGGAGGTGACTATGGAAGATCTGTTGTCAGCGCATACGACCAATTTAGTAACGAAGCAAGTTCGTTACAACAGTAATTTGCCCGATACGTTGTTTACGATTCGAAATCTAGAGCAATAACATCATGAAAAATCGCCATTTTGACAGAAAATTGTTGTCACCATTAGGTCTTTTGTTTTTAAGCCTGTGGTTATTGATTTTGCCTGCCTCACTGGGATTTTGTGCGGAGTTTCTCACAGTAGATACCATTTATACTCCAGACCAAACTATCCCTGATAATGACGAACATATTTCAGCGTTAAGCGTTGGCGGTCAAGAATCCTCTCCGTTTTTTTGTGATCAACCGTCAGAGACGATACAACTGCTAGGATTTTCAGATTTGGCGATGGCTCCAGTAAGAGCATTGGCCGTCGGCGGCCAAATTGTTGGTTTTGCTGCCTATGATCTTAAAAATGAATCCTACGAAGATCAAAGGTTGAGTCGTTTACGCAGTCGATTACACGTTCAGCACGATAGCCGTTTACAGCAGGGACTAAAATTACAAGGAAGGGTTGCGCTTGAGTGGGATCTCTTGGATAGCGACAATAGCTACGTCGGCAGCGACAATGATCTTAATCTGTATGAAGCCTACCTCAAGCTCCGTGGGGATAGTTGGGATTTTTCTCTTGGTCGCCAGCGTGTAAGGTGGGGGAAAAGTGATCAACTCTCTCCTCTCGATAGCATCAATCCGGATGATATGCGTCAGTTTATAACGATTGACCTAGAAGAACGGAAAATCCCCTCATGGTTAGCTCGGTTGCGATTCCATGGGTCAAAGTTCAGTATCGAATCGATCTTTATGCCGTGGTTTGAAAAATCTGAATTGGATTATTTTGATTCAGATTGGGCTTTGTATCGAAATTTACGACAAACGATTGCCCAGAATCCACACTTGCCGCAGTCGATCAAAGACTATGCACTCGGCCTTGGTGTCAATGAACATGAACCGTCAGATTCACTTGGCAACGGCTCAGTTGCGGTGCGGTTATCGTGGCAAGCCTCTCGGAGCGATTTTGCCTTGAGTTATCGCTATGGCTGGGAATCTCTACCAACAATTCGTAGTTTCCCAGTAAAAAATATCATTTTTTCAGGTGATCCACAGAGTCGTCCAACTGATTTCCTGAGCAGTGCTGATCTTAGCGATGAAGCGGTCGATGCTCACTATAAGCGGCAACAAATTGTTGGTTTTGAATGGGAAACTGTTTTTGATTTAATCGGTTTTCGTGGTGAAGTTGCTTATTTCGACCATGTCTCCTTACTTAGTTCTGATTTAACCTCAATCAGTAAAGAGGTGGTGCATGCCGTAGTTGGGATCGATTACACCAGTGTCGATGAATGGTATTTCAATCTGCAAACCTCCTGGTACCGTATCCTTTCTTATGAAGGTCGTATCCTCTATTTTGATCAAGATAACGTGTCACTGCTTGGTGAAGTGAGTAAAACGCTTTGGCGTGGCAATCTCGAATTGTCAACACGGTACAATTATACCCTCTCCGATGGTGGTTATTACCTCCAACCCGCAGCAACATTGAAATATTTCGCCAATATTGAATGTGAAGTTGGGGTGATGGTCTTCGGTGGTGATGGTGAGACAATGCTGGGTTCGCATGATCAGGCTGACCAGTTTTATGCAAAGGTTAAGTTGACCTTTTAATGGAAAACTTAAGCCATTTGTTTCGTGATATACGGTGTAAAGATCTTGTCTGTTGTCGAAAATACAGGTGGGTTTTATGATCAAGAGACTTGTTGGTAAAAATTGTGATCTTATCTTTCGTCGGCCATTTTGGTATCTATCAGCGCTCTTTTTTCTGACGCTTTTCTTTGGCTATTTCTACGTTACCCTACCGATAGAAACTTCTGTTGAATCATTGATCATCGATAATGATCCTGACCTTGTTTTTTACGAAAAGTATAAAGAGCAATTCGGTGAAGATGAAGTTTTGGTTATTGGTTTTTCCGCCGAAGATGTTTTTGATCCACAAGTTGTTCGTTTTATCATAGAACAAACGGCTCGATTAGAAGAGCTTGATGGCGTCGTCGATGTCTTAAGCTTAACGAACGTAGAAGATTTTGTTGGCTCAGAATATGACTTCATCGTCCAGCCCCTTGTCGCAGAGCCTCCCCGTAACGAGCAACAAAAAGATGCACTATTACAGCGTGCTCTGGCGAGTAGTTTAGTTCGAGATAACTTGTTCAATCGTTCGTCAACAGCGGCGTTATTTCTTGTGCGCCCTGATAGTCGACCCGAAAACCCTGCCTTTGATCAACAATTTGTCCAAAGTATTGAAGAAATTTTTCGTACTCTTGATCCCCCTTGGGGTAATTTTGAATATCATATTGCAGGATGGCTGGCGACGGATGTAAATTTAAGTCGCTTTATGACTCGTGATTTAATGGTCTTTATGCCATTAACCTTCACCTTACTGATTGTTTTTGTCAGTGTTGCGTTACGTAATCGGTGGTCGATCCTTTTGGCAATGATTAACATCAGCGTCTGTCTGATTTGGACTCTGGCTTTTCTAAACCTGATCGGTGGAGCAATTAGCCCGATTACATCGATTCTACCTCCGCTGATCATGGCGCTTGCTGTCTCAGATAGTATCCATATCTTCAATGAATTTCTTAAACGGGATAGAAGTCAATTGCCGTTGATAGATGTCATGAAGGACACGTTAGTTGCTCTTTCAGTGCCGTGTTTTTTGACGAGCTTTACAACCGCTATTGGATTTGCATCTTTAGCTGTAAGTGATGTTCCTCCAATCCGCTTTTTCGGGCTAGCAGCGGCAGGTGGGATGATGGCTGAATTTGTCCTGTCGATGACGCTAGTTCCATTAGGCCTTTATTTTTTGCGTAATAAAATCGGTCTAAAAACACCCTCCGTTAAACACACCTCAATATTACATAATAGACTTGAACGGTTTGCTCGCAGGGTCCCTGAGCACCGTGCATTGATTTTGTTCACGACTTCTATATTGATTTTGATTTCGATTGTTGGTGCTTTGCGGATCAATGTTGAAACGAACTTGCTTGAATATTTTAAAAAAGAGAGTTTTGTTTATCAAGATTCAAGGTTTATTGATCTTCAACTCGGAGGGGTTGAAACCCTTGAAATATCGCTTCAATCTTCAGAGCCAGATCTGATATTAGAACCACAAGCCTTAGAACTTTTACAAAATATTGAAGATTATTTGCAACGGCAACCTATTGTTAGTCAGGTTACGTCGATCGGTAATTTTTTACGGGAGATGAATAAGGCCTTTCACCAAGAGGATAAAGCCTATTTCCGCTTGCCAGACAATCGCGCCATGGCTGCTCAATATCTACTCTTATATGACGGTGATGAAATTGATAACTTTATCGATTCTCAACGAAGTTGGGCGCGAATTTCTGCCAGGATTACCGAGCATAGCTCAAGTGCTGTTGAGCAATATATCAACAGTACGCAGCGTTATCTTGATGAAATCACCTCTGGCACACCTTATCAAGCGAGGGTCACAGGTAAAACATTGATCGCGAATAAGTTGATCAGTTTTATTGTTAATAGCCAAGTTCAGAGCTTATCGCTGGCCTTTTTATTGATATTTATTTTGATGTTTGCGATTTTCCGTTCATTCAAACTTGGCGTGCTGGCTATGGTTCCCAATATTCTACCGATCCTTTTTAACTTTGCAATTATGGGGTTTTGTGGAATCCCTTTAAATAGTGCCACGGCGATCATTGCCGCTGTTGCGATTGGTATTGCCGTCGACGATACCATTCACTTTATTTGTGAATATCAGGATCAGCGCAATAATAATCACTCCGTTAATCAAGCCGTACAGCAGGCTATCATTATTAAGGGCTCGCCGATCATTACAACTTCTCTGATCATGACGGGTGGCTTTGGCATCTTACTTTTTGCCAGTTTTGTCCCAACCATTCAATTTGGCTTTTTGAGTGCGTTGATTATGCTTTTTGCTGTAGTCAGTGATCTATTCGTATTGCCAGGATTACTACTGAAGTTTGATCACAAAGTGGAATAAAGAACTTTTATTTATGAGGTGTTTCAATGGACTTACGACTGCAAACCATTTTGCAACACGCTATTATGGCGCCATCCGGTGATAATTGTCAGCCATGGAAGTTTTTAGTTAAAGATATGGTGATCGATTTGTATAATGTTCCAGACCGCGACACCTCCCTATACAATCTTAAACAGCGAGCTTCATTGATCTCTCATGGCGCGTTACTCGAAAATATTCACATCGCGGCACCGCACGTAGGGCTACGCAGTAACGTTGACCTTTTTCCTGATCCTGAGAAACCAGATCATGTTGCTCGTATTGATTTTACAGAGGTTGAGACAAGAGAGGAGCCATCACCGTACTTCCAAGTGATTTCAGAACGACACACCAACCGAGAAAAATATTTACCAGTCAACATCTCCGACAACCAAATCAAGGTGTGGCAAGAGCTTGCTCAACGTGATGGAGAAAAAATCTGGCTGTGTTGTCAAAAAAAACAGATTGCTGATCTTGCCAGTCTGCTCTCTTTGAATGATCGTCTGGTCTTTGAAGTACCCGAACTGCATCGTTTCCTATTTGAGCAAATTCGCTGGAGTGATAACGATGCGATTAAAACGGGTGACGGTCTTGATATTAAGACTTTGGGACTCAATGCAATGGATAAGGTAGCTTTTCACTTTTTAAAGCATCATGGCTTGGTTGCCGCACTGAATAAAGTTGGTTTCTCAAGAATTATACAGATGAAGGCAGGGCAATTACTCAAGACAGCATCAGCCATCGTCATTCTAGCCATACCAAGTTCAACACCACAGGACTATGTGCAGGGGGGCCAATTGTGGCAACGTTTACTCTTGCAGTTTGCCAGTGAGGGTTTAACCGCACAGCCTATTGCAGGTCTGGCGTGCCTAATGCAAGCCGCAGATGAGGGTTTATTAGCTGGCAAGGTATCTAAAGTGCAACGTGATCTGTTAAACCAGACAAGGGGTGAACTTTTAAAGATCGCCGGTTGTGATCAATCGGTACCACTTCTTGCTATGTTTCGAATTGGTAAGGGGGCTCAGGTTACCCGCGCATTGAGAATGCCATTGGAAACATTTCTTTTAAATTAACCATAGGTTAATTTCTCCCTCTTTTTGCACTGTATTTTCGTGACTCACAGACAAAGGGCGAGCCCTCTGGCTCGCCCTTTGTTTCATTCATTTTTTCACCCACTATGCTTGATTTTTTTTACGCCGAGCCATGAAACCAAGACCGAGTAAACCACCACCAAGAAGGAGGAAGGTTGAAGGCTCAGGAACAACCGCTACACGGAATTGACCATTGTTAGAGATAATTAGATCCTGAATATTACCAACCACATCTTCGGTAACAAGAGACGCGTTTGTTGTCGCAAAACCGAGGACGAATTGAATTGGACTGATGGTCGACAAATCGGTTCCTACATTATCAAACCACACGGCAGTAGTGAGTGCTGTCGATTCAAAAATAGTCGTAATAATACCGTTAGGCACCGCTTGACCATCCAATGATGCATAACCATCAAGTAGATTAAAAGTACCAAGTGTTTCTGCCGTTGCTGCAGTAGGAGTGAAGAACATCTCTAGTGTGCCAGTATCAAAAATAAGGTCTCCGCCCGCGGTCCCACTACCAGTACCGACGAATTCTGCACTCAATACGCCATCAAAAGGCCATGTCGTAGTTACAAAAGCAGGTGATAAATAGGTAGGACTTATAAAACTTGCTGTCTCTGTAAAAGTAAAATTAGTCGCATCGGAATAAGTGTTAGTAACAAAGGTTGTTCCAACAGTGTCAAACAGTTCTCCAATGACGGGTGCGGTTACACCCCCAGCGCCATCAGCGTCTAATTGCCAGTCTTGAAGAAATGACAATGCGTTCGCGTTTCCTACACCTAGGGTGCAGACGGCTAAGATGGATAGGGCAGTAATAAGATTTTTCATTTTGTTCTCCTTTTCGGCTGGGTCGAATCTGATGTCGACCGTTGATGTGCAAAACTTCCTAGTGTTTTACTAGTAAGCATCTGCAAATCTCTTGCCAACTTGTAAGTGACTGTATTTATGCATCTTTTTTTCTGTTTCATGAGGGTTTAGCTTTAGTGTTAGATATCTCGACGCCCACTGTTGATGGCAAAGACAGAGGGATTGTTGTGAATATTACTGAGAAATGTGACAGCTTATTCAGTGTATAATTCGCCATTAATACAATGAATTATTCAATTTTGATGGATTCACTTAACTTTGTTGTTTTCAGGTTTACCCAATGTTTGACAAGGTGGGTATGTTGTTTAGTCGGAAGAGTGTTCCTTCGCAGGTAGATATTTGATCACGCTATTGTTATCTAAAGGCTACATTTAGACACCTGATGCGATGTCGGGCGTTAAAGTGGTAATCCTGATTTTTATGCTAACAGTGACTGGACACAGCTCAACCGAAAGTAAAAGATTATTCAATCTAAGCAATAACATTTTTTCGGTGTAAGAGTTATCGACATTAGCCGTTGAATGTATTGAAAGCACGCGAATAAAATTTAAAAAACTCGAAATAACAAGGTATTATAATTGTTGGTCTGGTTTGTGCTTAATACAAATCAAAGGCATTATTTTTATACTTAATACCGTCATAGGGGGTGTGAGATGATTATACGCATTCAAAGAGTGGATGGTTTGTATGATATGGTTAAACCACAGGCCTTGGATAGAATGTTGAAGGAGGGAAGTCTTAAACGTTTTATGCGTTCTGTTGGTTGGGTAACCGTTGCGAATGATGCCATTCGCACACATACACGTGACAACTATCATTACGCAGGGCCAGAACGCAGGCTGCCACGAGCTTCTTAACGTATGTTTTTCGAAAAACATCGGTAACAATTTTATTGATAACGATTGTTTGTTCGGGGTTAGAACAATGTGTAGATATACGTAAAATTCTGCTCTGGTCAGTTTTAATCTATGATTCCACTCTTAGAATTGCCCCTTCTATCAGACTAACGGACTTCACATCGATCTACTGCGAAATAGCCTGACTTGGCGCATATTTCCGATAATTTTCGACAAATATGCCAGCTATTCTCTCTCAAATTCTCGAAAATCTGGTCTCACACAGTCTATCTCTCACTACGGCCCATCTCATCAACAGCCTGCTAGCCAGTTACAAAATCATTCCATAAGTTTGGCCAATGTAATAATATTTGTTTTTTGTGGTAAAATAAAAAAGCTTTAAGTGTTGTTTTTTATTTTAAATTTGCTCTCTCGCCCTTTTTGAATTCATCTGTTTCAGGAGTTTGTATGATCATTCCAGTCATTCTTTCGGGTGGAGCCGGAACTCGACTTTGGCCGTTATCACGCGAAGAATATCCTAAGCAATTATTGCCCTTAAATAGTGAGTTGACCATGCTGCAGGAGACAGCAGAACGGTTGAAGGGGGTGAGTCATGTTGCCCGCCCAATGGTGGTCTGTAATGAATCACATCGTTTTATGGTCGCCGAACAGATGCGAATGATCGGTTTTGATGGTATTGAGATCATTTTGGAGCCTTGTGGTCGCAATACCGCCCCAGCTGTTGCCATTGCCGCAATGCAAGCGATGGCCGAAGATGAGGATCCCGTTTTACTGGTGCTGCCAGCTGACCACCTTATTCAACAAGTTGATGCTTTTCAGCAAGTGGTGGCTCATGGTTATCACATCGCTCAGCAGGGTAAGTTAGTTACTTTTGGTGTCGTTGCGGATAAGCCTGAAACGGGCTACGGCTACATTAAGGCCGGTGATGAGATCCGTTCAAATGATCTCGTCTTTGTCGATGAAACCCCTAGAATATCACACCAAACTTCTTTTAAAATAGAACGTTTTGTCGAAAAACCTGACGTCGAAACGGCACAATCTTATCTTCTTGAGGGTGATTATCTCTGGAATAGTGGCATGTTTATGTTTAAAGCTTCCAGATATTTATCGGAGTTGGCAAAATACAATCCTGAAATATTCACAGCGTGCCGACGTGCTCATGGATCCATTCAGCGAGACCTTGATTTTTTACGCCTTGATGCTGACCTGTTTTCTGTCTGTCCCAGCGATTCTATCGATTATGCTGTCATGGAAAAAACAAAAGATGCTGTTGTGCTACCACTCGATGCGGGTTGGAACGATATTGGGTCGTGGTCAGCATTGTGGGAGGTTGGTGAACAATGTTCCTCTGGCAATGTTACACATGGTGATGTTTTAACAACACAGACTCAAAATTGTTACCTGCATTCTGAGAGTCGTTTAATTGCCGGGGTTGGTATCGAAAATTTAGTCGTTGTTGAGACTGCCGATGCTGTTTTGGTCGCCAATAAAGATCGCGTGCAAGAGGTTAAAGAGATTGTTCATCAGCTTAAACAGCAACAACGTGGTGAAGCTTTGCTGCATCGTCGCGTTAATCGTCCTTGGGGGGCCTATACCTGTGTTGACAGTTCACAGCGTTTTCAAGTTAAGCGTATAACGGTGAATCCCGGTGCGAGCTTATCCCTGCAACTCCATCATCATCGAGCTGAGCACTGGATCGTTGTGAGTGGCACGGCGAGAGTCACGTGCGGAGAAAAAATATCTCTTGTGAGTGAAAATGAGTCAATTTATATCCCCATTGGTATGGCGCATCGTCTTGAAAATCCTGGAATTTTACCGTTGGATTTAATTGAAGTGCAATCGGGTAGTTATCTGGGGGAGGATGATATTGTTCGGCTGGACGATGAGTATGGGAGATAGTCACTAGATTGTCGTGATCTATGATATGATGCACTCAAAATTTGATTATGCTGCACGTTCAGCATGAAGAACTTCTAAATATATGGACAAGTTTCAGGCCTTACATGTAAGGTAATTCTGTTATTCAGAGCTATATCAGTAGGACTGTTTGTGGAAATATATAAAAAAGCATGTAGATTAAGTTATACTGAAGGTCGAAATTAGGTAATCTGAAAATTAGAATTATAAATGAAAATACATTGAGATTTGTAAGGTAGAGAGGGTTTTGTCGGCAGAAATCTGTCTAGCTCTTATTTATCAGATGTTTAAGTATTATAGTGAGTCGTTACTACCGTCTATGTTTTGTGGTGAAATTGGCCTTACCCACCAAACATTCACGGGAGATTGCACATCGCAGTCTCCCGTTTTTTATTGTCAATTTTTGGTTAGTGAATCGTAGGGGAGAGTTATGGCTAGACTTTATTGTCAACAATGTGGAATTCCATTGCCGCGTCGCGCAAAGCAATGCCTTCAATGCGAAACGATGGTTGAACAAAACATTGCGTTATCGGAAAAAGAACCCAAACGATTCATTGAATGGGTCGCGATCTGCTGTGTTGCCAGTAGCTGTATGGTCTTTATTGTTGCTCTTGGCTTAACACGTCTATTTCAGGATGGTGGCATGGCTATCGGTGCCGGGTCATTCGCGTCGATTGTTATGAGCGTTTACTGGGTAGGCAAGCAAGATGCGCTTAAGAGTCGCGACGATTCAACCACGCGCTGATTGTTGGATGGCGTAGTAGGAAAAAACGTCCTACTGGGCCGAGGGTAGCAAGGCTGAAAAAGAGACCTAAACGTACTTGGTTGAATTGATTTAGTAACAGAAATACCCCGCCCATTAGGGCGAGGATGTAGATTCCAGTACAACTCCAAAGTATATTTTTCCTGTTTAATTTCATCTAGTTTTGCCATCGTTGGATGTAAGCAAGGCTGTCTGTTGCTAATTCATTATCGGGAGAAAGTTCAACCGCTTGCTGTAGCAGTGAAAGAGCATGATCTTTGTGTTGATTCATTGCCTCGATATCGCCAGCTTGATAGGCTTCAATGGCTTTATCAAAAACAATTTTTGCAAGATTGTTGTATGCGAGAGATGCTTGTTCCTGCCATGTGCCACCCATAACGATCGTGGTTTTAGTTTCCTTAATTATCTCAAGACCTGTTGTTGTCTCTTCCCAAGCGCGATCTGGATTATTCTTTTTAATATAAATTAAACCTAAATTTATGTGTGCTTCTGCAAGTTTTGGGTTCTTTTTTAGTGCTTCTTCAAAGAGTTGTTGTGCGAGATCTAATTTGTCGAAACGTTCCGCTTCTATCCCTTTGTTAAATTCATTTTCACCGGGATCAGTCGTGCTACATCCAGTGCTGAAGAGAAGCGGGAGAATAAGGAGTAGGCTTAGAAATAGTGTTCGCATGTCAGTGGCCAATCTAATCTAGGATTAAAGATTCAATTAAAATTTAAATTCAAGACTTTCTTGTTCGATATTTTTTTGCGGTGCGTGTTTTTTTAAGCGTGTTTCAATTTGCTTTTTAAGGTCTTTAAGTTGTGTTTCAACAGTTGACTTCTCTTCGTCAGTATTGAATCCGAGTTCATACATTTGATCTAATTTACATGTTAATTGCTTGATCGCTGATTGAATGGCAACACCGGGGGCGGTGGTACGAGGTTTTCTGGCGACCTTGCGTACTTCGCCACGGGTAAGTCCACGCTCCTTATACTTTTGATATAAGGCCATCATAGTTTGTGGTTTTCTTTTCTTGGCAACTTCAACCAGGATCCCCCGTGGGACAAGATTGTTACAGCGGCATTCATTTTTAATTTCTTTGGGTAGTCGGTTCAGCGACAGAATTTCTGAAATGGTTGATTTTGCTTTTCCTAATTTACTCGGTAGGTCTTTTTGACAGCAAATTTTTTCATCAATTAAACGCTGAATCGCTTCCGATTCTTCAATAGGGGAAAGGTTTTCACGAACGATATTTTCAATGATGGCTATTTCTAGGCTTGCATGCTGTTTGAAAATAGCAGGTATTGTTTTTAACCCTGCTAGCTTAGCCGCTCGATACCGTCGTTCACCTGAAATTAGAATCAAAGTCTGATCTGTGGTGAGGGTGAACAATACAGGCTGTAGAATTCCGTGTGATTGAATTGTTTCCTTCAACTCATCCAAAGCACCTTCAGCAAAATACTTACGGGGTTGGTTAGGATCAGGACTTAACAGTTCAAGCGGGACTTCATACAGTTTGTCTTGTTCGTAGCTCATACATATCCTGTAGCGAATTTGCTTAATTTATAATATCTGATAACCATATAAAATACAGTAAAGTGTTAATGCAGTACTGGAAAGCATATTAGCGACTATACAGCAGCGAAGGTTTTTCTGC
This sequence comes from Desulfuromonas svalbardensis, assembly GCF_055389415.1. Lineage (NCBI taxonomy): Bacteria > Pseudomonadati > Thermodesulfobacteriota > Desulfuromonadia > Desulfuromonadales > Desulfuromonadaceae > Desulfuromonas > Desulfuromonas svalbardensis. The sequence goes on along the minus strand of NZ_AP042416.1, from coordinate 2,611,329 downwards.
CAGACTATCAATGTATTTTGAATAATACATGTGAGGGCTATTGGAATTGTATAGCTTGTTGGTAGTGTTGTTAGGGCAATGACAACAACGAATGAGAAAAACTGAAATTGTCCTATCGCCACTGACTTAAAATCTTGCTCGATAAGATATCGCAACATAAATGACCGCCAAAATAATTCTGACATAATAGGCACGACAAAGGATGCACCAAAGCTGATAAGGCCAATAACAGAAACCTTTAAGAGTAAAGGCCACTGTTCTGGGATGGTGTGGGCTGGTAGTCTAATCCATTCATAGTTGATGCAGATGAGCCAAGTGGCAACCGAAATGATTCCAGCGAGTAATGATATGATAAGTTGGCTGTTCGTTAGTTTAGCCATAAGGTCAGTGTAGAATGTGCTGCGCCAGGCCCAAAGTAATCCCGCTGTTGAAAATATTTTCGCAAGATAGATGTGGAAATACCAGTTTGGTAGGTATCTAGCCGCTTCTGATAGAGCAAAAAAGAGTAGGAAAGGCGCAACATAGCAAAACCAGTTTTTAGTATAAAATCGACTCATTTGATTCTTTCAAAAAGAGAGTTAGATAAATAAATTATTAACATTGTAATGTGTTTTACGTTTCGTTGTTTGACAGGTCAAGGGCTAATGCTGCTGTTTTATACGAAGCAGTTCACCCTCATTTGTTATAGTGATTAGGGTTACCCCTTGTCGTGGTAGGTTGAAAGCATGCTACTGAGTAAAAAATGTGCAAATTTGTTTCGGTTATTGATTAAAAGCTAGGCACCTCTAGTTTGTTTTGTTTGTGAAAATGAATTTATTTGTTTGGTGAAATTTATAACATACTGATTTATTAGCTGAAAAATTGTCGATCAATTTATTCTACATGTGTGGCAAGGTTATTGCTATACATCCTTACTGGTAGATAATTTAAATGATTGATTTTTTCATTGATGTTTTAAATATAAAGTAAGCTTTGTTGTAGCCCGTTATTATTACATGGAGGATTTTGTCTATGAAAAAAGTAGAAGCGATAATCAAACCTTTTAAGCTCGATGAGGTTAAGGAAGCTTTAAGTGATATTGGGATTCAGGGTATTACAGTAAGTGAAGTAAAGGGGTTCGGTCGTCAAAAAGGGCACACTGAGCTTTATCGTGGTGCTGAATATGTTGTTGATTTTATTCCAAAAATTAAAATGGAAATTATTGTTTCTGACGATGTTGTTGCTAAAGTTGTTGAGCAAATTGCTGAAGCAGCTAAAACAGGTCGAATCGGTGACGGTAAAATTTTTGTTACATCAGTGGAAGAGGTTGTTCGTATTCGTACCGGTGAAACAGGTGATGATGCATTGTAGGTAACTTAGCTAATTTATAGTTAGAATTATCCCTCATGTGTGGCAATGCGAACACGCATAAAAATCATTCAAGGAGATCAAATTAATGAATCCAACAGAAGTTGTTCAGTTTGCAAAAGATAACAATGTGAAGATGATCGATTACAAATTTCTCGATTTTATCGGAATTTGGCAGCACTTTACCACTCCAATTTCAGAATTTGATGAGGATACTTTTGAAGAAGGAATCGGTTTTGACGGTTCCTCAATTCGTGGATGGCAGCCTATTCACAACAGTGATATGCTGCTGATTCCTGTTCCTCATACAGCTAAAATCGATCCATTTCCTAAGGCAACTACACTTAGCCTGATTTGTAACATCATTGATCCAATTACTCGTGAAGGTTACTCACGTGACCCACGTTTTATTGCTTCTAAGGCTGAAGCGTACCTGACATCAACAGGTATTGGCGACACCGCATTCTTTGGCCCTGAGCCAGAGTTCTTCATTTTTGATGATGTTCGTTTTGAGTCGACATGTAACCAGTCTTTTTATGCGGTTGATTCAATTGAAGGTCGTTGGAATACAGGTCGTGACGAGTATCCTAACTTAGGTTATAAGCCACGCCATAAAGAGGGCTATTTCCCTGTTGCTCCAACCGATTCTAGTATTGACCTGCGTAACGAGATGGTTGAAGTGCTACAAAGCGTTGGTATGCGTATTGAAGCTTCTCACCACGAAGTTGCTTCAGGTGGTCAGTGTGAAATCGACATGCGTTTTGATTCCCTTGTAAGCATGGGTGATACCGTTCAGTGGTTCAAGTACATCATCAAGAACGTTGCGGTACGTAATGGCAAAACGGTTACTTTCATGCCTAAGCCAATTTATGGTGATAACGGTTCTGGTATGCACGTTCACTCATCTATCTGGAAAGACGGCGTGAACTTGTTTGCTGGTGACGGATATGGTGGTTTATCTAAGATGGCTATGTACTACATCGGTGGAATCATGAAGCACGCTAAAGCGCTTTGTGCCTTTACTAATCCAAGTACTAACTCTTACAAGCGTTTGGTTCCAGGGTATGAAGCTCCAGTTAATTTGGCCTATTCAAACCGTAACCGTTCTGCATCATTGCGCATTCCTGTAACAAATACAGCGGAATCCAAGCGTGTTGAGTACCGTACTCCTGATCCTTCTTGTAACGGCTACTTGTGCTTTGCTGCATTATTGATGGCGGGTCTTGATGGTATCGAAAACAAAATCGATCCAGGCCAGCCTCTTGACAAAGATATCTACGGTTTGTCTCCTGAGGAACTTAAAGATATCCCATGTGTTGCAAAATCACTTGAGGATGCATTGGAATGCCTACAGGCAGATCATGACTTCTTGTTGAAAGGTGATGTCTTTACTCCTGACGTAATTGAGAAGTGGATTGAGTATAAAATGGAAGCGGAAGTAAATCCAGTTCGTATGCGTCCAGTTCCAGAAGAGTTCAACCTTTACTACGACATCTAATCACAGTTTGTTCTTTTCAATACTGAAATTGTGAATTTAAGGCCCCTGAAGATGATTCAGGGGCCTTTTTTTATGTTATTATTGTGACTGAATTTTATTTTATGATTTGTGAAGGTGATGAGTATGGTAAAGCAAATTAAAGTTGGGGTTCTTTCCGATACCCACTTTCATTCAATTTCAGAAGGTGTAGACTTTATTCAGCATCTGTTGGAACACCATTTCTCCGATGTTGATGCCATATTGCATGCGGGTGATTTAGTTCATCCTGATGTACCGTTTTTGTTCGGTGAGGTGCCATTTTTTTGTGTGCGGGGCAATATGGATTCTGTAGATTTGAATGCCCCTGAGCACAGAGTGGTTGAACTTGCGGGGTATCGAATTGGTTTAATTCATGGTTGGGGTGATGCTGAAGACCTTGAGGAACGATTGTTGGAGCACTGTCAGCCTACTGAGTTAGACTGTCTGGTCTATGGTCATAGTCATTTGCCTGTCTGTCATACGGTTGATTCAATTTTAGTTATGAATCCGGGGAGTGCAACAGATCGTCGCCGCGCCCCTTGGCACTCTGTCGGCATGCTTTATGTTGGTGAAGGAATTCGTGGAGAGATTATCAATATTGACGTTGAATGATAAATCGTCTAACGTCAGTTCGTTGTTTGATGTTATTTAATTATGAGATCTGAAGATGAAATTTTAGAGGAGAATTATTATGAAATTTGTGAAAATAATATTTGCTTTATTGCTTGTTGCGGTACTGTTTAAGTTCAATTTGGACAACAAGGAGAGTATGAGTGTAGTCCTTTATCACTACACATCGCCTCTTATCCCAGCTGGTCTTCTATTGATGACCACTTTTGTGCTTGGGATGATTGCTGCTTCCTTTGGTAGTACTCTGAAAATTATTCAATTGAAGCGACAAATTGGTAAGCTTCAGCCCGTTTCTGATCAGAAAAGCGCCCCGAAGAAAAAGAAAAAAGATAAAAAAAATAAGGGTGATGACGATGTGAAACAGGATAACGTAGCTGAACCTCAAGCGTGCTGTGACCCAGCACCGGCACCTGTACCAACTCCGCTAACAGAGGAGGCGGTAACCGATGCAATTTATGAAGATGACGTTGTTGAGGCTGACCCTGCGCCGGATGTGATCGAGTTACCACTAGATTCGGCACCACAACCACATAATGATGAAAAAAAAGAATAACATTTTAGTTTATAGGAGTTTTCCCCCACATGGTTAATGGAACATTGCTTGATATATTCTATAAGGGTGGTCCCCTTATGTATCCAATTTTTCTATGTTCAATTCTGGCTTTTGCTATTTTTTTTGAACGGGTATGGACCTATTGGGGCATCCAACGCGGAGCAACATACCTGACCCTTGAGATCGAAACATTGGTGCGGAAAAATCACGTCGTTGAAGCCTTAGCTATTTGTCAAAGCCGCCGAACCATGATGTCGAGTATCTTTGTTGTGGCTCTTAATGCTGCTGGATTGCCTCGTGATCAAGTTAAGACACTCGTTGAGGAGGTTGGCTCACGCCATGGTGCCAGCTTAGATCGCTACCTAGGATTGCTAGGTACTATTGCAACCATCTCGCCACTATTAGGCTTACTTGGCACTGTTCTCGGTATGATCCGTGCTTTTACTCAACTATCGATTGAAGGTGTTGGTTCGCCTGCGACACTTGGTGGCGGAATTTCTGAAGCCTTGATCACAACTGCAACGGGCCTCGCTGTCGCTATCCCCACTATTTTGTTACATAAATATCTTACCAGTCGCTCAGATTCGCTGAGTAATCAAGTTGAGATTTATGCCATGCAAATGGTTGATCTCGTTTCAGCTGAGCAGCATATATCGTAATCGCAGTTTCTTTTCGGCCTGTTTAGGATGAGTAGATGTCATTTAAACGAAAAAATAGAGAAGAGGTTCGTGTTGAACTAACGTCGATGGTTGATGTTGTGTTCTTGTTGCTAATCTTTTTCATGATTTCAACCACGTTTGTAGAATCTCAAGGGATCGTTGTTGCTTTGCCATCGGCAAACTCTGAGAAAATTCAAAAAGCGCCGGAGGAAGTTAAAATTTATCTGGAAAAATCAGGTCGAATCCATCTTGATGATCATTTAATCTCTTTTTCTGATCTCGAAGCCCACCTTGCTGGTTATGCAGACCGTGCAGCGACAACGACTTTTATATTGTTGGCAGATAAAAAAGCACAACATGGTCGAGTTGTTGAATTGATGGATGCTGCGCGACAGGCGGGTTTTCAAAAGTTGGCTATTGCGACCGATCCAAATGCCAAACCAAAGTAATTTTAATACGTTTTAATTCAACATCAGGTTTTATTTGGAGGACTTATGTCGAAAACTATTGCGATTTTAACCGGTGGTGGAGACTGCCCTGGGCTTAATGCGGTCATTCGTGGCGTCGTTCGTTCGGCCTCGCAAAAAAAATGGCGTATTTTGGGGATTGAAGATGGTTTTGATGGTCTAATTTCCAATCGAGCTGTGCGTGAATTAGATTCTGATTCTGTTCGTGGTATTTTACAGCGTGGTGGTACCATTTTAGGTACCAGTAATCATGGCGATCCTCTTCATTACCCCGTTGAAAAAAATGGCCAGATTCAGCGTGTTGACATGTCTGGTGTGGTAATTGAGAATTTTAACCGACTTGGTGCGGACGCACTCATTGCTGTTGGCGGAGATGGAACGCTAAAAATTGCACAACATCTGTATCAGCGAGGCCTCAATGTTGTTGGTATTCCAAAAACCATCGACAATGATTTAAAGTCAACGGATGTAACGTTTGGCTATAACAGTGCTGTTGGCGTTGTAACTGAAGCTCTTGATCGTTTGCATACCACAGCTGAGAGCCATCATCGCGTGATGGTTGTGGAGGTGATGGGGCGTGATGCGGGTTGGATCGCTTTAGAGTCAGGTATTGCTGGTGGTGCTGATGTGATTTTATTACCGGAAATTCCGTATTCAATTGAGCATGTCTGCCATGCGATTAATGAGCGTCGTGATCGTGGTGGCCGTTTCTCTATTGTGGTGGTAGCGGAAGGTGCATTTCCACAACAGGGTGAAAAAGTCGTTAAGGTTGGTACTGGGTTAAGTCGTAGCGGTGTTGAACGTTTAGGTGGCATTGGTCAGCATGTTGCTGAACAGATTGCTGATTGTACTGAGATGGAAGTGCGTACTGTAGTTCTAGGGCACCTTCAGCGTGGTGGTTCACCTTCACCTTTTGATCGGATTCTTGGTTCACGCTTTGGCGTTAAAGCCGTTGATCTCATTGAGCAGGGTCAGTTTGGCCAAATGGTTTCCCTGCGCGGTCGCAACGTGGTTGCAACGACGATTGCTGATGCGGTTGGTTCATTGAATACTGTTGATCCTCAAGGAGAGTTGGCCGAAGCAGCGGAAAAACTAGGCATTATGTTGGGGCGTTGATGTCTCACTCTCTAATGCTTGTTGTTTCATCTCGGCTTTATTTTTAGATCGAGCACAGTGTCCACATCGAGGGCAACCGGTACATTCGGTTGGTTCAAGGTGGATGGTCACATCCGCATTTTTGATACAGTCCTTAATCTCTTTTTCAATTCTATCGGCACTGTCGTGCGCCTCTTCGATTGTTTTAAAGCGGCAAAAAGTGAGATGGAAATCAATCATTTTAAGTTTGCCACTACGTCGTGTCCGCAAGTTGTGGTAACCAGTGATTTCACTTTCATTGTTAATGATGCACTCAGTGATCTCTCTACGTTGCTCTTCGGGTAGTCCCGCATCAAGGAAATCATTCATGCTCCCTTTTAAGAGTTCAAAAGCAGCATATAAGATATAACAACCAACACCTATTGATAGAACAGGGTCAACCCAGTTCCAACCCAGTAGACGCACGCCAACAAGTCCAATGAGCAAAATTGCATTGCTGTAGACATCAGTAGCATAGTGGAGTGCATCAGCTTGAAGAGCTGTTGAGTCTGTTTTGATTCCGACTTTTTTTAAATAGCGACTGAGTAACCATGAAACCAAACTGCTAAATGCGAGAACAGCAATGCCAATATCTAGGTGTTTCAGTTCATTGCTGCCGTGTTGTAAGCGATGAATTGATTCACTGAGAATAAATAGACCTGATGCGGCAATCAGTAGGCTTTGTAGCAGTGTTGCTGCGGTTTCAAATTTGCCGTGACCATAGGGGTGGTCATCATCGGCTGGTTTGTTGGCTTGTCGCAATGCCAGCAGGTTGCCAAAGGACATGATGATATCAAGCAGTGAGTCTGCTGCCGATGAGAGCAGCGCCATTGAGCCTGTAGCAAAGCCAGTAATCACCTTAATGATGGCCAAGCTTATTGCTGTGGATATTGCAATTTTTGCTGCTCTAACACGCACCTTTGAATCCATTTTACACAATCTCCCTAGTCAATAATTGGCAAAGGGCAGGCTTGGCACCATGCAGCATATCCGTCATCGGTAATCTGCCAAAATTGATCAATGCGACCATTGTAAAGTTCTAAATCAGCTGTTTCTGTTTGAATCTGTTCGCTTAAAATTTGAGAGACGTGTCCATTTTGGTATAAGTAAGCGTAGAATACAGCCACACCTTGAAGGATCGTAGCTAATTCTTTTATATTCGGTTCTAAGTTTTTTATGATATACCAGTGACCTGCAAATTGTCGGACACAGCATGGGTCGATAGTAAAGAGATTCATGTAGCGGTCAGCAATGATAAAATCGCGTAAGAAGTAATCCGCACCATTGGCAAGTTGTCCCCCTTCTAGGGGGTCAATACCCTCTTGCAATAGTTGTTGGTGGAATTGTTTTAAAAGTTCAGAACAGCGACCGTCAACGGCAATTTCTGAATCAAGATCGGTAACGGTAAATTGATTTTGTTGCAAAGTCATATTTTGTCTTTCCTAGTGTGTGAAAAATGTGACAGGTTATAACATGGTTCTGTCATTGTACAGTGTCAAATTTGAAAGGAGAATAGGGTGGTTGTTGAGTTAAGATGCCCACAGTGTAAAGCGCTATGTCGATGGGAAGATAACCGTTGGCGCCCTTTTTGTTCCGAGCGTTGCCGTCTTATAGATCTTGGTTCGTGGATCGATGAAGATTACCGTGTCGCAGGGAAAAAGCCGATGGAAATGAATGTCGATGAGATGGAAAATTAACCATAATTTGAATAAATAAATGGAGAGTAATTATGTATAGTTTAAAGATTTGTACCAGTTTTGCCGCAGCCCACAACTTGATTAATTATGATGGTGATTGTGAAAATTTACACGGACACAACTGGAAAGTTGAGGTGACGGTTAAGGCTAAAGAGCTTGATAAATCAGGGCTTGGTATTGATTTTAAAGTTCTTAAGGCTAAAACGAAGGAGTTATTGGGGACTCTTGATCATAAATATTTGAATGAAATTGAACCTTTTATTGAAAACAGTCCTTCATCTGAAAATATCTCCCGTTACCTCTTTGAAAAGCTCGAAACTATTTTGAATAACGGTAATGTTACCGTACATGAGGTTAATGTATGGGAATCAGATAAAGCTTGTGCGAGCTACTCACGTGACTAAGTTACCATTGATAGAGATGTTTTCCTCTGTACAGGGGGAAGGCCCGCTTGTGGGGAGAAGGCAAATTTTTATACGGTTAGCCGGTTGCAACCTTGCGTGTAATTATTGCGACACCCCGTTTGCGCCGACTGCCTCGTGTAACGTTGAAACGGCACCAGGTTCTGAAACCTTTACCCAATGGGATAACCCCATTGATGTGCAACAGGTGGTGGATTGTGTGCAGGGTTGGTTAGAAGATTTGCCGCAAGCACACCATTCCTTTTCTATTACAGGTGGTGAACCATTACTGCATTTTGATGCGCTCACTCAATGGTTGCCGAAACTGTCGCAATTATTACCGATCCAACTCGAAACTAACGGAACCTTGACGGAATCACTACGATCCGTGTTGCCATGGTTACGTTGGGTTGTTATGGACTTTAAGCTTGAGTCGCAGACGGGTGAACCGACGCCGTGGAATGATCATCGCCAGTTTTTGCAACTGGCATCGCAGGTCAATTGTTGTGTCAAGATAGTTGTTGGCGCTGAAACGCCGATTGAAGAACTACAGCGTGCGGTTGATATCGTTGCAGATGTGGCTCGGCATGTTCCCGTTATTTTGCAGCCGAGGACAATCGATGGCAGCTGTTCTGTTTCAGGTACACAGCTCATTGCGTGGCAAGGGGTTCTTTCTCGTACTGGACTGGATGTGCGGATTATCCCGCAAACACACTGTTATTTAGCGGTGTTATGATGGTGGTAACATTTAAGGTTAGCTGAATTTTTCAGCTAACTTTTTTTGTACGAATTCTGGTACAAATTCATCAATGGGGCCGTTTAGTGAGGCGATCTCTTTGACGATGGATGAACTAAGATATCCGTAGCGCAAAGAGGTCATTAAAAAAACGGTTTCAATTTGATCGTGAATCGTACGATTTAGCTGAGCCAGTTGAAATTCATACTCAAAGTCTGATACCGCACGTAATCCACGTAAGATAACCTGAGCGCCCTTATTTTCCACATAGTTGATAAGTAACCCTTCGATCACATCAACTTGTATCCGTGGATCGTTTCCAACAGCTTCTTTAATCATTTCGACCCGTTCTTCAGCGGAGAATAGACTGTTTTTTGATGCGTTTTTAGCGACAGCAACAATGACCGTATCAAATGTTTTGAGACCTCGCTGGATAATGTCGAGATGACCATTGGTGATGGGGTCAAACGAACCAGGACAAACAGCAATACGGTTATTCATAATCTCATTCTCCCGTTAAGCGGATTCAGTACGACTATAGAGGTAAATTGAAGTGGCGCCATAATGGCGCACATCGTGTTGTTCATAGCATTTAATATGTTGGGGGATCTTTGTGTTGCGTTGTTCCTCAGCGAAAATAATGCCGTCAGGGGCTAATAGATTATGTTCAGCCACTAACTCAATTATTTGTGGAATCAACTCTTTACCGTAAGGTGGATCCATGAAAATGAGATCAAATTGTTGCCCTTTAAGGCTTGATAGTGCTTTTTGTGCACTTTGATGAATAATACGGGTGTTTTTTTCAAGGCGGCAACGGGTACGGTTGGTTTGAATGAGCTGTTTCGCTTGCTGCCCTTGATCAACGAAAATGACGCTTGCAGCACCACGACTCATCGCCTCAAGACCCATCGCACCACTACCAGCAAAAACATCGAGAATACGTTTTTGACTAAAGTGACCTAAACGGCTGGTCAAAATACTAAAGATAGCCCCACGTACACGATCACTTGTAGGACGGATTTCTGCTCCGTCGAAGGTCGCTAGTTGTGTGCCGCGGGCACTACCGCTTATGATCCGCACTGCCCGTAAACCCTATTGTTTCGATTTTGGCAAGGTGATCAACGCTTTTTCAGAGCTACGAAACAAAAGGATTGTTCGGCCCAAAATTTGCGCAATGGCTGCCTCACAGCGTTCTGAAAGAATACTGGCAACATCCTTACGATCCATAATGCAGCCCTCTTGCAGTTTAATCTTGATGAGTTCATGTTGCTCTAACGCTTCATCTACAGAGCTGACTAAGCCATCTGTGATGGCATCTTTACCGACAAGAACGACGGGTTGCAAGTGGTGGCCGAGGCCGCGTAGGTGGCGTGCTTGTTTTCCTGATAATTGTTGTGACACGTATTGGTGCTCCTTAAAATAGTTAGTGCAAGGTAAATGCATGTTTCTGTACTATTATTACACAGGTGTGAAAATAGATCGAAACGCCATCTTTATACCTGTTGTACACTTAAATAGCAATTATCCAATTATATTGACGCTGCAAGGTGAGATGCGTAAAACTAACGTGAAAAAGGTTTACACCATACGGAGTCAAAATTTAATTCATGACCGATCAATTTGCGCTTATATATTCTAGCCGTTTTAGTGATTATTCCTATGGCGAATGTCATCCATTTAAGGTGGATCGCTACCGGCTTACCTATGAATTGATGCAACAATACCAGTTGCTTACACCCTCTCATGTGAAGCAAGTGGAATGTCCTGTGGCATCAGAAGAGATGTTGCAAGATTTTCACCGTCAGGATTACCTTGATACACTTAAGTTGTTCAGCATGGATGATGAGGACCATGCCAATTTTTTCTACGGCCTTGGTGATATCGAAAATCCTGTGTTTAAAGGTTTGTATGATTGGTCGCGTTTGATGTGTGGTGGCACCATTGAAGCCGTACGGCAAGTCGTTGAAGAGGGGTGTCGAGCTTCATTTAGCATGGCTGGTGGTTGGCACCATGCTCACAGTGCGCGTGCTTCAGGGTTTAGTTACCTCAATGATGCCGTTGTTGCTATTGCGCAATTGTTGAAACAAGGTAAACGCGTAGTTTATGTTGATATTGATGCCCACCACGGTGATGGTGTTCAGCAAGCATTTTACGACAATGACCAAGTGTTGACGATATCGATCCATGAGAACGGCAAAGACTTTTATCCTTATTCAGGTTTTGTTGATGAGGTAGGAACAGGGCAGGGTTACGGTTACTCTGTTAATATCCCATTGGTTCCCCATTCCGATGATCTGATTTTCGAACAAGCCTTTACGCGGACGATTCTTCCCTTAATTAAGGGGTTTTCTCCCGATGTGTTGGTCACTCAAATGGGAGCCGACCCGCTGCGAACTGACCCCTTAACACGTCTTGAATGTACGACAGCATTTATGGAATTTGCTGGACGTGGTTTTCTCGAAACAGGAATTCCTTGGGTGGCGATTGGTGGCGGCGGCTATGACCGCTTAAATGTTGCCAGGGCATGGACACTGCTGTGGTCAACGATGATTGGCGTACCCGTTGAGGATGAAATACCAGCCTCTTTTAAGAAGACAATGATAGCGCTAGACGAGAAGTGTGACTGGTTGCGCGATCCACCACATATGGCGGCACCCGATGACTTTAGTCGCGCCCAACAATCGTTAGAGAAAAATATTTCAATTATTGAACGGCAGATTTTTCCATTATTGAATCTTAGCGCACGGGGTTAATATGGCACAGACTGGTACGACACATCTGCTTGATCCTGACGGTTTGCCACTGTTCTCCATTAAAGAGATTAATGAGTTGACTCAAGCTCAGAAGGAATCAATATACTCAACCATTGTCCCTACGATGATTTTTGAACAGTATGGTTTTGATCGTCAAACGTTCACCGCACCGAGAAAGTCGTTAACGTTGAGTGCAAATCGAATCCAGTTTATCTGTCCGCAAGGTCTTGGGTTGCTTCGTATCGAAGTTAGACGGGATGCTGAAGATCAAGATTGTCTTTTCTTTGTTGAAGTTGCCGATACCCCATATCATCAGATTGAGCTATCATTTTGTCTGATCAACGATCCCGATTCGCCTCGGTTTAATATTGATTATGATGAGCATGGACGTGAAAACTCGTTTGCCACTGTGCGACGTAATATTCCCGAAGAGATCAAGGCGATGAACGCGGGATTATCTCCCAATCAGGTGCGGGGTGGATTGAAAGCATTCAAAGACTTCTTTGTCCAATTTGAAAAATTTGTTGCATCACTGGGAATTGAGATGATCATTGCTGAGCCTTTGTCCTATAGTAACGCCGTCCGTTATGAGAATTATGGATTTGATTATATTACGGGGAAACAATTAATGCTTTGGATCGATCGCGAATTTCAGCCCGGCGGAGTTCTCACCGCCCGGTTAGATGGTTCGACCCCTTTTCGTCAACAAGGGCTGGAGTCGACAGTGCGTGGTCGCAGTTGGGCCATTCATGATGGAATTCTAGACCAACCGTGGGATGATATAAAAATTTATAAAACGGTTGGTCAACATGCTGGGATTAATACTGTTGTAACATCGATATACTGATTATTCTGGGAGGAAAGAAATGGCATATTTAGGTGATATTTTTTTTATTGTACTGATTTGTGGCGTAATTTGGGGTGCAATCTACTTGAGTAAACGTTCGCAAAAACCACCAAATTAATCTTCATTATTTTATGCTTGCTTGAAGTGGGCTCTCCTAGGCATAATAACCGTCATTTTAATGATAAAGGAGAATGGATTTGAAGAGTAGATTAGCTGTTGTTGTGTTGATGGTACTGTTGGTGCCAACGATTGTATTTGGCGCTGGATTTCATATCCGTGAGCAGGGTGCAAAGGCGATGGGGATGGCCAATGCGTTTGTTGCTCAGGCGGATGACCCTTCTGCTGTGTTTTACAACCCTGCTGGAATTGCATTTCAAAGTGGTACACAGGTAAGTCTCGGTGTCACGGTTATTAATGTGCCTGAAACTGAGTTTAAAGGTGAAACTGAGCTTGGTGGGACAATTATTGAAGTTGACACTAAAGCCCGCAAGGATGTTTTTTTCCCACCCAATTTTTATGCGACTTTTTCTGAAGAGGATTCTCCTTGGGCTTTTGGTATTGGAATAGGTTCACTCTATCCACTAGCAAAACGATGGGATAATTCAAGTCCATTTAGGGATGAAATCAAAGAAATTGCGATCAAGCCCATCAATGTTAATCCCACGATTGCTTATCGTTTTGATTCCCTTAATTTGTCAATTGGAGCTGGTCTCGATTATACCTATGCTCAGGTTTGGTTAGAAAAGGATACTTTTGCTGGTCCTTTTGGGCATATTGCATCAACTGAAATTGAGGGTGATGGAGATGGTTGGGGTTATAATTTCGGTGTTCTTTGGAAACCTATCAATTCCCTCAGTGTCGCAGTAGCATATCGTAGTGAAGTTGAATTAGACATTGAGGGTGATGCTGATTTTCTCGTTACTCCGACAGGGCAAGCTGTTATAGGTGGGAAACTAGGTGTTGAACCTGCTCTCATTCCTGTTACTGCATCATCAGATGCTTCAACTGAGATTACATTGCCAGATACTTGGAGCTTTGGTGTAGCTTGGCATCCAACTGATCGTCTTACGATTGAATGTGATGCCGATTATTTTGGCTGGAGTTCTTACGATGAATTGGATATTGATCTAGGTCCTCGAAGTCCACTAGGTGACAGCCCTTCCGCTGCCAAGGAATGGAATGATGTTTGGGCGTACCGTGTGGGTGCTCAGTATGCTGTAACTGAAAAGATTGATCTGCGAGTTGGTTACGCTCGTGATAATTCTCCTGTTCCTGAGTCAACAATGGGTCCGGAACTACCTGATTCCGATCGTAATAACTACACCTTTGGAATTGGCTATCATACTGAACGCGCTGTCATCGATTTTGCTTATATGTGGGTAGATTTTGATGATCGTAAAGTTGATAATGAAATCCAGTCAGGTGAGTACGAAAGTGCTGCCCACTTGGTTGCTGCAAACTTGACCTATTTCTTTTAATTGGTTAAGAGCTATATGATGTACAAAAGGGTGCCCAATTGGGGCACCCTTTTTATTTAAATTGAAGAAGGTGTCAGGTTATGTCGATGATTGATTTATCTAAGTTTGCGATTGTGTTGGTTGCACCACGTCAACCGGGTAATATTGGTGCCGTGTGCCGTGCTATGGCTAATTTTGGTGTGACTGACCTGCGCTTGGTGACCCCATGTGATCGTTTTCATCCTGAAGCGGTAAAGTTTGCTGTGGATGCAAAACTGCTATTAGGTCAAGCAACGTTACATGAAACGTTGAGTGATGCTGTGGCAGATTTAACCATGACTGTTGCTTTGACGCGTCGCTGTGGTCGTTTGAGAGGAGAATTGCATCCAATTGCTGCAATTCAACCCTTAATTACAACCCTGCCAGAGCAAAGCCGTATCGGACTTGTTTTTGGCCGTGAAGATTGTGGTTTGAGCACTGAAGAGGTTGCTCAGTGTTCTCACGCCGCAACCATTCCTACATCGGGTGTGCTTGGGTCTAAAGGGTCACTTAACCTAGCTCAGGCTGTAGTGGTGACCTTGTATGAGATGAGTTGTGAGCGCACTTATGAAATGCCTGAGAGTGTTGACTCTGTGCAGCCTCTGCCATCGCAGAACGATACCGATGCGCTGATGAATCAAGTCGATCAATTGGTTGATCTGGTTGGCTATACCAATCCGAGTCGTCCTGAGGTATTTAGTGGTATGTTGCGTAGCCTATTAGCTAAAGCAAGACCTAATATTAAAGAACTTAATATGTTACGTGGTGTTGTTGAGCAATTATCGCAAAGTGTTCAAGGGTGGCCAGGTCGGCGGCGCGGTTAAGCGTTGCTTTGTTTTGATGTGAATCTTTTCTCAACCAGTAACCAAAATGCCAGTGTTGTAATGCCTACTGTTGAGGCAATGATGCCAATGGTGAAAATCTTGTCTGACCAGTTTAGTGAGATAAGCCACATAGCAAAAGCACCAACGAGAAAAAATATGAAAACGAGTAAAGACGATGCCGCACCAGCATACTGATCCACTTGCTCCAAAACTAGATTGTTACTTGGTGGTCGGCTGATTCCAAGGGAAAATGTAACAATAGCCATGGGCAATGCGAGGGACCAAGCTCCAATGTCGAAGCGCATAATCATGAAAAGTCCGCCGACAGCTATCCCTGTAAAACCTAACGTCATTACATGAATTAATCCATGCTTCTTAAGCAGCCGCGTACACAGTAATGACCCTGCCATATACGCTCCTGCGTTAATAGCATAGAAAAAGCCGAAGCGTTGCTCCGTTAGGCCAAGTTTTGTTATGTAGATATCAGCTGATCCTGCAATGAATGCAAAGTGCGGTAGGGCGACAAGTGATACCATTATAGCGTAGTAAATATAACGTTTGTTACGGAGTAGTTTAATGTAGATTTTTGCGGTATCCATCGCACTTAAGGCTGAAGGCTCTTGAAGGGTCTCCTTCATCATCAATACACCTACCCACGAAATCATAGCGATAACGGCTTGCGCAACAAATATCCAGCGCCATGAACACCAAATCATAATCCAGCTACCTATCATGGGTGATATGGCTGGAGCCAAGGCCATTGTTACTCCCATCCAAGCTAATATTCGTGTCCGTTCTGTTGCAGTATAAATATCTTTGGTGATCGCTAGCGCTAGAGCCGCTGCTGCTGCAGCACCCGAAGCCTGGAGTATTCGGGCAATTATTAGAGTTGTTACATTGTCAGCTAGGGCGCACAAAATTGAGGAGATAATGAATATACTTATTCCTATAATGAGTGGCCGTCTTCTTCCGAAGCGATCAGAAATCGGGCCATAAATTAATAGCGAAAAACAATAACTGATAAAGAAAGAAATAAGCGTTAAGTTTATGACTGCTAAAGGTTGATGCCAAACCCTTTGTAGGTGGGGAATTGCTGGCAAGTACATGTCCGTTGCTAAGGGTGGGAACGTGGAAAGTAAGGCTAGCAATATGAAAATACGAGATTTAGACATCGAAGTGGCAATCAATTAAGTTAGAAAACAGGAATTCACAGTAACGGTTGAATGAGAAAGGCATCTTCGCAGAAAACGATCGGTGGTGTCATGTAGTTTTTTTGCGAGAAGGTTAAAAGGGGGGAGTGAAGATAAAAAAATAGCCCCGGGCTAAGGAGGAGAAAGCGCCGAGGCTCAAATGAAGTAAGGTATTTCTTTGTTTTTAAACTTACCTATTAACATTTGCACGGTGTATGCCGTATTTGTTGATATTGCTGATAAAATCATTTTTTATGTAAAAATTGATATTTTTGAAGGAAATTTAGTGTTTCCCCCACGTGTTAGCGTTCCATTAATCGTATTATAGCCCCTATCGTGTACTTCTCAAGAGGGGGATATGTGGAAATCGTTGATATTTAAATGAGTTTAAGTCTAATGACGTATTTTGATAGTTAAAACCCTGAATGAATATTCTGTTATATTAATAATAGTATTAATGAATATTTAAAGTGACTTTTTTCGGAATATCACATTTAGGCAGTCATTTTAAATTATGGTTTGATATCGAGGTATTGGTATAGATCAATAAATGGGGCCCCGTTTAATGGGGTTAGATAGTGTTGTTAGGTGCGGATGTCGATACGGCTACAATGTTTTAATAGTTGTGATTGACAGTATTTGGGGCGAATGGTAAAACAACATTCTATTGCTATTGAAAGGGAGCTGTGATGGTTAAGGAACTAATTGGTAAAAAGCTTAAGAAGATGCGGCTAAATAACGATATGACGATCGAGGGCTTAGCGAATAAGTCTCACGTATCATCTAATATGATTTCGCGTATTGAACGAGGGCTTACAACACCATCCGTTGAAATTTTGATGAAGTTAGCGACCTCTTTTGGCATGAGTATCAGTTATTTTGTTGAGGAGGCAGAAAAGGGTTCGACAGTTGTTTATACCCCGAAAGGAAAAGGGGAACCCATTTTCTTTTTCGAAGATAAACACCAAATTGTTAGCTTGACTCAGGGGTTGCGTGATCCTGGTTTTACTGTTTTCCATGATACGCTTGAACCTGGTTGTAATAGTGGTGAAGGTGACATGGTTCATGCCGGTGAGGAATTTGCGATGGTCCATGAGGGTCAAATGCAACTTATCATTGAGGGTGAGAGTTATCTGCTATCCGTAGGTGATTCAATCTCATTTAAAGCAAATCTTCCCCATCGCTGGGTTAATACCTTTGATGGACAAACTTTGGTGATGTGGGTAGTTTCTCCGGCCCCAAGTGTCGCTCAGCAACAAGCATGAGGAGCAAGCGATGAAATTACGCAAAATTATTGGTAAAAAACTTAAGTCGATTCGTCTTGGTAGTGATTTAACTATTCAGCAACTTGCAACCAGCTCTGGTGTTTCATCTAATATGATCTCACGAGTTGAAAGAGGTTTAACCATTCCTTCCGTCTCGATATTGATGAAGCTGGCGACGGTTTTTGATAAAAGTGTAGATTACTTTGTTGAAGAAGTGAGCACGACCCATGAGGTTGTTTTTTCGACGTCAGGACAGCGCGACGCGACAGTTTATGAAGACAGTTCAAATATGCTGACTGAATCATTTACATCAGGATTGCGGGATCCTCAGTTTACGGCATTTTATTGCACGGTACCACCAGGTGGTAAAAGTGGTGTTGCGGCAATGCATCATCCCGGTGATGAGTTGATTTACTTACTTGAAGGGCAGCTGACGGTTGAGATTGTCGATGAAGTATATACGTTAAATCCAGGTGATAGCTTATCCTTTAAATCACATCTTCCCCATTCTTGGATTAATAGTGGCGATAACGAAGCTAAGGTTGTATGGACACTCTCCCCTTTTACCGTTATTTAAATAACAAATTCGCATAGATCACGTATTGACACATCCTGCTAATACTGTATGTTTAATTAGGTTAATAATTATATTTCGGCGTTTTATTTAAGATTCTGTTTTTATGGTCCCGCACGTTGTTGGAGGTTCTATGAATAAATCTGAGTTGATTGAAGCGTTATCATTGCAGCAAGACCTGACGTACAAAAAGGCTGAGGAAATTATTAATCTCATGTTTGATACCATGACTGAAGAGTTGATTAATGGTGGACGCATAGAGATACGCGGATTTGGCAGCTTTGTTGTAAAGGATTATAAGTCTTATGTCGGACGTAATCCAAAAACAGGCGAAGCCATTCAGGTTAAGACTAAAAAGCTTCCATTTTTCAAGGTTGGTAAAGAATTACGTGAGCGTGTTGATGGCTGAGTAGAGTTTCTCGGGCCAGCATTATTTCAACAGACGTTTTTCATCGGTGTTCTATACGACTGTAAGAAGCATATAGCAGATCGAAAAACGGCCACTTTCTGGAATGAAACAGAGGATTTTGTCTCCTTTGTTTAGTTTGTCAGAATGAAAGAGTTCTTCTAGCATAATATATATGGACGCTGAACCAGTGTTTCCCTTGGTGGCCAAATTTGTAAACCACCGCTCAAATGGGATGTGAAATCCTTTTTCATCCATTCTTTGGTAAAGCCTATCCCTAAAATAATCTGAAGAGTAGTGGGGAACAAACCATGTGATCTCTTCCGCTTTAATTCCCCGTTTGCTGGCAATAGGTATTAATGCACGGTCTACTGCCGTAGGGATAATTTTCTCATTGAGAAGTTTAACATCCTGTTTAACCAGAAAAGCTTTTTCATCGACAGCTTGTTGAAGCGATGGAAATGAACGCCAGCCTTTTATCTCCCCTGTTTCAGTTTTAACCGCTCCAGCATACATACAGGTTTCAAGTTCATGTGCGCTAGAGAGTTGATCGATCCATTCCACCTTTAGTGAATGGCCCACCTCTGATGGTTTTGGGCTGATAAATGCGGCCCCGGCGCCATCTGATAACATCCAGCGTAAAAAATCGGCATCAAATGAGAGCGACGGTTGATTTTGAAGCTCCTCTGAACGTTTCTGATCAACCTGCCCACACATGGAGGCACGCATGAAGGTGGAAGATAATTCTGAACCTGTTGCGACAGCATTTTTTGACTCACCAAGTGCGACCTGCATACAAGCATGCTTTAATGCCGTGACTCCACAAATGCAGATGCCTGCCGTTGAAACTACTTCACAAGGGCCGCATGCAAGTTCACCGTGTACCATTGATGCATGACCCGGCATGATCTGATCCGCCGATGAAGTGCCGCAACACAAACATTCGATTTCATCTAATTTGAAGTCGGCAGTAGGGCGTAGCATGCGAACCGCTTCAGCGGTCAATTCAGCATTGCTGTGAGTAAGTTCAAAGGTGTCAGGGTTGATCGCATAATAACGTTGTAAGATTTTATTGTTACGTAGAATGATACGACGTGTTCGTGACGGAATATTGTCAACTAACCCTAAGATTCTCTCCATTTCGATGTTACTAATGGCAGAATTAGGTAGAAAGGCGGAGATGTCAGTAATGTAGGCTTCCATGTTTGTTCCTAAATTTTTGCTTTGTTATGACATGAACGCATTAAGTCAGAATAGCGACTGTAGAAACGTTTTTCAGTTAACCGTGTAGGGGTTACCGCATTGGTCAAAGTATAGAAATCAAGATTGTGTTCACATATTTGATGCTTCATATCCGCATACAATTCAGTCCCGGGTAGCGGGGTTAGAATGGTTAACATGGGGAGATCGATTTGATGTGAGGTAATATAATTTTCAAGTTGATCAAAATCAGCTTCATCATAATCTGGATCAACAATAAAGTCACCCACAACAGTGATGCCCAATTGATTTAGGATTCGAAGTGCTTCTGTATTTAGCGCTGTGGTTCCCTCTTTGTTCATGGCCGTAAGGCGTTTATCACTGATCTCTTCAAAGCCGATCACCACTGAACGCAGGCCAATTTTTTTCCACTCTTCTAATAGCTCAGGATGGCGAACAACGGTGTCGGCACGAACATCAATAAGAAACTGTTTAGTAATCCCTGCATCTTCAATTGAGCGGCAGAGTTGCCGTGCGTGGCTAATAGAGCCAAAGGTGTTGGCATCAACGAGTCGAACAAAAGGAACATCGTCAAGACATTGCAGATCACGCACCACATTTTTGTTACTTTGACACAGGTATTGGCCACCAGCTTGACCCGCAATCGAACAAAAAGAGCAGCGGTAAGGGCAGCCATAGGCGGTGACAACATAGCCCATGTGCACCTGTAAGTTGGGTAGGAAATAACTGTCGCGGTATTGAGAGGTTAAATCGTATCGTGGTGCTCTGGCGTGGGAATAATCCTTAGATTTAAATTTCCTTGCTATCCATGTTAATGGTTGTTGAGCCGATGTTTTAGCGACCCCAGCAATATCTGGTACAGCGAGCTGCTGACCTGTTGACTGACTAAGCATCGTTACGAGTTCAGCCAGTGAGTGTTGTCCTAAGCCGATAACAATATAATCGAACATACTCTGATTGAAAAAATCAGGGTCGTTGCTGGCGTGAATGCCACCAACAATGGTTATGATGTTACCGTGTTGTTTGACCTGATGTGCTAAGGCAACGACGGCGTTCGCTTCACAGGTCATCGCCGTAAATGCAACAATGTCTGGCTTGAACTCTACTAGAGTGTCGCTGAAGCTGTGTGGTTCAGCTTTCAGATCAATAATTTTTACTTCGTGACCATCTAAGTAGCTGGCTAATACTTCCAAACCAAGAGGTTCACCGCGAAATATTTGCTTAAGAGAATCAAGACCGTAGCGCTCTTCAGGGATACTTCGACCGCTATTAGGTGGATTTACGAGAAGAATATTCATGAGTTAATTTGACATGTCAAGAAGAGGGCGTGTTTCGTAAACAGAAAATCGTACGGCAGCAACCATCATTTTTGCGGCTTGATTGCCAGCCGTCTGTTTGATTTCGGCTACTCGTTGATCTTTGAGTGCACCATCATAGAGGATCTCTTCTAGCTTAAGGTAGAGTCTGATCCCTTGCCAGGCTGGTAGGAAATCAGCTTCCTTAAAGGCGATGAAAACCGCTTGAGGATTTTTCTGTAAATTTTGCAACGAGCGATTGTCACCTAATGCTAAAATTAGTTGGTTGTCGTCTGACGTAATAGCCGAACCAATCACAGCACAATTGGGCATTCCATTGCTATCTGCTGTAGATAGGATTCCAACTTGTTTGGGGTCAGAGATGAATTTTGCATAGTCGAAGGACATGGTAACCTTGTCGCATATTTGGTTTATTGCATATCGAAGTTGTAGTGTTTTGTAATATAAATACCCATGCCATGCAATGACAATTAATAATTCAGGACATTTTCTATATTGTGGAGATCGTTAATGATGGAACACCGTACACAAATTCGCGTTCGTTATGCTGAAACAGATGCTCAGGGGATTGTTCACCACGCTGTTTATCCCGTTTGGTTCGAAGAGGGGAGATCTGATTTTTTACGCAAAGTCGGTGTCGCTTATAGTCAGTGGGAACAGCAGGGTTATTTTGTTGTGGTTGTTGACTTAACCAGCCGTTATGCCAAACCAGCCTACTATGAAGACAACTTGACGGTTGTTACCTGTTTAAAGAGGTTCAGAAAACGGTTGATGGAGTTTAGCTATTGCGTTGTGGACGAAATGGGTACGAAGATCGCTCATGGTACAACGCGCCACCTTATAATGGATAAAAAGGGCAAGCCAAGTGCGCTCTCAAGCGATTTTTATCAGCAGATTCAACATAAAATGGCCGAAAGTACGGAGCAATAAAAAAGCAGGAAGGTTGCCCTTCCTGCTTTTGTGTTTTATCGGAGTGTTAAACCGATATAAAATCAGTTTTTTTGCTTACAGTTGAAACGTTAAGCACATTCAGAGTAGCCACAAGAGTGACAGACACTGCAACCACCTTCGTGCTCAACTGGGCCGCCACATTCTGGACATGCGCCACCGCCAGCAATATGTTGTTGGCACTCTTCATCTTCTGTTTGCATGTGCATTTGGATCGCTTTTGCTAATGCATCGGCGCAAGAGGTGATCCGGTTCGCGCCAAAACCAGCTGGTTTATGACATGAAATTCCCACCAATTGCTTAACCGTTTGCCGTGCTTGTACGCCACTTCGCCAAGCCATGGATACCAAACGACCTAAGGCTTCACATTGTGATGCCGCACAACCGCCAGCTTTACCCATAGTGGTAAAGACTTCGAACAAACCATGTGGATCTTCGTTGATCGTAATATACAGCGGGCCGCATCCTGTTTCCATCTGGTATGTGGCACCGTTTAGTGTCCGTGGCCGATCCCGCTTTCTACCACCTTTTTTATTTTCCATCGGAATAGCTACTTCTGATCCATCATCCGACTTCTTGACTGACAACACTTGATGGTCACGCGAACCATCACGGTAGATTGTTACTCCTTTACAGCCACTTTGATACGCAAGTTGGTACACGTTGGCGACATCGTCACGGGTGGCACCATTGCAAAAGTTGACTGTTTTAGAAACCGCATTATCTGTGTGTTGTTGAAATGCCGCTTGCATACGGATATGGTCTTCAGGGGTGATGTCGTGCGCGGTAACAAAGACACGACGAACATCTTCAGGGATTTGATCAAAGTCTGCAATCGTCCCTTTTTCAGCGATCAGTTTCATGAGTTCTAGAGAGTAAAAACCACGCTCTTTGGCAATCTTTTCAAATAATGGATTTACTTCAACGAGAATGTCATCATCCATCACTTGGCGAACATAAGATACCGCAAAAAGTGGTTCGACACCGCTTGAACTATTGGCGATGATCGAAATTGTTCCCGTTGGCGCAATGGTGGTGCACGTCGCATTACGGATCTCTGGCTCGTGACGGGTGTCGAATGCGCTCCCTTTAAAATTAGGAAATGCGCCTCGATCTTTGGCTAATTGTCGTGAGGCAGCATGAGATTCATCATTGATGAATTTCATCACTTTGGCACCGAGGTCGGTTGCTTCTTGTTCACGATAGGAGATGCTTAACAAGATGAGCATGTCAGCCCAGCCCATGATACCGAGACCAATTTTACGGTTGGCCAAAGTCATCTCAGTGATTTCAGGGATGGGGTAGTTGTTCGCTTGAATTACATTGTCAAGAAAACGAGTTGCACGCTGAACGGTTAATTTGAGCTTATCCCAATCCACTTGGCCGTTTTTGATCATTTTAGAAAGATTGATCGAGCCGAGATTACACGATTCGTAAGGCAACAACGGTTGCTCACCGCATGGATTGGTACTTTCAAACTCACCAATATGTGGTGTTGGGTTGTCACGATTTAAGCGATCAAGGAAAATTATTCCAGGCTCACCGTTGCTCCAAGCCATATCAACGATGTGATCAAAGACCTTTGCAGCAGACATGCGGTTGCACACTTCTCCTGTACGTGGGCTGAGAATGTCGTACTCGCTGTCGGTTTTAACTGCCTCCATAAAGGATTCCGTCATACCAACTGAGATATTGAAGTTTGTTAGTACAGTTTGATCCCGTTTGCACATGATGAAATCCATGATATCAGGATGATCAACACGTAAGATACCCATGTTTGCACCGCGACGGGTTCCACCTTGCTTGATGGTTTCAGTTGCCGCATCAAACACTTTCATGAATGATAGTGGCCCTGACGAAACACCTTTAGTTGACATCACAACATCATTAGCGGGGCGGATACGGCTAAATGAGAAGCCTGTACCGCCTCCACTTTTATGGATCAAAGCGGTATTTTTGATTGCTTCGAAAATACTTTCCATTGAATCTTCAACAGGGAGTACAAAGCAGGCTGATAGTTGACCCAATTCGCGCCCAGCATTCATCAATGTTGGTGAGTTTGGTAGAAATTCAAGGTTGGCCATCATGTCGTAAAAATCGGCAGATACTTTTTTAACATCCGCTTTGGCATCAAATTCAGTTTCGGCGCCTGCGATGGCTAGAGCAACACGTTCAAACATGTTTGCTGGAGTTTCTAAAACGTTCCCTTTTTCGTCACGCTTCAAATAGCGACGTTCGAGGACAGTTAGGGCATTTTTAGTGAGGGGTAGAGCGGTATTCTTCATACTTTTTGACATCTGCGTGTCCTTTTTAAGAGGGGAACCTTTCACTACATTGTGTGTGAGACTGAATTTAGAACACAATATATCGTGGCTGTCAACGTAGTTAATGTCCGAATTGTTGTACTCGATCTATCGTGTAATGAAATGAAGTTGCCTAAACCTAAGCAGGGTGGTAGTTTCAGAAAAATATGGAAAATTTTTGTCATGTAATTTTATTTTTGGCATCTTATTTGCCTCAATTCTTCAAATTTGGAACACACCATGTCATGTGAGTCTGGCGAAAAAAATGTTATTTATTTAGATAATGCAGCGACCTCTTTCCCCAAACCTGAATCAGTTTATCTTGCCCAAGATCATATCTCCCGTACATGTTGTGCTAACCCCGGCCGTGGAGGTCATTATTTAGCCCATCAAGCAGCTAAAATCGTTCTGACAGCTCGGTTGGACCTAGCCAGATTTTTTAATATTCGTGATTGTGCCCAAATCGCCTTTACCTCCAATGCCACTGAAGCCATCAATGTTGCTTTGTTCGGGTTGTTACAGCCGGGAGATCGCGTTGTAACGACCAGTATGGAACACAATGCTGTGTCGCGACCATTATATGAACTTCAGCAACGTGGCGTTGAGGTTGTGAAAGTGCAGGCCGATCACTACGGTCGTGTCACTCTCGAAGACATTCAGGCGGCTTGTCTTGTTTCAACACAACTTGTTGTCTTAAGTCACTGTTCCAACGTAACGGGGACGGTGCAGCCGATTAATGAAATTGGTCCTTGGTGTCGTCAGCAGGGAATCACCTTTATGGTCGATGCCGCTCAAAGTGCTGGAGTGTTTCCCCTCGATGTTGAGGCGATGGCCATTGACCTCCTTGCTGCTCCGGGACATAAGTCGTTAATGGGGCCGCAAGGGGTTGGTTTTTTGTACGTCGACGAACAAATACACCTTAAGCCGCTTAAATATGGTGGGACGGGCACGTTTTCAAGCCAACTATCGCAGCCTGAACAGATGCCAGAACATCTTGAATGTGGTACATTAAATACGCCTGCCTTGGCGGCACTTAGTGCTGGCATCCATTTTGTTGAACAGGTTGGTGTGACCGTTATTTGCGAGCATGAGCAAAAATTGTCGAATCGTTTACGCCAAGGGTTGGCTTTGATTGATACGGTTACCCTGTATGGCCCTGTTGAGGCCGAAGGCAGTGTTGTTTCCTTCAATATTGATCAAAGAGATCCTGCCGAAGTGGGTTTTTTACTGGATCATTATTATAATATCGGCGCACGGGTTGGTTTACACTGCTCTCCTGACGCTCATCGCACCATCGGATCGTTTCCTCAGGGGACGATTCGTATCAGTCCAGGTTATTTTAATACGCAAGAAGAGATTGATTGTTTGTTAACTGCAATAACTGAAATTATTGGTGACTCTTCGTCTGTACCATCTGTTTGATTCATTGACTCCAACTGGTGAGGTATTATGATTAAAAAGTTTATCCTTGATACCAATGTGTTGTTACATGACCCTCAAGCTTATCTTAAATTTCAAGATAACGACGTCTATATTCCCATTACAGTGATTGAAGAGATCGATACCTTTAAGAAAGATCTGAATGAAATTGGCCGTAATGCGCGTCAGGTGTCGCGGATGCTGGACAAACTACGCACCAACGGTAGGCTGACGGACGGTATTGCACTTGAAAATGGCGGTACTCTTACTGTCGTTCTTCTTTCGCGAGATCAAGTTGAAAACTTGCCGCCTGAATTACAGATCGATCGCGCAGACAATAAAATTCTATCGGTAGCGTTGGGGTTGAAAAAAGAATTTGATTGTCAAATTATCTTTGTTACCAAAGATACCAACTTACGAATCAAAGCTGATGCATTAGGACTGGTTGCTCAGGATTACGAAAACGATAAAGTTTCCATTGATGAACTCTATACGGGTACATGTGAACGTATTGTTGCAGCGAATGTTGTCGATTATTTTTATGGTCAAGGTTTCCTTGATGAGGATGAGGAAACTACTTTATTGCCGAATCAATGCATCACCTTGGTTGATGAAGGGAATCTTTCTCATACTGCCCTAGCACGTTACGATGCCGTAATGAAGAGGTTGCAACCACTGGTAAAAATTCCAAAAGAGGGGATATGGGGACTGCAAGCGCGTAACCGTGAACAGCAGTTTGCTCTTGACCTGTTGTTAGATCCTGCCGTTCAAGTTGTGACCTTAGTGGGTAAGGCGGGCACAGGTAAAACTCTGTTAGCCATCGCTGCGGGCTTGCAAAAGTCTGCTGATGATCGCAAATACAGCCGCCTTCTGGTGTCACGGCCGGTATTTCCTATGGGCCGCGACCTTGGTTTTCTCCCCGGCGATGTCGAGGAGAAGTTGGCTCCGTGGATGCAACCTATTTTTGACAATGTTGAACTGCTTCTTGGTGCCGTAGAGGAACGTGGTACGCGTAAGCGTGGATATCGTGAATTGGTTGATATGGGTATTCTGGAGATTGAGCCACTTACCTACATTCGTGGCCGCTCGATCCCTAATCAATATATGATTGTCGATGAAGCACAAAACTTGACACCACACGAGATTAAAACCATTATCACTCGCGCTGGTGAGGGGACAAAAATCGTTTTAACGGGCGATCCTTACCAAATTGATAATCCATATGTCGATGCCTCAAGTAATGGTTTGACGTATACCGTAGAAAAATTTAAGGGGCAGTCGATCTCTGGTCATGTTACCTTGTCGCACGGTGAACGTTCTGGTTTGGCAGAACTTGCCGCTAACTTGCTTTAACATCTCAATAATATAAAAAAATAACTGATGCTAATACTTACTATTGAATCCTCTTGTGATGAAACCTCAGCGGCCGTTGTTCGCGATGGCCGTGAGGTTTTAAGCAATATTATTGCCTCTCAGGTTGATCTCCATGCCTGTTACGGTGGTGTGGTGCCTGAACTTGCGGCCCGTAAACACCTTGAGGCCTGTCCCGTTGTTATCGAACAGGCGTTGCAACAAGCGAACGTTGAGCTGTCTGAGATAGAAGGGATTGCTGTCACCGCTGGCCCCGGACTGATTGGTGCACTTCTTGTTGGCATGTCCAATGCCAAGGCGATGGCCTATGCGCTGGGAGTTCCACTGGTTGGCGTCCACCACATCGAAGGCCACATTCTGGCACCTTTTTTAGAGCACCAAATTGAATTTCCTTATCTCGCTCTGGCCGTTTCTGGCGGACACACCCACCTGTATCGTGTTGAGGGTATTGGTCAGTATCAGATCATTGGTCAAACATTGGATGATGCCGCAGGAGAAGCCTTTGATAAGGTCGCTAAAATGTCAGGGTTAACCTATCCCGGTGGTGCTCTAATTGACCGTCTGGCTCAAGAAGGCGATCCGAAGCATTTTAATTTCCCTCGGCCCATGTTGCACCGGCCTGGTTTCGATTTTAGCTTCAGTGGCATCAAAACGTCGGTGCTGAACCAAATAAAAAAACTTGAGCATCCACTTGAAGAGCAAACGCTGAAACATCTTGCCGCCAGTTTTCAAGAAGCAGTTGTCGATGTTCTGAGCCGTAAAACATTTAAAGCTGCTCAAGAACAAGGCTTAACGCGCATTGTTGTTGCGGGTGGTGTTGCGTGTAATAGTGGCCTGCGCCAACGCTTTAAAAAATTCGGTTGTGATAAAAATATTGATGTATTTTTCCCCTCGCCACTATTATGTGCCGATAATGCAGCGATGCTAGCCGTTGCGGGTGATGAATACTTGCGCCGCGGTTTATCCTCGCCGCTTGATTTGAACGCTCGGGCCAACTGGCCACTTGACACTGTCGACAGCCCATTGCAGTCAGACAGCCAATCAAAACGGTAGAACACTATGTGGCGTCGATGGGGACTTATCCGACAATCTAAATTGCTTGTGTTGCGTTTGTTGCGTTTACGCGCACAGCCCGACGAAATTGCCAAAGGGTTTGCTCTGGGAATTTTTATCGGCATGACACCAACCTTTGGTTTTCAAATGTTGATTGCGTTCTTTGTTGCCATGCTTTTAGGGCAGAATAAGATCGCAGCCACCATAGGTGTCTGGATCAGTAATCCGATCACAGCGCCATTAATCTATGCTGCTGAATACGAAACAGGGCGCTTTCTTCTCGATATGGAACACATCCATTTCCCCCATCAGGTCACATCTGATTCCATTGCTGAACTCGGTTACAATCTGATGATTCCCATGTGCTTAGGCAGTGTTGTCTTCGGCTTACTTCTTGGAGCTGTCTCCTATGCTGTGGTGTTGAGGATGGTTCCAAGCCTTAAAACACTGCGTATCTCCCGTTGGCCTCGTCCCTTTAAGAGAGTAAAACATCAATGAGTACACTTCATCGGCCACGTAAACGGTTTGGCCAAAATTTTTTAATTGATCAAAATGTTATCAATCATATTATTGCCGCAGCTGAACTTTCTCCAAGTGATCATGTCCTTGAGATTGGTCCAGGGCAGGGGGCCTTAACTCACAAAATGTTGCCGTTGGTTCAACGTCTTGATTTGATCGAAATTGATCGTGATTTAGCGCAACAATTCACAGATAACGGTGACGAAAAGCTTAACGTCCATGTTGGTGATGCCCTTAAAATCGATTGGAATCAAATACTAAACCAGTCCGATTATAAGTTAGTCGCCAACTTGCCTTACAATATTTCCAGTCAAGTATTGTTTAAGATGATCACTCACCGTCAGCTTATTTCTCGCATGATACTGATGTTTCAGAAAGAAGTTGGTGACCGCCTCAGGGCGCAGCCCGGCTCAAAAGAGTATGGCTCCTTGACAGTATTGTGTCAGATATGGTTCGATATTAGCCGCGTTACGCTGGTCCCCCCCAGTGCTTTCAAGCCACCACCAAAGGTGATGTCCGAAGTACTGCGTTTTGATCGCCGTGAAACGCCGCGAGTTGAAGTTGAAGATGATGCTTTTTTCCGTCGTGTCGTCAAAGCTTCCTTTGCGCAACGGCGTAAAACGTTGCGCAATTGTCTTTGCGCTGCGGGTTTTAGTGCCGAGGTGGTTGACATTACGGCAGAAGATGCACAACTTGATATGAAGCGACGAGGGGAAACCCTCTCGATTACAGAATTTGCACATCTTGCAAAACAATTACAATGTGTTGAACAACGATATTTAACCAATTAAGGAGAGTCACGTGTCAGAACAAACAATTACCGTTAACGGAACACCCATCAGCCATTTTGATTTTATTAATGCGATCCAAAGCTATTCAATGGAGATGTTTCGTAAAACTGCTGAGCAGTTGACCGACGAAGAAACAGAGCAAGTACAAGAGGTTGCTGTTGAACGCATTATTGCCCGTGAATTGATTTTTCAACAAGCGATGGAAGAAGGCGTTATTGCTGACGATGATAAAATCAAGCAAGAGACTGTAAAAGTGATGAGCAATTTCCCAAGCCCTGAGGAGTTTTACGCAACCTTAGAAAAGGCTGGTATTGATAGAGATTGTTACTACCGGATGATCCGTCAAGACCTCTCTGTGAATATGATGACCGATAAAAAGGCCAGCGATGCTGATGAGCCAACGGATGAAGTAGTTCAAGCATTCTATGATGCCAACCCTGAAAAAATGCGTAAGCCATCACAGGTTCGTGCAAGTCATATCCTCATCAAGGCAACCGATGATGAAAGTGGTGAGGCAAAAGAGAAGATTGAAAAGATTCAAAAACAATTGCAAGCTGAAGAGTCAAGCTTTGGTGCATTAGCCCAAGAGCACTCTGCTTGCCCAAGTAGTGCCAAAGGTGGCGATCTTGGTTTCTTCGGCCCAGGTTCAATGGTTAAGGAATTTGATTCTGTTGCATTTGCATTAAAAACTGGCGAAACCAGTGATATTGTAAAAACGCCATTTGGTTATCACCTTATCCAAGTGACTGATCGTCAAGATGAGCAATCATTAAGCGTTGATGAAATCAAGCCACAAATCTCTGCATTCCTAAAAGAGCAAGAGGGTGCAAAGCTCCTTCACGCTTGGGTTGAAGAGCTTAAAACCAACGCTGAAATCAATTTCAGCGAACCTGCTGCTGAATAAATTAATGGTCTTAGATGGCTAAGCATAAACTTCGTCCCCCAAGGCGTGGTGGTTGTTCAAGGGTGACGTCATACCTGTTGTATGTCGAAGTCTTGAACAAACGCTGCTACGCTGGTGGGCGGACTTTCTGCGACGCCATATTCATTATGGATATATGGATAAATTAGAGACGTTGATATTTTCTCAACATAAAAACGAACTCG
Source organism: Desulfuromonas svalbardensis (assembly GCF_055389415.1). Classification (NCBI taxonomy): domain Bacteria; kingdom Pseudomonadati; phylum Thermodesulfobacteriota; class Desulfuromonadia; order Desulfuromonadales; family Desulfuromonadaceae; genus Desulfuromonas; species Desulfuromonas svalbardensis. Next base: position 2,580,786 of record NZ_AP042416.1, on the reverse strand, counting down.
GCCTGCTTGCCAAATTGGCGGCAGCCGAGTCGCACCCCCTTTATCTTGTCGGTGGTTGTCTTCGCGACCACCTTCTCAAACGCGACAGCGCCGATTATGATTTTGTTTGTGCTGTTGACCCAAGCCATATCGCCAAAGCCTTCGCCAAACAGATCAACGGCCATTGGTTTTACCTTGATAAACAACGTGGCTACAGTCGTGTTGTCATGCGTGATGCAGCCAAACTTCAATTTGACTTTGCCCCGTTTCGTGGCCCTTCACTCGAAATTGATCTCGCTTTACGTGACTTTACTATCAATGCGATGGCGTTATCGTTAGTGATTCCCCTCGATGCTTCGGCTTTGATAGATCCCCTTAACGGCCAACGCGATCTCGCTGCTCATCAATTACGGATGTGTAGTGATACTGTTATTGCCGCCGATCCGCTACGAATCCTGAAAGGGATACGCCACTGTGCCCAGTTGAACCTTGTTGTCGATGATGCAACACAACAGCAATTTGTTGCCCATTCTCCAATGCTGAAACAGGTCGCTGGAGAACGGATATGCAGTGAATTAAGTCAGATTTTTGCAGCGGTAAACAGTGAGTCTGCACTCAAAATATTTGTTGAATGTGGTGTCGCTGAAGCGTTGACGTTGTCGTGTGATAGCGCTCGAATTGTTGAGTGTTGTCGTGCTATTGATCACAGGATGCAGCAGTTTAAACAGCAACAGGAGGATTGTTCTTTGCAGCAATTAAACCTTCAGGGTGGTGATGGTTTTACTGTTGCTGGGTTGATAGCTTTTATCGCTATTCTAAGGTGTTGTTCTGTGAATGGTGATAAACTAGATGAGCTTTTAAGGCGGCTTCATTTTGAAAAACGTGTTGCTCAATTGCTCCGTTTTTTCCTAAATACCACCGCAGCAGAATTCGATAAATACCATCAGTTAAACTGTGCTGATCGCGGTAAGTTATTGTGGTTGCAACAGCACCATGCGCCATTACCTCAAGCACTTATTTTTTGCCAATTGCTTAGTGGCGGCGATATGGATACGCAACACTTGTTAGCGTTGCAGAACCTCTGTCAACAAACTCAAAACAATGGTCGAATTCGACCATTGCTGACAACTGATCGCATTCAGAAACTGGCTCCTTACTGTCACGGGCGACAGCTAGGTCAGTGTTTTAAAGCTCTCGAACTAGCTGAGATCAGTGGCACGGTAACGAACGCGATTGAGGCCGAAAGTTATCTTGTTAAATGGTGTGAATCCAATTGACAACCATAGCTACTGTTACATATACTCCATCACCTATTGCGGGAATAACTCAGTGGTAGAGTGTCACCTTCCCAAGGTGAAGGTCGCGAGTTCGAATCTCGTTTCCCGCTCCATAAAAAAAACAGGCATTTCGGTTAATTCTGAATGCCTTTTTTTGTATCTTTTTCAATCATTAGGTACCTTTAAAGGTGGCTTTTGTTTTTTCTTTTGGGGGGGAAGAGTATGCGTTTCATTACTTTCTTTGTATTATTATTGTTGTTTCAAACAGTTGCCTTAAGTGCCAGTTTATATAAATGGCGTGATTCCTCGGGGGTTTTGCATATAACGGATACTGCACCACCTTCAACTGCACAAGATATTTCTGGTGGTACTTATGACAAGAAAAAACAGACTGCATTTGACCGCCAACAAGCTGAAAGGCAAAATATTTATTATGATCAACTTGCCCAGAATAATTATCGTGAAACGCATCGTCAAAGGGTAGTTACTGAATACAATGAACATGTAGACGATTTTCAAGATCGTCGATATGAACAAAGAAAAGCATACCTTGAATCCCAAATTTATAAATATAATCGAGCAATAAATATTCAGGATCCAAAGAAAACACGGGACTATTATCGTCAGCAACGGGATCATTATAAAGAGCAGTTGAGAATACTTAAAAAACATCATTGATATGTGCGGTGACACTAAAAAAAAACAGGCACTTAGCTTAAATGCTAAGTGCCTTTTTTTTTTGTTTTTCGATAATGGGATTCATTGTTTCGGCTCTCTCATTGCTTCCTTAATTATTTCCAAGTGAAGCCTCAATCTTCTTATCCGTTTTGTACTGACTTAATGCATACACAGACCATATCGCTGCTGGAATCCAACCGATTAAAGTGATTTGCAGTATTAAGCAGATGATGCCAGCAAAAGGGCGACCAATGGTGAAAAATTGAAACCATGGCAGTATTATTGCCAAAAGTAAACGCATGGTGGACTCCTTATTATGTGAGTTTTTGCTTTATTTTAAAGTAAACGACAGATCAATCACGACATAATAGTTGAGCTTGATTTGCAAGTCAATCCTGTGACAATTTGCGTCTAAACTTTGCTAAAAGTGTGGTGATTAAACCATGGTCTGTGGCTTTAACGCCTCAATAATGCGTTAATTTTTCGTAGTAAAAAGTTCATTCAGAAACAATAATCAAACTAATTTGGTACCTATTTAATTGGTTTTTAATCCTAAATGATCAGAAAGTGTACTTCATTATGAATTAATAACCTTTGTTTTCCTTGCAATAGGCTGAATTTATAACAAATCATGACGGCATCTATTTTTCTTATGATCGACCCCTTTAATAATTTATGTACAAAAGTTTATTGGAATAGGTCTCTCGTTTTTGTGCTGTGCTGCTCATTTGTAGTGTTGGTATGTAGGTTGCAACATATATGGTGAGTGTGTCGTTAATAAAGTGACTATAAAACAACACGTTATCCATTTCTTGTTGTGCTGATTAAAAGAACAATCAAAACAAAACTCTGCCTGAACTAAAACGGGAGGTTCCATGTCGATCTGTTTGCGTTTCCTTTTTCTTGCTTTGATCATGTTGTTTGTTACTACGCCTGTATTGGCTGATGAAATGTTATCGATCAAGGCTGGCTATCAATTGTTAGAACCTGAGGGATCTATTGCTGTGAGTGATCATGGCTTTAGTTCAAAGCTCGATGTTGATAACGATATACACCTTGATGACAGTGAAGAGTTGCTCGCTGAGGTTGCTTTACAATTAGGTGATTCACGCCTGACTTTCTCCTATCTACCCATTGAATTTTCTGGTTCAGGTAGCATCCCATTTACTGGCAGCTACAATGGTCAAGCGTTCAATATTGGCGACCATGTATCAAGTCGAATTAAGTTAGACCTGTACGATGCTGGTTATACCTATTATCTGATTAATATGGATGATGCTCCAACGCGTTTTCAACTGGGCATTGAGTTGTCGGTGAAGGTTGCTGATCTTGAAGTCGAATTTACTGATTCAACTACAGGATTAGATGAGAGTGATTCGCTATTGGTGCCGTTGCCAACATTGGGCATTCGGAGTCGTATTGCTCTTGCTGATTTAGTTGGCATTAGTTTACGTGCAGGCTATTTTGAATACGATGATAATAGTATTTTTGATGCTGATATCCAATTGGAGTATTCACCAATTCCTAATGCCGGAATTTTTGTAGGTTATCGCTTTTTTGACTTAGATGTTGATGAGCAAGACCTGTACGTTAGTCTTGAAATTTCAGGTCCTTATGCCGGTCTGTTAGTCCGATTTTAGATCTTTAATAGCCGTTTAATAATGCTTGTTTTGCTGTTATCGCTGTCAAACTGTGTGCTGCTGCCACAGCGGGATTGCATAAGAGCCCTTGATGGACATTTAGCCCGTGTAAAAAGCCAGCATCATCGTTAAGGCTCTGCTGTAGACCACGATTCGCCAGTTGGATGATATAGGGTAGGGTGCGGCTTGTTAACGCTAAGGTACTTGTTCGTGCCACCGCCGCCGGAATATTGGTGACCGCATAATGGATAACACCGGCATGAAGGTAGCTTGGCGCGTCATGGCTGGTTGCCTGAATGGTTTCAATACAGCCACCTTGATCAATCGATACATCCACAATAACGCTCCCCGCTTTCATTTTCTCGACCTGATCCGCCGTGACCAGTTGCGGCGCCTTTGCTCCCGCTACCAACACTGCACCAATGAGTAAATCCGCCTCTCGTACAGCCGTAGAGATAAGCTCTGGTGTTGCGAGGAGGGTTTGAATCCGATTACCATAACGGCGATCAAGTGCTTCGAGCTTATGGGGGCTACGGTTGATAATAGTGACATCAGCACCCATACCGACGGCTATCTTTAGGGCATTTTCGCCCACGGTTCCAGCGCCAAGAATGACCACTTTACCCCGTTCCACCCCAGGAGCACCAGACAGTAGTACACCACGGCCGCCATGCTCTTTTTGCAATAAATTTGCCCCGATTTGTGTCGCCATTCGGCCCGCAATTAAGCTCATCGGTTGTAATAGTGGTAGTCCTCCGTCGTCATCTTTCACCGTTTCATAGCCAATGGCACTGACTCTTCGATCTAAAAGTTGCTGTGTTAGTTTGGGCAGTGCCGCCAAATGTAAGTAGGTAAATAATATTTGTCCTGCTTGCAACATCTCAATTTCGGTTGGTTGTGGTTCTTTTACTTTCACAATGAGTTCAGCCTCGGCAAACAACCGTTGAGTGTCCGTTTCGATCCTTGCCCCAGCAGCGATGTAGTCGTCATCCCTCATATCGATGCCGATCCCGGCATGGTGCTCCACCACCACCTCATGTCCCTCTTTTATCAGCGCTGCAACACCGAGAGGAGTCATGGCCACGCGATATTCATGATTTTTGATCTCTTTGGCAATGGCAATTTTCATAATGCCTCACATGATAATGTTTGGATGGTCATAATTGATAAGGTAAGAATAGCGCGACGTTGAAACAAGTCAAAGCATAGCTGCACGATTTGTTGGTCATAGGATGAAATGGGGCGTTAAGGTGGGTAATCGTATTGTTGTCATGACGGTACAGGTGTTAATGGCTGGCGTGCTCTCCCCATATAGCTTTTAAGCGTTGATCACGACCGCAATTCCAACGATAGAAGTTGTAACGAACTGGATTGTTTTTAGCATAGTCCTGATGATAACTCTCATCGCCAGCAATGGGATAAAAGGTTGAACTGTTAAGAATTGGGGTGACAATCTTTTTATCGGGAAACATCAAAGCTATCTGTGCTTTCGACCCTTGGGCAATCTGGCGTTGTTGAGGTGAATCAACAAATATAGCACTTAAATAGCTTGGCCCCTTGTCGCAGAACTGTCCTCTAGCATCAAACGGATCGATATTGACCCAATAGTGATCAAGGAGTTGTTGATAGCTTATTAGAGTTGAATCGTAAGAGATCTCCACCGCTTCGTAGTGACCGCTGTGATTGCCGCTGTAGGTTGGGCTTTTTAAAGAACCACCGGTAAAACCAGAAATAACATCCGTTACGCCCGCCAGTTTTTCAAAATCAGATTCCATACACCAGAAACAACCGCCCGCCAAAATAGTTTTATCAGCGAATGCTGTTGTTGACATGAGAAGTAACAGGGAAACATAGGTGAAAATTAGTTTTATTTTCATCATACTCCTCATTGTTCGATTTTTTATAAAAGGAAGCCACGAATACCGGTAAACACAATCTGAGCGGCAATAGCGGTAACAAACAAACCGGTCATCTTTTGTAAGATGGCCAGTGAGCGCTTACTTAGTAGATGTTGTAGCCGACCCGATGATAACAGAATCAAACCGATACTTAGAGCTGCACCAGCCAATGCCGTACAGAACTCCAATAGCTCAAGGTTGCTCTTTGGTTCGGCACCCATCACCATTAACACCCCAATTACACCCGGACCAACAGTGATCGGCAGTGCTAGCGGTACAACAGCAATATCGCTGGTTTCTGGCGTGCTATCGACGGTTGGCCGACCATTTACCATAGTGATGCCACTGAGAAATAATACCGCACCAGCACCGATTCGGAAAGCATCAAGGGTGATACCAAACAGAGCAAAGATATACTTACCGAAAAAGAACACACAAAAACAGCTGATCAATACGGCAATCGTGACCTTAACGGCGGTTCTTCGCACCTCTTGACTGCTGAGTTCATTGGTTAGGGCAATGAACGAAGACAGCACGAAAAATGGTGTCATGATAAACAACAGTTTTAGGTAATCATTGATAAATGTCGTCCACATGCTGAGCTCCATAGTCTTAAGAGATAGGTGAGTGCGTGTTCTTTTCAAGTCGAAAGTGTAAGTAACTTTACCATGTTTTACAATGGCTCTTTCTTTTTGGTACCTGTTTTTTCGTTGATAAAATCTTTAACTTAATTGTATCTCTAAAATATTTCAGACATTTGCAGCCGAATAGCGTGCAGATACGTTGCCAGTTAACGAATGTAGTTGCCATCAGATACAATCCTGTCATCAACACCCAATATCTAATTTTAATCCAATTTTTTCATTCGTTCTATTGACATTGGATAAGTCTAAATTATCGTTAAACATATGACGATGCTAACTCGATTAAAAAAGCTCGTAGAAATGAACTCTTATACGGCTAATAAGTCTGGTGTTGATGCCGTAGGGCAGCAGTTCGAATCTTGGTTAAGGCCGTTGGGATTTCATTGCCAGCAATTTGTTCGCCATCACCTTGGTGATCACCTGTTGTTGACGACACCGCGAGTCGACGGTGAAAGAATTTTATTGCTCGGTCATCTGGATACCGTTTTCGTAGCGGGAACATTTGACTGTTACCGTCAGGATGATCGTTGGGTTTACGGCCCGGGCGTCTGCGATATGAAAGGTGGCCTGATTGTCGCCATCGAAGCGTTGGAACAGGTGTTTAATCATCACGGTGCATTGAGCAATATCGATTTTTTATTGGTTAGCGACGAGGAGACTGGCAGCGATGATTCTAAGGCGCTGACGCAACGATTGGCACCAGACTATCACTATTGTTTTGTGCTTGAGGCTGCAGGTCAGAATATGGAGTTGGTTACAGCTCGCAAAGGGGTTGGCACCTTCACTTTGGAGATCACTGGTCGCAAGGCTCATTCCGGCACAGCTATGGAGCAAGGGATCGATGCTAATCGTGAAGCGGCGGAAAAATTACTCAGTCTTTGCGCTCTAAGTGATGTTGAGCAGGGCACGACGGTGAATGTTGGTATGATTACTGGTGGTACGGGTGCCAATACGGTGTCGGGGGCGTCGTCGTTGCTGTTTGAAATTCGTTTTGCTAGTCATGCTGAAAAGGTGCGACTGCTCACGGCCATTGAAAAGTTGCTGACCACCAGTGTTATACCGGGCACCATCTTGCATTTGAGCGGCTTGATTCAGCGCGATGTGATGGAAGAGACCAGCCAGCAACTGTGTCTATTGCGGCGGCTTGGTCAAATCAGCGGTCAAAAGTTGGCGTCTGAACACCGTGGTGGGGTCAGTGATGCCAATTTAACTGCCCAGATGGGGGTTGTAACCTTAGATGGTTTTGGCCCCTTTGGCGATGGCGATCACACTTTGAATGAACGGGCATTGATTGCAAGTTTTACTTCGAGAATCGACTTATTGGTTAAGATCCTAAATTATCAACAGCAGCGACGTAACCTTGATGTGGAGAATGATGATGGAACGGATGATCGGGTTGTGGATGTACCAGAATTGCGGCGGAAACAAGATTGAAGAGCAAATAGTTGACCAGTTAAATGAGCGGGGAATTGGGACAGTTCGGGGGCTAGACCTTCGTTATTCTAAAGCGACCGGGCAAGGGATCGAGTGCAAAGGGACGCGGATTGATGAATTGGACCTGTTCTTTTCCTACAATGCTGGCGAGCAGACGGATTATCAGGTGTATATGTACGAGTACATCAATGACTTTACCCCTACGATAAATAATTTTCGTTCTTTCAAGCTGGCTGAAGATAAATTCAAAACCAATTCATTACTCAATAAATATGGGATAAAAACAGCAGATTTTTGCCTGTGTAATAAAGAGAATCCTGAAGAGCTTGAGCAGGTCTTTGCTGAGCACGGCACTCTGGTGTTTAAGCCCGTTGATGGTTGGGGAGGTACCAGAGTCACCAAGATCGATAGTTTTGACCAATTGAGTTCGCTGAAACCTCATCTCGATCCTGAAGAGTATAAATATTACTATGTTGAGCGTTATATCGACTATGACGGCAGCGATTTTCGCGTTGATCTCGTCAACGGTGAATTTGTTGGTTGTTATGGGCGTAAAGCACGTGAGGGCGATTGGCGAACGAATGTGACATCGGGTGGTAGTGTATTCTTGCGCGAACCCATCCCTGAAGTGGTTACTCTGGCACGTCAGGCTGCGTTAGTCACCGGCTTGGAGATCGCCGGTGTTGATATCGTCTATGATCGAAAAAATGAAGAATACCTCGTTATCGAAGTCAATGGTCTTCCTGCTTTTGCGACCCCAGAGCAGGAACAGTCTGGGATCGATTTCAATTCACGTAAAATTGCTAAAATTGTCGAATGTATTGATCACATTACAGGGGAGAACTCATGTCAGTAGAAACTTTGCCACGGCTGGGGTTTTTGTACCTCGATTATGTGATGCGTTTTTTCAATGAGTCTAACTTTAAAGGCTGGCCAGACCGGATAGAACATGTGGTCTATCACTGGGGCAATGATGGCCAGAGATTTGTCGATGAGGTGAAACGAAAAAAGATCGACGTGTTGGTCGGTAATATCCCGGCAACGGCCTATGAACCGTTTAAACAGATCAAAAAACAGCTGCCCGATGTCCGTTTTGTTCCGTCAGTTGAAAGCCAGTTCACCAATAAATCGAAGGAAAATGTCACGCGCTTTTGCTCCAAGTTTAAACTTGGTCACCCCCATACCGAGATCTTTTACGATCGTGAACAGGGGCTGAACTATCTTAAAACCTGTTCCTATCCGCGGATCATAAAGCGCTCCTATGGCCCGTCAAATTATGGCGGTTATTTTGTTCATAAGGTTGATAATGCTACGCAGGCACTAGCATTGATGAAGAAAAAACGCTATCTGCCGATCTATGTTCAGGAGTGTATTCCACTGACAAAAGATATTCGAGTGATGTTGATTGGCCATAAACCCGTGTGCGCATTCTGGCGGATTGCTGGCGACAATCAGTGGATCACCAACACCTCTCAAGGGGGGTCGATGAGCTATGACAATGTGCCTATGGGGGCACTGGAGTTGGCAGTGAGCGCTTCCAAAGCCGCTAAGGCTGAATACTTTGCCTGCGACATCGCTGAATATGGCGATGACTATAGCATTTTGGAGTGTGCGACAGCTTTTGCCGCCTTCTCTTATATTCGTGACTGGATTGGTCAATATCTGATGTGGGATCTGTCTGGTGGCCGTTTTGCCAAGCCGCATGTTCCGCTGTTTAGCTGGGAAGAACTGGGCAAAATTAAACCTGAACTGTTGCGCTGCTTGCGCCATATCGGCTTTAGTCGTTACCACCCCTCGGCAGATGGCGCGTTGTACAGTAACGATCTGCATGGCGAACTGTTCCAGATGGAGCGTACCGCTACCAGTTACGAGGGTGATATCCCACCTACGTTGATTGATCAGGATCAAAGTCTTCCTCAGGCGGTGCTTGAACAGGCACAGCAAGGGGAGTCCACCGAACCGGAAATTCTTGATCTTAAGGCGCGCGAACTCTCAGAAATCACCTTGACTGACCTTTTGGCACTTCAGGGGATGAGTGAGAAGATGGCAGAGATGGTCTGGGCGGATATGGTTGCTCAACCCACGGTTGAGTTTGCCGAACTCGCAGCAGTGTCAACCATCGAAGCATCATTATTACGCTGCTGGCAGCAACAGCTCCGTTTGAGCTGAGGGGGGAGGCGGACATCAAACAATTGTATCGCTCATACGAAGAGGCGGTAACCTTCCTCGATCATCTCGCGCAGAGCTATCCCGATCTCGTTCGGGTGGAATCCATTGGTACAAGTTGGGAACAGCGTGAAATTAAGCTGATCACCCTAAGCTTGGATGTTCGTACTGCCGATGACAAACCCGCTCTGTTTTACACAGGTACCATCCATGCTCGGGAATGGATCGGAGTCGAACTAGCTCTCGATTTCGCGAAATATGTCGTGGAGAACATCAGCTTTGATCCTTGGGTTAAAGAGCTGTTGCGCTATTCCACCGTTTATATGGTTCCCTGCGTCAATCCTGATGGACTGGAATATTCGCGCAATTACTTTTCATTTTGGCGAAAAAATCGCCGTCAAAATGCTGACGGATCTTACGGGGTCGATCTTAATCGTAATTTTCCCGTTGGATTTTCAAAAAGTAACAAAACTTATTCAGAAATTTATCCCGGTCCGCAGCCATTTTCAGAGCCTGAAACTCAAGCGCTAAGGGATTTTGTAGTAAGTCATCCGAATATCTCCATCGCTTTAGATTATCACTCGCAGGGGAATGTGTTTTTCCCCGCCCACGACTTTCGTCATGAAGATACCATCGATACCACCGATATGAATGTGTTGTGCGCCAATATGGCCGAGAGTATCCGCAAAGTGAGTAATCGAGAATATGGGATTCATCAGGGCAAACCGCCGACATCGTTAATCAGCGGCAGCGGGCGCGAGTTTTACCATTCTCACGGCATGCTTGCTAGTGTTGTCGAAGTGGGAACCCGCAATATCTCAGACTATCTCGATGATATGAGCGAGCATATAAAGGAACATATTGATGCCTTATTGACGGCGATCAACGAAGTTCCAAACTATGCAAAAGATAATCCGTTACCGCGTGTTTCGGGGTTGATGCTTGAGACTGTCAGTAGTTTTGAGGTTAGCTTCTCATGGGAGTATGAAACAGATTGCACTGTCTATTTCGAAGTTTATCGCAATACACGCCCAAAGGGCTTTTGTAAGCGGGCTAACCGAGTTGGAATCACTAAAATTTGTTCGTTTAGTGATGACAACCTGCAAAGTACCACTGAGTATTATTACTATATCCGAGCTGTCGATAAAGAGACCAAAGTCAAGTCGGCATTTGCACCGATATTGCGGGTTAAAACACTGTTAAACGATGATGAACTCAGTCGTATTTACTATCCTATTGCGGCGCAAACAGGTTATGTCGCCGAGCGGCTGGAGAACAACCGCGAACATTTCGGCCAGAATTCGTTATATGTTGGGGTCGATGAGGTCAAAGGGATCAGTTATGCCATCCTTAACTTTTCGTTAGCGACCATCCCCAAAAACGCCATCATCAAATCTGCCGTGGTGTCGCTGTATCCCATCAATCGCGTGTTAACGACCATCGAAAAATACGGGGAATGGAGCATCGCCATGATCGATCCTGACAGCATTGACGATATGGCTGAGTTTGTCCAGCTTGATCAGGTCGAGATTCTCCATTATGTCGGTCGACCGACTACCTCTGACCAACTGACTCAGGGGATATGGCGAAATTGGAAATTCTCTCAGTTTGAATGTCGAACATTACAGGAACAGATTGTTCAGGAGCGCGCTTGCTTTCGTGTTGAGGGGCCCAAGGAACTCAAAGCCGGACGCAGCAAGCAGATGATGCAGTGGGATATCGGTTATGGTCGTGATGGCTCGGGCCTCAACTATCGGCCAAAACTGGAGATCGTCTATACCATCGAACCGGTTAGGGTTGAACTCTATCCTAAAACAATCTTCAGCCTGTCACATCAGCAGGTACTTGAAGATGAAATTATTTGCGGTTGTGATGTTAACGGTAAGAAAGTCTACAGCGTACTGGAGTTTGATATCTCCTCTTTGCCCGCTTTTGATTACAGTGTCATTGTTAGTGCTAACCTGTGGTTGAATGCCACCAAGGTTTACTTTAAGGAAAATCTCCGTTTTCATCTGGAGTTTATAGAAGAAACACCACGAGAGTATGGCGTGATTCACGAAAGAATCGTTATCGAAAATATTGGCTACGATGTGAGTAGTCAGGGCTTAAAAAGTAAAAATGGTCAGCAATTTTATTTTGATAAATATTCGCTATTGGAACTGGCCCACAGGCAAAAACAAAAGCGCAATGTCACCTTATTGTTGCGGCCGACATCATCTGAGCATGTGATCAAAGATAAACTGGTTGAGTGGTGCTCTAAGGAATCTAACTTAGCTCCTCGGCTAGTGATCGAATACCTCCCTAAACGGCGCAATCCTGTCGCGCCCATTAATGATTTACGCTATAGCATTGACAATGAAAGAATTCGCATCGATTGGAACAATCCCGACGATATAGATTTTCGCGGTGTGAAGGTCGTTAAAAATAACTTCCGGCCACCATTATCACCATTTGATGGGGTGAAGATATATGCAGGAATTGATAATTACACCTATGACAGTTTTGGTGCTCTCGATCTATGTAAATATTTTGCAGTTTTCACCTATGATGATGTGCCGAACTATTCGAAGCCAGTGATTGTTAAGTATTGCGATCAAAGAAAATTAAATCGCAAATAGGTTGAAATAGGTGGTTAGTAATTGGTGAGTGGGCGATGAGGTATTGTCATGGGAGTTACTCCACTGTGTCATCAACGTCCACTTCTATTTTCTCTTACTAAAAAGGGGCGGTAGCTATTGCGGCAGATTGATACTAATCAGCAGCGAGCTTATCGAGTAGCAGGATCAGATCTCGACGAACGGATTCATGGCTGTACTCATCGTCGGGATTAGCAGCCTGACCAGAGCGTTGAAACAGCGGCCGGTGCTGATACAGTTCTCCCCAGCGCACATCGACCTGGCGCACAAATTCATGTAACGCATAATCACTGGACAGAGTCGCCTCGATCATCTCCCGCAGCGCATTGCCGGGCTGTTGCAGATGGCGTTCCACCAGCAACTTGTTCCCTCGCAAGCGCTGGCATAATATCGACTTCAGTGCCCCAGATGGATCCGGAGTCTGCTGGTTAATCCAGTGCGTCAACGCGGTGATGGCCTGCTGTTGCTGAGAAATAGGAGATTCCCCCTTCATTAGGCCACTTCCTGCTCGGCCAATGGCCCCAGCCATGCTGAATTTTTGCTGCAAACGTATTTCACGTTGTATCTCATCGGTGCTGGGATCCTGTTCGTTGCTCATCTGGTGCTCCATACGGCTTTTTTAATAGCGGAATAGGTTGGTGTTAAGAACGAAGGTTATTTCGGAGTCTGACATAGGATTTAAGCGTTGGGTAGCATATTTTGAACTGAGCCACTGCCTCGAAGAACGTATCCAACAATTAGGGCAGGTATTGAAATGCAACATTCCTAGGGCAATCTAAGCATGTCACGACCACTCGTCGGATTCTTTTCGTTGATGTTGGTGACATAGAATGTCCCCTTGGTGTTTCTCAGTGGGTCATTCGTAGAAGGGCCGACACCTTTCATTGCAAAGTGTCGGCCCATTTTGGTGTGTATTCAGTGCAATTAAGAAAAAGGTTACAGGTTCACCGGTGAAACTTTTTATGTTGTATCTGCGGTGATAAAATTGCGGTTATAGCTCAAATTCCTCTGCATCATCGTAAGGTGCAGTTCTTCTGCCCAGCAAAGCAATAATTTTTCCAGTAACGAAACCTGTAACAATTGCTACCAGAATCGTAATGCCGATACCGGCTAGCTGGTTACTTTTGTTGATACCATCGACAATGAAAATAGCAGCGAGTCCACCAAACAGTCCAGGCAGGCCGTGTAGATTCATAACACCACAGGTGTCAATCCCTTTAATGAACTTTTCGACTTTTCCTTGCAACACCGCAAACCCAAAGGTCGATAGTCCACCAGCAATGATGCCGATAGCAAAAGCTTGAGGCCAACTAGCAAGATCACAGGTAGAACCAATCGCGACACCACCAGCCAGTGCAGCATTGGCGATATCTGCTGCGTCGATTTTGCCACGTAAATAAATGCTGGCAAAGTAGGTCGCAATGGTTGCGCCGCAAAGGGCAAGTATCACGTTGATTGCAGTATGCGGTATCAGCTCTGGGGCAACTAAAGCCGAGCAAAAGCTTGGCCAGAACAACCAGAGGATCATACTACCGAGCAATGAAAAACGATCACTGGTATCGTCCGCTTCTATTGGTATATCAATCTCTTTTGGTGTGGTCATGGTCATGATCACACCCAGGCCGAATATTGCGCCGAAAGCATGAATGACGACCGATCCGCCCATATCAACAAAACTACCGTGAGCGATTAAACCAAAACCGTGATCAAGAATAATCCATTCGTTAAATGCATAACAGGGAACGAACAGGAGGCCGAGGAGAATGTATTGCCCCATTTTTAATCTGCCAAGAGGGGCTCCCGCACAAATGAGCAGGCTTGCTGCAGCAAATTCAGCAAGAATCAAGCTGTCAATTTCAGAACCTGAACCGCCTAGAATGCCTAAACTATCTTTCAAAATATAAAGGGGCAGCGCGACACTTACTAAAAGATACGTTGCCGTTACCGCTGAACGGCCATATTTCTTGACGAACACCATCAGAAAGCCGAAACCCGCCAACAACATTGCCATGATATGAATCGCACGATTATATTTTTGTACTTCAACTACATGTCCCAATTCCGTAGTATTTCCAATACTTACAAACAAGAAGATACTTATAAATGCCAGAAATAACTTTAAGTGGAAGTTGGTCTTGTTCATGATATGGACTGTCTCCTTGGTTCAATTGAGGGGCTATATACATAACAATTGGCAACCTGATACGTGTCAGATAAAACCCTTTGTTTGACGAAACTTAAATAGTTCGCAGAATCTGCATCAGATATCAGGGAGCCCATTAAGTCAATAAAAACCCTTGTAGTCCAAGGCAAGTATATTCTGGAAAAGATGTACATGGAAAGGTAGATATGTACATAGATGTAATGTAGGAGTGTCGGACATAACCATAATTTGATGATCAACCAATGATTTTTGTTAGTGAGGTGGTGGGTTGGTAATGAGCTATTGTAATGCAACTGGTGATATTCAGAGAAGCCTTTGGATTTTTAGCAGGGGGGGGATTCAGAGGTTTTAAATCGTTCGTCACTCCCGCGAAGGCGGGAGTGACGAAACTTATTTGTTGCTAGTGGGTGCTTAGTGCTAATCAGGACGTATTTTGTCCACCAAGGTCAAACGGTGACTTGCGCACTCATTTCTCGCACCCAGATTTTTCGTTTAAAATTCTGCTCGTATGGCTTCAATGGCAGGTTTTCCTTCTGGACCCTTGACCCCTTCAAGCCAGATGGCTACGGTGTCGAGGTTTGCGGAAATCCAGTCCTTGGCAACTTTCTCAGGCTCGATGTTCTCGCGGCTGAATGAATAGATCCACTGACTTTCAGTCGCATTTGAAACCGAGAAGTGCTGCAGTAATTTATATACTTCGGGAAACTGTACTGAGAAGTCCTTATTGACAACGGTGTTGATAGCTGGCTCGTTGACGAATCTCTCTGTCCCCGGTACACCCTCTAAGTACTTGATGTCATAAACGGAGTTCATATAGTGGGGACCCCAGCAGCCAAAAGTGACCCATTCTTGTTGTTTTATCTTCGAACCGACCTCCATCAACATGGCCGGCAAGTTGCTACCGATCTGTTCCCAATCCTTCAGTCCAGCGATATCCTGATCCATGATCTTTTCCATCGCGGTGTGCATGCCAGAACCAACTTCAATATTGTAAATAGTCCTATCGAACTTGTCGGCATGCAGATCGAGGTCAGCAAAAGAATGGACACCGGCATCCCAGACATACGTAGGGACGCAGAGACTAGTTTTGGAATCACTCTGGTTTGTGGCGACTTTAACAAGTTCCCCCGACTCAATCAGAGGATCGACCATATCGTTATGGTGGGGAACCCAGGCGGCCAGCATAACTTCCATTTCGCCGCTGATCATCGCATTGTAGATTATGCTTGGTCCGACCTCTAACTGTTTTGTTTTGTAGTCAAGAGTCTCCAAAATCTGTGTAATTACAGCAGTCTTGACTGTTACACCTGGCCAAGGAGGAACGCCGAACCGGATGGTTTGGCTAGCGTATGCTGCCGATGATAAAAATGTCAAAGCGATCAGTAATGAAATAATCTTTTTCAATTGTAATTCCTTTTTAATTTTTCGAGAGAGAAGTTAACACAAAATGAGGCTGGTCTTCAAATGCAACATTCCTATGGAAGTCTAGGCATGCATCGACCACTAGTCGAGTTACTTAAGCTAAATTATTGAAATACAAGATCTGATTCCAATGATTGTTCAGTAACTTAAAATAATTCATAAACGATACGTTTGATATTAAAGAATCAATAAAACCCTTGTAATACCAGTTATGTATATCCTAGAGATGATATGAGTGAAATGGTAAAGACATATATACATGAATAGGGGAGGAACCCGTCATCTATATAATTTGATGGTAGAACTCAATGACTTTGCGTTTCCGAGTTATCTATTATTATAATGGGAGTTTGCCCAATGTGTCAACAGTACCCCCTTGCTTTTTTTAAATTTAGCGCAGAAGATTTTCTGGACGCGTTGATTTAGTTATTAGATTTAATGGCTTGTAGTCTTAGAAAAGATGTTTATCACTACCACACCCGCTACGATTAAGCCCATTCCTAAAACTGCGGGAAGATCAGGTATTTCCTTGTATAGAAATGCGCTTATAATTGTGACTAAAACGATACCGATTCCCGACCAAATCGCATATGTAATACCAACCGGTATCGTTCTTAATACGTACGTCAAAAAATAAAAAGACATTCCATACCCAATAATAACGATAGTACTGGGGATAAGTTTAGTGAATTCTTCTGATGCCTTTAATGCACTCGTGGCGATGACTTCGGAAGTGATTGCAATTGCAAGATATAAGTAAGCCATTTTATTCTTTCTAAAATCTAAAGATTCATGATAACCGGCCGCATCGCGAGTTTGAGTGACTCTGTGCAATTTGGTTTTTTTGAATTTGCACAAAAATTAATAGGGAGGAATGTCTTAAAATGCAACATTCATATGGCAACCAAAACATGTCACGACCACGAGTCGAATCAATTTTAAGCTGAAATATTGTAATTCAAAATCTGACTTCAAGGGTTTTTATCTCCCCATACTATTGAGTCTTGGTTTCGTGGCAAATCAGCTCTGTGTTGTTAATAAGGCGGTGGGTTATGGGCTATTGTAATGGAAGCTTGTCCACTGTGTTTAACACGACCCTCTTTTCATTACGTAACACAGATATTGTTTTGATGTGGTGGAGTAGGGTGGTTGTTCGAATATAAGTTTGAGAAGGCGCGATCTAACGAGCTATAAAAATAGCTCGTTAGTACGACCGTTTTATTGGATAATACTTAGTCTGTAATCTAAGGTGAGGCAACCCACGATGTTATGTAATGTCTTTGTGATTATGGGGGTGTTGCCATCGTCATTACTTGTTCTTTTCGGCCTTCTTGATTTTTTTCGCTTCCTTTTTCTCTTTTGAAGTTTTAGCAGGTTCCTTCTTGTCTGACTTTTTGCTATCCATTCCTTTGCCCATTGTCTTGCTCCTTTAGCTATGCAGTGATGGTACGAACGATCTATCAAGGGATGATATCACGCATTGATCAGCCAAAGGAGTTATTCGTTTTTTCCCTAAACCTTAAGCTCTATCCACGCATAGTAGCTGGCCCCGATAAATCCAACAGAAAAAAGCAGTAAGAAAAAAGCAATCGCACCAAAAGTCCAAGCCTGTGGGTAGAAGTTTTTCTGATAGCAGAGGCAGGCAATATAACTACAGAGCAGGCACAGAGGTATGGCGAGAATGATCATCATGGGGAAGTTATCGCAGAAATAAACTTATATAGATAGAAATATAATGAGTGACCCCAATCATTGTTCCGTAACCTCAAATAGGTCACAAATAACTATGTCAGATATCAAAGAACCTATTCTTATATCCCCAGAGTAATCACCAACTCTTGATTCTCGACAATGACATTTTTTAGCACCATTCTGGCAGGCGTGACCGCGTTCCTCTTTGACCGAGCAGGTGCCTTTTCGAGAACAACAACCGCTACCTTTCATCTGCTTTTATTGATGTGCTATATGGTTACTGATAAACGACACCTTTATGTTTTAGCCACCCATTCTCATGATGACCATCAGGATCGTGATGCGTCCAGTGCAACACACCACCTTTCGAATTCCATTCATATTCACCGCTAAAATCAACAGTGTCACCTTCACGTAACGAGTTAATTCTGGTTGCTAAGTCTATGTTGTGAGCAATCAGCAGTGTCTGACCCGTTGAAAGCTTAAGGATAAATCTTTGATGTTTGCTGCCTTTATTGTCATCGGAAAGATTGCGTATAACGACGCCAGAACCGCTTACCTGTATGTCGCTTTGCTGGTCCTGAAATGCATTGGTGATTTGTTCGTCGCACGATATTTTTTGCTGCGGGTAGGGTTGTATCGATGAGGAATTGTTTTCAAAAAATCCATACAGGGCAAGGCCGACAATTACGACTATAAGTAATTTTTTCATATTAAACCTCGACTGTCCCTCAAGTAAATTTGAGCCATATAACGTTTTTGATCACCGGCGGCAGGCTGACATATGCATACCAGCAAATTATTCGAATTAAATAGCAGCCGTATATTCCATCTGAGTTGATTTGTTAGGCGTGTCTACCCTACATAAAACCATTGATATACTGGCACCATTCTGGGCTATTGCGACCTGGGACGTTTGGGTTTCCTCGGATGCCTAGCTTAAACTCGATTACAGACTTCCATTCATCTGAACCAATATCTGGTCCGTGCCCCATACCATCACCTGTAGGGATAGATGACTCCACGGCACGATACCAAGGTTCAGTACATAACTCCTGTGTTTCGGCTTGAATAGTCTGGCTCTGACACGCTGTCAGAACGAACAGTGAAGACGACAGGAGAAAAATTAGCCGTTTATTCATGGTTTAATCGCCTAACGTTTTTGATAAGGTGCGGCGGCTTTTTGCCGTCGCTCTTAATTTTTTTGTTGAGCGACAATTTTCAAAATAGTTTCACGCTTTATTGTAAATGACCCATAAATATCAATGTCGGCATCATATTTTTCTTGGTTATCAGCTACGAAGTTGATGTCACTAATGTAGTTTTGGAACCTACCATCAAAGTCATTCCAATCTTCTTTTACCTTAAATTCTATTAAGCCAAGAAAGCAACTTGCACCATCACTATCACCAACTGACTTCTCTGACCTGAGATATTTGATATATGCCTGAAGGTAAAATAAAAATGGAACCTTAGGCATATACATTAAATCTTCTTGATAGAAAATTGCATTCTCTTCAAATTGGTTCACAGCCTGTTGTAAGGACCTTCCGAAGAAATTTTTATATGCATACCCGTCATCAAGCTCTGACTCAGGCCCAACTGGTAGCCAATCATTAGCATTTGGAATTGAATTCATAAAGTAGTCTAACGTTTTTGATAACCGGCGGCAGCCTGACTTACGCATACCACCAAATTATTCGAAATAAATAGCAGACGTATTTTTCGTCTGGTTGATTTTATTGTTGGCCGCCGTGTTCGGAATCAATGGGCTTTTTGTGTAAGAGAAAAAAGCTCACCAAGAGAGAGGTTCTCGTTCCAAATAGATTCAAAATTTAAACCGGTTTTTTGTTCTATACTGACTGCGAGAGTTTCAATCTCCAAGGCGTCACCTGTCCACTTATGTGGGTTCAATGCGTTGTAAATATCGAGAATTTTATCTTCTGGGTTTAGTTTCAATTGGTCCATATCGTTGATGGCAAATGACTCTATGAAATCAGAAAGAAAACTTCGTATTTCCTCTTTAGAAGCACTTGGAAATGCTAGATGCCAGTTTTTTCCTTGGCAGCGACGATTGTGATATCGCTCAGGTAGCCTGCCGCCCAAAAGACAAGCCAGGATAACGATGGCTAAAATAATAAGGCAAATTGTGATGATAGCGACATTCATGCTCTATGGCACCCAACGTTTTTGATAACCGGCGGAGACCAAAGGTTTTCGCCCCACTAAATTATTCGAATTAAATAGCAGCCGTATCTTCCGTCCGGTTGATTTATTGGTTAGCCATTTTCATTACATTGGCTATCAATGATTGTAATGTTTCAGCACCTTCCGGCGTGTATAGATAAATGAACCCGCCGAAATTCAGCGTAACAGTTGCCCAAAATATTGTGCGGAAAGGCTGTTTTATTGTTTTATGTCGTAGCTTTTGTTGTGCAACGAGTGCTCCTGGCCACCCTCCAACCAATGACAGTAAATGTAGTGTGTTTTCAGGGGTACGTTGTTCCCCCTTTGTTGCCGCTGATTTGTCTATGGCATACCATATGAAAGTCACCACGCTGGCCACAATGTAGAGAACGAGAATTTCAAAAGGTATTTTTTCGATAAAAACTGACGTCGCTACGATAGAGAGAAAACAAGTTGCGATAGCAAATGACAATGTACCTTTAGTAAGCATTTTCAATCTCTTTGTGATGGCTAACGTCGCAAATCACCAGCGGCGTAAAGCAGAACGTAGCGTCGCTTTACGCCGACCGAGTGAATTTGACTTGTTAGGTTGTTATGTCTTTTTGATAATCCCGACAATAAATAGAAGCAAGGCAGCACCAGCTGTTGCTGTTATGATTGAACCGATCAATCCTCCTGCCGAGATGCCAAGCAAGCCAAATACAAAACCACCCAATACTGCGCCGATTACACCGACGACGATATTTCCGAGCAGACCAAAGCCACCACCTTTCATCAAGGTTCCAGCCAACCAACCTGCCACGGCACCAATTGCTAAAAATATCAATATCCCTGTTAAGTCCATAATTTCACCTCTCCTGTTAAAAAATATACTTGGATTTACCGCAACCTAACGCCTTGCTCACCGCCAACTGTATCGAGTCCGAGTGAAGCAACTTGTTAGGCATTACTATCAGATTCAAACCACCGATAAACAACTCCAGCTAAAATGGCTCCAACAACAGGTGCAATCCAAAACAACCATAGTTGAGACATTGCCCAATCCCCCTGAAATATTGCAACGCCAGTGCTTCTAGCTGGATTGACTGATGTATTCGTAATAGGGATGCTTATAAGGTGAATAAGAGTAAGACCGAGACCAATAGCTATCGGAGCAAAACCTTGTGGTGCACGTTTATCTGTCGCACCTAAGATAATTATTAGAAACATAAATGTCATAACTATCTCAGTCACTAATGCAGCAATCAGGCTGTATCCGCCAGGTGAATGCTCACCATAACCATTTGATGCAAAGCCAGCTGTGACATCGAAACCCGCTTGACCAGTAGCAATAACATATAGTATCGCTGCCCCAGCAAGACCGCCTGCTACCTGAGCAACAATATAAGGCCCAAGTTCAGAGATTGAAAATCTTCCGCTCGACCAAAGTCCAACCGAGACGGCTGGATTGAGGTGGCAACCAGATATATGACCAATAGCAAAGGCCATTGTTAATACAGTAAGTCCGAAAGCTAAAGAAACGCCTAAGAGACCTATGCCAACATCTGGGAATGCGGCGGCAAGGACAGCGCTACCACATCCCCCAAGCACAAGCCAAAATGTTCCAATAAATTCTGCACCTAGTTTTTTTGATAATGTCATTTTTTACTCCTTTACTCCTTTGTTGAAACTTCTATTACTTGATATGCCTAACGTTTTTGATAACCGGCGGTAGACTAATTTAAGCATACCACCAAATTATTCGAATTAAATAGCAGACGTATTTTTCGTCCGGTTTATTAGTTTGTTAGGCTTGGCCATATCTTTGATTAAATATCTCATCGCTCATAGTGAGGTATAAAATAAACTCTATAAAAGAGATGATCGCTGGTATAAATGTCCAGAACAAAAGCAAATAAACGATACCTTGACCCATTTGACCAAGGTAGAATTTGTGCGCTCCGAACCCACCTAGGAAAAAAGCAAATAGTGCTGCTGCTACTCTACTTTTTCCATTAGCAGTTACGGGCCCAAGGTTAATTGTTGCAGGTTGTGCCATTTGTCTAACGCCACATTTAGGGCAAATTTCCGCTTTTGCTTTTATTGTTTCGCCGCAATCACTGCAAAATTTCTCATCAATTCCCTTAACAGCAACTTCACTCATTTTTTCCCCTTTGATTTATTTTTTGATTGCCTAACGTTTTTGATAACGGGCGGCGTGCTGACTTATGCGCACCACCAAATTATTCGGATTAAGTAGCAGACGTATATTCCGTCCGGGTTATTTGTTTGTTAGCTGTGTTTTTCATCTAGTTGTTTTGCCATGTAAAAGTAAAAAATACCTGCAAAAATAGAAGCAATTATTGGCGGAAAATATGCAAACAAAATATTTTGATTGAGTTTCCTAAATGAATAGAGGGCTAGATAAACTATAGCTATTTCTAGAGCTAGTGTAGTTAGAAGTAGTAACCAATAAGGAGCTAGGCCTGCTTTCCTACGGTTGTAGTTTATTGTCGTTGGTACAAACCAAATACAGCCATATAAGAAAACTAGTAATACTAAATGTAGGATTCCTTCCATTATTGCCCTTATCTTTAATTGCAGCTAACGGTTCATGATAACCGGCGGCGACGCGAACTTGCGTGACCCACCGCAATTTGGTTTTCAATTTTGAAGATACGTATTTCCGTCCGCGTTGATTGGATGGTTATGCGTCTTCTATTAATATGAGGCTAAAGTCAGAGTTTTCAAATTGGTCTAATGTTAAACTTTCAAGAATATTGTCTTGATTAATATCGTATCCAAGTCCCCTGAAATGCTTTGCATGTTTGGTGGGAATTGTTGTGCCGCGTGAACCATCATGACCACTGCCGTCAATATTTACGGAGTATAGTTCTTTGCCACCACCTTTGGGTTTGGCGTAGACGTGCGCGTGTTTGATTGTTTTTTTTTCAGTACTGCCCGTATCTTGGCGATATGATGATTTGCTACCAGGCACTAATTTATAATTTTCATGCTCGAAAAGTAGGACTTGTTCCAGAAGTAAATCTTCCTGAGTATCTATTTCATCCAAAAATATTTTAAATCTACCCACTGATTCCCTCATTTCTTTACGCCTAACGTTTTTGATAACCGGCGGCAGGCTGACTTACGCATACCACCAAATTATTCGGATTAAGTAGCAGCCGTATATTCCGTCCGGTTGATTTGATTGTTGTACGGCTTTTTCGTACCCGCAAAAGTTACGGAATAAACTCTTCAATAATTGAATTCCCTTTTGAAAAGTCACCGCTTGTCCATTCCCAAGCTTCGTAGAGCCGAACACGGCCGTCAGGCAATATTTCTGGTTTTGATTCACATTTGCCTGTCATGATTTCTGCTTTTGAATTTATATGGTTGTATCTCAGTTCAAGTGAACCACACGGCTTAATTTGGGCGACCAATGTTCCAAGTTTGATTGGACCACCTTTGTAAGTGGCCCAAATGTTGTTTTCAACTTGCCGATAATGGAAGATGGTTTCTTGATCTACTTCCCCAGTTCCAGAATTGCTGATTGACTTGAAATAACGATTATCGAAATTTATTGTCATTTTTCTCTTTCAGTTCCTTGACGTACAACGTTTTTGATAACCGGCGGCAGGCTAGCGTATGCAAACCACCAAATTATTCGAATTAAATAGCAGACGTATATTCCGTCCGCGTTTATTTTATTGTTAGGTGCCTTTTCCACTGCAAGTTTCAGTAGAAATAATAATTGTTGTCAACAGGCCACCTTCTTTTCCATAGTAGTTGTAGTGATATGAAATCCCGTGTTCGTAATGTTTTTTCATCTTTTCACTTCCGCACTGAATACTCATTATTTGACTTGTTAATGTCTCTTTAACTTTGTCTTTGGTCAGTGGGTCTATTAGATAATCAATAAGGGTAAAATTTAAACTCACTATTCTCCCCGCAACAGATACACTGTCGGCCCTTGTTTCAGCGTTGATCATTACTGGAAGGTTCTTGTTTTTCTCTTTTGCAGATTCAAGTAGTTGTGCCTCAACGGTGGGTGGTTTTTCTTTTGTGAAAAAATTAAGTGACATATTACCGCCAACAACAATTAGCCCAATCCCAAGGAACAGATAAAAGGCTTTGGCAAGTTTTGAATGTTTTTTTTGGATTATTGCAACAATGAGGCTGATTAGTGCAATAATTCCCGCAAGGATGAGGCTAATACCGATAAGCAGGATAAATATTTGATTGATTGCTTGGTGCATTATTTCTTTCCTTTTTTGAAACCTAACAGTGTGTTAGACAGAAATAAATCCGCCTAACACCATATTGAAGGATTCTGTCTAGTAAAATATGTTTTTATAATTAACTTACTATTAATAACGCCAGATAATACAGCGGCGACCGTTGTTGGGCAAGATAAAAGTACTGATATGGTTGTTAGGACTTGAGGCCGCTGGCTCACTGTTGATTGACATAATAAAGTCAAGCAATCTTTGGCCGTTGAAATGTAATTCGGTATGAAAAGTTTATGCTGTACTGCGGTTTTGGTGGTCGTTTTATCAGTATGTTGAGTGGTTGGTTTTATGTGTTAGACAGAAAAAAATAAGTGGAAACACTGGCATCTTGCCTAGATAGTCGGTGATATGCAGATTTAGTTTTTAGGCTGAAAACAGTGCCGGTAAACCACCTGCGCACTGGTGGCATTGCTTAATGGCTCGTGTGTATTTGCTTCACAGGTGAAGTTTAACTGATCCCCGTTCGGGAACGTTTCGTCGCCGTTATATTTGCAGAAGGATATTATGCTTTAGAGCCTTTGGATTCTCTTGATTTATAAGCCTAATGTAATCGACGTGATTGCTGTTCGTTAATGGTGCTGCTCAGGGCTAATTAGGTTGTCACAAGATCCACTTTTCTATATAATTCTATGTTTGTTTATTGACTCAAGTTTTCGTGTCACGAAACAATTTTTTGATGAATTCATCATGATCTTTAAGGAGATTTAAAATAGTATGACATCACAAACAAAAATTGCGCTGGTAACAGGTGGCAGTAAAGGGATTGGCGCTGCGATAGCTTTGGCGTTAGCAAACTCTGGTTTTGATATTTGGTTGAATTACCGCAGTGATGATGCCGCAGCTTCGGTTGTGAAGCAGCAAATTGAGGCGGCTGGTTCAACGTGCGTATTGCTACCGTTTGATGTCGCTGATATGGATCAAACCGAAGCGGCCCTTAAACCATTACTGGAAGATGATGTGCCGTTTGCCATTGTCAATAACGCTGGCTTCGCCCGTGACACACTGCTGGCAATGATGGCTGATAATGAGTGGAACGATGTCCTCAATGTTCACCTCGGTGGTTTTTTCAATGTCACCCGTACCGTGCTGCCACAGATGATGCGCAAGCGTAAGGGACGCATTGTTAATATTGTTTCGACCTCGGGGCAAACAGGGGTGGCGGGGCAGGTCAACTATTCGACCGCGAAGGCGGGGCTGATTGGTGCGACACGCTCACTTGCTGCTGAAGTGGCTAAACGAAAGATATTGGTCAATGCCGTTTCGCCAGGGTTTATTGAAACTGAGATGATTGAGGATCTTCCTTTAGAGCATATTCTGCCCATGATTCCCCTTGGCCGTGTTGGTAAAGCCGAAGAGGTGGCTAATGTGGTTGATTTTTTATGTTCTGATAAGTCGAGTTATATTACTGGTCAGGTATTTTCGGTTAATGGTGGCGCGTGTATGACGTAGGGGGTTGTGTTTTTTTTGGTTGTAAACTTTGCTTATGATTCGATATGTAAGATGTGTTTTGACTGTGGTGGGATCGGATCAACAAAGTTCCATACGATAATAACAAACAATGGCTGAAGTAATTCGGGGTTGCGCCCCCGACCGTCGCCATACTTTTAGCGTCATCCAAAAGTATGCAAAACATGACCCCGTGATTGTCTGGCCCTACGGGTTCCCTCACTACAGTCGCTTACAGCACAGCGTACCAAAAAACTCGCTACGCTCAGACAGTTTTGGTACAAGCGGCTCTGCTGACGCTCTTTTCATTCGGCGGCGGCAAATGGGGGAACATGGTGCGAAAGAAACAAATAGTTAAGCAGGTACCACGGAAAAAGTAGAGGGCCATACTTTATCAATAACCTCTATACCTTGATAACAAAGTTGAACCGATTTGGAGGTCGAGAGGCCGACGAACCGCGCTGACATATAAGAGGGAAACAGATTCATTGTAAGTGGAATGCGGCCCGCTGCAAGCGTGAACTTTAAGGCCATTTTTTGCTTACTTTTTGCTGGCCTTGGAAAAAAGTACGTCGGCTGCGGGACGAGACTCGCGAACTTGACTTTAGGGTTTAAATGTAGTGGTCTCTGATCAATAAAGCTCTACTGACAATAACAAGCTATGGCTGAAGTAATTCGGGGTTGCGCCCCCGACCGTCGCCATACTTTTAGCGTCATCCAAAAGTATGCAAAACATGACCCCGTGATTGTCTGGCCCTGCGGGTTCCCTCACTGCAGTCGCTTACAGCAGAGCGTGCCAAAAAACTCGCTGCGCTCAGACAGTTTTGTCACAAGCGGCTCTGCTGACGCTTTTTGCGTTCGGCGGCGACAAATAGGGGAACTTTGGTGCATAACGGACAAAAACAATGCTTTTCAATAATTCATAACGGAAAGAATTTACATTTATGACACTCAATCGTGTTGCCATAACAGGAGTCGGCATCATCTCATGCCTAGGCTGTGACACATCAACCGTTACTGAAGCTTTACGTGAAGGTCGTTCAGGAATTGTCGTTGACCCACAACGAACGGAGCTGGGCTTTCGTAGTCCATTAACGGGGCAAATTAATGGTTTCGATGAGAAGAAAGTGTTAGGCCGTAAAGAGCGTAAAAGTATGCCGTTGTTTGCCGTGCAAGCATATGCCTCAGCACGTGAAGCGTTAATGATGGCTGGCCTTGATGATGAGGCGATACGCAACCCTGCTACCGGACTGATCTACGGCTGTGATTCAAGTTGCCTCGCGGCGATTGAACAAGTTGATCTATTACGTGAACGAGGTGAGACTAAGTCTATTGGTAGTGGGCAAATTTTCCGTTCTATGAATTCAAACATTACCATGAATTTGAACACGTTACTCGGTACTCAGGGAGCGTGCTGGACGTTAAGCTCAGCCTGTTCGAGTGGCGGTCACGCCATTGGTCAAGCAGCGGATTTGATCGCTTTAGGGCGCCAAAAACGGATGATTTGCGGTGGTGCACAGGAGATCAATTGGCAGTCGATGTGTAGCTTTGATGGTTTGGGAGCTTTTTCAACTAACACCGATGATCCTGCTGGAGCGTGTCGGCCTTTTGATGCCAACCGCGATGGCTTAGTGCCCAGTGGTGGTGCGGCTACGGTAATTTTAGAAGATTATGCGTTGGCTCAAGAGCGCGGGGCAACCATTTTAGGTGAGGTGCTCTCGTATGCTTTTTCATCTGATGGCGAAAACCTGTCGGTGCCAAGCCGTGGCGGATTACAGCGAGCGATGAATGAGGCGTTGACACGGGCCAACCTCGCGCCGACAGATATTGATTACCTATGTGCTCATGCGACAGCAACTCCTGCTGGCGATGGTGCTGAGGCGGATAATATTAAAGCGGTATTTGGCCGCGCCGATGCGGGTCATGCGGTGCCGTGGGTGTCATCGCTTAAATCGATGACGGGCCATGAATTGTGGATGTCGGGTGCTTCGCAGGTGGTGTACACCACTTTAATGGCTCAGGGCGGATTTATCGCAGCGAACCGCAATTTTACCAGCCCCGATGAGCACTCGGAAGGGTTGAAGATTGTCACCTCAACTTTAGACCAAGCTCCTGAAGTGGTGCTGTGTAACTCCGCTGGCTTTGGCGGTACGAACTCGTGCCTTGTCTTACGGATGGGCGCTTAAATGTACGATGCGGTTGTTGTTGGTTCAGGTGTGAGTGGACTGACCAATGCATTGCTTTTGGCTCGTGCGGGCCAGCGTGTTGCGGTGGTCGAGCGGGCGAAACACTGTGCGCCGCTACTGCGTGGCTTTGAGCGTTGGGGGGTGCAGTTTGATACCGGCTTTCACTATGCTGGCGCGCTGGCCGATGGCGAAGGGTTACAACGGTTTTTTAACCTCCTCGGTCTGAATCGTCACCTTGAAATTGAACCGATGCGTTCGAGTGGTTTTGATCGACTCCTTACCGCTGACGACGGTTTTAGTTACGATTTCCCCGTTGGTCCTGACGAGATCGTGCGCACTCTGTGCGATAAATTTCCCAATGAGCGCAGCGCAATCAGCCGCTTTATCGCCGATACGTTGCAGGTCAGTGATCATCTGCCATATATCAATCCGACCACGCCAGTTGATCAACTATCGGCTTTTGACCGCGCTCATGATATTAGTTTGAAGGATTATTTAGCAGGCTTAACAGCCAACCCGATGTTGCGTCGTTTGTTGTCGCTCCATTGTTTGCTGCATGGTGTTGCGCCAGATCGGGTGCCGTTCCGTTTTCACGCCAGTGTCATCGGCCCCTATTTTCGTTCGGCTTCAACCATCGTTGGTGGTGGCTTAGCGTTGGCGAACGCCTTTGAATGTTGTTTAAGTGAGGCTGGAGTCGATCTGATTTGCGATGCTGAGGTGAATCAAATTCTATTATCTTCTAATGAAGGTGTTGAAGGGGTTGAACTCTGTGACGGCACAGTGATACACTCCCGAACCGTTATCAGTACGATTCATCCACGTTACACGTTACAGTGTCTACCTGAGCGAGTATTTAGACCCATTTATCGTAAGCGCTTAAGTGGTTTAAATGAAAGTATGTCAGCATGCGTCTTGTTTGCCCGCTGCCGTCAACCGCTTGAGGTGCTACGTGGCCGCAACGTGTATCTGTTGCCAGCGACATCGCCTCCGATACAACAGCAACAACAGGATTGCAGAGGACCCGAGGGTGAAAATATCCTTTATGTGACGGCAGCCAGCGCCACTTCTGGCGCCGATTGTGGCGGGTTTATGGTGATTGCACCCACCGCAGCGGCTCAGTTTTCGCAGTGGCAGGGGAGTCAATTCGGCCAGCGTCCCGATTCGTATAATGCGTATAAAAAACAGATTACCGCTCAAATGATCGCGCAATTACAACAATTACAGCCTGAGTTGACCGCCCAGATGGATCGTTACCAGTTAGCGACGCCGTTGACATTACGCGACTATATGCATAGCCCTGATGGCGCATTGTATGGGGTGCAACATCAGGTGGATCAGTATCCGTTACAGGCCATCACGCGCATCAAAGGTCTTTACCTTTCAGGCCAAGCACTTGTGGCTCCGGGGGTGATGGGTGCGATGATTAGTGGTTTTAATACCTGTGGAACTATTTTGGGTCATGACCGATTAGTGGGAGAATTGAAACAGTGCCATCAAACGATTCAGTAAAATCTTCAACAGTACCATCGGCACCATCGGCACCATCGCCATCAATCCTGCCTCGTCGCGTTGTGATTACCGGCATGGGAGCTGTTTCCCCTTTTGGCCCCACGGTGACGGAACTTGAACAGGGGTTGCGCGCGGGTGAAAGTGCCGTGCGTTACCACCAAGAGATGACCGAAGTTCAGGGCTTACGTAGTCTGGTTGCGGCGAAGGTAATTGGGATCGATCCCAAGCGGATTGCCCGCAAGCACCGCCGTTCCATGTCTAATATGTCGATCTATGCCGCACTGGCCACTCAGGAAGCGCTGTCTCAGGCTGATGTCGATGTTGAGATGTGCCGTTCGGGGCGTCTTGGGGTGTCGCTCGGTTCCACCGTTGCCAGTACTAAGGTTTCGCAGGAATTTTTTGAAGATTATTTACGCGATCACAGTTTAGAGCGGATGAAAACAACGCTGTTCTTTCAATTGATGAACCATAGCTGTGCCGCCAATGTCGCGCAAACGTATGAGATAAATGGCCGGATTTTAGCCCCCTCGGCGGCGTGTGCAACGGGTAGTCAAGCAATTGGTTATGGTTATGAGATGATCGTTGCCGGGCATCAGGATCTGATGCTGTGTGGCGGTGCGGATGAACTTCATCCTCTCACGACAGCCACCTTTGATGTCATGCATGCCGCATCAACGGGTTACAATGATACGCCGCAATTGACACCCCGACCATTTGATAGCCAACGCGATGGCATGGTGTGTGGTGAAGGCAGTGGGGTATTGCTGCTTGAATCACTGGAATCTGCTCAGGCGCGTGGGGCGGCCATTCATGGAGAAGTGATCGGCTTTGCTACCTTGTCCGACTCAACCAGCATTGCCAACCCTAATGCCAGTGTGATGGCGGAATGTATGCGCCAAGCGTTAGTTAACGCAGAAATTGACGCTAATGCGGTGGATTATATCAATGCCCACGCTACGGCAACGGCGCAGGGTGATATCGCTGAAAGCCAAGCGATTGCCGAGGTGTTTGGTGCTAGTGCAACGGTCAGTAGTTTAAAGGGTCATTTAGGCCATACTATGGCTGCCAGTGGCGCATTGGAAACCATTGCCACCGTCGGTATGTTGCGCGATGGACATCTTGTGCCAACACTACACTTAGATCAGATTGACCCTCAGTGTGCCGACCTCAACTATATTCGTCAGCCACAACAAAAAAATATTCAGATTGCACTTAAAAATAATTTTGCCCTTGGAGGGGTCAACACCTCTCTCATATTAAGGAGGTACACCAGTGACTGAGCAAGAGATGATCACGATCATTAATGACGCTTTGGTTGAAGAGTTTGAATTGGATGCGGATGAGATGCAGCCCGAGTTGTCCATTTATGATGATCTTGGTTTAGATAGCCTCGATACCGTTGATATGGTGATCGTCCTTGAGGGGGCATTTAAATTCAAAATCCGTGAAGAGGCTGAGATTAAAGAGATTCGAACTCTGGGCGATATTCATGGATTTGTACAACGTAAACTCGAATCAGAAAAATAGTTAGCGGAAAACACTGATGAACAGCGAACAGATCAAAATAATAGCCATGAACGTATGGGTGTATGGACTACTGGTATTGCTCACAATAGTTGGCATCCTATTGACACCACCAGTCGGAGTGTACTTTTTCCTCCGTCATGGCTGGAACACGCCGCGTATTATCCGCCATATTATCTGGTTGTACGGTAAGGGCTGGTTGGCGATTATCAGTCCATTTGTGTCGTTTGAACGTCTAGGTCTTAGCGATGCGGAGGTTCCCGATAATTGTATCTTTGTGATCAACCATCTGTCGTTTTTTGATACCTATTTCATGGGTTCTTTACCTCAAAGTGATATCACCTTTGCGGTGCGTTCGTGGCCATTTAAAATGTTTTGGTATCGGTTTTTTATGCAATTGGCCAATTACCTTGAAGTGGAAGACCTGTCGTGGGAGCAAACGCTCGTTAAGGGCAATGTGGTGCTGAAACAGGGTGGGGCGGTATTGTTTTTCCCTGAAGGACATCGTAGCCGCACCGGTAAAATTCAGCGCTTTTATTCCGGCGCCTTTCACTTGGCGGTACAGAGCGGTTGCCCTGTTGTGCCACTGTGTATCATTGGAACCGATGAACTGTTGCCCCCAGGGCGCCGTTTTCTTAAGCCTGCTACGGTGA
Source organism: Desulfuromonas svalbardensis (assembly GCF_055389415.1). Classification (NCBI taxonomy): domain Bacteria; kingdom Pseudomonadati; phylum Thermodesulfobacteriota; class Desulfuromonadia; order Desulfuromonadales; family Desulfuromonadaceae; genus Desulfuromonas; species Desulfuromonas svalbardensis. The sequence continues at coordinate 2,549,380 of NZ_AP042416.1, read as the reverse complement.
GGTTGAAAATTCTCCCCGTTGTTGAGGTGGCTGACTATCAACATGAAGGTGGTCATCGCCAGTTACGTAAAGACGTTAAAGCGATGATGGTCGCAGAACTTGATCAGATGTTGGCTGCTAATGGCACAGACAGCGAGGGGTGTTAAACGATGGAGTTAACCTATTTTTCTAGCGATAATCCGCAGCAGATACGTTTGTGCCAAGACCAGTTGTTGCGCGATCATGTGCGCTATCTCCTTGCACGCTCCCCTTTTTATCAGCAGATGTTTCAGCGCCTTGATCTCACTGCGGAAGATATCAATGGCTATGATGATCTGGTGAAACTGCCCACGACCACCAAGGCTGACCTTGAGGGGCGTGAAAATGATTTTTTAGCGGTTAATGACAGCCGAATTGCCGATATCTGTCTCACATCTGGTACGACAGGGGTTCCTGTCTCTTTTTACCAAACCAGTTTGGATCTGGATCGCCTTGCTCTCAATGAAGAGATCGCTTTTCGTACTGCCGGAATTCGTCGTGAGGATCGAGTGTTGATCGCCGTCGCTATTGATCGTTGCTTTATGGCGGGAATGGCTTATTTTCTCGGCCTCAAACAAATTGGTGCCACAGCCATTCGCGGCGGTTCAAGCTCGGTGGCGGTGGTGGCGCAATTAGTCCAACGGTTTCGCCCTACGGCTATTGTCGGAGTGCCAACTTTCTTTTTGGCCCTCGCGCAACGGTTACAGGATAACGGTATTGATCCCGCTTCGTGTGGCATTAAGCGCTTGATCTGTATTGGTGAGCCAGTACGTCAGCACGATCTGTCGTTGTCGGTGTTAGGCCAACGGTTATTTGACTGTTGGCAGGCACAAGTGTTTGGAACCTATGCCAGTACTGAGATGGCCACCACTCTCAGCGACTGTTCGCGCGGTCAAGGTGGTCACTTACCGCCTGAGTTGATGATGGTTGAAGTGCTTGACAATGACGGTCAACGGGTCACCGATGGTGGTCCCGGTGAGGTGGTCGCCACGCCGCTACAGGTAACAGGTATGCCACTACTACGCTTTCGTACCGGAGATATTGCCTGTCTTTATACCGAACCATGTCGCTGTGGTTTAACCAGTCAGCGTATTGGACCCATTCTGGGGCGTAAAAACCAAATGCTTAAATACCGTGGCACGACGGTTTATCCCCCGGCGATCAGTGCGGTGTTGCAGGAGATCGAGGCGGTTACGGCCTACTATATTGAAGTGTATGATGATTTTGCCTTGTCCGATCGCATTAAAGTGGTTGTCGCTTGTCAGGATGATTCGATCAATTGTGATCAGATTGCCGAGCGCATCTCGGCGCGAATTCGAGTGAAACCTGAGGTCGAAATCGCTGATTTAGATGCGGTACGGCGTAAAATTACCAGTGAAGATAAACGGAAACCAGTTCTATTTTTTGATCATCGCACGAAATCGGTGTGTTGTTAATTTGCAATGAAGGGTGTTTGATATGTCTACAAATAAAACAGTTGTCTTAACGGGGAGTGATCTCACTGTCGAACAGATTATTGCCGTGGGTGTTGGTGATCTCAATGTTGAGCTCGATGAACAGGCGTTACAGCGCTGCCGTGAAAGTCGTGAATTTTTAGAGAATGCGGTGGAGAAAAAACATATTATCTATGGCGTCAATACCTCTTTTGGCCCCATGTGTAACAAAATTATCGACAACAATGCTCTTGAAGCGTTGCAGGTTAATTTGATTCGCAGCCATGCCGCCGGTTTAGGCGACCCGTTAAAGCCCTATGTTGCTCAAGCGGTGATGTTGATTCGATTAAACACCCTTGTTAAGGGCTACAGTGGTGTTCGTTATGAACTGCTTGAATTTATGCAGTGGATGATCAATAACGACATCGCTCCATATATCCCTGAATGCGGTAGTGTTGGCGCATCGGGGGACTTGATCCACCTCGCTCATCTTGGTTTAGGTATTATTGGTGAGGGTAATGTCTATTACCAAGACACGTTACGCCCCGCGGCAGAGGTGTTTGCCGAGTTAGGTCGTACGCCTATTCGCTTGAGTTACAAAGAGGGAATTGCGTTGATGAACGGCACCAGTGCCATGACGGCGTTGGCGGCCTTTGCCATTTATGGGGCTAAAAAGTTGCTACGTGTCAGTTATGTCACCGGTGCTTTTGGTATCGAGCTGTTCGGTGGTATTGATGATGCATTTGATGTTGATCTTCACGATGTGAAACCTCATCCCGGTCAGTTGGAGACGGCACAAACCATTCGTAACCTTTATCAAGGCTCGACTAACATCACCCAGCGCGAAGATATGCACGATCAGATTCGTGGTCAACATCAAGATGGCTTAGTGTTTGAAACCACTATTAATGTGCAAGATGTTTATTCAATCCGTTGCACACCACAGGTGTTGGCTCCAGTCACCGAGATGATTGCCGCAGCAACTCGCACGGTTGAAATCGAAGCCAACTCATCGAATGACAATCCGATTATCATTCCGAAGAAAAAGAAGATCATTCATGGGGGCAATTTCCATGGCCAAAGTATTGGTTTTACCATGGATGCATTGTGTATCAGTTTATCGACGTTATGCAATCTGTCGGAGCGCCGGCTTAATAAAATACTCGATAAAAACCTCAACGAGGGTTTGCCCGAGCATTTGATCCCCGGCACCTTGGGTTTAACCATGGGCTTTATGGGCGCGCAATATCTAGCCACCTCAACGACGGCTGAAAACAGACAGCTCGCTAATCCGGTGAGTACCAACAGTATCTCGTGCAACGCCTCCAATCAGGATGTGGTTAGTATGGGAACCGTTGCCGCACGTAAAGCGTTCCGTTTGGTGAGTAATGCCAAGCATATTTTAACCATGGAAGTGTTGGCCGACCTACAAGCTTTTTCGTTCCGTAATGCTGCGGGCCTTGGCGGTGGCACAGCGAAAATTTATGCGTTACTCAATAAAGATTTCGAAGTGTATGACAACACTCGTGTGTTTCACGATGATTTGGTGAAGTTGCGCAAGACGTTGTTCTCAAGTCAAATATTTGATGATCTGACCCAATACTGGCAGACAAAATAAGATGCCAAACGAGACACCATCATTGCCGCCAACATTGCCGCCAACATTGCCGCCAACATTGCCGCCAACATTGCCGATATCGGCACTCACGCTTCTACCACATCGGCCACCGATGATCCTTGTCGATCAGTTGGTCGAGTTTGGCGCAGGGCAGGGTCGTGTTTGTGCGACCATTGGTGCAAACGATCTGTTTGTAACCCCAGATGGTACGCTGGAGGCGGTTGCTCTCATCGAGTTGGTCGCTCAAAGTTATGCCACCATCAAGGGCTATGATGATCTGATCAATCAAAATTTAGTGCAGCGCGGATTTTTGGTCGGCAGTCGCACCTTTAAAGTGTTGCGTTGCCCCAGTGTTGGTGAGTCGTTAATGATTAATATTACCACCACTGCTGAGTTGGATAGCTTTTCGGTGATCGATGGTGTCATACGGGTTGGTGATGAAGTGATTGCTCAGGGGAGTGTTAAATTATGGTTACCCTAAAATGGTGTCTAACGCTGCTAGTGTGTATCAGTGTCACCTTGCCGTCTGCTGGGTTGGCGACTGAAGGTGCTTTGAGTCCTCAAGTGACGCAACGATTAGCCGCAGCAGCGCAGCAGGTGCAAACATTACACAGTGACTTTGTACAAGAAAAGTATCTCAGTATGTTTGAAGAGAAACTGACCTCAACGGGAGTGTTTTACTATCAAAAACCTGATCAGCTGCGTTGGGAATTGATTGAGCCTGTTGGCTCAGGGTTTGTCATTACTGGTGATTCAGGGCAGCGCTGGCATCAACGCATAGAAGGTAGTGAATCGTTTAAGCTCGATCAAGATCCTGCTATGTCACTGATTGCAGAACAATTGTTTGCCTGGGCGAAAGCCGATTTAGCATGGATCGAAAAAAACTATACCATCACCGTATTAAGTGAGCAGCCGATACAACTTAAGCTGGTTCCCCTTGAGGTTGCGGCGCAGTTTCTCAGTCATTTAGTGATCACTTTTAACGATAGTGATCGCTATGTTATCGCTGTTGAAATACACGAAACTGACGGTGATTCAACTCGAATCAACTTTAACAACTCTGTGGTAAATAGCGAAATTAACAGCACTGTTTTTACCGACAGGTGTTTGAAGTAAATGTTCGCGACTCTGTATGATCTGTTTGCTAAACGCTCTGGCTGGTTATTGGTTGGCTATGCTGTTTTTGCGGTATTGAGTGTGAGCTGTTTTCTCTTTATTCAGCAAAGTGAAAACATTGAATCGTTATTACCTGATACGGCAGGAACCGAAGTTCGTCGAGATTTCAATTGGCTGCAAAAAGCGCCCTTTGCTCGTAAGGTTTTAATTGATCTTCATGCTCAACCTGAAGTGACCGCCGAGAAATTAAAGAAAACAGCGACGTCATTACACGCTGCGGTGAGCCCTTATTTTACTAAGGTATTGAGTGGCCCACCGTTGGAAGTGCAACATGATCTGCCGGCGTTATTGTTACAGGCGTTGCCAAACCTAGTCACTGAAAATGATTTAGCGCTGATTGAACAGCGATTACAGCAGCACAGTATTCGTCAACAATTAACCCAGCTGCGAGAACAACTCTTTACCCCACAGGGGTGGATGACCAAGCAGCAGATGCAACGCGATCCCTTAGCGTTGTGGCAGATTAGTGCCGGTCATTTGCGCCATTTAAATCCGATGGCGCATTCGGATCAACAGCAGCGCGATTTTGTTAGTCGTGATGGACGTCATCGTCTGATTGTCGCTGACACCGACATTGCCATTGGTGATGTGATCGCTGGCGGTAAATTGATTGATCAGGTGCAGCAAAGTATTGAACTTCACGTGCCAGCGGGGATTACTGCCACGGTAGTAAGTGGCCACCAATATACGATTGCCAATGCGCGCACCATTCAGCGTGATTTACGAGTGGTCCTCGGCGTATCAACCGTTGCCATCTTACTGATTTTTATTTTAGCGCTGCGCAGTTGGCGTGCGTTGTTTGTGTTTATGTTGCCCGCTTCGGTATTGGGTTTTTCAGCGGCAGCGGTGTCGTTGTTTTTCCCGACGGTATCGGGAATCACCATTGGCTTTGGTGCGGTTTTGCTCGGCATAACGGTAGATTTTACCCTGCATGTGTATTTCTCATTGCGCCACAGTGGTCAGCCTCAACACCAATTACGCCGCTTAACCCCGCCGTTGATTGGTGGGGCGTTAACCAGCTTTTTAGCCTTTAGTGTGTTACTGGCGTCATCGTTACCCGGTCAGCGTCAATTAGCCGTTTTTTCTATGACGGCGATCACGCTGGCAGCGTTGTTGGCCTTGGTCGTTATGCCGCATTTGTGCGGCAACCGAAGGGGCGAATCGAATGATGGGTCATGTGGTGAGTCGAAGCAATTGCCGCAACGAGGCAAGAGTGCCATTGTTATCTGGTGTGCGGTGATGCTGTTGTGTGGCGTGGCTGCACCGCAGCTTCAGTTTGACGGTGATATGCGCAGTTTAAGTGTATCGACTCCGGCATTGCGGGCGGGGGAGCAACAGTTACAACAGGTTTGGGGCAATATGCGTAGTAGCGCGTTGGTGTTTGCCCGTGGTGAAACCCTTGATGAGGCTCTCGCGGTTAACGATGAGATCTATCGTTTGGTGGCGGGCCAACAAAGTGTTGCAGAACCTGAAGCAGCACCGCATCTCGTCAGTTTGGCGAGTATTTTACCGTCGGCGCAGCAGCAGCAACACAGTCGCACGTTGTGGAACGCTTTTTGGCAAAAGCACCAACAGGTGTTTATCGAACGGTTGCAGCATGAGGGCACAGAGATGGGTTTTTCATCTTCTGCGTTTAAGCCTTTTACCTCTTGGCTCAATCAGCCGATCACTGGTGTTGATCTTAATTTTTGGCAGCAAGCTGGCTTTATCGATGCCATGAGCGGTTTGATGATTGATGACGATTCGATCTCAACCACCGGTGGGTGCGGGGTGGCATTAATCTCGTTGATTGATGAGGCTGAATTGACACCGCAGTTGCTACAGCAGTTGCGTGACGTTGGCGATACCATTGTCATTGCTCAAGGGATTTTTCGTCAGCAATTGAGTCAGGCATTAGCGCACGATTTTATCCGTTTTATCATCATGGCTCTGGTGGTTGTGGTGCTGGTGTTGGTTGTTTGGTATCGGTGTCTTTCGTCGGTGCTGTTAGCATTGTTGCCTGTTGGCAGCGGTATGCTTTTTATGTTTGGCGCAATGGGCTGGTTTGGGTTAAGTTTCAACCTCTTTAATGTGATTGCTGCGATTCTAATTATTGGCTTAGGTGTCGATTACGGCATCTTTATGCTTAGTCGTTGCGATGGTAGTGGCTGCCAACAATCTGAACATGCGGTGTTGGTGTCAGCGTTAACCACCTTGGCCGGTTTTGGTTCATTGGTGTTGGCGCAACATCCAGCCATGCACTCTATTGGGGTGACGGTATTGTTTGGTATTAGCGCCGCGGTGTTGACGGCATTGTACGTTGTGCCAGCGTTGTACCAACGCTTAAACCCTGGGCAACGCTGTGGTGAGAGATGATGACACGATGTGAATGTGTATGTAAATTGCCATGGAGATTAAAATGGCGGTTGTTAAACCTGTCGCTGATGCTGGTAGGGTGCGTGCTACTGTTTGGTTGTGCTACGTATCCCTTTGAACGCCATCAGCCACAACCGCTCCCGGTGTTGACAGCACAGCAATTGGTCGATAATTGGTGGTTAGCACCCGGACACCGTTATTTATGCCGTCATAGTGGCTTGCTCGAAGTGTTTATGCGCAAGGTGCCCCTTGAGGGGGTGGTGAAAATTGACACCACTGAACAAACGGCTCGTCTCGTTGCTATGGACACCATGGGCGTTAAATTGTTTGATCTTTTTGTGACCAAGCACAGCCATCAACTGAACTATTTATTACCGATGTTGGAGGAACACCCACAGTTACCAAAAATGGTGGCCCAGAGTTTGCGTGCTATCTTTTTACACCCGAATCCATCGCCTCAAGATCGGTTGATCCGCCGTGAGCGTCGCAGTGTCTTGGTGTCGGCAGATGTTGATGGTAGTTCATTCGAATTTATTGGCATGCCAGTGCGGTTAAACCGCAAAGTGGTGGACTCGACGGCGAACAGTTGGAACGTGGAATATAATCAATATCGCGATCAAAACGGTCTTTGGGCACCAACGGGTATTGTGTTAACGGATGTCAGCGGTTTTCGCCTAACGTTATGGATTCAAGAGATAAGAGAGTTGCAATGAGTCAGATTCGAAATGCCTTGTTACAGTGCCAAACTTCTGCCGCAACGCTGGCTGAGGGTGTGGTGTGCCAACGTTATTGTTTACCTGCTGATTTTGTCGGTTTTGACGGCCACTTTCCCGGTTATCCGATTGTGCCGGCGGTGGTGCAAATTTTGATGGCGCAAATTGTTGCTGAACAGCATCTCGGTTTGCAGCTGTCAATTGGCGCGATTGATCGGTCGAAGTTTCACCGCCAACTTAAGCCTCTCGATGTGATTGATGCGTATTGTCAATCTAAAGTGGTGCGTGGTAAGGCGGTGATTGACTGTCAGCTCAAGATTGATGATGAGGTGGTGGCGGCATTTTGGTTGGTGGTGAATGGCGAGGAGCAAAAATGAAAAAACGCTGGTTCCCAAAGGTTGAACATGCGCCCGAACCGCTGAGCCTTATCGTCGAACGTCAGGTTCGCTTTGAAGAGGTCGATGCCATTGGCATTGTTTGGCACGGACGTTATCCAAGTTATTTTGAAGATGCGCGAACCGCGTTGAGTGCTCAATATGGTCTTGGTTATATGGATTTCCATGCTAAAGGGGTGATTGCACCGATTAAGCAGATGCATATTGATTATCGCCTGCCATTGCGCTTTGAAGACAATTTTACCATTGAGGGGCGCTGGCATTGGAGTGAAGCGGCTCGCCTTAATTTTGAATTTATTTTACGCAATCAGCAGCAGCAAATTGTGACAACGGGCTACTCGGTGCAGATGATGTTAGACCATGATTCAAATATTTTGGTGGTTCCACCCACCTTTTATCAGCAATTTCTCCAACGCTGGAAAGAGGGCAAGCTGTGATGAATCGATCCGTACATATTACCGATTACGCATTAGTCACTGGTTTAGGCTGTGATCTTAAAACGGTGTGGTCGCGTTTGCTCGCTGGTGACAGCGCTATTCGACCTGTCGATCATTTTAAAACCACCAATTATCTGGCGAAGAGCGCAGCGTTGGTGGATGATTTGCCGTATGAGTCAGGCGGATCTCGACTATATCCGATGCTGGAGCAGTTGATAGAGCAACTCGATTGCGTTCCGCAAAGTGCGCGTTTGATTACCGCAACCACCAAGGGTGCGATTGATCTACTCGAAAACGAGTGTCAGCAACAGGGTCAGGTTAGTGATGCGGCAGCCGTTGTGCCCAGCGCTATGACCCGTTGGCTTTCTCACCAACTGGATATCGATGACAACGGTATCAATATCAATGCCGCCTGTGCTTCATCGACGTTAGCGATTGCTCGTGGTGCTGGGCTGATCGCTCATGGTGCTGCCGAGGTGGTCGTTGTTTGTTGTGCGGATATTGTCAGTGAATTTGTTTTGTCAGGCTTCTCTGCGTTGCAGGCGCTTTCTGATCAACCGAGTCGGCCCTTTGATGTCGATAGAAACGGTCTCACCCTCGGTGAGGGTGCTGCGGCGGTGGTGCTGATGAGTGAAGAAGCGGCAGAGCGTTATCATCGCGTTAAGCACGCTGAAGTGTGTGGCTGGGGGGCTGCGAATGATGCCAATCATATTACCGCCCCTGCACGCGATGGCTGTGGTTTGATTCAGACCGTTGAGCAAACCTTGAATCGTGCCCAAGTGAAAGCGGATGAGGTCTCGGCAATCAGTGCTCACGGTACTGGCACTGTCTATAATGACATGATGGAACTCACCGCCTTTAAGGCTGTTTTCGGGGAACGTTTGTTACCGATCTCATCGATAAAGGGTGCATTGGGTCATACCCTCGGTGCTGCGGGTGGTATTGAGGTTGTGCTCGGCATTGCCAGTTTGAATGACCAACTGGTACCACCAACTTGTGGCTGTGTTAACCCTGAACCGCTTGGCGCAGGGCAAATCAGTGCCTCAGCGCAACCGTTTAGTGGCGATCTGTTGCTGTCGACAAATTCGGGGTTTGGTGGTGTCAACGCGGCACTATTGTTACGTCGGGGGCAGCTATGATGAATTGTTGCGTGCGTGGTTTTGGTTGGGTCGCGGTTGATGGCCTTGGCGAAGGAAAGTCTGGTACGTTTCATGGTTTTAGTGCTGGCGAACTTGCCCCAGTAACACGACAAGATCTGTTTGACCGTCCGGATCGTCGTTTTGGCCGCATGGACCCGTTTTCGAAACTCGGTTTGGCTGCGATCACCTTTGCGTTACGCGATGCCGGATTAGAACAGTGGCAAGAGAAGCGGTCTGTCGGTATTTTAGCCGATACGTTCAGTGGTTGTTTCCAAACGGATTGTGACTACTTTAATACCGTGATTCCCGATGAGGGTGTTTTTGCCAGTCCGCAACTTTTTGCTTACACGCTGTCGAACACTTTTTTGGGCGAGGCGGCGTTGCGTTTTGGCCTGACGGGTAATTGCCAAGTTGTCAACTGTTGCAATGATGACGGTTTGTCGGTACTTCATCAAGCCATACAGTCGATCCATTGGGGCGAAGATGAACGGGTCGTTGTCGGCTTTTGCGATCAGAGTTCACGAGGCCAATTAAAGGCTCCTGGGGCATTATTTATGGTGCTTGAAGCGGCCGCTGAGTGCGAGAACCTAGAGAGCAAGCAACTAAGCTGTGATGAGAACGGAACACTCTGTTGTCATGGAAAATTGATCCATTGTCTCAATGATTTGATCAACGAACTAACTACTACTAAATAATATAAAGAAACAAAACTGATAAGGAGAGCACCCTCAATGAGAATGAAACTGGTTTATCCACGCTGGGCTAAATTGGAACGTCAAACTGAATTTCACTTGCCACCGCATGGCCCCGTTGTGTTTGCTGCAACGTTACCTGATGAAGTGGATGTAAGCTTTATTGATGAGAACGTGCAGACTCTCGACTTCGCTGAATCGACCGACCTGGTTGCCTTATCGGTGATGTTGACCTGCCAATTACCACGTGCCTTTGAAATCGCTGACGAGTATCGCGAGCGTGGCATTCCTGTCATGTTTGGTGGTATTGCCGTCATGTTGCATGCTGAAGAGGTTCAAGAACATGCCGATTGCGTATTCCTTGGTGAGACCGAAGGGCGTATGCAAGCAGTTGTCGATGACTTCAATAATGGTTGTCTGAAGAAGGTGTACAACTTTATGCACCAGCATCCACCGATTGAACTGGTGGGTACCGCACGACGTGAAATTTTAGACCGTGACCTCTATAACTACCGTGGCGTGCAGATGCTCGATTTGGTGCATACCTCACGTGGCTGTAAGTTTAAGTGTTTCCCTTGCTGTACCGGTTATCTCGGTGGGCAGCAGTTTCGTCCCCGTCCTATCGAGAAGGTGATCGCAGAGCTGGAAGCGATCCCAAATAATCGGTTGTTTATTGTCGATAATTCGATGGCGCAGGATAAACAGTGGTTACTCGAACTGTTTGCGGCCATGAAGCCGCTAAAGAAAAAATGGGTATCTCATCCATTGTTGGATGACGATGACGTGCTGAAAGCTGCCGCTGATGCAGGGGCTTGGTATGTTTATCAAGCGGTATTCAATACCTCTGATGTGATTCGTGACCGCGTTAAGCGTCTGAAGGATCATGGTATTGGTGTTGAGGGGACCATTCTTCTCGGCACCGATGAGCAAAGTGAAAGTGATATCCGCCATCTGGTTGATTTTTTGATGGAGATCGAACTGGACGTGGCGGAATTTACCATCATGACCCCTTTCTTGAAGTCACCGTTACGGGCACAAATGGAAAAAGAAAACCGTATCCTGTCTAATAATTGGGCTAATTATACCGCTGATAAAGTGGTGTTCCAACCTAAGCAGATGACACCCGATAAACTGCAAGAGTTGTTTAACTATGCATGGGATACCTTTAATGCTGATGGTGGTTATCAGTTGAAAATGGGTAAGCTATTTAAGCAGGTCATTACCCGTGAGATCGAAGATGGTACCTATCGTCGTTATGACACCAAGCGTCGTCGTCGTTTTGATGCGAAGGATGCGGGAGCTAAATAATGAGCCGCGTGTTTATTCTGTCGAGCAATGTAGCCCAAGACCCGTACCCGGTGTATCCGCTCGGAATGGCGATCATTGCTTCAGTACTTGAAGAGCAGGGCCATGAGGTGAAGCAGTATGATTTTCTCGTTCACGAGCAATCATATCCAGCATTAGCTGAATCGTTGTCCACCTATCAACCCGATTTCGTTTTGATGTCATTACGCAATATCGATAATGTTGATTCTTTTAGTTCTGATGATAACTGGTATCTGGCCGATGCTCGTAAACTGGTGACAGAGATCAAAACCCGTGTTGCCGTTCCGGTAATTATCGGGGGCCCAGCGTTTTCGATCATGCCGGAAAAAATTCTCGCCTATATTGGTGCTGATTACGGTGTGGTTGGTGAGGGGGAGCAGGTTGTCGGCCCTTTAATCGCGGCATTAGAGCGCGGTGAAACGATTGAAACTCTTCATAGTACGCCACACCCTTTGACGGGTAGTCAGATGGTAGGGCCAACATTAGTGCCCGAGTATGTCGACTTTTATCAACATAAAAGCGGCATGATTAATCTCCAAACTAAACGTGGCTGTCCGTTTCGTTGTGTTTATTGTACCTACCCGGGATTGGAAGGTAATTGTTTCCGGCCGCGGGAAGTGGGTGCGGTTGTGGATGATATTGAACGGATGCAGCGTGATTATGGCACCAATCATCTATTTTTCACCGATTCCATCTTTAACGATAGCCAAGGACATCACCTTGAATTAGCCGAGGAGATAATTCGGCGCGAGGTCGGTATTCAGTGGTGTTCATTTTTTCGTCCGCAAGGGATTACCGCCGAAAGCTTAGCACTTCTCAAACGTTCAGGGTTGTACGCGATGGAGATGGGAACCGATGCGGGTTGTGATCGCACTATGGCAGGGATCAATAAGTGCTTTACCTTCGAAGAGGTGCTCCGGTGTCACAAACTGACTGTTGAGGCCGAAATCCCTAGTGCTCATTTTATTATGTTCGGTGGCCCGAATGAAACGCCAGATACGATTCGTGAAGGGTTGAAAAATATCGAACAACTCGATCACAGTGTGGTGTTTGCCTTTTCGGGGATTCGTATCCTGCCTAAATCAACATTGCTGGAGCGTGCTGTGGCGGATGGTGTTGTGCCTGCGGATGTAGATCTACTGAAGCCGGTCTATTACCTTTCGCCTGATATCGATCAAGAGTGGATGAATCAAGAGATTTTCAACTCCTTTTCGGGTCGTAGAGATCGAATTTTCCCGCCATCGGCTGGTCAAGAACAGATGGCAATGATGAACAACTTTGGTTTTAAAGGTATTTTATGGGACCAAATGGTCTCCTTCGGTAATGCACCCAAACGTAAGAGAGCCCGTCGTAATGGTTAAACGTCCACGTATCTTACTTGTACATCCGCTTGGTTATGCCAGTGATCGCGCTGGTGGTGATGTGTCGCGCTTGGCGAACATTATGCCACCCCTCGGTTTGGCGGCTATTGCTGCCTACCTGTTGGAACGTGATGTCGATGTGGATATTATCGACTGCTATGCTTTTCCCGATTCAGACCAGCGTATTATTGATTATGTTCGTACCCATAAACCGGCATGGCTTGGATTAAGCTGTACCACGTCGAGTTTTCTCGATGGTGTTCGAATCGCACAACTCGCCAAGGGCGAATTTCCTGAAATTCAGGCGGTGGTCGGTGGCGCACATGCGTCAGCGTTAAAAGAACAGTTGTTGGATGATTATAAAGATCTTGATGCGTTGATTGTCGGTGAAGGGGAGGAGAGTATGTTCCAACTGCTCTCGACCGAAGCTGCGCAATGGCCGAGTGTCGCGGGTGTTGTTTGCCGTGATTCATCTGGTCGCGCAACCTTTAGCGGCTACCGTAGTCCAGCACTCGACTTAGATAGCCTGCCGTTTCCCGCTTATGACAAATTGACCGGTTTTCCCGAAGCGTATCAGTTGCCTATTTTTAATTACCCTAAGGCTCCTAATACCAGCTGTATTTCGAGTCGTGGTTGCCCATATGCCTGTAGTTATTGCGATCGGTCGGTGTTTCAGCGTACGTTCCGTTTTAATTCGGCTGAGTATCTTTATGCTCACATGAAGTTTTTGCGTGAAAAATACGATATACGTCACATCAATTTTTACGATGATCAGTTTACTTTTCATCGTCAGCGGGTGCTCGATGTCACGCAGATGATGATTGATAAGCCGCTTGGTATGACCTTTAATTGCGCTATTCGTGCCGAGCACGTTGATGATGAGTTGATCGGCCAAATGAAAAAGGCCGGTTGCTGGATGATGAGTTTGGGCATTGAGACGGGTGATCCCGACCTACTGGCTCAGCATCGGCAAAATCCCGACTTGGATATGCTCGCCGACACCATTCGATTAATCAAAAAGCATGGCATTCGGGTCAAGGGTTTGATGATGGTCGGCTTGCCGGGTGAAACCGAGCAGAGTATCCGCCGCAGTATGGATTACATTTTCAAGCTGCCGATTGATGACCTCAATGTCGCTAAATTTACCCCATTCCCGGGTTCACCGCTGTATGAGAATATCCATGAGCTGGGTACTTTTACCGAGGATTGGGCGAAGATGGATTGCATGGGCTTTCAATTTGTCACTCATGGGATGACTGAAGAGAAGCTCGAATCATTGTTTGCTGATTTTTACCGTGCTCATTTTCACCGTCCTGAAGTGTTGTGGGGTTATGTGGCCATGCTGTGGAAATCGCCCCATAGTTGGTATCGGTTTGCTAAAAACCTAACAGGTTTTCTATCGTTTATTAAACGTGGCAAGCGTATCAGTGATGAAAAACCAGCTGGTGGAGGTGATGGTGGCTCCTAACGCAGGCTTCAATAACGAACAGATTCTGGTCGTGGTGCCACTCTATAATCATAGTGGCACGGTTCACGATGTCGTACAGCGTTGTTTGAAACAGCATCAACATGTTGTGGTGGTTGATGACGGCAGCAGTGATGGTGGCGCGCAAAATGTTGCCGACTTACCTGTTGTGCTGCTAAGTCATGAGAAAAATCGTGGCAAAGGGGAGGCAATTTTAACGGCTGCCGACTACGCCCGTGATCATGGCTTTAGTCATGTGGTTACCATTGACGCTGATGCACAACATCATCCTGAGGATTTGCCGCTATTTTTTGCCGCAATTGAGGCTGAACCGTTAGCTATTTATGTAGGTTTACGCGATTTCAATAGCGCAAACATTCCTAAAAGTTCCCGCTTTGGCCGTCAGTTTTCCAACTTTTGGTTGCGGGTTGAAACAGGTTGCAAACTCGGTGATGTGCAAAGTGGTTATCGTGCTTATCCATTGCAAGTACTCGATCACCTGACCTTTACCGATCATCGTTATTCTTTTGAAGTAGAAGTTTTGGTTAAGGCATGTTGGGCGGGTGTTCCCTTACGTGATGTACCGATTCAGGTCTATTATGCCCCAGGTCTTGAGCGAATCTCTCATTTTGACAAGGTTAGAGATAACATGAGGTTAGCATGGTTAAACAACCGATTATGCTTACGTTCTATTGCTCCGTGGCCACATAAAAGGTTAGTGAAGATAAAGCAGTCACCGTTCTCGTGGCGTCACCCGTTACGGTCATTACGTAACTTGCTGGCACAAGATATTTCACCCTCTAAGTTGGGGTTGGCGATGGCTATCGGTCTGCTATTGGGCACATTGCCGCTCATAGCTTGTCACACGGTGGTCACGTTGTTTGCCGCTGGCTTTATTGGCGTTAACCGCTATGTCGCAGTGGCAGCAGGGAATTTATGTATGCCGCCATTGGTTCCCGCCTTATGCATTGAGGTTGGTTATTATTTGCGTAATGGTGAATGGCTTACAGAGATAAGCTTTCAAACCCTTGGTACACAGTGTCTCGATCGCATTTATGAATGGTTTCTTGGCTCGTTGTTTCTCGGGCCGTTATTTGCCTTGATCGGCTGGGTCGTGGTGTATGGCTTAACGCGTTGGATGCAACAACGTGCTTGGCAACCTTCGACATCGGAGGATGTATCGTGAAACATCAGGCTTCTGAAAAGCAGCTTGGTTCAGCTTGGGGACTTCGGGCTTTTTACTTGCTCATTCGTTTAGGCGGGCGTAAAGCGGCCTATGCATTACTCACTGTTGTTTGTGCGTTTTATGTGCTGTTTTGGCCTCAGGTTCGGCGCAGTTGTAACCCGTATCTCGCGCATCGATTTCCAAAATCGAGTGGCTTTACTCGCTTGTGGCAACAGTATAAAATGGTGATTTCCTTTGGCCAAGTGATGGTGGATCGCGCCATTGTTAGCACCTTAGGGGCCGATCAAATTAGTGTGAGTCTTGAGGGTCGCGAGCAACTGCTTAGCATTCGTGATCAAAAGCGTGGCATGATTTTGTTGATGTCACATGTTGGTTGTTGGCAGTTAGCGATGTCGGCCATGGGCGCTCTCGACGAGCCAATTCATATGCTGATGCATGGCCACGCCAGTTCATTTGAACGGCAGGATTATGAAAAAGACAACGGTGAGGTGAAGCAGGAATCACCGTATCGTGTTATCGACCCACAAGGTTATCTTGGTGGTGCTTTTGAGATGCTCGCGGTGTTGAAACAGGGGGGGATTCTATCGGTGATGGGCGATCGTGTTCCTGATCATGAGAAAAATCGCGTCAATGTTCCATTTTTAGGCCAGCAGGTTGCTTTACCGATGAGTGCCTACCATTTGGCGTCATCGACGGGTGCACCTCTTGTTGTGCTTACCAGTCGTAAATGTGATGAAAAACATTATGTGATGGTGGTGGCCGATGTGATTGAGGTGCCTGAAGGGTTAGGGCGAAAACCCGAGGCATTCACAGCTTACGCCCAGCGTTATGCGACAACTTTGGAAAAATATTGTCAGAATAATCCCTACCAATTTTTTAATTTTTTTGATATGTGGAACTAATTTTTAGTGTTAAATCAACAAACTGACAGGAGAAAATCAATGACATTGAAAGAACAAATTAAGCAAATTTTGATTGAAGACCTAAATCTTGAAGATATTACTGCTGAAGAGATTGCCGATGATGAGCCGTTGTTTGGTGAGGGCTTAGGTCTTGACTCTCTTGATGCGGTTGAGCTTGCCGTATTGGTGCAAAAAAACTTTGGTGTTGAAATCAAGGATATGGAAGAGGGCCGACCTGCGCTGCAATCGGTACAAGCGTTAGCTCAATTTATCGAAGACAAGCAAGGAAAGTAGGATGTCTAAGTCTGTTTGCGTAAGTGGCATAGGCTGTTTGTGTGCAGCGGGAGATACCCTCGCTGAGGCGGTAACGTCGATGATGGCTGGTGAGCGTCACGCTGGTGATCCATCGCTGTTTAAGTCGAGCCAGCCACAACTTTTTCCTGTTTTTGCGGTACGTAGTGTTGTACCTAAAACCGCGGAAGATGTTTTTTTACGCACCAGTCAATTGGCGTTAAATGCGGCAAAGCAGGCGGTTGATCAGTCACAGTGGGATCTGAGTGAACTGCGTAAATTGAAAGTTGGCGTGTGTGTCGGCACAACTGTTGGTTGTAGCATGGATGTCGAATTGTTCTATGGTGACTATCGTAATGGCCAAAATCCTGAAATGCTTGCCATCGACTGTTTCCGTCATAGTAACCCTGCTACGGTCATTAGCCGTCATTTTGGTTTCAATGGCCCCTGTCAAACGATTGTTAATGCCTGCTCGTCAGGAACGGATGCGATCGGTATGGGCGCGATGTGGATCGAGAATGGTCTGTGTGATGTGGTTCTTGCTGGCGGAGCGGATGAGCTGTGTCGTACCACCTATAACGGCTTTGCCTCGTTGCAAATCAACGCTTCGGTGTTGAGCCGTCCTTTTTCTGCCGATCGCTGTGGGTTAAATCTTGGTGAGGGCGCAGCCGTTTTAGTTCTTGAATCGGATGCAGTGCGTCAGAAGCGGCAACATGTTGTTGCTCAAGGTTATGTTCTTGGCTATGGCAGTGGTACCGATGGTTGGCATTTAACGGCCCCTCATCCCGAAGGGCGCGGTTTGAAACAAGCTCTTCAGGAAGCCTTCGATGGCAGTGGTGTCGAGCCCGATCAACTTGCTTTTGTTAATACCCACGGTACGGGAACTAAGGATAATGATCGTGTTGAAAGTCTGGTGCTCGCTGAAGTGTTACCGACGACACCATTTCATTCAACCAAAGGCTATACCGGTCACACATTAGGGGCTGCGGGTGCTATTGAAGCCGCATTTTGCCTCGCTTTTTTGCGCCATCGACAGATTCCCGCTAGTGCTGGCTTTACTGGCCAAGATCCAGAGTTTAGCGTAACACCGGTGTTGGAAAACAGTACTGTTACTGGCGATGTCGCCTTATCTGAATCATTGGCCTTCGGTGGTAATAATGCCGTCCTTATTTTGGGCAGAGGAGAGGTGGCATGACACGCTTAAAACAGCCACTGGCGATTCAAGGGATTGGTTGCGTTGGCGGATTTGGCAGTGGCAATGATCAGTTTGTCAGTGCTTTAAAAGCTGGTCATACGAATGCAACAACTGTAGAGCTCAACCACCCGACAGGGCAGCACACTCTGCCTGCATTGTTGGCCAACACCGATCGTTTAACTGATTTTGTTCCACGTCGTTCATTGCGTCGCATTGATCATTTTTCGCGCATGGCTCTTCTTGGTGGCTACTTAGCCATTGAAGATGCCGGGATTGCTGTTGAAGACTGTGGCCGCATTGGGATTATTGTTGCCAGCGGTTATGGTGCTGCGAATACCACCTTTAATTTTCTTGAATCGATCCTTGATGACGGTGATAGCTGTGCCTCACCAACAAATTTTTCGAACTCTGTCCACAATGTTTCCGCGGCCTATTTATCGATGCAATTGCAAGCACTCGGCCCTAACTTAACCATTAGTCAGTTTGACATGTCGATTAACGCAGCGCTCCATAATGCTGCGTGTTGGTTAGCGCAGGGGCGTGTTGATACGGTGCTTGTTGGCGGTGTTGATGAACATAGTTCATTGCTTAATTACTGTTATCAGCGCTATTTTACCGTTGCTGATGCTTCTGATGCTATTGAACAGATAGATCCATTTGATTTTGGCCGCCAAAGTGCGGTGGTAGGTGAAGGAGCCGCGTTTTTGGTGCTCAGTCGGCATGCAGATAAATCTAAATATGGTTTTATCGATGGCCTCGATGCCGGTGATCTGAATCAGCGCAATGCAGAGATCGACAGTGATATTCTTCTTGTCGGTGCCGATGGACATCAAGCATACGGCGCGATGTATGAACAATGGCCTGCCGTGCAGTCGCTGCTTAATTGCACACCGTGCTATGGCAGTCTACCCGTTGGTCAAGCCTTTGATTTGGCTGCGGCAGGGCTGATGTTGCGTGAGCAAAGCTGCTATGGTATTGCGCGTCAGCAACCTGTTGGTTGCTCGGCTCAGAGTTCTTTTGAGTCGATTACGTCACTTAAGTGTACGGCGAACAATCAATTTAGTTTAGTCCGTTTGTCTCGACATGGGGGTGACGATGCGTGAACAGGATGTTCCGCAAGATATTGGCGTATTGGAAGAGAATCGGGTGGTCGCCTATGCTGTTGATGAAGAGGGTCACTACTGTTTAACGACAACAGCAGGCTGGGATCCTGTTAACGAAGCTAATCGTATGGCATGGGACGACATTAAAGAGCAATTGGATGAGGTTCGAGTGAAAATCGAGTCTGGTACGTCCAGCGTTCTAGCCTACTATATGACCCGTGCCCAAATGGATCGATCATTGCTGGCCAGTTATTCAGGGTTCTCTACGTGGCGAGTGTGGCGTCATTTGAAACCCGGACCATTTAAAAAGATGAGTGCTGAAGATCATCAAACATATGCCAATCTTTTTCGTATTCCAGTCGTGCAACTGTCTCAGTTACCAGAAACAGATTCGCTTCCAACTGAAGCGACAACGGAACCACTTTAGTCAATTACCGAATTCGAACGGAGAGTAACAGCGTGATAGATCAAGATTTCCCTCACCAACAATCGGCACATTGTGAAACCGGTGCAGCTGCCACCTTGCTTCGTCAGGCAGGATTATCCTTATCTGAAGCGATGGTGTTTGGCATCGGCGGTGGGCTATTCTTCGGCTATGTCCCTTTTGTTAAGCTCAATGGCTTTCCGTTGACGACATACCGCTGTCGGCCCGGCGGTATTTTTAGCCGTTTGACC
This sequence comes from Desulfuromonas svalbardensis, assembly GCF_055389415.1. Classification (NCBI taxonomy): domain Bacteria; kingdom Pseudomonadati; phylum Thermodesulfobacteriota; class Desulfuromonadia; order Desulfuromonadales; family Desulfuromonadaceae; genus Desulfuromonas; species Desulfuromonas svalbardensis. Next base: position 2,529,900 of record NZ_AP042416.1, on the reverse strand, counting down.
AAGAGTTTGCACTGTGAGGTAAAGCAAAAAAAATTCCGCAACAAAGAGCAGTCGATGGATGAACTCGATCAGATGCTCGAACAAGGGTTAGTCGTTGGTTTGCAAACCAGTGTGTTTTGGCTCCCTTATATCCCCCCCGCATTACGCTTTCATTTCAATGCACACAATCTCATTGTGGTGGACAAGCAAGAACAACGCTATTTGATCAGTGATCCCGTTATGCCAGATCTCGTTTGGTGCGATAGAGAGGATCTTATTAATGCCCGTTTCGCTCAAGGGGCCCTGGCGCCAAAAGGTCGTTGTTATACTCTCCATTCGCCTAAGGTGTCGGATTTACGCCAGCCTGTTTTAAAGGGGATTCGTACTGTGTGTCGCGACATGTTGGCACCGATTCCTATTGGTGGTGTGCGTGGCTTGCGATTTATGGCGCGTAGTATGCGCAGCTGGCAAAAGAAATATGGTAAACGTCGTTCATTGTCATGCTTAGCCCAGTTAATACGGATGCAAGAGGAGATTGGTACTGGTGGGGCTGGATTTCGTTTTATTTATGCCGCTTTTTTACAGGAAGCGGCAGCGCTATTTGATGAACCTCAGCTTGAACAATTAGCCCAACGACTCACTCTTATAGGTGATCAATGGCGCGAGTTTGCTTTGCAGGCTACCCGTTGTTGCAAGGGTCGTGGTGAGGTGACCTTTGACGGCTTGGCACAGATGATTGAGTCCAATGCTGATGCCGAGGAACAGTTTTTCCGTGAATTACGTCAACTTGGGCGGCAGCTTGAGCGCCAACTCGGTCGCAATCTCGAAAAATCTATTCAGGCAGTGAACCGTTGAGTCCTCAACCGCTATTGCGCGCTGAAGCGCTCGTTAAGCGTTATTCTGGCATGAGCCAGCCCGCAGTTAAGTCCTTTGACTTCGAGCTGCAACGTGGTGAGGTTGTCGGACTTCTTGGGCCAAACGGGGCAGGGAAAACGACTACCATTTCCATGCTTTCCACCCTCATTCGTCCCGATTCAGGCCAGCTCTCTGTTTTGGCAAAGGATGCCATCGCGTCGCCACAGTCTGTTCGTTTCAGCTTGGGAGTGGTGCCCCAGGAGCTTGCTCTGTATCCAACGTTGACCTTGCGCGAAAATCTAACCTTTTGGGGCCGCCTCTATGGAGTTTGTGGCTCATTGTTAAAGCAGAGAATTCGGGAATGTAGTGATTTTGTTGCGTTAACAGAGGTGTTAGATCAAGCCATTGACACCTATTCTGGCGGGATGAAGCGTCGTGCGAACCTCGCTGCGAGTATTCTTCACCAACCTGAACTATTATTCCTCGATGAGCCGACGGTCGGGATTGACGCTCAGTCTCGTCACCAAATTTTGAATAACTTGCGTCAATTGAACCAAGATGGCATGACTATGGTTTACACGACTCATTACATGGAAGAGGTCCATCAGCTGTGTTCAAGGGTGATCATTGTCGATGCTGGTGAGATCGTAACTCAGGGTGATGTCAGTCAATTACTCAGTCACCATGAGTGTACCCACCTTGAAGAACTTTTTTTAAAACTCACCGGCAATCAATTGCGAGATTAAATGAATCCCTCAGCGTACGTGAATTTCTTTAATCAATTTCTAGCGGTATTCATCAAGGAGTTGCATCTGTTGCGTCGTGACAGAGGAGGGCTTGCTGTTCTCTTTATCATGCCTGTTGCCTTAGTGCTTATCGTCTGCTTGGTTCAGGATAATATTTTAAAGGTAAGTGGTGCGACCACCGTCAAAATGGTGTTAGTTGATCATGATCAGGGCACTATTGGCCAAGCTTTTATTGAACAGTTGGACGTTACGGGTAGTTTCGATATCAGTGTTTTTGATAAGGAGATGAGCTTTGAACACGCAAAAGAGATGGTCAGCGCCGGAGTTTGGCAGGTTGGTATTTATATTCCTGATGATACTTCTATTCATCTAAAAGAGGTGATTGACCTTCAGATTAAATCGTCACTGCGTGCTGAAATAGATGGCTCTAGCGCTGCGGATTTGTCTCATGTCTCAATGGACTATTTTTTTGATCCAGCTGTTCAGGGGGGCTTACAGGCAGGAATACGTGGTTTGTTGACTCAATTGGTGGCACGTGAAACCCTTAAACTTAAAATGGCGGCCTTTCAAACATGGTTGCCTAAACAAATTGAACGACATGTGAGCAACGAACTGGGGCCGATGTTTGGCCAAGTGTTAGCACAGAAACCGTTTGCGCTCCATTTTCCTTCTGACGAAACATCCTTATTTCAAGCAGTGCAAATAAATGCCAAAGATGTTGTCGTTACGCCAACTTCCATTCAACATAATGTTCCAGCGTGGTCTCTGTTTGGTATCTTTTTTATCATCCTGCCTTTGTCTGGGGTGATTTTACAAGAGCGAGAGCAGGGGGTGTTTACCCGTTTGCTTTTGGTGCCAGGGCAACAATTTGGTTTATTGTTTGGCCGCCTATTCGCCTATTTGTCTCTCAATATGGTGCAGTTTAGCTTGATGTTGCTGATTGGTTTTTTTGTTTTACCATTGCTCGGTACCGATGTGTTGCAGTTGAATGGTAAAGGATTATCGTTCTTTATTGTGGCATTGTGTTCGGGCTTAGCGGCGTGTGGGTTTGGATTATTGTTGGGTGTTATTGCCAAGAGTCATCAGCAAGCTACTCTGACAGCAGCAGTTGCTATTGTTATCTCTGCGGCACTTGGTGGTATTATGGTTCCTGTTTATATGATGCCTGCTCTAATGCAATCGTTAAGCGTTGTATCGCCTTTAGGTTGGGGGTTGGAAGCCTTTCAGATTTTATTATTGCGAGGGGGGACATTACACGATATCTTGCCGCAACTATGTGCCCTGTTACTTTGCTTCGCTCTATGTATTTTGATTTCATGGCGGAAATTACGTCATCTGAAGTAGTCGTTATTTATTGAAGGAGTTTGTTAGCGATGGATCAAGAACCGATTTATCAAGAACTGCAAAATGTTATTACTGAAGCATGTCATATTTATGAAGATATTCCTGATACCATTGATCCTGATAGTGCGCTTATTGGCCCAGATTCACCCTTAGGATTAGATTCGTTGGATGCGGTTGAGATCGTCGTTGCGATTCAAAAACACTACGATGTTCGTATTGGAGGGCAGCAGTCTGGTCGGGAGGCTCTTGAGTCTTTACGCGCCCTCGCTAACTATATTAAATCGAATCCCTTATAGCGTCGATATCCCTTAATGTTGAGCCATTAAATAGCGCTCTCATTAATTGAAAGTATGAGCTGAAATTTGGTCGCACATAATTAAAAGCAATAGTCTTAACGGTCAGTTGTTTTGTTATTGTCAAATGGTTCTACCTCAGCTATATTCGCTTCGATTTTCATCTGAATCATATAGGTTATTTACCGTCTCCTAATATGATGTTGGTTTTGGAGTTGGTACTAGTTACTCGTTGCACAAAAATACTGGTGGTTTTATATCACCGCTTGTCGTTTAGTAACGATAGGCATCCTCTGGGAGGTCAGATATGTCGGTTCTATTTAGCCAGCAACTGATATTTGGGTTGGTGGGTGGTCTTGGTTTGTTCCTGTTTGGCATGAAAATCATGTCGGAGGGCCTACAAAAGATTGCTGGTGACCGGATGCGTAAGATCCTTGCAGCTCTAACGAATAATCGTTACATGGCTGCTTTTATTGGATTAGCGGTTACGGCAATCATTCAATCTTCCAGTGCGACAACGGTTATGGTTGTCGGCTTTGTTAATGCGGGACTGATGTCGTTGATTCAGGCCATTGGTGTTGTGCTTGGAGCCAATGTCGGAACAACCGTTACCGCCCAGTTGATCGCTTTTAAAATCACCAAGTTTGCTTTGCCCGCCATCGGTATTGGTGTTGGCTTGAAAATGTTCTCGAAGCGTAAAGATTTGGTTTATATCGGCGAAATCATCCTTGGCTTTGGTATTTTGTTCTATGGTCTCTCGGTGATGAAAGAGGCCTTTGACCCAGTTAAAACGAGTAGCGAGTTTCGCCATATCTTCACTTTGGTTGGCGACAACCATCTTCTTGCTGTCGCTGTCGGTGCGTTACTAACTGTTATCGTTCAGAGTAGTAGTGCCACCATCGGTATTACTCTTGCTTTAGCAACGAGTGGTTTGGTGAGCTTTGAAGGCAGTATGGCTTTAATCTTAGGTGAAAACATTGGTACAACCATTACGGCAAATCTTGCCGCAATCGGTACCAACATTGCGGCACGCCGTACCGCATTTTCCCACTTTTTGTTTAACTTCCTCGGTGTGGCCTACATGCTGATATTCTTTCCGTATTTTATTCAGTTTATCTCATGGTTGACACCCGGCGATGCGGACTTTGTTGTCACTACTCAACAGCAGGCGACCTCTCTTGGTGTCTCCATTGGTGACAAGCCTTATATCGCCCGCCACATTGCGAATACTCATACCCTGTTCAATATCCTGAATGTTATTATCTTTTTGCCAATCATTGGATTGCTTGCCAAGCTTTCTACTCGAATTATTCAAGGTGAAGATACCGAGATTGAATACAGTTTAAAATACATTGATAGTCGAGTCCTCAACACTCCGCCCTTAGCATTAAGTCAAGCGCGATTAGAAGCGAACCGCATGGCGATACTCTGTGTTGAATGTTTGGATGATACGTTGAAGTTTATTCAAACTAAAGACACAAAACTGCTTGATGGTTTGAATAAAAAAGAGGATTTGATCGATCTGTTGCAACGTCAGATTCTTGATTTTCTTGTTGCGATTTCTCAACGGCCTATTTCACAGGAAGTTTCAAAAGAGATCTCTTCGTTGATGCATATGGTCAATGACCTGGAAAAGGTTGGCGATTACTGTGAAAACTTGTGGGGACTTGGTGAACGTAAAATTGATGAGAAAATTAAGTTCTCAGATATGGCGAATGCCGAATTTGAAGATCTTGCTGGGAAAACACGTGATTTTCTCGCTTTTATTCAATCTGCTCTAGAACGGCAAGATGTTAGCATTCAGGAAAAAGCTCAATTTATGGAGAATCAGATTAATGCTTTGGAGGAGAGTCTCCGTCTTAATCATATTTCACGTTTGAATACTGGTGAATGTTCTGTAACTCCAGGTTTGATTTTTATCGATATGCTCCACAATTGTGAAAAGATCGGTGACCATACCCACAGCGTTACACGAGCACTGCTAGGGAAAAAATAGTCACCTGTCGTTTAGTTATTGAATTAGTAGTAATTGACTGACACTTCATCAACACTAAGGTGCCATATAATCGGGTTGATAGTTTTGTCAGATATTTGATGAAATTATCAGCCCGAATTTGTATTTATACTCCGAGTATATTGTCAATGGATTGTGCCATAAATTGACAAGCGTAGTTCGCTTCACTATAGTTATCGATTAGACCGCATAGTGTGTCCTGTTTTTTTGATCACATAGTATTCATAGACAATCATAGAGCATTTTAAATATTGAGAGGTATTGATGAGTAAAGAGATCATGTCAGGCAATGAAGCCATTGCACGTGGGGCTTTTGAGGCAGGGGTTAAGGTTGCTGTCGCTTATCCCGGCACGCCAAGTACTGAAATTTTAGAAAACACACGTAACTATAGCAGTATTGATTCATCGTGGGCACCCAATGAGAAGGTGGCTCTTGAGGTTGGTATTGGTGCTTGTTTTGGTGGCGCTCGTAGTTTGGTTACTATGAAACATGTAGGTGTTAATGTTGCTGCAGACCCTCTTTTCACCTTGTCTTATACTGGCGTTCGCGCTGGTTTAGTCTTAGCTGTTGCCGACGATCCAGAACTCCATTCATCGCAGAACGAGCAAGATAGTCGTCACTATGCCCGTGCTGCAAAGATGCCGATGTTTGAACCCTCGGATAGCCAAGAGGCGCTAGACTTTACTCGCTTGGCCTTTGAGGTCAGTGAGCAGTTTGATACGCCAATTTTCTTGCGCACAACAACACGGATTGCTCACTCTAAGTCGATTGTTGAGTCGGGCGAACCTGTTACGGATCTGCCAGAACCAAGTCTTAAAAGTGATCCGGCAAAATTTGTTATGTTGCCGGGTAATGCGCGTCAACGTCATCACGTTGTCGAAGCGGAACTGCTTAAGATGGCCGAATGGTCAGCGACTCAACCATTCAACCGTATTGAAGAACGCAGCACTGAAGTGGGTGTGATCACTGGTGGGGTATCGTATCAATATGCTCGTGAAGCGTTGCCCGACGCTTCGGTACTAAAGTTGGGTCTGGTTTATCCGTTGCCGACATCATTAATTCGTGAGTTTGCTGCACGCTTTAAAACCCTCTATGTCATCGAAGAGCTTGAGCCGTTCATTGAGGATCAAGTGCGAGCGATGGGCATTGATGTCATTGGCAAAGACTGTTTCCCCATTTGTGGTGAATTAACTCCTGGCCGAGTGACTAGTGCCATTACTGGTGAATCCATCCCCGTAGCGCACGAAACAAAGATTAAGCTGCCAAATCGTCCCCCTAACATGTGCCCAGGTTGCCCACATCGTGGTGTTTTCTACACGTTGAAGCGCTTGAAAGCGTTTGTTACCGGTGATATCGGCTGTTATACCCTTGGTTTTATGCCACCTTTGTCAGCCATGGACACCTGTATTTGTATGGGTGCAAGTGTTGGTAATGCGACAGGTTTAAATAAAGTTCTTACGGGCCCAGATAAGCAAAAAGTTGTCGGTGTCATTGGTGATTCAACCTTCCTCCATACGGGCATTAATGGCCTGATGGATATGGTTTACAATAACTCTACGGCAACGTTGATTATTCTCGATAACAGCATCACTGCTATGACAGGTCGTCAAGAGAACCCTTCCTCTGGCTTTACCCTTAATGGTGAAAAAAGTAAAAAGATCGATTTAGAGCTATTGTGTCGCAGTGTTGGTGTTGAGCATGTGCGTAAGGTTAATCCTTGGGATCTTGATGCAACACGAGCCGTCATCAAAGAGGAGATGGAGCGCGAAGCACCTTCTGTTGTCATAACTGAGGCACCGTGTATCTTAATCAAGCGTGATGTTGGTCAACGTAAAACACCTCTTATGATTGATCCGGATAAGTGTACCGGCTGTAAGGCATGCCTTAAAATTGGTTGTCCAGCGATTGAGTGGCAACCTGATGAAGGTGAACGCGGTAAGGCTGCTGTTAACGAACTACTGTGTGTCGGTTGTACAATCTGTGAACAATTGTGTAAATTTGATGCCTATAAATTGGTAGGTAGTGAGGTGAAAAATGGCTAGCGTGACAAATGTACTTTTAGCAGGTGTTGGTGGGCAAGGGATTCTTCTGGCAAGTGAAGTGTTGTCTGAAGTGTTAATGCTTGCTGGATATGATGTGAAAAAGAATGAAATTCACGGTATGTCACAACGAGGCGGAAGTGTTACATCGCATGTTCGTTTTGGCGAAAAAGTTGACTCACCTATCATTCCTGAAGGTGAAGCAGATATTCTTTTTGGTTTTGAATTGCTTGAAACGTATCGTTATTTGCCATTATTAAAAGAAAACGGCAAGATTGTTGTTAACCGTCACCGCATTATGCCGCCCTCAGTGGCTACAGGCTTGGAGCGTTACCCTGAGCAACTGGAAGAGTTGATCGTTTCTGCGGTTAATGAAAGTCTTGTTGTTGATGGCCTCGAGTTAGCTATGAAGGCAGGCAACCCTCGTACGGTCAATACCGTTCTACTTGGTGCGCTATCCAATATGCTTGATATTGATGAGAACTTATGGCAGCAAGCATTAACTAAAATGGTTCCTAGCAAGTTTTTAGCTGAAAACTTGAAAGCCTTTGAGTTGGGTCGCGCTCAATAGTTTAATTGATTGGGTAAAGGGGTGTTTAATGATTTGGAATGATGACTTCGAAACATTGCCGCGTGAGGCAATTGAGGCGTTGCAATTCAAGCGTTTAAAGCAAACGCTTGAGCGTGTTTACGCAACGGTTCCGTTTTATAAGAATAGTTTTAAACAGGCAGGGTTAACGCCAGCAGATATCCGTTCGCTTGATGACTTACGCAAATTGCCATTTACCTATAAACAGGATATGCGTGATAATTATCCGTATGGATTGTTTGCTGTTCCTCTAGATCAAATTGTTCGGATTCATGCATCATCTGGAACAACGGGTAAACCGACTGTCGTTGGCTATACTAAGCGAGATATTGATATGTGGTCTGAGTTGATGGCCAGGTCATTCGCTGCTGCTGGAGCAACAAGTACCGATTTAATCCATAACTCATACGGTTATGGATTGTTTACTGGTGGCTTAGGGGCTCATTACGGTGCAGAACGGCTTGGTGCCTCGGTTATTCCGATGTCGGGCGGTAACACCCAAAAACAGATGTTGATCATGAAAGATTTTGGTTCAACGGTGATCACCTGTACCCCATCGTATAGTCTCTACCTTGCAGAAGCACTGGAGGAAGAGGGCATTGATCCCAGTGAGTTAAGATTACGCATCGGGATCCTTGGCGCAGAACCCTGGAGTGAGGCAATGCGCACCGAAATTGAAGCGAAACTTGGTATCAAAGCCATTGATATCTATGGCCTCTCTGAGATCCTTGGACCTGGTGTTGCTATCGAGTGCATTGAAGCTCAAAATGGTCTGCATATTTGGGAAGATCACTTTATTCCTGAGATCATTGATCCCGCTACGGGCGAAGTGTTGCCTTACGGTGAAAAAGGGGAGCTGGTCATTACTACGATCACAAAAGAGGGGATACCGATGATTCGCTATCGTACTCGTGATATCACTCGAATATTGCCTGAACCTTGTATTTGTGGTCGTACTCATGTTCGGTTAGAACGCTTAAGTGGTCGTACTGATGACATGTTGATTATTCGTGGTGTCAATGTGTTCCCATCGCAAATTGAGAGTGTTTTGTGTAATATTGACGGTGTTGAACCACATTATCAGCTTATTGTTGATCGTGATGGCAACCTTGACACACTTGAAGTTCAAGTTGAGGTCAACGAACAGGTCTTTTCTGATGAGATCAAAGTGATGCAGGCTTTGAATAATGAAATCAGGAAGCAAATTAAAGACCTCCTTGGTATCACATGCAAAATTCGTTTAGTTGAGCCAAAAACCATCACTCGAAGTGAAGGTAAGGCTCAGCGGGTTATTGATCGTCGTTAGACGAAATTTTATGCTCTAATACAATTGGGGGAAGTGATGAAAGTAGAACAAATCTCAATTTTTATCGAGAATAAGTCCGGACGCTTAGCGGAAGTAACGCAGGCTCTCGGTGATAGTAACATCAATATTCGAGCCCTGTCTTTAGCGGACACCTCAGATTTTGGTATTTTACGTTTGATTGTTGATAAAACAGATATTGCGAAAGATGCCTTAAAAGAGCGTGGTTTTACTGTTAACAAAACAGTTGTTGTTGCGGTTGAAGTTCCGGACCATCCAGCTGGATTAGCGAGTATTCTAACCATCCTTGATACGGGTACGGTTAATGTTGAATATATGTACGCCTTTGTCGAGCGGTGTGGTGGCAATGCGGTGATCATTTTCAGATTTGATGACCCAGAAGCAGCTATTGATATTTTGACAAAAAATAACATTAATGTTCTCGAAGGGGAGCGGGTTTACAATATGTAACCTGCCGTTGCGGAAGCGGATCAATGAAACAATCAGCCACTACAGCTATATGGGACCGAGATAACGAATGTATGCCCCGTGAACAATTGGAAGCACTTCAATTGGAACGGCTGCAACAAACGTTGGAACGGGTCAACTTACACGTCCCTTGTTATAAAAATAAGTTTTCAGCTCTGGAAATCTCACCGAGTGATGTCAAAACTCTTAATGATTTAGCCAAGCTTCCTTTTACAACCAAGGAAGATCTGCGCTTGAACTATCCGTATGGAATGTTTGCTGTTCCCATGCGTGATGTCGTTCGTATTCATTCTTCATCTGGTACGACAGGTAAACCTACCGTTGTTGGTTATACGCGTAACGATCTAAATACGTGGACGCAGCTCGCTGCTCGGTTTATGACCGCTGCTGGAGTCACCCCTGATGATATTGTCCATATCGCCTTTGGTTATGGCTTGTTTACCGGTGCGTTCGGTCTTCACTATGGTGCTGAGGAGATTGGTGCATCGGTCATCCCCATGTCCAGTGGTAATACCGACAAGCAGATTATGATCATGCAAGACTATCTCTCTAGTGCGTTAGTTTGTACGCCATCTTATGCGTTGACACTTGCTGACCGCATGGAAAAGCAGGGGATTGATCCTCACCGGTTATCTCTCAAGGTTGGATTGTTTGGCGGCGAGCCGTGGAGCGAGGAGATGAGACATGAAATTGAAAAGCGTCTTGGTGTTGTTGCAACCGATAACTATGGTCTTTCTGAAGTGATGGGGCCAGGTGTTGCCGGTGAATGTCAACATCAGTGCGGCATGCATATATTTGAAGATCATTTTATTGCTGAAATTATTGATCCTGAAACGGGTGAGGTGTTGCCACATGGTTCTATTGGTGAGTTAGTGCTAACAAGCATCACCAAGGAAGCGTTCCCAATTATCCGTTATCGTACACGTGACATTACCCGTCTTGATTATGATACCTGTGCCTGTGGTCGAACCCATGTTCGAATGATGAAAACAATGGGTCGCTCTGATGATATGTTGATCATCAAAGGGGTTAACGTCTTTCCAACTCAAATCGAGGAAGTACTGTTTCAGGTTGAAGGCTGTGAACCACATTATCAACTCGTTGTTGAGCGTACTGGTACGATGGATACTCTCGAAGTTCACGTTGAGGTTAACGAGCGAATCTTCTTTGATGAGATGAAGAAACAGCATGCTTTTGTTGATAAACTAGAAAAAAAGTTATTGTCGACACTTGGCGTTGGTGCACGGGTAAAATTGGTTGAACCTTCATCGATTACGCGACATGAAGGAAAAGCAAAAAGGGTGATTGATAAACGTCAAGCGTGAGATAATTCACTTGACTTCAATAGGTAAATACTAGACAATCCGCTTCGTTGTTTGTCGGGGCGTAGCGCAGCCTGGTAGCGCACGTGCATGGGGTGCACGGGGTCGGAGGTTCAAATCCTCTCGCCCCGACCATAAATAACGAAATTTCACGGGGAGTTGACATTGATTGTCAGCTCCCCGTTTTTTTTTGTGAAATAATTTCGATCATTTTGTTCAATTTTTGCTAGAATCACAAGGTTGAAACATTTCAATCTACAATTGCTCTTATGGAGATCCCAATGAAGTACGTAATTACACTAGGTCTATTGTTTATATCCGTATTTTCTTTATCTGGCTGTGCTGCTGATGGCTCATTTGATACCCAAAAAGCGTTGTCTGTTGGTGGTGGAGTATATCAAGCAACAACTTTATCAGAGCAAAATGTTAAGCAGACCGCGACTCTTGCCGCTGTCGAATTAGATAAGCAAACGCCTGTTGCTTCACAGACAAATCCCTATACTCTTCGCTTAAAAAACATGACAAAAAATATTCAGCAATACGATGGTCTTACCTTGAATTTCAAGGTCTATCTAGCTGATGATGTGAATGCCTTTGCTATGGCTGACGGTACCGTACGTGTTTATTCTGGAATTTTAGATGCCATGCCTGATGATCAAGTCTTTGCTGTAATTGGTCATGAAATTGGCCACGTTAAGTTGAAACACAGCTATAACCAAATGCGTGAAAACATCATTTCCGATACAGCCTTTCAAGCCGCAGCGGCCGTAAATGGAACCGTTTCATCCCTCACATCATCTCAAATAGGTCAAATTGGCAAAGCTGCAGTTCAAGCTCACTTTTCTCAATCAGACGAATTGGAAGCGGATCGCTATGCCGTCAAAATGTTGGCTTCACTTAAAAAAGATCCACGTGCCATGAAGAGGGCAATTGTAACACTCGAAAAATTGCATGGTTCAGGTGGTGGTTTTTTAAGCTCACACCCATCAAATCCTAAGCGAATTGAGCGAATTGAAGAAGCTATCACTGATTTACGTTAGGAAAATTTTAATTGGAGGGTGCTATGATTTATTCCTGCCTTTGTTTATATTGTCGGATTTTTGCTGTATTTGCGTTACTGTCACTTGCTTCATGTGTTGATGTACAAAATAACTCGCAAATAAGTGGTATTTTAAGTTCTTTAGGTACAGTCTCTGGCTCAGGGGAACTGGATGAGTCAACTGTTGCGTCAGGGTTACGACAAGCTCTTGAGGTCGGCAGTTCAAGGGCCACTGCGTTAGCTTCCAGTACGGATGGTTTTCTTGCTAATAATCAGATTAGGATCCCACTTCCTGAGAAACTACAAGGAGTTGCTGACACACTGCGTACTGTTGGCTTAGGATCACAAGTGGATCTGTTTGAGGTTAAGATGAATCGCGCCGCTGAGGCTGCAGCTTCTGAAGCAAAACCTGTATTTGTCAGCGCCGTTAAAGAGATGACTCTTACTGATGCGATGGGGATTCTCGGGGGCTCAGATACGGCAGCAACCGATTATTTTCGTTCTAAAACATCTCTGACATTACAAAAGAAATTTAAACCCGTTGTTCGTAGTAAAATGCAAGAAGTTGGGGTGTATGGACTGTATAATCAGCTTATCTCAACCTATAACTCCCTTCCTTTGGTTGAAAAAACTAACTTTGACCTTGAGGATTATTTAACAACTAAAACACAGGATGGATTATTCTCTTTGTTGGCCAATGAAGAAAAAAGCATTCGTAACAATCCTTCGGCACGCACAACAGAGTTATTAAAACAAGTATTTTCACGTCGTTAGTTTGTTTATATTGTCCAGTGTTAACGCTACCCCTTACGTTATTTCGCCTAATGAAGTTGTAGCCCTTAATGCTGTCTTTTACTTTTTGTTCCGTATCAGGTTGATTTGTTCCTGTTATGCGCTCCGTGAGTAGATTTTCTTAAGTTGGTCTATTCTTTGCTTACAGTATACTGAGTTGAAACAGGCTCAATACCATTTATTGGGAGATATTATGGCTAAAATTTTAGTTGCAGATGATAGTAAAACAGAGATGGCTTTTTTGTTGAGCGCTCTTAACGGCACAGGGCACGACATTGTAACAGCTGTCGATGGTGTAGAAGCTGAAGCAAAAGCTAAGGCGGAGCCTTTTGATCTCATTATACTTGATGTGGTTATGCCAAATAAGAATGGTTTTCAGGTGTGCCGTTCCCTTAAACGGGATCCTGATTTCAAGGATATCCCTATTATTCTGACAACGTCTAAGTCTGGTGATAGTGATAAGTTTTGGGGCAAAAAACAAGGGGCAGATGAATATATTACCAAGCCTTATGAGCCCGTTGAGATCCTTATCGCAGTTAAGAAATATCTTGGAGGCGCTTAGTGGATATAGCTTCTGTTTTTAAACGTTATGCAATGGAAGGGACAGGTCAGTTAGCACTTAAATTTGCTGATTTGCCACATCTTTGTAAAATTGCTATCGAAGATGGTGAAGCTGTTTTTATTAAATTAGGGCTCCTGTCTCCTGAGGAAACCCTGGAAATCATTCGCGATAAAACCCTTTTGGAAGCAAATTTCATTCAGGGTTTTAAGACACGTAAACGGTTACCACAACCTATTACTGATCAGTTGATTGGTTTCGAATCAGAAGCTTCTAAATCTTCCCATACGTCAACAACTGAAGCGTCATCTATCTCTTCTGGACGGTTTGTCTCACCACAAAATATCTCTATCATGATTAATCACTATATCGACATTGTTGGCCCATTAGGTGTTGTTATGATGGAAAACTATTTGAAAGCACTTGGTTATATTCAAGGCCAAGAGATGGATTCTAATAGTTACAATGAATTACTAGATAAATGTCTGATAGATTTGCCCGATGCTACAAGGGCTGAGTTCATCATAAAGCACAAATAAAGTATGTTTTGGTTCGTTTTATCTGATTTTATAAAATTTAGGGGGCTAAATGTTAAAAAATATGTCAATTCGTAAGCGGATTGTTGTGATGTTAGCAGTTGTCTATGTCATATCACTCGTTCTAGTTGTGGCTGGCGGCAGTTATTTCTTAAAGCGTGATGTTATTCGTGAAGCACAACAAAAAACAGATCTTTTTGCTTCTGTTATGTCGAATTCAGCACGGTATTTACATAATGTCATTCGACCTAAAGCAGAGGAACTTGTTCCTGAAGATGCGTACTTTCCTGAGGGAGGCGTCGGTGTCTTGATGCTTACCGAAGTCGCTCGCTATATACAGGAAGATTATCCGGAATATATTTTCCGCTTTGCGTCTCCAAATCCACTGAATCCTGAAAGTCTTTCTAGTGAGTTAGAAGATCAGGTTATTAATGCTTTTGAAGAGGGTGAATATGAAACATGGAAAGGATTTGCTATGCGTGATGGTATTGAATTCTATGCCGTGGCAAAACCTTTAGTTGCTGGATCGAATTGTATCGGTTGTCATGATACTCCTGAGGTTGCGCACCCTAGTCAAGTTGAACAATATGGGACTCGTTCAGGTTATGGATACCTTGAAGGTGATGTCGTAGGGGCACGTTTTATTTATGTTCCTATTGCTGTCATCCAACAACAGGCTATGAAAAGGATCGCATATTTTTCTGGAGCCTTTAGTATCTTCTTTTTACTTGTTCTTTTTGCTGTTGACCGTTTTGTTGTCAGTAGTGTTGTGAAACCTATTGAGCATATTGTTGAAGTTGCAGAAGAAATTAGTCGTGGAAAACTTGAATGTGAGTTTGATGTGAAAACAAACGATGAAATAAAGTTGCTCGCTGATGCCTTTGATCGCATGAAGGTTTCATTGGCTAAAGCAATGGATATTTTGCGCCAGTAGTTGTTTGAATATATACATTTGGTGAGGGACTGAAATGACAATAGCAAACAATAAAATTCTAGTAGTTGATGATTCACCAACCGTACGCCGACTTGTTGAACTCGTTTTGACACAGAGTGGTTACGAGGTTATTTGTGCTGAAGATGGCGAACAAGGTCTCGTAATGGCTAGAGAACATGTTCCGGCTGCGGTACTTGTTGATTTTGTTATGCCACGCATGAATGGACATATGTTTTGTAAGGCTCTTCGTGAAGATGAAAACCTTAAGGATATTCCTATTATCCTCATTTCATCTAAAAGTGAAGTGGTTGGTCAGGCGTTTGAAGAAAGTTTTGGTATTGTCCATTTTTTCACAAAGCCTTTTGAGCCTGAAGATTTAATCGAAAAAGTCAATGAAGTGATGAACCCCGTTGTAGAAGATGTGATTGAAGTCAGTGACTCAAGCACACCAACACCATCAGGGTCTCTTTCTTCGATTGACAATGTCGATCAATTCCTCGATTCGATTAATGATCGTTTTGATAAAGTAGTACGTAAGTATTTCCAGAAAGATTTTCCTGTTCTGATGAAAAATGTTATGGCTGACACCTTGCGAGAATCAGGCTTGGTTAAGCATCAAACATTAATTATGACAGGTGACTTAACTCGGATGTCATTGCCTGAAGTCCTTTGCTTTTGCTCTTCGACACGTCAATCTGGACGCTTATCAATTTTTTCTGATGACACATTCGCCGAAATCTTCATTGAATCTGGTGCCTTTGTGTTTGCCACGGCAAGTCAGAAAGGTAAGCATAAATTTCTCACCGATCTAATTTGTCAAGATAATCGCTTTGTTTGCGATCAGCAAAGTTTACAGAAAGTTGTTGAAGAGGCCCGGTCAAAAAATATTCCTATCGGCCGAGCTCTTGTTGACCAAGGTATTATCTCTGATGCCGATTTAATGTTTTACTTAAAGCAACATGCTCAAGATGCTCTTGATACAGCTCTTTCAACCCATACAGGGAATTTCTTCCTCGAAAAAGATGATCTACCCTTTAACTTAGAAGACATTAAATTTCGCATCCCAATGTATACCGTATTGTTGAAAGGTGTGCGAGGTCAGCAATTAATGTCAACCTTCTTAGATGATTCATTGATTATCACTCGTATGCCCCAGTGTGCTGAGGCAGCACAGCAAGGTATTCTTGAAGATGATGAACAGGGCCTTATGTTGCTTCTCGATGGCGCTCGAACATTAAAAGATGTTTGTCAGGAAAGCTCACTCGAAGAAAGTGCGGTTCGGTGTGCGTGTCAGGTGCTTTATCAATCTGGTCTGGCGACGATTAAATGATAATTCACAGGGACTTACCCTGTAAGTAAGGATAATTAAATGGCAGGTCTTCAGGACAGCTTGCTTCCAATATTTATCGAAGAGACTGAAGAGGGCTTATCGCTTATCCAAAATTTAATTTTGGCTGAAAATGATATAGCCATTTCAGCTGAAGTGTTGGAGGAAGCGAGACGTGCAGCCCATACAATTAAGGGTACTGCAGCACTCGTAAAGCGTATGAGTTCAAGTGCGATTGCGAAGGTACTTGAAGAGTTTCTCGATGGTTTTAATGTTGCGGGAGATACTTTATCAAAAGACGATACAGATAAAGTTCGACAATGGCACTTACAATTAGTTGCGTTACTTCAGTACGCACGTGACGGACAACCAGAACCCGAAGAAAATTCACAAGAATCTTCATCAGGTAGGGATTTTGATCATCATGTAGATGGTGCGTACGGCGATGACTTGATTAATGATTTTGCCTTGCCATTTATGATGAAACTTCATCAAGCAAATGAGGCCTTAGATGAAACAGTAAAGCCTGTTTGTTGTCGCTTTTACCTCGGTGGGCGACAATATTATATCTCAATAGAAGATGTTGTTGAGATTACTGAAAGTCAAGAGATCACTTTTTTACCGTATGGGCCTGCGTATATTTCAGGATTAATTAGTTTACGTGGTGATGTGATCCCTGTAATTGACCTTGCGGCATTAGAGGAGCGAAATAACACGTTTCCTAATCCTTATTTTTTAGTTGTTGTTCGTTGTGGCTCTGATCTTATGGCTTTCGTGAGTGATTCCCTGCCAAATCTTAATATCAAGACAGCGGGTCATAGAATTGATGTGAGTACGTTTTTGGAGCAACACAGCGTAAAGGGTTCATAATGGCGATACCTGAATCAGCAAGAGAAATTTTTTACGAAGAAGCTGATGAACACCTGGGGATATTGGAGGCAGGTTTACTCCAATTGGAAGAGGGTGATTCATCTGATGTCGAAATTGAGCTTGTCGATAAACTTTTTCGCTCTGCTCACACTCTTAAGGGTGCATCTGCATTACTCAAATATAATACGATTAGTGAGATTGCCCACGAATTAGAAAACCTGCTTGAGAGTTTCAAAGCTCAAACAATTGAGATGACGCCACCGTTGCTAGATGCCATGTTGTCAGCGCTTGATACCATGCGTAATCTTTTACAAATGACGCATCTTCCTGACTATGAGAAGAAATCTATTCTTTATGGTCTTCAAGCGTGTCAGATGCTCCAATCTGCGCAATCTGGAGAGTACAGTGAAGTCTCTTCAGGACTAGCTGAAGTCGGAACTCCTCAGCAATTTAGCAATAGTGTTAAGGTTGGCGTTGATAAAATTGATGATTTGATGAATATCATCGGAGAAATGACGATCACCAAAACCCACCTTCTTGAGCAGCTTGGCTCTTTCGAAACAATGAAAGAGGAGATCGACTTTGCTCGTGAGCGTTTGATTCGAGAGGTTGCAGGATTTTCCGATCGTTATGAATATACAAATCCTGAAGAAAATTCCGAGGAAAACAGTGAGTCTATTATTTCAGACTTTGAAGAGCTGGAATTTGACCGCTATGATGAATTAAATCTGTTTTCGCGTAAGCTGCAAGAAATTAGTAATGATATCAATGAAGCTGTTATTTCTATCCGAAGTTTTTTTGGTGAAGTGAGTGTCGACGTTGAATCCATCGACCGTATGACTTCTGAGATGAAAGAACGTTTTTCTGAGATTCGGACCTTGCCTGTTGACCATCTGTACCAACGTTTTAAAAGATCAATTCGTAACCTTTCTCGTGATGCAAATAAACAAGTTGATTTGCGTTTAGAGGGTGGTGATACACGTTTAGGTCGCACGATTATTGATGGTCTCTTTGATCCTTTATTGCATGTCCTGCGTAACGCCGTGGCTCACGGTATAGAAGATCCTGAACAACGTCGTTTATTAGATAAACCCGAGGCCGGGACAATTAGGATTTCGACTGTCCGCCGAGGTAATTTTGCCACCATTACTATTTCTGATGACGGTGGGGGCTTAAACTTTGATTCAATCAGAAAAAAAGCATTGGAACTAGGTTGGATTAAAGACGACGATAAAATTGAACGTCAACAATATGTCGATATGATTTTCCGTCCAGGATTTAGTACTAAAACTGAGGTCGATGACACATCTGGCCGTGGTGTCGGTATGGACGTTGTCCTTGATCGGCTCTCGGACTTAAACGGGACGATTGATGTTAAAACAACAGCGGGGCAGGGGACAGAATTCATACTTCAAATCCCTCTTTCCCTCATTATTATCAATGTAATTCAGTTCCGTCTTGCTAAGCAATTATTCGTTCTGCCTTCCTCTCTTATTGAGGAAATACAAGAAGTTGGTACGCTACAAATTGTCGATGACCATGTTGTTAGGCAGGGTGAAAATTACCGTATTGTAGATTTGAATGCTAAATTCAACCTTCCTGCGAGTGACAAAACACGGCAGTGCGTACTTTTTGTGCGGACGTTGGGTTCACGGTTAGGTTTGATGGTCGAAGAGATTGTCAGTCAAGAAGACACAGTTATCCGACCATTCGGGAAATTGCTCTATGATATGCCGTGTTTTTCAGGAACCAGTGTTTCGGGTGGCGGTGCTGTCCGTCTTGTCCTTAATCCAGCTCGTTTAATGCAGGTGGTTGATCGTGAGTTGACCCATGTTAACGTTGACACAGCAACTGCTGCTGTCGCTCAAGGACCCCGACCACGTGTTTTGGTTGTTGATGATTCGTTGAGTGTTCGTAAGTATGCGTCTCTTCTTCTTGAGGCAAACGGTGTTGAAGTGCTAACGGCAATCAACGGACAGGATGCGCTAACTGTTTTGGAAGATGAGTGTGTTGATCTGGTTCTAAGTGATCTTGAAATGCCTGTTATGCACGGTTATGAATTATTGACCGAGATAAAACGCCGAGCGACATTAAAGAATATTCCAGTTGTAATAATTACATCACGATCAGGAAAGCAGCATCAAGAAAAAGCGTTTAGTCTTGGTGCGGCCGGTTATTTAGTTAAGCCATTTGATGAAGATGCACTCGTTAATGTAATTCGTGAACACACACTTTATACACTATAAAAGCTGTCGGTTTTGACATCAGGGGAGGCCGTTCCATTATGGCAAAAAAAGTAGCAAATATTTTAAGCATTAAAAAGATTACTGGGCGAAGTGTTACGACATTATCGCTACTTGTTCTGATCGTTATTGGTCTGTGTGTTGCGACGTATGTTTACTTAACGCAACAAGCACAACAGTATACTGAGCAGAATGTATCATTTTTGAATAAAACGCATCAATTAACACGGAGTATGTCTCATCTTCAAGTCCTTGAAGGGAGTATGACGGTTGCCGCATTAAACGGTCAAGTTGACGTTACTGAGATGCGTTCTGAAAAAATATTAGACCATCTTTCCTCTATGGCAGATCTGATGGATGAGTTTCTAGAGATGACGGCACAGAGTCGTCACGAAATCAAGAAGGTGTCTAATATCACCTATGAAATTTTCGCTGATATTTCTGTTGAGATTGAAGAGCTCTCGGATAGTTTGATTGATGGTGGCAACATCACTTCAAGCCTTGCAACGTATGCTAAATTTAATCAGGATGTTTCTGAATTTAATTCAAACATTGTTCAATTACAAAAGCTTTATTCAAATGTGATCACTCAGCAATTACGATTGACAGATCAAAACCAAATGTTTTATGGCGCAATAGCTGCTTGTATTGTTTTACTTATCCTTTTTGTTGTATTTGCAAAACGTTGGAATAACCGACTTGTTATTTCACTGTCACAGCTTCGTGGCGGTATTGAAAAAGTAAATGATGGTGACTTTTCTGAAGTTATTTTGACTGCTAATGATGAAATTGGCGCGACTACAGTGCTGTTCAATGAAATGGTCGAACGTTATAAGGATGCGATTATTGCAGAGTCTGAGCGAGAAGAAACTCAGAAAAATCTCATCGGTTTCCTTGAGGTCGTTAGTGAGGCTGCTGATGGTGACTTGACGATGAAGGCACCTGTTACGGCTGATGCTTTTGGTTCAATTGCTGATGCATACAATCTTATGGTTGAATGCTTATCCGATCTTTTGATGGATACCAAGCTTAATGCTAATAACGTTGGTGAGCAATCTCGTCGATTGATTCAAATCTTTGAGGACATGGAGATGGGTGCAGAAACGCAGTCGTCCCAGGTCGAACTAGCGACTCAGATTGTCCAACGCTCTGAAATTGCAGCGAAAGAGATTTCTGAGAAAGCTATGCTTGCCCAGCAGACTTCAAGCCTTGTTGATGAGGTTACTGGTAAGGGTAGTGAGCTTGTCTCAAATAACATTGAAGGGATGCAGTTAATTCGTGTAACGGTTCAGGTCATTAATAAGAAGATGAAGTCGTTATCTGAGCGACTTCTTGAGATTGGTACAATTTCCCAGCTTATTTCAGAAATCGCAACTCGGACAACTATCCTAGCGATGAATGCCTCAATCGAAGCATCAAGAGCTGGTGAACAAGGTCGTGGTTTTCTGGTTATCTCTGATGAGATCAAGCGACTTGCCGACAAATCAACAGAAGCGACAAAGCAGATTAGTGGTGTTGTTAAGTCGATTCAAAGTGAAGCGAATGAAGTAACCGCATCACTTGAAGAGGAAACAAAAACAGTTGAGAGGCAAGCGAAGCTAGCACAAGATACTGGACAATCTTTCACTGAAATCCAGAAAGCAATCAACCAATCTAAGTCTGTTGTTACCGAGATTAGTAGTTTGTCAAACCAACAGTTAGAGATGACGCGTAATGTTGAGTCATCCATGAAAAAAGTATCCGAAATTTCTGAGTTGACTTTGCAGCAAGTTAAAAATTCAGCTGCGATTACAACAGGCCTAACGGAACAGTCGTCTGAACTTCTTAATTCAGTTGATACCTTCCGTTTGCCGGAAGATCAGTAATTTAACCCTTACATAGGAGCAATCTGATATGAAAAAAGTTTTATCGGTTCTCGTCAGTGTTTTACTGGTGATTTCATTTTCAAGCACTGTTATGGCTGCTGGAAATTGGAGAAAAGGGAAGAAGAGTTTTAAGGCTGAATGTATGAACTGCCATAAGCGTGGCGGTGAAGCTAAGCGTCTTAAAATTAACAAGAAAACCAAAGCAGGGTGGACTAAGTTTTTCAGTTCTGGCTATGAGGCTGATCATGCGGCACTATGGAATAAGTTGACCGATGAACAAAGAGAGCATCTGATTAAGTATTTCCATAAATACGCAAAAGATGACAAGGCTACTCATCTTGGTTGTGGTTAAGTTATCGTAAATAAAATTACAAAAAAAACCCGCTTCTAGCGGGTTTTTTTTGTATCAAATACTTTAATTTATTTACTCACTCACTCGCACTTACGTCAGCTTCAACAGCAAAACGTTTAATCTTACGTGTTGTTGTTTTTGGGAATTCATCATCACGAATAATGAATTTCTTAACTCGCTTGTAGTCCGCTAACTGTTTACCAATCGTCAATACTTCTTGGCGAATGAGGGCTTCAATCTCTTTTATGTCCAAAGGTTGACCGCCTTGGTCTTGGGTGTGACAATCAATCATCTCTTGATCTGGATATATTTGAGCATGAACTTCTTCAGCGGCAGGGCCAACCTTGTGACCATAAACCATGACTTCTTGAATGAATGGGCTGCTTAGAAGTTCATTCTCGATTTCTTCAGGGTAAACATTTTTGCCATTAGGGGTCACAATTAAGTTTTTAACACGACCACAAATACTTAAATACCCATCTGCATCAAACTTCCCCATATCACCAGTATGATACCAGCCCTCGGTAAGAACTTCGTTTGTTGCCACTTCGTTTTTATAGTAGCCCTTCATTACGTTAGGTCCTTTGCAGAGAATCTCGCCGATACCCTCATCGTTTTCATCTTTAATTTTGACCTGAACCGAGGGGAGAGGTTTGCCAACCGTACCTATTCTCGTTCCGCCGGGTTGTTCTGCAGTAATGACAGGTGATGTTTCTGTAATTCCGTAGCCTTGGTATATTATTGTACCAAATTCTTTAAATTTAGCGGTAACGACTGGATCAAGAGCAGCACCGCCACTAACAAAGGTTGTCCCCGCACCAAGAGATTCACGGATTTTCTTCTCAACTACTTTACGCGCTATTGGCAGTGAATAGAGAGTCTTAGATATTTTCTTACTGTTGATATTGCGCATGATTCTATCAAGGAATATTCGATATACTGCAGGAACCCCAAGGAGGAAAGTTGGTTTAACTTCAGTTAGATTTTCTCCGAGTTTTTTCAGTGATTCGGCAAAGGAGACCGTTCCGCCGAGGGTGAGTGGCAGCAGAATTCCACATACCTGTTCAAAAATATGGTTGATTGGTAAAAACGATAGTGTGTGAATAGAATCATTCAATTGAAAATGTGGGATTAAGTCTTTTATGTTTGATGTGATGTTACCGTGGGTAAGAATCGCACCCTTAGAGCGTCCTGTTGTTCCCGATGTATATAGAATGATAGCTATGTCTTCAGGTGTAATGTCAACGGGATCGGGCAGACAATTTCCAACAAAGGATTTATAGGGAATTAGAACGTTTTTCTTTCGCGCTTCCTTGATCATGTTTGCGGTTGGCGAAAACAGATCAGGATTATCATCACTGGTAACATCTTCTGTTGTCATGAGATTGTGCGCTCGATTTGCTAACGCTTCGAGTGAGGCTGCTTTGTCGCGCGGAATTTTTAATTCATGAACAAGTTGGTGCCACTCAGTGATTAGGTCACCAATAATCGTAAATGCTTCTGAACTCTTTGGGAAGAGATCGTCACTGTTATCCATTACAATGATGTGGGCAAGCTTTGGTAATCCAGCCTTAAGCTCTAAAAGTGTTTCAACATAGGCTTGAGTGGTAAATATGGTGACAATATCACTGTCGCGCAAAACATGGCGTAATTCGTTTTGCTTTAGTTCTTTATCAATTGGGACAGCAACAGATCCTGTCTTGAGGATTGCAAAATAAGCTATAAGCCATCGGTTAGATGAGGGGGATAATAACGCAACATTGCTTTCTGGCTTAATATTAAGTTGTTGTATGCCTGTTGCAGCGAGATCAGAATCACGCCAAAGATCAGAGTAAGATAAACTCGTCCATCTTTTTTTCCGTTTTTCACGTAACGCAATTCGATTTGGGTGATTCTGACAGCTTAATTTAAGCAACTCTATAATGGTACTCAATGGCTACCCCGTAGGTTATAATGTGATGGTTAGTAATTTTGATACTGAAGATGCAGAACATAAATTTATAGTTGTCGTGCCAGCTTTAGCAAGAACTAAATACTAATTATGGTTTGATTGTTGTTTTTTGTTTGATGCCGAGTGATTAAATGCATAATTAGTCGAGTCTCTCTATTTTGATTTCAACGTAAAGCAGCATAAATATAGGGGTTGACAGGGTAATTCCTTTTCGGTATAACACATCTGTCGCAACACATAGGCACGTAGCTCAGTGGGAGAGCACCACCCTGACACGGTGGGGGTCGGCGGTTCGATACCGCCCGTGCCTACCATTTATAAATTGCTGTATGTTTAAGATTTAAAGGCATCCCGAGGATGCCTTTTTGCGTATATGGAGCTTAGTTATGGCGAACATTACAATAGAATTGCCTGATGGATCTAAACGTGAATACGAATCTGGGGTTTCCTGTTTGGAAATTGCCCAATCCATTGGTGAGGGGTTGGCACGGCAAACCGTTGCAGCTCGAATTAATGGTGAACTTTTCGATGCGACACAATCCGTTGAATCTGATGCAAAGGTTGAACTTATTACACTGTCTAGCCCTGAAGGGTTAGACGTTTATCGCCATACTACTGCACACTTAATGGCTCATGCCGTGAAAGAAATTTACGGTAAGGATGTTCAGGTCACAATTGGTCCATCTATTCAGAATGGCTTTTATTACGATTTCCATTGTGAAACTCATACGTTTACCCCTGAGGATTTTGATGAAATCGAATCCCGTATGAAAGAATTGATCAAGAAAAACCTCCCTATTGAGCGTTCCGAAATGGATACCGCTGATGCCATCGCTTTTTTTAAAGAGATGGGTGAAAATTTTAAGGTCGAATTAATTGAAGACCTTGGTGTTGAGTCAGTTTCTATATATCGTCAGGGTGACTTTGCTGACCTGTGCCGTGGTCCTCATTTGCCATCTACTGGAAGAATTAAGGCTTTTAAGCTCACTAGTGTTGCTGGTGCTTATTGGCGTGGAGATGAAAACCGTGAGATGCTACAGCGTATATACGCAACGGCATTCCCTGATAAAAAGCAACTTAAAGCACACCTTGCTCGCTTAGAAGAGGCACGAAAGCGTGACCATCGCAAGCTTGGTCGCGAACTCGATCTGTTCTCCTTCAGTGAAGAAGCTGGAGCTGGGCTTGTTATTTGGCACCCAAAGGGTGCTATGTTGCGAACAATTCTAGAAGACTTTGAACGCCGTGAGCATTTACGTCGTGGTTACGATTTGGTTCAAGGACCTCAAATTCTCCGAACTGACCTGTGGAAGACATCGGGTCATTATGAGAATTATCGCGAGAATATGTACTTCACTGAGGTTGAGGGGCAGGGTTTTGGTTTAAAGCCAATGAACTGTCTTGCTCACATGCTGATCTATAAGAGCAAGCTACGCTCTTATCGCGATCTCCCTCAGCGATATTTCGAATTAGGCACAGTGCATCGTCATGAAAAATCGGGTGTATTGCACGGCTTGACCCGCGTCCGAGGCTTTACACAGGATGATGCTCACATCCTCTGTGCTCCCGAGCAATTGGACGATGAGATTAAAAGTGTTCTCCGTTTTGTTCAAGATGTCATGGCTATTTTCGATTTTGAGTTTGAAATGGAACTTTCTACTCGACCAGAAAAGTCGATCGGCAGTGATCAGGATTGGGACAGTGCTACCACTGCATTGCGGAATTCCTTAGAAGATTCTGGCCTGCCATATGACATTAATGAAGGTGATGGCGCATTTTATGGGCCGAAGATCGATATTAAGCTGAAGGACGCCCTTGACAGGTATTGGCAATGTGCTACTATTCAGTGCGATTTTACCTTACCTGAACGTTTTGAGCTGAACTATATTGGCTCAGATGGCGAAAAACACCGTCCAGTTATGGTTCATCGAGTTATCCTTGGCTCTATCGAGCGTTTTATTGGTATTCTCATTGAGCATTATGCAGGTTTGTTTCCATTGTGGATTTCACCTGTGCAAGCAATCGTGATAAATGTAACGGATAATCAGTTAGATTATGCAAAACAGGTAACCGCTGATCTTCTTGATGCAGGTATTCGAGTACAGTCCGATTTGCGTAATGAAAAACTTGGTTTCAAAATTCGCGAAGCTCAAATGCAGAAGATTCCATATATGTTGGTGATCGGCGATAAAGAGATGGAAAGCTCCACACTGACTCCTAGATTTAGGACTGGTGATAATCTTCAAGCGATGACCGTGGATCAGTTTAGTCAGTTTGTTTTGGAAGAATGTAAAAAATATAATTAGGAGGTGGCACCATAGCTAAGCAAGAAACAAATATTAATCGTGCAATTCGTGCGAAAGAGGTACGTGTTGTAGACGATGCTGGTGAGCAGCTAGGTGTCATGCTTTTGCAGGATGCGTTATCGGCTGCTGTTGATCGCGGACTTGATCTGGTGGAAGTTTCACCATCGGCCAAGCCACCTGTGTGCCGTATCATGGATTACGGTAAATTTAAATATCAGCAACAGAAACGTGTCGCTGAAGCTAAAAAGAAAACCGCACGTGTTGAGCTTAAGGAAGTGAAGTTACGGCCTAAGACCGAAATTCATGACTTTAAGGTTAAAGTGAAGAATGTGCGACGTTTTCTTGACGCTGGCAACAAGGTTAAAGTAACAATCATGTTCCGTGGTCGTGAGGTAACTCACCCCGAATTTGGTCGTGACCTATTGAAACGCGTTGCTGAAGACGTGAAAGATATTGGTGTCGTTGAGTTTTTTCCAAGTATGCAAGGTCGTTTTATGCATATGGTAATGGCTCCCATTAAAAAGTAGAAATGTCATACCTTGTGGATGGCAGCATAAAAAAGAGAAATGAAGGAGATTGGGAATGCCCAAGATTAAAACTAACCGTGGTGCTGCAAAGCGCTTTCGTAAGACAGGTACAGGTAAGATTAGCCGTAATAAAGCGTTTACTAGTCATATTTTGACCAAGAAAACTACCAAACGTAAGCGTGATCTGCGTAAAGGTGCGATTGTTTGTTCAGCAGATCATAAAAATATCAGTTGCCTGATTCCTTACATGTAAGGTTCCTGCAACTCGGCTTTAAGTCCGAGAACTGTGGGGAATTTTGTCTCCCCCTTCAGATCCGGCAATGTAGATATTGTTAATAATATTTGCATTTATTTTAACATTGTAAGGAGAACAAGATGCCGAGAGTAAAAAGAGGTTTTAAAGCGAGACGTAGACGTAATAAAGTATTAAAGCTTGCAAAAGGTTACCGTGGCGCACGGAGTAAATTATTTCGTAGTGCAACTGAAGCGGTTGACCGGGCTTTAAATTACGCCTATCGTGATCGTCGTGTTAAAAAGCGTGATTTCCGTGCACTTTGGATCGCTCGTATTAATGCGGCAGCACGTTTAGACGGAGTAAGCTATAGCCGTCTTATCTTTGGTTTGAAAAAAGCTGAAATTGCACTTGACCGGAAAGTTTTGGCTGAAATTGCCGTAACTGACCCTGCAGCATTCAGTGCTGTGGTTGAAAAAGTAAAAGTTCACATTCAGTAGGAACACCAAAAGAGATGAGGTTCTTCCTCATCTCTTTTTTTATGTTTAATTTCACTTGTTTTATAAAGTGTGAATATTATTTTACAATGATTTGTTGATGGAAGCCTTATGGCTTCCATCACTTGTTTATAGCACGTGCTTTATTGCGTGGTGTTAGGGGTCGTTATGAAGGAAAAACTTGAATTGATGCTGGCTTCAGCTAATGAAGCTATGAATAATGCTACCGATGAAGCGACGCTTCAGGAAATTCGTGTCAGCTATTTAGGCAAGAAGGGGCAACTAACATCAATCATGAAGGGCATGGGTAGTCTTTCTAACGAGGAAAGACCGATTGTTGGTGCTGTTGCTAACCGTGTCAAAGATCAAGTCTCTAAGACGTTTGAAGAACAATTGAAAAGTTTGAAGTCAAGCGTTATGGCGTCACGCCTTTCTCACGAGAAGATTGATGTTACATTGCCTGGACGCATCAAAAATCATGGTACTAAGCATCCCGTAACACTCGTAACTGAAGAGCTGATTGAAATTTTTTCATCATTGGGTTTTTGTGTTGCTGAAGGACCAGAAGTAGAGCAAGATTTTTATAATTTTGAAGCACTTAACATCCCTAAAGATCATCCTGCTCGTGACATGCAAGATACTTTCTATATAAATGATGATGTGGTGTTAAGAACGCATACTTCACCCGTTCAGATTCGATCGATGCTTAAACAAAAGCCACCTTTACGTATTATTGCTCCTGGTACGGTCTACCGTCGTGACTCAGACATAACTCATAGTCCCATGTTTCATCAAATTGAAGGTTTTATGGTTGATGAAAACATCACATTTGGTGATTTGAAAGGGATACTGACAACTTTTATCCATGAATGTTTTGGCAAGAAAGTTGGGGTTAGATTTAGACCATCATTCTTCCCGTTTACTGAGCCAAGTGCAGAAGTGGATATCCAATGTGTTATTTGTGGTGGAAAAGGGTGTCGTGTTTGTAAGAATTCAGGCTGGTTAGAAATACTTGGTAGTGGAATGATTGATCCTGAAGTATTTAAATCGGTTGAGTATGACTCTGAGCGATATAGTGGTTTCGCCTTTGGTATGGGGCTAGAACGCATCGCGATGCTAAAATATGGCGTGAATGATTTACGTTTGTTTTTCGAAAATGATGTTCGATTTTTACGCCAATTTTAAATGTGCTTATTGATACATTAAGCCATGAGTCTGTCTCCCGTAACTCGATTGTGTTTGAGTTAATGCAATAATAAAGGAACTATGTAAATGATTGTCACCTATAACTGGCTAAAAGAATTTGTTGATTTTGATCTCGATTCTGACCAACTTTCACATCAGCTAACGATGGCAGGTCTCGAAGTTGATTTTATGGAAAAGCTTGGTGCGAGCCTCGACTCTGTTATTGTTGCAAAACTCGATTCTGTTGAGCCTCACCCTGAAGCAGATCGTTTAACATTGTGTCAGGTTAATACGGGTAGCGATGTGATTCCTGTCGTTTGTGGTGCAACAAACCATAAAAGTGGTGATTTGATTGCTCTGGCGCAGGTTGGCTCAGTTTTACCAGGTGATTTTAAAATCAAAAAATCTAAAATTCGTGGTGCTGAATCACGAGGAATGCTTTGTTCTGAAAAAGAATTAGGTTTAGCAGAAGAAGCTGAAGGGATTTTGATATTACCTCAAGATTTAGTCTTGGGAACCCCTGTTTTTAATGCGCTAGGCTTGAAAGATGTTCGTTACGAAATTGGATTAACTCCTAATAGGGCTGATTGTCTAAGTGTTGCTGGAGTAGCCCGTGAGGTTGGAGCTTTTGTTAATAATAAGATCCAGCTGCCAACCTCTGGTTTAATTCAAGAAGGTGATACGTCTATTGATTCTAAAACTTCGGTAACGATCGAAGACCCGACAGGCTGTCCACGTTATATGGCCCGCTTGATTGAAGGGGTAACCATCGCACCATCACCGAAATGGTTGGTTCAGCGTCTCGAATCTATCGGTATGCGTTCAATCAACAATGTTGTCGATGTCACCAATTATGTCCTGATGGAACTCGGTCACCCTTTACATGCTTTTGATTTTAATCAACTGCGCGGCAAAAAGATTGTTGTTAAGCGTGCTGATGAAGGAAGTGAGTTTGTAACTCTCGATGAACAAAAACGCCAATTAAAATCTAGCGATATAGTTATTTGTGACAGTGAAGGTCCTGTAGCGTTAGCTGGTGTCATGGGTGGTGAAAATTCTGAAGTCCAAGATACTACCGTCGACATCTTACTTGAAAGCGCATATTTTGATCCTATTTCGGTAAGGAGAACAAGTAAACGCTTAGGTATTCACACTGAAGCGTCGCATCGATTTGAACGTGGAGCTGATGTTGACATTGTTGCAATTGCGTTGGACCGTGCAATATCACTGATTCAGGAGCTCGCTGGTGGAATTGTTGCTGCGGGACACATTGATAATTACCCTCAACCTTTATTCAAGCGTAAGGTGTCGATTACCCTTACTCGTACGAATAAACTACTTGGTTTGAATTTAGGTCTTAATGATATTGAATTACTATTGAATTCAATTGAACTGGATACCGAACATTCAGATGTTAATGGCGAAAAGGCTCTTGTTGCGACAATCCCTATGTCACGACACGATTTGGAACGGGAAGTTGATTTAATTGAAGAGATTGCCCGCCTAAATGGTTATGACAATATTCCTGTTACTATGCCTATTAGTCGCGTTGTACGTAGAGCAAAAGATAAACGTCAGTTGATGACTCGCTCGTTACGTGATGCAATGGTGACACAAGGATTTAGTGAAATTATTAATTATTCCTTCACTTCACCGTCAGTATGGAATAAAATCAATCTCAGTGACGATGATGCACGAAGAAATACGATTAAAGTACTGAATCCGCTAACTGAAGAGCAATCAATAATGCGAACGAGTCTGGTTCCTGCAATGCTTGAAACTGTTGCTAGAAATCTTTCATATCGTAGTAATGATCTAAGTTTATTTGAGCTTCGTCCTGTGTTTGCCGTTCAAGAGCAGGAGGTGCAACCAATTGAATCTCTTCGTCTTTGTGCAGCAATAACAGGTAAGAGAGAGATAGAGGGTTGGTCTCAATCTGATGCAAATGTTGATTATTATGATTTGAAAGGTACTGTTGAATCGGTGTGCCAACAGTTGAATGTCTCATCTCTACGAGCTGAGCTTGACGGACAACAACCGTATTTGCACCCAGGAAAGTCGTGTCGTCTTTTTCATGATAAAGTTTTGCTCGGTGTTATGGGTGAGTTACATCCACAAGTTCAAGAAAATTACGATATTGATCAGCCTGTATATCTGGTAGATCTTGATGTTTCAGCACTCCAAACAACAAAAAAGATTGAGAAATCGTTCAAGCCGATTTCTCGTTTTCCCGATAGCTATCGAGACAGTGCATTTTTGTTTGATGAAGATGTTAGTTCACAACAGGTGTTTGAGGTCCTTTCAAAGGTAAAAGTGAAAAATCTGGATGACGTAACCCTTTTTGACATGTACAGTGGCAAAGGTGTTCCTGAAGGTAAAAAAAGTTTAGCAATCAGGGTTCGTTACCTTTCGATGGATAAGACATTTACTGATGATGAGATTAATGTAATGCATGCTAAGATAGTAAAGTCTTTACAGAAAAATTTAGGAGCTGAGATCAGATAGCTCTTGCGGCGTTAAAATGGCTGTGTTATAAACCGTTTAAAATCAACGTTCTATCTAAGTTATTAAGCTATGGAGGTATTATGACAAAAGCGGATCTTGTGGAAAATGTATATTATAAGACAGGATTTTCTAAGAAGGAGTCCGCTGAAATTGTCGAATCGGTCTTTGAGTTAATCAAAGATACCCTCGAAGGTGGCGATAAAATAAAAATTGCAGGTTTTGGTAACTTTGTTGTGAAGCAAAAAGCAACGAGAAGAGGCCGGAACCCACAGACAGGTGAAGAGATTGAGATTAGTTCACGTAAGATCTTGACCTTTAAGCCCAGCCAAGTTTTGAAAGTTGCAATCAACGAGGAGGACTAACCGTCCTCCTCGTTAGTTTATATCCCTATGAATATAGAGATTCCCGATAAGCTATTTTTTAAAATAGGTGAGGTTGCATCGATTACAGGTGTTAAACCTCATGTTCTGCGTTATTGGGAATCTGAATTCGGTAATTTTTCCCCTTCTAAAAGTCGAACTAAACAGCGTCAATATCAAAAAAAAGATATTGAGCTAGTCTTGACTTTAAAAGATCTTCTTTACAATCAAGGCTTTACAATAGCTGGGGCCCGTAAAGCGGTTCGTTTATCAAAAAAAAATCAGAATTCAAAGAAGTCATCCCAAAGTGACCATGAACTTTTATTAGATGTGCGTGAAGAATTGCGTGCATTACGTTCGTTTCTAAATTAATTTCTAAAACCCTTTGCAGAAATGATGAACGATGGATTATTCAAATGCACGCCGTCGTATGGTTGCGAAGCATGTTGTTGCCCGTGGAATCACCGATAAGAAGATCATTAGTGTAATGGAAGAGGTTCCACGCCATCAATTTGTAGAGGAAGCCCTGCAAAGTCAAGCTTATACAGATTATGCTTTGCCCATTGGTGAAAAGCAGACGATCTCGCAACCTTTTATCGTTGCTGCGATGACTGAAGCCCTTACTTTAAAGCAAGATGATCGAGTCTTGGAAGTTGGTACAGGATCAGGTTATCAGGCTGCGATTTTATCTAGGTTGGTATCTCACGTATTTAGTGTTGAACGGATCGTAAGTTTAGCACGAAGAGCACGTCGAATTTTAGATAGTATTCACTATTCAAA
The DNA here is from genome assembly GCF_055389415.1 of Desulfuromonas svalbardensis. Lineage (NCBI taxonomy): Bacteria > Pseudomonadati > Thermodesulfobacteriota > Desulfuromonadia > Desulfuromonadales > Desulfuromonadaceae > Desulfuromonas > Desulfuromonas svalbardensis. The sequence continues at coordinate 2,498,070 of NZ_AP042416.1, read as the reverse complement.
TGTACACATTCATGTCTCTGATGGAAGTTGTGGGTGGGCTGAACAAGGTCCCTTTGATGCAATTATTGTTACCGCAGGAGCACCTGAGGTGCCGCAGGATTACCTAGATCAGCTTACGATTGGTGGTCGGCTAGTTATTCCTGTTGGAAATGGGAATTCACAGGTGCTAAAACGTATCATTCGGACTGCTGATCAGACTTTTTCTGAAGAGGATCTTCTTAATTGTCGGTTTGTTCCATTGATTGGTGAACACGGTTGGAGTGAAAAAGGGTGTTAAAAGCTTTTCGACACCTATACGATTGGGTCCTCCACTGGGCAAAAACACCTTTTGCTGTACCAGCGCTTTTTTTTCTAGCCGTCGCTGAATCTTCTTTTTTCCCGATCCCTCCAGATGTTTTACTTTTAGCATTGGGACTGTCACTGCCATTAAAAGCCTTTCGTTTTGCAGCCATCTGTACACTTGGTTCAGTTTTGGGTGGCATTGCAGGTTACGGCATAGGCTATAGCCTTTGGGAACTAAGTTCTGCTTGGTTTTATCAATGGATTCCGGGTTTTACTCCCGATGGTTTCAATTCCATTCAAGCACTCTTTGTCCAGTATGATTTTTGGTTCGTGTTTGTGGCCGGGTTTACGCCTATTCCATATAAAATCATTACAATTGGTGCTGGAGTTTTTAACGTTAGTTTTCCTGTCTTCGTTATTGCTTCTGCGGTGAGCCGTGGCATGCGCTTTTATCTCATTGCGCTGATAGTTTATCGATATGGAGATCAAGCACGAAAAATCATTGATAAAAATTTTAATGTTATAACGTCGCTATTTGCTTTATTATTAACAGGTGGTTTTTTAGTGGTTCGTTTTATTCTTTGATTGAAACTATTCATGGAAGTTGTGGATGATTCGAATAATTTATTTTTTTGTCATTTTACTCATCATTTCACAAGTTGGTTGCGCACCCAGAGGTGTTCACCATGTTGTTCAGCCGGGTCAAACTCTTTACCGAATCAGTAAAACTTATCACGTTCCTGTCGAGCGAATTATTTCATCAAACAGAATTAAAGATTCTTCAAAAATCAAGGTCGGACAACCATTATGGATTCCAGGCGTTAGTCGTACACGAACGGTATCTGTTGTCCCTAATCCCTCAGTTAAGAAACACGTTGCAACGGTAACTCCAAGAAAAAAAATTAGTCCTACCAAAGCGGCTCCTGTTACTTCAGCAATTAAAAAATCACTGCCCACAGTCCCTCCCAAAAAAGGTCAGTTATTGTGGCCGATAAAAGGGACGGTTGTAACAGTTTTCAACTTGAACAGTCGAACTCCAAGTAAGGGGATTGATATCTCTGCAAATGTCGGATCTCGTGTTAACAGTGCTGCTGCAGGGAAGGTTATATATAGTGGTAATGGTATTTCTGGTTATGGTCATGTTGTTATCATCGAACACGATCATTCTCTATTTACCGTATATGGCTATAATAAAAAAAATCTCGTTGCATCTGGTGCTTATGTTAATTCAGGCCAACACATTGCTCTTGTTGGTGTCCCTCCTGGAAAAAATCAAGGGTGTGTACATTTTGAAGTTAGGCGAAATAAAAAAGCTGTTAATCCAGCTTTATACTTGCCGAAATGATATTCTTTTAATAGGTTGATCTAACCACAAGATTGTTAGGACAGTAATATTTGCCAACGATAGGGTTAATGTATGAGCAAAGTTATTGCAAAAAAAACAAAGAATAGTGTTGTGTCTGGTAGCGATGATGCCATAAAATATTATCTTAAAGACATTCAGAAATCACAACTTCTTACCGCTGATGAAGAACGAAATATCGCACTGAAAATTGAAACAGGGGATGATCTGGCTCGCTCAAAAATGATTGAGTCTAACTTGCGACTGGTGGTCAAAATTTCAAAAAGGTACATGAACCGTGGTTTGCCTTTTCTTGATTTGATTGAAGAGGGCAACATGGGACTCATTAAGGCTGTTGAAAGATTTAAGGTCAGTAAAGAGTGCCGATTCTCAACGTATGCAACGTGGTGGATTAGACAATCAATTGAAAGGGCATTGGTCAATCAAAGTCGAACGATTCGTCTTCCTGTTCATATCGCTGAAAATATGAATAGAATGCTCAAGGCAACGCGTGAATCTCTAAAACAGTTGAATCGTGAACCTTCAGATGCTGATATTGCTGATGTTATGGGTAGTAATGTCGACGAGGTTCGTCGATTGCAACTCTTGCTAAGAAAAACGTATTCGATAGAACATCCGTTAGGAGATGATGAAGGTTATTCTTTGATGAACACGTTAGAAGATACCTCTGCTGTCACACCGACAGATCTAATTGAAAACAAAGATAAATATGTTTTTGTGAAACAATGGCTAGAGCAATTAAAGGAAAATGAACGCGAGATTTTGACCTTACGTTTTGGTTTAGATGATCGTGAACCTGAAACGCTTGAAACTATTGGTAAACGTTTTGGTGTGACCCGTGAACGAATTCGTCAAATTGAAGTAAAAAGTTTAGAAAAATTACGTACTATTATGCGCACCGAGAGTGATAATTAGTCTCGCGATATTTATCAGTAAATTAATATGGAGTAAACGTGGACGATTTAAGGAACATTATTCGTGACATCCCTGATTTCCCTAAAAAAGGAATTGTATTCAAAGATATTACAACACTTCTTTCAGATGGAAAAAGTTTTCACCGCATGATCGATCTGATTGCCCATCGTTACTTAGATAAAAAAATTGATACGATTGTTGGTGTTGAAGCGCGTGGATTTATTTTAGGGGCTGCTTTAGCGTATAAACTAGGTGTTGGTGTTACGTTAGTACGAAAGCCGGGTAAATTGCCTTATAAAACAATTCAAAAGACCTATGATCTTGAGTACGGCACAGATACATTGGAGATCCATGAAGATGCGTTTGCCCCTGGAGCTCGTGTGTTGATTGCGGATGATTTGTTGGCGACAGGTGGAACGGTCTCTGCTGTTATCGATCTTGTCAATGAGCTAGGTGCCGAAGTTGTTGAGTGTGCATTTTTAGCGGAACTTGATTTTTTAGAGGGGCGAAAGCGGTTACCCGAAAACAAGGTGTTTAGCTTACTTAATTTTTAAACAAACACGTTGTAGTCAAAGGTCGTACAAAAAAAGCACTTAGTGGTTGTCCACTAAGTGCTTGATTATTTTGGCGGCCCCGACTGGAGTCGAACCAGTGGCCTATCGCTTAGGAGGCGACCGCTCTATCCATCTGAGCTACGGGGCCAAGGTTGTTAGTTATAGCTCAATCTACACAATTGAATCAAGTAGTTTGTCTATCATTGATAAATATGTATTTATCAACGCACCTTTAACATACAAGTAGAGATTATGACATATAATGATATTTTACGCCGTTTTCGTTATGCGGTAGATTTGAGTAATTCGGTTATTTTAGAATGCTTCAAGCTAGCGAATCAAAGCGTATCTCAAGAACAGCTGCACCGTTTTTTTAAGCGTGAAAAAGAGTCAGGTTATCTGGAGCTTTCGGCTGAGTTGATGAATTCTTTTTTTGATGGTCTAATCATTTTTACTCGTGGCAAAAAAGAAAATGAATCTCATCTTGAGCAACAGCGTCAAGTACCACTAAATAACAATGTTATTCTAAAAAAAATACGTATAGCGCTTGAATTGCGTGAAGACGATATGTTGAACCTTTTAGATACCGCTGATTTTACAATTTCACGTTCTGAGCTTAGTGCATTGTTTCGTAAAAAGGGGCATAAAAACTACAAAGAATGCGGAGACCAGCTGTTAAGAAACTTTATTAATGGTTTGACACAGCACAATCGAATTAAACAAAATAAGGTTGATAATGGCTAATCACTCTCCTTATTTAGGTCCTCATTGCGTTCAGTTGAAGCAATGGATTGAGTGTGCCCCATTCGAAAAGCAATTAGGGATAGAGATCATCTGCGCCCAAAAAGGTCAGGCGGTTTTAACCATGCCGTTTCGTGCTGAATTTGCTAATGGTGGTAATTTGCTTCATGGTGGAGCCTTAGTAAGTCTCGCTGACACCGCAGCAGTTATGGCTATAAAAAGTATGCTTTCTCCTGGGACACATTTTGGAACTATAGATATGAATGTTGATTTCCATCATCCTGTCGTTAGGGGTATGGTTACTGCCCGTAGTGAAATCAATCAGATTGAGGAACGATTATGGCACTCATCAGTTACTATCGAAGATGAAAAAAAGCGCATTGCTATGACTATGAATGCCACATTTAAGATCTCAAAACGTCCAATTCAACCTTGTGAGCCAAGATGATTTTTGAAGTACTAAACCAATTGTCTTCTCTTGGCTTTGTATACCATGTTGCAATTCTGTTCATTGTCTTTATTGTTATGTTGTCCATTTACCTTGCCTTTAATCTGCGGCACAAAAACCATCTATTAAACCTTCATTTGCATGAACGAGATGAAGCCTTGGCACAATTACTTCTTTTGCTTGATGTTGAGAATGAGCTGAATGTTTCAAACGAATCTATAGAACAGCAGCAGGTGCAAATCCAAAATTTGCGTATTGATCATGTTCGACAACAAGAAGCAAACAATTACCTTGAAAAAGCGCTCGAGTTATCTCAACAACGTGCCAGTGAACTCACTGATCTACGTGCTCAATTAATGATCAAGCAGTGTGAAATTGCGACATTGTCAACTCGGTTAGACGAACAGAAACATCAGAATGAGGAAAAGATTCAACTGCTTAGTGATGCGAAAAACACAATGGCGGAGCAGTTCAAAGGCCTAGCGAATGAAATATTTGAAGCTAAAGAACGCCGTTTTTCAGAACAAAGTAGTCAGCAAATCCAGAGTATTCTTAACCCCTTTCGTGATCAATTACACGATTTCAAAAATAAGGTTGATGAGGTCTATGTTAGTGATGTTCGCGATAGATCATCCTTGAAACAAGAGTTAAGTCACCTACGTCAACTCAATATTGAGATGAACCGTGAGGCTGTCAATTTGACGCGTGCTTTGAAAGGTGACAATAAGACTCAAGGTAATTGGGGGGAGCTTGTTTTACAACGTGTTCTGGAACAGTCAGGCTTAAGAGCTGGAATAGAATATGATGCTCAAGGGGCATTTCGAGATGCGGATAATCGACTATTAAAACCAGACGTTATTGTTCATTTGCCTGAGAATAAAAATGTGATTATTGATTCGAAGGTGTCTCTAGTGGCTTATGAACGATATTGTAACGAGGAAGACACAAGTCTTCGCGATCAAGCCCTACAGCAACACGTGTTGGCGGTTAAACAGCACATTACAACATTGAGTGCAAAAGATTATTCGAGTTTGGTCGGCGTGAACTCACTTGATTTTGTTCTACTATTTATGCCTATTGAATCAGCATTTATGGTTGCTTTTCAGGCTGATGATTCTTTGTTTAATCATGCTTTTGAGCGACGCATTGTCGTTGTTGCCCCAACAACTTTGCTTGCGACATTACGTACAATTGAAAATATTTGGCGCTATGAAAGACAGAACAACAATGCTCAGGTTATTGCTGAACGTGCTGGAGCAATTTATGACAAGTTACGGGGCTTTGTTGATGACATGGAAAAACTTGGTCTACAGTTGGCAACTGTAGAGAGTACATATGCAATGGCGATGACAAAATTAACCCAAGGTCGAGGTAATCTTATCAGCCAAGCTAATCGTTTTGTTGAACTTGGTGTTAAAGTACGAAAGCCGCTATCTAAAACAATTTTGGAGAAATCAGAATTAGAAGCGACTTTCGATGGTGAACTGGACCAGTAAATAGGTGAACTTTTATTCTTTTAGTACCATATCAATGCACATCACTGCGGCCACAATAAGTTGGCGCGCGACATCATCTTCAGCAACACTATCTGAGATTTTCAGGACATAGTTATCGGCACTGGTGAACATCTCTTTACCAATTCCTGCCCATTTTTTTGCTACATGAGCCATCTCAATTTCACCATTTGAAAACTTAAAATCCCATCCTGTCCATTTTCCTTTTAACTGACATACTGCGGACTCGTTGGCATCAAAGACGGTAAAGGCGCCACCGATAGAGAACAGCTTTTGCTTGAACATTCCAATTAATTGGTCATGTTCGTCAAACACCTCCACTTTAGACAAAAAAATGGAAATACCTCTTTTGACTCGAATTAATTGTCCCCCTTCGGGTGTTTTAATTTTAACATCAAAAGGTGTCATTCTTTTGTAATCAGTAAAACGCAACATCTTAGTGAAAATGCCGAGTTGGTCTTCACGACATTCCATCATAATTTGACCTGATTCTGGATCGTAAATATCATAGTTATTTGCCGCTTTAAACATACCGACATGTTCTTTAACCAGATATACGTTGTGATTAAGAGCTGCGTTCATTATTGTCCCTTCCTTCTGGGTGGATGACCTTTGAATTTACGCTATGTCAATCTCTATGGTAGAGAATCGAGCTGCCGATTTCGCAACCAATATTATTTGCAACAACACTGCATTTTACTTTTAATAAAAAGAAGATATTTCCCTCTACATCACTGAGCGTTTCATAGTTGCCTTGTCCTTTAGCAATGATGAGGTCAGCATGCTGAAACTTCTCATGAAACTCATTACTACAATACTTCAACAAGGTCCCAGGGGAGTCATCTCCATTGTCAATCACTGGAACAAGCTCTGTTATTCCAGCTTGTTCTGCATCGGCCATTAAAGCGTCATTTAGGATGGGGCCACCACGAACGACGAAGGTAGTTTTTTCTAAGGGTAATTGGTGAAGTAATAATTTATCGAGAACAATCTCTCCAGCATTATCTCCTAAATATAAAATTGATTCTGCTTGATCAATGGCGTTTACAAATTGATCGGTATCGCCAATAAGCGGGACATGAAGACCTTGTTCTAAAGCATTCAAGGCCTGTTGCTCAGACAAGTCATGATAGACACCATGGTCAATACTGTTGCCTGCTATCGCTAAAAGAATTGCAGATTTAAAGGGGTCATCTGATAACAGCATATTTTGTTCAAGTTGTGGGAGCAACTGTAACGCTAAGTTTTGGTCGCGTTTTTTTTCATCACTAAAGGGATCAGCATTGCCACTTATTTCTCGAATCATTCGATGAATAGTTCGGGCCATTTCGGGAGGAGAGAGGTCGAAATCTATGCGACTCATATGTTGTAAAACAGTGCGTAGAATTTTTTCAGAATCATTGCTATCAAGATTGGCCTTCCCTAAGGCACTAATGGTTTGTTTTACAAAACAGGGAATACAGTCATGGTATGTTATCATTCGTTGTTTCCATTTAAAAAAAACCCTGCTGAATAAGCAGGGCTTTTATGTGAGAAATGATACCGCATAAACAGTACTAATTATTTATGTAACTTATTGTTATAAAATGCCTGTTGCAACCCTTCAGTCATCGTACATTCATAGCCATCAATACGGGCTATCAATTGTCTACTTTGACCATCAATAAAGTCGATATTTGCCGTTGCGCTATGATTGTTTACTTTCGTCACACGGCATTGAATTCGCGTTGAGCCAACAGGAAAGTGTTCACAAAATTGACGATACTCAGAAATAAACGATGGTAATGAACCAAGTTTTTTTTGTGAGAAGCTCCAAAGTATCATCATTTGGAAGCTGCTATCTAGGGCCTGAGGATCAGCTAACCATTGATTTCTTAGTGGATTATTCATCCACTTTGAAGGCATCGGAGCAACATTTGACAGGGCGATAATCCCTTCGATATTGTTGCCGACTACATGAGTTAATCCTTGTAACGACGGCCCATGAAATAGTTTTCCCGATGAATAAATTTCATCCTTAGAGTTAATTTCACCACCATCAATCACCAGTGGCTCCATACTTGGTCTTTGTGGCGGTAGGGTGGTGGTTAAAACAATATCAGCACTTGTGTAAATGCTGCCATCAGCTGCGTTGCAAATACTCATGGGAACAATAAACTGGCCATCGCTGTTTTCAACTCTGCCGCAACGGAGATCAACCTCAATGGGTGTTTTATGATCGAGAAGAAGTCCTTTTTTGACTCTTAAATTATTGAAACCATGAAAAATAAGGCCTGGTTGATTATGTAATGCTCCTTGAGCTAGCCATTCAACGAGTATTGCCATTGGCACAACAGCGTTGCCGTTAATGACATGATCCTCTAAAAATGGCATCGAATTGATATTTACATTCAAATGATACACTGAGGTGCTGAGTTGAGTAGGATCAGCTTCGTGTGGTACTTCAACCGTGGCGATTGGTTTTGCGCTTGAAGGGTCGCCTTCACCACCAAGAATAACCACTTCAACATGATCATCACAATGGGCGAGTTCTTTTAATAAATAGTCGGCACCACACTGTAAGTCAATAACGTCTATCCCCTCAGCTGCAAAGATTTTCTTAAGTGCTGGAGTCACCATGCCACCATCCCAAGGTCCCCAATTTATCGAAACAATACGACAATCTTGCCGTTGTCGGGCAAGGGCTTGAGCTGTCTTGTTTAATACTTCGTTGGCAACCGCGTAATCCACTTGCCCTGTTCGACCAAAGCGTCCTGTTGAAGAGGAAAATAGGGCAATAAAGGTGAGTGGGTCGGCGTGAGTTGCTTGAAGCAGAGCTTGTAATCCGCCAACTTTTGTCGAGTAGACAAGATCAAACTGTTCTAGGGTTTTGTCTTCAATCATTCTGTCAGCAAGGACACCAGCACCATGAATAATTCCACGAACCGTACCAAATTCACGTACTTGTTGAATGATCTCATTCACGGCTTGTTCATCGCGAATATCGACACTGCGATAGATGACCTTTGACCCAGTTGCTTCAAGGCGCTGGATGTTGTCGAGAAGTTCACGATTATTCAGTGCACTCTGACATGCATCATTTAATTGACGAGGCTTCAAGGGGTGATCTGCGTGTGCCATTATGGCTTTTTTCACTTCAGCTTCATTTTTTGCAGAACAAAGCCAATCTGGCTCCGCTTCAGGTAGTTCACTTCGACCCAAGAGGAGCAGGGTGGGCTGACCTGATTGCGCTATGGTATGGGCAACCTCTGCTGTTACACCTCGTGCACCACCACTGATTACGATAATATCCGTTGCAGATAAATTGAGAGTTGAATCGGATTGAGGTAAATTTTCCTGATGTAATACCAAGGTCATTCTACCCGATTTGTTTGCTGCAACTTCTAAAGGTCCAACACACAGGAGTTCTTCGATGATTGCATCAACCTGTTGGTTTTCTTCTAAATCAATACCAAGGTCAAGAGCTTTGCAGTGAATATCTGGCCATTCATGGTGTGCTGTTTTGCTAATACCCGCTAAACCGCCAGAAAGTGGATCAATAATCGGCGCTTGTCGATTGAACCCACACATTCCATCTAGATGAGATACCGTCATTAAGCAGCTGTCGGCGCTTGAACTATTGTTCTTTAACGCATTCGCACAGCGTTGTACTAGAGAAAATGCATCCCTTATAAATTGGCTATCTGTGCCAAACTGCGGTGATAATACAACTAAGGCAGTAAGGCTTTCGGGCGTTACCGAGTGGCTTGGGCTAACAAGCTCAGCTTTAAACCCACGCAGATTGAGTTGATTGACAACTTCAATTGATAGCGACGAACAATCATCAACGACCCAAATCGGTGCTTTCTTATGCAGTGATACGCTAGCTCGATTTGCTTCGACCTCTTGAAGTGAAATCACTTGTCGATGTAATTTAGCTTCTGACGATGGAGACGGTGCAACGATCGCTGTTACTGTCTGTGCGGTGTTTGATTCCGTCGTTACCGATTTTCCATCCATCGCTTCAACAATTTGGCGCAGCGTTTGTAAACTGCCAAGTTGTTCAGGTTGTAATGCCGGTAGTTCAGGTAGTTTCTCTTGAATAGCCGATAAGATCTCTACACGTTTAATTGAGTCAATACCAAGGTCGGCATCGAGACTCATATCAAGTTCAAGCATCTCTTGCGGGTAGCCCGTCTTTTCGGCAACTACTTCGAGTAATGTTACCGAAACATCAGCGCTTGCAGTAGCCATGGTTGAAGCAGCTACCGCTGTTGCCGTAATGGGAACGCTACCCATTGCTTCAACAATTTGGCGCAGCGTTTGTAAACTGCCAAGTTGTTCAGGTTGTAATGCCGGCAGTTCAGGTAGTTTCTCTTGAATAGCCGATAAGATCTCTACACGTTTAATTGAGTCAATACCAAGGTCGGCATCGAGACTCATATCAAGTTCAAGCATCTCTTGCGGATAGCCCGTCTTTTCGGCAACTACTTCGAGTAATGTTACCGAAACATCAGCGCTTGCAGTAGCCATGGTTGAAGCAGCTACTGCTGTTGCCGTAATGGGAACGCTACCCATTGCTTCAACAATTTGACGTAATGTTTGTAAACTGCCAAGTTGTTCAGGTTGTAATGCCGGCAGTTCAGGTAGTTTCTCCTGAATGGCCGATAAGATCTCTACACGTTTAATTGAGTCAATACCAAGGTCGGCATCGAGACTCATATCAAGTTCAAGCATCTCTTGCGGATAGCCCGTTTTTTCGGCAACTACTTCGAGTAATGTTGCCGAAACATCAGCGCTTGCAGTAGCCATGGTTGAAGCAGCTACCGCTGTTGTCGTAATGGGAACGCTACCCATTGCTTCAACAATTTGGCGTAAAGTTTGTAAACTGCCAAGTTGTTCAGGTTGTAATGCCGGCAGTTCAGGTAGTTTCTCTTGAATAGCCGACAAGATCTCTACACGTTTAATTGAGTCAATACCAAGGTCGGCATCGAGACTCATATCAAGTTCAAGCATCTCTTGCGGATAGCCCGTTTTTTCGGCAACTACTTCGAGTAATGTTGCTGACACATCGATGCTAACAGTTTGAACAGCGGAAACAACAGGAGCTTTAATTGGTTGGACAATGACTTTTTCTTGAACCGTTGCTGCGCTGGTAATTGTTGGAAGCACAAGTGACGTTGGTGTCGCGACTCCCATCTGATGGTCCATTAACGAACGCATGGTTTGTACCGCTGCGGCTTGACCCTCAAGGAACTGATTGTGTAGCTTTGCGGTATCTTCCTGCATCCGTTGCAAAACAAGCATATTGTCTTGTAGTGCACGTAATGAATCCGCTGATGCTGTTGGGGTAGCGGCGGGTGTTGGTGCTGCCGTAACCTGAGCTACTGGTTTAGGTAGCGTGTTGGCATCAACTAAGTTTCGTTTGCTATCAGGTCGATCCGGTGCTTTTTTTCGGTAGTTCGCACCCGTAAGAGTCACTGTCATACGTGGAGCAGGGGATTCAGGTTGACTCAGCTCACGGAGGGCATACTCACTATCCCAATTTTGCAGTTGGATAGGATAGCCGATGGCCGCTAACTGAATTAACAAACGAGCTAAATCGTTTAAGCCTGAACGCTTGCCATTCGATGAGTCTAAAGCGATGGCTTGCGCCTCTTTACCCTTAAGGATTTTGCCAACCATTCCAGTTAGACGTGCGCCAGGGCCGACCTCAACAAAGGTCGTAATTCCTGAAGCATACATCTGCTCAATCTGCTGAACAAATTCAACAGGGCTGGCAATTTGATCGGCGAGCAACGAACGGATTGCATCACTATTATCAGGGTAAGGTGCTGCTGTTTTATTTGCATAGACCGGTGCATCTGCTGGCTTAACCTCAACGTCATTAAGCGCCGCAAGAAATGGTTCAGATGCCGATGCAACAAGCTTACTATGAAATGCTGCTGCAACATCTAAGGCCACGCAACGTAAACCACGCTCTTTACACAATTGCGTAGCACGCTCAATTTCACTACGTGAGCCAGAAAGAACACCCTGACTGGGAGTGTTACGGTTGGCGAGAACAAGATCAAGCTTTTCTTCGGCTAAAAGTTGTTCAATTTTATCCAACGATGATGAGACAGCGAGCATCGTTCCCTTATCGCTGCCATCTCCAGCCATCAATTCACCGCGTAATTGAGATAACCGGAATAGATCTTCACTGCTATAGCAACCCGCTGCACAGAGAGCGGTTAATTCACCATAACTGTGTCCACCCCATGCGTTTGCTGTAATTCCGTAGCTTTTAATATAGTTCCACGCACCAAGACTCACTGCTCCAATTGCAGGTTGAGCCACTTGTGTCGCCTGAAGTTTTTTTATTGCTGCAGATTGATCATCATCAGAATAAACAGAATGGGGATAAATTAATTGATTTAAACCATTCTCAATATTAAGAGTATTGTCAGCCGTATTGAGTGTGTTTAGAAATTGTGGTGCGTGGCAGGCTAAATCAACCAGCATTTGTGGATATTGAGCACCCTGACCAGGAAAAAGGACCGCAAGTTTTCCACTCTGAGCACTATTGCCATACCAGATTCCTGTTGGCGTATTTGCCAATACTTTATCGCTTGTTACTAACTTTTGAGCATTGGCTATTGTCGCGTTAAGTTCTTTGGCCGATTCTACGACAAATAGAATTCGTTGTGGGTCTGTTGAATTGAAGTCGACACGACTTTGAGCCGCAAATCTCTTAAGTTTTTCCGCAGATATGTCCGTAGGGATTTGTTGTAATTGCTGCTGTAGTGAATTTTTATCTGCACCACTTAATGCAATAATCTGTGGGGCAGTACTCCAGTCACAACTGATCGATTCGCTGTTATGTTCCTCAAGAACACAATGGAAATTGCTACCACCAAAGCCAAAAGCACTTACTGCCGCCCGACGAGGATGATCAGGGCTTGATAGCCATGGTCTCATTTTAGTATTAACATAAAATGGGCTGTTACCAGTGGTGATCACCTCTTGTGGCTGATCAACATTGATAGTTGGTGGCAACACTTTACTGTGCAACGCAAGGGCTGTTTTGATTAAACCCGCTGAACCCGCTGACGCTTTGGTATGACCGATTTGTGACTTAACTGACCCCAGAGCGCACCAGGGTGTTCCATCGCTCTCACCATATACTTCGCGTAGGGCAGTTATTTCCGTCGCATCACCAACTTTAGTGCCTGTCCCATGAGCTTCAACCAAACTGACTGATTTTGGGTCAATACCCGCTTGCTGGTAAGCGTCACAAAGAGTTCGTTTTTGACCATCGGCGCTAGGCTCGTAAATAGCGCCTTTTTTGCCATCACTTCCGGTACCAATACCACGAATCACAGCATAGATTTGGTCATTATCACGTTCGGCATCGTCAAGGCGTTTAAGGACAACAAGTCCAAGCCCTTCACCTATTAACGTGCCATCGGAATGGCTATCAAAAGGGCGAATAATATTTGATGGTGATAGGGCAGGGGTTTTGCTGAAACAGGTGTACATAAAGATATCATTGAAGGTGTCAACACCACCAGTAATGACCATGTCGCTACGGCCACACGAAAGTTCCATAGCGGCCATATGTACCGCACTCAAAGAACTGCCACATGCCGCATCAATGACACTGTTTGTGCCACCTAGATCAAATTGTTTACTAATTCTACCGGCGACAACATTCCCTAGCAAGCCAGGGAATGAATTCTCTTGCCACGGCACATAGCTATCGGCAATACGCTCAACAACGTCTTGAGCGACATCGTCAGGAATTCCGGCTCCTTTTAATGCCTTGCGCCAAGCAGGATGACTTAATCGCGCGCCAAGGGGGATCACCATCTCCAGAGCGCCTGTTACGCCGAGCAGTACGCTCACTCTGTCGCGGGCAAAATCGCTAGCAGGATCGTAGCCGGCATCCTTAAGGGCTTCACGTGCGGCAACTAAACCTAACAGTTGTGAGGTGTCAATGGCTTCAAGGATATTGGGCTGGATACTGAACTCAAGAGGATTAAACTCAATGGGATCAAGAAATCCACCACGCTTGCCATACGTATGATCAGGTCGTTTTGGATCTGGGTCATAATGATCTGCAACGCGCCAATGAGATTCAGGGATGTCGCTAATACTATCGACACCACCTTTTATATTAGCCCAAAAGGAATCTTTATTTTCAGCTTGTGGAAAAAGACAGCCAATGCCAACGATAGCAAGCGGTGTTGCGAGTGCTGTCATATTGTTATTATTGGTTACGGTCTCTTTAGATGTGTTGTTCTTTGCACCCGAATTAGTCACGCAGGTACTCCTTGATTTTGTCTATGGTTAGAGGGGCAAAAGATAGTTCATTTGAATTGAAAGTTATACCGTAACGGCGCAGTTCGTTGGCGCGAGTAAGGACTGCAGCACCAAAAAGGATATTCAAATTGACACATACCACATTACGCTGATCCGTTTGTTGTAAAAAAGTATCATGGGTCCATTCATTAAATGCACCCATCGCTGGGCCACACCACACTTGAAAGTCCATTTTTCGCCCAGCATCACCAGCATTCGCCCAGTGAGTCGCCTGACCTAAGTAAGATCTAAAAACCAAGGCCATGAGATGCTTTGGATCACGTTCTGCTCGCTCAACTTGGCGCGGGTCACGTTGTAAGAAAAATTCGCGGGTTTCTGTCCAGATATCGGCAAGTGGGGCACGGAAAAAAGTTTTTTCAAGTTTTTCTTTTTCATCCGTAGGAATTTCATCAAGACTGTTATAGCGACGGTAAATGTCATACAGCTTGATCGCTCTCATTGAAAACATGGTTCCACGCTTAAGTACTTGAACATCAACGCCCATTTCAAACATGTCAGCGGCAGGGGCCATAGCCACATCTGCTTGACGAGTTTCAGCGAGCATATCTCGTACCATATCAGAGGTGCCTGATTCAGTGCAGGCTTGATTAACTGTTCCTGTCACTAAATAAGCAGCACCCATTGCAATAGCAGCCGCAGCGGAGTGTGGCGTAGCAATTCCACCAGCTAAGCCAATACGGGGTGGTGTTGCATATTGATATTGTTGTTGTAACCGATCACGTAAAGAACAGATTGTTGGAAACAGCGAAAGAGTTGGCCGGTTGTCGGTATGCCCACCCGAATCAGCTTCAGCAGTAACATCTTCTGCCATAGGAATTTGACGGGCTAGCTCCGCTTGTTTTTCAGTGATGATCCGTTGATCAAGGAGCTTTTTAAGCATTTTTTCTGGTGGTGGTGATAAGAAATGCTTGGCAACCTCTTCTCGGGAGATCTTAGCGATGATCCGGTTTGGGGTAATAATTTCACCACTATCATTTTGATGAATACCATGAAGGCGATATCGGACGACATCAATGCTCAATGTTAAAAACGCAGAAGCCTCAATGAGGTGGACATTGTTTTTGATATAAAGATCAACCAATGATCGCTCAAGGTTCGTTTCGTTTGGACTATGGATTAAATTAACACCATAAGGACCCTCAGGTAATGCTTTTTGTATTCGGATGATTGTCTCTTCAACGGTGTCTAACGTTAAGCCTGCAGCACCAAAGAAACCGAGCATACCTGCTCGTCCCATCTCTATAACAATTTCAGCCGAGGAGATCCCCTTTGCCATCGACCCTGCAACCATAGGGTAGCGCAATCCATGTGTGTCCATGAAGGTGGTATCGCCACACCGCTTTAACATAAGTGGTGCTGTGTAGCCAACCAGTGCCTTTTTAGATGTGTCGGTATCAGAATCAATCTGAATCGTGCCAGTTGTCTGGTAATTTAACGCGCCGTCATGTTGAGTGACATAAACAGGAGAGTGGATCTGCGAAAGTGCCTGTTGAATTGTCAATGAAGTAGGTGGAGAGCTGTCCTGTGAACAGGGGAGCCAAGAGCCAATTCTTGATGCTTTGTTGAGAGGCAAGTTTTGAGCCATGATTATCGATGCCATTCCATTGAAATTAATCGTTAATAGTTGAACTGTTGCCGATTGAGCACAAACGACAATTATGCCATTTTCCGACCTCTAAGGCAAAAAAAAACGCAGCCCAAAATGGGCAGCGTTTTTTTTACTAACGATCTCTTATGTCAAAAGAGCTATTTATGCAAAAAATCGCTTCAGCAAGCCTTGGAATGCTTGACCATGACGCGCTTCATCTTTACACATTTCATGAACCGTGTCATGGATTGCGTCAAGGTTAAGTTCTTTAGCGCGTGTAGCAATCTTCTTCTTGCCAGCACAAGCACCATTTTCTGCTTGAACACGAAGTTCAAGGTTTGTTTTTGTGTCTGCACCAACAACGTCACCGAGAAGCTCAGCAAACTTGCAGGCATGCTCTGCTTCTTCCCAAGCGATACGCTTGTAAGCTTCTGCAATTTCAGGGTAGCCTTCACGGTCAGCTTGGCGGCTCATTGCTAGATACATACCAACTTCAGTACACTCGCCAGTAAAGTTTGCGCGTAAACCTTCAACGATTTCTGCGTCAACGTCCTTAGCAACACCAATGCGATGCTCATCAGCCCAAACAAGCTCAGCAGAGTCATCTTGTAGTTCAAACTTATCTGGTCCAACGCCACATTGTGGGCAGCTATCTGGAGCAGTATCGCCTTCATGTACATAACCACAAACAGTGCAAATCCATTTTTTCATTTTAGTTTTCTCCTGAAGAAAGGTGATAAATAACTTTTTTGGTTATATATAGCGGGTCGGTTTTTGTCAACAAATTTTTAAAATAGATCAACACGCAGCGCTATTGCTAATGAAGCGTATGAATATTTTCTGTCGTGGCTTGCTGTTTAAATACCTGAGCAAAGTTTATTTGAGGAATGTGGAGCGGGGGAAAGCCGGCGCGACGGGTAATGTCAGCGACTACTTCACGTAAGTAGGGGAACATTACCATTGAACAGTGACTATTGCAGAGATTGTCCAGTTCATCTTCACGAAACGTTCGACCAAGTTCAAAAAGTCCAGCGCCTTCAAGGTCAATAGAAAATGGTGCTGTTTTGTCATTGAAAATAATCGTAAGGAAAACTTTGAGGCGTTGCCCACCGAGTTCATGACGAATCTTAAATTCTGTACGAATCTTTGCTTGGCCCTGATTTTTGAACTGTGCATTAAGGGCGAAGTTCAATTTTGATATGCGGAAATCTACAAATGTTAATTCAGTTAAAGGATTCATTTGTTGAAAATAGCACTGCAAAACAAACTGTGCAAGCAGATCATGTGTCAGGATTGATTAAAGAGTGACTGAATCGCGCTGTTCATTTATAAAATAAATAGCAGGAACAAGACTACTGGCTTCCTGAGTTAATGATGAAGAATTGTTTTTGCCAAAGAAGTTAGCCGCAGCAAAAGATAAGCTAGTAACCGTTATTAAGATCAACACAATGGCTACTATGTTTTCTGTGAAATGTTTAAAGCGGTTACTTGTATAGGGTTGGCGTAACACAGATGTCGATTTGTGAGGATTAATCTGTGGGTTATCATGACGCTTATCCATGCTATAATACGCTCCTGTAATGACATTTGTTGTTGATTTAGCTCTTATCGGTTCGAATAGCTCGAAAGATTAGGTTTATTTCTTTACAAAAAAAACGAATCTGACTAGTCTTACACGCCCTAAAAAATGTTGTATTATTATGAGGACTCAATGAATCAAAAAATGATCCGAAATTTTTCCATTATCGCACACATTGATCATGGAAAGTCGACCCTTGCTGATCGCCTACTCGAAGAGACGGGAACCCTCTCTGACCGTGAAAAAACAGATCAATTTCTCGATAAAATGGATATTGAACGAGAGCGCGGAATTACTATTAAGGCTCAAGCTGTATGTTTGAAATATAAAGCTGATGATGGCCAAGACTACATACTTAACTTAATTGACACGCCTGGACATGTGGATTTCACCTATGAGGTGAGTCGTTCTCTCACCGCATGTGAAGGTGCATTGCTGGTCGTTGATGCCTCACAGGGTGTTGAAGCTCAAACTCTTGCCAATGTTTATCTTGCTTTAGATGAAGAATTGGAGATTTTCCCAGTACTAAACAAAATTGACCTCCCTGGTGCTGAACCTGAGCGGGTAAAAGAGGAGATTGAAGAGATCATTGGACTCGATACCTCTGATGCGATTGTTGCTAGCGCCAAAGCAGGTATTGGCATTCACGATATTCTTGAACGAGTCGTGTCGCGTGTCCCAGCCCCAACAGGAGACCCTGATGCACCGCTAAAGGCATTGATTTTCGATTCTTGGTATGACACTTATCAAGGCGTTATCGTCATGATCCGTGTCATTGATGGTGAGTTGAAAAAAGGGGATAAAATCGAATTGATGGCCAGCAAGGGCACTTATGAAGTCCTCAAGGTTGGCGTCTTTTCTCCTGGACCTGTACCACGTGGGTCCCTTAATGCTGGTGAAGTTGGTTTTATGATTGCCGGTATTAAAGTTGTTCAAGATGCTAAAGTGGGTGATACCATCACTCATTTACACCGTAAAGCTGCTGAGGCTCTTCCTGGATTCCAAGAGGTTTTGCCAATGGTATTCTCAGGTCTGTATCCAATTGATACCAGCGAATATGAGATGTTACGCGATGCTCTAGAGAAGCTTCAACTCAACGATGCCTCAATCAGTTATGAGCCTGAAAGCTCTATGGCTCTTGGCTTTGGTTTCCGCTGTGGTTTTTTAGGTCTTCTCCATATGGAGATTATACAGGAACGTCTTGAGCGTGAATTCAATATTGACCTCATTACCACGGCACCAACGGTTGTTTACGAAGTCACAACCGTTAAAGGCGAAATGCTTCTTGTCGACAGCGCAAACAAATTACCTGAAGTACAATTTATTGAAAAAATAGAAGAACCATTTATTTTAGCGTCAATCCATGTGCCAAATGAATTTGTTGGTTCAATTTTAGCGCTATGCGAAGAGAAACGGGGCGTTCAACGGGAGATAAAATACTTAACCGAAACACGGGTTATGATTGTTTATGAACTGCCGTTAAATGAGATTGTTATGGATTTTTATGACCGTCTAAAATCTATCTCACGAGGTTACGCTTCGCTAGATTATGAACATCTTGATTATCGACCGAGTAAATTGGTTCGTATGAATGTTATGATTAATGGTGAAGTGGTTGATGCTTTGTCACTTATTGTACATAATGACAAAGCTCAATCTCTTGGCAGGGGACTTGTTTCTAAGATGAAAGAGTTTATTCCTCGGCAGCAATTTGTCGTTGCTATCCAAGCTGCTGTTGGTGGAAAAATTATCGCCAGAGAGACCGTAAAGGCACTTCGTAAGGATGTTACTGCAAAATGTTACGGTGGTGATATTAGTCGTAAGCGTAAATTGCTGGAGAAACAAAAAGCGGGTAAAAAGCGCATGAAGCAAATTGGTAGCGTTGAGCTTCCTCAGCAAGCGTTCTTGGCAATCCTTAAATTAAATGATTAGGAAATATGAGTCAACATACTGAAATAACAAAAAAACTTATCGTTAAAAAACCTTGGTATCGTGAGTATGCTGAAGCATTGTTTGTCGCTGCAATCTTGGCATTAATCATTCGAACTTTTGTTGTTCAAGCCTTTAAAATACCCTCTGGATCTATGGAAGACACCCTTCTTATTGGGGATCATTTATTGGTATGTAAGTTTATTTATGGAACAGATCTTCCATTTATGGACCAATTCGTCTTTCCCCTTACTGATCCAAAACGTGGAGATGTTATCGTCTTTGAGTTTCCCGAAGATGAGGGCAAACCGTGGTTACAACGGCGTGATTTTATTAAAAGAGTCGTCGGTATCCCTGGTGATGTCGTTGAAGTTCGTAATAAAAAAGTTTATGTAAACGGTGAGCATCAAATGTTAGCCCAAGAGATTCATAAAGAATCAACATTAATATTGCCCGGTAGCGCGATGTCCCCGCAAGATTATCGCGATTTCATGCCAGCGGTAACCGTTCCTGCTAACAGCTATTTTGTAATGGGTGACAACCGCGACCGTTCCTATGATAGTCGTTTTTGGGGGTTTGTTGATCGTTCAAAGATCAAAGGTAAGGCCTTTATTAAATATTGGTCGTGGGATCATGAAAAAACATTTCCGCGTTTTAACCGCATTGGTCGGTTAATCAAGTAACCCAATATTGAATATTGATCTTCTTAGGTCATGTTGTTTTGGAACATAATAGGTTGTGGTTTTCAATTAAGCCACAGCCTGTTTTTATATCGTGATGATTGCGATATCTATCCAAAAAATAAATCTTTTTGTTTCGTGAGGTTGTAATGGCAACGCCAACTCCGATGATGCGTCAATATTTAGAAATTAAGAGCCAGCATCCTGATTCCATTCTTTTTTTTCGCCTTGGTGATTTTTATGAAATGTTTCTTGATGATGCAGTGACGGCATCGAAGGTTCTTGATATTACATTGACTTCGCGTAACAAAGGTTCAGCAGATGAAATCCCCCTGTGTGGTATCCCGTACCATAGCGCTCAACCCTATATTGCCAAACTTGTTGAACAGGGCCATAAGGTTGCAGTATGTGAACAAGTTGAAGACCCTAAAGAGGTAAAAGGGATCGTTCGGCGTGAAGTTGTGCGTATTGTGACTCCAGGCATGGTCATGGAAAATGTCCTTCTTACTCCCGATGAAAACAATTACCTGTTAGTTATTTCACGTTCTGATACTGGATTCGGCGTGTCGACACTCGATATTTCCACGGGTGAGTTTCGTGTCATGCAAGGACAAGACATTGGCGATGTCCGACGTGAAATATCAAGTGTTAATCCTCGTGAGATTCTGGTCAATGAACAAGATAAAGAGTGGCTGATTGGCGAGCTTGATGGTTTTATCCAAAATCGATCCCTCAATACGTTGCCAGAATGGGCATATGAGTATGAAGATGCCCAGCGACGATTAATTCGTTTCTTTAAAGCCGACTCCCTTGATTCGTTTGGCTGTCAAAACCAACCCGATGCGGTTTGTGCCGCTGGTGCCGCGCTGTACTATATTGAAGAAACCCAAAAATCAACTGTTGAACATATACGGACTCTCAGTACCTACCATGTTAGTGATTACATGGTTCTCGATGATGCCACACGACGAAATCTTGAGCTGACAGCAACCCTCGTCGATGGGAAACGTCAAGGTTCTTTGCTTGGTGCGCTAGATAAGACGGTTACGGCGATGGGTGGGCGTAAATTACGGCACTGGATCAACCATCCACTTTTAGACTGCCTGAATATCTCTGAGCGACATTCACTTGTTGCTGAACTGGTACAGGCACCTCTGTTGCGTGAAGATCTGCGTGAGAGCCTTGATGGCGTTTATGACCTTGAGCGCTTGACCGCTCGTATTTCTATGGCAAGTGCTAATGCCAAGGATTTAGTTGCCCTCAATTTGTCCCTCGAACGTTTGCCAAACTTATTAAATCAGCTTGAACTTCTGACCTCGCCCCTTGGTCAACAACTCCATCACGATATTGATCCGTTGCAGGATGTAGCCGAACTCATTGGACATTCAATTGCTGATAACCCACCCTTTGTTATCCGTGAGGGCGGGCTTATTCGGGATGGTTATCTCGAAGAACTTGATGAATTACGGTCGATCAGTCGTGAAGGGAAGGGCTGGATTGCTCGATTAGAAAAAACGGAACGTGAACAAACAGGAATTACAACTCTCAAGGTGCGCTATAATCGTGTCTTTGGTTACTTTATAGAAGTACCACGAACACAAGTGGCTAAAATACCCGAATCCTATGAACGCAAACAAACATTAGCTAATTCTGAACGCTATTTTACGCCCCAGTTAAAAGAGTATGAAGATAAGGTTCTAGGCGCAGAAGAAAAACTGACGACTCTTGAGTACGAAATATTTCAAACTATTCGCGCACAAGTGAGTCTGCAATCTTCTCGTATCCAAGCGACGGCGGAGGCACTTGCCAGCCTTGACGTATTGGTGAGCTTTGCCATGATTGCCCATGAACGTAATTACGTTGTGCCCGTTATGGACGATGGAACGCTGTTGGACATAGTAGAGGGTCGTCATCCTGTTATTGAGTGCATGAACCTTTCAGAGCGTTTTATCGCTAACGATGTTCATCTTGATACTGTATCTGATCAACTATTGATTATTACCGGCCCCAATATGGCAGGTAAATCAACATTTATGCGTCAAGTGGCCCTTATTACACTTATGGCGCAAATCGGCTCATTGATTCCGGCAAAATCTGCTCACATTGGTGTTGTTGATCGTATTTTTACTCGAGTTGGTGCCAGTGATAATTTAGCTCGTGGACAATCAACTTTTATGGTTGAGATGAGCGAAACGGCACACATTTTAAATCATGCAACACCACGAAGCCTGATCATTCTAGATGAGATCGGTCGTGGGACATCAACCTTCGATGGTGTTAGTATTGCGTGGGCGGTGGCCGAATATTTGCATGATTATGAACATGTTGCTGCTAAAACATTGTTTGCGACCCATTACCACGAGCTAACGGAACTCGCTACAACCCGCGATAGGATAGAGAACTTCAACATCGCGGTACGTGAATGGAATGATCAGATTGTCTTTTTACGCAAGATCGTCCCAGGCGGAACAAGTCATTCTTATGGTATTCAGGTCGGTCGTTTGGCGGGGTTACCTGATGAAGTGATCACTCGTGCTAAGGAGGTACTTAGCAACCTTGAGCAAGGAGAATTTTCATGCGAAGGGCAACCTCGGTTAGCGAAATCGCGAAAAAACCCATCCTCTTGCACTGATAAAGAGGCACAACTGTCGCTTTTTACAGGTACAAATGATCCCTTACGTCAGCGACTTTTAAAGACAGACTTAAATACGATTACCCCAATTGAAGCACTCAATCTGGTGGATGAACTGAAAAAACTCCTCTAACTAACGGAATGATGAGTCCATATATGTCACGTATTTTTCGATACTGCCTACTTTTAGCCATTGTACTTGGTGTTTGTTCCACATCAATAGAAGCTAAACTAACTCCCGATGGGGAATATCAGTCGGCACGTAACGCCTATGTTGCCCTGACTAAAGACACTAACAAACAACAATATCGTCACCATTGGGATAAGGTTCTCCATAAATTACAACGATTTGCAGAGCGTTACCCCTCACACAACAAAGCGCCATCGGCTTATTATCTTTTAGGTAAAGCTTGTTCGGGGCTTCATAGCGTTTCTCTAGCAAAGCAAGATGCCCAGAGAGCGGTACACTTCTTCAATATCCTCTCAACACGGTACACGAAAAGTTCATTAGCTGACGATGCGCTCTACCTACAGGCCGAAATTGAATATTCAACCCTAAATAATCCAGACAATGCACGTCAATGTTGTGAACTAATTCTTCATCAATATCCACAAGGTGACAGAACCAAAAAAGCTCGTTTGTTGATGAAAAAACTTCCTACCCCATTGAGAAAAACATTTGCAGTTGAAGCTGTTGAGCAGACACAACGATCATTGCCCACTCAGGTCACAGGTATTCGCCACTGGACCGATAATAACCATACCCGTGTTGTGATCGAATTAAATCATCAGACCCAATTTAAGGTCAACACATTGCCTCCGAGTCAAAATGATAACAGTTCAGCTCGCCTGTATCTTGATCTTCTTGGGGCGACAAAAGCGTCATCACTGGCTAATTCTTATCCAGTAAATCAAGGTGTCGTTAAAAAAATAAGGGTAGGAATAAATCGGAAAAGTATCCGTGTGGTCTGCGACTTAAGTGAGCTAACACGTTACGCCGTTCTTGAGTTACAAAATCCTCCGCGTATTGTGATTGATATTGCGCGAGAAAAAGGGGCTGTGCTTACGACGAACCAGCCTCAATTAGAATCGACACCACAGGTGGGCCAACAAGATATTACAACGGTTTTATCGCAGGTCCCTGAATCTCAGCCTATGCGTATCCATCTTCCTGATGTTGCA
The DNA here is from genome assembly GCF_055389415.1 of Desulfuromonas svalbardensis. NCBI lineage: Bacteria > Pseudomonadati > Thermodesulfobacteriota > Desulfuromonadia > Desulfuromonadales > Desulfuromonadaceae > Desulfuromonas > Desulfuromonas svalbardensis. The sequence continues at coordinate 2,474,320 of NZ_AP042416.1, read as the reverse complement.
ACGAAGTCGAAAGGGACATTACGTATTGTTGTTGATGCTGGACACGGGGGCAAAGATCCTGGTGCCGTCGGACCAAATCGTCTTTATGAAAAAGATGTTGTCCTTAAATTAGCGAAGAAACTCGCTTCACGTTTAAGAAGTAGTTTGGGTTGCGAAGTCCTTTTGACCAGAGATCGAGATGTTTACATCCCTCTTCGACAGCGAACTGCTTATGCCAATGAGGTCGATGCTGATTTGTTTATTTCGATCCATGCTAATGCGAGCATCAATAAGAAAATATTTGGCATTGAAACCTTTTACCTCAATTTCTCTAAAAACGATAAGGCCATTGCTGTTGCTGCTCGCGAGAATGGCATGAGCATAAAAGAGATGGGAGATCTAGAACTCATTCTCTTTGATATGATGGCCAATGCAAAAATAAACGAATCCAGCCGGTTAGCAACAGAGATTCAAACATCTTTGATCTCATCATTAAGTAGGCGATATTCTGATGTTAAAGATATGGGGGTTCGTCAAGGGCCGTTTCATGTTCTCCTTGGGGCAACAATGCCTTCTGTGCTCGTTGAAGTGGCTTTTATAAGCAACAAAATGGAGGCAAAACGTCTTAATAGTAGTGTCTATCGAGATCGGGCCGCTGAAGCGATTGTAACAGGAGTTAAAAAGTATCTCCGTTCACAAAATCTCTTAGCTGAAGTGGAGAATTGATTCGTGTTTTCAATTGACAACGATACCCTTAATAAAACCATAACCGAAGCCCGTTTAGAACTTAATTTTGACAAGAACCGGGCTGTTTTTTTAGAACACGCGAGTGACTTTTTATCATCCCATCAAAACGTGATTCAGACTCAGCATCAAAATGGGGCTTCAGGAACTCAAACAGTTAAAAGCTTAACGCATTTAACCGACTCGTTGATTGCAATGTTGTATGAATTTTGCACTGTCGATCTCACCTCTCAGGTGCCGTGTACACTTATCGCTATCGGAGGCTATGGTCGAGCTGAGATGAACCCGCGCTCCGATATTGATCTGATGTTTTATGTTAATGACCCTGATAGCACTTTCATTCTCAAGCTATCAGAGCGGATGCTTTATCTCTTATGGGACCTAGGCTTAGAAGTCGGTCACAGTGTCCGCAATGAATCCTCTTGTATCGATATTTCCAGCAAGGATTTAACGGCTTGCACTTCGTTGTTAGATTCACGCTATATTTATGGCGACCACGAACTGTATGAAGATTATTCGCAGCGTGTTGTTCCACTTATTGTTAAAAACAACAGTCGTCATTTTATTCGCGATAAAATGATCGAGCATAGTAATTGTATCGAAAAATATGGCTCGTCAGTCTATTTGCTGGAACCAAATATTAAAGAGGGGGAAGGTGGGTTACGTGATCTCCATACGACTCTTTGGATTTCAAAAGTTAAGTATAAGGTTGACTCGTTAAGAGGGCTTGTCATTAAAGGTATTATAAATGAGCAAGAGGAGAAAGAGTTTCTAACCTCTCTCGATTACTTATGGCGTATTCGCAACGAGCTTCACTACCTGTCGCCACGTAAAAATGAACAACTACACTTTGAGCAGCAAGAATTGATTGCCCAATTCCTTGGTTATAAAGACACCAAGAAATCATTGGCTGTAGAACAGTTCATGAAAGATTATTACGAAGCTGCGACCTGTGTAGAACACTTGACATCGACCCTTATTTCACGAGCAGTAAACCGTGGAAATGATGATCACGGATTGGTTGGTTATTTACGCCGCAGAAACATTGAAGAAGGTTTCTTTGCTCTGCGAGGTGAACTTCACTTGGTTAACGATAACTTGTTTAGTGAATCACCAGAAATGATGATGAAAGCATTTCAACTGATTCAACGCCAACGAATCAAAATGAGTTTGAAGGTTAAAACTGAGATCCGTCTTAACCTACACCGTGTCAATGATCGTTTTCGTCGCTCTAGAATTGTGAATGATACATTTCTTGACATCCTTCGTTATAAAAAAGGTGTTTATGATATCTTGTCATTAATGCATCATCTCCTTTTCTTAAATCATTACCTTCCTGAATTTAAAAGAATTTATTGCCAAGTTCAGCATGACGCCTACCATATTTACACCGTTGATACTCACACTCTTTTTGCTGTAAAAGAGATCGATCGACTATGGCAAGGGCTATACGAGGAAAAAAAACAACTACTAACTCGCATATCAAATGAAATTGAAAAGCCTGAATTGATCATTTTGGCTGTCATGCTGCACGATATTGGTAAAGGGGAGGGGCATAATCATTGCGAAAAAGGTGCCGCAATGATTCCAACTATTTCGCGGCGAATGGGGTTGGGTAAAGAGGATACTAAGCGTCTTGAATTCCTTGTTTTAAACCATCTACAAATGGCTCATACTTCTCAGCGGCGCGATCTCAATGATCCTCATTTGATCTCGCAATTTTCACAAAAAATGTCGAGTAGTGAAAACCTCAAAATGCTCTATTTGTTGACCTTTAGTGACATCAAGGCGGTTGGTCCAGATGTCTGGTCAGAATGGAAAGGGTTTTTGCTACAAGAATTGTACGAAAAGAGTTACACCGTTCTTGAAAGGGGAAATTTTATTGCAGACAAGTCGTCGGATAAAATTCGCCGAATTGTCCGTAACGTTGTGGAACTTCTTAGTGACGAATATCAACCAAAAGAGATTCGTGAATGTTTACGCAATTTTTCTACCCGTTATCTCATGTCATATAGCTCTGTTGAAATTGCGTTGCACGTTAAGGTGATACTCGCCCGTAAAAATGACACTATGGCTATGCGGGTTATTCATAATCATGAAAAAAGTTTTACCGAAGTGATCATCTCGACTGTTGATATCCCAGCTTTGTTTACCAACATTGCCGGTGTGATGGCATCAAATAAGGTGAATATTCTCGGTGCGCAAATATTTACGCAAAAAAATGGCATTGCTGTAGATATTTTGCAGGTTGGAGTTGATGGAAACATCTACGACGATGAAAGAAAATGGAAGACTATTGAGAATAACCTCAATGCTGTACTTGAAGGACGAGAATTTGTTGAAAACTTGGTAACTAAGAGTGAGAGTTCACTGCTTGATCTTTCGCACAATGTGCCAACTAGCGCTCCATGCGTTGACATTGATAATGATGTCTCATACGAATATACTGTCATTGATATTACGACTAAGGACAAAGTTGGTTTATTGTATCAAATGACGAATAGCTTTAAAGACTTTGGCTTATATATTGGAGTTTCAAAAATCACAACAAAGGGTGATCGCGCAGGTGACACTTTTTATGTGCAAGATATTTTTGGTCACAAATTGTTAGACAGTGCTAAATGTGATGAACTAAAGCGAACGCTATTGGAAGAACTCAGTGAGTAATCAACTTGAGAATACCAGCGATCTATTCCTCAATTATCTAACGATTGAGCGGGGCTTTGCCACCAATACTCTCGAATCGTACTCGCGAGACCTTTTTCAGTATCTCGATTTTTTAAGTAATCAATCAATTTCAACATTCGAACGGATTACTCAGCGACACGTTATTGCTTTTTTTAGCCATTTGAAAAGTCTAGGCGTAGGGGTTCGAAGTCGAGCTCGGATTTTGTCATCCTTGCGTGGATTTCATAAGTTTTCGATCAATGAAGGGATTGTCAATCACAATCCTTTAAGCCATATTGAAACTCCGAAAATTTTAAAGACCTTACCTGACACATTGAGTGTCGAAGAGGTGGATACACTTTTAGATCTATTAGATGATGGACAACCATTAACAAGACGTGATAAAGCCATGCTAGAATTGCTTTATGCTACAGGCTTACGTGTCTCGGAACTTATCAGTTTACGTCATGCTGACCTGCATTTAACCAGTGGTTATTTGCGCACTTTTGGTAAGGGAAGTAAACAACGCATTGTACCTGTCGGTGAGGTAGCGATTGAATGTCTTATTTTTTATATGGAGCATTCTCGGCCGATACTTGCCCAGCCTAAAACGGTAAACAAAGAGGACAGTGGTTATGTTTTCTTAAACCGTTCAGGCAATGGCTTGACACGTCAAGGGTTCTGGAAGATGATAAAACGTCGTGCAATTCAGGCGGGAATCACTAAGAAGGTAACTCCACATACATTACGACACTCATTTGCAACTCACCTTCTTGAAAATGGTGCTGATTTACGTGTTGTGCAAACACTATTAGGTCATACGGATATTACAACTACACAAATTTATACCCATGTATCACGGGAACATATTAAAAAAGTCCACAAACAATTTCACCCTCGTCGTTAACTTGAGGGCTGTATTATCTTTTCAATGAGGAATTTATGAAGTATTTGGTACTACTTGGTGACGGGATGGCTGACGAGCCACTTGAAGAGCTTGAAGGTAAAACTCCCCTAGATTACGCTAAAACTCCAAACATGGATCGTTTAGCAGTTCATGGACAGCTAGGGTTAGTTGAAACCGTTCCTGAGGGGTTCCATCCTGGCAGCGATGTGGCAAATCTCACCGTTTTTGGCTATGATACATCACGTTGTTATACAGGACGATCGCCCTTGGAGGCCGCCAGTATGGGGGTTAATCTTGGGCCAAATGATGTTGCGTTTAGACTGAATCTTGTAGATATTGTCTATAATTATGGCAAGTTATATATGTCTGATTTCTCTGCTGGGCATATTAGTACTGAAGAGGGAACGCGTATTATCGAAACCCTACAGCAAGAACTAGGGGACGATAACTTTGAATTTCATGCGGGAGTATCTTATCGCCATCTTTTAGTTTGGCGTAACGGTAAAGATACCATGTCATTTACCCCTCCGCATGACATTATCGATCAAAGCATTGAAGAGTATTTACCAAAAGGTGAGGGTGCTGAAGTGCTGGCAGACTTGATCAACTCGGCGCAAATGCTCCTTAGTAATCATCCGGTAAATGTTCAACGGCGCACAGAGGGAAAAGCCTTGGCCAATTCCATTTGGTTGTGGGGGCATGGGCGTGCACCGCAAATGGAAACATATAAAGACAAATATGGATTAACAGGTGCCGTTATTTCAGCTGTCGACCTCATCAAAGGGATCGGTATTTACGCTGGACTTGATATCATTGATGTACCTGGTGCCACGGGATACCTCGATACAAACTATGTTGGCAAAGCTAATGCTGCCATTGAAACACTAAAAGATCATGATTTTGTTTATGTCCATGTTGAAGCTCCCGATGAAGCAGGACATCTTGGTGACTTAAAAGAAAAGATCACTGCAATTGAGCGCTTCGATGAAGAAGTTGTCGGAACCATTCTAAAGTCAATCGATCAACTCGGTGATTGGCGGATGCTGGTTCTTCCCGACCATCCAACACCTGTTGCGTTGCGTACCCACACAAAAGATCCTGTACCTTATATTTTGTGCACAGCAAATAACCTCGCAGAGACCAACACAACAATGGGTCAAGGTCTTGGCTATTGCGAAAAAGACGCAAAAAGTACAGGGATTAAGTGTGACCTTGGCCATACGCTCTTAACTCAGTTGCTCGAACAAAACAATTAGCACAGGGATTGCTGTATGGCTCGCACAGACTTTTGGCACCGAATTTTACATAACAAAATGGCCCTCGCTGGTGGTTTGATGGTGTGTCTGATGTTTGTTCTCGCTATCATGGCACCTATCATTGCACCGGATCCTGGTTTTGTCGATATTTCACGCCAGCTTGAACCACCAAGTGTTGCTTCATGGCTCGGTACTGACGACCTTGGAAGAGATGTATTCTCACGCATCGCCTATGGCGCAAGAATTTCCTTGCTAGTCGGTTTTGTTGCGGTAGGGATTGCAACGGCAGTGGGGATTGTTTTGGGTGCGATTGCTGGTTACTATGGTGGCTGGGTCGATATTATCGTTATGCGATTTGTTGATATCATGCTCTGCTTTCCATCTTTCTTTTTAATTCTTGCCGTTATTGCTTTTTTAGAACCATCTATTTGGAATATTATGATCATTATTGGTCTAACTGGATGGATGGGTGTTGCTCGGTTGGTACGAGCTGAGTTTTTATCATTACGTGAACGAGAATTTGTTTTGGCGATCCGTTCACTCGGTGCAAGCGATGCTCGGATCATTTTACGACACATTTTACCCAATGCTCTTTCACCAGTACTCGTGTCCGCTGCTCTCGGTATTGCAGGAGCGATCTTAACCGAGAGCGCATTATCTTTCCTCGGCATTGGCGTGCAGCCACCAACCCCTTCATGGGGTAACATGCTGATAGCTGGCAAACAAACACTTGGTACCGCCTGGTGGCTCTCTGTTTTTCCTGGTCTGGCTATATTGATTACGGTCTTAGGCTATAATTTGCTTGGGGAAGGGGTGCGTGACGCCCTTGATCCACGTATTAATAAATGAAAGAACTCTTGACGATGCAACTCGGACGCAACGACCTGTGCCACTGTGGCAGTGGTAAAAAATATAAAAAATGTTGTTTGAATCCCAAGATACAAACCATCGTTCAACCGACACATTTAAATCTATCTCCAGCCAAACTCGTTGAAGCACGTGTGTCTGCATTTAGAAATAACAATTTTGGTTTTATATTTGATACCTTTCACCCCGATTCAAATTTCAGGATTCAATTTCCAAAAAGAGTTGAATATATCAATTATGGACTGTCAACACTTGACAGTGACTACAGTATTGAAACGTGCAAGATATTAATTGAAGAGATAGAAGAACAGCGCGCTCGTGTTTTGTTTTATCTCAAAGTTTCCTATCAAGGAAATCACGACGAGTATTTTGAATTGTCAGAATTTCTACCTGTTGAAGGTTCATGGCTTTACATGCAAAGTCATAAGTTGCCCTGCTCAGAATTTAAAGATTCGCATGAGAAAATTACGATGGATCATGTTGAACAAGGTGGGATCAGTTTTTAGGATGTCTAGAGATGCCTGAACTACCGGAAGTAGAAACAGTAAAAAGGGGATTGCAAGATCTTCTTGTTGGGCAAACTGTCCTGTCTGTTCATATTTATCAGGGTAAGTTACGCTACCCTGTCCCTAGCCAACTCCCCGAACTTCTCGCTCAACATAAAATTATTCACTTTGAGCGACGAGCAAAATATTTATTGTTAACCATCGAGAGTGGTACGGTCCTTATTCATCTTGGCATGTCAGGAACGTTACGCTGGCTCAAGCAAAATGAACCACCTGAAAAACATGATCATGTAGATTTTTTATTTGAGAATGGTGGTTGTCTCCGTTTTCACGATCCGCGCAGATTTGGGCTTATACTATGGCATCCGGGTCAAAATCCACACTCCCATCGTCTCCTCAACGCCCTTGGCCCTGAACCTTTAACAACTGATTTTAATAGCCGCTATATTTATGACCTCACTAGAAATAAACGCCGCGCTATCAAAACGTTTTTAATGGATAATCATGTTGTGGTCGGAGTTGGTAATATTTATGCCAATGAGGCTTTGTTCCAAGCTAAAATTCATCCACAGCAAAAAGTTGGTGAATTATCGCTTGAAGCGTATGAGGCATTGGTGCGAATTGTCAAAGAGGTTTTGTTGAGGGCGATTAAGGCGGGAGGGACAACGCTGCAAGACTTTGTCAATGGACACGGAGCACCAGGCTATTTTCAGCAACAATTATTTGTCTATGGTAGGGAAGGGCAGCCTTGTTTGACGTGTGAAACAGTGATTGTAAATAAGAAGATCGGGCAAAGATCCACTTTTTATTGCCCCGATTGTCAGCAATTAAAATAAGTGGCTTTTTATATCGCATCTGGCCGCAATGGGTAAATATTTGTCTCTGATATAATGCCCCCAGAATTATCAACTGTTCTTGAGTATGTATATGTATCTAAAACACCATCCTGATCAGCATCCATATGTGTTTCAACAGTTACTGTATAATGTTTTATGGGATCAGATTCACCACCATTGGATGAGATGCTCCATTCTTGATTTAAAGATATTGGAATATCCATATCAAGACCAGGAACAGTGATTTTAGAGGTGTCTGAAATGGTTGAGTTCAAAGGGAAATAGTGCTGATAGTCCGTCCAGTAAACCTCTTGCGCTAAACGTATCTGTCGTAATGTACTGATAACAGTAACTTTCTTTGCCTTATCTCTATATCCTCTATAGTTAGGTATAGCAATTGCTGCGAGAATTCCAATTATTGTCACGACAGTTAGAAGTTCGATCAAGGTATAACCATCGTTATTGTTCATCATCATTTGCTCCAACTTGATTAAGTGGTGTGGGACCAATGATCTCTAACTCGTAAGATTCATTGCTTTGCTTCACATACTTAAATGTTTTAAATGCCTTATCTAGCCCTTTTGGTACATATTGGGGTGATATTTCATTTAAGGTTAAGGGGAGCCGCTCCATTTCTGCCGCATATTTGTAGATACCAATTGTAATTAATGCTTTGGCCGCATAGAGATCTTTTGAATAATCGACAACGATACTTTGAATAGGTTCTGGCTGGTTAATGCTCATAAGCCATTGGGTGAAAATGAAAATGATGATCGCAACAATTAAAATCAAAACACCATTTTTCTTCTTTTTGGCTATTATTTTATTTCGTTCTATTTCATATTCTTCATCACGTCGTTTTTTTGAAATTTTCTCCGCGATTATGACCTCTCTTTTAGTTGTCCGTACAACACAGTCACCACAAAGAAGTTTACCTCCTTCTTCAATGACACATTGTTCGAGAATTGAACTCCCACACTCTTCACACTCTAGATATTTTTCTTTTTCCAAATCCATGAGTAACCTTCGCAAAAGTTAATGATTATTTTAATAATAGTATATCTATCGGTCTCGTCAATAAATTACTTTTAACGAGACTTTTTCTTGACTTTAAGTCGTCTATTTCGTTATTGTTACTAAAATTTTCACCCTTTTAAGTGAATCCGAGAGGTTTGCAAAGGTTATAGTTGTGATTGTAAATAAACGTACCACTCAAAACATCTACTCAAGTACCTTTTTGCCTATACCCTATAGGTGGAAAGGTATTTTTTTGTTTAAACGCCGTGTCCCTTTGACAACCCCACAAGGAGTCTATAATGAGTTCTCTTGAAACCATCCTCCTCGATTCAAATGCAATAATACGTGCGATAACGCGAATTGCTCATGAGATTCTTGAAAAAAACAATGGTTGTACGAATTTGGTGCTGATCGGTATTCGTTCTGGCGGTGACCATTTGGCTCAAATGTTACGCCAGCGTATTTTTGAGATTGAAGGCATTGAGATTAAGCAGGGAGCTGTGGATGTCACGATGTACCGTGACGATATATCCAACGGAGTTGTTCGGCCCATTGGTAAAACCGATATCCCTTTTGCGCTCGATAATTGTCATGTCATTCTCGTTGACGAAGTTATCTATACTGGCCGAACGATACGTGCCGCAATGGATGCACTGATGGATATTGGACGCCCCAGCAGTATTCAACTAGCCGTATTGATTGATCGTGGTCACCGCGAGCTTCCTATTCGGCCAGACTTTGTTGGCCGCAATGTTCCATCATCACGGGAAGAGAAGATCGAAGTGGTTTTTGATGATACTCAGTACCCAACAAAAGTTCGTTTAGTCAAACCATAAGGTTTGTGTCGTAAAGACGCACACACAACATATGCAATACAGTGATCAAAAAGGGGACAGGACATGACATTTGCACATAAGCACATCATCGGCACCCAGCAGTTATCAAAAGAGGATATTGAACTGATCCTCAAAACGGCAGAAAGCTTTAAAGAGGTCAATCAACGCGAAATTAAAAAAGTACCGACCCTTCGTGGTAAGACAATTGTCAATCTGTTCTATGAAAATAGCACACGAACTCGTACTTCATTTGAGTTGGCCGGCAAACGGATGTCTGCTGACACCATCAATATTTCAGCGTCAGGGTCCTCGGTAACAAAAGGGGAGACCCTTGAAGATACTGCTAAAAACATTGAAGCGATGAATGCGGATGTCATTGTTATGCGTCACTCCTGTTCAGGTGCTCCGGATTATTTAGCTAAACGTCTAACGAAGTGTTCAGTTATTAATGCTGGTGACGGTTTTCACGAACATCCAAGTCAAGCCTTGCTTGATCTTATGACCATCAAGGAGCACAAAGGTGAAATTGACGGATTAACCGTTGCCATCATTGGTGATATTGCTCGTAGTCGTGTGGCACGTTCTGACCTTTACGCACTTAAAACAATGGGAGCTACTGTTCGATTAGCGGGTCCCGCAACCATGCTACCTCCAGGGCTCGAAGAGATGGGCGCAGAAGTGTACACCGACATCAATAAAGCCATTAAAGATGCTGATGTGGTGATTATGCTTCGCATTCAAATGGAACGAGAAGGTGGTAATACCCTTATGCCGACCCTGCGTGAGTATGCACAGTTCTTTGCGCTTAATACTGAGAATATCAAGTTGGCCAAGTCAGATGCTATTGTCATGCATCCTGGACCTCTTAACCGTGGCGTTGAAATCTCATCATATGTTGCTGACGGCAATCAAAATGTTATTCTTGACCAGGTTGAGAACGGTGTCGCAATCAGAATGGCACTTTTATACTTGTTAGCCGGCGGATCAGAAGAATAAAGCGTCTGCGAAGTAATAATTTATTCGAGTTAGTGCTATTCACACGTAAAGAGGTTTGACATGAAAATATTAATCAAAAATGGTCGCGTAATCGATCCATCACAAAAGATTGATTCTAATTTAGATATCTTGATTGAAGAGGGCTGCATTGCGCAACTCGACAACAATATTGACCCACTTGGTATGGATGAAGTTATTGATGCCGATGGCTTGTTGGTGACGCCTGGATTGATTGATATCCATGTGCATTTGCGTGATCCAGGCTATGAATATAAAGAAGATATTGTTACTGGCACACGTTCTGCAGCTGCGGGTGGTTTCACCTCGCTGGCATGCATGCCAAACACAAATCCTGTCAATGACAACAAGGCTCTCACCGCCTACATGATCAACAAAGGGATTACCGAGGGTAGTGCTAACGTCTACCCTATTTGCACCATTACTAAATCGCAAAAGGGTAAATCACTCGTCGAGATGGGTGATTTAAAGCAAGCGGGTTGCGTTGGTTTTTCTGATGATGGACTCAATGTTGATTGCGGTGAAGTTGTACGACGGGCAATGGAGTATGCGAGCGGATTCGACATGCCTATCATTGCTCACGCTGAAGATGAAGCGATTAAAGCGGGCGGAGTCATGAATGAGGGCCGTGTGTCAACCGAACTAGGTCTGGTTGGGAATACGTGGGTTGCTGAAGCGGTTACAATCTCACGTGACCTGATGTTAGCTGAACTAACCGGTGCACGGTTACATGTTTGCCACATCTCAACACGTCGTGCCGTTGAACTGATCCGTGAAGCAAAGAAAAAAGGGGTTCGCGTTACCTGTGAGGTCACTCCACACCACTTCACACTCACTGAAGAAGCCGTTCGAGGCTATGATGTTAACGCAAAGATGGGACCACCTTTACGCACCTCTGATGACAGAGCGGCCATGAAAGAAGGTTTGGCAGATGGAACCATTGACGCGATAGCGACTGATCACGCGCCACATCATATCGACGATAAGAATGTAGAGTTTAACGTTGCAGCAAACGGCTTGGTTGGTCTGGAAACAGCACTTCCATTAACATTGCGACTGGTTGAAGAGGGCGTGCTGACACTCAGTGAAGCGATTCATTGCCTCACAGCTAAACCGGCACAGGTACTCAATCTCCCGCGTGGAACACTGAAGGTGGGGGCTCCTGCCGACATTGCCATTATTGACCCCGACTTGCAGTGGACGGTTGATACAAAGACGTTGCACTCTAAAGCCCACAATACACCATTTCAGGGTTGTGAAATGATAGGGGCGGCGATGCTAACATTGAGAGATGGAAAAACAACTTTCGAACGTAATTAATACACTAATAGTTCATAACAACACGAACATTCAACACGAATAGGAGTACACCAGAGCATGAAAGCAATTCTGGCTCTAGCAGATGGCAGAGTTTTTCACGGCCAACATATTGGATCTGAAGGTGAAACCTTCGGTGAGGTCGTTTTCAACACCAGTTTAAGCGGATATCAAGAGATTCTTACCGATCCATCCTATTGTGGTGAGATCGTTACCATGACCTATCCCCTTATCGGTAACTGCGGGATCAATTCCGAAGATGTGGAGTCCGAGCGTCCTCACCTTTCAGGACTAGTGGTAAAAGAGTGCAGTGAGTACCCCAGTAACTGGCGCTCAGAAATGACGCTTAACGAGTATTTGAAAATCAACAACATTGTTGGAATTCAAGGCATTGATACTCGTGCCTTAGTCAAGCATATTCGAGATCATGGTGCTCAAACAGGAGTTATCTCCTCAACTGACCTTGATGTTGACAGTTTGGTTGCTAAAGCAAAACAAGCTCCTACTATTGTCGGTCGCGACCTTGTCAAAGAGGTAACAACTGATAAAGCCTACAGTTGGACAGAATCTCTTTGGGACCTAAAAGAGGGGTATCAATCTAATTCTGCTACGCCACAATATAAGGTTGTTGCTTACGATTTTGGTATTAAGCGTAATATCTTACGTAACCTTGTTGCTGCAAACTGTGAGGTCACGGTTGTTCCCGCAACCATGCCAGCAGATGAAGTTCTTAAAATGAATCCAGATGGAGTCTTTTTAAGTAATGGTCCCGGTGATCCCGAACCAATTGAGTATGCTCAAGAGAATATTCGCCAACTTCTCGGCAAGGTTCCGCTGTTTGGTATCTGCTTAGGCCATCAACTTCTATCCATTGCTCTGGGTGGTAAAACGTATAAATTGAAGTTTGGTCATCGTGGTGGCAACCAACCGGTGCAGCAACTGTGCAACAAAAAAATTGAAATCACATCACAAAATCATGGCTTTGCCGTGGATGCAAGCACCCTTGGTGCGGATGTGAATGTTACTCATGTCAACTTAAATGATGACACTGTCGAGGGTATTAGCCATAGTGCATCTGCAGCATTTTCTGTGCAATATCATCCTGAAGCTTCACCTGGGCCACATGATGCACATTATCTATTTGGTCGCTTTATAGAGATGATGGATAACTTCAAGAAAAACGTGAACTAAGGAAACCTAAATGCCTAAACGTACAGATATAAAAAAGATATTAATTATTGGAGCAGGTCCAATTGTTATCGGTCAAGCATGTGAGTTTGACTACTCAGGAACCCAAGCTTGTAAAGCTCTTAAGGATGAAGGATATGAGGTTGTTTTACTTAACTCAAATCCTGCAACAATCATGACCGATCCTGACTTTGCCGACAGGACCTATATTGAACCAGTCACACCTGCGGTTCTTACTAAGATTATCGAAAAAGAGCGGCCAGATGCTGTCTTGCCAACCCTTGGTGGCCAAACAGCACTCAATGTTGCGGTAGCTGTGGCCAAAGACGGTACCCTTGAGAAATATGGTGTCGAACTTATTGGTGCTAAGTTGCCCGCTATTGAAAAAGCAGAAGATCGTACGCTTTTTAAACAAGCCATGGCCAACATTGGTGTTGACGTACCTCGCTCAGGTTTAGCACACAACTATGAAGAAGCGATGGTCGTCGTTGAAGATATCGGTTACCCCGCAATAATTCGCCCTTCATTTACCCTTGGTGGCACGGGTGGCGGCATCGCTTACAATCGCGAAGAATTCGAAAAAATGGCGGTAACAGGCATTGATGCTTCACCAACTGATGAGATTCTTATTGAGGAATCAATCATTGGCTGGAAAGAGTATGAGCTTGAGGTGATGCGCGATCTTGCTGATAACGTGGTCATTATTTGTTCTATTGAAAACTTTGATGCGATGGGCGTTCATACGGGTGATTCCATCACTGTTGCACCAGCGCAAACGCTTACAGATAAAGAGTACCAAATTCTTCGCGATGTTTCTCTTAAGATTATTCGTGAGATCGGCGTTGAAACAGGGGGGTCAAACATCCAGTTTGGTATCAACCCCAAGGATGGTCGACTCGTTGTTATTGAGATGAATCCACGCGTTTCTCGTTCTTCAGCTTTGGCGTCAAAAGCAACGGGTTTCCCCATTGCGAAAATTGCTGCGAAACTGTCCATTGGTTACACTCTTGATGAAATCAAGAACGATATTACTCGTGAAACCTACGCAGCATTTGAGCCTTCAATTGACTATGTTGTTACTAAGATTCCTCGATTCACTTTCGAAAAATTCCCGAGCACTGACCCAACTCTGACTACCCAGATGAAATCAGTCGGTGAAGCGATGGCAATTGGTCGTACGTTCAAAGAGAGTTTTCAAAAAGCTCTGCGCTCCATGGAGATCGACTCGGATGGCTTCGAAAGTCGTCTTTTTGACGGCCCAAGTGATTACAAGCGTCCCCTTAGTGAACTCGAAATAGAAGAAATTCGCGAAAAATTGCGCGTTCCTAACTCGGACCGCGTTTGGTACCTTGGCGATGCATTGCGTATTGGGATGCCTATTGAAGAAATTTACAAAATCAGTGGATTTGATCCCTGGTTTGTATTTAACATCCAGCAGATCATCAATAAAGAGTTTGAGCTCTACGCCGCTAAAGAGGACGTTCTTTCTGCCTCAGAAGCAGGACTTGAGCTTTTACTTTCTGCTAAGAAGATGGGTTTCTCTGACCGCCGCTTAGCTGTTCTTCTCGAATGTTGTGCGAGCGATGTCCGCGCATTGCGCCACAATAACGATATTCGACCTGTTTACAAACGTGTCGACACCTGCGCGGCAGAGTTTGAAGCATTCACTCCGTACATGTATTCAACCTACGAAGAAGAGTGTGAAGCAGATCCAACCGACAAGAAAAAAATTATGATTCTTGGCGGCGGACCAAACCGTATTGGTCAAGGGATTGAGTTTGATTATTGCTGTGTACATGGTGCTTTTGCCCTCAGCGAAGACGGCTATGAAACCATCATGGTTAACTGTAATCCCGAAACGGTATCAACCGATTATGACACCTCAGATCGCCTTTATTTTGAACCACTGACATTTGAAGATGTGTTGGAAATTGTTGAAGTTGAAAAACCAGTCGGTGTAATTGTACAATTTGGTGGACAAACACCTCTTAAGCTTGCCGTTGCCCTTGAAGAAGCTGGAGTCCCTATTATTGGTACGTGCCCTGATGCCATTGACCGTGCTGAGGATCGTGAGCGATTTAAGGAATTGCTTAACAAATTAGATCTTAAACAACCAGAAAATGGCTTAGCACGTTCTTTTGAGGAAGCAGAAATTATTGCTGAAAGAATTGGCTACCCAGTTGTAGTACGTCCTTCCTATGTTTTAGGTGGTCGTGCTATGGAAATCGTTTATGGGATCGAACAATTACGCAACTATATGAAATTTGCGGTTAAAGCGTCCCCTGAGCATCCAATACTCATCGACAAGTTTCTCGACAATGCGATTGAGATGGATGTAGATGCCCTATGTGATGGAACAGATGTCGTCATTGGTGGTATTATGCAGCACATCGAAGAAGCGGGAATTCACTCTGGTGATTCAGCATGCTCATTGCCCCCATATTCTTTATCCGATGAACTTGTAGTAGAGGTGAGGCGACAAACGATCGCTTTAGCACTTGAGTTAGGCGTTATCGGCTTAATGAATATTCAATTTGCCGTGAAAGAAGGGGAGGTTTTCCTCATTGAAGTCAATCCTCGTGCGAGTCGTACCTCACCGTTTGTGTCCAAAGCAACGGGACGTCCTCTGGCGAAAATTGCCGCGCGACTCATGGGTGGTAAGACACTTAAAGAGCTCGGTATTGAGGGTGATGTGGTACCAAAGCATGTTGCGGTTAAGGAATCGGTATTCCCTTTCGCTAAATTCCCTGGCGTTGATACCCTTCTTGGGCCTGAGATGAAATCCACGGGTGAAGTTATGGGTCTCGACATGGACTTTGGTAAGGCTTTTGCTAAAGCCCAACTTGGCGCTGGTGTGATTCTACCCTTGGCAGGTAAAGTTTTCATCAGTGTTAAAGAGAGCGATAAGCCTCGTGCTGTTCTCATTGCCCAAAAACTTGTTGATGCTGGCTTTACTATTATTGCAACCAGCGGAACCGCCGCAACCCTTCAGCAACATGGTATTGCCGTTGAACAAGTCAACAAGGTCAAAGAGGGGCGGCCTCACTGTGTTGATGCCATTAAGAATGGTGATGTCGCAATGGTTTTCAATACAACATTTGGTCCGTTATCCATTGCGGATTCATTTTCTATTCGTCGTTCGGCATTGATGCATAGCGTTGCCTATTTCACGACAGCAACGGGAATGGATGCCGCAGTAGACGGTATCATGGCAATGCAACGAGAAAACCTTGACCCCGTCGCTCTACAAGAGTATGATTTCTAAACTCTAAAACAGTAAGCACAGTCTAATAAAAACTTCAACCGTTGCGGGTAGTAACTCTACCCGCAACTTTTCTTTTTTTGAAAAGGAAAATCAATGTCTCAATCTGTCCCTATGACACCCGAATGTTATCAGCGCCTACAAGAGGAATTGAAAACAAAAGTTCGCGTGGAGCGTCCGAAGGTTGTTCAAGATATTGCAGAAGCACGCGCTCATGGTGATCTCTCGGAAAACGCAGAATATGATGCGGCAAAAGACCGACAAGGCCACATTGAAGGTAGAATTCTCTATCTTAATGATAAAATAGCTCGAGCTGAAGTCATTGACCCAAAGACCATGGTATCTGATAAAATTGTCTTTGGTGCAACAGTAACATTATTTGATATCGATCAAGAAGATGAAGTGGTCTATCAAATTGTTGGTGAGGACGAAGCTGACATTAAAAAAGGGAAAATCTCAGTCACTTCTCCAGTAGGAAAAGCGCTTATTGGTCACACCTTTGATGATGAAGTGCGGATCAATGTTCCTTCTGGGATAAAAATTTATGAAGTTTTAGACCTCAAATATATTTAAGGTTTAATTGGTTATGATTGAAAAAAACACCAAGATGACTGAAGTTTTGAAGATGCACCCCAATTCTGTTCACGTTCTGGCAGAATTTGGTTTGTCCTGCTCAACCTGCTCAGGTGCTCGCCATGAATCAGTTCAACAGGGTGCGATCAATCATGGTTTAGATGTTAATGACTTACTCGAAAAACTTAACGCCTTATTGATAAACCATGAAAAATAACCTCGCAATCTGACAAAACGGATGACAAATCTGCAATCACATAGCGTCAAACTACAAGCCCCTTTAAGTACGCTTAAAGGGGTTGGTCCAAGTCTCACACAAAAGCTAACTCGCCTCAATTTATACACCATTGAAGACCTCCTGTATTTCTTGCCTCATCGTTACGAAGACCGACGTGAAATTAAAATCATTGCCAAACTTCCCGTGAATGAAGTTTCTGTGTTTAAGGGGATCATTCGCAGTGCCGATGAAGTTCAAGTTGGCCGAGGTAAAAAAAGAGTTTTTGAAGTTCTTGTAGAAGATGACAGTGGTCAAATCCTTCTTAAGTGGTTCCATTATCGACGTGATTGGATGAAACGTCGCTACCAGCATGGGGCAAATATTATAGTCGTAGGGGAGGTAAAGTTTTTTTCCTCTCATCGCGAAGTCCTTCATCCTGAAGTTGAATTTTATGCAGGTGGTGATCTCCCGAGCAGTCAGTGTCGTATTTTACCTGTCTACCCCTTAACTGAAGGGTTGAGTCAGAAACAGATGCGCAAATTCTGTCAAGAAGCAGTCTCGCGTTACGCCGAATATGTAACCACACACATCCCACTTGAATTGATCCAAAAACACCAATTGCTCTCAATTGCTGATGCGCTACTTCAGATTCACTGTCCACCGCAACAAAGTGATTTTCATCAATTACAATCAGGGCAAAGCATTGCCCGAAAAACACTTGTCTATGATGAATTTTTCTACCTACAACTCGGGTTAGCGCTACGACAAAAAGGGACACAGCTTCAGCAAGGTAAAGCTTTTTCAGTTTCACACCGATACACCAAGCCTCTTGTAACTATGCTACCCTTTCGTTTGACGGCGGCCCAACGTCGGGTACTGGGCGAAATTAAGCTCGACATGATGGCACCGCATCCGATGAATAGACTTATTCAGGGGGATGTTGGCAGCGGCAAAACAATTGTTGCCTTGTTGTCGTGTCTTATCGCTATTGAGAACGAAACTCAAGCAGCTGTTGTCGCACCAACAGAAATTTTAGCCGAACAACACTTTAATCAATTTGAAACGTGGATGAATTCGCTCGGCCTAAAGGTTGCGCTACTGACAGGTTCAACCACTAAAGTTGACCGGCAACAGATCCTCAATGAACTTGAAAGTGGGGATCTAAATCTAATTGTTGGTACTCATGCGCTATTGCAACCGAGTGTTTTGTTTCACAACCTTGGATTAGCTATCATTGATGAGCAACATCGATTTGGCGTGCAACAACGAAATGAATTACGCAAAAAGGGAGATCATCCTGATGTGTTGGTGATGACCGCCACACCGATCCCTCGAACCCTATCTATGACACTTTATGGTGATTTATCGCTATCGGTCATTGATGAACTGCCCCCCGGACGTTCTCCAATTAAGACTCGTGTTACCAGTGACAGTAAAAGACTCGCTATTATTGACTTTGTCCGTAAGCAGCTCGACATGGGACAGCAAGCCTATTTTGTCTATCCTTTAGTTGAAGAGAGTGAGAAACTAGACCTTAAAGCTGCGACCGAAGCCCTTGAGCTGCTTCAACATGAGCTCGGTGGTCACTACCGACTCGCATTACTTCACGGCCGTCTCCCTGCGCAGGATAAAGAGCGGATCATGCAACAGTACAAGCAGCATCAAATTGATCTGCTTGTTGCGACAACGGTTATTGAGGTGGGTATTGACGTTCCCAACGCTTCACTGATGGTCATCGAGCATGCTGAACGGTTTGGTTTAGCGCAACTCCACCAATTGAGAGGACGGGTAGGCCGCGGCACCGCTCAAAGCTACTGTATTCTTATCCGTTCAGCGCATTGCAGCCAAGAAGGGCGACAACGTCTTGACGTGATGCAGCAAAGCAATGACGGTTTTCATATCGCTGAAGCCGACCTGCAACAACGGGGACCTGGAGAGTTTCTTGGTACCAAGCAGGCAGGTTTAACCGATTTCCGTGTCGGCAACTTGCTGCGCGATGCTCAGTTGCTCGAACTGGCTCGAAACGATGCATTTCAACTTGTTGAACAACCAAGTTTTTTAGATAAAACAGAATATGTTCTGATGCGACAAACATTAACGCAACGCTGGGGCAAACGACTTGAGCTTGCCAGTGTCGGCTAAACATAAAAATTGAGGCAAATGTGAATAGTGATCGTTTTCAAGAAAATTTTTGCTCTATTGCACAATTTGGAATCCAGAAAAATGGTGGCGTAACACGTCTAGCATTCAGTAGAGAAGATATGGATGCGAGAAACTTTCTCATTGAAGCTATGCGTAGTGCCCGTTTGCAAGTCAGCATTGACCCGATTGGTAACATTCGTGGACGAAGAGCTGGTTTAGACCCTAGCTTGTCTCCAGTGATGATCGGTTCCCATCTTGATACCGTACCAGATGGTGGCCACTACGACGGTGTTGTTGGCATTCTTGCTGCCCTTGAGGTGATTTCATCCCTCAATGATTTAGAGATAGAAACGCAACGCCCTATAGAGATCATAAATTTTGCAGCTGAAGAGTCGAGCCGCTTTGGTATGGCGACCATTGGCAGTAAAGCGATCACAGGTAAAATTAAACAATCAGACTTAACAAAACTGATTGACAATAACGGCGAGAGTCTCCACTCAGTGCTCTCTAAAGCTGGGCAATCGCTAGATGATTTGCCTAACTCAACACTGACAGCCTCATCAGTCCATGCCTACCTTGAACTTCATATAGAACAAGGCCCAGTACTAGAAAATAAAGAGTTAAATGTTGGAATTGTCACCGATATCGCTGCACCAACTCGCTTTAAGGTGAAGCTCATCGGTCGCAGCGATCATTCTGGAAATACACCAATGGATATGCGTCGTGATGCTTTAGCTGGTGCAGCTGAAATAGTTCTTGCTGTTGAGCAACTCACAACACGTGGCGGAGAAAATACAGTCGGTACCGTCGGCGAGCTAAATGTTCATCCTGGCGCCATGAACGTTATCCCAGGACAGGTCGAATTAAGCATTGATATTCGCGACACAAATCTAGAGGATAAAAACTTGGTAGTTCAAGAGTTGAAGCAACGCTTAAACAGTATTGCTAAAACACGACAACTTGAAATTACAGTTACGGCTATATGCAATGATACTCCCGTTAAGCTAAGCGAGGAGATCGCTGGTAAGCTTTCATGTCATGCGACAAAACTTGGACTTAGCTATCTCACTATGCCAAGCGGCGCAGGACATGATGCCATGCATTTTGCTCCTATTGTACCAACTGGTTTAATTTTCATTCCAAGTATTCAAGGCATTAGCCACAATCCAAACGAAAAGAGCACCATGTTTGATATTGTTAACGGTACAGAACTTTTATTTAATATCGTCAAGGAATTAGCAACGAGTACCAGCTAACATTTCACATTTAAAACAGATCCGCTTCAAAGTTTACATAATATCCATTATGCGACATTACGTGCGGGGTCTCGCATATATCTTGTTCTGAAAGTTATACGTGTAAAGCTATGTTGTGATATGATATTTATCGTGATAAATGGATATGACTAAGGAGATAAACAATGACCCCCGAAGAAGTGCTTGAGATTGTATTAAATTCAGACGAGTTGCCAACACTATCGACTGTTGCATCACGACTTATTTCGATTACAGCTGAAGAAGATACGACAATTTCAGACATTGCTTCTTTAATCTCAAAGGACATCTCTCTTTCCGCTAAAATTTTAAAAGTGGTCAACTCATCCTTTTACAGTTTTCCGCAACAAATCGGCACCATTCAGCAAGCTTCATCCATCCTAGGAACCAATGCAGTTCGAAGTTTAGTACTATCATTTTCGTTCTTGAAACCGGATCAGCAAAGTAAAGACGGTTTTGATTACGCCATATTTTGGGAAAAGTCACTTTTTGAAGCCGTTGCTTCGCGCATGCTGATGACTGCTGTTGAAGCTGAAGACTCAGAAGAAGGATTTGTCGCGGGATTACTGCAAAACCTGGGTGTATTAATTTTAGCCCGCGCTTTTCCTGCTGAATATAAGACAGTCGATCAACGCGTTTTTGAGGATGATGTTGATCGCTGCAGTGCTGAAAAAATGGCTCTCGGTACAGATCACACCTTTATCGCCAGTGAAGTAGTCAAAAAATGGGGTTTCCCAACCTCATTAATCGAACCTTTACGCTTTCATCATGAACCACACAAGCTCAAAACAACAGATGCAAAACTTAAGCAGATCACCGAGATTGTGTCATTGGCTGGAATTTTATCAACGGTCTATATGGCAAAAAAACCAGATGAAGTGGTGTCGCGATTTAAACTTCAAGCTAAACGTCGTTTGTCTATTACAGATAAAAAGCTAGAGGATTTTCTCGACCGTGTCCATACTGAAGTTGAAGAAACCGCTAAATTTTTCGACATGACAATTAAAAATCAAAAGTCTGTTGCCGAAGTCTTACAAATAGCTAACGCTGAACTGAGTGTGTTAAATCTTAGTTATGAACAAATGAACCGCTCGCTGGTTGAAAAAACAGTGGCGCTTGAGATGTTGACTGTAGAGTTAGAAAAGAAGAATAAAATCCTTGAAAAACTTGCCAATGTCGATGGCTTAACCGAAGCCTACAATCATCGATATTTTCAAAATTTTCTTGATCGTGAAATTAAACGTGCCGATAGAAATACTTATACCTTGAGTGTTGTTATGATTGATATTGATCATTTCAAGAAATTTAACGACACTTATGGTCACCAGATTGGTGATTACATTTTGCGTCAGTTTTCAGATATTGCTCGCGAAACCTTGCGTGAATACGACCTGTTCGCCCGTTATGGTGGCGAAGAATTTGTTATGGTACTGCCTGAGACAAACGCAACGGATGCAGAAACTGTCGCCGAAAAACTCCGTAGTATTATTGCCTCACATTCCTTTGAAAACGAACTTGAGACGTATCACATCACAGCCAGTTTCGGTGTCGCCGATATGACACCCTCTGAAGATCAGTTCAGTAAGAGTGATTTGATCGGCTTTGCCGACGATGCTCTCTATAGCGCCAAAAAGAAAGGTCGCAACCGTGTCGGTATTTATGCAGGGAAAAAGAAATGGTTTAATCGCTAACGATTAAGCCATTGATATCACCATCCTTAGATTTTGGGTGGACCACAATCATAGACACTGTGTTGCAGTAAAAAAGCACAAAACTTTTTATCAGTTTCGACGATATGTTCAAGCAACCATTCACGTAAAAAACTCATCAGCTCTGGCGACAGCCCTGTTTTTCCAGAACTTACCTGTTGTTGAAAATCAATGATTCGATTTTTGAGTAGAATATGGGCCTGTTTATGCTCTACAATTTCAGGATACTTGTATTTATCCATATATAATTGTTCGTGCTCAAAATGTTTTTTTGTGTACTCAACAAGGATAGCCAACAGCTCATTTATGGCATCATCACCTCTTTTCTCCCGTAATGCCGAATAGAGATCATTAATCACCCCAACCAATGCATGATGTTCATCATCAAAAGTGGCAATACCCACCTCATAACATTTCTTCCATTCAATGACAGCCATCAATCCTCCTTCGTTTTTCGTTACAAGATTAAGCGCAATCAGTATAACCAGTTTGTGGGTTCCAGCATTTAACTCGCATAAATTGAGGAAAAGCATGTGCCTTATAAATTGATTTACCAATCAACAACCTCAAGCACTCTTGTGTCGTTTCAGAAACACTCGGATGTGGATAAACAGAACGTAACACATCAGCAGCGCCCTTATCATGATCCATGAAATGAGCAATCGACATAACAATATTCGAAACTTGCGGCCCCGCGGCCCTCATGCCAAGGATCTTCATATCGGCATCATCGGTCACCATGATCTTAATAAAGCCCTTGGTGGAGCGCATAGCAATCGGTCGACTCATGATCTCATTGGTCATATAGGCGACCCGATAATTTAACCCATTTTTCTGACATTGCTGCTCACTTAAGCCAACCGTTGCAACCGATGGATTCAAAAACATGATCGCCGACATGTTACGATAATTAAGATGGAACGTCGCATGGCCAAACATCACCTTTGCTGCCATACGAGCTTCCATTTCAGCAATATTAACAAGGTTTGGATGACATGTTGCGTCACCACAAGCAAAGATATTGCCATCAACACGACATTCGTCTGTTGTAGTTAAAAAACCATTGTCAGTTACATCAATGCCTATTTTATCGAGGTCAAGATATTGTAGGTTCGGCCGCCGACCAACAGAAATTAATACTGTATCCACTTCGACAATTTCACTATTGCCGCTTGGGTAATCAAGTATGACCTCTAAATGGTCGGGCTTCTTAACAATGTCTTTTAGTGAGGCTTCTTGATGTAAAAACACACCATCCTGTTCTAAACGTTTTTGGACAAAGCAACTGACATCCGTATCTTCATAAGGCAGGACACACTTTTTATGATCAACCAAATGAACTTGTGTTTGATCAAAGTTTGAGAAAATTGTGGCGTATTCACAACCTACAACTCCGGCTCCAACAACCAACAAACGTTTAGGGAATTCTTTGAGTGATAACACACCATTTGAATCTAATATGCGCTTCTGATCTGTCATAATGCCAGGATACGCTCGAGGACGACTTCCCGTCGCTATCAGAAAATTTTTAGCTCGAACTGTTTGCACTTCGCCTGATTCGTTACGTACACTGATTGATTTGCGGTCTAAAAAAGAAGCCCAACCTGAAATAAAGGTGATCGACCCCTCCCCTTGCCAACGACGTGGCGAGAAAGTCTCAAGTTGTGACAACATCTGATATTGCCGTTCTTTAACAGCCTGATTAACCGTCCCCATAACCTGCTCAAAATCAACCGTAATGTTATCAACCTTATAACCACGATCACTCCGTGCAGCGACATCGTAATCCTTTGACAACTCCCACATGGTTTTTGAAGCTAATGCGCCCCATTTGACTCCAGCGCCACCAATTTCAGCAACCTCAATAATGCAGACGTGTTTGCCAAAATCAAACGCACGCATTGCACCAGCAAACCCGCCAGGCCCACAGCCAAGAACACATAGATCATATTCTGTTTTCAATTCAGACATTGCATTCACTCCGTAGGGTCATTCATGAAAATATAAAAAAGCATTTTTAGTTAAAAAATAAAGGGTAAAAACATTTTAGAACTTCGTTTATATTCAACATATTGTGGACCAAAAAATTTAATATTTTCGGTTTCCTCCACCTTCGCTGTTAAATACAGACACAAACTAACAAAGACAACGGCCCCTATTGTATCGACTGAGATCTGCTTAAAAAAAGCTCCCCATGCGAGCAACAAAAGTGATGTATACATCGGGTGTCGAATGTGGCGGTATAAACCATCTTGTACGAGGTGTTGAGTATTTTCAAAGGTCAAGTTTTCAGGGTTAGCATGCCGTGTCAGATTCCCCCCTAATGTTCGTAATATATTCAATCCACGCACAACTAATATGATTGATAAAAATAAACACAACCATGATAAGCATTGAAGCAAAGAAAAGGGCTGCTTGAACCATACAGGGTGATTTTTTAGGACTAAAAACGCAATACCTTCAAAAGCAAAAAAACGATAGAAACCATGAGAACGGGGATTAAGAAGGGCGCGCCGTGACACAACGACGAAAAAGAGGGTTAATATAAAAAATATAATGGTTCGAATGATAAGTGAATCCACCTGGTAAGTCCTTTTATTCGGTCGTTAACAGTTGTTTAGTAGTCACTAAAATCACGAGCAGATAAACCAAATAAAATCCACCCCCACAAAAATGCAACACCACCAATAGGGGTAATGATACCCAATATACGTATTTCAGTTAACACCAAGGCATATAAACTTCCTGAAAAAAGGAGTATGCCAACAAACAACAAAAAACCAGCAGTCCGTACACGGCGGACATCAGGCCAAAGTTTAATAGATAAAGCAATAATCAAAAGAGCCAGCGCATGATACATCTGATAATCAACCGCTTTTTCCCATGTCACCAGCAATTCTGGTGTCACCTTATAACGTAATCCATGAGCACCAAACGCACCAAGCGCAACCGAAATAAACGCATTAAGACTACCAAGTACGATAAAGACTTTCATACGGCTCCCCAAACAGTTACTTTAGATATATAAAGAATTACAGATAAAAATCATGATTGAAACACCAAGTTGTTTCAATCAATTAACGAGTTAGTGACATTAACGAAATTTCGCCCTCTTTTATTACTTTTAAACGAGGTCGCAATGCACCGACATCAAGCTTGACGTTGATTTCATATTTAAAATGGTCGCGCTGCTGTTGGCTTAAATCGGTGAGCAGACGCAAGCTGTTAATGATATTCGCAGACGCTTCAAGAGTAACATCCCCTTCACCGTATGCTGCAATAACGGGTAGTTGATTGGAAACGCCTTCCAAGATTCGGTGACCCTCAATCTCAATTATGTAGTGAAGTCCATCAAGTTCAAGCGCTTGACGATTAGGGTTGATTACGTGCAAACCAATTTCAAAGCGCGGTGCGATCCCTTGTGTGGGCAACGCTTTAAATGTTGTGACATGCACCGAGGGTGTTTCATAGTCAGAATGAAACATGGTACAACCTGACAAGAATAAAGAAAAAACTAAAGTTATTCGCACAATCAGACGATAAGTCATGGTGTATCCTTTGCGAAATCGACAAACTGTTTGTCACAATGAGAGATTAAAGCCATTGACCAACAGTGACGTTTTTATAAATATGTCAGTGATTATACCTGATTATGGAAAATCAGGGGCAGAAAAGGACACCAAAATCATTTGTCCATAAATCAATAACACTCACCACGGAGGGAGAGCGTCATGATTGACTCCATCGGAACATCTTCAATTGAAAACTTCAAAGCTGAAGCACGGCAGTTGTTGGAACAAAAAGTCCAAAAACAAAATCCAAAAACAGACGAAACAACACAGACAGATAAAGTAACCCTTGGTAATCAGCCCATAGATGCGGGAACCTACACGGCGGCAGTTAAAGATGCTGAACTGGGGTCAACATTCACCCTGCTTCGTGACCTGTTTGCAGCAAATTTAAAGGAACAAGGCGTTGCCACACTTGTTGTCACAGGCGATGGTGACATCAACCTTAATTCCTTAACACCTGAAGAAGCAACTGAACTCGTTAGTGATGACGGTTACTTTGGTGTTGAAAATACCGCACAGCGTATTTTTGATTTTGCTGTTGGTATGGCGGGTAATGATCCATCACGTCTTGATGCTATCGTATCGGGTATTGCTGATGGATTTGCGCAGGCTGAAGAAGCTTGGGGTGGAACGCTACCTGAAATTTCTTACGCAACAAAAGATGCAATTCAAACCATGCTACAAGACTGGAGCGGCCAAGAGGTCGGACTTTAACAACTGATGACAGAACAACTTAAAATTAATGGTGCAACGTTTGACTTAAACCGCTACCCCCTTCGCAACAACGATCCACTACGCGCTTGGGATGCAGCAGATGAATATATATTAGACCATTTATTTGACAATCAACTTCTAGACAGTGAACAACGGGTGTTAATTGTTAATGATAGCTTTGGGGCACTAGCAGTGCCCCTTTCGCACTTTTCACCAGACATTTTTGGTGACTCATATCTTTCGCAGCAAAGTATCCAACAAAACAGCTTACATAATATTGGTGACAAGCACACTGTTTCGTTTATTGACAGCACTGAAATACTTAATTCTGTGTATGATATTATCCTCTTTAAGTTACCGAAAAACCAAGCATTGCTCGAGGATCAACTTTACAGAATTAAAAAACATATTACTGCTGAAACGATCATCATCGCAGCAGGTATGGTTAAAACTGTTCATCGATCAACACTTCAACTTTTTGAATCAATCATTGGTCCAACAACAACATCTTTAGCGCGTAAAAAAGCGCGGCTTGTTTTTTCACACGTTGATACATCACTTAAAGGTGACACAACACCCTACCCTAAATCATATCAACTTGATGACTACAACATCACGGTGGTTAATCATGCTAATGTTTTTTCACGGCAAAAGTTAGATATTGGTACCCGCTTTTTCCTAGAGAATATGCCTAGTAATTCCAACGTCAAAGATGTCATTGATTTAGGCTGTGGCAATGGTTTACTCGGAGTGGTTTATGCGTTGAAAAACCCAGGGGCGAAACTGAAGTTTGTCGATGAATCGTATATGGCTGTTGCTTCGGCGCGCACGAACTATGAACATGCGATAGATACATGTGACAATGGTGAAAAAGGCTCTGCCGAGTTTTTGGTCACCGACTGCCTAACTAACTTTGAAACAAACTCAATTGATCTCACCTTAAACAACCCTCCGTTTCATCAAAACACCGCTGTAGGTGATCATGTCGCATGGCAGATGTTCACGGAATCAAAAAAGATTCTCCGCAACAATGGAGAACTTTGGGTGATTGGAAATCGTCATTTAGGCTACCACACGAAGCTTAAACGCTTATTTGGTAACTGTGAAACCGTTGCCAGTAATCAGAAGTTTGTTTTATTGAAAGCTCGTAAGCGATCTTCACATCACTAATGTGGAGATTTCTACGATTACGAAGTGCGTAACGTACGCTGTTGTTCTGGTGTCAAATTGTCAAAGTAATCGATCATGCCGCGTAGCGAGTTACCCATGAAATAGCGTTCGCGCGCATAGAGGTCAGCATCCAATTGATCAATATTCTTAAACACCTCATCGCGCTCTATCAACCAATCATAAATGGCCTGCTGACGTGTTTTATGATCACACGCTGCTGTTGCCGCTACTGCTTGTACCCATAAGATAAGTTGCTGACGACCAATCTCTAAATAGCGCACGGCAGGTTCCACCAAACCGTGATGGGCAATGATTAAGTAACGTGGGTTTAAGCCGATCATGCGGTCGATTGAATCGATCGCGACATCTTGCATAAATCTTGGTGGCGTCGCAGGGCGCATATAAATACCATCTTCAATCTCGCCATGAACACCACAAATTTCACCACCAATCAACAAATCGTCATATTTAAAGCACAGGTGATGCGCAGCGTGACCTGGTGTTTTGTGGACCTCTATTCCTGTGTCACCGACCCGCTCTGTAAAAGAGATCTTATCGCTAGGTATCGGAATAATTTCACCATAAGTCTCTGCCATCTCACCAAGGACTTGTAACGAGCCTTGCCACAATTTTTCAGGGGAGATCATATGACGAATGCCATCAGGGTGGCAGATCACCTGTGCCATTGGATAATACTTTAGCAATTCCCCTGTTCCGCCAGCGTGATCAATGTGGATATGGGTCAGTAAGATATAATCGAGCTTCTTAACCCCCTTTTCACGTAAACCGTTGACCAACACTGGAATGGTTGATAGCGGACCCGGATCTACAAGAACGGTAAAATCATCTTCAACAAGTAACCACGAACTGATGAAGCGACGAAATCCTTCGAGTGTAGATTGATCTAAGTCGAAACAATGAAGATGATCGATATTCATATTTTCCCACCTACGATTTTAAACAGATAAATTGACTGGAACCACATAAAACATGACACAACAAAAATGGAGCACACTACCAGAAAGAACAAACAGATGCCAAATAGCATGATGATATGGGAGAGAACGCCACAAATAAAAACCAATGCCACCTGTGTAAGCCAACCCACCTAAGAACAACAACAATAACCCGCCATCAGGTAATGCAGCAAAAAGTGGTTTAGCTGCCACGACCATGGCCCATCCCATTGACACATATAGACCAATCGATATTTTCTTTTTATGCCGCAGGTGGCTTAACTCGACGACCACTCCAGCCGCAGCTAGAGCCCAAACAATGCCAAATAGCCACCATCCCCATGAACCACGTAGTGTAATTAAGGTGAAAGGCGTATAGGTTCCAGCAATAAGTAAGAGAATGCCCACATGATCAAAGGTCCTCAATATTGCTTTTATTCGTGGTTGATGAATACAGTGATATAGCGTCGAAGAGCTATAAAGGAAAATTAACGACACACCAAAAATAATGTAACTTACAGTATCTAAATCACCGACACTAACTGACACCAAAAAATATAAACCTAGAATGGCTAACACAATGCCAATCGCATGAGTCACGCCGTTAACAATCTCTTCACAAGCACTATAACGAGCCGAGCCAATTCGTCCATTCATGGTGATATTTCCTCACAACAATGTGAATAACAATGAATCAGCATAGCTCTATTTATTTGATCATGGGGTAAAAGAAAGGTAAAAACTACCGAGTTAGAGTTTTAATCAAATCTACTTCTCCCTGCCGACCTAAGGCGATCAATGCAGCTGTTGCACTCTCAACGTATTCCTTTGCATCGCCCGTTAAACAACCAAAGATAAAACGAGCTAAGTCGGCTTGTGCCGCTGCGCTCTTTTCTTTTGACGAGCGTTTTTTACCATTTTTGATCCATAGTTCATCGGCCCGATTCTGATGAAAATCACGTGCTTGACCAATTAGGTCAATACGCTGATCTAACGGTAAAACTTTTTTCGTTTTAAACGCAACCAACAGCTGCTCTGGGTAGCCATCCTGAATTATTTCAATAATTCGTAGTAGTTTGTTTTTCATGCTGATCTCATCTATTAATAGGTTTCAGTTCACCCCGACGTTACCTTGTTTTTCAATATACGAAACAGACGACGCGAAATTTTAATTCGAAGTAAATAACTGATTATACCTTATGCCTTCTATACTAAGATACCGATTATTTACACAATTATTTAGCTACAAAAACCAAACATTGCACAATCGCATCCGTTGGATAATATAAAGGTAAAGAATCAAGTTATTGCACTGCT
This sequence comes from Desulfuromonas svalbardensis, assembly GCF_055389415.1. Lineage (NCBI taxonomy): Bacteria > Pseudomonadati > Thermodesulfobacteriota > Desulfuromonadia > Desulfuromonadales > Desulfuromonadaceae > Desulfuromonas > Desulfuromonas svalbardensis. The sequence continues at coordinate 2,444,280 of NZ_AP042416.1, read as the reverse complement.
CGTTATAGGATGAGGATAAAATGACAAACGATACCGCCAATACGCCACAAGATACTGCTGAGGTTGAAGATAAAACGAAGCTAGGGACGTTTGCTGGTGTTTTCACTCCGAGCATTCTAACCATCCTTGGCATTATCTTGTTTATGCGTTTAGGCTATATCGTTGGTGCCGCAGGGTTACGTCAAACCCTACTAATTCTCCTTATTGCCAACGTTATTTCGGTTTTAACCAGCATTTCTCTCTCTGCTATTGCCACCAATTTGACTATTCGTGGCGGTGGTGATTACTACCTTATCTCGCGCACTCTCGGCTTCGAATTTGGTGGCGCACTAGGGGTAGTGTTGTTTTTAGCGCAATCTATATCAATCGGTTTTTACTGTATCGGATTTGGTGAAGTCTCGGCTAGCATGTTTGGACTCGAAGGGATGTCAGCTCAAATTATTGCTGCAATCGCGATTGGAGGATTATTTATTCTGGCGTGGCAAGGGGCCGATTTGGCCACCCGTTTTCAATATGGCGTAATGGTGATTCTGTGTTTAGCCCTACTTTCTTTCTTTGTCGGTGGCTTCATCCATTGGGATAGTAGCCTGCTCCACATTAATTGGGACCCTGCACCGCAACAGCCCAGTTTTTGGATCTTGTTTGCCGTCTTTTTTCCTGCGGTAACCGGATTCACCCAAGGTGTAAGCATGTCGGGCGATTTACGTAACCCGGGTAAGAGCCTGCCGTTGGGAACCTTTCTCGCTGTGGGGATCTCCATTCTGGTCTATTTTGCGGCAGCGATCATTTTTGCCAGCAACCTGTCACGCGAAATATTGATCAACGACTACCAGTCTATGAACCATGTTGCCATATTCTCCTTTCTCATTACCGTAGGTGTTTTTGCCGCCACTCTCTCCTCGGCGATGGCCTCATTTTTGGGAGCACCGCGTATCCTTCAGGCGTTAGCTGCCGACAAAGTGTTCCCGCTATTGAATCCATTTGCAACAGGAGTTGGCCAAGCTAATAATCCCCAGCGAGCAGTATTACTTTCTGCTGCCATTGCCTTACTAACCATCAGTCTCGGTAACCTCAACGTCATTGCAAGCGTTGTCGCCATGTTTTTTCTTATCTCATACGGATTGCTTAACTACGCCACCTACTTCGAAGCACGAGCCGCTAGTCCATCGTTTCGTCCACGCTTTAAGTGGTTTCACCAGCGTACCAGTTTAGCTGGAGCAGTGATCTGCCTTATCGCTATGCTGGCAATTGATTGGAAAGCTGGCTCATTGGCCGTGGCCGTTATGTTCATCCTCTATCAATATTTAAAAGCCACAGCACGGCAAAGTCGCTGGGCCGATAGTCGGCGCTCCTACCACCTACAACAAGTCCAAGAGCATCTACTTAATGTATCAGAGGAATTAGAACATTCACGCGACTGGCGACCTCAAGTGCTCGCCTATTCTGACAACCAAGAGCGTCGCCAACGCCTGTTGATATTTTCATCGTGGCTCGTCGGTAACAGTGGCTTAACCACGTTAGTGAGAATCCTTGATGGTCATAACGCACAACAGACTCGCCTTAAACACGAAGTTGAAAAGGAGCTTTATCAAGATATTGCTAATAGTGGTGTTCAGGCCTTTCCGCTTGTAATCAATGCGCCATCGTTCGAAATCGGCAACCCACTGTTATTACAATCATTTGGTATTGGCCCGTTACGGGCAAACACCATTGTCCTCAACCACCACAGTGCCGACACTCAACACTTTTTCAGCGAACAACTTAAAAGTTTCAGTAAAAACATGCGTGTGGCACTGCGTCTAGGCTACAATCTTGTATTGCTTGATGCCCAAGAGAAAGACTGGTTAATCCTCGATGAGCAACCAGAAGATGAACGGCGCATTGATATTTGGTATCACCCAAGTAACAGCGGAGCATTAATGCTGCTATTGGGCCACCTAATAACTCGCTCGCCATTTTGGCAACACGCTACACTACGAGTGTATATGGCACAGCAAAATGATAACGACGAAGCCTCACAAGAGACCTTAACGCACGAACTCATGCAATCACGTATTGATGCTAAAGGGGTTATTGTTCAAGACTTCAATACGGCAACGATTTACCAACACTCAGGTGATGCCAGCCTTACGCTGTTGCCGTTGATTTTAAAGGAGGGGAAAATTGTCGATTCTGCTGGTCATACCACCGATAACTTGCAAGAAAAACCATCACGCACTGCCTTGATTTACGCCGCCCAACAATTTGACCTTGATGCCGAACCTGAAGCGGGCGCAGCAGGACTGTTAGCCGAAGCTGAAGATTCATTTCAGTCAGCACAACAACGCGTTGAAAAAATTGATAAAGAGTTAGCAGGATTTGATAGCCAGCTAGAGGAGATATTAAACCAGCTATTAACCTCTCGACTGAATGGCGATGAGGATGGTGAAAAAAAATCATATAAAGAGTTAGCAACAATACGCCAACAACGCGATAAGGCAACTCGGTGTTCAGCAAAAGCTGAAGCAAAACTCGAACTCGAAGAACACCAACTTGAACAATTACGTGAAGAATACCATCTCAATGAACCAGAAGTTGCCACAAACCACGATAAGGCTGATTAATCATCCAAATTATTTTTTTTCGCCAGCCTCTTCTTGCGTTCTCGATACTGCGCATGAGCACCACGGGTAAAGAGCAACGAGCGTGACTCTAAAATGCCTACGCCAAACAAAATTCCAATGACAACAATCGCCATTTTTATTGCTACCAGTGCACCAACAACAGCAATACACACACCAAGAGCAGCCAGCGACCAAATCGTTGCTGCTGAGGTCACTCCGACCACAACACCATCTCGAGTCAACATCACCCCAGCACCTAAAAAACCAACTCCCGTCACCACCGAACCAATAATACGTGAAGGATCAGCCGCTTCGTTACTGACAACTTGGGCAATCATCACAAACATGTAGGTACCCAAAATAATTAAAGAGGAGGTTCGTATTCCCACAGGTTTGCCGCGCATTTGACGCTCCAAGCCGATGATAAAGCCGCAAAAAAGGGCTGCACCAATTGAGCTCCAGCTAAATGGATATACGGAAACTATTTCTTGTATCGTCATAAATCATAACTCCTCGCTTTACCGATCTTGTCTGTGACCAACAGTTAACAACTGTATTTATAATACTATGGACGCAAGTCAATTTGGATATTTGTTTTTTCGTGGCAAGCAGTGACACCCTCGCCAGATAAGGTACACTTGAGTCAACCCACAACAATAAGCACGAATAAGCCTCATATTTCACAACAAATATAATAAATCGACAACCATTACTCTACCTTATTTCTGTGAACAGGAAGTGCGCTAGAAGTCACCCTATTAACAAGCACAGGAGGTTATTATGGCCTACCACGATTTATCATTGCGCCATTTCATGCGCGGCCTAACCAAACGCAGTCAAGGACAAACAGAGTTTCATCAGGCGGTGTATGAAGTGGCTCGTTCGGTGCTGCCGTATATTCTTGATCACCCTAAATATCAGAATGACAGCATCATCCAGCGCATGACTGAGCCGGACCGTACGATTATCTTTAGGGTTGTTTGGGAAGATGACCTCGGTAACACTCGGGTAAACCGTGGTTACCGAGTCCAATTCAACAATGCTATCGGCCCCTACAAAGGGGGCTTGCGTTTCCACCCTTCGGTCAATCTGAGTATTCTCAAGTTTCTCGGCTTTGAGCAGACGTTTAAAAACAGTCTGACCACCCTGCCGATTGGAGCCGGTAAAGGTGGTAGTGACTTTAATCCCAAGGGGAAATCAGACCGTGAAGTGATGCGTTTTTGCCAAGCCTTTATGACTGAACTTGAGCTGTATATCGGTGATCACTGCGACATCCCCGCTGGTGATATCGGCGTTGGTGCTCGTGAAATTAGCTATCTTTTTGGTCAGTATAAACGCCTCAGCCATCAGTTTACCGGTGTATTAACAGGTAAAGCACTGGAGTTCGGCGGTAGCTTGATTCGCACTGAAGCTACTGGCTACGGTGCCGCTTACTTTATGGATGAGATGTTGCGACAACACGATCGTACTCTACAGGATCAACGCTGTGTACTGTCAGGTTCTGGCAATGTCGCCCTTTACTGTGCTTGGAAACTGGTACAACTGGGCGCTAAAGTGTTGACCCTGTCCGATTCATCAGGATTTATCTACGACAAAGAGGGATTAAGTTTAGAAAAGTTGACCGAAATTATTCAACTCAAAACCAAACAGCGAGGTCGACTACACGAGTATGCGGAACAAAGAGGCTGTGACTATCAGGCTGGTAAACGACCGTGGACAGTTGCTGCTGATCTGGTGATACCCTGTGCAACGCAAAATGAACTAAACCTCGATGATGCTCAACGACTGATCAGCAACGGTTGCCAAGCGGTGGTCGAAGGAGCTAATATGCCGACGACAGCGGAAGCGATTCAGGCATTTAAGACAGCCAACGTGTTGTTTGCGCCAGGTAAAGCATCCAATGCTGGCGGTGTTGCCATCTCCGGTCTGGAGATGACCCAGAACAGTATTCGGCTGTCGTGGGGAGAAGACGAATTGGAACTGCGCTTACGTCAAATCATGCGCGACATTCACCGCAAATGTGTCGATCATGGCGACGACAATGGCCGCACCGACTATATTAAAGGGGCAAATATAGCTGGATTTATCAAAGTTGCAGATGCGATGCTCGCCTATGGCATTATGTGATCACAACGGAAACGACACTCAATGACATCATCAACGACTATTGACTTAACACAACTCCTCATCGATCATCTTAAAGAACTCAATCTGCCACTGTTGATTCCGCCACCAGTGATTGCCGTTACTCAGGGTGAAGTATTAGCCTTCGATGCTGAACAGGCGACACTAACCATTCGTTTTCCGATTCTTCCTGAACACCTCAACCCTTATGGCACACTACAAGGTGGCATGATTGCCGCTGCCATCGACAACACTATCGGACCGTTGAGCATGTTGGTCGCTCCACCCAACTTCACCCGCCAACTCGAACTCAAATATCGTTATCCGATCCGTCCCGAAATGGGATCGTTCATCATTGTTGGCAAATTAGTTGAACAAGATAAGCGGCAACTTATCTTTGAAGCGCGGGTCTATGATGATCAGCAGCGTGAGTTGGTACGCGCCAAAGCCAAGCATTGGATCGTTGACCACACGCAGATAGCGGATGATTGATGACAGCGCTATCAATCTGATAATGAACCTCTAAAGTGACGAGCAACGAAGCTATAGTCCTGCTGTATGTATCAAATAGACGCCAACTCCTGTATAAATCTGTAACAAAGCAAGCAGTAACATAACGCTATTTAATCCGGCATGAACAAGAGGGAGTATTGTTCGCTTTTTCTTCTTTCTATCCATGTAAACACCGGATGCCAGAGAAAAAACGATAAAGGGAATCATCAATAGTCCTATTTTTGCGTGCAACCCCGAGGCTATATAACCATACCAACCTGATTTAACAACAATTGTCCCGCCGACAAAACCAAACAGCCAGATGATTGTTGCCGCAATGCCTAAACGAACATGCAGCTTCCATTTGAAACGGGACTCCTGTTTTAAATGGGCAAAGCGAAACCTTGAAACACCCAACTTTAAAACATAAAACGCAATTAAAACTGCTATGAATTGAACGATTGGATGAATAAAAAACATTGAATCCTACCTCCTTACAGGGTCAGTTTAAATTTCGAGCAGTCCTTAAATCGAAGTATTTGCAATGACCTCTTTGACGTTGGCTTAAAGCCTGAACTCACTGCAGTTAGAGTTCTGGATTTTGTACGATACCTTCATCCGTTCCATCGTGTTGAGGTTCTGCCGCCGACTTTCCATCCTGAAGAGTTAACATGTGCGACCACAAATCCGGATCAAGTGACCGGATGTGAAGATCGCGCTGTGGGAAAGGTATCTCAATCCCCTCAGCAGCAAAACGTTTGTAGATAGCGACACACAATTCGCTTTTGACTTCAACGCTTTGATCATAGTTTGCCAGCCAAACGCGCAATTGGAAGTCGAGTGAACTGTCACCAAAGTTAACAAATAGCGGCGAGGGTTTTGGATAACTTAAAACCGAAGGATGAGCCTCGGCCTCTTCTCTGAGAATTTCGAGAATCTGTTCCATATCTTCACCGTAGGCAGTACCGATATTGATTACGAGGCGGGACTGAGAATTACTGAGGCTGAGATTGGTTACCTTTTCCGAAATGAGTTGACTGTTGGGGACGATAATTTCGGCCTTACTATACATTTCGACAACCGTAGCTCGCATCCCAATTTTACGGACAATAGCCCATTCTCCATCAAGGACAATACGGTCGCCAAGTTTAACCGGACGCTCAAATAGTAAAATCAAACCACTGAGAAAGTTATTAACAATATTCTGCAAGCCGAAGCCGATACCGATGCCTAATGCACCAATAATAACGGTAAAGTTTTTCATGCCGACACCTGCCACACCGAGTGTAAACAGCAGTCCACATGAAATAATTACATAGTGGAGCAGTGTTTTAATTGAGTCGCGTACACCGCTATCGATATAACGTGGACCAATGACTTCGACATCAAATAGTGATCGCAACAACCACGATAAAGTGTAAGCAAGGTACATCACCACCACTATCATCACCAGGGTATCCAGAGTCAGTTGAATTTCACCGACGGAAAAACCGAGTCCTTTAAGGGCGAGCCACGCCGTCGTTACACTATCGCTCCCTGCCCATATTTGTCCCATATACAGAATGCCGTAGACATACAGTAACCCTTTAAGGATGTTGTTAATCCGTGCTCCAAGTCGCTGGCCAAAGATACGAAAGAATTGCCAGCGAACAATCAAGTGGTGGTTGACGAGAAAATCGATACCACCGCGAGCCAGTCGCATCACCATCGAAATCATCAACAATAGAAAAACGGTTTTAATCGATGAATCGATAAGTCGAGACGACAGCGTGCTATAACCACCGAGCTGAGCGGTCAGCGACACCAACAACAAAACCATGCCAGTGCGCAAGCTGAAAATCAGCTGCCAGGCATCGCAATTTTTACGGCAAAGAGAATAGATTCTGAACAATAGCGGTATGCCCGCTAAGGACAGAAATATCATATACAGCCGATACAGTGGCAACGGTAAGCCAATCACTTGAAATAGCATTGACACCAGATATATTGTTGCTAACAACCACACCACTAGGGCATGGCGACGAGCCGGTACCGTATCGGCAACCAGAATGCTAGCACTGAGCACGCTAATGACAAGTAGATAGAACGTCCAGGACAGCGGAGGAACTTTGTAGATGGGACTCAGAGTAGTAAAAGTAACAAATAGGCCCGTCGCCCACGGGTGGCGAAAAAGCACGTTCCATTGCGATGCTTCGTTTTTTTCGCTACGCCGACGGCGCAGACTGACACCGAGTGCTAGCGCCACGCTTAATTGCAGTGCCGTCACCCACCAGAAGTCATTGATATATATATATCCAGATCTCCATTGAACCAAATCGATGTTATCTAGAAATTGTTGTGATGTCTCAGGTGTAAACTGCTGATAGAACTCTAGGCTGAACAGCGAACGTGCGGTTTTTTTAAAAATCTGTCCTCGCAGGATGTTCAAGGAATTATTGACCAACCGCAGACTGCTTTGATTGGTTTCTTGTACGTTAAGAACCTGCTGCTGGACGCTGATCAGTGAGTTGCCAGTTTCATTAATGATGTTCAGTAGCTCATCGCACTGCCTAACTGAGCTAGCAAACTCTTCATCTGAGAACTCTGTCTGTTTCGTGGACAGAAATGACTTCCATTGCTCCCAAAAAGTTTGCCGCTGTTGCCATTGGCTTCGCAGTTCTTCAATAAGAGTCAAGGAGGCTGAAATCTCATCAAAAATATCTGTCAGGCTGGTGACCTGACTGCTGAGGTTTTTTTTAATTTCCAGTAGCCGTTCAAAGTTCCAGCTGGCGGGGTCACCAAGTTCCTTAAGTCGTTCATCAAGGACGGTTTGGCGTGTTAAACCTTTTTCAAGATTAACACTTATTTGCCTGTGATCGGACAGATCAGCCAGTTGATTTTTGGTGGTACTAATATCACTACCAAGAGTGGCACGAAGGGAAATCACCTCTGAAACACCAGGAAACGCAGGCGCTGTGATTACACCATTGTCACCATTGACACTAGTGTCTGTTCTTGGGGTGGGTTCATCGGCACATAAAGGTATTGACGGTAGCGCAAGGAATGTCCATATCAGCAGGATGAAACAGCATATGTTTCGCATATGAAACTCCAAGCTAGGGCAAGAATTTAATTGTTTTATTTATTATAGCCTCTCCATCTTTGTTTGCAATTCAGACTGATTCTGAATATGTGAACTATCGGCCTGCAAGCATTAGTATGGGCAAATAAAATAATCGTTGTAAGCCTTGTCAAGTGATATTGATTTGCTAGAGTATTAAGGGGGGCAAGTTAAACATCGCCAAACCTGAATCTTAAGCCTCTGATCTTATCGCGAAAAAGGAGAATTTTTTATGATGATGCATAAGTTAATACCCGTTTTAGTCCTCTGTACACTGTTGATAGGTTGCGCATCTGGTGGTATGAAAGATGTTAGGAAAAGTGGATTTATTGATGACTATTCGATGCTGAAACCAGGGGGGGATGATCGTGCCGCGCTGGTGTATATCAACCCAGATGTTGATTTTAAGCCTTACACCAAAATTATGTTTGAGCGCGTTACCGTTATGTTGAGTGCAGATGCTGACTATAAAGGGATCGACCCAGCGCTATTTAGTGAACTGACCGATTATTACCAAAATGCACTGATTGACGCAGTGAGAACGGGTTATAAGGTCGTCGATCAACCAGGACCCGGAGTATTAAGAGTGCGGGTAGCCATCACCGATATCAAACCGGGTAAACCTGTTTCCAATACGTTATCGTCAATTATCCCAGTTGGAATTGTTGTTGCCGGCGTAACAAAGGCGGCCAGTGGTGATAACTTAGGTACTGGCGAAGCAGCAACAGAGATAGTGGTTGTCGATTCACTCAGTGGTGAGCAACTTGCTGCAGCTGTTGACCGTCGTCAAGGTGGTAAGTCAATGTTCCGAGGTAAATGGACTGACACCAAACAGGCATTTGATCACTGGGCAAAGCGATTCCGTCAACGCCTAGATGAGGCACATAACGTTCGTTAATTCCGAGTGTTAATCATCGATCTAAAAGGCCATCTACTCGCATGAGCAGATGGCCTTTTGTTGTGGACTTCGCGACTATTGATCTGTTGTTTTGCTGTGTTTCAAATAGTTCAATAGCTTGCTACCCGTTAACTTTGTACTAGATGGCCCACTACGGATGTAAAATTCTTCGTCGTTCTTATTTTTTAAAAAGATCGGCATCTGTGACTTTTCGCATTGAACAACAATGATCTGTTTTCCCTCACAGCTAACGATATCCATGTGAATATAACGTGAATATTCCAGTCCGATATGCTGATTAATCAGATTTTTAAAATGGAGATGGCACTTATCCTCGTTGGCGAAATTGTCGTTATTAAGGCCGAGAATCTGTCCATCATCGGCAACACCAATAAGTAATATTCCACCTTGGCTATTAAGATATGCGACCACTGCTTTGAGCCACGCCAGTTCAATCCCCTTGTCTGGCTTGTTCTCTTTAAGATTCTGGCGCATGGTCGACTTGAATTCCATCCGACCACCCTCTCCTTGCTCAATCATTGATGGCAATAGACCTTCAAGTTGAGTTGTATCTTCAATGATCGCATGAAGTTTTCTCAATCGTTGACTATGACGCCTGACCATTTGTACGATGCCCCAGCCGCCACCAAAAAGCACAAGAACCAGCAGAATAATAGTTAGGGTGTTTTGTTTTCTTACATCACCAAGAAAGTCGGTTTCAGGAATGACAATCCCAGCCCAAAACAATGGCTGGCTGCGCTCACCAAGAGGTTTAAATCCTGCCCACCACCTTTGATTGTTGACCCGTACAGAAAATGGCTTTGATGAAAGAGGTTGATTGTGCCAAAGCGATGCGGCCTCGGCAATTACCGTGTTTTCTAGCTTCGATGACGGAAGAAATATCTGTTCTTTTATTGTGGTTGATGGGGCGGTGTTCTGTTCGTCTTGCGGTAAAAAAACATCTCCGTTGTTGGTGAGAATAAAAGTTAGTCCATTATCTGTGGTTTTAATGTTTGAAATGATTCTATATAAATCTATAAGTTGGATGTCAAAAGCTGCGATATAATTGATTTCGTTATCGTTTGGATGTTGCCATTGAATGGCCCCAGTTAATATCGGCTGTTGGTTAAACTCAAAAAAATGTGGTTCTGACCACAACGGCTGATCAGCTCCATTGCTGAGAATGTTTTGGTACCACCTTTCTGTTCGTAGATCATCCCCCTCTTCGCTCCACCATTGCTCTTTAAGTTCTCCAGAATGTTGCCAGCGTTGCCATTTTTGTCGAGGTCCCCATTGTGAAAGATTAACGGTGCGGGTTAACCATTGATTGTTTTGGCGGATGAGCAGGAAATCGGTGCCCGTTGATGCGATGAGATGAAATGAATTGCTTAGCGGCAATTGTTCCATGATGGGAATAAGTAGAGCCGTCAATCTTTTGGCTTCAAGCGGAATCGATTGCGAAGAGGACGAAAGGTCTCTCATTCCCCATTCTTTCAATATTTTTAAACTCTTATTGAAAGGCTGGAGACTATTATTAATATCCGTCGCGACCTTTTGTGTTGCATGGGAAATAATTGTCGTTGAATATTCTTTGCGACGGATATCGCTCACATAGGTTGTTAACATGACAATAAAACCAGCCATTATCAAGGCAACGATCAACAGATTATGGAGCAGGCGTAATTGTGCAGGCTGGAGAGATTTCATCGATAGTCTCACTTTGCTTTCAAGATGATCAGGGTCAAGTCGTCCTCTTTCGGTGCATCACCGCGAAACATTTCTACTCTTTCCAGCAGTTTAGAGGTGATCACTGTGGCAGACTTATCGGCTAACTCCTGCAACAATTGACTGACTAGCTCGGCACCAAACATTTCCCCTGCTGAATTGATCGTTTCCCAGATGCCATCGGTTCCGATGGCCAGAATATCACCACAGCTCAGGGAATCCTTATGGATAGGGCTAAAGTCAACATCTGCCATGACCCCCAATGGTATTGTTGTTGCGGGTAATTCTTCAACCAAACCTGTGGCAGATCGATAAAGAAATATCGGTCCATGTCCTGCCGAAAGCCAATGGATGCTCTGGTTGCTGGGATCAAGCAGGCCAAAGAACAGCGTCATGAGGCGGGTATCACCGACATCTTTTTCCAGAAAATTGTTCATACTGGAAAAAAGAGTTTCCAGATTCTCCTCACCATTGGTAATGGCCGAGTGTAAAATTCCAGCGGAAGCGGCCATCAGCAATGCAGCACCAATGCCATGGCCCACCACATCACCAACAACTAATCCCCATTTTCCAGAGTTTGTTTGAATGAAATCGTAGTAATCACCGCCAGTTTCATCGCAGTAATCCAGAGCACAAGCCAGCTCAAAGTTATCCAACTCTGGCGGCTGAACAGGCAGAATTAACTGCTGAATATCCTTGGCAATAGCGAGGGACTGCTTAATCTGTTGTCGTTCTTTGAGTTGCGGTCCGATGCGATTGAAAGCAGAACCAAGTTCTTCAAATTCATCGCTGCTACGGATATAGACTTGAGTCGAAAAATCACCTTGAGATAATTGTTCTGCGGCATCCGCAAGTTGGGACAGAGGCTTAGTGACAGCACGAGAGCGGAAAAATGCCGTGATAAGTACCGACAGCAACACAAGAACACTGAGAAGCGCAGTAAGCTTCAGGCCGTGGATGAATTGACGTTCGACATAATTGGATGCCTGCTGTGCTGGCAGCGTAACGAGATGACGTGGGATAATTAATAGCGGAAACGCTTGATCTGTTATGACACCCGCATAGAACCAAATAGATTCTTGACCATTGAAATCAAGCGTCTGTACGCTAGAACTATTTTGGCGCATCTTGCTGAGCAGTGAATTAAATTGTGTTGTAGATGCAACATCATTAAAAATTTGTTGAGCACTTAACGCTGTTATCTGCTGCGCATCGGCAGAAACAATCTCAAAAACGACGTTCAATGTATTGTTTTCTTGGACTGAATACGGCGAATTTTTGACAATAAATAAGCGACCATACTCATCCCACGGTGCTGGCAATTGCCAATCATTGAACAATTGTTGGTAGTTCAGAGCAAAGGCCGTGACGCCGGCAAACTCACCTTTTCCAGAATAAAGGGGTTTAGCAACGATTAATTGTAATTGAGAATCCACCAAGTGAAGTCGCCACTGTAAATCTTGATTTTGTTTTGCCAACTGGTACCAGATAACTTCATCGTTGATTGGCTGCAAATCGGTTGGGAACAAAGATTTGACCCCAGAAGTCAGCACCGTCGCCTGCCAAAGAAAAAGTTCAGGCCTTTGGCGTTGTACACGTAAATAAGCTGGCGATAGATCAATTAGTTTTGCGGGCTCATTGAGTAGATGTTCTACCTCTCGAACTTGCGCTTCCAAAGACTGCAAAACAAATGCTTTATCACGATCTAATAACATAGATTGTTGCTGGACTATGGTTTGTAACTGTGTCGTGGAACTTTTTTCTAACACTTCACGTGTTTGCGTCGTCAACTGATTGCTTATTTTCGTTATTATCGTGCGATGAATCAGACCATTTATCAGCAAGGGTACTAACGCCAGAACAATCAACAAAATGAGCAATTTCTTACGAAAGTTCATGGTTTCAATCCTTTGCTGAGAATGATGGTTGCTAGTTGATGAACAATGCTCCCCACTTTAAATTATCCCACCTGAGTCGAGCTAACACCGCCACTCTCCTCTTTTTTTCTTTAAATAACAAAAGCATGATCGGTCACACCAACTTAACAATAATTGTACAACATCATGCTCTTTACACCAGTTGATGGAGACGATTGCTTATTAATATTACAATAAACCTAGATTTATATTTATCAATCATGGTCGATCGGTTGACGAAAGCACATTATGTGTAATCATTTAAAAGATACTAAACTTCTTCCGATTTATAGTCGGAACGATTTTTTCACCTAGCTGTAACGTACTTTATTGCGGAGGAAATCTTTTGTGAAAATGACCTATCACCGCGCTTGTAATGTGTATGTTTCGAATGACGGATCATTGAAGAAGTCACACTGCTCTTTGTTCTGTCTATTGTTTCTTACCCTCTTCCTCAGTGGCTGCGCAATGGTTGGTCCAGACTTTATCACGCCACCAGCACCCCTCTCTGATGCTTGGGCCACGGAAGAGTCTGAAAGACTGACTGTCAACGATGAACAATCGAATGAATGGTGGTTGGCATTTAACGATCCAGTGCTTAATGCACTGGTTGAACACGCATATCAGCAAAACCTCGATCTACAGATTTCTGGGCTACGTATTCTCGAAGCTCGGGCCAAGCTCGGTATCTCTACGGGCAATCTATATCCACAGCAGCAGACTCTAGGAACAACATTTGGTGCGAGTGGTGCATCCGAAAACGCTGCGAATACTATTGCAGGCGATCTCAATTACACCACTGGTTCTATGGGCTTTGATGCTGCGTGGGAACTCGATTTCTGGGGTAAATTCAGACGTGGTGTACAAGCCGCTGATGCCACACTGCTAGCGAGCATCGCCGATTATGACAGTTTTCTGGTCAGTCTTACTGCCGAGGTAGCCCGCACTTACATTCTGATTCGTACTTTGGAAGAAAGAATCAACTATTCACAGGCAAATATCGCGATTCAGAATCGCTCACGGCAGATCACTCAAACACGTTTTGATGGTGGCTTAGTGACGGAACTGGATGTGCAACAGGCACGCAATCTGTTGGCTAATACCCAGGCTGTCATTCCTGTATTTCAAGCTTCATTGCGTCAGGCGAAAAACGGTTTGGCGATACTCCTCGGTATTCCACCGCAGCAGGTTGATGCTGTGATCACCACCTCTGGTGTCATTCCAAAGGTCCCCGCTTCGGTAGCAGTTGGCATACCTGCCGAGTTGTTACGGCGGCGACCAGATGTGCGTCAAGCTGAGCTACAGGCCCTGGCTCAAAGTTCGTTAGTCGGAGTAGCGAAGGCCGATCTGTTTCCTCATTTCACCCTGCTCGGCTCAGTCGGTTTACGTGCCAGTGATAGTCCGTTGACCCGTCAAGGCGGCAGTAACCTTGGTGATCTGTTCGCTAGCGACAGTGTTGAATATTTTGCTGGTCCTGCAATCAGTTGGGACATCTTTAATTATGGCCGAATCAAGAACCAAGTACGTGTTCAAGATGCTCGACTACAGCAATTGTTGATCAACTATCAAAATACCGTATTGCGTGCTGCACGAGATGTCGAAGATTCATTAGCTGGTTTAGTTAATGATCGTCAGCAGATAATTTATCTAAATCAGGCAGTTAATGCCTCACAACGCTCAGTCGATTTATCTATGTTGCAATACCGCGAAGGATTGGTTGATTTTCAGCGGGTGCTTGAAGCTCAACGTGGTTTAAGTGATGCTCAGGATCGTCTAACGGAAACACGTGGTTCTGTGGCGTTAAATATGGTCGGAGTGTACAAAGCTCTTGGTGGTGGTTGGCAGATCCGAAATGGTCAAGATTTTGTTACGTCGGCTGCCCGCCAGCAAATGTCTGAACGAACGGATTGGGGTGATCTCCTCAATGATCAGGACATTGCAACTAAAGAAAACGTTGACTCCTCATGGCAATCCCCTGCTTGGTAAAGTTGATTGTGTTGGTTATCGCCTTAGTACCAGACGGTTTCGCACACCCCTAAATAAACGATAGGTGGGACAATGAAAAAAGGACGACTACTCATTATGCTCCTGCTGCCATTAACCTTATTGGTTGGTTGCACAGAGGAAGAAGTTAAAGAGGTTCAGATTCGACCAATTAAGGCCGTACAAATTGGTGGCATTGAAGTGTTTACCGGCCGTTGGTTCCCCGGCAAAGCGAAAGCCTCTCAGGAGGCTAATCTTGCCTTTCGAGTGTCAGGCACCCTGACAGCTTTCCCAGTTAATGTGGGAGACGAGATTGAACAAGGTAGCCTGTTGGCGCGGTTAGATCCACGTGATTACCAAGTGGAACTCGAAAACTCTCAAGCACAATTACGCAAGGTACAGGCAGCACTTAATCTTGCCCAAACAGAGTTTAAACGGGTTGAGAATATCCGACTACAAGATCCTGGTGCGGTGAGTCAATCAATGGTGGATACGCGCCGCAGTGAAATGATGAGCGCTAAAGCACAGTTGGGTTCAGCTCGGTCCGCTGTAACACGTGCTCAGGATAATCTTAATTATTCCATTCTCAATGCCCCATTCAAAGGAACTGTCGTTGAGAAATTCGTTGAGAAATTTGAGGATGTGAAAGCTAAAGAGCAGATTGTTCGTTTGGTCGATAGCCGTCGCATTGAATTTACCGTCCAAATTCCAGAAAGCATGATGGTTCACGCCACGAAAGTGAAAAAGGCTTTCGTTGTCTTTGATGTCAATAGTGACATCGAAGTTCCAGCTGAAATTAAGGAGATAGGAAGAGAAGCATCACAAACTACTCGAACTTATCCAGTCACACTAATCATGGATCAGCCCAAAGATTTCAAGATCCTCCCTGGGATGGCAGGCAAGGCGCGTGGCGATCGTGAATCCGTTGCAAACATTGCGCGTCAGGAACAGGCCGAAGTGGTTGAGATCCCAGTTGGCGCTGTTTTTTCCGATCAGGGAAATGGTTCTTTTGTCTGGGTGATTGATCGTACCACTCACACGGTAACTCGACGCCAACTAGAGATCGGCGATCTGACCGATAACGGTATTTTGGTTAAAGGGTTAAAAAATGGAGAATGGATTGCAACAGCCGGTGTCAATACTCTGGTTGAAGGCCAGCAGATCCGTATTATTGAGTAACCGCGTGTCGGAGGTAATATCGTGAATCTTGCTAAAATTGCCATAGAAAAAAAAGCGGTCTCCTACTTCGTGACGTTCCTATTGGTCGTTGCGGGGATTGCCAGTTTCTTCTCCTTGGGTCAACTCGAAGATCCAGCATTTAGTATCAAAACTGCCGTTATTGTAACGACCTATCCCGGTGCGACGGCTGAAGAAGTTGAACTAGAAGTCACCGATCGAATTGAACTGGCGCTTCAGCAACTTAAACAGATCGATTACGTTAAATCGTTCTCTGCACCAGGTTATTCGCAGATATGGGTCAACATCAAGACCGACTACTGGGCCGATCGCTTACCACAAGTATGGGATGAGATGCGGCGTAAAGTTCGCGATATCGAAGAGTCATTGCCGCCGGGTGCCAACCGACCGATCATTAACGATGATTTTGGCGATGTCTATGGCTTAGTACTGGCCTTGACTGGTGATGGTTTTTCTTATGCTGAAATGGAAGATGCCGTCAAAGGGTTAAAGAAGGAACTCAGTCTGGTTGAAGGGATCGCCAGAGTTGAATTCTGGGGCGTACAGAAAAAAGTAATCTACCTAGAAGCTTCAGAAAACCAGCTTTCACAAGTTGGTATAACCGATATGAGTTTGATTCAAACACTGCAAAAACAGAATATTGTTGTCGATGCTGGTAGCGTTAATCTACTCGATAAGCGAGTTCGAGTTGCCCCAACTGGCCAATATCAATCTCCTGAGGATATTGGCGAGGTTGCCATTATTCCATCATTGATCGATAGCTTACAGAACTTGGGACAAGGCAAGGCTCCGATACAAACGGACGAACTGATCCGTGTTCGTGATCTCGGAACCGTCAGCCGCGGCTATCAAGATCCACCACGCCAATTAATGCGTTTAAATGGACAGCCGGCCATCGCAATTTCGCTGACAAATATTCCAGGTGTTAATGTCGTCGATGTCGGTAAGGCCGTTGATACCCGTTTAGAAGAGTTGGTTGCCGAATTGCCGGTTGGCCTTGAGTTAGAAAAAGTCCACTGGATGTCTGATGTTGTTGATGAGTCAATCTCTGGTTTCTTTGTCAGTTTAGCCGAGGCTGTTGGCATCGTATTACTGGTGTTGGCACTGTCAATGGGCTGGCGGATGGGATTACTCATCGGTGCCGATCTGCTACTGACCATTCTCGGCACCTTTATTGTCATGGCGATGCTGGGATTTGATCTGCAACGGATGTCCCTCGGTGCGTTAGTTATTGCCTTGGGCATGATGGTTGATAATTCGATTGTCGTTGCGGATAGCTTTGTGATGTTGCGTCAGCAGGGCAAAAGTAAGGAGGATGCCGCTATTGAGGCATCTGGAAAACCAGCGATGCCGTTATTGGGCGCAACGGTTGTTGCGGTGATGGCCTTTTATCCCATTGGCGGATCAACGGACAGTACCGGTGAGTACTGCCAGTCACTGTTCATGGTGGTCGGGATCTCATTGATGATCAGTTGGTTGATATCCATGACTCTGACACCGATCAAATGTATCGACATGCTACCTGATCCGAAAAACGAAGGTGAAGGTCAAGATGCCTACGGTGGCAAGCTATTTGTTCTATTCCGTTATTGGTTGGAAAAAATGATCCGTTATCGGTTGCTGTTCATGGGCAGCATGCTGGGATTGTTAGTGGCTTCAGTGCTGGGTTTCGGTTTTGTTGAGCAGTTGTTCTTTCCCGATTCGTCAATGAACAAGTTTATGATCGATTTCTACAATCCCCAGGGAACACGGATTGAGGCCACCTCCGAGCGACTGGTCAAGCTGGAGGAGTATTTACAGCAGGATGAGCGAGTGGAGGCCGTCGCAAGTTTTATCGGCTCTGGTCCGCCCCGCTTCTATCTACCGGTTGAGCCGGAAAAAAGCAATCCGGCCTATGGTCAGTTGATCGTCAATGTTAAAAATATGAGTGATATTAATCCGTTACTCAAAGAGCTTGATCCGTGGACTAAGGAAAACTACCCCGATTCGCTGGTGATGTTGCGTAAGTTTGCGGTTGGCCCGGGTCAGACCTGGAAATTTCAAGCACGAATCAGTGGCCCTGCCAATGCTGACATTGATATCTTGCGCAGTCAGGCAGACAAAGTATTAAAGATCTTGCGCGATGAACCACTTATCGGTGCGATTGAGACTGATTGGCGACAAAAAGTTCCGCGTCTGGTGCCAGTCTATAATCAGGAACGCGGTCGTTGGGCCGGTGTTTCACGCGAGGATCTGGCTAATACCACTAAGCGTGCTTATGACGGCCGAAGTGTCGGACTTTTTCGTGAAAATGATGAGTTGATTCCGATTATTCTGCGTCATCCTAAACAAGATCGAACCAGTCTCGGCTCATTTGATGTACTACAAATTCAACCGGCAATGTCCACGTCAACGGTTCCAATGGCTCAAGTTACTGATGATGTAACCGTCGACTGGGAAGAACAATTGCTATGGCGCCGTGATCGGCGGCGAACCATCACCATTCAAGCTAATCCAGTTTTAGGAGCAACGCTGCCTACGGTGATGGTCAACATTAAACAGCAAGTCGAGAACATCGATCTACCCCCAGGCTATGAATTTAATTGGGGCGGTGAAACTGAAGATCAAGCTAAGTCTCAGGAAGCACTGCTCCCAGGGTTCGTACCAGCTTTCGCTGTTATCTTATTTATCATCATTGCCCTGTTCAATGCCTTCCGGCCGCCGCTGGTGATCCTGTGCACCATCCCTTTTGCGTTGATCGGCATTACTGGTGGCCTGCTTGGCTTCGGCGCACCGTTCGGCTTTATGGCGCTACTTGGTGCTATGAGTTTAGCGGGGATGATGATCAAGAACGCCATTGTGTTACTCGATGAGGTCAATGCCAATCTGACCTTGGGTAGATCGCCATACGATGCAGTGGTTGAAGCCGCCGTGGCTCGCCTACGTCCAGTTGTCCTGGCTGCCGCTACCACCGTACTCGGTGTCGTTCCACTGCTACAAGATGTGTTCTGGTTTGGCATGGCAGTGACCATTATGGCGGGTCTGACAATTGGTACTTTCTTGACCATGTTTGTGGTGCCAGTGCTGTACTGTCTGTTTTTCAAGGTCCCTTCATCAAGCGTAAAGTGACGTTATTAAGGTTGTTTATCCACTCTGCCGATTAATTTTGACAGTCTGAATTAAAAAGGAACCATAGACCCTTCAAACCTATGATCTATGGTTCTTTTTCAAGTGCAGGGTTTCGACAATACGAGGAAACTAATGGCGAACATCACCGCACATCGTTTTACCTATCTATTGATCACTCTTGTCGTGATGATCGCCGTTGCGCCAGTGCTAAATGATTTCACATTTCTACGTATCGCCTTTGATTTGGCGTTATTAATGATCCTTATTGCTGGTCTTTTTGTTGTCAGTCAGCACAAGATCCTACCGTGGTTCGCGGCGCTATTGGCCATCCCGATGCTAATATCTATTTGGTTGCGTTATTTTGATCAAGTTTGGCCTGTAATCGATCTAGTCGGTAAAGTTTCTGGAATTTTCTATTTTGCAACCATTGCCGCAGCAATTATCACCTTCGTTTTCCGTACACACAGGGTGACTTGGGAGCTAATCTCCGCTGCGCTGGTTGGCTACCTGCTGCTCGGCACCATGTGGGGCTTCTGTTATGCGGTCATCGAACTTATTCAATCAGGATCTTTTCAAGTAACTCAATGTGCCGCTGGCTGTAAAGACACGGGTTTTTTCTACTATAGTTTCATCACCCTAACGACCGTTGGTTATGGCGATATAACCCCATTGACAGGTGTTTCCCGTTCTTTTTCAATGTTGGAAGGGATTGTTGGTCAATGTTACATGGCCGTTTTAGTTGCTCGACTGGTTGGACTCCACGTTGCTGAGGCCGGGCAGAAGTCAAGTCACGACAACTGTTAATCGTCATTCTATGAAAGGGAGGTTTCGTGCTGTCTACACTTATATCCATAAGGTCTTGCCGTTTGACAGTGCTTTGTATTGCTATCAGTTTACTTAGTGGCTGTGCCGGATTCGGTCGAGGCGTAACAGAAGCTTTACTTGGCGACAATGGTAAAGAAACTGATAGCCGCCAGTGCGCTATACGTGGTCGTCCTTTTGATGGTCTCAATCACTACCTTGCTCAACAAACTCCGCCTACCGCCGATGATGCAGGACGTACCCTCATGGTGTTGATGGTTCATGGCATTGGGTCTCACCAGCCTGGCTACGCAACTCGTCTTGCCGAAAACCTTGCGCGTTCTCTTTCTCTTAATCGTACCCAAGAAAAGTTCAAAGAGTTTCAGCTGATTCATCCCGATTATCCAGGGGAGACATTAGGCACGCTTCGAGTTAGTGCCTTCTTAAATGCCGATGACAGCCAAGAGATGAATTTTTTCGAGTTGACTTGGGATCCGATTGTCGAAGAGGAAAAACAAACCATCAGTTTTGATAATTCAGGTGAATATGCTTTTCGTCGTACCACCATCAATAATACCCTCAAGCTCTTCGTCAACGAAACCGTGCCCGATGTGTTGATGTACAATGGCCAGTTTCGCGAGCGGGCTCAAATTTCAGTCACTCAGGCCATCTGTCATATGATGAGCGATAACTGGGACAGTCTGCCGGAAAATGGTGAGAGCTTTTGTGATCCAACCAGTGCAAACAACCTTGATCGATTGCAGGATGACTTTGTTTTTATCACCCACAGTTTAGGCAGTAGAATCACTGCCGATGCCCTCCAGCGCATTGCCACACTGGCGCAAAAAATTCCAGCTTTAGCCGATAAGTTTGAGCTATTACAGAACAAGCGTTTCAACGTGTTTATGCTTTCGAATCAGCTGCCGTTACTGCAACTTGGTCAGGAAAAACCAGAAATTACTGGCCAGATTGGCAACATTTGTACAGCTAGTGGCGCGCGCTATAACGAGCGGTTGTTCAAGGAGACCCAGTTTGTTGCCTTCAGTGATCCGAACGATTTGTTTAGTTATGCGATTCCGCCTAAGTTTATGGATGAGTATATGGACTCGCGCCTTTGTCCATCGTTGACCAACGTCATCCTCAATATTGCCCCAATTACTAGCCTGCTCGGAATGGGTGAATTTGCCAATCCGATAAAGGCGCATACCAGTTACGATAATGATGAGCGGGTGTTGGGCTTACTCACCAGAGGAATCGGTAACGATGATGTTGATCCGTTGGTTAAAGAACGTTGCGAATGGCTGGAAGCGATTCCAGATTTGTAGGAAAGAAGCTTGCTTTCGTGTTGTTCGACAACCATATGCCTTTTTTCAAAAGTCATGTTTGGCCCCAGCGTAACGGTACTAAATTACTAGCAGGCTGAACAGCAAAAGTAAAATAAGTCACAGACAAAGATATGCAATAAGGTCATCTGTACACGCAGGTGGCCTTTTTATCTGTAACTTATGTTTCGTAGCCACCAACTAACAGCAAACTTATCTAAACCGTAATATCTAGAAATCGCTCTATAATATTTTTTCAATACCTTACTCCGTTTATTTCATGTCTATCTTCTATCGGCAGTGAGACCCTTGCAGTCCTATTTTGAATGACATAGACTAGCAGCCTGTCGGACTTAACATGGATCTACTGCGAAATAGCCTGACTTGGCCCATATTGCTGATAATTTTCGACAAATCGCCAGCTATTTGCTCTAAAATTCACGAGATCTGGTCTTAAACAGTCTATTTCTCGCTACGGCCCGTCAAGTTCGACAGACTGCTAGCATTATTGAATACCCTTTTCCATTAATCTTTCCGCCAGTTATTTATAAATAATGATTTTAAATAAATACATTTCAAAAGGAAAAACAGATGACTGATACAGGTTCGCTGAGTGGAACACTTTGGTTAAACAAAGACACCCATAACTATTTAAGTAGTAAACGAATTGGCCTACTTGAACAGATTGAGCAGACAGGCTCACTGACTAAGGCCGCAAAACTTGCTGGCATGAGCTACAAAAGCGCCTGGGATGCGTTATCAACGATGAATAACCTTGCCGACCACCCTTTGACCAATGCTGCAACCGGTGGCCGTGAAGGTGGTGGTACGCAACTAACAGAAGCTGGTAGCCGCGCAGTACAACTGTACCGCACGATTGAAGCTGAACATGCCCGTGTTTTGGAAAAAATGGCCGGCAAATACTCTGATTACGATCAGTTAGTGTTGGTGCTACAGAGACTAGCAATGCGCACCAGTGCTCGCAATAACCTACGCGGTGAGGTGGTGAATATTGATATGCGCGGACTTCTCACCTCCTTGAAGATACAGTTGCCCTCTGGCTTGATTGTTCAGTCGGTAATTACGAGTGACAGTGCCTTTAGTTTAGTGATCCAAAAGGGTCAACAGGTGTTTGCTTTAATCAAGGCTCCATGTATGGTCCTTGCACCTAAACCACTCAGTGGCTACGACAATATTTTTCAGGGAACAATTGTCAAGATGACTCAGGATGATAGCATGGTTGAGCTTGAGATTGAGCTCGCTGGAGGGGAACAATTAAGTGCCGTGGTTGAGAAAAAAACCTTAGAGGGTTGCGATTTAAGCATTGGAGCACAAATGGTCGCTCATGTGGCAGCATCTCAGGTGTTAATTGGGGTGGAATAGCCACTCACGTCAATTTGGAGTGTCCTTCATTATATTATGATCAACCGCTTTAAAACCGAACCTTTCACCCAGCCAAACATCCGGCTATTTATCGCCTTTCGTGTGTTTTACAACGCACGATTTTACTACCCAGTATTCACCATACTGTTCCTTGATTTTGGCCTAACCTTGGAACAGTTCACGCTGCTTAACGTGGTATGGGCGATGACCATCGTTTTACTTGAAGTGCCATCTGGAGCACTGGCTGACCTGTTCGGCCGCCGCCGCTTATTGATTGCCACCTCGGTATTGATGATTGCTGAACTAGCCCTGATCAGCTTTGCTCCGAGTACGAGACCAGAGTGGATCTTCTACCTTTTTTTAGCTAATCGTGTCCTTAGTGGTGCATCGGAAGCTATGGGTAGTGGTGCCGATGAAGCGTTGGCCTACGACACCCTGGTTGCTACAAATCAAGCAGAACTCTGGCCGCAAGTGCTCGATGTGCTACTTAAAGTGCAACAGGTTGGCTTTGTTGTTGCCATGACACTAGGTGCGCTGGCCTATGACTCAGCTCTACTCAACAAGATTTCAACCTGGTTTGGTGCCAATTTGCAACTCTCAGTGCAAGACACCATGCGCTTCCCCTTATTATTGACACTCGCATCGGCCATCGTAGCGCTGGGAATAACGTTAAAAATGGTGGAACCACCAAGTTCTAACCCAATAGAACGACAAGGGGTCTTCGCCACAGCTTTTAGCACCACACGACTGATCATTGACAGCGCTCGCTGGATCTGGCACACCCCGTTTGCCTTAGCAATCATCCTGTTTACCATGTTGTTTGACCACATTATCCGCCTGCTATTGACGTTAAATAGCCAATATTATCGGATCATCGCCATTCCAGAAGCGTTATTCGGTGTGATCGGTTCATCCATGTCGGTGATGGCGTATTTCATCCCAACACTAGCCGTATATGCCGCAGTCCGCTTCCGCCCCACTACCAACTTAGTTCTGATGAGTATCGCGATGATGATCGGCTGCACCACCTTTGCTTGGACTATCCCCTGGTATGGTGTTGTGCCTATGGCATTAATATTCATGGTGTTTATGTTCAACATGTACTTTGGTAGCCACTACCTGAACAAGATCACCCCATCGGCCATGCGCGCTACAGTCCTCAGTTTTCGCGGGCTCAGCTTCAATCTGGCTTATGCCGGCATCAGTCTGGCGTACACCGCAGGCTATGCCTATTACAAACAACACCCAACTCAACCACTTGTCGCAGAAGCTCTAGAGCACGCCACATTTATAACGATATCACAGCAGTTTGTTTTGTATTTTGTAGTTCTATTCGTAATGATCAGCTCGATTGTCGGAGTCGCTCAGTGGCGTAAAAATCATGAGAATTCCTCTTGATTTTTACAATCTGAAGAAGTGTCACTATTTATCAGCGAAAACGATTGTTCACCATTGTCACAAATGCCTCATCACCAAGCGGTAATCCACTCTTCTCGTAAGCATAAAACATATCTGCTTCGCTATCAGGTCGCGGCACAGCAAGAAACTCCTGCCAACTCATTTTTACACGATTCAAAAGCGGTTGAACCCGCACTAAATCATCATCACAACCATTGATATGTGCCTGAGCGCTACACCAGCGCCACTGTTCTGGTTGGTCAACATACTCCCGTTTCAAAGCATTGATCTCGATATATCGGGCGCAGGTGAGCAGGTAATGTTGATCAAGCAAGTGCGAGGAATAACGTCCCTGCCAAAACGCGCCAGTGTTTCCTGTTCGCTGGTTAATATATTTACTGTAGCGACCATGGGCGACACGTAGACAGTTGGACAAGGCGTTTTGATCTTTAGGAATTGCAATCAGGTGGACATGATCGGGCATCAGACTGTAGGCCAGAATATCGATCTGATACTGTCGACAACACTCTGCCATGATATTTAGATAAACTACATAATCATCCTCGATTAGAAACGTCTGTCGACCGTTTAAGCCGCGTTGCACAACATGGTGAGGTAAATTAGGGACAATGATTCGTTTCATTCACGTTTAGGGCAGTCTTGCCCATCCTTTTCTTTATTAGGGATTGGACCCCAGTGGTGCGTTAGGGATCCAGACGCATATCTCCCGGTTTGATCCATCCAATACGTCGTAACCATTCGGAGACGACCAGGGCAATCGTAGCAGGTAAAATAAAATGAATAAGGGCGATTTTTATGAAAAGTGACACAGGACTCTCGAACCCAATCATGGTGTTCCACGTCATGATCTGGCCCACAAGGCCTGAGGTCCCCATACCGCCACCGCTGGGATTATTTTCCATGGCAAAGAGCACAGTGGCGATAGGGCCAGTAATGGCACTGGCCACGATGGCTGGAATCCATATTTTCGGATTTTTAACGATATTGGGCATCTGGAGCATCGAGGTTCCCAATCCCTGAGCCAACAAGCCATTGATCTTGTTTTCACGGTAGCTGGCCACAGCAAACCCTACCATCTGTGCGGCGCATCCGGCAGTGGCAGCCCCTGCCGCAAGGCCTTTGAGTCCTAAGATAATTGAGATCGCCGCAGAGCTGATAGGCAGGGTGAGAAAAATCCCCATAAAGACGGAGATGAGAATCCCCATGCTAAAGGGCTGCTGCTGTGTAGCAAAAAGGATAATATCGCCCAGGTAGGTCATGAATGTTCCGATGGGTGGGCCGATAAAAATGGCAACCAGCCCGCCGCTGATCAGAGTCACCAGAGGCGTGATGACAATATCGAGCCGAGTCTTGCCGAATACTAGCCGCCCTACCTCAATCCCAACCAAGGTAGCGATAAACGCACCCAAAGGCTCGCCCGGTCCGGCAAGATGAACCGCCCTTCCCACTAAAACGCTACCACTGAGAATCTTACCAGCATACGCCCCAAACATCCCCGTCACCGCCGAGGCATAAATAATCAGGTTCGGAGCTTTGAGTTTGTGGGCGACACCCACCCCAATACCTGCTCCAGTTGTAACCAGAGCGATACTCCCAATTTGAAGCAGCATCGCTCCGAGAGATCCACCAATCCCTGCCCCAATCTGCTTGATGATGAGGCCGACAATAAGGGTCGAGAAAAGACCGAGAGCCATACCAC
The DNA here is from genome assembly GCF_055389415.1 of Desulfuromonas svalbardensis. Taxonomy (NCBI): domain Bacteria; kingdom Pseudomonadati; phylum Thermodesulfobacteriota; class Desulfuromonadia; order Desulfuromonadales; family Desulfuromonadaceae; genus Desulfuromonas; species Desulfuromonas svalbardensis. The sequence goes on along the minus strand of NZ_AP042416.1, from coordinate 2,418,510 downwards.
TCAGTCCGTCAATTAAATATCGGTTGATAAATCGTCGCAACAAACTTAACTGTGGCATAAAGCAGTACTCTCTCCTATGAAAGCTGATATGGAAATCGTTATCCCGTCGGCAAGAACGCTAGAATTGGCTCGCGCGAGCGGGATTAAACCAAGCTATCCTATCAAAAATTATGAAATCCCCTTGAATCAGAAACATGTTTTCGTCCACAAAATTGAGTAGCGAAAAAATGCAACACCATTTTTTACCACACCCTTCTGACAAACCTGCAATGATCTTTTTGAAGATCCAAATACTTGACGAAAAAGAAAAAATAATAACGTGCATGAATAGTTTTAAAAGGAGTTATCCATGGAAATTGTGATCAAGTATAAAGCAAAGAGAGAAGTTGAGAAAATGGTTCAATGAAATATGACAAAATATTCAGTATGTAAGTATAAAAGTAAATTGTTCTATTTAAAGATTCAACAAATCCATTCCTTGACTTTGTTCAAAGAGATACCTAGGCTGACTAATCAGTCGACACAACTAGGAGGGATCATGAAAAGAGAAAAACGTGAACAAATATTAGACTCCGCATTGGAGCTCTTCGCAGAGCAAGGCTTCCGCGGCACACCTACAGCAGATATTGCAAAACATGCTGGTGTTGCCACAGGAACACTGTTTCACCACTTTAAAACCAAAGAAGACCTTATTAACAGCCTATATGAGCATATAAAGTCAAAAATGGCAGAAAATATTCTCCTGCCCCTCGAAGACAATACTGGTTTGCGCGATAAAATCCACGATATATTGCTTGGTCACGTTTCTTGGGCACTAAACAACAATCAAGAATATCGCTTCATCAAGTACTGTGAAGCATCTCCCTACATCAGTGAACAACTGAGGGCGGAATGTGAGTCAAAGTTTCGTCCCCTTATCACTCTATTTGAACAAGCAAGCACAGACGGTGTAATAAAATCACTCCCCATAGAGTTGATATTAAGTCTGGTAAGCGGAACAATGGATGGTTTTATCCGCTACTTAACAAACAATCCAGAAGAAGCTGGAAACAAAGATATTTGGGAACAAGCCTATTCAGCAGCTTGGGATATGATTCGATAATTTTTTCCGCGCGCACTAGACTGACTAGTCGATCTAGCGTGTACGAAGGAAGATATATACTTAAGGCATTAGACTGACTAGTCGGTCTAATGCCAGCGCAATGAATAAGAGTTGTCCTACTGTCCTTGCCACTGGCATCGAATTTATCCTCTTTACGCCAAAGATTGGAACTGTAATCGATTTATTACCACATCAAGAATTGTCTCTCTCCTTGAGTACCTATCCGGTAATTAATACACTATATGCTTGACAGTTACCCCTTAAACACATTAAAAGAATTAGTGAAATTAACAAATTAGACTCCTTATACTCAAACAAGTTCGGAGCCATCATTTTGCACCCTTCTCATTCAACAAATTTCCTTCCTACAAGCCAGAATGCCCACCTCGCTATGGCATTTCCATAACGCCATTAATCCCATGTTGTAATAACACAGTCATCTCGTACTAAATCGTAAGTTACATCTTCCATATGCCCACTTTATTTGGGCTATGTCTTGGAGTATGCAATGAAAAGTATTCGTACCTTTTTTTTGGTGATTCTATGCAGTATTAGTCTTGTTTCGGCCCTAAGCAGTGCCGTCATCGTTTTCTCCCAGTATTCCAGCTATATTGACAACACCATTGAAACACAACTGAGAAGTGGACTAAAACTTTCTTCAAGTCAGCTTGATTTAGCCGCCATGAAAGATCATATCGCTGGTGGCAAGGTAACCAGTCCAGCTTATATCGCTAACCTAACCTGTTTGCAGAACATTGCCGAAGCTTACAACTATGGTTCCATCTACACCCTACAACGACAAGCGAATGGCTCCTTCAGGTTCATTCTCGATTCAGAAAACTTGGGCAACACAGAAGATCCAGATTTTTTACTTGATTACGATGACGCTCCGCCAGAACTAGAACTAGCATTTACAAGCAAAAGCACGATCATTTCAGAGCCCTACACCGATGACTGGGGTAGCCATATTTCAGCATTTTCACCAATTTTAAATAATGGTGAAGCGATCGGTGTTGTGGCGCTTGATTACGATCTTGATATGATTGATGCACTCTACTTTAGTGCTTACCGTAGTAGCGGCTTGGCCATTAGTATCACCATGCTGGTGACTGCATTGATCAGCCTACTGCTCGCTAAAGGGATAAGCACCCCACTACAAAAAACAGTCGTCATGATTAAACGCCTCGGTAGCGGAGATCTCAACGCACGGTTGGAACTAACACGTAAAGATGAAATTGGTCAGATGGCTGATGCCATCAACGCAATGAGTGACCGGCTCAGCGAAGTTGTCAACGACGTCACGACAGTATCAACTCAGGTTGCATCAGGAAGTCAGGAACTGTCTGCCAGCTCAGAACAGTTGTCTGCGGGTGCTACCGAACAAGCTGCGGCAGCTGAAGAAGCCTCTTCATCTATGGAGCAGATGGCAGCCAATATTCGCCAGAATGCGGACAATGCCCAACAGACTGAAAAAATTGCCCTCACCAGCGCCGACAACACCAAAGATGGTGCACAGGCGGTAAGCCAAACAGTCAGTGCCATGAAAGAGATTGCGGGTAAGATTACGATCATCGAAGAGATCTCACGTCAGACTAATCTACTCGCCCTGAATGCAGCAATTGAGGCGGCCAGAGCTGGTGAGCACGGCAAAGGCTTTGCCGTTGTTGCCTCTGAAGTGCGCAAGTTGGCCGAACGAAGCCAACGTGCAGCTGCAGAGATCAGTGATCTGTCGGTCAACAGTGTTAACATCGCTGAAACCGCGGGGGAACTACTCACGAAGATGGTTCCAGATATTCAAAAAACAGCAGAATTAGTCCAAGAAATTGCGGCGGCTAGCAAAGAGCAAGATACGGGTGCAGATCAAGTCAATAAAGCCATTCAACAACTTGATCAGGTCATTCAGCAGAATGCCTCGGCATCTGAAGAGATGGCCTCAACCTCAGAACAACTCAACGCTCAGGCGGATCAGCTACAACAAAGCATCGCTTTCTTCAGTACTAGAAACCTCTAGAACAAAACGAACAAGGACCGCAGCCTATTCTGGTTGCGGTCCTTGTTGGATTCGTCTGATTTCTATTGGTAGACTGTACTGAATTACAATTTTTGTCCTGATTCGTATCAATCTTCTATCGTGTTTTCCCGAACCCTCAACGTCCCCAATTTGCAGCCGCCTTCGTGTTGTCCGACTGCAATTTATACATCCCGGCTCTCCTCAACTACCGGTCATCTAGCACAATATGGCTCATACGGCTAAATACAACAACCGGGGCTGCATTGTGGTGTTATCGCCACGAGACAAGAAGAATTCACAAATATTTTACTAATTGCGATGCAAGGATATTTAACTTATATTTATGGGGAGGATTGCTTGATGTACACCGTAACCAGATGAACATCCCCTCTCTGCTTTTACAAACAAAACTATGATAAATTCCACCACCCTTCACTAAAGAAAGCGGATGAACTGTGATTTTCGGCAGACTGCACGACAACATCTTCTCGCCACTTGCGGGAAAGAACCGCCATATTTACGAAAAAGTGATTTTAGCGATCATGCCGGTTATCCTCGATAGCGACGATGCCGACATGATCTTTCCGCCCAAGCCCCTTGTTCTCTCAACAATCTATCAATTACTCGATGACATTGAACGACTTGAATGGTGCGCTGAAGACGAGGAAGAGATACAAGAAAAAGGTTCCACCCTCTCCATCTGCGCGAACCAGATTTACCATCGGCTCAAGAACACGGGATGGATTGAGGAGGAAGACGACGGATTCAATAAGCTCGTTGTTATGCCACCAGACGTTGCGATGTTCGTTCTCGCCTTACAAAACATCAAAAAAGCCGAAAAAAAGAACTATGGCGGTACGGTCATTGGAATCCTGAACAATATCGAAAAGGCGTGCAGTGATCCGATAGGCCGTGGCTATGGTTTGGTAATGGCCACTGAAGAAACACAGGCATTCATTGCCCATATTAGTCAGATCGTCCACGGCTTACGCAATTTACAGAAGCAGATACTTGACACACGGAACCCAAAAGAGATTTTGGAAGTGTTTTATGTAGATTTTGTCGACAAGATCCTTATTGCTGATTACAAGACCCTCCAAGCTGGTAACAATCCGTTTCGTTATCGCTCAAAGATCATTGATGCCCTGCAACAGCTGAACTACGATGATGAGACAAAGCGGCAATTATGCACGGTGTATGAAGAACAGCTACAAATTACTTATGCTGAAGCCGTTCAAAAGGTTGATCACGATATCAGCTACATCATCAGTGCCTTTAGTTCCATCGACAGACGGCTCCGACGCGTAGACAGGTTTCGCGCTCAACTTGAAAACAGAGTAGCGGAAACAGTGCGCTATGTTGATAAAACACTGCCTGGCATACGACATCGCATTGCGGGGGTACTTTCAGGCGTAGGCTCTAAGATAGAAGTCGATCCCGATTGGTATTCCGACTCTGCTGTCCCCTGCCAGTTACAATTCAATCGTATGATCTCTCAGTCAAGCGCATGGGCCCCGCCGAAAAAACGCGAACCTGTTGCCGTTGAAGTTTTCGCAGAGAAAAAGGTCAGTGAAACAGCACGGCAGGCCAACGTACAGATGCGTGAGTTTCAGAAGAGACGTAAAATTTCACCTGTGGCCATTGCTGACTACATTGAGCGTCACCTTGGCAACAACGACAGCATCCAAGCCAATCAGTTCAGCATTCGCAGTGTTGAGGACTATGTGGCCTTTTGCCATATCGTCAACTTGCGATACCTCAAGGGGGGCGCTCACATTGCAGCACGGTACACCATCACCCGTCACGATCAACTGATTGAAAACGACATGGTAAAAACGCAAGATTTTACCGTAACGCGAAAGAAGCGATAATCATGGAAAAATCCGATAAAGATACCCTACGCGTAGCGGCCACTATTTTACTGGAAAAACAGTTCCTCTATCTGTCCAACCAAAGTGAGCGCAAGCACTATCTCACGATTGCAGGTGAAACCAGTTACTTTGAAAACCTCTTTGAGCAATTAAGCCGCAGCGTATTCATAGATCGTAATTTAGGCTACGTCGCTCTACTGCCAAACCCGGGTGCGAAAAGTATCAGCCTGAAGCAAGACGAAACTCTGATGCTGTTATGTTTGCGCCTTATCTATGAAGAAGGGATCGAGAACTTTGCCGCCACCGAAGGGGCCGTTACCGTTTCCAGTGACAAAGTGATTGACCGTTACACCACGGAAACGCGGATTGAACAACCAAACTTAACGCGCTTCAGGGAGATTATGGTGCTGTTGAAACGCCACGGCATCGCCTCTGCAAAAAAAGAGAGCGAAGGCAAGAACATGGTGATCACAATTCGCCCTGCGATACGCCACGTTGTTAACGATGATTATATCGTGCAGCTGGAAGAGCTGGTCGTAGAAGAGAGTGATTAGAGGTCGCGATTGCATCACTTTCTGATTCTGTTCCCCTTTTTACGAATAGTTATCATCATGGTGCGCCCGCCTCTTCGAGAGTGTGCATGAAGTTTTCTCTGTTTCAGCGAACCGAAAGATAAAAGGACCTAAATTGAAATCCTTATCGAAAATAATATTGGTCAACTGGTACTTGCTTGATGGTGTAGAGCTCGAGATCAAAGGGAACACCGCCATCGTAGGCCCGAACGGATCGGGTAAGTCCTCCATCCTCGATGCAGTGCAAACCGTCCTTGCTGGCCGCGACCGCAACAAACTGAATCTGAACGCTGGTGCCAGCGGCAAAGGTAAACGGAGCGTGCACGAGTATTGCTTAGGTGTACTCTCTAATGCCGCAGGGCAAAACGTCTACTTTCGTAAAACGGCACATACTCACATTGCCCTTGTTTTCCACGATGACGTAACGAATACCCATACCACCGTCGGCATTTCAATGACCGCCTCGACATCCCTCCATGAAGAAAACGTCGAGGGACGGTTTGTGGTACCAGGAATGAACGCCAGCCTTAGCGACTTCGTGCGCCATACCAGCAATGACTGCCGCAGTGCTATTCCGTGGGTTGAAGTTAAGTCCACCATTGATCGGCTCCACCCACAGGTGATCTACTATCCTGGTAATAATGCCTTCCGCTTTGTCAGTGAGTTATTGACTCAGCTCAGTGAAGATCCAGGCTGTCCAATGATCGACACAGATCAATTTTTAAGAAACCTACAAAACGCCATCGCTTTTGTTCCGATCGGTGACCCAACCATGTTCGTGCGCGACTTCATCCTTCAGAACAATGATCTCTCCATTGATGATCTACGTGGAGCCATGAAGAATTATGAGGAGATGAACGCAAAGCATCAACAGGTCAGTGAGCGAATCGACGACTTAACCCAGATCGAGGCGTTATGCAAAAAGGTAAAAACTCATCAGAGAAATATTGCGTACTTCAGACTGATAAGCCTATGGAGCAACAAAGAGCACCACATTGAACTCAGTGAGCCGATCAACACTGAGATTGAAGATATCGAACAGCACCAAATTGACTGTGCTGATGCAATCAAAGAGTTCGACGAGAAACTCGAACAGTTTCGCAACCAACTGAACGAAGCCAAAAACGAATTAGCTAACTCCACTGTGAAGTCGCGGATCACCGCCCTTCAGCAAAAAAAGGACGTCAGCCGAAGGACAGAGGAGTTGTCTCAAAAGGAACTCGATACAACGCGTAACGAGATATCTGAACTATTGCGCTGTAACAGTCATTTCGCTTTATTGCCACCTGAGCTTGTATCCAGTCATCAAGCTCTTACAGATCACGTCAATCAGGAAGACGCACTATTAGATCAACTGTGGCCAACTCAGCCGCAGCAAGTGGATTACGCCATTGATAGTTTTGTTGGCCTTGAACAGCAGACGCGCAATCTTCGTAGTGACAAACAAGCTCGCTACATCACCAATAAAGATCGGTTAGAAACAGAGATAGGGAGTGTGCTTAGCCATCTAACGCAATTACGTGCAGGCAAGTCACCTCTTTCACACGACACCCTAGCAATGGTTGCTATCCTCAAAAATAATAACATTGAGTCCCGCCCCCTATGTGATCTGTGCGATGTAACAGATGAAGGCTGGCGCTTAACCATTGAAGGTATTTTAAAGGGCAACCGTGAGGCGTTGATTGTTGATAGCAAGGATGCTCACGAAGCAGTACGGATATACAGACAGAACAAACGAGATTGCCCTAAAGCCAAGGTGATTGATACCACGAAGACGAAACGCTGGATTAACAAGGTATCGGCAAACACGTTGGCAACGATTATGAGTACAGAAGATGAAGACGTGCGTGCGTTCATCAATCGGCAACTGGGTAATATTGAGATGGTCGAAACGGAAAAGGAGCTGTTGGCAACCAATCGTGGGGCCACGGCAGATGGGATGTTTTACAATGGGGGCGTTACATCCTCCATCGAACGTCCCCGTCCCTACCCTATCCTTGGCCGTGAGAGTCAAGCTCTGCTCTTAGAACAACTTGAAAAGGAACTGGAACAACTGCAACAAGAGTTTAACGATACGGATCTGGTGAGTAAAAACCTTAACGCAGTTGAGGAGGTGATCCGTTCCTTCGTCAATTTCTGTGACCGCCGCCTCCAGAGCGTTGAAAAAACAAAAAAAGAGCGTGAAGAAGCTCACTTAAAAACATCGCAGATAGATCGTGAGATAGCAGAACTCGAACAGAACCAAGACACAACGCTGCAATCGCGCATTGGACAGCTTGAAGGTGTCGTTGCACAATTAAAAACCGACACGGACGCACAGCAAAAAAAACAAATAGACTTGGCTCAATTGCTCGGCAGGAAAACAGGCGATTACGCCGCACTGCAAACAAAGATAACCACCTATGAGGTGCAAGAAAAAGAGCTCACCGGGCAACCAATGTGGAACACCGAAGGTTGGGATTTTGCAGATGTGACCGATCGTTTTCTAAAACTCCAAGAACAGTTCAATGCCGATCACCAACTAGTTATATCTCATTGTTTCAAAAAACAGCAGACCCTTGCGGCACAACTGGACAACGAAGAGAGTGCGGTTTATCAGCAAACATGGAAGCACCAGTCGCAATATGCCACCATTGGGGGCGTATCGAGCTTTGCTGAAAACGACAAGCCTGATTTTGATGAACTTTATGCGCGTATTGCCAGCGACAAACAAAAGCTCATTGATACCAGCCTTGCCGAATATGCTGCGAAGTCAAGGCAGGCACTACACGACGCTGAATTCACCTTCAGGTCGCAGTTTATCTTTAAGATCAAGGAAAGCATCGACAAAGTAAAAAGTCAGCTTAGTGAGCTCAATCGTACACTGAAGAAAATCACATTCCACGGTGAACGATACACCTTCAAATGGTCGTATAACCCTGAGTATAAAAACATCGTCAAACTGTTTGATGCCATTGATGACAACCCGAACTTCAGCTTGTCGGGGTTGTTTGACCCAAGTAATGACCCCACCTCCCCCCACTATGACGCAATACAGGAGATCAACGGGGCGTTGAAGGATTCACAGCAAAGCTCGCGGTTGGAAGATTATCGCTCCTATTTTGTTTTCGACATCGAAATGCACTCCCAAGATGGCGAGTTGAAATCCAATATGCGAAACCGTATTGCCAAAGGTTCAGGGGGCGAAGGCCAAAGTCCTTATTACGTTGCCATTGGTGCGGCTCTAGCATCAACGTACCGGCTACGCAACACCTCTGAAGGGGTGAAAGGTGGAATGCACCTAATTATGTTTGATGAAGCGTTCTCAAAGCTCGACGTTGAGAACTGTGGCAACTGTTTAAATTTCTTACAGGACATCAACCTTCAGGTGTTGCTTGGTGCGCCCGATGAGAAGCACACCATCCTTTCTGCTTCGATGGATACCATCATCAATATCTACCGTGAAGAACAGGCGATTGATATTAGCATTGAATATCCGACTAAAGCCGCGCACGCATTACTGCAGCAAGACAATCCGACGATTAATAAGCCCGCTTTTGATTCAAACGCTACAACAGGGGCATAATATGGGAAATACTGCTGCTTCAGCTTTACTTTTGCGTCTATTTGAATCGTGGCAAAAAAGTGATAACAAGGATCAAACCTTTTCACGGCCGATTACGAAAAAGATGGCGAAAGAGTATTTTTCAACTACAACATTTCATGGCAAGGAACAACTCCATGCACGGCTTAGAACCGCTGAAGACAACGGCTGCATAACTTTAACGTGGATTAAACACGCCACCAATAAGGCTTTGGAAAGAATAACCCTTAAAGATCCCATAAAGCTGGCAGCATTTTTAGATGTGCCGTTAGCGTCTGAACAAGCAGCTGATGCACGAAAGCTCATTGAGAAACATGTACAGACTAAATTCGAATGGATTGCTGCGATAAAAGAGGATCTACTTCTTGCATGGCACTATGGAAAATCATTGCATGGATTAGGTGTTGCGGATGTGACAAAGGCAATCAGTGTATTGAACGCTCTCGATGCCGTCAGTCAAGGATGTCATCGCGGCCACGACCTACGATCCTTCAGCGTGACCTACCTTGGTAACTCAAAAACCATGGAATCTATAAAGGGTATTTTTAGAACGCTTTGGCAACATCACCATGGGGGCGACCTCGAAGCTCAAGAGTTATACGAGTCTCTTGGCTTGGTAAAGTTTGCCCAGCCCGTCTTCTTACAAGCTCAATGTACCGTTAAACTCAACAACACTCAGATCGATTGCTGCAACGTCAAGCCGTATATTGGTTTGGCACCACAGTCCATCAACAACATTGAGTTTGCCGCGCCCCCGCGTTATGTGCTGACCATCGAGAATCTTGCTTCATTTAATCGCTACTGTAATGAGATCGCAGATGGTGGGCTTATCCTATATAGCAATGGCTTCCCCTCCCCTGACTTTGGTGACTTAATTCGCTTACTGCATCACAAGTTTGACTCAACCGTTCCCTTTTACCATTGGGGCGATGTTGACCTGGGTGGACTGCGTATTTTTTGTCATATTCAGAGTTTTTTACTCGGTGGCGATACCGCACGAACATTGCGTCCCCACTTGATGAATAAAAAATTCATCGAAGCACATGGCCGGCCACAACTTAAATTGCGCCGGTTACAATTTGATACGGTCGTAGATAGATGTCCTCAAACCAAAGAAATTGTTGATGCGATATTTGAAACTGAAAACCCTTTGGTACTTGAACAAGAAATTTTATCGCCTATTTCACCCAAGCAAAACAAAGAAATATTGTGAAAAACATTTATAATTTAAAAATTGGCGAGTTCAACCTCTAATACTAGACCATACGCAATACAATCCTTCGCATCACGCTCTTTCCTGCGGAGGCGCCCCTCCGCTCGCTGCGCTTCGATTCCAACCTTAAACAAATAAAAAAGCCCTGCAACTCATTTGAGTCGCAGGGCTTTTTGTTGTTTATTTGTAGGGCGGGCATTGACCGCCAAATGGTGGTTGAGTGGGTATTCAAAATTTGGGATATTTTCAGCAATTCCTTGTTTTACAAGTTTGATTATTCACTTTTAAACTGGGTCGTATCCCTAGTTTTATCCTGTTTGTGGCAGCGCTAGGATATGTGACAGACTTGACCGGAAATATGATGACGGTTTGCTCTCTTGCCATAGTAGTTCATCCCTTAAAGCACTAGTTTCTACCACAAAAAGGTGCTTCTAAGTCTATTCTTAACTCTTATTTGGAACATATTCATCGACACATCAACAAGTTAGCTTGGTCCGACCCCATGTGCATTGCAGTAGTTTATTACTTTCTAAGTGGCACAATTGATTTTCTAACTGAAACGTCACTTAATCCATTTTCTGATAAAAGCTCCAGTATCCCCTGTTCTAATAATTCATCGTTTTCTGGCCCAATTACAATTTCTTCAATTTTCAATGGAAAACTATGTTCTTCAGTAAACGAAATAGCAGTCGAAGGCACATAAGGTACTATTTTCCCATTAGCAACTCTAAAAGATTTTGGAGGTGTCGAAAAACCCAAAGCACCTAATACGTCAGGGTCATCAATATAAGCAAGACGAAACTCACTTTCACTTTTGAACGCTGGGTTTTTAAAGAAAGTGATAAAATCTAACAAGCGAGCATTCTTATGATAGAGATCAGGGACATGCTTTAACCTGCCTTCTTCCATGTCGACAACAAAAGCATTAATCAGGTGATTTAAACAAATGTTAACTATTTTTGCTTGGATGAGAGGGTCATATTCCACATTCCGGAATAGCCCACTTTCAACATGCGAAGAAAGATCTTTAACAGGAAACCCTATAGCTACAGGGCCATACGCTCGCCACTGACTTAAACTGTCCCCATCAGAAGAAAATGAAGTGATGCATACGCGATTAGGAGTCTTTTTTATTTTATTTTTCCATTCAACTAGAAGGTCCTTCACATGTGGCTGGATATCGTTCTCAAGCATTTTGTTTAGTGAATCAGATAATAAACTAATACCATAACTTAGTTCTTGACGATCATTCAAATATCCATAATCAGTCATCCAGACTGACCTATTTTCAATAATACCTATGAGTCCCTCTAGAGAGGTATAGTGATAAACAGTATCTGGATTATTACTTGGAACAAGATTGTGCCGGCGGGCTTCATTCCAAACAACTGCGGGGACAGAGAACCAATTGGGAAGCTTTATTTTATCCCAACTATAATAGTCACCCAAGGGTGATTTCCATTCTCTCCGAACAAATTTAAGTTTATGTTTCCCAAATGAAACACCTTCAAATTCGTTTTCTTCGATACTATTTTTACAACCGGGCCATGCACAAGGTAAACCTAAAATACTTCCATGAACTTCACAGATTTTTTGTGTAAAATTTATATTAATTTGACGCATTGCCAGTATCTACCTCTAAAGAATTAAAACTGTCGAAACACTCGGAATACCTAACAGTAAAATACACATTTCTGCCTATCGCAATAATAGATCACAACTTCCGCCCCAACGTATCGGATCCACTCAAGCGGGTTCTATTTCACCAAAGTTGAGGGCTGCAGCGAGTATATTTATTTGCAGACAGCAACTCGTTAAACCATTATGTAGACATAAGTTCATCAACTGTATAGTCCTGATTGTCTACAAAATCTTCTTCCCTTAAAGAGCCGCAATCTACGGCATAAATGTTATTGTTTATTTCAACGGAAAAAGGTTGATAGGTTGAAGCATCACCGACAGGCTGTCCTTGCTTATTGCTCGTAATTTCGCCACTAAGCATTGGGGCTTTATTGAAGGGATTATATTCATAAACTATTGATTCTAAATCACCCAGTTGCTCGGCCCCTTGAGGAACCGTACCAAACACATTAACCAAATGATCTTTATATGAAACAGGCTTAGCAGCCTCTACTATTCTAGCAATAGCTTTTGCTGTTAGCTTTTTGACAACAGTTTCTCCACCAGTGATCGGGGTAAGCATTAACTTGTCATGTCTACGAACCTTATACTTACCTTCAATTTTAGGCATGTCAAAATACTCTTGAAGGTTCAGACTCTTTAGTTGAATAGAGTTTAATTCATCTAACAACTGCATATACAACCTGAGAAGTGTATGGCGGCCAGTTTTTCTTAAGCTACATAAATCATCTATATCTTCAGGCAAAACATATTTATTGAATTCACCTCTTAATTTGCCTCGTGGACCTATTAGCCCCATCCCAATCACGGCAACAAAATCAGGCCTAAGCGTAATATCGTCAATCTGAGAATCTAACTCTTTTAATTGTTTTGAAATTGCTTCCATGCTTCTATTTGAGCCATAAGCAACAATGGCTGTTACTGGAGTTACTGGGGCCATCCCCAATGACATGCCAGAATTAGGGTTATGAGAGAAATTACACTTGGGTAGCATTCTTTTGAATTTAACAATATTTTCATAGGCATCTTGAAGTTCTGAACTATCAAGATTTGATTTCATGCTAATTGCACCATAAACGCTTTCAGCGGGATAAACGGAATGGGAGGATGACTTGATAAATAGCGGACAATGGTCATTGTCAAATATAACAATATCTAATTCACCACTAACGTCGTTTTGTGAGCTTATAACTTCACCTCTCCCGGTACCATACTTACGAGGTAAATAGTCTGCAAGAAAACCACGGAAAGCACCCTCTCGGAGATCACCCTTACCACCGTGATGCTTCACTTGAGCCGATTTATTAAACTCAGCAATTAGCTGAATGCTTATTGACTCAAATACTTTATGCAGATCCATAGAATTATCCTTGTGGGTTAACAGTGAAAGAGATAGGAGCACACATTCTGTCTGTCGCAGTAATAGATCACAACTTCCGCCCCAACGTAACGGACTTACTAAAGCGGATTATATTTCAGCAAAGGCAAGTGAGTTGCTGGGCAGAACGGGGCTGTTAAGAGTTTGATGGGCTAAGTGAGAGTGAGAGTGAGCGCTATAAGGAAGTGTTTTCAGCGGCTTTTTCCTTTTTCTTGTTTTGATGTGTCATCCAATCATCAAACAGGTTAGACAACCTCAGTACACTCATTGCCGCAGCAACAGCAGTTAGGATTGAATAGGTAAAAGTCAGAAGCCCGACGAAAGCAAATAACCCTGATTTTGCTTGCCATGCGGTACCGATCAAAGCAAATAGTATTGCCAGAACTTGAACAAGTATGAAATGAACAAAGGTGGCGTTAATCGCCATGAAGCCAGAATGCTCTTCATCCTCACCGCGACCGGCAAGCAGACCAAGAAAACGCTCATTCCCAAAAGCAAGAAGAATTGCGTACCCGCCTAAGGTGAAACCCAGCAAATCAGGAAGTGACGAAAGAGAAATTTCGTACCATGTTGTCGTGTGGGTTTTGCTTAAAAGCGGGATCGACAATAAAGAGACAATAAATGCCACAAATAGGTAAGGTGATTGAATTAAACTCCAAAAACCGCCATAGGCGTTCCAGTAAATAGAAAAGCCTTTTTGAACCCCTTTAAATTGTTTTGTAAACTTCCGATATGGCATAACAGCCTCAATGGTAAATGTTATTTCCCGCCCAACCAATCACGGATATTTTCTAGCATTTCCGATGCCTTGTAAAGGAAAACCTCACGTTGAGTCTCGATGTCGGGATCATAGTAATAACGCTTTCTCAAAGGATGCTCTTTAGTTGATCTTTTTACTGGTGTGCCCTCAAAATCGCTTCCTTCACCCTTTACGACACCATTAGATGCCGCGACCCTTGCGAGCATTTTTGTTTCGTCTGAAGGGGCAAGATCAATACCTTTCAGGCCAGTTTCGTAAACATCGGCATTTTCAGCATTCATCCTTTCATAACAAGTATGTTCAAAGTTTTCAAAAGGATCATCAGGGTTCGGTTTCGTTATTGTCATATCGAGGCGTTTGAGAGTGTGGATCGAGAATATCTCTTTAAGACTTTCTACCGATGGCTCCAGAATGACCGTAACTTCACCATATTTTTTTACAATTTTTTCATGCTCAAACAAACTTTTAAAAAATTTCAAAACGATGCTTGGGCCGACGGTGTTGCCATCGCTGCTGGTCTCAAAAAAAAGTCTATGCCCAACAGGGTAAAAAACATACCTGAAATTTTCCATGTTAGGTTTTAAGTGATCGGGAATATTTACCTCATTAACATCGACCTGCTCTGCTTTTTTATTGTTCTTGGTGTTGAACCAAGGCTTTTCAGGGTCAATTTGAAGGAACTTACTGATGTAACCGGTATAACCGTCTAGAGGGTTCCCTTTATTTATTACAAAATGAGTACCTAGAACACCATAGTAATCTGAGCGCATACAAGTGACTTGTTGAAGCTTAAAGGTGTCTCTAAGTAACGCAACATAGAGTTCAGGTTTGTGTGGTTGTAACTTTATATTTAAAGCACTTATCTCAATTTTTTTTGGTCTGGCCATACTTTCCCCCATTTAAAAACATCATTAAATTGCAACATCACTATTCACCACTTCTTCTTTTTGCCACCGTCATATTCCTTAGTTCGATTGTTTTTGCTGATCGCAACCTTTGGACAACGTACTGTTTTGCTTTTTGAGCAAGAGCTTTGATCGCTGGTCGCTTGTCCCGCATTTCTGGTGTGTCAATGCCAGCTATTCGTATTCCAACCCTCTCGCCTATGATTTCAGGCCAACCTGAAATCGTACACCGGAAGGTGTCACCAGCGTCTACGATGGTGACTTCGTCAACAAAAGTTGAACCGAAGTTTTTGTCGTTAATACCTGCAAAAGCTGGCAACGTGAAAGAACAGGAACCCCAAAGGGGACGTTGCTGTCACAGTGGACTAACTACCATTACAATAGCTCATCACCCACCCACACCTCACTGACAACACGGTGCCGCTATGCCACTAAACCCTCTTTCTTGTTTTCTTTAGCACTTATTACCGCCAATCTTTCAACTTTTCAACGAACCATAACGGTTGGATACTAGCTACTGACAACGCAGAAAGACCAGAACCACCAACATACAAATTACCAATACCCTCTATTTCCACCAATCCATTTGCTCTACACAGTTTTCTGGCACGTCGGGCACAGGGTCTTAAATCTACCGAGTTTTTTTCGATTAAAGCGACAGTAAGCGACAACTTTTGAGCTGACGACTGCTGTACATTTTTCGCACGTCCCTGTCCCCTTTTCGGCCGGTTGAGCAGATTCTGTGTCCATCACATTAGACTTGCCGACTTCGCGCTGACATTGCTGGCATAAAATTTTATGACCACCAAGTTTAGTACGGTTAAAACGGCAGTAATAAACGACCTTTGAAGCGACATCGACACCGCATTTATCACAGCGGTCAGGGTTTGGTTCTGGTTTAGTTGAGTTTTGCGCCGTGATTGCTGCGGGGCGCTCATATTCTACTAGAGTTTCCTGTACGGTAGTGACATCTGGAGTTGAATCGGGCTGGGCAGTAATGCCAAACTTGGCGCGGTAATCTACCGCTATAGGACGATGGAGCTTTGCGATAGATTGAGAAAACTTTTTGAGTGTATCCTTGCCGACTATCTTAGCCACCCGGCCAAAGACCAAGCCTACCGAGGCTTCATCGAAGCTTTTAAAAATCGTGGCGCTAAACTGATCGGACTTGATGACATTTTTTGTGTTGTACTTTTTTTCAGCTGCCCGGTCAATTCTGGAGGTTGGAGACATCAACACGAAAGGATGGAATGTTGTCGGGATAGTGCGGCCCAAACGGGATGGCGCTAAGCCTCTATCTTTAACCGCTTTTTCGAGGACCCTGATATGCCGATTATTTTGTTCGATAGGCGATTCAATCCCCGTATATCCCTTACCCGACCACACATTAAATTCACCATGGTCGTTTATTTTTACCCCATAAGAAAAATTCTTTGTTTCCAAAACATAAATCTCAAGGTATCGGTTGATCAATAGATGGTCAATTTGGGCAATGCGGCCTTCATGTTCAATGCGCAAGTCATGGATTATTCCCCAGTTCTCGCTATTTCCCCACTCAAAATCGAGAAAATAAGCACTGGTTTTTTCCCCACGCACCCCGGCGGCAAACATCTTAATCTCTCTATCTACAAGAAAGCGCTGCTTAGCTGATAAGGATATTTTTTTCAACTCATCAAGACGATGTAAAACATCTTTCGAATCATCCTTTTCTTTTATGATCAATTTACCTTCTCCTCATTCACTTACAATTACAACACCGCAGAATTAAGTAGATTCTGATAAAGCTAACTTTTCGATTTTTGGACCAAACTTGGCAGTACAGATTTTCTGACCATTCGGCGGGCGCGTGGCAACATCAACAGCTTGTCAATCAGGCTCAACTCCCGTACGGAAACCGTCAACCGAATATAAGCACCAAAAAAGAAATTAACTGCAAAGAATTAAAATAGCCAAACAAGATGATCATACTAAATTCAAAGTTAATACGAGTCAACGTTTCTATTAGATATCTAGCAATCAGTGATGATCTCTTGAAGAAACTAGGCAGAAATTAGGGACATCCATGATAAGTAAGGTCAATAATCAAACTTGAACATTGATTAAAACAAGGCAATGCTGAAAATGCCCCAATTTGACACCCTCTCAAACATCATTTGGCGGACAATGCCCGCCCTACAAATAAACAACAAAAAAGCCCTGCAACTCAAATGAGTTACAGGGCTTTTTGTTTGGTGGAGGCGGCGGGAATCGAACCCGCGTCCGAAAATCTTTCACACAAGGCGTCTACATATATAGTCTGTGATTTAAGTTTAACTCAATGTGGCCCCCACAGACAGGCTCACACACCAAGCGATTCTATTTAAGTCTCATTGTTGAACCATAGACGAGAACAACAACCAGCCTACTAAATTGACGTCACTAGAAACCCGTAGGCACTGTTACTAGCGACGTAGCAGACTATGCTGCTAGTGCGTACGAAACGTCAGTATCGGCGTTTTTATATAATGGGCTTTTTTACGGAGCCTGCCCACTCCGACATGCAACCTTAGCTTCCAATCCCCGTCGAAACCTTGGCGCCCCCTTTATCTAAATTCAGGCTTAAGTTTAACGGTTTTACCTATTATAACATAAGACAACGATCAATGATAATTCTGTTATTCTAACGATTCTCTTTTAGTATTTTAGCCATTTCACGTGTGGCTTGTTTCTGTTTGAGGCTCTCGCGTTTATCGTGCATTTTTTTACCGCGCCCTACCCCTATTTCAATTTTGACTAGACTATTTTTGAAATAGATTTTCGTTGGTACCAGGGATAACCCTCGTTCGTCAACTTTACGCGCCAGCTTTTCGATCTCTAGCTTGTGTAATAACAACTTACGCATGCGAGTGGGTTCATGATTTCCGGTATTCCCCTGCTCGTATGGACTGATATTCATATTATTGAGGAACAACTCACCTTTTATAATACGGCAAAACGATTCCTTAATGGTGACGTTACCAAGGCGCAATGACTTCACTTCGGTGCCAAGCAGCATGATCCCTGCTTCATAGACATCGTCGATAAAGTATTCGTGGTACGCTTTTTTATTGGTGGCGATTATTTTAATGCCCATAATGAACCATATTTTCTATTTTGCGAGTGATTACTGTAATGATGGTTTATCAGCAGTATCAATAATTTCTATAATCTTTGCCAATGAATCTTGTACAACGGCTTGGCGGCCAAAACGCAATACGCCCATGGTGCCAACCATAAATGCACAACCTATCAATAATGACAGTAATGCCGCAGGAATACCAACAGCAATGAGAGTGGCGATAAAATAACCGACTGCTAGGCCAAGTGCAAGCATGATAAATGAAATAACGTATAAAAATGATTGTGAGTCGACAATTCCAGCGCTGGTTTCAATTTCAACGCGCACGGTATCGCCTACACGGGCGTAAGGGATATTGTCGGCAAAAATACGTCGTTTGCCCGCACTACCACCATCACTTCCATCTCCTCCAGTACAGCAGCCACCTGAGGCACCACAACCTGAACAGCCATCGCCCTCTTCGCGTATTACAACGGCAATCCGTTTCTCGCGGAGTTCGCTGACAACACCGATCTCTTCGAGGGTCGTTTGATACTCAAATAATTGTTTTATTGATGGTGTTTGCTTGCTGTTTAGCATGGTTCCCCCCTCATTTATTTTATTGTTTCGCTAACAATATAGCGCGACACGCCATCAACAACAAGCTGTTGCACCTCGTCACTGCGTTGTGCTTGACATAAAAATGGGTAGAGGTGGTTGAGTTCGGGTAAGGAGCTAGGTTGTATCACCTGAAACGATGCGGGTGCGCCCACGGTCAGTTGCCCCTCTTGCGTTTGAGCTCCATAGAGTGCTTGAGCACCGCCACGGGTACACATGTGCAGCAACTGTTGAGGATCAAGATCACCGTTGAACCAATTGAGGGCAAAGGCCATCTCATGCCAGAGCGATAGGGAATCATTGCTAGCCAAACTATCGGTACCAAGAGCTAAGGGAACCCCAGCCTGAAGGTACTGCGCGGCAGGTGCCACACCGACGTTTAATTTGGCGTTAGATCGAGGACACAACACCATGCTACAACCTGCTGCACTGACCTGTTGAATCTCATCTGCATTCAAATGAACCCCATGAACCAACACATTACTGTCAGTTAAGCCACCCACCTGCTGTAACAGCTGTAAGGGGCGCACATTACGGGCTTCAGGGAGATATTGATGCCAATCAACAAAGGGATACATCTGCTCTGCAATGGAGCCGCTGCTGTTACAGGTAAAGGCCACCTCATCCGCAGATTCGGCAATATGGATCGTGGTGCGCAACTGTTTCGCTGTACTCACACGATAACTGTGCTTCAACAGCTCACCACTGAGGGTGTAGGGGGAATGCGGCGCCGCACCCCAATGAGAATTGGGCCATATCTGGCAGCACTGTTCCACCTGTAGCAGTTGTTGATTGACCCGATCAGGGTCTTGACCTATTACCTCGATAAAACTACGGCCATCTAGGTGTTTCGCTGCCAGTTCCGTTAAGGCCGATACCGAGATGATATCGCCACATTGTCCTGTACCGCTGGCAAGGGTTTGATCGAGTCC
The DNA here is from genome assembly GCF_055389415.1 of Desulfuromonas svalbardensis. Classification (NCBI taxonomy): domain Bacteria; kingdom Pseudomonadati; phylum Thermodesulfobacteriota; class Desulfuromonadia; order Desulfuromonadales; family Desulfuromonadaceae; genus Desulfuromonas; species Desulfuromonas svalbardensis. The sequence continues at coordinate 2,398,848 of NZ_AP042416.1, read as the reverse complement.
TGCTTGCCATGAATCTTGATAGGCTTGGAGGTTGAACCCGAGATTCTTTTTGATCTCAATAAGGCGGATAATCCAATCGGTAAAACTTGAATGTTCATCCAGCTCAACAAAACCAGGGTTATTATGTTGCCATTGATCGGCCCATTGAGGGTAATGGCTCAGTTCAAGATGGGTATGGGCGTTGATAAATGCGGGCAAAAGGATCGCGTCACCATAATCGTGCTGACGACACAGTGGGTAGCGTGCTTCGAGATCAGACGCAGTGCCTATGGCTACAATGGTGCCATTTTCAACAACGAGTGCGCCCTGCTCCAGCGGTGCTGTTGTCACCGGAACCAGATAACGGCAACGGTATAGGGTCATCATCGGCTACACATCCTGCAACAGATAATGGTTATCAATTAGGCGCACCGCGCCAAAACGGACAGCAAGAAGTACAACGGCGTGCTGATCAACGGTATCCATATCAGCGAGTGTCTGATCGTGACAGATTTGGATATAATCGATCTGAGCATCGGCTTCAGATTCGATCCGTTGTCGTGCGTAATCAATTAATTGTGCTGCCGACACCTCACCACTTTTCGCCCGTGCGATTAGCTGACGAATGCTATCAATTAACGATAATCCTTGTTGACGTAACTCAGCAGTCAGGTTGGTATTGCGTGAGCTCATGGCTAAACCATCGCTCTCGCGAACAATCGGCATGCCGAACACCTGAACAGGCATATTCAAATCGCGCACCATCTGTTGAATGACCACCAATTGCTGAAAGTCTTTCATGCCAAAAAAGGCTTGATGGGGCTGAACGATGTTGAACAATTTACTGACCACAGTGGTAACGCCATCAAAATGACCTGGCCGGCTGGCACCACACAGGTAATCGGTCAGTCCATCAATATGGATGGTTGTCGCATAACGTTGAGGGTACATTTGATCAGCAGTCGGGGCAAAAATCAGATCGACACCTGCCGAGTTAGCTAACTCAGCATCGCGGGATAAATCACGCGGATAGCTGTCAAAATCTTCCCCTTGACCAAACTGGGTCGGATTAACAAAAATCGACAACACCAACAGATCGCAGCGCCTGCGACCCTCGTGCATTAACGACAGGTGGCCTTCATGCAAAAATCCCATCGTAGGTACAAAGCCGATGGTTTTACCTTGCTTGCGAGCGGCTAAGGCTAACTCTTGCATCTCTTTAACGGTAGTGATGATCTCCACGGTGCCCCCTAGCAGGCTGTCGGACTTGACGGTCCGTAGCGAGAAATAGACTGATTGAGTCCAGATTTTTGAGAATTTGAGAGCGAATAGTTGACCTATTTGTCGAGAATTGTCGGAAATATGGGCCAAGTCAGGCTTTTTCGCAGTAGGTCCATGTGAAGTCCGACGGTCTGCTAACGAAAGGTATGTTCATCGGAGGGAAAGTCCCCCGAACGAACATCGTCAACATAGCCCTTAATCGCTTCACGAATGATCGGTGCGAGGTCGGCATACACCTTAACAAACTTGGGCGAATACTTTTCGCACAAGCCAAGAATATCGTGAATAACCAACACCTGACCGGAACAATCGACCCCAGCACCAATACCGATGGTCGGGATGGATAATGCTTCGGTGATCTGTTTGGCGAGATCGGCGGGAATCCCTTCTAAAACAATAGCGAAGGCTCCTGCGGCCTCGACAGCTTTAGCATCGGCCATAAGTTGTCGCGCCTGTTCCTCTTTACGACCCTGAACTTTATAGCCACCCATGCGATGGATGGATTGTGGTGTTAAGCCGATATGACCGACCACTGGAATATCCATTGCCACAATTGCGGCAATGGTGGTTTCCATGTTAACACCACCTTCAAGTTTTACAGCATGAGCACCGGCATCCTTAATCAAACGACCAGCATTGACACAGGCATCGCGCACATCGATTTGATAGGAAAGAAACGGCATGTCAGCGATTACAAACGCGCCTTGTGTTCCGCGCATAACCGCTTTGGTATGATAGACCATCTCATCCATCGTCACCGGTAGCGTATTGTCATAGCCTGCTACCACACAACCCACCGAATCGCCAACGAGGATCATGTCGATCCCCTCTTGATCCATCAGTCGTGCGAAGGGGAAATCGTAAGCGGTTAGTACGGTAATCTTTTCGCCATTGCCGTGCATATTTTGAATATCGAGTACGGTTTTTTGTTTGGTCTTTTGATTTGTCATAGTTTTAATCCATAATAAAAAGACCTTTCAGGTGGGAACTGAAAGGTCGATTAAGCGAAACAGTGTTGGGGGTATAAAGCTCTACACCCCCTGTTTGCCGCCCTTTAACAACCCGTTAGGCTATAACATGGCGGCGATTATTCAGTCCAGATATTTTTAGCAATAAAATGATTAATCTGTCGAACTTAACACAGTGTTTGCAACTGTTCTATGACCACCATATAGGGGTGGAACGTTGCAGTTGTTTGATCATGAATTTGTTCCGATAGCCGCTTATAGCGCTGATAGTTTTTGCGCTCAGAAGCGAGTAAGGCATCGAAGTTACCATCATAATTTTGCAGTACTTTTTGAACAATAGAAAACAGAATGAAATTAAAGCGTGTAATCAACATATGCTGCGTCATACGATCCCAGCGATCACGTTGTGGAACCTGATGTACCAATGCCAACAAGCTATCAATAGCAAGGGTTGCTTGTACTTCATTTAGGGTAAGTGCTACAGGATGCAGTTCATAGTCGGAACCTTGCAACAACGATACGAGTGGTAGCAAGTTGTCAAGATGACCAAGAGTCGCTATTTTGAATGCGACCTGCTCAGGCAGGCCAATCGCCTGTAGTTCAGCACTGCGATCCTGACACTGTTGCCACTGCTCACTATCTAGCACACTGCTCAATAACTTGAGAAAACCGTCTAAGTTTTGCTGCAAGGTTTCGATAAATACTGGCTGGAGCAATTCAAGATTATGACTAAAGGCCCAATCGCACATATTGGCAATACACTGTTCAACATCAAGTAAAAGTTGGTACTGAATGGTGCTGGCGATGTGATTATCACCCGCGTAAATCTGCTGACGTATTTCATCGGCACCAATTACATGTGAAAAATGGGCATGGGCTTCAGCTGCCTTAGGTAACGAGACATCGTAGCGTCGGGCGATACGAAAGCAGAAGGTTGATCCCGCTTGATCCACTACATTGTTGGTGATCATGGTAGCAATGATTTCACGCCGCAGCGGATGCTCGGCAAGTTGCTGTTTAAATTGCTGCTGGATCGGTTGCGGAAAATAACGATCTAACATCAGCGATGCACCGTTTGCCCCCAGTTCAGCATCATCTAATAATGCTTGATAGAGTTGCATCTTACTATAGGCCATCAAAATAGCGAGTTCGGGCCGCACATAACCATGCTTACGATTCATCACCTCTTTACTGGTCGGCAACGCTTCACTTTGACGGTTGAGTAAGCCAATGGCAACTAATCGCGCTGAAAGGTCAGAAAATAGCTCGCGGTCTTGATCGTTACGCAACTGATCAAGACTTAAACACATGCTTTGCTCGTAGTTATTAACCAGCACCGCATCACATACATCATCGGTTACGGCACCGAGAAGTTGATCTCTTTCTTCACCATCAGCAACATGCTTTTCTTCCATAAGATGCTGCATAAAAATCTTCAGATTGACTTCATGGTCAGAGCAATCGACGCCAGCTGAGTTATCGACGGCATCGGTATTGATACGTCCACCGTTAAGAGCAAATTCAATGCGCGCCAGTTGGGTCATACCAAGATTACCACCCTCACCGATCACTTTGGCGCGAAGTTGATTACCGTTAATTCTCAGAGCATCGTTAGCACGATCACCGGCATCTTCATTTTTTTCAGTTGAAGACTTCACATAAGTTCCGATACCACCATTCCATAGCAGATCAACTTCGGCTTTAAGTAACAACTGAATCAAGCTGTCGCCATCAAGGGTGTCGTAGCGGACGCCTAACCAATCCTTGATCTCTGTAGACAATGGGATCTCTTTAGCGTGACGGTCAAATATTCCACCCCCTTGCGAAATAAGGGTGGTATCGAAATCGCTCCATGATGACCGCGGCAGATCGAATAACCGCTGCCGTTCAGGGAATGTTTTCGCTGGATCAGGGGTTGGATCGAGGAAGATATGGAGATGATTAAACGCTGCTTTTAAGCAGATCTGCTCAGACAACAACATCCCATTGCCAAACACATCACCGCTCATATCGCCAATACCAACCACACTAAATGGTTCACTTTGGATATCGATGCCCATTTCACGGAAATGGCGCTGCACGCAGACCCAGGCCCCGCGAGCTGTAATGCCGAGCTCTTTATGATCGTAACCACGTGAACCACCACTGGCAAAGCCATCACCGAGCCAGAAGTTATATTCAGCACTAATACCATTAGCGGTATCGGGCAAGTGGGCGGTCCCTTTGTCGGCGGCAACGACAAGGTAGGGATCATCCTCATCGTAACGGATCACATCAATAGCGGGGACGATCTTGCCAGCGATACGATTATCAGTTAAATCGAGTAAACCACGCATGAGGGTTTGATAGGCTCGCTTTGACAGTGCTAAGCCCTGTTCACGATCGGTGTAGCTTTGCTTAATGACAAAACCACCTTTTGAACCAACGGGAACAATCAAAGCATTTTTAGTCATTTGGGTTTTCATCAACCCCAACACTTCGGTTCTAAAATCATCGGGACGATCCGACCAACGAATTCCACCACGGGCGACCATGCCACCACGCAAGTGAATCCCCTCCATTGAAGCATTATGGACATACACTTCATAGAGTGGGCGTGGCACGGGCATTTCGTTGATACCGATGGCACTAATTTTAAAAGAGAAAAAATAATCAGCGCACTCTTTACGTTTAAAAAAGTTGGTACGAACAGTTGAATCGATCAAATTAAAGATGGTGCGTAAAATGCGATCTTCATTGACATTCTCAACCTCTTGCAACGCATCAATCAGCTCTAAACGTGCGGGGAATAACGCCTGTTCCTCACGCACGGTTGGATCAATCCACTCATTGTTAGGTAAAAAACGAGCTTCAAAATAACGATACAGGGCAATGACAGAACGTGGATTGTTGATCAGAGCAAAGGCGACTGTTTTTTTCGTGAAGGGTGATCCTAATTGAAAGTAATAATTACGATAACCACGGAAGATATCAATTTGCTGCCAATCTAAACCTGTTTTGATTAATAAACGATTGAGGTAATCGTTCTCTGCCAAGCCACCACGCAATGCTTCAAGAGACTGTATTAAACGGGACTTGATGCGTAATAAGCTTTCCCCCTCTGCCGCTTCATTGAGAACACCAAAACTCTTAATGTAAAGGTCATGTCCATCAATATTCAGAGTGAAGTCTACTTCATCAATAATCGTCAAATCAAGATTCACCAAGATCGGCATCATCTCATTGAGATAGCTTTGCTCCATACTGAAAAATTGCAAACGACATGAGGGCTTAGCGCCACCCAATGGCCCCCACATCTCAACCTGCTCCACTGACGTAGCAAGAAGTGATTCAAGCTGTAAGATATCTCTGGCGCAAAAACGGGGATGAATACGGGCACGGTAATCGTCACAAAACGCATCATGGTAACGCCGCCACAGTTCAAGTCCACGTTCCGATCCATGTTCACGCACTAAGATGATTCTCAGTTTTTGATGCCAACTTCGCATCAGCGATGTGAGAGTTTGACTTAACGCATCGAGATCGGTGAGCTTGACATCGAGAGTGCGATTAATATTGACCTGTATAATATAGTGATCACTGCCAAACTGAAGAACGCGGGTGGTTAGGCTATCGGCCTTAAAATGATTGGAAAGATGTGTTTCCACTTTTTTAAAGTCGGCATTTGGGCTCAAATCACGCGGAATCATCAATAACAAGGAGAGACTACTGAGTTCATTATCTAGCGGGATAATACGAATACTCGCGTGATTATAAAAGAGTAACGACTTGACAATCTCATCGAGTTGATTTTCGGAGAGAAAGAAAAGTTCAGTTTTGGGAAACGTTGCTAACAGTTCCTGAATCTTCCGGTAATTATAGCTTTCATTTGCAATCTGTAAGCGATCTAGAGATCGACATATTTTGTCGCGTAACGGTACAATTTTCAACGAAGAATCTCGCTGTGAAGCAGGATGATAAAGCCCTAAAATGATATGCTCTACCGCACGGTGATCTTCACCATCGCCAACTTCTTGACGAAGATAGATCGCAGTATAGGTTTCATCACGCCAAACAGAACTATAGGTATTCGTTTCGTCAACAACCATACGGCTTTCACGCATTAAGCATGAACGTGTATCAGAATCGCAAACATTAACACTTTGAGGCTTCAGGTGAAATAGACGTTGCGGGTCATCGCTCAGACCGAGTGATTCACTGTCAACGACCTCAAAATGGGTATTGTCGCCCTGTTCCTTTAATTTGAGCTGGCGATAACTTAATGGGGTGAAATTATCATCAATCAACCACTGCCAAAAATGGCTATGCCCTGCTTCATCGGCTAAGGGCTTCAGTTGATCTAAACGGTCCATTAATTTTGCACTGTCACAATTAAGCTGTTGAACCTGTGAGAAGAGATCATTTAAAGCCAGCAAACGATCAGGGCGGCAAGAACCTAATTCTACCTGAATAATCATTACCGATTCGTTGGCATAATTTTGAGTTGAATCTTTAATTTGATAAATCTTCTGCTGTTCACGGCTAACATTCAAACTCAAGTGGGTGATCACACTCCAATCGATCTGCTCTCTTTTTAAAAAAAGGAGTAATGAATCAAATAAAAATGGAGCATCAGCGCAGGAACAAACAAGAACAGCGCAATTTTGATCCGCAAATTCGAGATAACTGGCACAGGATGATTCCTGACGCTGATCTATTAACGTATATGTTTTGACAAGAAAATCGGTCAATTGCTCTGAATCAAGTTCAATAAGACATTCAGGAACAGAATGAAGAGAGAAGATATTAACAAAAGATAAAGCCGAAGTAGCCTGATTTGACTCGAAACGTGAGGTGACTGAATCATGGATTTCAGCTAAGTGATCTTGAAATGACTGGACGACGTTGTGCAGACTTGAACTTTCCACTGTTTTCCTAGCCCCCAAATAGAAGTACACATAAAAACAAGAAATGATTTGAGCAGGCTGTCGGACTTCACATGGACCTACTGCAAAATAGCCTCTCTTGGCTCATATCCCCGATAATTATCGACAAATAGGCCAGCTATTCGCTCTCAAAATTTCGAAGATCTGATCTCAAGCAGTCTATTTTTCGCTACGGCCCGTCAAGTCCGACAGCCTGCTAGCAAATTCACTAATGATATTAGAGGAGTATTAAAGTATTAGCAAGCATCGGGCGGGATTGAAGTAACAAAAACGTATACAGCGTTGTAAGAAAGGCAAAAAAAAACGAAGCAACAATTAAGTTACTTCGTTTTAAAAACCTAAAGAGGTTTTAAAGGTGGTACGCCCAAGGGGATTCGAACCCCTGTCGCCGCCGTGAAAGGGCGGTGTCCTGGACCAGGCTAGACGATGAGCGCATATATTTAAAAATACTGCTTTTTTGTATCGTCATCAACTTTCGGTGCGCCTTGAAAGTGAGCAGATAATAGTGAACAACCTCGCGAAGGTCAAGACAAAAATAACAAAAAAATGAGTTTTTTTCCAAAGCTACGCTAACCCCCTAAATAATAGACAAATACTCGTGATAGACAGGTGGCAACAGTTGCGATATTGTACTTAAGAGATATGGATTTTAGTTATTTTGCCCTCAAAATAAATAAAGGGAGTTTATCCAATGGCTGAAAAAAGACATTATGAACGTGTCAATTTTGTTGAGCAAGCTCAGGTTCACTGTGGTGACAATAGTTATCCTTGTATGGTTATCGATATTTCACTCAAGGGTTCGCTGCTTGAATTTCCTCAACTGAGTGTGCCACAACTGTGTACAGATCAAAAATGTGAGATATCACTTCATCTAGCGGGCAGTGAAATCATCCTACGCTTTGAAGCAATAGCAACGCACACTCACCTTCACACTATTGGTTTTCAATTTAAAAGCATGCCCCCTGAGAGCATGACTCATCTACGTCGATTACTTGAACTTAATACAGGTGACCCTGAAGAGATTGACCGCGAGCTCAATTACATGATGAAGCAATTCATCCATTAAGATTTAGCTAAACACAAAATCGTCGGACAGTGCCCGACCTACATGAGATGTTGTGGGTTGGGCATTATTCACGGATACGCAATCTAACCACCCCACCCCGCCTGTTTAATCCGCTCAGTAAGTTGTTCAGCAGACAAGGCTGAATCACTTTGCCCTGTTACAGCGATCCCTGCATGAGCCAATGATTGCGGTTGCCAACTCGCATCAAAAGTTCCATCTGTCGACGCATTAACCATCAACTGAGGTATTTTCTTACCTTCTAACAAGTCATAAAGATCATTAAAATCGACCTCAGCGCCTACCACCTCGCAACCTGCCGCTAGAGCAACATGAAGAATTTGGCAACACTGCACCTGCTCGGGTGGATAGCCCCACTCCCAAAACACATTGACGGGCCAAAAACGCCAGGTAGTTTCACCTTGAAAGGTTATTGGTGCGGCAAAACACAATACGACGCTGGCTTCGTAAACAGATTCATCAATTTCAATCCCTTCAGGCTTGACCACATAAAGACGTAATGCTGGGTACTGTTGCAATTGTTGCTGAATAAAATCAACACTCGCACCGACATTATTATGAAAGGTCAAACAGGGATACATGGATTCATCATCCCCTTTAAGCCACCCTTTCTGGACACCAAACAGCTCATTCGCCCACCCCAGTTGTTGCTCAGCGGTTAAGGGTATCAATTCTGCACTTAAATTGCTTTGCGTCAATACCGTGCGCCAGCGTTGTGAATCTAGAGCTATAGCCATAGAGGGTTCTTCCTTTATCATTTGGCTTTCATCTTGTTGAGATATTTTGTTGCTGAAGCGGTAATACAGGTAACTACCGACTGCAGCGATGAAACATAAGGCTAATGCGCCCCAAACAGCGTAAGCAATCCATTGCATGGTAAATAACCTCTTTCTATAGAGAATGATTTATTTATAAGGTTTTGAGCTGGGGATAAACCTACCAAATGGAACCCTAATCAGCAATGGATTTTTCGGTAATTCCCTTGCACCAGTGCGCACTTTCTGACACTATGCAGCGCGACCGATTACGTTTCAAATTGATTCATTGTACAGGAGTATTTCCCATGTTGGTAAATCGTGACCAAAAGGCTGTTTTTCTATTGGCGCACATAGTTTTACGCAACAATAAACTCTCAATTCCAGCTTTGCTCAGCGGTCAAGCGATCCATTATAAAAAAGGATCACACCCTGACATGTTAGATTGGGCAATTAAGTACATTCAGTGCTATCCTGCTGACCATTTTGATCAAGAGCTACTTCACCATATGCATCTTGATCCGGGATATCAATGGACCCCAGAACAAACGCGCCGCGTAAGTGTTGGGGTTAAATCGTTTTATGCTAAACTTACTGATTCAAGACACTATGCAATAGGCCTTAGATGGCTCAACTCGGGTGGGCGTACAATTATTGAGAATTATACCATTGCTCAATACGCACCTCCTCTCACCACCAGCACAAAGATTGAAGATGAAATATAACAACGTATATATAAATAGCATCAATTACGAACTTCCCCCAGTCGTGGTCAGTTCAGCGGAGTTGGAGCAACAACTCGAACCGCTCTACAAGGCTCTTCATATCACACCAGGGCAATTACAAGCTCTGACAGGGATTCGTGAACGGCGCTGGTGGCAACCAAACACTCCCTTATCGCAAGGTGCTGCGGCCGCTGGACGCAAAGCTCTTGCGGCTGGCAACGTTACGGCCAAAGATATTGGTGCCATTGTTTACACAGGAGTGTGCCGCGAGCTATTTGAACCTGCAACCGCTTGTCGAGTCGCTGACCAACTTGGTATTCAGGGCGAAGTGATGATCAATGACATCAGCAATGCGTGCCTTGGTGCACTGAATGGCATTTTAGACATTGCCAATCGCATTGAATTAGGACAAATTCGCGCTGGTTTAGTGGTCTCATGTGAAAGTGCACGGGAACTCAACGAAACGACGATTCGTCGCATGTTAGATGAAAAAAACATGGGCTACTTTGCTCGTTCTATTGCCACTTTGACGGGAGGCTCAGGTGCTGTAGCAGTACTGCTGACCGACAACTCTTTTTCTAGCCCCGAGAGTCACCGTTTAGTAGGTGGCGTATCCATGGCACAACCTCAACATCACGAACTATGTCGATGGGGAGTTGAACCCCACGGTCAAGATCAAATGCGCCAGTTCATGAACACCGATGCCGTTGCTGTCATGCAACACGGTGTAGCCCTTGGCAAGCAAACATGGCAGTTGTTTCAAAACACCTTAAATTGGACCACAGAAAAAATTGATCGGGTAATTTGCCATCAAGTAGGGTCGGCTCATCAAAGCGCTATTTTAAAGGAGCTGGACATTCCCCAAGAGAAAGATTTTAGCACCTTCCCTTTCCTCGGCAACATCGGCACAGTATCGCTACCAATTACTGCCGCAATTGCTGCTGAACGCGCCGCACTAAAAGTTGGAGACAATGTTGCGATGTTGGGAATTGGAAGTGGCCTAAACTGTATGATGCTAGGAGTTGAATGGTGAAACGTTTATTACCTTTTCAGGGAAATTATTTTAATTTGGATGGTGACATTCGTTACCACTATTTAGATGAAGGTCAAGGCGAGCCGGTTGTCATGCTACACGGCAATCCAAGCTGGAGTTATTATTATCGCAACCTAGCTCAAGCGCTGTGCACAACACATCGCGTTATAGTGCCTGATCATATCGGCTGTGGTTTATCCGATAAGCCTGACGACTCGCGCTACACCTACACCCTGACCAATCGGGTCGCGAACCTTGAGCAACTGCTTGAATCCCTCGACATTAAAGAGAAGATCACCCTCGTTGTTCACGATTGGGGTGGCATGATCGGCATGGCGTACGCGACTAAATATCCTGAACGGATTAAAAAACTGGTGATCCTCAATACGGGAGCATTTCACCTACCAACAGACAAGCCGCTACCGCTCAGCTTGAAAATCTGCCGTGATACAGCAGTGGGATCTTTTCTTATTCGCGCGGGCAATGCGTTTAGTTTCATCGCCTCATGGGTCGGTTGTAAAATGAACCCTATGCCTCGCGCATTACGTTGTGCTTATACCGCACCCTATAATAATTGGAAAAATCGCATCGCGACGTTACGTTTTGTCCAAGATATCCCCCTTGCCCCTTCCGACCCTGCTTATGCCGAAGTAAGCCGCGTCGAATCAAAACTGTCAACGTTAGCCGACAAACCAATGCTGATCTGTTGGGGTGAAAAAGATTTTGTTTTTGATCGCCATTTTTTAACGCAATGGAAACAAAACTTCCCCAATGCTGATGTTCATACCTGGCGCAACGGTGGTCATTATATTCTTGAAGATGCGAGTGACGAAGTGATCCCAATGGTGTGCGATTTTATCCGCCAAACACCCATAACGGAATAAATTCATGTCCAGCTTTGATCTGAGCCAAAATATTGCCCAACACTTGGTGCAACGTGCCAAAGAACGACCTTATGCCGCAGCCGTAATTTTTCCGCAAGGTCGAGACAGCTCAGGTCAAGTCAGCTACACCCACTATACCTATCGCCAACTTGATGATGAGAGCAACCGTATCGCCTATGCCCTGAAACAACACGGGTTACAGGCTGGACAGCGGTCGGTGTTAATGGTGAAGCCTAGCCTCCACTTTTTTGCCATCACGTTTGCACTGTTTAAGCTCGGTGCGACCCCTATCCTTATCGATCCGGGGATGGGAATCAAAAATATTAAAACCTGCCTCCATGAGGCACAACCTGAAATCTTCATCGGTATTCCCAAAGCACAGGTTGCACGCAAATTAATGGGCTGGGGTAAGCAGTCGCTACACACCTGCATCACCACAGGTATGGCGTGGTTGCCCGACACTATCAGCTTAAACAATTTAGTCAACGGCACCCCTAAAGTCTGCCCCTTCGACTGCCATCTACCAGAACAATCAGAGATTGCTGCCATTCTGTTCACTAGCGGTAGCACTGGCGTACCCAAGGGGGCAATTTACACCCATCAAAACTTTAATGCTCAAATTGATGCACTACAGAACCTTTACGCTATTAAGCCGGGGGAGATCGACCTATGCACCTTCCCACTGTTTGCATTGTTTGCACCAGCTCTTGGAATGACAGCGGTTATTCCCGATATGGATGCCACTAAACCGGCACAGGTAAATCCCGATCGAATTTTTGAAACCATCGATGATTTTGGTGTCACTAATATGTTTGGCTCACCAGCGTTGTTGCGCCGTGTTGCGGGACAAGGGGTACAGCAAAACAAAAAGCTCCCCACCTTAAAGCGAGTTATCTCAGCAGGGGCACCCGTTCCAGCAACGGTGCTAGAACAATTCAGCACCATGCTCAACGACGATGCAAATATTTACACCCCATATGGCGCGACTGAATCGCTCCCGGTATGCTCTATAGATAGTGACACCATCCTGAATCAAACGCGTGAGTTGACCGATACAGGTCATGGCATTTGCGTTGGCCAACCGGTAGCAAACCTTGAGGTGAAGATCATTGCAATTGATGATCAACCTATAGAGAGATGGTACGACCAGCTTGAAGTGGCTAATGGCGAGATTGGTGAAATATGTGTTCGGGGCAATCAAGTGACACAGGGCTATTTTAATCGACCAGAATCAAATCTGTTATCAAAAATTCAGGCTGAGAATAACGGGTTCTATCACCGCATGGGTGATGTCGGATACCGTGACGACAAAGGCAATATTTGGTTTTGTGGACGTAAGACACACCGTGTGCACACAGCAAAAGAAACGTTATTTACCATCCCCTGTGAAGCGGTATTTAATACCCACCCACAGGTGTACCGTACGGCACTTGTTGGCGTTGGCAATCCAGGAGAGCAACACGCGATCCTGTGTGTTGAACTGCTGGCTAAACACGACAGTGCTCAGACGGATAAAATCATTGCTGAGCTGAAGCAAATTCAACAAAAGTTTCTCCACACTCAATCGATTGAGAAATTTTACATCCACCCTGCTTTCCCTGTTGATATCCGCCATAATGCTAAAATCTTTCGAGAGAAGTTGGCTGTGTGGGTAGAGAAAAAAATATCATGAAAGCGTTAGTCACAGGTGGTGGTGGTTTTCTCGGTTTTGCCATCGTTAAAATGTTACGCCAACAAGGGGCACAGGTTCACACCCTCGCTCGAAATTACTATGCAAAGCTTGAATCTCTTGAGATAACTCAACACCTTGGCGACCTCGCCTGCTATGCCGACGTTGAACGTGCCGCGACAGAGTGTGACGTGGTATTCCATGTGGCAGCCAAAGCAGGTATTTGGGGCGATTATGACGATTACTATCAGGCCAATGTAACAGGCACAGAAAACGTAATTAAAGCCTGCCGTTTATTAGGTATCCAAAAATTGGTTTACACCAGTTCACCAAGTGTGGTGTTTGATGGCACGTCAATGGAAGGTTTGGACGAATCACTCCCCTATCCGCAGCAATACGAAACTGCCTACCCAGAAACTAAAGCCATTGCAGAACGAGCAGTGATAGCAGCGAACGATCAACAGTTGGCGACAGTATCTCTAAGGCCACACCTAATTTGGGGACCTGAAGATAACCATCTTACTCCTCGCATTATTGAACGTGGTGGTGCAGGGAAATTACGCCGAATTGGTAAACAAGACCACAAAGTAGACTGTATTTTTGTCGACAATGCCGCCCATGCCCATCTGTTAGCAGCCGAGAAACTATCTATCGACTCCAACATTGCAGGGAAATGTTATTTTATTTCTCAAGATGATCCCCGCAACTTATGGGATATCGTCAATGGCATTCTCGCCACAGCAAATATTGCTCCAGTGACAAAGACAATTCCATTTCGAATCGCATACTCAATTGGCTGGCTACTTGAGACCGTTTATAAAAGGTTAAAAAGAGAGCAAGAACCACCGATGACTCGCTTTTTAGCACGTGAACTTTCGACAGGTCATTGGTTTAATATGAACGCGGCAAAAAACGAGTTAGGCTACACCCCTTTGGTAAGCATTGAAGAGGGATTTATTCAACTAAAAAACTGGCAAATAAACAGTAAAAAGCAAAAAAAATAGATTGACATCGGAATAAAGGAAACAGGCCTCACCTACCGACCAATCTGTATACCATAATAGGTAACTACCTGTTTTTATAAGAACAATAGCGACTGCCTATTTTTTATGCAATATGTAAAATAGACCTATATTCAAGCATGTTAGCGCATTGTTAAGCCAGTTTTCCCGAAGTTATCCACAGCTCCTGTGGACAGAAAAACAAATCATTTGAACAGGCAAAAAGCGATGAACAAAATCACTTTCTCAATCAAAATTTCGTCTGAGGAATACCTCAAATCGTATCAAATAAGTGGCTGCTTAGTGTCGATTGTCGCCGATGATGGTCGCCGCTTGAAACTACCCGCCAAGCACCTGCGCCCCTACCTCACCCATACAGGAATTCTCGGTCGGTTTGAACTAACGTTTGATGGTTGTTCACTTGTGAGCTTAAAACAGTTAGCTTAAATCTTTTGAAGCTTGACGCGATAATGTGGTTAACTATTTTCTTCTACGGTTGAAGACGATCGGGATATTTCACAGCAAATAAACCGTAGCATTAAACTTTCAACTCGGAGGCAGCATTGATTGCAACCGATGCAATTCTGACATAGAACAGAGTTTTTAAAAGGTTTTATAGATATCTTTTGAAGCGCCATGAAAATGACATAAAGAGCAATCCCTAAGCTTTGGGTCACTGTTATTGATGCAATTACCTTGGTTGTTTACACAAAAATGGCATTCTATGCAATCTAGTACATTCTGATATTCGTGATGAATATTCTGTAAGGCGTTAGCATCCGACGCGACATGGCAACATGAGCACAGATTATCCCATTGATTTTCAGAGTTTGTTAGCATAACGCTGTTGCCATTAACACTTGTTCTTATAAGGTAAATATTTGAAGAACCATGCGGTTCATGACAATCTAGGCACGACAAGGAATATGTCCCCAAACTGGTGTCTAAAAAAGGGGATACAACCTCTGCCTGAGTAGGTCGGTTATTAGCTGCGGAACCACCACCATGCTGCTCTAAAGACCAATCAAAGGCCCTAAGATTACGACCAAGGGCATCACTCCAGATTTCATCATTGCTGATATTATGACAGTCGATGCAGAAGGTGTTGTAGTTTGGAGTTTTTGCGGCCTGTGTCGCAGCATCAAACCCACCGTCAGGCTCCAATCCTCCACCCACTCTGTTAGGAGGCTGGTAAGAGCTCGGCATGCGTTCATCAAGATCATCACCATATAGTTCATAATGGTCTGTTGGTCTTGAAAGCGCAGTAAATAGTGGATTTCCAATATTCGACGAATTGGAGTTCGCTTTTGCTAAATGGGGATTGTGACATGCACTGCAAGGCGTTGCACCGGAAGGGACATCAAATCCGATATTACCGCTAACTAGAGTGTTGATATCGTTGAGATTATGATAGGATCCAGTCAATGATCCCGCACCTAAGTTTAACGCCGCCATAATTGAGCTAGCATCAGCTGTTACTGCTCCGCCAAAAGTCGCACTATAGTTATTGTTGGTAATTGTATTTAAATTCTCCGATCCACCATGGCAGGTTAGGCACGCGGTTTCTGTATCGGAGTAGGTGCCTACAGTTGGAGAAACGGGTAAGGCGTCGGACAACAATAAAAATCCACTTGCCCCTTCTGGTGAAATTGGTTCCGGCTCATCCCCATCGATCGAAGCGTGTTGCTCATGGCAATGTGCACAGTTGCCCATTGCGTAGGTAGTCTCAAAAGCGTCTCGAAGAACGCCATTACCAATGTAACCATCATGTGCAGTAATACCATCACCACCATGAGCTGAACTTGAATAATTTACTTCAGCAAAAGATGAAACACTTAAGATAAAAAATAAAACAACCATCGAGCTGATATGGAAAGCTATAATTTTCACGCGATCTCTTCCCCGTTAGAAAATTTATTACAGTTCAAATTTTTTCATCCGATACCGAATCGTATCCCGGCTCATACCCAAACAGTTCGCTGCTTTAGTTTGATTACCATTATAGCGTTCAAGCGCCTGTTGAATCAAAACCTTTTCCACCTCTTCTAAGGTAATTCCAGCTGCGGGAAGATTAATTTCGATACCACCATTTCCATCACTTTCAACTTGAGGAAGTGGATTTAAGTCAACAGCATGATGTCGAATTTCAGGTGGTAGAAATTGAGGGGAAAGCAATGGTGCGCTATCCAACATCATCATCCGCTCCAGAGTGTTTCGTAACTCACGAACATTTCCTGGCCAATGATAACTTTTCAAATACTCGATGGTCTCAATAGCAATGCCTTGAACTTTTTTGCCATATTCACTGTTCAAGCGGCCAATAAAATATTCAACAAGGCTGGTAATACAATCAATTCGGTCACGTAACGGTGGCAAAATAATACACATCACGTTTAAGCGATAATAAAGATCGCCGCGAAACAATCCCTCCTCTACTAGTTTCGGTAAGTCTTGGTTGGTTGCCGCAACAATCCGAACATTTGCATCTAAGCTTTCGCGGCCACCGACTCGGCGATAACGGCGCGTTTCGATCACTTTAAGAATTTTAGTTTGCATAGACAACGGCATGTCGCCAATCTCATCGAGAAAAACAGTACCCCCTTCAGCACACTCGAAGATCCCCTCCTCACGTTGTGAGGCATCGGTATAGGCCCCTTTTTCATGACCAAACAACTCATTTTCAAGCAAATTATCAGGAATTGCCGCACAGTTAACATCGATAAAGGGCGCTTCAGAACGGGAGCTATGATTATGAATCGCCCGGGCAACCAATTCTTTACCTGTACCACTCTCTCCTAACACCAGAATCGTTTTGCAATCACTTTCAGCACAAACCTTTGTCATCTTGAACATCTCAATCATTTTTTCAGATGAACCGACAAGTTGATCAAAATCATTATTGCGCCGCAAAATCATTTTTGCAGTATTGGTTTGTTTTTTCAATTTACGCTTATCAAATATTTGTTTAACGCGATGCTCAATTACTTCAAGGTTAAACGGTTTACCAATATATTCATCCGCACCACGTTTTAACGATTCAACCGTCGATTCAAGATCAGCATTGGCCGTAATCATGATCACCATCAACTGATCATCAACTTGCTTAAATTCCTGAAGCAACTCCATACCATTGGCATCGGGTAAAGCAATATCAAGCAAGACCATTTCGGGTTGAAAAGTCATGAAGCATTCTCTTGCCTCTCGACCATTTGCTGCTGACGCAACGAGATAACCAGCTTCTTCAAGCATGTCAACCAACGACCAGTTGATCAGTTTCTCATCATCGACAACTAAAACTTTTCCCTGCTTCATATATCCACTTTCTCCCGTTTGCTTTTCCATACGATTACGTAAAACGACAAAAATGTTTACGCGATGAATTGGTTCCATTGTTGCAAAAGTCAGTGTGTATCTTAATCACCCTCTTTGCTGTGCAAAAAACTAACCATAACGGTTGAAGCTTTTTTTTTAGTTGCCACATCAACAAATAAAAAGGTGATTCCCTCACAAAAACAAAGAGTCGGGCTTGCTAACACAGCGATGCATCATGCCCTAGAAGAGACAATAAATTGACATATATTGACAGGTTGCAAAACACAAATAGGGTGATAAACCACAACATTTCTCGCCCAAAGTGGGGCAAATGCCCCACAGAAAAACATTACTCCGATAACGTACAGGGTGCAAGAGGATGATAAAAACTATTTTGCAAAATAAATATTTAAAAAAAATTATCCCCTTGTTCACTATTTTTTTGCTAGGTGGCGCACTTTTTCAACCAACAATTTGTTTATCAAAACCAACAAAAATGACAGTCAAACTTCAGTCAATTTTAGAAGTTGATCAAAATGAGAAACACCTCGCTTACCCAACAGGTTTATATTTTGATGAATCTACTGAGGAAACGTATGTCACTGATGCTGGCAATGGCCAATTTGTCATTTACAACAGCAATGGTTATCCCATCAATAATCTTGGACAAGGTAGAGATCTAACTCGAATTACAAGCTGTACCATTATTGATGACCTGCTTTATGTCTGTTGCACCAACGATCAGAAACACCCCTCAGGAGTCATCAAGGTTCTCAACAAGGCTTTTTTTACAGAACAAGAGATCGTTTTGTCACAAACGAACCATAATCTAACCAATTTCATAGCAAAGCAAATTGTTACGGGCATCACTAATCGACGCTATATCATCCAAAGTTCACAAAAGTTTGTCAGTGTCTTTGATACAAATTGGTTATTCATTGACAAAATAATTCCTCGTGAAAAGCGCCTTGGCATCATGGAACCCGCAACAATTGACGCAATAACCACGGGTAAGAACGGCAATCTTTATCTACTTAGTGAAGAGCGTGGGCGTGTTTTTGTTTACAACAGCAATGAAGAGTTTCAATTTAGTTTTGGTGAAAAAGGGGGCGATGTTGGCAAATTATCACGGCCCCGTGCCATTGCTATTGATGACAAGAACCAACGAATCTATGTCTGTGATTATTTGCGCCACGCTGTCCTTGCTTATAACACTGAGGGGAAATATCTATTTGAAATAGGCAGCAAGGGCAACTTGCCGGGAGAACTACTCTACCCCGGCGCTGTCACAGTAGATCATCAAGGGCGGTTATTTGTTGCCGACACATTCAATCATCGTGTTCAAGTATTTTCAATTACACCAGAGACTTAACAGCTAATAGTTCATTATTCACCGTAAGGACCAGAGCGTCCGTTACGGATTTTATTCAATTGTATTAGGAGGAAAAAATGGAGAGATTTACGTTAGCACTTATCGGTAGTATCGCACTGCTGATTTGCTTCACAACAGGTGTAAGCGCTGCACCACCTATTGTGATAGATGATTGCATCAAATGTCATGATCAGATTGTTGATCAGGTATCCACCCGCGGCGGACTACATGCATCAGAGATCACCTGTCAAGACTGCCACCTTGAACACCCCCCCAAAGGGACCAATGCAATTCCTGAGTGTAGTATGTGCCATGCTGCCGATGATAAGGCGCACTACACTATTGAAAATTGTCAATCCTGCCACAATCCACACTCACCACTTGAAATAGATCTTGGTAATGCTGAGGTGGTCAAGCCAGTATGTGTAACATGTCACGACAATGAGGGAACTCAACTTGTTGAATATCAAAGCATGCATAGCGGCTTAGATTGCAACGAATGTCACCTTGAGCACGGCCAGTTCCTCGCGTGTATGGAGTGTCATGAGCCGCATACTGAAGAGATGGTCTACAACGACTGCACCACCTGCCATAAACCACATATGCCAACAGTTGTGAAATACCCTGAAACCATTCCATCATCGTTCTGTTCAGGCTGCCACAGCACTGAAACAGAGGTCTTGATGGCGAACCAAACCCTACATCATGATCTCACCTGTGCTTACTGCCACAAAACACAGCACAAAATGATTCCACAATGCACAACATGCCATGGTGCACCTCACGATAGAAATCTTCACAGTAAGTTCCCGAACTGTCTTGATTGCCATATCGATCCACATGGTCTTGAAAAATAAACGACATGTAAGAACCATATAAACACGTTATATCTTTAATCAAAGAGGAGCATTATGAAAGAACTTAAAAAAACGTTATCCATACTAGGGATGTTCGTCCTAGTTGCGACGGTATGGGGTTGTGTTGAACCCTCTACAACTTCTATCGTTACATCAACAGCCGAAGCACGTACCGTTAAAAGCGATGGTGAGGTTTCAACTAATCCTTATGAAAATCAAGTGGTTCAGCTCACAACACTTGATTGTGCTAAATGTCACTACTCTGTTTTCACCACCATTCGCGACAAAGGCGGCAAACACCAACTAGAGTGCCAGTTCTGTCACGAAACTTTCCACACCTACCGTCCCGGTAAGGATTGGAAGCAAGAGGTTCCTGATTGCACAAACTGTCATGGTGAGATACATGGGGCTGCTTTCTTAGAGTGTTTAAGCTGTCACGGTAATGCCCATGCACCGATTGCTGGGTTAACCAACATGACAACTCTGGAAAAAGATTGCGCGAATTGCCATACCGCACAAAAATCAGAGATCACAACCTTCCCAAGTGCTCACGGCATGATTAGCTGTAGCGACTGTCACCACACTCAGCACGGCAATATTCCTAGTTGTGTTGAATGTCACGAAGAGCCACACACTGAATTTGTTGACAACACGGGTTGTATGGGTTGCCACCCTGTTCACAGCCCAACACAAATCAGTTACAGCGATGACACACCAAACTCCTCGTGCCAAGGTTGTCACGAAGAGATCACTAATCACCTCGTTAGCACAACGAAGAAACATGCGACATTACAGTGCGCATTCTGCCACACGAAAACGCACGGCACGGTTCAACAGTGTCAAGAATGCCATGGTTTACCACACAGTCAGGCAATGCTATCAAAATTCAATGGCTGCCTCGATTGCCACGGTGATCCGCACGCTTTGGTTTTCCCCGGGGAATAATTCACTCATGGCGCAGGCCATTAAAAATCAGCCTGTGGTGTTAGGAATAACTACCAAGTGACAACCAGTAGAAAGCACATGAAATATGTAACCATAGCAGGGGTAATTTTATCCCTGCTATGGTTGTTTGTCCCAAACTCAAATGCCACAGGACTACGTCTCAATGGTAATTGGAGCACTCCGTTCGGTGACAATGACGGTCCTTGGAACCTCGGCCAAAGCTACAACTTATCCATAGGTCATGACTTTACATCGGCGATAAAAATGAGTGGAAATTTTCGCTATTCAACCAATGAGCGTCAGGGGTTTGACAAAACAGAAACCATGTCACCAACACTGTCGCTAGGTTTAACCAATGATCTATTTAGGCTCAGTATTAACGGAACACAGAATCAACGTTGGAGTGGAGATTCTCCCAAAGACACAACAACGACGTGGAACAGCACCATCGCTTCCAACTTAACGGATAAAAAATGGCCTAAACTACGTTTAAGCTATGGTGAATCGAACGCAACAAACGACGCTTCACCAAGGTCACAAGATACCGAAAATAAGAACTTCAGCACCAGTATGGATTATAATTGGAACTTCCTACAACTGGTGTACAACTATCGAAACAGTCAGAGCATCGATCATATCACTCAGCGGGAAACCGACAGTCAAAACCATTCATCAAACATTCAAATTGCTAAAAGTATATGGGACAATAAAATATCCTTTAGTGGTTCTTATCAATATAGTAAATCAACCTCAACTACTTCATTAACAAGTAATAGAGGAGGTTCCGTAGTTCTAGACATCCCCTCTTCGGGGGCCTTTGCTGGTCTTGACTCAACTCCCGAAACGGATACATTACCAAGCGTACAACAACTCAATGATGGCAACACGGTCACTCCCACAACGATTGGCCTGCCCGATATATTTAATCAGTTAAACGTTGCGCTACAAATTAATTTTAATCCTACGAATCGCCTACAAGTTCATTTTGACCGCCTACTGAGCACCATAACTCAACAAAGGCTACACTGGACTCTTTATACAAGTATTGACGGCAACAACTGGACATTACACTCTGAAATACCCACCATTGATTTTATTGATGATAATGACCAAACCTATGCACTACTAAGTGTAGCAACCGAGATTAGAACTGCCCGTTATATTAAAACAGTGATAACGACAGATGTCGGTTATGACGATGCATTTCTCACTGAAATCATTGCGCAGCAGAGCGTACTACTCACAGATCAAAAAACAGAATTATCTACATCGAATGAAACACAACAGAGCCAAGCAAGCATCCACTATCGACCTTGGGAAAAGATTCAAATTGGCTATTCTTTTAGTCAAAACAAAAACACTCCTAGTAATGGAGCTGTTTCAACGCAAAAGACGCACTCAATTAATGGCCATATTGATTGGAATCGTTATTTCTCTTTATCACTCAATATGGGAGAAAGTACCGACATCGTTGAAGGACTAGCTGAAAACCGTAGTCAATCTTACTCATTTTCATATTTAACCTCCCCTATTGATAGCGTTAATTTTTCGATCAATGGAACACGTAGCAATCAATTTGAAGATGATTCAAAAACTCAAACATCCGATTCAATTAGCAGCAATGTTACTGCAATCATTATCCCAGACTTAACGTCGAGTATCTCCTATATATGGTCTAAGAGCACCAATTACAGCAGTGAATTGGTCGCAACAAACAGCAGTTACACATTTAACCTTATGGCACGTATCAGTTCGCGTTTAAATATTTCGTACTACCTCTCTCAACAGGAAAGTATGACACACCGACTTTCGCTGTCATATCGTCCCTCTGATCTTATATCAACAACGTTAAGTGTTATGAAAGCAGAAGAAGCAACCTCCTATTCCACAGCCATACACTGGCGTATCACACCAAAAATTCAAAACAACCTCAGCTATAACCTAACCACAGCTGATAGCGATATATCACACAATGCAACTTACAACTTGAGTTGGAATATCAGTCAACATCTCAGTGTTAGACAAAACATGAAATGGAGTCAATCTCAGGATGAGAACACATGGTCAGGACTACTAAGCCTTAGCTACAATATTTAGCGGTATATTTTTTGCAGAGTTACAAAGATGCTAGTAATTTAAGTTGCATTAAATTCACGATTAGACTTGAAGTTCAAATTTATATACGTGAGATGAGGAGATCGCTGTGACAAAGTACTTCGTTTTAATTTTAACTGTTGTCATCCTATTATGTGGTTGTGCGCAAACGGGACACCATTATACCAGTCAGGCCATTGGCTTAGGTTACATTCAAAACATAGCCGTACTACCATTGGAGAACTTCACCAACAATAAAGGTCTAGAGAAACGCACACGCGAACTTCTTATTACCCGCATATTAGGTCGGGACCTCTACCATGTCGTTGAAAAAGGCTCCCTCTATCATTTTTTACAAGATGAAGTACGATCAAAAGAAAAAGCTCTTATCGATCAACGATCAGCAAAGAAGTTGGCCCGTGAGTTTAATATTGAAGCCTATATCGTCGGCTCAATCGATGAATATACTCTTGAACGCAATGGCTCCTACTCCTACCCTGTGATCGCCATAACCTTACGGATGGTCGACATCAAAACAGGACAAGTGATCTGGCAAGCAAGCAATAATGATAGTGGCTACAGTACTGCTGGCCGCCTATTTGGGCTAACGGCAGATGACACCACAACGGTACTCTTTCGCCTTATCGACAAGACCCTCGATACACTGAGTGAAGGTTAACATTATGGTTAATTGGTCACACCATAAACTAGCAATAATGATTGTTGCTTTGCTGTTTCAAGCAACAACGTTCGCCCATGCTTATTCGATTGCCATTCTACCTGTGGCTGATTTGAGTAAGGGACGTAATGGTGTTGATCTACAGATAACCTCTCAACTGACGCAACAACTAACTAACCAAAAATTTTCAATTATTGATAACCAAAAAGTGATGACGTTTATGGTTGAGCACTCGATTCGTCGTTGCGGTGAACTCGACACACTCACCTGTCGAACCATGGCTAACAGCTTAAGTTGCGACACCATCCTTGTTACCACAATTCTCGGCAACCAATCGGAATTAAGTCTCGTCACAACCCTTTACGATGGAAAAACAGGTCAAGGAATTTGGAGCACTCTTATCACCCGCCATTTGAACGATGATCAACCATTATTTGGGGTTGGAAAACTTGTCGATTTTTTTGAAGTCAAGCAGCAACTATGTAATGAACTATGTTCATCCCTAGAATCAAAAGCAACCACAGTTCCTGAAATATCCTCTGAGCTCGTTCATGATTATCGCGTTACTGAAGTTCAAATAACTCCAGAGTTAGTACGTGGCGGCAGCAAACTCCATTGCCGTCTTAAAATACAATTTTTCGATCAAGCCCCTGAGTACCTCCAATTAACCACAGGAGATCAGACCGTTATTCTGCAACGCAACACTACGCAGCATGTTTACGAGGGAATTCTTCATGCCTTAGCGTCAGACGGTTCCCATTCGGTAAATCTGAAAATATACTGGAATCCCTCACATCAAGAGACAGTTGCTGAAGTGTCGACATATCAGGTGGCTAATACTCCATCTGAACTTGCAATGAGAACCTGTTCAGGACTTGAACTAGGTGATATGTATGCATTTAGTGGTTCAGTCAAACTGATTCCAATCATGGATCCAGTCAGACCTATTGATTGTTGGCAATTAACAATCAACAATGAAGACGGTAAAAATGTGGTTTCAGAAAAGCATAACACTCCATTGCCGAGCAAATTACAATGGCGCGGGATTGATAACAACCGCCGCCGGCTCGAAATAGGCCGCTATGAAATGGTGCTAAAAGTTTGGGATCTCGCCGGAAACCTCTCAGAGGTGAGCTCAACATTGTATTTACAACCAAAAGAGACCGAGCTAGTCAGTATCAGCCAAAAATTTAATAGTGATAGTCATCAAATTGAATTACTACCAGCAAAAAACATCATGATCCCGATTGAACACTGGGCCATTACCCTTGAAACAGATGCTGGAGTGATTGTTTATTCGACTCAAGGAGAGCATCTCCCCGCGTTGGTCGATCTACCGCCACAGTTAAACTACGATAAATTAAGTTGTAGTGTTCGCGTATTAGATCAATTAGGAAACCACTCATTGATAACAGGAACTCGTTTTCAAGTTGATCATACCAATGAGATGCTCGCTCAACGCAGTCATCTAAACTGGAGTGCTGATTTTTAATATGTCACGAAATATGTGGATAAGACGAATAGCCATTATCGCGATATTATTTCAATGCTCGTGTGGCATCAAACCATTAACAACAACTGTTTCCTCAGGGAATCAAGTTGCGATAAAACACATTGCGGTACTCCCTTTTTCTGGAGTAGATAAGCAACCTCTTCTAGAGGTTATGGCAACACGCGTCGGCCAAACGATTTTACATAACTACGGGTTCAATATAACCAACGAAGGTGACATAAGAATATATCTGCAACGAAAACAACTCTTCATGTCACAGTTAACCACAACTGGTGACCCAACAATGTATGCAGAGTTAGCTAAAGAACACCACATTGATGCCCTCGTTATCGGTAAAATCATAATGGTTGAATACGAAAAAATTCAGGGTGACACCTTGCCTGTTGTCTGCCTTGAATTAAGACTGCTCGAAGCAAAAACAGGTCGTTTATTGGCGAGTTCATTTCTAAAGCGGCATGGCGAAGAGTACCGTACCGCATTACGTTTTGGCGTCGTCCGTACCAGTACCGAATTGATTCAAATCATTCTCACTGAAATCATTGAAGATTGGCACACTAAAGGAGCACTCTCTTGGCCCAACGTATCGTAAAAAAAACGGCATTTTGTATTTTTCTCGTCATGACTTTTTGTTGTACCAATGCGTTTTCCTTTTGGGGAGAAGAAGCCCCATTGGTAACGGTCAATTCTGTCGAATATCAGACACAAGACTATCTCGACTGGTGGCAAGAGTGGCGCGAAGGGCCCGACTTACCCGAATCACCTGAAGAATATATCGACTGGATTCTTTTATCTACAGAAGCGAAACAGATGCAACTCCAAGATCAACCACTATACAAAAAAAAGGTTGAGGTTTTTCTTAAGGTTCGTGCGCTGATGTTATTAAAACAGGAGAGTGTAACTGATAAAACAAAGTGGCCAGACGAGGATCAGTTAAAGCAGATTTACCAGACCGACTACACCCCGATTTGGCAACTCAGAACGGTAACTTTTCAGGATCGGTTGCAGCTGGATGCCTTTATGGCAAAAATACAGACTACCGATGAGGTTGAAACTGAAACACTACTTGCCGAGTTAACTGAACAATTTGGCAATGCCGTTTTATCTTCTTCCGTATCAGAGCGACAAGCAAAGCTACCACAAGAGATCAGTGCACTTGTCAATGATAAGAAAGATCAGCAATTTACTGCGCCTTATCTTTGGAATAACACTTGGCAAATCATCGAAATTCTCGGATTCAGTGATGGTTCCGATGAAGATTTTGCAACCCAAAGAGATGCTATTCATCACCACTATATTAAGCAACAGCAGTCGCGCTTAACTGCAGAACTATTAAAGGAACTTATTGAAAAATATCAGGTAGAGATTGACGAAAAGATTATCAGATCGATCACTTATGATAAGGTGGCTGACGAATATGCTGATCAGATTGTACTCTCTTTCCTGGGATATAAGATTACAGCGACTGAATTACACCGTGTCGCGGTAAAGCAATATCAATCATATTCCGGATATGAAGCGAATGGAGTTAAATTTGAGGAAGTGATCGTACGTGTATTAAATGATATCATTTCGCAAAACCTCACCAATGCTGAAGCTCTAGACCGTCACTACGAGCTTAAGAGACCGTTCAAGCCAACCTATGATTTTTATTGCAACAACCGCTTAATTAAAGAGCTTGAACAGAAGCTAATTATTCCTCATGTAACAGTGAGTGAACAAGAGCAACGAGCAGCCTACGAACAACAAAAAAAAGAGTTTGCCGAGCCAGAGTTAATCAAAATACTGCGTGTTGAAACAAGTGATCGAGATCTTGCGTTGAGGTTGAATGAAAAGTTACGCCAAGGCGTACCGTTTAAAACTGCACTATTGCCCTTATCGCCAAATGGTTTTAACCCAGAAACTCAACCACTGCAAAACTATAGTGAGCCCATTCAACAACGGATTTCGAGCTTAGCACCAGGAAAATCAACCATGATTGAGAACGATGGAAGCTATGTTTTTATCCACTTTATTCAGTCTGAACACCAACAATTCGTCTCATTTGATGAAGTCAAAGAGATTTTTGCCTCACAACTCAAACAGCAAAAGTTTTCCCAATTACGCCAAGATCTGGTTCAGAAACTACGTCAACTCTCGACTATTGAGGTTAATGAGCAGCAATGGCAACGTTGTCTTAATCAGTTGAAAGGATAAGAATGAAAATAAATAAATTACTTTATGGTGGGTTGAGTGTCGTACTCGCATTGAGTTTAAATTGTTGTATTGCGACCAAAAAACCAACGAAAAGTCTCGTCAAAGATTGTTTGGAGTGCCATCAGGAATTGAATCATTACACGATTGGGATCGTTATTCATGAGCCATTAAAACAAGGAAAATGCCAGAGTTGCCACCGCAACCATGGACTCATAGGAGGAACGTATCTCAAAGAACCTGTTGAAACGCTTTGTCTTAAATGTCATCAAGACCAGAGCACTCAACTCATTGCACCCGTAGTTCACTCACCGGTCAAAGAGGGGCAATGTGATCAATGCCACGATCCGCACAATAGCTCAAATGAATCCTTACTGTTAGAGGCCTCACCACAACTGTGCTTTAACTGTCATGATGAAAAACCGTTCACCCTTAAAGTAAGTCATGCTCCAGTTGTCTCAGGGTGTAATACCTGCCACGCAACTCACCGCAGTGCTGAAACAGCCTTATTGTTGCAACCAGCAGATCAACAGTGTCTGAGTTGCCATAATAACATCCAACAAATGAGCGCATCGCACGCTGGTTTTCCAGTCGAAAGCCGCTGTAATGATTGCCATCTAGTTCATTCTTCCGATGTAGATCACCTGTTGCGGCGATCAATTCATAAACCAACACAGCGACTTGAATGTGCTCAATGTCACGAAAAAAGTGACGATAATCCTTTTACTTTAAAACATGATGGCGAGGCACTTTGCCTTGAGTGTCATAACAGTGAAAAATTTCTTTCTTCAACGATGGGTCTCCACACACCCGTTGCTGAAGGTGACTGTTTCTCCTGCCATAATCCACATGCCAGTGACCATCCTACGTTGCTTAGTCGCTCAGAAAAGACTCTCTGTTTAGAGTGCCATGAACAACAAATGGATAAAACGAGCCAACATGCCGTCTATCAAACAGGTGAATGCCTCGCTTGTCACAATGGTCATCAGAGTTCAAACAGCTTGCCTGCACTACTCAAACAAGAACAAAACAGTTTATGCCAGCAGTGTCATGACACCGCAACACAACAACTAAAATTTGCTCATGATCCCGTGAAAAACCAACAGTGTTCAACCTGTCACCTGCCCCACAACAGCGACAATAAAACGTTACTCACCCGACCGCAGCAGGACCTGTGTTTAAGCTGTCACGATAGTATGAGGTCGCAGCTCGCAAAAGCGAACTTACACGCTCCTGTTGTAACGGGAAACTGTTCTGGGTGCCATCAGCCACACGGTAGTAACACCGCTCAAATACTTAAAGCTCAAGGTGCTGAATTATGTTCGAGTTGTCACTCAGCTCTTGTCAATACAATGACTAACGACATAGGACACCAACCATTTATGGCGGGAAACTGCCGAACCTGTCACCAACCGCATGCAAGTGATCACCCAAACTTAGCACCACAAGCCAACAATGGCGTTTGCTTTGAATGCCATCAACAGTTAAATAAACTGGAAGCGATACAACATCAACCTTTTGAGAAAAACAACTGCACTGCATGCCATTCACCACACAGCAGCGATCAAAAACATCACTTACTTCAACAGCGACCACAGTTGTGCCTTAACTGTCATGAGATCGATCACTATTGGAGCCAAGGTAGCGCCCATGAGCCAGCACGACAAGGTGAATGTAACCGCTGCCACATGGCCCACAGTTCAATGCAAGAAAACCTACTTTCTGTGCCAGGAAATCAGCTATGCCAACAATGTCACCAGCAAACGACGCAGGAATTAGCCATTCATCATGGCGGAATAGCTCCTGGGCCTGATAGTTGCCTCCAATGCCACGATAGTCATGGCGGCCCAGATCAAACACTGACGTTTCCAATCAAACATGAACCTTTTGCACAACAGCAATGTTCAACCTGCCATCAAGAGGTTTCACCATGAAAATAATACAAATTTTTATCGTAACCGCATTGATCGTTGGCCTGTTTTCTGGAGCGTGTCATGCTTCAGACCAGTGCTTTAGTTGTCATGATGAATCATTATTTGAACAACCATACACCCACGCGCCTGTCGCAAAGAACAACTGCGTTGCTTGCCATAATCCCCATCTCGCCAAACACGAAGGATTATTGCATCAAAAAGGTAGTGCCTTATGTTTTGGTTGTCATACAACGTGGGTTGAACAACAAAACAAGGTTAGCTACCCGCATCAACCTGTTGAAAAGGGCAACTGTAACGCCTGTCACGATCCTCATGGCTCGCAAAATGCTGCACTATTAAAGCAATCCATGGCCGCTCTTTGTCTGAGTTGTCATAGTGATACTGATCAAAAAAGTGGCACCATACACCAACCCTTTGCACAAGGACAATGCACAGCATGCCATACTCCACACGGCAGTAACCGTTATGCGTTACTCAAAGGTGATGGAACGTCACTGTGTTTAGGGTGTCACACGAACCAGACCAAATTACGTAAAAAACATCTTAATCGTCAAGTCGACCAAATGGACTGCCTCGAATGTCATAATCCTCACCACTCTAAAGGCGCAGGGTTAATTCGAGAGAACACCCATGAACCCTTTACCTCGGGGAAATGTTCAACCTGTCACAATCAACAAAAGGGGATTGAACTATGCCTTTCTTGTCATCCTCAAGTAATGCAATCATTTAATCAGCCGATCAACCATGTCACAAGCGATACCGAACACTCTTTTTGTTTCAACTGCCACACTCCACACGCCAGCCAGCAAAAAGGGTTAATTCTCGGATCTCCGGGAGAAGCGTGTCGAAAATGTCATGGGGGTAAATTTGAACGCCGGAATAAGTCACTTCATGTTCATCCTAACGCTCAGCAATGTGTTGATTGCCACCAACTACACGGATCAAACAAACCGGCCATGCTTAAACAGGACAGCGAGAAAGCCTGCTTAAACTGTCATGAAAATCATAGTAATTTCAGCCATCCAACGGGGGATGACGCCCCGGACCCACGTAACGGTCAGCCGATGAATTGTATTTCATGTCATGACCCATGTAATGGCACCATGTTTAAATACAATTTACGCGGCACAAGTGACAAAGGTCTCTGTATTCAGTGTCATGCTGGCTATTGATATGCGTAAATCATTATTTAAGGGATACATTATGAAATATTCGATCAAACAGCGGCTGAGTCTGTTAATTTTTGCCATAATGACTCCCCTCATTTTAGCAGCGACCGCACACGCTTCACAGCCTGTATGGAACAGCCAATTCGTTTTCCCTGAACCACAGCAAATTATTGCGCCACTGTGGGCAACCGTTGACCATGAACGGCAGCGTTATTACGTTGTCGATACACAACACGGTCAAATTGTCTCTTTCGATAATACGGGGAAACAACTCTCCACCTTTAATGCCAACGCCATGTTAAAGAAACCTGTGGCCATGTGTTTTACAAGGCCGGGTAAAATGTGGGTCGTTGAACGCGAAACAAATGAACTGCTTTATATAGATCTAGAGTCCAAAAAAGTACGACAGTTCACCCTTAAAGATATGCAAGGCAAGCCACTTTTTATCGATCATATTGCAACGGACTCACAGTGGCAACTTTACGTTTCAGACCGACACAGTGGTAAAGTATTCGCTCTCGATGACAATCTAAATATTGTTACCACATTTACGGCGACAGACAATGGTCAGCTGATTGATTTTAAAGTTACCCCATCAGGGTTGTGGGCGCTTGACGGGATAAATCAGTGCGTTTTTCAATTCTCCCTCAACGGCGACTTAAAACGAAAAGTGGACCTCAACACTCAACTTGATCGCCCTGTGTCGCTGGCACTCAACAATAAAAATCAAATATTTATCCTTGATCGACCACAGGCAAAAATTGTTGTTTTCAACATCAACGGAGACATCCTCTACACGTTTGGCCAAAAAGGATATCGCCGTGGACAGCTAAATTACCCCAATCAAATTCTATTTGATTGGCAACAACGGCTGTGTGTTGTTAATCAAGGCAATGATCGTATTGAGATATTCACTCAGTTAAGCAATAAAAAATAGATGGAGATTTACCGATGAAAGCCAATCAAATACGGCAATTATCATCAATTAAATACAGGTTCTCTTTTGCTCTGATTTTTTTGCTTTGTTGTGGTATTGCGCAGGCAAAAGTGAAGGGGCATTGTTCCACGTGCCATACCATGCACAACAGTGAAAATGGCAGCGTTCTAATCAGTGGTGGAACGAATCAAGCACTGTTACGTCAAGACTGTGTGGGTTGTCATACTGGTGATAACAGCGACAGCGATGGTGGTCATATTGGGGAAGGTGGAACCCCTTTCGTACACTACACCGATGATGTCGATAATTACGGAATATGGGGGATCACTGGAACTACCTTAGCGGGTGGAACTTTTCACTTTATCGATTCCGATGGTAACACAGGACACAATGTTACTGGGATCGACATCAGTGGTGGCCCTGGGATTATCCCTCCAGGATACAACACCGGCGAAACCCTTGGCATCGCTGATGCTGCAGGTGACATCCCGGGTGATGGAGCGTGGTCAGAGAATGATCAAGTAACCTGTGCTGGAACATACGGATGTCATGGTAATCACGATACCAGCAACGAGTTCGAAGCCGTTCATGGTGGACACCATCAAGGGGTTAATGGTGGTGCAATCGATCCATCTCCAGATTCAAATACCACCCCTGCAGCTGGCTATCGTATGTTAGTCGGTATTGCCGGCTATGAAGATAGTGACTGGGAGTATCAACCAGACAGCAGTCATCATAACCAATATTACGGTAGCACAACACCAGGACAACAATCGGATCCATCGACAATCAACTATTTATGCGCACAATGCCACGGTCAATTTCACAGTCCTGTAACAAATTTAAGTAATGAGGTCGGTGGCAGTTCACCTTGGTTACGCCACCCAACAGAATATTCCATGAAGGAGACGGGAGAGTATGCGAACTATAGTGAATATCTTCCGGCAACACCTTTAGCGAGTACTGAAATCAGTGCTATCGTTTCAACCGTTACCTTTGTCAATGACACGATTGTCAGCTGCATCTCCTGTCACCGCGCACATGGGTCCCCTTATTACAAATCAATGCGCTGGGATTATGCAGGAGATTCCAGTGGTGGCCTATGTGTCAATTGCCACTCGTCAAAGAATTAACACTAAACGCCCCATCAAGGTAAACATGAAACGATATATCAAAAAAACGTATTACCTATTATTACTGATTATTGCTGGATGTACCACTCCACATAAACAGTCACTCAACGCACCGCCACCCCTGCCCTCATCGGGTGGAATAGTATCTATTTATTTGAATGTTGACCAACCAATGCAACAGAATCAAATTTCATTTGATCAACTAGAGCTATGCTCAGATTCAGTATGGTATCCAGTTATCAGTACAGAAAATACTCGACCAACGAATGCCATTAAGCAAAAGCTCCTTGCAATAGATTCAATTCCAACAGGTCTTATTAATAAAATTCGGTTTAAAGTTGAAATAATTGATCATGAAGGAGAGAGAGTTCTTTCTCAGCACTCAGAACTCTCTCTCACTGAACCGTTTGAACTGCGCAAAGGGAGTAGCCATTGCTTGTTTCTGCATGGTCAATTACGTTTGGCACACCCCAATACCCCCATGCAAACTTGGTTAACTGTTTCACCACAAAGGGCTCCGCTCACTGATGAGCTTTTGTATATTCTTTGCCCTGAAATACACAGTATTTATCTCGCCCGAATGGATCAATATCGAATTATTGGTTCTTATGCCCTTGAGGGAAATGTGGTCGAGATGAAACTTGATGCGAAAAATCGACTATTATATTTACTCGATAAAAAGAACCTATTGATTCATCGTTTTGATACAACGACCCAACTCATAACAGACCGTATTCCGTTACCGTTGACAGAATCACCACAAGGACTAGAAATATCAGCGAATGGTGACACTCTGTTTGTCACCGATCCAAGAAACCGACAGTTACTAGCAATCAGCACCTACAACGGCACACGAATAAATAACATCACAATTGGTTATGATCCAACACGTCCCCATTTTTTCACCCATAACAATATTGACTATTTAGCTATTATATCAAAAGCAGACCAACAACTGATCGTACTTAATGCCACTGATTTAACCCGACTCTATAGCGTTGCAGCGGGACAATCGCCGCAAGATGTCATCTACGCTGATCACTCATTATTTGTAACGGATGCGTTTAATCGGCAAATACTTCAATTTGAACCAGAAACAGGTCAAATCAGCGCTAAAATATCAACAAACGGTTCCCCTCACAGATTTGCAGTCGATAGGCTTAATCAAAACATATTGGTCACATTACAAGATCAACACGCGGTGACATTTCTCCCTTTTGGTCAACAGATGACAGTTCGAAAAGCTCCCTGTGGTGCTGTCCCTGGTGATCTTCAAATTTCAAACAATAGACAATTGCTCTTTGTAGCCAACCAAACAGAGAATAAAATCACCGTCCTCGACCTACTTTCTCAACAACAAATATCAACTTTAGACATTGGTTCAACACCAACGGTCCTTGTTATTCAGGAGCCGTAACAATGTGGATTAAACAGCCTGTTTTTATACGATTATTGTTTATAACAACGCTCCTGTTCTTCTGCTTAAACTCTCAACAGGTGCATGCACAACTGTCCCCTTGCCTAAGCTGCCATCAAGAAACTAAAGAGATCGCGACAGAACAGTATTATATCCACCGGCCCGTCCAAGAGGAACGTTGCCATATCTGCCACGATAACAATGCAGAAGAACAATTGCCGACTCAGCACAACGAAAGCAGTACACAGGTTATTGTTGAAACTGACGAAAAAAAGATGGAATGGTTAGCAGAAAGCTTTGTCGAAAACACGCATCAAGTGGCTCTGTTACCAGCCGATATAGCAGGAAAGCCATTAACAATTAAGGTGTGGTATCGAAATCGTCATAAAGAGGTAACTGAATTTCAATGCCCTGACATTGAGACACTTCAACAAAAAAAAAGCACGATAACACCAGCGATTCATCAGCTACACCTTCATGACTACAACGATTTACTGTTATCTAGAGCCACCCTCAGCTGGAGAACAACGACGCCATGTCAATGTCGATTAACATACCGCTATACGGGCCATGAATACACCAAGCTAGAGGATGATTTTTATGCTCTTGAACACACCCTTGAAATTCGTAATTTTAGTGAAACCTCAACTGAAGTAAAAGTCCTGTGTTACGACACCACCCAGCAGCAAATAAATACTGAGTTTTTCCCCTTAAACACCTTACCTTTGATTGCCTCAGAGAATGAACAATTACCACTATTCGGTTCCGAAGGGTTCACCCCCCTATTTAAACAGATCGGTGATTTAATCGAATTATCGATCACCACCACACAACCAGCAACACTTGCAATAGGACGAATTGAACAACTTAAAAAGCCAGAACCTTTGCAGCCAAGACCAAAATCACAGCAAATTGTCCCTGTTAAAGAAAATGACCACATTGAACTCACGAACAGGGAACAGCTAAACACCAAAATATGCTTTAAATGTCACAGAAGCACCGTTGAAGGCGCATCGCACCCAATAAATGTTTTACCACCACCGGGGATGATTATTCCGCCAGAATATCCACTTCTTAAAAATGGTCGAATGACGTGCATGACCTGTCATCAGCATCACAGCAGTAACAATGAAGACAGGATTCTCAAAGGTGGTAAAAAAGAGCTCTGTACCGGCTGTCACACTAATTACTAAAGAAAAGGTAAAACGAGATGGTTGCTAAAAAATTCAAACGTAAGCTATTAAACCTTCACGTCAAACATCAATTACAAATTTGGCTCATGGTCCGAATTGGTGGCATTATCATCTTAACCGCTATCATTTCGGCTCTGGTTTTATATGGTTATGCACGCCAAGAAACAGTTAACAGTTTTTACGATGCCCATATTAAAATTAGGCGGCTAAGCGACCTACTTATTCCAGTTGTTTTAGCGGGTAGTGCTGTTAGCCTCGTTAGTGGAGCACTATTGGCTATTTTTTTACCACAAAAACTTGCTGGACCGCTTTACCACATTGAAAAAGATCTCAAATTAATCCAACAAGGTGACTTGACCGTTCGCATCCATCTACGCAGCAACGATACCTTACATATTTTTGCACAACAGATTAATGAAACTATCAATCACTTAGATCAGCACCTGAGTCATATCCAGCACTTAAATGATGAGATTCAACAATCATCAAAAATTTCTGATAACGAATTAACACAACAACTCACCCAGCTTAATGATCACCTCGCTACACTCAAAACAACACATTCTAACGAAAGAATATCCAAAGATTAGCTGGGTGGTATTCCCCAGTGGGTGGGGGAATCCCCCCACCTACTTCATTTAATCAAAAAAACCTTCACGATGACCACCATAACTACCTGATATCACAAAGATAAATATTTCATTGAAACTGGCAG
This sequence comes from Desulfuromonas svalbardensis, assembly GCF_055389415.1. Classification (NCBI taxonomy): domain Bacteria; kingdom Pseudomonadati; phylum Thermodesulfobacteriota; class Desulfuromonadia; order Desulfuromonadales; family Desulfuromonadaceae; genus Desulfuromonas; species Desulfuromonas svalbardensis. The sequence continues at coordinate 2,363,084 of NZ_AP042416.1, read as the reverse complement.
GATAATTGCTATTACAGTAATAAGAAATGATCATTCTATTTATAAGGATGATTAATAACACATAGATCGCTGCCACGATCAACGGAGGTTTCAATGAAAAATACGCTTATTCTCACATCAATTCTATTCATGGTTCTAATATCAGGCACTGCCTTTGCAAACATAGAAGGTGCATGCGCAGGCTGCCACACAATGCATAATAGTCAAGGTGGAAACCCGCTATTAGATAGTGAGGGGGTCGCAACTTCGACAAATTCATCGCTTCTAAAACAAGATTGCGTTGGTTGCCATACCGGAACAAATACCACATTAGGAAAAACTCCATTCGTAACTGACACTGGCGATGTAGCCTACGGTCCTGATTATACCTATGGTGAAACAGATTCCGGAACAAGTGAAGTAATTGTCAATGGAACCGGTGTGGCATTAGGTACACTTGCTGGAGGGACATTCAAATATGTCAATGGGGATCACAGCACAGGTCATAATGTCTCAGGTCTTGACATTACAGATGCACCAATAGGTCAAGAACCACCAGGTTGGATCGATGGATGGGGAACCTCAAATATTGGTAATGCTTGGAGCTCAAATCAACTTACATGTGCAGGAACGTATGGCTGCCATGGAGATCACTCCAAACTAGATAGTTTTGAATCGGTTCGCGGTGCTCATCATGGAGATGATAGCATTATTGACGGTAGCTCAATAACAAACAGTTTTCGATTTCTGGACGGTATCATCGGTTACGAAGATGCTGACTGGGAGTTTACGGTAAGTTCTACTGATCATAATCAATATTACGGTGTGGGAAACACACTTAGGTCGGAAGTTATAACAGAACCGACCTTAGGTGCTGCTGGAAAAGGGGAAGGTATCAGCACCTTCTGTGGAACCTGCCATGCCAATTTCCATACAGGAAATACTACTACTGAAAGTGATTACATTCTCTATGATGCAGATGGAGCTCTTGGATCCGATGCCGCGATTGGTACCTCACCATGGCTACGCCATCCAACAGATTATGCTCTAGCAACTGCGGGATCTGAGTATTTGGAATATGGTGACATTTCAGGAACCGTTGGTACTTACAATGTTATTGTCCCCGTTGCAACATCTGCTAAAAATGGCAATGTTGTTGATACAATGGTTTCAACAGGGATCAAAAGTGATGCAACAAAGTCAATTATCACATGTTTATCTTGTCATCGCGCACATGGCTCTCCTTACGCTGACCTTTTAAGATGGGATTACTCTAAAATCACAGCTGGTTTCAACTCTTCACCTACTGCAGCTGGTAACCCAACACATAAGGGCTGTTTTGTTTGTCACACCACAAAAGATTAATCAATAGATGTCCGAATAAAAGCGTCTGATATTCTCAGGCGCTTTTATTTTCACCACCACCTTAGCCAAACATAATGATTTTACATTTAATGGAGGGTTCGTAATGCAGCCTGCATCTCGAATATTTTTTACTATTCTTAGCTGTATGGCAATACTGACAACAGTCATTGGCTATTCAACATTGCTAATCAATAATCAATTATCCATCGAAGCCTCCTACCTTTTTATGCCCGCAGGACTCACATCAGCAGCCTTAGCTTCACTCTACCTAGCGCTTTACTTACGTACAAATGCATCGTGCCGCAACGAAAATAAAGACCAACTATTGATAAATGAGTTGATCACTCAAGCGCAGGATTTAATTCAAGTTCTTGACCCTAAAGGAAACATTCTATTTGTTAACGATTCGTGGCTAGAAACATTGGGCTATAGCCAAAATGAAGCATCGCGAATGAATATTTTTGATATTATCGCGGATGATTGTAAGAGTGGCTGCCAAACGAACTTAGAAGAGCTGCTAAACAGTCGTGGTAAAGGTCGTTTTGAAGTCACGTATAATACACGCAATGGCCAAGGAATAGATCTAGAGGGTAATTGCTGTATCAGTTATAAAAATGGCAAACCGCATATGGTAAGAGGTATTTTTCGCGATATTAGTCAGCGCCGTGAACAAGATAAAAAAATAATTAAAATGGCATATTTCGATATGCTGACAAACCTACCCAATCGCTACCTTCTGAACGACCGATTGTCTCAAGCGATGCATCAAGCTCGTCGTTACCATCAATTGGCGGGATTGGTCTATATTGATATCGATAAATTCAAATCTATTAACGACAACTATGGTCACAAAATTGGTGATATCTTACTGCAAAAATGTGCTCGTCGACTCAAGGATTGTTTACGTGAAAACGATACGGTATCGCGTATAGGTGGTGACGAATTTTTACTGATTTTGACGGGGATAAAGTCACGAGATGACATCCCTAAAATTGTTGAGAAAGTTCGTATTTCGCTGGCGGCACCATACATCATCAACAATTTACGTTTAAGTTCTTCAGTGAGTTTAGGGACGGCAATCTACCCTCTTAATGGTGTTGATCAAGAAGCACTTTTAAACCAAGCCGACGAGGCCATGTATTTAGCAAAAGAACATGGTGGCAATCGTCATTGCTTTTACGATGAAAAGATAACCCATAAAACGAAAATTTTGCGTTTAGCTTAGAAGTCTGTTGAACCTAACATGGACCTACTGTGAAATGGCCTGACTTGGCCCATATTCCCGACAATTTTCGACAAATAAGCAGCCATTAGCTCGAAAATTCTTTAAAATCTGATATCAAGGAGTCTATTTCTCGCTACGGCCCGTCAAGCCCGACAGCCGGTTAGCTTAATTCTTTGTTGTTGCCGTAGTGTCATTTAAAATAACATGGTAAATTGATCTATTAATTTTGTGATTTTGAACACTCTTGCAGGAAACAACAATGACATTACGCATAAAAATCCTTTTAATGTTATTTGCGACTCTTAGCATCTATGGCATTATCGACTATGGGTTCCACAGAAAGTTCATAAACCCTTCCTTTCTTGACCAAGAAAAAGTTCAAGGGAACGAACACATCGTTCATACTATGGCCACCATTAATTTTGAAACAAGAGGCCTCGACATCCTCTGTCGTGATTGGGCCTCTTGGGATGACAGTTATGCCTTTATTCAATCACAGGGAAAAGATCTCGCCTTTATTCGATCAAACCTCGGACAAGTATCCTTCAAAAACAACAAACTACGTGTCATCTATTTTTTAGATAATTCTGGTCATGTCATCTGGAAGGGAACTAAAGACCAACAGCCGTTTCTATTACCTGATTCAGAATGGAATTCTGCCAATCCACTCCTTGCTGATGACGAGCTTTATTCGGGTTTTCACATGACTGATGAAGGTCCGCTACTGTTGGTATCAAGACCAATTATGGATAGCGAAGAGACTCTTGAGCCCAACGGCCATTTGATTATGGGACGTTTACTTCAAGGCGAAACAATCAATAAACTAATTGATCATCTTCACGGTAGTGTTAAATTTCACCCTGTCGAGAGGCGTGACGATCTCAGCGTAAGCGATATTAGCTATCTGAAAAAAACGAGTAGGCCGTTATTTAAACCGGTTGGTACCAATCTCAATATTTTTAAATTAATGAAGGATATTCACGGTAAACCTAGCTTTATTCTTCAACTGACAACCGACCGTAGCATGATTCTTCACGGTTTACAGATGATCACCTACAATGCCTTATCAAATGTATTATCTGGTTTTATAACCATTGGTATTTTTATACTTTTCCTTCGTAATAATGTCATTAAACCCATTACTCACCTCACCTCACATGTTAACACCATCAACACTGCGGATGATCTGTCAATCTTTCCACTCAAAACACCTAAAAGTGATGAAATAGGAATTTTATGGCAGGGATTTAACCAAATGGTTCAGCGCTTACAACGGGATCGGTTGCGTCGGTTAGCTGCTGAAGAGTCTCAAAAAAGTAATCAAAAACGGATTCAAACTATTCTCGATACTGCCCCTGATGGCATCATTACCGTCGATAGAGATGGGATCATCGAAAGCTTGAATACCGCTGCAGCCCGAATGTTTCACTATACGGTCGATGGTCTTGAAGGGGAGTCAATCGCAAAACTTACCCAAAGTGACTATGGTGAACAGATTATCTCAGTATTACGTAACTATCCTGAAACGGGTCACTACAAGTGTTTTGATTGTGGTTGTGAGATGCCCGGCAAACTATTTGATGGCAATGAACTCCCCGTGCATATGAGAGCAAGTTCCGTTAAAATTGGGGGAGAAACGTTATTTGTTTGGATTATTCGTGATATCTCTGAACTTAAAAAAATGAACAAAAAGGTTGAGCAAAGTAAGCGGCTGGCAGCGATTGGGGAGATGGGCGCTTCGATTGCTCATGAGATTCGCAACCCCCTTGCAGGAATTAGCGGCGCAGCTCAAATGCTTCTTAAAGGAGCCAAAGGTGATCCTCGTCAAGTTAATATCCTGCAAGAGATTAATGTCCTGATTGACCGCATTGAAAACACAGTGAGTCAAATGCTTGATTATTCACGATCTTGGACACCAAATAAAACTGATATAGCACCACTTCAACTGATTCGTGAAATCTGCATTGAAGCGCAAACAAATTCTAATTTCAATGAAATATCATTCGAATTTTCAGGCAATGATGTCACCACTATTCCACTTGATAAGGATTTAATCCGCCAAGTATTGTGGAACATGTTCACAAATGCTGCTGAATCTATGCCTAACGGTGGAACGATCCATAATCACATCTGTGTTAATGACCGCATTTTTATGATATCGATTCGCGATGAAGGTCAAGGAATGAGCGAAGAAACAACCGCAAAGTTGTTTACCCCTTTTTACACGACTAAGATCTATGGAACAGGTTTAGGCCTGCCCATCTGCCAAAGAATCATAGAAGCTCATCACGGTAGCATTCAAATTGAAAGTGAACTGAATGTAGGGACAACGATCACCTTAAGACTGCCTATTACAGACAGCAAAACAGAACAATAAGCCGCCACTACAATTGAATTAATCTTATTGCAGTTTCTCCATAACGGTCACCATCTGGAAAATCATCATTATGATCATTAGGGCTGAATTTCGTTATGTCCTTAGCATGAGGGAAATACTCTTCGATTAAGGCATCTAGGCTCTCGGCAGGTCGAACGGGCCCGTTCATACAGAGCAATAGTTCCCCATGCGGTTTAACCAGCTCAACCACCCTCTTCAGCAGTTTTGGCCAATGCTGTTGAGCATTAAAGCTTTTCCCCTGACTAGAGGGTGGGTCGCAAATAATTAGATCATACGGCCCAAGTTTACGCAGTTTACTTTGACTTTTGAAGCACTCCATAGCCAGAAAACTGGTGGAACGTAAATCAAGTTGATTGATTTGATGGTTGTGTCTGCCGATCTCTAGTGCGCCCCGGTTCATGTCGAGATTAACGACATGCTCAGCACCACCTGCAAGAGCCGCAACGGAGAAGCTACACGTATAGGAAAACAGATTCAGCACCCTCTTTCCATGTGACCGTTGTCGAACCAATTGCCGCCCAATAGCCATATCGGGGAAAAAACCGATGTTTTGACTATGATCAAAATGAAGTTGATATTTTAATCCGCCCTCCTCAGCTTCATGACGATTCGGCACCTCTCCCCACACGATCTGATTCGAGCCATTGGAGCGCTCACGGCTCTGAACGACAATTCCCCCAACGGTGTCTGAAAGTTGTGACAACAACAATTGAACCACTGATTCAATCCAGTAGTCACTTCTTTCGGCATATAAATAGATCATTACAATGGGAGGATAGATGTCAATAATCACATCTTTTAGTCCACAAAAACAGCCACCTCGGCCATGAAACAATCGCCGAATCTGACCATTATGTGGTAAATGACGGGCTACTTCTTGCTCTAACACCATTAATTGCCGTGCTTCGTCTGCTGTGCAAATTTTATTCAACGGTTCCAACACATAACACTCCTACAAAAAAGCCATTATTCTTGCTAGTCTAATACGGTACATGCTACCACCATAAATACATAAAGTATTTTTACAGCACTACAACGTATCGGAAACAATTTATGTCTCATATTTTACTGATTTATCCACCCGCAACTAAACCATGTGAACCACCCGCTGGAGTTGCCAAACTGTGTGGTACGCTACGCGGACATAATATTTCATGTAACATTATTGACGCAAACCTTGAAGGTTTACTTTACCTTGTAAATCATCCACCAAAAGCTGAAGACACATGGACAAAAAGAGCGTGTAAAAACAGCCAAAAGCACCTCGAATCACTGCGTACGCCAACGCTTTATAAAAATAAAGATCGTTACCATCGAGCCATCTCAGACATCAATCGTGTTCTCGATATGTCGGCGCGTCCCTACAAAACAAAACTTTCACTGGGAAATTACCATGAAGAGAACAGATCTCCCGTCAATTTTTCGGATCTCCAATGGTCGGCATCGCACCCTGACCAAAATGTATTCTTTCCCTATTTTTCACTCCGATTACATGAACTTATAGCAGAGGGCAACCCACAACATATCGGTTTTTCCCTAAACTTTCTCAATCAGGCAGCAACGACTTTTGCCATGATCGGCTTTTTAAAGAAACACTACCCAAACATTTCAATTGTACTTGGGGGTGGATTAATCACATCATGGTCACGCAGTCATTACTGGAAAAATTTCAAAAATGAGCACCCAAACTTTGACCAACTTGTTGATCTCATCATTGATGGCCCAGGTGAAACTGCATTACTAAATTATGTAGCCCAGTGCGACTCAACCAATCTTTTTCCTCCTGACTACAGTGACCTTGCGTTAACTGACTACTTTTCTCCAGGGATTATCCTCCCTTATGCGGCATCAAGTGGATGTTACTGGAACCGCTGTAATTTTTGCCCTGAACGCGCGGAAGGAACCCCTTATAAGCCGATTAAAACAGCGACAGTACTTACTGAACTTTCACAACTTGTCGAACACTACCAACCACGGCTTATCCATCTACTCGATAATGCAATGAGCCCTGCACATTTAAGTGAACTTGTGAAAAGCCCTGATGCACTCAGCAACACGCAATGGTATGGCTTTACACGAATCAGTCAACAATTGTGTGATTTAGAGTTCTGCAGAGGGTTAAAACAATCAGGCTGTATCATGCTTAAACTTGGAATTGAATCTGGGGATCAGGATGTTTTAAATGCAATGGATAAAGGGGTGACGGTTGAATTAACAGGACGGGTCCTTGAAACGTTGCAACAAGCTGGGATCGCGACCTACGTTTACCTGCTTTTTGGCACACCGACAGAAACAGAAGAAAAGGCACGAAAAACATTAAGTTTCACACGTCAATACGCTCATTGCATCAATTTTTTAAATTTAGCTATTTTCAATTTACCACTAAGTAGTACAGATTCATCGATGTTAAAAAAGCAGCAATTTTATTCTGCCGATCTAAGCTTATACACTGACTTCGATCATCCTCTTGGCTGGAACCGGCGTGAAATACGCCAATTTCTTGATCAAGAATTTAAACGTGACCCTGCTATCGCTCAAATTTTACGTAACGATCCGCCCCTTTTCACATCAAACCATGCCGCGTTCTTTGTTACTGAAAAGGTACCACGTTAAATTTTATCTTCTGGGATTTGAGGCAAACGATCAAGAGCCGAAATATAACGTTCTAAATCAAATACTTCGCCGTTTTTCATCACATCAAAAACTTCAGAGAGAACAACACAGCCAATTAATTCTTTGGACGCTTTGGGAGTAAAACCTTCGTTTATTAAGCGGACCAGCGTCTTACCTGTTTCTGGAGGATCATTCATTTCTACTTGTGTTTCAACGACCTCTAAAGTTGCCAACTGTATGCGTGGATCAATTTCCATGTACAAACTCCTCCTGTGAATTTTTCTTACGTTGTAACAACCAAACACATCCAACTAAACACATACCCGTGGCATCTGTTATAAAAGTTGGCCAATAGAGTAGCAATGTCGCAGCTGCTAACAACAGCCATTCTGGGATGGTAGTCTTTCGAATCCAATACATCATAGTTAACGATGAAAAGGCTATTGTACCTAGAAAAGCTGAAAACATACTGGAAAACACCCCAAACCCAGTGACAGGGATTTCTGCTGACAAAACAGGATCACCCTCTTCGATCATACCACCGACATTGACATTAACCGCTTCGATTACCCCTTCTTTTTCTGATTTAATTAAGTGAGTACCCAATTCAGTGCGGAGCTCAAACAAGGTATCGCCAACAGAGAAGTGATCACCTGCTTCGACATCAACCCGCGTGACATCAGCAAAAAAAGACTCATCAGGTAATGGTCCCATGGTTATGTTAGTTGGTTTTCCCTGAAATAAGATAGCAGGAGTAAAGGCAAACAACAATGGCATAACATATAATAGTTTCGCGAACTTAAACGAAGTCCACCCTGTTTTCCACGGATCAGCCCCAGCAATAGCAGCTCCTGCATAGGCTGCAACACATACGGGGGGAGTAATGTTAGAATCCTGACTAAACCAATAAACGATCATGTGGGCAGCTAAAACGGGGACACCCATCTCAACCAAAGGAGGTACAGCCAATACAGCGGTAATCAAATAAGCTGCTGTTACAGGAACTCCCATCCCCAAAACTAAAGAAGCTAATGCAACAAGAAGTACTGCCGCTAATAAGTTTCCTTGAGCCAAAGAAATAATTATGTCTGAAAACTTAAGGCCAACACCTGTAAGAGAAATCGTTCCAACAATGATACCAATAACACCCAATGTCGCACCAATAATGAGGGTATTGTTCGCACCGGTAAGAATAGCAGCCCATATCTCTTTTATCCCCATTCGCGTCTCTTTACGAAACCAACTAATCACTACGCAGGAGATCGTAGCCCAAAATGCAGAAAAACCAGGGGATCGGCCCATTATCATCAATACCGTTATAATGACTAACGGTGATGCGAAATACCATTCGCGTTTTAAAACAATTCTCCAATTTTCATACTCTTCTCCTTCAACACCATCCAAGCCATGTTTTTTTGCTTCAAAATGGATCATACAGAAAACAGAGAAAAAATAGAGCAATGCTGGAAACACAGCAATCATCATAATCGTCGAATATGAGGTGTTGGTCAGTTCTGCCATTAAAAAACCACCAGCACCCATTATAGGCGGCAAAAACATACCTCCTATTGAAGCGGCGGGCTCTATAGCTCCTGCTACGTGCGGCTTAAACCCAGCCTTCTTCATAAGTGGAATCGTAAAGGCACCTGTCGATACAGTGTTAGCAATTGCTGAACCGGAAACGGAACCAAATAATGCAGAGGCCATAACAGCAACTTTAGCTGGGCCCCCCGTTGAATTACCAGCAATAGCGAGAGGTAAATCAATAAAAAACTTCCCTGCACCTGATTTATGTAAAAAAGCGCCAAAAAATATAAACAAAATCACATAAGTTGCTAAGACATTGGCCATAACGCCAAACACACCATTTGGAGTTAAGAACAAAAAGGTACACAGACGCTCAAAACCAAAACCGCGATGGGCAATCACCTCAGGAAAAAGTGGACCAAAATAACCATAAACGAGCATTCCAAGGCCAATAAATGTCATGGCCCAACCAAGAACACGGCGACACACTTCTAGCGATAGTAAAATACCCACAACAGAAACGAGTGCATCAAGTTCATTTTCTGCTCCAGCGCGATAATTTAAATTTTCGAATTCAGAGATCCAATAATACACCACTAAAGCCGATGTTATGGCATACATGATATCGGACAATACGGGGTTATTATCCCAACGAGTACGGAGAAATTTATCCGATTTTTGCACCACTATGGTAATGACAATGATTGCGATTAGTAGCGGCCACAAACGTAGAAGAGACTGGAAAGACGCAGCAAAACCATGTTGAGAGTATTGATCAAAGACATGATGGATTCGTTGATGAAATGCTGCAGTATTCTCATAAAATAAGACCACAGCTACCGTTGCAGTAAAGATAGTACTAATCAATAAAGAGAGAGCAATCTGGATTCGTTGACGACCTGCGGGATAAAGAAGAAAGACGAGAACATAGGTTGCGAAAACATATACCCCACGATGATATTGTGTTGCAACGGTTGAGAGTCCTGCCGTGTAAAGATAGAACAAAACCATTGATGCGCCCAGTGATGCCACCAACCATCTCCATGCTCCAGTTGGTGAGCGGTGACTTTTTGCATCCTTCTCCATCAACTCTTTGAGGTCTAGGTCCTCATCTATCGCCACCGCTGGTTGGTCACTCATCTACACCTCCACATTATATTAAATGGTCAAATAGCGGAGTCATAATTAACTCCGCTATTTGCATTACACATCAGTGATTCTTTAGCTTAGCGTTACAAACGCCTCAATTATTTTTGATCTTCAGTAAGAGTCAAACCATTCTCGATCCAAAACTTTGCAGCTCCAGGACTGACTGGGGTAACGATGCCATTTAAAGCACCTTGAATTGACATAGCCCTAGCTGTGCTCTTTACTTTAACGAGATAAGATAAACCTTTAGGTGAAAAGATATCTTTTACAGCATTATAAACATCCTGCTCATTTAATTGATGACTTGATATCCACAAGGCAGAATCTTGAAATGTTTCGATATTGTAATCAACACCACTGTATGTCCCCGCAGGAATAGTTACTGCGCTGTAAAATGGATATTCTGCAAAGAATCCAGCAGCTTTACCAGCATCAACGGTTGAGATAACCTTAACACTATTACTTGCTGCAGCCTGGATAACTGAGGAATTTGGAAAGCCAGCAAACACCCACATAGCATCAATTAAGTGGTCACCAATTGCTGAAGCAGCCTTACTGTAACCGATAAACTCAACATCCATCTTATCCCACAATCCAATTGATGTGAAATAACGTTGCGCTGCCGCAGCAGCACCTGACCCAGCACCACCAACAGCAACACGTTTACCTTCGAGGTCACTCACCTGGTTGATGCCACTATTTTCCAACACAACAAGGTGTGCTGGTGCACCATAAAGATACGCAATGGTCTCAACGTTGGTGTACTGACGAGTGTCCTTAGGTAAACGGCCATTTCTAGCTAAGTACGTGTCACCAGAGTATGCAATACCAAAATCAGCATCACCTGAATTTACCCGACGGACGTTTTCTACCGAACCAGCTGAGGCCATATTTGAAACTTCAACATTTTCTAAATCTTTCGATAATCGCGAAGACATGCCATTAGAAAAATATTGAAACGTTCCACCATCAGGACCTCCTGAAAAAGCTAAACGTGTTTTACCTGCCATTGCTGGGCTAGCAAACATAAAGGCTACAACCGCTAATAAGCACAAAAATAGAATTCTTTTAAATTTCCCCATAATACCCCTCCTCATAAGGATGTACTGAATGACTAAAGTACCTATCAACATTGACAAACACGCTCGTCATTATCAATAAACAACTCAACATCTAATGTTTAAGAATATCTCAATCTTAGCAAGGGATCAACCTTAAACAACAGAAATATAATACCGTTCTAAATTGAACGATAATTCTATAGCGTGCAATGACAATGATTGCAGATTGAAATTTACGATGTAAGCACGTAGTATGCTCAACTTGATCATGATGAATTATTGACCAGCATATACGCTAAGAACTGAGAGACATCGATATGGAAAAGAAAGTCAGTCGAGTTGAACTAGAATATGGATTACGATCTCTGCGCCGCAAAAGGATGTTCTTGTGGGTTATGATTGGCATCTATCTACCCATGATATGGGTCGTCATTGACATATCGGGATCAGATAAGACAACAGGTATCTTCTTTGCTTTTTGGCTGGTATTCGTAACGATAGCAGCTAATGTGACCGCCTTTGCCCGCTGTCCCAGCTGTAAAAATCTTTTTCATATGAACGGCGTATTCCCAATGTATTTCAGAAACTGCCTACATTGTGGACTACATATTAGTGGAGAGGACAATAAGAATAAGTTTGAGTGATCACACAGGTTTCAGAGAGGAACCACACTGCTTGTGCAAATAGGTACGATTTCGGTTTAAACGTCGAATTCGATAAAAAGATTCACCACAACCGCTACAAACAGCAACAAGTTTTTTTCGTTGCTGATGTTGTTGAGCCAAACGTTCACTTTTCGCTGTTCGACAAGGCGAGGTTCCCAAGGCGATCGCCCAAAACGTCCACCCTGACCGATGAGCACCACGATATGACCGCCCTGAAAATGAGACGAGATGATCAATAAGATGAGCAATTTCATGTAAAAAAGTTTGAACAAGCAATTCAGGCTCTTGATCAAATTGCAATCGAATACAGCATGGCATGCCGTAACGTGAGACATAACAACCTAAAGTAGTTGTCGACCGGCTCCTAACAACAGGAACCTGTGCTATCTGAATCAAAATTTTCTCTGCTAAGTCCGTTTGTTCTCGACTAATCACCTCACAGACACGTTCCCATATATCAAATTGTATTGACCATGTTTCGACGGTTTGCGCCGCAAGAAAAAGATCGGAACGTTCAGTTACAGCCATCACTAGAAACCGTATTTTTCGAAATAAGAGTCAACTTTTTTTGGTGAAATTCGCCCTAGACCACAGAGAAGGGAAAAAGGAATTTCGCTCAACGAATATTTCTCTTTCAGATCAGCTTCCATCATCAACCATAGATAGGCTGTCATTTCAGCATCGGCTAGAGCACGGTGATACGTGCCAGTTGTCGGTAAATCTTTATAATTTACCAACGTTGCCAATTTATGATTGGGAGCCTGAGGATAAACACGTCGCGACACCAGCATTGAACAACCAAAAGTTAAAGGACGCCCACAACCAATGTGCAACAACTCAGCCTCTAAAAATTTTTGATCAAAAGAGGCATTATGCGCAACCAGAAAATCATCACCTATAAAGGTAGAAAAGTTCTCCATCACAACATCAATTGACTCAGCAGAGCACACCATCTCATTGGTGATTCCAGTCAAGTCGGTTATAAAGTCATCTAAAAAAACATTTGGGTTCGCCAAACTTTGAAATCGATCAATAATGCGACCTTCTTTTAATCGCACAGCACCAACCTCAATGACTCGTGCCCCTTTTGCTGGTGACATTCCAGATGTTTCAAAATCAAGGACAACCGTAGCGCGTGATGAATCGATGGGACGGATCATAACAATTACTCATTTATTTCAATCTGAATCACTGATGCATGGATTAAAAACAAAAAAACCCACGTTACCGTGGGTTTTTTTGTTACTTCAAATTATGTACAGCAAAAATTGTTAAACTATTGCTTTACAACATTTGCTGCTTGAGGACCTTTTTGGCCATCAGTGATCTCAAAGCTGACGCGATCGCCTTCAGCAAGAGATTTGAAACCGTCGCCCTGAATTTCTGAAAAATGAATAAACACGTCTGGGCCATTGTCCTGCTCGATAAAACCAAAACCCTTAGCGTCATTAAACCACTTAACTGTACCTTCTGCCATTTTACTGCTCCTTTTGTTTCCGTAACGGAAAAACATTGTCTGTTGTGTCATCCACATAATCGTGATGCCACTGTTTTTTAAATTGCTTCGAAGATATAACATGCTTTTTCATAGCAGTGCAAGTTTTTTATTCACAACTAAATATAACCATTAATATATGGATACAATTTCAAATTCAAGATCACCTTCTCGCCCCAAAGTAACAATATCCCCCAACTGCTTACCAAATAACGCTTTGCACAGCGGTGACTCCATTGTTACGACAAAAATTTCAATTTGATCCAATGGAATTTTTAATCCTCCCGCATCAGGACCAATAAATAACTGTCGTGTTGTTTCATCCTCATATTCAATGCCAACGAGAGCTGTCATAGCAACATATTGCTGATCACTAAAGTCACGTACGGATAGTTTTTTATAATTATCGATAGATCTCCGTAGCTGTTGAGCCCGATTAGCATGTCCCTGAGCAATATAAGACGACTCAAGGCTTAATGTGTCGTATTTGTTGTCGGGCTGCGTTTCATCATTGGTAGAGGCCTGATGGGCAACCCTCGCTGCTGACATGGACAATTCAAGGTCAGATTCAAGACGTTCAATAATTAATTTGATCAATTTATTCTTATTCATGTTGGTATCAATTCTCTTCGAAATAATTCACTTCTTTTTACTAGACTCAAGCCATCGAGCACCGTAACATAATCGCCAGAACTTACTTTACATACAAACACAAGCTGAAGGGAACACCTTATGTCACAAGCTAAAAAGGGAGATCGTGTAAGTATCCATTTTATTGGTCGCCTACAGGATGGTACGATGTTTGACTCAACTCATGAAATGGAGTCATCAGAAAGCGATTCAAGTGAAAATGAGGAACATAGCGTTGAGCCTGGCCCCGTTGAATTACTCATCGGTGACAATGAGTTTTTCACACAAATAGAAGATGGTATCATCGGTATGAATGTTGGCGACAAAAAATCAGTCGCGATACCTGCTGAAGATGCATTTGGTGAGCACGATGATGAAAACATCTTCTCTCTCACCCTTGACCAAATCCCTGAAGACTTCAAACCTGTCGTTGGTGAAGAACTGGAGTTAACATCTGATGAAAACGATGAAAGCGAAGTGGTTACAGTCATCGCCATCTCCGACACTGAAATCACCTTTGATGCCAACCATCCATTTACAGGTCAAAATTTAACTTACGAAATCGAATTACTTGAGATTTTGTAAAAACTATTGGCAACAACTAAAAAAGCCCTTCGATTAACATCGAAGGGCTTTTTTAGTTCTATACGCTAGATATAAATAGTAATTTAAATTGGTGTAATTTTAAGCGTTACACGACGATTCAATTGACGACCATAAGAATCTGAGTTATCAGCAATTGGCGAACTTTCACCAAAACCAACGGTTGTAATGCGACTACTCATTACGCCATTTTGTTGTAGAATATTTTTCACAGCATTGGCGCGACGCTCGGACAAAACCTGATTTAATTCTTCACTGCCCGTACTGTCTGTGTGACCAGACACAATAATAGTTGTCTTATCGTACTGAGTCAGTACAGTAGCAAGGCGTGCAACATCATTTTGGGCTTCATAACGTAAATTAAAAGAACCTACGTCAAATTGATTATCAGAACGAAATGTTACATACAGCAAATCGCCTTCCCGCTCGATATTTACCCCTTCAACAGATGCCAATGCATCGCGCATCGCTTGCTCCTGTTGATCCATATAGTAGCCAATCCCTGCACCAGTACCACCACCTACGGCGGCACCAATTCCAGCGCCAATCAATGTTGCTTCGGTATCGCCACCTGCAGCTTGACCAATCAAGGCCCCCGTAATGGCTCCAGCCGCAGCACCAATCCCAGCTCCTTTTTGAGTTCGATTCATCGGTTGGCTACACCCTGACAATAGAACACATAAAAACAAACTCAACACTACTTTCCCCATACAACTACTCCTCTTTAATATGATTAATTACATTCGCTTTAATTATAGGCATCTACCGAAAGAACGCAAGGGCGATATTGAAACAATACGTACCAGAATCAACTCATATTTAATATTTCCACAACTTTCGACATATTTTCAAAAAAGGAATTGACTTCAGATAATCGTTTTGTTAGAACTAACTCCGCTGCGAGACACAACACGTGCAGCACGCATAAATAACACATTATGCGGGAATAACTCAGTGGTAGAGTGCAACCTTGCCAAGGTTGACGTCGCGAGTTCGAATCTCGTTTCCCGCTCCATTCATAGAAAGCCTGATCTGTTTAGATCAGGCTTTTTTTATTGTTAGTCATTTCAATTGCAACAAAGGCCTCCATATCATGAATCAACACCACGACCTACTTCACGGGATCACCCTAGAACTAGTAGTCACCTTTCTCGTTGACCATTATGGCTGGAAAGAACTCGGACAAATTATCCCGATTCAATGTTTCAATAACGACCCATCTATTAAGTCGAGTCTAAAATTCCTACGTAGAACACCATGGGCACGGAAAAAAGTGGAAGACCTCTACGTCTCAACGGTTGAATAATGCCTTCACACCATAGATCACTGCCCCACCTACGCCACACTAACAGAATAAGATCATGACTCAACAGGAATGGGAAGATCTTTGCAATCGCTGTGGTTTGTGTTGCTTTGAAAAGAAAATTGATGAAAACAATCGTGTCATAACGACTCGCGTAGCGTGCCGATACTTAGATCTTTTTAGTCGTGAATGTAAGGTCTACCACAAACGCTTTGAGGTTGGTGAGGAGTGTCAAAAGCTCACCCCCGAGGTGGTTGCAAAGGTCAACTGGCTTCCTGATGAATGTGCCTACAAGGTCTTTTCAATGAAGCAAAAAAACAAAACGTAAGATTTTAGGATCAACATCATCTGATTAACGCCGCCGGCCTTTCGAGTTGGAGGAGAGTGCTCTTTTCGATGGGGTATTACGATCCTGGCCAGCCTCAGAATGCTTTCCTCTGCGCCCATTAGTATCTGTCTTATTTGTTTTCTTAGCGCCAGATTTCTTGCCATCACGAGAGGGCCTTGACGTTCTTTTCTGCAATGAATCTTCGACCACCCGTCCATCAATAACCTTCGGCTTCACCTTTTTTGGCTTCTTGGGCCGTAGTGTACGTAAAACACTTACAGGGACACCCATGGTTGGGGGGAAATCTGGATCAATTTCACGCGGCAATATTCTGCCTATTAAGCTTTCGACAGCACAAAGAAAGTCCACGTCATCAGCACTCACAAAAGAGATCGCCCGCCCTTCACAACCCGCACGTCCCGTTCGACCAATTCGGTGGATATAATCTGCTGCAACCTTTGGTAAATCAAAATTGACAACATACGATAAACCAGAGATATCGATACCACGAGCAGCAACGTCAGTAGCAACCATCACCCTGACCCGTTTTAATTTAAATTGTGACAAGGCACGCGATCGTGCACTTTGGCTCTTATCACCATGAATCACCGCCGCTGAAACGCCATCTTTTTCCAACAATAAAGCAAGACGATCTGCTCCTTTTTTTGTACGTGTAAAGATAAGAGCCTGCTCCCAGCCTTTATTGCGAATAAGATGGCTTAAGAGGGTACTTTTCTTGCCCTTATCGACTTCATATACCCACTGGTTGACCTTTGCAGCCGTCGTATTGCGCGGATTGACTTCTATTTCTACTGGATGATGAAGTAATCCAGCACCAAGGGCTCGTATCGCATCTGAAAACGTGGCGGAATAGAGTAGCGTTTGACGGCGACAAGGGAACAGCGAAAAGAGTTGATCCATCTCTTCACTGAAGCCTAAATCAAGCATTCGATCCGCTTCATCGAGAACAAGGGTCTCTAGTTGATCAAACTTAACAGCATTCTGCTGGTAAAGATCAAGTAGGCGTCCCGGAGTAGCAACTAAAAAATCAAGCCCACCACGTAATTTCATCATTTGCGGATTGATCTTTACCCCACCATAAACAACACCTGTTTTCACTGAAAGGTATTTTCCATAGTGGGTAATATTATCAGCAACCTGAATGGCCAGTTCGCGCGTAGGGGTTAATACGAGTACCCGCACCCGGTTCGCCGACACCGGCCGCCCTGCAACGGTTCGTTGCAATAATGGCAAGGCAAAACTCGCAGTTTTACCCGTACCTGTTTGGGCAGTTGCCATCACATCCTGACCAGCAAGAACAGGTGGAATCCCTTTGCTTTGTATCGGCGTGGGGCTGGTGTAATTGGACTCCTTAATCGCGCGTAACAACGGCTCAATAAGACCAAATGATGTGAATGCCATAAAAACTAATCCTTGAAAACAATAACTAAAACGTCAATACAACTTATTTCTTATTACGATTCTTTTGACTTGCCTTAAATAGATCACCCAAAGAACCCATACCTGCTGTAGACGGCGTTTCAGACCATGATTTTTCGGTCACGACCTCTTCAGCGCCTGCTGGGACCAATGAAATACGACGTTGTTCACTATCTACTTTCTCCACGGTAACAGACAACTCTTGACCAACAGTTAGAACCTCACGTGGGTGGTTGATTCTCTTCCCCTCACCTAAACGTGAAATATGAACTAAGCCATCAATCCCCTCTTCTAGGGTTACGAACGCACCAAATTGAGCGAGTCGAGAAACCTTACCCATTAACTGTCGACCAATTGGAAAGTTAACCGTCGCAGTTGTCCACGGATCAGCCAGCGTATCGCGTAAGCTAAATGAGAACTTATTCTCAGCCCAATCAATGCGCTTAACGATCAACTCCAATTGTTGTCCAACGGTTAACAGCTCTGACAAATCTTCAACACGGCTATAAGATACTTCAGAGATCGGCAACAGACCTTCAACACCACCAATATCAACAAAAGCACCAAAGTCACGAACGGAGGTCACCTCACCGTTAACACGATCCCCCTCTTTTAGGGTTTGCTTCAATTCATCCTGCTTGCTTTGACGTTCCAGTTCAAGGAGTTCACGCCGCGATACAACAACATTACGGCCTTGCTCACTATACTGACTAATTTTAACAGGGAATGATTGGCCAATTAACTCTTCAGGGTTATCTTGACGACGCAATGCAATTTGCGAATAAGGGCAAAAAGATCTAACATTGCCGGGCAGCATAATCTCATAACCACCCTTAATCTCTTTTTCAACGCGACCATCTACAGGAATACCGCTACGCCATGCTTCTTCAAGTTGTGCAGCACCATGACTTCCGCCACCAATACTGAGAGTAAAACGCATCTCACCGCCAGCACGCGACATAAAATAAGCTGAGAGTTTATCGCCAACAGCAACGGTTACCTCACCAGATTCGTCCTGCAACTCTCTGACATCAAGGACACCTTCGCCCTTTTGACCAACATCTAAGAACACCCAATCCTTACCAATTTGCAAAACGGTTGCCAGAGTTTTTTTACCAATCTCAAGCCGAGTCGTCTCACCCATACTTTCTTCAAGCATCGCGGCAAAATCTTCGTTATCCAGTTCTTCTTCAAAATCTAAGTTTTCATCGTTCATGCTAGACATCCTTACGTTATAGGGTCAAATATGGTAGATAAATAGAATTAATTTGGATCATAACAAGCAATAAATTCAATGGCGCATATCATAACATGTTCAGCGGAATTTTCATTGTGCTTTTAATCCTGACAATCTTAAGTTCTAGAGAAGGAAATAGTATTGTGACAAAAAAAAACTTCGAACTCGTCACCCCACCCTGCACCACTCTGCTCCTATTTACCTTCTTGATAATTGTTGCCTTAACGTTAACGAGCTGCGAACAACGCACGATATCGAAAATTCCTAAAAATGGGATTATTTTAGCTTTTGGAGACAGTTTAACTGTGGGGATAGGAACTGCACATACAACCAATTACCCAACTGTATTGGCTAAGCTGAGTGGTCGTACAGTAATTAATTCGGGAGTATCAGGTGAAGTCACAGCACAAGGATTATTACGGTTACCTGAGATGATCGCACAAACAGATCCCCAGTTAATTGTTTTACTTGAAGGCGGGAATGACATTCTGCGTAACACAGCCCATAGGCGGATAAAATCAAACCTTGCAGCGATGATTGAAACTGCTCAGGAAAACCAGATAGAGGTTGTATTGATTGGTGTTCCAGCAAAAAATATCTTATTTACCGTTGCACCATTTTACAAGGAACTTGCTGACGAGTATTCGCTTGTTTATGCAGAGGATCTTTTGAGCAACTTACTACGCAACCCACGTTATAAATCAGATGCTATCCACCTCAATCAACAAGGCTATCGTATTTTAGCGGAATCGATCCATGAATTATTGTTATCGCGTGGAGCACTATGATAGCAGAACACAAAATTGGGAATAAAACGGATTAACAGAGAACAACGTCCGAGCTATTCACTTCTGATTTACGACTACGATTCGATTGCACCAAAACCAGTGCGAATAATTCAGCCAATTGCTCTACAGCTTGTACCTCTTTTTTAGAATAGCCATCGTCTTTATTGGCTAATGCAACTTGACCAATTACCTGGCCACCGTAGGTCACAGGAACCGCCATAAAATGTTTAATCCCCTTTGTTACCCCTGCCGCAAGATGCTCAACATGCAACTTTTCAAGGGAATTAAAAAAAACTCCTCCAGTACTATCATAGACGGCATGAAGCAATGAACCACGTCCTGTTGCCAAAGCAAAGATTGTTCTAAACCCCTCTTTGACCTCTAAATCATCGAACAGCTGTGTTGAGCTCCACAACACCTGCTGATCATTACACAATCGTTCAGCAACAAAGCCCTCACTACTCCCTGTCAAGTTGCGTGCATATTCTAAAAGCTCATCAGCAACCTGTATTTCATTTTTACCGTATTGTAGTATTGATTGAGATAATAATGCTAATCGACTATTTAAAGCAACTTCCCACTTGAGAGCTTCCTCAAAATGCTTACGCTCAGTCACATCTTCAAAGCATTCAATACCGCCCGCTATCTCACCATGTTCATCACGAAGATAGTCAGCATTTTTACTAATTGTTAACACCGAACCATTTTTATGCCGAATGGTACACTCACGACCTGTGATTGGTTTTTGTTGTCCACTATCAAATAAACCACAATGTTCCTGACAGGGGGCCTTAGCAAACAAAAAGCAGCTGCTGCCAATCATTTCAGTTGCAGAATAACCGGTAATCAATTCAGCGCGGTTATTCCAACTGGTAATAACCTTATCGAGATCAACCGTAAAAATAGCGCTCGGAACCACTCGTTTAATCAAATCACTCTTTTCACGGGTAAAATTTTGATGAACCCGACTCTCTTCAAGGTCTGTCAATAGCAACCTAAACTCTTGCACAAGACCCCCCATCTCACCAGAGTTCAGTAGAGAGACAGGGAACACGGTGTCACCACTGTGACGAAAATGATAAATAGCGCTAGTGAGTTGTTTAAAAGGTTGCATGACCATATGCCGAACCGTTGTCCCCATAAACAGAGCCAACAGCATAATTGAAACCAGTGCTAAGCTCGAGGCGTACACCATCGTTGTTCGGGTATGCATGTAGAGATTACGTGACAAATGAACTTGGAGTAACACCGCTGCTTGATGTTCAAGATCTGAAAGTGTAGTAAAGGCATCAAGCCGTTCGTTAGATACTTCATCAATGTAAACGGGAACATCTGCCGTAATTTTTTCTAAAATGTGCCGCTGACCGCCACCCGCAATAGAAACTAAATCAATATCAAGTCGATTACGGCGGGCTAAACTATTGATATATGAACTATCAAGGGGGCGACAAAATAGAATCATCCCAAAAGATTGACCACTTCCATCACTTTTTTTTATGGAGCGGACCGCTACCATCTGCAAGCCATCATCACTTTGAAATAATCCACCTAGAGAACGATTATAATTCTCACCGTAGATCTTCAAAACATTACCGTACATTGTATCAATTAGAGGTCGCTGCGTTTGCGCGACAAGGTCGTACCGTTTTCCATAGAGTAACGAACCTGTCAGATCATAAATACCAACATAACTCAAATGATTATCAATCAACATTTGATCGATATAATTACTTTCAATATATGCAGGATCAGCTGTCTGAATATAATCACAACTATCATCCCAATTGGCATAATCCATTGTAAAGGTGTTAAGGGTATCAATTTCACGATCAATACTTGAGACAAGTCGCTGAACATGATGTGTTGCTTCTTGGTGTTCCAGAAGCACATAACCAGGTAGTACAAAATATGCATATGATAGAAATGCGACAGCTACAGTGATCAACATAAAGACAGCGTAAGCGATCAATAAACGTGTTTTTAAATTCAACTTAGATCTCATAGCGCGAATGACTTTCTCAAGAAACGGACAAATAGCACAGTGCAAAGAGGTTATCCTTCTTTTATACAGCAATAAAGATACCAATACCTATTTTAAGACGAAGGGCAAACAACTAACTATCTAAAATAATAGAAGTTATCAACAAAACAAAGTGTATATTTTTTTCATACTAGACATCAATAAAACCAACCAGCACCAGAGTGATTTCCCCCAACTGTGTATTAAATTGTCCTACTATGGGTCTTACCCCTTAGTGGATGAGATAGATGACAAGAAAGGTAAGGTGCTGAATTAAGCTAAATAGCTAATTGTCTCTGTAGTGTTGCAATAAAAAAACTAGCAATGAATCTCTTGGACAACATCACTCATTATTGCTAGAAGTAATCGACTACCTGTCAATGAATAGCTTACTATCCTTAACTCAACAGGCGAACAACATGACACTTTATGATCAACTTGGAGGCGCAACCGCTGTGGATGCTTCCGTAACAATGAAAGCCGGAATAATTGATGTAGTGGTCGGCTATTCTTAATCGCTATAAGCGATATTTAGTGAAGAGTTGCAGGTCACGACAATCAAAACCATTTGAGATACTCACATCCACTAATGAAACCAAAGAACCAACTCGTTGATTGTTTATGCGTTGAGAAAACACAAAAGGAAACATCATGTTTTTAGTTGATAAACCCTATATTTCTGACATTTTAAAAACCACAATTAAGAACTGCACGATTCAAGTGGTTGGCACTGAGATCGCTCATCAGTTAGATCTATACAAGGGAACTAAAATTCTCAGCGAAGCACAAGCCATCACATCAGCCCAACAGCACGACAACCCACAGCTTTATTTAACCTCAGAAAATTCAATCAACTGGATTGCTCAACATTTATCTTCGACAACGCTACCAGATAAAATAAACATGTTTAAAGACAAGTTGAGATTTAGGCAGTTGATATCACCCCTTTATCCAAACTTTTATTTTAAAGGAGTCGATATCAACGAGATAAAACAACTTGATTTTGATGCGATTCCAACACCATTTATCATAAAGCCCAGTGTTGGTTTCTTCAGTATGGGTGTCTACAAGATTACCAATCGCGATGAGTGGAACCGCAGTGTTGAGTTGATTTTTGCTGAAATCGAACAAGTGAAAAATCTTTACCCTCTCGAAGTACTTGATACGCGATCTTTTATCATCGAAGAGTGTATTGAAGGTGATGAATATGCCGTTGATGCCTACTTCGACTCAGAAGGAAAGCCAACGATTTTAGGGATATTTAAACACACCTTTGCATCGCAGCAGGATGTCAGTGATCGCGTTTATACAACCTCCAAAGAGATTATTGAACACAACCTCGAAGATTTCACCCAATTCATCACTAAAATTGGTCAATTGTCTGACGTTAAAAACTTTCCGATCCATCTTGAATTACGACGCCGGCCAGATGGTATAATTCTGCCAATTGAGGTCAACCCCATGCGCTTTGGTGGCTGGTGTACGACAGCTGACACCACATTTCTCTCTTATGGATTCAACCCCTACGACTATTATTTTTCGCAAAAGAAACCTGATTGGAGCGAGATACTCACAGGCAAAGAGGGCAAGCTTTTTAGTATTGTTGTATTAGATAATTCAACGGGAGTTAATGGCAAAGATATTGTCTCATTTGATTATGATCAATTGCTGCAAAAATTTGAAAACCCAATGGAACTGAGAAAGATTGATTATCGAAGTTATCCCGTCTTTGGTTTTTTAATCACCGAAACACGGGCCGACAACTTTGCCGAACTTAAATACATTTTGGACTCAAACTTAACCGAATTTATCACCACAGTAAATTGAGCCTTAACCTAATAAAATCAGCACCGCCCCAATACAAACACATCGGGGCGGAGCTAATTCACACTATTTCAAGCTTAAGGTCAGACATGCTTACCTGTTAAGCCATCTCCGTCAACACCACCAATCAAGACCTTGACACATTTCCCCGCAAGGGGCAGTTCTGACTTAAAAGAAACCGATACATATTCATCACTCAAGCCCTTACATCGCACTCCACCAGTGCTATTTTCAACGACAACTTCGACGACCTTATCAAGAAAACGCTTAATATAATGTTGTTTTTTAAGCTCACCTAAATGACGCAATTGTGTAGCTCTATCCTTAGCAATGGATGGATCGATATGATCTTTCATCTTTTCAGCTGCAGTTCCGGGACGCTTACTGTATGGAAAAACATGCAAATAATGGATCGGTAGTCGATCAATCAACTCAATGGATTGTTGATGCTCCTCATCCGTTTCACCGGGAAAGCCAACAATAAGATCAATGCCAATTGAGATTTCAGGCGATCTTTCATAAATGTTCTGTAAGCAACGGTAAAAATCCTGTCCAGTATAATGACGATTCATGCGCGTTAACACCGTATCAGACCCCGACTGTAAAGGAATATGAAGGTGTGAACAGACCCGTTTAGATTGACAAACAAGTTCCACCAATTCATCGGATAATTCTTGTGGCTCGATAGAACCTAAACGGAGCCGATGAAGCGATGTTTGGTCTAGGATTGTTTTTACAAGTGAGGTCAACGTGAGGTCCACGCCACATTCACTTTGCAGATCTTTGCCATAGTTACCAATATGGATACCCGTCAGAACAACTTCCTGATAGCCATTTTTGATCAAGGTCTTAATCTGATCGACCACTTCCACCACCGCAACAGAACGACTACGACCTCGTGCAAACGGAATAATACAATAGGAACAGAAAGCATTACAGCCACTCTGTATTTGGACAAAGGCTCGACTATGTTCAAAAAATGACGCAATTTTCAAATTAGGACAATGACTCGCCTGAGCAATATCACCCACCTGAACCTTAGCCCCCTCACCGTTGAGCAACGACAAGAAGTTCTCTTTTTCCATGTTGCCAATAACCAGATCAACACCAGGAAGTTCAGCTAATTTTTGTGGTTGAACTTGAGCGTAACAGCCAGTGGCAACAATTCGACACGCTGGATTAAACCGCCGAGCGCGACGTACCAATTTACGCGATTGAGCGTCCGTTGCCGATGTCACGGTACAGGTATTGATCACGACCAGATGAGCGCCCTGTTCAAAAGGTGCGAGGTGGTAGCCATCCTGAATCAATAACTCTTCGATTGCTGCCGATTCAAACTGATTGGCTTTACAGCCGAGTGTAACAACACATGCTGACTTGATCACTGAATCCATCCTCCACCAATCACAGCATCTTCTTGATAGAATACAGCTGACTGACCCGGTGTAACACCAATTTGCGGTTGATCAAAAACAACGCGCACCGTGTTCTGATCATCCGTATAAACAGTAGCCAGTGCTTCATTGTGGCGGTAGCGAATTCGACAATCGACTCGAAGTTTACTTTCCACTGGAAGCTGAGACCAGACAACATCGTTAACGACCAACTCCGTTGTTTTAAGGAACTGCTTCTCACCCACAACAACCTGATTTTTAGTGACATCAATCGACACGACATACAAGGGTTCACTCCAGCCAATACCCAGCCCTTTCCGTTGGCCAATCGTGTAACGATACGTACCGCTGTGACGACCCAAGACTTTTCCATTAACATGGATAATATTACCGCCCTGTGGCAACGTTAATGCCTGTTTTCTTAAGAAATTGACATAATCGTTATCTGGGATAAAGCAAACATCTTGACTCTCTGCATTATGCCGCGCTGAAAGGTTAAGTCGTTGAGCAATCTCCTTAACCTGCTCCTTAGTCGTGTCTTCCAAAGGAAACATCACCCGTTTTAATTGCTCAGCCGTCAAAGTAAAAAGGAAATAACTTTGATCTTTTTTAAGATCATGACCCCGGCGCAACACCGGAACATCACCAGAGTAGTCAATGCGCGCATAATGGCCAGTAGCCAGAAAATCAGCGCCAAGTTCATCTGCGACCTGTAAAAGATAGCCAAACTTCATGTGTCGATTGCACAAAATGCACGGATTGGGAGTGCGGCCATTCAAGTATTCATCGCAAAAATTTTGCACAATGACCCGGTTAAACTCATCTCGACAATCAAGGCTGTGAAATTCAATTCCTAACTCGTTAGCAACCTGACGGGCATCCTCATCACTCGACTCATGCTCAACTCCTGATAACAAACGCATATGCACACCAATGACTTCATAGCCTTGTTCAAGAAGTAATGCTGCAGTTACTGCAGAATCAACACCACCACTTAAAGCAACCATCACCTTTTTCATAAACGATCCTTAAACTGTCAAAGGCATCCACCGTTAAGATGAATGCCTTGATAAAAAACTATGACACGATAAACATTGAATCTCCCGCCATCTAAATCAATGGTGACCAATACAACATTCAACGTAAGGGCAATCCTCAAGATCGACTCCGGAAGAAAGCATAGGGCTCATTTCACGCAATTTCAACACAATAGACGGCAAAACCTCTAGCAACCTATCAACTTCTTCAGAGGTGTTTTGATCACCAAAACTAAAGCGTAAGCATGAATTAAGCAGCCATTCATCGACGGCCATAGCAGTCAAAACATGAGAATGTCCATCACTGCCAGCGGTACAAGCCGAACCAGACGAGGCCGCGATACCATACATATCAAGATGCAAAAGCAGCCCCTCTCCTTCGATAAATGAAAATCCAAGGTTCAACGTGTTCGGTAAACGTGATTCCATATGGCCATTAATAGTCACATCTTCAACCTGTTCCATAATGCCTGACTGAAGTCGGTCACGAAGTTGTTGCAACTTTTCCACTCGCTGGAAAAAATCTTGCCCAGCCAACTCACACGCTTTCCCCATGGCAACAATACCTGCCACATTGTGTGTTCCGGCCCGCAAACTCCGCTCTTGATGTCCACCATGAATATGAGACGTCAGTGACGTACCACGACGAACAAATAGTGCACCAACACCTTTGGGAGCACCAATTTTATGACCTGACATCACTAAAAAATCAACAGGGCATTTTTGCATATCTATTTCGACTTTGCCTAATGCTTGAACGGCATCCGTATGAAATTGAACTTTATGCCGTTGCGCTATTTCAGCAATCTGTTGAATTGGAAAAATAGTGCCGGTCTCATTATTCGCCCACATCACCGAAATCAAGACCGTTTTTGGAGTAATCGCCTGTTCAAGTTGATCAAGATCAATCATCCCACGCGAATCAACAGGCAGGTAAGTGACTGCCCCACCCCGTTCTTCAAAATAACGACAGGTATCCAGTACTGCGGGGTGTTCAACAACAGTGGTAATCACATGATTACCCTGCTGGCGTAACGCATCACAGCTACCTAGTACAGCTAGATTGTCGCCCTCACTGCCACTGGCGGTGAAGATAATCTCTTCGGGCTGAGCATTAATCAATTGTGCGACCTGCTGTCGCGCCTCTTCGATAGCCCCTTTCACGGCACTACCCGCCCAATGGACACTCGAAGGATTACCAAAAAGAGTTTGATAATAAGGGAGAAAAGACTCAAGCACTTCGGCTGCAACCGGAGTGGTTGCATTGTTATCAAAATATATCTTGTCCAACTTCCAATCCTCCAAGACCATCATTTTTTCTTGGCTAACATTTACGTTATCACGACTCGCAATAAGGAGTTGTGCATCGTTGGTTAAATCCTCGATCGAAATAGCAGAAAAATAACCACGAATATGTTGAGTAAGGCCAGCCCAAACAGAATGAGTCAAACACTCCTCTTCACAAGCACATTGGCCCATATCATCCATACAGGATACGGGAACTAACGTTTCTTCTACACTATCAATGATTTGATCAAGTGAAATTTGTGATGCAGGAACTGCTAACGCGTAGCCACCACCGGGTCCACGAGAACTAACAACTAACTTTCCACGGCGTAGTTTAGCAAATAATTGCTCAAGATAGGTCAAGGAGATATTCTCACTACGGGCAATTTCTCGAATTGATATCGGTGACCCTTTATGGTCCAGACTTAAACGAACCATCGCTCGTACAGCGTACTGAGACTTCGTAGAAAGACGCATTTTAGCCCTCCTTCGAACAAGGTTGACAATCCTTCAACTGACATTGCAACAATTCATGTTCCTGTTGCAGTTGATTCAGTTGTGTTTCGACCTTGCGTATGTGTTCAAACAAACAACTAATCGCTTGAGCTTGTGGATCTGGTAGATGGCCATGCTCTAAGTCGAAGCGGTGTTGTTTAAACTGTTCCTGACGCTCCTCTTCACTTAGAACCATGCGCCCAGGTACGCCCACAACAGTCGCTTGATCTGGAACCTCTTTCACAACAACAGAGTTTGATCCAATCTTACTACCAGAACCAACAGTAAAGGGTCCAAGTATTTTTGCTCCTGAACCGATCACCACATTATCACCTAAAGTGGGATGACGTTTCTCTTTCGCCCAAGAGGTTCCCCCCAAGGTCACACCGTGATAGAGAGTACAGTTATCACCAATCTCAGCAGTTTCACCAATCACAACTCCCATGCCATGATCAATAAAAAAACCACGACCAATCTTGGCACCAGGGTGGATCTCAATTCCCGTTAGAAATCGACTTAACTGAGAAACGCAACGAGCAATAAAAAAACAATTCAACTGCCATAATTTATGGGCAAAGCGGTGCAGCTGTAAGGCATGAAATCCCGGATAACAAACAATCACTTCAAGGGTAGATCGAGCAGCTGGATCACGTTGAAAAACAGCCTGAATGTCTTCACGAAAGGTTTTAAGCAAAATATCTCTCCCCATAGTTGACCCTAATTGATCTTTTACTACAGATATCATTCCAGACTATTCCTGTCAACTATTAAGCCTTCAATACACATAGCTTTAGTGGTTCATTGTAGCAAATAAAACCCTAACATTAACCACCCTGTAAAAAACGTCTATAAGCCGGATTGTTGGTTTCATCAACATGGTAGTACCCCAAAGCATCAAGAAAATCGTTCAAATCTCCATGCTGGTTTTCTGGCAACTCTAAACCAATCAGAACTCGACCAAAATCGCCACCTTGTGCTCGATAGTGAAAAAGAGAAATATTCCAATTGGACCCCATCGCGGCTAAAAAGCGAGTCAAAGCACCGGGTCGTTCTGGAAACCAGAAGCGATACAGAAACTCCCCTTCAACTTGACGAGAATGACCGCCGACCATATAACGGATATGGGTCTTAGCTAGATCATTATCCGTCATATCTAAGCAATTATATTTTTCACCGCTCAGTGAATTCGAAAACTCTTCGCGCTCTTGACTACCTTTGACAGACAGACCGACAAAAATATATGCTTCCTTGCGGTCGGAGAGACGGTAATTAAATTCAGTAATATTTCGACCTTCTAGAAAAGTAGTACAAAAATGTCGTAATGCACCAGGTTGTTCTGGAATCGATACGGCATAAAGGGCCTCTTTCTTTTCACCGATTTGCGTGCGTTCAGCAACAAATCGTAATCGATCGAAATTCATATTAGCACCTGAATTCACCGCGACAAGATGCTGTCCATGAAGATCGTTTTGCTGCACATATTTTTTCATTCCAGCAACAGCCAAGGCTCCTGCTGGTTCAACGATTGATCGGGTTTCCTGATAAATCGTTTTGATCCCACTACATATCTCATCCGTTGAAACTTGAACCATGTCGTCCACATATTGGCGACAGAGTTCAAAGGTACGCTTACCAACTTCACGAACCGCAACACCATCAGCAAAAATCCCGACTGAATCGAGCTTAATGCGTGAGCCAAATGCTAACGATCGTGACATGGCGTCACTATCCTTGGGTTCGACACCGATAATCTTCACATCAGGACATACAGCCTTAATAAAACTCGCAATTCCTGCAATCAGCCCACCACCACCGACAGGAACAAAAATAGCATCGAGGCGACCAGCACTTTGGCGTAAAATTTCATCAGCAACGGTTCCCTGCCCTGCAATGACATAATCATCATCAAACGGATGGATAAACACACGCCCCGTTTGCTTTATCAACGTGGCACAATATTCAGCGGCCTCTGAGTAATTATCTCCATATAAAACAACCTCAGCGCCATAACTACGAACAGCTGAAGTCTTTATTGCTGGCGTTGTCGCTGGCATCACAATAACCGCACTGGTTCCCACTTTCTGA
This sequence comes from Desulfuromonas svalbardensis, assembly GCF_055389415.1. Taxonomy (NCBI): domain Bacteria; kingdom Pseudomonadati; phylum Thermodesulfobacteriota; class Desulfuromonadia; order Desulfuromonadales; family Desulfuromonadaceae; genus Desulfuromonas; species Desulfuromonas svalbardensis. The sequence continues at coordinate 2,333,136 of NZ_AP042416.1, read as the reverse complement.
GCCGAAAAAGCAACCCCTTGAGCATGGTTACCCGCTGAGGCAGCAATAACACCACGTATTTTTTCTTCGTCACTGAGTTGAGCAATCCGATTGTACGCACCACGAATCTTAAAAGAGAACACGGGCTGCAGATCTTCCCTCTTCAACCACACGTGATTGTCTAGCTGTTTTGACAAACCCGTAGCAGCTTCAAGGGGGGTCTCTTCAGCAGCATCATAAACACGGGAGGTTAAAATCATTTTCAATATATTTTGCACAACAAAACCCTTTCGTAAAAAACAGTGATTTGAGTTCTACCATGTCATTCTTATGTGGTCAAACATACAAAAGGAGCGACCCGAGGGCCGCTCCTTTTAAAACATCATGTTGTCAATTAACACCTTAGAATTTACCAAACTCGTCATCATCTAAAGAAATTGATACGGGTTCAGAATCCCACCCCATAGGCGCACGTTGTTGTCTCACCACTGGAGTCTCGTACGTTGGCTGTGGTCTAAACTGGGCAGAACTTGCCCCACCCTGCTTGAGAACGAACCTTGCCAACATTTGGCGCAATTGATCCGCCTGACTTGATAACTCTTCTGCGGCGGCAGCACCCTCTTCAGCACTAGCAGTATTCTGCTGTGTCACTTGGTCAATTTGGCTTAAACCAATTGTTACCTGTTGAATCCCTTGAGCTTGCTCAGACCCTGAAGCGGCGATTTCAGTCACCAAGTCAGACACTTTGACAATACTTTCAAGAATTTCTTTAAATCCTTCAGCAGTGCGATCTGCAATCGTCGCACCATTCGCTGCCTTCTTGACTGAACCTTCGATCAATTGAGCCGTTTCACTTGCAGCCTTAGCACTGCGGGCTGCTAAATTACGAACCTCTTCAGCAACAACCGCAAATCCTTTACCATGCTGACCGGCACGTGCCGCCTCAACTGCCGCGTTTAAGGCAAGTAAATTAGTTTGAAAAGCAATTTCGTCAATAACTTTAATGATTTTAGCAATATCTTTCCCTGAATCGCTAATATCACTCATAGCACTAATCATCTCTTCCATATTACTGCTACCACTATCCGCTGCCGCACTGGCCTGACTTGCAAGTTGGCTGGCCTGATGCGCACCATCAGCACTTTGACTTGTTTGACTTGAGAGCTCTTGCATTGAGGCCGCAATCTCTTCAAGTGAGCTTGCCGACTCAGTTGCTCCTTGCGACAACGATTGACTTGAATCAGAAACCTCTGTTGAACCCGAAGCAATTTGCTCACCAGCCATCTGCACTTGGGACATAATTTCATTCATGTCCTCACCGAGTCGTTTCAATGCACCACGGATCTCATCTTGATCGCTATGGGGAGTTACATCGAAAGCAAGGTTACCTTGAGCAAGTTTTTGCAGTGATGCGACAATATCATTTTGCAAGCTATCGGCAAATTTATCCATTGTGTTCGCCATTTGGCCAACTTCATCTTTTTGATTTAAATGCATCCGTTTTGCAAGTTCACCATTTTCCAAGTGAGTGAGCATGTCAACCGCATGATTTAATGGAATTGAAATACCCCGTGAAACAAAGACAACCAATACAATTGCAAACAAAATCACCAGACTCAACACAACCATAACGGCATAAAACACTGCATCCGTTTCTGCTTGAATATCATCAAGATAAAGACCCGCACCAACGATCCAGCCCCAATCAGACTGAATCTTCACGAATGAAATTTTATCAACAGGGGCAGAGACACCAGGTTTATTCCATTGGTAATCAACATACCCTTGACCTTCTTGTTTCGCAACGCGTGACATCTCAACAAAAAGAGCCTTACCATTTGGATCAACTGTAGAACTTAAATTTTTACCATCCAATTCTGGCTTTATTGGATGCATCACCATCGCTGAATTAATATCCTGAATCCAAAAGTAATTACTGTCATCGAAACGGGTATGGCTCACAGCCGACTTAGCCGCTTTTTGTGCCTGTTCACGCGTCATCTGTCCACTTTTTTCTAACGACACATAATGGTCAATAACACCCCAAACACCTTCGACCGTGTGCTGGATCTCAACTTTTTTCGCATTATTGAGATTATCTTTCAGCTTAAGGTAGACCCAGCCAATAGTAAGACTAAAAGCAATAATTAATGCAAAACTTAATACGAAAATTTTCTGAGATACTCTTAAATTTTTCATTGGGTCCCCTTTTTCAATAACGAACAACTCAATTAATTGCCCCCTTACAACTAAAGCAACTATATGACGTTTCAATATAATTAATTAACAGTTCTGACGAACAAAAGTCTATCGTATCGTTTAACTGACTGATAATTTGTTGCTGCTCAGTTTCATCAATCTCTCTGCCAGCAACAATTAGTTGCACAGTTTTTCTTAAATTTTTAATCATTTCTAAATATCGTGTTGCAGACAATCGCTCTGGCTTACTTTCACCAAGCGAAAAATAATCAACAACTAAAATCAGATCATAATAATTTTCATTTCTTTCTGAATTTTTAAGATAGTTTACAGCATCAGGGAGAACTTCAATGACCGTCACATCCCATCCAGCTAAATGAAGTAAAAAACCAACCACCTTGAGTCGTTCAGGTAATGCCGCAGTTATAATGACTTTTCGCATCTCATCATCCTAACTATATATATCTATAATGATAAGTCTAATTGAATACAACCTGTAAATCAATAAAACTAAACCAATAGTAACGGTGAGACTGCTAAGATATTGAAATCGTAAACAGCTCAGTCACAAACCATATCAAAACCAATTCTACTATATTCAACAAAGGACCAGTCCCGTAAAGAATTCAATTGGCTGTTCTAAAAAAGTTGGTCACGACATTAATCATTAGTTTCTGACGCAACCGCATAATTGTTCACTAAGCGAGCGACATCTAAAAGAATCTTCACATCTGCACCAATTTTCCCTAGTCCTTTTATATACCTATCATCTGATTTTGTAGGTGGAGCACCCTCTATTTTATTTTCTGCAATTTCCACCACTTCATTAACTCGGTCAACCAACAACCCAACAGTAAGGTCATCGACAGTCACAACAATGACGCACGTCCGATCATCATAGGTTCTTTGCTCCATATTAAAGCGTAACCGAACATCCATAACCGAGATAACCTTGCCACGCAAATTAATAACTCCACGGATATAATCGGGCATATCAGGTACTTCCGTTATTTTTTGAATCCCAACAATTTCAATCACATCGCAAATATCAATACCAAAATCTTCTTGGCCAATTTGAAATGTTAAGAACAGATCTTTTTGAGCATTTTCTGTACCAAAGTGTTCATCTTTCATCAAATTTTCAGCAGCATTTCCATTCATACTAACCTCCTCAACAATCGATTACGACACACATTTAAATTTATTACACCTCTCGCCAACCAATTGTATTGGTGCGTTGAACCGCACGATATTCTGGTTGAACAACATGACGAGTGACATCAGTGTTAGCAATAGATTCACGGTAAACATTGTTTGTGTTTGATGATTGTTTAAGGACAAATTTACTCAACATTTGGCGTAATTGGTCGGCCTGACTGGATAGTTCTTCAGCTGCAGCAGCACCCTCTTCAGCACTCGCTGTATTTTGTTGTGTTACTTGATCAATTTGACTTAAACCTACGGTGACCTGTTGAATACCTTGGGCCTGCTCATTACTCGATGCGGCTATTTCACTTACCAAATCAGTTACTTTAACAATGCGTTCCACGATTTCTGTAAAACCAGCAGCAGTACGGTCAGCAATAGTGACTCCAATTTGTGCTTTCTTTACCGAACCTTCAATCAATTCGGCTGTTTCACTCGCTGCTTTTGCGCTACGGGCTGCCAAATTACGTACCTCTTCAGCAACAACCGCAAAACCTTTACCGTGTTGCCCTGCTCGAGCAGCCTCAACCGCAGCATTCAATGCAAGCAGGTTCGTTTGAAAAGCAATTTCATCAATAACCTTAATAATTTTGGCGATGTCTTGACCTGATGAACTTATGTCCCCCATAGCGCTAATCATCTCTTGCATACTGGTATTGCCACTATCCGCAGCCACTTTTGCTTGATCCGCTAAAACACTGGCTTGATTAGCCCCTTCAGCACTTTGTCGAGTTTGACTCGAAAGTTCTTGCATGGATGCAGAAATTTCTTCAAGTGAACTTGCTGATTCGGTTGCCCCTTGAGACAACGATTGACTCGAATCTGAAACTTCTGTTGATCCCGAGGCGATCTGCTCACCAGCCATTTGAACTTGTGACATAATATCGTTCATGTCATTGCCAAGACTTTTCAATGCGCCCCGAATTTCATCTTTTTCACTATGAGGAATGACTTCAAAATCAAGATCACCCTGTGATAACTTATTTAATGACGCAACAATATCGTTTTGCAAACTATCAGCAAATCGATCCATAGTTACAGCCATCGTCCCAATCTCATCTTGTTGTTTAAGTTCCATCCGTGAACTAAGTTGACCATTTTCAAGATTGGACAACATATCAACCGCTTGATTAAGTGGTTTAGATATTCCACGAGAGACAAAGAGGATTAAAGCAACGGCAAAGAAAATAACGCCACCAACTACAGCCAGTACGGCGTAAAAAATAGCATTCAGTTCTGCTTGAATATCATCAAGGTAAAGACCTGCACCAACGATCCAGCCCCAATCAGACTGAACCTTAACAAATGAAATCTTATCAACAGGATTCGCAACACCAGTTTTATTCCATTGATAGTCAACATAACCTTGGCCTTGTTGCTCTGCTATCTGTGACATTGCAAGAATATATGCCTTACCATTAGGATCAACTGACGACGTCAAATTTTCACCTTCCAGTTCAGGCTTTAAAGGGTGCATAACCATCACGGAATTAACGTTTTGAATCCAAAAATAGTTTCCATCAGCAAATCGTGTATGACGGACAGCATCTTTAGCAGCAGATTGTGCTGCGTCCTGAGTCATCTCTCCACTTTTTGCCAAACTTGCATAATGATCAATAACCCCCCACACACCTTCAACTGTATGCTTAATTTCAACTTGCTTCGCATGACTCAAATTTACTTTCAACCGAGAATAAACCCAACCAATTGTTAAGCTAAAAGCAATAACCAATGTGAAACTAAGTACAAAAATTTTGTGGGAAACTTTTAGATTCTTCATAGCACCTCCTGTGAATTGAATCGCTCTTAACGTTATCCTCAACATAATTCTGTAAAGCAAAACTCATACAAACGTTATGATCAGCATAAGACCTTTGTTTTATTAAGAGCATGAGTTATGCCAACAACATGAAGTGTACATAACTGGCTAATATTACAGGAGTTTCACTCGGGAGAGAGTATGGATACTTATGGAAAAGGTTATGCATAAACGCATAGTAAATTGCTCAGAGAGGTATTGAAATCGTGACAAGGTGAGTCTGGACGGGAGTTTGCCAAAAACTATAACTGACTAGAAATTATAACAAATGTCATAACGATAATAGACGGGATATTTTTAGTTTTTTTTCAATCGGCGGCTCAATGCTGGTTGTGAGATTCCCAACATACGGGCAGCAATGGATTGATTACCTTGTGCACGGTTCATCGCTTCACCAATGAGTTGTGATGCGACAATTTCAAGCGTTGGTAATTTCCCAGGAAATGAAAGCGATGTATCGCCGACTTCTGCTACCGCAACCTGACTGGCACTACATTGTTCATTGAAGCCAATGGCGTTACGAAACACTTCCATTGATAAGATCCCTTGAGAGTATTGACTCAATGCATCGAAAATAATTGCCCTAAACTCCCGTATATTTCCGGGAAAATGGTAGGTATTTAATAACGTAAGTAGTTGGGGTGGACACGTTGGCACTTTCTTCCCCATACTTTCAGCTGCTAATTTTAAAAAACAGTTCAACAACAGCGGGATATCTTCACGCCGTTCACGTAATGGTGGCAAATTAACCATATGGGTACATAATCGATAATAGAGATCTTTACGAAAGGTCCCTTCTGCCTGTTTTTGAATTAAATCACAATTAGTCGCACACACCACACGTGCTTCAACTCGACGCGGGGTATCGCTACCAAGAGGATAATATTCCCGTTCTTGTAGTAATCGAAGTAATTTAATTTGAGCAGTCAGTGGCAGGTCACCGATTTCATCTAAAAATACAACGCCCCCATTGGCTCTGGCAATCATCCCCTCGCGATTACGCTCTGCTCCTGTAAAGGCACCTCGAACATGACCAAACAGGGTATCACTAAAAGCATTATCATCAAGACCTGCAACATTAACAGCTACCCACGGTCCTTCAGGAGTACTTAATTGATGAATTGCCTTTGCAATGAGTTCTTTACCGACGCCAGACTCTCCAGTAATCAAAACAGGTTCAGGACTTAATGAAACCGCTTCAAGATATTTAAAAATGGAATGCATGATCGGACTGCATGTTACAATATTTTCGAACACTTCAGGGTATTCAAGTTCAGCTGATAAAAGACCAGATTTAAGAATCTTCAACTCACGTTGCAGCTCTTGTTGATGCAACAACCGTTTCAAACCTACTAGCAAATGGCTAATCTCTGTTGTTTTAGTAAAGTAATCACTAGCACCGAGCTTCATACATTTAACAGCAATATCAAGTTGATTTAATCCGCTCAACACGACTACAGGGACTTCGGGATAATCCTGAGTGATTAACGGTAGTAATTGCTCCCCTGTTGGTGGCGGCATGGTCATATCTATGATAATCATACTAACAGCTTGCTGCTGTAATAGATTCATCACCTGATCACTATGCTGACAACAGATAACATTATTAATTCCAGCATTGTATTCGAGAGTAAAATAAAAACTCTCTAACCATTGCAGCTCGTCATCAACAAGCAAAATGGGTAAAGAAGGGTATGGTTGTGGCGTCATCATTTACTCTCCTTAACGCAAGGCAACGAAACAACAATCGTTGTCCCTATGTTAACAGTGCTTTCAATTTTTAAAAATCCAGAATGTTCCTCAATAATACGTGAAGAGATCGACATCCCTAGCCCGGTCCCCCCTGTTTCACGTTTTGTAGTAAAAAATGGATTTGTCACTTTAATCAAATCCTCTTCTTTGATGCCCGCACCTTGATCAAAAACCTCCAGTTCAACCATCTCTTTTTCTGCATTGAATCGTGTCGTAATAATAATCTTGTTATCAACACAAGTAAGGGCCTGACACGCATTCATGATGAGATTGACAATCACTTGTTCGATTCGCTGAGCAGAACCATGAAACGGAGGAATTGTTTCATCATAATGGATTTCAAAATGACGTGTTTCCTTCTTAATCGTGTTGTTTGTTAAGCGAACTGCAACGGCTAAGACATGATTTAGATCAACGGACTGACGCTGCTGGTCATCCCCCTCATCGCGAACAAAGTTTTTCAAGTCGTCAACAATAAACTTTATCCGCTGACTGCCATCAATGATACGGTCAGGTAATCGCTGTAATGTATCGCGTAAGCGACTGTAAGGTAAGCGTCCAAGTTGGAAATCACCATGTTGTTGTGCATAATCATCAAATAATGGCAAAGCAGCAGCAACGATCTCTTTTAAGATTGGCGCACTATGCATAATCACACCATTAGGATTATTAATTTCATGAGCAACTCCCGCAGCAAGTTCCCCCAAAGAGGCCAAACGGGCTGAACGCATTGTCTCTTCTTTTAATATCACCGATTCACTAATGTCACTGGCAACCTCAATGACATTAATAACATTACCAAGACTATCAAATTGAGGAAAAGCCTTAACCCCCCACTTTGTTCCATCGGGAGAAGCTATTTTAGCTGATTGCATTTCACCCGTTGCGAAACAATCGCGTACGGGGCACTCTTTACACATTTCAATATTTTTATTCCAGAGTGTATAACAGGCTCTCTGTGGAATTTTGGCATCACGTAAATTCCAGCGCCGTTGACCATGATTACTCCAACGAATCCGCATATCTGGGCCAATGACTGAAATAACATCCTGTATACCATCAAGAATGGACTTAAATTCAGAAGATAAAAGTTTATATTCCTCTTCACGCTCTTCAAGTTGGCGCTGAACCTGTTTTAAGGGGGAGATATTTTCATGAATGACAATGATACTATCAACACAATCTTTAGTATTGTACATTGGGGCGGCAGAAACAAGTAAATCTAAGCACTTACCCTCTTTAGTAAACTGTTGAGTCTCTTTTGCATGAACAATAATTCCATTTATAACAAGATTGCGATTCGATTCAAACTCTTCAAGGAACTCACTGTGCACTAAAGGGTAGCCTTTACCCAGAACCTCATCCGCGCTCCAACCAAAGATCCTCTCGGCACTAGGATTCCATAGCATGACGAGACCATCTAGATCGAGGACAATAATAGACAATGGTGCCTCGTTTATCACCGTTTTCAATGTTGTAACAGTTTGCTGTAATTCATCTTCAATAGTGCGCCGCGCATTGATCTCACGATCCAATTGATCACGCGAAGTCGTTACTTGCCGTAAGTTTTTCACCATCAGATTAAAAGATTCGTATAACTGGCCTAATTCATACCCCTTTGCTGGCTCAAGCTGGAACTCAAACTCACCACGACCAACTTCCTGAAATGCTGTAACAGCTTGTTCAAGAGGTTTTGAGATGCCACCCGCTAACCGATAGCCAATAAATAAAGCAAAAACAAACCAAATAAATGCAACGGCACACACTAAGCCTAAGGTTCTGTTTAACATAAGATCAAGACGAGATTGTGCTGAACCAAGATATTTGGGACTATAGACAACACCGATCACCCAATCCCAAGGTTCAAAGTAATAATAGGCCATTACGGTATCGTGTTGTATGGAATGATCATGTGATATTGGGTCAATATCACGAACCACTGTGACCACATTGGATTGTGGCAAAAAATTCATTTTAGTAAATGATTCAAAAAAATCTTTTACATATTTATCCTGCTCAACATTATGTTGTTCCGTTTCTTCCACATGTGAATGCTTACCAACAAATTTACGCCCAGTTCCCGCACCAACAGATTCCAACATGAAGATATGGCTATCATCACCCAATGCGACATTATCAATGGCATCAAATAATGCAACAAAATCGGATTGTCGCTCACCAACGTAAAGCATACCAACAATCTCACTTTTGTTGCTGTTATACAGTGGCATGTACGCGGTATTGTACCAATCTGTCACCACATAGGCGCGACCAACAAACACTTCGCCCGCTAAAACCTGACTAATAACCGGATCAACGTTGCCATCGGGGTGAATGGCTGGGATAAAAGTCCCTGCAGCAGAGTCACCCGTAGCACTTGGCACCGTTGAAGAGACGCGCAACATATCTCCAGAACGGTTCATTCGTTGAAATAACGTGCAAGTCACACCTAGAATTTTTGACACATTACGGATGAAATCATCTGTATTATTTTTTTCATCACCACTTGGGCTCTGCAACACAAAGTGTGGTAACCGTAGCTGTTGAACAGAAAGATCATATTGATTCATCGCGTCCCATTTTCGCAACGGGACTTCACCAACCAACAAACCTGAACGTTCCATCAGTGCATAAACCGCATTAAGATCATGAATGAGGCGTTGTTCAACTTCAGTCTGCAACGCTTCAATCATCAGGTAGGTGTTATAGACACCTTTTTCTGCATCATCAATACCAAGGAGTACAAGCTCCTTCTCAACTTCAACTTCTACATTACCGAGTTGAATAAAGATGACAGATGTAATAGAGATGGTCGTCAACAGAACAAGGATCAATGCCAACATGGCTATTCGTGAATGAATCTTCATCTTATCACCAAGGCAAAAGGTTAAGATCTTCAATCTACCTGTTTTAATGGAACATCTCAATGGTACGGCGAATAAAAAACGTGTGAACTATCGACAACTGTATACAGTTTACTTTATACTGCGTTGATTATTGAGACGCGGCAGAGCAATCTGTTTTTTTATCCCATTAAGTGTGCAATGTTTTTAAGGAGAGAAACGATGTCAGAATTTAAGTATCAAGATCCATTCCCACTTGGAAAAGACGATACCGAGTATCGTCTATTGACCGCAGACCATGTTAGCACTGCACAGTTCGACGGTCAGGAGGTACTCAAAGTTGCCCCTGAAGCGCTGGCATTTTTATCCAATGAAGCCTTTCGTGAAGTAAACTTTTTACTGCGCCCTGCTCACAACGAGAAAGTGGCACAAATTCTCACCGATCCAGAAGCTTCAGACAATGACCGTGGTGTTGCGATGGCAATGCTTCAAAATGCTGTTGTTGCAGCTAAATTTGAACTCCCTTTTTGCCAAGATACAGGTACGGCATCAATCTTAGGCAAAAAAGGCCAAAGCGTTTGGACTGGCTGTAATGACGCTGAGCAACTTTCAGCTGGGGTTTACAAAACATATACTGAAGAGAACCTGCGTTACTCTCAAAATGCACCGATTAACATGTACGATGAGGTCAATACCAAGTGTAACCTCCCCGCACAGATTGATCTGATGGCCACTGAAGGCAATGAGTATAAGTTTCTATTCGTTGTTAAGGGTGGCGGCAGTGCGAACAAGAGTTATCTCTACCAAGAGACGAAAGCAACCATCAACAAGAACACATTAGTTGACTGGCTTGTTGCAAAGATGAAGTCTCTCGGAACAGCAGCTTGCCCCCCTTACCACATTGCATTTTGCATTGGTGGCACGAGTGCTGAAACCTGCCTCAAGACAGCTAAACTTGCTTCAGCTGGCTACCTTGACAAGCTGCCAAGTGAAGGCAACGAAGGCGGTCAATCTTTCCGTGATCTAGAGTTAGAAAAAGAACTCGAGCAACGCGCTCAAGAGTTGGGCATTGGTGCTCAGTTCGGTGGTAAGTATTTTGCTCACGACATTAAGGTCGTTCGTTCAAGTCGCCACGGTGCTTCTTGCCCAATCGGTATTTCTGTATCATGTTCTGCTGACCGTAACATTAAGGCAAAAATCAACAAAGACGGTATCTGGCTTGAGAAGATGGACAACAATCCAGCTCGCTTAATGCCTGAAGGCTCACGCGGTTCACGTCCTAGTGTCGTAAGCATTGACCTCAATCAGCCGATGAAAGAGATTCTCGCTGAACTATCTAAGTACCCAACCAAGACACAACTATCCTTAAACGGAACCATTGTTGTTGGTCGTGATATTGCTCACGCTAAATTTAAAGAGATCATTGAACGTGGCGAAGAGCTGCCACAATATCTCATGGATTACCCCATCTACTATGCTGGTCCAGCTAAGACTCCAGCAGGCAAAGCCTCTGGTTCATTTGGACCTACGACAGCAGCCCGTATGGATCCATATGTAGATATGCTTCAGTCTCGTGGCGCATCGATGATCATGATCGCTAAAGGTAACCGTTCACAACAAGTGACCGACTCCTGTGATAAGCATGGCGGTTTCTATCTTGGTTCTATCGGTGGTCCTGCGGCAGCACTTGCTGAGTACAATATCAAGAAGGTTGAATGTCTTGATTTTGAAGAACTCGGAATGGAAGCCGTTTGGAAAATTGAAGTGGTTGACTTCCCTGCCTTTATCCTTGTTGATGATAAAGGTAACGACTTCTTTAAAGAGCTTGGTTTTTAATCTCGCTTTTCCAGAAGAGTAACAAAAAAAAGCCAGAGCAATCGCTCTGGCTTTTTTATTTCAAAGAAACCTTTACAATCAGTCATCTCCAGAACAAAACTCATGTATCTCATCAATAAACAATTGACCATATTTCTCAAACTTATGCTTACCGACACCATTAATTGCCAACATCGCTTGTTCGTGAGAAGGGAGATAAAAAGCCATCTCAATTAAACTGGCATCACTGAAAACAACAAACGGTGGAACATTGCTATCATCGGCAACGCGCTTGCGTAAACCTCTCAAACGTTGAAATAATGCGTCGTTATAATCGAGATCAATCGCCCTCTTCTTAACAGGCTTTTTAGTTATATTTTTAATTCGTGGCCGCGCAAGTTCCAAGGTCTGCTTGCCAACAAGAACGGAGCGTGATAATTCCGTTAACTTTAAAACAGAATAATTGGCAACATCTTGATAAAGAAAACCTAAATGAACCAACTGACGGATCAAACTGCTCCAAGCATCCTGAGTTTTATCTGCGCCAATAGCAAAGGTACTTAATTGATCGTGATGAAGCTCTTTCATTCGCTTGTTTTGCGACCCACGTAAGACATCAATCACATGCTTAGCACCAAATCGTTGACCAACACGAAAGACACAAGACAACACCTTCTGTGCATCCTGTGTTGCATCATACCGATCGGGAGGATTCAGGCACATGTCACAATTGCCGCAATCTTCGACGGTTTTCTCACCAAAATAACCCAACAAGGCTCGTCGACGACATGTGAGCGGTTCAGCATAACTCACCATCGCATTTAATTTATGGATTTCAATACGATTCTGATCAAGATTATTCCCCTTCTCAATCAAACCACGAGCGATGGCAATATCACCATAGCCAAACAGCAACAGTCCTTCAGCGGCTAAACCATCACGACCCGCTCGGCCTGTTTCCTGATAATAACTCTCAATATTTTTCGGCAGATCATAATGAACAACAAAGCGCACGTTTGACTTATCAATACCCATCCCAAACGCCACAGTAGCGACAACAATCTGAATATCATCGCGCAAGAAATCTTCTTGAACATGTTGCCTGACGCTATCAGCTAGACCAGCATGATACGCAGCAGCACGGTACCCTTGCAAAACTAATTTAGCGGTAATCTCTTCAACACGCTTACGACTCAGAGCATAAACAATACCGCATTCATCATTGTGCTGTTCTAAAAATTTCACCAACTGAAGTTGCGGTTTTTGTTTGTCAATGACTGTATAGCGAATATTGGGACGATCAAAACCAGTTATAAAAACAGCAGCCTGAGTAAGGTTGAGCCGTGCAAGAATATCTTGCCGCGTTTGTGGATCGGCAGTAGCTGTCAGTGCAATAAGAGGAACTTGGGGGAAGTGCTGGCGAAACTGGCCCAGTTGGACATATTCAGGACGGAAGTCGTGCCCCCACTGCGAAACACAGTGTGCCTCATCAACAGCGATAAGCGCTAAAGGAATATCACGCAACCGTTCGATAAAAGCGGCACTCATGAGTCGTTCAGGAGAAACATAGATTAAATCAAGATCATCGCTATGCAAACGAGCCAAAACCTGCCGGGCTTCTTCTGCCTTTAACGATGAATTATAATACGCAGCGCGAACACCATTGGCATTAAGCGCGTCAACTTGATCCTTCATAAGAGAGATCAAGGGGGAAACAATGATCGCAACACCACTGCGATGCAAGGCTGGGATCTGATAACATAATGATTTACCACCACCTGTTGGCATTAGGACGAAAGCATCTTCGCCAGCAATCAGCGTTTCAATAATTTTCTGCTGATCAGGGCGAAACTCCCGATAGCCAAAAACCTTCTGCAGGGTTTGTTGTGGTGAATCTGTCAAGGTAATGCCTTATTAAGTGCGTTAACCATCTTATGTCATCGCTGCAAAGATCAACATTATGCAGCGAACAACATCACTGTAAAACAAAAAAAACGCCACAAGGGCGCTTTTAATGTTCAATATTAACCAAGTTCGTCTGTAGCAACATGATATTGCGGATCACCAACCTGCTCGACAACAACCATCTTACCCGCAGTACTTAACAGGTCACGGCACTCTGAGCTTAAGAAGGTCATACAAAGTGTTTTACCTTGAGCTTGATATCGTTCACCCAAGCTGTTAAGCGCTTCAAGTCCAGAATGATCACATACGCGAGATTCTTGAAAATCAATCACAACAGTATCTGGATCTGTTTGAGGCTTAAATATTTTATGAAAGCTATGAACAGAGCCAAAAAATAATGGTCCAGACAAGTGGTAAACTTTACGTTGTTGGTCATCAGTGCTTGAGGTCGCTTTAATTTCCTTGGCACTATTCCATGCATAAACAAGCGCAGAAACAATAACACCTACAGCGACAGCAATAGCTAAGTCAGTAGCAACGGTAACCGCAGAAACAAGAATAAGAACAAGCGCATCACTTCTTGGGATACGATTCAAAATACGAAGACTTGACCATGCAAAGGTGCCAATAACGACCATAAACATAACACCAATCAGAGCAGCAATCGGTATCATTTCAATTAAACCAGAGGCAAAAACAATGAAAAACAACAAGAATAATGCTGCACTAATTCCAGACAATCGGCCACGGCCACCTGAATTAACATTAATCATACTCTGACCGATCATCGCACAGCCTCCCATGCCACCAAAAAAACCAGTCACAACATTGGCAAGACCTTGGCCTATACATTCACGATTACCACGACCACGTGTTTCGGTAATTTCATCAATAAGAGTCATGGTCATCAACGACTCAATGAGTCCAATTGCCGCCAGAATAATCGAGTATGGTAAAATAACTTTGATCATCTCTAGATCAAAGCTAACTTGAGGAACATGAAAAGTCGGTAATCCACCGGCAAGAGAAGCCATATCGCCAACAAGTTTTGTTTGTAAATCAAAGCCCATAACAACAGCTGTTACGACAACAATCGCTACCAATGAAGAAGGAACTGCACGGGTAAGCTTTGGTAAGAAATAGCTGATTGCCATCGTCATCACAACTAAACCAACTAATAAATATAAACTACTACCTTGGAGCCATTGCATATTGCCTGCGGCATCTTTAATTTTAAATTGACCGAGTTGAGCAAGGAAGATAATGATAGCAAGACCGTTAACAAAGCCAAGCATAACGGGATGGGGGATAAGTCGGACAAACTTTCCAATCTTGAAAACCCCTGCACTAATTTGAATAATCCCCATCAGCACGACGGTAGCAAACAGATATTCAATGCCATGGCGGGCAACGAGATCAACCATAACAACGGCCAGTGCACCTGTCGCTCCAGAGATCATACCAGGACGACCTCCAGCTACGGAAGTAATAAGACCAACGATAAAGGCTGCATACATACCTACCAATGGTGGCACACCAGCAACAAAAGCAAAGGCTACGGCTTCAGGTACCAACGCCAAGGAGACAGTTAGACCTGATAAAAGATCGTTTTTATAACAAGCAGTTTTACGAACGAAAAGCTGAAACATGAAAGTCCTTCGGGGAGTAAAGAATTAAAAAAACGCTGACAATAGGTGTTCTACCACAAAGGACAAGAACTAATTTTGACAGTATAATAAGAATATTCTAAATAAAAGATGGTTCGATAAAAAGCAAAAAAGCGCCGCACCGCGACGCTTCTTCACTACATTTTAAGACAAATCAGACTTAGGCGAGGTCATTCTCCATACGAATAAAGAGACTTTGCTCTTTTATTGAATCTAATGCATCAATTTCGTCTAACGCATGCTGAATATCACACTCTTTAGCATCATGAGTCAGCATAACGATGGGAACACAACCACCCAATTGTTGTTCAGGCTGTACCATTGACCGGATGCTAATATTTGACTCACCAAGTACTGTTGAAATTTGGGCGAGCACTCCAGGACAATCTTCAACCATGAAGCGGATATAGTAATGACAAGAGATATCTGAGATCTCACGAATAGGTAACGTAATGATTTTTTCTGTCTGGTAGCCTAAAGTTGGTGTCATCGTTTGGCTGCCACTGGTAATGGAACGTGACAAGCTAATGACATCTCCCAAAACAGCACTTGCCGTTGCATCCATTCCTGCACCACTACCATTCAACATCACAGGGCCGACAAAATCACCTTGAAGACGGACAGCATTCAATACACCCTTAACATCTGAGAGTGGATAACTATCAGGAATCATTGTTGGATGAACACGAGCTTCAATAACACCATCCACTTTTTTTCCAATGGCGAGCAACTTAATCTGATAGCCAAATTGACGCGCATAGTGGATATCTAATGAAGTGATTCGTGTAATACCCTCAGTGTATATCTTATCAAAATCAACCCATGTACCGAAGCACATCGAAATCAAAATTGATAATTTATGTGCGGTATCAATCCCTTCAACATCAAAAGTTGGATCAGCTTCAGCGTAACCTAACTTTTGTGCATCAGACAACACAGCACCAAAATCCTCACCCTCTTCTGTCATACGAGTCAGGATATAATTACATGTACCATTAAGAATACCTGAGACATCACTAAACTCATTGCCACCCAAGTTTTCCCGTATGGAGGCCAAAACAGGAATACCACCGCCAACAGCAGCTTCAAGCAAAATACTTACACCGTTTTTATCGGCAATCTGTAGAAGTTCTTCACCATGAATTGCCATAAGAGCTTTGTTGGCTGTGACAACATGCTTACCATGCTCTAAAGCTTTAATGACAAAAGTTCGAGCAGGCTCGTAACCACCGATAAGTTCAATAACAATATCAATATCAGGATTGGTCAGAACACTATTTGCATCATTGATTAAAACACCTTCGTCGAGAACAACACCGCGATCAGTTGTCACATCAAGGTCGGCAATCGATGCTAAAACAAGTTTTGCACCAAGACGCTGGGAGATTAGTTCAGTGTTTTGTTGAAACATTCTCACAACACCAGTACCAATCGTACCAAAACCGAGTAACCCTACTTTTATCTCTTTCATCTCACCCTC
Source organism: Desulfuromonas svalbardensis (assembly GCF_055389415.1). NCBI lineage: Bacteria > Pseudomonadati > Thermodesulfobacteriota > Desulfuromonadia > Desulfuromonadales > Desulfuromonadaceae > Desulfuromonas > Desulfuromonas svalbardensis. The sequence goes on along the minus strand of NZ_AP042416.1, from coordinate 2,316,471 downwards.
AGTCTAAGAATTAGTTTTAACTTGTTTAGCTACTTTATCGAGCACACCGTTTAGGAAAGATGGCGTATCTTTTGTCCCGTAGCGTTTTGCAATCTCGATGGCTTCATTGATGACCACCCCAGCAGGGGTTTGAGGCATCGACATCAACTCGTAACTCGCCATGCGCATCAGGGATAAATCTAAACGAGGCATACGATCAAGAGCCCAGTTTTTCGATGTTGAAATCAACACCTTATCGATCTCTTCAAGATTTTCGTAAACACCAGTAACTAACTGCTCAGTGAATTCAATAACATCAGCAGGCAGAGAGCTGTCAACTTCCTCTGGTTCGCCTAAGACATCGGCACTAAAACGAAAATTCAGCCAGAAATCACTCAGTACTTTCTCAAGAGGCTCTTCCTGATCATAGAGGCTATACAACACTTTTACGGCATACTCACGCCCGTTACGTCGTGACCCGAGGCTCATCAGTTAAGACTCTTAAAAAGGTTAACCATCTCAATGGCGGTCGTTGCAGCTTCAAAACCTTTATTGCCAGCTTTAGTCCCTGCTCTTTCGATCGCTTGCTCGATAGTATCTGTTGTTAACACACCAAATGCAACCGGTACACCTGTAGCAAGACTTACCGATGCCACCCCTTTTGTTACTTCATTGCTCACATAATCGAAATGAGGAGTTGCACCACGAATAACAGCGCCAAGACAGATGATCGAGTCATACTTCTTTACACCTGTAGCTAGTTTTTGAGTTGCAAGAGGAATTTCAAAAGCACCTGGAACTCTGACGACATCAATGTCTGCATCATTTGCACCATGTCGAACTAAAGCATCAATAGCACCTTCAACAAGGCGCTCACCGATAAAGCTATTAAAACGTCCAACCACGATAGCCACTTTATGTCCCGTAGCATCAAGTTGACCTGATATATTATTTACCATGTTTTAAACTCCTAACTATTTATTGTAATTAAAGATTTTCTAGCAAATGACCCATTTTTTCTTTTTTAGTTTTCAAATAGCGCTCATTGACTTTATTCGCTGACATCTCAATTGAAACACGTTCGACAACTTTTAAGCCGTACCCTTCTAAACCGATAATCTTTTTTGGATTATTGGTCATCAGACGGATATTCTTTAAACCAAGATCAGCTAAAATTTGAGCACCAATACCGTAATCACGAAGATCTGCTTTAAACCCAAGGGCTTCATTGGCCTCAACAGTGTCATGACCACAATCTTGTAAAGCATAGGCCTTGATCTTATTCACTAGACCGATACCTCGGCCCTCTTGACGCATATAAACAACGACACCTGCACCAGCTGCATCAATTTGAGCCATCGCAGCTTGAAGTTGCTGACCGCAATCACAGCGTTGTGAACCAAAGACATCACCTGTTAAACATTCAGAGTGAACACGTACCAAAACAGGGGTCTCTGAATTGATATCACCTTTGATCAAGGCAATATGCAGTGCTTCATCGACATCATTTTCATAGACAATCGTTTTAAAATCACCGCCGAAATAGCTAGGGATGTTCGTTTCTGCTGCGCGATGCACTAAAAGCTCTTTACGCATTCGATACTCTACAAGGTCAGCGACTGAGACTATTTTCAGATCATGCTTTTTAGCAAACTTTGTCAAATCAGGCATGCGAGACATGGTGCCATCATCATTCATCACTTCACAAATGACTCCGGCAGGTTTAAGCCCTGCAAGACGAGCCAGATCGACGGAACCCTCGGTTTGTCCTGTACGAACTAAGACACCACCCTTACGTGCTCGCAAAGGAAAAATGTGACCAGGACGGGCTAAATCAGCAGCGGTAGAATCATCAGCAACGGCCACACGAATGGTCTGTGCTCGATCGGCTGCGGAGATACCCGTTGTCACACCACGCTTCGCTTCAATCGAAACAGTAAAACCAGTGCCAAATGATGACGTATTATCTGAAACCATCATCGGTAGATCTAGAAAATCGGCACGATCTTCAGTTAAAGAGAGACAGATCAATCCACGACCCTCTTTAGCCATGAAGTTTATCGCTTCAGCAGTAACCATTTCAGCGGCCATGGTCAAATCGCCTTCATTTTCACGATCTTCATCATCAACCAAAATCACCATTTTACCTTGGCGCATATCCTCTAAAGCTGCTTCAATTTTAGCTATTGGCACAATCTAAACCCTTTCATGACCAGCAATATTAATGTGCTGGGAAACGATAGAATACTATTAGAATTAAACAAACCCATTTTGAGCAAGATGCTCCATGGTCAATGATCCAGTTGAAGGTGTAGTGCGAGCCGTCATCAACTTTTCAACATAACGAGCGATAATATCCGTTTCAATGTTTACCTTACAACCAATTTTAATATTATTGAGTGTCGTTTTAACCAAACTATGCGGAATAATCGACACACTAAAGGTCTCTTGAGTAACTAAATTCACCGTTAAACTCACACCATCGATGGTGATTGAACCCTTCTCAACAATGTAACGTAGCGTATTTTCAGCAGCACGAAAAGTGAAGAGTGTCGCATTTCCATCATCCTGACGACTGATAACTACGGCGGTATCATCAACATGTCCACTAACTAAATGTCCACCCAAACGATCCGACAAACGCAATGCCCTCTCTAAATTAACCGATGAAGAGGGCGATACTTGCGCAAGGCTGGAACTCGACAAGGTTTCAGGTGAGACATCAGCAACAAATGACCCACTACCTAACTCTACTACAGTGAGACAGATTCCGTTAACGGCAATACTGTCGCCAAGAGCCACTTCGCTTAAGGGTATTTGAGTTAAAATCTCAAGACGAGCACCACCATTACTCTGACGCAATGACCGTACCGTGCCAACATCTTCAATTAGACCGGTAAACATGTAACAACCTCACCTTCAAGTAAAATATCATTACCGAAGTTCTGAGTTCTAACTTCTGTTAATTCAAGTGCATCAGACAGCTTAGTCACACCTGTACCAGCAAACAACCCTTTAGCATCATTACCACCAATCAATTTTGGTGCTAAATAGATCATAACGCGATCGATCAACTTTTCAGCAAAAAGAGAACGATTTAAAATAGCGCCACCTTCAACAAGAACACTTTGGATCTTTTGCTCACCAAGCCGATTCAACAGGGCTTCAAGTTCAACTTGATTATTCTTAGTTGGTAAGACAAGTACTTCTACTGTAGAGTTTGCTCTTAATTGTTCAATTTTTTTATGGCTTGCCTGTTCTGTTGTCGCAATGACCGTTTTAGCTAATGAATCAAGGTGTAGAATGGTTGCATCTAACGGAATCCGTAACTGCGAATCAACCACAACTCGAATTGGATCTCGGCCACCATGCGACAATCGGGTCGTTAAGCGAGGATTATCATTCAAGACAGTACCGATACCCACCATGATAGCGTCAACGCGATCACGTACGTGATGAACATGTTGACGGCTTTTCTCATTGGTGATCCATTGTGAATCACCCGAAGACGTTGCTAAAAAACCATCTAAAGTTAATCCGGCTTTAAGTATCACCAACGGTTTACCCGTCGTAATATGTTTCACAAAAGGGGCCAAAAGGTGCCGACACTCTTGCTCACAGACACCGACAGTAACCTCAATACCAGCTGATCTTAAACGTTCGAGCCCTCGGCCACTCACCAAAGGATTGGGATCTTCAACGCCAACAAATACCCGAGATATTTGAGCGGCAATAATCGCTTCGCAACAAGGACCAGTTTTACCCTGATGTGAACAAGGTTCAAGGGTGACATAAATATCAGCACCTTTACACAACTCGCCAGCATCACGTAGTGCAAAAATTTCAGCATGAGGTTGACCCGCCTTGGGATGAAACCCGCGACCAACAACTTTGCCATCAACTACCACAACAGAACCAACCGCAGGATTCGGAGCGGTCCGCCCCACCCCCCGTCGTGCTAATTCAAGAGCTTGGCGCATAAAGGCAGAATGGCAACACTCATCGTGATCATTATTAGAAGATAAAAACAAGGTTAAATTATTCCTTAGGCAAACTTGGAGTTTGGCCGCCGAGAATATCCTTCAACTCTTTCATAAACTCGTTAATATCTTTGAACTGACGATAAACAGAAGCAAAACGGACATAAGCTACCTCATCAAGATCATGAAGTGCTTGCATTACGACCTCACCCACACGACTTGCAGGAATCTCACGCTCTGGACTCTCTTGAAACGACAGTTCCATCTGGTCGACAATTTTTTCTATCGTCGCGATTGAAACTGGGCGTTTTTCACATGCCCGTTGCATCCCACCAATGATTTTTTGGCGATCAAAAGGTTCCCGACGACCATCCTTTTTAATGACTAAAGGGAGAGTATCTTCAATTCGCTCATAAGTCGTAAATCGACGATCACACTCGGAACATTCACGCCGACGACGAATATTATTACCCTCTTTTCCTAAACGAGAATCCACAACACGTGTATCGATACAGGTGCAAAAAGGGCATTTCATAGTTATGACTTTCACTTAAGCAAATAATAAGTACGAACTATTTCTTACATAAATTCTATGTAGTACAGGTAGATATCGAGATGCCTGACTCATCAAGAATTGATGATGCCAGCTCGTCTGGATAACCATCTAAATAAATAATTTTCTTAATTCCGGCATTAATCAACATTTTCGCGCAAATAACACAGGGTGCATTGGTACAATACAGGGTGCTATCAGCAATATTAACCCCGTGCTTAGCAGCCTGAATAATGGCATTTTGTTCTGCATGCAAACCACGGCAGAGTTCGTGCCGTTCCCCCGAAGGGATATTCAACTGCTCACGCAAGCAACCGGTTTCACTACAGTGACGAATACCAGAAGGTGTTCCATTATAACCAGTGGTAAGAACATTTTTATCTTTAACAATGACAGCACCTACTTTGCGGCGCAGACAGGTTGAGCGACTGGCCACCAAGCAAGCAATATCCATAAAATATTTTTCCCACGATGGGCGGTCCACGTTATTTTAACCGATCCGCATACAGAGGGAACTGTAAGCACAACTCCTTAACTTCTGCACGAATTGTTGCCAAAGCATCTTCATTTTCTAAATTATTCAAAGCACGATCAATCCACTCAGCAACCTTAGCCATCTCGACCTCTTTTAAGCCACGAGTTGTCGTTGCGGGTGTACCAATACGAAAACCACTGGTGACAAAGGGGGAACGAGTATCAAAAGGAACCGCATTTTTATTAACTGTAATGCCCGCTTTTTCTAAAGCAGCTTCAGCTACCTTACCCGTTGTTTCCGTGCCACTGAGGTCGACAAGAATCAAATGATTATCAGTACCACCTGAGACAAGATTGTAACCACGCTCAAGCAATCCCGCAGCAAGAGCTTTGGCATTTTTAACAACTTGTTGAGCGTATGTTTTAAATTCTGGCGCAAGAGCTTCTCTAAAAGAAACCGCTTTTGCAGCAATGGCATGCATTAATGGACCACCTTGACAACCTGGAAAAATACTACTATTGATTTTCTTAGCATATTCTTCACGGCACAAGATCATACCACCACGTGGGCCACGCAAGGTTTTGTGAGTCGTCGTTGTTACAAATTCAGCGTAAGGAACTGGATTTGGATGCTCTCCAGCTGCAACAAGTCCAGCAATGTGAGCCATATCAACCATGATCGGTGCGCCAACTTTGTCGGCAATTTGACGAAATGCTTCAAAATCAATAGTGCGAGGATATGCACTTGCGCCAACTACAATCAACTTAGGTTTATGCTCTAATGCCAACGATTCAACTTCATCGTAGTCAATCGTACCAGTCTCTTTTTTTACCCCATAAGGAATAATATTATATAGCTTACCTGAAAAGTTTACCGGTGAACCATGAGTTAAATGACCACCATGAGCCAGATTCATACCTAAGACCGTATCGCCAGGTTGGCACGCTGTAAAATAAACAGCCATATTTGCTTGAGAACCTGAATGGGGTTGAACATTCGCATGTTCTGCACCAAACAGCTCTTTCGCACGATCAATTGCCAGCTGCTCAGCAACATCAACAACTTCACAGCCACCATAATAACGCTTACCGGGATAACCTTCCGCATATTTATTGGTTAACACGGACCCTTGAGCCTCAAGAACAGCTTCACTAACAAAGTTTTCCGATGCAATAAACTCGAGATTATATTCTTGACGCTCTGTTTCATTGATAATGTTTTGAGCGATTTCTGGATCAACTTGAGCTAGGTTCTTCATAGAAACCTCCGATGTCGTAATAGTCTAAATTAAGGTAAATAATTAATACACATCATCTATCACAATATATGTATCAATTCTATCTAAGTAAAAATAATGGGTAGACACAAGTGTCTACCCATTTATAGTGTAACTATTTGTCTGAATTGTCCCCTGAACTAAGTTGGATAATTTTATTCAGCCGGTTTTGGTGTCGCCCACCTTCAAACTGACCATTAAGCCACACATCAACCATGCGACACGCTAATTCAGGTTTTAAAACACGACCACCAAGAACGAGGATATTAGCGTTGTTATGTTCACGAGCCATTTGAGCGGTAAACTCATCATGAACCAACGCGGCACGAACACCTGAGAATTTATTGGCAGCAATCGACATGCCTATCCCAGTTCCACACACCAGTATTCCCTCTTTTTCATCACCATTAGAAATCGGAGTTGCTACAAGAGCGGCATAATCTGGGTAATCAACCGAATCATCGGCATGAACACCGAGATCATTCACTTCAACACCGCGTGACTGGAGAAACTTAACGATAATCTGCTTCAGTTCTAATCCACCATGATCACTGGCAATCAACATATCATTAAACCTATATCTTTTTAAAAAGTAGCGTAGCGTTTGTGCCACCAAAACCTAATGAATTTGACATCGCAACATTTACCTCAACTTGACGCGCAGTATTTGGGACATAATCAAGATCACATTCGGGTGAAGCTTCATCGAGATTTATTGTTGGCGGAATAACACCTGTTTCCATCGCCTTCAAACAATATACAGCTTCCAGAGCACCCGCTGCACCAAGTGCATGGCCTGTCATACCTTTAGTTGAACTAATCATCACTTTATTAGCGTGATCACCTAATGCTGCCTTAATGGCCATTGTTTCGTACATGTCATTAAAAGGGGTCGATGTGCCATGAGCATTAATATAGTCGATCTCATCAATATTAATACCAGAATTATTCAATGCCATTTTCATACAACGTGCAGCACCTTCACCACCGGGAGCTGGAGCGGTAAGATGATACGCATCAGAAGTGAGACCATAACCACAGATTTCACCGTAAATTTTAGCACCACGTTTAACGGCAGTTTCATAATCTTCTAGAATAACAATACCTGCGCCCTCACCCATAACAAAACCATCACGGTCTTTATCAAAAGGGCGACTTGCCGCCGTAGGATCATCATTGCGAGTTGAAAGAGCCTTCATTACACAGAATCCTGAAATACCGAGAGGTGTAATGGTTGACTCTGTACCACCAGCGATCATCGCATCCGCATCGCCACGCTTAATCATATGGTAAGCATCACCAATAGAGTGAGTTCCCGTTGCACAAGCAGACACAGATGAAAGATTGGGCCCCTTAGCGCCATAACGGATTGAAATTTGCCCTGGCGCAAGGTTAATAATCAACATAGGGATAAAGAAAGGGGAAACACGCTTGTATCCGCTTTTATTCAACACATCATGGTATTTTTCAATAGCAGGTAAACCACCCAAACCAGAACCGACAAGGACTCCAACTCGTTCTGCATTTTCATCAGTGATTTGAAGGCCAGAATCTTCCATAGCCATATCCGCAGCAGCTAAAGAGTACTGAATAAAGAGATCCATCTTCTTGACATCTTTTTTGGGCATAAACTGTGTTGGATCAAAATCTTTAACTTCACCAGCAATCTGTGCAGGAAGCTCTGAAGCATCAAAGCGCGTGATTAAATCAATGCCAGATTTTCCTTCAGTCAAAGCAGACCAGTTTTTTTCAACGCCAGTCCCTAATGAAGAAACCGCACCAACACCCGTCACAACAACTCTACGCATGATAATGTCCTTTAAATTAATGAGTTAGCAGGATAACTTTGAAGGTTAACTTCAAAACCATTCCAGAATCCAGTCAACAACTGGATTCTGGAATAATAAAACAATATTTAAAACAGAAGGAGGACTACATAGTGACATGTAAATCCTCCTTCACGTTTGTTTATACAAAGATCAAGAATTGCTGCTGACGTATGTTACTGCGTCTTTTACTGTTTGAATTTTTTCAGCATCTTCATCAGAAATCTCAATATCAAATTCTTCTTCAAGAGCCATTACAAGCTCTACAGTGTCAAGAGAATCAGCACCAAGGTCGTCCATAAATGAAGCTTCTGAAGTCACTTGATCTGCCTCTACACCTAGTTGTTCTGCAACAATTTTTTGTACTCTATCTTCGGTTGATGCCATGATGTTTCCTCCGTGAATGTGTTAACAGCATAGTAGCTGAAGTGTTTGGTGCCATTGTCCCCAATAAGGATTTTGACAAGTAATTACATATACATACCGCCATTTACTGACAGTTCATGACCGGTAATATAACCAGCCTGATCGGAAGCTAAAAAAGCAACAGCTGCCGCAACATCTTCTGGTGAGCCGAATCGACCTAATGGAATTTGAGCCGACATCTCACTACGAACTTTTTCTGGTAACTCTGAAGTCATATCCGTTTCTATAAACCCTGGTGCTACCGCATTGACAGTAATATTTCGACGCGATAATTCACGAGCATTTGAACGCGTCAAACCCATTAAGCCGCCCTTGCTGGCACAATAATTAGCTTGACCGATATTACCCATTTGACCAACCACTGAAGTGATATTGATAATTCGTCCATAACGCTGCTTAGACATAACTTTGGCGACCGCCTGAGTACAAATAAAAGCACCTTTAAGGTTAATGTCAAGGACAGTATCCCAATCATCTTCCTTCATTCGTGCCATCAACGTATCACGTGTAATTCCAGCATTATTGACCAAAATATCAATTTGACCAAAAGCTTCTTGCGCTGCAGAAACCATCTTTGCAACATCAGCAGATTGACCAACATCAGCTTGAACAGAAATAGCATCACCACCCAGCTGTTTAATTTGAGCAACAAGATCTGCTGTGTCTTCAGCCTTACGACTTACTGCAACAATTTTTGCCCCGCAGGAAGCTAGATGCTCCGCAATATTGCGGCCAATCCCTCTTGAAGCACCTGTAACAATAGCAACTCGATTCGTTAGCACCATCTTTAAAACTCCTTAACAGGTTAATACGTTACAGTGCCTGCAAAGAGGCAATACTTTCAACATTAGCAACAGGTATTTTACGCTCAATACGGCGAATTAACCCACTCAGAACTTTACCTGGACCAATTTCAATAAAGCGATCAACACCGTTATCTAACATGTATCGAACTGATTCATCCCAACGCACAGGTGCACTGACTTGAGATATTAATAATTCCTTGATACGAGAACTATCGCTGTTAACCGCAGCCTCAACGTTGGTTACAACAGGTATATCAATATTCGATAGAGTAATCGCATCCAACACTGACTTGAGCTGCTCACCAGCTGGGACCATCAGGGCGCAGTGAAATGGAGCACTCACAGGAAGGAGCATAGCCTTTCTAACGCCATTTTCCTTCGCTAAGGCAATCACTCGATCAACAGCAGTGGTGTGACCGGCAATAACAATTTGCCCTGGGCTGTTGAAATTCGCTGCCGAGACAATCTCACCTTGCTGTGCTTGAACACATAACTCTTGCAAAAGTTCTGCATCAATACCCAAAACAGCGGCCATAGCACCGGTACCAACAGGCACAGATTGTTGCATAAATGTTCCGCGCTGACGAACCGTATAGACAGCATCCTTAAACGCCATAGCACCTGATGCAACAAGTGCAGAATACTCACCAAGTGAATGTCCTGCTACAAAGTCTGGCTTCAGGTCGGTTTCGTGCTCTAAGACACGTAATGCTGCAATACTCATCGTCAAAATAGCCGGCTGAGTATTAGCGGTTAACTTAAGATCTTCGTCTGGGCCCTCAAAACACATCTTTGTCAGGTCAAAACCAAGCGTATCGTTTGCCTCTTCAAAAATATGACGAGCAACTGAAAAGTTTTCTGCTAACTCTTTTCCCATTCCCGCATGTTGAGCGCCTTGCCCAGGAAATACAAATGCTAACATTGATAATACCTTTTTCAATCAAACAACTTGTTACAGTTGAATATTAATTTACTTACCAGCGCAGGAGACAAGCACCCCATGTAAAGCCACCACCAAATGCATCAAAAACGAGAATATCCCCCTCGTTCAAGAGTCCTTTGCGATTCGCTTCATCAAGAGCAATAGGGATAGACGCGCCAGAGGTATTTCCACACTTATCGACATTGACATACATTTGGTCATCACGGAGTTTTAAACGCTTTTTAACAGCATCTAGAATTCGGCGATTGGCCTGATGAGGGAAAAGCAATTTCACATCATCTGTAGTCATATTGTTTTTATCAAGAGCTTCAACGGCAACATCGTAAAGTGAACGAACGGCCATCTTGTAAACTTCATTGCCTGCCATATGCAAGAAAGGGAGGCGCTGCTCAATCCCTGAAACTGTTGCTGGATGTTTTGCACCAAAACCAGGTTGATACAATAACTCCCAATATGAACCATCAGAATGGAGATGCGTGGATAAGATTCCGTGATCACCATCTTGAGCTTCAAGGACTACGGCGCCAGCACCATCACCAAACAAGATACAGGTATTGCGATCTTCCCAATCAATAATACGACTAAGAATTTCTGCGCCAATAACTAAAGCACGTTTAGCACTGCCAGCTTGCAAGTATTGAGTTGCAGAGGTTAACGCATAAACAAAACCACTACACGCAGCGGAGACATCCCATGCTGCAGCATTAACAGCACCAAGCTTATCTTGTACAAGACATGCCGTGGAAGGCCAAGGGAAATCACCAGTGATTGTTCCAACAATAACAAGATCAATTTCATCAGCCGTAACTCCGGCCATATCCATAGCTCGTTGTGCTGCAATCACTGCAAGATCAGAGGTCATTTCATTCTCTGCTGCAATTCGTCGCTCTTCAATACCGGTGCGTGCTGAGATCCAATCATTTGTGGTATCGACCATTTTTTCAAGATCGAAATTCGTCAACACTTTTTCTGGCAAATAGGAACCAGTACCTATGATCCTTGCTTTTTTCACTGCGTATCCCCTTAATTTATTTCAATCGCAATCAAACAGTTCCAAGTGAAGGACTGTCGATACTTTCAAGAGGCTTTAAACTGTTCAATTGCTGTACCAGCTCAGAAATCATCTCTTTATCGACGCTATTAGCAGCTTGACCAATAGCATTGGTCAGTGCTTTGACATTAGAACCACCGTGACAGATGATGCTTGTTTCTTGAATCCCAAGCAATGGGGCACCACCATACTCAGCATAATCGACTTTTTTCTTAAAAGCACGAAATGCTGGCCGCGCCAACAGGTAACCCATCTTTGCTAAAAAGCGCGACTTCAACTCCTTTTGCAACATCTGACCAATTGAATCAGCCAAACCTTCTGACACCTTCAATACTACATTGCCAACAAACCCATCACACACGACAACATCTACAACACCACTATAAATATCACGTCCCTCAACATAACCTATATAGTTAAATGGATACTTCTGGAGCCGCAGATGGGTTTCTCTCGTTAGTTCATTACCTTTTTTCTCTTCAGCACCATTAGACAACAAGCCTATACGTGGTGCATTCTTTCCCATAAGGTGACGAGCATAAACATCTCCCATGACGGCAAAATGTTCAAGGTGGATGGCTTTACAGTCTACATTTCCGCCAACATCTAAAATGAGCGTCTGCCCTTCAAGATTTGGCATTATTGTCGCGATTGCAGGTCGTTCTATGCCTTTAATTCTTTTGGCAACAAACATTCCTGCAGCCATTGTTGCACCAGAGTTACCAGCACTCACAACAGCCTGCGCATCACCAGCCTTCACTACATCGTATGCAACGCGAATCGACGAATCTTTTTTCCGCCGTATCGCATCAGAAGCCGAATCATGCATACCTACGACTTCAGATGCGTGATGAATACTGATATGTAAACCTGTGACATCAAATTTAGATAACTCGCTGGTGATCCGAGCCGAATCACCAACAAGAACAATTGACATACCCCATTTACGTGCAGCAGCAACAGCACCCTCTACCTCAACGGCAGGAGCATTATCGGTACCCATGGCATCAACTGCGACAACAATTGATTTCATCAAAGAAACCTAGTCCTCAGTTCCGAGAACGTTACGGTCTTTATAAAAACCACAGCTACCACAAGCACGGTGAGGTTGCTTAGGCTCATCACACTGAGGGCAAGTTGACAAACCTGGTGCGGTCAATGAATCATGAGCACGACGCATATCACGTCTTGATTTTGAAGTCTTTTTCTTTGGCACTGCCATGGACTGAATCTCCTTATTCTGTATCTATTTTAAAATGTGGCGCCATTGATTATTTATCAACAATGATCATGGCTATATATTGCTATTGATGACCCAGCATCAATAACCGAACAAAAGTAAACCGATTTGACTCTATTTTTCAACCTTAAAATCTTTAAGCGCAGCAAAGTTAATACTTACCTTTGCATCTGCACAATTACATTGTGCGTTATTGAGGTTAACACCACACTCCAAACACAAGCCCTTACACTGCTCATCACAGAGTGGATGATCGGGTAAAAGCAGAAGAACTTGTTGCTGAATCTCCTCCGTAATGTCAATACAACCTTCGGTGAACAATTCTAGTCCCATTTCAGCAGCAGACAGTTCAAGCTCTTCACCATCATCACCAGAAACCTGTGGTAATTCATCCACATAAGTCTGATGAAAACTTCCATTAATCTTTCGTTGAGTTGGAGCCAGGCATCGCTTACAGGGTATCCCAACCTCGGTAGCAATACGCCCCTGGATCTCAACCATGCCGCTAATCTTGTGAACACTTAACGTCACAGCAACAGGTGAAATAAAAGTACACACACCACCCTTTTCCAAATCCGCTAACGCGGAAAAATGTGATGCAGGTTCTTCAATTACTATTTCCGCACCACACTCTTTAATTTCACTTACTTGTAATTGCATTGTATGAACCTAAGATTAGAGAAAGCGGCCAGTATAGTTATTGCCTTCTTTTTGTCAAGTTAAAACCCGTGATTAAATCAACAAACAGCACCTTGATAAATAACAAAAAGTAATTAACATATAAGCAAGATTATATCGAACGAAATCAATACTAACGTATGACGACAATAATATGAGGAATCTTCTTTGATCATCTACATTAAATTCATCAGCAAAACAACACCATTGCAGCATGCCAAAAACGGCAAAATCAACAATAAAAAAACGGATATCTGTTAGATATATCCCTTGACAAATAAAAACTGACACATTTCAGGGTACTTAGCATTTTACGCACAAAAACTGTTGATAACCTGTTAGTAAAGCTGTTAATGATGTCCTTGATTCAGCGTCAAAATCACCTCTCATCATTTTGCACATTTTTTAGGCAACATTATTAACTCTATAATTTCAGGCAGTTAACTAGATTTGATGATTTCATTTTGAAAATCGTATGATTCAGTACCCTAGAGGGTATATTTAAATTAAATTCCACACACTAAAGAGGTAGAAATGTTCATAAGACTCCTAATACTCTTCACTTCCATCCCAATCGTTGAAATCTACGTACTTTTAGAGGCTGGTGAACTCATTGGCTTATGGCCAACAATTAGTTTAATATTTTTGACTGGTATTGCAGGAGCTTACCTAGCACGCACCCAAGGCAGTGATACTGCTAAAAAAATTCAAGTTGCTCTACAAAAGGGTGAAATGCCGACAGAAGAACTATTGGATGGTGCTATGATTTTAGCTGGAGGGATCACCCTCTTAACACCAGGCTTCGTTACAGACCTAATTGGCTTCAGCCTCTTGCTACCTGTGACACGTATCCTAATTAAGGAAATAACGAGAAAGTGGCTCAAGCGAATGGTAGACACAGGTCAAGTTCATATCCAGTACCGCCAATAAAGGAAACTTATTATTTGATTATTCTTTATAGGCCCATACAAGAAAAACTGGATATGTGTGCTGTTCCAATCCTCGCTGCTTAACAATACGATGAACAATAACTGACTGTGCGTTCATTAACCCCATTTCGTGAAGTTGAGCAATGAGCGCTACAGGATCAACACCATGATGTTCAACGCCTTGATCGCTATCGTGAAAGCTGCCATCTTCCATAGCCAGATCAGCAAGAGCAATGACACCACCTGTTTTTAGTCCGGCAACAAAAGCTTTTAGAGTTGAATCAATATCACCAACATGATGCAGCACCATTGAACTGAATATGAGGTCATAATTTTCGGGACAAAGAGATGGAATCGTGGTGCCATTATGACGAGTGGTGATATTATCAACATTGGCAGCCAGAGCTTTTTCCTCAACAACGGTTAGCATACCAGTAGCATTATCCATTGCCGTCACATGCTTTAGCTGTTGGCACAAATGAAATGTGACCAATCCTGTTCCACTGCCAAAGTCAAGTGCTTCCATTTGTCGATTTAATGATATTTTTTCTTTAATTGCCGATGCAACTGCTTCAGCAAGTTCAACCCGTTGCGGTTTTTCATCCCATGTTTTCGCTACTGCACTAAAATTCTTTCTGTTTGCCATTCCACACTCCATTCACCGTAATTCAATATTGAAACACAGATCAAAACAACTCACCTTGACCTGGACGACATTGCGGACCCACATCCCGCATCTCACACCAACCTGCAAACGCGGGAAAGTAAAGTGCGCAACGACAAGGATGCATTGGATCAAACTGTTCTAAGAATAGAACATACTGATTCAACTGCTCACAATAACGCTGACACTGATCATCATAGAAAGCAGACTCAGACTGATGAGCTAATGGTTTTGAAGTCTTATAATCAATAATCCAACGCACACCTTGATCGACAAAAGTTCGATCAACAATAAGGTTAATCAGCTTACCTTGATCGTAACCTGTCAATGCCAGTTCACACTCAGCCTGTTCATGATGAGTAAGTATCCATTGCCCGCGCTCACTGCTAAGTGTGCGCTCCAACATTACTATAATATGTTCGACCGCATCAGCAATTGCCTGCTCATCAAGCCCTTGCGCGCTCAGTTGCGCAGCAACTAATGGTGAACACATTCTGACACCATCTCGCGTTACGCTATCACGTCCTTGCTTCGCTAAGCGCTCCAGCCAACTGTGCGTTATGGTACCAATAATAGCGGCGTTACGATTCTCGGATAAAGGTGTCCGGCCAACATGGACACGTTGCCCTAACTCTCCCTTACTTAATGCCTCCAGTGCCCCACTAAGCTCTTCACAGCGTTCAACAACTGTCGCTTGTGGTAATCGATGCAAAAGATTGTGTACATCTCTTTGAGGACGAAAATCTAGCGCTTCAATTCCATCAAAGTGAGACTCAACAGCTGGCCATAATTTTTCCAGTAGCGAGCCTTTTGCTGGCCGTGGCACATCATCTTGATTGAAGTCAGCATGGCCAGAAAGATAAAGATGGCGTTTCGCCCTCGTCACGGCAACATATAGCAACCGAGCAACCTCATACGTTGATTTTTCCTGTTCAACCCTACCCAACAAATCATATATCGGATCATCTTCGGAATCACCACGGGCCGTAATCGGCGCCAAGAGCAAGCCACATTCAGGGTGTTCCTGCCAACGCAAAAGAGTCTTCTCTTCACCACGTGGACGACGACCAAGACCCGGTAAAATGACATGATCGAATTCGAGTCCTTTAGATTTATGAATCGTCATCACCTGAACACGACAGTCGTTCAGTGTTTCATTGACTGAAAAAAGACCATCAAGCTCTTCATCGAGCTGCTCAAAGCTCTGTAAGTCGCCTCCGCAATCTAGCTTATCCAATAACAGAAACAGTTGTTCAACGTCGCGACATGCCGCCTTGCTATAACAATCAGGGCCTTGCAACGCCAACCATGTTTCTTCAATCATTTCACGTAAAGGACAACGGCCCCGTTTCTCTATCGCTTGCAGCAACGGTTCACGTAGCGCACGCACTCGCAACTGACCATCTTCTGAAAGTTGGGCCAACAGCGCATCATCGCTGATCATTTCGAGTATTGATAAACCGTTTTGACCCTGAAAAAATATTAGATCGGCAAGCCGAACACCACACCATGGGGCACGCAATACGGTCATCCAGCTTAAATGATCGGCACGATGCAACAGCGCCCGAACCAACGCCACCAAATCAGATATCACTGGGCGACTGGCTAAGGGGTCGACATTTTGCGCCTGATAAAGGATACCGGCATCACGTAACGCAGCTAAAATACAGCGTAAATGGGGCCGAGAACGGACAAGGATCGCGATATTTTGCTCTTCTGATTGTTGGAGGAGCTGCTGAATTAAGGTACATAGCTCCTCCCCCTCCCTTTCATCATCCCGCCCCCGTTGAGCAAACACCTGCACGGCATCGCCAGCGGCACATGGAAGCACAGGTTGCGCAGGTGCGTAACAAACCGCACCAGTGCCAGAATCTTCACGTTGCGGAAGAATGGTTGGGAACCAGCGATTTACCCAGTCAACAAGCCCTTGCTGAGAACGGAAGTTAGCGCTCAATTGCAGTGGTTGCAAAGGATAGTCTTCTACACCGCTGGCAGTTGCTTGCAAAAACAAGCCAACCTCCGCTTCCCTAAAGCGATAGATCGACTGCATCGGGTCGCCAACAACAAACAAGCTACGCCCCTCATCAATTTGCCAACCTGAAATCAATGTTTTTAACAAATCGAACTGTAACCACGATGTGTCCTGAAACTCATCGATCAAAATATGTTGCACTTGATGATCTAACATCAACAGTTGTTCGGTGGGATTACCGCTATCCACCAAAGCCTGACGCGCCTTGAGGGCGATTTCAACGAAATCAACTTCACCCTTACGACTAAACGCCAACCACAGCTGTGCCACCGCTTGCGGTAGTAAGGTGAACAGAGCCTCCAGGATCAACCATTGCTGCTGAGAGTACTGGGGGGCAGGTAAGGACCGCACAACAGCCCACAGATCAACACTAAAGCCCTCATCACGCAATGCTTGCAGCAGAGCCACCATCCGTTTTTTCATCGACACAAACGGCTCTTTTGTTCCCGCTGGAAAACCGCCATTTTTATCACACCGTTTTCGCCACTGGCCATCCGCGGTTAGCAACAGATCAGCAAACCCTTGCCACACATGGAGATGTTCAGGTGAGGCATCGGGAAACGATTCAATCTGGGCTAGCGCACACAGTGGTTTTTCTGGTTTTGGGCAATGTTGCGCGGCAAAAGAACCAAGAACCAACAACTCTTGCTGCAACACAGGGTCAAGGGTGTCCCGTAATTTTTCTAGTGAACCGGACACAATATGCGCCAAGCCCTTTTCAAGCTGCTGACGCTGCTGCCCAGCATCGCCTAGCAAGTGACGCAGCCATTGATCGCGCCGTGACAATAGCTGTATCAGCAACTGCTCTAAAATATCTGCACGATTGTCTAAATGGATCAATAATTGACGTACCGCATCATTAACAACCTCGGTGTCATGGTGTAAATGGATCACCTCAGCCACCGCTTCACGATAAAGCTGAGTCGGCATGGCACTGACTTGTGGTAAGCCACCCATGCGTGTCAGCCACGGCATTCTGCGAATTAAGGCGGCATTAAAACTGTCAATGGTTTGAATTTGAAGTTGATCAGGATGATGTAAAAGATGCCAACCAAGCTCACGATCTCGTTCCAATACCGCACAGGCGAGTTGTCGTGTTTGTCTTTGGTGATCCGCCTCTTCAACAATCCCCTCATTACCGTCGAGGAATTGTTGCCCTTGTTTTAGTGCCAACAGAACGCGCTGACGCATTTCGGCAGCCGCCTTACGGGTAAAAGTGATGGCTAAAATCTCATCGGGTCGCTCAACTCGACCAAGCAAAGCCAACAGCCGCTGAATTAACAGTTCGGTTTTACCCGATCCTGCTGGGGCGCGAACGATGCACGACAACTCTGGGTCGACAGCTTGATGACGTTGGTCTAAATCTGACAATTCTAGCGCAGCCATCAGCAGCTCTCCTCACGCTCAGCAATTCGACACAGCCGCGCTAAATCACAAAACTGACAAGCGCTTTTTGCAACAGGACTCACTTCAGCCTGCGCATTAGAAAAATCATGTGCTAATTGATCTAACTGGCGATCCCAATCATCGAGCAAAGCAGGCCAATCATCAATACCGCGCTTAACCGCAGCGCTCTTAGCAACAGACTTAACCCGTGGCATCACATCATCGTCAGCAGCAACCCCCTTTAACGCACATTCACCCGAGCGAATTTGAGCAAACACCACCGCAACAATTTGCTGCTGATGCTGATCAATCCCCTTCAATGCGTAGATAGGCAACTGTGGTTCGAGCAACGACTCACCAATCAGATCACTATTTTTAACCATACCGCTCTTATAATCAATCACCACACAGCCACTGTTATCATCTAAACAATCAACGCGATCAGGCACCGCCATTAACAATAGCGGACCAACCTGCACCTGTTGCCGCTGTTCAACGGCAACAACGGTAAAAGGTTTACGCGGACGTTCAAAACAACTGATCCATTCAAACAATAGTGTTGTTAAACGAGTCATCTCAAGCGGCAGCAACTCCTTAGCTTGATCATTCAACCGTGCCTGGCCTAATACCTCGCCAGTTAAGTTTTCGAGGCATTGCGTCAGGTCATCATCTGTCATTGAACACAGCTGCTGATGCGACGTCACCTCACCCCAAAACCGTTCACACACTTTATGAATTAAATCACCACGAACACGATTATCAATCCCCGTTTGCGGCGTTTCTAAAGCACGCACCTTTAATTGATGGTGGGCATAGGCGCGAAAAGGACACAACGCTTGATCTTTCAACACACTGGTGCCGCCTGAAACCTCGTAAGGTTGATCAGCTACAACCAACTTACGGCCCACTTCATCACAAAGTGATTCCAGCGTTACTTCCGTACCTTGATCATCACACTCCAATGCCGTTATTTCATCCTGTTGCTGACTCGTTAAACAGTGAATATTAGCGGGGATAAAAGGACTCGGTGAAAACGACACTACACCATCACCAGCAGGGTGACTCAAGACCACCTGCGCAGCTGAGCGACTCAATCGATCAATTGTCAACTGCGCATAGCGATGTTCGTGCTCAATACTCGAATGGGGCATTTGGAAATGACGTTGCACTACCGTAGGGATGAAGGGGTTATGTTGCACTCGCCCTGGCAAGACTTGATCTGTGAGGCCCGTCACCCAAATGGCATCAAAATGGAGACCAGCTGTTTCGAGAATCCCGGTCACATGCAGACGGTCATCTTGCGCTTTGGGCTGAAACAATTGCTCTGTGGCGAGCTTACGCAACATCGTTAATGCCGTTGAGCGATTCGTATCACCATGAACGACATTCAATGCGGCTAGAGCGGGCACCAATTTATCTCGCCACGCTGACAATGCTTGAAAGTCATCACTCGTTAAAGATCGATCACCCGGCCAACCCAACTGATTTAAGAGCTGATTAAATTGATCGCCCCATTTGACCAGTGATTGATTCCGTGACTTCTTATTATCATTGTCCAGCAAGGTAACACATTGAACAAACGAGTTATTACCATCCCCCTGCTTACGGCACACCTTGAGTAACGATGACAACGTTATCTCACGGATATTTTGCCGCCGCAGCCACGACTCTAACTGAGCACGAGAATTCGCGTCGGTAGTTCCGCCCGCTAACCAGGGCGAACGCAAGAGATAACTTAATGTTTCAAAATCGACAGAGTATCCAACACCCAACAATGTCAAAGCCGTCGCAACCATCCCTTGTTTAGCCAACGGTCGACCCAATGAGATATTAAACGATTGAATAGGAACACGTTCAGGAAAAAGTGAACGAGCCAATTCACGACAAAAAATCCGTTCAACGGTATTTTGCAACCGCGCCAGATCGGGAACCACCACCGCAACTCGTTCCGCACCGCGCTCTAGTTGCTGCCGTGCCCAACACGCTGCAACAGTAAGTTCCTCGCGCTCATCTTGACCCGAAAAACGTTCAATTTTGATGTTTTCTGAAGGACGAGGCGCTTCAACCTCAACACGACAACCTAGCTTGACAAATTGATCCTGTAACCGCTGCTGACTACCAGTAAATTCATCAAACCCGATAAACACTGCTATCGATGGCGCAACCACCCGTCCCTGATCGAGCAACGTGATCACATGATCAGTCAGAGCGGCACCATCTAGCCAGCCCCGCTGCTGACAGCGGTGCAAATAAGCAGTTTGCCAACGTAAGAAGGCATGATGTTCGGCCGACAGCAACGCCGCAACCTGATAATGACTTGAATCATTCAAACATTGCGCATCCACCACCAGTCGGTGCGCCTGAGCAACCAAACGGGTTGTCGCTTGAATCTGCATTAAATCTAATTGTTGCTTTAAAAGATCGGCACGAACAACCTGTTGCCACAGACAATCAGACTGAGCAGGATTGAGTAAATTACCCTCTTGGCCAACGTCAGCTAACCGACAGCTTAACCAGGTATCGAGAGTTAAAACCTCCGGCCGTTTCCACACCGTAGCGCCACACTCTTTTTGATACAGAGCATAACCATCTAACAGTGTTCGAGCCAGCCTACGGTTAACCGTAAACAGTGTTGCACCCGCTGCCACAGCCTGAAAAATAGATTTATAAGCACTCAAAATAGTTCACACTTCACAACAACGAACATAAGCTAACCCATTATTTTAATTATTCAAATGAAACTCTATAAACACATCCGGCGCGTTGATCTGTAACATAAAGGGCTCCGTCAGAACCAACAACACAATCCGTCGGCTCCCCCCATGGTTCCCCTTCAACACTCCAGCCCGAAACAAGATCAACGCCCCAACCAAGAATTCTACCTTCAGCTGAAAGCGGTACTCCCATTAGTCGAAACCCTTGCTGACGCTTACCATAATTTGCCCCTTGCAACACCATGTATAACATTGACTGATAAAGGGACGGACCCTTTATTTGATCACCAAAAGCCAACCCTCGTGGTGAACTATTGGCGGGTAGCTGTAAAATTGAAGGTTGAGTAGAACGACAAATTTCTGGCGTACCAAGCTCAGCGTCAGGTAATCGATCACCATAACAAAATGGCCAGCCATAATCACCATCAGCAACAAGCACATTCAGCTCATCAGGGTGAACATAAAAACCAAGCGATTCAGGACCATCATCGGTTGCCCAAATTGAACCACTCTTAGGGTGTACCGCTAACCCCTGACAATCGTACAACCCTGTCGCATGCAGTGCCATATCGCCATTACCCGTCAAACGGAGCACAGAAGCGCGCTGCCAACTTTCATCACCCATCTCAGCACCAACAGAGAGGTAGAGCTGTTGATCAGCTCCAACAATCAAAGCGTGTGCCCAGTGATGCTCTGCAACAGGGAGTTGATCATTAATTACCTGTTGGCGTTCTGATTCAAAATCGCCATCAGTATCATGCAGTGCAAGCAAACGTGAAGCGGTCGCAACATACAAGATACCCTCTTTAAAGGCCAAGCCACTCGGGCGATCGAGTCCTGAAGCAACAACGTGTGTCACGTCAGAAACACCATCGTTATCTTTATCAATCAAGGCAAGCACTTGACCAACCTTCGGTACACTAACAAACAGTACGCCTTGTTCATCAACCGCAAGGGCATAAGGTCGATTTAGCCCCGTCGCGAACAAACTCACAGAAACGCCATTAGCAACTTCAAGCGCCCGCTCACTATGATTCCATCCCTGCTGCAATGGTGCCGGAACCTCTAACGGTTGCAGCGTTATCGGCAACACCTGTTTACGAAGTTGACGATAACCATCATCACGCTTTGCCACCTCATTGAAGGCGCGTAAAACAGAAAGTCTAACGAGGGGTGGCCAAACATTAACAACCACGGCATTGGCAGATAAAACTGAGATTGGAATGGCCAACAGCAGCGCCCCTCGACCACAATGTTTGGCAACGAGAGCTACCCCTCCTCCAATCATAAACGTTGAAAGAAACCACAGGAGGCTGTTAGAAAAAGATAAAAAGGGGATCGCCATTGTAATGAACACCCCTATTGACAGCAGTAACGTCAACAAAGCGAAGCGGATGATTATTTTCAAGACATTGACTCCTCTACGACACAAAAAGGGCCCCTTACATAAGAAGCCCTTTCGGTCATTCATGCAGCTATAATCGCTAAATTTAATCGCCTAAATGATGATTAGGAACCAAATAGTTCACCACGTAATCACAAACAGAATCAGTCAATGAACGTTGTTTACCATCATATCCTGTTGCGCGTAATTTACTCACATCGGAGCAGGTGTAATACTGATACTTATCCCGTAATGAATCGGGCATCTCAACATATTCAATATTAACCTCTTTATCCAAAGCTGCAAATATAGCAGTCGCTAAAGCATTCCATGAATTAGCCCCGTCACTACCAATGTTGTATATTCCATTAGCATCGGGATTTTTCAGAAAATAAAGTGCCATATCAACAACATCTTTGACATAAACAAAATCACGCATCTGTTCACCATCGCCATATTCTGGAATATACGACTTAAACAAACCAATTTTGCCTGTCTCTAAAATTTGACGATAGGCCTTAATCACCAAAGAACTCATGTCACCTTTATGATATTCATTTGGACCAAAGACATTAAAGAACTTAAGGCCAACAATTTTATCGAGTATTCCCTCTTGCAGCGCCCATTGATCAAACATCTGCTTAGAATAGCCATACATGTTTAAGGGTCGCAATTGATTCAGTGCAGCTTCATCATCCTTAAAGCCCTGAGCACCATCACCATAAGTAGCGGCACTGGATGCATAGATAAATCGAGCATCACTATGAAGGGCCAACAACGCCATTTGCTTCGTATATTCAAAATTATTATGCACTAGATATCGCGCATCAAGTTCCGTTGTTGCCGAACATGCCCCCATATGGATTATGGCCTCTAAGCCATCCTCACCGAGGTCAAAATAATCGTGAAGTTGATCTGAAACAACCAGCTCCATAAAATCGTCTTTTTCAATATAATCGGCATAACTCAGCGGAGCTAAGTTCTTCCATTTTTCACTATGGCCGAGTGAATCAACAATCAAAATATCTTTACGACCCATTTTATTGAGCTGCCAAACCATTGCACTGCCAATAAATCCTGCACCACCCGTTACAATAATCACGATTTTAAATCCTTTATATATGTGGGGAACTATTTTATTACTCAAAAATAAACAGAATAATAGCACTTTCATTGGATACGAGTAAACCTGTCTCACCACTTCTCGACAACTTATTTTATTTTCACCACTTTACATATCAAACCAGAAAACAGAAAAAAACAAACGCCGTTTGTTTACTTATGTAAACATAAAATTCACTTTTAATAAAAATGTTAGTTTTATAACTTTCAGTTTGCCATTAAAAATCTATTGCCACACAGAATGAAATTGAGTCAACTAACCAAAACAACATAGACTAATCACCCTATACCACCGATGTTAATCCTTGCTAAAAACAGCATTAAATTGGCGATAAAGTGAAAAACCAAACACCTGTTAAACATGGTTACATTTGGCCGATTACGCTTGACAACTTTCCATACACAAGTCTATGTTATTTTTTTACCGTAACTAAAACATTTACACATGAAACAGCAGTACAAAACGTTTCCTCGCAATCGTTTCTAAAAAGTCACTTTAGATTGGTTGGTAAACGTAACTTACTTGTCGCACTTTGATTCCCCTGTTTTTATCCAGACTAAAACCGAAAGGAACATTTACATGTCTAAAAAGCAAGATGCACTCGATTACCACAGCATGGGTCGCAAAGGAAAAATTGAAGTTATCGCCTCAAAACCTTGTGACACAAGCCGTGACCTATCACTCGCTTACAGCCCGGGGGTTGCTGAACCCTGTCTTGAAATTGAGAAAGACCCAAAAACTGCTTATGAATACACCGCAAAAGGCAACCTTGTTGCCGTTGTTTCAAACGGTAGTGCTGTTCTAGGCCTTGGTAATATTGGCGCACTAGCTGGCAAACCAGTTATGGAGGGTAAAGGAGTTCTCTTTAAACGCTTTGCCGATGTTGATGTATTTGACATAGAACTCGACACTCAAGATCCTGATGATATTATTCGCACCGTGCAACTTCTTGAACCAACTTTCGGTGGCATTAATCTTGAGGATATTAAAGCTCCAGAATGTTTCTATATTGAAGAAACACTTAAAGAAACCATGAATATTCCCGTATTTCACGATGATCAACATGGTACTGCCATCATCGCCAATGCGGGGCTACTAAATGCCCTCGAAATCATTAAAAAAGATATTACAAAAATTAAGATTGTCGTCAACGGTGCTGGTGCAGCAGGGATTGCCTGTGCACAGATGGCCCTAACCCTCGGTGCAAAACTTGAGAACATGATCGCTTGCGACAGCAAAGGGGTCATCTATAAAGGCCGCACCGAAGGGATGAATGAGTATAAGGCTCGCCTAGCAACAGACTCCGAAGCCCGTACTCTTGCTGAAGCAATGGTTGATGCCGATGTCTTTTTCGGCGTTTCAGCAAAGGATGCTGTAACACCAGAGATGGTTGAATCAATGGCCAAAGATCCCGTCATTTTTGCCATGGCGAACCCTGATCCAGAGATTCTCCCTCCCGACGCAATGAAAGTTCGCAGCGATGCCATTGTTGGTACAGGACGCAGTGACTTCCCTAATCAGGTTAATAATGTTCTCTGCTTCCCATTTTTGTTCCGTGGCGCATTAGATACTCACGCTACAGCTATCAATGATGAGATGAAGATGGCCGCGGTTAAAGCGCTGGCGAATCTCGCCAAAGAAGATGTGCCTGATTCGGTTGTCAAAGCGTATGGCAACACCAAGTTTTCATTTGGTCGTGACTATTTGATTCCTAAACCCTTTGATCCACGGGTATTACTACATGTTGCACCAGCGGTTGCTCAAGCAGCCATTGATAGCGGTGTGGCAACACGTGACATCGGTTGTATCGATAAATACACCGAAGCACTTGAAGCACTACAAGGTCGCTCCAAAGAGGTCATGCGTACCCTGATCAATAAGGCGAAGTCAGATCGTAAGCGGGTTGTCTTCCCTGAGGGTGACAATGAAAAGATCCTGCGTGCCACACAAATTTTAATTGATGAAAAGATCGCCATCCCCATCTTGCTTGGCCCTGAGGATAAGATCAAAAACATGATCAAAACCCTTGGCCTTGATCTACATGGTGTGCAGATCATCGACACTAAAGGTAGCCCGAAGCATAATGAATATGCACAAGAGCTGTTCCGCCTTCGTCAACGTAAAGGGGTCACCCTTGCTGAAGCGAGTCGTACTATTTGTCGCGAGCGCAACTATTATGGTGCCATGATGGTTCGCATGGGTGATGCTGATGCGATGCTTTCAGGTGTTAACCACCATTACCCAGAAACCATTCGCCCAGCCCTTGAAGTGATTGGCAAGCAACCTTCTGTCAGTGGTGTCCACGGCCTCTACATGATGGTGTTTAAAAAAGAGGTGGTTTTCTGTGCTGACACCACGGTAACCATTGACCCAACAGCGGAAGAACTTGCTGAAACAGCAATACTTGCTGCGGCAAAAGCACGTCAATTCAATGTTGAACCACGCATTGCCATGCTGTCATTTGCTAACTTTGGCAGTGCCATCCACCCCTTTACAACCAAAGTTAAAAAAGCCACAGCACTTGTTAAAGAGTGGGCACCAGCACTCATTGTTGAAGGTGAAATGCAAGCCAATGTTGCTCTTGACCCTGAATTAACTGAGCAGCAATATCCATTTTCACAGCTTAAAGGCAATGCAAATGTACTAATTTTCCCTGACCTCAACTCAGGCAACATCTCCTACAAGTTGTTAAGCAAATTAGGTGGTGCTGAAGCGGTTGGTCCGATCCTCATGGGAATGAAAAAACCTGTTCATATTTTACAGCGCGGTGATGAAGTTAACGATATTGTCAACATGGCAGCGGTTGCTGTCGTTGATGCTCAGGAAGCTTTCGATCAAGAGATTAATAACGGCTTCCATTAATCTTTACCATCGTTAAACAGACCGAACTAAGACGGGGGAACCAATTGGTTCCCCCGTCTTTTTATCCGCTATAAAAAACCATCCTACTTCACACGCAACGCCCTCTTTTCATCTATGCACAATCCTGATATAGTTAACGTTTATTTGACACATCAATGGAGACTTAAAACCATGCGCTATATGAGTACTCGCGGCCAGGTTCGCGACATATCCTTTAAAGATGCGGTAATGATGGGCCTTGCTACCGATGGTGGTTTATTATTGCCAGAACACATACCAACAGTAAGTGCCGACGATCTAATCCGTTTTTCAACCATGAGTTACGCAGAGATTGCCTTCAATATTATCTCCAGGTTCACTGGTGATGATTTTGATAGCGCTGACCTGCGCGAGCTGATCGACCGCTCTTATGCGACCTTTGATCACCCCGATGTCACGCCTGTCGTTAAAAAAGATGGCGTTTATATTCTTGAACTATTTCATGGCCCTACTCTTGCTTTCAAGGATGTTGCGTTACAATTTCTCGGCAACCTGTTTGAATACCTGCTTGAAGAGCGTGACCAAAAGATGAACATTCTTGGTGCAACTTCGGGCGATACGGGTAGTGCCGCCATTTATGGTGTACGTGGCAAAGAAAAAATCAACATCTTCATCATGCACCCACACGGCAAGGTATCACCCATTCAAGAACTTCAGATGACCACCGTCACCGACGCCAACGTCTTTAATCTTGCTATTCGTGGCACATTTGATGACGGCCAACGCATCATTAAAGAGGCCTTTGGTGATCTTGATTTCAAATCGGAATACTCCCTCGGTGCGGTTAACTCGATCAACTGGGCACGTGTTTTAGCGCAAATCGTTTACTACTTTTATGCCTACAGTCGTGTGCAACCAGAAACCGAGAGTAAACTGATCGACTTCTCGGTACCAACTGGAAACTTTGGCGATATATTTGCTGGTTACATGGCAAAAAGGATGGGACTCCCTATTGGCAAACTCATTCTTGCCACCAACGAGAACAACATCCTATCCCGCTTTGTCCTTGATGGTGACTACTCCGTCGGCAACGTCGTTGAAACCCTATCGCCATCGATGGATATTCAAATTGCAAGCAACTTCGAGCGATATCTATTTTATCTTCTCGATGAAGATAGTGAATCACTCAAGGCATTGATGGAGAGCTTCTCCGGCAGCAACAGCTTACAGTTTGACGAACAACTGCAAGCGAAGGTTCGACAAGACTTTGCATCGTTGACAGTCAACAAGGCAGAGACCCTTGATCAAATCACTAAATTTTATCAGGCGACTGAATATGTGCTCGACCCACACACCGCTGTTGGAGTGAAGGCAGGGCAAGAACTGAGCGATCCCGATATTCCTGTAGTGTGCTTGGCCACCGCCCACCCTGCAAAATTTGGTGAAGCGGTACAACAGGCGATCGGTCAGCCTCCACAGATGCCAGCATCGTTAGAAGGGATTGAGCAACGTGAACGACGCTGCGATCTCATCGATGCCGATACGGAACAGATTAAAGCCTACCTTGTAGAGCGAGCACACTAACTAAAGAAAAAGCCCTCAACTAAATTGTCGAGGGCTTTTTATTATCAATAAAAGGATTATCCCACCATGCCTTATCAACATAAAATTTTCCTAGTAATGATTTTCTCCACATTAATGTTATCGGCGTGCCAATCTGAGCACGAAACATCAACACCACAACCCGTTGAAGTAGAAGAACCTGCTTCCTCAACTGAGGAACACCCTGCGTTAACAGAACAATCAACACTACCAATTAAACAGCCAGCAGTTCAGATCACTACGCCACCCATTAATTTAGACGTGACACAACAATCCCTTAAACAATTGTATAACGAAGAAGATCAAGAGATTACAGCAGACGCACCCGTGCGGATAACGAAACAGTCCGATGGCGCACAGAAAACAGAGATTAGTGGTGGAGTTTTACTCGATGAACAGGGAAGCATGATGAATGACGGCGTCGATAATATCGATGGAGCCGAAGTGAAGATTAGCGTACCACTTCACTAAGAAGCGGTACGCAATATCATTGATGGTCTAATAACGATTTTTTCGTTTACGCAGTTCAGTGAACACCTCTAACTCTGAATTTTCTTCCATCTTCAAAGCCTTGCGCAACGCGCAATCATTGGTGCGTAAAAATGAATTGGTCGTTAACTCTTCTGCCAACCGAACAGGAATTGTCGCCTCATCACGTTCACGTTGCAACTGGACGGCACGCAACTTGTTGCGCACAACAACTGAATTCGGTTCAACATATTCGGCAAAGCGATAATTGTCTAACGTGTATTCATGGCCACAATAAAGAAGTGTTTCAGGTGGCAATGATTTAAGGCGCTGGAGCGAATCAAACAGCTGCTCCATTGTACCCTCAAAAACACGTCCACAACCACCCGAGAACAGCGCATCTCCACTAAACAGCGCACCAGGAAAACTATCATCAGCGGGGATATAATAACTACAATCCGCTGTCGTATGCCCCGGCGTATAAACAACTTGTATCGCGCCACTGTCCTGAGAAACCGATGAACAATCAAGCTGTGACAACGTTTCTTCATTCGTTAAAACAACATCAACAACAGGAATCCGTTTATCAGCACCAATGATGGTACAACCCGTAACACGCTTTAATTCCTCATTGCCTTGGCAATGATCCTGATGCATATGGGTATTCAAAATCGCTGACAACGTACAGCCATGTTGTTCGATATACTGTAAAACAGGCTGAGCATCACCTGGGTCAACAACAACCGTTGAGCCACCCAAGTGAATAACATAACAATAATTATCTTGATTGGTTGGTAGCATCTGAACTTGTATCATTACAGTGACCTCCCATATTGAACGAAGAATGAAGCGCTTAAAATAGTTTATGCAGGTAACACTTTTTTCCAGGTACTAATGGTCACGTTTTCAAACAAACCCGCCTTAGCATAAGGATCGTTTGCAGCAAACGTTTCAGCTTCTTCACGGCATTCTATATCAAGAATCACAACCGAACCATTCATATTGCCCTCATCATCAAGAGTTGGCCCCGCTGCATTGAGCTTTTCGCCAAAACTCTTTAAATACTCAACATGAGCAGGACGGTTTTCCATACGAACGTCTAAATGGTTTTTCTTGTCGATACAATGAACAACATACAACATGATTATTTACTCCAATTTTATGATTTCTTGTGAACTCGTTACCCTAGCAAGTGTTAAGAATAATCTATCCGAGTAAGATTGTCCAAGATTCATCACGTAAGGCAAAGTACCCAGCTATTCAATTCGTAATGGTCACGCCATATAAATTCACCTCGCACTACAGGTTAGTCAACAGCAGACTTGACCCCCTTTCTATGCTGAATATCTGATTCGTAACAATGAGCAGTTTGTTTATGCTTCTAATGTTGCAGTCAAACATAACCGATCATTACTAGATGGTCATTGAGATAAAAACGACACCAAAGATGCTACAAACATTGCCGATCTCATCGGTCAAAGTCGTTGTCAATATTACGATCTAGCTGCTAATGACATCAGAGAGTTACGCAGTCTCCTTGCGTATCGTAATAAGCTTAAAAAACAGAAAACGGCTTACGAATGCGTATCCGCAACAATCTGCTAGCCCAATACTTTCCTGAACTCGATAAACAGATGCCATCGGGAGGTCAAGATGGTTTGATCCTCGATATCATCGCTAAAGACTTTGATCCAGTACATATTGCAAAAAACACCATTTGAAACTTTTCGCCAGCAATACAAGCTATCACGGCGCCACCTTCGCTATGAAAAACGGCTACGCACCATATGGGAACAAAGCCAACAATCTGTCGGTTGCTTCCTCCCCGAGCTGCTGCATGGGAGGGACAGATGATTGTCGATCAGCTCTACCATACCAGACAGATCAAACATGACTTAGAGGAGCAACTTAAACACATTGGAGAAACGTTCTCATCATATCGATGTATTATAACCATCCCCGGCTTTGGGCCAATCATCTCAGCAATGCCCCTTGGTGCGATTAGCGATGCCCATCGCTTTACCAACCGCAAACAAGTATTACGCCTTGCAGGACTTGATTTAAGTGCATCACGCAGTGAAAAAACAAGCAACAGTGTCGTACCCGTAATCTCTAAACAGGGCAAAGCCACATTAAGCTATGGGTTATATCAAGCAGCCCTGATTGCCAGTTACCAAGATGAAACCATCAGAAACTACTTTACACGACTACTCAAAGGGCGAGAACTAGAACGCGCATTAAAACCAAAATGCGAATCAAATTAGCCGCAAAACGTTTTATCGTCGCGTGGACAATGATGAAACGAAGTCTTCGATTCTAGATATTTCAAGGTATAACACCACCTTCGAAATAGCCATTAGCGAGATGAGTCCGATCAACAACGTTGAGGCATAAAGACCTCGGGCGGGACAAACACGGACATCTCACTGGAGTCTTGAAGATTGATAAGGAATGATGAGGCGGCCGCGCTCCCATTGAGGACGGGGGATGCCGGATATTTGTAACGATCAAACTCAAGGTTCGCCAAGTTGTGAGACTAACGCCACGTGTTGATATAGCAGGAGTGGTTCGTTCAAAATAGGGATGGATATTTAACTAACTTATTTTACAGTAGGGATTATTTTAGTTGACGTTGGTCATATAGAATGGCCCCTAGGCTTTCCAAAAAATTTGGTGAAGCCGTACAGCAAGCCATCGGTCAGCCTCCACAGATGCCAGCATCGTTAGAAGGGATTGAACAACGTGAACGACGCTGCGATCTCATCGATGCCGATACGGAACAGATTAAAGCCTACCTTGTAGAGCGAGCACACTAACAAACCAAACAAAAATGCCCTCAACTGATGTTGAGGGCATTTTTGTTTCAAAACATCTATCGGTTACAAACGTGCAAGACCTGTCGCAGTAGAATCGATTCGTACAACAAGGTCATCACGACCATTAACACGAACATATATCTCAGTATCACACGACCCCTGTGGACGAAATTTCACAACAAATGTTCCACCAGTTTTCCACGCTACGCCAACACCATCACTATCGCGTGCTTCAATTGGTGATGTAACTGGAAACGATTTCCCTTCTAAAGAGTACGAAGTTGAGTAACGCTGATTGCCGATATCAATTGTTACGCTTCGTTCCCGACTATCAGCAACGGCTTGACTTCGTGCATGACGCAAAACAGACAAAACATTACGAGCAACCTCTTTGTGTTGTATACTCTCTCGCCAACCGCGTGTTGCTGGAATAGCAATCGCCATTAAAACACCCATAATACTGATGACAATAACGAGTTCAATAAGGGTAAACCCCTGTTTATTCATGTAGTGTTCCTTCTGTATATACCTATTACACACAACCCAATTATCACCACTTCATCCAGTACACTGGAAACACGGGATCAATTGTCTGAACAGCCCCAGAATTAAAGAAACCGCCACCACGACCAACCATGATTGACACTGCCCCCGTATTGTTGACGATAATCAAAGGTTCTGACGATATTCCATCACCAACGTTGATATAACGATCGGGCCTTTCGAGGACTTCGACATCTCCATTTTCATCAGTTGTGTCGTTTCCATCATACAGGTTAAAAACGGCCTCCCCAGTCTGTGCATTAACAGCGTAGAGTCTAGCCGGACCAAGAGCTCCAAGACACGGATCATAATCATCACTTAGCTCATCAATAACAGCAGGTGTATAGGTTGAAAAAAGAAGAATATTGCTAAATACCTTAGGCACAGCAAGCACTTTTTCCCCCGCGTGCTCATCAAACTTTATATACCAACCATAATAGGTTGTATCTCCAACCGTGTAAGGAGGAGTCAATTTACTTAAAGTATTGTCTAGAACTGCTTGGGCAGGGTTATTTTGCAACAAGTTCTCTGTAACATCAACCAAGTTAGTTTCATTAAGGGTACTACTGTAATTCCACAAGTCATCACCACCTTGTCGATCTCTGACCACATAAAAGCGATCAACAACGGCAGTATTGAGTGGATGTTCGCGATCACCAGTACCGAAATAAATAAAGGTATCTTCGCCACTAATTGTCGCGGTAGGTTTATAAAATGACTTACGGCCGACATCCAACTGACCATCGACATTAGCGTTAAAAATACGAGTTGCTGTCCAATTAGATTCAACTCTATCTTCAATATTAAAACGCCACAATTGACCACCCGTATCACCGATATAAATATGGTCAGTAAAACCATCGCTATCGCGATCGACAACTAAAGGATCACTGGGCACGCTAAAAGTCATATTATTAGAATCAACAACTGGATGCCCCCAAAGGATTGAACCAGAGCCGGTAAAAGAGAGCTCTCCTGTCGATGGCAAAGAGGCAACCTCAACAACAAACAGCCCACGCCCACGTGGAGAGTATGGGGCCCCATCACCTTCACTGGTAACAGCATCAGCACCAGATTCAGCGTTCGAAGTAATTGTCGACGAACTTGTGGTCGTTGGGAATGTTTGGGTTGCACCAAAACGCAGATCTTCGTTGGTATCATATCCCGCACCCAATACAGCGACGATCTTAGTAACAGGATCATCATCTGTTCCTGAGCGTATTTTTGTCAAACGCGGCAAGCTCCATGTTTGGCCTAATTCATCCGCATCTGTGGTTTCACTATTAATCTGCCATAAAAAAGTAGGGACTTCTGGATCAGTCACATCCAAAGCAAAATATGACCCATATGAAGGAGAAGGAGATAGTGCTGAATCTGCAATTGTGCTAAGACCGCCCCCTCTCCTCATGCCACAAATCAATATCGCTTTATCGTCCGCATCACTTGAATCTGAAGGTAAAATTGTTCCGTCACCATCTTTATCGTAAACATAGATGACAGGTGCATTATCAACAAAATAGACATGCTGATCGGTGCCATGAATATACTTTAAGTTTGGCAACAGATCAGGAGGAATAAAGGACCACGCCTCTTCTCCTGTCGCATCATTAAAAGCATGCAGCATACCGTCGTTACTACCAACAAAAATATAGGCTTTATTGATTTCAGGATCAGCTTCATTCGCATCAGTAACTTCATAATGACTATAGTTCAACACCACAGGTTTAGAGTGCATAATGTCACCGAGTATCCAACGACGTTTAGCCGATGTATCTGTGGAAAAATCGGCATAAGAATCATAACCGCTAATATATTTGATAAGATTATCGCGCTCATCTTCATCTACATCCAATACCGCTGAAGTCGACTCAGAAAAGCTTATTAAAGGATAACCTTCGTCTACTTCACCTTCGTCTACTTCGTCTTCTGCACCCAACCAAGTATAGATTTTACGATCAGAGATATCCCTCTCAAGGAGCTTTTCACCAACGCCCCCTAAATTAACCTCGCCACCGTCCATTGAGGTCTCCCAGTACGATCGCACGGTTGGGTTACCATCTTTATCAACCAAAAAATAACCATCCAACTGACGATTAGTTGTGTCATCAGGATAAACATATGTGGCATTAATAACTGTGTCGTTAATATCAAACCCTTTTATTCTACTGTCATACCCTAATCCAAATTTTTTAAGGTTTCCATACCAAGGCTCATCGTTCATCGGTTTAAAGAACCCCAGATAAATTCGTTGTCCACTGTACGCTCGATTATCAGGACTTGCAGGAACAACAGGAGCAACAAAAGAGGAATTTTCCTGTAAAATGCCGCCAACAATATCGATCAATGCTTCAATCAACTCTTGATTGTTTTTGATATTATAATACTTACCGTTGCCATGAAACTCATCGGTAGCAAACTCAAGTCGCTGCACATAGGGTGTCATTAATTGAATAATATGGGTATTAACTTTAGATTGATAACCATCGATTTCCAAATCAAGACTGTCATACATCAGCTTAGAAACATCATCGACAAGACCTAAATTACCATCACCATCGACATCACCAACCTTAGTTTGTGTTTGTGCGTTGTTGCCGGCACTACCCGTTGTCAATACAACCAGATGGTTTCCTTGACACCAATGTTCTATCGGTGTGGGATAGGAAACCTTATCACTTGAGATACCAGCAGAACTGCCAGACTCACCGATCCAATACAGATTAGCATCCCAGAAGGATTCATTTACTGGCTGTGTATTACCATTAACAAGGTCAGAAAGTTG
This sequence comes from Desulfuromonas svalbardensis, assembly GCF_055389415.1. Lineage (NCBI taxonomy): Bacteria > Pseudomonadati > Thermodesulfobacteriota > Desulfuromonadia > Desulfuromonadales > Desulfuromonadaceae > Desulfuromonas > Desulfuromonas svalbardensis. The sequence continues at coordinate 2,281,954 of NZ_AP042416.1, read as the reverse complement.
ATCTAATCCATCAATAAGTAGTTGATAATTGTCATCACCATTAATATCAAAAGGGCCTGCTTCAAGAACTGGCTCAATAATCGCTCCACCATGATTATTATCGCCAAATGTCATTAACCCCATGTTAGCTTTATCGCGTACTTGATCAAAAACAACCGTCTTCATCTGGTATTGAACCATCTCAAGGACAGTACCTAACGCCTCCCATGTGACATCACCATCATGCACAATTGTGCCAGAAACAGGACCATCGGGTAACACTTCAGGGTTCCAGTTAGGTTCTTCAGCACCAGGATCGCCAGCTATCTCAATGCACTTAAAATTCAGATCGTAACCACTAGGACTCACGACAACGCCCAATCGTAGATCTGGAGAGAGCGCCAACCAATCAGTCCTACTTATAGGATCTTGAGAATTGTTTAAATAATTCCTAAAATTTCCTGTGAAATAATTTTCCCATTGATTTTCATTATTCGGGCAATCACCCTGTGGGCCTAATGCCCCATACCAAAAGCCGTTTTGCTCCAAGGCGTAACGAGGATGGATCTCACCCGAAACATCATCATAACCATCACCGATAGCATAATCATCTTTATAACTACCATCAAAATCCTCTGGATCATATGAACCTTGCACATCAACAATTTTACTGCACTCTACCTCATCAACCGTAAATTTTGTCTCTTGATAATTTGTAATATTTGCATTAGCTACATTACGTAAATACACACGATCACTTTGAAAAATCTCAGCATCGTCATCCAATAAAGCCGAATAGTCTACAGTTGCGTCATAAGGCTCCTGACTTCCCAGTGCCTTCATTGCTCCGCTATTATCAATCAGAAACATGATATTAGGACGAACCCCCGAAGCATCTCCACTATAAACAGCAGCATCTCCTCCATAATAATCTGGATACGCACAGCAAGCTGTCGCACTTGCAAATACCAATAGAACAATTAAAGAATAATATTTATTCATTATCAAATCCCTTTTATCGATGCAATCGACTTTTTAAAATACATGCCCAGCGCGATTGACAAACAACTTTTCAATTCTCGCGCTACTTCGACCATGAGCTGTTGCCTCAACTTCAACTCGATAATATGCAGCACTACCTTCGGCATCTTCATGGTCACCAGTACGATAGATATTACCCTGATATGCATCAGTACTTGTTCCGCTCATCATCGCGGTAGGCATTGTTCCTGTGTATGCGGCGATATTATTACGACCATCACCCGCAAGAACTGCTCCATCGGGCATCGCCGCATTCAAAACCATATCAGCCGATAAATCGGTCGCAACGCGATCATTTAAGGCTTTTTGTGCCGCATACTCGACAGCCAATTCTGCAGCAACAAAGGCTTCACTTGCAACACGATGGTTCGATGTAATTTGCAACTCGGTATTTGTTGTATCGAGAGCCAATGCACCAAGCAAACTCATAATAACCAGCATAGACAAGGTCAAGATGAGCGCAACACCTCTCTCATTGTCTATGCACCGAATAATATATTTATATTCCTTAAAAGATTTCACTCTTAATTCCCCCCTACATGTTTCGTACTTTAGCGACAGTCTGAAGCTGCCTTACTTTATTTTTACCGATCCGATTATCTTCAGTTTTAGCCGAAACAACTATTTGAACAGATTGAATCTGATCTAAATCAGCAGAACTATCAGCACCAAAACTATCAAGATAGGTTAGCTCTACTTCTGTAATATTTGATGCAACAGTTGCAGCGGCTGCACCATTAATGCTGCGCTGCAATAACAACATAGCAGCATCATCACTTTCGGGATCATCAACCAGCTGATAAGCAATCAATACGGGGAAAGTAGTGTCTTCAGTCACTACCCGCAACAACATATCTCGCGAACTAATTGCCACTGCTGCACCTGCAACACTTACCGTCAGAGTATCACCTGCGACACCGGCTACTACAACTGTCACAGTACCAGCAACAGCAAGAGTAATAGGATTAACCACCATAATTTCGTCACCATCGATAAACCCAGCACCCATCTGAGCATCAACAGTAATATCACCTTGTCCACCGCCATTTATTGTTAACGTAGACATTGATCGAGCATAGGATCCTGTTGAAACTGGAGCATTAAAAGTGAATGGACCTCCTGTTGATAAAATTGCAGGAGCGCTAACGATCGCACCACTTACCGTTGGCACTAAAAATCCCGCCATGCGAATATCAATCACTAGATTATCGAGAGCAACACGTAAGTTCTGCTGCGCATCAACCACCTCTTCTGAAGTTAATGCGGTGTCCTGCGTGTTTAAATACAGACTATAAACAGACATCATCACAAGGCCCATAATGGCAGCCACCATCAACAATTCAATAAGGGTAAATCCTTTATCACCTAATCGTTTCATTCAATTTTCCCGTATAAACTTAAAAAGTACGTTTCATGGCAGTTTTAGTCAGCGTACGAGTATTGGAAGCCACCACAACTGAGATCTGAGATACACCTGCAATTGGTTGATTTGGCACAATAGTATAGGTAGCACTAAGAGTGCCTCCACCAGCAAGTTCCCATTGAGCGGGCGTATCAGGAAGCTGAAAATTTTCTGGCCACGCTACATCATTAACAGCCATACTAAGTAAAGGATCATCACCAGATCTCGCCCACAATTGTTCAATCAAGCCATCACTTAAATCTGTAACGGTAGTTAAAGAATGCGCTGTGGAATTACCTCGTATTGCTGTCACTTGCATGCCCGCTAATGCTAACAATCCAATAGCAAAAATCGTTAGAGCGATAAGTAATTCAATAAGGCTAAAGCCTTGGTTATTATCAAAATGAACTTTCATCGATACCCCATTATTGGGTTAGAGAATAAAAACCAATGTTAGTTATTATTTACATGCAATTTCCACACCACAGGAACTCAAAACGGCTTGTTTTCCTACCCCTGCTCAGAAGTGGAAATAATCACTTTAATTACAAGCGATTACGCTAATCAGGTTGTTGGAATAAATAGGCTCATTCAACACACAATAAGAAGCGCATCTTAACCACTCGAAAAAAAGTCGCCGCTCGACATTTTTGTCGAATGCCGGTAAAAAATGTCGAGTAGTCAAAATGACAAATCTTTATGATATATTGAATTAAGTAGTAAAGTTCCAACAATCACTCTAGATATATCTAAATATAATTTTAACAGCAAATGAGGAAATGTCGATGCGTACTAGAAGTTATAAGATACTATTTGTCATTGCATTGATCCTACCACCACTTTCTCTGTGGTTCAAACAATGATAAAGGCAACCCCAGAGAGGACGTTGGCAACCCAAGAGGGGACGTTGTTGACATGCTCAACTTACATAAACCCTCCATACCATCAACAAAAGGAGCCACCATGCCACGCCAACCAAGACTCGACAGCCCAGGGTTACTTCATCATGTTATTTTTCGAGGTATAGCAACCCCAGATGGGACGTTGTTGACACGCTCAACTTACTGCATTACAATACTCAAACCCTCCATACCATCAACAAAAGGAGCCACCATGCCACGCCAACCAAGACTCGACAGCCCAGGGTTACTGCATCATGTTATTTTTCGTGGTATTGAAAAGTTCTTGATTGTTAAAGATGATACCGATCGCCTTGATTTTGTTGCTCGGTTAAATCGGTTAGCGATTGAGTGCAGTATTGAGGTTTATGCATGGGCATTGATGGATAACCATGCTCACTTGTTGGTACGTAGTAATCATTATGGTTTGTCGCGTTTTATGCGGCGGCTATTAACGGGCCATGCGATTCGGTTTAATTTGCGTCACCATCGTCACGGCCATCTATTTCAGAACCGTTACAAGTCATTTGTATGTGATGATGAGTGTTATTTTTTGGAGTTAGTGCGCTATATCCACCTCAACCCTGTTAGGGCGGGAATTGTTGATGACATTGAAGCGCTAAACTCTTACCCGTGGTGTGGCCATGCGACGCTGGTTGAGGGCAACAAAAAGAGTTGGCAAGCGTGCGATGAGGTGCTGCTCCATTTTAGTAAGAAACGTAAGATAGCGATCAGAAAGTATCAACAGTTTATGATCGAAGGTTTAGATCAAGGAGAACGACCAGAGCTAGTTGGTGGTGGTTTGCGTCGCTCGCAGGGAGAACAAGCAGGCGGTAAAGATCAATCTGAACTTTTTGATAGTCGGATATTGGGAAATGGTGAATTTGTTGAGCAGGTTTTACGTCATCAGGATGAAGATTTAGCCCCCACCTCACCGCAGGAAAAACAACGGTTAGCGGATGAATATATTGAACTGATTTGTACTCAATATTCAATTACATCAGAGGAGTTATGTTCTGGGAGTAAGCGCCGCATTGTATCCATTGCACGTAGAGAGATCACCCAAAAGCTAGTACGGAGTCACGGGATGACGCCGACAACGGTGGCACGAATACTATGTGTTTCGACTTCGGCTATTTGTAAGATTTTGGAGCGGAACTAATGATACATTGATTTGGAAACAATCCTGTCCACTGTGTCAACAACGTCCCCTAGGCTTTCCCGGTATGAATTCGCGTACGAGGATCCGCTGGCCTATGATCCCATGCAGGAAGCTGTGTAAAATTATATCCGGACATGTGTTGCCAGATTAATTATGCCTGATATGATTAAGAAATATAAATATCAAGTTCTCCAACACACTACAATAATGACATCTAATCAATAATTAACATATAAATGAATATTAATTTGTTTTATTGTAGGTGGATTTCTATTTCAGGGACTCCACATTTTTTGCTTTCTCTTAAGGGGGTAAATGTGAAACGTTTAATTATTTTGGTGGCGTATTCTTTCTCTGTTTTGGCTTTATTCGCATGTGGTGGCGGAGGTGGAGGTGGCGATGATGCCATCGTTGTTCCACCAGTGAAGGTTGTTGACACAGTGGAGGTTGCTGACACAGTGGCCCCATATGTCCTCTCCACAATTCCGGAGTTTAACAACACGTCGGTGGCAATCAACCGCGCCATCACAGTCACGTTCAATGAGCCCATCGCACCTGCCACGATCACATTGTACTCCATCCTAGTGGACGATGAGTACGGGAATGCTATCGTCGGTGCTGTTGAATACGATGAATCTAGCCTAACCGCAACCTTTATCCCCGACTCCTACCTTGTTTTCGGGGATACATATGTTGCCACGGTCACCACTGATATTGAGGATTTATCGGGTAATACGCTGGTCGAAGATTATATTTGGCAATTCACCACCAGCGATGCGGATTTAATAGCCCCCGATGTCCTGAGCCACTATCCTGCTGTAAACGCAAACTCAGTCGCACTTAACACTGCTATTGCGGTCACATTCAATGAGCCGATTGATCCTTTCACGATCAACGCGCAGGCATTGACACTCAACGGGACAGCCCCGGTGGATGGAACCGTTACGTATGTTGGCACAACAGCCCTGTTCAAGCCAACCGCCAACCTCATGGCCGGTACTGTTTATACAGCCTCGGTGGCGGGAACCATCAAGGATTTGGCAGGGAACGATCTAGAAACAACGGTGGAATGGAAGTTTACAACAGGAAATCAAGCTGATGTGATAGGCCCGCTAGTACTGTCAGTTTCTCCCCCGAAGGGCGAAGACGATGTGCCGATCACTTCATTGATGCAAGTAAACTTCGATGAATCGATTACACCCTTCGAGTTTGGCCTCATTGACGGCATACCGGTCACCGTCACATTCAATAACGACTTTACTACCGCGACCCTAAAGCCAACCGCAGGGCTACGCTCCGGAGTGACCTATTCTGCGCTGATATACGTATCGGATATGGCAGGGATCTTGATGGATGGACCATTTGTCTGGGAATTCTCAATGGCCCCTTAGAGCGGTCATCCACCAAAACTTAGCAACTGTTTTAGGTGAACGCTACTTTTTGTTTTGCGCCAATAACCCTGACCGGTCAGAGTTATTGACTTGACCGGTCGAGTGTTACTTCAGGCATTCCTCTTCTCGAATTAGAGAGGAGGAATGCCTAGTAAACACATCACTCAAAGACAGGAAACAATAAAAGGGATCAGATCATCGGTTGGCTTATATTTGCGGCAAAGTAAGCTTCGCGAATTCATTGTTGACCTGAAGGAAAATAAGAAAATGACCGAGGGATTGCTGCTTTGCTTGCTGACACTTGTTGCATCTGGAATCGGTACGGCAACAGGATTCGGCACATCAACAATCATGATGCCTGTGCTGGCACTATTTGTACCGATTCCTATAGCATTACTTTTCGTTGGCATTATCCACCTGTGTGGTGATGTGTGGAAAGTCATTTTATTCAAAACGGGATTTGACTGGAAGCTTATTCTTGGGTTCGGCCTTTCCGGCATTATCGCCAGCTTCCTTGGTGCGTCACTCTCGCTCCAGGTCTCAGGCCTACCTTTCCCAAAAATTCTTGGTGTATTCTTGATTCTTTACGTCATGTTTCTTTTTCTGAGGCACGATTGGTCCCTGCCAAAGACCCAGGGCACCACCGTCTGTGGGGGGGGTGCTTTCCGGTTTGTTCGCAGGTTTCTTTGGTGTAGGCGGAGCGGTTCGAGGTGCTTTTCTTGCCGCATTTAATCTTCCGAAAGAAGTCTATGTTTTCACATCCGGCTTGATCGCATTATTCATCGATGTCACCCGTGTATCACGCTACGCTTGGGGAGGCACACGAATGGAAACTGACTTGCTGTATGCTTTGATTGTGTGTGTTCCCATATCTTTTGTGGGGGCGTATTTGGCAAAAAAGTTTTTGAGCAGAATGCCCCAGAAATTTTTCCGTGTGTTTGTGGGGTTCTTTCTTGCCCTAGTCGGAGTAATGTTGCTGGTACAGTGATAAAATAGAAAAAATGCCTCCCAGTCAGTTGATCGGAACGGTTAGTCCTGCGGCCTATCAGCCCTTCACTTCTAATGTTAGATTTCAGAAATAAGGAGTTAAGGGATCATGTCTACCGTTGGCCAACCTCAGCCTCTACCTTAAATCAACACACTTATAAAAACACATAACTTATCAATATTACACATTAGTATACTAAACAATACTACCATACTTAATTGTAGGTACTTACTTTTTTAAAACTATTATGCAAAGCTATCATATCAATCAAGAATTCATATGAATTTGTTACTGTGCAGCAAAAACAATGGTTCAAATAACTTTAGTTGCCAAACACAGATTACCTTTTACACTTAATTAGACAATTAACCAACATCAACACCAAGGAGACAATGATGAGTCCCACGTTATTTAAAGCGATGATTGTTGAACAACCTGAACCGAAGAAATTTACTCGTACCATTGGCGAAAAAGCGATTGCTGACCTTCCTGAAGGCGATCTCCTGGTTAAGGTGCATTACTCATCGTTGAACTTTAAGGATGCCCTGTCCGCTACGGGAAACCCAGGGGTTACGCGCAAATTCCCCCATACACCCGGTATTGATGCTGCGGGTGAAGTGGTTCAATGTGACAGTGATGCTTTTGCCATTGGCGACAAGGTGATTGTCACCAGTTATGACCTCGGTATGGGCACCTCAGGTGGCTACGGTGAATATATTCGCGTACCTTCTAAGTGGGCGCTCAAACTTCCTGAAGGTTTATCGCTACGCGAGAGTATGATCTACGGTACGGCTGGTTTTACGGCGGCACTTTCAGTGTTACGCTTGGAACAAGGCGGCGTTAAGCCCAGTGATGGCGATGTGCTTGTCATTGGTGCAACGGGCGGGGTTGGTAGCATCGCGGTGTCGATCCTAGCGCAAGCCGGCTACCGCGTTGTAGCGGCGACTGGTAAGCCTGAGCAGGCTCAGTTCCTCACTGACTTAGGCGCAGCTGAGGTCATCAGCCGCGATGAGTTGATGAAGGGGGCTGATCGGCCGATGATGAAAGAGCGTTGGGCTGGTGTTGTCGATGTTGCCGGTGGTGAGCCTCTGGCAGCGGCGATTAAGTCAACCCGCTATGGTGGTGTTGTAACCTGCTGTGGCTTGGTGGCTTCGATGGAGTTGAACCTCAACGTGTTCCCATTCATCTTGCGTGGTGTCAGCCTCATTGGTATCGACTCGGCGGAATGCCCGATGAGCTACCGTATTCAAACATGGGCACGATTAGCGAGTGACTGGAAACTGAAGAACTTGGAAGAAACCGTTACCGAAGTGTCACTGGATGAGCTTGAAGATAAGATTAGTGCGATCCTCAAAGGAAAACTCAGCGGTCGCACCTTGGTAAAAATTTAACACGATACGACTAACGAGGGTGCAGTTCGCTGCACCCTCAGCTAACAATCAGCTAAAGAAAGTTACATTCATCCTACTTGGACAAATATATGATGATTGATGACATTCTCGAACAACTTGATGATCAGTTAGATAATTATCTAGAGTTGTGGACCCACCATTTGCAACAGTCCAGCTATTATGAGTCGATCTTTGTTGGTCACAGCGATTCGAGACAGGCCTTTCACACCCTTCTCGCTACACTGAAACCGCTTGAGTCACTCGATAGGTCACCAACACATCAACGGACCAGTCAAACTGAATTTTTTGTCACGTTAGCGCACCAGCAAAGAGCAAGCGGAATGACCACCGAGATGTGTATCATCTGCTTTAAGGCGATGCGTCTGGCCATTGAAGACCTCATTGAAGCGGTGATCATTGCCGACCACATCAAGTTTAAAGCATTGCGACTGCTTCAACGCCAAACTGACAGGATTGAGACAGCAATCGTTGGCAAAGAATGCCATGACGATATAGATCAACAGACACGAGACCTTCAACGGGTTAACCGCCAATTAACACGTGAAAAAAACACCTACGAAAGTATTTTTTCCGCGACATCGAATCTTGTTTTAGTAACAGATAATGCAGGAATAATTATCGAGGCCAACCCGGAAGCCTTAGTGTTTTTCTCTGGCCAGCAACTTATTGGCCAGTTTTGCGGCAACATTCTTGATCTGCCAAGTGACACCCTTGATGAACTGCTACAGCAAATCACCCCAAATCAGGTGCATGAGATAACTCTTACCCGCGATCATTTTTCGCAAGTTTTCAATTTACAAGCCCTGCCTTTATCCAAGAATCCGCTATCAAATCAAGGGATCATGCTACTGCTTAACGACATCACCTGCATGGTTGATCACCGTCAAGCAATGGAACGGCGCGTGAGCGAACGAACACGTGCGCTTGCCAATTCGGAAAAAATGCTTGATGCGATCTTTCAGTCCGTTGGTAAAGGAATTTTACTTATCGATAGCGATCGAGAGATTGTTAAGGCCAACCAGCAAGCGAGTGTAATCTTTGGCATCCCCCTTGAAATTTTGATTGGCACGACGTTTAGCTCCTTGACGGATGATGCAGGATGCAACAAACTTGCTGCATTAAGGGAGAACCTCATTGAGGGTCAACGTCGCCATGTTGAGGTGACCAGTGTGTATGTCGATGGAAAAACCTTCCCCTGCGAAATCACCATGACTCGAATGGACCTCGACAATCAAAAATTTTGGCCAGTGATCGTTCGCGACACCAGCGAACAATTGGCCCTTGAATCAACACTACGTGATGAGAAACTCCAGACCGAAGAGATGAATGTTACCTTGCGTAATGTGCTTAAGAGTATTGAGAGTGACCGTCAACAGTTCGAACAAAATTTAACGCACAGAATTCGTACAGGGTTATTACCCGGACTCGAAAAGGTTCGTCACGAAAAAGATGACCAGGTTAACACCATCTACCTTGATCTCATCAAGGCGCAATTAATTGCATTAACAACCGACTTTGAGACAGAACTGGATGCCGACTTACTTAAATTAAGTAAAGGTGAGTTAAAAATTTGTCGCTTCATCAAAGCTGGTTTAACAGGTAAAGAGATTTGTGATGCGATGAATCTTTCATTCGAAACGATTCAAACTCATCGTAAAAACATCCGTAAAAAACTCTGCTTGCGCGGTAAAGATGTCAATCTGCATACATTTTTAATCAACCGCAATTGCGACCTTGGCGCTACAGACGGCAACTAAAATGATTTTCCAGAATGGATTCTATTATGACGACTAACAACCCCCGTTGGGACGAAGAATATGACGTTGTGATTATTGGCTCTGGCTTTGCTGGTTTATCCGCAGCAATTGAAGCACAGCAAGCGGGCGCCAAAACGATTGTGCTGGAAAAAATGCGCATACCGGGCGGAAACTCGGCAATTAGCGGTGGTTTACTGGCGGTCGCAAATTCAGAGTTGCAACGCAAAGAGGGGATTACCGATTCTGCCGAACAAATGCTCGAAGATATGATGCAAGCGGGTATGCAGCTTAACCACAAAGAGCTCGCACGCATGGTTGCTGAACAATCAGCGGCAGTTCTAAACTGGACGATAGACACCCTTGGGGTGAAATATAAAGAATCCCTCAATCACCTTGGTGGCCACTGCGTCCCGCGTACCTATATCACCGACACCAGTACCGGCTCTGGCATTATTCAGCCCTTGCTAGCTAAGTGCCGCGAACTTGAAATACCCGTACAGATGCAAACCCTGCTCAACCAACTTCTTACTGATAGAACAGGTCGAATTGACGGAGTTGAGGTACGCTGTGATTACGTTTTTCCGCAACAAGACTCTGGTCAGTTAAAACGGATCCGCGCCCGCAAAGCAGTGGTTATGGCTACGGGTGGTTTCGGCCGCGATATCAATTTTCGCATGACCCAAGATCCACGTTTAAACGAAAGTATCGACAGTACGAACCAGATGGGTGCTACAGCTGAAGGCTTACTCTCAGCATTACGGGTTGGCGCGACTCCTATTCACTTATCGTGGATTCAACTTGGGCCATGGGCATCATTCCACGAGAAGGGTTGGGGGGTAGGCTCCATGTTCACCCTGCTTGCTGGTTTTCCATATGGAATTATGGTGGATGCCAACACAGGAAAACGCTTTGTCAACGAACTCTCTGATCGTAAATTACGCACCGATGCCATGCTGTATCACGATCGCATTCCTGTTGCCATTGTTGATAGCCTTGGCGTGATAAAAGCCACAACTCTCGATAAATGTCTTAAGCAGGGAGTGGTCAAAGAGTTTTCCTCTATCGAAGAGTTAGCCGCAGCGGACAATATTCCTCTGCCAGCGCTACGCGAAACACTGGAGCGTTACCACTTATCGCTAGCTCGTGGCCGCGATGGTGAATTCGGTAAACAACTGAGCAATGACCTCAAACCCATTGAAAACCCACCGTTCTACTCGATCCGTCTGCTACCAAAAGTGCACCACTGCATGGGTGGCGTACAAATCAACGAGCAGGCTCAAGTATTGTCAATCAGCAACCAACAACCGATCCCCGGCCTCTATGCTGCGGGTGAAATCACTGGCGGAATTCATGGTGCGAGCCGTCTCGGCAGTAATGCGATTGTCGACTGCTTAGTGTTTGGCCGCATTGCTGGCCAACACGCTGCAGCGGAACAACCATAATTACATCAAATACCAATAAGGTGCCGATTAAACCATCGCCCAACATGTTGGAACAAGTCAGCCCTCTCCTTTGATCACAAAATAAAACCTAGAAACAGTCACTTTCATTGATCGGGTAGTCGTTTTTACCCGATTAAACCCCGATACCTGCCCTAGCCTTCCCAGGCAAATCTGCTACGATTTATTCAACAATAAATTTGATAAATAACTGGTGCCCAGCTCAACATACAATTCACAAACGTATCACCGTTATGAAATCATTTTCCACACGAGGCCACACTTCAGGCGGATCGTCCTGAAATGGCGCTACCCACCCCAACAACGGGGTGACAACCACATTCTGGGAGGTTCGTATGAAAGAGAAAAAGAGCCAACAAGCAGATCGTCGCAAGTTTCTGGTCGGTATGGGTGTTGCTGGTGCAGCAGTCACGTTAGCTGGCCCTGCTATGGCCATAACATCATGTAAAAGTGATGTCCGCTGGGATCAGGAACATGAGTTGGTGATCATCGGTTCCGGTTTTGCCGGACTAGCCGCTGCAATTCAGGCCAAGCGACTTGGTGCCAAAGATGTTGTCATTTATGACAAAATGCCAGTATTCGGTGGCAACTCTGCTTTTAACGGTGGTCTGTTCGCAGTTCCTGGTTCGCCGCTGCAGAAAAAAGAAGGTGTTAAAGACTCACCGGCTCAGATGGTCGCCGATCAGGCCAAAGCAGGCCGTGGTGTGGCAGACAAGGTGCTGCTGGAGCATGTTGCCAAGCATGCTGGCGAAGCCTTCCAGATTACCCTGGATGCCGGTTCCGAATATTTCCCCTACCTGCAGCAACTTGGTGGTCACTCGGCACCGAGAACCTATCAGACTACTGTCGCCTGTGGCGCTGGGATTACCCAACCGCTGGTTCGAGAATGCCAGAGACTTGGCGTGCGCATGGTCAACCGCGCTAAATTTGACAGCTTGATTTTTGACGACAAAGGCAAAGTTGTCGGTGCCAAAATTCTTAAAGGACACTACGTCGGTCGCGGCAAAGAGGGCTCACCAATCAATGTCCGTTCCGCACGCGGTGTGTTGGTCGCTACTGGCGGTTTCGCCCTTAATGTCGGTTTGCGCAGTGCTCAGGATCCAACCCTGACCGCAGAAGTCGGTTCGACGAACGTTGCGGGCGCCGCCACCGGTGAAGCACTACTGGAACTGTTTGATGTCGGTGCGGTGCCAGTACATATGGCCCACATCCAGACCGGTCCCTGGGCCTCCGCTGATGAGGACGGCTTCGGTTACGTCTCCAACTACTCGATCTATAACTTCGCTCACTCGATTTCGGTCTACCCGAAAACCGGCATGCGTTTTATGAACGAGATAGCTGACCGCAAAACCCGTTCCGACGCCCAGTTGACCTGTCGCGACGATAACGGCAAGCCGCTGCCACCGGTTACCATCACCAGCTATGAGCACGCCAAGGCACACCCAAGCATGAAGAAGGTTCTCAAGTACGGTGTTGGCTGGAAGTTCGATACCGTGGAAGAGCTGGCCAAGCACTTCAATATCCCGCTCAAGGCGTTGAAGAAGCAGATCGCTGAATATAATAGCTATGTCAAGTCCGGTGTTGACGAGCAGTTCGGCAAGCCGATGGGCAAGGCCAAGGGCAAGTACCTCAAGGCTCCTTTTGTCACCGTTCGCAACTGGCCAAAAGTTCACTACTGCCAAGGTGGCGCCAAGATCAATGTCAATGCGGAAGTTATCGATTCAACCACTTGGAAACCGATCCCCGGTCTGTTCGCAGCCGGCGAAGTTGCTGGTGGTATGCACGGTGTCAGCCGCCTCGGTAGCTGTTCGATCCCTGACTGCATGGTCATGGGGATGACCGCCGCCAAAACCATGATGAAAGCCTAATGACCTCAGATAATAATAAGGAGACGTTATGAAAGTATATGCAAAAGTGATGATGTTCACAGTGCTGGTCTTATTTATCGCTAGTACCAGCATAGCAGGCGAAACCCTAAAGCAGTTTAAGGATATTAAGGGTCGCTCGTTCCACGCTGATTTTTACGATGGCAAATCGTGCGATGCATGCCATAGCAACAAAAAACCATTGAACTTTCCAGCAGACGATGCCTGCTTGGAATGCCACGATCTCGACGACTTAGCTGAAGCAACAGCGCGGCCAGCCGATGAGACATGGCAAAACCCGCACAACAATATGCACTACGGCAAAGACACTCCATGCATGGAGTGTCATGCTGAGCATGAATCAAGTAAACCGATGTGCGCTGGCTGTCACAGCTTTAAATACCCAAAATATAAGCACTAAAACTGTTTGAAAACGGCCCAGCATTTTCGCTGGGCCGCTACCAACAAACTCATCACTGAAAGGGACAACATTATGTTCGGATTAGGCGGGCAAGAACTATTAATCATCCTCGCAATTGTTACCGTTTTATTTGGCGCAAAAAAACTTCCTCAACTTGGCAGTTCATTGGCCAAAGGGATTACCAATTTCAAAAGTGGCATCAATGATGAAAAAAAAGAGAAAGAGCTTGATGCTCCTGAAGCGTAGTTGTCTCCATCATGAAAGAGGGGTAAGCATATGTTTGGAATAGGGATGCCAGAATTACTACTTGTTCTTGGCCTAGCATTGATTGTCATCGGCCCACAAAAAATGCCAGCGATTGCTAAGTCGCTAGGACGCGGTTTAAACGAATTCCGTCGTGCGACTCAAGAGATCAAAAACACCATTGATGTGAGCAGCTACATGGAACAATCTGACGAAACAGATTCAGCAGCAAAAACGGATTCGACATCACAATCATCGGTAAAAACAGATGTCAGTTGACCCCTTCCCATTTGGCAGCCACCTTGAAGAACTGCGTAAGCGGTTGGTGATCGCTTTCATCGCTTGGCTCGCTACGTTTTTTGGCTGTTACAGTCAATCAGAGACGTTGTTTAAGTATATTTCTCAACCAGTGCAGGCAGCTCTGCCAGCTGACAGCCATCTGGTATTTATCCATGCCACAGAACCGTTCTTTACCTACCTTAAGTTAAGTGCCGTAGCTGGATTAGTACTAGCGCTACCAATTATTTTATGGCAGTTGTGGTCCTTCACATCACCGGCACTCTACAAAGGTGAAAAAAAGTTAGCGCTGCCCTTTGTGATCGTCAGCTGTTTGTGTTTTGCCAGCGGCAGTTACTTCGGTTTCAACTGGGTTTTCCCGCAAATATTCACCTTTTTAATCACCTTTGGTACTGGATCCGCGGGAATGGGCGGCGAGATTAACGCCATGCTCTCCATGGCGGGCTACCTCGCTATGGCAACCCAATTATTGATGGCTTTTGGTCTGGTATTCGAGTTACCAATCGTCATCTTCTTTCTAGTACGCCTCGGCGTTGTTGACTATAAATGGTTAGTCAAGCAACGCAAATATGCATTGTTGGTCGGTTTTGTCATGGGAGCCATGCTCACACCACCCGATATTTTTTCACAAACGGCAATCGCTCTCCCTTTTATCGTCCTCTATGAGGTTGGCATACTTGTCGCGCGTTTATTTGCAAAAAAAACCGAGCAAGAATAATAGCCTGAATCGGAGTAAATAGATTTCACCATGAGATCGTTACTCTGTGTTCAAGTTCTATCAAAAGTCGCATAATTTAATAGATGATTCAGAACATTTCTCATCCCTATCAAAGAGTTGATCGACAACTACATACCGCTAAGGTAATAAAGTAAGAGCGTGCCCCTCCCCAAACAGGTCATTTGATTTACAAAAACCAAATTCACACTACACAACAGATTAAATATTCTGTATTGTAACGAGTTGATTGCCCTAAGGGAGCCACACAACTCTAACTCTTTATGTGCAGAGATTTATGACTTTCAACTCTTAAATCAAACATTACGCTGGCTACGGGTGGCCTATTCGTAACGTCTTTTATCGTACAAAGCGTATCAACACACGCCTAACATAATTTATTCCAAACATTCACATAGTCACGAAGGGAATCAACTCTCATGAATTTTGATCACATTGGTTTACAGGTGCCTCGCATTTTACTCCCGAAGCAAGGGACCGACATGCAATCTTGGTCGATTATTGCGTGTGATCAATACACGTCTGATCGTGAATACTGGCAGCGCCTTGAACAAAAAACATCAGGAGTGGCCTCGACGCTCAATCTTATTTTCCCTGAAGTAAACCTCGACGATGACGATTGCGAAGAACGCATTGCCGGTATCAATTCTGCCATGGAGAGTTATTTATCTGACGGTAGTCTTGTTGAGCAAGCACCAGCGTTCATTTTGCTAAACCGTAAAACGGCTGAGGTTGAATCTCGCAAGGGATTGATCGTTGCTCTTGATCTTGAAAAATATGACTACAATAAGGGGGCTAAAAGCCTTATTCGTGCAACAGAGGGAACCATTCTTGACCGCCTACCGCCTCGTATTAAGGTACGCAAGAATGCCCCGATT
Organism: Desulfuromonas svalbardensis; assembly: GCF_055389415.1. Classification (NCBI taxonomy): domain Bacteria; kingdom Pseudomonadati; phylum Thermodesulfobacteriota; class Desulfuromonadia; order Desulfuromonadales; family Desulfuromonadaceae; genus Desulfuromonas; species Desulfuromonas svalbardensis. The sequence goes on along the minus strand of NZ_AP042416.1, from coordinate 2,266,023 downwards.
GAACTGCCGCACATTATGGTTCTTATTGATGACCCGAAAAAAACAGTCATCGAACCTCTATTTGATCAAACCCTTGAAACAGTCTACGACTTTGAATTGATGGAAAATGGCGGCCACCTCACAGGTTATCGCATTGATCAACCTGAGTTGATTAGCCAGATCACGACGGCCCTTGAAACATTAGCAGACAAGGAAAGTTATCAACAAAAATACAATGTTGATGAAGATGTCATGCTCTATGCAATGGGCGATGGCAACCACTCATTCGCAACAGCGAAAGCGATTTGGCAGCAATTAAAAGATGATGTCGATTCAGGTGAGATTACGTTGACGCACGACGAGTTAATGGCCCACCCTGCCCGCTTTGCTCTCGTTGAGCTGGTTAACGTTCACGATGAGGGATTGGAGTTTGAAGCGATCCATCGGGTAATGTTTTCTATTGAAGAGGACAACTTCCTCAACGAGATGAAGAATTACTTTTCAGCGCAAAACATGACGTTCAGCTTTACTGCTTACGCAAATTTAGCTGAGGCCGAGAAAAATATCACCATTAACGATGCACAGCACAGTTTCCCATGTACCATAGCTGGCAAGCATGGCGTCTGTTGTATTGATAAGCCAAAGTACACACTGGTTGTTGCCACGTTACAGGATTTCCTTGATCACTACCTTGAAAAACATAGCAGTAGTCGTATCGACTATATTCATGGCGATCAAAGCGTTACCGATCTTGGTGCGCAGAAAAACTGCGCAGGTTTTTATCTGCCGGCTATCTCAAAGCATGATCTATTTAAAACAATTGTGCTCGATGGAGCATTACCCCGCAAAACATTTTCAATGGGTGAAGCAGATGAGAAACGTTTCTATCTCGAATGTCGTCGCATAAAATAACACTTTAATCGGGTCACTATCATGGCAAAAAAACTTCCGCTCCATTCAGACATCGACGAAACAGCTACTTGGGCAAAATACTCCGCCAAGCTATGCCAGAGTTGCCACGCGACCTGCTGCACTCTACCTGTAGAGGTTCATCTAAGTGATTTAGTACGGATAGGTGTTGTCAGCGAATTTGAAATCAATGACCCGATTAAGAAGATTGCCAAGAGGCTTAAAAAGGATGGTATTATTGAGCACTTAAGCTACAAGAGTGAACTCTTTACATTAACTCGCATGGCCAACGACGACTGCGTATATCTCGACACACGCAGCCGCCGTTGCACCATTTACGAGTTGCGACCTAACACCTGTCGCAACCATCCACAAATTGGCCCGCTACCTGGATTTTGTCCCTATCAACCAAAATAATTATTTATCGGCCAATAATTGTTTTAAAACGTAGCGTAAGATTCCACCACTTCGATATGCCTTCAACTCCTCTTCGGTATCGAGGCGGCAGAGCAGATCGACCTGTTTCGATTCACCATTTGCAAAAATAATTTTCATCACGATTTGACATTTTGGCGTCAAGTTTTCCCCTAAACCATGAATAGAGATCGTTTCTTCGCCCGTCAATCCAAGCTTCTTGCGATTAACACCTGGCATAAATTGCAACGGCAACACCCCCATACCCAAAAGGTTTGAACGGTGAATGCGCTCAAAACTTTCTGTAATCACTGCTCGTACCCCCTGTAGCAATGTTCCCTTGGCGGCCCAATCACGGCTAGAACCCGTACCGTACTCTTTGCCGGCAACAATAACGAGCGGAACCTGGTGCTGCTGATAATGCATAGCAGCCGTATAGATCGGTTCGATTTCATTGCTCAGTAATTGCCGCGTATAACCACCAACAATTTCAGGTGTCATTTCATTTTGAATACGGATATTTGCAAAGGTACCCCGCATCATCACTTCATGGTTACCACGCCGGGATCCATAAGAGTTGAAATCTTGCTGAGAAATTTTAAGCTGCTGTAAGTAATCACCAGCGGGACTATTGGGAGCAATTGAGCCAGCTGGAGAGATGTGGTCTGTTGTAATCGAATCACCCAATAAAGCAAGAATCCGAGCATTAACCACATCATCCTGAACGTTTGGTTGGGTGAAAAAACTAGGCTGACGGATATAGGTCGAATCCACATCCCATGAATAGAGTTCAGTTTGTTCAACCTCAAGCTGTTGCCACAACGTATCGCCGGTAAACACGTCGGCATAACGGACTTTAAACATCTGGCGACTCACCTCAGCAACTGCGGCAGAGATTTCATCATTTGATGGCCACAAGTCACGCAGGTAGACGGATACACCATCCGCATCTGTTCCAAGTGGTTCACTATCGAGATTAATACGAACGGTACCTGCCAAAGCATAGGCGACAACAAGAGGCGGAGAGCCAAGCCAGCTCGACTTAACTTCAGGATGGATACGCCCTTCAAAATTCCGATTACCCGATAAAACCGCGCATACATTAAGATCACCCTGAGCAATGGCAGCCGAAACGGTTAGTGGCAATGGCCCAGAATTACCAATGCAGGTTGTACAACCATAACCCACTAAATTGAAACCAAGCAAATCAAGAAAAGGTTGAACTCCTGCCTTGGCAAGGTAATCGGTAACAACTTTTGAACCGGGGGCAAGAGATGTCTTAACCCACGGTTTTGTTGTCAATCCACGATTTACTGCATTTTTAGCGAGCAAACCAGCACAAAGCATCACCGCAGGATTTGATGTATTAGTACACGATGTAATGGCTGCGATAACCACATCACCATGATTAAGAAGTGGTCCATCCCCTTCTAATGCAATCCCCTCATCTCGTGTAGCTTCGGGTTGGCTATTAATTAATGCTTGGTCGAAGACCTGACAGCTATCAACCATATCGAGGCGATCTTGTGGTCGTTTTGGTCCAGCGATACTGGCAACCACCTGTGAAAGATCAACAACGACATGATCACTAAATTCAGGTGATAGGGTATGCGCATCCCGCCATAATCCTTGAGCGCGGCAATAAGCTTCGACAATCGCTATATGTTCTTCCGTACGACCACTGAGGTGAAGATAATCGAGAGTTCGCTGATCGACGGGAAAAAAACCACAGGTTGCGCCATACTCAGGAGCCATATTAGCAATCGTTGCCCGATCAGCAAGGGGTAAGCAGTCGAGACCAGAACCATAAAATTCTACAAACTTACCGACAACTCCGAGCTTACGTAAACGCTGGGTCACAGTAAGTACAAGATCTGTGGCGGTAATTCCCTCACCAAGCTTGCCATCCAAGCGTACACCCACAACATCAGGGATCAACATTGAGATGGGTTGACCTAACATTGCAGCTTCCGCTTCAATACCTCCAACGCCCCACCCAAGAACAGCAAGCCCATTGATCATCGTTGTATGGCTATCTGTGCCAACTAAGGTGTCTGGGGAAAGCAATGGCGTATCGCCTTGGTCATCAAGATGTACGACAGAGGCAAGGTATTCGAGGTTGACCTGATGGCAGATGCCAGTGCCTGGTGGCACGACTCTTAAATTTTCAAATGCATTTTTACCCCAATGTAAAAAACGATACCGTTCCTTATTACGTTCCATTTCAATTTGAACATTTCCATCAAAGGATTGCTCTTGAGCAAAACTTTCAACAGTGACAGAATGATCAATGACTAAATCAACAGGAATAAGTGGGTTAATGATGGAGGGATCACCACCTGCACTCGCAACGGCATCGCGCATAGCAGCTAAATCGACGAGTGCTGGCACTCCGGTAAAATCTTGCATGAGAACCCGAGTCGGTCGCCACGAAATCTCTTGATTTTCTTGCTGCGGTTGCCAATTCATCAACGGTTCAATCTCTTGCTTAGTCGTTGAAAAACGTAATGAATTTTCGAGTAAAACCTTGATAGAAATTGGTAAACAAGAAATATCAACCGAAAAATAATTCGCAGCTTTTGTTAAACTGTAATATAAATAATTTTTACCCTGAACACACAAACTTGAAGGCTTAACAACACGTTCAGACATAATATCTCCCATTACAATGATGTAGACGCTTAACTCGAAAACGACAACCAAATCAATATTATTAAGACTATGTCATATAAAATGAAAATCAAATATAATTAGGTGATTCATGACGTATAAAGAACTAGAAAAGGCATTGCAACTATTCGACATTGCAACACGCGCAAGCCTTACCGAGATTAAAGCAAAACACAAATTATTAGTAAAAAAATATCATCCTGACAAGGGCTGTAATGATCCTGAAAAAATCCAACAGATCAATGCGGCATATCAGGTTTTACTGACGTATTGTTCTAATTACCGTTTTTCATTTGACCGTAATGAGTTTATGGAACAGTGCCCTGAAGAGCGTTTGCGTGACCAATTCTCAAATGATTCCTTCTGGGGAAAAGAAAAATAAAATTCTGATCGAGATTAGCTGTGGAGGAATCAATGCATTATATTGTGATCGTTACGATAAGCCTTTTACTTTGCACCAACGCATCAGCCCAGAATTGTTGCACTCAAAACAATTCCGCAGAACAAGACCATGCCGAACAAGTGGTCACGCTGTTTCAGCAACAGCTAAAAAAAGAATTAATACAAGGGCTTATGAATAGTCCCATTGATGCTATTTCTGTTTGTCAGATAAGAGCACCACAAATTGCTGCTAAATTGTCGACAGATGGGGTGACCGTCGGTCGCGCGAGTAACAAACCACGTAATGACAAGGCAGTAACACCACAATGGGTGCTACCATACCTTGAAAAATATCGTCATTTGTCACAAGAGAACGCGGTTCCAATGCACGTTGAAATCGACAGCACTAGAATTGGTTATGTAAAGCCAATCAGGATACAAACACCATGCTTAACCTGCCATGGTGACCATATTGACAAACCATTACAGCAAAAAATCAATCAGCTGTACCCTAACGACCAAGCAGTGAATTACAAAAAAGGGGAATTTCGTGGCGTATTTTGGGTTGAAACGCAGCTTTAGGCTGCCGATGAACCCACCCCACTCTTTTCTAAATAGTAACCGTAATCACCTTCATAACTTCGCAGTTCACCGTGGTCAACTTCAAAAACGCGATTCACTAAGCTGCGGAGGAAATGGCGGTCATGACTTACCAAAACGACAGTTCCGTTAAATCGTTTTAGGGTCTTAAGAAGGATCTCTCTCGATTGAATATCAAGATGATTGGTTGGCTCATCAAGAATTAAGACATTGACCGGACGCGCTAATAACGTTGCAAGCACGAGACGGCTCTTCTCCCCACCTGACAGGGTTGAAACCTTTTTATCAACATCATCACCTTGAAACAAAAAGGCCGCACAGAGGTTACGAATAGCACCAATAGAGTCTTGTGGCATCACCTGTTGTACTGTTTCAAATACCGTTTTCTTTAAATCTAAGAGTTCGGTCGCATGTTGACTAAAATAACCAATATCAACATTGGCTCCAATATTTACCTTGCCCTCCGTTGCCGGTGTTTGTTCAGCCAGCACTTTCAAAAAGGTCGACTTACCGGCACCGTTTACACCAACGACTGCAATCTTTTCGTGTCGACGAACTAATCCTGTTGCATGACTAAAGACCTTCTTATCATCACCATCTTCACTGGGCCACGTTTTGGTTAAATCATCAAATGCCACAACATTATCGCCACTACGTGGTGGATCTTGAAATTCAAACTTCACCGACTTTTGCTCAGCAGGTATAATTATTCGTTCTATTTTTTCAAGTTTTTTTACCCGAGATTGCACTTGAGCAGCATGGGAAGCTCTGGCAGCAAAACGGGCGATAAACTCTTCATCTTTTGCCAACATATCTTGCTGACGTTTGTAACTAGACAACAGTTGTTCGCGTCTAATTTCACGCTCACGTAAATAGTAATCATAATTACCTGAATAGGTCGTAATGTTTTGATCAGCCACTTCAATGATACGTGACACCAACCGGTTCATAAAGTCACGGTCGTGACTGGTCATCAACACAGCCCCTTTATATTCAGTAGACAGCCACTCTTCGAGCCAAACAATCGATTCAACATCAAGGTGGTTCGTCGGCTCATCGAGTAATAATACATCAGGATTCAGAGTCAAAATCTTTGCCAATGCAATCCTCATTTTCCAACCACCACTGAATGATTCCACTGGTCGAGAATAATCTGCTGCTCCAATTCCTAAACCGGTCAATACTGATTTAGCTCGTGTTTCAAGGTCATAGCCACCACGATGCTCATATTCGGCCTGAGTATCGCCATAGCGCTCTAAAAGGTTAGCAAGTGCATCATCATCCATCGGCTCGCACATTTGAGCTTCCATAATGCACACCTGTTCACCAAGCTTCATCACCTCACTTGAAGCAGAAACAACTTCAGCGAGTGCACTCTGGCCACTCATATCACCAACATCTTGAGAAAAGTAACCAATGACAGCCTTTTTAGCACAAGAGATTTCACCATCGTCAAGTGATTCTTCACCGGTAATTAAACGAAAAATAGTGGATTTACCCGCACCATTAGGACCAACCAGGCCACAACGTGTACTAGGTAGGATTTGTAATTTTGCGCGTTTAAATAAAATTTGAGAACCATATTGCTTACTGATATTTGTCAGATGAATCATTCTGTAGCCTTATATTCAAATAATTGATTTAATTAATAGGTGCTCTTATTGCTTAACAATGATTTCAAAACTCACGCCATCGTTTTTCAGGTAACAAGAAAGTCTTTCACATTGATCTGAAAAATGTACTCCCGAACGAATTAACACAGCGATTGTTTCACCACGTTGGCAATATTCTTTAAGGAGTACGTAAACCGTTTCAGCATCAAAACAGTTATTTAGATTTTCAATTTTCACATACTCAATTTCATGTTGACTCGAATCAGTGCTAACAGAAAAATGCTGGGCATTGGATTCAGACAAGACAACACTAAATCTTGTTAGTTGAGGATACTTAAATAGTATCTCCAAGTCCTGTGCGACATCATCACACTCAATAAAGAAAACATGAGAAAAAAGTGTTAACAACTGGTTTCGTGCCGCACTAGGATCGATATGACCTTGTTGCCGTTTACGTTTCGTCTCTTCTACTAAATTTTCTAGTTCAAGCGGTAAAAGTGCATCAATCTTATCACGAACAACTTGACCAATCGTTGGACTTGCCCCATCCGTTGAAACGGCAACCTTCAATGATCCGTAGCGTAACAATGATGAAAAATAAAAATTACACTGGTCAGGTTGATCAACACGATTGACTAATATATACCGTTTGCGTATGACCTCTTGTAATAAGCTCCCCACCTCATCACAACCCGTAGCATCGACAATAATGTTGTATGTGTGAAAATCATTAAATTCAATATTTTTAGTGACCTTGTTAACATCAAGGTCATTAAATTGAGAACAATAACTCAGGGCAATCATCGAAAACTTTATCTTATTTCGATATAAAACAGTGGCTTTTTGCAAGGCGATAGCCCCACCACCGAGCACGAGGATAGTTGGTGTTTTTAGTAAAATAGGGATGGTGGACATAATCACCTCTAAAATATAAATTTAATTTCGACAATAAAAAAGGGCCAATAGGCCCTTATTTATTGATCATATTTTTCTTTAATAACTACGACATAAAGGAATCTCGGTTTTCATCAAATACGTCTTGAAATTCCTCTTGTATTGCTTCAATAACCGTCGGAGTAATCACCAACTTCTGAGCACTTTGGGTTTGTCCAAGATCATACTCATCATTACTTTCACGATGACCAATCCCTAACTTAAAGCACAGATTTGATGCTAAACTAACCACCGAAGACAGATCAGACACTTCAGATCCTTCCGCTTCCTCCAGATTGTTTTGGAAACAAACAGAATCGACTAACAGCGGAGCAATTTTCCATGAGTGAAGTACCGCAGCACCAACCGTTGTATATGGGACAGCAAACACTTCTAACTCAAGCGTTGAATAGTCACCTGCGCCATTATAAACTGCTTCAACAAGCTCACGATAACGTTCTGGCTCATTATTATTACGAATTATTTTGCCCAAATTGCTAAATAAACCTGCGAGAAAGGCTTCTTCAGGATTTGACACTTTGAGTTTAGAACTCAAATATCTAGACGCTAAAGCACATCCCACAGATTCTTCCCATAACATCTTTTCAAGTAAGCCATACGACTTATTCACACTACTCATACTAGAAGCCAATACAAGACTTCGAACGGTTCGCTCACCCAGCAAAACCAACGCATTTTGCAATGTCGTAATCTGACGAGAAACGCCATACATAGACGAGTTCGCAATTTTCAACATGCGTGCTGATACGGCTGCATCAAGTGAGATAGTGTTGGCAAGTTGCTTAATTGACATCTCAGGGTCTTGCAAAAGCTCCAATACTTTTACTGCAACAATTGGCATTGGAGGCAGATCACCCATTTCACTAATAATTTCACTATAATTTTGCATTAATTTCTTATCCAAAATTTAAAATTAAAACTTACCAAATTCTGAATCATCAAGAGCAATTTGCTCTACAGGTGATGAAGATCTCCCTCCCCAACCTGAAGTTGAGCCAGAATTCACGGAAGGTGTTCGTTGTGAAAATGAAGGGGTTTGTGGTGGCAACTTAAAGGACCCATCATTCTTCAAAACAAACTTTGTTAATATATCCTCAAGTTGAGCTGCTTGGCTAGATAATTCTTCCGCAGCGGCAGCACCCTCCTCAGCGTTGGCAGTATTTTGCTGTGTTACCTCATCGATTTTACTAATACCATCATTTATCTGAGTGATCCCTTGGGCCTGTTCTGAACTTGAAGCTGAAATTTCTCCGACAAGGTCATTTACTTTTTGAATCTCTTCAACTATTGAACTGAATGCCTCCGCAGTATTGTCCGCTATTTCAGCACCATACTCAGCCTTACTTACTGAACTTTCAATCAAAGCTGCTGTTTCCTGGGCCGCTTTGGCACTCCGAGCTGCTAAATTCCGTACCTCTTCAGCAACGACAGCAAACCCTTTACCATGTTGCCCAGCACGCGCAGCTTCAACCGCAGCATTCAAGGCAAGGAGATTTGTTTGAAATGCAATTTCATCAATTACTTTAATAATTTTAGAAATATTCAATCCCGACTCATTTATATCAGCCATAGCGGTAACCATTTGACGCATTTGAGTGTTACCATGATCAGCTGCAGAACGGGCTTGTGATGCTAAAGTGTTTGCTTGTTGTGAATTTTCAGCATTCGTGCGTGTCTGTGAAGACAATTCATTCATTGAGGCTGAAATTTCCTCAAGTGAACTCGCAGAATCCGTTGCACCTTCAGAGAGTGATTGACTGGCATCAGAAACTTGCGATGCACCAGAAGCAATCTGAGTACCTCCCATCTGGACCCGAATCATCACTTCATTGAGGTCATCACACACTTTTTTTAATGCAATGCGCAAGGAATCATGCTGATCACGAGGGTTCAGTTCAAAGGAAAGATCACCTTGAGCTAACTTTTGCAAAGAGACCAAAACATCATGTTGTAGAAAATCGGCAAAACGATCAATAGTCTGACCGATATGGCCAATCTCATCATTACGTACTATATTCAACCGGCCGTCTAACCGGCCACTAGCCATATTGTCAAACATCTCTTCAATGACAACCAGTGGCTTTCGCACAAGAGAACCTAGAACCCAATAAATAATAATTTGAGCAATCAATACACCAACAATAGCAGTTAAAAGCATTGTTTTAATGCCTTGATTAATTCCACTTTCGAGGTTTTTCTCAACAACCATCATTGTATCGGTTAAGCTGGTAAGATCGTACTTAAGATAAAGAATTCCTCCAAGATCACCGATATTGTTATCTTCATGACAGTCAAGGCAACTCGCCTCATAAATTTGCGATCTCGTCAAAACTAGATGGCCATCAATTTCATGTACGGAAATATTACCACTGCGATCACGTTGAGACTCTTGAAAAATAGCATTGTCTAAAGAGCTACCAATATTTGATTCAAAACTCGAATAATTGATGGAACCTTGTGGCCCCAACATACCAACTTCAGATACATTTTGCACGGTCGCTAAATCAGTGAGTAATTCACCAAACAGGTCCATATCTCCAGTTTCAACAGAGCCACTTGTACCAACGACCAAGCTCTGAAAAATACTATTCGCTTGTTGATGAGCTGCTTCAGTTAAAAGTTTTTTCTCATCATCAGCTTGGCTATGTAATAAGTGTGATGTTTGGGTAATAATGATGACAGTTGCTGTTCCCATTACGGCAACTAAAACGATCAACAATATGGTTGCTACCTTCTTTTGAATACTCATCTATCCCCCTCATAAATAAAGGCTGATTCCCAAATGAATGGAAATCAACCTATTTATTAATTGTTCTATATTCTATAGTTCGATTTGCTCTAGATCTGAATCATAGAGAAGCTTACCAACGTTAAGCAAAATCTTAACACGGTCACCCATTTTCCCCATACCTTCAATATATTCAGTACTATTGCCGGCATTAGTTCTTGGTGGTGGCTCAATATTCTGTGGTGGGATATCGGCAACTTCATTCACCTTATCAACAACTAGGCCAACCGATGTTGTATTGAGTTGCACAACGATAATACAGGTACGCTCATCATAGTCACGAGGGGGTAAATTAAACCGTGCGCGTACATCCATTACAGGAATAACTTTACCTCGAAGATTAATAACACCCTTAATAAAACATGGCATATCGGGGACTTCAGTAATACGTTGAATTCCAATAATTTCAGTTACAAAGCGAATCTCGATGCCATAATCTTCATCGCCCATATGAAAAGTAAGATACTTTCCCTCTTGGGTATCTTCGTTACCTGATTCAAGCTCGGTAAAACTTGGTTTAGCAACCTCAGCCATAACTCAACTCCTTTTATAGACGATAAAAATAACAGTAATAACGAATTAGTTGTTTATCAAATCAATGAATATACTAGCGTAATCCTCAAATCATGTACACCCTAATCTAGGGTCATAAAAACATTAAATGAACAATTTCATTACACACTAAGGAAACAACGGAACAACGCACAGTCCCATCTCCTCAGGAAGGCCTAGCATTATGTTCATATTTTGGATTGCCTGCCCCGCAGCTCCCTTAACGAGATTATCGATTGCTGAAACAACAATAACCCGTTGAGTTCTCTCATCAACAGCAAAGCCAACATCAGCGTAATTACTCCCCTTTACGTAAGCGATATTTGGTAGATGTCCTTTTGGCAACACCCGAACAAATTTTTCACCTTGATAAAAGGTTTCATACATCTCTTGCAATGACAACGGATCTATTGCTTGGGAGAGGCCTGCATAGCAGGTTGACAAAATCCCACGACTCACAGGCAACAAGTGAGGAGTGAAATTAACCACGACTTCTTCACCAGCCAAGCCTGAAAGTGTTTGTTCTATTTCCGGAGTATGGCGATGACTGGCAATGCTATACGCTTTAAATCCTTCATTAACCTCACAAAACAGACTCCCTGTTTTAGCTTCACGACCAGCACCGCTTGTTCCTGACTTACTATCAATAATCAATGTACGGTGATCAATAATAGAGTGCTTCAAAAGGGGCGCCAATGCCAAGGCAATGCTGGTGGGGTAGCAACCAGGATTGGCAACTAAGCGTGCAGTTTTGATCCGTTTTCGCCCTAATTCTGGCAATCCATAAACAGCTTCGGGAAGAAGTTCAGGACTCGAATGAGGTTGATACCACTGCTCATAAACGGAGACATCTTGCAGACGATAATCGGCCGATAAATCAACAACACGGCAGCCGTGATTAAGAAAGTCAGGAACAACGTTCATGGCTGTCTTGTGTGGCAATGCAGTAAAAATAAAATCAGCTGTAGCGGATATTGTTTCAACATCAACGGGCTCACACGACAATGAAACAACTCCAGCAAGAGTTGGAAACACTGTCGAGATTTCTTCACCGTCATATTGCCTTGAGGTAATATGAGTTATTTCAACTTCAGGATGCAGAGCAAGTAAACGAATTAACTCTAACCCCGTATATCCACTGGCTCCAACAACAGCAACCTTGACCACATTAACCTCCAAAAATAAAAAGAGGGGAACCATACGGTTCCCCTCTTGTGTAACAGATATTGGTCGTACAGTGTAATGATTAACGCTTTGAGAACTGGAAGCTACGACGTGCACCAGCACGGCCATATTTCTTACGCTCTTTAATGCGGCTATCACGTGTGACAAAGCCAGCTTTTTTAAGAACACCGCGTAGACTTACATCATACGCAAGAAGTGCCTTAGTAATGCCGTGCTTAATCGCACCAGCTTGTCCAGAGGGTCCACCACCACATACATTTACAAAGATATCAAATTTACCAACATTCTCTGTCAATTCTAGCGGTTGACGAATAATCATCTTGGACGTTTCACGACCAAAAAAATCGTTATAATCTTTCTTATTGACAGTAATATTACCTGTACCAGCCTGCATCCAAAGACGAGCGATAGAGGTTTTTCTTTTGCCAGTGGCGCAATATCGTTGTTCAGCCATTTTAAATCATTCTCCTTAAGTAAACTAAATATCGAGTACTTTGGGCTGTTGAGCTGCATTCTGATGCTCGCTGCCGGCATAGACCTTCAATTTTTTCAGCATTTGACGACCCAATTTATTTTTGGGAAGCATACCACGCACGGCCTTAATCACCAATTCTTCTGGTTTTTTTGCCTGCAAATTATCAGCATTAATCGAACGGATACCACCGGGATAACCCGTGTGATGATAATACATCTTAGCCGCGCGCTTATTACCAGTCAAAACCAGCTTCTCTGCATTGACAACAACGACATAATCGCCTGTATCAACACTAGGAGTATAAATGGCTTTGTGCTTGCCTCGTAGAGTTCTTGCGATTTCAGTGGCAACACGTCCTAAGACTTTGCCTTCCATATCAACCAAGAACCAATCTCTTTTAACTTCCGATGCTTTTGCAACTTTCGTACTCATCTCAATCCTCTCAATTATGTAAATTCTGCGTAGCTTTACGGGGCCCACAGAGCGCAAAACATAAACGATCCCTCGCCTACAGTCAAGCATTTTACATATTTTTTTCGTACCACACGTTCATCAAACATAATCCACACGCTGGAGCAGTGCGTCCCGCATTTTTCCGTTCACCACTTTCAAGTAAAGTCTGGATACTTTTTGAATCGATTCGACCACTGCCCACATCAATTAAAGTTCCAACCAGAACGCGAACCATATTCTTTAAAAAGCCACTACCCTTAACATTGAAAATCAGAAAATCGTCAGATTCAATCACCTCAAACGCATAAATCTCTCGGGTTGTTGTTTTAGCAACGCAAGTGCTTGACCTGAATGCGCTAAAGTCGTGCCGACCAACAAAAGATTTCGCGGCAACAATCATTGATTCACGATCTAGCTCCATCGAAACATGCCACGATGTATTTCGCTGCAAAGGTGAACGGATCTTGCCCCGATAAATTTTATACTGATACCACTTCCCTACGGCATCAAAGCGTGCATGAAATTGTTCAGCAACAATTTCTGCAGACCGTACAGATATATCCTCGGCCAAAAAACGATTCACTCCTTCACGATACGCCGATAGCGGCAAGAGATTCTCTGTATCAAAATGGGCTCGCATACCTATCGAATGAACCCCTGCATCAGTACGACCAGAAGAGTAAATCCTTACAAGGGTGCCAACGACTCTTCCAAGAGCTGCTTCAACACGTTCCTGTATCGTATCGGCATTCGGCTGAACCTGCCAACCGCCGTAACGAGTTCCATCATATTCAATTGTAAGGCAAATTCGTGTCATAACAGACTAATACTTCACAATACGTTGCAAGAAAGAAACGATACTACAGATACTTAGAGCCCAAAAGTTCAGCAATTTGTACAACATTAGTCGCCGACCCTTGACGTAAATTATCTGCCGCGACCCACATATTTAGTGCCTTGTCACACGATTCGTCAGAGCGAATTCTACCAACATAAATTGAATCTTGACCCGAAACATCAATCGGCATCGGATACTCAACATCACTAACATTATCTACAAGTTCAACATCAGCCATTCCATCAAACAACTCACGTGCTTTTGCCACACTTATTGTCTCTTTAGTCTCGACGTTGACAGATTGGCACAGACCGTAAAATACCGGAACGCGAACGGCAGTCGCGGTCACTCTGAGGTTTTCCACAGCCAACACTTTTCGCACTTCACGCACCAAGCCGGTTTCAGCATCTGTATAGCCACTGCTTTCAAAATCACCAACATGAGGCAGGCAGTTGAAACCAACTTGGTGTGGGTATAATTTATCCTTAACGGGTCGACCATTTAACAGTTCACCACATTGGTTCCTTAACTCATCTACACCCTGTTGACCATTTTCAGATACCGGCTGATATGTTGAGACAATGACGCGCTCAAGAGCACTAAAGTCAGACAACGCCTTCAATGCCAATGATAACTGCAGCGATGAACTTGCTGGGCTCGCAATAATTCTCTTAGTGCGATACCCACTCGCCGCCTCACCATTAACGCTCGGCACAACCAGCGGCACAGCATCGTCCATACGCCAAGCTGTCGATGTATCAATACAAATTGCTCCAGCTGCTGCTGCGACAGGACAAAACTTTTCGCTTATTAAGTCCGTAGCGCAAAAGAAAGCAATATCAACACCAGTAAACGAATCTTGACCCAATAATTGAACAGGTACCGATTCGTCATTGAATTCAACAAATTCGCCAACCGAACGTTCCGAAGCCAAAAGACGAATTTCCTGAACCGGAAACTTTCTTTCTTCAAGCACTTCGATAATTTGTCGCCCAACAGCGCCAGTGGCGCCTACTACGGCCAGTGTGTACATAGTGCTCTTACTCCTCTATCAAACAAGAAAGAGTGCAGCGGGGATCTCCCCACTGCACTCTATTTTCAACCGCATAGAAACAGCTTTACGAAACTATTTCTCACGCAACAATTGCAACATTCTACGTAAGGGCTCTGCCGCGCCCCAAAGCAATTGATCGCCACAGGTAAATGCTGACAAATACTCAGGGCCCATTCTCATCTTACGAACACGCCCAACAGGGACAGTGAGCGTTCCTGAAATGGCTGCCGGGGTAAGGTGCGCCAATGTTTCCTCTTTAGTATTGGCAACAAGCTTAACCCATTGGTTATCATTTGCAATCAACTGCTCAATCTCCTCAATAGGGAGATCCTTATTGAGCTTGATCGTCAAAGCCTGACTATGACAGCGCATAGAACCGATTCGCACACAAATTCCATCAACAGGAATTTCTTGATCTGCTGCGAGAATCTTATTTGTTTCAGCATGCCCCTTCCACTCTTCCCGACTTTGGCCATCCTCAACTTCACGATCAATCCAAGGCAAAACACTGCCAGCCAAAGCATAACCAAATTCACTGTGCGGCAAAGAATCACCACGAAGTGTTTCAGTTACTTTTTTATCAATATCAAGAATGGCTGAAGACGGATCAGAAAGCAATTCACTGACAGAGCCCTGAAGGACACCCATCTGACTTAAAAGCTCGCGCATATTTGGTGCTCCAGCTCCCGAAGCAGCTTGATACGTCATGGATGAAACCCATTCAACTAAGCCTGCACGAAAAAGCCCACCAATAGCCATCAACATCAAACTCACCGTACAATTACCACCGATGAAATCTTTTTGACCGTTTTCAAGTGCTGCATCGATCACGTCACGGTTAACAGGATCAAGAATGATTACAGCATCCGACTGCATGCGCAGCGAACTTGCCGCATCAATCCAATAACCATTCCAGCCAGCTTTACGTAATTCAGGATGTACAGCGTTAGTATAATCACCACCCTGACAGGTAACAATCACATCCAGCTTTTTCAGTTCATTGATATCCTTTGCATCACGCAAAACACCCGCGTCCATTGGAGCAGGGATACCCACTTGAGATGTTGAGAAAAATACTGGTTCGATACCAGAAAAATCATCTTCCTCTTGCATCCGTTGCAACAAAACCGAACCAACCATGCCACGCCAACCGACAAAACCGACTTTCATTCTTTTGATCCTTTATTCGAAATTAAAATTTGACTATATAATGGTTACAGAGCTGCGATGATCGCATCGCCCATCCCACTGGTATTAACCTTCTTCTCACCTTCTGTACCTTGGAAAATATCGCCAGTACGGTAGCCATCATTCAACACTTTCTCAACCGCTTTATCAATCGCATCGGCAGCATCTGTCATAGCAAAAGAGTAGCGTAACATCATTGATGTTGAAAGAATCTGAGCGATTGGGTTGGCAATTCCCTGACCAGCAATATCAGGAGCACTACCACCTGAAGGCTCGTACATACCAAAAGTTCCCTCAGCTAAAGAAGCCGAAGGGAGCATACCAAGAGAACCTGTCAACATTGCAGCTTCATCAGAGATAATGTCGCCAAACATGTTACCGCACAACATAACATCAAACTGCTTAGGCCAGCGAACCAACTGCATCGCGGCATTATCAACATACATATGTGACAATTCAACATCAGCGTAATCTTTGGAAACGCGCTCTACCACTTCGCGCCATAGCACTGAAGTTGAAAGAACATTGGCTTTATCAATACTACACACTTTGCTGCCCCGCTTACGCGCCACATCAAAAGCGACACGTGTAATTCTTTCGATCTCAGGCTCAGTATAAAGCATGGTATCAAAACCACGACGCACACCGTCCACCTCATCAACCCCTTTAGGATCAGCAAAATAGATACCACCTGTTAGTTCACGAACAACTAAGATATTAAAGCCACCCTCAATAACACTCTCCTTGAGGGAAGAGCTGCCGATCAAAGCAGGGAAGATGATGGCTGGACGTAAATTACAGAACAGACCAAAAATTTTACGTAATGGCAACAGAGCGCCACGTTCTGGCTGCTCATCTGGAGGTAATGATTCCCATTTCGGACCACCGACACTACCAAATAAAATTGCATCGGATTTCTTGCAGAGTTCGACGGTTGTTTCGGGAAGTGCTTTTCCCTCATTATCAATTCCTGCACCACCAACATTTGCCATCGACTTATTGAAAACAACGCCAAACTTATTTTCAATAGCGCCAAGAACCTTCAATGCCTCAGTCATTACTTCAGGACCAATGCCATCCCCAGGAAGCACTGCAATATTAAAACTCTTTTCAGCCACGGTAACCCTCCTCAAAACTAAAATTAATGTAACAAATCTGCCACAGTTCACACGACCAAGCAGATGAATTTGCAAAACAATGAGTGGCACTATAGAAATCTGCGCCAATAAATGTCAAACAATTTTCCACCCAACTAGAACCGCACCCCCAACATGAGCCAACAACGACACATCGTCTGAGCCAAAAACGACACAATAGCTCAAATATTCAAATAAGAAAGGCCGGAATAAACCGGCCCCTCAAATACAATCAATCATAGCTGCGAATTAATAACGCTCATCTGCAAATTCGACCCAGCCACCAGCCTTAACAAGAGCCATATCAAATTCTGAAACGCCAAAGCTAATTTGGATCTTTTTATCACCTGAACTGGCGTTGATCGTTTGCGATTCAAGCTCAACAGCGATATCAACAGTCCCAAGCTCAGTAAGTGCGAAAAGCTGATCAATATCAGATTTAGGCAACTCAATGGCTAACATTCCGCCATTGAACATATTCTGACGGAAAATACGGGCATAACTTTCTGCAATAACCGTATGAACATCGTTCACTTCAAACACCCATGGTGCGTGTTCACGAGATGAACCACAACCAAAGTTTTGCCGTGACACAACAACACGCGCATCTTTCAATGCTTGGCCCTGAGGATCAAAGCCGTCCAACTTAAGATCTTCCAAAAGGTACGGCTTCAGGGCCTCCTTGGTCACTTCAGTTAGATACTTTGCTGGAATAATCTCATCGGTATTAATGTCGGAGCGGTCTAGAAAGATCGTCGCGCCTTTAAATATTTTTTTCATATCTGCGATTTCCTCTCTAAAAATTATAAACTACGTGCATCTGTGATAACACCTGTAACAGCTGATGCCGCGGCAGTCGCTGGACTCATAAGGTGAACCATGCCACCCTTACCCATACGACCATTGAAGTTACGATTACTCGTCGAAGCACACACTTCATCATTAGCTAAAACACCATTGCTCATACCCAAACAAGCTCCACAGGTTGGATTCGTAACGCAAAACCCAGCTTCCATAAAGATTTGAATAATTCCTTCAGCCATTGCATCACTAAAGATTTTTGGTGTTGCCGGAGAAACAATACCACGTACAGTATCGGCAACACGGCGACCTTTTAAGATTGCCGCAGCAACACGTAAATCTTCAATTCGGCCATTGGTACAGGTGCCAATATAAACTTGATCAATACGCGTGCCAGCCAACTCAGAGACAGGCTTAACACAATCTGGTTTATAGCCGAATGTTACCTGAGGAGCTAGGTTGGAAATATCAAATTCCAATACTTGATCATAGTTGGCATCAGCATCAGAATGCCACTTTAGGTAATCGGCAACAGCTTCTTCTTTTGTCGCATACTGATCTTGAATAAACGGCCATAAGTAATCAACTGTGACATGGTCTGGCATACAGATACCACTGGTACCACCCGCTTCAATCGCCATATTACATAACGTCATTCGTGCTTCCATGCTCATGTCATCAACAACAGAACCGGCAAATTCAATAACACGATCCGTTGCGCCATTAACACCAAGCTGACTAATCACATAAAGAACAACATCTTTGGCATACACACCATCAGACAAATCACCGACCAGATTTACCCGAATCGTTGCTGGCTCGCGAAAGGCACAAACGCCTTTTAATATACCAACTTCAAGGTCAGTTGTTCCAACACCGGCGGCAAACGCACCAAATGCACCGTGAGTACAGGTGTGACTGTCACCCATTATGACAGTGAAACCAGGTTGGATATAACCTTTTTCAGGAAATAATGCATGACAAACACCATTGTGGCCAACATCAAAAAAGTCTTTAAGGTCATGACGACGAGCCCAATCACGTAGCATTTTTGCTTGCAAGGCAGTTTTGCTATCCTTTGATGGGGTAACGTGATCAACAACAGCCTTAATCTTAGTTTTGTCAAAGACACGGTCTTTTCCACGCCACTCTAGATCGGCAATCGCTACTGGGGTTGTAATCTCATGACACAGCACGCGATCAAGCGATAAAACTTTTGTGCCCTCAAAAGGCTCATCACGTAGATGGCTTTCAAATATTTTTTCTGAAATCGTCTTGCCCATAAAACTCTCCTTTTTCAATCAATACATACAATAAGCAGTTATCACTATACCGATAAACAGCAAATTCATCTCGTTATTTGTTGCACACCATACAGCAAAACGGGACGCCTGAACAGCGTCCCGTCTACCGGGCTGGTTAATGATCTCGTATCAATTAAAGATCGACAGGTGTTCTTTTCTGCAATGAGGCAATCTTATTCAAAGCATTGATATAAGCTTTTGCCGCAGCGACAATAATGTCAGGATGTGCCCCTTGCCCAAGCTGCTCACGGCCATCCAACTCAAGACGAACAGTACACTCGCCCTGCGCATCGGTTCCACCAGTTATCGCCCCGACAGAAAAATGAAGTAAATGGACATCGGTACCAACAAGTTCCTTTACTGCCTTAAAGGTCGCATCGACAGGACCGTCACCCATAACGGCTGTCTTTTTCACTTCGCCATCGACCTCCATTTGCACTGTGGCAGTCGGAGCAGCAAATGAACCAGATGAAACATTCATCTCCATCAATTTAAATCTTTCAGGAACACGAATAATCTCATCAGCAATAATGGCTTCCAAATCTTCATCGAAGATCTCTTTTTTCATATCAGCAAGGGCCTTAAAGCGAACAAACGCCTTCTGAAGATCTTCCTTGCTAAGGGCATAGCCTAAGTCACCTAACCGTTTATTAAATGCATGACGACCTGAGTGCTTGCCCAAAACAAGTTTATTCTTCGTCAAGCCAATAGATTCTGGCGTCATGATCTCATAGGTTGTTTTCTCCATCAACATACCGTGTTGATGGATACCAGCCTCATGAGCAAAGGCATTGGCACCAACAATTGCCTTATTTGGCTGTACAACAATGCCAGTAATGGTGGTCAACAAACGACTTGTTGAATAAATATGTTCGGTAACAATTCCTGTTGAATACGGCATCAAGTCTTGCCGAGTACGCAGCGCCATGACAACTTCTTCAAGGGAACAATTGCCAGCTCGTTCGCCAATACCGTTAACGGTACACTCAACCTGACCAGCCCCAGCGCTCACAGCGGCCAATGAATTGGCCACCGCGAGACCTAGATCATTATGACAATGGACTGAGATGACGGCTTTATCAATATTAGGCACATTTTCTTTAAGATACGTGATGATGGCATAATACTCTGAAGGCATTGTATAGCCTACGGTATCAGGGATATTAACGGTTGTGGCACCCGCCTCAATCACTGCCTCAATCACACGAGCCAAAAACGGTAACCGTGTACGCACAGCATCTTCTGCTGAAAACTCAACGTTTGCTGTATAACTTGCCGCTCTCGTTACGGCCTTAACTGCCGTATCAACAACTTCGTCTTCTGTCATCCTCAACTTGTGCTTCATATGAATATCACTGGTAGCAATAAACGTATGAATTCGGCCACGATCTCCTGCATACTTGAGAGCCTCCCAAGCACGATCAATATCTTGATCGTTAGCACGGCAAAGACCCGCAATCTGAGGTCCCTTGATCATTTGAGCAATTTTTTTAACTGCTTCAAAGTCACCAATTGAAGCGATAGGAAAACCTGCTTCCATGACATCAACATTCATTTTTTCAAGTTGAAAAGCGATGCGTAATTTTTCATCGATGGTCATACTCGCACCGGGCGACTGTTCCCCATCACGTAAGGTTGTATCAAAAATAATAACTTTGTTTGTATCAGACATAAAACCCTCCAAAAAGTTTATGCTCCGCAACCAAAATAGTGCTGGAACAATTTTTTATTTTACCATATTGCGACAATAAGACTAGACCACCTAGGTCAGATTCCACAGCACTACTCCTTTCACTTCAGTTGCGGATTAAATACGTGCGACATAAAAAAACAGGCCTCCACCCCCAATAGTTCAGGGGCGAAGGCCTGTTGAATACTCCGCGGTACCACCCTGTTTCAGCTCCATCAAAAAATTAGAGCCCTCAAAAACATCCCTTAACGCAGGCTCACGACAATAGTTACTTAGGTTCACTATTGCAGTTCCAAGGCGAGTTCAGCTTTTACCTGTACTGACTTGCACCAACCGTCAGCTCTCTCAACAGGAATCAAAGCTTACTACTCCTCTTCATCACTTTTATTTAACTTACGACAACATAAACACAGCCAACAAAGCTAAGTCAATTAAACAGTCACATCGAAATAGTGTTCGATGTGTTTTTTCGTTCAAAATAGAATTAGTTTAGGCCTCTGAAACTTTTTCCTGTTTTCGCTTACGCAAATAGGCCACCAGCGCAATGACAGGACTAAACATAATATAACTCAAAAATATTAAGAAGAACATCAGCTCTGGCTGAGCAACAATGACGATAATTAACACGACTGACAAAACAAGCATGCCAAACGGACGTCTTTTAAATAATTCAGGGTCTTTAAATGAATAGTACGGAACATTACTTACCATCAATATTGCAAGACAGTAGATCAATATCAATACGGACACCATGCGAATCGTACCAGACCCACCCAAGTGGTAAAAGAGCAGAACACAAGCACCAACCATACTTGCCGCAGCAGGAATCGGTAGGCCGATAAAGTGCTTCGAACCAACGGTTTCAACCTGAACATTAAAACGTGCCAAACGCAACGCCCCACACACAACATAAAGAAATGCTGCCAACCAACCAAGCTTACCAAATGGCTGTAATGCCCACGAATACATTAAGATCCCCGGAGCCACACCAAAAGAAACAAGGTCAGCCAAGGAATCATACTCGACACCAAACTGACTGGTTGTGTTAGTCATTCGGGCAACTTTACCATCTAAAGCATCAAGCACAGCAGAGATAAAGATAAACCAAGCTGCAATATCGTATCGACCATTCATGCTTGAAACAATGCCATAAAAACCAGCGAACAAGCTTCCAGATGTTACGAGGTTCGGCAGGATATAAACGCCTTTTTTCAGGCTTTCTCTACGTTCTTGTGGACTTTTTCTCATACGAGACGACCTAATACGGTTTCTCCAGCGACACAACGATCACCGAGTTTAATATCTGTAACTGCATCTTTAGGTAGATACACATCTACTCTTGAACCAAAACGGATTAAGCCATACCGTTGACCACGCTCTAACAAGTCACCAACGACAGGATACGTGACAATACGACGAGCAATCAGTCCTGCAATTTGCACAACCAATAGTTTTTTGCCAGCAGCGGTCTCAATCACCATGCCACCTTGCTCGTTTTCAATGCTTGCCTTATCCAATGCAGCATTAACAAATTGACCCTTGTTGTAAAATTGATCGACAACCTTACCTGAACAAGGAACGCGGTTCACATGAACGTTAAAAACGGACATAAAAACACTTATTTTCAATACTTGCTCGTTTAGAAAACGATCTTCTTGAACCAAGTCAATAAAGACAACTTTTCCATCGGCTGGTGAGATGACAAGGTCATCACCCTGAGGAACAGTCCTGTCTGGATTACGAAAAAAGTAAACGGCAAACAATGTCAGTGCCAGAAAAACAATGGCAAGAAAGCTCCACTCCAACAAGGCAAACACAACTGTAATAAAAGCAAAAAGGCCAATAAAAGGGTAACCTTCTACCGCAATAGGTTGATTCTTGTTTCGCATCGCATTGCACCTGTTGAAATGAGGAAAAGAAAGATAGGGGATAAAAGCTCATCCCCTATCACGTTCACAATTTAATACTCGTTGGTATATCACAGTAAAGGCTGGCTAAAAACATCTATTTTTTCAAACAGAAATTGATATATAGAACAAGCTCAGCACCTACTCACTAAAGGAACTATTCAGCACTCTTCCATGCTTTAGCACCCCGACCTAAAACAATAGGGCCAGAACGAACAAGTTCTTTAAGCCCAAGAGGCCGTAGCAATTCGATCAAAGCATTCAACTTTTCAGGGGTCCCTGTAGCTTCAACCGAATAAGAACGAGGAGTTACATCAACAACCTTGGCACGAAAGATATCAACAATGCGTAACACTTCAGCTCGTGATTCAGCTTCAGCAGTAACCTTAACCATCAACATCTCACGTTCAACATAGTCCTGTTCGGTAAAATCAATAACCTTAATGACATCAATCAGTTTATTAAGTTGCTTACTCACCTGCTCCAAAATCCGATCATCACCACTGGTAACAATGGTCATACGCGAAATCGTTGGATCAAGAGTTGGAGCCACTGACAAACTATCAATATTAAATCCGCGCCCTGAGAACAATCCAGAAACCCGCGGCAACACACCGAACTCATTTTCAACTAAAACTGATATTGTATGCTTCATACAACACTCTCCTTAGGGGAGTCAAAAAACAGCTTTGCCACTTCAAAACAGCCCCTGATAAACTTATAATCACTCAAAATGGGTCAAAACAGCCACTTCAAACTCCGAAGTAAATACCGTTAAACCAAAACCATCTCATTCAAGCCAGCACCAGCAGGAACCATTGGCAGCACATTTTCTTCACGAGCTACCTTAAATTCCATGATGACAGGACCAGGAGTTTCTAGGCCCTTTTTAATCATCTCTTCAACCTCTTCAGGTTTCGTAGCGCGGAAGCCCGTTGCACCATAAGCTTCAGCTAACTTAACGAAATCGATGGGTAATTCCATGCAAGTTTGACTATAGCGCTTATCAAAAAACAACTGTTGCCACTGACGAACCATACCGAGAAAGTTATTGTTCAAAATAACAATTTTGACTGGTAAACGGTACTGAACCAGTGTCGCAAGTTCTTGCGAGTTCATTTGAAATGATCCATCACCTGAAATATCAATGACCTGACGCTCAGGGAAAGCCACTTGCGCGCCCAAAGCTGCGGGCAAACCAAAGCCCATGGTCCCTAAGCCACCCGAGGTAACAAAGGTACGAGGCTGAATAAAATCAAAGAACTGCGCCGTCCACATCTGGTGCTGACCAACTTCAGTGGTAATAATAGCATCGTCATCTGTCAGTTCACGCAGTTTTTCGATGACAAACTGTGGTTTGATGGTTGTCTTAGTTTGCTTATAAGACATTGGGTGTTGTTCTTTCCATTGAACAATCTGATCACGCCACCCCTGTGTTGCCTCAACAACCTCAGACAGTTCTTCACGTTTTTCTTGTAAGCCCTCATTGAGCCGAGGTAAAACATCCTGCAACATGCCAACCAAAGGAAGGTCAACACGAACATTTTTCTTGATGGATGTTGGATCAATATCAACATGGATGATTTTTGCATGGGGAGCAAATGTAGCAATTTTACCCGTAACTCGATCATCAAACCGTGCACCAAGAGCGATGAGTAGATCAGAGTCGGTTACTGCCATATTGGCATAGAACGTCCCATGCATACCGAGCATACCAACAGATAATGGATGGGTTTGTGGGAAGCTCGCCATCCCCATCAATGTTGTTGTCACGGGTGCTTGAATCATTTCAGCAAACGCCAACAGATCCTCAGAAACATCGGCAAGCGTCGCTCCACCACCAACATAAAGAATAGGCTTGCGCGCTTCCAAAATCATCTGAATAGCTTTCTTCAGTTGGCGAGGATTGGCGATAATCGTCGGCTTGTAGCCGCGCAATTCAACGGTTTCAGGATATTCAAAAATCGCTGAATCCATCTGAACATCTTTAGGTAGATCAACCAGAACAGGGCCTGGACGTCCAGTTCGAGCAATATAAAATGCTTGCTTCATAATTCTGGCAAGATCTTTAACGTCGCGTACTAAATAGTTATGCTTAGTGACAGGACGAGTTATACCAATCATATCAGCTTCTTGAAACGCATCGTTACCGATCAAAGGGGTGGGTACCTGACCACAAATGATAACCATTGGAATTGAATCCATATAAGCTGTGGCGATACCAGTGACGGTATTGGTTGCACCGGGGCCACTCGTTGCGATAGCGACACCCACCTCACCGGTAACTCGAGCATAGGCATCTGCCGCATGAACAGCTGCTTGCTCATGACGATTCAAAATGTGATTAATTGGAGAATCCATCAAATCATCATAAATGTTAATAACCGTACCGCCGGGATAACCAAAAACGGTTTCAACCCCTTCCAAACGCAGGCATTCAAGTAAAATCTGAGATCCTGTTTTTTTCACCGTTCACCCTCCTCCTCCAGAACTAAAACTGGATTATCGCAATTAAAAATTATAACGAATCAAAACGTAAAATTACTTTTTAAGTTGATCAATATCGCGTACTGCGCCACGAGAAGCACTTGTTGTGGTTGCTGCATAAGTTTGCAACGCCCGACTGACCTCACGCTGACGTGATTTTGGCTGCCAAGCCTTATCCCCTTTTGCCAGCATCGCGGTACGACGTTGATCAAGCTCTTGATCACTCACATCAACCCGAAGAACACGATTCGGGATATCAATCACGACTATGTCGCCGTTTTCAACTAAAGCCATAGTGCCGCCCTCTGCCGATTCAGGGGAAACATGACCAATTGACAGCCCTGAAGTTCCACCTGAAAAGCGACCATCCGTCACTAAAGCACAGCTTTTACCTAAGCCCTTGGACTTTAAATAGCTGGTTGGATAAAGCATCTCTTGCATACCAGGTCCACCTTTTGGACCTTCGTAGCGGATCAGTACCACATCACCCGCTTTAACTTGATCGCCAAGAATACCATCAATGGCCTCATCCTGACTCTCAAAAATGCGTGCTGGCCCAGTAAAGGTCCAAACTGACTCATCAACTCCAGCCGTTTTTACAATGCAGCCCTCTGGAGCCAAGTTGCCATAGAGAACAGCTAAACCACCATCTTGACTGTAAGCATCTTTCTGCTGACGGATACAACCCGCCTCACGGTCAAGATCGAGATCGTCCCACAGCGTTTCTTGGGCAAAAGGTTGCAAACATGTTTTGCGTCCTGGTGCTGCAAGATAGCGTCTACGCACTTGAGGATCACTTGAACCAATCACATCCCACTGATCAATCGCCTCGCCCATTGTTGTAGAATGTACGGTTGGTAGATTGCGATGAATCAGACCAGCGCGATCTAGCTCTGCGAGTATTGCGAAAATCCCTCCAGCTCGATGAACATCTTCCATATGGTAATGTTGAACGGCAGGAGCAACCTTGCACAGGTTCGGGGTTGACAAAGAAAGTCGGTTAATATCTTCCATGGTAAAATCGACACCCGCTTCCCGAGCAACAGCAAGGAGATGCAATACGGTATTGGTTGAACCACCCATTGCAATATCAAGACGCATCGCATTTTCGAATGCATCCTTTGTTGCAATAGATTGCGGCAAAACAGTGGAGTCACCTTTTTCGTACCACCGTTTAGTTAAATCAACAATGCGCTGACCGGCTTCTATAAACAACTCTTTGCGATACGCATGTGTTGCCAACAAACTACCGTTGCCAGGTAAACTCATCCCCAATGCTTCCGTCAAACAGTTCATCGAATTTGCAGTAAACATGCCTGAGCAGGAACCACAGGTTGGGCAAGATTTGTCCTCATAAGCTTGAACTGTTTCATCAGCCATTGCCGGATCTGCCGCAGCGACCATGGCATCAACCAAATCTAAAGCCACCTCTTTACCACCAATACGAGCATGGCCGGCCTCCATTGGACCGCCTGTGACGAAAATAGTAGGGATATTAAGGCGCATAGAAGCCATCAACATACCCGGTGTGACTTTATCACAATTTGAGATACACACTAAAGCATCAACACAATGAGCATTAGCCATATACTCAACGGTATCTGCAATCAACTCACGCGATGGCAGACTGTACAGCATGCCATTGTGACCCATTGCAATACCATCGCAAATAGCCATGGTATTAAACTCTTTGGCAATACCGCCATGTTGCTGAATCTCTTCAGCAACAAGTTGACCTAAATCTTTCAGGTGGGCATGCCCTGGAACAAACTGAGTAAAAGAGTTAACGACAGCAATAATGGGCTTACCAAAATCTGTACTTTTAACACCAGTTGCTTGCCATAAGGCGCGTGCGCCAGCCATATTTCGACCTTGAACAGATTGAGCGGAACGGTAATTTGACATCATTTACACCATTTTAAATCAAAAATTAATTTCACCATTGGGCAGATATTGAGCACCTTCAAAATACCGCCTCAACAAACTTATATTTACTATAAATAAACACCCTCAAGATGTACAAAAAGGGCTTGAGAAATTCTCAAGCCCTTTAAGTCTATCAAAAATCGCAAAATGGATAAACGCTACAAAGCGCTAATAAACTGCTCCATTTCATCCTTACCTGACAATTTCATTTTTTGAATTTTCTTTCTCTCTGTTTCCTGCTCAGTTGTTAAGAAAGTAAGATCGTCCAGCCGTTGCAATTGCTTTTCAAGCAACTGGTGTTCTTCGTATAGCTTACGGAAGCGAGGATCATTTTCACTAAGACTACACATAACATCCTGACTTACATCCATTGAACACCTCCTAAAAAAGGTTCACATAGCAATTTACAACCTATTGTACACCACACGACAACACTCAAATAAATCACCAGAGTGTATCAAAACAGATTAGACCAAATTCTCGATAAATGTCAACATCCTGAATATGACAGGTTATTGATCATTCAATACTCAATAATCTCACTCAATATAAAGCTAAAATCAACAATCGTATTTATCGATACAAACAGTCGCGTAAAAACATCACTGTTTTTGCTTTTGAAGCTCTGCATCTGACAAGCGTACATAACTTGGTTGCAAAGAGCGAGCTTCGACGGATAACGCATTACCACCCATTGCTGTAACAAGTAGCCCCGCAGCACTGGCCCTTGGCACATCATTCACAGCCGTTGACAAAAGAGCCTGATCCAACATTACTTCAGCAATAAGGCTTTGGTATAGCGTGGCGCCATTTCCAACAAAATAACTGCGCTTCTGAATCGACAGTAACAACTCTTTCGGAGTAATCACCTGCTCTAAGCCCTGAAGTACAGGAATACTATCACTCCATTCATAACAGGCTGCATAGACCTCTTGCTTGCGAGCATCAATCAAGGCCACAACGGGAAGGTCTGATGGACCATTTGCATAAGCGATCACCTGCAATGATGACACAGGATAAATTGGTAGTAAAAGTGCCTGAGCTAACCCTTGAACCGTCGCTAAACCAACACGCAAGCCGGTAAAAGACCCTGGACCACTAACAACAACCAAGCCACTCAAATCAGACAATGACACATCAACTTCTTCGAGTAACTCATGAACATATCTCATCAGATAATCGGAATGACTGCGTTTTTGCACCTGAATCAAATGTTCAGCAATGATTGATCCTTCACGAACTAAAGCCACACTTCCTGCAGGCGTTGAACTATCAAAACAGAGAAATAATTGCTGAGTGCTATCCATTACAAAAAGATCCGGACAATATCGTTATAAAAAGCCAAAATCATTAACATCAATAATAAACCAAGCCCTACCTGCTGCAACACTTCTCGCGATCGCAACGATAAAGGCTTGCGCCACAGCAATTCAACAAAGTTAAAAAACAGGTGTCCACCATCTAGGACAGGAATGGGCAACAGATTCAATATGCCTAATTGAATGCTTAAAAAAGACAGCACTGTTAAAATAGTACTTAATCCTGTCTGTACGGCCTGTCCAGCAATCTGCATCACCATGATCGGACCACCGATATTGTTAGCAGGAACATGACCCGAAACCATCTTCTGCAAGAAAACAAGTGTCAATTCGACCAGTTCAAAGGTTCGCTCAAAGCCAATCTTTGTAGCAGAGATTAAACCATAACGTTTCATTTCATAGCGTTGCAAAGGGGTAATACCAACCAACCACATCTCATGCTCATCATCAAACTTAGGAGCCACAGCCACAGTCAAAAGAGCCTCGTCACGTTGAATTTCGAACTGGCCTTCATCGCCCGCTAGTTCTTGAATAACGGTATGAAGTTCATACCAAGATCCTATATGCGTCGAGTTGATACGAACGATCTGATCCCCTTCTTGCAACCCAGCTATTTCCCCGGGCATCTTAGGACTTAACGTACCAATAACGGCGTCTTGATAAGGAAGCAACCCAAGAGACTGCAGCCCTTCCAAGCTGGTATTTTCAGCAGGAACAGCTAACGTCAACTGCTCCCCGTTGCGCTCAACATTCATTTGAAGATCAGAGCCAACAGAAGGAATTAAAGCTTTATCCGTTTCAGTCCAACTGGCAACAGCAGCGCCATTGACAGTAAGAATACAATCACCAGCGATAAAACCAGCTCGTTGAGCATCGGAGTCAGAAACAACATAACCCACGCAAGGCGATTGATCTAAAAAAATTGGGACGTTCACCCCAACCATGTAGGCGATTGGTAGTAGTAACAATGGCAGGACTAAATTCATGGCTGGACCAGCCGCAACAATTGCCATGCGACGAGGCAACGACTTTCTGGAAAAAGAGCGCTGCAGGTCCTCTTCACTTAGGTCAGTTTCATCATCCGCGACGCCCTCACCAAGCATTTGTACATAACCACCTAAAGGGATTAGGCAGATGAGGTATTCGGTTTCACCCCAAGTTTTGCTTACTAATCGAGGACCAAAGCCTAACGAAAACTTTAATACTTTAACGCCAGCGAGTTTTGCGACGCAAAAATGACCTAGTTCATGAATAAAAACAAGGACACCCAACATAAGAATGCCTGATATTACTGTTACCATTTTGCCTCCTCAGGCTACTTAGTGCATTTCATCGAACCAAGTTTTCCAATTAATTCATAGGACATCATACGAGCTCGTTCGTCAATGCCAATCACGTCTTCAACACTATCTACACATTGATAAGGTGTGCGATTAAGCACCTCCTCAATCAACGTTGGTATATCTAAAAAACGGATACGATCATTAAGCAAGCAATCTACCGCCACCTCATTTGCCGCGTTTAAAACAACAGGGGCTGAGCCTCCTTGTTCAAGAGCTTGGTAGGCCAGCTTTAAACAAGGAAATAACTCAAGGTCAGGACGGCTAAAAGTTAGGTCTGATAGAGCACACAAATCAAGGGCTGGTAACTGTAACGGAAGACGCTCAGGCCATGATAACGCGTAAGCAATCGGTGTTTTCATATCAGGAATCCCCATTTGAGCGATCACTGTACCGTCGACATATTCGACCATTGAATGGACAATGCTCTGTGGATGAACATGAACATCGATATGCTGAGCCTCGATATCGAACAACCACCGTGCTTCGATCACCTCAAGTCCCTTGTTCATCATTGTGGCAGAATCGATCGATATTTTCTTTCCCATAGTCCAGTTCGGATGTGACAAAGCTTGCGCTACGGTGACCTGCTCTAACTGTTGCCGTGAAAAGGTGCGAAATGGCCCACCTGATGCAGTAAGAATCAATTTACGGACATCAGTTAGACGATGCCCCGCTAACGACTGATGGATGGCACAGTGTTCACTGTCAACAGGGAGAAGCTTCACACCGTTGCTGCGGACAGAATCCATAACGAGAGATCCAGCCATCACCAAAGTTTCTTTATTAGCCAGAGCGATATCCTTCCCCGCACCAATTGCAGCAAGAGTTGGAACAAGCCCAGCAGCACCGACAATCGCTGACACAACCATCGCAACATCAGAGTGCGTTGCACATTGACTGGCACCCTCTTCACCAGAGAGTATTTCAACCTTCACGTCACCAAGCAACGACTTTAAGCGCACAACATCATCAGCAGAAACAACAGAAACGCACTGTGGTTTAAAACGACGAACTTGCTCAGCGAGCAGAGCTAAATTACTCCCAGCACTCAACGAAACAATTGAATAACGCTCAGGAAATTCAGCAACTACATCAAGAGTGCTTACCCCAATAGAGCCTGTCGAGCCAAGAATCGATAACGCCTTCATCAATGAAAGGTTCCTGAAGTGAAATATAAATAGGCGTACACTGCAGGAAAAGAAAATAAGAGACTATCAATTCGATCAAGCATTCCGCCATGCCCTGGAAAGATCGTTCCTGAGTCTTTAATGTTTGCATAGCGCTTGATCATGGACTCAAAAAGGTCACCCAGTTGACCGATACTACCAGCCAAAATGCCCACAATGAGACAATCAACCCAGCTTGACTGTGGCAATAACCAAAGATGAGCTGCCAAGGCTGCCAATACCGACCCCAATAATCCACCGATCGCACCCTCAATACTTTTTTTCGGACTGATCGCAGGATAAAGACGATGTTTACCAAAGGCGGTGCCAACAAAATATGCACAGGAATCACATATCATGGTCATAACCAGTACCAACAACACCCACAAGCTACCATGTTCGAGTTTATGCAGGAGCACCAAAGGGCTGAGTAAAATAGGAATATATACCCAACCCAAAGTAAGAAGGCCAACTTCCGAAATAACCGTATTGATATCCTGATAGCGCCAGAGAAAGTAAAGAGCAAAACCCATAAATAGAAGTCCAGCAACGGGGACAATCATTTGCGGGAAATAGGAATTCACCAGAACGAGTGGAACTCCTACAGCTACAGCAAACAGTTTGACCCTGCTCCGTTCTGGGGTGAATACCATGCTATAAAATTCCCACAAAGCAACCACGGCTACCCCACAAACAACCGCAGTAAACCACGGTGTAGAAACGGCTAGCGTAAAAAACAATACAATAGGTAGCGCAATTAAGGCGGTAATAATTCGTTGTTTAATGGGAGGCCTCCTCTAGAGACTCATTTTGATGTTGTTTAGATGACAGGGCTGATGAAACACCGCCAAAACGACGACAGCGTCTGGAATAATCTGCAAATGCCGCGTGCAACTGTGAAGCATCAAATTCTGGCCAATAACAGGAACAAAAATAAAGTTCAGTATACGCCAGTTGCCATAATAAAAAGTTACTGATCCTCATCTCGCCACTGGTACGAATCAACAGATCAGGATCAGGCAATTGTGCGGTATCTAAATAATCGGAAAATTGTTGTTCAGTGAGCTGAGAGGCATCAATCAAACCCGACCTATCATCCTCAACGAGACGTTGTACTCCACGAAGTATCTCATTACGGGAGCCATAGGAAAGTGCAAGAGTCAATGTCATTCCTGTGTTTGTCGACGTGACGGACATAGAATGGCTAAGTGACTCACCAATTTTCTCTGGAAGTTTTGACAGATCACCAATAACGTGAAAACGAATTTGTTGATCCTGTAAAAGAGCTAATTCGGACGATAAATATTGACCGAGAAGTCCCATCAGGGCCTCGACTTCCCCCTCTGGCCGGCACCAATTCTCCGAACTAAAAGCATAAAGAGTTAAATATTCGATTCCTAATTTCGAGCACTCTTGAACAGTGTCTCTTACCGTTAACACACCCCGCTGATGACCTGCGACACGCGGGAGGCCTTTCGATTGGGCCCAACGACCATTACCATCCATAATTATGGCTACATGTTTAGGTAACACCATTCGTAATATTCCTACTGATTTATATAAGTGACATCCCTTGCCGATGATTGTTCAATATAAACAAACAGCAAGTTATCGTTAAGTTTAAAATTGAAACACAGATTTTAAGTGGCTGGAAAAATAAAGTATACTAAAAAATTCACCCTTACCAGCATCGTGAGCACTATAAAATAAAAAAAGGGGACCCTATAATGGATCCCCTCAAAATCACAACAGAGATGACGGTAATTATACTTCCATCAACTCCCGCTCTTTATCTGCAACAACTTCTTCACTTCTCTTAACATAAGAATCGGTGAGATCCTGACAGTTCTTCTCACTGCGCTTCAAATCGTCTTCAGTAATCTCTTTATCTTTTTCAAGTTTTTTAAGTGCTTCATTGGCATCGCGACGAGCACTGCGAATACTTATTTTAGCATCTTCGCACTTAGTCTTAACAAGCTTAACCATCTCCTTACGACGATCCTCTGTCAAAGGTGGAATATTGATGCGAATCAATTCACCATCAGATGATGGTGTTAAGCCAAGATCAGACTTATAGATCGCTTTTTCAATTTCGGGAAGAAGTGTTTTCTCCCACGGTTGAATTGTAATTAAACGCGCCTCAGGAACTGCCAACGTTGCAACTGAAGACAGCGGTGAAGGCGTTCCATAATAATCAACACGAACACTATCAAGCAAAGAGATAGAAGCGCGGCCTGTACGTGCCTTACTCAGTTCACGGCGAAGTGCTTCAATTGCCTTTACCATCAACTGTTCTGCTTTATCAAGCGTGTCCTTAATCATAGCATTATTCTCCTTTGACGACTGTACCGATTGATTCCCCCATAACGACCTTCACTATGTTGCCCGGCTGGGTCATATTGAAAACGATAATGGGGAGGTCATTATCCATGCACAATGATGTAGCTGTTGCATCCATCACTTGTAACCCTTTTTGTAGCACATCTAAGTATGTCAATGAATCAAACTTGACCGCGGTAGGATCTTTAGCTGGATCAGCATTATAGACACCATCAACCTTGGTAGCCTTAAGAATAACTTCAGCGCCAATTTCCATTGCTCGTAGGCTCGCTGCGGTATCGGTCGTAAAATATGGATTACCCGTTCCGGCAGCAAAGATGACGACACGACCTTTTTCAAGATGACGTACGGCACGGCGGCGGATATAAGGCTCAGCAATTTCACGCATTTCAATTGCCGATTGAACACGAGTTTTAACGCCAACAGTTTCTAGAGCATCTTGCAAAGCAAGGCTATTCATTACTGTTGCCAACATCCCCATATAATCCGCACTAGCTCGATCCATACCGGCTGAAGATGCTGCTAACCCACGAAAGATATTACCACCACCGATCACCAAAGAGACTTGGACACCTAATGCTACAACATCACTAATCTCACCAGCAATTCCGGTAATTATCTCTGGGTCGATACCATAGCCATTATCACCAGCTAAGGCTTCACCACTGAGCTTGAGTAATATCTTACGATATGCGGGTTTAGCAGCAGTCATAGTCATCCTACTTTCTATATATAATTATTTAGTAAGTGAAGCAACCTCAGCAGCGAAATCGTCAACACGTTTTTCAATACCCTCACCAAGCATGTAACGAGTATATCCGGTCAATGTCACTTCAGAACCGATCTCTTTGCCTAGATTCTCCAGAACCTTATTGATCTTTTGATCAGGATCAATCACAAATGATTGCTCGATCAGGCAGATCTCACCAAAGAACTTATTGATTTGACCAGCGATAATCTTGTCAACAATATTCTCAGGCTTGCCACTCTCAAGAGCTTTAGCACGCATGATATCTTTTTCTTTTGCTACAACATCAGCAGGAACCTCATCACGACACAAGTACTGTGGTGAAGCTGCAGCGACATGCATTGCCAATTGACGTGCAGTGGTTGCAACAGCATCGTTAGGCTTTTCAGTTGTCAGTTCAAGAACAACACCAATTTTACCGCCACCATGAACATAAGATTCAACAACACCAGTCGTTACTGCATGACGAGCAAAACGACGAATATTGATGTTCTCACCAATTGTTGCAATTTGATGAGTCAATTCTTCTGCAACAGTGCGACCTGTGTTAGGAAATGCTTCTTGTTGTAGCGCATCCATGTCAACAGGAGCTGCTTCAGCAACAACCTGAGCAACACCAGCAGCAAAACCACAAAATTCAGCGTTCTTAGCAACAAAGTCTGTTTCAGCGTTAACTTCAACAATTACACCAACTGTGTCAGAACCAGCCGCTGCGATAGAACCTTCAGCAGCAACACGGCTAGACTTTTTAGCCGCAGCAGACAAACCTTTTTTACGCAAGAAATCAACAGCATCGTCGATATTACCGTCAGTTTCAACTAATGCCTTTTTGCAATCCATCATCCCTGCGCCAGTTTTGCCACGAAGCTCAGCAACCATTGAAGCTGTAATTTTAGCCATGATCTTTATCTCCCTACCTGCTCATCCGTAAATGAGCCATTGTCATTTATTCAAATCAAAAGTGAACCACTGTAAACGCGAAAAAAGCGACCAGCAAAGTGGTCGCTTTTAACCTTACAATGAACTCGCCGTATTAAGCCTCTTTAGGTGCAGCCTCAACTTTAGGTGCATCCTCAACCTTAGGTGCAGCCTCAACTTTAGGTGCAGCCTCAACTTTAGGTGCAGCCTCAACTTTAGGTGCAGCCTCAACTTTAGGTGCAGCCTCAACTTTAGGTGCAGCCTCAACCTTAGGTGCAGCCTCAACTTTAGGTGCTACGTCAGCACCCTCGTTATCAGTTGCCAATGCCGCTTCACGAGCTTGAGTTCCCTCAAGTGTCGCTTCAGCCATGCTTGAAACAAAGAGACGGATCGCACGAATCGCATCATCATTACCGGGGATAATGTGATCAATTTCGTCAGGATCGCAGTTAGTATCAACGACAGCAACAACAGGAATACCAAGCTTCTTCGCTTCGCAAACTGCAATCGCTTCTTTTTTTGGATCGATTACGAACATTGCACCAGGAAGTTTTGTCATCCCCTTGATACCACCAAGGTTTTTCTCAAGCTTAACTCTTTGACGCTCAAGTTGGAGACACTCTTTTTTAGTCAACAATTCAAAGGTTCCATCTTCGGCCATCGCTTCAATTTTCTTGAGACGATCGATGCTGCCTTTAATTGTAGCAAAGTTTGTCAGCATGCCACCTAACCAGCGGTTGTTAACAAAAAATTGGCCAGAACGTAGTGCTTCTTCACGAATCGTGTCTTGAGCTTGTTTTTTTGTGCCAACAAAAAGGATGCTATCGCCATTCTCAGCAACACCTTTAATGAAGTTACAAGCAGAACGGAAATAGCGAACCGTTTTTTGTAGATCAATAATATAGATCCCGTTACGAGCACCAAAAATATAAGGCTTCATTTTTGGGTTCCAACGCTTGGTCTGGTGACCGAAGTGTACACCCGCTTCGAGCAGTTGTTTCATAGTAATCTTAGGCATTTTTCTTTCCTCTCACTGTGGTTAATCGTCCGCTCCCAATATTAAGCATGCTATACCGTCGTAATCCACCCAATGTGGACACCACACTTCGGCACATGGGAACGTGTGTCATTGTTGACATATGGCGCCTTGATAACATAGCCCCATAGGCTTCGCAAGGAAAAAGAAAGCAGCGGTTTACATTTACATACGATCTGTACTACCATCCGCCCGTTATGACATCTTATCGAATTAAAAAATATATAGCCCGCGAAGTAATAACCCCCTTTATTTTGGGGATTATTCTCTTTACATTCGTTCTCTTACTTAGCCGCTTATTAAAGCTAATTGAACTGATTGTAGATAAAGGCGTACCGTTTACAGAAATTTTCAGTGTCTTTGCATCGTTAATGCCCTCTTTTTTTGTCATCACGGTGCCACTATCATTTCTATTGGCGATCATCATTGCATTTGGTCGTCTATCCGCTGACAGTGAAATTGTTGCCATGAAGGCGGCAGGGTTAAGCTTATACCACCTCGCCCAACCCGTAATCATTCTCTCACTCTTTGTTTGTTTATTTACTGCGGGTTTGACCCTTTACGGTGAGCCCTATGGTCGTGCCAACTTGCGCAAACAGTTAATTGACATGGCGTACAGTAAAGCAACCGTTGCCATCACCCCACAAATATTCAATGAAGAGATTGACGGATTGGTTCTTTACGCTAATAACGTCGAACCTAAGACAGGCCAATTATCAGGTGTATTTATCTCAGATAATCGCATGGGAGAAACACCATCGGTCATTACGGCCCGTCAAGGCTTGATCTATCCAGACAAAGAGGGTGGTAAACTGTTGATGCACCTGGAACAAGGTTCCATTCATCGACTTCAACAACAAAAAGATAAAGACAGCTATCAACTTGTTCATTTTGACCGTTACGACATCAACCTGTCTCTTTCTGATCAATCGAGTAAGGGGAACGTGAAAGCCCTTAAGGCGCAAGAGATGACCACAGCACAATTATTAGAACGGATAGAACAGCCCGACGAAGAAAAAAAATTAGACTATACAGTCGAGCTTTTAGAGAGAACCATTTTACCTTTGTCACCACTTATTTTTTCACTTATCGCCATACCGCTAGGAATTCGCTCCCATCGCTCGAACAAAGGTGGTGGTTTTGCTGTTGCGCTATTTGTTTTCTTAACCTATTACCTGTTACTTTCAATGAGTAAAACAATGGTCATAGAAAATGGATGGCCACTTCTCGTCACCATGTTGAGTCCCACTGTTGTGTTCTTTTTGTTCAGCATGAGTCTGCTATATTTCGCAGCCAAAGAACAAGAGTTACCAGGGCATCAGTTGGTGACAAGGGTTATGGACAAAATAATAGTTCGCTATTTTTCTGGGAAAAAATAATTCTGTGACACTTATCAATCGCTACATACTCAGTACATTTATAAAAATCACCAGTTTATCCCTTGCAGCATTTGTCGGGATATATCTATTGGTAGATTTTTTTGAAAAAGTGGATGACTTCCTTGAACACCAAGCTGCGGCACAGTACTACTTCACATATTTCGCCTGTAAAACACCGCTCATCATCTCTCAAGTACTACCTTTAACAATTTTGATGGGTGTTTTTCTTACATTGGGTGGCTTAACCAAGAGCAACGAGCTGACGGCCATTCGCGCTGGCGGAATCAGTCTTTTTAAAATCATCACCCCACTACTCGTCGCTGCAACGGTCCTCTCTGGAGTAAACTTTGCCATCAATGAATATCTGGTGCCAGCAGGAACCCAGACTGCAAATCATATTTTACGAACAGAGGTTAAAGGCAAGACAACCACTCTGACGAAACGTGATAATGTCTGGTTTAGAGACAATGACGCGCTTTACCATATCGATCTAGTTATCGCCGATAAGAAACAACTTCACGGTGTAAGCATGTATCAATTCGATCAACAATTACAGATCACCAACAGAATTGATGCCGTTGATGTGATTTACCGTGACGAAAGTTGGAGATCAACCTCTGCCACAGTACGTCAATTTTCAACAACAACTCGCCAGCTAACTGCTGAAAACATCAGCACAGATTTACTTCTTCCATTAAGTAAGACACCCGAAGACTTTGGCACCAGTACAGGAAAGAATGAAGAGCTTAATTTTTCTCAACTACGCCACCTGAGCCGTCGCATGAAAAAAGAGGGTTTAGATGTAACCCGTTACCGAGTTGATATGTTTTCGCGCCTAGCAACCCCGTTAGCGTGTCTTATTATGGCCTTTGTCGCGATCCCTTTTGCATTACAAAAAAGCCGTAATGTTAATTTGGCCCTTGGTATCTCAATTAGTGTCCTTATTGGCGTGGCATTCTTCATTGTTCAATCAACGCTCATTGCTTTAGGCTACTCAGGTACACTGCCACCATTTATTGCAGCATGGTCAGCTAACATCATCTTTTTGCTATTTGGCCTATTCCTTATCCTATCGACTCGTGATTAACAATGTAGAGTGAATCCCCTAGTGAGAGCCGCTGCAGACAAAATCCTTTATTTGCAATTGTAACGTCTCACGGCCACGCCAACAGTTTAGCGATAGAGTAAACAGTATATCAACAGGTTCACTGAGCTCAGCGAAACGTTCTGCAAGGCCAAAAGCGATACACGGATGGCTATAGCCATCTTGCTGAACCGACATACGCACATGCTTATCAGCCACAACGGATGCCTTTTGTGCCCGCACACCACGACACACCAACAACGGCTCAGGATTACCATTACCAAAGGGTGCGAGTGCCTGAATCTCATCATATAACGTTCGTTCAATATCCTCGAGTAACACCTCTGCATCATAATGGCGAACAGGGATCATATCCTCTTCGGCCAATTCACGTTGAGCATACTGCTCAAATACAGCAGAAAACAATTCTATCGAGGCCTGATCAATTGATAACCCCGCAGCATATTGATGACCACCATAACCGAGCAGATGTTGCCCACAGTGTTGAAACCCTTTAAAAAGATGAAAACCGCGTATGGAACGAGCTGAACCTTTACCACAACCATTATCCAGTGCGATCAACACTACTGGACGGTGAAATCGTTCAACCAATCGACTCGCGACAATGCCAATCACCCCAGCATGCCAACGCGAATCAGCTAATACAATCGTCCGCTGTTCATCTAGAAGTTCGTTAGTAACTCGCTCTAGCGCTTGTTCTAAGACCTGACGTTCAATAGTTTGTCGTTGACCATTGAAGCCATTTAGCGCTTCAGCTAAACAATTGGCATGGTGCTCTTCACGACTGAGCAGCAACTCAACACCCAAGGCAGCATCTTCCAAACGCCCCGCAGCGTTGAGCCGAGGGCCCAATTTGAAACCAACAACACCAGCACTCATCCGTTGAACATCGGCAACACCCTTAAGAGCTTTCACCCCTATTCGCTCGCCACGGTCCAACAAGCGCAATCCAGCCTGTACTAACACTCGATTAACGCCATGCAACGGCACAAGGTCAGCAATCGTACCCATGGCCACTAAATCGAGTAGATAGCGAATATCAGGTTCAGGTTTGGGACATTGCCCTAACTGACGAAGACGGCTACGTAGGGCGATCATCAGCATAAATGCAACACCAACCCCAGCTAAACGCTTATCAGGATAGTGGCAATCAGGCAAGTGAGGGTCGATACAAGAGAGGGCAACGGGTAAGGTGTCTAACGGTTGATGATGATCTGTGATGATTAAATCGATATCTAATTTAGAAGCAAGTGCGGCTTCATCAATGGCGGTAATACCACAATCAACAGACACCAACAAGGCGACGTTATCTTCACCAGCTTGACGGATCGCTTGTTCTGACAAGCCATAGCCATCCCGCATCCGCAATGGGATATGGTAGTCAACCTCAGCACCGAAAAGCGTCAAGGCTTCAACAAGCATCGCTGTACCAGTAATGCCATCGACATCGTAATCGCCATGAACGGCAATCCGCTCGCCTGTTTCAATCGCAATAACGAGACGTGAGACAGCCTGTTCCATCCCCGCAAGCAGGAAGGGATCGGGCAACGATGTCAATGATCCGGTTAAAAAAGAGCTGGCTTCATCACAGCTTGCAATGCCGCGTAAGGCCAACAGATGACACACCAGCGGGGAACGTTGTAAGGTTGCCGTCCACGCTGTGACATCAACACCATCAGCAATCGTTCTCTCCGACCATCGTTGCTTTAGAACTGGTTGCATCATTCCCCCTACACCAAACAAAATAAGGCCGGAAAACCGGCCTTATTTTAATCATCTGTCATGTAAACTACTGGATCAATTTGGAAGCCGTGTATCAACACCAACACGCATTTGATCAAGTTCTCTTTGAACGCTCTCGGCACTTTCCCCCTGAGGATCACGTTGCAGATAACGAGTCCATGCATCGATAGCTTTGGGAGAATCATTTAGATCATAACGATAAACAATACCGAGATTATACAAACTATGAATATGATTCGGATCAACATCGGCCGCATGTCTGAAATTTTCAACAGCACGATCAAACCAACCTAATCGACGAAACATCACCCCTTGATCCGTAAGAAGATCAGCATCATTGGGATGTAACTCTAACGCTTTACTGTAGGCCTTAACAGCCTCCATAGGCTGGTTGGCATCAAAATGGTGGTGCGCTAATTGAACCCAAGCGTTAAAGTTATTTGGTTCTTTTGCAACGAGGCTATTGAGAAGATCAAGCTGACCGTTGTTAGGTATTGTTTGCTGAGCCGAAACCGCTTGCCCTGTGACCTGAACCGTCTGATTTTTCTTGGCATCACCAATCACTAAACCTACGAGCAGTCCAGCAACGAATGCAACACCAGCGATCAACCATAATTCTTTATTTTTCATCAGCGTGACCTCTCATTGTCAGTCTCTATTGTGCCGAAGGAGATTTATTTTTACGTGAATCCCACAAAATCAGTAAAGGGCTCGCCACAAAGATCGAAGAGTAAGTTCCGACCAAGACGCCAATCAACAATGCAAAAGCAAAGTTGTGGATCACGCCACCACCAAAAATAAACAGCGCTAATACAACCAGCAATGTCGTCGTTGAGGTAAGAATGGTACGAGACAGTGTTTCATTAATACTGCGGTTTACCGTAAAGGCAAATCCAGAATCGATGTGCTTGCCCATGTTTTCACGGATACGGTCATAAACAATAATCGTATCGTTCAATGAGTAACCAATAATCGCCAAAAAAGCCGCAATAATTGGCAAATCGATCTCTTTACCAAACAACGAGAAAGCACCCAATGTAAGCAGTACATCGTGTAACAAAGCAACAATCGCACCGACTGCGAAACGGAATTCAAAACGCCAGGTAACATAGACCAGAATACCGATCATTGCGTAGAGAATTGCCATAACGCCCTGTGTGCGTAACTCTTCACCAACTTGCGGGCCAACCATCTCAATACGGCGCATATCAACATTTTCAGCACCATAATGTTCACCAAGAGATTGCAAAATCTTGCCACGTAATCCCTGTAGGTCCGTCTCAGTTTCTTGAGTACGAATCAAAAACTCATTGGGCTCATCACCAAATTGCTGCACAGTCGCTGCAGTTAATGGCTCAGGGATCAATACCTTTTTAATTTGTTCTGCTGTTGTATTTTCAGCAAACTGTAGTTGCACAAGTGTTCCACCAGCAAAATCAACACCGTAATTTGGTCCGCCTTTAACGACAAGGGAAACCATCCCAACGAGGATCAGGATTGCTGAAAGAATAAAGGCTACATTTCGTTTACCAATAAAATCTATATTGACATCAGGTTTAATAAGCTGCATCAAAATCTCCTAGATACTCAACTTTTTGACCTGACGGCCATCAAGGAATAGATCAAAAATCAATCGAGATACGAATATTGCGGTAAACATAGAAGCGATGATTCCCACCGATAACGTTACAGCAAAGCCTTTAACTGGCCCAGTACCAAACTGGAACAATACGAGAGCCGCAATAAGCGTGGTGACATTCGCATCAATAATCGTAATAAATGCCTTAGCAAATCCAGAATCAATCGCAACTCGTGCCGATTTACCATGACGAAGTTCTTCACGAACACGCTCAAAGATAAGCACGTTTGCATCAACAGCCATACCAACCGTTAACACGATCCCTGCTAGACCGGGTAAGGTTAAGGTTGCCTTGAACATTGATAACATTGCCATGATGAAAAACAAGTTAAGCAACAACGCGACATTCGCAACCAATCCTGCGCCACGGTAATAGACAAGCATCATCAAAACAACAAGAGCTGCTCCAATCAACACAGAGTTTATGCCGCGATCGATCGAATCATGTCCCAAAGAGGGTCCAACGGTCCGGTCTTCGAGGATCTTAACAGGAGCTGGCAACGAACCTGCGCGAAGGATAATCGCTAAATCTGTTGCTTCTTGCTCAGAAAACGAACCACTAATTTGAGCACTACCACCCGAGATACGCTCACGGATATTTGGAGCAGAATAGATGGTATCATCAAGAACAATCGCCATCCGCTTACCAACATTCGCTGCAGTAACCTGATCAAAACGTTGTGCGCCGACAGCATTAAAATCAATGGCAACATACGGCTCGTTAAAACGGGTATCAATACGTACCTGAGCATCAGCCAGCAAATCACCTGTTAAAGCTGTTTTTTCAAACACCACTAAAGGGATCTCGGTGACAACATTGGTACGTGGATCAACACGACGCTCATAAAGGAGCTTTCTCCCTGCGGGCAATACCCCCAGAACAGCTTGCTCAGGGTCCACAGACTCATCAACCATGTTGAATTCAAGTCGCGCTGTTTTACCCAACAGATCAATAGCACGTTGTGGATCTTTAACACCGGGTAATTGAATAAGAATTCGGTTATCCGATTGACGTTGCAATACAGGCTCACTGACACCAAATTGGTCAACACGATTACGCATTGTTTCAAGAGCTTGACGAACAGCGTAGTCCTTAATGTTGCTAATTTCGCTATCACTAAAACGGTAATTTTTCTGAATATAACCACCGTCTGTACCTAATGTCATCGGTTCAAGGGAAGAAAATTTTTCCTGAATCAATGCATCTACTTCAGCACCAGCTTCAGCATCATAAACAGTGATCGCCATACGATCACCATCAAGGCGCTCAATCCGCTTGAAGATCACATCCTCATCTCGTAATAACGATTCAGTTTGATCTACAACGCTGTCAAGACGACTTTCAACGGCTTTATCGACCTCAACACCCAAAACAAGGTGCATACCACCTTGAAGGTCCAATCCTAAATGGATTGGATCGAATGCTTCTTGCCACCAGTTTGGCAAACTGTCTTTCATAAACGTCGGAGCCAGTGAGCCCACCGAGATAATCAGACAAAAAAGAACCAGCAATCCGCGCAATTTAATGCTGTTCGACATACCGATATCTACTCCCTTTGACCAAGTTACAGATAAGAGAAAAGCCCACGTTGTGTGGGCTTTTCATAGGATATAAACTATGCTTCTTCTTTTGTTGCAGTAACAGAAGCACGATTTAATTTAACTTTAACACCTTTGTCGATCTCAATCGTGACGACGTTCTCTTGAACCGTTACAATACGACCGTGAAGACCACCAGCAGTAACAACTTGATCACCTGATGTCAGTGCATCAAGCAACTGACGATGTTGTTTTGCGCGCTTCTGTTGAGGACGAATCAGCAATAAGTAAAAAATTGCAAACATGATCACCAACATGATGATCCCCTCGTAGCCTTGCTTACCACCAGCTGCAGCTTGACCTGCCATTGCGTATGCTTCTGAAACCATTTTCAAATTCTCCTTTTATGGTGATTGTGTCATTACGACAAATAAAAACTAACTTAATCTAAGCTACATCTTATAGCGCGTTGCGCTCTAACTTTCAAGTTCTACACCACTTTGGCGCTTTTGGTAAAACTCTTTATAAAAAGTGCTAAAATTACCGTCACTAATGGCTTCACGCATTTGTGCCATCAGCGTGACATAATAATGAAGATTGTGGGTAGTATTCAAAACTGACGATAAAATCTCATTA
The DNA here is from genome assembly GCF_055389415.1 of Desulfuromonas svalbardensis. Classification (NCBI taxonomy): domain Bacteria; kingdom Pseudomonadati; phylum Thermodesulfobacteriota; class Desulfuromonadia; order Desulfuromonadales; family Desulfuromonadaceae; genus Desulfuromonas; species Desulfuromonas svalbardensis. The sequence continues at coordinate 2,221,808 of NZ_AP042416.1, read as the reverse complement.
CTTTGATACAGATGGCGCAAATATGCACGACTGTAGTTGCGACACACATAACAATCACAATCGGGATCTATCGGTAATGGATCATCAATATAGCGTGCCTGTTTGATACTGATTTTACCAAAGCTGGTAAAAAGAACGCCATTTCGAGCATTGCGCGTCGGCATAACACAGTCAAACATGTCAACACCACGACGCACACCCTCAATCAAATTCTCCGGGGTACCAACGCCCATGACATAGCGAGGTCGATCTTGCGGAAGGTGCGGCAAGGTGTAATCCATCACCTCATACATCACTTCAGCCTTCTCACCCACCGATAAGCCACCAATCGCGTAACCATCAAAACCGATGTCAATGAGATCTTCAGCACTTTTACGTCGCAAATCCTCATGCATACCGCCTTGAACGATACCAAATAAGGCACTGCCATCATCGCGCTGGTGCGCTTCTTTACAACGTTGCGCCCAACGCATCGAACGCTCAGTAGAATCGATTACGTACTCACGCGTGGCCGGGTAGGCAATACACTCATCAAAAACCATGATGATATCGGAACCTAAAGCTTGCTGAATTTCAATCGACGACTCAGGGGTAATGACCTGCTTGGAACCATCGAGATGCGATTGAAAGCGCACCCCTTGTTCATCAATTTTACACAACTTGCCCAGACTAAAAACCTGAAAGCCACCGCTATCAGTAAGAATAGGCCCAGACCAGTTCATAAACGTGTGCAAGCCACCGAGCTTTTTCACCAGCTCATGCCCTGGACGTAAAAAAAGGTGATAGGTATTACCGAGAATGATTTGAGCGCCCAGATCATGCAACGTCTCTGGCATCATCGCCTTAACTGTCCCCTGGGTACCCACGGGCATAAAAACAGGTGTTTCAATCACACCATGTGCAGTATGGAGTCGGCCACGACGCGCTGAACTATCGGGATCAGTCGCAAGCAGATCAAAAGGTATTGCCATAAACGTAAGCCTCTTATTGTTGAATCGGATCAGCGCTGACACTCTGGTCTTCAGGTTGACCATTGGCTTGATCATTGATGATAAACATACAATCACCATAACTAAAAAAGCGGTATTTTTCTGCAACCGCTTGCTTGTAAGCGTTAAGGATAAAGTCGCGGCCCGCAAGAGCACTGACAAGCATTAACAAGGTCGATTGCGGGAGATGAAAATTTGTCACCAATGCATCGACAATGCGAAAGCGGTAACCAGGATAAATAAAAATATCCGTCATCCCTTCGCCAGCCTGCAAACATCCTTCGTCATCAACAGCAAACTCTAAAGTCCTCGCCGCAGTGGTACCCAACGCAACCACCCTTCGCCCCTCCTGTTTCGCATCGTTAACCACTTGCGCCGTTGATTCAGGTACATGATAACACTCGGCATGCATCTGGTGATCAGTGACTTTATTCACACGAATCGGTAAAAACGTTCCCAAACCGACATGCAATGTTAGCGGGCAAATCGTCACCCCTTTGGCCTGTAACCGTTCAACCACTTCAGGGGTAAAATGAAGCCCAGCGGTCGGAGCAGCAACAGCTCCTGCGTGTGTAGCAAAGGTCGTTTGATAGCGCTCACGATCTTCTTGATCTGGATCACGGGTGATATAAGGTGGCAATGGCAACTTACCCACCTCATCAAGCAACGCTAAAAAATCACCATCATAATCAAAACGGATATGACGATAGCCTGATTCACCACCGACAATGACGGTTGCATTTAATTTCCCAGCAAGAAGCAACTTTGTACCGGGTCGAGGATTTTTAGATGACTTGGTCAAACATAGCCAGCACTCACCGGGTAGATCAAGCTTTCGTACTAAAAACACTTCGACCTTACCACCACTCTCTTTATGACCAAGAAGGCGCGCAGGGATAACCCGAGTATTATTAACAACCAAAACATCGCCTGATTGAAAATGATCCTCAATTTGACAAAATTGATCGGACACAATCGTTTGCTGTTGTGGATCAACCACCATCAACCGCGAGGCATCACGTTGCTCCGTCGGGTATTGAGCAATCAATTCTTCTGGTAACTCATAATCAAAATCAGTTACGTACATAATTCAATCATCAAATCCGTTGCTGGTGTTTATTACATCGACCGACTGTGGTCAATACGTTTAAAAGTTAGAATTGATCGCCAAATAAACGGTCGCCAAACCACTTAACATCAACAACAACCCCAAAATACGTAAGACTCGCTCTGGAACGGGTAACATTTGTAGCAGCATCCGTTTAAAACCTTGAGGAGATAAAAACCAGGGCATCCCCTCAACGATCAAAACAACTCCTACAACACAGAGAAAAAACTTCATTCAAACTCCAATCTTTGCACAACCACAAAAAAACCCGTCGAGAGCCGACGGGCTTTTTTTCACAATGTCATAAAAAGTGGTTAGCTAAGATCTTTAACAGCTGCATATATCAGGTCAAACAACTCTTTAATATCTTCTTCAGCAATACACGAGAAGGCAACGCGAAGATCTGTTTTACCAATCGAGATTGCACCAACGCCATACTTATCGAGAAGATGAACGCGCAATGCCTCAGCACCAACGTTCTTCACCTTTAAACACATGAAGTAACCAGAGTTAAAAGGATAGTAATCCCAAGCTTCAGCGTACTTAGCATCCTTAAGAACTTCTTTAACCTTCAGCGCACGACCTTTCATCACTGCAAACTTTTCAGCTTTTTGAGCTGGATACTGATCAGAGCTCAATGCATCAAGAACAAAGGTTTGGCCGGGGTGAGGACAGTTGGAGATCGTTGCACGAATGATCCCCATAGTCTTCTTTTCCAACGCCGTAATCACGTTAGGATTCGCTTCTTTATTACCATCAGCAAAGGTGATAAACCCTGTACGGAAGCCCCAAACATATTCCTCTTTGGTCGCACCATCAAGCTTAACGGCGAGAATCCGTGGATGTAGATTTGCCAATTTGCCGTACAACGATTCCTTCATCGAGTCTTCATAAAACAGACCAAAGTAAGCATCATCGGTAATAGCAACAACATTACAACCGTCCTCAGCAACTTCTTGAATCGCCGCAACAATTGCATCACCCTCTTCAACTGATGGTGTGTAACCACTTGGGTTATTCGGGAAGTTTAGTAGGACAACGGCTTTCCCTTTTTCAGCGGCCACGTTTTGCAACTCAGCCTTAAAAGCGGGTACGTTAAAACCACCATCTACGGTAAATGTTGGGTATTTTTTGATCACCGCACCACAACGAGTGGTGAAAGTAATATTATAATTACCCCACATCATATCAGGGAGAACCATATGGTCACCCTTGTCGATAAACATATCGGCAACAATAGATAAACCGTGAGTCAGCGCGTTGGTGACGATAGGATTGCTAAACTCTTTACCCACCATACTAGGATTCTCACGCAACATCTTTTCGCGCCAGATGGCACGTAACTCAGGCTTACCTGCAGGGGGAGCGTACGGGAAGATATCTTTCGGATCGAACTCACTCAATTTATCTTGAATGCACTGTAGATACATGGGACCACCATTTTCAGTGGCAATACCAATCGTGGCATTGAAGCGGTGCGCCTTATCTTTAGCCTCGGCAGACTGCGTCAAAATACCTTTTGGGAAAAATAGGTTTTTACCCAAGTCCGATAACATTTCAAGGACATGCGGATTTCCTTCCGCTAACATTTCATTTAATTCTTGAGCCAGTGGATTCATCATGAGGTCTATCCTCCCAGAGTGAAATAACATCCAGCAGCGACTCGCTGCTGCATTTAAAAACAAAATGTGATTAAATCAAGATTTTCGCACTCTTGTCAATGAAATTTGCATCGCAAATATTGACAATATTTTAACAATCAACCTAAGTTCCATCCTGACATTAACGCCTTATGGCAGAATTGAATCACCATGCTATTCATAGATATCATCGTTCCAGTTTTCATCATCATTGGCTGTGGCTGGGGGCTGGGACGTTTTTTCAAGGTTGATCAAGCACCACTCGCCACCAGTTCACTCTACTTATTCGCACCAGCGCTGGTGCTGAGTGCCCTGTTAAAACACCCCATAAATAGCGAACATGCATTCGACGTATTATTATTTATGGTGATTTATATCGTCATCATGCTGCTATTGGCAAAAATCACCTGCCGTATCATGACAATTGATGAATCATGCAAACCAGCTTTCACATTATCCACCGCCATGATGAATATCGGTAACTTTGGTTTACCTCTGAGCTACTTTGCCTTTGGTGAACAAGGGGTTCCCATTGCGGTACTGATTTTTGTTTTATTCAACTTACCATTGGGCAGTTTAGCGATTGTTATTGCCCAAGGTAAAGAAGCAAAACTATCAACAGCGATTACCAACAGTTTAAAAATCCCCATTTTCCATGCGGTGATCATCGCCCTAATCTTCAATATGTTTCACATCGAGTTGCCACTATTCCTACTGCGTCCCCTCGACCTCATTGGTCAAGTCGCCGTTCCACTAATGTTGGTCATTTTGGGCATACAGATCAGTAAGACACAATGGATCATCCCTATCCGATTCATGACAGCTGCCTGCACACTGAGATTAGTCATTGCCCCCGTTGTCGCGTGGGGAACCTGTCACATACTTCATATTGATGGTTTATACCGTGATATATTAATTTTACAAACCAGTACACCATCGGCAGTGCTGCCACTGCTCTACGCATTACGTTTCAATACCCGCCCCGACCTTGTAGCATCAACGATAATGGTGACGACACTTTTGAGCGCCGCCAGCTTAACCGTTCTGCTCTACCTCCTGCCGTTTTTACCCTAAGTTACAAAAGGATCATCGACAGTTGCGGTACATACGTGATCACGGCAACACAAAACAGTAAGATCAGTAAAAATGGCCATGTTGCGCGGTACAACTGCGTGATTGGACGATTAAAGCGGTAACTTGCGATGAACAGATTCATACCAACGGGTGGTGTGAGATAGCCAATCTGCATATTGGCCAAAAAGATAATACCGAGATGGACAGGATGGATGCCATAGCCGACAGCCACAGGGAGAATAAGTGGTACAACAAGCACCAATGCCGAGAAGATATCAAGAACCGCCCCCAGCATCAGTAAAAACAGATTGAGCAACAACAGGAACGTAAGTCGATCACTGACAGTATTCTGCACAAATTGAAACAAACGTTCAGGCATTCCACTATCAATCATGGCATTGGTGGATGCCATCGACACCCCTAAGATAATTAAAATTCCACCGACGAGCACCATCGAGCGATGCATCACCTCAGGAAGTTTTCTCAACGGGATCTCGCGTAAAATCAACACTTCAACAACAAACACATAACAGGCCGTTACCGCAGCCGCTTCCGATACCGCGAAATAGCCACTGTAGATTCCACCTAGTACAACAAACGGTAAAGGTAGCTCCCACACCGCTTCGCGTAACGCCTTGCCCACTTTAAGCCACGAAAATTCTGACAATGGCCGCCGACGTTGACGATTAATCCAACAACTCCAACCGCCCAAAGCAATCAACATCAATAATCCGGGGAAAATTCCTGCTAAAAACAGCTGATCAATCGAAACAGAAGGGCCAACATTGAGTTGCTGCGCAACAATGCCGTATAAAATTAACGGCAGTGAGGGGGCAAACAAAAGGCCTAAACTACCCGAAGTGGTCACTAAACCTAACGAGTAATTTTCACTATATCCCCCTTCACGCAGAGCGGGGTAAAGCAGGGCACCAAGTGCAACAATCGTGACACCTGAAGCACCAGTAAAAGCAGTAAAAAAGGCGCAAACGGCCAAAGAGACAATCGCTAATCCACCCGGCATCCAACCGATAAGGGTTTGGGTTAAATGGACTAAACGGCTGGGTGCTTTGCTTTCGCTGAGAACATAACCAGCAAAGGTAAACAATGGTATCGCCAGCAATACTGGCATCTCAGCGATGCGATAAAACTCAATCGACACCACAGCCAGATCAATTTCAGCCTGATAGAAACCCCACATTGCCCCCGATGCGATGACCACAAACAGTGGCACACCCATCAGTGCCATAATCCCCAACACTGCAATGATTAACATGGAGAGCCCTCCGCGGTATCATTCTGTTCAGGAGGCCAAACACATAACAACACGTAACGCCATGAAATAAGGAAAAAACCAACCGGCAAAACAATTTGAAACCACCACGCAGGATAGGAGCCGAGCAGCAGGCTATCAAACTCGATCTCCATTAGCACAAAACGCGCAGAAGCCCAGCTTAACGCACCACATGCCACGGCGGTTATCAGGTACACCACACGCTTTAATCGCGTTTGCCACTGCGGTGACAACAGGTTGATCAACAGATCCATACGAATGTGATGATCATTACGACTGGCAATGATAGAACCAAACATCGTCAGCCAGAGCACCAGCAAGCGGAGCAATTCATCGGTCCAGACAAACCCATTACCAAACAGATTACGTTGGACAATCTGCCACACGGCTAGCACGATCATCGCGCCAAGCAATGTTGCCAGAATGAGGTCTTCTACACGACTAAAGAATCGTCCTAATGCGAGAATAAAGGGTTTCATGCGTCGTTATTTAGTCTCAACTTGCCCACAGCGGTAACACTGCAAATAGGATTGTATTTGCTCATAGATTTCAGGAGAGTAAAGTCCCTGCGCTGCCATCTTATGAGCCTCTTGTTGCGCCACTTCACTCCAGCGCTCATATTCACCATCAAGAGGTTGAACAATCGTTAAACCCTGCGTTTGTAACGCTTGAATGGCATTATTATTATCAATAGAATTTTGTTGGTCAAAGTTGCGATACATGGCACTTAGTACATCACGCATCACTGTTTGATCTTCTGACGACAAACGATTAAAACCGCGCTTATCAATCACCAGCGAACCATAGACATAGGCCAGTGGCATCGGAGTGATATAATTCACTCGCGTGTACCATTGAAATGCCAACGCACCGAGCGGGGATGTTCCAACGACTTCAACTAAGCCAGTTTGCAATCCAGTCAATACATCCGATAACGGCAACGTCACAGGAGCTAATCCGAGAGATTCCATCACCGCATAGCTAACTCGGTCACCCTCAGGAACCCAAACTTTAAGCCCCTTCATGTCAGCAACACCATGAATCGGCGATTGACTCATCAAGTTAGCATAACCACCTGAAGCAAAACCGAAACTAACAAACCCCTTACTCTCAAGAAGTTGGATGAAAACGGGGTCCATCTTCTGGCGTAATAAATTCATCTCGGCATCAGATTCAGTCAATAGCGGTAAACCGTAAAGCAACATATCGGGTGAAATTTGGCTCAAGCCACCGCCGGTAAAAGCGCCACCATGCAACTGACCAACACGCATTTTACGCAACACGCTTTTCTCGTTGCCCATTACGCCGCCGCCATAAAACTTCAACTGCACCCGCCCCGCTGTTTGCTCCTTAATCGTGAGTCCAGCCGCACGCATCTGTTGCATCCACTGCGAACCTTCAGGGGCAATGGTTGCAATCTTAAACGTCACCGCAAAACCGCTAACAGGCAGAGACAACACAACACAACATAACAGATAACAAAAAATTCTCGGCATCCACTTCACTCCCGAAATATGATTAAAAATATTCTTCAGCACTTAATATCAGTTGTTCTGCTTCGTCTTGCGCCAAGGTGTTCATTAAGGTTAAACCTTCAACCTTTGGATTAGCGTTGCGCACCTCAAATAGCAGTCTATCGTGCAATTCACGATCATAAACCAAGCGCGCATAATAGCGTGCATAAGCCACTTTAACACTTAAATCTTTTCCACCAGTTAAATCTAAAGCACGTTCAAAACACATTCGTGCTTGGTCGGGTTTGCCACCTAACGACGGTGGTCTTAAACTATACAACATCCCCAAATATAACCAAGGACGACCATTCTCATACGATTCATCTAATTCAATAATACGCTGAAGAGCCAACTCAATCTTTGGCACTGCCGCAACAACATTCCAATCATCGCGATGCGCTTGCGCCCACACCAGCCAACTGGTAGTCATAGCAAAAAGCTCAGGCAATTCATCGTCATCGATCTCTTGTAAACTATTTTTAAATGCGGCGTAAGGTTGGCTCACCAAAGCGCAACCATCGGAATCTTCTTCACACAGCGCTCGTTGACCATAATCAAAGGCGCGTGTTGATAAGCGCTGTGACCGCACGGGATCGTCGACAAATGCCGCAGCGTAAACCGTGTACAGGTTCGCCCCCATGCGTAACCAATCGCTATCGTCAGGGTCGCCCTCAATTAAGCTATCAACCAACAATAAATAGGCCGGCGCCCCCGCTTTAACCAATTCAGGATCATCTTGATTCATCAATGCCTGACTCAAGTTTGAACCGATGTTCGAAATACCACAGCCACTCAATAAAAGAACAGCAACCAGTAAAAACAGTGAGATGATACGTACCATCAGAAGCCCCCTTAACCTGCCATCATTAAATCAACACCCGTTTAAACGTCGAGATTATAGCTCGTTTGTTAAAAAACAACGAATGTTTTACCATAAATTTACATTGGCCATTTTTTTAACGACTTATCACTCCATATTTATTTAGATAGCAGTATCAGGAAGATCACAACGTGGATGAAGATGAATTTCGCATTGATTATAAGGGGTCGCTACACAGCACAAGTAAGCACTGTGAATGTCTAGCGCATGCAAAGCATAGTGATCTTGATTCATAGTGATCCGCTCAGACGAGCAGATCATTTTTCTAAAATCAAAGCCGAGGCCCACCCCTTTAGCTTTCGCAGCACTCTCCTTAGCAACCCACAGTTGCAATAATGCCTGCGAAGGATCATCGGCCTGATGAAATGATTCAATCTGTTGCGGGGTCATACAAATGGTAAAATGATCGGGTTCGAGAGAACGCGACAGTTCAACATCTACGCCAACCTTGCCATGGTGGCTAATAGCACACACCACCGCACCACCTGAATGGGAAATATTAAAATCAGCTGCACCCCCAATATAGGGTCGCCCGCAGTCATCGACCTCAAGACGTTCAAGGCAATCGGTCCCCTCACCGCGTTCAATCATCGCCTCAAGAAGGAGCAATTTAGCGAGTAAAGCCATGTGTTGATCTTGCCAACGGCGAAAGCGCAGCACCTTATCCTGTAATCGCTGCGGCAATCGTTGCAACTGTTTGAACCAATCTGTTTCTGACCACGGTTTACCAACGAATCCATAATAAACATCGATCACCTCTACGGGATGATCCAATAAATCATTCATAATAAATACCCTGAAATGAGCTTAATTAATGTTTATGGGCTCGAAAAAATGAATTAGATGGCTAAGCAAAAACTTCGTCCCCCAAGGCGTAGTGGTTGTTCAAGGGTGAAGGCATACCTGTTGTATGTCGAAATCTTGAACAAACGCTGTAACGCTGGTGGGCGGATTTTCTGCGACGCCATCAGTGTTGAGCTAAAAAACGATCAAGTTGATTGGCAAACACCTGCTTGTCTTTGGCACTAAAGGCTGCTGGGCCACCTGTTTCAACGCCACAACCGCGCAATTCGTCCATCATATTACGCACCGACAGTCGCTCCTGAATGTTTTCAGTCGAGTAAAATTCGCCACGCGGATTTAAAGCATGACCACCCTTTTCAATCACCGCTGCGGCCAGCGGAATATCCGCCGTAATCACCAGATCCTCGGGGACCAGAAGCTCAACAATTTTATCATCAGCCACGTCAAAACCTGCGCCTACGACTACCGAATCGATATAAGCCGACGGCGGACTCTTCAGCGGTTGATTAGCCACCAGCGTTAACTGCACCTGTTTACGGTTTGCAGCGCGGTACAATATCTCCTTGATGACACGCGGACACGCATCAGCATCGACCCATATATGCATGAAACTAAAATCTCCAATATTAAGAATATGTACAGATTAAGCGTGAAATTGAGCCTTGAGTTTCATCTCAAAAACTAGGCGAATAATTAACGCCAGGCTATCGTTCAAACGGTGACCATCGTCGACCTCGACCAGCGGCGCGCCAAAAGAACGACTGCTTTCAATCGGCACCACATCATCACTGAGTCCATGAATAATCACCGTTTCAGGCAAGCCCTCCGCAGTAAGAGATTCAGCAAACTCGGTATGAAGAGCTGGCGCACACAAAACTAAGCCCTTAACCCGTGGGTCTTCGCGCTGTAACAACAACGCCATCAAGCCGCCAGCACTGGAGCCAACAACTAAAAATGGTCCAGCTTGATCCTTAAGTGCCTGCTTGATAATCGTCAACCGCTGCTGTGGGTCTTTAACACCCTCGCAATCCGGTGAAATCACCTCGCCAAACATCTTCTTTAACGCCTGATATTTTGATCCGTGCGGGCCTGTTTCTAACCCGTGCAAAAAAACAATCTTCATCCGTCACTCCCCAACTTCACCCAAACTTAAAAGGTAATCACCTGATAACCTTGATCAATATACGCCGACATACTCGGGTGGCCCGTCATTTCGTTATTCACGGGTAAACCCTGCGCCTCCACCCCTTCAAGAGCACCCAATTTTGCTGCACACGCCATACAAACACAATCAATTAAACCCTGCTGTTTAACCTGCGCGTAAAGTTCGGCAAAGGGTGCGCCCTCGTCATTCATCTCGTTAACAAGGATCGTTGCACCGCCCTCAATCACCACTTTTACGTCATAGCCTTTTTTATTCATATCGAGAGCATTTAACAACACATGAACAAAACACATCGCTTCGCCGTTAAAGGCAAACAAAACCACTTTTTGAGACATACACCCTCCAATTTAAACATTCATTCCATAACAAAAAAACATCAATCCAACATTGAATCAATGGCATCAAAATCAAGCTCAACGTCAGCAAGATGACGTATCAAATCAATCTTCTCGGTATCCTCAGCACTAATTTTAGACACATCACTGGTAATCCGAGTAAACGACTCGGTATTGGTCAATTCAGTGCGGATATAAGGGAGATGACTGTCATTAACAATTTTAAAAGTGATCGGTGAAACAGCGGACTTCCCCGCAATCACCATGCCAGCAATTTTCTCGCGAAATTCAGGTAGATGATACAACGATGCCAACATCACCATCAACTCATCGCGGCTACTATGCACCAGCAACAGCGTCGAATCTTCGAGCAGATCAGCTACGCGTTGCGCCGAGGCTGAACCCAGTTGAACATTATGAACAATACGGTGCAATTCATCATCATTACCCTGTAAGGAACTACCGAGAATCGAACTGATCCGCTTCAATGTTGGATTAGCAAGAATAGGTGAATAGTTAAAGCCACCCTCAATTTCCATCTCATGATCAGCAAACGCCTTGCGTAAGTAATGGAGTGTGGTATCGCGCTTAGACGCCAACAATTTATTCACCAGCAACATCCGCACTGGAACACCCACCTGCTCGAACGCACACAAATTGAGGCTAATAGAATCAACCGCCCGACCAATCCCCCCCTCTGCCACCATCATGACTGGCGCATCGAGTTGTTTGGCGATTTGAGCATTATTGTAACCAACAACCGAGCCAACACCCGCGTGCCCTGCCCCTTCAATAACAATAAAATCGCACACCTCTTCCATGCGCCGACAAGCCGCGACCATCTGCTCACCAAACAGTTCGGGGGCGATCTCACCATCCAAAAACTGGCGAGTCGTCTCAGGGTACAACGGCACAGGAGACATATCGCGAATGTCATCCTCAAGGTTAAACACTTGCGCCATTAACACGGCATCTTTATCTGCCTTACAGCCACGAAAATCGACCAACTTAGGGCCAAGCGGCTTAATAAAGCCAACACGCTTATACTTCTTGGCCGCCCGATGAAGTAATGATAAACACACCGTAGATTTACCGCAATTTTGCCCTGTTGCCGCAACAAAAATTTTCTTTGCCATAACCTCACCTCAATTCAATAAAAAACATAAAAACGCCAATACCTCAGCAAAGTGAACCCTGTACTCAATGTGACTAACACCCCTTTTTGTAAAGATTGAGTGAACAGCGTTTTGTGGGAGTTGTCAAGGAGGAGTCAGTCCTAATGATAGAAAAGATGATCTTGCCATGTGTTGTGGGATTGTTGATAGGGAAACGGTTGAAATTAAACTTTATTTATTTACAGCAAGACACAAGTGACTGATTGAACAGATCAACCTTTGACGAGTTTTCCGTATTTAGCCGACAATATCGTGACATATGGAAAACATGAAAAACGTCAAATACGGGAATTTCTTCCACATTATGGCCCCAATAGCTCAATAAGAGGAAAATTGTCCATTGCGATAGAACGTAACAACTGGAATTTTCCACATAACACTAATGTTGAACAATGCATGAATTACCTTCACCAAGGTAAACAAATGTCAAACTAAGAAGTTTGTCAAAAGATACAGGGCACCAGAAAGCATAGAGAACAAAATCTATTTCAATTCAAAATTCTTGTATAATAATCAGATATTAGACTTGGAGTCTTCAGGAAACAATGTAGCGATTTGCAGTAATTTTGAACTCACCTGTAAGTTCTGCTTGCGCATGATATCGAAATTAACGTGTAGTTTTATCCTCCTCTGCTTCAATTCCAATGACACGCCACCACCATTTCGACAAAAATCTTGAGTATCACCTACTGTTAAAATGGGGCGCCCAGTAACACGCTTAAACATCAACAATGTATGCGCGCAACACTCCCCTTCGATATACAACAGATCACAGTGAGGACTGGCCACACCATCACCAATGATAACGACAGGTACACTACCACGTATGGTCTCTCCTTCGAGAGCAACAGATAATTCGGCAGCAAAACGTGGGTTGCCGCAGATGTAAAACGTAAACGGATCTTCAGAAAAATTTCGTCCGCTGGCAGGCCAGCTAATAAAATGGGTAAGATTTAGAAGAAAAACAGCCTTAACCTGTAATTCAGAAAACACAGGCCGAGTGTTAGCCGATGCTGAAGAGGCCAACAAGAGCAACACGATAAATAAAACAAGTACAAGTCTCCGGATCATAACCATCTCGCCTCGTCTCAATATCGCCAACTAAGCTGAGTGTAAAAAGTACGGGGCACCACATTATCGTCAGAACCAACCACGGTCGGCACTTCTATATGCTTATTATCAAGCAGGTTCATTCCGTGAAAACTCAATTCAATGCTTTGTGTCATTTGCCATGCCAAGCGTAAATCAAATCGCCAATAATCAGGGACATCACCCTCATTGGTTTCACTGGTGTAATAAACAAAGCTATCGAGTAAAACATCATGAGCAAGATTCATCGACGAGTGGAGTGTAAATTGATGCTCAGGGTCATCCTCTTCTGCTGACTCCCCTAACGGATCCATATCGGATCCACTGGAATGGAGTAATAATTTTAGCCAGCTATAGCTAGCGGTTATATTCCACCAGTCGTTGAGATCATAACGAGCCCAAGCTTCAAAACCGTAGCCCTCGCCACCCATTTTATTATCAACATTAAAAGGTTGAAAAACAATTGCACCATCAGACCCCATAACGATAGATGCCACCCCCGGTTCTTGGGTTCGAAGTTGACTATAATCATTAAAAAATAACGACATATCAACATAAATCTGATCTGAAACCTGACCACGATAGCCTAGTTCGTAAGCCACCATCTCTTCAGACTCATAACGGTCATTTCCAAACATCTTTGCGTTTAATGTCACAGGGACAAGACGATCTGGGCCTAGCAGACCAACAGCAGCAGATGACACCGTTGAGGACACACTACCGACAGTTACAACCATATCATGTTCGGCTCTGGTCGGAGTACGTACCGCGCGAGATACCGCCCCCCACACAGAATGACGAGGGGTAACATTCCACAAGGCACGTACACTGGGTTGCCATTCTGAACCCGTATAATCGTTTCTTTCGTACTTAGCACCAAACGTCAGTAAAAGTCGTTCATTAAACAAAGCCAATTGGTCTTGAGCAAACAAATTATATAATTCATCATCCCGTGAATCAGGAACCAGGGTCGTTACAATCCCAGCAGACGTTTTATCGCAGCTATAGCGATAACCACCACCCCAGACAACAGATTGCAACGCTCCCAATTTAAATTGATGATTGACATCTATATCCACGGTCTGACGTAACTCTTCAAGATAAAGATCTTTGCGATCCGTTAGATCATAGTATGCTTGCAGAGACAGTGAAGATTCACTACTAAGCTTCTTTTCCCAACGGCCTAAGAGGTTCCCCCCTTTATCACGAATTTTAGTCGCACCCTGGCGATTTTCAGTTGCTCCAAACTTTGACAACCGACGAGCATCGCCTTGATAGAGATCACCCTGATAAAGATCTCCTTGTAAGGTAAAACTCTGATCTGTGGCAGCGGCATAATCCATCCTGAAACCACCGCGATCAACGCGTCCGTCCTTAATTAAAGCTGAATCCTCCAAGGCTTTATAAGGCTTAAGTTCGTGTCTTTTCACATAAAGCCGATAATTTACTTTTGAATTTATGCTGCCACCGAAACGGGCCTGAGCTAATACTCGTTCATAGTTACCACTACCAACGGTTACCAATGCACCGGTGGTATCTGCACTTGATTTAGTGATAATGTTGATTACGCCATTAACAGCATTCGCCCCCCAAGTACTGGAACCTGGGCCACGAATCACCTCAATACGCTCAATATCCTCAATTAATGTGTCCTGAACATCCCAATAAACACCGGAAAATAATGGAGAATAGACGGACCGACCATCGATAAGAACTAAGAGTTTATTGGCAAAAACATTTTTAAAACCACGACTAGAAACCATGGAGTTATAATTGTCGATATCGGCGACATAAACACCGGGAACAGAACGTAACAGTTCAGGAATACTCCGATAACCGCTACGTGCGATCTCCTCCTGAGTCAAAACATAAATAGCCGCTGCGGTGTTCATCACCTTTTCAGATTTTTTGGAAACTGATGTCACCTCAACTTCCATCAAGTTTTCCAAACTCAACTGCTTCAGATAAGTCAAACTATCCATCTGAGCACTAGCCAAGCTCAAAACAGGCATGAGCAAAACAGCACTCAACGCTGAAACCACAAGGCGTAAAAAACGAAAATGAACCATATACCAGATCCCTACCCAAAAACATCGTATCAATTAACCAACGTGAACGACCACCACCATTAACCTTACACGCCTCACATTTGCATCATTTAGGCAATCTACACCACCTAGCTATCCGAAACAATAAAGATAACTACAAAAAGCAGTAAAAGAACTTTTTCTAAAAATTGTACATAACGACAAATATTTTTCCATCCCATCCATATCAAGGGACAGAAGGGGCAACCATTAGCAGCATCAATCCCTACGACGACTATCACGGTCAATGATCCACGAAGAGTAGAACCTAGCAGCCGAAACTGTTCCAATCGGTCCAGTTTATCCAACATAAAGGCCTCCTGTTTTGTGGGGTTGATTTTATTGTTAACAGAAGAGGCGATCGATATCATGCTACGACAATTGAATCTGGTGAGCATTTACAGCGCTGTCTGGTGTATATCGATTTCAATATGGTGAGAAACGGTAAAGTGATAAAAGCGCTTCACCGTCGACGACTTTACAATAGATACCGATAAGCAACGCTGCACTTGCCCCGCGGGCAAAGAACTATGGCTTAAATGCGCTCAAGCAAGAATAACCAGCGACATATTTACAGCATGCGACTCGGGATCGTAGAACCCGTCTTCGGCCATATTAACGATGCCATAGGAATTAAACGGATCACCCTAAGAGGCAAGAAGAAAGTCAACGGACAATGGCAATTGATACACATGCGGCACAATCTGACAAAAGTGCACCGATATGGCTTAACATAGTAAGGAAATAGCAGGAATAACAGCTAAACAAAGAGATTATTCGATAAATTGAGACATTCACTCAATGAAAAAGTAATCATTTCAATAAATATAAGATTGAGGCTTTAGAGCTGCTCACTTGGTGGGTTTTTCTACAGCCTCGTTAGGCTTAAAGAGGGTGCATCGTGCCACTTACTCCAATCCATATGGGGCCCGGAATATTAATTAAGGCGTTACTGCAAAGTAGCTTAACAATGGTTATTGCGTATTACACCATCCATCAACATTCAAATTTCTTGGCGAGTGGTATTTCTAAGTGCGTTTATTGGTAGCTTCAGTCATGTTTTCCTAGATGGTTTGATGCATTCAGATGTTCAACCGTTTTATACTGCAACATTATCCAACGTATTTTTAAGCTTGGTGTCTGTGGGTTTGCTTCATAAATACTGTAGATACGCAGGTTTATTGGGTGTAGCGAGTTACTATTATATTCAATGGTAGAGAAAAAATTCTTAAGCAAAACCATTGCCTTTAGATCTTGAAAGGCAACATTTCATGGGAATCTAATCGTGCAACAAACACGTGTCGATATGTTTCAACAAAACATGAAAAATCAAGCCCCCCTACCCATTGTGCGACCATTAACTTTATGAATTCACAATTTGTTCGTATCAATTAATACGTAATTGATACTATTATGGTTATTGGTGCGGTGAACTCAAGTTCGGCAAACCATCAGTACGATTCGAACCCAGTTCTCCAGCCCTAAGGCTGAACTGATATATTTCTGATATCTAATACTTCAAAATCAAAAAGAGAGACTTCGATGGCAAGAACTAACTACGCATTCGATAAACGACAGAAAGATCTTGCGAAAAAGCAAAAAAAAGAAGAGAAACGTCTGAAAAAATTAGCCACAAAGACGGATGAGTTCGGTAATGAAATTGGTGAAGAACTCAGTGATGAAGTCGACTCTGAGAATGCACCTGAGGAAGAAGTTCAAAATAACGACTAAGAGATAACTTTAGTACACCAATGGTGACGGTTCCAGCCAAAGCCATGTGGGTCTAGGTTTTAATTTGAAACTGTTTTTGGCGCAATGAGGTGCAAAGATGAATATCCCTGAGACAAACGGGTTCTTTTTCATACGTGCAGGTACATCTTACACCTCAGCAGCTAGAACCAGGCCAAACGGCAACGGGTCGCATGGTAGCAGCGACAGCAACGGACAATAGCCAATTGTCGACAGATACCGTCACGCTTTCTGAGTAAGCAGACAATGAAACTACGCGCCAAGGATGACGAGGCTTCTATTGAGAAGGTTAAGGCGTTAGAGAGTCAACTAGCACAGTTGAATACACAATTGATGGAATTAACCAGTCAAAAGTTGAAGATGGTTGACGGCTAGAACCCCAAAGGGGAACGTTATTGACACACTCAACTAACACTCTTATCTTACTGAAATCAAACACACTTAATAATAAAATATTGAGTAATAGTGAATTTTCATACAGATTTCACCTCAGAATAAACCTGAAGTACCTGTTGCTACGCTACAAAAGTAACACCATTTAAAAAAGCGCCTGCGAAGAGAGTTTCGCAAGCGCCGTTAGTTGGATGTGTTGAGAGATGATGCTAGATTAGTACAAACACCAACCATGCGAGATCTTGAAACGAAACGGCGACCAATGTTTAACGTTTCCAGTTTATCCGACAGATACGATTATCTTCGCCACGTTGTACCTGCAGCTCACCTTGGTGGGCTTTGTGCACTGCCCGTCCGAGATGCTCGGCAAGTTTTTCCTCCGTTGTTTCAATCACCAGACAGTTGTCACGTTTTTCCAGACAGATCATACGTTCTAATGGATTCTTGGCGCGCGCTTTGGCCTCTTCATTTTTGAGCAAACGACAGATCTCATCTTCATGCTGCCACAGATAGTCACCACGCAGCACTACCACGCCTTCATAATAGCCCTCCTGTATTTTTAAACAAGCGGGACACTGCATCTCAGGCGCGTTGTCGACCTTGGCAAAGGTCTTTTCTGCTAGATACCACCGCTTGTTGCGATACTGAGCATGGCAAGTCGAACAGAAAGCGCCATCCGCATATTGTTGCCGATTAGCGTAAGGATCATTGCTGGTTTGAGCCCGACCGCGCTTGTCGCTGGTACCAAATTTTCCAACATCTTTATTCATGATACTCCCTCCCTTCGGCAGATTTATTCTGCAATGGTAAGTATATCACTTGGTAAAAGATCGGCATCCAATTGCACCTACTTTTAATAATTAAGGTATAAACTGGGGGTATCCATGCTAAGTAAAGTGAATGAAACAACCCTAGATCCTTAAACTAACTGAGAAAAATATCCCATTATGAATACTTGGTATTTTTACAGCTTGATGGCTTTGGTCCTTTTAGGAACCCAGCGTTTCCTTTATAAAGTGACAGCTGAGCGCGGCTACAGTTCGGGATTAACAACAGCGGTATTTATGGCGACTGTCTGCGTATTGAGTACGGCTGCATACGTTGTTTCTGGCGTAACTACCGTCAACTATGCAGTGCTCATCGGCCTTGCTCTGGTTAATAGCTGTGCCTTTGCCATCACTACCATCTCAAATATCGAGGCCTTGCGCCACCTGCCCACCTCAATCACTTTCCCCCTCACCCGCTTAAGCCTAGTCGTGGTTATTCTTGTTTCAGTGGTTTATTTCGGTGAACAGCTATCTAATCAACAATGGCTTGGAGTTCTACTTGGCTTTGGTGTTGTTTTCCTGATGGCGAAAGAGGTAAAACAGGACACTTCACCACAGGGAAACAGCCGTTATGGATTATTCTTTGTCGGTGTCTGTATCCTCTGTGGGGCGATCGCTTCGATCTCCAGTAAGGTGGCGGCAGTCTCGACCAACACCGCCGGCTTCATGGCAGTAACCTATCTATTTGCAACTATCTTTTCGCTGTTGATCAATAAAAAGTGGCCGGGAAAAACCTCAGCCACAAGTAAAAAAGGGATGATCCTGATCGGAATTTTGATGGGTATCCTCAACTTCTTTGGCTTTTATGCCTTTTTAACGGCACTAGCCAGCGGCCCATTATCATCCATTGCCTTGATTACCAGCATGCATTTTGTTATCGCCATCATCCTATCGTTCGTGATCTATCACGAAAAAATTACCCTGCGTCGCAGCATGGCACTGGCCTTAACACTGTTAGCCGTTTTTTTAATGAAATCTTGAGTGCCCTCTTATAACTCTATTGCCCTGCTCAAGATTACGTTGTTGACCAACAGAAACAACTCTTCGCATTGGAGTATTTTTACTTGCTTTCCCCCACCCGAATCCCTTAAAACCATCAGTCTTGTTTTTCTTATTCTGTTCGTCCTGAAAAGGTCGAACTATGAACATTTATAAATGGTTGTAATGATGGATTTAAAAATTGTATTTGGCATCGACTTTGGTACGACCAATTCAGCACTTTCAGTTTACCGTAACGGTGGCGTTGAGATGGTAGAAGTTGATGACACGATCAGTGGTGATCGGGTAAGTAATTTGATGCGTTCTGTTCTTTATTTTAGTGAAGAGAAAGAGATTTTCACCGGAAGTGAGGCGATTCGACAGTATGTTGGCGATGGTGCTGAGGGCCGCTTTATGCAGTCGATCAAGACTTTTCTTCCCAATCGTAGTTTTCAAAACACCGAGATTTTCGGTGCGCGCTACGGCATTGATGACTTGGTAGCGATCATCCTCAAAAAGTTAAAGGCTCGCGGCGAGGCACACGTCGGGTATAGCGTGGATAGTGTAGTACTCGGTCGACCCGTAGTATTTTCCACCGATGCCGAGAAGGATGCCATTGCCGAGCAACGGCTAGAAAAGGCCGCGCGTAAAGCTGGCTTTAAACATATATGGTTTCAATATGAACCAGTGGCGGCGGCACTGACTTATGAAGAGACCTTATCTGCGGGTCAAGAGCGTACCGTGTTCATCGGCGATTTTGGCGGTGGCACCTCAGATTTTACCGTAATTCGTGTTAAGGGAGGTGCGTTTGATCGCAGTGACCGCCGCAGTGACGTGCTGTCGTTAGGCGGCGTGTATGTGGCGGGTGACAAGTTCGATTCACAGATCATGTGGGATAAGGTCGCGCACTATTTTGGCCGTTACGCCCGTTATCAACCGATGGGGAAACGGGTGTGGCACGATATTCCAACCACACTTATCAAAACTCTTTGTCAGTGGCACCGTATTCCACTATTACGCGCCCGCGACACTCGTGAGTTGATCCGCGTGTTGAAACGGACGACGGACAACCGCCCCGCTTTGGAATATCTGGAAAACATTATTGAGGATAATTTTGGCTTTGCACTGTTTCAGGCCATCGAAAAAGCGAAGTGTGAACTTTCAGGGTGTGATCAATCGACGATCCGTTTCAATGAGTGTGATTTGTCCATTGCCGAGCCAATTAACAAGAGCGAGTTTGAAACTCTCAATAGCGAAAATTTTCAGCAGATTGAACGCTGCATTGATGAGGTGATCGTTCAATCGGGTCTAACAGCAGCACAAATTGATGCGGTTTCACTAACGGGCGGTACGTCAAAGATTCCCTATATTCAGAACTTGTTCGTCGAGCGTTTTGGTCAAAATAAATCAGAAAACCACAATGCCTTCACCAGCGTAGCTCATGGGCTGGGATCGAGTGTGCCGCTGTTTGTTTAATGGCTTCTTGATTGATGTTTGAGGACCAGATGATGGCTGAATGGGACGAATGAATTATTGCGTGATGTTCTCTTTAGTCCGTAAGCATAGATAACTCTGTTGACGAATGCGCTACCCCCCCATTAGACTACTTCAATCATCTAGACGACGAAACGATCGAAGTTACGCTAAACTCGTATCGCCGCCAACGTCATCAACCGTTATGGGTAAACGAGGCTTATGAGAATTTGGGATATCAATCCGGGTTACCTTAATCGCCAAAGTTTGCTCGGTGAGCATCGAGAGCTGCATGGCATTGTTTCGATCATTGTGAATGGCAAAAAAGGTTATTCAAAGCATCCTGAAACAATACGTTGGGTTGGTTACGGCTGGGCGCTCAAACAACGCCATAATGAATTAGCCAGTGAAATGGCATTAAGAGGCTTCACCGATAGAACGCCTGTGACAACCGAATCAAATCACGACATTTGGCCCATGACGTACATTGATGCTCCCCATGTGCAATTTTCATTACTTAAAGAGAAGTATATCGATAAAGAGATGGGTCGCATACCACTGCCGAAAAACGAGCAGGAGCTATGGAGTCACCATAAATACTCGGTACTGGCTCGTGACCCAAGTACATATAAGCAGATCGGTCACTGTGTATCCAATCAAGAAATTGGCTTTGCTGAGCTGTCTCTGACACTGGTAAAAATATTAAGAACACGTCCTAGTGATGGTGGTGCCCGAAATGCGATTCAACACATGTGGGGCCATGTGAGAGCCAAGA
Organism: Desulfuromonas svalbardensis; assembly: GCF_055389415.1. Lineage (NCBI taxonomy): Bacteria > Pseudomonadati > Thermodesulfobacteriota > Desulfuromonadia > Desulfuromonadales > Desulfuromonadaceae > Desulfuromonas > Desulfuromonas svalbardensis. The sequence goes on along the minus strand of NZ_AP042416.1, from coordinate 2,200,462 downwards.
ACGAGCAGAATAATTGTGCTATTGAAACGTGGCCGCTACTCACGTTGCTTGACACGGTCCAGAAGAGTGCCATGGAAACGAACGAACCCTATTTAACAAAATCAACAGCATTAAGTGAATTGATGACTTGGTTATAAAGCACCATTCTAACGATTATCTTTTTCGATTACATTAAAATCAGTAGCATTTACTCACGCGCATCAATCCCGTATCATCGACCCATGAGTGATCAACGTAAAATCATCCACGTCGACATGGACGCTTTTTTCGCGGCGGTGGAACAACGCGACAACCCCGAATTACGTGGCAAACCGGTGATTGTTGGCGGAGATCCAAATTCGCGCGGCGTTGTCGCGACCTGCTCCTATGAAGCGCGAAAGTTTGGTATTCATTCGGCTATGGCGGCATCGAAGGCCTATCGCTTATGTCCGCAGGCGGTGTTTGTTCGTCCCCACTTTGATGCCTACCGCGCTGTATCGCAACAGATTCGAGCTATTTTTGCCGATTATACTGAGCTGATTGAACCCCTCTCTCTCGACGAAGCGTTCCTCGATGTATCAACCAACAAAACGTTTTCTGGCTCTGCGACCTTGATTGCCCAACAGATTTTACAGCGCATTCATCAACAGACAGGCCTGACAGCCTCGGCGGGGGTCTCATATAACAAATTTCTAGCTAAAGTTGCTTCGGACTGCAATAAGCCCCATGGCCTAACGGTGATCACACCTCAGCAAGCGGACACTTTTATTTCCCAATTACCAATTCGTCGTTTTTTTGGTGTAGGCAAGGTAACAGAAAAAAAGATGCAATCCCTCGGCATTGAAACAGGTGCTGACTTACGCAACTACAATCGCCTTGAATTGCAGCAATTATTTGGTAAAAGTGGCGATTACTACTACCATATTTCACGCGGGATAGACCTGCGCCCAGTGACCCCCAACCGCATTCGCAAATCGATTGGCAAAGAGACCACCCTTCAGGAAGATATTGATGACTGTGACCTGATGTTGGAGATTCTAAACAGTCTCGCCCTGCGGATAGAAGCCATTGCCGCCAATTACAACACCCGTGCTGGAACAGTGACCCTTAAACTCAAGTTTGCCGATTTTCGTCAAATCACCCTGAGTCACAGCCCGCCACAGACAGTTAACGATGCCGATGCAATTATGGCGATTATCACCCCACTACTCCAAAATTCTGATGCGGGTCAAGACAAAGTTAGACTGCTGGGAATTACTCTGTCAAATCTCGATCTCGAAAAACATCTCCCACCATCACAGCAACTTCTCCTCCCTTTCGATGAGGATCTGAATGTTGCCATCTAAATTATCCCCTGCATGACATTAACACCTCAACCAACGCTGCACTTACCACTTGTGCTTACAATATTCCCCCATTAGGTATCCCTTTTTACTCGTCCAGCAACATCTTAATGAGGACGATATTTCCCACATTAAAGATCCTGTGCAAAGCTGCCGATAAGATAGAAACAGTGAGTTTTTCCACCCAAAAACGATTAAGACAACCTATCAAAGGTGGGAGTTATGGCCAAACGTATTGACAGCAATAATTTTAAGGGAATCAAACCAATCATCGCGTATCAGCGCATTGCCGAGAGATACCACCCGTTCGACGAACGTCGACAACAACCCGTCAAAAAGCGGCCCACTGGCGAAGAACACTACACACGCCGTTTTGTTGCCATGCGCAACCTAATTGACAGCTTGAAACAAGACCATGAGATTCAACGCATTGACTACATCAGCGCAGAACAGGAGATCAAAACTCTAGGGCTGAAAACCATCACCAAAAGCTTGCCACCACTGTTATCCGAGTTGGGCTTGTCGAATAACGCCATAAAAAACATTATCAGTCTTATTGAAGAGCAAACGCCATTCTTGCAGCTGAGAAATAGATCGTCTATCTCTCAGCTCGACCGTTCTTTATATCCAAATATTGGCAACGGCTTGCAGGTTTTGAACTTAGACCTGCCTGATCTGTCACCGCCAATGTTTGACTTTTCCTGTGTAATGTTGGTGGAGCGATGCCAGAACGGGCCGATCGCTTCAACACTCGACAATCTCTATCTAACCATTAACAGTCTGGACAAATTAAAGCCACACGCACCACGACAGCAAAGTTTCCAATTAACACTGTCCATCTCGTCAGGTGTTATTGAGTTGGACCAGGAGGGCCGTAGAGCTTTTTTGTATCAAAGAGCTGACAAATCATTCGGCCTCTATGCTGATAAACAGATTAATCTGGAGATCTGATCGTGTGACACGATATAGATGCGACCAATTTATTTGGCTTACGACTAAAATCTGCACTGATACAACACATCCTTCTGAGTAATTTCAAAATCATTTCCACACAAAGGCACTAAGCCACAAAGAAAGATTTTATAACAATATTGTATGAATTTGATTCTCTTGGTGTCTTTGTGACTCTATATGAGACGGTTTATCTTTTATTTTAGATACTGTTACTCTTATGAAAATTCACCCTCAAGGGTGTGGGTCGTCAATCAATGAAGATCTCGGACTTTAACTCCATCAAACAGTACCCTTACCGCTATGTGCCGCCGAGAAACACCACTCCTTCAATCCATAATTTGAACGTCCATCACTTTAGTTAGAAAATATACTGGTGTTTGCCTTGTTGTTTTTGCACAAAACAGGTATCTTTTTAATCTTGTTTTTTTCAATGATGTGAGACCCAATGCGACCTCTTCTCCGAATTACTACCATTAATCTAATTGCCACAGTGCTAACCTGTACATTTTTAGCGGTGAGTATCGGCTACTACCTTATTCTTGAACCGCTAACGGTGATGGAAAAGAACGTTCAACGCGTTCAAACACGTTACGTTGACCAACAAAAACAACTAATTCAAGAGAATGTAACCCGAGTTGTGCAGCATATTGAAGTACGTCGCCAAGCACACCTAGATGAAATAAAAGATAACCTCAAAGATAAAATCATACTGGTACAGAGTATGAGTACATCACTCTCTCAACTCAATCTTCCGCGTCAGCGTCATATCAGCCAACTCTTATGTACATTGAATGCGATACCGAGCCATTCAGATTCATTCCAACTTATTGATTCTGAACAGCGCGTTATTCAAAGTAACTTTTTTAACAACTCGGGTACTAAATTAAGCATTTCACCACCACTACCCATAGTTGATTCAGAACTGCTCCCGATTGTTGAACGCAGTCGACTATCAACTGAAGTTCAATGGCAAGAGCCAGAGACATCAAACGTTGGTCAAAATAGTCAATCAATTCTCAGTGTGGCAACATATTTACCACGGGTTGATTGTGTTATTATTGTCAGCACTGATTTTAACCAAGCCACCCGCCAGTTACAAAGAAACCTGTTAAAAGAACTTGCACAGGAACGCTTCGGTACGAAAGATTATGGCTACTACTATATCGTAGGCAAAAAAAACAAAATGGCCATGAATGCTTTTTATGAGCCACCATTTCATGACGATCTCTCTTCACTGAATCTGTCCCGCGATAATGAAGTACTCGCGCAGGAACTTAAGCGAGTATCACAACGAAATGGTGCCGATTTTCATAACTACGAGTACCACAACCCAACGTGTGATGGTGACATTGAGGAAAAGCTCGCCTATGTCGCGTACTACGCGCCGTGGGACTGGACCATTGGCACAGGTTTCTACCTTGATTAGCATAAGCAACAACTGAGTGAGGGAATTGCGGCAGCAAATAAAGAGTCACGTGACAAGGTTCGTCGTGGATTGTGGTTGCTGGTCGTCAACTTGCTGTTTGGATTAATGGTGGCGTTATATATCAATCGCCATATCCGTCAACTTGAAAAAAATCGTCATGAAAAAATGCATGAGCTACATCAATATAAAAAGTTGCTCGACCTATCCTGCATGGTCTCCAAAGGTGACCTAAAAGGCCATATTACCTACACCAATAAGTCGTTCCAAAATGTGACGGGCTATACTGCTGAAGAGATGTTGGGCAAACCGCACAATTTATTTCGGCATCCGAGTACACCGAAAAAAGTGTTCAAAGAGCTGTGGGATACCATTCAGGCTGGAGGGGTGTGGCGTGGCGCATCGAAAAATTTCGGCAAGGGTAGTAAAGCATTCTATACCCAACAAGTGATTATGCCAATCACCGATGATAACGGATCGACTCTTGAGTATATTGCTGCTCGATACGATATTACCGAGTTGCTGGAAAAACGGGAACAGTTACAACTGGCATTTTCTACCGATACCTTAACGGCATTGGGCAGTCGCTTAAAATTGATGAACGATATCGAACATGCAACAGAAATACAGTGCCTTGCCCTGATTGATATGGATAGTTTTCATGGTGCAAATAAAGTGTATGGTACCGAGGTTGGCGATCAGCTTTTGAAGCATATTGGCGAAGCGTTATCGCTATTTTTTGGCGGTTCTCAAGCAATGCTCTATCGCCTTAATGCCGATATATTTGGTGTACTAACACCAGAAGACATTCAACTTCACACAAAGATTAGTGAGTTTTTCGAGCAGTTTTCACAGCTAAAATTTCAGCTCGACGATGAGTTTTTAACTGAAATCCCCATATCGTTGACAGCTGGAATCGCCTGCAATCAGAACAACTTATTGACTTGTGCTGATATTGCCATCAAGGAGGCCAAGAAACAAGCAAGACAGGTGTTAATCTATGATATCGAATTGGCTAATAGCGATGAGTACAAGCAGAAAATGTACTGGATTAATTCGGTTCAACAGGCGCTTGTCGATGGTCGACTGGTCGCATATTATCAACCGATTGTTGATCTTTCCACGGGCAAGACATGTAAATTTGAAACACTCATGCGCTTAATTGATACCGACGGCAAGCCTATTCCACCAGGTCTGTTTTTGCCTATCTTGAAACAGACCCATTTTTACGTCTACATGACTCATGCCATGATCGAGCAAGCCTGCTCCTTCTTTAAAGACAAAAAATACTTATTTTCGATCAACTTTACCGTTGATGACTTGTTACGCAAAGAAACCGTACAAATGATTGTTGATACCGCACAGCTATATAATGTGCTTGATCGTTTAGTTTTAGAGGTCGTCGAAACCGAAAACATCCAGAATTACGACCAGGCGTTAGCGACAATTGAATACTTGAAAGATCTTGGTTGCCAAATATCCATTGATGATTTTGGCAGTGGCTATTCTAACTTCTCATACCTTACGCAAGTCAAAGCTGACATCATTAAAATCGATGGTAGCCTCGTTCAAGCGATCAATAAGGATGACCGTACCCGTGAGTTAATTACATCCATTGTCCAGTTTGCTCATCGTTCACAAATGAAAGTTGTGGCCGAGTTTATTGACAGCGAGGAGATTGCCGCTGCCGTAACCGCAATTGGCTGTGATTATGGTCAAGGCTATTACTATAGCCCCCCCATACCCCAACATCTGGTGGAAAACTGTCCTGATTAGGCACAAACCTTCACCAACGACCGCCCTTTTCTATTGAGACAACTCAACAAATAGATCAACCACAGCTTTAATACCTAGTATTGGCACAAATCATATTAACCAAGTTTGTGTTTAATAATTTACGACGTGACAACAGTCAGTTAGCTAAAAGTCCGTCCACCATCAGGCTGTACACTTCTTTCTTTTCCATTCTATATCTCACTAACCAATTGTAAATAAAGAGGAAGAAAATTAGTTGAGACAATTAGTCTGATTTGTATTATAATGAGAAAAAGAATGACCATTCTAGAATCACTAATTGTTTGGTTGCTTAGAAAGAGGACTGCTATGACATCAGAGAATCTGCAAGTGATGCGCAAAACATGGGCTGAATATGCTAACCGTAGTTTGGTTGATCCTGAGAATATTCGCCCGTATGTCGCTAGTTCGTGGCAGCGTTGCCGTAAACTGAATGTCGACCCATATTGTGATCGACAATTCATCATCAGCCCTAAAGACCTTAAACAACGTATGACACAGTTTAAGGATCTCATTACAGTTGCTTTGCCGACAATGAAGAATATTTACAACTTTGTACGTGAGTCAGGCTTTAAAGTCGTTCTCGCTGATGAAGAAGGTTATGTGCTGTCAATTATGGGCGACCATGAAGATTTAGGTGATGTGAATGACAAGCAGATGTGCGCTGGTGCAAATTGGAGCGAATCGTACAAAGGAACCAATGCAATCGGAACCTGTTTAGTCGAACGCCGCCCTATACATATCCACGCTGTAGAACATTTCTGTGAAACAAATCATTTGATGACCTGTTCAGCCGCGCCTATTTTTGATCCCAATGGACAATTAATTGGTGTATTGAATATGACAGGTGAGTATCACCACGCCAACGATCATACGTTGGGCATGGTGGTCGCTGGCGCCAATGCAATCGAAAACCAGTTCCGTTTGCATCGTGCAAATCATAAGCTTTTTTCAGCCTATAAATATTCTGAAACAATTATCAATACCATGTCTGAAGGCTTAATGACTGTCGACACCAAGGGTATTGTTACCCAGTTGAATAACGCGGCAGCGCTTTTGGTTGACACAACGTCGAGTGATGCGATCGGTTGCCACGTTAGTCAAATCCTAAGTAAGGCAACACCAGTTTTAGAGCTGTTAAGTACTGGTACTAGTTATGAAAATCAAGAAGTAATCTTTGAAAAAAATCAGCGTAAATTTTACAGCTCAGGTCGACTACTTTACGACGATTTCAGCAATTGCATTGGTGCAGTAGCGGTATTTAAAAATTACCAAAAGGGCACCAAGAATCAACCACGCAGGGTCGTTATTCCGCTCCCTGCACGTTATATGGTCGATGATATTATTGGAAACTGTCCGCTGATAAAAGAAACAAAGCGACGCGCTAAGATCGCATCAGCAAGTCCTTCAACGGTGCTACTCTGTGGTGAAAGTGGCACGGGAAAGGAGATGTTTGCGCAGAGCATTCATACTCTTGGCCCACGACGTGATAAACCATTTGTTGCCATCAACTGTAGTGCAACGCCTGAAACCTTAATTGAAAGCGAGTTATTTGGTTATGTAGATGGGGCTTTTACTGGCGCAGCAAAAGGTGGAAAAGCTGGCAAATTTGAAATGGCAGACGGCGGCACACTGTTTCTTGATGAAATTGGTGACATGCCGATGTACACCCAAGTAAAGCTCTTACGGGTGATTCAGGAACGAAAAGTGTCTCGTATCGGTTCGTCGACCGAAATTCCAGTTAATATCCGTATTCTTGCGGCAACTCATAAAGATCTTAAAAAAGAGATGGCGGCAGGGAATTTTCGTGAAGACCTTTATTATCGTTTAAATGTCATTTTGTTACAAATTCCACCACTGCGAAAACGGTTAGATGATCTTCCAATACTCGTTGAATCACTTGTTGAGAAACTATCGACTCGTTTGGGGCGTCGTGACATTAAAATTAATGAGACATTTTTGCGAGCGTGCCATGCTCACCCGTGGCCAGGCAATATTCGTGAGCTAGAAAATGCCTTAGAGCGCGCCCTTAATATGGTTGATGAAGATGGCATATTAACTCCAGAACTGATGGAATTAGAGTGTAGTGTTCCTGAAGAGGGTAACGTAAGTTCAGGCCTCGTTCGTCCCCTTAAAGATATGGAGAAAGACTTACTGATTCAAGCTCTGGAGAAATCCGAAGGCAATATCGTTCAAGCATCGCAAATGCTCGGTATTAGTCGTAATACGATCTACCGAAAGATTAAAGAATTTGATTTAGATATTGCTCGTGTGATCTGTGGCTAAAAGTCATTTCCAACAACAAATTTAATCAAATTAGATCAAAACTCTTATTTGGGGCATGAACATTTTGTTCATGCCCCAAATTCGTTCGACACCCCAACCTATTAACTTTCCATCTAAATCTAGATATTTTCGTACTTCGTCCATCCCCATATCTTGGAATGGGTCTTGCTCCAATCTAATACAGCTGTTTCAAAACCGAACATCACATCTCCCATACTATTTTCACACATCACAATATAGTAATAAATCAATATCGGTATCGTATACATCCGTTTTTTGGGCGTTTACGTGACAATCGGAATTACTACGCTATACTTTGGCATGTTCCGTGCTGAATAGACGTTAAAGATAATGTAATTGCACCAGTACTAATTATGACTCTGATAAAAATCACGAAGCACGAAATACGTTGTAACAACGGTGTTACACGGATTTAGTAATCTAGATAACTCAGGAGGTAACAAAGTATGGGAGGTAATTGGATGAAGAAAATTGCACTGATGTTGTTGATGGTAGTTGGTTTAAGCGGAACTGCTTTTGCTGGCGATAAGTTTAGTCTTGATGTGGGTGTTGATTATTCCAGCCGTTATATCTGGCGTGGTATGGATCTAATCTCTGACGACAATGGTGCTGTTCAGCCTTGGGTAGATGCTGGTGTTTCGCTGACCGACAAATTGTCAGTACACTACCTGTTCTGGGCAGATTACCGCTTAGTCGATGGTGATTATGATTTTGGTGATGATAACACTTGGGATGAGTTTGACCACGTTGGTTACCTCACATATGACCTCAATGATACGCTGAGTTTAGAACTTGGTTACATCTACTACTATCTGCCTGCTAATGGCTGGGACGATGGTTTTACTGATCAAGAGTTTTATGGTGGTATCAGTGCCGCGTTGAACGACTATCTATCAACAAGCCTTTATGTTTACTACAACTTTGATAACGATTCAAATGATGGCATCTATGCCAAGCTGGCATTTGATGGCGCAAAGTCTTTGACCGAAACTGCTGAGTTGTTTGGCAGTATTGGCGTTGGCTACATGGACTACGACAATAATTTTGATTCTGGTTTTGCAGATCTGCCTATGTCAGTTGGCGTTTCAGTTGACCTCGGTCATGGCGTTGGTATGTATGTATCTGCCAACTACAGTGTGGCCCTTGATGCACTGCGTGATAACGACCTCAACGACGAGAACGAAGCTTGGGTCATGTCAGGCCTATCATTCTCTATGTAAACTAGATTTGTTACGTAGCGCCGAGGACGTTCCTCGGCGCTACGTTTCTGTTCCCTGCAATGACTCAGAAAAGGAGTATCAGAATGCGTAAACTCTTAAAAATTGCAGCCTTGACAATCAGTGCAGCGTTATTAGCTGCTCCGGTTTTTGCCATGTCAAAGGCTCCAGAAGAAGCTCCTGCTCCTTTTGGTGGTGAAGTACTAAAAATTAATTGCTGGGCTGGTTATGCTGCACCTTATGCTGATGCATTTAAAGCACTCGTTAAAGAAAAGTTCGATGTTGAGGTAATGCTAGAGATCACCAACCCAACCGATCAGGATGAGTTTTATCTCGCAGCAAAAAATGGCACAGCCGACCTCATTTCTCCACCGTACGAGTTGCCTAAAAAACCACAGTTTTATGGCTTCGATACAGCGAACCCACTATTTCAAACAGTGAACCCAGCTAACATTCCTAATATGAAGAAGTTGTTACCTGTGTTCCTCGAAGACACCACACCAATCTATGCGGGCCAACGCTATGGTGTGCCTTACAATTGCGGTCCTTACGGCTTGGCATACAATGCTGATGTCGTTAAGAGCACCCCAAATAGTTGGAACGTGTTGTGGGAGCCTCAATACAAAGGTTTGTACACAGCGAACAACAATTTTCCTATGGTTAACGTTTGGATCACTGCGTTATCACTGGGTTACAGCTACGATGAGATCTTTGATATTGATAAGCTAGATCGAGCTAAGATTCAAACCAAACTGAACGTGCTTGGTCTGAACGCTAAGACACTTTGGGACGGCGCCGCAGATCCTAAAGGTTTTCCAACTCTATCTTTAGCTACTACCTGGGGTTTTGCAGCGCAACAAGCAAACAGTGATGGTGGTAACTGGTTAATTGCTACACCTAAAGAGGGCGGTACGGCTTGGGTTGATGCATGGTATATCACCAGCGCCGCTGAAGGGATGACTAAACGACTTGCTGAAGAGTGGATCAATTTCATGCTTGAACCAGAGCAGCAAGCTGATGTGGTTAAAAGCCAAGGGGTTAGCCCTGCGGTAGTAAGCGTTGGCGATCTATTAAACGCTAACGAAAAAGCAATGTTCCATGTAGGCGATAACGAGTACTTCAAAACGGTTGCTCTGTGGCGCGTTATGAGCCCAGAGACTGAAAAAGCATTTAACGAGATGTGGGAAACGGCGACCAAAGGTCGTTAGGCGGTTATTTTAATCAGCCGGGGATCGCGGATCCTCCGTTTCTAGTATTACAGATCGCAAGGTAGGGAAAGACCGCAATCCTACCCTATAACCTCAAGGAGGTAGAACCAATGGTAAAGATATCTAGACTAGCAATTGGCGGAGCAATGAGCCTAGTACTGCTCGTAGCTGGCTTTGCTGGTGCCGTTTCCATCCCGACTATTAAGGCGGGCGAAGATGTGGGTCAATATGTGACGCGCACCAAAGGCACATTGGATTACACACTTTATAAGCAAATTGTTGGTGCAGCGAATGCATTTAAAGAAGGCGATGAGACGATTGGTGTCGCCGCTGACAACGAGCTTTCTCGTGAGAATGCCCGTAAGTTGCTCGCTAACACAAAAATCAGCTTTATTCACGATAGCGTGATGTTTGAAGATGGCGTGCAAAAGTTGATTTGGGACACGATTGATCTCGCTCAGTATCAACAAGTAAAAGGCTGGACCATTGGTGAGCTGAAAACATTCCTACTCTCCAGCGACGAAGCAGCAATTAAAAGCATCATGTACGGCCTTGATAGTGATGCCATTGGTTGCGTTGTTAAGTTGATGTCCAACCAAGAGCTTATTTCTCTGGGTCAAAAGATCTCTGTTGCCCTACCCGGCAGTAATCTCGGCGCAAAAGGTTATTTAGGTGCTCGTATTCAGCCTAACTCACCAACCGATGATCCTCTTGATATCAAATGGCAAGTTCTTAATGCTTGGGCTTTCGCTGTAGGCGACCAAGTTTTAGGTACGAACCCAGTTGATAGTACTGAAGAATCTGTACTTAAGGTTGAGCTACAACTTAAAGATATGCTGACTACCTTTGGTCTTGAAAAAGATATGCCATGGTGTGTTCTGGCGCATATCGACGTTCAAGCTGCAGTTGAAAAAAGCCATCCTGGTTCAACCGCTCTATGGTTTCAATCTCTTGCTGGTACCGAAAGTGCTAACAAGACTTTTGACCTAACAATCCAAGGGATGATCGATTACGCCAAGGGGCGTAAAGGTCAATATGGTCTGTACTTTGAAACAGGTCAAGGCGCTGACTTCACAAACGGTCATGGCCACGGTTTCGACATGGTTGTTCACGAATCACGCAAGTACGGTTTTGCTCGCGCTCTCAAGCAGTATGTTGCTGCGGGTCAAACTGAAGGGAATGGCGCTTGGGTTCACCTCAATGACGTTGCCGGCTTCATCGGTCCTGAGGTATTTAAAACTCGTGAGCAGCTTGTTCGTTGCTGCCTCGAAGATATCGCTATGGGTAAATTGCACGGCCTGAACTTAGGTCTCGATATCTGCTCAACTTTGCACATGCCTGTAACATTGGATGATCTCGCTTGGTGTCAAGATCAGATTGCTCCAGCGAACCCAGCTTACTTGATGGCACTGCCTACTCGTAACGATCCAATGCTTAGCTACTTGACAACTCAGTACCAAGATCATGTTCGTTTACGTGAGCAGTTTGACTTTAAAGTAAATGATCCAATTTGGGACTTTTTCAAAAAGATTCAAGTGATTGATGCTGATGGCAAGCCTACTGAGCACTTTGGCGACATTAAGTGGGTCTACTATCAGTTCCAACTGGCTAAAGGTGATACCCGCAGCCAACAAGCTATCTTTGCTGAAGCACAGACTGAAATCGACACAGTATTAAGCCATGGTGTTGATTTAGCTATGGGTTACGGTGAAAACATTTGGGACCTTAATCCTGAGTTGGATAAAGAAGTTCACGCTGTTTACGATGATGCTAAGGTGAGCCTATGGACAGAAATGTCTGAAGACTTCATCGCTTCAATCCCTAATTCTGTATCGATCAAGACTACTGTTCACGATCGTGAAGATTACATCGCTGCTCCATCAAAAGGTGAAATCCTCAGCACAGAAGCCGTTGCAACTCTCGGTAAGCTCCGCAACAGCTGGGGCAACAACTCTCCTGATGTTGTCTTTGTTATCTCTGATGGCTTGAACTCTAAAGCTGTTATGGATGAAGGTCACTTGACACCATACCTTCAAGAGATGCGTAAGCTTCTCAAGAACGCAGGTTTTAGCGTTGCTAAGGAAAACATTGTTATCACCGGTGGCCGTGTACGTGCAGGTTATCAGGTTGGCGAGAATATTTTCACTAACTGCGGTGATGCCGGTATGGTTGTTCACATAATTGGTGAGCGTCCAGGTTCTGGTCACCACGCATTCTCTGCCTATGTTGCTATGGGTGGTGAAAAAGTTTGGTGTAATCCTGGCGAAATGGATCACGACTCAGTGAAAGTTGTTTCTGGTATCTCTAACACAGGTTTGGATCCTAAGGATGCTGCCCGTGAAACCGTATCACTGATGAAAAAAATGTAAATCGTTCCAAAGACTTTGGTCAGCCGAAGGTTCTCTTCGGCTGACCAAAGGTTCTAATAAAAAGAAACAATTGGCCCTACCCTCATTTCTGCTCACTAGGAGTTTGTCGGACATTGCAGTTGCTGACTGCACTATTCAACAGTCTCGTAGATGAATTAACCGTCTTCTTTATCTCGCGCAAGGAAGGTTTATTTATGTCAGAGACCTCTGCTGGTTCTTCCTCTCCACAACCTGCACGACTGTCCTTAACAGGTGATCTCGTGCACAAAATTCAGCTATGGTTTCACGCCTTGGCAACCGTTCCCTATTATCGCTACGGTGAAATGGGAACGTTACTGTTCAACATCGCTAAGAGTATCCTCGAAGGGGCGATTCTTTACAGCATGTTCAGTATGGCTGAGAGCCAATATAAAGTTGCCGCTATCATGGGCGTACTCACCAAGTACATCTACCCAGCGATTGTGGTGATTAGTAATGCCCGTATTTCGAGTTTTATTGATCATATTGAAAAAATTACTAACCGCTTTATTCAGTTGCGTAGTTTAGTGCGCGGCATGGTGTTTGTGGCCTTTGGTGAATCCCTAGGAATCCTATTTTTAGTTCTGTGCTATCCACCAATATTCGAGCATTTTTTTAGTGGCAACAGCTATGGTAAATATGTTTTGATCCTGCTCTACCTCCTCCATCACGTGTGCAGCGGTGCGGCTCAAATTGTTGAAGGTCGGCTGTGGTTTAAATTGATCGAAATCAAGCTACGCAATCAATCACAAACTCGCCTCGCACAAAACTTTTGGGGTATTCATGCCATGTCACAGAATATCCATCTAGTGACGAGTATGGTAATGTTGTGGGGAACCACGGCAATTTCTGGCTTGTCGGGTGTTGAATTGGATGGTCCGCTCATGTTCACCATTGTTGGTGCGGCATTTGTTGTGGCATTACCAGCTAAGTTTACGTTACCGCTAGCTTGGCGGTTGCGATTGCGCCAGCAGGAGCTGAGTTAATTATGAACGATTCCATCGTTCAGATCCGTAATTTGTGTTATAGCATTGGCTCCAAACAGATCTTGAACACTATCAACGCTGATTTTGCAGCAGGGCAAATACATGGCATTGTCGGCCCCAATGGTGCAGGAAAATCGACACTAATGCGGACAATCTGTCGGATTTGGGAAGCTAACAGCGGAACAGTTCACATAGCAGGTCGAGATCAACGGCAAATAAACCGTCGTAAGTTAAGTCAACTGGTTACACTAGTACCACAGGAATCACGGGTCGATTTCTCAATTCGTGTATTCGATTTTGTCTCGATGGGCCGCCATCCCCATCTTAACCGACTACAATGGTTACAAAGTCACGATATTGAGATCATTAATCAAGCCTTGCGTGTAACGGATACGGAACATTTTCGTGATCGGTATATCAATCAACTTTCTGGTGGTGAAAGCCAACTGGTTAGTATCGCACGGGCCTTAGTGACTGAAGCACCTATCATTTTACTCGATGAACCAACCAGCGCACTGGATATCCAGCACAAGTTGCAAATCATGGAACTGTTAGGTCTGCTCAAAAAACAGGGCAAGACCATCTTGATGAACATCCACGATCTTGACTTAGCTCGCCGCCATTGCGACACCTTGACGATGCTGCGCCAAGGTCAACTATACTATCAGGGCTGTGCCGAACAGGCATTTAGCTCAGAACATATTCGGGAGGTCTTCAATGTCGAAGTTGAGGAGAGTACAACGGCACATGGCGTTTCATTGCTATTTTATACACAATAAAGGGTTGTTTGTTGGCTTGTGCCTATTGATTGTTTTACTCGGCGGATTGCCATCATCAACCATGGCGGCAATCGCGGCTAGCACTGCCCCCGATTTCCCAATTAATATGGAACAACTCTTAGCTGACTTGAGCACTGCACATCAGCCCGAACCCATTGTTCATCAATATCCTCGTTCATTGGAGTATCACCATCAACGTTGGAACGTTCTCGATGATAGTCTGACCAACGAACAGATTACCCTCACAATCGATCACAAACCACAGCGTATCATCCCCCATGCTGTTGGACTGACTGAGGTGTTGTGGGCAATCACAGAGCATGAACGGATCGCTTCAGTTCACGAAAGTTGTCGGAACAAAAGTTACTCGTTTTTAGCTGATCAACTGTCGGATTCTGTGCCAACCTACGGCCGCGAAGATACTGAAATTGTGATCGGATTGTGTCCTGATTTGGTGTTGACCACCTATTATTCATCTCCTTCGTTTAAAAACCGACTGACGTTGTCGCACATCCCATTTATTGAGATGGGTTTTTTTGGTGATATACCCTCAATCGTGCGTCAGATCAATTTCATTGGTAAGTTGGTTGATGCCGAAGCCAGCGCTGGGCATTTAGTGACAACTATGCAAAACAGTGTCGCGAAGATTCAAGAGATCGTCAAACAGCGCCTAGACGGAAAACCATTGCGAGTGCTCTATTATGATCGGATGGGATTTGTTGCTGGCAAAAATAGCACCTTTGATTCGTTGTGCAACACCCTAGGGATCGAAAACGTGGCAACACAAAATGGCATCAAATTTTTTAAGCAAATTGGTTATGAAACCGTACTCATGTGGGATCCCGATATTATCATTATTCCTGAAGACAGTGGTCTCGATGAACACTTACTGGGTCAGCCGATTCTTGCTACCGCCAAGGCGGTGCGTAATAAAAATATCCGCACTATCCCTAGTGTCTATTTAATGGCTTCTTCCCAGTACACCGTTGCAAGTCTCAATTACCTTGGAGGAGTCCTCTATGAAAAGTAGCCGTTTCTGGCAATATGAACGGCTACGGACAGTGATTGCGCTCTTAGTGGTGATCGCGGTTCTGGGGTTCGGTGTTGTGTTATCTGTAACCATTGGACCATGGGAAATCTCACTCGCTAAAATCGGTCACATTGCATTTGAAATGCTTTTGGGGGCACCTGCTTCGAGCAACGATCCATCAACGGCGATCATCTGGTATGGACGAATTCCGCGTACCCTTACCGGCGTACTAGTTGGATTTTCCCTCGGCTGTGCTGGGGCTATCATGCAGGGTATTTTCAAAAACCCAATGGCCAGCCCTGGAATTATCGGTACCAGTTCTGGCGCTGCACTCGGTGCCGTATTAGCCATATATTTGGGCCTGGCCTCGGGGAGTATCTATGTGGTGCCGTTATTTTCAGTGGCAATGGCATTTCTGTCGCTGCTAGTAGTGCTCGCAATTGCTACCACAGGCGGGCTCACTTCCCGTTACACACTGTTACTAGGTGGAATCGCATTTAACGCTATATTTACTGCGATGACCTCGGTGGTGATTATCTTATCCACTGAACAGTTCGATATGGCGCGTAAAGTAGTGAGCTGGTTGATGGGCGATTTAAACAACCGCTCATGGGAACATGTGCTGATCATTTCTGTAATAGCAGTGGTTGCCCTACTCGGTTCGCTGCTGTTTGCTCGAGATCTGAACATCATCATGGTGAGTGAAGAGCAGGCGCGTAATTTTGGTGTTAACGTTGGCCTGTCACGTAATTTTCTACTGTTTTTTTCAGCTCTGCTTACCGGTGGGGCCATTGCCGTAGCAGGTGGCATTGGTTTTGTCGGCTTGATTGCCCCACATATGATGCGCAGCTTCGTTGGTTCCGACAACCGGATTTTGTTGCCAGCATCGGGCTTACTCGGAGCAGTGATGGTAGTTTATGCGGATTGCTTGGTGCGAATTGTCGCCAGTGGTGGTTTACGAATCGGGGTATTAACCGCCCTGCTTGGTGGACCATTTTTCCTCTATTTGATCATTCGTGACCGGAAGAAGTTTATCTATTTTTAGCAAACCGTGCGGATTGTTCGCAACGTGGCGAACCTGCATATAGACCGAAGTTGAAGCGGTCGACTTAAATGGTGAAGGGTGAAATTTGATGTCAGAGATACAACCTCATCAATCAGAACAACTGGAAACGCCAGCGGCAATGTATTACACCCAGCTGGAACAGATTCGTCAACAGATTGCGACGGTAATTGTCGGTCAGAAACCGATGGTGGAAGCGATGCTGTGCGCCATGCTATCGCGTGGTCATATTCTACTTGAAGGAGTTCCCGGCTTAGCAAAAAGTTTGGCCGTAGCAACCTTTTCTCGAACCATCGGTGGCGATTATCACCGCATTCAATTTACCCCCGATAAACTACCCAGCGATGTCACCGGTACCATGGTCTACGATGAAAGCCAGAATAACTTTGTTTTTCATGCTGGTCCTGTGTTTTGTAATATCTTACTTGCCGATGAGATCAATCGGGCCTCACCTAAAGTTCAATCGGCACTACTCGAAGCGATGCAGGAACAAGCAGTAAGTGTCGATAGCGATAACTATCCCCTACCTGATCTGTTTATGGTACTGGCAACCCAGAACCCTGTTGAGCAGTTAGGAACGTACCCTCTTTCTGAGGCTCAGCTTGATCGTTTCATGGCCAAAATAACCATCACCTACCCTCAGTCACACCACGAAGAGGCGCTATTAACCATCCGTGGGCAAGGAGTTCAGGCTGGCGAACAGTCGTTAGAGGAGATCCTGCAACCAGAACAAGCAGTACTCATTCAAAACTATGTTGCCAAGCACATTCAACTCTCTGAAGAGGTAATTCGCTACATTTTAACCATCTGCCAGCGCACACGTCCTGAAAACAGTACGGCTCCTGCCATGGTGTCACGTTATGTACAGGTCGGTAATTCGCCACGTGCAGCGGAGCATTTGGTTGCTTACTGCAAAAGTTACGCATTTCTTCATCGCCGCAGCTATGTCAATTTTGATGATGTCGATGCGTGTATTATTCCAGTACTCGGTCATCGTCTGGTGTTAAGCGATGCCGCTATTCTTGAGGGAGTATGTGAAAGCGATATCCTTCAAGCAGTTGTGGCAACGGTTTCTCCCTTCGCTGTAGCTAATGAGATTGATCACTCCAATCGTTCAAGTGTTCACTAACCGTTAGCGGGGCAAAGATGAAGCCAAAATATCTTCTCAACCTGCAGCTAAAATATCCACCGCGTGAAGAAACCAGTGGTGATTGGTCAGGACTAAATAAGGGGGTTGGCTACGAGCTGTGGTCGCTACGCCCCTATGAAAGTGGCGATAGTTTTCGTCATATAGATTGGAAAGCACGGGCGCGTACTGGCAACCTATATGTTCGCGAATTTGCTCGCGACGCTGCCTACACACTCATGCTGATCTGTGATATCAGTCCATCGATGCAACTAGGTGGCAAACGAGAGATGCAGCGTGACATTGCTATCTCAATGGCTCAAGCGGCAATACAGGAGAACAATCGCTGTGGCCTCTTGTTGTACGCACAGGGAGTGGAGCATTACCTCCCACCTAGTGCCGATCCGCGGCAGGTTCAGCGCATTGCCAAAAAATTATCGACAAAGCACTGTGCTGAGGTACGCCGCACCTGCTTGCGGCCAGCACTACAGTTTATGAAACAGAAACTGCCCAGTTGTCTCGGCATTATTTTATCCGACTTCCAGCACAATTTAGATGAATTACTAGGGGTCACTGAAGCAACGGGCCGGCAAAAAATTCCCGCTCACGAGTTAGTGGCACTCCATCTCCTCAGTGGAGTCGAGGTTAACCATCAAGGTTTTCGTGGTGGTCAGTTTTCAATTAAAGATGTAGAAAGCGGCCAGACATGTTCTATCGACCTCAATCGCTGGCGCGATTATGACCGCTTACAGCAGCAACATCGACAGCAGACGGCACAGAATTTAGATCACAGCGGAGTCAGTTCGTTGCTAATCGACGTGAGCGCAGGAGATGTTCAAAAAAAGATCAACAATCTATTTGTTCGCCGAGTCGCCTCAAGGCGCTAAGCGAATTATTTATTCACGATGACGGAGAAACACTATGGACGCTCTGATCCATTTTATCTCAATGACACGCTTCAAAACCGTTACTGGCCTCACCAACTTGAAGCACAACGGCAAGAACATCGGCAAGCATGGTGCCATTTTCATTGGCTGTTTGGTGCTAAGTGTTGCCATATTCTGCGGTTTAGCCACAGCAGCAACTTCGCTGTGTAAGCAACCAACCCCACCTTCACAAATATCTCCACCATCATCTCTAGTCGCGCAAAGCAATCAGCTGCGTCACGTATGGCAGGAGAATCTGGCTGAACTATGGTTTTATGATGATGAGGGCCAACCGGTGGTTCCAACCATTGACAACAACTGGCTAGCCGTACGCTTCACAGCAGTATTTGCGACAGGCAGTGACATGCCAGAGGTGATGCTCGAATTTAACCAACGCTACGGCGAAGCATTAGTCGATGTCATTTACAATCCAGCCCATCCAGACCTAGGCCTTTACCGTTTTAAAGAGACCCATCGTAATGGGGTGATCAACACGATTCTCGCTAGTGACGATTCGACGATTCGCTATATTTTTCCAGCCTTGATCATAGAAGGACAACCTCAGATTCTCGGTGAACGGATCAGTGTGCGTTGGAAAAGTCAGATTCGCCCTCAACGGCGTCAGCAACTACTTCAATCTGTAGGTGCAATTGATTATTCCGAAGACTTAACGGGCCGCGAAGAGGTCATTCAAATTAATCCCTGCCAAATATCGACGTGGAAAGCAGCCAATCGCCTAGCAGAAGATGTTCAGGTGGTGCGCGCAACCCCTGAACTTCTAGCAGTCGAAGCGCCAATCACTGTGAACTTCAGCCTCACCAGTCAGGGTGCTGTCGCTGGTGCAGCGATACCATTCAGCCTCGATATCCATTTTAACGATAATGTAAGGATCGAACTCGGAACTCTAGCCAACCTCAACCTGAAACCAGCACAGGTTTTCCGCAATCTGTTTGCTATTGAGTACGATACACCGCTCAGTGCTATCGACATCCGCCGCAGTCCAATTCAACTTCGTGGTCGATTATATCTTTACGCTAGTGGCGAATTTGAGTTGCCGAGTATCCCTGTTTTTTACCGTAATGAAAGCAGCGATGCCAGCAAAGTTCACCGTATCAATACCCCAGCAATTAGCGTGCGCATGGCAGCACTGGTTCCTGAAGCTGAAGGGGACTACCGCCTTCAAGTACCGGTTCAATTAGATCAGCTGGTTGCGTCTAAAAATGATTCACAACCACCTCGCTCTACTCTGTGGCGAGCGCTGATCGCGATGGTGCTGTTTATTGCCGGTATGGGTGTGATATTGAGGCGACAATGGCAACATCGCCAACAGCAACCACAAACATTAGCGGTTGAAACAACAGCATTACAGCAGTTGCAACAGACACTTGAGCTGCCACAGTCATTAGCACGAGTTGGTCAGGCGCTGCGTTATTATCTAATCGACTGGGCTGGTGCTGAGGGTCTCACCACAGGTGGAGGCAGCCAACTATTTTTCGATAAATTACAGCCCTTTATCAACCCCGAATATCAGTCACAGATTGAACAGACACTTCAACTTCTCGATAACTCTTTGGCGCGCACGGTTGGCGAGATCGAAACGAATGAACGACTCGAACAGGTTGCACAATTAACGTTGACCCTTGAAAAACATCGCTCAATTGAGTCACTCAACCGTCACAGCACAGTGCCTAATCCGTAATGTTTACGTCGTTGGAACTGACATACCCTTGGGCATTTCTGCTGCTAGGGCTGCTGCCATTGATTGTGCTTGCAGGCCTTCGCTGGCGCGAAACGATACCGTTTTCACGCGTCGACAGTCGATTTGAAACGATCGCTCCAACATCAATGGTTCGCCATTACGAAACCCTGCTGTTTGCGACGGCGTATCTGTGTTTGGTGTTAAGCATCGTCGATATCAGTTATGCCCGTCAGGAAGTTGAAGAGTTTATCGAGTCGAAGTGGATCTTCCTCACCTTGGACATGTCTGGTTCGATGAAACGACCAATCAACCGTTTCTCCGAACAAACTCTCGACGATTTGGCACTCGATGGCATTGAAAGTTTTATCGATATTCGTGGTGTTGAGGACTACATTGGACTGGTAGCGTTTTCCAGCACACCGAAACTGTTAGCACCGTTGACATTTGATCGCCGCCTACTACGCAAGAAAATAGAACTGTTGCGGCGCAAAAACCACACTCCTATCTACCGTCAGCTCACCTCTGGTGGTGGCACCAATGCTTCGGAAGCGGTGTGGCTAGCGTTATCAGCGTTCTTTTCCATGCTACCAGAGAAAAGTCGCCTAAGTCTGGACGAAATTTCCGCCTTACGTAACTTTCTTCTCGGTGCACCAGGCGGACTGCTCGACGTGCCAGACAAGCTGCACCAGCAACAATTTGGTACAGGAAAGGCAGTGATTCTTTTTACCGATGGCCGCATCGAACCGACGTTACGCGCTCATAAACGTAAGGGCAAGGTTCCCAACCTCGTTAATGTAATTGAGTTGATGAAGGCTCTCGGTATCCGCTTCTACATCATCTCTGTTGGCGGTGAAGTGGATACAGCCGTTCAGCGCGCCATGGACGATGTTGGTCGTGATGTTGGCCGCATTTTTGTTACTGCGAAATCGCTTCAGCAACAAACGATTCACGAGGTCTATCAGGAGATCGATAATCTCGAAAGCAACCACAATCTGACCCGAGTCACTCAGGTGGCCCGTTCCACACGACCATTTTTTGCCCTTGCAGGCTGGTTGCTGGTTTTAATCCATGTTCTATTACGTAACGTGCCACCGTTACGCCGGCTCTAAATTGTCGTCACAGAAACAAAGGTGAAATTATGACTAAACTGATATCAACGAACAAAAACAGATCGGCAGTGTACTCTGCCCTATTCTGGCTATTTATGTCCGCCTGTTTGGTGGTCGCTATCGATGGTGCCATTAGTTATCAGCGAGCGAGCCAGCGCCATGAAAAAGAACAACAGTTTTATCAGCAAATGGCACGGGTTCAGCAGCAAGGACAGAGTGTCGAACTCTCTGAGTTGACCCTGTTGCAACAGCGGGCACAACACCTCCAATTAACGGTGCCATCGCTTGATTACCTTATTCTCTACGGCCAATGGTTAGAGGCCTTAACCCATTTCGACAGATTAGCTGCTGGTGCGGAAAACCGTTATGTTGCGAGCGATCTCGATAGCCAGCGTAACGATGTTCATCAATCACTACTGCAACTACGCGCTACCTGCGATAAGCAATTGCGCTACGGCGAAGGTCGCCAATCTGAGAACAATTACCAGCATTGGCCAATCTATAATTTACGCGGTGCGGTGTCGGTGATGATGGCATATAGCTTGATCGAATTTTCACATGATAGTGAGAAAAGCCGAACGTTCCTCGCTGATGCAGTGGAAGATTTTAAGCAGTCGATCCGCAGTGTTGATGAAAGTGCTGTGATGCCGGCTCAACGAATGATCCCACGCTGGAATTTAGAACTGATTGTTGGCGCGGGAGAATCGGTGGTTGTCGGTCGGCAACTTGGTGGCGATTCGGTAGATGAGATGCGCGGACAACTTCAAGCCGTTGTGCCAAATGTCGGCGGTTATTCACCAGGGGCGCCACTCGAAACTCGGGTACGTAAATAAACGGATGATGTGATGAAGTGGACACAACCTGCATACCTGTTATTGCTGCTCGCATTACCAGTAGTATTGCTGCTCACCATCGTGACAGAACGCTACTGGCAGCGTATTCGTGTGCTTTGGGCTGGACAACGAGCGCGATTACACTGGCGCAGTCAATTGCGTATAGCACTGGTCGCAATGCTATTTGTTGTGTTACCGCTAGCGTTAGCAGGTTTGACTGTTCCTGCTATGGCACCGCAAAGTATTCAGGAACGGATGACGCTGGTGATCGGCCTCGATGTGAGCAAATCGATGCTAGCCGAAGATGTACTTGAATCCCCTGAGCCGCAGCGTCTCGCCAATCGTTTGAACCTAGGTCGTTCATTCATCAATAATCTTCTCAATGAACTGGAAAATGAACGAGTCGGATTGTTCTTCTTTGCTCGGAATGGAATCGAGATGGTTCCACCCACACGCGACCATGGTTTTATCCGTTATATCCTCCGTCATACCGATATGGGTCGTCTCACAGATTCAGGGAGTGACCTTGTCGCGGCACTAACAACAGCTGATACCATGATGGGTGATGACAGCTTTCAGGGCAATGAAGCAGTGGTGCTTATTACCGATGGTGAAGATACTGAAAACTCACTTGAACAATTAATGAACCACCTTCAATCACCGAATACCAAGCGACGGCCAGTCTATAGCGTGCGCATTGGTAGCGATGAATCGGTTCTTATCCCGATCCGTAAACCGGGGATTCCCAGCATTGAAGGATTCTACACCGATGAACAGGGTCTTACTTTGCAAACCCGAGCGAGTGACTCACTATTACAACACATTACAGCGTTAACCCAAGGAACGAACTGGCATTATCGCAGCGACACCAGCAGAGTAGCTCAACAGGTCGTAGATCAGATCATGCAACAAGCTCAAGAATCAGATACAGCAGTTGTTTCAACACTAGGCGGGCTAGGCCTCAGTAGCCTGTTTTTGATGTTTGGTCTGGCTCTTTATTCTCTCTATATGATGCTCTAGCAGGCTGTTGAACTTTACCAGAACCTACGGCTCGTCAAGCCCGACAGACTGCTAGTTAAACGCTTCAACGTATAGATCCCCCCATGTTAAACGGTGAATCTAGGTTCATTACTGCGACAGTTGTTTCATAATAGAACACATGTTTTTACTGCCAGACAAAAGTGAACCCTTTTATTGCTATGCAATAAAACAATGAATAATCAACACGTTGTATACACCATGTCGCTTAAAAGTTTCCCTATTGTAGTGATTGGTATGATCATTGCGATAACAGATTATGCGTCATCGTTAACATAAAACGGTGATTAATTACTTCGAATATAACTCCTATCCTACCGAGGATGTCCTCAATAGAGATGGCTGCATTTAGACCTGAAATCGTGCAACCTCTTTTTGGTGAGGAGTTTTTGTAATGATGTGCATAACTAAGAAACGGAGAGAAACCATGGATAAAATTTTCCGCGTCAACATGACTGACCTGACCACCACTACTGAAGAGGTTCCCGCTGAATGGGTAGGCCTAGGAGGTAGAGCACTCACTTCTACGATTGTTGCGAGTGAAGTTATTCCCACTTGCCATGCGTTAGGTCCCAATAACAAATTGGTTTTCGCTCCAGGCCTACTTAGCGGTACTGCTGCGGCCCAATCTGGACGGATGTCCTGTGGTGCAAAAAGTCCACTAACGGGCGGTATTAAAGAGAGCAACTCCGGTGGTACAACGGCTCAGCAATTTGCTCGTATGGAAATTAAAGCGCTGATCATTGAAGGTCTACCAAAAGAAGATAAATTTTATAGCCTGCACGTGACAAAAGACGGTGTCACAATTACTGAAGAATCTGAACTGATCGGTAAAGGTAACTTTGCTGTCATTGAAGATCAAATGGCTAAAAAAGGTAATAAGGTCGGCGTCATGACCATCGGTATCGCCGGTGAATTGAAAATGGCTGCCGCTAACATTTCAGTTAAAGATCCCGATGGTAAAATCCGTAGTCACGGTCGTGGTGGCATGGGTGCGGTAATGGGCTCTAAAAAAATAAAATATATCACTGTCGACGCTGAAGGTTGCGGCCCGCTTCAACTCGCTGACGCAGATAAATTTAAAGCGGCGTCACGTGTCTTTGCTAAATCAATAATGGACCACCCTGTCGCAGGTGAAGGGTTGGGCACTTATGGAACCAATGTCTTAGTCAATATCCTCAATGAAGCTGGTGGTTTGCCAACCAAAAACTTTAGGTATGGCCAGTTCGACGATCACGACAAAATTAGCGGCGAAACCATGCATGACACCATTGTTGCACGAGGTGGAAAACCAAAGCATGGTTGTCATAAAGGGTGTATCATTCAATGTTCACAGGTATATAACGATAAAGATGGCAACTATGTTACATCTGGCTTCGAATATGAAACCATTTGGGGTATGGGTGCGAACTGTTGTATCAATGACCTTGATGCCATTGCTGAAGCGGATGGCTTGATGGACGATATCGGCCTAGATTCCATTGAAACAGTCGTTATGTTTGGCGTAGCAATGGAAGCTGGAATTCTCGAGTTTGGCGATGCCCAAGGTATCCTGCGCCTGTTACGTGAAGAAATTGGTAAAGGGACTCCTCTAGGGCGTATCCTTGGTAGCGGTACCGGTATTGTTGGTAAAGTTTACGGCGTAACGCGTGTACCCGTGGTTAAGAATCAGGGCATCCCAGCTTACGACCCACGTAGCGTTAAAGGAATTGGAATCACCTACGCCACAAGTACCATGGGTGCTGACCACACCGCTGGTTACACCATTGCCACCAACATTCTCGGTATCGGTGGTCATGTTGATCCATTATCGAAAGTTGGTCAGGTTGAATTATCACGCAATTTACAAATTGCCACCGCAGCAATCGACTCAACAGGAATGTGCGTATTTATCGCCTTCCCAGCGTTAGATATCCCTGAGTGCTTACCAGCACTGATTGATATGATTAACGCCCGTTTCGGTTGTGAGCTCTCTGGTGATGATGTGACTGCATTGGGCAAAAGCATTTTGAAACTTGAGCATCAGTTCAACCTTGACGCCGGCCTCTCAAGTAAGGATGATCGTTTACCAGAATTTTTTAAGAGCGACCCAGTATCACCACACAATGCAGTATGGGATTTTACTGACGCTGAAATCGACGAATTCTGGAACTTCTAAACAAACACTTTGTTACCGGGTGCATTCCTCCCCTCCTTGGGTGCACCCGGATTTTTTAAAAACCACTATCGGAGTTGTTATGATTTCAGTAACCGTTAAACTGTTTGCCCAATTTCGCAATGATCGTTTTAAAATTGAGCAACGCGACTATGCTGAGCCCATATCGACCCGACACATTATGGATGAACTCGGAATTCCCGCTGATGAGCTTGGCGTACTGATGATCAATGGTCGGCATGCCGAACTAGATCAACTCCTCACAGAGGGTGATTCTGTTGGAATTTTCCCACTGGTTGGAGGTGGTTAGAATGTCAGAAGTTGACCTATGGATCGCAGCCAAAGCGCGCAATGGCCTCCTCCACTGGGCAGATCAAGTGGCAGCAGCTGACACCTTCAACACCAGCGTCGCCGCCGTTGAAGGCCTAACCCTGAAGCAAGGGATCTTACCAGCACGCTATCAACGTAACCGTAACCTACTCTCCTGTGAGGATCAGTACCGTTTGTTTGCAAGCCATGTTGTTGTTATTGGCTGTGGCGGTCTTGGTGGGCATGTTATTGAAGGGTTGGCACGCCTTGGCGTTGGCCACCTCACCATCATCGATCCCGATATTTTCGAAGAACACAATCTCAATCGTCAAACATTTTGTACCATCAACAATCTAGGACGCAGCAAGGCTGAAGTCACTGCTGAACGAGTTGCAGAATTAAATCCCGCAGTAACAATTTCATCACATGTCCTCGCTTTTTCTTCCAATAATGGCAATATGCTGCTATCTGGTGCGGATATTGTTGTTGATGCTCTCGACAGTATCATTGTCCGCCTTGAACTATCAGCTACATGTCGAGAACTTCGCGTACCGTTGGTTCATGGCGCTATCGGCGGCTGGTCTGGTCAGGTGACGTCACAGTTACCAGGTGACAACAGTCTCGAAACTCTTTATTTTGGCAAAGAGAATCATGCGGGCGTAGAGAAAGAGATGGGTAACCCCTCTTTTACTCCAGCATTGGTAGCGGCCCTTCAGGTAACTGAAACAACCAAGATTTTACTTAACATCGGTGACCCTCTTAGTCGCCGGTTGTTAACTATCGACCTTTTCGATATGGAATTTGTTGAAATAAAAATCTGATTAATACACAGCCGGTTCTCAACTCTTCATTTTTTCTATCCCCATATCATGGCGAATTAATATGGAACAGCCCCTTGTTGATCGATATCAACGCAAAATAAATTATCTACGCCTTTCGGTAACGGATCGGTGTAATTTTCGCTGTGTTTACTGCATGCCCGCTGAGGGAATTGCTCAATGTAGCCATCAGAAAATTTTGAGTTACGAAAAATTTTACTCCATTGCCCAAGCTGCAGTCGCCCTTGGTATTGAGAAGATCCGCCTTACCGGGGGTGAGCCGTTGATTCGTAAAGGTATTTTGCCGTTCATGCAACGGTTAAACGATCTAGACGGCCTTAAACAGCTTGTTGTTACCACCAATGGTTTCAATCTTCTCCAAACAGCCAAACCGCTCTGTGATTTAGGGATCAATTATTTAAATGTTAGCTTAGATTCCTTGAAAGAAGATCGATTTGAACGGATCACCCGAATTGGTGCGTTAAAACCTGTATGGGATGGTCTTGTCCTTGCTGATACATTGGGAATCCCTCTCAAGGTCAATATGGTGGTGATGAGGGGCATTAACGATGATGAAATTGCCGACTTCGCAGCACTGACATTGAAATACAACTGGTCGGTACGCTTTATCGAATATATGCCCAATTCAGACGGTAGCAAGCATGAACGAGGACTAAGTGCCGAAGAGATCTATCAACGAATAAACAGACTCTACCCCCTCGAAGAGATCAGCCATCGCCAACTAGCAGGACCCGCTACAAACTATCGAATGAAAGGGGCGAAGGGAACCATTGGTATCATCTCCGCACTTTCATGTTCGTTTTGTTCCTCGTGTAACCGCCTACGTGTTAGCTCGACTGGAATTCTACGAAATTGCTTGTTTTCAGATCAAGAAACTGATTTAAATCCCTACCTCGATCGAGGTGATTTAGCAGGTCTCAAAGAAGCGATTATTGCTAATGTCGATCAAAAGCCAGAGCAACACAATGTGAGCTGGAACAAGAGTGATCTGCCTAACCTACACATGTCAAAAATTGGCGGTTAAACCGACCAAATAGAAAGAGAGTACACAATGGATATATCCAAAACGATTGCAGAACTAAAAAAAGATCCCGAATTTGCTAACAATGTCGGAATGGTGTTGGCTCATAATGGCATTGTTCGCGGCTGGTCCCGCGCCGATGGTGCAAATGTGTGCCAAATGGAGGTTGCTTCCGATCTCGTAAAAATCGAGCAAATCCGTCAAGAGATTGAAAATATGGAAGGAATATTCAAGGTAGTCGTTGAAGCTCGTTCTGGTATCATGCTACCTGGTGACGATGTATTATTTATTATCGTTGCTGGAGATATTCGTGAAAATGTCAAGCCTGCCCTCGCCCTTATGTTGGATCGAGTCAAAGCTGAAGGGGTGAGTAAGAAAGAAGTATGTAGCGATTAGCGACCCATACCTTCTGTGCGAATTTTCGTAAGAGTAACGGTAGGATGCCGGTGAACGAAGTGAACCGCATCTTTGAGGGTGCCGACGAACAAAAGCGATGCGGTTCGGTTCCCTCACCGCATCCTACATAGATTATTTTCACTATATGATTTCGGGTACTTAAGTTTAAGTTACTCTGAAGATATCATAACGCTAGGACACATCACAAACACCTGTAACAATTAATTCATAGAGCGCAAAAGTTAATGCCATCAGATCGGCCACACCACCCATCGTTAGGTTCATCTCCTGATACAGAGCGTTACGTTGGCGCAACCACAAGATGACATCAACACCATCATTGAGGCACTTTTCAAGATATGCCCCATCCGTTTGAATCTGCTTAATGCCCGCGCTACCACAGCGGTGATAGCTAGTGGTATCCTCTGTGACTTGCATCAGTCCAGCCATCATCATAAATGCTGCTCGTTGCGGTTCACCATGAATCATGGCATGGTGGTAAATCGGTAAAGCGTAATCAAACACCGCCGGTAAACCTTGCAGACATTCATCAATAATACCACCAGTAGCATAACGCTGGCGTACAGCTTGACCATGGGATGATTCAAGTTGATGGTTAAAGTAGATTTGAGCGAGCTGAACGATTTCAGCTCTCACATCTCTCTGATTGCGCGCCGCAAGAAGTGTTAAACCACTGAGGAAGATATAACCGCGATGGGTGTTGCTCCCGCACTGCTGGTGCATCCGCTGTTCAGCGGCAATTCCGATCCGCTTAAGGTCCATCATCTCCAGCGTTGGTACTTTAAGCTGTAACAGCTCGCGATAAAACGTATCGAGTAAACTAACCGAGTGCTGCATAATCTCAAAACTAAGATCAGGGTGCGAGCCGCTATTATCCCGATCAACCAATCCTGGTTTGGGTGTTAATTGCAGCTCGGTTCGTGCACCGCCACAAAAAGCCCGTGCTAAGGCATTAGTTGATAAAGGTGGATAATCGTTGCAGTGCAGATCGAACGATAGCGTCTGATTCATGATTTCCTGTCCTCATACATTCCACAGCGGGTCGCTCACAGAGTAGACACCTACGCGCCTTAAACCCTAAATCACCGCGCCCCAGCTGATCACCATCATTAGTGTAGATATCAACATCCAATAGTCGCGCTGCAGGCGTTTGCTCCTCTATCTTCACTGCCAACTCTTTGCAGCGTTGCGGCGGCAAATCACAGACAAACAACATAAAGAGTCCTGCAGTATCACGACTGGCCACTACGCAGTGTGCACCTGTTTTCATCTCAACACATTTACGTCCCCATGCCATCAACGCTTCGCCCCCGGCCGGAAGTTTATCTGGGCCGGGGATATTCAACGCCATCATGATCACCGTATTATGCTCAGTATTGATAAAAGAGTTCAGTTTTAGCTGACGCAAATCACGTGCAGCGAGCAGATCACTCTTTAACTCGGCGGACACTGTCAATAATGGTTCCGTCGCGATATTCGATAACAGCAACGATATCATCTTCAAACTCCAATGGTTTGGGGATGCCAGTCATGGCAACAATCTCTTGCTGCAACTCTCGAATATCCTTCACCGGCAATTTACGCTTTATCAGCTCTTTTTTCAGTTCAGGGTGCTTATCATTCACTGCAATACCGCGCTCGGTCACAATGACATCAACGGTTTCCCCAGGGGTGGTAATGGTGGTCACAGCATCACGTACGATGGGCAACCGGCCACGAATAGAGGGGACAGTAATGATCGATAATTTAGCCCCAGCAGCGGTATCGCTATGGCCGCCGGTATTATGCAATAAGTAGCCGTTCGACTCTGTATTGACATTGACATTAAAATCAACATCAACTTCCGTTGCACCAAGAATAACGGTATCGAGTTGATTCACCACCGCACCATTATTAAATGGATTAGCGTACATATCGGCGCTGATCTCCAAATGCTTCATATTGCGGCCGATCGACTTGACCGCCTCAAGATCAAAACACTGCACATCAAATAGCGTATCAAATAGCCCTTGTTCGAGCATATCAACAAAATAACTGGTGATACCGCCACTGCCAAAGCTACCCTTTACTCCTGCGGCAATCATCTTCCTACGCACATTATCGGCCACAGCAAGGCTGGTGCCGCCGCTACCGGTTTGAAACGAGAAACCATCTTTTATTAAACCTGCGGTTTCAATCACCTCACTGGCATATTTAGCAATCATCAGCCCAACGGGATCTTTGGTAACACGGGTGGTGGTCGAAACAATCTTGCTCGGATCGCCTAGCTTTTCCACCTTTACGACATAATCCACCTGAGTTTGTGCAATCGATATTGGCGATACAGGGTAATCATGCAGATTATCGGTCACTGCAATCACACAATGGGCATATTCAGCATCAAGATGAGCATAACCGAGGGAGCCACAGGCCGAAGGACCGTAGTAGCCATTCATATTGCCATACCGATCACACTGCGGTGCGGCAATGAATGCCACATCGACTTTTACTTCACCCGTTGACATGGCCCGAGCACGGCCACCATGGGTACGGACAATGATTGGACAACTGATTTCACCCTTGCTCGCCATCTCGCCAATTAAGCCATTCACGCCACACTCAAAGCCACGGATGGTGCCACTCTTGATATACGGGATCAACTCCGCGTGCACCGGATGGATCGAAGATGAAGCGATGGTGATATCGCGAATGTTGAGTGAATCGATCACCCGCACCACCATGTTCAACAACATGTCGCCATTACGCAGATGGTGATGCGTTGAGATGCACATGCCATCTTTTAATCCCGAGGCGATGATGGCATCTTTAAGACTGGCCAACACCTTGTTAAAACCGGGATTCACACGACGCAATGTGCGACTGGCACGCTGACCTGTTGGTTGCAAGGAAAACGGATCGCAATATGGACGCCGTGGTTGGTTATTAAAGATTTCAGGGACTAACCGCCCTAGACTATTTCGCACCATAAATCACCTCATCATCCAGCTCGTAATCAAGTAAACCTTGAGAAACGGCGGTTTTAATCACTCGGGCAGCACGCTTGACCACTGGTGCATCGATCATTTTACCATTGAGGGCAATAACACCCGTACCCATCTCACGAGCGCGAATAATTGCTTCGATCACCTCTTTAGCGTATTCGATCTCTTTTGGTTTTGGGGCAAACACCTCATGAACCACATCAACTTGACGCGGATTAACCAACGATTTACCGGTAAAACCAAGGCGCTTGACTAACTCCACCTCGGTGCGAAAACTATCCATATCGCCAACATCAGCAAAAATGGTGTCCACCGCCTGAATACCGGCTGCTTTAGCTGCCCACAACACCCGCGTGCGGGCGCTGAACAGCTCATCACCTTTTTTAGTTCGTTCTATCTCCATGTCGGCGGTAAAGTCCTCGGCACCAAACGCCAACGCAATTACTCGCGATGAGCAGCGGGCAATTTTGATGCAGTTAATCACCCCCATAGCGCTTTCAATGGAGGGAATAATCTTAAACGTGCCAATCTCCACCCCTAACATCTCTTCCATTTCGGTCAACATGGTATCGAGACGCTCGACAATCTCTGGAGTATCGGCTTTGGGGAGCCGGATTCCGTCAGGTAGTGATGGCAACACACTCAACAAGTCGCCGTACCCCCATTCGGTATCCAAAGCATTTATGCGAATAAATACCTCTTTGTTACGATTCTTATAGGAGGCGACAAACTTACTCACCAAACTCCGAGCAGCATCTTTTTCATTCAGCGGCACCGCATCTTCAAGGTCAATAAAGACAGTATCGCAGTTAAACACAGGAATATTCTGCAACATCGACGGCATATTTCCTGGCACGTATAGTAATGAACGGCGTAAACTCAGGACAGGATCACTCATCATTGTCCCCCAAATAGAAGGTTGAAATTCCACCACTTTTTGACTGATGACGTTCAACGACACCAGTCACAGTGAATTCTTCAATCATAATTTCGCAACTGGCAAATACCCGCGCATCAAACAGATGCCCGCCCAGTACCTCGCCCGTTGATTTTGATATCAAGATATGCAGATGACAATCACTCTCGCCCTTATCATCTGGGACAATATTGCCCTCTAAGTCCAACATCTCAAAAGGACCATCGAGATCATGAATATTCATACGTGGCGGGGTGATGGGGAGTTTTGCTCCGGCCTTAATACCACGGATACGGACGTTGGTGACCGAACCAACAGCCGATGAGATCACCGCATTTTTAACTCCAGTTTCCTCAGCAAAGTTTAATAGCTTTTCAACCAGCTTTTCACCGGGAGATATTTTGAGTAAAAAACGGCGCCCTGTTGAGCACTCTTTATACCAAGCGTTATCCATTTATCCCTCCATTGATCGCCGTACGGCGGTCTCAATACGTGCATCAATCGCATAATCCAGCGCACCGCGATCACTCACCCGAATCAATCCTTGGGTGACCTCTAAAGTGGCCAGTTGCTGTTCGATCCGTTGGCGAATCAAGTGCTCAAACTGCTTGATTACCGTCGATTCAATCTCAATAATTAACTGATCTGCGGGCTCAACAAAAACCATCATATCGCTTGATTGCATGGTACCTGCTCTCGCTTTTGATTGAATCTCCATCAGTGCCTCCTAAATTCAGATTCTAAATGAACCTGCTTTGAAAATTTGTTTGAAGTTAAAAAGTTAAGCGTCGATTCTGGCACCAGTTGTGACAAGGTATCAAAAGAGTGCTTCATCAATAATTGACGAACCTGTGACGCGCTAATCGCTCCTTGATCCGATTCGATCCGAGCAAATTGACACAACTCAATCTGATATTGAGGTAACTGCTCATGCAACGCGGCGTTGTAGGCACGGGTTGTCGCACAATAAGGTTCAAAACCAACAAAACGGTGCTTAATTGAAAAAGCTGGTGCTAAGTAGCGACCAAACAGTTGAATATCGATCTGCACCTGTTGCTCTCTGCCAAGGGTACTATTATTAAGAAAATAATCGGGAAAGGTAACGTGACTGATCGCGTAAGGCCCAGTGGGCAACACGCTGACATTCTTCAAGTGAGCAACCCCTTTCTTTACCAGATCAAAACGAACATCAAAGGGGAAACTGGAGCGGTTTTCCTCCACCACAAATACATACAACCAATCGACAATCGCCGCAGCTGATTCGATCAAATAACGATGACCAAGGGTGAACGGATTACAGTTAACCACCACCCCACCATTATCTCCCACTCGCTGTAACGGTGCATGCTGTTGTAGATATCGATTGATACCACTGCCATATTCCAATAAGGCAACATGTTCACTGGTACACAACAAGTGAAAATTAAGAGCAGTGAAACTGTGATATTGAGATGGTTTGGTATATACGAAGAAATTTTCGATCCCCGCTTGATAGCCGCGTGAGATTAAAGCGTTAATAAGTTCAGAAAACAACTCGCTACTCTGATGTTGCGCATCCACAGCAATCATCTTAAGTAATGCTCCCTGACGACTTCCCGTCGCCAGCAATCGGCCTTGCTGATCCTTTATTCCAAGCACTT
The DNA here is from genome assembly GCF_055389415.1 of Desulfuromonas svalbardensis. Taxonomy (NCBI): domain Bacteria; kingdom Pseudomonadati; phylum Thermodesulfobacteriota; class Desulfuromonadia; order Desulfuromonadales; family Desulfuromonadaceae; genus Desulfuromonas; species Desulfuromonas svalbardensis. Next base: position 2,166,983 of record NZ_AP042416.1, on the reverse strand, counting down.
CATCCGCGTCAGACTCAAAGCTCAATCCAGAGCACTTCAACATAGCGGCGACCTGCTGTAAATCGTGTGGGCTGGATAAAGATTGTGGCATCAGCTGTCTCCTTGGCAAAAAGGTACACATGTTGTTCACGCCTTCTTAACTCTGCAACAAATTTGCCAAGTGTCAAATATTTTGCATCAAAACTAATCGACATAAGCATATATATCCCTAAAAACAGCACGTTAACAAACCCCAGCCAAACAATAAAACATCTCAATTAATTTAAATACACGATATTGACCACATCAAATAAAGAAGACAACTCAACAACTGTCCTAACATGCAACACACTGTGCTGTTAAATGTGATGAACGGTACAAAAAGGCCCGCTATATCAACTTACGCTGTATATCATTAAACAAAACAACCGATCTAACATCCAACAATTCCACACCCGGCTGTTCCACATTGACACAATTGAGCTTGGATCCTTTCGCCTAAAGAAAACCGTAACAAAGCAAAATATCAACATAAAAACAACCACATAGACTGTATACGTCATGATTGGCACACTTCTTCCTTATCTCTATCTGTAATTTTAGAATCACAACACATTCCCATAGCACTTAAACCAAGACTTTGCTGGAGGTACTCATGGTAGAAGAAAAAATCAATAAGATGATCGCTAAAGCACAAATAGCTTTAGCTCAATTTAAGAAGCTCAATCAAGAACAGACCGACGCGATTTGCGAGGCCATTGCTAAAGTGGTTGAAAACAATAAAGAGTCGTTAGCAGAAATGGCTGTGAACGAAACAGGTATGGGCAATGTGGCCGATAAAACCATCAAAAACTACTTTGGTTCTGCCGTAGTATGGAACGACATGAAGGACAGTAAGACTGTTGGTATCGTTAAAGACGAAAATGACATTATCGAGATTGCTGAACCCTTTGGTGTTGTCGCCGCTGTCACACCAACCACCAACCCAACCTCAACAGTGTGCTTTAAAGTATTGTCTGCCTTGAAGGGTCGCAATACGGTGGTCTTTGGTTTTCATCCGCGCGCGCAAAAATGTTGCGAAACAACCGCTCAACTATGTCTCGATGCTGCCACGGCTGCCGGAGCCCCTGCTGACTGCATTCAATGGATCACTGAGCCTTCGATTGAAGCTACTAACGCTTTAATGACCAACAATGGCGTTGACGTTATTCTGGCTACTGGCGGCGGTGCAATGGTCGCTGCGGCCTACAGTTCAGGAAATCCTGCTTACGGCGTAGGCGCCGGTGGTTGCCCTGTGTATGTTGCTAGCGATGCAGACATTGATCAAGCAATGGAAGATGTGATTCTATCGAAAACCTTCGATAACGGTGTCGTGTGCGCTTCTGAGCAAAATTTGATTTTTGATGATGCCGATGTGGCTGCAAAAGCTGTCGCTAAATTGCAAGAGATTGGTGCTCACCTCGTGAACGCTGAGGAAAAATTAAAACTCGAAAAATTATACTTTGGTGACTGCCAAGTTGTTTCAGGTGCTGTTGTGGGTCAGTCAGCAATTAAGATTGCTGAAATGGCCGACTTTACCGTTGCTGAATCAACCCGCGCTCTACTGATTGGTCCTTTACAAGGCACGCAAGCCGTTGAACCGATGAGTCGTGAAAAACTCTCACCAAGCCTTGGCTATTTTATTGTTGATGGTAAAGATGCCGCCATTGATCTGTGTGCTGAACTCCTCACCAATAGTGGCGCAGGTCATACCGCAGGAATCCACTCAGCCAGTGAAGAATTATGCCTTGAATTCGCTCAGCGTGTTGACGCCAATCGCATCACCTTCAACTCACCCACTAGCCACGGTGCCATCGGTGGGTTGTACAATGTTTTAATCCCTTCGTTAACTCTCGGTTGTGGTTCACACGGTAACAATATCACCACCGACAATATTAGCTTCAGAAACCTCATCAGCATCAAGCGTGCTGCACGACGAGTTACACAGGGGTAAATAAAATCCACAACTATTTTGCTCCAAACAAAAAGAGGACGCTGAAATTCAGCGTCCTCTTTTTGTTGAATTATAAAAGTACCTACTCACTCATCCGATAATCAGCAGAGCGATATAGGGCACAAGGTTTAAAACAATCACTACAATTTTGAAAAGCCCAAGAAACGAGTAGAAAAGCACACCAAAGCTTTCTCTCGAAAGATCAAACCATCGACACTGTGTTCGATACACCAGATCAGAAGCAAATACATACACCGCAAACCAAAAGGTCAACAGCGATACGTTGATGATCGTGCACCACATAAAGAAACGTGTCAGCATTTGAATATCCATGGTTATCCTTTCTTTCAAGTGGGTAACTAACGGCAATAGCAAAAGCGCGCATCTGCAACTCCATTTGGAGTAAATAAACCTTCACTACCTGTCTAACTCTTGATAAATCGAACTTTGAATGAGCATAGAAAGTGTAACGAAAAAAGTCCAAGAGTAAAGAATAGCTCATCATTTCAATAACCAAAAACATTGAAAACAACTACCATCATAATATTTTTGGAGCGAATAATTGATTAGTAAATAGACCAGACAGCCAGTCCACTCTGTCACAATATCCCCTTGACCTTCCTACCACCAACAAGCAGTTTTCAATAGATTACACATGAAATTTAAACAACAAAATTAACGAAAAAAACACTTGCGGAGCAATCACATTAACTATATATTCCGAAACAACGATCACCGAACGATCATTCGTTCTGCTTCTTGATTCCAATTATTTTCAAGGAATCTGACACCCAAAAAAGGAGAAATCATGAAAAATCGTATCAACATCATCACCCTACTTATTGCTTTCAGCCTAGCCTTTACCTGCCTGACAGCATCAGCCTTTGCTGAAGTAGCTGCGCCAAATGACAGCGTTGCCCTCGCCGGTCTGGAAGGTGAAGGTAAGATTCTGTTCGATATCAATCTTAGTGTGGCTTCAAGCCTGCCCCTCTATCTCGGTGTCATCCAACAAACCTATGATGGCCTCTTAGCTCAGGATGTCACACCCGACTTCGTTATTGCCTTTCGTGGCATGGCGGTAAACTTTATCACCAACGTAGCCGCTAACGACGAACTTAAAGCACAAATCACTGCACTCGCAGCACTTCCCAACATTCGCCTTGAGGCTTGCTCCATTGCAACAGGTCTATTTGGCGTCGATAATGCCGAAATTCTGGATGAAATCACCGTGGTTGGTAACACCTTTATTTCAGCTGCTGGTTTTGGTAGCAGCACCAAGGGTTACGCGACAATTCCCATCATGTAACCGTCGCCCTTCGTACCCTTATGACTGTAAAGGAATTTGCCATGGATAAAATATCTAGAATTTTTCTGATCGCCTGCCTATTCGGTATGGTGCTATTGACCGCGGGTTGCGGTAGCGACTCCTCTTCTCACTCAACAACAACTGAGCCGAACGATAAGGTCGCTCTGGCTGGAGAAACAACCGGCAAACTGTTTTTCGATATCAATCTGGCCGATGCTGATACACTGGCACTCTACTTTGATGTCATCAGCCAAACCTACGACGGCCTTGAAGATCAAGGCGTCGAACCGATGTTCGTCATCGCCTTTCGCGGCATGGCGGTCACCTTAATTGACGACACAGCCACTGACACCACCAAAGCGTTGGTAACTACGCTAGCGGCACTGCCCAATGTACGCCTTGAAGCCTGTTCGGTAGCAACGGCTATTTTTGGTGTGGATAATGCGACAATACTCCCTGAGATTGTGGTTGTCGGGAATACGTTTATTTCAGCGTTGGGTTTTCAAGCTGTTGGATATGCACCGATTTTGATTCAGTAGTTTACTATTGCTCTATAGCTTTAAAAAAGCGCCATGCATATTTTATGCATGGCGCTTTTTTATTTTTCAGCTTAGGTATGCTGGCTCAAACGACGACACAAAGGATTCGATCAACGGATTATGCTTTTCGTATGGGTGGTGAAGAATTCATCTTAGTCCTCAAAGGAGCTTCCTCTTCCGTTGCAAATGAACAAGCAGAGTTCATCCGTAAAAAGTTTGAACAAATGGAATTTGAGCTTGAGGGGAAAACAATAAATGTTACTGCAAGTTTTGGCGTAGCGACTTTGATCCACCGTTCGAAATAACGTACGACCAAATGCTTAAAATTGTTGATCAGAGAATGTATTCAGCTAAAAAATCTGGACGTAATCAGGTTTGTGGTTCTTAGGATCTAAGATATGTTGTTTCGGATTGAAATGTTGCAAAACAAAACTTGACTCACAGGTATTATATGGAAGGCTCAGGGTTCAGTTACAACAATCCTTATCCTGCGATCAGGATCAGAGAAATCAGTTTCACTCACTTCACTCACCAACGTAAAGTTGTTGCCATATTGCGCCTGCGTTTCTCCTATTTTATGTGCAGTTAAATAGCAGACAGCACCACCAAAAACAACCCCAGGCTCACGAAACGGAATGAAACTCCGTTTTTGTATGCAGTCAACACTCGCAATATCGGGTGAATGGGTAAGAATTGCTGGATACCAGCCCCACCATCCCGGGAAACCATTCCCTATTGCCAAAACTTCCTTACTTTCTCCTACAGACATATAAATTGTTGGTGGGCTCGTCGTTTCGTCAAGCAAAGAGAGATAGCTGTGTCTGGTACCAGCACAGCCACCAAGAAGTAACGTTATCATTAACACCAAGAAGTGAACTTTGCGTTTAAACACCATGTTTCGCTAACCCTTTGTGTTGAACGAACTGTTTGAGTTCTACCGCATTCATTGAATGTAAGACAATAACGTCCTAGATGACCATAAACAAGCTAAGAAGCGCCGTTTGAGACATCGTTGCTTAGGCGTTTTGTTAAATAGTTGACCACTACAAACAGCCTAATTTCACTGAAACCGATAAACCTCTTCACCAACCTTGAAAGACTGATACCTCTGATCCACCGCTTGATACGGTTCATTTCTAAGTTTTTCAATCAACTCTTGGCGGCGTGTTTTCCCCATCGAGGGTCCGAAAGCCCCCTGCTTTACCCACTCACCATTATCAACTTGAACATAAAGCTGGGGTGCGCTCCAGTCTTCATCCATATCAAAGAAGATCAACTCTTCATGGGCATCGCGGTTGAGATCGATTGCCAGAACATAGCAGGTTGTTCTGCGGCAGTGTTCTGCACCTAATGCATCAATAAACGTTTCTGGAACAATGGTGCTGCCATCAATCGATTCGATCATCACATGATCTGCTAACGGCTGATTCTCCGTGTTATTTTTCCACTGATAATAACTTTGCGCCGCATCTACGGCTAAGATATGACCATGAATTTCAGCCTGCAATGGATTCTCAGGGGGAAGTTCTCTTAACTGTTGTAGATACATGTGACCGGGAATTCCTAACTTAAACTTTAAGGCACCAAAATCAAAATCAGCAGTCGATATATTCTGACTAATGAGCCGTTGATATTGATCTTTTGCACTCCACGCCATGGGATTCATGAGCGGACTATGGATCAGAATAATCAGAACAGAAATGAGTAATGCAATATAGATATTACCCTGCCTTATTGATCCCATCCACATCTGTGAACGTCGAAAAACGGCCACGGAATAAGCGAAGCTGTAGCACAGGGCAACAACGACCAATACCATCAAAAAGAAACGGTTTGGTGTTACACCATACTGAGAGATCCTCAGGTAAACAGAATAGATGGTAATGGCCGCGTAAACAGGCATACTAAGAGTTGCTATTTCTACAAGTCTCGACAATCCGCCACGGTAAGGCGCAATCGATCCATCTTGAAATATGCCATTAATAAATAGGATATTGGCACCCAACAAACACAGGAGAATGGGGGTTGAATACCCTGTATCCCAAATGGGTTGCAGACCCGTAAACGGTAAGCTGAGAACAAAAAGGATGGTAATAACAGCACTAAGGGGCATCAGGAAATAGCATAAAGAGAGAGCAATTTTCCGCAGCGCGCCAATAATGTTTTCATGAACCAGTGCCATACGAATACCCAGAGACAAAACTACTGGCAAGGAGATGAAAATGAATAATGGGCTAAAAAACAGATCCTTAAACAACAGGATACCCACCATCTTGAACAACATAGCCCACAAAACAATCAACAACCAAAAAGCAACGGTCAACATCGCTGCAACCAACAACACAAAAAAGTTGTCCCAGCTATGTCGATAGAGATCGGTATAGTTATAGTGTCCGTTTTTCCGCTCAGTCCACGCTTGAACAAATGGAATCAGAATATAGGCCAACAGGATGGAGCAAAGTGACCAACTAACCAATAAAATCTCCGCCCCGTTATCAGATGAGCGCGGCAAGTCGGGCATCTGATAGATGAGCCAGACAGACACCAAGGTAAAGACAGCGCCAAGGATAAGGGCCAGAAAAAGCACCTGACGATTGAAACGATCACCTAAGGTCAATTGCAACGTCAACCCGATCACCGCAAAAGCCGTCATCGTCCCAAAAACTAAAGATGCCGCAAGTTGACTCTCATCTGGCCAAAAGGAAAACCCCGCCCAAGCCACGCCACCTTGAAGAAAGCCGATCAAAATATAAATTGATAAATTGTTTTTTGCAGAAAATTGCATGATGCAAGCCCTCAAGGATGTGTTGCGGTTATTAAATTTGAATACTCTGAATTAAATCAGTTAGTCATTCGCCACATGTTACCTAAAACAAGGCGAACTCAGAAATACTTTCTCGACTCCAAATCTCATTCATTACTGAAAAGGCACTCGCAAAAAGTCTGAAACAATATCGAACGATAATGTTCCTCTTTGGTTAAAAGGATTAGTTCACGCTTGAGGTTCAAGCATGTTGAAATTTCAACCAGCCAACCATGGTCGAGTTCACGCTGAACGGCTATACGCGAAAGACAAGCACATCCCGCTCCCGCCTCCACGGCTTTTTTGATCGCTTCGGTATGGCCCAGCTCCATGGCAACAGTGTAGTTTATCTGCTGCTCCTGCAACGCTGCCTCAAAAACATCTCGGGTTCCCGAACCATGTTCACGTACAATCCATGCAACCTGTTGAAGTTGTTCGGGTCCAAGCCTTGTTTCTTGCGTCCACGGGTGATGAGGGCCAGTCACAATAACCAGCTCATCATCGCGCCATTTATTCGCTGTCAAGGTCAGGTTCATCTGAAAGCCTTCGCTAAGCCCCAGATCAAGGTCGCCACGGATCACCCCAGCTTCAATCTGCGAAGCGTTGCCAACCTGTAGTAAAACTTTGGCTTCGGGATATCGCTGCGAGAATAAAGTGATGAGCCTAGGCATCAGGTAGTTACCGATGGTGGTGCTCGCACCGACATGTAAAATTCCGTACGGCTTGCGCAATGATTCAACAAGGAACATCTCGATCTCTTGGTGCCTCCGTTGCAGCGTACCCACCATAGGTAATAGCTGACGCCCCCTGTCGTTAAGGTGTAGCCGTTTCCCTTGCCGATTGAACAGTGGCGCATCAGAATAGCGCTCCAATTCGCTCAAGGCCATGCTGACTGCCGACTGAGTCAGCTGCATTTCGCCCGCAGCACGCGTGACATTCTCCAGTTCAGCGACCTTAGCAAATATCTGTAATTGTCTGAGTGTAATAGCCATTTCCATCCTATATCAGTAAAATTGAACTTTATCATCATTATTATGAAATTTTACTTGTGTATTTAGCGAGCTATACTGACTCAAAATTAAGCGTCAAGTCCGAAAGCCTGCTAGGAGTTAGTCGATGCAATTTGAAGTTATCCGAAAAACATGTTTTGTGATTTGTTTGCTACTTTGTTTTATGCCGTGGATGGATGCGGCGTATGCACTGCTGTTAGGGGTTATTTTAAGTATGACCTTCGGCAACCCCTGGCCAAAACAGGCAGCATTATCTAGCAAAAACTTGTTACAGGTATCGGTTATTGGCCTTGGTTTTGGACTAAGCTTGGGAGAAATTTGGACGACAGGTCGCGAGTCGATCATCTATACCTTTGTCGGCATCTGTTTTACGCTGCTGCTCGGTACGCTGCTGGGTCGCCTGTTTAAGGTTGAAAAAACAACAGCCGCGTTGATCGCTTTTGGTACGGCGATCTGCGGTGGTAGCGCCATTGCCGCCCTGGCTCCAGTACTTAAGGCTGAAGATGATGAAATCGCCGTATCTCTGGCGACAGTTTTCACCCTAAATGCGGTTGCTCTGTTCCTGTTTCCAATGGTCGGTCATCTATTACACCTTAACCAGACAATTTTCGGGACCTGGGCCGGGATGGCAATTCATGACACAAGCAGTGTCGTTGGAGCAGCATCAGTTTATGGAGCCAAAGCACTCGCTGTCGGAACAACCGTTAAATTATCTCGAGCGTTGTGGATTACTCCCATCGTTCTGGTGGTTTCCTGGCGAAACCGTTCAACCGGAAAAAAGGCGTTCCCGTGGTTTATTATCGGTTTTATCCTCGCTGCGGCCATCAGTACTCTGGTTCCACAGTTTGCGACACAATGGCATTGGTTGGCACGAATTGCCAAACAGCTGTTGATCGTGACCCTGTTTCTTATCGGTGCGGGCTTAAGCAGGGAACTGTTAAGAAAGGTCGGGGTGCGTCCATTGTTGCAGGGGGTGACTCTGTGGTTGTTGGTTGGTAGCTTGACCTTGCTTGCCCTAAAATTGTTTGGCATCGCCTGATTTAGTCAGTCGTTATCTCGTATGTGTAGAGAGGGGAAGGAGTTGCCATATTTCGCTAACCCTTTCTGTTGTAAAACGGTTTATAATAACCAGTGACCTGAACGGATTTCGTGTGAACCATATGGAAGAGTTGATGGAATGACTAGTTTATTGATTATTATTCAGCGTTATTGGCAATTGATCACCGTGCTAACCCTTGTGACGATTACAACATTGTCACTATGGCCAGTGGCAACTCTACCTGCGTTTCCCGGCAGCGACAAAACACACCACTTTATCGCCTATACCGCGTTAATGTTTCCGGTCGCATTACGTAAACCACGCTACTGGCTGTTGATCGGAATATTTTTTATTACCTGGAGTGGAATGATTGAATTGATACAGCCGTATGTGAACCGTTACGGAGAATGGCTGGATATGGCTGCAAATACCGGTGGGATTACCGTTGGTCTTTTAGCAGGAATATTGACAAAAACGCGACGTATCGTCTGAAACGACAACACAACGTGCTTGTAAGCTATTGATTTCCTTTTTATTCACCTGTTCAACAAGATTAAACACCAGAAGGTACTTGTCTAATCGGATTTGTGCCTTTATGCTACTGGCCAGTAAAAATCAATTTTTTTCAAAGAGGTTCCCGTGCAGGAATTAGTTCCAGATAAAAATATTATTACAGATCCAGAAGTTCCGCAAAAAAGCTATGATTTGAGGATCTTACAATCGTTGCGACGGATTATTCGTGCTGTTGACATCCACTCGCACCGCTTGTCAACGCAACATAAAATTACCGGCCCTCAACTGGCCTGTCTCCTTACGATAAAAGAAGATAGCCCTGTGACCAGTGCCAATCTGGCTAAAAAGGTCTACTTAAGTCCCAGTACAGTGGTGGGCATAATTGACCGTTTAGAAGAAAAGAAGTTTATTGAACGAAAACGTGACAGCAAAGATCGCCGCCAAGTCTATATCTCTATCACAACAGCGGGGAGCCAATTGATTGAAGCGGCCCCCTCATTATTGCAAGACATTCTGTCTTCTGCACTGATGGAACTTCCAGAAACAGAGCAGGTTTCAATTACCTTAACTTTGGAAAAATTGGTCGACCTGATGGAAGCCCGCCACATAGGGGCTGCGCCACTGTTGGAAACGGGTTCTATCTCATCAGAAAAGTTCCCAGAAATTCCCTCACAAAAATAATCCCCCACCGCCCATCTTTCTCCACACCTTGACAGTATAGTTGTTTTTTGACACAATGGTTCGTGTTCAAACTATTCGCCTTAAAACAATTAGACCAATCATCTTTTTTACAGCGACATAGTGAAACCCAATGAGTCACCTTATGGCTGGTATGCCTAAGTACTTATTAACCCGTGATTGCATGACCAAAATCACCAATCCACGACAAAACCTCATTACCAATATTTACATTATTTCTGATCCTGCACCCGCATATGCGTTGTGTGTTTGTCTTGTGTGGGCGATCTAGGAGCTGCAAAAAACTAAATCTATGAGTATTTATTCAAGTGAACAACAACAAATTGCCGAACATTTAAGTCACAATGATGAAGTTGCCCTATCCAAGTGGACCGATTGGCGCTGGCAGCTGAAACATTCCATTACCAAAATTGAAACGTTTGAGAAGTTGCTTGGGATCAACTTTGATGAGAACGAACGGCGCAAAATAGCACTGACCATTAAAAAATTTCCCCTTTCAATTACTCCGTACTATCTCTCCCTCATAGACCGCAGCAATTTCCGCAATGACCCCGTGTTTCGCCAGGCCTTCCCCGACCCACAGGAGCTAGTGATTGAGAAATGCGACATGGCTGATCCGCTCGCTGAGGAACGGGATAGTCCGGCTCCTGGCATAACACACCGTTACCCAGATCGGGTGTTGTTCCATATCAGCAATGTATGTGGTATGTACTGCCGCCATTGTACCCGCAAGCGCAAAGTCGGTGATATAAACTCCATTCTTGAACCTGAGCAGATCCGCCTTGGACTTGATTATATCCGTGCCACCCCCGAAGTGAGAGATGTCCTCCTTTCGGGTGGTGATCCTCTCATGCTTAATGATGCCTACCTCGACTGGATTCTCACCGAGCTGCGCCAGATTGAGCATGTACAGGTGATCCGTATTGGCTCGCGCATGCCAGTAGTGCTCCCTTATCGGATCACTGATGATCTGGTTAACATGCTGAAAAAACATCAACCGCTATGGCTGAATACTCACTTCAACCATCCGCGTGAGATCACCAGCTCGTCGAAAAAAGCTCTACGCAAATTAGCAGACGCTGGTATCCCCCTCGGTAATCAATCGGTACTACTCGCAGGTATTAACGATTGCCCGCGGATTATCAAATCTCTCGTTCACAAACTGGTGGCCAACCGGGTGCGTCCTTACTACCTCTACCAATGTGACCTGTCAGAAGGGCTGTCCCACTTACGTACCCCAGTTGGTAAAGGGATAGAGATCATGGAAAGTCTGATTGGTCATACCAGTGGCTTTTCGGTACCGACCTACGTCATAGATGCTCCAGGCGGCGGTGGCAAGATTCCGCTGACCCCCAACTATCTGATTTCACTCTCGACCAATAAAGTTGTGTTGCGCAACTACGAGGGGGTACTTGCAACCTATCAGGAGCCGAATAGCTACAAACAAAATTTTTGTGATCGAAATTGCAGTGATTGTCAACTTGAATTGACACTGGAGGATGGCGAAGAGACCGATGCCACAGGCATTGAAATGTTGCTCGCCGACAGCGATGAAACCATCAGTCTCACCCCAGCCGATACGTTACGAATGGAGCGCAGAGATGAGCGCTGATCCGATCGAAAATTTTTCCAGTTCAGTTCTACAACATGGCCCAGAAAATGATCGGGTTTATCTGATGAAGCTAGAAAGTTCAGAGGTGGCACAGGTGATAAGCCATATTAACAGCCTAGCAGCAACACACCGCTATTCTAAAGCTTTTGTCAAAATACCTGCTTCAGTTCACAGTATATTCGTAGAAGATGGATACAGCGTAGAAGCAAAGATTCCGACTCTGTTTAATGGTAAGGAAGATGGTTTGTTCATGGCGCGTTACTACCAGAAAGACCGCCAGACAGACCACAATGCTGATCGGGTCAAAGAGGTTCTCACTGCAGCCGAACTAAAGTCTGACCGGGAGCATGTGGTTGCTCTGCCTGAAGGTTGTATGCTGCAGTTAGCGCGCCCAGAGCACTGCAATGAAATGGCGGAACTGTATCGGCTAACATTTGCCAGCTACCCTTTTCCCATCCAAGACCCAGAATATCTGGCGACAACCATGGCAGAAAACGTTCTCTATGCGGGCATCTGGAAAGACTCTAGGTTACTGGCTGTGGCTTCTGCGGAGATTGATTACGCCAACAGTAATGCCGAGTTGACTGATTTTGCAACCGATCCAGAGTGGCGCGGTCATGGTCTGGCAAATTTACTTCTCCAACATTTAGAAATAAAACTGCACCATCTTGATATCAAGACAGGTTACACCATCGCCCGCGCTACCTCGTACGGTATGAATATTTGCTTTGCTCAGAACGGTTATCAGTTCAGTGGCACTCTGGTGAACAATACGCAGATAAGTGGCAGTCTAGAGAGTATGAATGTATGGCACAAATCGCTAAAAAAGCTCAGTAACGAATAATCACGAGTGTTGCCAAATTCGTGGATTGAGGGCTGAACTTATACGGGACTGGCTGTGGTAGCGAGTTGAGTGGTTTGCTAAAGTCACAGCCATCAAGACTTGTTGTGGCAGGCGAGGCTTGATACCTCCTTTTTTCTTCATAGATATAAAACGCAACAAAGCCGATTCGGATGCCTCCCCAAATCGGCTTTGTTGCGTTTTGATAATCAATCTGCAATCAGGTTCGCCCGTTTATCCAGCCTGCTCCCATTACTCCCTTGGTTATACAGATAGACCAGACAGACAGCCCACTCTGTCAACAACGGACTATTGACCTTCCCCAGATTCTAGTTTAGTGCTTCGCTCTACCCCAAAAGCGCTTAGCCAAAATTGGCGCGATCACTTTGGTGCCGATTGGCAACAGCGCCAGCCCCAACGCCAGCCCGAACAGACCGTCCATTGTGGCTTTGGCGCTCCATTGCGCAAGGTCGGTAACCTGCTGCGGCACGGCATGACCCACCACAGCGGCCCAATCGTAGATATGGTGGCCTAGCCAGCCATAGCCCAGCTCTTCAAACCCATGAATCACAATGCTGCCACCTACCCACAGCATCGCTGCGGTGCCAACGATCATCAACAGAGCCAACACCCTCGGCATCGAATGAACAATGCCACGACCCATTGCGCGCACCATGCCAATCTGCCCTTTGTTGGACATCAACAAACCCAGATCATCCGCCTTGACGATTAACGCCACACTGCCATAAACCAATGCCGTGATCCCTACTCCGACAACAGCCAAAATCGCCGCTTCCATCCAAAAGGTGTTTTCGGGGATCGCCGCAAGGGCAATGGTCATAATCTCAGCCGAGAGGATAAAATCGGTCTTGATCGCCCCCGCCACTTTGGCCTCTTCCAAATGCGCTGGGTTGCCCTCGGCTAAATCTTCGCCGTGTGACTGCGACGGAATGATCACGTGCTTCACTTTTTCAGCGCCCTCAAAACACAAATAGGCCCCGCCAAGCATCAACAACGGTGAAATCGCCCACGGGGCAAAACTCGAAAGTGCCAAGCCAGCAGGCAGCAGAAAAACCAACTTATTTTTGATCGACCCCAAGGCGATACGCCCAACAATGGGTAATTCGCGGCTAGCGTCAAACCCCTGCACATATTTAGGGGTCACCGCAGCATCGTCAATCAACGCGCCAGCGGCCTTTGATCCTGCCTTCGCAGCTTGGCCAATCACATCATCCACCGATGCTGCTGCAACCTTTGCAATAGCTGCCACATCATCTAACAGGGCCAGTAAACCGCTCATCTCATACCTTTCGCATGTTAATCACAATGCCTGTATCTCTGGGAGCAAGGCGCTTCGTCTTTTATTCTTTCCGACCTAACAACACCAAGCCAACCAACAGCCCCATGGCACCATCTTTCGCCTTGCTCTGCTTTGTCACTTTATCAATCGGCCAGCCTAGAGTTTCGCATAGAGCAAAAATATTGATCCCTACCCCCGATACCGATGGCCGTGCCCACTGCGGAAAACGGCAGATGCCATCCTCTTGCAACAACTGACACTCTTGACTTGAACTACAAAACAGCCGCTTACATGACCCGCCAGCAAAGGCAGCAGCCTTAAAACCCAACAATTGTGCCTGCTTTTCCAGTTGCGCTACCGCTATATGAAGCTGACGGGCAATAGGTAGCTGGTCATCACTCTGCAACACGGCCACGGACACATCACGTTTAACCACCAACACGTCTTGATAGTCGATCAAACCTGCGCTGAATTCGCTGCTACTCATGCCATGCGGCGGACAATGGGCAGACAATCCATAAGCTTCACAATCTCGACAATAGTTTGCGAGGCTTGGGTCGACTTCAAGCTGATCGATGGACAGAATTTGAGCGTCGTCCATTTTAAGCGCCAATGCTTTATCAATAAGTTGTCTCATAAGCCTATTTTACTCCGATGTTTTTATCCAGACAAGTATATCCGTTGCAAGCTAAATGGGATCAGGTCTTGGGGTGCAATATTTTCAATATGAATCGTAGAAATAGTGTAATTACGACTTGCCCCACTAACCAAAAAAGGGACATCCCCCTGCTCCATCGAGGCTGTCCCAATCTTTTGCGGTGGAGACCACTTTCACTGTATTTACAGATAAGGAATGTCTCTAGTTTTCCATAAAACTTTGCTTATTTTTTCATGGTGTGGAGTGTGATATGCACGATCAGATTCCTTATAACAGGTTTTTTAGCTATCAAAAGGTGCGTTTAAAACAAAAAACTACGTTTTTTTTTGCCCTTAATTGTTTTAATTTTAGCTAGTTGTCTTGGTCCGACCCCGTTCAAAAAATAATCAGACACTTATACTTGATGCAGATTTGAACTATTAACATTAGCGAAACTAATAATTATATTTCTATATAATTAGTTTCAACAAAGTATGATGCATAATTATTTTTTCCTCACAAGAGAATACAAGAAAAACAAACAACTCATCTCATTTAATTTTTAGAATCAACAATAAAAAAAAGTCCTACTGAGGCACGTTTATACAGGAAGAAAATATTCATTCTAAACCCTAGGGAGAGAAGCATGTCTAAATTGAACAAACTGTATCGAGTATTTTTGGCAATAACGGTATTGGCAACAGTGACGTTACTTTTTGCGTGTGGTAATGGTGGCAGCTCAAGCACATCGCCCACTACGAATACGAGTTCTACTGAAGCTGAGCTCGTTGATGAAGATTACCCTTACCTTGCCGTGAGTAAAACGGTTGCTTCAATGGCTGAAACCGTTGTCAAAGTCGCTGGTGACGAGAATGACCTGTTAACCATTACGATTCCAAAACTGCCATTTGGTCAAGCAGAAGATATCATTGTTGAATTTGAATTGACCTACAGAGGAACAGATCCGTTACCTGAAATATCTATTAATAAGGATATCGAATTCGACACAGCCGTTACCTTAGAGTTTAGATCTGACAGGTTGACAGAAGACAGTTATGTATTTGTCTTTCATGGAGAAACACAAGACTATCTTGTGCCATTTGAACAAAATGGAAATATCTATACGGCCAAACTACTTCATTTTAGCGAATATGGATTTCAGCAGACACCAACTGTCGATTCCTTAACTACTGATATCGAAGCAGGTATTCATGAACTTAATAGCTACACTGGTAATGGTGGCCTGTATGCCCTAAATAAGTCACTAATTCAAGATCTTATAGCTAAAATTAATGCTTTAGAAAAGATTGAACCCGCACTCGATCATAATTATTGGACGCTTATTTACGCCATCATTGATAGGGTTGTCAGTGATTGGCTAGATATGATGCAGATTAAGCAGGTCACTTTTTGGGATGGATACTGTGTTCATCCTGACTTTATTGAATTCATTACACAATTAGTTCAGACTATGACCGAAATTGAATTAATGGGGGCACGTGATATCAGTTCTAGAGTCAATGCTGAAGTTGTCTATCGTATGGATGGCGCCTACGCCGAGTGGAAGAACATGACTCCTCCTACACCCTGCGATATTGTAAATGTTAAAAAATATATACTTTGTGGAGTCAAATTTGCGACTGAGATGGAACTGTCGGGGACAGGCGACGATGCCATGATCGCTACTATCACAAGTACTATAGACCAATATACAGACAGTGTTATCGCAAATGCATCGTGTAGTGATGTTGCCTGTCTCGAATACTATATTTCAATCCAATCTGATCTTGCCTTAAACGGCTACGAAGACAGAACAGCTCAATTGCAGGCAAAACTAGAAGAGATTAGGCAGAAAATTGAAAATGGTGAGTGTGATGGTAACCTGTGGAATTTCACTGTTGTCTATTCAGGTCCTTATGGCGGTGGAACCGTTACTTCAACCGATGTTGATATTGATTTTGATGTTAGCGCTGACCCCAGTGGAACTAAAGTTTATGCAATAGCGGACAGTACCTGTTCTGGCTCTCTCCATGGCTGCGGAGAGTTCTTTATCTACAATGACAATATTGTTAATCCAGGTTCCATGTGGGTTAATTTCAATTCTATGATAACTCAGGCACCGACGATTGAAGGGGAAGTAACATCGCTTGAAATGGTCTATGGTAATAATGGTCTTGTTTGCGATGGCCATATCCCAAGCGGCTTTGGTCCAGATTCTGGTGTAACAACATGGACATATTCGAATAGTGCTGCTTCATGCACATTCACATTGACACCAGTGGAGTAAGACCCTTTTTACACTGACTAAAACCATAGAAAGGGAGCTTCGGTTCCCTTTCTATTTTTTACCACCAGCAAGAACAGACACCAGTCAACACCATCCCGTTGACTTTCCCTTTAATATGGGGAGTGACCCTAGTTTTCCACTGACACGATGTGTTCGTCTAACGAAGAATCCAAAATGTCATCCTCAGACAGACTCTTAGGAGTTTCATCTGTCACAACCTCTTTTATGCCTCCCGAAATAAGCGTCGTTAAATTGGTGCAACATTGAGTCAGCGCCAAACCTCCGGGAGAGACCAGGTATTTCGGCCGCCACTGGGGATCAAATTTTTCTTTATATTGCCGCAGTCCTTGGAAATTGTAAAAACGCTCCCCGTGTTTGAAGACAAAGGCGCCGAGACGATTCCACAAAGGCGCCATAGCCTGATTCTCAAGGCCTGAAAATGGCACCATACCTAAGTTGAACCAGCGGTATTCCCGCTCTTTGCCCCACAGCATCATGCAAATAAATAAATACTCCATCACGCCATTTTCGGCGACATCGGGCTGATAACGCATCATATCAATGGACAACTCCTCCATTTGCACACCAGCCCATAACGTGGCAAATGCCTCAATTCGTCCATTTCGAATCACCACAGCCATTGGGCAGCGGCTGATATAATCCGCTTGAAAAAAACCGAGGGAAAACCCTTTTTCCTTGGTACGTTTCTCTGCCAGCCAGGCATCGGAAATGTTTTGCAGCTCGTCAAAATGGGCTGCCACTGATTCCGGTTGCAGCACCTCAAAGCGATAACCCTCTTTTTCAAGTTTTCGTTTGGTGTAGCGCAGTTTTTTGCGGGAGCTGCCCTCCAGTGAAAAGGTTGTCAGCAAAACGCGAGCTTCTTCCCCCAGCTTAAATAAAGAAAGTCCCAAATCCTGATACAGATGCAGGTGTTCAGGATCGGTCGCATAAAAGACTGTCCTGCCGCCGTAACGGTTAGATAGTTCACGAAACTTCCAGATGAGCTCGGGCCAGCGCAACTCGGGGCCGACGGGGTCTCCCATGGCAATCCAGCTGCGGCCTTCCACCGCATACATGATAAAGGCATCGCCCTGGGGACTGAACAAAAAACGCTTATCACCCAACAAGGCCAGGTTGGCAGACGCTTTAACTGAATTACGGACAATGATAGAGGCTTTTTCAAGTTCCTCCTGGCCGGATTCTGTCGGTTCAGGTGATGCCGGCCGCAACAGACGCGCTGCTGCGAAAAACAGTAAAACGGCACCCAGCATAAACGCCGCAACAGCAAGCACCTGAGGAACCATCGGCGAGACCCGCTGGTCAAAGAATTGAACGAAAGCAACCACCCACTGTCTAGTGCGCAGGATCTCCGCGTTATGTGAAAATAATCCTCGAAATATCAATTAGATGTCACCTGTTATTATTTCATCACTGCGCTTTAAATTTTACGTAGCGTCGGATGAGAGTATTGGGTTCAAGGTTTTCTCAATCATCGTTCGCGCCGTATCCATAAGCTGCGTACAATCTCGAGATTGAAGCCCTTCTGTTTCTATGGCGGGCAGAACCGTCATGGAAAGGGATGCATTAGGTGGCAATATCAATTTACCATTGGGCATGGAATTAGCCGTTCCATAGATGGCGATGGGAAGAATGGCCACCCCTTTTTTAATAGCGAGTTTAAAAGCACCACTTTGGAATTGTGCCAGCTCTCCCGTTTTGCTCCTGGTTCCTTCGGGAAAAAACATCACCGACATGTCATCGTTAAGCCAAGCGCCCGCTTTTCGATAAACATGAAGGATGCTGGTCGAACTGCCACGAACGAGTTTTATGTGCTTTGCCAAAGACATACACCAGCCAAGAAAGGGAATACGAAACAGTGAATCCTTGGCAATCCATTTATATTGCATGCGAGTTTGATACAAAATAATAATGTCCGCGATGGACTGGTGGTTGGCAACAATGACATAGGTTCGATTTTTATCAATGTGTTCAAGCCCGTGGATATCGACTTTCCAGAACGGATTCATGCGAAGAACCGCGTCCGACCACCAGAAGCATTGACGATGTGAAAATTTTCGTTTTTTGTCAGTGAAAAATGTTACGCCAGAAACGAAGAGCATGACAAAAAAAAGAAGTACCGTCATCAAAGAGATGTAACCCCAAATAAACGCAGATATGAAAATTTGCTCCAACATAAAATAACCAATTTCAACAAGTGACTGTGATAGATCTCATATATCGAGAAGATAATTCCAAAACCCAAGAAAATAAGTAAGGTATCCCATCAAAAAGTGGGAGATGCAAACGCCTACCAGTGTTCTACTTTTGACGTATACGAGCCCCCAGTAAATCCCAAATAGAAAACTGGCTATTGCTATTGCGACAGACAATTCTATATGTACCAATCCAAAGAGAATAGCTGCTGTAATAATAGACCATATTTTTGCCCGTGGTCCTGCCAAAACATGTTCAATGACCGTTTGAGCCACCCCTCTTGCCAAAAACTCTTGTACTACAACTACTGGAAAATATAATAAATCCAACATATTAAATTCTAGATCATAGAACAGTGGACCACCTAATCCATTCACACCATTCTTGATGCATAAATATTTCACCACAATAAGTGCAATACATATGGTTATGGTGCTTGGCAGCATGGTTTTTATTGACTTCATGGCACCGTGAAATGTAAATCCAAAAAAAGTGAGCGGAAACTTACTTTTTTTAACAATCACCAAACACGTTACAATAAAGATCAATTCTACAACTCTTGGAGCATACTCAGACTCATAGTTCGCTGCGTTGGCGATAAACAGCAAGAAAATATATAAGCTAATTGAGAGAAACAACCCGACAAATATGGTTGAAAATAATTCCCGTTTTTCATTCAGCTCAACCAAGTCTCTATTCTTCGACTGCAAATCATTAATGGTGCTATTTAGCACCAACTCATTTACTTCAAGTTTCACTGTCATAAGGCCAAGAGACTCTACAAAATTTGTATCCTCAACGGAAAGGCCTTCATCTCTGAGAACGTTATCAAGACTTTCACCTTGAGAATAGTCGCCATGAGTAATGCCTGAGATGATACGTCCTAGTTTATTTAGCAATGTTGTATTCATATGGAATCACCGTGTAACAGAACAGATCATAATATTGAAAGAAAAGGATTCGTTTGCAGCAAAACATGAGTCAACGCGCAGTTCATGCGCCTCAATTTCTCAATGCCTCTATATAAAAAATCCATAAAAAAAGTAGCGACTATTTCTTTCCTTTGAGCGTTCTTATATTGATGTAGTTTTCATCGTTTACGAGCTCAAATTTCTGACAGTTAAAGTAGGTCAACTGCTCATTACTATAAGGAAATCGACCACAGTTAAAAAAACGCCAGAAAAGAGTTCCGTAGCTCAAACATTGATGTTGCGAGCTATCATAAAAACAACATTCAGTTATGACGTTGCAACAGTTTGAGCACCCTCCACACGTATCTTCAGGGTGTTCCCAATCTTTGGCTAGGCGAACTATTTTAGGATCTGGAGAATCCATAGGTGGTGCTGTTAGAGGAAGATGAAACAGGTTGCGGACGCTATCCGTAAAGATTACCGATTTGAGATATGAGCTGGAATAATGATAATACTTACGAAAATAAGAATGATACTTCCAAAAACGCAGGTCGCCAAAAAAGAAATAGGACGTATATGGCCCGATAACATAGATAAAACATCCAAAGGTCAGTATATTAACGACAACAATCAAGTAATTGAATAGACGAAATGAGGCCCATCTTAATTCTGTAAATGTCATATGAGGATCATCTCTTTATGGGACAAGTTGACAATGCAATTGTATTAATAATTCAAAACAGAATAGTTAAAAGAGAACTCACAGGTTATACCTCTTTGTGTTAAAAATTACCAGACTTGAAAAAAATACGGGATGCCGAAGAACGATAAAGCCGGTGATAAATTCGCTACTACTCCGGCCATGCGACGGACAGTGGGCAGACTACCCACTTCTAGTTGAGCAATACAGCCTAAGGCAAACAAGCAAGAATGCCCCCTTAATCAACTTAGATATAAATATAAAAAGCCGATTCGGATACCTCCCCGAATCGGCTTTGTTGCGATTTGATAATCAATCTGTAATCGGGGTAGCCCGCTTATCCAGCCTGTCTCCATTACACCTTTGGTTACACAGATAGACCAAACAGCCAGTCCACCCTGTCAACAACGGCCCCTTGACCTTCCCTCAAAACTCTGGAGCGTGACGATTCTTTTATCCTGCGTGAAGCTTCAGATCATTTCCCTGCTAAAAAGGTGCTATTAAACACTGAAAACAGCTATTATTTACAAATAAACTGTGTAGAATTAAGTTAATAGTTTGGTACGACCCTGAGAATAACAGCTTGTCTGTTGACTTTACTTAACGATGATTACTTTTGGAAAACACAATGACAAAAACACGCAAACTAGTACTTGATGTACTTAAACCACATCAACCAAATGCACTAGATTTTTCATCAGCATTGGCTAGCCTCGGACCAGATTACGTTGTGAAATTAATTGTTTCCGAAGTTGACAAACAAACAGAAGGTACAATCTTGACTATCGAAGGTTCTGATATAAGATTTGATGACATTAAAGCAGCTATCGAAAAAATGGGCGCATCGGTTCATAGTATTGATGAAGTTGAAGTGCATAGTGCGAAGACAACATGATTTTTTCTATACGTTAAAAGTTTAACGAATACTCCTCAAACAAGTGCCTCTCCGACCGCTAGTTGTCAAATTTCTTTTAGCTTTCGAGGCTGCCCTATATGCTTTTAAATAATAAAAAACACTTTACGTTACATCTACGTCGTTCCTGGAGTATTGCACGACGATATATGGTCACCAACGGCTTTGATGGTGTATTGACCATGCTGGGCATGTTGACGGGTTTTTATACAACGAGGATGACTGAGCTATCGGTAGCAATCAGTGCCTGTTTGGGGGCAGCAACTGCTTTGTTTATAAGTGGAATAAGTAGTGCATACCTGAGCGAGAAGGCAGAGCGAGAAAAAGAATTACGTGAATTAGAACAAGCCTTGGTGATCGATCTAAAACGGAGTGATTACGGGCAAGCAAGTCGCTATTTGCCAATTTTAGTGGCTCTAGTTAACGGTTTATCGCCGTTGCTGCTAGCACTTATTATATTGTTGCCTTTGTTGCTTGCAGATGAAATACAGGCATTATCTACGACATCACCTTTCATAATCTCTATTGCTGTTGGTTTTTTATGTGTGTTTTTCCTTGGAATATTTATAGGTAAAATTAGCAAAACTTTTTGGTTATGGTCTGGATTGAGGACATTGATAATCGCTGTAGTAACGGTGGTAATTATTCTGTTCTTTGGCCGTTCGATTTAGATCTACAGAAAAGAGATCACCCATTAAAAGGCTGTTGTCAATAGCACAAACGTACCCCGTAAGCATTGATTACATAGACAACCCGACAGCCAGTCCACCCTGTTAACAACGTCCCCTTAATCTTCTCAGTCCCTATAAAGCAATCAAGCAAGAACGTTATATATGACTCACGCTTTATAATGAACCATAATGACTTAAAATAAATTGACTAATACTAATCATGGCGGTATGTTCAGTTGTTCTTGTCGATCAAATAAATGGTTTTAAACTGTTTGTGCTTTCAAGAGGATTACCATTTTAAATTTGTTTGTAAATAATAGTGTTTTATTGATTCCTAGGGTGGTGACTATGCTAAAGATCATGAAGACTTTGTTTTGTTTATTATTCGTTTTATTCCTACTGTGTCCTTCTGCTTATTCACAGAGATATCAAGAGGATGGTCGTGAGTATGTCGATGAGGTTGTTGCTCCTGAAGGCTATCTTGAGGAATCATCATATAAATTGGTGCGTGGGGTTGCTAATGTTGTTACGTGCCCAGGTGAATTTCCAAAGCAGATAATTGTAACAATTCGTGACCGTGGCCCTATGGGGATTCTTCTTGGTCCGCTTAAAGGTGTGGGTATGTTGGGCTTGCGTGGGTTCGCAGGTTTTTGCGAGGTAGCAACTTTTCCTTTGCCAAACACAATAGATGGGGACTTCTCAGCAGTGCTGAAACCAGAATTTGTTTGGACACCATCAGCTCAAATTCATCACTAGATAACCTATGTAATTCCTTCCTTTGTTTATAAGGGCAAAGTTTTACGCATAATGGTAAGAGTTTAAACCATGAACTGGTAAACTGTCAGGAGTAGAGGACGAGTGTCTTCTTGAGAAAATAATGTAGAGGCTGTGGGCGTAACTGCTCGCAGCCTTTTTACGTTGGGGATTATTTTAGTTGACGTTAGTGATATAGAATGACCCTTGCTCCCAAAGATTCTGATCTCATCAGTCTCGAAAACCGTTTGGCAATACACCAACCGCAAAACTAACTAGCGTCCATCAATTCTTGAAATTTTAAATAAATATTCAATAAACTCTTAGAAATTGATGGTTCACGAATTGTTTGATTTATAAAAAGATCATGAAAATCTCGATTTCTCCCTATATAAACAGGAGATAAACCATCGGAAAATTGGTCTGAAGTGATATCAACTATTATTTCATTTATTTCCAACCATGCATGACGAGCTAGTGGTCTTTTGCCACTTACCGATTTAATACCTACACACCCCTTTTCATTTAACCACCGTGCAAGCATGTCACTAGTATTGCCACAACACCCCCTTGGAAAACTGCTGAATAATGAACCGCTAAGTTCACTATGGTTTTCTTCCATTACTTTACGAGCTTTTTTGATTTCATTTTTCCATCTAAGTTCATTCACATGTCACCAAATGAGAAGTTCAATTTTTTCGTCTTTTATAATAGAAAATTGGCTATAAGTTTATGGTTCAATCTATTTACCTCATCAACCTTTCAAAATTCATACTCAGCAAACTGCTCCCTAACCTGCCCTCGACCAACAAGATTATGAAACAACCTATAGTTATTCTTAGCCTTTTGAATTCGGCCAGCAACAATTGCTGGGCTAATACCGCGTTCATAAGCAATACATGCCACCAATTGCTTTGAAGGGTGATCTAGCTGGCCTTGAAATATTTCGTTCGGCAGCAGTGCTTCTGAAGCAAAAACATTGGCCTCCTCTTCGAGGGGATCACTATCAATCACAGCGTCAAGATCATCATAAAAGCTATCTTGTTCTTGATTTAGGTGCAGCTTTACGTGAGCTAATTCATGCAAAAGAGTAAACCAAAAGTTATCAATCCGATCATGGCGCAGTGTGAGAACAATCACTGGGGTGCCATCGGGTAGCAGCATAGACGCACCATCTAAATGTGTTTTGTTGAAATGTTTTACGGTTAAGAAATGAATTCCATAATTATTCAAATACTCCACAACCATAGCTGGGCCGTGTTCAAGAGCACTTAACTTCACCAAACCTTGCACCACTTCATCGGTTAAATCTTCTGCTACAAATGATCGATTCAATTTCCTACTTGAAACTTTATGATAAACCCCAGCACGCAATGCCAATAAAGCATAAGGATCTTTCTCCCCACCCTGCCCTCTGCGGCAAATGACTGGTGAAAGTTCTACAGATTCAAGATAAGGACGCACCAACTCTTCGGCACGATTGTGTGCCTCTTTTAGAGTCCCTGCAAAACGTAACCAACCACGCTTTATCATTTCATTGACAGGGAATTTCTCCCATTCAATGGATGGGTCTTCAATGGTGAGAGCAGGTGCAAATTCTTGCAACATCACCTCGGCTGGAATACCTAAACCGTGATGTAGTGCGCGAGCTTGTTTTAAGGTTAACTCTCGCTTGCCATTTAAAATTTCTGACACCCGACTCTTACTGCCAATAAAGGGAACCAAATCTTGATTTTTCAACCCTGCCTGTTCCATACGAAACTTGATGGCTGACACAGGGTCAGGTAGCTCAATTTTGTAATGCTCACTCTCATACGTTTTGATCAACAAAGCCAACACATCAAGGCGATCAGCCTCAGATGAATCGGGCAAAGGATCACGTTCAAGAAGTTGATCCAACTCTTCGAGGGCAGCGTCGTAGGCTTGTTCTGTTTTAATAATTTTTAGTCCGTCCATAATGCCACCTCAATAATCTTGAAAACGTAAATGTTTTTTCTTTTCCATCTCTGCCGTGTAGCGGGCATGGGTTCCAAACCACTTAATGCGTACAATGCGCCGTGCATAGTCAACTTTGACCACCAACCGATAGTGTTTACCCTTGATATTAAAAACCACAACATTATCTTCAAGAAAACTAGCTGAAGCGTAGCGTTTCTTTATATCCATAGAATCAGCCCATTCAGCAGAGACTGTTTCATGATACCAAGCTCTCAACGGATCAGCAGCGTCTCGGCTTTTCTTGATATATTGATCAAGATATTTCAATGCAATGACGTTCATACAAAAAAGTATAAACGTTCCCATTTATTTGTCAATAAATAGTTCCACAAAACAAAATATTTAAATTGTTCACCACAAACAAAAATGGCGCAAAACATGAAAATCATGCTTCGCGCCATTATCAGTTCAACCACTATTTATAACGAGTTAAAGCGACTAACTCTCCACCTCTTCAACCTTGCCACTCTTACGCCCATTCACCATCAAATACAACGCCGGCAACACAAACAAGGTCAACAACGTCGAAGTAAGCACCCCACCAACAACCACACTCGCCAGTGGTCGCTGCACTTCGGCACCCACACCTAATGACAACGCCATAGGGAGGAAACCAACGGCATCGGTGATAGCTGTTGCCAGCACGGGAACAAGGCGCTGTTTGGCAGCGACAATGACCGCCTCTTGCAAGGC
Source organism: Desulfuromonas svalbardensis (assembly GCF_055389415.1). Lineage (NCBI taxonomy): Bacteria > Pseudomonadati > Thermodesulfobacteriota > Desulfuromonadia > Desulfuromonadales > Desulfuromonadaceae > Desulfuromonas > Desulfuromonas svalbardensis. Next base: position 2,141,572 of record NZ_AP042416.1, on the reverse strand, counting down.
TAGGCCCTCGGCCACTTGATTACGAATGGCTGAGATCAATACTTGGCCATTGAGCACGGCAATACCTGAAAGTGCTATAAAGCCGATGGCGGCACTAACACTAAAGGGGATACCGCGCCCGTAAAGGACGACAACACCACCGATGGCAGCCATGGGGATTCCGGTGTAGATAATCAGCACATCACTCAATCGCTTGAGGCTGAAATAGAGCAGAATAAAGATCAGCAACAGGGTGATTGGAACCACCACTGCGAGGCGTTGTTGTGAGCGTTGGAGGTTCTCAAACTGACCGCCCCACTCCATCACATACCCTTCAGGAAGGAGTACGCCGTTGGTCACTTTTTCCTGCGCTTCGGCAACGAAGGTAGCAATATCGCGACCACTGACGTTCACTTGCACTTTAATCAAGCGCCGGCCCCACTCGCGGTTGATGGTCGATGGACGATCCACAACAGTTAAGCTGGCAAGCTCTTTCAGCGGCAGTACGGCACCGGTGCGCGTTGGAATAAGGGTGTTACCGAGGGCAACAACATCGTGACGTTGGGTATCGGGTAAACGGAGCACCAGTGGGAACGAACGCTCCCCTTCGTACACTTGACCGACGCGCGGTGTACCGATGGCGCTGATCATATCGAGCACATCTTTGGCGGCAACGCCATAACGAGCCAGTACTGGACGGTCGATCTCAATTTGCAGCGTTGGCTGACCGGTGATCTGCTCAACGGCAACATCTGCTGCGCCATCAATTCCGTTCAAGACATGCTCAACCTGCTCGCCGAGTTGTACCAGTTGATCAAAGTTATCGCCGTAAATTTTAATGCCGACATCACCACGAATACCCGAGATCATCTCATTGACGCGTAAGGCAATCGGTTGAGTCAACACGCTACGGATACCAGGCAACCCTTCAAGGGCTGCGGCCACCTGTTGCGATAATTGTTCTTGATTCTCTGCTTTGCTCCACTGCTCTTTGGGATACAGAGCGAGGAACATATCGGTCAATTCGGTTCCCATCGGGTCGGTTGCCACCTCAGCACTACCGATACGACTCCACACCGTGCGCACCTCGTCGGGAAATTCATCGATCAATAATTGTTCGATACGAGTGTTGTAAGCGATGGACTCTTCGATAGAAACACCCGCCAAACGCACCAGACTCACCACCAGTGAGCCTTCGGACATTTTAGGCAAGAACTCCCCACCAAGGCGAGTCGATAGCCCAAGCGTGCCGATAAGGGCAACGATTACCACACCGATGAACAGTTTACGCCACGCTAAAACGGTTGTTAAGGCGCTGGAGTAGATCCGCTTTAAGCCAGCATCGACCACATTTTTACGAATGTTGATCTTTTTGGGCAGAAAGGCATACGACAACACCGGTGTCAGGAACACCGCGATTAGCAAGGCACCAAACAGGGCAACGATAAAGGTCAAAGCCATGGGGCTGAACATTTTACCCTCGATCCCCTCAAGGGTAAGAACGGGGATAAATACCAGCATGATGATGATCATACCGAAGATGATGGGTCGCAACACTTCACGGCTTGATTCAAGGATGACTTCTAAACGCTCTGCAGTGGTTAATGTGCGCTGAAGTTCAATCTGACGTGCGGTAAGGCGGCGCAGGTTGGCTTCGGTCATCACCACTGAACCATCGACCAAAATACCGAAGTCAATCGCTCCTAGGGACAATAGACTGGCGGTAATGCCTAACGATTGCATACCGAGGGCGGCAAACAACATCGCCATGGGGATGGTGGCGGCAACCAGCAGACCCGCACGTAAATTACCTAATAGTAAAAACAGCACCGCGATAACCAAAATGGCTCCGGCGAGCAAGTTATGCTCGACGGTTTGAATCACTTGATCGATCAACTCGGTGCGGTCGTAAACTGTTTCTAAAATGACATCATCAGGCAAGGCCGTAGCGACGGTGTTCAGCGCTTCTTTGAGAGCCATGGTGACATCGCGGCTGTTCTCGCCCATCAACATAAAACCAAGGCCGAGCACTGCTTCACCACGACCACCCGCCGAAACGGCTCCACGGCGAATTTCGTGATCGATGGTCACTTCAGCAACATCGCCAACGCGGATGGGAACGCCATCGACAGCGGTGATGACAACGGCAGCGATCTCATCAATGGAACCAACGCGGCCCAACCCATGCACCAGCAAGGTTTGCCCACCGGTGATAACCTGACCACCACCAACGTTGGCGTTATTCTCTTGCAGCGCCGTGGCAACATCGTCGTAGGTCAAGGCGTACTTGACCAACAAATTCGGTTCAACAATAACGTGATATTGCTTCTCTTTACCGCCCCACGAATTGACTTCGGCCACACCTGGCACTTTGCGTAACTGCGGCTTGACCACCCAATCGTGCAGGGTGCGTAGTTCGGCTAAATCACGCTTAGGATTATCGGAACGTAAAACGTAGTGGAACACCTCGCCTAGCCCAGTAGAGATCGGCCCTAACTCGGGGCGACCAATACCATCGGGAAGTTCAACCCCTGCCAAACGTTCCATAATCAACTGGCGTGAATCGAGAATCGCCATCTCATCTTCAAAAATTGCCACCACTTGTGACAAACCAAATTTTGAGATAGAACGAACATGGATCAAGCCCGGCAAGCCTGAAATGGCCAGCTCAACGGGTAACGACAGTTGTTTTTCAATCTCCTCAGGTCCCAAAGCCGGAGCGATGGTGTTGATCTGCACCTGAACGGGTGTGGTATCGGGAAAGGCATCAACAGGTAGATTAAGCAGTGCCACTGTACCCGCAGCAAATGCTACAGCGAACAGTAACCCCACCACCAACCGATTACGCAGGACGGATTCAATGAGTTTATCTAACATAGTCGTCCCCCCTTAATGGTCGGCACAGGAAGCACCAAGGCGCGCCTTGAGTAATTCAGACTTCAGCGCATAACCTTGATTCACCACGACGGCATCACCCAACTTCAAGCCATCAACAGCAACCAAACCACCCTTACGAGCGCCAACAACAACGCGACGCACCTCAAAGAGGTCAGCCTGTTGTTGAGCAACAAAAACAAAGGGTTGATCGTCGATCATTTGAATCGCGTCGGCTGAAATCGCCAACTGACCTGTTGATACCGCGCTGGTTAACTCGACATCGCCATACATTCCTGCCCGTAAACGATGGTTCGGATTAGCCACTTCAGCCAGAGCCGTTAAGGTACGGCTACGGCTATCAACCTCAGAGCCGATGTAGAACAGGTTGCCGCGAAAGATTTGATTCGGTAAACCACGGAATGTTGCCTCAATAGGCGCGCCATCATTCAGGGTGTGAATCTGTGATTCGGGCAGTGACAGCTCAATCCACAACGTATCGAGATCGGCCATAGTCAACAATGATCCTTCAGGAGCCACATGCTCACCAAGGGCGGTGGTTAATTCAGTCACGGTGCCAGCAAATGGCGCACGCAGTTGAACCAATGCACTGGGCTCACGCCGCGCTAACAGGCTATCGATCTCTTGATTTGTTAAACCAAAGTTTTTCAACTGCTGACGATATTTATCAACGGTGCTACGCGCACTGCGGTGATCGGCACTGGCTTGTTGTAACTCACGCTGCGAGGTGATCCCTTTATGGTACAGCGCTTCTTCACGCTCAGCACGAGCCTGTTGTTGCTCGGCTTGGGCGCTGGCACTAAGGAGTTCAGCCATCAATTCAGCCAATTCTGGCATGGCCACAGAGACCAACACTTGGCCCTTTTTGACCTGACTACCAGGACGCACGTGAACTTCACGCACCACACCACTACTCAAAGGGGTTATTTTAGCGAGGCGATTACGATTAAACGCCACCTGACCGGGAAACGCCTTACCTGAACCACTGACAGCCGCGACAGGCTTTGCCGTAGCAATACCGGTTTTAGCGGCCACTTCATCATCAAACAAGCGCACCAACATCCCTTTACCACAGGCGAGATCGGTGATGTGTCCGGCTTGGCAGAGGGCATCTTCGCTCTCTAACATATCGTGCTCTGAACAAAACTCATTCGGATCAACAGCATGGCCGTGACCGGCATGGGCATCAGCCGCTTCGTCAGCGTGGGCGTCTTTGCGTTCGCTGGCACAGGCCGTCGCACAATCGTCCTCGTCTTCGTCATGGTGCTCTACTTCAGACTCATCATGCCCATCATGATCGTCATCGTGACCTTCATGTTGGTCGGCACGCTCAACAGCGTGGTCGTCGCCATGACCGCTGGCACAAGCTGTTGCGCAATCGTCCTCGTCTTCATCATCGTGATGCTCTGCCTCTTCCTCTGCATGGCCAAAAGAATCGTCAGCGTGGTCATGACCGGCATGATCATCTTCGACAACAAACAAATCTTCAACGGACTCATCGGCATGACTGGCATGATCGTGACCGGCATGGGGATCAGTGGTTTGGGCTAAACCATTAAGAGGTAATAGCATTACAGCAATCAATGCGATAAAAACCGTCAGGGTGGTAAACGGTGATTTATGGGTAATTTTATTCATAGATTTATCCTCTATCCACAGTAAACTCGCTACCTAACAGGCGACCAAGTTCACTAAATTGTTGATGATAACGGGTCAACGCTTCGATATAGCGATCTTCACTATCGAATAACTTCCCTTGAGCGTCGAGCACCTCAATGACACCAAATTTCCCTTGGCCGTAACCGTAAGATAACGCTTCGAACACGGCTTGAGCGGCTGGGATGAGATCAGAGGTTAAGGCCTCAATCTCTTGGCGAATGAGCTGCGCACTACGATAGGTGGTGAACACCTGTTGCCGCTGTTGCTGACGGAGCGCATGGCCTTCGGCATCAACCTGAGAAACGCGAAGGTTCGCCGCAGCAATCCCCTGCTGATTACGATCAAACAATGCCAGTGGCATACTTAAGCCGGCGAGCAATGCCATGTCGTCATTCGTACTATCTCTCTTTAAACCGACTTCAAAGGTAACGTTGCTGATCCGATTGGCGCGTTGCAAAGCCAATTCGGCCTGAGCCAACTGCTGTTGCCGTTGGCGTAAGAGTAACAACGGTGATTTATCAAGCTGTTGTTCAATTGCATCCCATGTTGGCAACGCTGGCATCACGCGTAAATTACCCTCAACTTCGGTGAAATCCACCACTGAACTTTGCCAGCTACTGGCTAAAACCATGCGGCTATTATCTAAGGTAGCAATAGCTTGCTGATAACGGATTTGGGCTTGCGTAGCCAACGACTTAAAGCGTAACGCTTCGATGGGGGCTTTTTTTCCTGCAAGCACCCCTTCGTTGACAATCGCCAACACCTCGGCAGCTTGGCTGAGTTGATTTTGCGCCAACACCAACTGCTTTTGTGCCACTAAAATCGCGACAAAACGCTGCGATGTGGTGCTGATAAGGTTGGAGCGCGTGACCGCTAACTGTTGCTCGGCCACCAAACGTTGCTGTTCAGCCAGCTGTTGTCGCCGTGCGCGCTTACCGCCTAGCTCCACCAATTGACTCACAGACAGGGTTGATTGCATGGCATCAGTATCAGAATAGACACCACTACCAGCAAACTCTTCAAATTCAACGGCGAGTTCAGGATTCGGTCGCACAGCAAACTGCTGCCCTTCCGCCTCCGTTGCTAAGAGTGCATGGTGTTGTGCTTGCAGTTGTTGATTTTCCGTAAGCATCCGCTGTAGAGCATCTGCTAGGGTCAAAGGACTTAATTGATCAGTTGGTTGCTGCTGCGTTGCATTGGTTTGCGTTGTCTCAACATCGGACATCACCTCAGACGTTACGGCGCGGTTTTCCACGGCGAAAGAAGGTGATACGACGGTACAACACATCACAACACACGCAACAAAAGTAAACTTAGCCTGTACAGGCATAGTTGTACCTCCGCTTTAGGGGTAAACAGTTAATTTTATAGGTAAACCTTAAGGGATAAACAGGGGGTGTTGTTCGCTTAGTTCAGCATGACAATGGTGCGGTGGTGGAGAATTTGATCACGGATGCGTGGCACAAAATCTGCGATAACGCTCTGTGGTTGTAATGGCAAGGAGGTCAAACGGAAAAACGACTCATCAACAGATGGAGCCATGACAAGCGCGTCGAGTGACATTAAAACATCACGCAACCGATTCGAAGCGTAACTACTGCTGGGCAGCAGATCTAAACAAGGACCACAATGATCAACGGAAACCTCACTGCTCAACACATCATGCTCTGATTTATGCTCTTCACAACATGAATCATGCGCTTGCTCAAGAACAGTGTGACCATCAATACCAAAACACCACACGTAACTAGCGCCACTGGTCTGACCAACCAGCAGGATCAGTATAAAACTGAAGATAGAAACAAGATGTCTGAAGCGAGTATTTTTAATCATCAGATTATCTTATTCGATTGTGACCTTTTTAAGCAATGATAAAAAGCAACAGCTCTGCTTGATTCAGCAAAAATTTCTCCATTAAATCTGAGAGCCATCAGCGATATTTCAGCAATTCCACATAAAAAAGAACATCTGTACCATTTTGAAACGCCACCTTGTTAACATCTGACTTAAAAAAGTAATCATAAAAAACCTTCTAAACAGCTATTTAAAGGTTTTTTATATAGCGTAAACACTTTTGGTTCACCCTTTGCATTACTCCACAATGTCACTTATACAATTCATTTGTGCCGTTATGAAAAAACTAACAACACAATTGTGTTTCTTTTGTTATAGTTGGCAGATATAGAAATAAATCGGAATCGTGGAAGACGGTGTAAATCCGTTACGGACCCGCCACTGTAATCGTTAGTCATACGGACTAACGTAAGTCAGATACATGGCCGATTAATTTGTTCGCTTGTCTCCGTGGTATGAGATGACAGAGCAAACGCGTGGATTAAATACGGAATCCCCGCAACCTTTTAAAAAGGTTGCGGGGATTTTTTTGTTTGGGGGGACTTCATTGAAACAAAAACAGATCACTCTCATTCGCCATGGTGCCCTAGAGTCAGATCTCGATGGTTGCTATGTCGGCCATTTAGATGTGCCGCTAAGTAACAAAGGACAATCGCAGGCGAGAAAGCTTGCTGAACGTCTAACAGATCAACCCATTGACACAATATGGTGCAGCCCGTCATTGCGTGCTCAACAAACCGTAGCTCCAATTACCGAACGATTAGCACGATCCTGCACCATCAAGGTTCAGCTGAACGAGGTGAATTTCGGTCGTTGGGAGGGATTGACCTTTAAAGAGATCTGCTCAACTGATCCTGATTTGGTTGATCAATGGGCAACATTTTTCGATGATTTTTGTTTTCCCGAAGGTGAATCACAACACGATTTTCAACATCGGATTACAGAGATTGCCGAACAGATCCATAACCATTCTGGCCACCTTGCCTTGGTGACTCATGGCGGGGTGATTCGAGCCTTACTGTGTCACTTGCTCGGTTTTGAAAAACACGATTACTTAAAGTTCGAGATCAGCAGAGGCTCATTTGCAACACTAACAATACAAGACCAACAGGCTGTTTTAACAGGGCTTTACAATGACTAATAATTCTAAAAACAACATACTATATATCAGTGGTGGCAGCCGTAGCGGTAAGAGTCGCTACGCCGAACAACGCGCCGAAACCTTAGCGGGAAAGCGCAGCTATATTGCCACCTGCCCCATTATAGATGCCGAAATGGATGGCCGAATCGCCTTACATCAGCAACGCCGCGAAGGGAAAGGTTGGCTGACCGTTGAGGAGCCGTTAGATTTAGCTCAAGCCTTAACAGACACCGCCGACAGTGCGGTCGTTCTCGTTGATTGTCTTACCCTATGGATCAACAATCTTCTTTACGAGGCTGATTGCCGAGATCAAACCATAACTGAAGATCACATCGTTCACTCCTGCCAACAGGTTATCGAAGCCTGCAAGGCAGGGGATCGAACCATTATTTTTGTTACCAATGAACTGGGGATGGGCATTGTTCCAGCCGATGCTATCTCACGCCTCTACCGCGATTTAGTTGGTCGCTGCAATCAAACTCTTGCTGCTCAGGCAGATGAAGTGGTGTTGATGGTTTCAGGCTTACCACTTTTTTTAAAGGAGAACTCACCATCATGACACGGCTAAACCAATCGTTGCTCGATACAACTATTAATCAGATTACTCCCAGTGATGCGGCCATGCGCCAAACAGCTCACGAGCGCTTAACTCAACTCGCCATCCCTCACTGGGCGCTGGGTCAAATGATGGACCTTGCCGAAGATTTAGCGGCAATGACCAGCAGCATGCAACCGACGGTCAAACGCAAATCGATTGCGGTGATGGCCGGCGATCACGGCATTGTTGCCGCAGGGGTGAGTAAGTTCCCCCAAGCCGTTACCGTTGAGATGGTGCGTAACTTTGTCAACGAAGCAGCCAGCATTAACGCCTTAGCGCGCCAAGTTGGTGCCAAGGTAGTTGTGGTTGATGCAGGGGTTGCTGGCGACTTAAGTGAACTCGATGCCAGTGGTAAAATCATCAACAAAAAAGTGGCACTCGGTACGGCTAACTTTGCTGAAGGGCCAGCCATGAGTCGCGAGCAAGCGATTCAATCGATTGAAGCAGGAATAGAGGTCGCGCAGCAACTGGCTACAACAACCGACCTCTTTGGTACTGGCGATATGGGCATTGGTAACACCAGTCCATCCAGTGCCATCATCGCCACCTTGTGTCAGCGCACCATTGCCGATGTTACGGGGCGCGGAACAGGACTAGACGATACCCAGCTCAACGCAAAAATTGCCACTCTCGAAAAAGCACTAGAGCTCAACCAACCGAACCCAAACGATGGCTTAGATATTTTAGCTAAAGTTGGCGGCTTTGAAATTGGTGCCATTGCCGGACTTATTCTTGGTGCCGCCGCACAAAAGAAACCGGTAGTAATTGACGGCATCATCTCCACCGCTGGTGCACTCATCGCCGCCAGTCTGTGCCCAGCCAGTAAAGATTACATGATTGCGGGTCACCGCAGTGTTGAACAAGGTCACCATATCGCTTTAGCGCACCTCAACAAACAACCATTGCTCGATTTACAATTACGCCTTGGCGAAGGAACAGGTGGTGCAATTGCCATGAACCTTGTCGAAGCCGCAGTGTCAATCTTAACCGAAGTTGCCACCTTTGAAGAGGCCGCAGTTAGTCAGCCTCAAAACATTTAAACGTCTTACCCGCTATTTTAGCGCTAAAAGGAGAAACATCACATGCTCACTCAAGTTGAACAAGCTGTAAAAGGGACGATTAGCCCACAGATGGTAGCCGTGGCTAAAGATGAAGGCTTCACGCCTGAATACATCCGCGACATGGTTGCCGCAGGCAAGATCGTTATCCCTTACAACACCATCAGCAAGCCGAAAGCTGTTGGTATTGGTAAAGGTCTACGTACCAAAGTGAACGCTTCCATCGGCACTTCGTCCGATATCATCGATTACGCTGCTGAAGTTCGTAAAGCGAAAATTGCTCAAGAAGCAGGTACCGATACGCTGATGGAACTATCTGTCGGCGGTAATTTGGATCGTGTTCGCCGTGAAGTGATCGCCGCAGTCGATGTCCCTGTTGGTAACGTACCTTTGTATCAAGCTTTTTGTGAAGCCGCTAAAAATCGCGGTGGTGCCGACAATCTTGATCCCGAAGAGTTGTTCGACCTCATCGAGAAACAATGTGCTGACGGCTTGGCATTTATGGCGGTTCACTGTGGTATCAACCGTTACACCATTGAGCGCTTGCGCAAGCAAAACTACCGCTACGGTGGTCTGGTTTCCAAAGGCGGCACCACCATGGTGTCGTGGATGGAAAAGAACAACAAAGAGAACCCACTCTATGAGCACTTTGACCGCGTCATCGACATCTTGAAAAAATATGATGTTTGCCTGTCTCTCGGTAACGGCCTACGTGCTGGCGCCATTCACGACAGCCACGACCGCGCGCAAATGCAAGAGTTGATCATCAACTGTGAGCTGGCGCAAATCGGCCGCGAAATGGGTTGCCAAATGCTCGTCGAAGGCCCAGGTCACATGCCACTCGACGAAGTTGAAGCCAACATCATCGTTCAAAAGCGGATGAGTAACGAAGCCCCCTACTACATGCTCGGACCTATCACCACAGATATTGTTCCAGGTTTCGATCACATCAGTTCGGCAATTGGTTCGGCACAATCGGCCCGTTACGGTGCCGACTTGATCTGCTACATCACCCCAGCTGAGCACTTGGCCCTGCCAAACGAAGAAGATGTACGCATGGGTGTTCACGCGGCCCGCGTTGCCACCTACATTGGCGACATGAACAAGTACCCTGAAAAAGGCCGCGAGCGTGATAAGCAGATGAGTAAAGCGCGTCGTGACCTCGAATGGGACAAGCAGTTTGAGTTGGCATTGATTCCTGAAGAAGCGAAGAAGATTCGTGCTTCTCGCGTACCAGAAGATGAAGAGACCTGCACCATGTGTGGTGAGTTTTGTGCTGCTAAGGGTAGTGATAAATTGTTCAAGAAGGATTTAGCTGGCGATAAACTTTAATTTTTCCTCGTTATTATCGTGTGGAACACGAAATAATTGTGTTCCACACGATCAGAGCAAACACGTTCCACGGAAAAAGTAGAGAGCCACACTGTATCAATAACCTCTATACCTTGCTAACGAAGTTGAACCGATTTGGAGGTCGAGAGGCCGACGAACCGCGCTGATTGGCAAGAGGGAAAAAGACTCATTGTCGGTAGAGTACGGCCCGCTGCAAGCGTGAACTTTAAGGCCATTTTTTGCGTACTTTTTTTTGGCCAGTAAAAAAAGTACGTCGGCTGCGGGACGAGACCCGCGAACTTGAACTTAAGGTATTGATTTCAAATGTAGTGGAACCAGATCAACAAAGTTCACAGGGTAACAACAAATAACGGCTGAAGTAATTCGGGGTTGCGCCCCCGACCGTCGCCATACTTTTAGCGTCATCCAAAAGTATGCAAAACATGACCCCGTGATTGTCTGGCCCTGCGGGTTCCCTCACTGCAGTCGCTTACAGCACAGCGTGCCAAAAAACTCGCTACGCTCAAACAGTTTTGGCACAACCGGCTCTGCTGACGCTCTTTACGTTCGGCGGCGACAAATGGGGGAACATGGTGCAAAAGAAATAAAGATAGAACAGATTCCACGGAAAAAGTAGAGAGGCACACTGCATCAAATATCTCTATACCAGATCAACGAAAGAACACCGATTTGGAGGTCGAGAGGCCGACGAACCGCGCTGATTGGCAAGAGGGAAAAAGACTCATTGTAGGTTAAGTGCGGCCCGCTGCAGGCGTGAACTTCAAGGCCATTTTTTACTTACTTTTTTGGGGCCTTGCAAAAAAGTACGTCGGCTGCGGGACGAGACCCGCGAACGTGAACTTAAAGGTTTAAAAGGGTGTGGAATTTGATCAACATTGAACGACGAATAATAACAATCATTGGCTGAAGTAAACTGGGGTTGCGCCCCCAGACCTCGCCTCACTTTTTGCGCCATCAAAAAGTAAGCAAAAAATGGCCCCGTGATTGTCTGGCCCTGCGGGTTCCCTCACTGCAGTCGCTTACAGCACAGCGTGCCAAAAAACTCGCTGCGCTCAGACAGTTTTGGCACAAGCGGCTCTGCTGACGCTCTTTTCGTTCGGCGGCGACAAATTGGGGAACAGTGGTAAAAAACGCAAATAAAAAACAAGCACAACAAAGACCACAACACAACTTATTAACCTTGTATTCGAGAGCAACTATGAAACCATTTTTTGCCGCGTTAAGCTTCCTCACAATCCTCCGCATTCCTCATACATGGTGCGGTGACGAACGGGCCATTGCCCGCAGCCTGACATGGTTCCCACTGGTCGGGTTGATGATTGGTGGTTTGATGGCTGGTCTCGATAACGTGTTGTGTTGGTTATTCCCCGGCACGTTGGTGCCAAGCGCTCTGCTGGTGATCGCTATGATCGCTATCTCTGGCGGATTACATCTTGACGGTGTCGCCGATAGTGCTGATGCGTTTATGAGTTCACGCGACCGTGAGCGGATGCTTGAGATCATGAAGGACAGCCTTGTTGGACCAATGGGGGCATTGACGATTAGCGCATTGTTGCTCCTCAAGTTTTCAGCGCTGGCCTCGTTACCTGAAGCGTGGCGCTTTCCAGTGATCGTGCTCATGCCTCTAGCTGGGCGTATGGCACTGGTGGTGAAGACCATCAGCCTGCCCTATGCTCGTTCTACAGGTGGCTTGGCCACCCTCACCCATTCCGACAGTAAACCGTGGCAAGGGGTCGTTGCCTTTGCCTTGTTAGCAGCTGTCGCGCTGCTACTTTTGGGCTGGTCGGGACTATGGGTTGCCCTGATGTCACTGGTGACAACGGCGCTATTTGCCCGCTACTGCCACGGCAAGATTGGCGGCCTAACGGGTGACACTCTGGGTGCGGCGTGCGAACTGGTTGAATTGATCCCCGTGCTCACCGTTTTGGTGTGCCTGCAACAAGGAGTTTTAGTATGAGCTCAGGTATCGATTTAGGAGAAAACTCAGTAAACCAGCCTCAACATCAACACGGTGGCAACCTCAATCAACTGAGCCAACGCTCTGGGATCGCCAAGGATAAATTGATCGATTTTTCCGCCAATATCAATCCACTTGGTCCACCAGAATGGCTGCGTCCACTGATCAGCGCCACCATCAGTGATCTGGTTCATTATCCCGATCCTGATTGCACCGAACTGATCGCTGCTCTGGCCAAACAGAATGATGTTGCTAGCGATCAAATTCTGGTCGGTAACGGTGCGACAGAATTGCTCCACCTGCTCCCACGTGTATTAGGAAAAAGTCGCGTACTGGTGCCCGTACCCTCATATTCTGACTATGAAGATCCAGCGCTGCTCAATGGCCTGGATGTTACTTTGCTACCGCTACGCGCTGAAGATCAGTTCCGTCTCAACCTGACCGAGCTAGAGTCGATGCTGCAACCGGATCAACTGGTGTTGCTCGGCCAACCGAACAACCCCACCGGTTACACTTTGGCCGCGCAACCCTTGCGGCTGATGGCTCAGCAACATCCACAGACCACTTTTGTCATCGATGAATCGTTTATTGATTTTACCGATGGCAGTCAAAGTTTGCGTATCGACCGTCCTGACAACGTCATCATTATACAATCAATGACCAAGGCCTATGCCATCCCGGGATTACGCCTCGGCTATGCCATTGCCAACGTTGAAATCGTCGCTAACGTTCGCCGTCAACTGCCAAACTGGACCGTCAACACCCTCGCTCAACGGGTCGGTACTCAAGCAGTACAGGATCAAGAATACCTGCAACGTAGCCGCACTTTTATTGACCACCAACGTGAGCAATTGCAACAAGCGCTCAGTGGTCTACCCGGCCTTACCGTCTACCCCGGTGAAGCCAACTTTTTGCTGCTACGCCTCGATCATAAAAAACTCGATGCCCAGCAGCTCGCTGAGAAGACCCTGCAACAAGGAATTGCTATCCGCGTCTGTGATAACTTCCACAACCTTGATGGCAATTACTTCCGTGTTGCTGTGCGCACCGAAGTCGAACAACAACAGCTGTGCCGAGTATTAAAAGAGATTCTCTGCCCACGAATGGTGGCTCCGCAACGCAAAAAAACTCCGGCCATCATGTTCCAAGGCACTAGCTCTAACGCTGGAAAAAGTGTGTTGACCGCGGCGCTGTGCCGAATCATGTATCAGGACGGCTACAATGTCGCCCCGTTCAAAGCCCAGAATATGTCGCTCAATTCGTTCGTTACCCCGAGCGGTGGCGAAATGGGTCGCGCTCAAGTGGTTCAGGCTCAGGCCAGCCGACTTGATGCCGATGTGCGGATGAACCCCGTACTGCTCAAGCCCAACAGCGATACCGGATCACAGATTATCGTTTGCGGTAAGGCCATCGGCAACATGCATTTCCGTGCGTACGCCAAAGAGCGCCAAAAAATCTTCGAAACCGTTAAAGCGACCTACGACGATTTATCCAGCGAGCATGAAGTGATGGTTCTCGAAGGGGCAGGCAGCCCAGCGGAGGTCAACCTCAAGGCAGGCGATATCGTCAATATGAACATGGCACGTTATGCCGAAGCCCCGGTATTACTGGTTGGTGATATCGACCGTGGTGGCGTATTCGCTTCATTTGTCGGCACCATGGAAGTACTCAATGAGGTGGAACGTGCTCAGGTAGCTGGGTTTGTCATCAACCGTTTTCGCGGTGATGCCACCCTACTCGATGATGCCATCGAGTACACCTACCAACACACTGGCAAGCCAGTACTCGGAACGGTACCCTACTTAAGAGGACTCGGCTTACCAGAGGAAGACTCGGTGTCTTTTAAGGAGGGCGGTATTCATCAAGGCCCTGCTCCTAGTGATCGGATTGACATTGCCGTGCTCGACATGCCCCATATCTCCAACTTTACCGACTTTGACGCGCTGAGTATCGAACCCGATCTTCATGTGCGGGTGGTCCATCAGCTCAACGAACTTGGTCAACCCGATGCGGTGATCATCCCCGGCAGCAAAAATGTCCTCGGCGATCTGCGTTACTTGCGCGAAAGTGGTATCGCTGAACGGATCATGGAACTGGCCCATGACGATGCCTGTGAAATCATCGGTATTTGCGGCGGCTTCCAAATTCTAGGTCAACAGATTAGCGATCCACACGGAATCGAATCAGATGGCAACAGTCTTCACGGCCTTGGTTTACTGCCTGTCGATACCGTGCTCGCCGAACAAAAAACCACCATTCAAACCCGTAGCCGCCATATCCCTTCGGGCCATGAGCTATTGGGTTACGAGATCCACCACGGCCAGACCCCTGCACAAGGATTAACCCCCATCGCTCACAACCGTGATGGCGAATTGATCGGCGGCAGTGTCAACGACGGTCGTATCTGGGGCACCTATTTGCACGGTGTATTTGATGCCGATGGTTTCCGCCGTTGGTTTATTGATGGCTTACGCAGTAAACGTGGCTGGTCAACAGACGGTAAAATTCGCGCCAGCTATGATCTAGAACCTGCATTTGATCGTCTCGCCGACACCGTACGCGAAGCCCTCGACATGAAAGCGATCTACCGGAGTATCGGCCTATGATCCCACTGCCATTACAAATATTGATTGCAGTTGGTCTCGATGCTCTGTGCGGTGATCCTCGCTGGCTACCGCATCCTGTTCAGGCGATTGCCAAACTCGCACTGAGCCTTGAGGAACCGCTGCGCCGAACCATCAGTAATCCTAAATATGCAGGGATTGTTGCCATGATTGCAGTGGTTGGTGGTACGGCAGGCAGTTGCGCCGCTTTGTTGTGGATCACAACCATGATCCACCCTGTACTTGGTGATCTGGTCGCTATTTTTATTCTTTATACCACCCTCGCTGCACGCGACCTCAGCCGTCATGCGCGAGCCGTTGAGCAACCATTAAGCAAAGGCGATAACTCGCAAGCACGCCAGCAAGTGGCGATGCTCGTTGGCCGTGATACCGATCAACTGGGCGAATCTGAGATCACTCGCGCGACCGTAGAAAGTGTCGCCGAGAACACCGTTGATGGCGTCACCGCTCCACTTTTGTTCGCTTTGTTCGGCGGGCCGATCGCAGCAATGGCCTACAAAGCGATCAACACCCTCGACTCAACCTTCGGCTACAAAAACGAGCGTTACCTCCATTTTGGTTGGGCCTCAGCACGACTCGACGATGTGGCAAATTTTATCCCAGCACGAATAAGCGCCCTCCTCGTTCCCGTAGCGGCCAAACTTCTCAAGCTCGATGCCAAACAAGCATGGGCCATTATGAAAAGAGACCGCCACAACCACCCCAGCCCCAACGGTGGCCAGATTGAAGCCGCCATGGCAGGAGCGATGAACGTGCGATTGGGTGGCGAGAATAGTTATTTTGGCAAGAGTTCGTTTCGTCCCTATATGGGGGATAGCAATCAGACTCTTTGTGCGCGACATATTGGTGAAGTGATTCGGTTGATGTGGGTGACTTCGGCGTTGGTTGGTGGTGTTGGGATAATTTGCTGGGCGTTATTTCAATTTGTGATGTAATCACCCTACAAAATGACTACTAAATAGTTAAACAGGTACCACGAAAAAAGTAGAGAGGCACACTGAATCAATAACCTCTATACCTTGATAACGAAGTTGAACCAATTTGGAGGTCGAGAGGCCGACGAACCGCGCTGATTGGCAAGAGGGAAAAAGACTCATTGTTGGTAGAGTACGGCCCGCTGCAAGCGTGAACTTTAAGGCCATTTTTTGCTTACTTTTTGCTGGCCTTGGAAAAAAGTACGTCGCAGTGTGAGGGCGAGACCTCACGAACTTGAACTCAGATTTAAAGGTTATGGAATTTAATAAACAAAGCACCACAGATAATAACAATCATCGGCTGAAGTAATTCGGGGTTGCGCCCGATGGTATTTACTTGGCGTCGCCATACTTTTAGCGTCATCCAAAAGTATGCAAAACATGACCCCGTGATTGTCTGGCCCTGCGGGTTCCCTCACTGCAGTCGCTTACAGCAAAGCGTGCCAAAAAACTCGCTGCGCTCAGACAGTTTTGGCACAAGCGGCTCTGCTGACGCTCTTTGCGTTCGGCGGCGACAAATGGGGGAACAGTGCTAGAGAAAACAACGACAAACAACGAACCAATAATAGTAACCAATAAAATAAAGGAACACATTATGTCGAAACCACTCATTTACAACCTTTACGAAAACCCCGTCAGCGGCCCTGAAATCGAAGTCCGCTCCTTTGCCGCCATCGACGCTGAAGGAGATCGTTCCAACTACAACGACGATCAATGGGAAGTTGTCCGCCGCTTAATCCACACCAGCGCTGACTTTGCTTTAGCTGAACTCACCCAGTTCAGTGACGACGCATTCACCTCGTGCGCTGCCGCTCTCAAAGCTGGCGCTACCATCTATTCCGATAGCAACATGATCCGCTCTGGAATTTCCGTGGCGCGTTTACAGGCGATCAACCCGAGCTACACCCGCGAGAGCATCCTTTGTCACGTTGCCGACGAAGATATTGCTGCGAAAGCGAAAGAGACCGGCCTACCACGCTCGTTATTTGCCGTGCAAAAAGCCAAACAGCACCTTCACGGCAGTATCGTATTGATCGGCAATGCTCCTGTTGCCCTACTTGAACTCAACCGTTTGGCAATGGAGGAAGGGATTCGACCTGCATTGGTGATCGGTATGCCCGTTGGCTTTATCCACGTCCTTGAGAGCAAAGAAGAGTTACTCACCACCGGACTCCCTTACGTTGTCATGGATGGTCGCCGCGGTGGTAGCCCACTGGCTGTGGCCTGTCTTCATGCCATGTGCAGCGTTGCTGGCCGAGGAGAATAACCTATGCGCAATCGATTGATAACCCTCATAGGTATCGGGGTACTGCTCATGACTTTATCGACACCAGCGTTCGCTCAAACAACGGCTGTGGATCGTGCGACTAAACCAGCTTTGGTATTGGTAGCCTTTGGCACTTCGGTAGCGAAAGCGCAAACCGTTTTTGATTTTATCGATCAACAGGCTCGCCAACGTTACGCGGATTATGATCTGCGCTGGGCCTTTACTTCGCAATTCATCATCAACAAACTCAAAAAACAGGGGCAGATCACCTACAACGTTGATGAAGCGATCGAACAACTGCGCAACGAAGGCTACACCAAGGTGGTTTTTCAAAGCCTTCATGTGGTGCCAGGGCAAGAATATCGCTCCGTTATCGAAGCGGATACCAGCGGACTAACAGTAACCTTTGGTGATGCCTTACTCAGTAGCGATGACGATATGGCTGCGGTCATTGAAGCCTTAAAGCCATCGATTGATGACACAGAACCTACGGTTGTTGTGGCTCATGGTAACGATCACCACCCTGAATTTAATGTACAACTCGACGCCTTTGCGGCAAAGATCGAAGCCCACTATCCACAATTGGTGGTTGCCAGTGTTGAAGGGACTCCCGGCATTGCGCCACTCGATAAGATCAAGGCACTCAATCCGACCTGCGTCAATTTTGTGCCACTGATGATTGTCGCCGGCGATCACATCATGAACGATGTTCTCGGTGAAGAGGCCGATAGCTGGAAAAATATTATCGCCGCGCCACAACATCGCAGCACGCCGTCATTGGGCTGGAACAAACAAATTTTAAACATCTACTTTAATCATCTAGATCGGGCATTAGCCGAACTAGAGAAACACAAAGGCTAAGTTGAACATGCGGCTTATTTTCACCATAATCGTGTTGATCTTGCTGAGCCTAACGGCAATTGACGCGCTCGCAACCGACACCACGCCTTCGGCTATGGGTGGAACGCC
The DNA here is from genome assembly GCF_055389415.1 of Desulfuromonas svalbardensis. Taxonomy (NCBI): domain Bacteria; kingdom Pseudomonadati; phylum Thermodesulfobacteriota; class Desulfuromonadia; order Desulfuromonadales; family Desulfuromonadaceae; genus Desulfuromonas; species Desulfuromonas svalbardensis. The sequence goes on along the minus strand of NZ_AP042416.1, from coordinate 2,123,244 downwards.
CTCGGCTGCGGCCAGTGCGTCAATAGCGGTCGAAACCACCTCGGCGCAAGAGAGCACGCCCGCCACCAGCGAGCTGCGGGGATCAAAACGCTTCAGCCCTGAGGGGGTAACAGGCAAGACCTTGGTTGCCGAGCGTAAAAAGGTGAAAAGCAGTTCCGACTACACCAAGTGGAAACGCCACCTCCCTTTTTGGCCACGTAAAGGTTTGATGCTGCTGGAGCTGGTGATATTTATCAGCGCCGGAGTACTCATTGGTCAGATGCTCGAAGTATCGGGCTGCGTCAATCTGTTATCAGTATTGACTCTGCCGTTGACAGGCCTCGGCAAGCTATCCCGCGAGGCAGGGCCAGCGTTTCTGATGGCCTTTCAATCTGGGGCGATCGCCAACAGTATGTTGGTGTCGCAACGCGATAGTGGTCAGCTCGACAACCGCGAACTCTACACCTCGGTGTATGTGGTATCGGCACTGTCGCTATTTGCTCACTTGCCAACCTTTGTGGTTCCCATTGGTATCGCTTTTGGCTGGGAAGCCACCATTGCGCTGTTTGGCGTGCGCTTTGCCGCCATCGCCATCCAAATTGTACTGACTCTATTACTCAGCCGCTTCGTTGTTCGACGCCTTAACATCGGCCAACAACGCAGTGTCAAAGAGCAAATTACGCCAGTACTCGAAAGTCGTCGCAAGAAAGGCAAATTCTGGCCGACGATTTGGAAGCGATCACGCAAAACCTTAACGCGGCTGATCATCTACCTCATCCCAACCTTTATTCTGATGGCTGGGCTGGAATATTACGGTGCCTTCAAATGGCTCGCTACCGAGATGCCGCAACTGTTCACCTTCTCGTTTTTACCACCACAGTCACTGGTGGTGATTCCGGCTCAAGCGTTGAGTCTCTATAACGGCGCCATCGCCGCGGCAAACTTTGTCGATTCGGGATCGATGACGGTTCATCAAGCGGTGATTATCATTCTGTTTGGCTCAATGGTGACAGCGCCAATACGCACCCTGCGTCATGCACTACCGACCTATGTAGCCATTCTCGGCGCTCGCCCCGGACTCATTATGGCCGTCAGCGCGCAAGTATTTCGCATGATGTTTTTACTGCTGTGTACCAGCATCTTGATGATGTACTGGATGTAATTTGGACTCACTGAGCCACGTTTAAACATAAAAATTTGACCTTATTCTACGAAGGATTCGTTATGACTGCATCCGCTTCACTGACAACACAACCCGCACAAGCTGGCCACTTTTATGCCGTTGGCATCGGCCCCGGCTCCCCCGACCTGTTAACGTTACGGGCGGCGCGGTTGGTCGAACAATGCGATGTCATCCTCTCGCCACAAGCACGGAATTCGGCCAAGAGTTTAGCCCTTGAAGCGGTACGGCCGTTTCTTGATCAACAAGAGATTCTGGTCAATAATTACCCCATGGAACGTAACGATAAAAAAACGCGTGAGCGCTGGCAACTGCTGGCACAGGATGTGGCCAAACGCTGTGCCGCAGGGCAATCAGTGGTACAAGTCACTCTTGGTGATCCCCTTATTTTCGCCACCAGTTCCTACCTATTACAAGGTCTGGCCGAACTGATGCCAGCAGATAAGTTACATGTAGTTCCTGGGATCAGCGCTTTCCAAACCACCGCCAGCCGCTTTGCTGAAGCCCTGACCTTGCAGGAGGATCGACTCACGCTGATGTCGGCCACTAATCTTGATGCCGTAGAGGAAGCTCTCGATCACTGCGAAACACTGGTGTTGTACAAGGCTGGTAGCTGTATTGAGGCGTTAATGGAGCGCTTACGCCAACGCAATCTTCTTAGTTGCGCTAAGTTAGTAAGCTGCGGCGAACAAGGAGATCATGAGTTGGTGGTTGATGATTTGAGTCAATGGAAAATGACGCCACTGAACTACATGACCACCATGATCATCAAAATTGGCAATCGTCCTTGGCAGGAAGACTAACGAAATGGCTCAAGAACTTAAAAGTGGGATCACCACGGGAAGCTGTGCAGCGCTAGCGGCAAAAGCTGCGGCATTGCTGCTATTCAACCAGCACAGAGTGGACGATGTTGAGATCTCACTGCCCGACAACAGTCAACTTTGCTGGCCGATTGAATCGGTACGGGGTATTGATAACACGGCGACAGCCAGCATCATTAAAGATGCAGGTGATGACCCTGATGTCACCCATGGCGCACGAATTTGTGTCACCGTTGAAACGCAAGTTGAATCTGACAGCAACGAGATCATTTTTCGCGCTGGTGAAGGGGTTGGAACCGTCACCCTCGCTGGGTTGGCCATTGGTGTTGGTGAAGCCGCCATTAATCCTGTCCCCCGTGACATGATCAGCGCAGCGATCCGTGATGTCACTCCTTGTGGTGCCATTGTCACCGTAGCGGTAGAGGGTGGCCGAGCTTTAGCAGAAAAAACGTTCAACCCTAAGTTGGGCATCAAGGGCGGGATCTCCATTATTGGTACCACAGGCCGCGTTCGTCCATTTAGTGCTCCAGCGCTACGTGAATCGCTCAAATGTGCTCTTGAAGTGTGCGTTGCTGCCATCACCCGTGCTCCAGTATTTGTGCCGGGCAATATGGGACGAAAAGCAGCCCATCACTATTTCAAGTTACGCGAACAACAAGTGGTTGAAATAAGCAACGAATGGGGCTTTATGCTCGAACAAGCCATGCAACACCCATTTGATCAACTGCTGATTGTCGGCCATCCCGGCAAGCTAGGTAAACTGGCGATTCGCCAATGGCAAACTCACTCAGCTCAATCCGATAGCGCAGTGCCTTTTATCTGCACCCTGGCCAGCCAAATAGTTGATCGCCCGATTGCCGAATGCAACACCGTCGAGGAGCTATTTATGGGGATATTAACCGAGCAAGAACGGGGCAAGGTCGCCGATCAACTTGCAGCTGAGATCGGTCACGCCATTGTCGATACCTTTAATTCGAGCTGGCATCCAACCGTGGTGTTAATCAACCTCAAAGGGGAGATGATCGGTCACGCAGGGGAGCTACGCTCATGGAAATAATTACCACAAATCAACAGAACTCGCGCATCACCATTGCTGGCTGCGGCCCCGGTCATGCCGATTACATCACCGCAGCGGTGCACAGTGCTGTGGCTCAGGCCGAAGTGGTTGTCGGAGCAAAGCACTTATTGGAACTTCTGATGCCATCGATAACAGCAACAGCGATAAAAATCGCGGTCGGTGCCGATATTCAAGCCGCACTGGATACAATGGAAAGCTATGCAACACAACAAATTGTGGTGTTGGTTTCCGGCGATACCGGGCTGTTTAGTTTAGCGCGCAGTGTACAAAATCACTTTGGTCAGCAGCACTGCCAGCTGATCCCCGGCATCAGCTCGATTCAGATTGCCTGTGCGCGCCTTGCCATCGATTGGAACGACCTACGCATTCTTAGTGCTCATGGCCGCGAGCCGCAGTTTGAGATCAATGAACTGCGCCAGTGGCATAAAATTGCCCTGCTCGCAGGAACCAGCAAAGCAACCCATTTCGCTGCCGACCTTCTCGATCAACTCGGCAATGATTACCGCGCCATCGCTTGCGAAAACTTAACCTGGCAAACGGAGCAGATTCGTTCTTTGACCGCTGAAGAGCTCCGCACCACAACCCTCGCTTCGCGCACCATCGTTTTGTTGCTCTCTGAGGAGGCTTGCTCATGACCACAACTGTCGGAACATTTTATGGCGTGGGTGTCGGCCCCGGTGATCCAGAACTGTTAACGCTCAAAGCCGTGCGCCTGCTCCAAAATAGCCCGTGCATTTATGTGCCAAGTTCACGACTGAGCACACAGGACTATGTTGCCGAAGTGGTGAACCATTACGCCAGTGACAGCTGTCAAATTGTAGACGTCAACTTTTCATTGGCCGAAAACGCCGAGCAACGGCAGGCACACTGGCAGCAAACAGCCAAAGAGATCGCCGTGAGGCTAAAAAATGGTCAGGATGTGGTGTTCGTCACCCTAGGTGATGCCCTGCTCTACTCAACCTACATCTACCTGATTCGCGCGCTACAAAATGTGATGGCCGATGCAACCATTGAAACAGTACCGGGAATCAGTGCCTTTAGCTTCACTGCCGCATTGACCAATACGCCCCTCGGCGAAGGGCTCAAGCCGCTAACCGTGATTCCGTCGGCGAATGACATAGAGCAGATCAAGCAACTCATCACTCAAGGCAATACCGTGGTGTTGATGAAAATTGGCCGCCATCTGAACACCATTATTGCCGCACTGGATGAGGTAAACGCCATAGATCGCAGCGTGTTCGTTTCCCGCGCGGGTTTGCCAGATCAACGTATAGAGCTGGACTTGAATCAGTTGCGTGAGGCGCCAAAAGGGACAGGAAATTTAGCGGTAATTATTGTTCAAGGTTTTTAGAAGATTGTGGGTTGTGATCGACAAGGTTCTACGGAAAAAGTAGAGAGCCACAACGAATCAATAACCTCTATACCTTGATAACGAAGTTGAACCGATTTGGAGGTCGAGAGGCCGACGAACCGCGCTGAATGGTAAGAGGGAAAAAGAATCATTGTAGGCGGGTTTGCGGCCCGCTGCAGGCGTGAACTTTAAGGCCATTTTTTGCTTACTTTTTGCTGGCCTTGGAAAAAAGTACGTCGCAGTGTGAGGGCGAGACCTCACGAACTTGAACTAAAGGTTTAGAGGTTTGTGGAACTTGATCGACAAAGTTCCACTGATAATAACAATCATAGGCTGAGGTAAACTGGGGTTGCGCCCCCAGACCTCGCCTACCTTTTTGCGCCATAAAAAAGGTAGCAAAAAATGGCCCCGTGATTGTCTGGCCCTGCGGGTTCCCTCACTTCAGTCGCTTACAACGAGGAAACCGCTAAAACTCGCTGCGCTCAAACAGTTAGCGGTAAAACCTCCTCGTTGACGCTCATTGCGTTCGGCTGCGGCAAATGGGGGAACATGGTGCGAAAGAAATATAGATAAAACAGATTCCACGAAAAAAGTAGAGAGGCACACAGCACCAACAACCTCTATACCTTGATAACGAAGTTGAACCAATTTGGAGGTCGAGAGGCCGACGAACCGCGCTGATATGTAAGAGGGAAAAAGACTCATTGTAAGTGGAGTGCGGCCCGCTGCAGGCGTGAACTTTAAGGCCATTTTTTGCTTACTTTTTAGTGGCCTTGCAAAAAAGTACGTCGGCTGCGGGACGAAACCCGCGAACTGGATCGTAAGGTTTGGTTTTGACAATGGTGGAACCAGACCAACAAAGCACCACGGATAATAACAATCATAGGCTGAAGTAAACTGGGGTTGCGCCCCCAGACCACGCCTCACTTTTTGCGCCATCAAAAAGTAAGCAAAAAATGGCCCCGTGATTGTCTGGCCCTGCGGGTTCCCTCACTGCAGTCGCTTACAACGAGGAAACCGCTAAAACTCGCTACGCTCAGACAGTTAGCGGTAAATCCTCCTCGCTGACGCTCTTTGCGTTCGGCTGCGGCAAATGGGGGAACAGAGTGCGAAAGAAATATAGATAGAACAGATTCCACGAAAAAAGTAGAGAGGCACACAGCACCAACAACCTCTATACCTTGCTAACGAAGTTGAACCAATTTGGAGGTCGAGAGGCCGACGAACCGCGCTGACATGTAAGAGGGAAAAGGATTCATTGTAGGTGGAATACGGCCCGCTGCAGGCGTGAACTTTAAGGCCATTTTTTGCTTACTTTTTGCTGGCCTTGGAAAAAAGTACGTCGGCTGCGGGACGAAACCCGCGAACTGGATCGTAAGGTTTGGTTTTGACAATGGTGGAACCAGACCAACAAAGCACCACGGATAATAACAATCATAGGCTGAAGTAAACTGGGGTTGCGCCCCCAGACCACGCCTCACTTTTTGCGCCATCAAAAAGTAAGCAAAAAATGGCCCCGTGATTGTCTGGCCCTGCGGGTTCCCTCACTGCAGTCGCTTACAACGAGGAAACCGCTAAAACTCGCTACGCTCAGACAGTTAGCGGTAAATCCTCCTCGCTGACGCTCTTTGCGTTCGGCTGCGACAAATGGGGGAACTTTGGTACATAACGGAAGTAAAAACAAACAACACGAGAAAAACAAAACACGATCAAAAGAGGTGCAACCATGAACAAAAACATCCTCATATTCACCGGCAACGGCAAAGGAAAATCAACCTCCTCCTTTGGTATGGCTCTACGCGCCGCAGGTCACAATCACCGGATAATTATTATCCAGTTTATGAAAAAAGATTCCGACGTTGGCGAACTCGTCAGTTTAAAAAAACTCGGAATTGAGATCATCCAAACGGGTCTTGGATTTGTACCAAAAAAAGAGAACCCTCGCTTTGCTGACCACGTAAAAGCGGCTCAAAAAGGCTTTGAGCTGGCTCAGCAAGCATTGAACAGTGGTGATTATGACTTGATTATTCTCGATGAAATTTGCGGTGCTATCGCTAAAGAGTTGCTTGATGAAGAAGATGTTATTGCTGCCTTAGCTCAAGCACCAGAGCCGATCAATATTGTTCTCACTGGCCGTTATGCTTCGGCTGCATTGATCGATATCGCTGATACCGTCAGTGAAATTAATCCGATAAAACATGCTTTCGATCAAGGGATTCCAGCGCGTGAGGGGGTAGAATTTTGAGTTCAACTCCGTGTCTCGTTATCGGTGGCGCTCACAGTAGCGTCGGAAAATCATCCGTGACCCTAGCGCTTATCGCCGCACTGCGACAGCGCGGTCTCACGGTGCAAACCTTTAAAGTTGGGCCCGATTACCTCGACCCTAGCCATCATAGTCGTGTTTCAGGACGACCTTGTTATAACCTTGATGGCTGGATGTGTAACGAGGAGTATGTGCAACACCTATTTCACCGTCACTGCGCCGATGCCGATATTGCCATCGTCGAAGGGGTGATGGGCTTGTTCGATGGCAGTAGCCCGACGACATTACAAGGGAGCACCGCTCAAATTGCCACATGGTTGAATGCCGCAGTATTGCTGGTGGTAAAAGCCCACGGCATGTCGCGCAGTTTAGCGGCGCTGGTCAAAGGGTTTGCCACATTTGAAGAGGATGTCGAAATCACAGCGGTGATCGCTAACATGTGCGGCTCAGCGAGTCACGGTCAACTTCTCGCCAAAGCCCTCGAAGGAGCGAACTTACCTCCTTTGATTGGAGCCATTCCGCGCGGCGCATTGCCCCAGTTACCAAGTCGCCATTTAGGCTTGATCTCAGCAGATGAAACGGATTGGACAGACGCCCTTATTGACCAATTAGCGGCCAGTGCCAATGACTATTTAGATCTCGATCAGCTATTAATTCAAGCATCACACTGCGCAGAGAAACAGAGTCAATTCGTACAGGATGGAACTGAAGACACCACAAAAGCTCAGAGTCCAACAGGACTACGCATCGCCATCGCCCGTGATGCTGCATTCCAATTTTACTATCATGATCTGTTCAAAGCTTTAGAGCAGCGTGGCGTTGAGCTGTGTTTCTTTTCACCATTAGAAGACGATGCATTACCACACCAATGCGATGCACTCTACCTCGGTGGTGGCTACCCTGAAACCCATGCTCAAACGTTAGCGAGCAACAGCACTATGTTGCAATCCATTCGCGCATTCTGCATGAGTGATCGCCCTGTTTATGCCGAATGTGGTGGATTGATCTACCTAAGTAAAGGGGTTGAAAGCGAACAGAAACGCTTTAGATTTGTCGGCATTCTCCCCTGCTGGGCGCGCATGCTCGATAAACGTAAAGCACTTGGTTATGTTGAAGTGACACTGCAAACACCATCACTATTTGGTGACTGTGGCACAACAATACGTGGTCACGAATTTCACTACTCTGAACTGTGTAGCGACCCCATCGCCACCAATGGGGTCGATGGCTGGCACGCCGCGTATCGAGTAAGGCAAAACCGTTCGGGGAACTGTCACGATGAGGGGTATCAAAAGGGCAATGTGCTTGCCAGTTATGCGCACCTTCATTTGGCCTCGCGGCCGGAAGTGGTGGATGCGTGGATTGATAAAATTTTGCAGGTTAAGAAGAGGATTGAACAGAGTGGTATCTGATCAATAATGTTTTGCGCGATAATAACAAACTAAGGCTGAAGTAAACTGGGGTTGCGCCCCCAGACCTCGCCTCACTTTTTGCGCCATCAAAAAGTAAGCAAAAAATGGCCCCGTGATTGTCTGGCCCTGCGGGTTCCCTCGCTGCAGTCGCTTACAACGAGGAAACCGCTAAAACTCGCTACGCTCAGACAGTTAGCGGTAAAGCATCCTCGTTGACGCTCTTTGCGTTCGGCGGCGACAAATTGGGGAACATGGTGCTAGAAAACAGAAACAGAACGAACACCTGTACCACGGAAAAAGTAGAAAGGCACACTGAACCAATAACCTCTATACCTTGATAACGAAGTTGAACCAATTTGGAGGTCGAGAGGCCGACGAACCGCGCTGACATGTAAGAGGGAAACAGATTCATTGTAAGTGGAATGCGGCCCGCTGCAAGCGTGAACTTTAAGGCCATTTTTTGCTTACTTTTTGCTGGCCTTAGAAAAAAGTACGTCGCAGTGTGAGGGCGAGACCTCACGAACTTGAACTTGGTTTTGATTTCAAGTGTAGTGGGGTTTGATCAACATTGAACAACGGATAACAACAATCATAGGCTGAAGTAAACTGGGGTTGCGCCCCCAGACCTCGCCATACTTTTAGCGTCATCCAAAAGTATGCAAAACATGACCCCGTGATTGTCTGGCCCTGCGGGTTCCCTCACTGCAGTCGCTTACAGCAGAGCGTGCCAAAAAACTCGCTGCGCTCAAACAGTTTTGGCACAAGCGGCTCTGCTGACGCTCTTTGCGTTCGGCGGCGACAAATGGGGGAACATGGTGCTAGAAAACAGAAACAGAACGAACACCTGTACCACGGAAAAAATAGAGAGGCACACTGAACCAATAACCTCTATACCTTGATAACGAAATTGAACCAATTTGGAGGTCGAGAGGCCGACGAACCGCGCTGACATGTAAGAGGGAAAAAGAATCATTATAGGTAGAGTACGGCCCGCTGCAAGCGTGAACTTTAAGGCCATTTTTTGCTTACTTTTTGCTGGCCTTGGAAAAAAGTACGTCGCAGTGTGAGGGCGAGACCTCACGAACTTGAACCTAAGGTTTAAAAAGACAAAAACGGTGGACAATGCCCACCCTACACAACACACGACAACGATAAAGAAACAAACAACTCATATAAATAGTAATAGGAGAAAAAACATGAAAGTAATCTTCGTCGGCGCTGGCCCAGGCAACCCAGAGCTCCTCACAGTAAAAGCCCATAAACTTTTGAGCAACTGCCAAATCTGCGTTTACGCCGGTTCACTGGTCAGCCCTGAAGTGGTCAACCTTGTTCCTGATAATTGCGAACTTCACGACTCGGCGTCGATGACGTTGGAGCAAATTGAGGTGGTGTTTGTTAAAGGGCAGAAAAACGATGTTGACGTGATTCGCCTGCATACCGGTGATCCATCCATCTATGGCGCGATTCGCGAGCAGATGAATATCCTTGATCGCCTTGGTATTGAATATGAAGTGATCCCCGGTGTTAGTTCTTTTCAGGCTGCTGCGGCGGCACTCAAAACAGAATTGACGGCTCCTGAGATTTCTCAAACCATCATTCTCAGCCGCACCTCGGGTCGTACGCCAATGCCTGAGATGCAGGAACTAGAGCATTTAGCCCGCACCGAATCGACGTTATGTCTGTTTTTATCGGTGCATAAATTGGCCATTGTTGCCGAAGAACTTTCACAATATTACGGCAGCGATTGCCCGATTGGTGTTATCTTCCGCGCCAGTTGGCCCGATGAACTGATTATTGAGGGAACCCTAGCCGATATTGCGCCAAAAGTCGTTGAGGCTGGCATCACCAAAACAGCGATGATCATTGTCGGTCAGGCCTTAGCGCGTGATCTGCCGGTATCAAAACTGTATCATCGTCACTTTACTCATGGCTACCGCACTGCGGAGGCTGACGACACCTCAACAACGGATGCAAACTAATGGCAACAGCGGTCATCACTTTTTCACCACAGGGCCTTATCGTCATGCAGCAAATTGCTGCGGCGATGGAGGTGGATCAATACCTCCATCACTTGATCGATGCGCCTGAAGGGGTAACCTCATTTGAACGAGTTTACGCCCTGACTGAGGAGATCTTCCAACAGTACAGTGGCTTGGTTTATATCGCTCCGTGTGGCGTGGTGGTGCGAGCCATTGCCCCACTGGTGCAACATAAACTCAAAGACCCTGCTGTGGTGTGTTTGGATGTTGGCGCTCGCCATGCCATGAGTGTGTTAAGTGGTCACGAAGGTGGTGCTAACGATCTGGCGATTGCCGTTGGCAACATAACGGGCGCTGAGCCAGTGATCTCCACCACCACTGAGGCGGTAAAAGACCTGATTGTTGGTATCGGTTGTCGGCGCGGTAAACCAGCGGATGAGATTCACGCCGCCCTGACCGCAGCCCTTGATCAAGTGCAGATGCCCATTGAACGGGTGCGCTACCTGGCTACCGCCGATGTGAAAGCCGATGAGGCGGGTTTGATCGAAGTCAGCGAAGCGTTAAACATTCCGCTACGCATTATTGATTCGGACTGGATTCGCATGAGCACCTTGCCCTTTAGCCATTCCGACTTTGTTGAACAAAACGTTAATCTACCTGCGGTGAGTGAACCCGCAGCTCTACTTTCTGGACGGAGGACATCATTAATACTACCGAAAACGGCCTACAACGGCATAACGATAGCGATTGCCAAGGAAAACTGTACCTCGTTGGCATAGGTCCTGGCAGCATTCAAGATCGTACCCCGCGGGCAACAGAAGCGATTTTGAACAGTGATGTCGTGGTCGGTTATGGCCCTTATATCGACTCCATTGCTGATCTGATTAGTAACCAGCACACCGTCACCTCAGGGATGATGAAAGAGGCCGAGCGCTGCCGTTCAGCGATTGATGCCGCTAAAGAGGGCAAAATTGTCTCGCTCATCTCATCAGGTGATGCAGGGATGTACGGTATGGCGGGTCTGGCCATTGAGATGGCCGCAGCCGATGGCGATACCATCGACATGGAAGTGATCCCCGGTGTCACGGCAGCCAATTCAGCCGCGGCTCTCATGGGTGCGCCACTGATGCTCGACTCAGCAACCATTAGCTTAAGTGATCTGCTCGTACCGTGGGAGATGATTCTCAAGCGCCTTGAAGCCGTAGCTTCGGCGGACATGGTGGTCTCTCTGTATAATCCCCGCAGTAAAAAGCGCATTATGCAGTTAGAGGAAGCGGCTCGAATCTTTCGCGCCAATCGCCCCGGCACCACACCAGTAGGCATTGCCACAGCGGTTGGTGCGGCAGATGAGCATCTGGTATTGACCGATCTCGACCATATGTTTGATCACCAAATCGGCATGCGTTCAATGGTAATTATCGGCAATTCAACCACCTGTATTCTTAATGGCCGCATGGTGACACCGCGCGGGTACTATAGTAAACGATGACACCAACGCCACCTACCGAACCACAGCAACGGCCAAAGGTGTTGTTGCTTGGCGGCACCAGTGAAACAGCACCCTTAGCTCTGCAACTGGTTGATGCGGGCTATCAGGTGTTTGTCTCCACTGCTACCGATGCCCAGTTAGCGGTCGGTGATCATCCCGCTATTAGCAGGCGCTGCGGTCGTTTGAACGCTGACGATATGGCTCACTTGGTTGCACAACAAGCCATTGTTGCCGTGGTGGATGCCACCCATCCCTACGCGACGGAAGTTCATCAGGTTGCCCGACAAGTTGCCGATGCGTGTCAGCGCCCCTATTTGCGTTATCAGCGTCAAGGGTTGCTCGATCAACACCAAGGTTGGGTCGGAGTAAAGGATCATCAACAGGCAGCACAACGAGCTTGTGCTGAGGGTAAACCGATACTACTGACAACGGGATCGCGTCATTTAGATCCTTACGTTGCCGAAGCAACACGGTGTAACATTCCACTGTTTGCCCGGGTGCTTAATCACCCTGAATCACTTGCCGCCTGTGACGCAGCAAAACTGGAACCAGCCAGCCGTATTTTAGGCCGCGGGCCGTTTAGTTTAGAACAAAACCGTGAATTAATTCGTCAGCATCACATTGGCGTTGTCGTCACAAAAGATAGTGGCAATGCAGGTGGCGTGTTGGAAAAATTGACCGCTACGCAACTTGAGAACTGTCTGTTAATTGTTGTCCAACGCCCCGAAGAGGATGATCGTCATCGGTTTAGTGACATGACGATTTTAATCACAGCGCTGAATGAGCAACTTATGGGCGATGAAGTGCGATGATTCTGTTAAACATTAACTTAAACAACCATTATGATGCAGTCCTACACAGGAGTGTAAAATGGAGTACAAAATGAACGATAAAACTCAGGTTTACCTCGTCGGCGCTGGCCCAGGCGATACCGGATTGATCACCGTAAAAGGGCTACAGTGCTTACAAAAAGCCGATGTGGTGCTCTACGATAAATTATCCAATCCAGCCTTTTTGCAGGAAACGCCGGCCACGGCTGAACTGATCTATGTGGGGAAAATTAAAAACCACCACTCCATGGCTCAGGAGGAGATCAATAAATTATTAGTCAGTAAAGCGAACGAGGGCAAGGTTGTCGTGCGCCTCAAAGGCGGTGATCCGTACATCTTTGGTCGCGGCGGCGAAGAGGCATTGCAATTAGCTGAGGATGGAATCCGTTTCGAAGTGATCCCCGGCATCACCTCGGGCTTTGCCGCATCCACCTATGCAGGCATTCCCCTCACCCATCGCGACTTTACCACTAATGTCAGTTTGATTACTGGTCACGTGAAAACCAGCAAAAATCAATTCATCGACATCAATTGGCCCGCATTAGCAACCAACAAGGGAACCCTTGTTTTCTATATGGGCCTAAGTAATATCGATTCGATTTGCGAGCAACTGATGCTTCATGGTCGCGCGGAAGACACCCCCGTAGCCGTCATCAGTCGTGCGACGACGGCCAACCAACAAACGGTGGTTGCCACCCTCAAGGATGCACCGCAACGAGTCATTGAATGTAACGTTAAACCTCCCGCATTGATCATTGTCGGCGAAGTGGTATCACTGCGCCAGCAACTACGCTGGTTTGATACCAAGCCACTGTTTGGTCAACGTATTTTGATCCCCCATACTCAGGCAGGTTCAACAAAGCTCAGCGATCAACTAAAAGATTTAGGTGCTGAAACCATCCGTATCAAGGTGCTCGAAGACCTCGAACCTGCCAGTTGGCACACGCTTGATCAAGCCATTGAGCAACTGGCCCAATTTAACCTGCTGGTTCTCAAAACCCCTTCCTGTGTCGATGGCTTATGGCAACGGTTGAAAGCTGCCAACAAAGATACACGCGCCCTCGCCCACCTCACCATTGTTAGCTGCGGCTGTAAAACAAGCCAAGCGTTGCGCAATAAAGGGATTGAGGCCGATCAGGTGATTAACGCTGAGGAACTTAAAGACGGTGGTGCATTAATCAATACGCTGGCGCAACAACAGGCCAACGGAGTACGAATTCTGTGCCCAACAGCGGATGATGACACCAGCACCGTATTGCAAACACTCCAGCAGGCTGGGGCAATCATCGATCAGCCTGCCGCCTATGCAACGCGGTGTACAACAACCCATCGTGACTATTTAATCGAGTTACTCAAAGCGGAGCAAGTGACATCCTTATGCCTCACATCTGCGGCAAGCACTACCGCTTTGGCTGAGCTTCTCGGCAGTGAAACACCGCTGTTGTCAGCATTGCACACCGTTGCTATGGGGCCAGCCACCGAACACGCGGCACAGCAATGCGCTATTAGTGTAGATACGTGCTCAGATCACCCCACTAGCGCTGCGGTTGTTGCATCATTACTAGATAATAGTGAAAAGGATAACGGATAACTGGTTACACAAAAAAGGGCAGAACCTGTGAGTTCTGCCCTTTATAATTGTTTTAATATCAATCAATTAGCTTGATCAGACCTCATCCATACTAGGCAGTTAATATTCCTTAAAGTTGCCTTTTTTACCCTAAAATGGTGTATTTAAGAGCAAAAAACATGCTTATTCATCTCTTAATTGTTGTCATTTCAGTAGCTTGACTTAGTCCGACCCCATTGCTAAATTCGTTGTATTTCTCCCCAAATCGGCTTTGTTGTGTTTTGGTTTTTGTAAGAAATATTGCAATTCAAGACCTGCCCACAAGCCACCTTTAAAGCGAAAGTGTTATTGAATATTTATAACTAAATCCATCATCTATTGTCCTATGGATATAATTCCCCTCGTTAATTGGCTGTGTTTATATGCAGATACGCAATGTCGCGGATAGAATTAAAAACATAAGTATGGAGGAAAACATGAACAAATTTATCGTATCTACAGGAAGACCTCATAATGGTCCTAGCACTACCGGTAATCCTTCTGGTGGTGGCCGAGGGAATAACAGGCCAGGCGGAAAATAGACCGGAATGACGGTTACAGATAATTGTTTCTAAATCGCGGGCTTTATCTGTAGCCGTTTCCTGTTGTGGATGTAAAGAGATTGGTATGTGTTGGAAACGTTAAAAGAAGTATGTTTCGAAGTCGTATGAGGTCTAGATTCTTTGATGATTTGATCGAGGAATAACGCGCCCCCAAACACCTCAGTTGCAAAATAAACATAACTGTTAGGTGATACTTCATGTTTCTGTTGTTGGCTTAATCCAGCATATAGTCCCTTGGCCCACCTTGAGATTTTTTCAAAGGTCACCGGGTGTCCTTTTTCGACGTGGAGATAGTAGTGCATTTCCCAAGTTTCTTTTGATAGGGGGGGTAAGTCAGGCGCGATGTCAGCATCGTCAGCATCTCCGTATTCCTCTATCATTAGGCTGACAAATTTTTGTTTGTTTACGGCTAAACCTTCCAGCCAGAGTTTTAGAAGGTTGTGAGAGGTAAGTCTGTTTGTTTCTTGTGTAACGCACTGCCCTAAAAGAGACGTCTTGTAGTGTTCATTAGTAGAAAGATATTCTGCTTCAAAATGCGAAAGTAGGAAAAGTAAGCTCTGCAATAAAACACGAGTTATGTGGTTTCTCAGCTCATTTAGATCTATTGAATCCATAATTTTTTTACTTAGGGTCGAACCTTCTGGAAAGTAAAGAGGGATAATGCTTTCAGTAAGGTAGTTTTTATATTTTTCGAATCGTTTGGCTTTTGATTTCTCTTTTTCAATTGTTTGGTAAAAATTTAAATCACTGTTTGCAAGGCTTTTTAGTAATTCAAAACTTTTCGGGACTATTTCAAAACCAGCTTTTTGTTGCTCATCTATAAAATAAATCCAAGAATGTGTCTTAGCTAAAAATTCATTATCTATTGATCCGTTAATCGGGTAATTGTTCAGAAATTTACGAGAGAGTTTACAGACCATACTTTCTGGGAATTTATTATTTTTTATATAGCGGCGAATAGTGCGAGGATCGATATCTCCCGCTGATGCAAGTGCTTCGTGTACCTGCCCTTTGTAATTAATTTTCAATATATCAAAAACATCAACAATGGTTATCATGAGAAACATGCAGTTGGTATTCCCTCCATTTGCAGTTATGGAAAAAGCAATTGGGTCAGGTCTTGAAATGCAACATTCCTATGGAAATTTAAGAACTACACGACCACTAGTCGGGTTATTTCGAACTGAAATATTGTAATTCAAGACCTGACCCTAATGACTCGCACAGGCTCTGCCCTTTATATTTATTGCTGCGATTTTAAATACATAAGTAGCAAAATGGGACTGTTCCCAGCTTCATCAGCAGCTGTCCCGATCTTTTGTGGCGAGAGACTACTTGTGTGTTTAATCTGGGAACTATCGCTAGTTTCTTCTAGCCTTTTCCTTTAATCAGAGTTGTATTTACTAAACCGTCAACGTTATTTTCTCCATCCAAGTAATAAGCTCCACTAATATCTAATCGACCCTGAAAATCATCTCCACGGCTTAAGCCACCAATAATGTTTTTCTCGCCTAAAACAGTCCAAACAATCTTCAGGTTATGTTTTTGAAGAAATTGAATAAAAGTTTTCTTTTTTACCAAAAGATAACGGTTTGATTCATTGTAAACAGATGGCGAGTAACATACTACTTGGCTATTTTGATCAGTAAATTCGCCTACCTTCTCAGAAGGGGTCAACTCCATATTGTCATAAATAAATTTAGATGGCTTCAATATATTAAATGACCCTTCGATTGAATTGTCAGTTTCTTTTTCCCATGAATAAATACTTGCTGTTAGCGTTACATCACAGATGGGATTATCATTATCTTTATCGGTAATTTTATGGTGTTCAAGCCCACCATAGTAGTAATTATTGAAATATTTAAAAGCTGGTGACCAATAAAATTCCCGTTCAAACACCTGATATCTATTAGACGTTTCAGGCATCCAACGGCCCATAAAATCTTGAACAGTTGCCCAATCAATGAATTTTTCACTATCATCTTCCGCAACCAAATAGCTTCTAATATGATACCAAATTCTTTTATGGGGTTGCTCCCATCTGTCTTGCCCCAGCAATTTAGGTTCAGCCCATTCCGGATATGCTTCAAGAACTAACCACTCGTTATTTTCTTCATCAATAACATTGATTAAGTTTGGACTATTAGGTAAATCATCCAAGTCATTTAACCAATCATTATGGCTTAAGCTCCAATTATTATGTGTTTCTTTCGACCACCAGTGTTTGGTTTGACGATCATCATCCACTTTTACAGTCTTCCGTAAAGGCATTGAGGGGTCTATATCCCTAGCGTAAGGCTGCCATGTACCCTCATATGGTTCAATTTCATCATCGCTCCAGTTTCTTTCTGACTTCATGACACAATTATCGGAAACTCTAGCTAAAATTTCGTGTAAAGCAATCCACTGATATTTTTTACCTATTCGCTCATGAGTAGAATCGCGACCTCTTCCTGTACCGATATTCCTATCGAATTTCCCATGTAGTTTTGCGTTATACCCATATTTTTCAAAAATCCAATCAACTGCGATGTTACTCATTTCATCTGGATTAACTTTCCAAGCACTCAATGCGGATTGAAAAGTATATCGGCCAAAATCCCCATAACGACAAATCCCTCGCCCATACTCAGTTGTCATAGAGCTTAAGATGCTATCTTGAGAAGATAAATAGTCATTTTCTTTATCAAATTTCACTTTATATTTGGCATCAATTTCTTCATTCGAAGGTGCAACTTTAGTTAACTTACTTCGATAAGGTGGGCGTGCTTTTTCTATCTCTATACCAAAATCACCAAATGTATAATATGTATAATATGTATATTCGATAACACCACGCGCATAATCTCTCAACAAAACATGTGGATATATTTCTTCATCTTTCGTATTAAAAATAGTTCTAAAGATATATTTTGATAGATCTTTGAGTTTACGATTGTCCTTTGTAGTAAGGGCACAACCATAAGCTACAGCAAACAAACGCTCATAAACATAAGGATCATTGACACCTTCAAATTCCATAAGCAATTCAATTAAAATATCGATATCATTTTTCAGCAGGCAAACCAGTGCTTTAGTTGCTTCATCGCGCAAAAGCCGATTGGTGCTAGTTAAAAACCAAGCTATTGCTATAGATGATAATTTTTTAGATTTGTTTGAAATATGAGATTTATCACAATTGCTCCACGACCAATCAATTAGTCGCTTAATGGCATTATTATCGTAATAATGGTCCTTTAAAAAAATCGTCCACCACCCATCTCTTTCAGCTAACGATTTTTCAAATAAGTTTCGGTGTAAAAAAGAACTGTTGAAATAATGTTCAGGATTAGAACAAACAGAAATAATTGTTTCCAAGAATAGTTTTTCAGTTGCACGATAAGAAAAAACATTTGAATTGATATACTTGATCAGGTCATCATCGACCGTGTTTATTTTTCTCCAGAGCAAACTCTGAACAAAACTATCCACTACTGGATATTCATTTTTGACATGGGGAGCAAAGTAAAAAAACTCTTTTCCTGTTAATTCTGGCAATTGAATTGATAAAGCATCAAGTAGGCCTTTGTTTTGGTAGCAAAGGGTTCTATCTTTAAATAGATTGAATAAAATACCATTTTGTTGAAATTCACTTTCTATATTATTATGAGCAGCAAGTAAAAATTTTGCTGCCATGTGATCTTCAAATCTCTCATACGAAAGATATATACCCTCTTGATATTCATCTATCTCAGCAATCCAAAATACATTCTTGGAAAATACACCTTCAGAGATTAAGCTATCCAATAGGCCTGATTTAATATCAAACTCTTTCGATAGTTTATTTAGTATAACGAAAGCGTTTTCGTATGAAATAAATCCAGTGCAGTTATTAACTTTCGTCGAAATTATTGCATTTATTGCCTTTTCAACAATGTTAATATTCCTTGGGTAATTAAACTTTCTTGGCTGGGATAGATGTTGATTCACACTATTCACGAAGAAGCCTATTATGTCGCTAATGCCCTGAAATCCATCTGGAATCCGTGAGTAGCCAGATCTACTCAACCCTTCGCAAAAGAGCAATAAAAATAGTGGGTTTTGAAATTCTGGATGCAATAAAGGGATAGAAGGAAGCTCAATTCCAAAATTATTAAAAAACAATTTTGAAGCTTCGTATTCATTATCTGAGAATCCATAGTGGGTACATCTAGTAATAATTTCATTGGGTAACAGTTCGTTTGAAACTAATAACTCAGAATACGAAGACCGCACAGAAATAACTAGCCCAAGCCACGGGAAAGCCTTGAGAGAATGAATGAAACCTCTTATATGTTCAGGCCAAAAGTACTTACCCTTACCTTCATTGATGGCATCAATAAAGATAATTAGCCTTTGTCTGCTTGTTTCTGCTTTTGAGTTTAACGCACCAAAAAACACCTTAAATGAGCAAGCAATATCTAGCTTTTTCTTTATTTGCGACCAGGGGTCTTCCTCTGTAACAAAATGCTGCCCTAATAACAAAAGGCTATAAGCACCCGTTTCATTTCTTTTAGTTGTAACATCAGCGAGTAAATGAGATTTTCCCACACCAGCTTCACCATCTAAAATCAAGTAAGGGTTGTTTATTAAAGCTACTGCTTCACTGCTGAATACGCGCTCAGCATCATATATAGCGCGTTGTAATTCATTTACAGTGTTTATATCTGACCCGTATTTTTGATATCTAATATGCGACTTAGTTTGCGAATCTTTTAATTTATGTTCTTCAGCCAAATAAAAATCATATATTTCACTTGCAATATCAGTAACTTCATTAAGCAATAGAATGAATGGTTCAGTCTGTATTATCTCAATGCCACCAAACTCAAGTTTAAGAAATAAAGTTCTTAGACCTTCTAAGGCTTTTACTAACCTGTTTTTTTCACCATTTGACGTTGGTGCGCTCTTCAGTAGTTTATCACCATAAATAAGGAGACAATCAAGTTGCTGATGTATTAGCGCTTTTAACTTTTCATCTCTAGATATACCGTCAAATACCTTAGCTACTGCTACATCAACATTTAAATTATCATAATAATTAGGTGTATATCTCTTTCCAAGATCTGCGATGGATTGCTGGCTATTAGCCAGGAACCACTCATCAGTAAACTCCTCCTTATTAAACCAAAAAAAAGTTAACCCTTGATTTTCAGGTTGACTCAATCTAGCTATTAAATCCGAACTCCACCAAGCCAAGAACTCTACTTTTAAGCCTTTAACTGAAGCCCATTCTTCCCATTTCTCAACTCGATTATTCCATTTATCTAGCATAGATTTTTGACCAGTAATTCTGGCGTCTGGCGGATCGTTTGGAATTGCGATGTAGAATTTCTCAAGATTTGGATGTTTGTCTAATACAGTGCGTACTGACTTATCTATTTGGCCCCATTGACTCTCATCAAGGCTTGCTGTGAAAAATTTGGCCTGCCACGCCCACTCAGCACCATTTCCCAGAATCCAAAAACACTCTACACCAGCATCAGGTTTCCCTTTTCGAACAAACTTCTTTTTATCGGGAATACTTTCATTACGTGCAAGCTGACATACTAGTTCTTCAAATCCTTCGTTTTGCGAATTATCTAAGGTTCGGATATTGTTCCAATTAATTGCCATCTTTTCTTCCATTTTCAGTAATAAGATTAGTTAAATGTTGGGAATTAATGACTTAGGATAATTAAAGGGGATGTAGTGGTCTGACTATCAATTCAGCTAAACAACTACTCAAGAATTCTGAACTAAATATTGCGACACAATATGAGGCAAACACGATTTATCCACTAAATTCCGAGCATAAACCTCAACTCCACATTCAATTAGTAAACGAATTTAACGATCAAAAAACCGAGCTTATCTGTATCGACATCAATAATCAAGCTCTTACAAATTCTAATTAAATAAAGTGGATCCAAAAGGGGACATTCTATATCACCAACGTCAACTAAAATAATCCCCACTGCAAAATCAGCAAGTTAAACATGTCGCCCAATTTTGAACGTACCACTGCTGCTATTTCAACACTTGGCGTTAGTCTCACAACTTGGCGAACCTTGAGTTTAATCGTTACAAATATCCGGCATCCCCCGTCCTCAATGGGAGCGGGGCCGCCTCATCATTCCTTATCCAATCTTCAAGATTCCAGTGAGAGGTCCCTGTTTGTCCCGCCCGAGGTCTTTATGCCTCAACGTTCTTGATCGGACTCGTCTCGCCAATGGCTATTTCGAAGGTGGTTTTATACCTTGAAATGGCCAGAATCAAACACTTCGTTTCGCTTCATCATTGTCCATGCCACGATAAGCAGTTTTGCGGCTAATTTGATTCGCATTTTAGTTTTAATGCCGCGTTCTAGTTCTCGCCCTTTGAGTAGTCGGGTAAAGTAGTTTCTGATAGTTTCATCTTGGTAACTGGCAATCAGGGCTGCTTGATATAACCCGTAGCGTAATGCGGCTTTGCCCTGTTTTGAAATTACGGGTACAGCACTGTTGCTTGTTTTACCACTGCGTGATGCGCTTAAATCTAACCCTGCGAGCCGTAACACCTGCTTGCGACTGGTAAAGCGATGGGCATCGCTAATAGCACCAAGGGTCATTGCTGAGATGATTGGCCCAAAGCCAGGGATGGTTATAATGCAGCGGTATGATGAGAACTTCTCTCCAACGTATTTAAGTTGTTGCTCTAAGTCGTGCTTGATCTGTCTGGTATGATGGAGCTGATCAACCATCATCTGTCCTTCCCATGCGGCAGATTCGGGGAGGAAGCAACCGATAGATTGCTGACTTTGTTCCCAAATGGTGCGTAACCGTTTTTCATAGGTAATGGGTCGCCGTGATAGTTTGTATTGTTGGCGAAATGTTTCAAATGGTGTTGCAGCAATATGCGTTGGATCAAAGTCTTTAGCGATAATATCGAGGATCAAACCATCTTGACCGCCTTGAGGCATCTGTTTATCGAGTTCAGGAAAGTATTGAGCTAACAGGTTGTTGCGGATACGCATCCGCAAGCTGTGCTCCTGCTTTTTAAGCTTATTGCGATAAGCGAGGAGACTGCGTAACTCTCTGATGTCATTAGCGGCGAGATCATAGTATTGACAGCGGCTTTGACCGATTAGATCAGCAATGTTCGCAGCATCTTTAGTGTCGTTTTTATCCCAACGACCATCTAAGAGTGATCGGTTATGCTTTACCGCAACATTAGAAACATAAACAACCTGCTCATTGTTACGGATCAGATATTCAGCAAGTGGTTTATGGTAAGAGGCCGTAGGTTCAACACCATACACACACTGCTCTAAAGCATGTCTTGCTACTAAACTACTCGCCATGCCGCGAAGCTTTTGAAACCCTTCAAGATCATTATCAAAAATCAGCCTCTTGTGCAGAGTTTTACCGTTGGCATCACCGAAAAAGGCATGATGGCTACTTTTAGCAACATCAATCCCAACAACCAGAATTGATTTTGATCCACGAATGGTAGAGCGTAGTTGCCGAAACTGTTCCAATCTGTCCAGTTTATCCAACATAAAAGCCTCCTGTTTTGTGGGGTTTGCTTTTATTGTTAGCAGAAAGAACGACCAAAAACAGGCTATTGCTTTTTTATTAATTCGCTTAACTTCCAGGAAGTTAGCTTTGATCGTGAGTCATATATAACGTTCTTGCTTTATTGCTTTTAGAGCATAAATTGCCCCGTTCTCTTGGCGAGCAATTCAGGTTCTACCATCGGTTTTGTAGATGACGGATCACCCCACCACCGCTGCGGTTGTTGCATCACTGCTAAAGCAATAGTGAAAAGGATAGCGGATAACTGATTGCACAAAAAAGGGCAGAACCCTCAGGTTCTGCCCTTTATAATTGTTTTAATATCAATCAATTAGCTTGATCAAGCAGGATAAGGGGCTGGTCTTCGGTTGACTTATGTTTGAATCAATCGAGGCACCCATTGGTTATTCATTGTGACCAAAAGGGGACATTCTATATCACCAACGTCAACTAAAATAATCCCCACTGCAAAATCAGCAAGTTAAACATGTCGCCCAATTTTGAACGTACCACTGCTGCTATTTCAACACTTGGCGTTAGTCTCACAACTTGGCGAACCTTGAGTTTAATCGTTACAAATATCCGGCATCCCCCGTCCTCAATGGGAGCGGGGCCGCCTCATCATTCCTTATCCAATCTTCAAGATTCCAGTGAGAGGTCCCTGTTTGTCCCGCCCGAGGTCTTTATGCCTCAACGTTCTTGATCGGACTCGTCTCGCCAATGGCTATTTCGAAGGTGGTTTTATACCTTGAAATGGCCAGAATCAAACACTTCGTTTCGCTTCATCATTGTCCATGCCACGATAAGCAGTTTTGCGGCTAATTTGATTCGCATTTTAGTTTTAATGCCGCGTTCTAGTTCTCGCCCTTTGAGTAGTCGGGTAAAGTAGTTTCTGATAGTTTCATCTTGGTAACTGGCAATCAGGGCTGCTTGATATAACCCGTAGCGTAATGCGGCTTTGCCCTGTTTTGAAATTACGGGTACAGCACTGTTGCTTGTTTTACCACTGCGTGATGCGCTTAAATCTAACCCTGCGAGCCGTAACACCTGCTTGCGACTGGTAAAGCGATGGGCATCGCTAATAGCACCAAGGGTCATTGCTGAGATGATTGGCCCAAAGCCAGGGATGGTTATAATGCAGCGGTATGATGAGAACTTCTCTCCAACGTATTTAAGTTGTTGCTCTAAGTCGTGCTTGATCTGTCTGGTATGATGGAGCTGATCAACCATCATCTGTCCTTCCCATGCGGCAGATTCGGGGAGGAAGCAACCGATAGATTGCTGACTTTGTTCCCAAATGGTGCGTAACCGTTTTTCATAGGTAATGGGTCGCCGTGATAGTTTGTATTGTTGGCGAAATGTTTCAAATGGTGTTGCAGCAATATGCGTTGGATCAAAGTCTTTAGCGATAATATCGAGGATCAAACCATCTTGACCGCCTTGAGGCATCTGTTTATCGAGTTCAGGAAAGTATTGAGCTAACAGGTTGTTGCGGATACGCATCCGCAAGCTGTGCTCCTGCTTTTTAAGCTTATTGCGATAAGCGAGGAGACTGCGTAACTCTCTGATGTCATTAGCGGCGAGATCATAGTATTGACAGCGGCTTTGACCGATTAGATCAGCAATGTTCGCAGCATCTTTAGTGTCGTTTTTATCCCAACGACCATCTAAGAGTGATCGGTTATGCTTTACCGCAACATTAGAAACATAAACAACCTGCTCATTGTTACGGATCAGATATTCAGCAAGTGGTTTATGGTAAGAGGCCGTAGGTTCAACACCATACACACACTGCTCTAAAGCATGTCTTGCTACTAAACTACTCGCCATGCCGCGAAGCTTTTGAAACCCTTCAAGATCATTATCAAAAATCAGCCTCTTGTGCAGAGTTTTACCGTTGGCATCACCGAAAAAGGCATGATGGCTACTTTTAGCAACATCAATCCCAACAACCAGAATTGATTTTGATCCACGAATGGTAGAGCGTAGTTGCCGAAACTGTTCCAATCTGTCCAGTTTATCCAACATAAAAGCCTCCTGTTTTGTGGGGTTTGCTTTTATTGTTAGCAGAAAGAACGACCAAAAACAGGCTATTGCTTTTTTATTAATTCGCTTAACTTCCAGGAAGTTAGCTTTGATCGTGAGTCATATATAACGTTCTTGCTTTATTGCTTTTAGAGCATAAATTGCCCCGTTCTCTTGGCGAGCAATTCAGGTTCTACCATCGGTTTTGTAGATGACGGATCACCCCACCACCGCTGCGGTTGTTGCATCACTGCTAAAGCAATAGTGAAAAGGATAGCGGATAACTGATTGCACAAAAAAGGGCAGAACCCTCAGGTTCTGCCCTTTATAATTGTTTTAATATCAATCAATTAGCTTGATCAAGCAGGATAAGGGGCTGGTCTTCGGTTGACTTATGTTTGAATCAATCGAGGCACCCATTGGTTATTCATTGGATGCCAGTTAAAAGGCGCTACCGATAGTCAGCATTCCTGACGTGAGGATAAAAACACCAAAACTGATCAAAAGGATACCGCTGACGAGTCGAATAACGACAGGATGACGATTGATGGCGCGTATCCGTTGTCGTGCCGACTGCGAAGCATAGCCGGCCAACAACATCGGAATGGCGAAGCCAAGCGAATAGAAAGCCAACAGGATCAGCCCAGTTGAAAGTTTGCCGTCCTTTGCGACCAAGGCCAAAACGCCGGAAAGCATCGGTCCGACACAGGGAATCCATACTAAGCCAAGGGTTAGCCCCATCATCAGCCCAGACCAGCGGCCTTTACTTCGTGTCTGAATATTGCTTAAAAAGTTCATCTTTTTAAACAGGTTGATGTCGAACAGCATCAGCAGGCCAAACGTAATAACCACTACTGCGGCAACTTTTTCCATCACTGGCATCAGGCTGGCGACAGCTCCACCAAAGATAGAACTAATTGCACCCATGGTCATAAAGCTAACGCTCAAGCCAAGAACGATAAGTAATGGGCGCAACTTGTGGTCTTCTTCGGTGCCAGCAACAATAATAGGGACAACTGGCAGTACGCAGGGTGAAGCAATACTGACGAGTCCGGCAAAGACTGCCATGGCCAACGATGTTAAGGAGAGGTCTATAGTTTCCATTTTAGTCTTGTGGAATAAATGTTAGAAGTTCACGAATCGATTCAGCGGGACGAACACCGGCTGATAATCGCTTGATTTCATTACCCACAGCATCAGTAAGCACAATGGATGGCAAGCCGCGAATACCGTAGGTGTAAAAGATACTACGTTGATCGGGGATATCCGTTCTTACATAGGTAACGGTAACCTTCCCTTCAAGTTCTTCGGCCATATCGGACAAAATAGAATCTTGCATGCGACAGGGTGCGCCTTGAGGATTGATAAAGAACATCAGTTGGGCGGAGGATGCCTGCTGTGTATTAGCAGCCGGTGCTGTTGTTTCAATAGCTGTAACTGGAGCTGATGAAGATGGTAGCGCGGACTGTTCACTGCAACCATATAGTGTAAACAGGCACAGCAGTGAAGCTAATATTTTAAACATGAAGAAACCTTTCTATCGGCAGTTAAGATCAACTAAACACAATCGAACCTTTATATATGGTTTTTTAAATATACATGTCAAGATCATTCGCCATCCATGCATGCACTGGTCGTAATTAATCATTGCTCGATAAAGAGAGATAAAGGGGGCAGATCTGCGGTTGACTTATGTTTGATGGAGACAAATGGGACGTTGTTGACGGAGACAAATGGGACGTTGTTGACGTAGTGGACTAACCGAAGCAAAGAGGTCAGGTCTTGAAATACAACATTCCTATGGGAAATTAAGAATGCCACGACCACTAGCCAGATTATTTCGAGCTGAAATATTGCAATTCAACACCTGCCCCTATTGACTCTTTTACGTTTCGTTGTTGTGTGACGGCCAGCCAGCAAGAAGACGGGACTGCGACAACTTCTAACTGGCCATGCGGATGTTATTGTCAAAGCGTTCAGGGAGAAAATACATAAAGTTTTTCAAGTAATTTTTGCAGCTCTACATGTAATTCGGGTTTTGTCGGAGCAAGTATCCCTTCCTGTTGAAGTATGGCAATCAACTTTTGTGGGGGTTCAATTGCGTTTCCAACAATCTCAACGTGCCCGGCCTTTATTTCCCGAGAGGTTAGCCCCGTCGCGTTATCAATCGCAGGAAAATATTGTTCAGAGAGACTGAAAACAAAATCATCCTCAACGCAGTCCCCATTTTCATCTCGCTGTCGACAGCTACCTAGCTCGTCAGTTGAAATTTTAAGATAACTTCGAACCTGTGGACTCAAAGTTCCTGGCGCCTGAATAAATTCTGAAAATTTGGTAATTTCAAACCATTTATCCCCGGTTACAATCTTGCAAATTGGCACAGTCAACCCCAGACTTAATACCCGTCCCAATACTGAACCGCAATGACTTGCAGCAGAGACACCTGCAAATGGCGCCGATATGGTGACCAGACGAAAATTTAAAGCTGGGTTAGATCCAGATTGTGGATGCTCAGAAACCAGTGCCTTACGGGACAGTAAGCCACCCTGACTATGCCCGATAACCGTAATATCAGGATTTTTCATCTGCCGAGAGACAGAATCTAATGCACGTGACAACTTCTCAGAACTGACGCTGAGACTATCACGGTCGTTATAACTGAAACATACGGATTGCTGGCCATGAAAGGCGAAGACTTCGGCAAGTGCCCGAAAGTTCCCAGCAGAACCTCGACAGCCATGAACCAGGACGGTGACAGGTTGTTCTAGATTCAGATCCAAGGTCTGATTTAGCTCGTCAGTACAGGGCCCCAACCCCGCAATGGACACGCCGGACTCGTGAGACACCAAAGGAACTTCTCGAGACACATTTGAACCAGTACAACCAGAGATCAATCCCAAAAATGCCAGAAAAAAGAACACTGCACATGATGGTTTCATAGAAAACGCCCTTCTTGAAGTACCCGAAACAGCATTGGATAGATTGAATTATTTATAATATTAGCTATAAGTAGACTATATGAAAGCAACGGGATCAGGTCTTAAAATACAACATTCCTATAGAAATTTAAAAATGACACGACCACTAGTTGGGTTATTTCGAGCTAAAATATTGCAATTCAAGACCTGATGACAGGTTTGCACGATTGGGCAAAAAAGGTGATATAATCAAAAAGGCGGAAGATATGATCGTCCCCATTGTAGTTCATCGTGGCTGATCTGAATGGTTTCGTGTTAACGGCTATTTTGCTCTGGCAAGTTTTCATAACTCACGAAACTTCAAACTTCAACATTAAGTGAGGAACATGCCAAATTGTATTTGGAAAGCATTAAGAGGAGGAACAGCCCCGAAGGGGCTACGTTGTCTCAACACTCATCGTATCGTAATTCACTCTAGCTATATGGAGCTGCTTAAGTCAGCTGATCTTAACAGTATTCAGGGGGTGCTGCGCAGTAAATTGGGTGAATCAATCACCAAAGAGAGCAAAAAAGAGAAGAACTCTGTCACGCGCATCGAGATTACTCTCGAAGGGGAAACCAGAATTTTCTACCTGAAGATATACAGGAATCACTTCTTTAAAGAGATATGTGCGCGAGCCTTTCGAGGCTCTATGATTGGTCGATCTATGGTTCGTACGGAATACGAAAACCTTGAGCGACTTGCCAAGTGCGGTCTACGCACCCCTCAGTGGGTCGCCTACGGAGACCACCGTTTCGCTGGCGGAGTCATCAACGCGTTCATTATTACCGAAGAGATCCCAAATGCGAGGGGTGTCGATTACCTCATTCACACATGGTTCGCACAGCAAAGCTCAGAGGATCGTAAACATAAGACCACCGAACTCATTCAAGAAATGGCAAAGACGGTCAAACTGATGCATTCTCACGGTTTCGAGCATCACGACCTGTTCTTTCGCAACATGATGGTCTCTGATCAGAACATGTCGAAACTCTACGTGATGGATGCACCTCGCGGTTATTTCTGTCCAAAGTTTATCATAAGAAAACGCCGAGCTATTGACTTGGCCACTCTGGATTCTGCCGCCACCCAGGCATTTACACGCAGCCAGCGTATGCGCTTCATGCTTCTATATCTAGGGTGCGATCGCTTAGATGAACAAGGAAAACAACTTGTCAGAAAAGTGTTGTCCATCAGCGACCCCATGCGTGAACGCCAGATAAAGCGGTTAGAGCGCAGTATCACAGCCAACAAGTAGTACATAAAGGGTCAAGTAGTACATAAAGGAAGAGCTAAAGGGGTCAGGTCTACGGTTGACTTATGTTTAATGAAGATTGCACTTATTGCTTGAATTCGCGTGTACGCACGGATCACCCCACCACCGCTGCGGTTGTTTCAACGTTGCCAAATAAGAAAGAGCTAAAGGGGTCAGGTCTACGGTTAACTTATGTTTAATGAAGATTGCACTTATTGCTTGAATTCGCGTGTACGCACGGATCACCCCACCACCGCTGCGGTTGTTGCACCACTGCTAAAGCAATAGTGAAAAATATAACAGATAGCTGATTACACAAAAAAGGGCAGAACCCACTGGTTCTGCCCTTTATAATTGTTTTAATGTCAATCAGTTAGCTTGGTCAGACCCCATAGGTATCTTTTAGTTTTTGCACCTGTTCAACATCCGTTCGCCTTTTTTACAGATTAATTGCATAATAGTATCCAGCTTAAAGATCAAGCGACAAACATTTCAAAGGGAATAGACTGATCACGATCTACCAATCTTAAGACACCTAATATGAATCAGAGCGACACCATGAAAGATCAACATTAAGTGTTGAGGAATGGCTAAAATGAAACCTGAACTTACCTTTATTGGCACGATAACGACACCTTACGCATCTATTGAAGAGTGTCCAAGAAACATTCAATCAACAGGTCCGTTATGCCAAATCACATTATACGATGAGTATCAAGAAGGACTAGTAGGGCTTGAGGCAGGGCAGCTTATTCTGGTTCTATATTGGCTGGAAAACGCAGAGAGAACTGTAAAACATAAAAAAACAAGAAAAGATAACGGGATTAAGGGAACATTTGCTTTGCGCTCACCTCATCGGCCTAACCCCATTGGAGCTGCCGAATTATCCATTGAGAAAATTGAAGCTGGCAAAATTACTGTCAAAGGGCTGGACTGCCTCAACAACACCCAGCTCATTGATATAAAACCTGCCATGCATCAAGACGTTACATCACCCGATTAACAACAATGGACAAAACGTTATATATGACTCACGATCAAAGCTAACTTCCTGGAAGTTAAGCGAATTAATAAAAAAGCAATAGCCTGTTTTTGGTCGTTCTTTCTGCTAACAATAAAAGCAAACCCCACAAAACAGGAGGCTTTTATGTTGGATAAACTGGACAGATTGGAACAGTTTCGGCAACTACGCTCTACCATTCGTGGATCAAAATCAATTCTGGTTGTTGGGATTGATGTTGCTAAAAGTAGCCATCATGCCTTTTTCGGTGATGCCAACGGTAAAACTCTGCACAAGAGGCTGATTTTTGATAATGATCTTGAAGGGTTTCAAAAGCTTCGCGGCATGGCGAGTAGTTTAGTAGCAAGACATGCTTTAGAGCAGTGTGTGTATGGTGTTGAACCTACGGCCTCTTACCATAAACCACTTGCTGAATATCTGATCCGTAACAATGAGCAGGTTGTTTATGTTTCTAATGTTGCGGTAAAGCATAACCGATCACTCTTAGATGGTCGTTGGGATAAAAACGACACTAAAGATGCTGCGAACATTGCTGATCTAATCGGTCAAAGCCGCTGTCAATACTATGATCTCGCCGCTAATGACATCAGAGAGTTACGCAGTCTCCTCGCTTATCGCAATAAGCTTAAAAAGCAGGAGCACAGCTTGCGGATGCGTATCCGCAACAACCTGTTAGCTCAATACTTTCCTGAACTCGATAAACAGATGCCTCAAGGCGGTCAAGATGGTTTGATCCTCGATATTATCGCTAAAGACTTTGATCCAACGCATATTGCTGCAACACCATTTGAAACATTTCGCCAACAATACAAACTATCACGGCGACCCATTACCTATGAAAAACGGTTACGCACCATTTGGGAACAAAGTCAGCAATCTATCGGTTGCTTCCTCCCCGAATCTGCCGCATGGGAAGGACAGATGATGGTTGATCAGCTCCATCATACCAGACAGATCAAGCACGACTTAGAGCAACAACTTAAATACGTTGGAGAGAAGTTCTCATCATACCGCTGCATTATAACCATCCCTGGCTTTGGGCCAATCATCTCAGCAATGACCCTTGGTGCTATTAGCGATGCCCATCGCTTTACCAGTCGCAAGCAGGTGTTACGGCTCGCAGGGTTAGATTTAAGCGCATCACGCAGTGGTAAAACAAGCAACAGTGCTGTACCCGTAATTTCAAAACAGGGCAAAGCCGCATTACGCTACGGGTTATATCAAGCAGCCCTGATTGCCAGTTACCAAGATGAAACTATCAGAAACTACTTTACCCGACTACTCAAAGGGCGAGAACTAGAACGCGGCATTAAAACTAAAATGCGAATCAAATTAGCCGCAAAACTGCTTATCGTGGCATGGACAATGATGAAGCGAAACGAAGTGTTTGATTCTGGCCATTTCAAGGTATAAAACCACCTTCGAAATAGCCATTGGCGAGACGAGTCCGATCAAGAACGTTGAGGCATAAAGACCTCGGGCGGGACAAACAGGGACCTCTCACTGGAATCTTGAAGATTGGATAAGGAATGATGAGGCGGCCCCGCTCCCATTGAGGACGGGGGATGCCGGATATTTGTAACGATTAAACTCAAGGTTCGCCAAGTTGTGAGACTAACGCCAAGTGTTGAAATAGCAGCAGTGGTACGTTCAAAATTGGGCGACATGTTTAACTTGCTGATTTTGCAGTGGGGATTATTTTAGTTGACGTTGGTGATATAGAATGTCCCCCTGCCTTGCCGTTGTTAGCAGAATCTTCTTTATTTTAATCTTTGTGCTTTAGAATTTCTTCAATCATGTGAATATCTAACGTTTCTTTGTTAAGTAGCTCTTCAACTAATTGATTTAGATCTTCACGGTGATCTAATAAAATAGCAAACGTTGTTTTTTCGGCTTCTTTTATTATTCTGTGAATTTCCTGATCAATTTTTGTGGCGGTTTCTTCACTAAAATCTTTTTCTTGTTGTATTTCGTAACCTAGAAAAGGATGTTCGGAGCCGACCTTAAAATGAATTGGGCCAATGGCGTCGCTCATGCCCCATTGGGTCACCATCATTTTTGCAAGGTGCGTCGCTTGTTCTAAATCATTGGATGCGCCTGAACTGGTATCATCCAACACGATTTTTTCGCCTACGCGTCCGCCGAGCATGACTGATAGCCGTGTTTCTAAATAAGTTTGCGTGTAATTGTGTCGGTCTTCAACGGGGAGTTGTTCTGTTACTCCTAATGCTCGGCCGCGTGGAATAATGGAAACTTGTCGAAGCGGATCACTATTGGGTAAAAATAAAGCGGCGATGGCGTGGCCGCTTTCGTGAACGGCGGTTCTTTTTCTTTCTGATGGATTTAATAAATCTTTTCGCTCGCTTCCCATAATGATTTTGTCATGGGCTTGATTGAAATCATCTTTTGTTACGATGTCGGCTTTTTTTCTTGCTGCGGAGAGTGCGGCTTCATTCACTAAGTTGGCGAGGTCTGCCCCAGAAAACCCAACGGTCATGCTGGCTAATTCTTTGTAATCAAAATCTAAAGCAATGGGTACTTTACGAGTATGTACTTTTAGGATTTCTATTCTTGCGTTTTGTAGTGGTAATTCTAACGTCACTTTTCTATCGAATCTTCCGGGTCTTAATAGTGCGGGGTCTAACACATCGGGGCGATTTGTTGCGGCTAAAACTACAACGGCTTCATCAACTGAGAATCCGTCCATCTCGGCGAGAATTTGATTGAGTGTTTGTTCTCTTTCGTCATTGCCACCGCCTAGGCCTGTGCCGCGAACACGACCAACGGAATCAATTTCATCGACAAAAATGAGCGCGGGAGCTTTATCTCTTGCTTCTTTGAACAGATCTCGAACACGAGAGGCACCAATGCCAACAAACATTTCGATAAATTCTGAACCGCTAATACTAAAGAAAGGAACACCCGCTTCGTGAGCTGTGGCTTTGGCGAGCATGGTTTTACCTGTCCCCGGTGGGCCCATTAATAAAATACCCCGTGGCATTCTTGCGCCAAGCTTTTGAAATTCATCAGGGTTTTTTAAATAATCAATGATTTCTTGAAGGTCTTGTTTGGCTCCCTCTACGCCTGCGACATCGTCATAACCAATTTCATTGTCTTTGGTTTCGAACAGCTTCGCCTTGGACTTTGAGATGCCCATAAAACCATCTTTTCCACCGCCACCCAATCTTTGTTGCAGCATTCGGCTTGAGTAGAGAAAAAAAGCGAGGATTAACAACCAAGGAACAATACCTATCAAAATGGTAAGCCATTGCGGATCAGCAGAAGACTTTGCTGAAATATCGACTCCTTTTATTTCGAGCAGCGGTAGTAACTCTGTGTCTGGTGTGGAGGGTATAACGGTATGGAATATTTTTGGTTTATCTACCCCTGCATCGCTATAGTTACCGTAGATTTGATCGCCTCTGAAAGAGATGGACGACACTTGATTGGAAATGACTGCCTTTTTAAAATCTGTATATGAAATCTCTGGCGTTTTGGAACCAGAAAGACTAGAAAAAATCGAAAAAACAGCAAAGATCATCATCATCCACATTAACGTGTGAGCATCAAAAGGATGCGGTGTTTTCTGTGGTGTTGATTCTGAATTTTTAGTCGTGTTGTTATTATCGTCTTTGCTGTTTGTCATATCGTCTCGGTTTTGGGTTGATTCGTTCACTGTGGATTTAAATCTAAGTGTTGGTCTGGGTAGACGCGGACCAAATTGAGTCACCAATTTTGCTAAATAACGACTCAATGATTGAGAACTAAATATTGC
Source organism: Desulfuromonas svalbardensis (assembly GCF_055389415.1). Classification (NCBI taxonomy): domain Bacteria; kingdom Pseudomonadati; phylum Thermodesulfobacteriota; class Desulfuromonadia; order Desulfuromonadales; family Desulfuromonadaceae; genus Desulfuromonas; species Desulfuromonas svalbardensis. The sequence continues at coordinate 2,090,100 of NZ_AP042416.1, read as the reverse complement.
TATATAATAAGAGGTAAACACGATTTGTCCATCAACGCCCAAGCATAAAACCCAATACACCCTTCAATTGCTAAACAAATTAAACGATTAACATAATCAAGACTATCCTATCTTCCTTAACAATCAAGAACTTATCAATACCGAAAAAATGACACGATGCAGTAACTGTAAAGGGGTCAGGTCTGCGGTTGACCTATGTTTGATGTAGATGACGGATCACCCCACCACCGCTGCGGTTGTTGCACCATTACTAAAAAGATAACGGATAACTGGTTACACAAAAAAGGGCAGAACCCGCAGGTTCTGCCCTTTTATATATTGCTGAGATTTTAAATACATAGCTAGCAAAAATGGGACTGTCCCCAGCTTCATCGGGGGCTGTCCCGATCTTTTGCGGCGAGAGACTACTTATACGAATTAATCTGGGTAGTGTCCCTAGTTTCTCTCTATATTAACCTATCCTTTTACTCGCCTCAATTCAACCTGGACCCGATTTTTAGGGTTCGGGCAATCCCATACTTGGACATCGGGGTCTGAGCCAATTGGTACAGAGCCACCAAATTGAAGTGTCTGTACCCATCCATGAATATTTTTGTAAAAATTCCCACAAAATTCGCCGCACTTGTGGGTGCTCAACTCGAACTCATCACCAGGTTTCATCCCGATAGTACAATCCCCCTGAGTGCTAAGCACTTTTGCAACCACTTTGCTACCGATTGGTGGATAATTGATTTCAGCCATTTGAAGCTTCCCTGTTTGGTTTGGGGTCAACTGCTGGGCTATTACACTGGATGCGGCGGCAACGGTACCGATGCCGATGCCGACAAGACCAAGCTTGGTAAATTCACGTCTGTCCATATTTAGTTTCCTCCATTAGCAATTTTATATTACTGCTCCATGCAGCGATATATTTGGATTTTGTGGATGGCGAAATGTCGGGCGACGGCCAGCAATAGATCCATTTTTAAGATTAAAGGAAGAATAAGGCCAGCCTGAAGCCAAACGGCTATCCACTTCTCTGAGTGGGGTGTTATTCACTAAAAACTTGGTATTTCCCCGAATCGATCAAACCTCTCACAATATGAGAAAACGAATCGGGAGACTTATATTCTGGATAACGGCGAAACATTTCAACAGTACGATCGATTTCAGACAGTTCTCTCAAATGAGCAATCACTTCTACTCTGCCTTTCGCAGCTACTTCTTGTTTAACAATAGTTTTCTTTCCCGCGATTGCCTGACCCTGCTCCAAGTTTTTTGCGGCATGTCTATGGCACCTGCAGGCATTATTTTTATTGACCAAACCGCAGTGTTTCTCCATAAATTCCTGCACGCGCTTTCTGCCACGGGAAAGGCGTGTGCGGAACGCCTCGGGTGTAATGCCCAGGATAAAGGCGCCCTCTTTGCTGGTAACGTCGTATGAGTCGCCGAGGATAACGGCAATTCGCACTTCCCTTTCTAGGCATGTCAGAACGGCCTGCATGCAGTCGAACCTGACTTCCTCCAACAGGACATCCCTTTCCGGACCTGAAACAGTTAGGGAGGGCGTATTGTTGGTTACGTCAGTGCTCATTTCTTCTATCGAGTCGAACGTTATCTTCATGCGTGCACTTTTTTTTCGCGTTGTTAATAGATGATTACAGGAGACTCTATATACCCAGGTGGTGAAAGCACTCTCTTCCCGAAAGTCACTCAAATGCGTGATCACTTTGATCAAAATCTCCTGTGCCTCATCTTCAGCATCTTCCGGGTGGCGCAACATCCGTAATGCCAACCCGTAAATTTTTCCCTGAATGCAACCAACAACCGTTTCGAGCGCCTGTCGATTCCCATTTTTAGCCTGCCTGACATGATGTTCCAGATCTGAACCCATTTGCTTACCTTTCGATTGTGACTGTTTCTATTTAGACTGTTAAAATCAAAAAGTGTGACATGGAAAAATGAAAAATATTAGATAATGAAAGTTTTGCCAGCGTAAAGGGTTCCTGAATTCAAGTCGGAAGACAAAGGGGACGTTGTTGACGTGGTGGACCAAATATCAATTTGGCTAAACAACTACTCAATGATTCCGAACTAAATATGGTTACATAATAAGAGGTAAACACGATTTATCCACCTACTCCCGAGCACACACCTCGATACTACATTCAATGGCTAAACGAATTTAACAATCAACAAACCAAGCTAACTGTATTCACCTTAATAATCAAGCACTTATCAATACAAAAAAATTACACGATGCAGTAACTAAACTGCTATTAAGTCTTGATTGTCATGGCATATTAGCTCCCCGTTGTTAGTGATATGGTAGATCAATCATGGAACCGTAATGAGTTAGTCCACTGTGTCATCAACGTCCCCTAAAAGTCCGACAAGCGCGACAATCTACTCAGCTTAAGTGATGCCAACAGCAACACCACCACGTTTCGTTACGATCTAACCGGTCGTAAACTTGAAGAGATCCGCCCCATGGGGCAAAACAGCCGTTACAGCTACGACCATAACGGCTTGGTTAAAACCATCACCGATGCCAAGGGGCAAATCACCACCTATAACTACGATGCAGCCAACCATCTATCAAATGTGGTCTATCACGATGGTACTCAAGACAGCTTCACCTACGATTCGCTGGGTAACCTTATCGGCTACACCGGCGCCGATGGCGTTAGCGGGGTGTTGGAATATGATGCTTTAAATCGCAAAATTGCTGAAACGGTCAACTACGGTTCCTTCACTAAAAGCTTTCAGTACAGCTACGATGCCTATGGCAACAAGGATAGCTACACCAGTGCAAACGATATCGTTCACAGCTACGCTCACGACTTAAGTGGTCGAGTGACCGCCATGAGTGTCGATGGTCAAACCATCAATTTAAGCTACAACAAAACCCGTTTAGCCCAAATTAATTACCCCAATGGTGTCACCACCAACTACAGTTACAATGGCAATGATTGGCTCTCTAATCTCAACACCAGTGGCCCTAACGGCACACTACTGCAACGTGACTACAGCTTTGACGGTACCGGCAATATCACCAACGCCGTCAGCACTCAAGGTTCAACAAACTACACCTACGACCCAACTAATCAACTCACCGAGGCCGATCACCCTGCGGCAACAGCTCTAAGTGACGAAACATACAGCTATGATCCCGTTGGCAATCGCCTTAACGCTAACGACATTAGCGGTCTGATCAGTTACAATACCAATAATGAGTTGATTGGTCACAGTACAGCCCAATACCAGTACGACACCAACGGCAATACCGTACAAAAAACTGAAAACGGTCAAGTCACGACCTATAATTACAACAGCCGTAATCGACTCGCTGCCATTCACCTAGCCGATGGCCGTTTAGTCAGCTACCGTTATGACCCCTTTGGTCGCCGCATTAGCAAAAGCGTGGCGGGCACCACCACCAGTTATGCCTATACCGATGAAGGGCTAGTCGGTGAGTACGATGCGAACGGTAATTGGCAAAAGAGTTATGGCTGGAAACCGAACGGTTTATGGGGTACTGATCCAGTTTATCAGCGCACCCCAACGGGTTTGTATTACTATCACAACGACCACCTCGGTACGCCGCAGCGTTTAAGTGATAACACTGGCGCCATTGTATGGAGTGCGGGGTACGCAGCGTTTGGTCGTGCGACGGTTGATCCGTTTCTAACCGCTGTGGAAAACAATCTGCGCTTTGCGGGTCAATACTTTGACCAAGAGAGTGGCTTGCATTATAATTATCAGCGCTTTTATGATCCAAAGGCGGGACGATATACGCAGGTTGATCCGATTGGATTCTTTGCGGGGGATGTGAATCTTTTTCGGTATGTTTACCAAAATCCTATTATGAATTTTGACTCAAACGGACTTTGGGTTGTTGGGTATGGGGGTTCTGCCGGTATAGGTTTCATGGGCGCAGTAGATATATCTGGTGGTGGTGTTGTGGATGGGCATGGCTCCTTGGCTGCTATTGGAACGGTAACAGGGTCGGCTGGTTTACAAACAACTGCTGGTGCTGGGGCTACAGTTTATTTTTCTTTTGCTGATAAAGTTGGGGACTTAAATGGGCCATCGTTTGATATAAATATTCGTCTTGGGATAAGTATATCTTTTTCAATACCAATCGACTATGAAACTGGAAAAATTAATTTAAAAAACACATTACTAAGTGTTGACTATATGCCCTCACCACTAAACCTTGGTTTTGGTTTTGGTCCAGGTGGAACAATAATTTTATGGGAAAATAAAGCCCCACTATATTTAATTAATTTACTACGTAAACAAAGGGGATGTAATTAAAATGAAATGCCTTGATTGCGGGAAAAAATTTCGATTTATTGACTTCTTTTTATTACAGATGAACATTCCTATATCGTTAAAATGTTACAAATGCAAAGTTTTAACAAGACTTAAATACAGCGAGTATCTATTCGCACTTTTGGTATCACTTACAGTATCTATGCTCTTTTTTTTAGGTATCCCAAATCTATTAATTTTTCTCTTTGCAGACTCCGACATTACATTACTGGGACTTGTTTCTATAATTTTGTCACCATACTTATATTTTAAAATATACAGAGTAATAATATATAAAGCGTACCTAAAAAATCATTCACCTACTCGAAATACCTAAAAGAGAAACCCAAAGGGGACGGAAACCCTAAGGGGACATTCTATATCACCAATGGAAACCAAAGGGGACATTCTATATCACCAACGTCAACTAAAATAATCCCCACTGCAAAATCAGCAAGTTAAACATGTCGCCCAATTTTGAACGTACCACTGCTGCTATTTCAACACTTGGCGTTAGTCTCACAACTTGGCGAACCTTGAGTTTAATCGTTACAAATATCCGGCATCCCCCGTCCTCAATGGGAGCGGGGCCGCCTCATCATTCCTTATCCAATCTTCAAGATTCCAGTGAGAGGTCCCTGTTTGTCCCGCCCGAGGTCTTTATGCCTCAACGTTCTTGATCGGACTCGTCTCGCCAATGGCTATTTCGAAGGTGGTTTTATACCTTGAAATGGCCAGAATCAAACACTTCGTTTCGCTTCATCATTGTCCATGCCACGATAAGCAGTTTTGCGGCTAATTTGATTCGCATTTTAGTTTTAATGCCGCGTTCTAGTTCTCGCCCTTTGAGTAGTCGGGTAAAGTAGTTTCTGATAGTTTCATCTTGGTAACTGGCAATCAGGGCTGCTTGATATAACCCGTAGCGTAATGCGGCTTTGCCCTGTTTTGAAATTACGGGTACAGCACTGTTGCTTGTTTTACCACTGCGTGATGCGCTTAAATCTAACCCTGCGAGCCGTAACACCTGCTTGCGACTGGTAAAGCGATGGGCATCGCTAATAGCACCAAGGGTCATTGCTGAGATGATTGGCCCAAAGCCAGGGATGGTTATAATGCAGCGGTATGATGAGAACTTCTCTCCAACGTATTTAAGTTGTTGCTCTAAGTCGTGCTTGATCTGTCTGGTATGATGGAGCTGATCAACCATCATCTGTCCTTCCCATGCGGCAGATTCGGGGAGGAAGCAACCGATAGATTGCTGACTTTGTTCCCAAATGGTGCGTAACCGTTTTTCATAGGTAATGGGTCGCCGTGATAGTTTGTATTGTTGGCGAAATGTTTCAAATGGTGTTGCAGCAATATGCGTTGGATCAAAGTCTTTAGCGATAATATCGAGGATCAAACCATCTTGACCGCCTTGAGGCATCTGTTTATCGAGTTCAGGAAAGTATTGAGCTAACAGGTTGTTGCGGATACGCATCCGCAAGCTGTGCTCCTGCTTTTTAAGCTTATTGCGATAAGCGAGGAGACTGCGTAACTCTCTGATGTCATTAGCGGCGAGATCATAGTATTGACAGCGGCTTTGACCGATTAGATCAGCAATGTTCGCAGCATCTTTAGTGTCGTTTTTATCCCAACGACCATCTAAGAGTGATCGGTTATGCTTTACCGCAACATTAGAAACATAAACAACCTGCTCATTGTTACGGATCAGATATTCAGCAAGTGGTTTATGGTAAGAGGCCGTAGGTTCAACACCATACACACACTGCTCTAAAGCATGTCTTGCTACTAAACTACTCGCCATGCCGCGAAGCTTTTGAAACCCTTCAAGATCATTATCAAAAATCAGCCTCTTGTGCAGAGTTTTACCGTTGGCATCACCGAAAAAGGCATGATGGCTACTTTTAGCAACATCAATCCCAACAACCAGAATTGATTTTGATCCACGAATGGTAGAGCGTAGTTGCCGAAACTGTTCCAATCTGTCCAGTTTATCCAACATAAAAGCCTCCTGTTTTGTGGGGTTTGCTTTTATTGTTAGCAGAAAGAACGACCAAAAACAGGCTATTGCTTTTTTATTAATTCGCTTAACTTCCAGGAAGTTAGCTTTGATCGTGAGTCATATATAACGTTCTTGCTTTATTGCTTTTAGAGCTTAAACGGTAATCACTGACATGCCTAGACAACCTCGCCTCGATATTCCAGATCTCGTTCATCATGTCATTGTACGTGGTATTAAGTGTGACAAAATATTTCGTGATGACGATGATCGTAACAACTTTCTGCAACGGTTTCACACCTTGCTGACGGAAACAGATACGATCTGTTACGCTTGGGCGTTGATTCCGAACCATTGTCATTTACTCTTGCGTCCTCGCGGGGTTCCCCTCTCCAGCTTTATGCGCCGTTTACTAACAGGGTATGCTGTCACACATAATAAACGGCACAACCGTAACGGCCACTTGTTTCAGAACCGCTATAAGTCAATTATATGCGAAGAGGATACCTATCTTCTGGAACTAATTCGCTATATCCACCTCAACCCATTAAGGGCACATCTTGTCGCTGACATGGATTCTCTTGATCGGTATCCGTAGTGTGGCCATGCTGAGATTCTGGGTAAACGGCCAAGTTGTGGGCTGGATGTTGACAATGTGCTCGCACTCTTCGGCACAAAAGCAAAAGCAGCGAGACTAAAATATCATCAATTCATAGTGGATGGCATAGAGATGGGCAAGCGACCTGAACTTATGGGTGGCGGTTTACGACGCAGCCAGATTCTTAGCCAGTCTAGCGATGAAAATATTGACTTTGATGATCGTATTCTGGGTAGCGGTGAGTTTGTGACAGAGCTACGAGATAAAGGCTTGCTGAGCGATAATCGCCCCACTTTAATCAGCCTGTCACAACTTCAACATTTCATTGAGGAACGTTATCAACTTGATAAAGATGAAATGATGCGACGAGGGAGATTGAACGTCGTATTTGAAGCACGCTGTGTTTACTGTTACTGTGCAGTACGGCAGTTACAGTACCCTGCTGCAGGAATCGCCCGTTATCTTAAAATTGGCCCCCCTGCTGTTTCGCGTTCGATACGAAAAGGTGGAAAGTTCGTTGATGCTGATCACGCATTGAGCGAGTGGATAGTTCAGATGTTAAAGCAATAAAGCAAGAACGTCACCTTGTTTCCCTTGCAACCGAGTAAGCGTAGCCGAAGGTGGATAATTTTGTCAAGACGGTGAAAATTTATTCAAAGATATGGTTGTTTTCTCTACCAAAAGGTTTCACGTCTAACAATCGTTATTGCCGACAGTTCACAACCATGGTACAAACCTAAGTACTACCAGTGGACATTTACAACAAAATATTTACCATAAGTATTTGTTTTCAATAACTAATAACTGGACAAAACCTATGACAAAAACACAAACATTTACCCCAGATAAAAATGGTTATTTAAAAGTTGAAACACATAGATCAGGCCCTTTTATTTTTCAAATTGGCTTGGACCTTAACAAGCTAAGTGTTCCCTTGCAGCGTGCAGATGAGGCCTACACTCGTTTTGCCAGCACACCCATGATGAGAGATATTGTTAACGAACTTGAGCAAGCGACACTTGTGACCTCTGTACATAGCACTAACACCATTGAAGGTGGCGAGCTTGATAGCAATGAAACTGAATCAGCAATAAATTTATCCCCTGAAGAGGTTAAAACCGAAGCCGAAAGGCGTGTTACAAACTTAAGAGATGCCTACAATACTGCTAAGAGTTTTGCAGAATATTTTTTTAAAACACAGCTAAATGCCGAACAACAAGATCAAGCAGCTAGCCAAGGAAACTTGAGAATACCGATCACAGAACAGTTGATATTAGATCTCCATAGTCAAATAACCGATGGATTAACGCATGAAGACAATATCCCTGGCACCTACAGAAACAACCCAAAACACAGAAAGACTCAAGTAAGTGACATTGAACACGGTGGTGTGTACACACCACCAAAATGCCTTGAAGACGTAAAGACCTTAATCCGTGCGTATATTGCATGGGCAAACAGCGACCCAGTTATGGATTTACCGCCACTTTTGCGAGCCCCATTGCTTCATTATTATTTCGAACTTATTCACCCCTTTTGGGATGGGAATGGACGAACAGGTCGGGTCATTGAAGCCCTAACATTGCAATGTGCAAAATATAACTATGCGCCTTACGCTGTTTCTAAATATTATTTAGAAAATCTTGATATTTATTTCTCTCTTTTCAACAGATGTAGAAAATTTTCTAAAGACAAAGTGACAGAATACCCAAATACAGAGTTTGTTGAATTTCATCTTCATGGAATTTTAAGTACAATAAACAGACTCCACGACAGAGCAAACAAAATAATATCTGCTATATTATATTCGTCACAAATTAATATTCTGTTTTCACAAAAAAGGATCAATTCCAGACAGTACACAATACTCAATCAGCTTCCGTCAAATAAAGAGTATTGGATTATTAAAGATTTAAATGTGGAACCTTGGTACCAAACATTATATTTAGACCTAACAAACAGAACGAGAAAAAGGGATCTGGAAAAACTGGTAGAACTGGACATTATTAAAATAATTGATGGTAAAAAAATTGAAATATTATTTGCAATACCTGAAATAATACTATCTACGCACCCATCAACAGCGCCTTACTAAACGAAACAAGCATGGCAAGGGAATACCTTCGCCCTCTCGATCACGAAACTTCTCAACCGAATCAACAAACAACCGTAATCCACGCCCACTACCAAGAAAATATCCCTCAACATCACCACGGTGATAGAGGTTAGGAAGACAAAGGGGACGGGAAGACAAAGGGGACGTTGTTGACGTGGTGGACCAAATATCAATTTGGCTAAACAACTACTCAATGATTCCGAACTAAATATGGCTACATAATAAGAGGTAAACACGATTTATCCACCTACTCCCGAGCACACACCTCGATACTACATTCAATGGCTAAACGAATTTAACAATCAACAAATCAAGCTAACTGTATTCACCTTAATAATCAAGCACTTATCAATACAAAAAAATTACACGATACAGTAACTAAACTGCTATTAAGTCTTGATTGTCATGGCATATTAGCTCCCCGTTGTTAGTGATATGGTAGATCAATCATGGAACCGTAATGAGTTAGTCCACTGTGTCATCAACGTCCCCTAAAAGTCACTAAAAGTCACACCTGAATCATCACACGTTCTGTACAGTCTAAATGTTTATATGTTTTTGCCATAACAACACTTTAACTCCTCAAAGTGTTGCACTTCAATCCTGAATTCGGCCTGGAATTAAGTGGCCCAACCCAAGAGAAAAAAAACATTTGGTATGTTGTTAAACAGGGAGCACCACAACTGTTACTGACCGCCGGTTTTACGCCCCAACGATTCACGCCACGGTACAAGAGCTACAGTCAACTGACCATCAATCGCGATCCCGGCGCTCCTTTGGCTGCGGCAGGCGGCATAGCTATGGCGTTAGGTGTTTTGATCAGCCTACTCTCTTTTTATGCCAAACGGTCTCGCAATGGCCACACATTTGCAATAGGGCAGGTAAGAACATTTCCTGCTTAATAAATTAAAAACGTAGTTCCTGCTGCAAGAAATTCCAAAAAAATCAAGAAATCATGCGATTTCAATCTACATTTTTCACAAAAAAGGCAGAACCCACGGGTTCTGCCTTTTTTGTATATTACTGCGATCCAACATCAGCACATCAATTTAATCTGGAGAGCGTACATCGTTTTATAAAACACGTTTTATTCTACATGGGTAGCAAAAATGGAATTGTCATCAACTTCATGGATGTCCCAATCTTTTGCAGCGAGTCACCATTTATGTGATTAAACTGGTGCCTAGTTTCTCTTGGCGCAAAAGTCTCTTATTGGATCAATTGCGCCCATATTGGAATTTCACCGATGACAATATCAAAAACGGGGATTACCAAGAAATAGGTTACTGCCACGGTGAGAATAATGCCGAGAAGGTTCAGACCAAGTCCACTTGTAACCATCTGTGGAATAGTGACATAACCAGAACCAAAGACGATTGCATTGGGTGGGGTAGCAACCGGCATACTGAAAGCGCAGGACGAAGTGATGGCTGCAGGGATGACTAGAAGTAGTGGGTTTTGACCAAGCCCGATGGCGACAGCAGAGAGGATCGGCATAGACATGGCTGCTGTGGCAGTATTCGATGTCATTTCTGTAAGTGTAATAATGAGAATAGTTACGGCCAGAACCATGACCATCGGTGGTGCGTCTCCTAAAAGACCGACTTGACTACCGATCCAGTCTGCCAATTTTGTATGTTGAACGCCTGAAGCCATGGACAGTCCGCCACCAAATAGCATCAACACGCCCCAGGGCATCTTTGATGCCCAATGCCAATTCATGACGAATTCATTTTTACGCAAGTTAATCGGAATGGCGAATAGGATTAGGGCCCCAACCATGGCGATTGATGCATCGGTGAGCATGCTTGGATCGGGAAAGAGAAATCCGAGCTGTTTGCGGAAAATCCAGCCAAGAGCTGTGAGTGTAAAGACCAGGGCTGTCCAACGTTCTCCGGTACTTAATGGCCCCATATCCTTTAGTTCCTGATTGATTAGGTCTCGGCCCCCAGGAACTCTTTTTAGCTTCATCGGGTTTGCTACGCGAGTCAACCAGAGCCAACAAAGGGGGAGCATAATAACGACCAGAGGAACCCCAACCTTCATCCAATTAACAAAGGTGATTTCGTATCCATAGGTCTTCTGTAAGTAGCCAGCCAGGACGGTGTTGGGTGGTGAACCTATTAAAGTAGCTATCCCTCCAATCGTCGCACCATAGGCGATACCCAGCATAAGATTGAGGCCAAAAGCAAATTTTTCAGGTGAAAAATCAATCTGGCTGTCGAGACCTTCCTTTTTTCCTTCGTCGATGACGTGGGAGGTGATTGCTAGCCCAATAGGGAGCATCATGACAGCGGTTGCGGTATTAGAGACAAAGGCAGAGAGCATGGCAGTAGAAACCATAAACCCTAAAATCAGTCGATTTGGCGCAAATCCGACAATTTTTATGATGTTCATGGCGACACGCCGATGAAGGTTCCAGCGTTGCATTGCTAGGGCGATGATAAAGCCCCCCATGAAAAGATATATCAGGTGGCTAGAGTAAGGTGCAGTCGCCTGCTTTATGTGCATGATTCCCATTGGTGGGAACAGCGCGATTGGTAATAATGAGGTGGCAGGGATGGGGATTGATTCACACATCCACCAGCATGCCATGAGGAGTGCGACCGCAGCCATTTTTTGTGCATTAGGAGCCATGCCGGAGGGGAGCGGCATGAAGAAAACGAGAAAGAAAAGCAATGGTCCTACGACCAGTCCGACCTTCTGTCGCCTCGTGTACTCCCGAGGCTCCTCTTCATCGACTCCTCCTGGACCGGGTTTAAGTCGTTGCCGGTGCTCAGCAGGAGCATCTACAATCTCATCGGCGAGATCAACATCTTTTTCTTGTCGGGACTCGCTCAAACTGAGGCTTTTTTTCTTTAAATTTTCCAGAAGGGGTTGGGGGCGAAAAAGAAACAAGCTCTTGGTTTCATCGTGCATTTGCCACAAACGATCCCATAATATTGTCACCATAGTCATTCTACTCCCAAATAATAGATAAGTGAAAAACTTAAGGAAAAGCATAACAGAGAATTAGGGGATGAAAAGCTTAAGGTGGAAAAGCATATGGAGTTGGCGAGTTAGAGCAAGGATCAATTGTTCTGCGGCAATAAAGGGGTCACAATAAAGAATAAAGGGGTCAGGTCTACGGTTGACTTATGTTTAATGCAGATTGCACTTATTGCTTAATTCGCGAGTACGCACGAATCACCCCACCACCGCTACGATTGTTGCATCGTGGTAAAACTCAACGGCTAATCAGCACCTCAAAAATCAAAAAGGCCAGTTCTGAATCAGCAGAACTGGCCTTTTAGGCATTAAAACTATCGGTAAATTTCACTTAGGAAAACAACTGGGATCAGGTCTTGAAATGCAACAGTCCTATAGAAGTCTAAGCATGCCACGTTCACTGAACGGCTTGTTTTAAACTAAAAACATTGTAATTCAATACCTGATCCCAATATTGTGTTCATTATGATAATATCGGCGAGTCCTGTTTAATATCAAAAAACGCACGACATTCAGTTACATAGTTTGTCATCTATGCTAGGGAGATTATCCATGCCAACCCCCGAACCACAATCACCTGAACTCTCTTTAGCTCTTAAAGGGGCAAAATCTGGAATTTGGGATTGGCATATACCTGAAGAGTTAGTCTTTTTTGGTCCAAATTATTATCGGATTGCGGGATACGAACCCGATGAATTCCCCTCTAATTTTGAAGAATGGGAGAAGCGAGTTCATCCTGACGATATTGCTGCGATTAAAAAGGAGATTCAGCAATATATCGCGGGGGAATTAGACCACTTCACTGTTGAATTTAGATTCAAGACCAAATCGGGTAGCTGGATGTGGATTCTGGGGCAAGGTGAAATTACAGAATGGGATGAAGCCGGCAACCCAAAACGTTTTATCGGACTCCATATTGATATTTCTCAAAGCAAAATAACTGAACAATCCTATCAGCAAGAGAGAGCCTTTAACACCAGCCTAGTTGATACGGCACAGATGATTATCTTGTTATTGGATACCGAAGGCCGCATCAGCCGGATAAATCCTTATATGGAGACAATCACCGGCTACAAGGAAGCTGAAGTCAAAGGTAAGGACTGGTTTGATACTTTTTTACCCGCGGCCAACCATACAGAAATCCGTGCAATGTTTAAAAAAGCTATTGTGGACATTGATGTTAGCGGAGAAGCTAATCTCATTGTGACCAAGGATGGGCGAGAGCTTATGATTGAGTGGTACAATAAGACACTCAAAGGCATTGATGGCGCCATTATCGGGCTGCTTTCTTTCGGAATAGACATAGCTGAACGCATACAAGCTGAGCAGGAATTAAAGAAGAGTGAGTATCGGTTTAAAAACCTTTCCAGTCTGACCTTTGAAGGAATTATTATTCATAATAAAGGGATCGTTAAAGATACCAACAGTTCACTTGCTAAAATGTTTGGTTATACACAACATGAAATGATCGGCAAGAATGGAGTAGAGCTATTAATTACAAATGAGTCTCGCTCAACAGTCTATGAAAACATAAATAAAAATGTTGCTACCCCCTACGAGGTGATGGGGATAAAAAAGTGTGGCACACACTTTCCTGTTGAAATTCATTCTAGGGATATCATAACTGACACTGACAATTTTCGAGTCACAGCAATAAGGGATATCACGGTACGTAAGCAAGCCGAAAAGAAATTGCAAGACAGTGAACTTAAATTTAAGCTATTTGTTGATAATACTCAGGACTGGGAATCTTGGACCGACCCTGAAGGAAATTATATTTACGTCTCCCCATCTTGTGAACGGATCACCGGTTATACCCCCCATGATTTCAGTACAAACCCAAAATTATTTTTTGATCTGATTCAACCTGAGTACACAGAGATTGTTCAGCAGCATTTTAGTGATAAACATAAACACAAACATAAACAGCAAGCACCAACCCATTCTCTGGTCTTCCCTATTGTTACCAAAGCAGGAGAAGAGCGCTGGATAGACCATCATTGCAGTCCTGTCTATGATGAACAAGGTCATTATGTGGGTCGACGAGGTAGTAATCGAGATATCAGTGCCCGCAAAAAGGCTGAGTCGGCACTATCTAGAAGTGAAGCTAAACTAACCAGTGTTTTGCGTTCAGCCCCAGTTGGCATCGGCCAGGTTGCAAACCGGGTTTTCATTTTTGTTAACGACCAGTTTGCTACAATGCTCGGATATACTAAGGATGAATTGATTGGCGAAAAATCGCGCATTGTTTACCACAATGATGAAGAGTTCGAGAAAGTTGGAGAATATAAATATCAGCAAATCCAGAAAGAAGGAACCGGCAGTATTGAAACCATCATGCGCAAGAAAGATGGAACCTCGATCGATGTTTTTTTGAGTTCGACGCCGGTGAATCAAGAGGATTTAAGTCAAGGGGTGACATTTTCAGCCTTAGACATCACCGAGAGGAAGCACGCGGATAACATCATCCACAAAATGGCGTACTATGACTCCCTTACAGGGCTTCCCAATCGGTTGTTATTCCTTAATCGTTTAGAACAAAGCATGAAAGTGTCTGAGAGGAAGGGGAAACAGATTGCCGTACTGCTCATTGACCTTGATCGTTTCAAGAATATTAACGATTCTTTGGGGCATCATGTTGGCGATGAACTGTTGATCTATGTCGCGCGACTCATCGAAAGTTGCGTTCGTGACATGGATACGGTGGCACGACTCTCGGGGGACGAATTTGCCATTATCGTTGAGGATCCAGAGCGTTGTGAGAAAATTTCTATTGTAGCTCAGCGCATACTCGATGCTTTCTTGGCTCCAATTATGCTCAGTGAGCATCAGACGTATAGTTCATGTAGTATTGGGATCACTGTTTATCCTCAGGACGCAACTGAGGGTGAAGTTCTGTTGAAAAATGCCGATATTGCCATGTATGAGGCTAAAAGCAAGGGGAGTGGTCGCTACCATTTTTATGCCAAAGAGATGGATGGCATCGCTTTACGGCGTCACGAACTTGAAAACGGCATCCATTGCGCCCTGATTAATGATGAATTTTTCCTCTGCTATCAGCCACAGGTCAATCTTGAAACTGGAAAAATCACGTGCCTTGAAGCCCTCATCCGTTGGCAAGATCCCATAAAGGGATTGGTTTCTCCTGGGGAATTTATCCCCCTAGCAGAGGAAACCGCGCTGATCCTGATGATTGATAACTGGGTATTACATCAGGCGTGCCGACAATGTCGGACGTGGTTAGATAGTGGCTATTCAGAAATAAAAGTTGCGATAAATGTTTCTGGATTGCAGTTTAAACAACCTGATTTTGTTGAGTTGATTGATAAAGTTCTATTAGAATCTGGACTTCCAGCGGACTGTTTGGAACTGGAGCTGACGGAAGGTCATCTGATGGATAATATCGAAACAACTATCAACACATTAATGAAACTCAAAGACCGTGGTGTTAGCTTGGCTATAGACGATTTCGGCACGGGTTACTCTTCACTAAGCTACCTTAAAAACTTTCCGATTGATCGTGTAAAAATTGACCAATCGTTTGTGCGAAGTTTGCCAGGTGACGACAGTGATATTGCCATTATAGGGGCGATTGTTGCTTTGGCTCAAAGCCTCGATATGAAAGTGATCGCCGAAGGAGTTGAAACACTCGAGCAACTTGAAATTCTTAAAAACAAAAACTGTTTGGAGGTGCAGGGTTATTTCTTTAGTCGCCCTTGCCGCTTTGATGATCTTAAGCAACTTCTTGACGAGCCGGCACCTTTTCATGAATATATTTAGTGAAGCCATTGGGGTCAGGTCTTGAAAAGAAATATTCTATGGCATGCTGACCACTCGTTGGGTTCTTTTGAGCTGAAAGATTGCCTAGCAGCCTGTCGGATTAAGGGCCACGCTCAGCGAGCCAGATCATATGTAATTCGCCTTCATTGTTGTGCGCCCGCACTCGGTGCTGACTGACCTTGTAGCCGACCTTGCGTAGCCGTTCCTTGAATTTTCGATCGGCTCTGGCCGACCATACCGCCAGAATCCCCCGGGGACGCAGCGCTTCGTAGGCCGTGGTCAGACCATCCATCGAATATAGCCAGTCATTCTTCTTACGGGTTAAGCCCTCGGGACCATTATCGACATCAAGCATGATGGCATCATACGCCTGACGTTCAGCACGCAGAACCTTAGCGACATCGCCGACGCGGACACTCGTCCGTTCGTCGTGGAGGGGATAACCGGCATGCTCTCCTAGGGGACCACGGTTCCATTCCACCACCGCTGGCACCAACTCCCCCACCACCGCTTGGGCATTACTGCCCAGATTCTTTAACGATGCCGCGAGGGTAAAGCCCATCCCCAAGCCACCGATCAACACCCGTGGATCAGGACGTGAGGCCACTTTGCGACAGGCCAGTTCTGCCAGCGCAACTTCAGACGCGTAAGCACCAGTACTCATCAACACACCGCCGCCAACAATATTGATCGAGAATTCAGTATCTCGTTGAAAGAGCTGAAGTTCACCACCGTTGCCGGGGATCTGTGCCGTATCAAGGAGTGTCCAACATTTCATTAGTCTGTCTCTCAGTTGAGCAAGGGGCCAAGGGGGGTAAATAGAATAGTCACAGTGAATCTCATACTTGGCGAGAAGACGCAAGAAGATAGCGCACAATGGTACTGTTCGGGGTTAAAGCTTAACCACAGTCGATGGTGGCGAGTTGATCCATCAGCCATTGACCAGAAAGTGTGAAAGAAACGAATAGCCAACCACCGCTGCGATTGTGGCAGCACTGATGAAAATAGCCAAAACCAAATTACGGATAACTATAAAGAGAAACTAAAAAGCCAGTTCTGATTAGTCAGAGCTGGCTTTTGAATCATTGCAAATATATGCTAAATCTTTCTTAGTCACGATATCAATACCCTTTTTTTATCGGTAAATTTCACTCCTCTACGATTTAATCATCGTCAGCACCATCTTAAAATTTTTGGTCGCTTTTAAGCCGTGAGGCTCATTGGCTGGCATAATGATCATCTCGCCCTGTGTCAGGGTATAGAGGGTGTCAGAGATGGTGATTTCGACTTCACCATCGACAACGGTGACCATCGCATCAAATGGCGCACTGTGCGTGCTGAGCTCTTGACCTTGCCCGAAAGCAAACAAGGTAACGGTAGCGGTATCTTTTTTGATCAGTGTTTTGCTGACCACTGCATCGGCTTGATAATCAACGAGTTCAGTCAAAGTATGGATTTGCGATAAGGTTGTCATGATTAGCTCCTTGTGGGGGTGAGGTCATTGAGGTAAACCTTATCGTGATTTTACTAGAAAACCCTTGATGCAAATCAAGGTTACAGCAATTACTTGGCTCAGCAAGATCATTTTAGGTGGGACAAACACAACGGGGAGAGCAAAAAGCCCTCCCCGTTGTGGCAAGAATAGATATTTAGTGAACTACCAGTTCTCAGAACCGTGACATTGGATACTTGAACATGTCTGGCCATTGTAACTGCCTGTCGCTGTCGAACTACCACCAACGGTTGTCGCTGGATCGGTGCCGAAACTGGCAGTGGCTAAGTCGGCAAAGTGACCGGGACTCAGTTTGCTCGTACTGTGGCAAGCGTTACAGTTGTAGCCTTTATCTCTGACATGCTTGTCGTGCTTACCAGAATCGTAACTATTGAACTCTCCCGTACCAGAGCTATGGCAAGATTGGCACTGCGTATCCACCACTAGGCTGCCACTATCCCAGTCTGGAGTAGTCTGACCACCATGACAGCTAATATTCGAACAGGTGCCATCACCGTTGTCGCTGGCAAAACTATTTTTAGCATTATAGCTGCTGGCAAACGCTAACTCAAGTTGACCATTGTGTTCGGCACCGGCATGACAAGAGCTGCAATCGACACCGGCCAATGCATTGTGAACCACGTGTGAACCCGTTGTAGGAGGTTGATCATGACAGGCCGTGCAATCACTATAATCTGGCCCTGTTGCCACCGCTTCATACTGATCGACAAAGATACCGAGTTCGGTTTCCTCTTCACTGCTAAGAGTGATGCCTTGATGGCCTGCGGTAAGCTTAGGCCCAATGATGGTGCTGCGGCTAGCCAAATCTGTTGCAAAACCATCGGCATCGTAACCGTTGACGCTATGGCACGCGGCACAGTTGTCATCGTACACAGTTTGACCGCTAACAGGTGTCGGTTCAGGTGTTGGAATTGGATCAGGAACCGGCGGAGTTGCGACGTTAGCATTGGCCCAATCTACGAGCGCTGCCAGTTCAGTGGTGGTGAAGCTGAGGCCTTGATGACCGGCATCAATTTTAAGGGTAATTCCGGCACCGTTGCCACCGATATCGCCGGCAAAGCCACTGGTATCGTAATCACCTAAGCTGTGACAACTGGCGCAATTGGCATCAAATAGTTCTTGGCCAGTCAGTGGAATTGGATCTGGGTCAGGTACTGGTACGGGATCAGGTGTCGGCGCAACAGGGAGAGAATCAGCTATGGCGGTGATCTCCTCGGCTGTTAACACCAAGGAACCCATGCCGCCGCTATTCAGATCAATCGCCTCTTGAATGGCCACATCACTGCGATCAACAATATCGTTATTGTTCATCTGACCATGACACGCTTGGCACTCACTCTCATACAGAGCGGTCCCATCGGGTACTGGAACAGGATCAGGCGTAGGATCGGGTGTTGGAGTTGGATCAGGAGTTGGTACGGTGACGGTATTGTTAACAACCCACACCGTCACAGCTGAAACTTCATCGCTGGTCAGTACAACGCCACGATGACCGGCATTTATTTTTGCCGTAAGAATTGATCCGCTACCAGATAGATCCGGTGATCCCTGAGTATCGTAATCTCCTAAGCTATGGCACCCTGCGCACTGATTATCATACAATGCTTGGCCATCAGCCGGAGTTGGATCTGGAACAGGTGTTGGATCGGGGGTTGGGTCAGTCGGTACTACGCTATCGACATAACTGACCAACGCTTGCAATTCATTGCTAGCCAGATTGATCCCCATATGCCCCTGAGTGATTTTAGTATTGGCCAACGAACCATCATTGCTCAAGTCCATTTCACCACTGCTATTGACAGTGTGACAACTTGCGCAGTTGGCGGCAAACACGACGGCTCCATCAACGGTAACAGGTGGCACCACATCGACACGGTGCTCATATTCAGTCATTGCAGCCGTATCAAGGTTTGTTTGTGCTCCAGCAACCGCGTTATCAATAATCGTTGGATCAATGTTATCGAGTGAGGGCTGTTCCTTAATCAAGGCGACAATGGTCTGAACGGCGCTAACCATCGGTTTAATGACATCATCGAATAACAACGGTTGGTCATTGCCGCCCATCATGGTTGCATCGTGTGCCAACTGGTTAAAGTAAGTTTCGTTAAAGAGGTCCTGATTGACAGCCACCAATTCATCAAGAAGGGATGAGATTCCCTGACTATTTAAATCAGCACTGTCCAGTCCAAAATCATTATGCGCTTCCATCAGATTGTTGATCGCCATGTTGGCGTGCAGAAGTTTAAGTTTCTGGTCGGTAACCTGCGAAGATTGCCCCATTAGCGGTGCAACGGGATCAGCATACAGATTGTTGGCAGTCAAACCAGTGATCCCTGCATCACTTAAAACCTGAAGCAATTCTTGCTCAGAAACACCATTAGCAAGAATCGTCGTCAGTGGTGAAATAATTAAACCATCGGCGTCAGAAACAACAACTCGGCGCAACATCCCTTGATAAGGAGTTCCTTGATGAAGTCCTTTACGACCGATTTTCATGGAAATGGTAGAGCCTGGGGTAATGGATTTAGAAAAGGTGAATTGACCCTGATTATTTGAAGGGGTTGATTCTCGTTGCAAAACAGTCACACCATCGGCTGCAACCTCTTCAAACACGGCACCGACAATATATGGATCAACTGCAGTGCCGGTAAAACTTCCTGAATCATCAGCCGGCGCTGTTGTACTGCTAGATCCGCCACCGTCACCACCACATGCCGTCATTAGCATGGAAAGTAAGAGACAGATTAATCCTAAAATAATTCTTTTTTCTCGCATAGATACTCCTTTTGCTCAAAGGTCTTTTCGACCAACTTTTTTATCGGTCATATTGCCGAATTTATGCTCACGCGATAAAACACATTAACGACCCAACGCAATTCATTAAGGCCATCGCTATATAGTATCTATGCAATTCAAGGGCCACTTTTTATCGGCCATCTTCTAGTGAATTAATTGTAATCCATTGAAATTAGGTCGTTTTTTATTTATTACCGATTGAGGTTGTAATTACTGGGAGTTAAGTTCGATTTTGTGATGAAATTGCCAGGGGGATAAATAAGACTATTAGGACGAAATACTTAAACTAGACACATTACTGTAGCCACATCGCTTTTTAAACACAGTCCTTGTTGTCATTTTGCACACCTTGTACGGTAACCATCAACTAACAATATTTCACATAGCCGATCATTTTGTACAACTCAAGAAGGGTCGATTTCTGATGAAAATGTCACATTATGACGGGTATTGTTACGGCTGTATCTAGATCATATTTTTCACAAAAAAGGCAGAACCTACGGGTTCTGCCCTTGTCTATATATTACTGCGATCCAACAACGATATATATGACTCACGCAGCAGGGGTTCAGATAAACCAAGGTTATGAAATTACATTGTAAAACTCTCTTTACAGGTTTATAAATTATCTAGAAGTTTCCCACTTGCCACGGACAGAATAAAACCCTGCCCCACAAAGAAATAATGCCTCATCGTTCGAAGGAAGCAACAGATGGATATTAACGCACTTCTTCTCAATGGATGCTTTGCTCTGTATTGCATTAGCGTTTCACTGTATATAGCACACGCATGCCTACGCTGGCCAAGGCTACATCAGCTAGCCCTCGGCACGGTACTTCTTGCGTTTGGCTTCCAAAGCCTCAGTCTCGGGTTACGTTGGTTTGCCGCTGGCTACTTACCGGTTACGAATCTATTCTCAACCCTCTTTTTCTTTAGTTGGGCTCTCGCCGCAACCTACGTGTATTTTGAACTGCGCTACCGCCTCGCCTCCGCAGGCCTGTTTGTCATGGTGCTTAACCTACTCCTTCTGTACATCGCCCTGCCACGAGACCCAAGCCCCCCCGCGCTGATTCCAATGCTTGATACGCCGCTGTTCACGCTGCATATCGTCTTTTCTTTTCTCGGCTATGCCCTGTTTGCCATGGCCTTCTCTTTGGCGGTACTCTATCTCATTCAGCGCAAAACATCGGCCCTACCACTGCCATCGAGCAACCTGCTAAAACAGCTCAACGAAGAAGCTATTTTCCTTGGTTTTTGCTTCTTTACTCTCAGCATGCTTCTCGGTAGTTACTGGGCTTATGTCGCTTGGGGATATTATTTTTCTTGGAATATTAAAGCACTATGGTCAGCATTGATCTGGTTATATTTTGCTGGCATGTGCCACGCTAAATTTATCCGCCCTTGGCAAGGGACCGGCTATGCATGGCTCTCTATTTTAGGGTTTGCTCTGGTGCTCTTTACCTACTTAGGGATTGGCCTGCTGATGAAAAGTAGCCATCCTCTCGCATAATACCGTCAGGAAACAAAAATGTTTCGTCAATTATGGAAAATCTGCTGCTCTGCCAAGGTCACCATTATCCTCACCAGTGCAACAACCTTTATCGCTATTTTCGGTTCAACACAAATAATGAACAACCCACGGCTGTTTAATACAATGGACAGCAAACCCCTACTAGAATGGTGGCACGGGTACATGCCTCACGCCAACTCCTATAGCGTATGGATTCCCCTGTGCAGCGTACTCATCGGACTATTATGCTTGAATACCCTATGCTGTTTTATTGATTGGCTCGGTCACCTAAAGAGTCGTTGGAAAAAGGGGGGGGAATATCTCATCCATATCGGTTTTATACTCGTGGTCATCGCGTACGGCTGGGGAAGTATTTACGGCATGCGCAGCAGCAATAACAGTATTGCAGAAGGTGAAGTGATCGCCCTACCCTCACAGAGTGGTTACTTTTTGCGCCTGAACAGTTTTCAGCCGCAACTTGCCCCCTCGGGCCGCCCCGTTGATATGCTGAGCAACGTAACACTGCTCAAAGGGGATCAAGAGTTAAAAACAACAACCGTTCGCTTCAATCATCCGTTAACCCATGGTGACCTCATCATACTGCCAGGATCGTACAGCCAACAGGCGATTGGCTTTCGTTGTTCCCTCAACCAACAGCACGTTGAACTTAAAAAAGGGAGCACACATGTTCTGCCATCAGGATCACGCTTAAATGTTCTGGAATTTCATCCCGATATTCAGCAAATAGGAAGAGATACAGCGGCCAATACGCCATTACGAAATCCTGCTTTTTTACTGGAATTAAGTGACTCAACAAAAGAGAAAAAAAATATTTGGTATATTATGAAACAGGGAGCACCACAACCGTTACTAGCCGCCGGTTTTGCCCCCCAACGCTTAACGCCACTGTACAAAAACTACAGTCAACTAACCATCAATCGCGATCCCGGCGCTCCTTTGGCTGCGGCAGGCGGCATCGCGATGGTGTTAGGTGTTTTGATCAGCCTACGCTCTTTTTATGCCAAACGCTCCCGCAATAGCGTCACACATTTGCAATAGCCAGGTAAGCACATTTGCTGCTTAAGAAATTTAAAGCGCGGTTTCAATCTACATAGGCAACAAAAATGGGATAGTCCCCTTCATCCATGGAACTGCAGTACGTTCGTCCACTACGGTAACAACGTTATATATGACTCACGATCAAAGATAACTCCCCAGGACCATCCCCCCCGAATGAGAGCTTTCGACTTGTTTGTCTTCTGCCATTATTGTATGTTTACTAATTAGTCACACCTTCACCGTCTTCGATAATTAAGATCCACACATTTCTCTAGTTCAGAACAAAAAGTTAATAAACAGAGAACAAAAGACCACAACCAAAAACACGTACACAGCGGTATATATTAATGACGGGAAAAACCAGCAACTATATGTTTAATCTCATTGCTAAAAGGGACACCAAGATGAATCGAATAAAAACAACAACAAACAACACCTCCACGTTTCCCTCACGTCGAAGCAGTGCCACCCCCTTTAAACAATTAAAAATACATTCAAAGTTCTATAGCAGCCTGAACAAGCTGGCAATGCTCTGCCTTCTGGTCATCAGCTTTCTGTTTATCTCTGGCAATCATACTTTTGCCATGGGGGCAACCACTGAAAATTATGATGGTGCAGGTTCATCAGAGGGTGAAGTTCTGGCAAACGGAACCACACCATTTAATTTCAACGGATTTACATATCAGATAATTACAGTGAGTGGTGCTGTAGCAAGTACGGATATACTCTATACTCAGACATGGGGAAATGTGGGGTCAGCTGCGATCTCAGCTGCAGGTGACTTTGGTGCTCTGATCACTGTATTTAAAATTACAAAAACAGATAGCAGTGTTTTTGACACCTCAAGCCTATGGATGTCATCTGTGGGTCAGGCCTTCACCGTTACCGGCTACAATAACAATATCACCACGGGGCAATCAGTTAACGTTGCAGCCGATTTTAGGGACAGCAAAACCCTTGATTTTGTCGGCGTAGATGAACTTCGCTTTGAAGGGCCTGAAATAGTCGTTGATTTCGATGACCTTACTTACACCTTAGCTCCCGCCAACGCTACCCCAACACCTACAGCACCAAGTGCTCCAAGCGTAACTGAAGATGACACAAATGTTGCTTTGAACAATGACATTGATGTAGCGGATTCTGATGGAGACGATCAGACTCTTACATTTACGATAACTGGAGGAACGCTTGTTATCGGAACTTCAGGCATTACCTTTGGTGGTAGCGGTAACGGTTCGGCAAGTTATACAGCAGCAGGCACATTGGCTGAAATTAATACAGCTCTGGATGCAGCAACTTTTACACCCACAGCCAATCTAAGTGGCACCAATGCTGCTACAATTTCATTTGCCACCAACGACGGAACTGTGTCTTCCAGTGCGGCATCAGTTAGTTTTGACATAGCTGCCGTAAATGATGAGCCTACATTAACTGCAACGGGAACCAACCCTACATTTACTGAGGATGGCAGTGCAGCCGTTGTATTTAATAGCGCTTTCGCTTCTACAATTGAAAGTGGACAGACCCTCTCTGCTCTTACAATTACGATTACCAATGTGAACAATGGCTCCAGTGAAATTCTTAATGTAGACGGTACAGCTATTGTTCTTACACATGGAACTTCTGATACCACTGCATCCAATTCGCTTAGTTATAGTGTTTCGGTTGTTGGTACGACTGCAACTATCAGCCTAAGTGGAGGAACGCTAAGTACTTCTTCCTTGCAGACCCTTATCAATACTATTTCCTACCAGAACAATAGCAATACGCCAAACACATCAAACAGGGTGGTGACCCTTACCAGTTTAACTGATAGTGGTGGAACGGCGAATAGCGGAGATGATACCGCCGCGCTTGCTGTGGCCTCAACCGTAACAGTGATTGCTGCCAATGATGCGCCCTCCATTTCGATAAACGGCTCTACTTTAGCCTACACCGAAGATAATGCAGCCATTCAAATTGATCCAACAGCAACGGTTTATGATGTCGACGGGGATACCGATTGGAATGGCGGACAAATCGCTCTCGAAATCCAAGCAAATGATGAGGCTGCTGACGAAATCAGTATTAGTGATACAGATGGTGATGGAATAACAATAACCATTAGTGGATCCGATATATTTGCAAATGGCACCGACATCGGTAATTTAAGTCACAATGGAGGAGTTGTGACAGGAGCAGCCCAACTGGGTATTTTTTTTATTTCTAATGCGAGCAATGCCATTGTGCAGGAGGTGTTTCAGTCCCTACGCTACAGAAATACTTCTGACAATCCAGGGACTGGCAACCGATTAATAGTCATTGCCGCTTTTGATGCAAATAGTGTTGCTGATACAGTTAGCCGTACAATCAGTGTTACCAGTCTTGACAATGACGCGCCGACCATCACTACAAACAATGCTCTCAACATCAATGAGGGAGCAACCGCTTCCATTAGTGCAGCCTCCCACTTAAGTGCTGCTGATGTCGATGATGATGACGCAACATTGGTTTTTACAATAACCACCAATACTTTGAATGGTGCCTTGAAAAAATCTGGCACCACTCTGGAGCAGAATGACACTTTTACACAGGCCGATCTTACTGCCGGCAATATGAGCTATGTTCACGATGGCACAAATACTGACAGTGACAGTTTTATCTTTAAAGTTTCCGATAACAACAGTAATGAGCTGACCAATCAGACATTTTCCTTTGTTGTAACAACTCATACTCAAACCGCCTCACTGGCGTTACCAGCTAGTTCATCAACAGATAACAGTGACCTGAATGTTGATTTCACCCTTCCCGAAGCTGCAAGCCCCGGTACGCTTAAAATGACCTTTAGCCGAACAGGAGGCACTGCCGACGCGAATTCACCACATATACTCACCTTTGCTACCGGATTTGAATCAGCTGATCAGCATACAACCACACTAGATGGCACAGATCTGTCTTCAAATGCCAATGTCGAAAGTGTAAACACTGACGGCAATGATGCCCTTGTTGATGGCGCCACCTACTCTGTTAAACTGGAGTATCAGGATGAAGTCCTGAGTGCAGCTGCGTCGATAACATCTACCAGTTTTCACTATGAGAATATAACTCAGCTGCCCACGCTGTTATCGCCAGCAACAGGCTCAAGCGACAATGCTTCGCTGGCAATCGACTTTACCCTACCAGAGGCGGCAAGCCCTGGGACTGCCAAGATGACTTTTACCCGTACAGGTGGAACTGCTGACCCGAATGCACCACATATACTTACTTTTGCTGCTGGGTTTGAAACAGCTGCTCAGCACATAGCGACACTTAATGGATCGGATCTATCTTCGGATGCCAATGTCGCCAGTGTAAATACTGATGGCAATGATACCCTTGTTGATGGCGCCATCTACTCTGTTAGGCTGGAGTATCAGGATGAAATCCTGAATGCAGCTGCCTCGATAACATCTACCAGTTTTCACTATGACAACATAACTAAGCAGCCCACACTGGCATCGCCAGCAACCAGTTCAAGCGACAATGCTTCCCTGGCCGTTGACTTTACCCTACCAGAGCCGGCAAGCCCTGGGACTGCCAAGATGACTTTTACCCGTACAGGTGGAGCTGCCGACCCGAATTCACCACATATACTCACTTTTGCTGCCGGATTTGAAACGGCTGCTCAGCATATAGCTACACTTAATGGATCGGATCTATCCTCGAATGGCAATGTCACAAGTGTAAGCAGTGATGCCAATGATGCTCTTGTAGAAGGTGCCATCTACAGTGTTAAGTTGGAGTATCAGGATGCTGTAGACAATCCGCCGTCTTCATACACAAATACCGGTTTCACCTATGATCTTAACTATCCGGCAACTATAACGACTCAAGCTGTATCTTCCATTTCAACCACAACAGCCACAGGCAATGGAAATATTACAGATCTCGGCTATCCCAACCCTACCCAACATGGCGTTTGCTGGAATACCACTGGGTCTCCGACGACAGCAGACAGTAACACAAAGCTAGGGGCCGCTTCGTCAACTGGGGCTTCTACCTCTAACATTACCGGCTTAACTCCTGGAACAACCTACTATGTCAGGGCTTATGCAACCAATTCTGTAGGTACAAGTTATGCTTCGCAAGTGAGTTTCACAACGGGTGTTCCATCTATTGCCTTCAACACAACAAATTCAAACAACACGGAAGCCCTTATCGGTGCTGATTTACAGGTTGAGCTTTCGGCAATAAGTAGTTCAACTGTTACCGTTGACTATACGGTAACAGGTACCGCAGCGGGAAGCGGAACCGATTACACTCTGGCAAACGGTACATTAACCATTGCTGCCGGTGAGACCAATGGCAACATCACCATTGCAAGTATTGTTGATGACACGTTGGATGAGAACAATGAAACCGTCATTGTAACGCTGTCAAACCCAACCAATGCAACGCTGGGCACAAACAAGGTACATACCTATACAATCAATGACAACGATGCCACTCCAACGGTCACATTCACATCGGCATCACAATCAAGTGTTGGGGAATCAGGGGCCCTGACCCTGACTGCCCAACTCTCAGCTGCTAGTAGCCGAGATATCACAGTGCCATTCACTGTTAGCGCTGCGAGTAGCGCCACCGTCGGCACCGACTATGCTATCTCTTCCAGTCCGATAACCATTCCCACCGGATCAACAACCGCAAATATCACAATTACAATCGCTGCTGATGCCCTTGACGAGGACAACGAAACCATCATCATCAATATGGGCACACCGGTCAATGCGACCCAGGGCGCAACAACCAGTCATACTGCAACGATTACCGATGACGATATAGCCAGTTTTGCCGTAACGCAAACGGCAGGCAGTACTCTGGTTGCCGAATCGGCCAGCACCGACACATTTACGGTAGTTCTAAACGCACAACCCGCTTCAAATGTGGTGTTCAACATCGGCAGCGACGACACGGGTGAAGCCACTGTAGATAAAGCCACATTGACGTTTACGGCAACCAACTGGAACACCCCGCAGACCGTCACGGTTATCGGAGTTGATGATGATTTGGTCGACGGTGATCAGACCGCAAGCGTAACAATTGCGGTTAATGACGCCGCCAGCGATGATGTTTTTGATACACTGGCAACTCAAACAGTAACGGTTACGACAACAGATAACGATGTCGCCGGTTTTACCGTAATTCAGACGGCAGGCAGTACTCTGGTTGCCGAATCGGCCAGCACCGACACATTTACGGTAGTTCTGAACAAACAACCCGCTTCAAATGTGGTGTTCAACATCGGCAGCGACGACACGGGTGAAGCCACTGTAGATAAAGCCACATTGACGTTTACGGCAACCAACTGGAACACCCCGCAGACCGTCACGGTTATCGGAGTTGATGATGATTTGGTCGACGGTGATCAGACCGCAAGCGTAACAATTGCGGTTAATGACGCCGCCAGCGATGATGTTTTTGATACACTGGCAACTCAAACAGTAACGGTTACGACAACAGATAACGATGTCGCCGGTTTTACCGTAATTCAGACGGCAGGCAGTACTCTGGTTGCCGAATCGGCCAGCACCGACACATTTACGGTAGTTCTAAACGCACAACCCGCTTCAAATGTGGTGTTCAACATCGGCAGCGACGACACGGGTGAAGCCACTGTAGATAAAGCCACATTGACGTTTACGACAACCAACTGGAACACCCCGCAGACCGTCACGGTTATCGGCGTTGATGATGATTTGGTCGACGGTGATCAGACCGCAAGCGTAACAATTGCGGTTAATGACGCCGCCAGCGATGATGTTTTTGATACACTGGCAACTCAAACAGTAACGGTTACGACAACAGATAACGATGTCGCCGGTTTTACCGTAATTCAGACGGCAGGCAGTACTCTGGTTGCCGAATCGGCCAGCACCGACACATTTACGGTAGTTCTGAACACACAACCCGCTTCAAATGTGGTGTTCAACATCGGCAGCGACGACACGGGTGAAGCCACTGTAGATAAAGCCACATTGACGTTTACGACAACCAACTGGAACACCCCGCAGACCGTCACGGTTATCGGCGTTGATGATGATTTGGTCGACGGTGATCAGACCGCAAGCGTAACAATTGCGGTTAATGACGCCGCCAGCGATGATGTTTTTGATACACTGGCAACTCAAACAGTAACGGTTACGACAACAGATAACGATGTCGCCGGTTTTACCGTAATTCAGACGGCAGGCAGTACTCTGGTTGCCGAATCGGCCAGCACCGACACATTTACGGTAGTTCTGAACACACAACCCGCTTCAAATGTGGTGTTCAACATCGGCAGCGACGACACGGGTGAAGCCACTGTAGATAAAGCCACATTGACGTTTACGACAACCAACTGGAACACCCCGCAGACCGTTACCGTCACCGGAGTTGATGATGATTTGGTCGACGGTGATCAGACCGCAAGCGTAACAATTGCGGTTAATGACGCCGCCAGCGATGATGTTTTTGATACACTGGCAACTCAAACAGTAACGGTTACGACAACCGATAACGATGTCGCCGGTTTTACCGTAACGCAAACGGCAGGCAGTACTCTGGTTGCCGAATCGGCCAGCACCGACACATTTACGGTAGTTCTAAACACACAACCCGCTTCAAATGTGGTGTTCAACATCGGCAGCGACGACACGGGTGAAGCCACTGTAGATAAAGCCACATTGACGTTTACGACAACCAACTGGAACACCCCGCAGACCGTTACCGTCACCGGAGTTGATGATGATTTGGTCGACGGTGATCAGACCGCAAGCGTAACAATTGCGGTTAATGACGCCGCCAGCGATGATGTTTTTGATGCTCTGGCTAATAAAACGGTCAGTGTCGTCACCACAGATAACGATGTCGCCGGTTTTACCGTAATTCAGACGGCAGGCAGTACTCTGGTTGCCGAATCGGCCAGCACCGACACATTTACGGTAGTTCTGAACAAACAACCCGCTTCAAATGTGGTGTTCAACATCGGCAGCGACGACACGGGTGAAGCCACTGTAGATAAAGCCACATTGACGTTTACGACAACCAACTGGAACACCCCGCAGACCGTCACGGTTATCGGCGTTGATGATGATTTGGTCGACGGTGATCAGACCGCAAGCGTAACAATTGCGGTTAATGACGCCGCCAGCGATGATGTTTTTGATGCTCTGGCTAATAAAACGGTCAGTGTCGTCACCACAGATAACGATGTCGCCGGTTTTACCGTAATTCAGACGGCAGGCAGTACTCTGGTTGCCGAATCGGCCAGCACCGACACATTTACGGTAGTTCTGAACAAACAACCCGCTTCAAATGTGGTGTTCAACATCGGCAGCGACGACACGGGTGAAGCCACTGTAGATAAAGCCACATTGACGTTTACGACAACCAACTGGAACACCCCACAGACCGTTACCGTCACCGGCGTTGATGATGATTTGGTCGACGGTGATCAGACCGCAAGCGTAACAATTGCGGTTAATGACGCCGCCAGCGATGATGTTTTTGATACACTGGCAACTCAAACAGTAACGGTTACGACAACAGATAACGATGTCGCCGGTTTTACCGTAATTCAGACGGCAGGCAGTACTCTGGTTGCCGAATCGGCCAGCACCGACACATTTACGGTAGTTCTAAACGCACAACCCGCTTCAAATGTGGTGTTCAACATCGGCAGCGACGACACGGGTGAAGCCACTGTAGATAAAGCCACATTGACGTTTACGGCAACCAACTGGAACACCCCGCAGACCGTCACGGTTATCGGCGTTGATGATGATTTGGTCGACGGTGATCAGACCGCAAGCGTAACAATTGCGGTTAATGACGCCGCCAGCGATGATGTTTTTGATGCTCTGGCTAATAAAACGGTCAGTGTCGTCACCACAGATAACGATGTCGCCGGTTTTACCGTAATTCAGACGGCAGGCAGTACTCTGGTTGCCGAATCGGCCAGCACCGACACATTTACGGTAGTTCTAAACGCACAACCCGCTTCAAATGTGGTGTTCAACATCGGCAGCGACGACACGGGTGAAGCCACTGTAGATAAAGCCACATTGACGTTTACGGCAACCAACTGGAACACCCCGCAGAACGTCACGGTTATCGGCGTTGATGATGATTTGGTCGACGGTGATCAGACCGCAAGCGTAACAATTGCGGTTAATGACGCCGCCAGCGATGATGTTTTTGATGCTCTGGCTAATAAAACGGTCAGTGTCGTCACCACAGATAACGATGTCGCCGGTTTTACCGTAATTCAAACGGCAGGCAGTACTCTGGTTGCCGAATCGGCCAGCACCGACACATTTACGGTAGTTCTGAACGCACAACCCGCTTCAAATGTGGTGTTCAACATCGGCAGCGACGACACGGGTGAAGCCACTGTAGATAAAGCCACATTGACGTTTACGACAACCAACTGGAACACCCCGCAGACCGTCACGGTTATCGGCGTTGATGATGATTTGGTCGACGGTGATCAGACCGCAAGCGTAACAATTGCGGTTAATGACGCCGCCAGCAATGATAATTTTGATGCTCTGGCAACTCAAACTGTAACGGTTACGACAATCGATAACGATGTCGCCGGTTTTACCATCAGCGAGTCTGGTGGCACGACTGAGGTCTCAGAATTAGCCACCACCGACACGTTCACACTGGTGTTGGATTCGAGACCATCCAGCAATGTGGTACTGACAATTACCGGCCACGATGCTAGCGAAATTATCGCAGCACCAGCACTGGTGACCTTTACTGCCGCCAACTGGAACCGCCTGCAAACAGTTACCGTGACGGGGGTGGATGACGATGAGATCGATGGTATTAAGATTACGACAGTAACGGTTGCCGTTCAGGATACGGTAAGCGACGCTGCATTTGATCCATTGGCGGACCAAACCATTAGCGTTGTGAACCGCGACAATGATGCGGCGTTGGTGGTGGCCAGTCCCATTGCTGATGTGGCCGTGGTTGACAATATCGGCAATACCACCATTAATCTCAGCAGCACCTTCGAAAACCCCAATGACAGTACCGCGTCGATTGTTAAATCCGTTTTCGCCAATTCCAACTCTTCATTGGTGACAGCGTCCATCAGCGGCGACACCCTGACCCTGAGCTATAAGACCGATCAACTTGGCGCGGCAACCATCACCGTACGCGCTACCTCCAATGGTAAAAGCGTTGATGACAGCTTCGACGTCACCGTTCAAACGTTGCAAGAGATGACCTTCGAGAAGATACAACAGTACGCTGCGACATCCGATGCCTCGCTGCTGACGGTGGCAGAACTGGTAACTGCTGGGATGGTTGAGGTCGATATCGCTAACCTTTCCGCCTATAAACAGGCCATCAGTGCTCAGACTGAGATCGCCGATCTGGCAACATTGCAGACGCTGATCTATCAGGTCAACGCCATGGAGCGGATCAAAAACTATGCCCTGAGTTCCGATGCTTCGCCATTGACCATTGATGAGCTGATCAGCGCCGGCGTACATGGGTCAATTGCTGAACATTTGGACATCTATCAGCAGGAGATTGCTGCGTTGGAGTCGCTGACCGATCTAGCGGCACTACAGGCGTTAATTGATCAGGTCCATGCTCTAGTGACCATTCAAGGCTATGTCGAGCAAGTCGATGCCGCTGAGATGAAGCTGGCCGAGCTGCAACTCACCGGCACAGAGGATCTTTACTTTTACAACCTACCCGCGTATCGCCTTTCCATCGAATTAACCGATAACATCGACAGCCTGCTGGCGTTACAAGAGCTGATCGCCGCCGCCAACTTGGCCAGTGCTCTCGATCAGGGTGCGGCCGCTGTAACTTTGCCCGCTATCGTTGATGAAGATGACATGCTCGATCAACTCAAGGAGGATGAAGGTTACAGCATGCCTGTCGCCGATGATGAGGGCGATGAGCAACAGGTTGTGCTCTGTTCGCAACTACCTACCTATGAAAGCGTCGATCAAGATAGCGAAGAGGGACGGATAACTTTTACCAACACCTTTGATGGATCACAACTATCGACGGTGATTGATGAACAGGGTTTTATCGAGCAACAGGTGCAGACCGCCGACGGCAGCGAAAGCGGTGTGGCCAGCATGTGGCTGGATATCCTCGCCCAAACCAGCGCAGTTGGCGTCATGACCCTACAGGCCACCATCCCCTATACGGACAGTTACGGGGTAACCATCCCTCTGGAGATCACCACCACCCTGCAACCGACGGGCATGTTACAGGCACAGGTTCAACGCAATCCGACCTATGGCGAATCAACCACATCGACCCTAGTCAGCGAAGGGTTCAACGGCGGCGCGGTGATTCAGGCCGATGGTTCGCTGTTGATGATGCTTGAAACGGCCCTTAGTGGCAACCAGGTCAGCGCCACCGGCCATGTTGACACCGCTGGTCGTGTTGATGGCATCGTCGTTCAGGGCGGTGTCGAAACGCATGTCAACTCGCTACTCCCCGGCAGCGATGTCACTGTCCTCGACGATGGTTGGCTGCAGTTGCGTTCCGTTCGGGTTATCGATTTTACCGCCGTCAGTGTTCATGGCGACCAGTATGACAACTTATACTATGCCGACGACACAGAGCATAGGGTGCTCTACGCCAACGCCGACATTACAGAGCAAGGGGTATTATGGACCGGTTTCACCATTATCCATAACGGATATCTGGAACAGCAATACGACACCTTGGCGACGACAGCCGACAGCGGTTTCAGTAACAGTTTCCCGGCCCAGTCCAGCGCCACCATCACCACTGCGGACAACGGTGATCCACGCCTGACTATCACCACAACCCTGCAAGTGCCACTGCAATTTTAGACTTAGTTTATGACAGGAGAAAATAGATGAAATACCTACTAATAATGATTAGCGCCGCACTGTTGATTACGGGTTGCAGTGATGGCTCCAGCAGCAGCGATGTTGCCGCGCCCACCACGAAGACCTTAATCGCCGGTGAGTGCACTGACGTCCAGGATGGTGACACGCTGGAAGAACTTGAAGCGGGAACCGTAATTGAGATAACTCATGATCTGGATGGCAGCCGCACGGCCTGTGTCATAAGCGGCGAAGCACTGCTGACCTTTGGCTCAGATAATTAGTGACAATTTTTCACCTTGAGTACATAGAATAAAGGGGGACAGTCTTACGCCCTGTCCCCCTTTTTCAACTTGAATCACCTTAACCGCCAACTATTCCGGACTGTTCCCCCGTCTAGACTGATCATGACGACAGCAGAAAATGAACCATATAGAACGAACAATTATCCTTAATAAAAACAACAAAACTCGGGAAACGACGATGAATAGTAAATGGGCAAAAATACGCAAGCTTTATAGTGCATTCGCCATTGATGGACGTAAAGGTAAGTCGTTGGTTGAACTTTTATGGGATCAGGCAACACAATTAAAAATATGCGACCCACAGCTTGAGAAATCTTTTGTCAAAGCATACACAACGGGCAACATGGTGGATGTGGAATATGCTAAAGAACTCTTTCATACATACCTAAAGAAGCTGCCACAATCACAGCTTGCGGGGGTTGATCCACATACAATTTTCCAAGATACTGGTGATGATTCCCGCCATCATCCGATCATCTAGTAAAGATACCTAGTGGTTTATTCTCTGGCCAGCTTGTTGCCCCCTCAGATGGAGAGGCCCTTATCCTGACACCATTTGCGTAGCAGCTCTTCGATCCGCTGTTCTTCGTAGAGATGCCAGAAGTCGAGCAGTTGCAGGCTGCGCATCAAAGCCTTCACATTGCGAAAGGCCCCGGAACGGGAAAAGATCGCCTTTACCTGAGGCACCTCCGATTGAGCGTGAGTATTGAAAAACTCAAGTATCAGCCCCTTGCCCGGATCGAGATCCTGCCTGCTGGGGATGAGGAGATAGTCGCTGTCGTTTTCAAACTCGGCTGGAATCCTGTCGAACTCAGATTTAACCGATTCAAGAAACACCTTCCCTGTGCCCCGGTGGACCATCGCCCTGCGGTCGCCTGGTTGGCCTTCGCTGATGTAGTTAAAAGCGTCTTCTATCTTATCGTAGGACATGCTGGCTCCTTTAAGTGAATTTTTGCTGATTGGTTCCGTAGCGTGAAACCTACCACGTTTCGAAAATTTCTGAGGAAAAAGAGGGCAAAGAAAACGAGGAGGCTGTGTGAGAATAAGGGCCGAAGCGAATGTTGTATTTCAAGACCTACCCCACTGTATGCATATGCCAAACGCTCCCGCAATAGCCACACACATTTGCAATAACAATGCCTCCTCTTTTAAGGCAGTTAAGTGCCTGCTGAAAGGTTGCATCGATGGTTTACATCAACCCCTTTGTGCTACTGGATGGCGCGGCGGAAGTGCGGTTACCACCCGACTCAACCATAATCACCGCAGCAATGATTTCACGCGGGATTTTAAACTTAGTCTGGCTGCTTCAACGATCGACTGATATAGATTGAGTACTTTATGTCACTCGCCACAGACCTGAATGCCACTCAGTTCATGGATAACATGCTGACGAGGGATGTCTCGTTGTTGTCTTGCCACACTCTCGTTATCGTTGACGTGAATGATTTTTCAAAACATTTTCGAATTCGTTCGAGATTAACGATATCACCTTTTTAATTGACTCAATCTGGCGACCATTATTTAATGTAAACGTAATTTTTATCAACATTTTCACAGCACAATTATTTAAATTGACCTTACCACATGGACTATTGTCTTAACTGAAGAAGAGGACGACGCATAATGGCTGCCAAGGTATGGATGCTGTTTGAAAGTGGTGCGGCTGCGGAGGTGATACTTTCTGCCCACCTTACCCCGGAGGGCAATAGCCGTCCCATCGAAGCCTATTTAACCCTCGAATGTGACCGCAGCTTTTCACCGGCGGCCTTGCGCGGTGCTGAAACAGCCTACACTTGGGCACAAGAAAAACTCTTCCATCTGTCACCACAAATCATCAGTTACGACCTGCTAGGCCTACCAAATAATCGCGGAGTGACTGGCGAGAGTGGTGGCCTCGCTTTTGCTATTGCTTTAGCAACCCACCTCTACGGAGACAACAACCTGCCAATCGCTGCCACAGGTGAAATTATTTCCAGCACTGAGGGTGGCCCCATTACTGCGATTCAGGAGATCAACGCGAAGCTTAAAGTCGCTACAGATCAGTTACCCGCTGGTGGATTGGTCTTTTACCCAAAAGAGAATGAATTCGAAGTATCGACCAAAGTGCAACAACAAGCACTCAGTAAAGGATTGACTCTGTATGCCGTTGAATCAGTCGAGCAAGCACTCTATATTCTTTTTCCAGAAGCCAATCAAATCAGTCCGCATAAAGCTCTAAAGCCTTGGCATATCCTCATTTTACTGGCCCTAATATCGATTCTCAGTTCAGCCTTATTTTCTAACGATAAGAGATCAGAGCGACATCAAACACAGCAAATCGATGAGCCTCAATCCATTATTTCTGAGGAAGTGGTTCCCGTTGCACCTGAAGACATTGACATTGAACCTAAGGTGGTTCCCGTTATAAAATAGTAGTTCAGCACAGTCCTAATTACCTCTTAGTGACGCTCACGTAATAACAAAGGCCGCACTCTTCAATGAAAGATGCGACCTTTATTGTTCAACGATGAACCCTTTACAATGTTTATTAAAACCGTTGAGCGGTTTATGACCACTTGCTTACAATATTTGATACCATCAAACCTTAATTGATAAATAAAGCGTCTCTCCTGCATTCCAGATCCTTTCATAAAGGCTACCCGTGACTGTTAAAAATAAAATTGTTGCTGTTTTGTTCTTTGCTCTTTTTACCCTGACATTGAGCAGCTCTCTCCATGCTGACAATCATGTTGATGATGTGTATCTTGGTGTTAAGCAGAGAATTGTTGATACATATAAAAATGTGGTACCGCAACAGTGGGGAGAAACAGTAACGGGCGTTAAAACCCATATTGATACGCACGACAAGATTATTGCCCTGACTTTTGACGCCTGCGGCAGCAAGCATGGAATGCAGCATGATACAAAAATTACCGATTTTTTGATCAAAGAACAGATTCCGGCGACGCTTTTTATCAATGCACGCTGGATTGAACCCAACATGGCGGCGTTTAAACGTTTGAGTGCTAATCCTCTTTTTGAAATTGGCAATCATGGTTATCAACACCGGCCCGCCTCGGTGAATGGACGCTCTGTTTACGGTATAACGGGGACAAGCTCGGTTGCCACATTGGTGGATGAAATTGAGTTAAATGCGCAAAAGATCGAAGCACTAACAGGGGAAAGGCCCCTTTTTTACCGCTCAGGTACGGCTTTCTATGACGAGTATGCCGTACAAATCACCCAAGAATTAGGCTCTGAAGTGGCGGGATTTTCTGTTCTTGGTGACGCTGGAGCAACCTATTCTCGCCACCAGGTCAAACAAGCTCTGTTGTCAGCAACCGCTGGCGATATTGTGATACTTCACATGAATCACCCTGAAAGTGACACGGCTGAAGGGTTGATTGATGCCATACCTGAACTTAAACGTCGTGGCTTCCGCTTTATTCAGCTTTCTGACATCCCACTATTATAACAACAGCCTGTTGTTAGCCTGAAAACATCTCAGTACCAGTAAGCACCTATCCCTTTTCAATCACGTGCAAACAATAATTCAATCTTACTAAATTAATTTAGTTACCATAAGCATTACATATCTGGTATCGTTTGCGACACATCGGCTAGTTAATGAGCAAGGTCGATAACATTACAGTCCATAACTATCATTAAATCTCTGCCAACAGAAAGCAGCCGATGATCAAGCGATCCATAATCTGTAGTTAATATACAGCTAGAAACCGACCAACTATTAATTGAACTCGATCAAAAACTTGCTGAGATATTAGCAGTTCAAATTCCGACGCATCACGGTCAAAGTGGGTCGATGTTGGAATCGCCGGCCATATTTAGTTAAACAATTATTTATGATGTAAAAACCTGACATTGAAAGTGGGAGAATGAACGTATGAAGAAAACACTCGGATTAATGGTAACTATCTTAGCCGTATTCCTTAGTTCAAACGTTTTTGCCATGGATATAGGAGTCATGGGACAATCACAAAGCAAGTACAGCGCGGAGCTGATTTACGAAAGCTTTGAGAGAGATACAGAACAAGATATTTCATTCTCCTCAGAAAAATTCACAGGCACACAAGATGAACACCGCATTATTGCGCGGTTGAAATTTTCACCTCAAAGAAACTGGGCACTGACTCTCGATGCTGGAGCAACAGATGCTGAAGCTTCTGAAGGCTTCGCGCCCCTCTTCGGCTTAGGTGGACACGTGGTTGTTTACGAACATAACGGTTTCTATACCTCTCTTTTCGCCAAAGCAACCTATGCCTTCGATATCGACTACAAAGACTACGATATCTACAATTTTGACGGTGATATTTTAACAGAAAGCTACAAACAAAGTGAAGAGTACTTCGAATACGGTGTTGGCGTACAACTCGGTAAAGACTGGATACCCTGTTCAGGTGCTCGCATCACCTACTATACTGGAGCAATCGCCTCTTTTGTAGATGGCTCAGCTGAGGCCTCAGCTGATTATACTCTTACCATCGACGGCAGTACAAAAACGGCTTCTCGAAAAGATGACGGCATAGAGATGGAAGAGGTACATCCCGTGCAATTTTTTGCTGGAATTGAAGCAACGCTAACACAATATGAGATTGGTATCCGTGCTGAAAGTCGTTTTTATGATCGCACCAGTTTCTCTGTTGGTGTGTTTAAAAACTTCTAAGCACGGCTTAATTTAATAGGCCAGCTAAGAGTTCGTTAACAGTGCGGCAGTAAAACTGTCAGAATAGCGTGTTAACCATATTTCGTTCTATATTCGTTGAGTAATTTTTATGCTGTGAACAACTAACACAGAGATTGGAGAACAAACGTTATGAACAAAGCACTCAGATTCATTGTTATCACCTTCTTCGTCTGTCTTGCCTCAAATAGTTTTGCTATGGATATCGGCGTAATGCGCACGATGGATTCGTCATACTCTTTGGAGGTATTTTGCGAGAACTTTGAACGGGACGTAAACGCTAAGGATGCCCTATCAGGTGCCGCCTACGATGGCATACAAGATGAAAAACGGACGATTGCCCGATTTAGATACTCGCCACGAAAAAACTGGGGTATCACATTTGAAGCAGGTGCAACAGATTCTGAATATTCTGATGGCTACGCACCAATATTTGGTTTAGGTAGTCATGTTGTTGTGTACGAAAAAAACGGTTTTTATGCTACCGTTTTCGGCAAAGCGACCTACGCCTACGACATCGAATATAAACAAAAATCGATCTTTAATTTTGAAGATTTTCATGCCGAAGCTAGATATACAATGACCGAAGAGTACTGGGAATATGGTGCGGGATTTCAACTAGGCAATGATTGGGCCCCCTGTTCAGGAACACGTATAACAGGTTACACTGGGGCAATGGCCTCATTTATCAGCGCTGAACAAGAAGCGAAAATTGACTACACCTTCACGACCCCCCTTGGTAGTACTTCATTCTCAGAAAAAACGGACGTTGGTGATTTTGAAGAAGATCAACCATTCATGTTTTTTGCTGGCATTGAAGCAACGCTAACACAATATGAGATCGGCATCCGTGCTGAAAGTCGTTTTTATGACCGCACCAGTTTCTCTGTTGGTGTGTTTAAGAACTTCTAAGCACGACCTGCAGACCACAGTAGAAGTTCTGATCGGAAACGGATTCCGATCAGAACTTCTTCTGGACATCGAGTCACACAGATCTCGATCCCCTCACGGATGACATTCATGATTAAAAAATTAACAACGATATTATTCTTCACGAGTTGCCTATTTTTATTTGGCTGTGATAGCAATCATTCTC
This sequence comes from Desulfuromonas svalbardensis, assembly GCF_055389415.1. Taxonomy (NCBI): domain Bacteria; kingdom Pseudomonadati; phylum Thermodesulfobacteriota; class Desulfuromonadia; order Desulfuromonadales; family Desulfuromonadaceae; genus Desulfuromonas; species Desulfuromonas svalbardensis. The sequence continues at coordinate 2,050,522 of NZ_AP042416.1, read as the reverse complement.
AGCCTGAGTCAAATCAAGAACTAGTGGTTGTTAACAACCTTACCTTTCCTAACACTGCTGCTGAACTTAATCAGCAAACAGAAACCGTTCTGATCGAGCTTACGCAGGACATTGCAAGCATTGAATCCAACCCTTCACCTTCATTTTCAACAACTATTGTTCCCCTTAATGATCTGCGGTGTCGCCTTTCTGATGCTATCGATATAGCCCAGATACTATTTTTAACCTCGCCGGTAGAAGAATTACGCGATGCTGGGCTTGATAGCCTTCTACAGTTTGAAGACATTGGAACAGTGATTTATCAAAACCAAGCCCTGTTTCAAGCCGTGGAATGGGTTGCAACAAATTCGCCTCTCATCTCTGGTGAACAACATTCCCTACTAAAGATATTAAAAACAAAGTTTGTTCAAAATGGTGCACAGCTCAACGATGCAGATCGAACTCTTTTTGCCAAGCAAGATAGTCGCATAAAACTTCTCTGTCGGCAGTTTGAAAGCAATGTTTACTCGACCAGCGACCAGACAATCTCTTTTAGCGCAGAACAGCTGCAGGGTGTTCCTGAAGAATTTCTTGAACAATTTTGTCAGGATGCAGACGGTAACTATCTGATGATAGTGAACAGCTACAATCACTACATACTGATAACAACCTATGCCGAACTCGAAACCAGCCGTAAAACAGCTTTTTCTGCCTCCCATGAGGTCGGTAAAGAGTACAATCCTCAACTATTGGAAGAGATTGTCCAGCTGCGCACTAAAAATGCCAACCTGTTGGGTTTTGACAGCCATGCAGATTTTAAGCTCTCAACTCGAATGGTTGGTTCGACAGCTGACGCCTTAGAATTTTTAACCCATTTATCGGACATAACGGCAGAGCCATTTAGTGCTGAGTTGAATCAGTTGCAACAACTAAAGAGAGAACACACGGCCAACCCAGAAGCGATCATTAACAACTGGGATATTAACTATTATCAACAACTACGTGACAGCGTAACGTTAACCGCTGAACCACTATTTACCCCAACATTTACTATGGCAGACTCACTGCACGGGCTGTTTAATCTTTGCGAGACCATATTCACTATTCAAATAGTAGAACAACAACCAGAGCAGAATGCTATTTGGCAACAAGATGTCCAATACTACCTTGTGGAAGATGGCTCAAGTGGTCAGGTTTTAGGCAGTTTTTATCTTGATCTCTACCCCAGAGACAACAAGTACAGCTGGTTCGCTACCACGACTTTGGTCCGCGGCAACACCTATGCCGACAACACGCGCCAACTCCCTGCCGCTGCCATTATTTGCAATTTTCCTCAAGCCACACCAGATCAACTTGCCCCCCTATCACGCGAAGATGTTGAAATCTTGTTTCACGAATTTGGCCACCTCCTCCATTTCATCCTTTATCAAGGGAGCTATGGCTACCTGGGTGGCTTTGATGTACCGCTTGACTTTGTTGAAGTTCCCTCAACATTGTTGCAACAAGCAACCAGTGATCCGGATGTTTTATTGACAATGACAACCAACGATCAAAAGGTCAGTCCCGATGTGTTGCGTAAAAAAATAGAAGATTATCTAATTTCAAAACCAACGATCTCTCCAACACAGATCAGGTACAAACTTGCAAAGAGCCTGTTTGACCTCACCCTTCACAACAATTTCAGCTCAGAAGACAGTATTGATACTGTGGAGCTCGACAGACAAATAATGAGGGATGAGTACTTGCCGTATCCTGAGGGGAGTGCATTTAGTACACGTTTCACCCACCTTGTTGCGGGCTATGATAGCGGCTTTTACGGCTACCTGTGGTCAGCATCAATCGTTGCAGATTTGGTCTCTGTTTTTAATGACTCAGCCGATGGATTTTATGATCCAGCTATCGGGCTTAAATTACGCCAAGAGATTTTTGCCCCTGGCGCTTCGCGAGATGTGAATGAGTCGGTCCGCCAATTTCTAGGTCGAGATTGGAACACCGATGCCTACATGCAAAAAATTGATGAATTGTAGATAGTAACTCTTTACACAAAAAACCCCGTCAAACATAGCTTTGACGGGGTTTTTCTGTTTCTTAATCATTCAACCAATACTCAGTGCTGCCAGCTAACACCGCCTACCCTTCTGAATTAAACTCAAACCAACAAACAGCATTAAACCAGCACCATTGGTGATGGTGCTCGGCCAGAACATCAAGAATGTGACCGCGCCAAATCCGAGCCGAATCGGCCAACTGGCTAGGCGAAAAAAATATCCTTCAGAAAGGATAGCAAAAGCGAGAAGACCGAGGGTGCCACTCGCCGCTGCAGCCGCCACCTGTAAAACGGTGCCTTCAAACAAAATGGGCGTGTAGATAAACAGCAGCGGGATCAAGTACAACCCCTTGGCCAACTTCCACGCCTCCATCCCCGTTTTAAGCGGTGGACTACCGGCAATACCTGCAGCGGAATAAGCGGCAAGGCACACTGGCGGTGTGACATTGGCATCTTGACTGTACCAAAAAATCAGCATATGGGCTGCAATCAAACTAACGCCCATCAACTGCAACGCTGGAGCGACCAACACGGCGAGAACAATGTAGGACGCGGTAACGGGCAAGCCCATACCGAGGATCAATGAAGCCAGAGCAACGAGAATGATCGAAATAAATAGATTACCGCCGGATATCTCAATAATCAGCGAAGAGAAAGTGATCCCCATCCCCGTCATCAACACAATACCGATGACGATTCCGGAACAGAGTAAAATGGCTCCAGTGGAAACCATATTTTTTGCGCCAAGATAGAGCGCGTCAGCGATATCGGCAAAGCCCATGCGCGTTTCCTTGCGTAACCAACTGGCGGCGACAACACTCACCGTGGCTATACTGGCAGCGTAGGTTGGGGTAAAACCAACGATCAACAGAGTGATTAGTAAACCGATGGGCAGCAAAAAGTGCCACCCCTCTTTAAGCACTTCACCGAGCTTAGGGATATCGTCATCATCAACGGCTTTCAAACCCAATTTGCGAGCTCGCAGATGAACAAAAAAGAGCACCGAAGTGAAATACATCAGCGCAGGAAGTGTCGCCAAGGCGATGATTTTCAGGTAAGAGATCTGGGTCCATTGCGACATGATAAAGGCACCAGCACCCATAATCGGTGGCATCAATTGTCCACCCGTTGAGGCTGCGGCTTCAACACCACCAGCAAAGTGAGCAGGGAACCCTGTCCGTTTCATTAGCGGTATAGTTAACGATCCTGTACCAACGGTATTGGCTACGGCACTCCCCGAAATACTACCCATAAAACCACTGGTGATGACCGCCATTTTCGCTGGGCCACCGACCCGTTTGCCAATCAACGACATGGCTAACTTGAGGATAAAATCCCCCGCACCCGATTGCAGTAGAAAGGCACCAAAGAGGATAAACAAAAAGACGAAGGTCGAGGAGATGGTGGCGATACTGCCGAAGATGCCGTCGGGAGCAAAATACATCCGATACAATAGACGCTCAATGCTAACACCGCGAAAGTTAAACAATCCCGGCAACCACTTGCCGATAAAGGTCGCGTAGCTCAAGAACAGGATCGATAGTGCCGGAATCAACCAACCGGTACAGCGGCGCGTCAACTCCAACAACAACACGATCGCCAAACCGCCAAAGATCAGGTCACGTAGGATCGGCACCTCATTGCGAGCATGGAGCGCATCTTCAAACAGAATTAGGTAAAATCCAGCGACGCAACCAAGAATAGCAAGAAAGAAATCGAGCCCCAAGGTTTGCTGATGATTTTTTCGCGACAATGGATAGAGGATAAAACCAAGAAAGAGGACGAAGGTAAAATGTAAGGCATTGCGCTGGATCTCAGGCATCACCCCAAAGGTATTAAACCACAGGTGCACCAACGACATGATGATCGCTACCACGTACACCAACTTGGCTGGAAAAGCGGACAGCTTGCGCTGCACCGACAGTGCTTCGCCGAGATCCGCTTCTAACCCTTGATCGTGTTGTCCATTGCTATTTTCCTGCGCCATATCTGTCCCTATATTTTTTTAAACGTCCCTATTCATTTAATCTTTAATCACAACGTGTTAGTGGGCAATGAGTTGGGCCGGAATCTGTAAACCCATCTCACGGTAATACTTGATCGCTCCGGGATGCAGTGGCATCGACAGACCAGTCATGGCGTTCTGAAGTGACATTACATTGGTTGCCTTGTGACTGTTACGCAAAAATGGGAGGTTTTCATAGATTGTTTTGGTGATTTTATAGACGGTATCTTCCGATAGCGCGTTGCTAACGACCAATAGATTGGGTTGAGCTATGGTATTAATCGCTGTTTTCTGGCCAGGATAGGTATCAACAGGAATGACAAAACGGGTCCAAATATTGTAAAAACTATTGATCTTCTCCAGTTGCTGATCGGTAAAATTAAGCACCGTCGCTTTATCCCCCATTGAGGCATACATCTGGGTGATTGCTGACGCTGGTGGTCCAGCTGGAATATTTGCTCCAACGATCCGATTATCCATCATCGCCTGAACTGAAGGGGTGTAGCCGAGGTATTCAGTGTCAAAATCTTGATCGGGAGAAATACTTAGCGCGTTGAGGATCGTACGACCCGACCCAGCAGAACCACTACCGCGCTTACCGATGGAAAATCGTTCATCTAAACCCTTTAAATCGGCTACGGTGCCAGTTTTAGCATATTTTGATAACACCGCGAAATGCTCGACATTTTGCCAAAGCATGGTGATTGCCGACATCTCTTTCATCGGCCTGCCCTCGTAGGAGCCTTTGCCATTGAACGCTTGAGCGGCATAGAGACCCTGAATGATGGCCAAATCACATTCGTTATTTTTCAGCATCTGAATATTTTCGCCAGAACCTGCTGAATTGATCGCGGTGGCGGTAATGTTATTGGTTTTCGCCAACTTAACAGTGATCAGAGTGCCAACAGCCACTCCAACAGGGTAAAACGTGCCACCCGTCGTCGCTGTGGCGATGATCAATGATTGCCGTTGTGTTGATGCCTGAACGGGTACCCCGCTAAATAACAGCATTGCACTGATCAGCAACAACGATACGACACTCATCTGTTTAATTTGAAACATAATGGTCTCCTCAAAGCATAAATATTTTTAAGTGTTATGAGTCATTCTTTACACTCACATTTTTAATATTATTGCATACTTTAATGTACATCCCTCATTGTTTTTTCTCTAAGAAAAATGTATAGATACTACATCTGGTAGCCATACGAGGCTGTTTATAAATAAACGTTCGGCCAATGAGCCACGTGTACAATTGTTAACCATGGTCCCGTATGCAGCTAACTGACCATTTATGAAAATCCCTCTTAACGATTCATCTCTATGGAGTCCCTACATGCTTGAATTGACCACCTTTGATCAAGTCATCATCATCAGTTATCTTGCCTGCGTATTAGGTCTTGGCGTTTGGGCAGGCCGACGGGTTAAGGGATTAGAAGAGTACGCCGTTGCAGGACGTAACTACAATGCACTGATTATTGCAGCCACCCTCTCTGCTTCGTTTATCGGTGGCGGATTTACCATGGGTAACGCCGAAAAGGTGTTTACCATTGGTATCGTTAATATTGTCGTTCTGTGGGGTTTCAGTCTCAAGGAGATCCTCGTTGCTAAATATATTGCCCCGAATGCAGGTCGTTTCCCCAACGCGATCTCGGTCGGCGATGTCATGGAGGTCGATTACGGCAAAACAGGCAAAGTGATCACCGGCATTTTTTCGGTGCTGTTGTGTGCGGGTATTCTCGGCGCGCAGATCGGTGGCATGGGCTATCTGTTTAATCTGTTCCTCGGTCTCTCGGTACCAACGGGCATCATGGTCGGTATGGGGATCATCATTATTTATGACACCATCGGTGGCATGCGGGCGGTAGTGGCAACAGATGTACTACAATTTGTCGTGTTATCGATTGGTATGCCTCTGGCTCTCATTATGGGCATCTACCACCTCGGTGGTATTGAGCAAACCCTCGCGCCTATCCCTGACAGCCACTTTTCACTATTCAGCAATATCACCCCGATTCAGTTCGGTTCGCTGTTTCTCACATTTTTACTCGGTGAGACTCTGGTTCCTCCCTATGTTCGCCGGCTGTTTATCTGTCAGGATGTGAAACAACTCAGTCGCGGGACAATGTGGAGTGGCCTCTATTCCATCCCATTTTTTGCTATTTCTGGCGCTATTGGCATCGTCGCACTATCGATGAAGCCGGACTTGAACCCTAATCTAGCCATCCCCTATGTCGTGCAATCATCACTCCCTATCGGGATACGTGGGCTCGTTATTGCTGGAATTATTGCGGTGGTCATGTCATCGGCTGACTCATTCCTCAACAGTGCGTCAGTGGCCTTTGTCAACGATATCGTCAACCCGTTGCGCAAAGAGAAACTCAGCGACCGCAAAGGGTTAATTTGGGCCCGCTATGCCACATTGATTACTGGTACGCTGGCTATTGTTTTCGCAATTCGCATTCAAAGTCTGCTCGATATTCTGATCTATGCGTACAACTTCTGGTCACCGATTATTCTCGTGCCTTTGGCGGCCACCCTACTCGGTGTCAAATCATCAAAGCTCGCTTTTTTGTGCGGTGCAGTCGCTGGTATCATCGGTATATTCATTTGGAATCGGCTACTCGGCACGCCAGGTGGCTTTGACGGTATGGTGATCGGCGTATTCGCTAACTTTATCGTCTTCAGTTTAGTGAATCGATTCAGCAAAACAAACCAGTAATAAAACTTAAATTAAAACGATAACAAAGATAGGATTCGTATTGTGAAACGCTTAATCGTTGCAACACTGATCATCGCTCTGAGTTTAACAACCATCGTTACCACTACAGCAACGGCCGGCGAAGAACTGTATCAGGTCTCAACCATTGATGCGTTACTTGCAGGTTTATACGATGGCGTTATCCCCATAAGCACCCTCAAACAGCAGGGGAATTTTGGCATCGGCACCTTCGACAGTCTTGATGGGGAGATGATCGTTGTGGAGGGGCAAGTGTTTCGAGTGTCGGCCGATGGTCGTGCGAGCCTCGTCGCCGATGATGAAACGACCCCTTTTGCAAGTGTCACTCATTTTGATACTGAACAACAACTGCAGCTGGCATCAGAAACGACGCTAGACAGCTTAAAAAAAGAGATCGCCAAGGCGGGTCTATCGCCAAATCTTTTTCACGCCTTCTATCTTAAGGGCAGCTTTAACACGGTTTCCACCCGAAGTGTGCCGCGCCAAGTCAAACCCTATTCACCACTGGTGGAGGTGGTAAAAAGTCAGCCATTGTTCGATTTTGAGCAGGTTGAGGGAGTGATGGTGGGATTTTATTGTCCCGCTTATGTCAAAGGGATCAATGTTCCGGGCTATCATCTCCATTTTCTTCGCGCCGATAAGAGTGCGGGCGGCCATGTTCTGGGCTTTAGTACCAATCACGTAACGCTGGCCATCGACACCTTGTCCAGCTTTGCCCTCCAGCTACCCACAACGCAAGAGTTTGCTGAGGTTGATTTAAAGCGTGATCGCCAACATGAATTAAAGAAGGTGGAGCAATAACCTACGGCTTTACAATCAGCCGTTCAAACAATAGATAAATAAGCGCTGCGGCAATCAGACCATTAATCGGTGCAATTCCCGGTAACCAATGAGCTGCAATAACGCCCCCTGCCCACGCTGAAAAGGCCGACAAACGAAGCCCATTTGCTGATAGCTTGAGTTGCTGCTCACCCTTATCGTGATGACGATGATGGAGAAAGTAGTCGGTGATAATAATCGCCCCAATGGGGGGTAAACAGGAACTAAGCAAGGTCAGAAAGCCGACAAAATGGTGATACAGAAACAGCGAAAAAAGAGACCCTAAAGCGCCATTGAAAATCACCAGCTTTTTTTTCGACAGACCCGTAATGTTTGACAAGGCCAGCCCCGAAGCATAAAGGGCGCTATCGTTGGTGGTCCAAATGTTAAGACCAAGGACAACCACTGCGGGGATAATAAGACCTTGTAATAACATCACTTCTGAAATATCGGCTTGCCGATAAACCGAAGCGCCCACTGCTCCAAAGACAAACATTAACGAATTACCGACAAAAAATGCCACCACCGTGGTCGAAACAGCAATCGTACTCGAGCGCGAAAAGCGGATAAAATCTGGCGTCAACGTACCACCGCTGATAAAGGAGCCAACGCATAACGTCAAGGCGAGGGAAAAATCCATCGCTGAATCAGGAACAATCGCCAATAACGAATGAAGACCACCTGCCGTGGTTACAGCCCGCTCGACGGAGAAGAACCCTAATCCCGCAATGGCGGGGACAGCGACAAAACTCAGAGCGGTTAAGGCACGGATACCAAAATAGGCGGTCAACGTCATTAATGCACCCGCGCCCGCTATCAACACGTACAGGTTGACCCCCGTCAACTTCTGAATGGGCAGGGCAAACATGGTAATGCCAACACCAAACCAGCCGACCTGCGTGCTACCCAATAACAGCGATGGCAACCACGACCCTTTGATACCAAAGGAGCTGCGGGCCAGCAGATGGGTCGATAATCCCGTTTTGGCGGCGATATAAGCTAAGGTTCCAGTATAGAGGCCAAGGATCAAGTTACCACCTAGCACCGCTAGCGCAAAATGTTGTGCGTCAAGACTGGTACCCAAACGACCACCAGTCCACATGCTGGCCGAGAAAAAAGTGAACCCCATCATGACAATCAACATCGGCCAAAAGCCTCGGCGATGCTGTTCTGGCACAGATTGTAAGGCAAAATCAGCGGTTGCGTGGTTGCTGTCAGTTTGCGTCATCCGTTGTTGGTCCTTTAGCCTCATTTATCGACCATTAGGCCGTTATAAATACAATACATCGGCATGAATAAAGCGATGATTTACATACAGTGCAAATACAAACGATCATACCACTAACGGTATTTCAGGTCATGATCTGAATTCTGGCCAACACACGATTACTGCTTTTAAGCACACATGTTTTCAACATATAGATTGATGATTTTAATTGTGATGTTATATAGTTATCCGCGTCGACAAGAGTTTATTGAATCACGAAAAAACCTCACACTGGTGGGAGAACAACACGTGCAACATCGAACATATCCGATTCTTTTTTTAAGACACTATTTCGCTATCACGGCGAAACTGATAATGGCTCTTGTCGTAACGTTATGGTTCGTAAGTTGTGGCAGCAACTCATCTTCAGATAAAACAACCATCACCCTTCTCCACACCAATGATACCCACAGTCACCTTGAAAGTTTTACTCCGTTTGGCGAACCAGAACAAGGCGGCGTAGCACGAAGAAAAACCGTGATCGAAGCCGTCCGTGATGAAGTGGGGCCAGACCAAGTATTACTTGTTGATGCGGGTGATTTCTGTCAAGGAACCACATTTTATAATGCTTGGCAGGGCTCTGCCGACATCATGGCACTCAACGCCTTAGGCTACGATGTTGTCACTCTGGGTAATCACGAATTTGATCGTGGCCCAATTGCCCTCGCCCGTGCCATCGATGGCGAGGCAATCGACATTGCTTGCAGCAGTTACCCTACCGAACCATTACGCGTTCCTATTGTCTCTACCAATTTAGATTACAGCGCTGAACCTTCATTATTCGGTAAAATTCAACGCAGTATTGTTGTCGAAAAAAGTGGTGAGCAGATCGCGGTTCTTGGCGTGATCACCCCGCTACTCGGCGATATCTCTTTATGCGGCTCAACCATAGCGGTGGACAACTATCTAACGAGCATTCAAGCAGAGATCGACCTATTGACCGACCAGGGAATTAATAAAATTATCCTGCTTTCCCACGCGGGCTACGATGTCGATATTACCATGACCACCCAGCTTTCAGGGGTTGACGTGGTGGTTTGTGGTCACGATCACCCTCTTCTGCTGGCCGAATCCGCCTACAGCGATGGCGCACCATTGCAGTATTTAGCCGAGAAAGTTGTCGCTGATTACCCGAGTCTCAGCAGTGACGCACAAGGTAACAGGGTGCTGCTTGTTGGCGCATACGAATGGGGCAAACTATTAGGCCGTCTCGATGTCACCTTTGATCGAGCAGGTCACATTATCGATTGGGCAGGTGAGCCGATTGCAATGAACGCTGAGATTAATGCCGACAGCGAGCTAACTGAACAAGTAGCCAACTATAAAGAGCCGATCACTGAATTCAGCTCCGTTATCATTGGTGAGGCAGGTGTGTATTTCAACGGTGACCGTAATCCCGGAGTACGCAGTCAAGAGATGCCGCTGGGTAATTTGGTGAGCGATGCCGTACTCAAAGTGGGTGCCACCTACGATAGCGCTGTTGCGTCCATCATCAACAGCGGCGGTCTCCGCTCTAGCCTCCCCCTCGATATTAATCCGGATACCAATTTGCCACCCTACGCGATAACCTTTGGCGATGCCATGTCAGCGCTACCGTTTGGCAACACCATTAGTACCATCGATGTCACCGGTTACGAGCTTGTCAGCGCCTTAGATAACGGCCTGACGTGGGCCTTTGACTACGAGACCATGGCCACCCGATCATCTGGTGCCTTCCCGCAGATTTCAGGGTTACAACTCACCTATTGCTCCGCCACTGTTGAAGATATGCATCAAGGCGTTGTGCTGCCTACGCCTTGCCCCGCGGCCCTTATTCCTGGTGGTGTCGTCACCTCACTACAGGTTGCTGACGCAGCCGTTAATTTTGCATCGACCTATCGCATTGCAACAAACAATTTTCTCGCCAATGGTGGTGACTACTACCTGTCGTTACAACAAGCGTGCAAGCGCCCCGATGGCTACTGCGTTGATAGCGGCATTCTCGCTTTGGATGCTGTAATCAATGAATTTGATACCTTAGAACCCGTTGTTCGATTTGATGAGGATAGAATTGTTGCCGAGTGATTTTCGGGCGATGTACGCTAAACTCACTTACCACGCGGGGATTGACAACTCGAACGATTTGCACCTGAAACATAAAAACATTATTAATCATCTTTTCTATCACTGTGAGTTAAACATATGGTTTTACAAAGTCTATTAGGGCTAGTTGTCTTTATTTTTTTAGCATGGCTATTCAGCGAAAACCGCCGCAAGTTTCCTGTAAAACTGGTGCTCATCGGTGTCGGATTGCAATTTTTGTTAGCGGCAATATTCTTTAAAATCCCCCTTTTTCAAAAACTTTTTCTGCTGTTAAATCAGGTCGTCATCGCGCTAGAACAATCAACGCAAGCTGGCACCAGCATGGTTTTTGGCTATCTCGGTGGCGGACAACTGCCGTTTGTGGAACCCTTTGCTGGCAGTGCTTATATTTTAGCCTTTCGCGGCCTACCGATGGTGTTGTTGATCAGTGCCCTGTCGTCTCTGCTGTTTTATTGGCGCATCCTGCCCCGTATCGTTAACGGTGTATCCCATCTGCTACAAAAAACACTTGGTATTGGTGGCGCTGAAGGGGTCGGTGTCGCCGCCAACATCTTTGTCGGCATGATTGAAGCTCCCCTGCTCATCCGCCCTTATCTGCTCCATATCAGCCGCAGTGAACTTTTCACCCTCATGACCTGTGGCATGGCAACCATTGCTGGCACAATGATGGCCTTATATGCATCCATTCTGAGTGCTGTGATCCCTGATATTATTGGTCATATCCTCACGGCATCGCTGATTAGTGCGCCAGCGGCCATTGTTATTGCTAAAATCATGATCCCTGAAACAGAAGAGAAAACAGATGGTCAATGGAAAGTTGATAGCAACATCCGTAGTAGTATGGATGCCATTGTCCAAGGAACGGTTCAAGGGATACAGTTGCTGATCAATATCATCGCTATGATCATTGTCATGGTGGCCCTTGTCCACCTGTGTAATATGATTCTAGGGCTTATCCCCAGCGCCAACGGACCAATCAGCTTACAGCAAATTATGGGTGTACTGCTTGCTCCAGCAACATGGCTTATGGGTATCCCGTGGCATGAAGCTCAGACCGCTGGGGAACTGTTTGGTACCAAGACCATCATTAACGAATTTATCGCCTACATCAACATGGCTCAACTGCCAACAGGAGCACTGAGCGACCGCAGTTTACGCATCATGAGTTATGCTCTATGTGGTTTTGCAAACCCTGGCAGTGTCGGAATTATGATCGGTGGATTACGAGCCATGGCTCCAGAAAGAGGGCATGAGATTGTCTCACTCGGCATTAGATCGCTACTCGCTGGAACCTTAGCAACAAGCATGACAGCAACGGTCGCCAGCCTGCTTCTTTAACACACTGAAGGGATCAATCATGCACCAGACAGAGTTCCAGTTACGCTTACCTGATTGGCTTATTCAGCATCTCGATAAACCGCTGCCACCACTCACCAGCGATCAGCGAAAAATGGCGTGGGTTATTGATTTGTCGCGACAGAATATTGCTAACGATGGCGGCCCGTTTGCCGCTGCGGTGTTTGAGCGCTCAACGGGACAACTTATTTCTGCCGGTGTCAATCTTGTCGTTCCGACCAATTGTTCGGTGATGCACGCTGAAATCGTTGCCATTATCATGGCTCAACAACAAATTGAACACTATCTCCTTGAAGCAACAGAGGAGAAAAACTATGAACTATTTAGCACAACTGAACCCTGTGCCATGTGTATGGGGGCGATCCCTTGGGCGGGAATTTCTCGTTTAGTGTGTGGTGCCCGCGATGAGGATGCTCGAAAGATCGGTTTCAACGAAGGAGATAAACCTGATGATTGGGTGAAAAAATTCAGCCAACGCAACATCAGCGTTGTTCGAGACCTATGTCGCCTTGAAGCCGCTCACGTGTTAGAGCAATACGGTCAACAGCACGGAACGCTCTATTAATCGCAATATGGTGAAAAACAGTTAGGAGAGACATCAATGGAAGAACTCATAGCGCGCTACGGCTTAATTCCGCACCCCGAGGGCGGCTTTTACAAAGAGGTGTACCGTTCGCCACAAACGGTTGTATCCAATGCCGTACAGAGCGAAAGACAAGCGGTCACCCATATCTATTTTTTACTCACCAAAGGGCAAGTCAGCCGCTTTCATAAAGTGTGTCACGACGAGATCTGGAACTTCTATGAAGGCTCACCTCTTCGCCTGCTAACCCTCCATGATGGAAAAATTGCCGAGCAACGTCTCGGTTCTGACTCCGGCGACTATGTCGCAATTATCCAAGGGGGATCGTATCAGGCCGCTGAATCAACAGGCAACTATACCTTGGTTGGCTGTAGTGTTGCTCCGGGTTTTGATTTTAATGATTTCAGCTTTTTAAGAGATGATTCGCAGCAGCTGGAGATGATAGCGAATAATTCTTTAGAATTAAAACGCTTCATTTAAATAATTTGAGTTGATTTCAAAGATGGGAGATACGATGGATATTTTTTTGGCTGCGGCCATCGACGAAGCAAAAAAAGGGTTAAACGAGGGCGGAATCCCTATTGGCTCGGTGCTTGTTATTGACAATAAGATTGTTGGCCGAGGCCATAATCGCCGGGTGCAGAAAAGTAGCGCAATCCTACACGCTGAGATGGACTGCCTTGAAAATGCGGGCCGGTTGACGAGCCAAGACTACCAACGTGCGACCCTCTACTCAACCCTCTCACCGTGCGATATGTGTAGCGGTGCCGTACTTCTATATGGAATACCAAACGTTATCATCGGCGAAAACCAAACCTTTAAAGGCCCTGAAGAATACTTGAAATCGCGAGGAGTAGAAGTCTCAATTATCAATAACTCTGAGTGCATCGACTTGATGCAATCCTTTATCGAAGCTCAGCCGCAACTATGGAATGAAGATATTGGTGTGTAACGATTCTCTGTTAAAACAGACGCTAGGGCACCATCCAACCTCAAGTGCAACGAGGAGACCGATTGAATCATAAGGTTTTCAGCACGTTACAACTTAAATCAGATCTAACAAAAAGTAACTTGAATGCGACAATGGAAAATCGTTAAAATATCAGGTTAATGATAATTTAAATTCGCATTGGAGCTTAAATGATTCGTCTCTCTGATTTTCGCATTCAGCCCAAACTGATCCTCTTCTTTTTGTTGACTGGGATCATTCCTCTGGTCGTTGTTGGTATTCTTAGCAACAAAGTAGCGACCGATGCTCTACTGAAAAAATCATTCGCTGAATTAAGTGCCATCCAGAATATCCGCAAAGATCAAATTGAAAGTTTTTTCGACAATTTATTGGCTAACAGTAGAATTTTAGCCGAATCCAATCGTATCCATGAATTAGTCGTACGACTAAAAGATCATGATGATCGAACCTCCGAAAATCAAAACCGTCTGTTAAAAATTAATTCACAACACTACCATCAACTCATTGCCCCCTACATAGGTTCACTTAAAAATTACACAAACACCTATAACTACTACGATCTATTCATCATCGATGCAAAACAGGGTGATGTTTTACTAACAGTTAGTGGTGAAGACGATCTAGGCTCAAACCTCACTCACGGTATCTACCGTGACAGTGGCTTAGCTAAGGCGTGGCGTGCAGTAGTTGAAACTGGTGACACGGCTTTAATCGATTTTGCCCCCTACAAACCCAGTGGCGGTATCGAAGCAATGTTTATCGCTCAACCCATTCGTGATCAACAACAGAATATCATCGGCGTGCTGGCCATTCAGATTAGCACAGAGCTGGTGACCAACATTGTTGATTCACGTCAGGGAATGGGCAACACAGGTGAATCGTACCTTATCGGTATTGTTGACGGTACGTATGAGGCTCGCAGCAACCTTAGAACGAATAACCTAAAGAAATTTGTTGTCGGTTATAGCCACGATACGGTTTTAAACTACTGGAAGGATGCGGATAATGCGGGTGTTTCAGGTGGTCAAGGAACCTATCTCGATAGCACTAATAACGCAGTTCTTGTTACCTATAATAAGTTAAAGCTACAAAACTTGGACTGGATGCTAATCTCCAAGATTGACGAACATGAAGTAACCGAACCAATTCGTAACGGCTACCGGATCACTTTCATCGTTTCAAGTGTTCTACTGGCATTAATCTGTTTCTTTTCCTGGATACTTTCGCGCACTTTGACTCGCCCACTTATCGAAGATATGCGTTTTGCTCAAGCAATCTCTAGTGGAGACCTCTCCGCGAGCCTAAACATCAATCAAAAAGATGAGTTCGGTGATCTCGCCCGAGCCTTGAACTCTATGGCCAGCAATCTCCAAGAACTTGACTGGCTCAAAAACGGCAAGGAGAACCTGAACGACCAGCTGCGCGGTGAAGATCAAACCAATGAGTTAGCAAAAAAATTCATCTCTTTTGTCACCAAACATATGAATGCCCAACTCGGAGCACTCTATTTAAACAACAACGAAGTGCTGGAGCTACAAGGAAGCTATGCTTTCACGGACCGCAAAGGCAACTTCAACCGTGTTGTCATGGGTGAAGGGATGGTTGGTCAAGCTGCATTAGAGAATCAAACGATCATTTTCAGCGGGATCAACGACGAGGCTCCAGCCATTAATTACGGCGCGGGAGAAACAATTCCCCAGCATTACATGGCGATCCCCATCTCTTTTGAAGGTGTTCTGGTCGGAGTCATGCTGCTCGGCTCAACACAACCATTTACTAAACTACAAAAACGTTTCATTGAGCAAAACATGGAGAATGTAGCGATTTTATTTAATGCCGCCAAATCACGGCAAACAATCAATCGCTTATTAGAACAAGCGCAACAACAACAAGAAGAGCTAAGCGTTACCAACAAAGAGTTAGAAGAGCAATCTAACGCTCTACGCGAATCCGAAGCAGAACTTCAGGCTCAACAAGAAGAACTACGCGTCACCAATGAGGAGTTAGAGGAACAAACTAAAGTACTCAAACGCTCAGAATCAGACCTTCAAGCCCAACAAGAAGAACTACGCGTCACCAATGAAGAGCTAGAAGAGCGGACCAACGCTCTTGAAGAGCAGAAAGAAGCGATCCACACCAAGAATGAAGATTTAATCAAAGCGCAGGAGATCGTCAAACAGAAAGCCCATGATCTGGAAATTGCCAGCAAGTACAAGTCAGAATTTCTTGCCAACATGTCGCACGAGTTGCGTACACCGCTCAATAGCATTCTGATTTTATCGCAGCTCTTTGCCAACAACAAAAAGGGTAACTTAAGTAGCAAGCAGGTCGAGTCAGCACAAGCCATTCACTCCTCCGGTTCTGATCTGCTGTCATTGATCAACGAGATTCTCGATCTGTCCAAAGTTGAAGCCGGAAAAATTGAGTTGATGCTTGAAAACATCCAGCTTAATCATCTGATTGAAAACCTCAAACGTATCTTTGACAACGTTGCCAGCGAAAAAGGGCTTACCTTTAACATTGAACTCGCCGATAACCTGCCCGCGCAGATTTTGAGCGACGACCAACGCTTACAACAGGTTTTACGCAACCTGCTGTCCAACGCCTTCAAATTTACCCACCAAGGCAACGTCAATTTAAAAATTGCCCGACCAACAGCAGAACAACTCAGCAACAGCCCGTTGAACGCAGAAAACAGCATCGCCTTTGCCGTCAT
Source organism: Desulfuromonas svalbardensis (assembly GCF_055389415.1). Lineage (NCBI taxonomy): Bacteria > Pseudomonadati > Thermodesulfobacteriota > Desulfuromonadia > Desulfuromonadales > Desulfuromonadaceae > Desulfuromonas > Desulfuromonas svalbardensis. The sequence goes on along the minus strand of NZ_AP042416.1, from coordinate 2,033,958 downwards.
AGACGAAGGGATCGGAATCCCTCAAGAGAAACAAAATGCGATATTCCAAGCCTTCCAACAAGCCGATGGCAGTACCAGCCGCAACTATGGTGGCACAGGACTCGGACTGTCGATCTCCAAAGAGTTATCGCGACTGCTCGGTGGTAGTATCCATCTCGAAAGCATTGAGGGTCAAGGTAGCACCTTTAGCGTGGTTATTCCTGAACAACATCAACCGCATGCTTCTGATGACGCCGAAGAAAAAATCGCTAAGATTTTTGACAAAAGCACAACCACAACCGCCCCTCAGGTTCCAGAACAACAGAGTACACCACAACCAAGCATCGAAAAAACACCACCACCCACCAATAGTCAATACGTTGAAGATGATCGAAAATTGATCGAACCATCATCAAAAAGCCTGCTGATCATTGAAGATGACCGCAACTTTGCTGAAATCATGTGTAACTTTGGTCGCGAGCGCGGTTTCAAATGCGTTGTTGCTGAAGATGGGGAAACAGGCCTCCATTTTGCTGACTACTACCAACCAAGCGCGATTATTCTTGATATTGGCCTGCCAGGCATTGATGGCTGGACAGTAATGGAACGCTTGAAAGATAATTCAGCGCTGCGCCATATTCCAGTCCATTTCATGTCAGCCAGTGACAGCTCTCTTGACGCTATGCGCATGGGAGCCATCGGCTATTTGAGTAAGCCAGTGAGCATGGAAAAAGTTGAAGAAGCATTTAGTACCATTGAAGAGATCGTTGAGAAACCAGTTCGAAGATTACTATTAGTTGAAGACGATAAGATACAACAAGAATGTATTATTCAGCTGATCGGTAATGGCGATGTTGATACCCACGCTGTTTCTAGTGGCCAACAAGCCTACAAAGAGCTGGAAAAAGGCGGTTACGACTGCATGATTCTTGACCTTGGCTTAAATGACATGACTGGCTTCGAACTGCTGGAGATGATCCGCCAAAGTGACAGCATTGCCCGTATTCCGGTCATCATCTACACTGGACGCGACTTAACCCGCGATGAAGAGAAACAGCTTAATCACTACGCCGAAAGCATCATCATCAAAGGGGTAAAATCACCCGAACGACTACTTGATGAATCAGCACTGTTCCTGCACCGCATTGAAGCCAACCTACCAGAAGAAAAACGCAACATGCTCAAACTGGTCCATGACAAAGAAACGCTTCTCAATAACAAAACGGTACTGCTGGTTGATGACGACATGCGCAATGTCTTTGCCCTGTCGAGTGTCCTTGAAGAACGCGGCATGGAGATTATCATTGCAAAAAATGGTGCCGAAAGCCTTGAACAATTGGAAAAACACCCCGAGATTGATGTTGTGCTGATGGACATCATGATGCCGGTGATGGACGGTTACGAAGCGATGCGTAAAATCCGTCAACAACGTAAATTTGCCAAGCTTCCGGTCCTTGCCCTCACCGCCAAAGCGATGAAGGGTGACCGGAGTAAATGTATCGAGGCCGGTGCCAACGACTATCTGGCTAAACCGGTCAACACTGATAAACTCATCTCAATGCTAAGAGTCTGGTTATACTGATATGAACACTCATCCATCATGTGAAGACGAGCAACTAGAGGTGCGCTTACTACTCGAAGCGATCTTCCTTAAATATGGCTACGATTTCAGAAACTACGCTTCGGCCCACACCAAGCGTCGGCTTGAGCATCGCCGCAGTTTAGATGGCATGGCCACCTTTGCTGAAATGCAGCATCGTCTGCTGTATGACGAGGCATTTTTCAACAAACTGTTACTCGATTTATCAATCAACGTCACCGAGATGTTTCGTGACCCGTGGTTCTACGAAAAAGTGCGTGAAGTTGTCATCCCGCACCTGCAGACCTACCCTTACCTAAAAGTTTGGCATGCGGGCTGCTCAGCGGGCCAAGAGGTCTATTCAATGGGCATTTTGCTTAAAGAAGAAGGACTTAAAAATCGGGTTCAGATCTACGCCACAGACTTTAACGAATTAATCCTGCAAAAAGCCAAAGACGGCATCTATCCGATGGATGTAGTGCGTGAGTACACAGCAAACTATCAGAAATCTGGCGGAAAACGATCTTTCTCTGACTATTACACTGCTGATTACGATAATGTTGTCATGAAACAATCACTTAGAGATCAAGTACTCTTTTCGTCGCACAACCTAGTCACCGACGGTGTGTTCGGCGAGATGAACATGATCTGCTGCCGCAATGTGCTGATCTACTTTAACCGTGAACTTCAAGATAAAGTTCTCAAGTTATTTTATGATAGCCTGTGCCCAGGAGGGTTTCTCTGCCTAGGTTCAAAGGAGAACATTAAATTTTCGGAGGTTTCCGACAATTTTGAAACGGTTTCAGAACGGGAAAAAATCTATCGAAAAAAGCGCCTTGATGTCTAAAACGGTCAATGTTTAAGTGAATAATGAAATGAAGTTATTGTGAACTGGGGGGGACACAATGAATAATGAGAACAACTACGAAGCAATCGTTATTGGCGTTTCAGCTGGAGGGCTCAGCGCCTTAGAAACAATCTTCAAAGATCTCGATGCTGAGTTTTGTCTTCCAATACTGATTGTTCAGCACCTCAGCGCCAGTTCTGAAAACTATTTACCGGTTCACTTTGGCACCCGCTATCCACAAAATTTCAAGGAAGCTGACGACAAAGAGAAGATCGAGAGCGGTACGATATATTTTGCACCACCGAACTATCACTTACTGGTGGAGTGTGACCATCATTTGGCATTGTCAGCGAGTGACCGGGTTAATTTCTCTCGGCCATCTATTGATGTATTATTCGAAAGCGCGGCAGATGTCTTTGCTGACAAATTAATCGGAGTCATCCTTACTGGAGCCAATTCAGATGGTGCAAACGGACTCGAAAAAATCAAACGCTATGGCGGTTTAACCATCGTTCAAGACCCTAAAACAGCCGAGTCTGAGCCGATGCCAACCGCAGCAATTAATGCCACAAATGTTGATCACGTTCTGCCATTAGAACAGATCGGAAATTTTCTTAATTCACTGAACAGGGTAAATTAAACAAATGAAACCCGCAAAGATATTGATTGTAGATGATCGCCCAGAGAACCTCCTCACCCTTGAAGGACTACTCGAAGACCTCCATGTCGAACCTATCAGAGCTCTTAGCGGTGAAGAAGCGCTGGCTGCAACTCTCGATCACGATTTTGCATTAGTGCTACTTGATGTCCAAATGCCAAATATGGACGGTTATGAAGTCGCCGAGTTAATGCGTGGCAACAAAAAAACCCGCCATATTCCGATCATTTTCGTTACGGCCACTCTCAACGCCGAGGCCCATATATTCAGAGGATACCAATCGGGGGCCGTTGACTATCTTGCAAAACCTTTTAACCCGATGGTGTTAAACAGTAAAGTCGGTGTTTTTATCGAACTGTTTCAACAAAAAGCGGCCCTTGAAGAAAAAACGATCGAATTTGATCGAAAACTGGTGGAACTTGAAGAACTGCAACAACAACTCGAAGAAACCAATGAGCAGTTACTCTTACTCTCAACCACCGACGGCCTGACTGGACTATATAATCGCCGCCGGTTTGACGAGTTATGCGGTGAAGAATGGAGCCGCTGCCAGCGCAATAACCACTCACTATCGATGTTGGTCCTCGATATCGACTACTTCAAGGTTTACAACGATACCTATGGTCACTCTGCCGGGGACGAATGTCTAAGAGCCGTTGCTACCACCCTGGCAAACTCATTACTGCGCGATATCGACAATGTTGCCCGAATCGGTGGTGAAGAATTTGCCGTTATTCTTCCTAACGCCGACCTTGAAGGTGCCAGATTAGTCGCTGAAAGAATTCGTAAAGCGGTCGCAGCATTAAAGCTTGAGCTCAGCGTTTCCACCGGCCTTACAATCAGTATCGGTGTCGCTTCGATGATTCCAAACAGTGAAAACAGCATCAAACAATTGTTCTCCTCTGCCGACACTGCACTCTACACGGCTAAAGACCAAGGTCGTAACCGCTGCTGTTTAGCGACCAACTGAGTAAAAACCCCATTTTCATCTTACGGTAATCAAACGCCAGCATGAAAAGAGAAATGGTTAATCACCATTTAACAGACCTTTAAACTCGGGGATAAAGCTCGAAATAAAAGCCAGTCACCCATTATCAGCATTCTCTGCATCAAGGCACCACGGTGAACTCAGATAATTGAGAAAAAAACATCACATTCTAAATAAAAGCCCCGCCAGACTTTGAGTCTGGCGGGGCTTTTATTTTGTAACGATCCTGTTAATACAATTTAGAACTCAAAGCGAACTTTACCGGTAAAGCTATGCGCGTCGAAGTCTTGACGACCTGAATAGTCATAACCTAAACGCAGGCTGACGTTTTGCTCACCGATACTGGCGATGGTAAGTGCCGCACCAAGGTCCCAACTGGTTTCAGCAGGCTCAACCCCTTTGGTGACAAAGGCGGTACTGCCACCAACAAAATTGGCAGTACTAACGATACGATCATTTTCTAAATCGTAGTTCACCATAGCGCTCACTTCAGGCGTAATGCTTCCCCAATTGCGTTGGAACTCTTTTTGGACCTGAGCACCAAGCCCTGCGGTACAAACGCTGTAATCCTGTGAGTCAACATGAAGAGCGAGACTGCCACTACCGGTTTCGCTGTAGCTATCGTACTCCTTAACGGAGTACTGCATGGCCAGTAATGGATTAATCTGCCAACCTTGTTGGTTAAACTTCAGCCCCATCTCAACCTTAGCGTTGTAACTTTCGCTGTCGTAATCGCTTTGGTACACATCGCTACCAACATTGCGACTGCCATCGACGCTACCGATTCCAGCTGAAACAGTTGCTTCACCATACCATGCGCCACCGTCGTAACTGCCATACAGGCTGAACAGGTTATCGCTCATATCAAAGTCGGCACTGTTGTCGTCAGCGTCAGCATCGGTAGTACCGCGGGTATAAGCGAAACCGAAAACGATATCGCCAAATTCATGGTCAAGTCCGATAGTAAGGCCAGTGGTATCAGCGTCAAAACCGCTGGTACCATCGCGTTGATCTTGTTCTGTTTCGCTAAAGCGGATGCTAAACCACATGCCACTGTTGGCAACCACCTGATCGCCGCTGTTAAGGCCCATCAGCGCGCCAAGGCGATTACCAATATTGAAGCTTGAAGTGCCAAGGGTTTGACTCATACCAGCAACAAATGCACCACTAACGTTGGGGGTCCACTCGTCTGGATCCGTTGCAAGGGTGAATTTTTCATCAGCCATAGCGGCATGAAATGCCGCAGTAGCATTGGTTGACAGTCCAGCGTGTTCAGGGGTCAGCAATTGCGCTTTAACGATCAGATGATCGTCATCTGAAGCATCATCCCAGCTTAATCTCAACAGCGATGATTGGTCTTGCGAGGTTAAGTTTAGTTGCTCTAGATCCCAGTCACCATCTTGTGCAATCAACAACGTTTGACTGACAGCTTCACCATAAGTGCTAAACGGGATATAATCGGTTGAGTTAATTTGAAAGGTTGTTCCCGGATCAAGCGTTGCACTGGTTAAGTAATAATAGGAACCAAAATCAGGGAGAAACGCTGAAGAACTCAACTCTACCTGCAATAGCCCCGTTGATTCGTTATGCAACTCACCGGCCATGATTGCGCCAGCAATGGTTCCTTGATTATTAATTTTCCCATCACCCATGAAGCCTAAAATTGCAATATCACCGCTAATTGAAGAACTCGAATCAATATTAACTTCTACATCTCCCATCATCAGTACAGCGGCACTTATTTCACTGTATTCATCGTTGACCACATAACTCACCCGACTACCGTTACGCAGATCAACACGATAAGCGCCCGTGTGATCGAAATTAATGGCTAAAACAGCAGCAGAAAGGAATCCCCCAGGGGCCTCAACATCAACACTTGAGTTGTCTAAGATCAGTGCATCACCACTCGTCGACCAAGCAGCGATCCCCATAACACTAGTTTCAGGTATCTCTTCAGAATTGGTGGTTATCGCCTGCGCTGAAACCCTTACCGCAGAATCATGCAGTTGCAAAGAAGGCTCGCTATCATCGTTAACACTATCGAGATTGTACAGCATGATTCCAGAAGCACTGGCCCCACTATCATGTTCGGACTGTGCCGTAACTGAAACATCAACGCTTGAGTTGTATAGAATCAGTGCCTGACCACTTACATCCTCAGCATTGATTCCTGAAGCAAAAGCGAGTGCTTTCCCATCAGAACCGGTGCTTGTCGCCTGTGCGGAAACCTTCACAGCAGAATCATACAGTTGCAAAGCTGCCGCGCCATCATCTTGCACATTATCGATATTCTGCATCAAGATTCCAGAGACATAGACCTCGCTATCACCATCGGACTGCGCTGTAGCCGCAACGTTTACCGTTGAATTATGCAATAAGGCTGCGGTTGTAGATTGTCGATCTTCATTTAAAGGGTTGGGGTCAATGACAATACCACTGAGCATATATTGATCATAGAAGTCAGTGTCGTCATCCTTGTCAGCCGTATTTCCCCTACCAATGGTCGCGCTGCTGTCACCGTCAGTTGACTGAGCCGTTGCTGTTGCCGTGACATTAATATTTGCATCAACCACGTTCAGTGCTGCACTTTCATAATCAAACAGGGCGATGGCACTTGGCACGCCACCATTGCCAAAATCAATAATGGCACTGGCGTCGCCGCCGCCCGACTGAGTCGCGCTTGCTGTCATTTCGGCGATAATATTCGAATCGTTTATATCAATGCTAATCTCTTTGCTAGCTTCTGCCGATAGCGTTGATGCCACAGCAACAGCGTTAGCGGTCTCATCATCAACACGCTGTTCGGCTGCAGTTGCTACAGCGGTAAGGACCGATTTTTCAGCAATGGTAATAGCACTGTGCTCTAATTCAATGGCAAGCGCACCCGCTGCGGCATCTGATCCACTCGCATGGGATAGAATCGAGGCACCATCGGTGCAATCAAATGAAAAGCTGCTGCCAGCAAGACCACTCTGCGCGAGAACTCCTACGGCGATAGCATCACTATCAAAACCTTGAGCGGTTGCAATACTGGAAATTTCCGACTGACCGTCAACATTAAACACAATCTGGTTATTATCGAGAAAGCCAACCGCATAACTACCAGCATTCGATTGGTCACCCTCTAGGTTGGTCGCCACTTCGATTTTTGAGACAGACATCAGATCGATCTCAAGCTGGTCACTGTCCCTCGAAAAAAAACCACCACTGTCAGCGCTGGCTTGAGTCCCTGTTATGGTGTTAGTGACCTGCAACTGTGAATTTTCCTCAAGCAAAACGGATAAGTCCGTCACAGAGAAGACTTGGATACCAGAGACCCACTGATCCGCCTCAAGAATCTCATCATTTTGCGTTGCCATAAGCGTCGAACTCGTTTCAACCATGGAACCATTCTCTAAGCGAATCGACGCCACATCAGCATGGCTAACCTCAATCCCGATCGCGGAATTCCCCCTATCCAGTATGCCCTGTGTGTTAACCGTAATGGAGGAGCTATTATCCAGCGCCACTTCTGCCGTCGTAATGTTACTAAGAATAACGCCATATAAGTTCAGAGCAGAATCATCACTGTCACCAAAAAGATGAACCGAAGACCCTTGATCAAGATTCACGCTACCGGTAACACCCTCACCTAGTGACTCAAACAATACGCCAATAGTATAGGGGGACTCACTACTCCATTCCGATTCAAGGAGGCTCGCATCATCCAACTGTAGCGGGTTACCCAAATCGGATAACGGCGGATAGGTTTCATTGTTGTTCGGTCCCGCATAAACGATGCTCGCATCAGACGTTAGCGAACCAGCAAAAACCAAACTTGCAGGTAAAATAACTGTCGCCATAACTAATAAAAAACAACCAAATCCTCTTTTCACCATCCTTAACCTCCGAATTATTCAAAGACATAAAACTTCAAAGCAGCATAAAATCTCTTCTACCTACCTGAACCAGATTTTAATGTATATCATTTATAGTATAAAATCATTCACATTTGTTTAACTAGCTGCCATTAAATACAGATATCTCATAAGCAGGTCAAATGCTCACAATGGAGGTCATGTCATGAACATTTCAAGCACTCACGCAAGCCAAGGTGCCGCGTATGCACAACAAGCGGCAAAGCCTAAGTTCACACCTGTCCCCCCTTTTACCACAACAGGAGCAGACACCGTCACGCTGTCAGCAGAAGGGCGAGAGATGTATCGTCCCGGCTCCAAAGTGATGATGCTAGGTGATCACCCGGTCATCGTTGCTCCTGACGATAAAGGCAACTATCCGACTCAGGAGAACCTTGAAGAAGACTGGAACCAGCTTGCCCACATCCCCCAATCAGCTCAGGACTTAATCCCTCATGCGTCAGTGGTTATCGAAGACGGTTTAACCATTGATCCAGAACGTGAAGCAGCCTACGAAGCATTATAACCGCAACAGCGGCAAGACCGCGAGGAATATACGCACACGCTGATCGGCGCATTTAGAGATGAGCATGAAAGCCGCAACATGACCTTTATGGACGACGAAGAGCAAACTAAAACCGACGTTGCACTGCGCAATGAGATCGACCAGTCACTGCGCGAACGACTGTGGGCCGATCCACGCGCTGTCGAGTTGATGAAAGAGTTTGATATTTCAAATGGTCCTGTTTCGGAATCAATCACTTAAACGCTCAAGCACGCTTAAGTACACTGCAATAAAATAGCCCCCCCAAAGAGCAATAAATCTTAATCAGGCTACCCTGTTACTTAATCTAAATATGTGTTATGTCAATCAGATCAATTAGTATTTTACACATACAGAATTTTTGATGCTTTCCCAAAAAGAACAGGAACAAACTATGGCCAACGCTCCACGATTCCTCGAAAAGCTTGTTAATATGACAGCTACCCATGATTTAGAACTTATGGAGTACAGCCTGTTGAAAACACTTGAGGAATTCATTCAGCCACAGGAACTGCTCATCTTAAAATTTGATAGGAATGACGTTGCAAACTATCAATTGACGTTAAAAAAAGACAAATATGAAATTGTTTGGGAAGATATCGAAATAGCGGATGAAATTCAGGCTTGTATTGAAAATGTCAGTCGAACCAAACAGCCCCTTAGTCGCAAACTCGATTCCGACACATTAATAACTGTTTGGCATATTGTTCAACTAAAGTCGCAGAAAGTTTTCCTCGTCACGACAACAAAAGACAGATTGAACACCTTAGATACGCATATGATTAATGGCCTACTGGGGATCTACCGCAATTTCTATGCAGTACTCAGTGATTCTCAACTGGACATGCTGACAGGGCTACCCAACAGGAAAACATTCGATGAAACCATAAATAAAATATCTCAAAACCGACCTCTGGCGACAGAAAATGTGCCAAGAAATCGAAGAGCCGAACTAAACGGAGGAGATGCCAAATTCTGGCTCGGAATGGCTGACATCGATAAATTTAAGCGAATCAACGATAATTGGGGCCACCTTTATGGCGACGAAGTACTCCTGTTAACCTCACAGCTGATGCAGGCCCATTTCAGGGAAAATGACTACATGTTCCGCTTCGGTGGCGAAGAGTTTGTCATTATTCTCAGCGCCCCAACGGAAGAAAAAGCCTTGATGGCCTTTGAGCGCTTCCGTGTTGCAATGGAAGAGTATCCGTTTCCACAAGTCGGTCAAGTCACGCTGAGTATCGGTGTCATAAAAATGGATCCCACCATATTTACTGCCACCCTGTTAGATCAGGCAGACAAAGCTCTGTACTATGCAAAGAATAATGGCCGTAATCAAATCTGTAATTATGGCGAACTTCTCGAAAAGGGACTGGTCGAGGAAAAAGAGATTATTTCAGGAGATATCGAATTTTTTTGATGCCACCTTTATGCTGAAGAGTTGTCATTGATAGACAATTAATAGAACAACAAATGCCCACGATTTTCACATCGTAGGCATTTTTTATATTTTGTTACAACTCAACTAAAAAGGGGCAGAACCGCGAGGTTCTGCCCTTTCGATATCTTACAAAACGAAATGGTTAATCACCATTTAACAGAGATTTAAACTCGGGAAAAAAACTCGAAAGAAAAGCCAGACACGCCTTTACAGCATTTTCTGGATCAAGGCAGCCCGGTGAAATCAGATAGTTCAGCCAAAAACCATCAATCATGGATGTCAAAGTAACTGAAATTTCCCTAAGACTCATGCCATTGACAGTCTCTGCATCAGGTGATAATTGGCGCAACACTCCCGCCACCTCGGCCTCATACTCACGGTCAATACTGGCACAAATTTCCAAATAAGTTTGCCGCTGCGGGGCCACGCCCCAAAATGCCATCCACACCGCGATTTTGCGATGATCGGCAATCGGTGGCGTCAACAGCGTTTCAATCAGGATACGTAATCGCTGTACTGGACTTTCATCAATATCAGCCACTGCACTGCGCCATGCTCGTTCATGCTCTTGATAGAGCATGCGGAGCACCTCAAGCATCAACTGCTCTTTGGTTTCAAAGTGATAATTACTAATCCCTCGCGATAATCCAGTACGCTGTGCCACTTTGCCCAGAGTTACTCCTGATAGTCCTTGTTCAGCAATCAGATCAATGGTGGCATCCAAAAGTTTTTGCCGAGTAACTTGTTTCTGCTCAGCACGACTAAGGGGTGGTGATATTGACATAGCTTCAGCTCCAGAGAGAATACGAATTTAGTAAGGGGTTGACACTATCACTGAACAGCTGTACAGTCAAAACAGTTTCACTGTATGAACGTTCAGCCAGCAATATTCATAAAACAGGAAGGTTTAAAATGAAGTCCACCCACAGTACTACCACCAACGCCACCATCGGCGTAATATTCATATGTTTAATATGGGGCGTCGAATTTGTTCTGATCCATAATGCCATTCAATTTCTGGAGCCACACAGTTTTAACGCATTACGCTTTGGTCTCGCGGCCCTCGCGCTGGCCTTATATTTAGGGGGCAAGACCCTTTTACCATCGGCTAAGGCAACGACCCAGCCACCGGCGGCTTCACTGAACCGAATGCTTATCTTCCGTGGAGCGATTCTTGGATTAATACTCTATCTCGCTTTCACTTTGCAAACCTTTGGCTTGATGTACACCAGCGTCTCTAATAGTGGTTTCATCACCAGTCTCAACATCACTCTAGTTCCAGTGTTTGCGTTTGTACTGCTGAAAGATCGCCCCCACTGGTTAACCATAGGTGGTGTTACCATCGCCACGTTAGGGCTTTACTTTTTAACCTCCGGTGGCGATGCGCCATTTAACCTTGGCGACGGATTAACCTTTCTCTGTGCCATCATGTTTGCCTTGCACATCATCTTCACTGGCAAACACAGCCGCAACCATGCCACGTTACCGTTAACAGTGGTTCAGCTGTCAACAGTCACTTTTCTCAGTCTATTTTCGGCTATAATTTTTGAGGATTGGCGACAGATGCTCAACATCAATTTGCTGCGTGAACCAACACTATTGTTTGCTATCGTCTTTGTCGCCTTTTTAGGAACTGCTGTCGCCATTATTGTGCAAACCAAAGCCCAAAGCTATCTCAGCGCCACCCGTGTGGCATTGATCTTTGCCTTGGAGCCACTATTTGCCGCCGTTTCCGCTTATCTAGTGTTAGGGGAAACCCTACCCGCTGCTGCCGGATTCGGTGCAGTGATGATCCTCTGCGGCGTGATTTTGGCGCAACTTCCGCCATCAACGGTGGATGAAGCAACAATAAAAGAGACAAACACTGTCACCGAAAGCTAAATTGACACCTCTTGGTTGGAAGTACCGGTCCTGAGCCCGTCGGTCCGTATAGGAATTCCATCAGTTTATGTGGCCGGCAACTGCACGCATTGCCATGGACAACACAGTAGCATTGACAACGACGAACCAATTCCTGTCAATAATGGACCATCTCCTTTTGCACTGTTTGCCCCCACCTTCAACACCACCAAAACTATTGGGCCATATGATCAAAGTGATCTATTCTGTTTCTATTGTCATACCGACATTGACAGCTATCAAGTCGGCAGCGGTTCTATGGTTAACAACGACTATGCTGAAACCTTTGCCGGTGCCATCGTCGGCCCGACCAGTATCATGGGCCAATTCAATAAAGTCGAGACCGGTGGATCCAACCACAATCTCTATGATCTGTGGCTGTACATGAAAGAGCACCCGGAGTTCGGCGCCAAGAACGGCGGCTGGTTCACCGAAGACTCTGCCCCCTGCACCGCTTGTCATAATCCTCATTTAGCGCGTCGAAACAAAGAACACCTGACCGATTTTGGCTATGCCACCATCTCTCGACCAACAGACCACTTTGATCAATGGGGTGATGACGAATTTGAACAGATAAGTGACTACTCGTCGATCTATCAGGCACCCTTTTACGCCTATGTCGGTAATCACCCCACCGATGTCAATACCGCCACCTACGAGCCGGCCAGCGTGGAACGGGCCAGAGCCGATGGCCAACTGACTCCCGACTACAACGACTTTTGCCTCGACTGCCACAAAGAATCCATTTACAGCAACAACGAATACCGGAACCTAAGTATCATCGATTGGAATACCGAACGTCATGGCATTCCCAACGCTGTTAGTGTTATGAGCCGCACCCCATATGGTCAAGGAGGTGGTTACGTGTTGTCATGTCTGGACTGTCATGAAGCCCATGGTTCGCCCAACAAACTACTGATCCGCCGCTCCATTAACGGGGTCACCGTCGGTGCCATCGGCGTCACCGAAGGTGACCGCGGAAATCAATGTCGCCAGTGTCACATGGACGATGAATCCTACAAAGATGCTGGATATGATAGTATGGGTGGAATTAACAAATGGAAATATCCCCATCACGGTCGGACTCAAGGAGCTAGCCCCTACAGTGCACAAGAATCATATGTTTCGGGCTGCGGTTGCCACAACTATGATGGCTCTCACTCAGCACCCGACCCGATCCCCTGCGAAATCTGCCATTATCACGGCTCGTTCGTGCCAAACCCAGCGGGAGCATACCCATCAGATCTCACGCCGAAGAACATACCGTACTACCGCAAGATGTTTTAAAACAAAAAGCCCCGGCAAACGAATGCCGGGGCTTTTTTGTCTCTGAATATTTACCAGCTTAAGTCCGAGCCAGATCTCGGTAGCGGATGCGATGCAGTTGATCGGCATCACGCCCGAGACGCTTATGGCGATCATCGTCATATTCACAAATTGAATAAAGATTGGCATTCGTGGTGACTCGCAGAAGGTATCTACTAGTTTAACTCGGCAGCAGGTCAAGTTAACGTTTGAAGCGGGTCACCAATCATGTGATTTAATCTGCGGATTATCACTAATTCTATTATGAAACAACCAGCCATGATTACAGCAAGTTACGATATCAAGTTGAGCTAGTAAACAATGTTATATATGACTTACTGTCAACTTAAAATCTCATGCCAGCCTACGCTCTACGCCGTCGCTTATCCTGATACATTCTGGCATCAGCAACCAACATCGCGCCTTCCAGCGCGTTGCTGTCTGAAGCCGTTACCATTCCGATGGAAAGACCCAACTCCAAGCCGAGACCAGCAGTATTATGTTTATTTTCAAGGTTTCGCAGTCGCTGCAGGGCGCTGTTCGCCGCCGCCTCATCTGAACCGGCCATCAGTACGGCGAATTCGTCACCACCGATACGAGCCACCACATCATCAACGCGAAAAGATTCTAGCAACACACTGGCCGCCTGCTGAATCAACTGGTCTCCGACCACATGACCCTGCTCATCGTTAATAGGTTTAAGCTGATCAATATCGGCAATAACCAAACTCACTGGGAAATGGCGCCCACTGACAAGCCGGGCTAATTCGTCATCGAAGTAACCGCGGTTATACAGCCCAGTTAAGCTGTCGCGAGTACTTAGATGACGTAATTGTTCTTCAGCCTTCTTGCGTACTGAAATGTCTGTATTACTACCACGCAGGCCAAGATAGTCACCTTTTTCAGAAAAGATCGGCTGGCAGAAATGGCTGAGCCAGCACACCTCGCCATTTTTAGTTATGATACGAAAATCTAGCGATGGTGGCGCCTTTCCCTGATTTGATTCAGATAAATGCTGCTGCCACAGCTCACGATCTTCGGGGTGAACCAACTTGTCAGAATGGTCACCAAACACCATAAGCTCCGCAGAGGTGTAACCGGTAATCTTAGTCGCTGCGGGAGAAATATAGAGCATCTTTCCCTCGGCTGATTTCCAGAAAACCCAGTTATTCGACCAATCGGCGAGAGTCTGATACAACTCCTGGCTTTTGGACAGTTGCGACTCTCGAAATTCAAGCACACCCATCAGAGAATTAAAACTCTCCGCCAGCGCTCCAATCTCATCCCGGGTACAGATCTTCACCCTTTCATGGTGACCCTGTCCACCCGTTATCTCCTTCAGTTGACGGGTCAATGAAAGCAGTGGCACGATCAGTTGCCACATCGCCAGCCACATAATCGTAACAGCAACGAGCCCACCACAGACAACGATCATCCAGGCCCAACGTTCGGCGCTACGAATGGGAGCAAGCACTTCATCGACGGGGTAGTTGGCCGCTAGCAACCAATTAACATTACGTAGTCGCTTAAAAGCAGACAGGGTGCGCAAGCCACGCGAGGTGACGGTTTCTCCCGCGCCTTCGAATCCTTCCAACGCCAGATCAAACAGTTTGTTAGCCCCCACCGGCACATCCTGTTGCATGATTCGTGAACGATCCGGATGCACAACAATAGTACGATCATCGGTGAAGAGATAGAAATAGCCAGTCTGTCCCACCTTGGCATCGATAAGAAAGCCGAGTAAATTATCACCGAGCAAATCAAGACTACCAGCAAAGATGCCCAGCAATTGACCCTGAGAGTCGACAATAGGAACAGTCAGAACAACAAACGGATGGTTATGGTCTTGAGTAGTAATAAGCGGGTCAGAAATATAGGGCGCACGAGTTGCTATGGTTTTTTCAATATAGGGCCGATAAGACAGATCAAGACCCGTTCGGCTCGGTTTATTGCGGGTTTCGGCAATAACTTTACCGTCTGCAGTAAAAATAGCTAAACCGTTATCAAGCAGATCAAGAAGACCATGACGTTGTTCTAAATTAGCAAGTGCCCGCTTCGGATCGCTAAGCAGATCTGAAGAGATCCCCTTGGCCGCTGCTATGACTACCGACTGGGTTGAAAGGATTTTCCGATCAAGCTCTTCAACGAGCAACGAAACGGTGGTAAACAGTTGACCTTCAATAGAAGAGATATACTGATGCTTGAAATAGCGGAGAGCAAGGCTCGTTACCATTGGCATGAAAACTAAAAAAACCAAGAATGAGCAAAGAGCAATTTTGCTTTTTAAACTTATTATTTTCATACACCTCCAGCAACAAGGGTCTAATGGAAAGAGTATATATCCTTCAACATTAATGAAGTTCCTCCAGCAAGACAAGTTTTTTCATGATCACCTGAATACAAGACTAACCGCCTCGACACAGTTGTCCAGCCCAAGAGAAGATTCAGAAGGTCAAAGGGTGAATTCACCGTTCTTATTTATATTCTTAAGAACTGAATTAAACTCGTGAGGTCTCGCCCTCACACTGCGACACTCTTTCTTAACCAAACCTTAAATAAAGGGTACAAAAAATGAACTTCTACCCTGCGGCACAACACTAGGCTAACCGACAATGAGTTTTTTCCCACTTGCGGTATCGCGGCGGTTCGTCGGCCCCTCGACCTCCAAATCGGTGATACTTCGTTGATCTGGCAGTGGGGATTTGGCTCATCGTGGCTCTCCACTTTTGCAGTGGGACATAAATTGTTAAATTAATGGGTTAGCGTAACAACCATCAAGGTTTGTTGTGGTAGGCGAGACTTGATAAACCTCCTTTCTTCCTAGATATAAAATAAACAAAGCCGATTCGGATACCTCCCCGAATCGGCTTTGTTGCGTTTTATCGATGCATGAGTAAATAGTAGGCTTAACCTTTCTGTTTACAAGAAACTGCAAAACATCCCGAATGGCATGAAGTATTCGGATATTATTACACTAAGATAGAGATTCAAGTTCAGCTAGGCGACAACGTCCTCTTAAGGTTTACTTAAAGTTTAAAGGGGTCATTCTACAACATCTCCACATCAATTTAATTTGGAGAGCCTCCATCGGTTTTCAAAACAAGATTATTCTACATTGCTAGAGAAAATAGAACGTGACAATCAAACCTTACGATCTGCGATCTTGTTCAACGCCGCTAACAGTAATCCCAAAGTAATGAACGCACCTGGAGGGAGAATCATCAGCAATATCGGTGGATAACTGACACCAAAAATTGGGAAACCGAGGATGGCTCCTGAACCGAACAATTCGCGAATCGCACCGAGGGTAAACAGAGCGAGGGTAAAGCCGATCCCCATTCCGGCGCCATCGAAAATGGAATCGAGCACCGGATTTTTTGAGGCAAACCCTTCGGCGCGACCAAGGATCAGGCAATTGACCACGATCAGCGGGATAAAGATCCCCAAGGCCTGATAGAGATCGTACACCCATGCTTCCATCCCCAACTGCACCACCGTCACAAAGGTAGCGATGATGATGGTAAATGCCGGAATGCGTACCTCTGACGGAATCATCTTACGCATCGTTGAAACGACGATGTTGGAGCAGATCAGCACGAAGGTGGTAGCTAGCCCCATCCCTAAGCCATTTTCGGCACTGGTAGTAACCGCCAAAATCGGACACATGCCCAGCACCAGCTTGAATACCGGATTTTTATCCCATATCCCCTTATTGAATTCAGCAACTAAACTCATGATGACTCCCATTGTGCTGTAACAATCTGCTCACGATGCTGATGGAAAAAATCGAGGCCCCGTTTAACCGCTCCGACAATAGCCCGTGGCGAGATGGTTGCACCGGTGATCTGATCGATCTCACCGCCATCTTTTTTAACCCGCCAGTCGGTGTTATCGAGGCCACGGTCGCGAAACAAATCCTTGAACCATGGGTCACTGATTTTGCTCCCCAAACCGGGCGTTTCAGCGTGGGCCAAAATCTCAATGGCCACAATACGCTCAGCGGTATCGAGACCAACCATCACCTCGATATTGCCACTATAGCCATCCGGTGCGATCACTTTGAAAGCAATACCAACCAACTGATCACCGCGGCGGGCGCGAAAAAAGGTACACTGAACTGGGTTGCCCTTTTTATCCGTGCCGTTTTGCAAAACGACAACATCTTTATCCGGGCTGTTATCGAACTGCGGCAGCACTGCAGAGATCGCTTTGAGTTGCTGTAGGGTTCGTTGCTTGGCGATGGGCTCGCGGGTGACGCTTTCCATCAGCGATAACAACATACCGGCACTGGCAGCAACCACAGTCAGGGTGATCAGCAAACGACTAAATTCCTTCATATCGGTATTCTCTCTAGGCTTTGTGCAAAACGTGCCCGAAAACCTTGGGCCGCGTATAACGATCAATCAACGGCGTGGCACCATTCATCAGCAAAATGGCGAATGACACCCCCTCTGGATAACCACCAAACAACCGAATTAATACGGTGATCACACCGCAGCCGACACCAAAGATCAACATGCCATTACGGGTGATAGGGGTGGTCACCATGTCAGTGGCCATAAAAAAGACACCGAGTAACAGCCCCCCCGTCAATAGATGAAACAGCGGATCGGGATAGCGTTGACTGTCGATGAGCCACATCAAACCACCAAAGACAACAACACTGCCGAGGTAACTGACTGGAATTTCCCATGTAATCACTTTTTTCATAAACAGATACGCAGCACCGAGCAAGATCGCTAGAGCTGATACCTCCCCCAAAGAACCAGCCATGTTACCGATAAAATAGTCACCAAAACCGCTGTACGCTAAGGGGGGTAGTTGCCCCGTGAGCATCACCGCTGTTTTCATCTCACCCAGTGGTGTTGCCGCGGCAATCGCATCGACTCCCCTACCAATGGGGTTCGCTGCTGTCCAACTGGTCATCTGTACCGGAAACGAAATCAACAGTACAACCCGAGCGACCAAAGCCGGATTAAACGGGTTGTGACCGAGTCCACCGAACACCTGTTTGCCAATGGTTACGGCAATAAGCGCCCCGAACAATGCCAACCACCAAGGTGAAGAGGCAGGCAAGTTAAGAGCCAGCAAAATACCGGTGAGTGCCGCACTACCGTCGCGAATAGTTACTGGCTGTTGTGACAATAAACAGCACAGAGCTTCTGCGGCCAAACACCCTGCGACACACAGCAGCAGAACCACCAGCGCATCAAGTCCGAAGTAGTACACCGAAACCGCGCAGGCAGGAAGCAGGGCATAGATGACACTGCGCATAATTGCACCGGTAGACTCGCCGCTGTGGATATGGGGAGACGATGACATATAGAGTTGAGGGTCCACGCTAGGATCTCCTTTGTTTGGCTAAAATTCCAGCTTTGCCATAGCGCAAGTTCTGCACCAGAGGGCGATTGGCCGGGCACTGAAAGGTGCAGCAGCCACACTCCATACAGTCGTGGGCACAATAGTCTTCGGCCTCATCAAAACGACCCAAAATGGCGTAGGAAGCGATGGTTGCGGGGAGCAGATGCAACGGACAGGCGGTGACACATCGTCCACAACGGATACAGGTACTCACCTCAATGTGGGGCAGATCCTGATGACCGAACAATAGCAGTCCCGAGGTGCCACGGATTGCGGGAGCCGCCAAGGACAACTGACTTTGCCCCATCATAGGCCCCCCCATGATGATCTTATCTAGCTCATATTTAATACCGCCACACTGCTGCACCAAGAACTGCATGGGCGTACCGATTCGCACCAGCAGGTTCTTAGCTTCGACAACCGCTGGGCCACTAATGGTGATAACTCGTTCCACCAGAGGATGGCCGAGACGGATGGCATCGCTCACCGCTGCGACGGTTGAAACATTCTGCACCACAACACCGATATCCATCGGTAGCCCACCACTGGGAACCTCTCGCTTGAGCACAGCATCGATCAGTTGTTTTTCTGCTCCTTGAGGGTATTTGACCTCCAGAGACTGAACATCAATGTCATGCGCTGCCGCAGCCTTGGTCATGCAGTCGATGGCATCGGGCTTATTGTTCTCAATACCAACAATGGCCCGCTTGACACCGAGAACCCGGCGCAAAATATTAATCCCATCGATAATTTTTTCACTATGCTCCAGCATCATGCGGTGATCAGCAGTAAGATACGATTCACACTCAACGCCATTGATTATCAGGGTATCGATCGGTTTATCTTCGGGAGGAGACAGCTTGACATGGGTCGGAAAGGTTGCCCCGCCCATACCAACAATACCAGCAGCCTTAATCCGCTGACGAAGCTCATCACTGTTCCAATGTGCGACTTCAAGCCCTTCAAGGGATGGGTCCCAGCGATCCTCTCCATCGACCTCAATCACAATGGCGGGTAGCCATTTGCCAGAAGAGTGCGGCCGCGGTTCAATGGCGATTACTTTACCAGAGGTTGCAGCATGGATCGGCACCGACACAAAAGCCGTCGCATTCGCGATAGTTTGTCCCTTGAATACCTGATCACCAACACGAACGATCTCTGCTGCCGATGCGCCAATATGTTGTGATAACGGAATGATCAACTGCTCAGGTAACGGACACACCTCAATGGGTTTAGCGGCGGAATAATGTTTACAATCGGCGGGATGCACCCCACCGAAAAAAGTTTTTTGCTTCATCAGTGCAGATCCTTTCCTGCCCGTGTTGGTGTTGGTGTTGGTGTTGGTGTTGGTGTTGGTGTTGGTGTTGGTGCTGGTTCTGGTGCTGGTGCTGGTTCTGGTGCTGGTGCTGTCGGTTGCGATGCTGGTTTAAATTTACTGCCATCAGGGTAGGCACTGTCAAAATCGAGGATGCAGTTTTTCGGACATTTATCAATCGCCACAGCGGCATCCTCATCGTGAGCGTAATCCACCTGAGCAAGAAATTGATCAATCTTGAATGCTTCTGGTGCCGTTTTTTTACAAATATTGCACCCGATACAGCCTATTTCGCAGTACTTGCGCACCACACCACCCTTATCGTGACTATTGCACAACACATGAACCGTTGCCGAGGCTGGGGTCATACGGATCACCAAGCGCGGACAAGCGGGCACGCACTGTCCGCAACCGGTACAGAGCTCGCGACTGATTATGGCGAGCCCGTCTGCCGTTATTTCAATTGCATCAAACGGACAAGCCTTAACGCACGAACCCAAACCAAGACAACCACCTTGGCACTGCTTCGGGCCACCGGCAATGTTGTTGGCCGCATTACAGTCATGCATTCCAGCGTAGATATATTTTTGGGTGGAATTACTCCGATCACCCTGACACATCACCACCGCGATCACAGGTTCAGTTGCCTGTTCTTCTATCCCCATGATTCGGGCAATATCAGCGACAACCTTGCTACCACCAGGAGGACATAGATTGATTGGTGCCTCCCCTTTCGCCACCGCCCCAGCATAGGCAGAACAGCCGGCATACCCACACGCTCCACAATTAACTCCAGGAAGAACTTCGTTAACCGCTAATTCTCTGGCGTCAACTTCAACAGCAAATTTTTTGGAGGCCCACCCCAGAGCAATCGCTGCTACCAATCCGATCTGCCCTAGTCCCAAAACTGCAGTAAGCATTTTCACCTCACCTGAAATAATAAAAAACTGTCGTTACTCAGTATAATCTGTCGACCAATCAACTTTTGATGGGCTTGCAAAAACAAATAAAGATGGCTAAGCAAAAAATTTGTCCCCCAAGGCGTAGTGGTTGTTCAAGGGTGAAGGCATACATGTTGTATGTCAAAGTCTTGAACAAACGCTGCAACGCAGGTGGGCGGACTTTTTGAGACGCCATCAACCTTTAACCAGACCTGAAAATCCCATAAAAGCCAGTGAGAGAAGTCCAGCTGTTATCAGCGCAATGGGGACGCCCTGAAAACTCTTAGGAACTTGGCTCAACTCCAAACGTTCACGCAATCCGGCAAACAACCACATGGCCAAAGTGAAGCCAAGCCCAGCCCCCAGTGAGAACACAAACGATTCGAGCAAGGTGTAACTTTTTTGTATATTCAGTACCGCAACACCCAGAACGGCACAGTTGGTGGTCATCAACGGCAGAAAAATTCCCAGCGACTGATAGAGTTTCGGACTAGTCTTGTGAAGAATGATCTCCACCATCTGCACCAACGACGCGATGATCAGAACAAATGCAGTGGTTTGTAGATACTCAATTTCAAGGGGAATCAACACCTTGTATTGAAAAAACCACGTCACTACCGAAGCGATGGACATTACGACAATCACCGCCATTCCCATGCCCAAAGAGGTGTCAACTTTTTTGGACACCCCCATAAACGGACAGGCACCAAGAAAACGGGCCAGAACAAAATTGTTCACAAATACAGTACTGACAAGAATAAGTAGAAGCTCAACCATAATAAGCCTTCATTCCTCGGAATCATTAACAGACGAAAGAATCGTAGTGATTCTCCACTGACCATTATGCTTTACAATAAGTCGTAACATTGCACTTGATATGCCAACAACAAAACAATTATATCTTTTGTGGTAAATTGTGCGAAATAAATCTATTGCCTCGGCTCTGTTAAGCATTAAAGGCATCTGCCACGTGTGTTCTGCGAATGCTTTGCATAAAGTTGAAATTATTTTAAAGTTATAAAAACGTCTCTCGCTTACCGTTAAACATCATGAAATTCGCACCTAATTAATCCTAGCAGGTTATTCCTGTTTCGGTATCATTGTGCGGTATTTCTTCATCTATCTTGTTATCTGGTAGGATATACGGTAAAGATTGAAGTTGATTAGTTATGCTAAGCTCTACAGGTGTGTACCTTACTTGACAGGATCTATTGACAAAGGAGACAAGGATGAAGGAGCGCTTTACCAACAATGGTTGCTGGATTTATCCAAAAGACTCATCAAGCAAAACAGCACAATCCTCCGAATCGTACGAACCATATATCGCCACAACAGCGTACTGCCCCAATGGATGCAATTTGCTCAATGGTGAGCATACGTTTCAAGGCACCAACGGAATCCATTTAAAATTTAAGGTACAAGGACAGGAAGGTGAGATGGTTATATCTGCTATTGAAGGTGACCATTCCGTGCTGCGATTGTCCGGTGAGTGTGCTGACGGGGAAAGGATTGAACTGTTTTGCCCCCATTGTGATGTTGCTCTGGAAAAACTGACCAACTGCCATTGCACTGAGCACGCCTCAATGGTGTTTATTGGTGCAACACCAAAGCTTGATTTTACCAGAGGGGTTGCTTTATGTAATGTCTGTGGCTGTCACGAGGGTGTTGTGGTCGCTAAAAACGCCGTGCGCAAGTTGCATCTGTCAACGCCAGATTTTCCGCACTGACCATCTGAGCACAGTGCTCTGGCACCACTTCACCAAATCAATTAAAGTACAGCACCACAAGATACACCCCATATGTGAGCACAACGAACGGGCAGTTGCACCGTTCTGCAACACCCCCCTGAGAACAGCCCCTAGGGTTTTCTGTTCTTCAAATTCCAACAAGTTAATCGGATAAGTGATGCGTCCATGAGTCATATATAACGTTCTTGCTTGATCGCCAACGCCGCCTGATTGCGCAAAGTTTTAATGGCATTCAATTGTTGGGTAGTTAACTCTTCAACTGTGTCGTTATGTCCCGCATAAATCAATCCAATACACTTCCTGTTGACCACAATTGGGTACAAGACAAAACTGGGTGAAAAAATTGCGCCGCGAAACCACTCTGGCTTCAAATCTCGAATATGGGTGTCCGAGATATTGGGGATATAGAGGTCACTCCCGTCAAGGATCGAGGTGCTAAACAGATCTGGTTCCTCACTATCAATCGTGAACGAAAACCCTTTTAAGAAGTTTTTGAGGCTTGACCCAAGGGAAAATCGTGCTTTCATTTGTTCAATTTTCGAATCCTTGAAAAAGATAATCACCTTATCAAAACCGATTCCGCGGTAGATGGTTTCAAGGATCATGGTCAGTATTTCGTCGAGAGAGGCATCTTCCAACATCACATTGGTGATCTCTTGAATCCCGCCAATGAGACTTTCATTGCGCTCCTCAGCGGTTGAATTGTTGGTTAATTGTGGAATCGGAGTGTCGATGATTTGTAGCTTTACAAGATTCGATCGTGTTGAATTGATTGAGTCTTCATCTGTCAGCGTGTCATCTGGATCGAGGTTGTTAAATGTTCGCTTATCCATATTCGATACATCATCACTATTCAGCCGTAACACATCTGAAAACTTTTTTATCTCAATCAGTGCGCTATCCATCATAGCGATGATTGTTTCCTGTGGCAGAGGGTAGAGTTCTCGATATTTACGCAGTAGAACGGAGAGATGACGCAACCGTTGAGTCGGAGGCACGTTCATCGAGATATCACATAACTCATTCGCAAAGGCAGAAATCCCCTGATTATGAGTGATGCTATTGTCCTTGCGCGCGAGTTCATCAGCCTCAGGGGGGGTCATACTTAAGACAAGGTCTTCTGGCAAGCACCACTCTTTAGCAATGCCAACACCAAGGGTGGTAAACGTCTTACCGATGGCTTGAACCATCGCACGCTCGTCCGAACCGTTTTTTTGTAGAAATACCAGGTAGTTTTGATATTCATCCGGGAAATAATACATCGTAAGCAAACGGCCAAAGTTATGAAACATGGCACCAAGGAAATATTTTTCCGCCTCAGCGCATTTATAGTATTTTGCGAGATCACGGGCTAGAATCCCACTTAAAAATGATGACAGAATTCCCTCTTTAATATAATGGGATGACGCCTTGTCTTGAAGTTGTTCGAAGAAAATCAATCCCGTCGCGGTGAGGTGGACCTGTTCAAAGCCTAACAGAACAACGGCGCGTGAAATCGTCGATATCTTTCCTGAAAAGTCACCAAACATCGCCGAGTTGGCCACCTTTAACAGTCTACTGCTCAGTGAATAATCTTTTAAGATTAAGGCCGCAAGTTCGTTCGCTGAAGACCTACTCGAGGTAACCGCCTTAGAATTGATCGCTATAATATGTTGAGAAACGGCGGGAAAGTTACTTTGGTTCTGCATCTTGTCGATCAATCTTTCAACTGTGATCAATGATTGCGGATGTGTTTCGTCGCTCATTCACAACCCCCTGTGTTTTAAAGTTGGAAAATTAAAAAGAAATTGGGAATATTAAGGTATCGTTACTCAATACGCTCAAGTGAGTGTCAAATTGCCAAACATTGGGCACTTATTTAATATGGCATGATAATATCATGACTCATTTTGATTTGTTGTTAAATTGCAAGAAAAAGGGGACGTTGATTATACAGAACTGCCCACTTGGTTTTTCTCAGGATGTAACCTTTACACTGTGAGTACTTTTCTGAATCATCAGAGTACTTACTATTGTTACAGACTGAGCAGTGAGCCCTTCTTCTTTGATTTCCTCGTGGCTCAATCACGTCAAACAAGACTGTTGAACCAGCTACTTGCAAACTAAAAACACAACGTACACACCTATGGCACGCTTAATGCTTAACATGACAACCTTCGTTACTATGTCTATTGATTTATTGCAGTTGGTTGCAATGACGTTATTTTTTGCTGACATATAAATCAACTTAATTGAAAGTTAAAAGGAGAGCCTGATGTCATTAACTATTGATGAAAAAGTAGCCCCTATTTATCAAGAAGTCCTCAATCGTAACCCTGGCGAGGTGGAATTCCATCAAGCAGTACTCGAAGTACTTGAGTCTCTTGGACCCGTTTTGGTTAAGTATCCAAAGTTTGCTAAACATAAAATTATTCAACGCCTTTGCGAGCCTGAGCGCCAAATTATTTTTCGCGTTCCATGGGTTGATGATAAAAATCAGGTGCAAATTAACCGTGGCTTCCGCGTTGAGTTCAATAGCTCATTAGGTCCCTATAAAGGCGGTCTGCGTTTCCACCCTTCCGTTTATCTTGGTATTGTTAAATTTCTCGGTTTTGAGCAAATCTTTAAGAATGCTTTGACTGGTCTACCTATCGGTGGCGGTAAAGGTGGTTCTGACTTTAATCCTAAAGGTCGTTCAGACGGCGAAGTGATGCGTTTTTGCCAAAGCTTCATGACGGAGCTTTATCGTCACATTGGCGAGCACACTGACGTACCTGCCGGAGATATCGGTGTTGGTGGTCGTGAAATCGGTTACCTTTTCGGTCAATACAAGCGTATTACCAACCGTTGGGAAGCTGGCGTACTGACTGGTAAAGGTCTAGCTTGGGGCGGTTCTTTGGTTCGTACTGAGGCAACAGGCTACGGTTCAGCATTCTTCGTTGACGAGATGCTAAAAGTTCGTAACGACAGCTTCGAAGGTAAAAAGTGTGTTGTTTCAGGTTCAGGTAACGTTTCAATCTACACCACTCAGAAGATCAATCAACTCGGCGGCAAAGTTGTGGCAAACTCTGATTCAGGCGGTTACATCTACCATGAAAGCGGGATCGATCTTGATCTTGTTAAGCAGATCAAAGAGGTCGATCGTGGTCGTATCAGTGATTATGTCAATTATCACAAAGATGCGAAGTATGTTGCAGCTGGTAACATTTGGGAAGTTCCTTGCGACGTGGCGATGCCATCTGCAACCCAAAATGAGATCAACGGTAAAGATGCGAAGATGTTGGTTGAGAACGGTTGTATTGCCGTTGGTGAAGGTGCAAACATGCCGACAACTCCAGAGGGTGTAAAAATCTTCTTGGATGCTAAAATCGCATACGGTCCCGGTAAAGCAGCAAATGCTGGCGGTGTTGCAACTTCTGCTCTAGAGATGCAACAAAATGCGTGTCGTGATTCTTGGTCTTTCGATTACACCGAGGAGCGCCTACAGAAAATCATGCAAAACATTCATCAAACTTGCTTCGAGACAGCTGAAGAGTTTGGTACTCCTGGTAACTATGTTAACGGTGCAAACTGCGCTGGTTTCATCAAGGTTGCTAAGGCGATGGTCGCAATGGGTATTATCTAGACCCTTTTGCTTCATTGTGAATAATAAAAAGCCCGGGGAAACCCGGGCTTTTTTTGTGTCTAAAAAATGTGACCTTGTCTCGTTATCGTGTTTGGAGAGTCAGAGCAGTTTATACCTCAATATCCGCTATCAACAGGAGCGGCTAGTTAAGTTTGACCACTTTCCTATAGCGACCACAGCCTGCCCACCCCCCTGATTCACCGGCCCCTTTAATTCATCAGGGCCTCGCCCAGCAATAAATACGTTATCGCAACAATTAAAATATCATCGTACAAGTAACAATTCCATCTGACTCTGCTATAGTTTTTTTAATTATGAGTATAATACTTTCATAATTTCAATAGTTGTCAAAGGCTATTTTATCCGCCGGAAATCGCCAGCGATAATTTATCACCATACGCTATCAACGGGTAAAGATACCGCGTTAGGTCGTTTTTTGGAGGTAACTATGAAAACAACAATTACTAGGAACATCGTCAGATTGACGATCGTTCTTATTTTCTCAACCTGCCTTAGCATTAATCCGCAGTACGTTCATGGTCAAGATAGTGTGACTGTTACCCCCTCTGAGAAATACACCATCGAAGAACTCACTCAGATGTTAGCACCGATTGCGCTCTATCCTGACGCTCTTCTGTCGCAGATTTTAATGGCATCAACCTATCCCATTGAAGTAATTGAGGCGGATCGCTGGATTAGATTAAATTCGAGATTAACCGGCAACGCCCTCGATACCGCACTCTTAAATAAAGACTGGGATCCAAGCGTCAAGGCCATCAGTCACTTTCCGTCAACTCTGGCGGTAATGAGTGAACAAATCACCAAAACCACCAACCTTGGCAACGCCTTTCTAGTTCAAGAGGCTGAGGTCTTAGATGTCATCCAGCACCTGCGAGATCAAGCGTACTCCCAAGGCAATCTACATAGCACGTCAGAGCAGAATGTAATTATCAAAAAAGAGATCATCATTATTGAACCAGTACGGCCAAAGATTATCTACATCCCCAATTATGACCCCTATTATGTCTACGGAACATGGTGGTATCCGAACTATCGGCCTTATTACTGGGGACCATCAAGGGGTCATCTTGGCATCAGCATCTCTTTCTGGCCCGGCACATCTTTCAACTTCGCATTTGGAGGCTGGAGCTATTTCGACTGGAACCGTCGCTATATTCATATTGATTCATATAAACGGCCAAGATTTGTTAGAGCTAACTGGTACCGATCATCTGGTCGCTGGCAGCACGCTCCCAGACATCGACGTGGAGTCGCCTACCGAGATAAATATACGGCGCGAAAGTATGGCCAAACTCGCCACCGCTCTACAGATTTACGCCACGAAAGCCGCGGGTATATCAATGAACGCCAGCGTGTTCAGCGCTCAGACAGAACCGATCGAAAGCGCAGCAGAGTAAACCCAACACCGAAGACTGTTGATCGCCAAAGACAACAAGCTGTTCGCGACTCCCAACAGCAAAGCAATGTGCAGATTCAGCAACAGCAACGACGCGTTCGTGACTTGCAACAGCAACATCAACAACGGATTCGAGACTTGCAACAGCGACAACCTGTTCGTGAATCGCAACAGCAACAACGTGTTCGCGAATCACGACAGCAACAACCTAATCGTGATTTACAACAGCAACAGCGTGTTCGCGAAACGCGACAGCAACAACCTAATCGTGATTTACAACAGCAACAGCGTGTTCGCGAATCACGACAGCAACAACCTAATCGTGATTTACAACAGCAACAGCGTGTTCGCGAATCACGACAGCAACAACCTAATCGTGATTTACAACAGCAACAGCGTGTTCGCGAATTACGACAACAACAACCTAATCGTGATTTACAACAGCAACCGCGTGTTCGTGAATCACGACAGCAACAACAGACGACAATTAGAATAGACAGCACTAGGACTCATCGCAAAGCAGCAAAACAGCAACGAGGAGACAGTGCTTTTAATCAAATCCGCGATGGTAATGTCGAACGGCGATCAAGTAAACGTGGTCACTCAAGTAGACAGGAAATCATAAAAAGACAACAAGAACAGTGATGATCTCTTCCGCAAAGTGCGGTGAATTGGAGAATTAGGCGTGAAATCATTCAAACAAACAAAAACACACCGACGACAATTAAACGAATCACAATCATTACTTGTACGTTTTTTGCCAGCACTGTTAGCCCTACTCTGTGTCATCTTCGTTTTAATTACCGTCAAGCATTGGAGCACGTCAGCAGGCAATGGGCAAAAAAATTACTTATCGGCCCAAGGCGCTGTTGATGACTTGATATCAGCGCTGAGAAACAAAAACGACGCAGAATTGTTAAACATCCTTGGTCCCGATTCAACAGAGTTAATTTTTTCTGGCGACGCAGTGACTGACCAGCGGGGCAAAACACGATTTTTATCCGCATACGGACAAAAGAACAGTCTTACCACTGTAAACAAAAACAAGGTGATCCTCATTGTCGGCAACAGAGATTACCCTTTTCCACTCCCCATCGTACAGCAACGAGAGGGCTGGTTCTTTGACACCCGAGCCGGAAAGGAAGAGATCCTAAATCGACGCATTGGCCGAAACGAACTACACACCATTGAGGTGATGCGAACCTATACCGATGCTCAACGAGAATACGCGTGTTTGATCCGAAATGACGGTGTGGCAGCGTTTGCCCAGAACCTTGCCAGCAGTGAGGGCACCACAGATGGTTTGTATTGGCAACAACGCGAGGGTGAACATGAAAGTCCCCTCGGTTCACTCATCGCTAAGGCAAGCGCAAAAGGCTATAACCTCGATCAAGACAATGCCTTTTCGGACCCTTTTTATGGCTATTTCTACAAAATAATTAAGGCGCAAGGCGAACATGCCACAGGTGGCGCTTTTGATTATATTGTTGATGGAAAAATGATCCTCGGATTCGCTTTAATCGCTTATCCCGCTAAGTACGATTCCTCTGGGATCATGACCTTTATCATCAACCAGCAAGGCCAGATTTACGAAAAGGATTTTGGCAAACAGACCAGCATGTTGGCGGCTGAAATAATGACCTTTGATCCAGATAATAGCTGGAAACAATACGAATAATTTGGCGCATTACGGATCGTTATTGAATTGCATTTTCCATAAAGAGATCAAAAAAAGCCCACTCCGTTTCACTTTAAGACGCAGTGGGCTTTTATATTTAGGTTAAACAGTCGAGGTTGTCTTAGCATAGCAAAATTAATGACAGCATAAAGAAATAACGTCCCAAATGGTTACTAGTTTTATAGTTTCAAATCTATTATTGACAAATAATATGAGAGAGGATTAAATAGCCCCCGAATGAACATTCACTCAGAGGTATCTGGCCCTCTCATCTCCTGCCATAATCACTGTGATTCTGCGCAAACGAGTTCGATTCAGGCCGAAAACTTGGAACTGTCCAGCCGAATGTATCTCAAAGGGCACTTCCATACCGAACGCCATTAGGCGGGCTGGAAACACCACAGCACAGACTCGAACGAAGGGAAAATCACCAATGAAAATCACCAATCTGAGCATCGACAAACAACTATACGGCCTGTTATTTATTATCGCTTCTCTTTTTACTGTGATCCTTTATGTTAGCTACAATGAAATCCAGACTCGGCAAACCAGTATCAGATCAATACAACAGGATTTATCTGCGGTATCGTCACAACAACCTGCTGAAATCAGCGACCACCTACAATCGGCTACACTCGAATACCGCAACTCAGAAATAAAACACAAAAATCTGCACGCGGTTGTCATACCCCTGATCACAGTTTGCTCAGTACTGGCTCTTCTGCTGTCGCTGTACGTCATACGCGGGATCATCTTTCCAGTAAAACGCGCCCTCCAATATCTTAATAACCTTGGCAGCGGCAATCTTGATGACCGCATGCGACTGGAGCGCAAGGATGAACTCGGAACGTTGACGAGAGGGATGGACTCATTCATGGACAATCTAATGGCCGAAGTGATTCCCGCCTTCCAAAATCTGGCCAATGGCAACTTCACCTTTGAAGCAGAAGGGATCATCGGTGATGATCTCAAAAAAACCAATGCCGCCCTCAACGATTGGATGCTCCAAATCCGCAGCGGTAGCCAGCAGATCGCCAGCGGCTCAACACAGCTATCTGATGTCAGTGTCAGTCTGTCACAAGGAGCAACCGAACAGGCGAGCTCTCTTGAAGAGATTAGTAGTTCAGTTATGGAACTGGCCTCCCGTACCAAGGAGAATGCCGACAATGCAGCACTAGCTGACGCGCTCTCCGGTGAAGCTCGGGCTGCAGCAGAAAGCGGCAACGAAAAGATGGCGGAAATGGTCGAGGCCATGGGCGAGATCAATTCCTCAAGTCAGAATATCTCAAAAATAATCAAGGTGATCGACGAAATCGCCTTTCAGACCAACCTACTTGCTCTTAATGCCGCAGTGGAAGCGGCTCGGGCCGGCCAGCACGGCAAAGGGTTCGCCGTTGTCGCCGAAGAAGTACGTAACTTAGCAGCACGAAGCGCCAAAGCGGCTAGCGAAACGTCCACCTTAATCGAAGGCTCGGTGGCAAAAGTTTCCGCTGGTGCAGAGATCGCCGACTCCACCGCCGCCGCTCTCACCGATATCGTATCGGGAGCGGGTAAAGTCAACGATTTGATCGCGGAGATCGCCTCGTCGTCAAAAGAACAGTCCACAGGAATCGACCAGATCAACCAGGGGCTAGCGCAGATCGATCAAGTAACTCAACAGACAACGGCCATCGCCGAGGAAAGCGCTGCTGCTGCGGAGGAACTTTCGAGCCAAGCGGACCAAATGCAACAGATGCTTGAACGCTTCAAACTTAAAGAACTTCCAGCCCAGAGTATCGGTCAAACAATGATGATCGGCTGAGAAAACAGCTCCGCACCATACAGCTTTAGGGCCAGCTGTACATGCAGCTGGCCCTAGAATATTTAAACAGTCGCGCAACCATCACTTAAAAACAACACGGGTAACGGTTCAACGCATTTTATGATTTGTAATGAATAGAAATTTTAGAGGATAAATTGAAGACGATCAAAATGGAGAAGAGAAAACAGCTGATAGTTCAAAGTGCTCGAAAGCTATTTGCTGACAAAGGCTTTGACGCCGTATCAATTGTAGATATCGTTGCGCTGTCTGGCGTTAGCACCGGTGCCATCTACAACCATTATGGTAGCAAATCGGCATTAGCGCGACAAGTGTACAAAGATTCAGCCCAGGAGTTCCAAGAATTGCTTACAGTGAGAATGCAAGGCAAAGAGACAACTTACGCTAAGCTGAATACTGTCGCCGAACTATTGCTGGAGCTGTCTAAAGCAAATCGTTCCCTAATTGAATACCTCTTTTTATCCAACCAAGCAGTGATCCCAAGAGAATATAGTCCCGTACTCGGAACCCCATCGAGTTGCCTGCTGTGCCAGATTTTTGAAGAAGGGATTGTCCGCGGCGATGTGCGCAGCGGCGATCCTGCTACCAAGGCCGTCGCATTCTGGGGGGTTGTACTTATGTACATCGAGATTTTGCTCTCGGATTTTTTAAATCACCCCCTGCGGCATGAACCCTCACTACAGATTATGCAGCGAGCCTGGAGTGCAGCCGAACCATAGGCTGTTTTACCTCAGTCGGAAACGGATAATCAACCCTGTTGAGTTAGCGTGCTAGAAGTTTCCCCAACACCTCTGCATGACCACACCAAGGGTATTGATCCAGCGTTGTCATATCTGGCACCAGCTTTGCCCTGGGTGGGTTTAGATGGATATTGCGGATTAACGTACAATGACACGGTGAACAAGATCAGGAATATCGAGTCGAGGTTGGCCATATAGAATGCCCCCCATGATTTCACTATGGTTTCAAATGCATTAATCAACAGCAGAAATGACCCTTTTTCCTATTTAAATTCTCAAAAACTAAATCAAGGTCGTGAGGTCTCGCCCTCACACTGCGACACCCTTTCTTTGCAAGGCCACAAATAAAGGGTGCAAAGAAATGGCCTTAAAGTTCACGCCTGCAGCGGGCCGCACTCTACCTACAATGAGTCCTTTTCCCACTTGCATTTCAAGGCAGTTCGTCGGCCTCTCGACCTCCAAATCGGTGATACTTCGTTGATCTGGCATTGAGGATTTTGGTTCAGGGTGGCTCTCCACTTTTGAAGTGGAACATAAATTGTAAAATTTAAAGGAATAGCGTTATCACGGTGGAGCACTCCAGTGGTTAGTGACCACTTAGCAGTAGATGAACAATCCGTAGGTCGGGCATTTCCCGACAGCCCTTGATTCTTTAGCACCACCCTCCCCCATTTGCCGCAGCCGAACGCAATGAGCGTCAGCAGAGCCGCTTGTGCCAAAACTGTCTGAGCACAGCGAGTTTTTTGGCACGCTCTGCTGTAAGCGATTGAAGTGAGGGAACCCGAAGGGCAAGACAATTGCGGGTCATGTTTTGCATACTTTTGGATGAGATGGATTCAACTGGTCATTGCAACACACCAAATAAACCTTTTATAATGCAAGGGGAATGGTGTCATGCAAAATAAAGATCAAATGAAGGATTCAAAGAAATCCACTATCTGGGAGATGTGGAAAAATGGAAGCCCAATGGTTCAGATAGCTCGCTCAATCAATAAGCCCCCTGCAACAGTATTTTTGTTTCTTCGTTATCACGGAGGGATTAAACCGCGTCAGCGCACAAGAAATATTTCCTCGCTATCATTCGAGGATCGTGAGGAAATATCTAGAGGGCTAGCTGCAAACAAAAGCATTCGTTCAATTGCTTTTCTCTTGAACCGTAGTCCATCAACGATCAGTCGTGAGATTAGTAGAAATGGTGGTTCATCTAGATATAGAGCGTCAGAGGCAGATAAAGCCGCTTGGAAACGT
Organism: Desulfuromonas svalbardensis; assembly: GCF_055389415.1. Classification (NCBI taxonomy): domain Bacteria; kingdom Pseudomonadati; phylum Thermodesulfobacteriota; class Desulfuromonadia; order Desulfuromonadales; family Desulfuromonadaceae; genus Desulfuromonas; species Desulfuromonas svalbardensis. Next base: position 2,000,948 of record NZ_AP042416.1, on the reverse strand, counting down.
GCTAAACGGCCTAAGCAGTATGCTCTGGCAGAAAACCTCAAACTTAAGGGAATAGTCACTAAAAAGCTTGAGGAGAATTGGTCTCCAGAGCAAATTTCAGGTTGGTTGAAATTAACCTACCCAGCAGATAAGAGCCTTCATGTGTCACACGAAACTATCTACAAAAGCTTGTTTATCCAAACGCGCGGATTATTTCGAAAAGAGATGCGGAATCATTTACGAACTAAACGGAAATTTCGGCATTCCAAGAATCTAAAAGTTGCACCTCGTGGACAAATTGTTGATGGGATTTCAATCAGTGAAAGGCCTGCAAGTATTGAAGATCGTGCAATACCTGGGCACTGGGAAGGTGATCTTATCTGTGGATCAAAGAATAGCTATATAGCGACCGTTGTTGAGCGCAAATCTCGCTTTACGCTCTTGGTGAAGGTCAATGGAAAAGACACCAAAAATGTTGTGGCAGCACTATCTAAGCAGATGAAAAAACTCCCTCAGCACTTACAGCAAAGCCTTACTTGGGATCGTGGAGCAGAAATGACTTCCCATCGAGAGTTTTCTGTAGCAACCAATATGGATGTTTATTTCTGTGACCCAAGAAGTCCTTGGCAACGGGGAACAAATGAGAATACAAATGGCTTACTAAGGCAGTACTTCCCTAAAGGAAGTTGTTTATCGATATATTCTCAAACTGAACTGGACAAGGTCGCTACAAAATTAAATAATCGACCAAGGAAAACACTTGGATTTAAAACACCAGCTGATGAGTTGGGGGTGATGTTGCAGTGACCGGTTGAATCCGTCGACACTAAAAGTATGGAGAGGTCTGGGGGCGCAACCCCAGTTTACTTTAGCCAATGAGTATTATTATCGACTGAGGAATGTAGATCACACCCACAAAAGAGAAGATCAAGCACCCCCACACTGCGCTTCTGCACACCACCATTACGTGCATCATCAATCAAACAAATACGGGTCTAACCGTGGTGCCACAAAGAGTGCTTTGTTAAAGTAACACCCATCAAGGCTTGTTGTGGCAGGCGAGACTTGATAAACCTCCTTTCTTCCTAGATATAAAATAAACAAAGCCGATTCGGATGCCTCCCCGAATCGGCTTTGTTGCGTTTAATAAATGAAATAGTCAACAGCAGACTTGACCCTTCTGCTTACTTTTATCCCTTCCTATTTATATCGCACGTTTCATTCTGTTTTTTGTTTGATGGGTAATCCCTACAGATCTTTGGTCTAGCTTCATATACCAGACAAAGATATGTGCCTTCATCTCTATTCAGGAAGATACAATCTCCATTTTCTTTGAATTTCAAAAAACGCCCTTCCCCCTCTGTTGCTAGCGGATAGGTAAACATACTAAAATGGAGTCCGGTGAAGTCTTCTATTCTTTCAATCTCACGTTGAGACAACCTTACAAAGGCAACGTGCCTGCAACATGTCGCACATTCCCTGCATGTTTTATACGTTATAGTACCTGTCAGGTGTTTCTTGTCCAAATACATCCCCCTATGGTTGAGCTAATAGTGTTGATAACTGGCGGCAACGAACTGTTCGCAACCAATCAAATCATTCGAATTAAATAGCAGACGTATTTTCCATCCATGGTGCGGTTATAACTTGAATCCACCAAAACATAAAGGCCTGATCCAACCGGATCAGGCCTTTATTCTAGGAAGTCAAAGGGGCCATTCTACAACACCTACACATCAATTTAATTTTGAGAGCATCCAACGTTCTTTAAAACAAGTTTTATGCTACATGGGTAGCAAAAATGGGACTGTCCCGAGCTTCATCAGGGGCTGTCTCAATCTTTTGCTGTTATATCTTAAAATCTTAATTTATTTAGCAGCAAGGTGAGTCAACCGAAGACTTGACCCCTTTGCTCAAATGGAGTCCGGTGAAGTCTTCTATTCTTTCAATCTCACGTTGAGACAACCTTACAAAGGCAACGTGCCTGCAACATGTCGCACATTCCCTGCATGTTTTATAAGTTACAGTACCTGTCAGGTGTTTTTTGTCCAAATACATACCCCTATGGTTGAGCTAATATTGTTGACAACAGGCGGCAACGAACTGTTCGCAACCAATCAAATCATTCGAATAAAATAGCAGACGTATTTTCCATCCATGGTGCGGTTATAACTTGAATCCACCAAAACATAAAGGCCTGATCCAACCGGATCAGGCCTTTATTCTAGGAAGTCAAAGGGGCCATTCTACAACACCTACACATCAATTTAATTTTGAGAGCATCCAACGTTCTTTAAAACAAGTTGTATGCTACATGGGTAGCAAAAATGGGACTGTCCCGAGCTTCATCGGGGGCTGTCTCAATCTTTTGCTGTTATATCTTAAAATCTTAATTTATTTAGCATCAAGGTGAGTCAACCGAAGACTTGCCCCCTTTGCTCCTCCTAGTTATAAATAAAGCCGATTCGGATGCCTCCCCGAATCGGCTTTGTTACGTTTAATCAATGCATTAATCAACAGCAAACGCGACTATTTTCTTCGTTGCTTGTGTGCTGACCTTCCTATAGATTTGGTGATTGTAAATGAGGGCCTAAAAAACGATCCCCGTTGAAATGAATCAAATGTTCAGGACTGTCAGCAAGCCAAACTTCAGTTTCCCAAGCGATTTGTGGCATCCATTTAGAAAAATCTTTTTTGGATAAAAATGCGGTCACAAAAACAACACCATAAGTACAATTTTTAAGTACAGTTCGTTGTAGCTCTATACATCTTTCTGGGTTTAGTGGATTAGAAGAGTGGACCGCTTCTATCAAGTAAACCCACTGTTTTTCATCACTAAAGGCTATAATATCTGGCAGCATACCCCTGTCTTGTACATCTAGACCAATCTCACTCATTCGATCAGCATATTTATGTAGTTGTTTCTCAGAAGTGTCACCAATATACAGAACTGTTGCGCCATAGCCGTAAATAGGTAAAAATTTATCTATGATTTCTTTTTGAATTAAGTTGTGAGGTCCGTCATCCAAATTTATAACAACAGCATCGTTGATTTTTACCTGTAATTTAGTTTTTTCTCTTTTGCCAACGAATTTATCAATATAGTCCTGATCAAGCTCAAACGTGTTTTTCATTGTTTCCCACGTGTCTGAGTTGTAGTGCTTAATTAATTCAGCGAACTCATTTGATATTGCATATCCACGCGTCCCATCATTGTTGTCCGCTTCTGGGTTTTTAGCACTTTTAACAATTAATCCCATCCCAACAAGCCGAATGAGATCTTTCCTTCTTATGTCATCATAACTGCCTTCGCTTATTGATTCTTCGAAGGACTTATTGATAAACCTTATGATTTGACGTGTTCCTAATATATGATCAGTAGAAATTGATGAGACCTTTGACCATTGATTACGGGTTGTTATTGAGCATAACGCCAAGAAAGACATAGACATTTTCTCTAATCGCCGGGGAGTAAGGTCATCAACAGGGACTCCAACTGCCTCAATAATTCTTAATCCATCATGAATTAAAGACTTTACGGTCGCTGATTTTTTAAGTGCAATTTTTTTTAAATCAACCATTTAACAGCTCCAACTGTCTACCTTTAAGGTTATGAACTTCACCATCCAAGAGGTATGATTTTATGCTAGTTGCAATATGGTATGCCATCATTGGTGGTACGGCATTGCCGACTTGATTGAATTGTGAGGTTTCTGGACCAATAAAGGAGTACCAGTCTGGAAAACTTTGCAGCCTAGCCCCCTCTCTAACGGTTAAACGTTTTCTTCTTCCATCGGGCAATTTAACTCGGAGCATATCGCCAGTAGCACCAGCAAGATTACGGCAAGTTACAGTTCTTGATGGTTTGTTCATGTATAAATCTCTTGGGTTTATGCATTTGGATGCTTTCTCATATCTAGCAACATATTCATCCTGATTTTTCGTGAGGAGCTTACTATCGCCAGTGAGTTCGTATGCGATGTCACTAATAGCATCGCCCACAGTAAATTTTTTAAGCGCATGAGAAGGTAAATAAAACCCTCCCTTATGGCCAACAACAACTAAACGTTCCCTGTTTTGAGGAACCTCATAATTTACGGATTTAAGCAATTCATAGCTGATTACATAGCCCAGATCTTTTAATTTAAAGAGTATCTCATTTAAGTAATTCTTGTTTCGATACATCATGCCTCTTACATTTTCAAAGAGCCAGAGTTTGGGTTGTACTTTTCTTACGGCACTGATAAATGCAGGAAAACCATCTCGCGAGTCATCTAAGCCATTTTGATTGCCACCAACGCTAAATGGTTGGCATGGTGGACCGCCAATAATAATATCAGCATTAGGGTAAACGGTATCAACCGTTAGAATTTCTTCTTTGCAAGTACCATTTAAGTTTGTGTTGTATGTTTTTACTGCATCAGAATTCATCTCATAGCCTAGAGTCTCAAATCCTGCTGCTTCAAATCCTAACGCAAGACCTCCACAGCCTGCAAATAAGTCAAGAGCCTTAAGTCCACTTTCTGTAGCATTATCAGGCTGCAAGAGTTCTAGTTTTTTTAAATAATCAGACATGTTTTAGCCATCATTAGGTTTTTAATGTTGTTTGTAACAAATAGTCGCAAGGACAGGTTTTGGACAGAATTGATTTAACAATAATAACTCAATCAATAGTGAGAGTTGTTTTACATCTTCCCTTTTCAGGGCATTAAGTTCAACTACCACCATATATCGAAGTTAGTTTTTAAGCAAGAAAGCGTACTTTTAGAACAACGATAAACAAACCGGCTCTACCTCAGAAAAAATGAGCATAAACAAAAAAAGGCCTGATCCAGAAGGATCAGGCCTTTTTCTATAATGGAGCGGGAAACGAGATTCGAACTCGCGACGTCAACCTTGGCAAGGTTGCACTCTACCACTGAGTTATTCCCGCAAAATGCTGCGTTTGGTGTGTCGTTGAAGCGAGATAAGTTATAGCGAAAGGGACCGATGAAGTCAAACCTTTTTTCCATTATTTTTGACTGTTATCGGTTTTTTTTACGATCTTCATTTTAGTGGTCGATACAGACAGGATTAGTCCCCCACCCAGCAACGCCAATGACACCCCTAAACCGAGGTAAAGTGGCGGAATGATATCGACTTTAAGTAAACCAGCAATCACCACACACACCGGCGCAATAAATATTGATAACGCCCCTGCGCGTCGTAGACCACCTTTAGGCAGCAATACGGCAAATAACAGTGGAAAGCATAGGGTTGCCCCACGTAAGCCCATAGAGAGGAAGCTCCACTCCATAATCGCTGAACCGAGGTTGACCAACAACAGCATAAACGCACCGGCAACCACAGCCGTGGTCATTAGGCGGCGCAAGTTATGGTCACTCACGCCTTTGAGTTGCCGTGAACCAATGACATCGACCCGTAAGGTTGTCGCCACACCGAGGGCCAAACCTGCCGCAGTGCCGACAGCGGCAATCAATAGCGTGGCAAAGGCCAACCCAGCCAAGGCGGGTGGAAACTGATCGAGAATAAAGGTTGGTAACGCTAGGGCACTTTGCATATCGGGCATGGTACGGCGCATATACAGACCGACAACAACGCCGAACAGACCGAGGGGCGGAATGAGTACCGCACTGAGTAACGCTCCAGAGCGGGCGCTACTGGTGCTACGCGCTGAGAACACCGCCTGTAAGTACGTTTGAGTGGAGATAACGCCGACCAGCATTGAGAACAGATCAGACAAACCCTCTTTAACACCGTAGCCAAACAAGCTAAACCACGGATTAGCATCTAAAGCGCCACGATAACCTGCCCAGCCGCCACCATGGCTGTAGGCCAGCCAACCAGCAGTGAGCATAGTTAAGTAGATCAAACACATTTTAACCAAGCCGAGCAGCCCTGCCCCACGCATACCGCCGAAGGTGAAGATGGCGACCATGATCGATGCCAGTAATGCGCTCCACACCAGCGACAAACCAAACAGCGCGGCGAGGATGGCACCACAGGCTAACAGTTGAGCGACAATTTGGATAAACATCCCCAAGGCGGAGAATAGGCTAGCGACAACGCGCGCTCGATCACCGTGATGGAGAGAGATAAACTGAGGGATGGTTTCAATATGGGCATGGCGCAGAGGTACGGCTAAAAACAGACCGAGAAACAGGCAGGCAATACCAGCACCGAGAGTAAACCACCACGCCGATAGCCCGTACATAAAAGCCAATTGAGCGGTACCGATGGTCGAGGCTCCACCAACCAGTGTGCCCGTAATGGCCCCTGACACATGCCAGGGGCCACTACGGCGTCCACCTAATGAAAAATCGCGGCTACCGGCCTTCGATTGACCGCTAAACGCTAACACCACCATTGCCAACAGAGTGACAGCAAAGGTGATGAGAAAGTACGGGTTGCTCTGCATCATAAATGGACGACTCCGAAAATCATCTCAGGTCAGTCCCGAGGGGTTAATCAAATCATAGGATAGCTAAGCAAAAATTTCGTCCTACAAGGCATCGTGTTTTTTCAGGGGTGAAGGCATACTAAGTGTATGTCAAGGTCCTGAAAAAATGCAGCAACGCAGTAGGCGGGATTTTTTGCGACGCCATCATCTATAAAGAAGCAAGAACCTTGTGCGCTGCTTCAATGGTGCGATCAAGATCTTCCTTGCTATGAGCACCACTCATGAAGCTACTTTCCAACTGTGCTGGCCCGAGGTAGATCCCCTCATTGAGCATACCGTGGAAGTAACGGCCAAACACGTCATTATCGCTGTTCAAGGCGGTAGCGAAATCGGTCACGGGGCCATCGTTGAAGTAGAGGCAGAACATCCCCCCTACCCGCTGGAGGCAAGTAGGAACCGAGGCAACCGAAGCCGCTTCGCGCAGACCTTTTTCAAGATAAGCACTCTTCTCTTCAATCTGATCATAGAAGCCCTCTTCACCGATCAACTTCAATGTAGCGATACCAGCACTCATCGCCAATGGATTACCCGACAGCGTGCCAGCTTGATAGATCGCACCATTTGGCGACAGTTGATCCATCAGGTCAGCTCGACCACCAAAGGCACCGACGGGTAGGCCGCCACCGATAATTTTACCAAAGGTAACCAGATCACCATAAACGCCGAATCGTTTTTGCGCGCCGCCATAACCAACACGGAAACCGGTCATCACTTCGTCCATGATCAGCAAAATACCATGCTCATTACACAGATAACGCAACCCTTCAAGGAACCCATTCTCCGGTGGGATACAACCCATGTTACCAGCAATGGGCTCGACGATAATACACGCCAACTCGCTGCCATACTCATCAGTGAGAGCCTTAACGCTTCTAAGGTCGTTGTAAAGGGCGGTTAAGGTGTGGCGAGCAAAGTCAGCAGGAACACCAGGAGATGTTGGCTCACCGAGAGTCGCTAAACCGCTGCCAGCCTTAACGAGGAGGCTATCGGAATGACCATGGTAACAGCCTTCAAACTTGAGAATTTTATCACGACCTGTTGCACCACGCGCTAAACGAATGGCACTCATGGTTGCTTCGGTTCCTGAGGAGACCATACGCACTTTATCAACATTGGGAATGGCGCGGCAGACCAGTTCAGCCAGCTCGATCTCTGACGCAGTTGGTGCGCCAAACGATGCCCCTTTTGCCGCAGTCTGTTGAATCGCTTCTACCACCTTAGGGTGGCAGTGACCGAGGATCATTGGCCCCCAAGAACCAACGTAGTCGATAAAACCATTGCCGTCGGCATCGTAGACCTTAGAACCTTTAGCATGATCGATAAACAGTGGTTGGCCACCAACAGAGTTGAACGCACGAACGGGGCTGTTAACGCCACCGGGAATAACTTTTTTAGCTTGTTCAAACATTGATATTGATTGTTGATGCTGCATTGATCCTCCAATTTTAAGATATGTTGTTTACTATTCTAAATTAACCTAATTATCAACAAAGAACCCCGCAAGGGGCTAACCACAGCTATGCAAGCGACAATCATCTTCCCAACGTCGACCACGCACCATGGCTACCGCTTTGAGATGAGTCTCTCTTGCCTGTTCCATGGCGGCAATGTATTCAACGAGATCGGTTAGACGGTTAGAATAACCCCACTCATTGTCATACCAGGCGATCACTCGTACCATATTGCCCTCCATCACCGACGTCGATAACGAATCAACGGTTGCCGAAGAGGGATCACCAAGATAATCGCGCGATACCAGTGGTAGATCACAGTACGACATCACCCCTTTTAAGGGACCATCCGCCGCACTTTTCAAGGCACTATTCACCTCGCTAGCCGTCGTTGAGTGTTTCGTTTCAACGACCAGATCAATCAACGAAACGTTCGGTACGGGAACCCGAACCGCCATGCCACTGAGTTTATTTTCCAGCTCAGGCAACACTAGAGCCACCGCTTTAGCAGCACCAGTGGTAGTAGGAATAAGCGATTCCCCTGCGGCACGGCCACGGCGCAGATCTTTATTGGGCAGATCATGAATCGATTGACCATTGGTGTACGAATGGACGGTGTTCATCATCCCTTTAACAATACCGAACTTTTCCAGCAACACCTTAGCCACCGGTGCTAAGCAGTTGGTGGTACAGGAAGCATTGGAAACAATGCGATGCTGGTCGGACTGATAGTCGCTCTCATTGATCCCCATGCAAACAGTGATATCGGCACCCTGACCAGGAGCACTAATCACCACCCGCTTGGCACCAGCATCGAGATGTTTTTGAGCCTGCGAACGATCGGTGAAACAGCCCGTCGCTTCGACAACAATATCGACCCGATAGATCGCCCACGGCAGCTTGGCGGGATCGTTAACATTGAGTACTGGAATACGCAGGCCATTGACGGTTAAGGCATCACAGTCCGCATCAACGGGCTGGTCAAAACGACCATGTACCGAGTCAAACTTAAGCAGATGAGCCAATGTCTCGGCATCAGCCAAATCGTTAATCGCCACAATCTCAATCTCTGCACTCTTTGCCGCGGCGCGGAAAAAACTGCGCCCAATACGACCAAAACCATTTATTGCAACACGAATCGCCATTACATAACCCTTTTATTGAGCAGGCTGATCTACAGCAGTAGATCATCATCGACATAAAAATCAAACATCAAGCCACGTGTACTCCATCGTTAAGCACAACGCAGTAAACACTCAGCCCCTTAGGATTGAGTGCTGCTTAAAATCTGGAGATTCTTGCGCACCAGTTGTGACACACTCAGGCCGCCGCGCTGCGCTTGAGTATGAATTTGCTCGCGCTCTTCATCACTAACGCGGAACGAAATAACATGCCCATTTCTCTGTTTGAATTTCACCTTCGACTCCTATCTTATGAGGGGCAATCACAATCGGTTTTACCATCTACAATATCTTGCCAGTCGCTGAGCACATCGTGTGTCCAGCAATCATCGGCTCCGGCTGCCTCGCGCATGGTCAAAGCGAGAATGTAACTCAACTCCTGAACATTGGCTCCGGCATCTAACGCACCTTTAAAATGCTTGAGTACGCACGGCTTTGAGCGGCCCTTAATCGACAGAGCAAAACAGATAAATTGATAGGTCTTTTCGTCAATGGTGCGTTTTTCCTCGTACAGGGCATCCTGCGCATCAAGGGTGGCTGTAAACTCAGGGAAAAATTCTGCCAATAATCTCATGGTCTCTCCAAAAGGGGGATGAGCACAACAACTACAACGTTGGAGGCAGCACGAAGCAACACCTCCAACGGTTAAGTTTTCCAGTTGCTACGACTTTTTAAGGATACCTTCTAACTGTGGCTCAAACACGGCCCAAACCTGCTTTTGCAGCTCATCAAACCACTCGGGTGTCGTAATATGAGGTAGTTGAATATTGGGATTGGGTGATTTAAACACCTCACCGGGCAAGGTAAACTCTTCTTTGCTGTAACCTTGACGCAGCTCTAAGGCCAAACCGCGCAAGAAGGCGCGATGGACCGAGGCACGAATATCTTCTTCAGAGATCTGTAGCCCTAACTCACTATCGAGACAAGCGGTGACAAAATCGGTGGCGATACCGCGACCGATATCAAAGAACTTACACAGGCCGATCATATCGAAACCGACAATCTGCAACTTACTTTCGGTGATCCCTTTTACCCACGATTCCACATCGGACTTACCTTCGCGGGTCAACATGCCGTAAGTTCCCATCGACATATGGCCGCCGGCAATCGCCCAAGCATAACCGGGGTTGGTTTCCGGTTGGTAAGCTGGCAGTTCCAGACCTTTAACATGGTAGGCATAATCAGGCTCACCTAGACCATGAGACAGGCGCATTGAACCTTTGCCAATTTCAGGGCAGCGACCTTCACCAGCATCGATAATCATTTCGCAGATTTTTTCGAACTCGCCAAAGGTGGCACCGTTAAGAATCGGTGTTTCAGGGTGGCGCTCGTTATACGACAACACATAAGAAACAGTAACTCCGAGGGAGATAGAGTCCATACCGTAGTTGTCACCGAGCTGAACCAGCCGCGCCGCTTGACCACCTTCATGGATACCTACGTTGGTGCCGAGCAGGTTGAGAGGCTCGTAGTCAAACTTAGCGATAAATTCACCGCGTGTGCCATCGTCATTTTTATGGGAAATATTGTTGTGACAGGTGATACCGCAACGGTAGCAAGCCTGTGACTCGATAAAGTAATCCTTCTCAACATTTTCACGGAACAGTTTTTCGGGAATGTCATTGCCTTGTGGCCGGAAGTTATTCACCGGAACGGCATGGAACGTCTGCATAACATCGTAAGCAGCCCATGTACCACCGCCGCCGCCGCGTTTGATCGGCTGCAAACGCGCTGCACCACCACCGGTAACAACCTGACGGTTGACCTGCTTAACCTCTTTAGTCAGTGGTGTTTTGCGATCGGTACTCTGCGCCACCAACGCCATGATATTTTTGTAGCCCATCAGGCTACCCATACCACCACGGCCAGCAAAACGGCATTTATCTTCACCTGACTTGAGTTGGTTTTCAGTACTCAGTGCCACAGCGCCCATATAGTTGTTTTCCCAATTTTCACCGGCTTGACCGATACTGGCAAAATGGCAATCAGGATATTCTTTATACAGCACCATCATCTTGTCGTGAGTCGATAGCCCTACCAGATGGGCACCATCTTTGATCTCAACTTGAGGGCCGTTTTCCGACTCACGGATAATGACGTAAATGGGTTTATCAGAACGATTTTCAAATACCAGCTCGTCAAGGCCAGTCCACTTAAATTTAGCGCCGAACTTACCACTGCCCGTTGACCACATGGCCGCCGGTAATCCCTTGAGGGAACCCTTAATTGGGCTATAACCGGAAAAGTAGGTGCGCATCCCGGTCATGGCGGTACTCCCTGTGAGCAGACCGGTATTAACGATCAGTGGGTTTTCATCACAATAGGCATTATCGATCTGACGCTCAGCCAGATCTTGAAACGAGCGGCCAAAGCCACCCAATACGTCTTCAAGGTTGCGACAAGGAACCTCTTCAAACTGCTGAACACCGTTGGTTAAATCAACGGTGCAGCGTGTATACAAAACAGATTGTGGCTCTTGTGCAGGCTTATTTGTCAAAAATTTCATTATGTTCCTTCTCCAATAGTTATTGGCACTATTTTGTAATCTGACACGGCTGAACGTGCAGCCGCATTGAATGATGGTCTTCAGCGTAGAAATGCTGATGCCCAGTGGTCGATGCAGTTAATCCTGTCACTTTATCTGCACTAGCCACTACCCATCAACCACCAATCGCTAACCTCCACCAAGAATGGGCAAAAGTGAAACAGTGTCTTCATGTTGAACCTCATGCTCCAAGGTAGCATGGAGGCCATTAATCAACACAATACCGAGGATACGACGCGGAATTTTAAACTGTTCAATCAACTCAATAATCTTTGTCCCTTCAGGAACTTCATGGACCAGCTCCTTAAAGCGTTCCAAGCGTAATGCGCCGATCAGTTTGATTTTTATTTGCATCGTTATCCTCCTTGGTGCTTCGGTTTATCATAAATAGAACAGACTCCGCAAGCCACTGTTTGTACAGGGCTTGCGGAGTCTCGGTTAGGGTTTATGCTGCGGTCATCCGCGCCAGATGGCTTTCAATCAACTCACCAAAGGCGTCTTGCTCATTGCTGTGATAGACCATGGACGACGCAATCTCACTGGCGAGAATGGCGTACTTGATCTTGACCGGCAAATGGTCAATCCGCTTACGGAAGCGCGCATTATCGCTGATGATCTTCGGCAGATGCTGAAGAATTGCCTTGCGATAGAGCAACTTATCGCACAGCTCAGGATTACTTTGGAAGTAATTGAACAAACGCGCGTAGTGACCGTTGATCTCGTGACTAATCTGATCAGAGATCTCGGTAAACAATACCGACTCACCCAGCTCATCGCGACGCTTAAAGATCAGCTCCGCTTCGTCCTTCGCACGACGATTAAGGATCGAGATTACATCGGCAACGTAGGCCTCTTTATGGGACAAGAACTCACGATTAGTCAGCATCAAGTTGGCGATAATCTCATACGACGATGAAATAACTCCACACTTATTGGCTGAAGAGTCGCGCATGATAATCACGCCCTGCTTCTGCAACGCCACTCGTGCTGGCGGTGTGATGAAGGAGTTCGCCCCTTCAACAATCAGCTTGGCACTGGTCTCGCCATCGGCATCGAAGAAACGCTCGTAATTATCTATGTCGAGGGTCTCTGGGCGACCACCGGCAGGGATAAACAGATCGGTCTTGACGGTGAACATTAGGCTGTTGTACTCGCGATAAAACTCATCGTTGGTGATCCACTGTTCGCGAACACCGTCGTCATCGCAGACAACTTTTTTAAACAACTCACGCAGACCATCGCGACGAGTTTGACCACGGTAGAGGATGAACCCGCCGGGATGTAATGCATTCGGATCGTAGCCTTCAATATCCTCTTTGAGGAGAACATTCGCCAACGCCTCATGATCGGCACCTTCAGGATCGAACATGGCACCGGTACCATCAACAATCAGGCGAATACTGACTTTCGGGCAACGGTCCAACATCAATGCCATAGCGTTACCAGCAACATCACCGTTAGGCCCGCCAGTCAGCTTGACGCTGAAAGGTTGGCTATGCATGTCGATGCCCATTTTCGCCATCGCCACTTCGGCACAACGAACCACACCGATGGAGGTGACACCATATTCCTTATGGTTAATGCCGACCTCTTTACTCGACATAATACCGCTGCCGAGCAGATAACCGCGTTTAACGGCTTGACGCGCAACCAACTCAACCATGCTGTCGTGCATGTTTTCGTCAGGGCCAAGTTCAATCGGCTCATCTTCACCATAATAATCGACCACGCGTGGGTCTTTGGCGCGACCATTTTCTGTGACATAGATGTCAAAGAAGGCGTTGATGAAACCGAATTGTAATTTATATAGACGCGCGATCACCGCGTCTTGACTCTGCTCACCACCGGCATCGAGTACGGTAACCATCTTGGAACCACCCTCGTAGATATCTTTGTTTTTCAAATGCTGAGTGTGGGCGAGAACATAGTTCTCACGGAAGATGGTATTGGCTGCGGTGACATAGTCGTCGCGACCTTGAGTGATCAGGGTACGCCAACCGCCACGAGCAATATCAGAGAAGCCAATGTGGAAACCAGCACCAAAGCGACCGTGGAAGAAGGTAACGCGGAACGGACGCTCAGCGGGAAGATCACAGGTGTACTCTTCGCCCAACTCATCGAGATACTTTGGATCGAGGCGGAACGCCAGAGCGTGCTTCTCGCTGACAAAGAAGTTTGTTTTCAATGTATTACGAATAAATATCAGCGCACAGCGGAAGATTTTTCGGCGGAATTCATCAAGGAAACGTCGACCGGTATTGTACTGCTCAATCATTTGCTCGGTTAGCAGCAACTGCTCCTGATAGTTTTTCTCACGCTCATCAATTTCTGGCTGTAAGCGGGTCCGAAACAACTTAACCAGTTGCAACGAAATATTGTGATGGTTATGGAAAGCCCGAGTGATCCCTTCGAGATCGAAACTATCTGGATGGGTATGGGCCATATTAGTGTGGCAGAAGCAGATCATGGCACTAACAAACGACGCATCGGTTCCAGTAGCCAAACCAGTGGAGACCAACTCGCGGTAGGTCTGTGAACAGGAACGGAGAATCTGCGTATTGTACAGCTCCTTTTGTAGCCGACGGAACAGCTGAGAATCACGCGCAACCGGTTTACCTTCGGCCGTCTTGACATAAAAGGTCGATAGGAAATAGGGATGAACACCGTTACTCAGAGTCAGACAGTAAGCACGATCAATGGTAACATTGAAGCGCTTAAACACTTCAACCACCTGCGGCAAGAAGCCTCGTTCAGGGGGGTTACCAACACCGAAGAACAACCGCGAGCCCTGACCACGATCTGGCCCGTCGACATCGTCAGTCGGTTCGGAATCTAGGTAGATCCCATCGTGTTCTATACATTGCTGGTACAACCATAGAATTTGAGCAACGCGCCGTGGTGGAGAATTAAGAATATAGTCGCTATTATTCAACCAAACTATCGACATCAATTTATTGCGCTGGTCATGGTCAAATTCGGGATAATTCTTTTTTATCGCTTCAGTAATTTGATGTTTAACACTGGTGGGAATTTTTGGTGCCGGGGCCGACGCGATTTCGTCGTTTGTTTTACGGTCGAACTCAAACTTCTGAACTTCAAGTGAATGTTCGCAGCCAGGTAATACAACACGTGACTCGGAAAAGTCAGCATAAGAGACCTGACGATTCTGAATATGGTTCAGGGTTTCATAAAGGGTTCCCGGCTTATTTAGACACGCCAAGATAAGAGTTTTTTTACGATCAGCAAGAATCATCCTTCGATTTTCCACCATCCCCTGTAAACCGTATGCCAACATGGCCACCGCTTCAGCTTCGTTTTTCATAGTGATGAAAAAGTAGGGATGCATATTACTGTGTAGCCAGTCGAGATTTGCATCAAGATGTTGCGATTTCTCTTTTGCTGCCTGACAAAATTCTACCCCCTGAGGGTCCACATCTTCGTCAACAGCCAGATTGTCCGATACACTCATTTTGCTGTTCTCCTTATTGAATTTAACCATAGAACCACACAAGCAGTTCCAGAGCGGATCGCATGACACTATTCTCACCATCACACAACCGCCTTCATGAAAACAAACGACAACCACCCCACTTACCCCATCCAACTGATACCGAACCATCGGCTCAAATAGATGAGACTGCCTATGAGATGGAGTGACACATTGACTTAGTGTAAACAGCATAAGTTGTGCCAGCTGGAGCAAAAAAAGGGGCACAAGACAAAGATTATCGCTGCAATGGTGCCACTCAAAACACAACAAGATACAAACCACTTGTTTATTCAATTAGTTAGCCAGATAAATAGCTGCGAAGAAGTGAAATTCAAGGCAAGATTTCGTCGGAAATACCGCTAAATTGTCGCACAATTCGGGAAGGATATTGGACGTTGCACTGAGAAGAGGAATTTTAAACTGAAAAGCGGATGCATTACTGCATCCGCCTAGCAACCTGTCTAGCTTGACGGGCCGTAGCGAGAAAAAAACTGCTTGAAACTAGATTTTGAGAATTTGAGCGCGAATAGCTCCGCTATTTGTCGAAAACATGCGGAGAAATGAACCGTTCAGACGGTTTCGCAGTAGGCTCTTGTATTCTGGGACAGCCTACTAGGACTAACGAATACCATAGCGCTTAAGTTTGCGGGCAACGGTGGACTGATTCACCCCCAAGGCTTCAGCAACCCGATACTGATTACCATGCTCTTCCATGGACTCGATCAGAATGGAACGCTCAAAACTATCGATGGCCTGCTGCAGCGTCATCTGCTCGCTGCGTAATGGTCCATGGGTAATGTTGCTGACAATATTCTGAGGTAGGTCTTGGATATCAATCACTTCACCATCTGCCATCACCAGCATTCGCTCGCAAATATTCATCAACTGGCGCACATTACCCGGCCATTCGTAAGCTAAAAGCGCTTCCATAGCGGCATGAGTGACCCGCTTCTTCATCCCATTCTTGGCGCTAAACATGTCAATATAGTGCTGAACGAGCGGCAAGATACAATCACGACGCTCTTTAAGTGACGGGATGTGCAGCGGGATAACGTTCAAGCGGTAATAGAGGTCGAGGCGAAATAATTTGTCCTCCACCATCTTTTCGAGATTGCCGTGGGTCGCCGCAACAATCCGCACATTGACGGTTTTCGACTTTGTTGCACCGAGTCGCATCACCTCGCCATCTTCAAGAAAACGTAGCAATTTCACCTGTGAAGCAAGCGGCAACTCAGCGATCTCATCGAGGAAAAGAATGCCGCCATCAGCCAATTCAATATGACCGGGCTTAGCCGACTGAGCTCCGGTGAAAGCCCCTTTTTCGTGGCCGAATAACTCGGATTCAATGAGGGTTTCAGGAATAGCGCCACAGTTGATTTTGATCAACGGCTTTTTGCTGCGCCGCGAATGAACATGGATCAAATCAGCAAACAAGCCCTTACCTACCCCCGATTCACCGAGGATCAGCACCGATGAGTCAGCCTGACTGACCTTAAGAGCCTGATTGAGCGCGCGCACCATAGCGGGGCTTTTAGCCACCACCTTGGTCGAGGCCAGTTCCGCCTGTTGCATCTCCAGAATCTGACACTGGAACTGCGAGTTAATAGCCGATTGCTCATCTAACTGACGCTGCATCTTATCACTCTCGGTAATATCGCGCTCACTCACCACCACCTTAGCAATCTCACCATGATCATCGAAGATCGGTGTGCCAACATTGAGTACTCGCCGGCCCTCGTTGGTGGTGCGCATAAAGTTGACCACCTCACCCTTTTCAATCACCTCAAGCGATGCCGAACGATCGATCACCCCCTCCAACACCAGATCTACCATGTTGCGGCCGATCATCTCTTCGGCCACCACATTGTTAATTCGAGCCGATGCGGGGTTGATTCGAATGACATTCGCTTGACCATCACAGATCCACAACCCCTCGTAACAGGAATCAACAATCTCCGACAGTTCACGAGATAACTCCCTAAACCTACGCATTTTTCTGGCAATAGCACCGAGTTCAGTATTCTCAGAAAACACGCAAATAACGCCAAGAATATGTTCGCCACTAAGGATTGGACTTAAGGTAACATGGAACCGTTGTCCCTCTTTTTCGACCATCAGCTCTGCACGCGGCTGGCGATCATTCAAGGTCTGGAGTATCTCATTCCACAACTCAGGAAAATGTTCCGCAACGGAATGTCCTGGGTGAATATCGAGGTTTTGACGGATCACCCGGTCACTGAGCAATACCCTACCATCATTATCGACTGACATTACGCCATCACCCATAACATTATTCTGGGTGCGATTAAACGCATCCTGATGTTGTAGGCGATCACCTCGTTGCTCAGGAAGTACACTCATGTTCATTGGTCCAGCCATAATTAGTTCCTAGTTTGAAATGGATTTATCCCAGCATCTTGCAGCCACGCATCCAAATAATGCACTAAAGCATCCTGAAATGCAAATAGGAATCTTTTCATGTATACTCTTTGAAAACTGTTGACCTTTGAGGTCTCAATAGGTCGAAAAAGATAAATAAATAATAGCGAAAAAGATAAAAACAGAAAAACTGTTAAAAAATAAGCCAGAAATTAACAACAAAACAGATCAGCTACGTTTTGGCCTAAAAATGTAGCGAGAAACTTCCCGGTTAGCACTAATCTTCCGCCTGAATCAAAAAGATCGTCTCTCCCGCGAAGGCGGAAGTCCTGAAGCTCAGGTAAAACCTCTGGATACCTATTTTCGCGGGCATGACGGTACAAGACAAGTACCCAATGAAGAAGATTGATACTTCTGAGTAACTTAAACTTTAAGTACCAGAAATCACACAGTGTGGAAATAATCTATGTAGGATGCGGTGAGGGAACCGAACCGCAGGGTGTGGGTCGCTAATCAGCGATAAATTTTAAACACCATACAAAGTTTGTCGACTAGAAAAGCAGAACGTGTTTCTGACAAACAAAAAAAGCGGCGCAACATCGGTTCCCCGTATTGCGCCGCTCTTTTCAAACTTAACTACCGTAACAACAAACTGTTACATGTAACCAACGATCAAGAAGCCAATCGCGGTGAAAAACGCACCCAGGAAGCCGTAAGGCATCTGAGTAACCGCGTGACGGTAGTTATCGCAACCTGAAGCGGCCGAGCTAAGAATGGTCGCATCAGAGTAGAAGCAGATGTGACTACCCCATACACCAGCAGAACATACGGCACCAACAGCAACATATGGATCAGCACCAACGGCCACAGCCAAGGGGACAGCAATAGGAATAGCGATGGCATACATGCCCCAGCTTAATCCCATGATGAACTCGGTAATGCCGAGAACGATAAACAGCACCAGTGGCAGCAGTTCAGGCGTCATGATTTTTGTAGCACTATCGATGACATAAGTTAAGAAACCTACTTGCTCATTGATGTCAGCGAACGTAAAGGCCAAAACAACCATGACTAGCGGGAAGAGCATATTCTTAACACCAGCGATCACGGCGTCAAAGAACTCCTCAGGTCCCATGATCCCTTGAGGGATATAGAGCAGGAACGTAAAGGCGAGCGTACAGATAACACCCATCTGCATGTCGACATCAAAGTAGATGGTGGAGCAGATCAAAAACAAGATAGGCAAGAAGAAGTTCATGATCTTTGGATTATTCGGAACTGAAAACTTCTCACCAGCATGAATATCGATCTTTTCTGAGCCGGGTGGTGCAAGAATACCTTCGTTCTGAGCACGCTCATCAGCTTTTTTCATCGGACCAAAAATTGGAATAATTCCCAAGATCACCAAGGGCACAATTAGCAGTGCGATCCAGCCGTAAAAGTTATACGGAATGGTGTGCATGAAATACTTGAGACCTTCACCTTCGGGAGCCGCACCGGATTGTTCAAGTAAACTAGCGATATAAACCGCCCACGTTGAGATGGGGATTAACACGCAAACTGGAGCTGCGGTAGAGTCAACAATGTAAGCCAACTGCTCACGCGATACTTTATGCTTATCGGTGATAGGGGCCATACACGAACCAACAGTCAATGAGTTAAGGTAGTCATCGATAAAGATGATAACGCCAAGAAACCACGTCCACAGCAAGGTGCTTCGACGGGTTTTAGCGCGTTTAGAAACCCAAACACCAAAGGCCGCAGCACCACCGCCACGCTCGATGAGAGCAATGATACTACCCATCAGACCACAGACAATGAACAGCCACTGAGTATCACCATCGGTGAGAACATTAATCAATGTATCGTTGGCATGAGAGAAGAATTCAAGCTTGTAGGCCATAATGAAACCCATTAATGATGCGAGGGTCAGGCCTTCAAGGATTCGTTTGGTATAAAAAATAAATGCTAATAGGAAAATTGACGGTATCGCCGTAAGAAAGCCGAATTCAGCGGTATCGTTTGGCACCATGAAGGCTACTAAAATAAAAATAGCAGACAAGATGGTATATTCGATCATAGTGCGCTTCAGAGAAGTCTTAGTGATTTCTTCTGAACCTTCTGCAATGATGTCCCATGTGTCACTCATAAAAATATCCCTTTGTTTTAGACACTCTCGGATCGTTCAATACAGCAGTACTGTGTAATCCGACAACGCCTCAGCAGTATCTATTAAAGTGGGCAAACTTTATGTTTTAGCTTAATGATAGGACTTCCGGGAAGTATCCGCTAACAGCATGCTGCCAACAGATACACCCCGAAGAACCTATCGTTATTGTGGCAACTTAAAAAGCCAACAACACCGAAACACCAAAGTAAGTCTCATCATCAATTAGATCATCAGCCTTGTCGCTGAGAGGAATCGAATAACGAATCATAGGTGTAAGGAAAATCTGCTCATGGATAGCATAGTCAACAGCGACACTGAGCTCGCCATTATGGAACGCACTGTAATCACCAACAGCAAAATCGCTATGTTGATTATAGCTTGCTTCAGCACCAAGTAAAAGCTCTGCTTGCTCAGAAAGGGTGAAACCATGCTCAACAGTTAACGTATAGAAAAGACCCTCTTCTTCAGCTTCATCCCAATCCCAATAAGTGGTCAAGGTTGGACTAAGCAGGGTATTTAGGCCCAGAGCAAGATAAAGCTCATGGGTATCATCAAAACCATCGACAGCATACAATACGTCACCAACGCTAACACTAAGCAGCTCATTGACATCAAATGAATAGTCAAGAATCAAGTCAGTCTCGTTAACTTTGTTGGTATCTTGGTCCCAGTTACCCCAATAACTCAAGGTAAAGCCGTTAAAGCTGAGATCAATACCACCACTGATAACAAAATCAGAATCAGGTGATAGATCTAATCCACGCCATAAATACATACTTTCTACAACAGCGTAGGCATCGCCTTCAACTTCGATTTGCGCGGCAGTGGCTGGTGCCACAAACAGGGCTGCTGCAACCAACAAGGTCGCCATGGCAGCCGAAACTCTCCTTACACATTTCATACAGCATTTTCTCCTTCTTCGTACTTGGTTAACTAACCTGATTCACCTCTAGCTTCAACTAAAAGCGCTCGTCCTAGGTTGTCCCTCTTCTCTGAGGGGAGACCTTCTAAGGTCCGTTGTTTCATCTGCTTTGCCTTAATCTTAAGAAGATCTTTGCGAGCCTCTTCAAATGTCAAAGCCCCTGGTGCGCACTCTTTGACGCAGGCAGGATCGCCGCCACAGTAGTCACACTTGTAGGGAATTATCGCCGCATCCATCTCAACCATTCCATAAGGACAGGCTTCAACACAGGCGCCACAGGACTGACATAATTCTTTATCAATAACGACAACACCATCTTCATTGCGTGAAAAGGCACCCGCTGGGCACGCGTCCATACAATGGGCTTTCGGACACTGAAAACAGATACTTGGCGCCGAAAAGCCTTGATGAGCGTAATTATTGATCCGCAACCGTGCCGCCGAAGGGGCAAAGCTGCCAGTTTTCACCGCTGAGCACACAGTTGTGCAACGATTACACCCGGTACATAAATCGGGATTGGCAAACAATAGTTTTGACATGGTTTTTACCTCTCCATCCTAAAGCTGATTAAGCCCGAGTTCGTCCAACTTCGCTTGACTCGGTACACCTTTTTCATCCCAGCCACGCAGCTTATAGTAGGTCTGTAGTGCAACATCAAAATCATCAGAGCAGAACACCTTGCCAGCGTTAGGCCCATTTTTTAATGGCTTCTTAAGAATCTTTTCTGGTAACGAATCATCGTCGATGGTTAAACCTGCTTTGAGATTAAACAACCGCGATAAGTTCCATACCCGTTCTCCAGCTTGATCCAGCTCTTCAGCGGTAACGGTCTCACCTAGGCCGGCCGCTAGCAGTTCAGCGGTAATCTTGGTATCAATGGTGCCCCAGAAATCGCAGTAGCACATCGACCACTTGATACCGTTGAAGTTCTGAGAATCGACCACCTCTTGTGCGAGGGCATCAAGATCAAAGGGAGTTTCTGAAAAAATTGGGAAGGCACGTAAGTGACACGCACCACGCTCACTGGTGGCATAGGCTAGCCCCATACCATAGTTGCCGCGCGGCTCATAAGCGGGCATCTCCAGGCCTTTAACTTCCATGGACATGTCTGCGGAGTCATACTTTTCAGCTAACCTCTTAGCCCCTAGGGCGAGATCGCGGCCACGCTCGGTAGAGAGCAGTGCAATTTCTTCAACAAGCTTGAGATATTCAACTTTATCGCCAAAACGAATACCAAAATCATGACGACCACTCTCGGTCATCTCCATAGCCATACTGACGGTGCTGCCGCAACTCATAGTATCGAGACCTAGATCATCACAGACACGATTGAATTTAATTACCGCTTCGAGGTCATGTATGTCGCAATTTGATCCGCCTAGACATAAAGTTTCATACTCTGGCCCCTCAACCTCAGCATCACCAACTCGGGTGAATTTGCCACAGGCTAACGGACAGGAAGAGCACGCACGGTCAGCGATTTTAGCTTCTTTAATAGCGTCGGAGTTAAGGAGTTCTTTCTTTTCATCGATTCCACCCGTGTAGTTCTTAGTCGGATGAATTCCCAACTCATTGGTAGCATCGACAAGAACTGCGGTACCATCGGTCTGTGCCCACAGATTATCTTCAGTAAGCAGGTTGTTATGCTTGTGGTAACTGATGCGGTCGATAAAGGTCTTCATGTCGGCAACATCAACACTGCCAGTACCACGACACACCACACCTTTAAGATTTTTTGAACCAAACAAGGCTCCCGTGCCACCACGGCCAAACTGACGATAGGACTCAGAACCGATCATGCTGTACGTGATCAGTCTTTCACCTGCTGGGCCAATAGCCAGACATTTGGCATCAACATCACCAACAGCATGTTCCATCGCTTGCTCTGTTTCGAAAATACCTTTACCCATCAAGTGGGTCGCATCTTCAAGAGTCACCTGATCGTTAACAATCTTCAGGTACACTGGAGTTTTCGCAGCACCTTTAATGATCAGACCGTCATAACCAGCATATTTAAGTTCGGGACCAAACGCGCCACCGACATTACTCTGAAAAATAGTACCGGTATGGGGAGATTTAGATACCATAGCCAAACGAGAAGTCAGCGGTACCAGCGTACCCGACAAAGGGCCAGTCATAATGACGATAGGGTTTTCTGCGGCAAGCGGATCGATCTTCGCATCGACCATGTCGGTGTAGTAGCGCAATGCCAATCCCCAACTACCCCAGTACTGACGAATCCACTCTTTTTTGAGAGGCTGCGTCGAAACAGTCTGGTTGCCCAGGTCGACAATAAGCATTTTTCCTGCGTACAAATTCATAACGTGCTCCATTCACATCGCGATAGTGATACAAAAACGGGCATCGGCTTAACGCCGATGCCCGTCGATGGGTCATCTATTTAATGCTCTTGAAAGTGTCTTCAAGGCGGTTGAGAACTTCGTCAACCAATGCATCAGGAATATTTAGAGCTGGCTCAATACGGATTGCTTTCGCGTTGGTCAGCGTACCAGCAGTTAAGACTTGGCGCTTGAACAGACCCGAAGCAACATCGTAACCGATCTCGTCAGTCGCGAACTCCATACCGATCAACAGACCCTTACCGCGGTAGCCAGAAAGGACTGCAGGGTACTTCTTCTGCAACTCGCCAAGTTTAGACATGATGTACTCGCCCTTACGCTTGGCTTGACCTGGTAGGTCTTCGCTAATCATAACGTCGATATAAGCCAGTGCTGCAGAACATGCGACTGGATTACCACCTGTTGTTGAGGTGTGCATGAATGGGTTTGGCTCCATCACTTTCCAGATCTTTGGAGAAGCAATAAATGCCGACATCGGTACAACGCCGCCGCCTAGAGCTTTACCCAGACACATAATGTCAGGAGTAACGTTCCAGTTATCAACGCCGAAGATCTCACCAGTACGACCGAGACCTGTTTGAACTTCGTCAGCGATCAACAGCACGCCGTAGCGATCACAGATTTCGCGAACACGTGGCCAGTAATCGTCAGGAGGAACAACCGCACCAGCTTCACCTTGAATAGGCTCAGCGATGAATGCCGCGATCTGGTCACCAACTTGTTCACAGATTGCAAGTTGCTGCTCTAGCGCATCGGCATCACCAAATGGCACGTGGCGAGTATTACCTAGAAGAGGCATCAATGGCTCACGGTAGCAAGCCTTACCCATCAGAGACAAAGCACCGAGAGTCTTACCGTGGAAACCAGCGGTCGTCGCAATAAAACCACTCTTACCAGTGTAAAATTTAGCCAGCTTCATAGCGCCCTCAACAGCTTCAGTACCACTGTTGATGAAGAACATGTACTGGAGATCACCTGGTGTTAGGTAGCCGAGAACTTTGGCGAGGTGAGCACGAAGAGGGTCAAGCATCTCTTGGCTGTACTGTGGGCTGCGGTCGATCTGAGCCTTAACAGATTTAACAATTTTAGGGTGACGGATACCAGCAGAGTAGATACCGAAACCACCAAGGACGTCGATGAATTCACGACCCAAAGCATCTGTCATCATAGAACCTTGACCGGTCCACTCAGTCAGGGCAAAATCACCAGCTTCAGTAACTGACTTACGATACTCAAGGAAACCTTTGTTGATATGGTTACCGAAGTTTTCCGTTGTTTCTTTAGCAATTTGCTCGCGCTCTGCCATAGTAACTTGATCATCAGGACGGGAGATCAACTCTACCATGCGAGATGCTTCACTTTGGGCATACTGGATATCTCTCAACTCTTTACGCTCACTCATGGTTCTCGTTTCCTTTCGTTTTCCGGTTTTGTAGGGACACAGAAATTGGTCCAACAGTGAATAACTCAAAATCTGAATGCTAAAGGCCATGATTTACACGATGGCACAAATCCCAATAGGACCAGACATCACATCTGATATTGGGTTGATTTGTTTTGGCTGACAGCAACACGAAAGTTTTGACATCAACAGCGTGATACCTGCGCAACTAGCAAGGCAGCCAACGAACGTTTCATTTCAAACCATATTTTATATACGCTTGCCGCGTACATAATCTTATTAGGCTATAGAGCAGGAGCTATGCCAGATAAAAAAAACGGCCCCAAAGGACCGTCCATCACCCACCACCCTCACCCTGGAAGAACACAGCACGACAACAGTAATCCCGTTTTAAGCGCCGACATATCGTATACTTGCACGTGATCAAAACATCACACGCCAGTCAACCGAAGTTTTTTATTAAAACCCACACAGGTTTAAAATTGCCTAAAAACAGCACCACAAGCGACGCTCCCACTTGATGCAGTATTGCATCCGCCAACTAAGACACCCCACCCCGACTTCAACTTTCACTCAAAACAAGCCCATAACGCTGATTGGGTCACCACAATCCCTTCATCAATAATATAATTATGTTTTATAGAAGCAAACGACAACAACCAACATGATTGGTGTTTATTTTCCGGCTAAAAGTTCTTCAACTCAGAGCAATTCAACACGCAAACAATACGTTTACTGCATCTTTCCACCAACAGATACACCCCCTAAAGTCTCAACCCCCAACAGTTCGTCACCACCAAAGAGCTCTACCAATGAGCATCGGATGCACTGATGCATCAAAAATGCAGCAAAGCATCAACTTTGCCATAATTACAAACTCGGTTATGGGGTAGAGGATTGTTTAAAATTGTCCGCTTTATCGACAGCTTAGATCGTAGAAATAAGCACAATCGCTCATTTGGCACATTCCTTGATGAATAGCCAATGAAGTTGATCGCGGCAAAACCAATTTCAGAGCCATAGCGATAGCAACAACTGTCCGAATGTTTCAACATTGCTGGGCACGCTATTTTTATCAGGAGGAGCTTGTGGCAAACAGCTTATTCAACGATTGGCTCGTCAATGAAGACCACCATCTGAGTATTCACAGTGCCGTTAAAATCAGCTGGATCAACAACGGTTATTCCTATCAGGGCACTGGTCGCATTGCTTCACTCAATACCCATGAAGCGACAGTAATCCTGACAGCGATCAACGATCAGAACGACTATGGCAAGCGTTATCATGTTGGCAATCGTATCAGTGTTCCCCGCTACCATGATCAAACTCGATGGTCAGAGACCATTCCAGCGTAAGACCTCTCTAGCCGACATTGAGCTAATTTCAACAAATGTTGCACAGACTAAGTTCAAAAACACGATCATAAATTGTTCGTCATTCCATCCTCGACCGAACACCAATTTTTTTGGTGATGTGGTCACCTGGTGATGCGGTGACAGCGTGCTACACCATAAAGAAACACAATTTTTTCAGGCCCATCAATCTGGTTGACCTGAAGTGCATGATCCATCATCTAGCGTCACCCTGCCCGGCTTCGGCCTGCATGACAGGAGCGCCACAGATCTCATCATGTGTGCCTAGGTGTCATAGGTTTAATCAACCTATTTAACAGAACAAACAGGAGAACAAACAATGTTAACGGGCAACGAACAGCCAAATATCGGCAAAGAGCAATGTGAAAAAACAAAAACTCTACTGCAAAAGAAACAACAATTTGTCGCGAATGGCATCTCTGCATCCACGCCAATCTTTATTGACCAAGCTAAGGGAGCTATCATTCGTGATATCGATGGTAATGACTACATCGACTTTTACGGTGGTATCGGCGTAATTAATGCTGGTCACTGCCCACAGGCAGTCGTTGACAGCATCAAAGAGCAGGCGGAAAAACTGCTGCACAGTTGCTTTATGATTGGCATGTACGAGCCATACGTTGCGCTGGCGGAAAAATTAACTCAAATCACTCCTGGCGACCACGCCAAGAAAGCAATGTTTGTTAACAGTGGCGCTGAAGCCGTTGAAAACGCGATCAAAATTGCGAAGGCTCACACGGGTCGTCCTAGTGTTATCGCTTTCGAAGGTGGTTTCCACGGTCGCACATTGCTCACCATGACCCTGACCAGCAAAGTCAAGCCATACAAATTTGAGTGTGGTCCATTTGCCCCAGAAGTTTACAAAGCGCCAGCAGCCTACTGCTACCGCTGCGCATTCAAATCGACCTACCCCGAGTGTGGCATGCACTGCCTAGAGAACTTCGAGCGTTTCTTTATCTCTGAAGTAGCTCCAGAAAGTGTTGCGGCAATGATCATTGAACCGATTCAGGGCGAAGGTGGCTTTATTGTTCCACCGAAGGAGTTCTTGCAGGGTTTGAAAGCGCTGTGTGAAGAGCACGGCATTGTCTTTATTGCCGATGAAGTTCAGAGCGGATTCGCGCGTACCGGCAAGATGTTTGCTGTTGACCATTTTGATGTCGTCCCTGACTTGATGACCTTGGCCAAAGGGATCGCTTCGGGAATGCCGTTAAGTGCTGTCGTTGGTAAAGCTGAGATTATGGATGCAGCGACACCGGGACGTATCGGCGGTACCTATGGCGGCAACCCAGTATCCTGCGCTGCGGCACTCGCCACGATTGAAAACATGGAGCAAGACGATCTATGTCAACGCGCCACCGAAGTTGGTGACAAAATGATCGCCAAGCTCAAGGAACTGCAACAGCGGTTCCCACGCATTGGTGATATACGTGGCCTCGGTTCAATGGTCGCACTAGAACTCGTTAAAGATCCTGAGACCCGCAAACCAGATAAAGAAGCGGCAGCAGCAATCATCAAGACCTGCTTTGATAACGGTCTAATAACAATGGGCGCTGGGATCTTCGGCAATGTCATCCGTTTTTTACCACCAGTTGTTATCACTGATGAGCAACTTGAAACCGCATTGAACATCTTTGAAAAAGCTGTTGAGGCGACGTTATAAATCGTCTCCATTGTTAATGCTAAGACGAAGTGCAGCAGGTAGAACTTTAATGCCATACGATACCTGCTGCACTTCAATAATGTCATTTTAACAATTCCTCAGCGCGGACAAACCATGGTGCTTCACCATCGCGTTTATCACCCTTAAATTGCAGCTAGGAATCAAAATGAGCTATCCTGAAGGGACGAAACGGACTGAACGACTCGATCATATCGTGTCCATACCACCACTCCAAGGAAGCGCATCAAATCAGCCATTTCTAGGTTCACGTCGCTGTAATGAACTGACCTCACTCGATAGCAATGCTCCCCATAACGTCGTTCACTCTCGGAAGCACCATCATTCGCTGGGAGACCGCTCTGGTGCACTGCACCCTCTCCCCCCTGCGGAGCCACAACGAACTCAATTAAGCGCTCGATACCAACTCGACGATCTACTCGGCAACAGCGACGCGATGGAACACTGTCGCAAGATGGCCAATATCGCCGCAGGAAGCCCTTCAACAGTTCTGATTCATGGCGAAAGTGGCACCGGAAAAGAATTACTAGCCCAAGGGATCCACAACGCTAGCGATCGCTGCCAGCAACCATTTGTTGCTATCAATTGCGCTGCTCTTTCCGAAACTCTGCTTGAAAGTGAACTGTTTGGCTATGTCAATGGTGCTTTTACTGGAGCAAAAAAAGGGGGACAAGTTGGCAAGGTGGAAGTCGCTAACGGTGGCACATTGTTTCTCGATGAAATTGGCGACATGCCGCTGGCGATGCAGGTCAAAATGTTGCGGATGTTACAGGAACGCAGTATCAGCCGAGTTGGTTGTAATGAAGTGATCGATGTCGATCTTCGCATCATCGCCGCCACCCATAAAGATCTTAGCAAGGAGATCAAAGCGGGTAATTTCCGCCGCGACCTCTACTATCGTCTCAATGTTCTTCCAATCACCATTGCACCATTGCGAGAACGGCTGGACGACCTCAAACCATTAGTGTTTCATCTGGTGGATAAGTTTAATCAACGGCTCAACAAGCAAGTCTGTCTTGAGCCATCGTTCGTCGCTGCCTGCCGTAACCACCACTGGCCAGGAAATGTGCGCGAACTGGAAAACATCATCGAGCGGGCGATCAACCTCACAGCTAACGGCGATTCGCTGAACAAAGATGCCCTGATCGTTGACCTCATAGAACTCACAACTGACACGGAACAGATCGGCGGCGTACTACCACTCAAACAGATCGAACTGGAGATGATCACCCGTGCGTTAACAACAGCCCGAGGCAACATCCTTCACGCATCGGGTCTGCTCGGCATCAGCCGCAACACCATCTATCGCAAGATCAAAGAACACGATATCGTGCTTTAACGTTATTCCCCGAAACGATTCAGCGTGATTAACTCGCAACAAAAACGATCCCTTGTAATTAAGCCGTCACTGGCCTCTCCCAGTGGCGGCTATTTTTTTATGAGCCTTACCATTCAGAACAAATAATCACAATATAGTTGAGTAAAGATTTAAATATGGAGTGAAGTCTAGCGGGCTGGAACGAACAGTGAGACGGGTTGTTAATCCCTTCATTAACATGAAGGGATTAACTCAGAGGTTGTGTAATGATTAACGGGTGAGGACCCGAAAGAATTTATACAGATAATCGCCACCCGACCACATGGTCAGAGCAAATGAGATGTAAAAGAAGAAACTGCCGACAAACTGCATATTAACGTGAAAAAGCTCCCAGCGCAGACCGAAGAACCAGTAATAATCGTAATGCAGCAATAAGGCGATGATGGCAACCATTTGAAAAATGGTTTTGTATTTACCCAGATCACTGGCAGAGATCACAATCCCTTCAGAGGATGCGACAGAGCGTAGCCCGGTAACCAACGTCTCACGAGCGATAATCAGGAACACCGCCCACGCTGGAACACGACCAAGGGGAATCAACATAATTAAAGCTGCCATAACAATCAGCTTATCCGCTAAGGGGTCGAGAAACTTGCCCATCACAGTAACAATTTCCCACTTACGCGCCAGATAGCCGTCGAGCCAATCGGTCACCGAGGCGACAGAAAATATCAGTGCCGCCCAAAAGCCCATCTCACGCGAGTCGGAAAATAGTAGGGCAACCACGACAGGAACACTGGCAATGCGACAGAAAGTTAAAATATTAGGTAAATTATAAAGTTTATGTGTACGAAGCATTTAAGAACCGCCTTGACGATATTGTTGTTGATAAAGTTTCACTTTTTTTACGTACGATTGTGTTTCAGGATACGGTGGAATTCCATTATACCGTTCTACCGTTGAAGGGCCAGCATTATATGCAGCTAAAGCAAGATCTAGATTGCCATTAAACCGACTCAACATCCAGCGTAAATATTTTGTACCACCAGCAATATTTGATGAGGGGTCAAAAGGATCATTTATTTTAAGATCCTTGATCGTGCCTGGATGCAGTTGCATAAGACCGATAGCACCTTTTCCTGAAACAGCTTGACTGTTAAAGTTACTTTCAGCTTTGACAACGGCGCGAACAAGGTCTGCATCGAGATCATTTTTTTGAGCATAGTGTTTAATCAGCTGCATAACAGAGACTGGAGTGTGCGCCGCATCACCTGTTTCAGCCTGATAGTAGAGATACTGTGACACCACAGGAACATTACTATAATGAACACGTCCACGTTGATCTACGTATTTATAAACAGCTGCAGACGAAATTCCAGTACTAAAGATAAATAGAACAAAAAAGAATAAAAGAACACGATCTAAGTGCGTCAACAACGCCCCTTTTCCGTTCATTACCCCGTCCCAGCAATCAACCAATGTTATAATCAACCGTTTTCCTTTCGTTATATCGTGGCAAAAGCTTGACAGGATACGGTTCTGCACCAATAATGTTTATCCTAAAATCGAATCGAGC
Source organism: Desulfuromonas svalbardensis (assembly GCF_055389415.1). Lineage (NCBI taxonomy): Bacteria > Pseudomonadati > Thermodesulfobacteriota > Desulfuromonadia > Desulfuromonadales > Desulfuromonadaceae > Desulfuromonas > Desulfuromonas svalbardensis. The sequence continues at coordinate 1,970,664 of NZ_AP042416.1, read as the reverse complement.
TAAATATTAAATGTTCCCATGTAATTTTATTCTATCCGTCAGAGGACTGCAATGAAGATCACATCAGATTTCTTAATTATTGGTAGCGGTATTGCTGGTTTATCATTCGCGTTAAAGGTAGCCGATAAAAAAACGGTTGCCATCATTACTAAGCGAGAACTTCACGAGACATCGACCCATTATGCTCAGGGGGGGATTGCCACCGTTTTTTCTGAAGAGGATTCTTTTGAATCTCATGCTGAAGATACCATGGTGGCCGGTGCATACCTTTCGGATCGAGAAATTGTTGACCTTGTTGTTAAAGGTGGCCCGAAGGCGATTCAAGACCTCATCGAGTTCGGTACTGATTTTACCCGCAATAGCGACGGTGAATACGATTTAACTCGCGAAGGGGGGCACAGCCATCGCCGTATCCTCCATGCTTCCGACATCACAGGGCGTGAAATTGAGCGCGCCCTTGCTGAGGCAGTTCGCAACCACCCGAATATTACCATTTATGAATATCATTGTGCGGTCGATCTCATTACCGAAGCCAAAGTCAAGAATCGGCGCTTGCCACAAAACCGCTGCCTTGGCGCTTACGTGCTTGATAGCAACAGCAATGAAGTGAGCACCTTTGGTGCTCAAGTAACTGTCCTCGCGACAGGCGGAGCGGGCAAAGTCTACCTCTATACATCAAACCCCGATATTGCTTCTGGTGATGGAGTGGCTATGGCTTACCGTGCTGGAGCGGCCATTGCCAACATGGAATTTATGCAATTCCACCCCACCACCCTTTATCACCCACATGCGAAATCCTTTTTGATCTCAGAAGCGGTTCGTGGCGAAGGGGCAGTATTAAAGTGTTCTGACGGTACTGCTTTCATGGAAAAATATCACCCTCTAAAAGATTTAGCACCGCGAGATATTGTCGCCCGCGCCATTGATAATGAGATGAAAAGCAACGGTGACGATTGTGTTTTCCTCGATATGACTCACAAAGGGGCTGACTACATCAAAGAGCGTTTCCCCAATATCTACGAAACATTATTGAAATACGGCATTGATATGTCGCAACAACCAATACCTGTTGTTCCTGCAGCGCACTATCTGTGTGGCGGCATCAAAGTCGATAGCCACGGACAAACAGAGATCAAGAATTTATTTGCCATTGGCGAGGTTTCTTGCACCGGCCTACATGGTGCCAATCGCCTCGCTAGTAACAGCTTATTAGAGGGTGCAGTATTCGGTGAACGCGCCGCAATGCGTTCCCTTAAAAATATACAATCAGAAATTCCAGAATTCCCAATCGTCGCACCATGGGATTGCGGCAGCGCAATCAATAGTGATGAAGAGGTGGTGGTCACCCATAACTGGGATGAGATTCGCCTGTGCATGTGGAACTATGTTGGCATTGTTCGCTCTGATAAACGCCTGACCCGTGCCTTGAGACGCATCACGATGATTCAAGAGGAGATTTCGGACTACTACTGGGATTTTTACATCACCAGCGATCTTCTCGAACTACGTAACCTTGCCACGGTTGCCGAACTCATTATCCGCTGTGCGTTAGACCGTAAGGAGAGTCGCGGCCTACATTACACCATCGACCACCTTGAAACAGACGACATTCACTGTAAAAAAGATACCGTCATTCGCAAAACGTTTTAGTCATAAAGAAATCAAGGAGCCCATTGTGACAATTGATGATGTTCGTGAAGAGATTGACCGGCTCGATAATGAGTTACTGGCGATTTTTAACCGCCGTGCAGATATGGCCCTCAAAATTGGTCATCTGAAAAAAGATTTAGGTTTGCCTATCTATGATCCAAGTCGTGAAAAACGAATTTTCACTAAGATGGAAGCCCTTAATCCTGGCCCATTGGATAACAGCGCCATTAAGCGCTTATTTGAGCGAGTTATTGATGAATCACGAACACTTGAGCGAATCAAAACAAAGGGGCTATAATTATGCTTGTTGTTATAAAAAAACAGGTCAGTGAAACCGACCTTGATCAAGTCAAACAGTATTTAATCGAGCAAGACTTCGATTTCCACCAATCGACAGGAACCAATCGCACCATTTTAGGGGTGATTGGCGATACGCAACAATTTGACACTACCCACCTCGAAGCAATGCCTGGGGTGCATGTGGTGTTTAAAATACCTGCAGAAGAGTAAATGAATTAAGGGTGACGCCAATAACGGTCACCCTTTTTTTCTGCGCACCAACCGTTCGATGTAAAAATTCCCCCATATGGGTATTTCCCTTGTTATCAAGTAGCGATATGGCTAAACTAGTGCAACATAACGATCAGATCTCAACAAACCATTCCCCACACCACTTAGGCTTTATTATGAAGGTTACAAAAGCATTACAAATTTTGATTGTTACCCTCCTGATGAGCACCAATTGCTACGCCATCAACCTGCCGAAACTCGTTGATGTCGGAGCCGACAAGTGCATCCCGTGTATCAAAATGGCCCCTATTCTCGATAACCTTAGAGAGGATTTTGCGGGTCAATTGGATGTGGTATTTGTCGATGCATGGAAAAATCGTCAACAGGCCGCGACCTATGCCGTGCGCTTAATTCCGACTCAGATCTTTTATTCAGAAGATGGAACAGAGCTTTATCGGCATAGCGGTTTCTTTGGCCGTCAAGATATCCTCAATAAATGGCAAGAATTGGGCTATGAATTGAGTAAAAAAGACTGATGATTGAACAGATTCTAACCACGATGAGTCAGGCGGTTTATGCGGCCCCAGCCATTGCTCTTGCCGCATCTGCGGGCTGGGGAGTTCTGAGCATCCTACTTTCACCGTGCCACCTAGCAAGCATCCCGCTGATTGTTGGTTTCATCAATGGTCAAGGACAGATGAGTACCCGACGCGCTTTTATTATTTCAAACATGTTCGCCATTGGCATACTGTTATCCATAGCCGTCATCGGTGTATTAACAGCGCTGGCAGGTCGGATGATGGGCGATCTCGGTGCTTATGGCAACTGGTTGGTTGCCGCAATTTTCATGCTATTTGGCCTCCACCTCTTAGGCCTTATTCCAATGCCGTGGTCAGGTCCAGGAAACATCAATATGGGTCGCAAGGGTCTTTTTGCCGCCTTCAGTCTTGGCTTGATCTTTGGTGTTGCCTTAGGTCCTTGCACCTTTGCATTTATGGGACCCGTTCTTGGGGTAGCCTTTGCCGAAGCGAATAACAGCCTAACCTATGCCACATTACTACTATTAGCCTACGGTTTCGGCCACTGTGCAGTGATTGTATTTGCCGGAACCTTCACCGAAAAAGTTCAACACTACCTACACTGGAGTGAAAACTCATCTGGCACTTTATGGCTCAAACGTATCTGCGGTATTCTCGTCATCGCCGGTGGTTTCTGGCTCCTCTATACCGCCAACTAAAGTTCAGACCACTCGACTAACACTTCTCATTACAGTGCTGCAATCACCTGCCGTAATTTTTGCTGCACCTGTGTTGCAATTGGTGCCAAAGCAGGATTGTCGACCGCTTGCATTGATGCCATAGGATCTACAGCCGACACCTCAATCATACCGCCATCCAGTTCACGCACAATCACATTACAAGGCAACATCGTGCCAATTTTAGGTTCAGCCTGTAACGCTTGGTAAGCAAAATGTGGATTGCAGGCTCCCAGAATTTTATAGCGATTAACATCGACATCAATTTTTTTCTTCAATGTCGCCTGAACATCAATTTCGGTTAAAATGCCAAACCCCTGTTCTTTCAGTTGCGCCGTAACCCGCTCCTCGGCCTCGGCAAAAGAAACATCCAAGATTGCACTAAAATGGTAGCTCATACACCCCTCCAAAAATTTTCATCACAATAAATATCTATATAAAAAAAGCCCTCTCGTTCCGAACAAACAAGGGGCTCACAGACTATAACGCGCCAATTTGTTGACAGAGTTTTTCTTCATCAGGAAATTTCCCTGTCACTTTTTTTGAATAGATCAAGGTACCATTTACAACGACCTCAAACACGCCCCCCGATGATGGGATCAATGAGATTTCAGCTTCAAACTGTTGTGTCAACTTCTCTGCCAAACTGGCAGCTTTAGGTTGGTAATCTCACTGAGTACAATATTCAATCGTTACATTCATCGTGATCTCCCAAAGTTAATTAATACACTGTATTACCAAATTTGCTTATGTGTAAGATAACTAAAAAATAATAATATTCAATATTAATTCGGTCTTCTCATCGTATAATGGCATTAAAAACGAACCTGAAAGCCACCGCCCCAATGATAATCAGAGTGCCATTGGCCACGTAACGAAACACCTTTTGTCAGCAGATAAGAGGCTCCGACAACGGATTCCCATTCACCGCTGGTCTCGTATTGCACTAAGCCATCAATGGATAAGCGCGGAGTCAACTCAAAAGATCGGCTCACTTCGGCGCGGACTTCGCCGTCACTGCCGACAAACAACTGACTTTCTAAATTGAATGGTAACAGGTAGTGCAGACCAATCACTGCCCGCTCCTTTTCAATTGCATCGCCAATATTTACCCCAGCAAACAGGGAAAAAAACCGATTCAGATAACGATCCCACGTCAGCAGAGCTTCCCACTCAGAGCCATCTACGTGCTGCCAACCGAGATCCCACTCGGCATGGAAGGTATTACGACTGTCGCTAGCAGTGAGTTGCCCCTCAAGCATGTTGTTCAAAAGTTCAACCTGACCCCAAAAGTACCATGAATCGCTATATAGCTGCGGCCTGATTGCGGCGACCTCGTCAGTAAGAATAAAGTTCTCATAATGGACAACTCGCGCCATACCGCTCTTCATGTGGTAGAGAAGATGGCAGTGGAAGAACCAATCACCCACCTCGTTCGCTTTAAACTCAATGACCGTGGTCGACATCGGGGCAACATTGACGGTGTGCTTAAGGGGAGCGAAATCACCTTGACCGTTAATGACACGGAAAAAATGACCATGCAGATGCATCGGATGATGCATCATAGTGCGGTTAATCATAATAAAACGCACCACTTCCCCTTCATTGATCTTAATCGCATCACTTTCTGCCAACGGTCTGTTATTGAGAAACCATACGTAACGCTCCATGTCGCCATCAAGAGTCAAGCGAACTTCACGAATCGGCAGGTCGGTAGTCAAAGCGGTAGCGTGTGGTGAGCGGAGCTTGTGATAGAGAGGCCACGGCCGACGAGCATCCATGCCATCGACAGCCAACGATTCAGCACGTGCAACGTCGGCAGCCATCGGGTAGAAATTGCTGGTAAACGGTTTACCACTCGCTTCACCAGTCATGAGCAGAGAATGATCAACACCAGAGCGATCCCCCATGTTGCCCATCATTCCAGCATGGTCCATGTTACTCATCTCAGTCGCATCAACATTAGCAGCATTGTTCATCATCATCTGCTGACCGCTATGGCCCACCTTATGGTCCATCTGTCCCGCCATCGCACTGCCGGAGTGATCCATCGTCACCATTGGCATAGCGGCCATACCGGGTTGATCAAACATCCCCGCATTGACAGCGCGATCATTCATCCCCATGCTCCCTGCTGGGGTTAACGCAAAAAGCTGCGACCAACTCATTGTCCCCATTTTATGATACAGATTCGGTGGCGGAATACTCGGCGCAGAATACCGCGCCCCCGAACCGAGCCAGACTGAAGCGAAGCCAGAACCATCATGAGCGGTAGCTCGTAGTTCATACGCACCATCAGCGGGAACATGAACAACAACATCATACGTTTCAGCAATAGCGATCAAAAAACGTTGTTCATCAATGGCTTCCACAGGTTGACCATCCGCTGAAATGATGGTCATCGGTCCGCCAGAAAACTGTAAATAGAAGTTTGTTCCCGCACCACCATTAACAAATCGAAGTCGAACCATCTGCCCACTAGTGTCGTTCATTTCAAGCTGCGGTTGACCATTGACCAAAAACCGATCATAAGAGATATCGGCAATATCCATCGCTGGCATTCGTTGCAGCTCACGACTAAAATAGTGACCGAACTGCCCCAACTTTGCCGCGCCAAGAATGCTTTGCGCACTGCCCTTTTCGAGTGTCATCCAATCACTACCCCGTTTGAGGGTTCGCAGCACTTCGTGCGGATCAACATCTGTCCAATCTGAGAGCATCACCACCCGATCAAGCGGAGCTACAACAGAGACTTCTCGCGGCAGGATTTTTATCGCGCCGTACACGCCCCTCTGCTCTTGTAAACTGGTATGGGAGTGATACCAATAAGTACCACTTTGGCGGATAGGGAATTCGTAGGTGAACGTCGTATTTGGAGCAATGGGTGGAAAACTAATCAGCGGCACACCATCCATTTCTGGCGGTACCAGCATTCCATGCCAATGAATAGAGCTATCGACCGACATCGCATTATGGACACGAATACGGGCGACATCTCCCTCAATAAAATCCAACACAGGTCCTGGGATTTTGCCATTAATCGTCATCGCACTAACAGGTTTACCACTGTAGTTAACCGTGTTTGTATCGATGGTTAGATCGTATTCAACGATTACCGCACCACACCACGTAGGAATAACTATCGATATAATCAACAGCAGCAAAAACATATAGTTATTCTTCACCATTAGCATTCTCCTCTAAAACAGTAGGTCAATACCACTTCTTAAAAGCATATCATATTGATTTCAAAAGCAAATAATGGCCAAAGAAAGTATCACACAGAGCATTCATTTCAAAAAAATGATGATTTCACTGGCGATTAATTTGATAAACAGTCTACATCACGTATTATTAAACAATACCTACATAACTGGGGGGATAATTTATGCCTAACAAACGTCTGCTATTTTACTCCTACATTGTCATCTGGGGATTGCTCGCTATCGCCCCACGTTATCGCGACGATTGGTTGCTCGAAAACATTTTAGTGTTTATCGGTGTCCCCTTGGTGATCTACCTCGACCGCCGTTTTTCATTTTCACCCCTTGCCGCGTTGTGCCTGTTTATCTTTCTATCTTTACACGCCGTCGGCTCCCATTACACCTATTCCGAAACACCGCTGTTTACGTTGTTAAGTACAATCAGCCACCTTGAGCGTAATCATTTCGACCGTATCGTTCATTTCCTTTTTGGCTTTTTACTGTTTGTGCCACTGCTGGATCTATTTCGCCACCTTGCCGCTTCAGCGCGGCTACGCTTAGTGGTGACAGTACTAGTGTTGTTCTGTTCCTCTGGAATTTACGAGATACTCGAATGGTTGGCGTCCGAAATCACCCATCCAGAACTAGGGATCGCTTTTCTCGGCACACAAGGAGATGTTTGGGATGCTCAAAAAGATATGGTTCTCGCCCATATTGGCAGCCTATTAGCCTTACTGCTGTGGCATAAGCGGGCACGAATTGAGGCGGGATAAATCACTACTCCATCACACATAAAGGATCAACGCTATGTTGAAGTTCACAGTCAATAAACAAAGATGTATCCACTGTGGTCTATGCCAGAAGGATTGTATTGCCAGAATCATCACCTTAATCGACGGCACGCCAACAATCGCTGACGAAGACGAAAAAAAATGCCTTAAATGTCAGCATTGTTTAGCGGTTTGCCCTAAAGCTGCTATCTCGATTTTTGGCATCAACCCCGATGATCACCGCCCCCTTAAAGGGAATTTACCCGAACCATTTCAACTGGAAACATTGATTTGTGGTCGCCGTGCAATTCGCCATTATCGCGACAAAAATGTTGATCCTGCCCTGATTCAACATCTGCTTGATGTTGCCAGCCATGCCGCATCAGGATTCAACAGCAGACAGGTGTTATTTACCGTTGTAGCCGACCAACAGATGATGGCAAAACTGCGCGATAAAGTCATAGCGGGCCTCGATGACCTCATTCAAGCTGATTTACTTGTCGACGACCAACTCTCACTCAAAAAATCTGTTCAATTATGGCAACAGAAGAAAATCGACGTCCTATTTCGTGGTGCACCACATCTGCTCATCGCATCAGCCCCACGCGACTGTGCCACCCCCAAGGAAGATTGTATCATTGCCCTGACCACCTTTGAACTGTACGCGCAATGCCTTGGTATCGGAACGCTATGGGACGGCTTTGCTTACGAGGCAATCAATAACCACTTGCCCGAAATTAAACAAACACTACGCATCCCGGACAATCACATGATTGGCTATATGATGGCCTTTGGTTATCCTGCGGTGAAACATCAGCGCACGGTGCATCATGGAGCGGCGCATATGGTGCGGGTGGATTGGTTAGAATGAATGAAGTCTGTTTTCTATATTTCTTTAAAACCTCAAAACTTAGATCAAATTCGCGTGAGCAAATACCTTAAATTGTTTGCCTGATTTTTATTTAGCAGTTCACTCCCCCATTTGTCGCCGCCGAACGCAATGAGCGTCAGCAGGGCCGTTTGTGCCAAAACTGTCTGAGCGCAGCGAGTTTTTTGGCACGCTCTGCTGTAAGCGATTGAAGTGAGGGAAACCGCAGGGCCAGACAATCAGGGGCCATTTTTTGCTTACTTTTTGATGGCGCAAAAAGTGAGGCGAGGTCTGGGGGCGCAACCCCAGTTCTGTTCAGCCACTATTTGTTATTGATAACAAATTGGCGTTGATCAGATCAACGCAACAATCACACCCTGAAATGATTAAGTATAGCAACCACACCCCATACTGTGCATCTACACATGGTTGCCATGTGGTTCATCAATCAAACAAATACGGATCTAACCGTAGTCGGTTTAAAAGTACTTTGTTAAAGTAACAACCATCAAGGCTTGTTGTGGCAGGCGAGACTTGATAAACCTCCTTTCTTCCTAGTTATAAATAAAACAAAGCCGATTCGGACGCCTCCTCCGAATCGGCTTTGTTGCGTTTTATGCAAAGATCAGTCACTATTCTATCGGTCTATCTCTTCGGCACACTTACCCCATGTTGCCGTGGCATAAACACTGACAAAAAATGATTAAATACATAACTGCGTTATTAAAAACAAAGGGAAAACTCTATGTTATCGTTCACCATCAATGAGCAAAAATGTACCCATTGCGGATTATGCGTTAAAGATTGCCCCGTTAATATCATCTCTCTAGCTGACGGCATTCCAACCATTGCCGCAGAAAAAGAGGTCAACTGCATAAAGTGTCAACACTGTCTAGCCATCTGCCCTACGGCAGCATTGTCGATCTTAGGCATCAATCCCGACGACTGCCAAGTGCTCGACGGTCATTTACCCGAACCAGCGCAACTTGAAACATTGATTCGTGGCCGACGCTCCGTTCGCCACTATCGCGATGAAAATGTTGCCCCGCAAACCATCCAACAACTGCTCAATGTAGCGGGTCAAGCCGCGACTGGAGTCAACTCACGCCAAGTCCTCTTTACTGTTGTCGATGACAAACTAATGATGGCAAAACTACGTGATAAAGTGATGGCGAAACTCGACCACCTCGTGCAAACCAATGCCCTACCCGACAATCGCAAGTTCTTCGAAAAGTTTGTTCTGTTGTGGAAAGAGAAGAAGATAGACACCCTGTTTCGCGGTGCACCGCATCTTGTTATCGCTTCAACACCACGTGAATGCCCCACCCCGAAAGCCGATGGGATCATCGCTCTCACCACCTTAGAACTGTACGCACAAAACCTTGGTGTGGGTACCGTATGGGATGGTTTTGCTCAATGGACGATCAATGATCTACTACCCGAGCTTAGAGAGACGTTACGAATTCCTGAAAATCATGTCATTGGCTATATGATGGCATTTGGTTATCCTGCGGTGACGTATCAGCGGACGGTTGAGCATGGTGAGGCGCATGTGACGCGGGTGGATTGGTTGTAGTTTCACACTGTGCAATTGCACATTATAACCATGTGGGTCACCAATCAAACAAATACGGCTCTTACGGTGGTCGATCATCACTCGCTTTGCTAGAGTAACACCCATCAAGGCTTGTTGTGGCAGGCGAGACTTGGTAAACCTCCTTTCTTCCTAGATATAAAATAAACAAAGCCGATTCGGATGCCTCCCCGAATCGGCTTTGTTGCGTTTTATAAAAGATTCCCAACTGTTGTCGCAATCTAGCTAGATACCCGTCGACAACGTTTCACTGCTCACAACAGCTGGGGCATATGTTTTCCCATCAAGCAAGACCTTTGCAAGATCTGCTGATGAAAGTGGTTTACTAAACAGAAAACCTTGAATCGCATCACAATGACAATCAACAAGACACTGATACTGCTCCCATGACTCAACCCCCTCAGCAATCGCACTAATACCAAGACTGTGCGCAATACCAATGACACTATTGGCAACAGATGCTGCGGTTTTATCCAAGGCAACATCAATAATGAAAGAACGATCAATTTTAAGACAATCAATGGGAAAACGGCGTAAATAATTCAAACTCGAATAGCCCGTACCAAAATCATCAAGACTCAATGAAAAGCCAAGTTCTTTTAACTGAACCAACGTTTGAACAACCTTATCAGGATCTTGCATCACCATGCTTTCCGTCAACTCTAAATCAATCCAGTGAGGTTCTACTTTCTCTTCAGCTACAATTAACTGGATTTTTTCGACAAAATCTGGCTGCTGAAACTGTCGTGCCGAAAGATTGACCCCGATCTTTATTGGTGGTACCCCCTCCGCCTGCCACGCTTTAAACTGACGACATGCCTCACGCAAAACCCAAGACCCTAATGGAATAATCAGACCCGTCTCTTCGGCAAGTGGAATAAAACTCCCTGGTGAGATCATCCCTTTGTTTGGATGCTGCCAGCGCACTAACGCTTCACAACCTTCAATCCTGCCAGTCTCAATCTTAACTTTAGGTTGATAGTGAAGGACAAACTCATCCTTTGCTAACGCTTGGCGCAGATCTGCCTCCAGTTCGAGGGTTTGATGAGCCTTAGAATCCATCTCCGTCGAACAGAGCACAAAGCCATCCCCGCCTTGTTTTTTTGACTGATACATCGCTGCATCAGCATGGCGAATAAGATCTTCACTACTCTGGCCATCTCGTGGATACACACTCGCCCCGACACTTGTAGTGATCCGAAGTTCTCGATCACCTAATTTGAACGGTTTATCAAACGTATTTAAAATCTTCTGCGCCATCATCAACACATCAGCGATCTCGGTCATATCGGCTAAAACAATGGCGAACTCATCACCGCCGAGCCGAGATAAGGTGTCACCAGGAAGGATACAGGATGTCAAACGATCAGAAACCTCCAACAAGACATCATCCCCCTGACTATGCCCCAAACTATCGTTGATCACCTTAAAACGATCGAGATCAAGAAGAAATACTGCAATCTGTTTCCCAGAGCGTTCGGCATAAAGGATGCTTTGTTGAATACGATCATCGAGCAGCACACGATTAGCTAGGCCAGTAAGTGCATCATGATTTGATTGATGTTCAAGCTGCTGTTGATATTTCTTGCGCAGGCTAATATCACGAACAAAAGCCACATGATGTTCGTGATTGTTGCAAACACATTGGCTGGACGAAACTTCGACAGGAAAAGATGAACCATCTTTGCGTTGATGCCAAGTCTCAAAGACCAACTTCTCGTTATTTTTCATGTTCGACCACCAAATAGCCCAACGCTCGCGAGGGAATGCGGGATCAACCTCCCATAGATACAAATGTTTCAATTCTTCTTCTGAATAGCCGAGTGAATGACACGCCTGATCGTTAACAAAAAGAAATTGGCCCTCTTTGTTGAGCCAAAAAACAGCTTCTGAAGCCTGCTCAATCGAAAACTTAAAAAGTCTAAGACTCTCTTCTACCATCACTTTTTCAGTGATATCCTGAACAAGAACCATCGCCCCAGTCTTATCTCCTTTATCTGAAGTAAGTGGAAACGACGAATAGAGGATTGTTTTGAAACTGCCATCGCCACAAGCTATCTCAATCTTTTCGCCAACAGAGGTTTCACCTTTGTTGAGGGCACGAGCCAAGCCCCACTCTTTGGCAGTGAGGGGGTGGCCACTATCAGCCCAACAGCCATGAACTTTAGTATAATCTTCAACACCAAAATCCTTCAACAGACACTGAGCAGCAGGATTACGATCAACGGTTTTTCCATCCAGACCAACAACCCAAATCCCCATCGGTATGGTTTCAATAACCTTACGATAAAGAACTTCGCCATGCCGAATGCGCTTAATGGCATTACGTAACAAAACAAAGAGCAGCAACGCCGTGAGTAGAACAAAACCACTCCCCTTACATGTTTGAAATTTAGCCTGCGACTGAAGGTCAAGCCCCAGCGCTAACAACAAATTATCAGAGAGATAAATGTATAAGAAAGAGATGACAGCATAGGTGACGGAAATTCCCCACGCTGTTCGGAGAAACGAAAAAATAACAAGACCATTCGAATTACGATGTCGCACTCATTCACCTCACACGCTCAACAACTGTTAAAATAATCCATTAGACTTGAAGCGACATTCTGAGCCAAAAGTAAAAAATTTCACTGCCAACATACACTACATTGACGATCATAAGATCCCTAGAGAAAAGTGCCATGTTCCGTCCTCCAGATCACTTCAAAAGTATACATCCTTCGCACCAGAACACAATCTACGCTGTGCATCTACACATTGCACCCATGTGGATCATCAACCAAATAAATACGGCTCTTACGGTGGTCGATCATCACTCGATTTGTTAGAGTAACAACCATCAAGGCTTGTTGTGGCAGGCGAGACTTGATAAACCTCCTTTCTTCCTAGATATAAATAAACAAAGCCGATTCGGATGCCTCCCCGAATCGGCTTTGTTGCGTTTTATCGATATAATTTCCACCAATCCGAAATTCATGACGGGTCTACCGTTAAACTCTAAGACCGGCGAGTCGCAGTAGGTACCTATTAAGCCCGACAACCCTCTAAATTATAATCCATCATACTTAAGAAGATCGATTACGGTTATATCAGCCAAAATACGACCTTCGCTGTCAACCACCGCAATCTCTTTTGCTCCGGTCTTGGCCATACGTTTGAGAATAACATCAACACTTTCCTCGGCCGAAGCTGTTATATTTCCATTACTCATGAGATCTGAGGCTTTTTTTACGGTTATTCTTCGTAATATATCTCGTGGATGTATCTTATCTTCATAATGATAAGGATATAGATGCCTCATCAGTGAACCAAGTGTAATGACACCAAGGAGTTTTTTTCGTTCATCAACAACATAGACGAGCCGTGAATGTGGGAAGTTGACAGCGACCTGAACAACTTCGTTGATATCACTACTTTCATTGACACAAGGCAGTTTCCGCTCCTTGATGTGTTGCATCACCTCTTGTATTTTCATCCGTTTACCTTTCACGACTGCTCTCTCCTGCCTGTGTAATTGCCCATTTTACCAGTGGCGGTGAAATCAACTCATTTAGGATAATCGATACCAACATTGAACTCAGTAATATGTCAAAAATCTCTGTTGGCAATATAGGCTTAGCAAGAAATATAAGTCCCAAGGACAACCCAGCCTGCGGTAAAAGTGCGATACCAAGGTTATTGTATATCAGGGGCGAAGCTTTAGAAATCTTGCCGCCAATAAAGGTGCCACCAAGCTTACCGATGAATCGACCGACCAGCAGGATGATGCCTAAGAGAGCCGATGTAGCAAATACTTTAGTATCAAAATGGGCTGCGGCAAGAGTAAAGAACAAACAAAAAATTGTTTCCTCAACAATGTCCACTTGATGGAATAAATCATCCGCATGTTTGACTTTATTGATAATAACAAATCCCATAACCATATTTGCCAGAAGTGGGGAAAAGCTGAAATGATTCGATAACCCACTAACCAGTAAGATTGCACCAAAAGTGAGCATGAGATTGGTCTCAGGACGCTGGGATGGTTTAACAAAATGCTTAAAAATATGTCCCCCGACAAAACCAACCGATATCGCACCGGCAATAGTTATAATACCTTGCACAATGAGCGAACTGTCTGCAGAGGCAAACAACAATTGACTGGCAATGGTGATCGAACCGGAAAATATAATAATACTCAATGCATCATCTAATGCGACAACACCAAGTAAGGTTGTTGTTAGAGGACCTTTGGCCCGTAGTTCATGGATGACCGCCATTGTTGCAGCGGGAGCAGTAGCAACTGAAATGGCTCCGAGGATAAGAAGGACAGAAAGAAATGTGTTGCCATCATTGGTGAGTAAAGGGGGTAGAAACGGTGCTAACAAATAAACAGCCAAACAGGTACAGATAAAGGCGCCAAGCCCCTGAGTTAGATTGATCCATAAAATTTCTCTTTTCAGTCCCCAAATCCGAGAGATCAGAAGACTTCCTCCTATGGAATAGGCGATGAAAGCCAGTGCAATTTCTGATGTGAAAATAAAAAGGTTATCAATTTGTTGATAAGAGATGATACCGCTGATTGAGGGAGAGAAGACTAAACCGGTTGCGATATATCCGCTTATCCGAGGCAAATGAAGAAAATTGGCGACTCTACCGCCGAAATATCCAGCAACTAAAATAAGACCAAGAATGAACAGAGGTTGAAAGGTAGGAAGTGACATATTGAATTCTCATAAATTTCACCCTCACGATTTATAAGGGTAAAATTCTTCTGTGGGTTAACTCACTTAACGAAAATCATGTCATATTCTCAAACAAAACCGTAGTGATAAGAGGTAGCTATGAGCTGCAGAGGTCACAGGCAGGCAATTAGAGGTTATCATAGGAATGTTGTAATTCAAGGATTGTTCTGGCAGCCGAGACTTGATAAACCTCCTTTGTTCATAGTTATAAATAAACAAAGCCGATTCGGAGGCCTCCCCGAATCGGCTTTGTTGCGTTTTATGCTGTAAATTTCAATCATTTGAAACCCTGTGGTGCGTTAAGATCAAAGCTAACATCAGGTTCCGCAAAACGTGTGATAGCCCCTATCTCCATCACTCGGTGGGTCTTGAAACTCAGATGTTTGTGCCAACTCGGCATAAGGAGAGCGAAGAACCTGAAGAAATTTATCGGCTAATGCTGTCTTGCCACTGCGTTCACACTCTTTAATCACCTCTTCAATATGATGATTCCTGGGGATCACGACAGGGTTATGTTGACGCATCAATTTTTGAACATCTTGACCAACTTCATTTTGCTCGCTTAATCGAGTTTGCCAACGATCAAAACACTCGCCAAGTTCCTGTTTCATTTGTGCTGCCGCATCGTTAGACAGTAAAGATTTTGTAAGCAGATCAAACGTAACCGTATAATCCAAATGTTTATCCTTGAGCCGGTTCAAAACAGCAACAATAAGATTCTTATCCTCCTGCTTATAAGAGATCAGGCCAAGCTTCTTAGCCATCATCTCCATATACGTGTTTTCATAGCGCTTAGGCAACTCGGCAAGGATAGGTGCGAGCTGAGCTTGTGCTTTAATACTATCGCTATTGATGAGCGGCAACAGGCACTCAACAAATCGAGCCATATTCCAGTGTAAAATTTTAGGCTGATTACCAAAGGCATAGCGGCCCAGTGAATCAATTGAACTATAAACGGTTTGTGGATCATAGGTCCCCATCATCGCACACGGGCCATAGTCAATTGTTTCCCCAGACAGGGCGGTATTATCGGTATTCATAACACCGTGAATAAAACCGACCCGCATCCATTCAACAACTAATTGAATCTGCCTGTCGATCACCCTATCAATAAACGCAAGATATTGATCCGGCCCCCCATGCTGCCCCCCATGCTGCCCCTCGTGCTGCAACTCGGGATAATGACGCTCTATGGTGTAATGGCACAGAGCCTTGACAGCGTCATAATCACCACGAGCAGCAAAATATTCAAATGTACCGACCCGTATATGACTTGAAGCAACTCGCGTCACCACCGCCCCCGGTAATGGCGTGTCACGATAAACGTTTTCACCCGTGGTAACAACGGCCAAACAACGTGTTGTCGGCACACCTAACGCGTGCATCGCCTCGCTCATAATGAACTCACGCACCGCTGGACCAATAGCGCAGCGGCCATCTCCTCCTCGGGAAAATGTGGTGCGGCCAGAACCTTTAAGCTGAACATCCCATCTTTGACCGCAGCGATCTAACACTTCGCCAAGAAGATGCGCTCGTCCGTCGCCGAGTTGCGGGACAAAATGGCCAAATTGATGTCCAGCATACGCTGCGGCAATAGGTTCTGATCCGGGGAGGAGGTGATTTCCTGAAAACGTTTGTGCCAAAGCAACGGGGTCATTGGTCAATACAGTTGGAATCATGAGTTGTTCAGCGAGGCTAGAATTCCAGAGCAGGAGATGAGGGTTCTCAACGGCAGTGGGTTCTGTTCTTTGGTAGAAACGCTCGTCTAACTGTGTATAGGAATTTGAGAATTTCATTTTGATAACCTTTCACAGGTATTTGTTTTTATGGTTAATTTAGTAACGATTAGAAGGTTACCACATTATACAATCTGGAGGCTTTAAAGCTATGATCAAGTTCGCGGGTTTCGTCCCGCAGACGACGTACTTTTTTGGCGGAATAGCTTTACCGCGGCGAAGCACTCCAGTGGTCGATGACCACTTAGTACAACAAAATCAGGACACACTTTGCTTACTTTTAGATAATAAAAAAAGGATAGCAACATGACCATTGATGCATGAAAGAACTTTATCTTGATCCCACAGAGTGGGGCAGCTAAAGTGTCGCGTTAACAACAATTTTAAGTCGATCCATTGTGAGATGGAATCATCGTCATAACCAAGGAGCCATCATGCCAGTCCATGAAGTAAAACATCCCCTAATTCAACACAAACTAGGCCGTCTACGCGTTGCTGATGTGAGTACGAAAAACTTTCGCGAACTGTCCTCTGAGGTGGCCCGCCTCTTAACATACGAAGCGACCAAAGACCTCGAAACATGTCATCAAACCATCGATGGCTGGAACGGTCCGGTAGAAGTTGAGCAGATTAAGGGGAAAAAGATCACTGTAGTACCGATTTTGCGTGCCGGCCTGGGGATGATGAATGGCGTTCTCGATCTCATCCCGAGTGCGCGGGTGAGTGTTGTCGGTTTATATCGTGATGAAGAGACTTTAGAACCGGTCACTTACTACCAGAAGATGGCGAGCAACATGTCGGAACGGATGGCACTGATTGTCGATCCAATGCTAGCCACCGGTGGTAGTTTGATTGCCGCCATTGACATGTTAAAAGAATCGGGTTGCACACAGATTAAGGGCTTGTTTCTGGTCGCAGCTCCAGAAGGCTTGAAGGCTCTCGAAGAAAAGCACCCCGAAGTTGATATCTACGTGGCGGCCATTGATGAAAAACTCAACGAAAATGGCTATATCATTCCAGGCCTCGGTGATGCCGGGGATAAAATTTTTGGTACAAAATAGATCCTCACATGCTCACCTAAAGATGGTCTCGTAAAAACAATTAGATGGCTAAGAAAAAACTTCGTACCCCAAGGCGCAGTAGTTGTTCAAGGGGGAAGGCATACATGTTGTATGTCGAAGTCTTGAACAAACGCAGCAACGCAGGTCGGCGGACTTTTTGAGACGCCATCACCTAAAGGATGATCGCGATGTCTAAAGAAAATAGTGGGCCGGAATATGCCTTTCGTCTGCGTGATGCCGTCATCGGTGGTCAAATGCTATTTGTCGCCTTTGGCGCATTGGTTATGGTGCCGCTACTTACCGGCCTGAACTCTAATGTTGCACTGTTTACCGCCGGAGTTGGTACGCTGCTATTTCAACTGGTGACGAAGCGACAGGTACCGGTATTCCTCGCCTCATCCTTCGCGTTTATCGGCCCTATCAGCTACGGCACGGCAACCTGGGGCGTTGCAACCACCATGGGAAGCTTAGCAGTGGCCGGATTGGCCTACGTGGCCCTCAGCGCCCTGATAAAAATACGCGGCATTGCCTTTATCGAACGCTTATTACCACCGATAGTTACTGGGCCGGTGATCATGGTGATCGGTCTGACTCTGGCGCCACTAGCGGTAGGCATGGCCTATGGTCGCGATGGCAATGGCATTGCGGTCATTCCGCAAAACACCGCACTAATCGTCTCAGGAATTGCCCTGCTGGTGACAGTCTTTGTCACCCTGCGCGGTAAAGGGCTGTTGCGGTTATTGCCCATCTTGTGTGGGGTCACCTGTAGTTACCTCGCTGCTCTGTACTTTGACTTGGTCAATTTTCAAGTAGTAATCGATGCACCATGGTTTGCCATCCCTCAGTTTACTGCACCACAGTTTCAACTCAGCGCTATTCTGTATATGTTACCCGTGATGATTGCCCCAGCGATTGAGCACTTTGGCGATATTCTTGCCATCGGCTCGGTAACTGGACAAGATTACCTCGAAAAGCCGGGTGTCCATCGCACCATTCTCGGTGACGGTATAGCGACTTCAATAGCGGCACTACTTGGTGGCCCACCGAATACTACCTATTCTGAGGTGACTGGAGCTGTGGCTCTCACCCGTATCACCAACCCCGGCATTATGACGTGGGCAGCGTTGGTGGCAATCTGTCTGGCCTTTGTCGGTAAAATCGGCGCTGTACTGCAAACCGTTCCAGTACCTGTTATGGGCGGTATCATGGTGTTGCTGTTCGGCAGTATCGCCGTGGTTGGTTTAAACACTCTGGTCCGATCCGGTGATGATCTGCTCAAGCCACGTAATATGGTTATTGTCTCTTTAGTGCTGATATCGGGTCTCGGTGGCATGGAGTTGGATATAGGGCTAGTTGCACTGAGTGGCGTCAGTTTGGCTGGCGTACTGGGTGTTGTGCTGAATGTTGTTTTACCGCGAGCGGTGAATGTTGAAGATCGGGTTTAATCAACGATTGATTAATCCAAAACGATATCAAGCCCAGAAAGTAATGAAATAACTTCAGGAGTAGAAAATCTGGTTTTTTTTAGAAGATTATATGCAGGGTTAATGTCGTAATTAATTGCGTTTCGAAGATCTGCTCGCGTTAAGTTTGTTTTTGAAAAACGACTATTGAGAAAATCTGTTGTCGTGAGATCTCCCTTGGTCAAATTTGCCTCAGTGAAGTCAACCTCTCTTGAACTGCAATTTTTTATTATTATTTGTGAAATGTTTAAATTGAAAAAAGATGATGAGTCAATGGTACAAGAGTGAAAATTAACACTAAGTGGTATTGCCGCCTCCGACCAATTAATACCAATTGCCTTGCTATTTTTAAAGTCAACATCAACAAAAGAACAATACTTAGGGATGATTAGGCTAAGATTGCATTCTGTAAATACACAATCTTCAAATCGGCATTTTCTAAATGTTGTTCTCGAAAAATTACATTCAATAAAGCGACAACAATAAAATTCGGTATCAATGATTTCTGCGTCATTCAATTGTATATTTTTAAATTCTAGCCCCTCATTGTAGCTGTTGAAATACTCCATCCGATACCTTGCTCCTCCTGAAATAACGTAATCTTTACTTTTGTTGAAATGATCGCTTTTCGTTGAATGTACAATTCCGAATCGTAGGTCGGGCATTGTCCGGCAACTGTTAGCGTGGTGTTTCTCACTAGTGATTATTTAACACAAAACTCCCCCATTTGCAGCACCCGAACGCAATGAACGACAGTAAGCGATTGAAGAAAGGGGCCCCGAAAAATAAGACAATTGCGCCCCCCGCTTTACTTCAACCAATGATTGTTATTACCAGCCATACAATGCAGATCAGATTCCGCACACTCAAATTCACAACAACCACACTCCACACTGCGTATCTGCACATCATAACCATGTGGATCATCAATCAAACAAATACGGCTCTTACGGTGGTTGAACAAAAATCACTTTGCTAAAGTAACACCCATCAAGGCTTGTTGTGGTAGGCGAGACTTGATAAACCTCCTTACTTCCTAGATATAAAATAAACAAAGCCGATTCGGATGCCTCCCCGAATCGGCTTTGTTGCGTTTTATCGATATATTAGTCACTAGCAGACTGGCCCCCTTTTTTTCTAAATACAATGAGTCTCCTCATTTTGGCATTGGCAACACGTTGACTAAATCCTTCGCGCACCGTAGAGTTAGCGTCGTTGTGAAAATATTTATTTGTAGATGAAGCCCTCTTAGCTAGGAGTTCCAATGTTCGCAAAGATTAAACTGTTTATTCTTGTAGTTGTCCTGCTGTCCGTTACCTTGATTTCTGGCTGCCTGACAACTGGCCGTGGACCACAATTTACCCGATCTGTGGCACCAGACACTGACAAAGCGGTTATTTATGTTTACCGGACCCGCGGGGTGATGACGGCAGGGACGAATCCTGGTGTAAAACTAAATGATACCTCAGTGGTAAAAATGTTGTTTGAACTCAGCTATTTCCCAATCTCCGTTAAACCTGGAACTTACACCTTTACCCCGAAACAGTTTGGCATTTTTAAAACCACACCAGCGACAGTCAATGCCAAGTCCGGACAAGTTTACTTTGTGCGGCTGAAAGTGATGGTCGGCCATCTTAGATTTGAACAGGTCAATCCTGATGAGGCGCGAGCCGATATGGCAACCTGTTACCGTATCGCTCCCAATTTAAAAGTCGATTCACGTGTGCTGGTCGGTACAACAACAGCCGTAGAAAATCCACCAACCACCAAGTTGGCAATGTCTACTCCGCAAGAAGAACAGACGCAGGCAACTCAAATGCAGGCAAAACAGACGCCCCCACCACTGGTGAAGGTTGCCCAGCTCAAGGTTAAATCATCACCAACTACAGCTCGAATCCGCATCCTGAATATTAAACCAAAATTTAAGCAGGGCATTGAACTTAAGGCGGGCCGCTACCATGTTGAGGTAACAGCTCCCGGCCATATCAAGTATCTGGAGTGGATCTCCCTGAAGGCGGGAGAAACGCGGACATTACGGATGACTCTGAAGAAAGAGAAGCCAGCACCAGCGGTTGCTCGAACCGCTGCACCAGTCGCCGTTGCAAAGCCGAGTAAAAAGGTTGTAACACCACTTAAAGCTCCGGCAAATGCCAGCGCCGAAGAGAAGCGCTATGCAGCAATGTTTGCTTCGGCCTCATCGGTCGATATCCGTAATGCAGCAAAGAACTTATATCATCACTATCGTGATAGTGCCTATATGGCTAGCGCTGCTGAGCAGTGCCTGTTGCAGAACTATAATAACAAAGCGGCGGATAACATTCATAGCGATGCCATGGCCTGGTTGTGTAAGGCATTGGCTAGCACTGGCGATCAACGCTTCGCCGCGACCTTAGGCACCGTTGCCGAGACGGCAAGTAGTCGTAAAATTCGTCGCTATGCCGAGAAAAGCCTCAGTCAATTACGTTAGGTCGTCAAGGGTCAGAGAGATTAGCTTTGCTGTTGGCAGATCATGATGTGGTTCTATTTTTTGACAGGAGAAGAGTGTTGATCAGGTCCACACTGTGCAATTGCACATGATAACCATGTGGATCATCAATCAAACAAATACGGCTCTTACGGTGGTCGATCAAAACTCGCTTTGTTAAAGTAACAACCATCAAGGCTTGTTGTGGCAGGCGAGACTTGATAAACCTCCTTTCTTCCTAGATATAAAATAAACAAAGCCGATTCGGATACCTCCCCGAATCGGCTTTGTTGCGTTTTATGGATATTTACTTTTCATTTTCAAAAACTAGGTCAAGTTCGCGGTTTCGCCCCGCAGCAGTACCTAGATCACTCTTTAAAACCTCAAAGCAAAGATCAAGTTCGCGAGGTCTCGCCCTCCCCCTGCGACACTCTTTCTTTGCAAGGCCCCAAAGAAAGGGTGCAAAGAAATGGCCTTAAAATCTTGCCCTACGGGATGACCCTAACCTAACCGACAATGAGTCTGTTTCCCACTTGCGCTAGCTTGGCGGTTCGTCGGCCTCTCGACCTCCAAATCGGTGTAACTTCGTTGATCTGGCATAGAGGGATTTGGTTCAGGGTGGCTCTCAACTTTTGAAGTGGAACATGAATTGTTACATGTGAGGAAATAGCTGTAGCGCGGCGTAGCACTCATGTGGTCGGTGACCACTTAGCAGTGGATGAACAATCCGTAGGTCGGGCATTGTCCGACGTTTTTTTAATGTTATCTAGCACCAACCTCCCCCACTTGGCGCAGCCGAACGCAATGAGCGTCAGCAGAGCCGCTTGTGCCAAAACTGTTTGAGCGTAGCGAGTTTTTTGGCACGCTCTGCTGTAAGCGATTGGAGTGAGGGAACCCGAAGGGCAAGGCAACTGCGGGGCATGTTTTGCATACTTTTGGATGCGATTGATTCAACTGGTCATTGCAACACGCCAAGTAAACACCATCGGGCGCAACCCCGCTTAGTTGAGCAAATGTTCGTTATTATCCACATCTCCGAATTGATCACATCACACAGGCTCTAATTGACACTCCACACTGCGCTTCTACACATCACCATTACGTGGATCATCAATCAAACAAATACGGCTATAACCGTGGTCGAACGACAACCGTTTCGGTAGAGTAACAACCATCAAGGCTTGTTGTGGCAGGCGAGACTTGATAAATCTCCTTTCTTCCTAGATACAAATAAATAAAGCCGATTCGGATGCCTCCCCGAATCGGCTTTGTTGTGTTTAATAGGTTTATTAATCAGTAGAGGGTTTGCAGCCTTCGCTGGTTATCCCTTAAACATATTGCACTTCAAGACCTAACCATTTTTTTAATAACGTTTTTTGATAACCGGCGGCAGACTGACTTTCGCACACCACCAAATTATTCGGATTAAGTAGCAGACGTATCTTCCGTCCGGTTGATTTTATGGTTGGGCATTATTATTTTATGTCGGTGGGGTTGATTAAAATATTTCCGCCAGCATCTAAATTTTCAACATTTTCTGCGTGTATTAGATCCATATC
The DNA here is from genome assembly GCF_055389415.1 of Desulfuromonas svalbardensis. NCBI lineage: Bacteria > Pseudomonadati > Thermodesulfobacteriota > Desulfuromonadia > Desulfuromonadales > Desulfuromonadaceae > Desulfuromonas > Desulfuromonas svalbardensis. The sequence continues at coordinate 1,947,807 of NZ_AP042416.1, read as the reverse complement.
GCCAATCCCTACATTGTTTGTTAGGGTTATGTTTTTTCCCCCGATGATTTTGATTGCTGTAGGTCGTTGTTTTTCTAATTCTACCTGAATAGTTGAAGGTTGCGTGCCAACTTCTTTATTGTATTGCTTACCAATTAGCCACCAACTACCACCGAAAAAAGTTGCACCAACAATAGAAGCGACAATCAATGAGAAAATTGGAAATGGAGCCCCTATCTCACCATATAAAGTTTTCAATAAATCCATTTTTATATCGTCCTTTTTTTGCCCAACAGCGTGTTAGCCAGAATATATCCAACATTATTCTACCTAATACCATATCAATAGATTCTTTCTATTAACCTGAAACTTAAACAATAAACACAGGCTAATAAACTCAGCCACACACTACCGACACAGAACTAATATTGTCAAGGGAATCAATTAAAACAAAAAAGGAATGATGGTTCTGGATAGGGTATAAACTCAACACGAATCAAAAGCAAAAAATCCTTCCCGTTACCACTTTCAGCACCAACAAGAAGCCCTCTAAATTTACCCCAGAAATGCGTTGTTATTACTCGAATCATCAATGTAGTTGCGTAACAAACCCATCAGCTTGGCAGAATTTTTTCCACACTAAATCCCTTTACAACTCACATAGCGATCACTCTTTTTATCAATCTTCACCATGACAACCCCCCCTAAAAACAAGAATTCCCTAGCCGAAAACCTTAATATTATCCATGAACTAATTACATCGACGAAAAACCACAAGACGCAACTAACAACAGGTAATAACATCAAAATAGCTCCCATTATCCAGACCGTTAGACCAACTTTCGTGAAGTCGTTTCGAGATTAATTTTCCAATTAAATTAACCACCAACTAGCCTAAAAGACCTTTAAATTCATTCCCCCCTAAATATAAAAGGCCGCCAACCAAACTGGTTGACGGCCCTATTTCCACAAACGCCTACTGCCGAGCAGCAGGAATCTATCAAACCATTTTAGAAGCTGAAAGCAACAGACATCGCTGTCGCCATTTCAGAATCGATGGCATCACGGGCTTCATCACTTAGACCTTCAGAGAAGATAAATGAAGCACCAATACTAATCGCCTCAGTCACTGTGAAATCGAGACCTGCACTCAACTCATAGTCATGGAATTCATCGTAGTCACCAACGGCGTAATCACTTGATTGATTGTAACTTGCTAGAGCGCCAAGGCTTAGACTTAATGCTTCAGTCAACGCGATATCGTGACCAACAGCTAGGGTGTAAAAGAGACCTGTTTCATCAGCCGCATCCCAATCGTAGTAGACGGTAAATGCAGGACTAAGAATCGTATTTAGAGAGAGGGCAAGATAAAGCTCATTGGTATCATCTAGATCCCCGTCGAGTTGATAGAAGATATTACCAACACTGATGGCAACGAGGTCACTTAGGTCAGTGCTGTAATCGATTATGATATCTGTCTCAGTTGACTCACCAGATTGTAAGCCTTCGCCTACATCGGTACCAAGTTGCAGATTATTCCAGTAGCTGAAAGTGAAGTTCCCCGCCGAGATATCCATACCACCTTGAGCAACGGCTTCGCTGCCGCTCAGATCAAAACCACGCCATAAGTACTTATCGCTTACGCCAGCATACACATCACCTGAAACCTCAACTGCTGCTGAAGCTGTTGAACAGAGTCCAACGAGAAGTAGACTAAAACCAATAAGAATAGCATTACATTTTTTCATATTTACTCTCCATTTTTCTTAGTTAATGATTTCATAAATAGTTAGCAAGAAATCTGTGGCAGTTAAGATATTTTTTAAGTTCCCCTTCCCTACCCCATGTCAGGGAAGGGGAACTTAATTGACGACTACTTGGTGTTGACGTGTTGGAAGTCTGGGTAGGCTTCCATACCGATCTCAGCGATATCAAGGCCACGGAACTCATCTTCTTCGTCACAACGGATACCGATGGTGAATTTCAGAGTTAACCAAACAATAGAACTGGTGATGATGACAAAGGCACCGATTGAAACAACACCGATCAACTGAGTAACAAAGCTGGTTCCCTCGGCACAGAATGGGACCGCCAAGGTGCCCCAAATACCGCAGACTAAGTGAACAGACAATGCGCCGACGACATCATCAATTTTAAGCTTGTCAAAGAATGGGATAGCGTAGACAACCAATACACCACCGACAGCACCGATAAGAATTGCCGCCCCCGGTGAAGGAGCAGCAGGGCTTGCTGTGATACTTACCAAACCTGCCAACGCGCCGTTAAGAGCCATGGTAACGTCAGTCTTTTTGTACATCAATTGTACGGCGATCATTGAGGCGATCATGCCGCCACAGGCTGCAAGGTTGGTATTGATATAAACGTTTCCTTGCTCGATTGCTGATGATGCAACACCTAATGCTAAGGCACTACCACCGTTGAAACCGAACCACCCCATCCACAGAATAAAACTACCGAGCGTTGCCATGGGGATGTTTGAACCGGGGATTGGGTTAACACGACCATCGCGACCATACTTACCTTTACGGGCACCAAGAATAATAGCGCCTGTGAGTGCCGCCCAGCCACCAACAGAGTGAACCAGCGTTGAACCTGCATAGTCAGAGAAACCCATCTCAGCTAACCAACCGCCACCCCAAACCCATGAACCTTGAATTGGGTAGATCAAACCGGTAAGGGCCACGCAGAACAGTAGGAACGACCACAGTTTGATCCGCTCAGCAACACAACCTGAAACAACGGAACAGGCTGCACCACAAAATACCATCTGGAAAAACCAGTCAGAGCCTGAAGAGTAGCCGGCTGAATAATCGCCTGCTAGGGCAGCCACATCATCAGGAGCCCACACGGCAAAGCTACCCATGAAGCCACCATCGACATTCATGTACATGAGGTTGTAACCGACCACATAAAACAAAATGCCAGCGATACCGAAAAGTGAAATATTCTTTAAGCAAATCGTTGCAACGTTCTTTGAGCGAACTAAACCTGCTTCGAGCATGGCAAAACCTGCTGCCATCCACATGACCAAAACACCACTGATCAGAAAGGAAAAAGTGTTGAGGATATAAGTCAGTTCTGAAACGGCTTCTTCTTCAGCAAAGGCCAAGGCCGGTAGCGCGAGCAGTACGACTGCTAATGCGATAAATTTCAATTTCTTCATTGTTTGATCTCCTATCTTCAAATTAATCTCAATTGGTCTAGATAAAGTCGTTCAGATTACAGTGAATCGTCAGCTGTTTCGCCAGTTCGAATCCGTACAGATTCTTCCACAGCCATAACAAAGATTTTGCCATCGCCAATGCGGCCCGTGCAGGCTGCTTTTCGAATACCACTGACGAGATCAGCAACCTGATCATCTGCGACAACGAGTTCAATTTTAACTTTAGGGATAAAATCGATCTGGTATTCAGCACCGCGATAGAGTTCGCTGTGCCCTTTTTGGCGACCGAATCCTCGTACTTCACTGACTGTCATGCCTGCGATACCGAGATCGGTAATCACATTTTTAACGTCATCGAGCTTGAACGGCTTAATGATGCATTCAATTTTTTTCATATCCTGGTTCTCCTGTTGCAGATTAAAAACAAAAAGGCGCCCTGACCTCATTACTGAGGGTCAGAGCGCCTTTGCTCTAGCCTAATCTCGTCTACAACGCCATTGTTGCGACAGGATAAATTGTACTTAAATTTTTATGATACCCTTTGCACTAAGGTTTCAATCCAGTGCAAGGTGAACTCTTTTTATCATCTCTCTTTATTATTGGTTACGTCTGTAGATATTGCATACGATGTGCCAAGATCTTATTATTTTACGAGAACGCATTATATAAGGCTTCAGCGCACTTTCTGAAAATGAGAAGATAGGTTCTCAAGCCAAAACTGCTTAAATCTAATACACAGACCGATAAGTACTGACTAGTTAATAAGCAGTACGGAGTCAACACTATCGTGAATGGTATGGTAGTTGAATGATAAAGCGGCTGCCAACGCCTTGAGTTGAATCAAAGGTTATGGACCCTTGATGATCTTGAATAATTTTTCGGCACAGATAAAGACCAAGCCCCGTTCCTTCACCTTCAGGTTTTGTAGTGTAAAAAGGCTCAAATATTTTTTCTTTAATCGATTCCTCAACACCACTGCCGGTATCAGAGATAATGATCTCAACACTGTAATCCTCACAGATGGTTTCCAGTGTCAACGTACCTGCTGATGACATGGCTTGCACAGCGTTCATAATAAGATTGATCACCACCTGTTTTAATTGATTTCCATCAGCTAAGATATCTGCGCCATCGGCGTATTTTTTAACCACCTTATGTTCATTACGTTCGATTTGATAACCGATCAATGTAAGAACTTGATCAAGAATTTCGTTGACGTTGACAGTGGTTTTATCCATACCACCACTGCGGGAAAAACCAAGAAGCCCACCCGTAAGCGCCTGCAACCGCTCCACTTCACTATCTACCCGTTGTAGCAATTCAATATGAAAATCGGGTTGATCCTCTTCGCGTAAGAGCAGTTGGGTGGCATAAGCAATAACTGCGAGAGGATTATTGATCTCATGGGCGATACCACTACTTAAACGGCCTATTTCAGCTAACTTTTCTGCCTGAACCATTTGATCGAGCAGACCTTTAAATTCAGTAATATCCTCAACAACAATCACCACACCTGTCGTTGTACTGCCATCTTTCAAGGGACTTAAACGCCTTTTTTGAACCCGCCGCTCCCCTTTAAGGTTGTAATGAATCAATTGAACCTTTTCGGCCTGACCTGTTTTCAAAACAAGATTGAGACGATCATCAAAGCCCTCTTCAGCCAAAACCGGAAAAAGCGTTAACAGAGGCCGACCGAGTACCTGATCCTCTGTCATACGACTTACTTTTTCCATACGGTTATTCCACGACGTGATGCACAAGTTGGCATCTAAGGTATAAATACCAAGGTTTGTGCTCTGCAAAATACGATCATTGAATTGATGTAACTCACGATAACGTTGCTTCAATTGGGTCGTACGAGTATAGAGCCGAGCGTTTTCAATGGCGATGGCCGCTTGCGTGGCAACGGTAAGTAATGCCTCGGCATCATGTTGCCCAAAGGCGTTAAATCGAGGACTTTCTACGTTAAACACGCCAATAACATGATCGCGTGCAATCAACGGCACGCATAAGGCACTGTTGGCACCAGCAATCCCTTCGATATAATCTAGATGTTCACGAATATTGTTGATCAATAACGGCTTTCCGCTGGCGGCAACAGTTCCCATCACCCCTTGTCCAACATGTATTTTCTGCTGCTGTGCCGAGGGGGGATAACCATAGGATGCGGCAAGTTCCAACTCTGAGCCATCTTCAGTCAATAAACGGATAATCGCATTATCAAAATGAAAAACATCTTCAGCAATTTGTAAAATTTTATTTAAAAGTTTCGGCTGTGAGGTCATGGATATCAGTTCATTACCAATTGCATGATAAGCTCGTAACAGACGTTTTTGCTGTGTTTCATCGTTTATGATATCAACCACCTATCTGTACCTCCACCTCATACTGACCACCAATAACCATCACTTCAAGAAATTACATTAATTCACTTCAAGCACTGATATAATGATTACTCAGCCATCATCAAAATAGCCTCAGCGACCTCTTTGAGTGTTTTTCGCTTACTCATGGCCAACTTCTGTATTTTGCGGTACGCATCAGGTTCATTTAACCCTGTGCCCATCAGTACCCCTTTAGCTTTATCGACCAATTTACGTGTTTCAAGGGTATCTTCAAGCTTTTGCACTTGATCACGCAACGTTGTTGCAGCCATAAATTGATGCATGGCCAATTCTACGGCAGGAAACAACTGCTCATCACGAAAAGGTTTCAATAAATAGTTCATTACCCCCGCTTCACGGGCTTGATTTACAGTCTCTGAATCAGCATTACCGGTGAGCAATACAATCGGCGCAGGAGCCTCAATGCCTATTTTTTTTGCAGCGGTGATGCCATTCATGACAGGCATTGTTACGTCCATAACAATCAACACAGGCTTATGAGCCACGGCAAGTAGCACAGCTTGTTGGCCATTCTCGGCTTCAAGTATTTGATCAAAACCATAGTTCTGTAATAGTTCTAACACTTTACAACGGATTAATGGTTCATCATCAACAACAAGTGCAACCTTCATTTGTAACTCCTCAAGTGAATTTCATTGATTCGTGCTACATAAATTGACATGCACATCATTGTGCAACCAGTTGTTAGAGTAACGGATTGCATAACTAATGCCGAATTAGTTAAAAGAGTGCTTTGCATGCGATAATTGAATTATGACTCTGCTCTGTTTCAATCGTTTTTTTTATGGTATTTAACCATCGTACTTGTCTCTATCAATACCTATACTCTGGGAATAACTTCGATGAAAAACACAACACCCCAGCAACTGCGTAACGCCTTAATAACCCTGATCGCCGTGATCGTACTTAGCACAGTCTATTTTATGGTTGCTGAAGATCTCAGTTATGGTGAAGCGATCTATTTCAGTATCGTCACCATGTCCAGCGTAGGGTACGGCGACATACTGCCGCAAACACTGGCTGGCCGAGTAGGAGCCGTTTTCTTTATTGTATTTGGTGCCATCACCTTCTTGGTTGTTGTGGCGCAAGCGACAGAGATGATGCTCAATCGCCGAGAAGATGAGCACAAACGGAGGAAACTTCACATCCTGGTTGGCCTGTTTTTTGATGAAACAGGCAATCAATTGCTACAGCACTTAGTCAACCATCTACCTAGTGACTCGTATGAAAAAAAACGGTTTGAGTTTAATTCACAATGGGAAACTCAAAACTTTATTGCTTTAAAAGAGTATACTAAAGAACTTTCACTTGTCTTGGCAGATGCAGATGTGGTGATGGCCAAGATGGCTCAACAACTACCCCACAATAAACCGTTATTGGTACGGCTGCTTGAGAACCCAGCAGTATTGGAACATGGCGAATTTTCAGAAATGTTATTGGCCGTATTTCACTTTGAGCAGGAGCTCAGCTATCGCAATGACTTTCATCTTTTACCACAATCAGATCTAAACCACTTGTCTGGCGATGCTGACCGTGTTTATTGTTTATTACTAACACAATGGCTTGACTATCTTCAGCATTTGCGACAGGATTATCCTTATCTATATTCGTTGCAAGTACGTGTTAATCCGTTTAAAGTTGATAGAACCATCATCGTCGATTAAAGACCAAGATACTAACATCACTCTGAGCCTATAAAAAGGAGCCTATGTTTAACGAAGCGGCTAACATCACTTACTGGATCGCCTTTAGTGCAGGACTATTGTCCTTTTTTTCGCCTTGCGTTCTCCCCCTCATCCCGTCATTTATTACCTACATAACGGGTATTTCTTTCGGAGATTTAAAACAAGATCATCAAAGTTCAAAAGTGCGACTACAGGTTGCAAGTCATAGCTTCGCTTTTGTTTTAGGCTTTAGTTCTGTGTTTATTGCTCTGGGGGCGATTGCAGGGCTGGCTTCATTTTCTGTGCAAACAGCGATGGAGGAAGGTCTTGTTTGGTTACAACGCGGCGGCGGTGTGATGGTGTTTCTGTTTGGTATTCATATGACAGGATTATTTCACTTTGGTGTCCTGTTAGGAGATAAACGGGTCACCATTCGCAACAAACCCAGCGGATACCTAGGTAGCTACTTAGTTGGTCTTGCTTTTGCTGCCGGATGGACACCCTGTATCGGTCCTATCCTAGGAGCAATCCTTGCTCTTGCTGCGGGGACATCGAGTGACACCATGCACGGCATTGCCCTATTGAGTGTATATTCAGCAGGTTTGGGTATTCCATTCATGCTCTCGGGTTTGCTATTCCACAGTTTTCTTGGTTTTTTCAATCGCTTCAAAAAACATATCCGAATTATGGAGATCCTAACAGGAGTCATGATGATTATTGTCGGTACTCTGTTGTTCTTTAACCTTTTCGCCGATCTATCCTACTACTTGTATATGATCCTCCCCCTCGGCTAACAGCGACCCTGTAACCGATTCTGAATAGATAAAGGCCAGTTCTCATAGAGAACTGGCCTTTATATTATCTACTGACCAACGGTACTCTGTTTAGTTTGACAAAGAATCGACCAAAGAGTCCGCCAAACTAAGGCATTTTTTAATATCTTCTGGCGTTGGTGAAAATTGCCAGCGCACGCCCTCTCCTGCAAGTTTATAGCGTTGGCCAACAAGGCGTTGCTCAATGAGATTAACCGCCTCACCGCTCCAGCCAAAGGCTCCATAAACGATTGCAACCTTATTCTTAGGTGTCACCGCTGACAGCAGGCGTAATGCCTGCCACACAGGAGGCCCGGCATCACGATTAATCGTCGCCGCTGCGACAACCAGCGCATCACATTGCTCAAGCTCACGCATAAACTGTTCTTCATCGAGAGTTATTGCCGCCAAACGAACCACACAACAGTCACGTTGTTCGAGGTACTGGGTCACCCGATCGCCCATTGCCCTTACGGTGCCATGAGGCGAATGCTCAAGCATCAGAATACGCTTACCGTTGGTCGCCTCAACCTCTTGCGACCAACTTTGGTAATTATCGACTAGTCCTGCAATCCCTTGGCGATAGATTGGTCCATGTGAAGGACAAACCATCTGAATAGATGTGTCTGAAAGTTTCACCAGTGCACTGCGAACGTTGGATTTAAATGGACGGATAATGGTATCGAAATAAATCTTGAAATCGACACTAATGTCAGCAGGAAGCTCATCACAAAAAATACGATTATCTTTGGGACAATGGTGCGCACCAAAAGCATCACAGGAGAAGAGTATTTCATCTTCAACGAGATAGGTGAACATGGTATCGGGCCAATGCAAAAAAGGGACAACCATAAACTGCAAGGTACGACCACCGAGATCAAGCTCCTCACCGTCTTTAATGGAGCGCGAGTTGATCGGCTTATTGATCTGCTCTTGCAAAAACTTTTCACCTGAACGTGATGCAAGCACCTGAATTTTAGGGTTCAACTCCAGCATCCGTTCAATACTGCCTGAATGGTCATGTTCGGTATGGTTTGACACAATAAAGTCAATGTCGGCAACGGAACAAACCTCTTCGATTCTCTCGATAAATTCATCAAAGAAATGCTCATCGACGGTATCGATCAACACGGTTTTATTCTCACCCTGAATTAAAAAGGAGTTATAAGTTGTCCCACTTTCCGTCGGGTATAACTCATCAAACACCTCTAAATCTTTATCATAAGCGCCGACCCAATGTACCCCTTCAGCTACTTTAATTGCTTTCATGATGCACTCTCATCGGTGTTCAAGGTTACTTTAACCATCCATGCAATTAACGCTAAGCCAATGACTAAGGTCACAACAAATAAAATCAATGGCGAGTAGTCTACGTTCGATTCAACAGTCTGTGTGACATACGTTTTTGCTAAATAAGCTTCACGAACAAATGCACGCATGAAAGTCATCAAATAAACCAGAACAACCGTTAATCCAGCACTAGCAACAAGTTTTTTCTTCCATGAGGTAATAAGAACCATAATTACCACCACGAGAGCGACAATAAAGACCGCTGAGGCTAATGGACTGCGGCCCATAAAGATCTTCATAATGTCGACTGGCAATGACAACAAAAACCAGATTCCTGCAACAAGTTGAGCACAGGTTGCCACAAAGAATAAACGCATACCCGCGTTCAGTCCGAGTGATGCAACGTCGACATCATTTTTGACCCATAAGCGACTTAAACACGCAACGGCGAGTCCACCTACGGCTGCAGCACCGATCATCATATGGAGATAACGAGGATACAAGGTTGCCTCGTTTAGATTCAGGTATGCACCACCTGAGTGAGTAAAGTAGGCTTTCCATGCCTCGGGATCGAGCATAAGGGTCATATTATTGGTGAAAACAAAACCAACACAACCGATCAGCACAATCACTAAGCCTAAGACAGGTAACCCTTTACGCCCCAGTGACCAGAATTTAAAGTCGTAGAGATAAGCGCCGAAGTAGACAACCAGTAATACGGGAATAATCGACAGCCAGAAAACACCAATTATCACCGAGCTAGAATAGATGTAATGACCAAAAATCACTTGAGCGAAAAGCAATGGGGCTACGCCAAGATTAATGGTAAATGCAATGAGTAACGGCAACGCCTTTGCCAATTGATAAGCAAGTCGCTCCGATACTGGATCTTTTCGCCAATGTGACCAAAAAGCGATCAGGGCAGAACCAATCATTGCGTTCATAAAAAGAAGGTGGAGTGGAAATGTCAACAGTAGCAATGCATCGAAATAACCACGGGACATCGGGAGTTGATCGGGAGTTGGAACGAGTGAAATCATTGCGTTCCTCCTTTTACTTTAGTCACAATAAAGGTACTTACAGCCTTTAATTCAGTTTCGGTACCACTAAAATTATCCATGCTTGAATTGAGAGAACTCAAGTTAAGCAACCCTTCCATCACTTGCGATTCGGAAAGTTCTGCCGCCCAATCGTAAACAATATCAAGGTCATGACACATGGTGCAATCATCACTCAACATGGCGCCAGCATCAATGACCGCTTCACCTTCAGGAGCTGAAGTTCCTGTAAGTAACGCAACAAGAGCATTTAATTGTTCAGCGCTGCCGCTGAAGTCTTCCATTGAACTATCAATTTGGCTCAATGTTAACAACCCTTGGCTTACCTCAGCTACGCTCATGCCATCGGCCCAATCAACGACTAAATCGGCGCCATGGCACATGGTGCACTCATCATCGAGAATTTGTTGACCGACATTGCCACCAGTTGTCGCTAAAGCTGTAATTTCCTTGCCATGCAACGTGCCAACAAGGTACGCAGCAAGGGCTCTTTTCTCAATATCTGAACCAATAAAAGGTGGCATAAATGCGCGCTTTTCATGCATCACGCCTAGATATTTCACCATGCCATTGAACGTACTATTAGCGGTACGGATACGGATATCATTGTTCACCCCATCAAGGGTATGACAGGCATAACATTGGAACTTAAACAGTTCGGCACCCGCTTGCTCAAGGTTGGATTCATCAACTTGTGTTACGGTACTCCATTTCGATTGCGCTAAGAAGCCGTTATTTAATTCAGCAACGCGGGCAACGGGGATACCGTTTGAATAGCGTTGTTGGCTAATCACGTAAGGACGCCGACCTGCTTCTCGAATCCACTCAAATGATCCCATCATCGAAATCGCGCACGCTGCGACAACAAAGGCCGTAATCAGGTTATGCAGTTTTGGCTGCCATAATGTACAAATGGTCACCAAAATAATAAAGGCCGCTGTAGCAAATGCGCCGACTTTTATTGAGTTAGCGATCGTTGGCGAAACACTGACAATCTCTTGAGCCATGGGTGGTAATACTTTGAGATACCAATAGCCAGTTGGTATTGCCACAGCAGTGGAGATCAAACACCAAAGCGATGTATAGCGGGTCATTTTATGGCGAAATGCTTCGGAGTCGATAAAAACAGTGGTGAAGAAAGCAAACACGCCAGCGATCAGTGTCGCAATAGCAAAGCGGAACCATAATGATGGCCAGAATGTTGGATTGAAGAAACCCGACCAAAAATTATGGTCGTTGATCCACTCGCCAGGGGTGAGCATAAAGCCGATGATACCATTGATCAAAAACAGGCTTAACCAAGCGGCTGCAAAGTAGATCCAACCCACCTTGATATGGTTGCGTTCATCCATGGTGTTAAATTTATAGTAATAAACAAGTAATGCGATAATTTCGACGAGAAACCAAACCCACTCTGCGGCCCAGCCAAAAACAAATGTGTGGATCAATTCAGAGGTAGCGTCGGGTTGAATGAGGCCAATGGTAAACCAGATACCAACACCAGTCACTCCACCATAAACCATGGAGACCAGCATAAAAAATTTGGAGTGCTTTTTTACAAACTCCAACATTTGGTAATCATTTTCACGTCGAGCTTTGATCTCGGTCACAACGAGATATAACCCGCCGCCTACAGCCATGTGAGAGATAAAAACGTGAGTAATCGCAATGATTGCCATCAACATACCTCCCCCAATTTCAGGGAGAAACCAAACTGGATAATTCATAAGCCATCCTTTTGTAAATAATTAAAGATGCGCAATTAGTAACCAATTTAGTAATAAAATGCAAGACCTTATCGCTTAAAAGAATTATTGCTAAAAATGGTATAAAAAATCAGGGGCATGAGATGAAGTGTTCAACAACCACAGCCACAATTATGACATAACTCACTACCGCCATCGGGAACAATGCTTTCAGGGGAAAAGGCGACACGGCGTACACCACGTTTTACATCAGCGAGAAGGTTGGTATCAGGGCTGGGGCCAATAAACTGGCCAAGGCATAAACTACTAAAACCATCTTGCGGGGAACGAACACGGATACTATTTAACAGATCGCCATAACCGTTAATACGCAGGGTGATATTGGGTTCTAAACAAAATTCGAAATTAACGCCACACGGAGAGAGTTCTCGATTTAATTCATCAAAAAAAGGCGCTAACGCGGCTTCATCAAAAGGGTATTTCCATTCGCCAGCAAATTCGCGATCATAAAAAACAACGGTAATAGTTTTCACATACACTCCATAGTTTTAAAGCTGATGAATCCAATCCGTTGCACCACAACCTTGGCGCAAAACTTCAACTTTATCGTTACATAAGCTGATCACTGTCGATGGATCGCCATATAGAAGGCCACCATCAACAACCATATCAAGCATGTTACCCCAATCTTGCTCAATATAACTGGGGTCTTGATAGGTTTCATCACCAGAGACATTAGCGCTTGTCGTTACAAGAGGATGACCAAGTTGACGAACAATTTCTGTGACAATTTCATTATCAGGTATGCGAATACCAACGGTGCGCTGTTTGGTGGTTACCAGGTCGGGGACAATACGCGTGGCATCGAGAACAAAGGTATATGGACCGGGGAGATGACGCTTCATAATTTTAAAAGCGAGGTTACTCACCTGTGCATATTGAGAAATTTCTGACAGATCGGAACAGATAAAGGAGAACGGTTTACGCGGATCACGTTGTTTGATCTGATGGATCTTTTTAATCCCCTTTTTATTGAAGATATCGCAACCAACACCATAAATTGTATCAGTAGGATAAGCAATCACTCCACCTTTATTTAAACAGCCAACGACTTGATTAATGAGTCGAGCTTGCGGATTATCGGGATTAATTGAGATCATCATAATAAGTATTTCAATCCCTCTATACACTGTAATGCCGTATAGATCCGCTGGCGCTGTTCATCATTGTGCAAATAAGTAACCACCGTAACGCAAAGATATGTTCCCTTACTGCTGGGTCGATGCTTCATCGCATCAAGGGAGATCGGCAGTACATTATTAATCGCCTCGTGGACGAGCATGGCAAAATTATCATCAGGGTGCGATGAGCCAAATGCTTTAAAAAGGTACTCACACGGATATTCTTGCAATGTTTCACTTTGATTACTCTCTAAGACTTGCATGTCTCACCTTCCCGTCCAGTATGACCAAAACCACCACAATCTCTTGCTGTAACATCAAGAGACTCAACCTGTTCAAGTTTCACTTGCACTATTGGAGCTATCACCATTTGCGCTACGCGTTCACCGTCTGCAATGACCACTTTCTTTTGACCATGATTAATCACAATCAGCTTAATTTCACCTCGGTAATCGGCATCAATCGTCCCCGGAGAATTAACGAGGGTGATCCCATCACGTAAAGCCAAACCAGAGCGAGGTCGAATTTGCGCCTCATAGCCCTCAGGCAATGCCAGAGCTAGACCTGTCGGAATCAAACACCGCTCACCTGGCTGCAACGAGACAGGCTGATCAAGCACAGCGCACAGGTCTAATCCTGCGGCAAGAGAACTCATATAGCGTGGAATACGCGCTGATGGATGAAGTTTTTTCAACGATACAACAACGTCACTCATGCTTATCCTTATCCCCTCCCCTTTCAGTTTAAAAGAGAGGGTTTACTTATAGTAATTACCATTTTTCATTTTGCAATGTTTCTTCTCTTTCGTCAACAGTCGCAATAACATTGACTGTGCCGTAAACAAAAAAGTGCCAAAAAGAAAAGTCCCTGTCATCCTCCATGGAGGGTGACAGGGACTCTAATTTCGATCCAGCTTATTCGAGGTTTCCCTCGAAAAAAAGTTGAATATTATACCTCTTCGAGAGTTTGACCAAGTGCCTCTTTACGCGACAATTTGATTTTACCCTGACGATCAACACCGATACACTTAACAAGAACTTTATCGCCCTCGTTTAGGATATCCGTTACGTTAGATACGCGCTCTTTAGCCAGCTCACTAACATGAACAAGACCATCAGTACCTGAGAAGATCTCAACAAATGCGCCGAAATCCATAATCTTTTTAACGGTACCGTTATAAAGCTTACCAACCTCTGGAGACTGGGTAAGCTCTTTGATCATACGTGCAGCTTCTTTTGCCGCAGCACCATCACTAGATGAAATATTGATACGACCATCATCCTCGATATCAATGCCACAACCAGTCGCTTCGATAATACCGCGAATAGTTTTACCACCAGCACCAATAACAGTACGAACTTGGTCAGACTTAACGTGAACAGTTGTGATACGAGGTGCGTATGGAGAAAGGTCATCACGAGTTGAATCGATCGCCTTAGCCATCTCACCAAGGATATGTAAACGACCCTCTTTAGCTTGCGCAAGAGCCTTTTGCATGATGTCGCGTGTAACGCCATCAATTTTAATATCCATTTGCAGGGCAGCAACACCGTTGCTAGTACCTGTAACTTTAAAGTCCATATCACCAAGATGATCTTCATCACCAAGGATGTCAGAAAGGATGGCAATATCATCACCCTCTTTGATCAGACCCATTGCGATACCAGCAACAGCATCCTTAACAGGAACACCCGCATCCATCAATGCCATTGAAGCACCACAAACCGAAGCCATGGACGATGAACCGTTGGACTCAAGTACTTCTGAAACCAAACGCAATGTGTATGGGAAGTCATCAAAGTCAGGCATGATTTTAGAAGCTGAACGCTCAGCAAGCATACCGTGACCAATCTCACGACGACCTGGGAATAAACGCATGCTGGTTTCACCAACACAGAATGGAGGGAAGTTGTAATGTAACATAAACTTCTTGAACGCCATCCCTTGGATGTTATCCATACGTTGATCATCACTTGCAGTACCAAGTGTAGTCGTTACCAATGCCTGTGTTTCACCACGGGTAAAGAGTGCACTACCATGAGCACGTGGCAACAGACCAACTTCACAGCTGATAGGACGAACAGTGTTCATCTCGCGGCCATCAATACGGATACGGTCTTTAGTAACCATTTGACGTACAACTTTTTTCTCAACGCTGCCCATAATTGCTGAGATCTCGCCAGAACGACCTTCATAGGCCTCAGCGAGTTGCTCTTGAACATCATTGCGAATCTCTTTAAGAGCGGCATAACGCTCCTGCTTGGCACGAATCACAACGGCCTTCAGGACACGATCTTTCACTAAATCGACAATTTTTGCTTCGAGTTCAGCATCAACCTCAGCAACAACAAACTCACGCTTAACTGTACCAACAAGCTCAGCAAGCTTTGTCTGCATTTCGATCAATGGTTGAAGCGCATTGTGGCCGAAGAATACTGCCTCAAGCATATCATCTTCACTGATCAGGTCTGCTTCACCCTCAACCATCATAACTGCGTGTGCAGAACCAGCAACTATAATATCGATGTCACTTAGTTCCTGCTGCTCAAGTGTTGGGTTAGCAATAAATGCACCCTCAACACGACCAACACGAACACCAGCGATTGGACCACAGAATGGAATATCAGAAATTGTCACAGCAGCAGAAGCTGCAAGGATCGCCAAAGTATCAGGATCGTTAACACAATCAGCTGAAACAACCTGTGGGATAATCTGAGTTTCGAACAGGTATCCTTTAGGAAACAACGGACGCATTGGACGGTCGATGAGACGACAAATTAAAGTCTCACGCTCCGTTGAACCACGCTCACGACGGAAGAAAGAACCAGGGATTTTACCACTGGCATAAAACTTCTCTTGATAGTTGACTGTGAGTGGGAAGAAATCTTGCCCTGGACGGATGCTATGTCCTGAAACTACAGTACAGAGTACTTTTGTTTCGCCATAAGTTATAACAACAGCGCCATCAGCTTGACGGGCCATTTTACCTGTTTCGATTGTTAAGGGTTGACCATTAAATTCAACCTCAACTTTTTGATAAGCCATTTAAAGCTCTCCTATTGGTTGCATTCCTAAATGAAATGCCCTTGTTACGATTATTTTGTTCAAAAAATTTAAACAAAAAAAAAGGCTACAGGAGGTTGGCCTGCAAGAACAACCGACCCTTGTTGATCAGGTTAGGTATTCTCCCCGGACATCCTCCAAAGCCACCTTAAATCAAAAAGCAGCAACTCTTGAAAAAGAGCTGCTGCCATTTGCTAACGACGAATTCCCAACCGTGCGATAATTGAACGGTAACGCTCAATATCAGTTTTGATAAGATAGTCGAGTAAGCGACGACGCTTACCAACAATCTTCAACAAACCGCGACGGGAATGATGATCTTTTTTATGGCTACGGAAGTGATCTGTTAGATACGTAATACGCTCGGTCAAAAGGGCAATTTGCACCTCAGAAGAACCAGTATCGCCATCTTTGCCTTGAAATTCTTTGATAATCTCTTGTTTTTTTTCTGTAGCAAGCACTTGTGCTATCTCCTTTTGAACTCATCTAAAAACGAAGTTCAGTTTTCTGGTTTAGAATATTAAATACTGTCAGTTCTTAACACATCTAAACAGCCCTGTAAAGATCAAAGAGCAGTCTAGATCCCGCTAGGAAATACTTTCAGCAACTTAAAATCGCCTCTTGATTCTAACTCATGCTCTGGATCATAGCTAGCAATAGCCATCAATTTTTCACCATCCATCAACACGACTTGTTGTTGCGCCTGAAGATCAACAGCGCTATTCAAATCTTCAATACGTGGAGGGATCCCCTCACGCAACCGATCTCGACCACTGGTTGCAACCTGAACCTCCTCAAAGCCACTTAATGCTGAACGTGGAGATAACAACTCAAAATCACCTTGAATGATCGAATCCAAGGATAGAGCCATTGACTCATCAAAGGGCCCACTACGAACACGACGTAAACTCGTCATGCAAGCACCACAACCAAGTTCTTGACCTATGTCATGGCATAAGGTTCTGATATAAGTTCCCTTTGTACAATCAACATAGATCGTAACTTCAGAACCATCAATAGATTCAACATCGAAGCGTGTTATCGTAATCTTACGCTTTTGCCGTTCAACTTCAATACCTTGACGAGCTAATCGATAAAGAGGAACGCCATTTTGCTTCAACGCTGAAAACATCGGCGGAACTTGCTCGATCTCACCAATATAGTGGGAGCAGACTTCGCGAATCTGTTCAGCGGTGATTTGATCTGTCGGATGTTCACTGACCACTTGACCTGTTATATCTTGTGAATCGGTCACACGCCCAAGACGAAATGTCGCCCGATAACCTTTATCGGTCGCAACAAGATACTCAATCAACCGTGTACAACTGCCAACACCAACCAAAAGAAGCCCAGTGGCTAACGGATCCAACGTACCCGCATGACCAACACGTTTCACATCACAGGCACGACGAACTTTTTGCACAACGGTATGCGACGTTATCCCCTGTGGCTTATCGATGATTAATAGACCATCCATCGTCTCTAAACCATCTCAGCTAGCAACTGATCGATGCGCTTAAAAGTATCCTGCATCACATCATCAATACAACCAGACAGTTCAGCACCAGCAGCATTGTGGTGGCCACCGCCACCGAGTTCTCGTGCCAAGGCACCTACATCAATGGTCCCTTTTGAGCGCATACCAAGCTTAAATGATGTCGAAGTGATTTCACGGAAAAACAATGCAACCTCAACTCCATTAATGGAGCGGGGGTAATTAACAAAGCTATCGGCAAATTCAGCACCAACGCCAACCTGATCAAGCATCTGCTGAGTGACATATATAGCAGAACATCGGCCACATGGAGAAACTTGAATAGTATTTAAAGCAAGACCGAGCAATTGCAAACGCTCAACTTCTTGACTCTCATATAAGCCACCCGCCACATGCCATGGATCAACACCCGCATCAATCATTTCACCAGCAATGGCAAACGCTTCACCATTCGAATTTGAATAACGAAACGAACCCGTATCAGATAAAATTGCAGTATAAATACACGTTGCAACATCCTTTGAAATCGGGTGACCTAATTCTTTAATCACCCGATATAGAATCGCAGCAGTTGCGCTAGCATTTGTATCGAGGTAATAAATATCACCAAAGTCTTCTGAAAAAGGATGATGATCAACATTAATCAACGTTTTACACATTGGCCGTACTTCTAATTGAGCACGACGAAGTTCACCAACATCCAACACAAAAACAACGTCGAAAGAACGACCCATTTCGATGTTGGTCACTACATGCTCAGAACCCGGCAAAAAATTGAATTTCTCGGGAACACCATCAATATTAAATGCAGTTGCCTCTTTACCCATCTCATTCAAAGCATTAACCAGCGCGAGAGTTGACCCCATCGCATCACCGTCAGGGCCTTCATGGGCTAAGACCAGAAACGTCTGGCCATTTTTAATCGCTTCAACTGTTTTACTCAGCATCGTTACCAGTCTCAATTTTGCGAATAATTGATTCAATATGATTACCGTAAGCAATCGATTTATCATATTTAAACAATAATTCAGGTACGTGACGTAACTTTATGCGCTTACCAAGTTCACGACGTAGATAAGCACTAGCACTTTCAAGTCCTTTTTGTGTTTCCTCACTGTCAGATTCTTCCCCCATAACAGTAAAGTAAACACGAGCCATGCGCAGATCAGAGGTCACATCTACCGACATAATGGTAACAAAACCAACACGAGGGTCACGCAAACCACGCAGAATAATATCGGAAAGTTCCTTCTGGATTAATTCACCAACTCGTACTGAACGTTGACTTGCCACGGGTATATCCTCTTCAAAAAATGTGTCAAAAATCTATAAATTGATTTAATCAATATGGACCTGAACTAAAACTGCCAGTGATGCCGACTACACGGCTCCACTGGCAGAAAAGTATTTCCATCATAGCTTATAGTTCTGTTTTAAACTCTTCCATCTCGTAGGCTTCAATCACATCGCCCACTTTAATGTCATTGTACTTTTCAAGGCCAACACCGCACTCGTAACCGGTTGCAACCTCTTTCGCATCATCCTTGAAACGCTTAAGGGAACTAAGAATACCTTCCCAAACTACGATACTATCACGGACCAAACGAACCTTAGCATTGCGAGTGACCTTGCCATCGAGCACCATACAACCTGCGATGGTACCAACTTTTGACACACTAAAGGTATCACGTACTTCAACACGACCTAGATGTTTCTCACGCAATGTCGGCGCAAGCAAACCTTCCATCGCATCACGAATATCGTTAACTGCGTCATAAATGATGCTGTAGAGGCGAATATCAACACCCTCTTTTTCAGCCAGTTGCGCTGCTTTTGCTTCAGGACGAACGCTAAAGCCGATAATAATTGCATCGGATGCCGAAGCAAGAGAGACATCACTTTCAGTGATACCACCAACACCCGTATGAACAACAGTCAAACGACAATTTGCGGTGGTCAACTTACTCAGAGTGTCCTTCACGGCCTCAACAGAACCCTGAACGTCAGCCTTAACAATAACTTTAAGCTCTTCGACGTTGCCCTCTTGAATACGTGCATACAGTTGCTCTAATGACAAGCGACTGTTTTGCGCTAACTCAGCTTCACGAAGCTTATGTTGGCGATGCATTGCAACCTCTTTCGCCGTCTTCTCATTTTCCAAGGCATGCAGATTATCACCAGCATCAGGAACACCTTGCAATCCAGTAACCTCAACAGGAACCGAAGGACCAGCTTCAGTCACTTTAATACCGAGATCATTGATCATGGTACGAACGCGGCCGAAATGCAAGCCGGCTACAATAGGATCGCCAATACGAAGCGTACCGTCTTGTACCAGTACCGTCGCAACTGCACCACGGCCTTTATCGAGACGTGCCTCAACGATAGTTCCTCGACCACGTTTTGTTGGATCAGCTTTTAATTCTAGAACTTCTGATTGCAACAAAACCATCTCTAACAGTTGATCTAAGTTGGTTTGTTTCTTGGCAGAAACCTCAACAAAGATCGTATCACCACCCCATTTTTCAGGAACCATCTCAAACTCAGTCAGTTCTTGCATAACGCGGTCAGTATTAGCACCCTCTTTATCGATTTTATTGACGGCGACGATAATCGGAACACCAGCAGCCTTAGAGTGACTAATTGCTTCCTTAGTCTGTGGCATAACACCATCATCAGCAGCAACAACAAGGATAACAATATCCGTTACTTTTGCACCACGTGAACGCATGGCAGTAAAAGCTTCATGACCAGGAGTATCGAGGAAACAGATCGTTTTATCATTGATCTGAACATCGTATGCACCAATGTGTTGAGTAATTCCACCAGCTTCACCGTCAGCAATATTTGCTTTACGGATCGCATCCAACAAACTTGTCTTACCATGGTCAACGTGACCCATGATTGTGACAACAGGAGGACGTTCTACAGCATTCGTTGACACTTCTTCTTCGTCAATTTTAATATCATCTGAACTTAAGATACTAATTTCATCAAAGGCAACGTTTTCAACTTCATAATTGAAATCCGAAGCAAGAATAGAAGCACTCTCAAAATCAAGAGGATGGTTAATGGTAACCATCGAGCCTTGACGCATGAGTTCACGAATTAGATCATTCGCTTTAACACCCATCCGTTTCGCTAGTTCACCAACGGTGATCGCATTACTAATGCGAATCACACGCTTAATCGCTTTAGGAATTGTAATTTCTGTCTTCTTAGAAACTTTAGGTTGCTTTTTACCACGACGACCACGGCCACCACGATCAGGCTCAAAGACCTCCATCTGGTTACGACGACGACGTTGATTGCCATCACTAGCTGGTGCTGCACCTGCACCAGCATAATCGCCCCCTTTGGCGCCCTTCTTTTTCTTACGATTAGCACGCTGATCACGACCCGCGTCGCCAACAGGAGCTTCAGGAGTCATCGCTGGTCGGCCAGAAACTGGCCGAGCTGGAGCACCTGGTCTCGTTGACGCACCAGGTCTCGTTGATGCACCAGGTCTCGCTGGAACACCAGGTCTCGCTGGAGCACCAGGTCTCGCTGGGGCACCAGATCTCGCTGGAGCACCGGGTCTCGCTGAACCTGGTTGCGGCTTACGTGTCTGTGGCTTACGACCTCGTGCGTCGCCGCGTAATGCGGATTGTGGCAATTCAACGCGGCCTAAAATTTTAGCACCACCACTGGTTGGCTTTGTTACCTCTTTAGCTTCAGCAGCAGTGGAAACAATTGCAGCAACATTTCGCGTTGCAGCTTTACGTTTCGGTGCTGGGGCAGCTGGTACTTCAGCAACAGCTTCCTTAACAACTTCAGATTTTGGTGTCTCTGCCTGTACCGATTCAACCTCAGGAGCTTCTGCAACAACAGCAGGTTCAGATTCAACCTCCTTGGCAGGAGCAACTTTATCGACGACTGGCTCAACCGCAGTTTCAACAACAGCAGGAGATTCGTCTACAGTCTCTTCGGCCGTTGCCTGCACAACAGGAGCGACCTCTTCAACAACGGCTGGCTCTTCAGCGACAACCTCTTCAACAACTGGCTGAGGAGGTTCAACTTTACGACGACGACGAATCAGTCCAGTATTCACACGTTCTTCGTCGAAAGATACGGGGGGGGTCTCGGCTGATGCCTTCATCTTATCCAATGAACGTACAGCCTCTTCATCAACAACACTCATATGACTTTTAGCCTCAATTCCTGCTTGTTGCAAACGTTCGAGCAGTTCTTTATTTTCAACGCCCATTTGCTGTGCCAGTTCGTATATTCTAATTTTCGCCATCAGAGTTCCCCCATTACATACGTATATCGTTGCAGCTCTTGATTTAATGATTGCGCCAAAGGACTTTTCATCAAAGCCAACACACTTCGCTCCGATAAGCCTAACGCTTGCCCTATTGCCGCTTTATCAAAACACTCAATCAGTGGCACCCCAGCACGTGCAGCCCGTTGTCGTACTTTCGAACCAACACCTTCCGAGACATCTTTCGCCATCAGAACCCATGCAATATCACGAGGGTTTCGAAGCGAAGCAATGACTAATTGGCTACCACTACTCACCAAATCAGCCTTGCGTGCCATCCCAATCAGATTTAATACACGAGCGGTCACTTGCTCTTGTATTGAACTAATCAATTGTTCTGCATCAACATTGAGTTGAGTGTTTTTTAAAGACCGTGTAAACGCTTTGCGTTGCACAGCTTGAGTAATACATTTTCTATTCAAACAAGTATAGCTTCCGCGACCAGGAAGTTTATGCCGATAATCAACCAGCAAACTACCATCGGGTGCTGAAACATACCGAACAAGTGTCTCTTGCGCTTCTGTTGCGCGGCAAGCGATACAAGTTCTTAAAACCTTATGTGTTTCTTTTACCAAAGAGACTTACTCCACTTGATCCATCACGGATTATTCATCTACAACATCAACTTCGACATCAACTTCGACATCAACTTCGCCATCAGCTTCGACATCAGCTTCGCCATCAGCTTCGACATCAGCTTCGACATCAGCTTCGACATCAGCTTCGACATCAGCTTCGACATCATCAACAACAGCACTATTCTCTTCTATCGCCTCGGCGACATCATCTTCAACTTCAGCTGGTGAAGCTTCTTCTGCTTCGTCACCAGTAATGAGATCTTCTTGCTCAATCTCAGCAGCCCGAGTCTCACTTTTAATATCGATTTTCCAACCGATCAAACGAGCAGCTAAACGAACATTTTGACCCTTCTTACCAATCGCCAAAGACAGCTGGTCGTCAGGAACAACAATCTCCATCGCTTGACCATCATTGTCAACATATACACGCGAAACGTCCGCAGGTGCTAATGCTGAACAAGCAAAGCGTGCCATGTCATGGCTCCAAGGGATAATGTCAATTTTTTCGCCGCGCAATTCTGAAACAACATTTTGCACACGTGAACCACGCATGCCAACACATGCACCTACTGGGTCGACATCAGGATCATGCGAAACAACAGCAATCTTAGCACGACTACCGGGCTCACGAGAACAGGCAATGATCTCAACGATTCCCTCTGCAATTTCAGGAACTTCCGTTTTAAACAATTCAATCACCAAGCTTGGATGGGTACGCGACATGATAATCTGCGGGCCCTTCGGTGACATCTTAACTTCAGCGATATAAGCGCGAACACGATCAGACTGACGGTAATTCTCACGAGGAACCTGCTCGCGATGAGGAAGTAAAGCTTCAGCGCGACCAAGATCAATAATCAGATCTCCACGCTCATAACGGCGAACAATACCGTTTACTAACTCACCAACACGATCCTTGAATTCTTTGTAAATCCCTTCACGTTCTGCTTCACGTACTTTTTGAATAATAACCTGTTTTGCAGTTTGCGCCGCAATACGACTAAAAGTACCAGAGTCCATCTTCATACCAAGGGAATCACCACACTCAACCTCAGCATCAATCTCCTGAGCTTCTCTGAGATCGATCTCTTTGTAGGAGTCTTGAACATCGTCTACAACGGTAACAAACTCAAATAATTCGACTTCACCTTGATCATTATTGTAATGAGCTTCAAGTTCGCGTGTATTGCGATACTTTTTATTTGCAGCGGAAAGAACAGCAGACTCCAACGCCTCAACTAACACAGAACGCTCTACGCCTTTATCTTTTACCACTTGATCAATGACGTGGTTGAGATTCGCAACCATTATAAATCTCCTATACTTTTCTATTCCTGACACATTCAGGCAACGGAAGTATCAGCGATGTAGACAGCTCACCTTGATACCGATTTATTTATTATTAAAACTGAGGTTCGATATTAACTTTTGCAATATCAGCCTGAGCAATTTCTACACGACCTTCGGGCTGGTCCTGTTGATCAACAATAACCTTACCTTGCTCTAAGCCAATCAACTCACCAACAAATGTCTTGCGCAGACAACCACGTCCATCAGGATCAAGGGCCACAAGTGTTTTCACTCGGACAATCTCCCCTTTAAAACGTTCAAAGTCTGCATCTTTTTTTATAATTCGGTCCATCCCAGGAGATGAGACCTCAAGTCGATAAACGACTTTGATCACTTCTTCAACATCAAGGACAGCACTCAATTCACGACTAAATGCAGCACACTGGTCGAGATTAATGCCACCGACCTTATCAAGATAAAAGCGTAATAACCACTCAGAACCCATTTGTTGATATTCAAGATCGACTAATTCAAGACCCTGCTCATCTAAAATAGGATCAGCAATCAACATAACCTGCGCTATTGTTTGTTCAAATACCATCTACGAACCCTGTAAAAACAAAAAAAGTGAGCTAAAAGCTCACTTCCCAAATGAATGAAAAGGTTTAAATCCCGCATTATTTAGCATGCTGGAATAAAAATAACAAGTAAAAAGTCTACAGCCAACATACAGAATCAGAGAACTAAAGGTCACAGTCTCGCGAAGTTATCTGCCGTAACACGGCAAGCACTTCTGTGTGTGCCGTCTGCGGAAACATATCAATCGGCTGTATTGATTCCAGATGATAACCACCATCAATCAATACAGTCAAATCACGTAACAATGTTTGCTGATCACAAGAAACATAAACAATCGATCTCGGCGTCAATTTCAATAGCGGAACTAGAGCCTCCTTCGCTCCGGCACGAGGCGGATCGAGAACAACAACATCAACTTTTTCTGACATTGACTCCATAAACCGCTCAACACGACAACTATGAAACACCACATTTTCACAACCCGCAACGGCAGCGTTCTTTTCAGCTGAAGCAATTGAGGGTGCATAACCTTCCACACCGATCACGTGCTTGGCTCGACGAGCAAGCGGTAACGAGAAATTACCCATACCACAATACAGATCAAGTACGGTATCGTCATCACAAAGCTGAGCTTCGCGTAACACCATTTCAACGAGATGGCGATTCTGCATTAAGTTAATTTGAGCAAACCCGCCAACTCCATAAGTTAATGTGATCGCCGGAGTATCCACCCCAATCGACACTCCAACCTCGCCGCGAATCTGCTGTATGTGTTCCGAGCGTTCATCTAGAGCAAAAAATGAACCATCAATGTATTCAGAATTTTCGCACAACCACTGAGCAAAGCAATCGAATTTATTCCCTTTAAAATGGATCACAATCCGAGGCATTCCCACATCGCCGACAGCGACATCAATTTGAATCACCTGCCGAGCGTAGACACTGCCATCAAACAACTGACGAAGTGGCGAGATAAGGCGCTCGATACGTGGATCAACCACGAGGCAGCAGGCAACATCGACAACACTGTGGCTCGCGCGACGATAAAACCCCAGCAGGAATCTATCTGCGCTGACACTACACTTAAATTGAACACGACTTCGGTAGCCCATCTGTTGTGGGCTCTTAACCAGCGGTTTTACCACAGCCGAATCAACATCTAATTGATGGTCACAATTTTCGCGAAATAGGCGTTCTTTCCAGCCACATTGGTCTTCATAGGAGAGTTGTTGCCAATCGCAACCACCACACTCTGAAAAATGTTGGCACGGCGGCTCTACACGCTCCGGAGAAGACTGAACCACTTCAAGCAACCGCCCCTTAGCATAACGCTTTTTTTCTACAGTCAACTGGCAACGCACCTGATCACCCGGGATAGCACCACTAACAAATACCGCCTTACCATCTAAGCGACCTAAACCATCGCCACCATGCGTTAGGGTCGTTATGTCAACAATGACACTCATTTCAGACCTGGCAGCAGGATACTCTTGCGCGTTTTAGACGATTTGAGGAACTTCTTCTCAAAGTTCTCGCTGGCCATGTATGTCATTGTTCCTTGACGAAACGAGTTAAGTAGCTGTTCTTGAACAGATTTTACATCCGCGCTACTCACTCCCATACGCTCAAGAGTTTGAAATTTATGGCCCTGAGCAAACTCTTCGCTGGCGAAACGCAACTCAACCTCAATACAAACTCGATGGTAATCACCATAATAGCGATTTGTCACATCATTAAAGTTAATCTGTACACCATTCGCCAGTTGTTCACTTGATAACAGTTCGCTCATCAGTTGTCCTCACCATGATCACAGTCACGGTCCCGCTCTTTATCAGGATCAATAGCCTTAAGTTGTTCTTCATCTAATTGGTTATATAACCACCCAATACGACGCCAAAGTCCTTGCATGACACGAACATCACGTTCCATCAAACCAGCGCGACCAAAAATGCGGCGATAGGTGCGTAGAATATGGTCTGGGTTGCTAACATCGAGATACTCAATGTTAGTCAAAGCTTTACGCATGCGGCCAAACATATTTTCAAGTTCAGCTGTGCTCGCCAAAACTCCTTCGCCATAGGATGTTTTTTGCCCCGCAGTAATCACCTTAGACAGCTCATATAAACACAACGATACCGCCTGAGCCAAGTTCATCGACGGAAATTCATCGCTCGTTGGTATGGTGATAAAGCGCTGACACAGATCCAACTCTTCAGTGAGCAGACCACGATCCTCACGACCAAACACTAACGCTGAAGCCACCGAACTACCAAGGTTAGATAGGTAGTTTGCCGCACCATCAGGAGACAAAAAATCATCGCGATAACGACCAAAACGGCGAGTAGTGCCAAGGGAATACTGACGATCACTCAGCGCTTCAGCCAAGGTGTCATACACACGCGCTGATTCCAGTAACTCCCCCGCCTTAACCGCCATCTTACGGGCATCCTCACTGAGGTGATCAGTTTGAGGATTCACTAAGCGCAAGTCGGTAAAACCAAAATTGGCCATCGCCCGACAAACAGAACCGATATTTAATGGCCCCTGTGGCTCAACGAGTACAATAGCAATATGATGACGATCATCGCGCCGAGGCGTTTGATCTACAATTGAATCAGGCATAATCTCCTACTATATGTTGAACCAATGTCGCCGCAACAATAGCTGCCGTTTCGGTCCGTAAAATTCTATTTCCTAGTGCTACCGGCACCACACCATGCTGCTGTGCACATTCCACCTCTTGGCGATCAAAACCACCCTCAGGGCCAACAACAATGGCAATACGGGTTGGCCGACTACTACCGACACCATCAGCAAGAGACCAACCGCTGCTCTGTTCATCGAGCAGAATCTTTACATCCCACGCTGAAAACTCAGCGTAAAGGTTATCCCACTGTTGCACGGGTGCAAGTTCTGGCAATAATCCGCGCCGGCATTGCTTGGCAGCGTTCAATATCACTTCAGACCAACGATGCGACTCCTGCTGCCCCGCATCGCGCTCTCCTAATGGCACTGAGTGCTGACTGATAAATGGCACAATGCGCGTTACGCCGATCTCGGTTAACTTTTGCAACACCAACTCAAAACACTCTTTGCTCGGCAAGGCTTGAAACACGCAAATCTCAATCGCAGACTCGGGCACACCAATGGCTTCAAAGGGGAGAATTGTTGCCCCCTCATCGTCCAACTGACAAATCCGTGCACGAAACCAACGCTGATTGCAATCACACAGCGAAACAGCGTCACCAACCTGCGGCAACCATAACGCTAACGCCTGACGCGCTGAATCATTGATGGCAGTTTCTTGCCCTAACACCAACGAGGTATCAACGCAAATCACGCTTTTCTGACCACCATCATTACCGCATTCGAAGTTCACAACCTACCCCTTGCCACTGTGCGTAGCGTTTTCGTGCCGCGTCACGCAGTGCGTCATCATAGGTTTCAGCAAAATCGATCACATGCTCAAACTGGCGCATAAACTCTGGGGTACAGGGTGAGGCGGCAATCAGCACTTGTGCCCTATTGGGGTTACGCTGCTGCGTACCAATAGCAATCGCCTCTTCATGGCATTCCACGGCACCATTGTCCCAAACATGCGGCAAAAACGAATGACGATCATATGTCCACATAAACCGATCAAGGGTTAACGCTTGGTTGTCATCAACGACAATGATCAGTACCCGTTTACCTTGATGATAAAACTCTGAAGCCAATTCGCATAAATGCTTGGCTTTTTCAGGCTTATCGAGTTTAACAAATTCAACAATGGGCACAATATTTCTCCATAGTTCTACAAAATCCACTCAACGTAAAAAAGGCCAAGCATACGCTCGGCCTTTTTATACCGCTGAAATTGATACAAGTCCAGCTTTTGAACACAGGAGTCATCTCAATAACAGATGAACGTTAACGAGCAAAAGCTTGACGACAGAATTCTGCGCCAGCTTCCAAGGCTTGATGGTTCATGGGCAAAAAGCGATGGTTACGCTCTGGAAGCACCTCTTTCAACGCCTCTTTGAGTGAATCAACGGAAACAACCTTGCTGTACTCAACATACGCCCCAAGTACAATCATATTCACCATACGGGAATTACCAATCTCCAAAGCCATCTCGTTGGCGGGGATCAACAATCGTTTAATATCATTGCGCCGTGAGCCATCATCGTCAATCAAGGATGAATTAATCAAAGCAAACCCACCACTGCGAACATGACTATAGTATTTTTCCATCGACAACGGGTTCAATAACAACGCCGCTTCTGGTTCGCCAACAACGGGAGAACCAACACTTTTATCTGACATCACGATGGTGCACGTTGCCGCGCCACCCCGTTTTTCAACACCATAAGCGGGAAAATAAGATGCCTGATTCCCCTCTAAAATTGTGGCATACGCCAACAAATTACCGATCAACAAAATTCCTTGGCCGCCAAATCCAGCCATATAAACATCATGATTCATACCTTCACCAACCCTTTGTGACAACGTGCTTCTAAATCAAGTGGAACGCAACAATGATTACTCTGTTGCATCCTTATAAACACCAAGTGGGAAATAAGGGATCATCTCATCGGCAACCCGCTCATTGGCCTGTAACGGAGTCATACCCCAGTTTGTCGGACACGTTGCCAACACTTCAACAAACGCAAAGCCTTGACCATCCAATTGTGTTTTAAAGGCTTTACGGATCGCCTTGCCCGCCTGTAGCACATGCTTAGGAGTATCCACAGCAACACGCACAGAGTAGGCAGTCCCCTCTAAACCAGACAGCAATTCTGCCATGCGGATCGGATAGCCATCAGTGTTGACATTACGCCCCTCTGGTGAGGTCGAAGTCTTCTGCCCGGGTAGAGACGTTGGTGCCATCTGGCCACCTGTCATACCGTAGGTGGTGTTATTGACAAAGATAACCGTTAACTTTTCGCCACGGTTAGCGGTATGAATAATTTCACTGGTGCCGATAGCAGCAAGGTCACCATCGCCTTGATAGGTAAACACCGGACGGTTGGGATGAACACGTTTTGCACCCGTTGCCACAGCCGGAGCGCGGCCATGTGGTGCTTCAATGACATCAATATCAAAATAACCATACAGGAAAACACTGCAGCCCACCGATGCCACACCGATCGTTTGATCTTTGATGCCAAAATAATCCAGCGCGTCCGCAACCAAGCGATGGACGGTTCCATGCTGGCAACCCGGACAATAATGGGTTTGAACGTCCTTCAATGAATCAGGACGGGAAAATACTTTTTTCATCTCTGTCGTCATCATCAAGCCTCGTAATGGGTGCGAATCTGGTCAAGGAACTCTTCAGGTGTTGGCAACGAACCAGCACCCGGAGCGCGGCCATAAAAGGACACATCCGTTCCCGGTACCGACAAGCGAACATCTTCCACCATTTGACCATTGTTCAGCTCAAAGCACAGCACCTTTTGTCCAGCACTGGTATGCTTTTTAAAGGCTCCCTTTGGGAAAGGGAACAGCGTGATTGGACGTAATAAGCCAACCTTCATACCCTGCTCACGAGCCAAGCGAACAGCTGTTTTAGCGATCCGCGCGGTACTACCATAGGCCGTTACCACGAACTCGGCATCGTCAAGTTCCACACCTTCGTAGCGCACCTCTTTGGCTTGCATCACTGCGTACTTTGCATGCAAACGATTGTTGTGTGCTTCCAGCTCACCATCACCCAAATAGAGTGACTTGACAACCTTCTGCTCACCCGCTTTACCATCACCGATCAAAGCCCAATCTTTCACTTCAAGATCATCTGGAGCAACATACGGGAGAGGCGTTAAGCCCTCTTTCATTTGGCCAATCACCGCATCAGCTAAAATCATCGCTGGTACGCGATAACGATCGGACAGATCAAACGCCAGCATGGCCATATCGTACATCTCTTGTACTGAATCAGGTGCGAGAACGATGATGTGGTAACCACCATGACCGCCCCCTTTAACCGATTGAAAATAGTCCGCTTGAGAGGCATCAATACCGCCAAGGCCTGGACCTGAACGACAGATATTAACAATCAAGCCTGGGCATTCACTGCCAGCCATGTAGGAGATCCCCTCTTGTTTCAAAGAGATTCCGGGGCTTGAAGATGAGGTCATTGCCCGAGCGCCACTCGCACTTGCGCCAAGCAACATATTGATCGATGCGATTTCGCTCTCCGCTTGAATAAATTGGCCACCAAGCTTAGGCATTTCACGCGCTATATACTCGGGAATATCACTCTGAGGAGTGATCGGATAACCGAAATAGTACCGACAGCCCGCTTCCAGAGCGCCCATCGCTACCGCTTCGTTTCCTTTTACAAATAATCTTTTAGTCAAGCCTTCCTCCATAACACTTATTTAACTCCCTTAAATACCTCAATGGCCACATCTGGGCACATCTGGGCACATAGCGTACAACCCGTACAGCGCTCTAGATCTGCAAGGCTGATCACTGCGGGGAGGTATCCTTGTTTATTCAGCTCTTTACTCATTTTTATCAAGTTCTGGGGACAAGCTACTGTACACAAAGCACAGCCCTTACACCGCAGCTCGTCGATCACAATCTTATTTGCCACGTCTATTTCCTATCATTGAAGTTAATGGAACGATTTAAATACACCTAAATAATTGAACACAATTTTTCATCATACCAAACTCAACAAATGATCGTCAAACAGATTTAATTCACCAGCTATTCTCTAGCACAACCCATCAGAAAAACTAATCTCATTGAAGAAAAGTATCAGGATTTCCATTTTGACTTCCCACCACCACGTTACGTACAGTGCCACAATCACGAACCACTACGATTATAAACCTGTAAAAACCTCAGGAAAATCATGAAGCAGATCAGCGTCGGTATCGATATTGGCTCAACGGCCACCAAAGCAGTGCTACTCATCAACGGCACAATCACGGAACAAGTTATTATCCCCAGCGGTTGGGACCCAAAGCAAGCGGGACGAAATGCCTATGATGCCCTACTCGAAAAAGGTCAACTGGTTGAGCAACAGGTGCAAGCTGTGGTCGCGACAGGGTATGGGCGCATCACCCTGCCCTTTGCTGACCGCCGCGTAACAGAAGTCACCTGCCACGCTCGGGGCGCAGAACATATGGTTACGGGGAGCCGTTTGGTCATCGATATCGGTGGCCAAGATAGTAAAGTGATCGCCCTTGATGGCTGTGGTCATGTAACCGATTTTATCATGAATGACAAATGCGCTGCTGGTACAGGCCGATTTCTGCAAGTGATGGCTGGCGTACTTGATTTAACGCTGGATGAGCTGGGTGAATTGGCATTGATTTCACAGCCCGCAACCATCAGTAGTATGTGTACGGTGTTTGCTGAATCTGAGGTGATCGGACTGCTCGCTCGCGGAGCCGAAAAAGGGGCTATTGCAGCGGGTGTTATCGACTCCATTGCCAAACGTCTGCCCACCCTCGTCGGCCGCATGCCAAGCAGTGAATATATCACCTTTACGGGTGGACTCGCCAGCAACACAGCCATCTGCCAGCGGATAGAACAAAGCCTTAATATCCCTTTACGTGTTCCCGAATTTCCTCAACTGGCTGGTGCCATTGGTGCAGCCCTTATCGGCAATGATATGACCAAAAAACACATCTAGCATAAGGAATTTATCGATGAAATCATCCACCTATCAACAACTTGAATCACTGCGTGAAAATAACGTTATAGCCTTAAAAAAGGCCAAAGAGGCAGGACAACATATCGTTGGTATGTACTGTCTATATTCACCCGCCGAACTAATTGTAGCAGCGGGAGCATCGCCAGTGATGCTGTGCGGCACAAGCCAAAAACCGATCCCCATCGCCGAACAAAGTTTACCACGCAACCTGTGCCCACTGATTAAATCAAGCTACGGGTTTGCCGCAACCGACACCTGCCCATTTTTTTATTTTTCAGATTTCATCGTCGCTGAAACTACCTGCGATGGCAAAAAAAAGATGTACGAATTGATGGAGGAGTTCAAACCAGTTCACCTGTTACAGCTACCCCAAATTCAAGACAAAGAAACAGCGCTAAACTACTGGTTATCTGAACTCAACCTTTTAAAAGAGAAACTGGAACAGACCTTCAATGTTGAGATCACTGAGCAAAAACTGCGTGATGCCATTGAACTTCTTAACGATGAGCGACGAAGCCTTAAAGCGTTGCAAGATGTCTGTCGACATAAACCCGCGCCGATTAGCGGCATCGAAATGCTCACAGTTCTTCACAACCGTGGGTTTGCCCTCGATAAGCGCGCCACAATTAAACTCGTTGATCAACTGACTAGCGAACTGAACCAGCGCGCAAAGGAAGGCATATCAACCCTTGCGGCCGATGCACCTCGCATTTTATTAACAGGCGTACCAGTGGGGCTCGGTTCGGAAAAAGTGGTGAGGATCATTGAGGAGTCAGGTGGTCAGGTGGTGTGTTTTGAAAGCTGTGGCGCTTATAAAAAAGTGGAGCCTGTACGTCAAAGCGAAGACCCTTTGCGTGATATTGCACAATGCTATCTCGCCATCCCTTGCTCGTGCATGTCACCCAACACCGGCCGCTGCGACCTCGTGACAAATTTAGCAAGAGAGTTTCAAGTTGATGGTGTCATCGACCTGACTTGGCAAGCTTGTCACACCTACAACATTGAATCATTCAGCCTGCGCAAGCATATGCAACAGGAGGTAAACTTACCCTTTTTGCAAATTGAAACCGACTACTCTGAATCCGATAGTGAACAGCTTAAATTACGACTTGAAGCATTTCTGGAACTACTCGCAGCTCAGTAAAACAATCGTAACTTAAAGATTGATTTCGCCAGGATAAGTTGACCACAGATAACCAAGGCCAACACAGGCTAACGTTAACAGCAGAAGAAACACGGCTAACAGGCCCACAACCAAGCATTGCTGGTATTTTTTCTTCCGATAAAAGTTAAATGACAAATAGAAAAATAACACGCAAAATGGAGCTGAGAAGATAAACAACATAGGGGGCACAGTCCTCATTCTCCCGAAATTGGGAGGCGGAAACGTTATAAATGATTCGCCACCAGAGTTCAAGCCTCATGGTGCGCTAGAAATACACAAGACACCGTCCACCTACAAACAGCCCTCCCTGTAACCATCAGTGGAGGGCTGTTTCTAACGCGCAATAGGATTATTGCAAACAATCAATACTGTATTTCGTAACCAATCTTAATCACCCGCCTTAAGCCGTAATAACGTGAAATCGTGCTCCCTCCAGTGATCATCTCTTCGTCAAAAACATTATCAACAGTAAATGTCGCTGAACCAACAGGCAGCTTAACTTTCGTATAGAGATTAACCGTCAACTGACTATCTAAATCATCTTCGCGATCATTTTGATTAATCGCATCACAATTCACAGTAACCACTTCCCCTAAGTAATTTATGCCAAAAGCTGTTTGTACTCGCGGTCCAACCTGATTTTCATCACCGTTTTCATCATCTGCAATCGGATTGGCAACAAACCCACGCGCCGAAAGAGTGATATTTTTCAACCGATTGTCTTGACCATCAAATGGAAAGAAGGTCGCATCCCACTCCACCCCTTTATTTTCGTAATCAACGGAATTGTAATAACTATTCATACCGTCTGGACGCGTATAAGAGATAATTTTCTCCTCAAATTTCATCAAAAACAACGCAACACGTAATCGAATAAAGCGATGATCGTATTTTATTCCAGCTTCATAGGTCCAGCCCTCTTCAGGATTCAGGTCTGGATTTCCAACACGGGTATCGGTCTTATAATATTGGTCATTAAAACTCGGTGCACGAAACGCTTTACCCGCATTAGCAAAGAGGTTTAAAGCTGGGTTGACTCGACATATTGCTCCTGCGCTGGGTAAAAATCGGCTGTAATCACGTGCACCATCGGCGGCATCCACCAGCTGTTCACGCGCACCAACATTAAACACTAAACATTCAAGAAACTCCCGTTTCACCTGCCAAAATAACGCGCTATCATCCCGATAATGACGACCATATGAGTAATCATAATCTGCAACACGACGAATCACATCGCCACCGACAGTGTGCTGAAAAGATAACGCATCAAAACGGTAATCGGTGCTGAGGCCGTAATTGTAAGTACGCCGCTTTTCTTCAGGTTTTTCTGGTGAGGTCTGCTCTTTTACTAGACGATCAAAGGAGTAGAACCCTTTGATTTTAAAATGGTCGGCTTCATAGCGAATATTGGTGAAGTGTTTATCCTGATTTTGATCATAAATAATTGAGCTTTTGGTTGGGCTATCGTATCGGCGTGTAAAACCCGTTTCTATCCGGCTATACAGATAATTGATAAACAGATGTTCACTCGGTTGATAATTGAGGCTTAGCGAAGAGTGATCCGTCCCCTCCATGTCGTAAGTGTAGCCCTTAGTTGATGAAAGCTTACGGTAGATGGTATCAATACCATCCAAGCGCTGATAACTCAGCCCCATATTTAGTTGATTACTGACAAAACCTAACTGATGGTTTTGATAACCCTCTTCACCGAATTCAACACGCGCATACGGCGAAAAATTACCTGCAGTCTTTTTGGTAATGATGTTAATGACGCCTGTCATCGCATCAGCACCATATAATGTTGATGCGGCACCACTTAACACTTCAACACGCTCTACTTGATCAATACTAATGGCGTTTAAATCGTAGCTTCCACCCGAGGCACTTTGAATTGGCACACCGTTAATCAAAACCAACTCGCCATCCTCTAAGCCGCGAATACTCACTTCGCTTTTCATCCCCATACGGCTAACACCGAGAGGAGCTAGCGACTTATACGATAAACTACCTACCCGTTTTAGAGCATCAACGAGGTTATTCCCCCCAGTTTCGATCAATTGCTCTGCTGTTGCCACGGTGATAAACCGCGATGACTGCTTCTCTTGCACAGGATAGCGTTCCGCTGTCACCACCATCTGCTCCAAATTATACGTCGTTAGTTCAGTCTGCCCCCAAGCCACCGTTGCCGTCAAAATTAATACAACCGTTAATACACACCATTTCAATCTAACCATTTTACACTCCTACCATCTACCAATGATCTGGGCGCAAAAAAACCCAGACCGAATAATATCGACCTGGGATCTCCCTTTTCCATCCACAAGACTTAAACACGCATCCCTGCCTAGGGCTAAACGCATCACGATACCTCAGACAGGTCTTCTGACTTCTAGATCAACCTACTTGCTGCGTCTTCCCGCCCAAATTTGGCAGTGACATTAAGCAGCGTTCGTCCCTAGTTACAGCGGCGGGCCCGTCCCTGATTTACACAGGGTTCCCTATTAAGCTCATTTCGAGCATCTGAAATAGTTTGTATGTATTTACAATGTTTTATACTAAATGATTAAACCACTACTTTTTACCAAGATTCTACCAATGAGTCAAACAAGGAAACAAATAACTAAACAACATTACCTGTGTATCACAATCCCTACTCTGCACAATAAAGCCCTCCACTTATCAACAGTGAAGGGCTTTTAAATTGAAACAATTGACTTAATACCTTGGTAGAAAACTACCAGTTTTCACCAAGAATTTCGAAATGTGCTTGAGGATGAATACACGCTGGGCACAACTCTAATGCCTCAGGACCAGTGTGAAGATATCCGCAATTACGGCAACGCCATGTCACAGTCTCCTCACGCTTGAACACCACACCGTTGTCAATATTAGCCAACAGATCACGGTAACGCTTCTCATGTTGCTTTTCAGCCACACTAATAGCCTCCCATGCTTCAGCAATGTCGACAAAACCCTCTTTACGAGCAACCGCAGCAAAAGCTGGATACAACTCAGTGTGTTCCTCTTCCTCACCGTTGGCCGCCGCAAGAAGATTTTCAGCTGTTGTGGCAAGTTTTCCTGCTGGATAGGTTGCGGTAATCTCCAGATCGCCACCCTCTAAAAACTTAAAGAAACGCTTCGCATGCTCCTTCTCTTGTGCAGCGGTCTCTTCAAAAACATCCGCAATCTGAACAAAACCCTCTTTTTTAGCAATACTAGCAAAATAAGTATAACGGTTACGAGCCTGACTTTCCCCCGCAAACGATTTAAGTAGATTTTTCTCTGTTTCAGTCCCTTGAACACTTTTTGACATGATCATTCTCCTTTTAAATTGCATGATTTACACGACCCATTGTCGCTATTAAAATATACCTATGATTGAATTTCGTCCATGGTCAAATTCATCTCTTTTGCAACACCTTCACCATAAGCAGTATCCGCTTGATAACAATGCTTAGCATGGCGCACTTTTATCTGTCGTGGTGCATCGCCCATGGCTCGGGCGGTATTGCCAAATAACGCCTGCTGCTGCGCCATTGTCATCAAACGAAACAGATTACCCGGTTGACTAAAATGATCGTCGTTATCTTCATAATGATTCCAATGGGCGGCATCACCTTCAAGTTTAAGCGGTGGTTCGGTAAAATCGCGTTGTTCTTGCCATTCACCATAGCTATTGGGTTCATAGCCCAATGTACTACCATGGTTACCATCCACACGCATCGCTCCATCACGATGATAACTATGGAACGGGCAGCGAGGTTTGTTGACCGGGATGAGATGATGATTCACACCGAGGCGATAGCGTTGAGCATCGCCGTAGGAGAATAAGCGCCCTTGCAACATTTTATCCGGTGAGAATCCAATCCCAGGAACAATATTTGTTGGATTAAACGCCGCTTGCTCGACATCAGCAAAATAGTTATCAGGGTTACGGTTCAGTTCAAAAGTGCCGACATCCATCAATGGGAAATCAGAGTGTGGCCATACTTTGGTCAAATCAAAGGGGTTGAATTGACACGCATCCGCCTGCTCTTCAGTCATCACCTGAATCTGCATCTTCCAACCTGGATACTTACCTGCTTCAATACTCTCATACAGATCACGCTGATTGCTTTCACGATCTTTACCAACAATGGCTTCCGCTTCGGCATCCGTTAAGCACTCGATCCCTTGCTGAGTTTTAAAATGAAACTTAACCCAATAACGTTTTTGATCCGCACTAATGAGGCTATAGGTGTGACTACCATAACCGTTCATATGTCGATACGAACGTGGAAGTCCGCGCTCACTCATGGTGATGGTTACTTGATGCAACGCCTCCGGTAGTAGCGTCCAGAAGTCCCAATTATTATGCGGACTGCGTAAATTAGTCCGTGGATCGCGCTTAACAACATGGTTCAAGTCAGGAAATTTTAGGGGATCCTTCAAAAAGAACACCGGTGTGTTGTTGCCCACTAAATCCCAATTGCCCTCTTCAGTGTAATATTTCATGGCGAAACCACGAATATCACGCTCAGCATCGGCCGCACCACGCTCACCCGCTACAGTTGAAAAACGGACAAACATCTCTGTCTGCTTGCCAACCTGAGAAAAAATCTTCGCTTTCGAGTACTGGGTAATATCGTGAGTAACGGTAAACGTACCGAATGCTCCAGAACCCTTCGCATGCATACGCCGTTCAGGAATCACTTCACGATCAAAACTTGCCAATTTTTCCTGAAACCACACATCTTGCATCAACAGTGGCCCACGTGGCCCCGCTGTCATGACATGATTATTGTCTGAAACAGGCGCACCAGCATTCGTCGTCAACTTCTTTTTGTCCATGATCCCCTCCTCGATTGATTAAAGATATACTTTATTGAGTATTGCAATTTTAAGCTCACTGTCAACTTCATGCCCTGGCCCATAAAGCAATAACAAATACTTCTTAGTAATAATTCTTACTAGTGGTGCAAAAAAAAAGCACTTACTATCCTTCTAAGCACTTTTCACACACACCATAAACAACAACACTGGCTTGTTCAAACTTGCCCCACTTATTTATCTCTTCTGGCAGAGAGGCTTGATCAACCAACTGCCATTGAAAATCAATAATATGATTACATTGACGACAAATCAGATGATGATGACGCATATGCTGTACCTCAAATCGGGCCTGACTCTCTACGGTTTCAACCTTATGGATCAAATCATAATTGATTAATGTCGTCAGCGTGCGATACACCGTGTCTAATGATAGGGTTGGCATACGCACAATAAGCCGCTGGTGCAAGGTCTCTGCAGTAGGGTGATCCTTTGACTCAGCTAACTCTTTGAAAATTTCCAAACGTTGCTGAGTTACACGTAAATCTTTCTTACGGCAAATCTCTTGAAAAAGTTCCATATGGTTGGCATGTGCTGAGTTCATTCCCTGACCTCTATTGTCAAAACCCTGTTAGTAATGTTTCCTATATAGGAAAAGTACGCTTTCACTCGTCGAGTGTCAACACATAATTTACGTGCAAAGGATTCACAAAAGAAAAAAGTTACTTTTCTCCCTTACGCCGTACGGTAATACTCTCGCCGCCAATCCCCCAATTATCGGTATCCACCTCTTCAATCACCACAACGGTTGTTGCTGGATTTTTACCTAAAACGTCCACCAATAACTGAGTGGCGCCTTTGATTAATTCGGCTTTTTGCTCGGCAGTCGCCCCTTCACGGGTGATCTTAATATTGATAAAAGGCATCACATTTCTCCCAAAACATTAGTCATTAAATTCACCATCTAAATCGGTACACAGGGCAAAGACAAAGATTCAGATCCCATTAGTACGGCCATAGTAGCGTCTCAAAGAGGGGAGAACAAATAAAAAGGCATAAATTAGTACAACGCCTCAGCACTGTTTTACTAAAGCAATTCAAGTCTTTATAAAACATGGATAGATTTTATAGCAAACGATCCATCCAGAAGATTGCTACTTATGTAACAACCGCTTAAATTGCTCTGGAAGCTGTTTAACATTAAGTTGAGATTGATTCACCAGCTCACCCCAACTACGACCATCGGTGATCACCTGAGAAAGCAGAGATTCCGCACTTTGTGAAGATGTATCACGGATCGCCACCAACAGCAGCACCATTTTATTGGTCGCACTACTCTGACGCAACCGTTGCAAGACATCTGGGCGGTACAACCCCTGTTCAACAAGAATTTGATCGACAATCAACTGATCTAGGTGAAACGGAACATCTTCTGTCGATGCAGCCTGCGCAACATCAACTCGTATCGCATCGTTAAATGGACGACCTAGAATCGTTTCATCCAGCGCTAACTGATCAACAATCGAGCGCCAACTTTCATCATTATCCCGACGAGACAACAATTGATCCACTGCGATTCCGCTTTTCTCTGCGAGCCAATAGCTTAACCACAACTCTTCAGCAGTCATCCCCTTCTGTTTTTTTATCACCACCGATTTTTTACTGATATCAAAGCGTGCGGCAAAAAATGAGTTTTGCGCAGTGGCGAGAAAGTAATCGTCGGCAGCATGAGGTTTTTGGCTATCAAAACTGCGGTCGCGAAAACAGTGACAATTAATCGTTGGTTTTGCCAAAGTCACCATGGGTGTCAATAACACAAACAGGGCAACACAAATGGATAAAGAACGCATTGATTGACGCATTATAAACCTCCCGAGAAAAGTACATGTCCTCGCTGGAACGAATAAGTTTGAAACAATAAATCGGGTCGCCATTTTCAGGCGACCCGATTAGGCACAGATAACAAACGTGGGGTTGCGCCTAGAAGTACAAAAATGCGCTAATTTCGACCAGTTTCATATCTTGGTCACCACCGGTGTATTCCTCGCCAGCCGTCTTAGGGGTTGCCCAAGCGAACACAGCACTAATCCACAGGTTATCAGTCACACCATAATCAGCATAGAGGTTAACTTCTTGAGCAAAATGATCATCACTCAAGTCTTGACCGAAGAGGTTCTCTTCATCGAGAACAAAATCGTAGTAGATCGCGCCAACATTTAACCCTTCAAAAGGTACCATGTCGAGCTTAACCATGTGAGTTTTTTGATTACTGTTGAACAGGTAATACTCGCCAACAATCTCACCAAGGTAGTGATTTCCCCAACCGCGTAACGCACTATAGAATAGCGGGTCGAAGTTCTCGTAGTCGCCGTCGCCACCATCAGCAACCTCTAAAGCACCATCTTCATCGCCGCTGAAAAATGCGTATTTATAAGTCAACGTTGGGCTCCAAGGTAGTGCCGCAAACGTGTAGCCCGCCTCTGCATAATAAGCATTCGCATCAACGCTTTGACGGTCTCCCTCAGTTTGTTGCACGTACTCAGCCGCTAAAAACAGGTTTTCAACGCCAGCACTACCCTGAGCACGAACACTGTAGGTATCCATCCCTTTGCGATTACCATAGAAGTTACCCTCTTTAGCATCGTCAACAGTGATGTATGATACGCCAACAGTTCCCAGATCTTCACTGACATACTCAACATTTACCCCGTATAACTCAGTGTCACCATAATCAAGGTCAGACATCAGATAGAACACATCGGTATGCACCGCGCCCATATCCGCTTTAGCAATCGCTGTTTTCTTGAAAGACTTGCGCGGTGCCATCCAATAGCAACCATAGGTACTATCAAACTCACCATCAGCAATCAAAAAACCATCACCAATACTAAAATCTTGCTCACCAACAGAGAGATCAAGGGTATCAATTCCAATACCAGCGAGCACAGTGGTATTGACACCGATATAGGCTTGCTCAGACTCCCAGCCATCTGAACTATCGGTCGTGAATCCTGCGATATCGCCATCACCGTAAGTCGAAGAAGCGACAATACTCAAACCACCATAGATTGTACCGAAAGTATCGTTGCTATAGGAAGCGTTCAATACAGGTTTGGCGTACATCTCGTACCAACCAACGGAACCCTCACCATCGTAATCATCCATATCAGCGCGATAAACGCCATTACCAAAACCAGCGTTATCGGATGAAAAAACACCCAGCCCCAATTCCATATCGAGACTCGACGAAAATCCACCCTTCTCATATAGAGAGAATGCCTCAGCAGATGTCGCACCGATCATGCATGTGCATGCTACCAGTGCTACACAAAACGTCTTCATTATTGCTCGCATTGCCTACCTCCAAGTGTTGTGTTCTTTTTCGACAACCATTTAGTGTAATGACCGTAAAAACGAATACTCTTTATCAGCATTGAGTTACTCATCAACCACCGTTCGATTCAACGAGCTTGCTTCGCCACATTCACTATGCAGCGAAGCAAGACGCATCGATCAAATCAGCGTTGAGTTTAGTATGTTAATGCTTGGGCAACCGCTCAGCAGGAACGGCCCACTTTATTTCGCTCAACGGATCATTACCACCGAGATCAAGATCGCCCTTTTTAAGGAACATCTCTAG
Source organism: Desulfuromonas svalbardensis (assembly GCF_055389415.1). Lineage (NCBI taxonomy): Bacteria > Pseudomonadati > Thermodesulfobacteriota > Desulfuromonadia > Desulfuromonadales > Desulfuromonadaceae > Desulfuromonas > Desulfuromonas svalbardensis. The sequence goes on along the minus strand of NZ_AP042416.1, from coordinate 1,905,952 downwards.
GTTGCCGTTGTGGCAGTTATCGCACATGCTGCCACTGGCTTTAGCCGCATCGGATACCAGTGGATTACGTGCGACAAAGTGCGCCGCAAATGATGTCCACATCGATTTTGTTTCTGGGTTGGTGGTGTCGACAACGGGGGCACCATCGCCGAATACGCCATCGCCCATACCAGCGTGATTAAGTGTTGTCAGTTTACTGTGCACATCACCAGGAATGGATAGTCCTAACGTCACATTGAGATCATCGGGATCACCACTGCCCCAGGCACCAACAAATTCTGGCTTTTCACCATCGTGACAACCAAAGCAGTTGGCATAAGGCTGGGTATGACACGAAACACATTCCATTTGAGCCACGTGATCCACCCCTTTTACTGGATGATCGACCACTTTATCGTCATGACATTGAGCACAACGCACTTTCACCACATCACGCTTCATGTTTGGTTCAATCAAGCCAACTTCAGTGGTATCAGGGCCCTTGTAATACAATTTCCCTTCGCTCATCTCACTTAAAGGACGGCCGTGATACTCAATAGCATCGGTATGGCAATCGGTACAGCTCATATCCGCATCCGTGGCATGAACGTCTACTTCTAGATGATACTCAGAGTTTTCGTAATGACACACGTTACAGGTTTTCTCGTTGGAAGGCTTTTTAGTGAATTGGTGACTATTGAGCAGACCACCGCCAGCAATATTTGGCTGACTTACATGACATTGACCACAAGTGGCATGGCAGGTGTTACAACCCATATATGGCTCTGGATCATAAAAAATATCATCAAACGTTTTCTGCGCATTGGGAGTTTGTGCCAAACGATCGCACAACCCTTTTGCTACGCCGTTCATGGTGAAGTGCAACGATGATTTAAAATCATCAACCATCCCTTGACCGTGACAACTGGCACACACTTGACCGCCATCAGCCGTCGGATCGGTTGCAAGAGCAGTATGCCACGCAGGAGTTAATGCTTGCTGACCTTCAGCAACATCCTTATGACAAGCCAAACATCCCTGCTCGCCATGAACTCCCATCAGTTCAACATCGACAAACAGTTGTGCAGCAAGCAACTCAGCCGTTACCGGCTCTTCCTCTTCCCCTGCAACCTCTTCTTCAGCCGCGTGAGGATCGTGTTGTGCAACAGCATTAGCCGCCTCAAGCGCTAAAAACTGTTCGCGGTTCGCCTGCAAGAATGCCTTGTTACCATGACACACAAGACAGCTCGCACCCAGTTCGACCTCCGAACTCGATAACGCTTCTGACGCTGCAAGCGCAGGACTGGCATTATTGTCGTTCAGGATGCAGCCAGCAATGCCGCCCCCAACCACAACAACCAATGCTGCCAAGCAAAAAAATGATCTCTTCATGGTACCTCCCGTTTCCTTAGTCTGATATGGTTCCGACCTTTCAAAGGGTCGGGCTATTGCTTTCAAGCCTGCACCTGTGCAGGCTGAAACACACACTGAAAGCACTGGCACATTAATTTGCGCCGATCCTCATTAACCATAAAGGAACAAGCCAGAAGAGAGATATAGGGAGAACCCCTAAAACGAAACAACAAACCCCTTGTATTGATGGAGGAAAAACTCCAAAGAGAAAGGGGGGTAAGGCGTGACTCACCTCTAACTACCTAAAGATATACAAAAAAAGGATTGATTTATCGCTAAGCAATAGATCAATCCCCTTACATTCATTATTGGTATTTTAACAGCAGATCTAGGAGGACAGTTGTTTCTCCTTAACCATCATCAGGGCGTAAAGCTATACTCTTGACACCACGGTTCATGACAGTTGTCGGCACAAACGAAAGCCGTATCTTCAGCGTAAACCCTCGCTTCGTGTGTTGGAATCACCCATACCTGGATTGGCGAATCATCATGACTGATCCGTTCAGGAACATCGGATAGCCCCGCCTTGGCATTACGCTGTTGATCTAAAACAACACCAAAACACTCTAACCCCGCTAAAAATTCACACCGCGTTGCAACCTCTAGTTCCCCCTGGCCCGTACTAAAAACAATCGCATCACAGCCACCTAGGGCGGCAAGGTAGGAGCCTATAGACTTCTTCAATCCATAACTTTCCATTGCCATCGCCAATTTGGCTCGGCTCTGTCCTTCGAGGCTTTTTTCAAGCACATCTCGCCGACCACGACACTGGCCAACAATCCCCACTAGGCCACTTTTTTCATTCAAGATCTCTTCTACCTGTTGCGCACTGAGTTCCTGCCAGTCCATAATAAAACCGGGGATTCCGGGGTCAACCGTGCCGCTACGTCGTGTCTGCATCGTGCCATCAACGGGGGTAAATCCCATACTGCAATCAACGGACCTGCCATCGGCAATCGCACAAAGTGAAATCCCCAACTCCATGTGAATGGTGATCAAACGACACTGATCAATAGGCTTTTCCATCAACGTCGCCACACAGCGTGACAGATACAAGTGGGAGGAGCCGTGAAAACCATAACGTCGCACCGCGTGTTTTTCGTACCACTCATAGGGTAAAGGATAGATATAGGCAGACGACGGCATAGTCTGATGAAAGGCAGTGTCAAAAATGGCAACATGCACCAATGAGGGCAATAGTGCCATCGCTGCCACAATCCCTTCACGATTCGGACGATTATATTTCGGTGCCAAGCGCTCCAATTGGTGAATTTTTTCAAGAACCTGATCATCAATAGCAACAGACTGACGAAACAGTTCACCACCATGCACGACACGATGCCCAACCGCCGTAATCGTCCACGAAGTTGGCGTAGAAAACCCGCGCTTCTGCCCCGAACTCGCTAACAGTTTCAAAACATAATCAATTGCACTATGCAGATCGTCTAAAATGTGCGATGTCACCACGTGACGCTGTGGTTGAATATGGTCGCAGGTTAACTCAGCATGACAACCACAACCAATCCCCGTCACAGTACCCCAAGCCAACTGACTAAAATGTTCCGCATCAAACAAAAAATATTCAAGTGAATTCTGTCGACAACTCAATGTTAAGATTGCCATAGTTGTTATTCTCCGAAGCTGCAAACAACTTTATGAAACCCAAATTCTTCACCACTGTTGAGAATTGAGGTTTCATAAATAGTTATTTAGTTATTTTTACAGTAATAAATGGAACCTATTGGCGTATTTCTCTCACTATTTCCGTCGGACTCTGACCAAAATAACGTTTAAACTCGCGACTAAATTGTGATGCGCTTTCGTAGCCCACCTTATTGGCAGCAACATAAGATTTCATCTTATGTTGGACGATAAAATCACGCGCCTTAGTCAAACGAATCTTTTTCAGATATTGAAGAGGCGAATCAGATGTTATCTCTTTAAATGCTCGATGAAATGCTGAACTGCTCATGCAAGCCTGTTGTGCCATAGATTCAATATCCAAGGGTGTGGCGTAATCACGTTGAATCAATTTTAACACTCGGGCTATACGGGCAAAGTGACCATTGTGAGCCGCTAACGCATAAAGGACGGGAGCCTGCTTACCTTTCAAGGTTCGAAAGAGAATTTCACGCATCAGATCAGAACCCATAATCTGAGTTTCGGTTTCCGACTGCAAACATTTGAGTAAACGAGCTAAGGCATCACTCATCTCAGGGTCCAAAGGCGCTGGACCAATACCGAGATGGAGGTCACTATTGTTTTGTACACTGTGTTCATGGTTCGGCCCGAGCTGGCCAATCAGTTCATGAAGCACGACTAAATCGACATCGATATAGAAACCGAGCAAGGGTTGTTCTGGCGTTGCAAAGGTGGCACATTCAAATGGCATGGTCACCGAAGTCACCAGATAGTTATTTGGATCATAGGGAAAAGAACGATCCCCCAAATAACCAACCTTATTGCCCTGCACAACAATGCAGATCCCAGGATCATAGATCATCGGACTACGCGGCAAGGACTGCAGCGACTTAAAGAAACGCACACCAGGCAATAGAGATTCAGAAATCCCCTGTGGCAGGTCAAAATGGTTCATCAATGTACTCAACTCATTCAAAGCTACCATCAACCACAGTTCTCCGTTCCCACAGATAAACACGATTAGACAAGAATATCATCTATTAATGCCGTAAAGGTACATCACCCAGCAGGAATAGGCAAGCAATTAGCAGGAACAGGTATTTGCACTTTTGACCGTTGTTGTTAGACTCTGATTCAAGAATAACAAAACTCTTATCGTCTAAATATGTGACAACAACATTCCTAAGAGAGGAAATACTAATGCTAAATTTTAATTTTTACAATCCCACCAATATCCTGTTCGGCAAAGGACAAACCAGTGAGCTGAACAACCTAGTACCAAAAAACGCCAAAGTGCTCATCACTTACGGCGGTGGCAGTGTTATTAAAAATGGGATTTTGGAAAAAATTAAAACCGAACTCGCAAAATCTCCACGCAAAATTATAGAATTTGGCGGAATTGAACCAAATCCGAAATTTCAAACCTTGATGAAAGCCGTAACAATGGTGCGCAACGAAAAGGTTGATTTTCTGTTGGCGGTTGGTGGTGGCTCGGTGATGGACGGCAGCAAGTTTATCGCTCTAGCAGCTGATGCGAAAAACTTCATCGGCAAAGAGGAGCAACTGATGTCTTATGGTTTTCAACCTGTACCGGTAGAAAGTGCTATCCCCTTAGGCACCGTAGTCACCTTGCCAGCAACAGGTTCCGAGATGAATTGCGGCGCTGTCGTCAGCCATGGTGAGGATAAACTACCAGTATTCAGTCCCCACATTTTCCCTAAATTTTCTATTCTAGATCCCGACTTCACCGTCACATTACCAGCAACACAAGTGGCTAACGGCGTGGTAGACACCTTTATCCATACGGTTGAACAATATGTCACCTACCCAGTCAACGCCCGTTTTCAAGATCGCACGTCAGAGGGTATCCTCCAAACACTCGTCGAAATTGGACAGAAAACAGTAAACAACCCCAACGACAGTGATGAGCGCGCTAATTTGGTGTGGTGCTCAACGATGGCTCTAAATGGATTAATTGGTGCTGGAGTTCCTCAGGACTGGTCTGTCCATATGATCGGTCATGAAATCACGGCGATATTCGGCCTCGACCACGCCAAGAGTCTCGCTATCGTTCTCCCTGCCATGTGGCGTGTTCGTCGTCAGGAGAAAAAAGAGAAATTACTCCAATACGCCGAGCGCGTCTGGAATATAACCTCAGGTGATGAGAATGAGAGAATTGATTTGGCGATCTGCAAAACCGAAGATTTTTTTCACAGCCTCGGCATGAAAACCCACCTTAGCGATTACGATATCGATGAGCAAGGGATTGAAAAAATCATTCAAGGGTTGGAGAAACACGGAATGACGGCCTTATCTGAACAGCAAGACATCACCCCGGATATCTCCCGGACTGTTTTGCAACACGCACTATAGGCACACAGCTAAAATTCGGGGGTGTCCTCTACCGTAGCGGACGCCCCTAAAAAGTACCTACCGAACCAATTAAACAGTTGTTTCGGCCAACACGTTTTCGCAACGGTAACCCTCGGCCCATTCACACATCTGATTCAAAATAGGCATGACACTATGCCCCTTATCAGTCAGCGAATATTCAACTTTTGGCGGAACCTGCGCGTACACTTCACGATGCACTAAACCGTCGCGTTCTAACTCACGCAGTTGCTGAGTGAGCATTTTACGCGTTGTCGCTGAAAATTGGCGTTGCAGCTGTGAAAAGCGCATCGTTTCAATAGCCAAATGCCACAGAATAGATGTTTTCCATTTACCACCGATAACGGCCAACGTCACATCGATGCCACACTTATAGGTTTTATCGCGAAACAAATAACATTCTTGTGGTTGAGTTGTGTCCATAATCAATACTCCGAGCAATTCAACAGTACCTTTATATACCCTGACGTACCCTTTTGGGTACTACGTATAAAAAAAGTACGTAATTGACGATATGTCTCCTATGGTCGATAGTAGCTCAAAAGTAGTTAGTAACGCAACGATTGATGAACCTCTGATATTCATCAATTTCCCAACAAGGAGTAAACATATAATGGCTAAAATTTTTGAACCAACCGCAATTGGTCGCATGGCGTTAAAAAACCGCCTCATTCGCAGTGCTACATGGGAAAATATGGCCGACGATAAAGGTCACATGACCGACAAACTGTTTAAGGTTTATGAAGACCTCGCCAAAGGCGGCGTTGGCATGATTTTAACAGGCTACGCCTTTGTTGTAGAAGAGGAACAACCCAATCCCGGTATGATGGGAATTTATGACGATAGCTTTATCGCTGAATACCAGCAACTCACCACCATGGTGCATCAGCATAACAGCCGCATTGTCGCTCAAATCGCCTATGGTGGTTCGCAAACGGGTTACCCCGCCGAAGGTCGCTTGATCTGGGGGCCATCCGCCGTGGCCGACTTAGCCACAAAGGTGGTACCAACAGAGATGACACAGGATGATATAAACACCCTCGTCCACGCCTTTGGTGCTGCCGCCAAACGCGCTAAAGAAGCGGGCTTTGATGGCGTACAGATGCATGGCGCACACGGCTATCTATTAAGCCAATTTTTGAGTCCCCATTACAATCGCCGAAGTGATCATTATGGTGGCAGTATTGAAAATCGGGCGAGAATTTTCATTGAAGTCTATGAGCAGATTCGCCAACAGGTCGGTGATGACTATCCGGTATTGATCAAAATAAATGCGGAAGATTATTTTGAAGATGGGGCAGTTTTTGATGACTGTCGTTATGTGTGTCATCAATTAGCGCAGCGCGGGATCGATGCCATCGAAATCAGTGCTGGCACATTCGCTTCAGGAGAAAAGATTCCCGCACGAGCCAAAATAAATACCCCAGAAAAAGAAGCCTACCATGCCCAGTATGCTATACAATTAGCCAACGAATTGGATATACCAATTATTACCGTCGGTGGACTGCGTAGCCCTGAGGTGATCGAACAACTGTTAGCAACCAGCCGTGTCGCGCTATTTTCATTATCACGGCCATTATTAACAGAACCCGATCTGCCCAACCGCTGGCAAGCAGGTGATCGTCAACGAGCCAAATGCGTCTCCTGTAACGGCTGCTTACAAAACCGTCCCGGCGGTAACGTATGTATCCTCAATATTAAAAAAGGAAATTAAAAAATGTCTGAAGTAATTGTCATCGCAACCATCATCGCCAAAGAGAACGCTATCGATACAGTAAAAGCTGAACTCCTCAAACTGGTCGAAGCCACCCTTAAAGAGCAAGGCTGCAATAGCTACCTGCTCCACTGTGATCAAAACTCCCCCGCGACCTTTGTCTTTTACGAAAATTGGGCCAGTGCTGAGCATCTGCAAAGCCATATGGAAACAGAACATTTCACCCAATGTTTGGCTACCATTGAAGAGTTAACCGAAGATACAGTTATTCAGGAATTGACTCAACTCGCTTAACGAAAAATGCCGATTCGGATATTCCGAATCGGCATTTAGACTTTCAACCAGAGTGAAACAACTGCGGTGGCAATGATTTAACCAGCCGCCATTGCTTGGACTCGATTTCGGCATGCCATAAATCATAATTCTTCGGTATGTTCAGCCTTAATCCCTTTTTAACCACCACTAATTCTTCCAACTATATCCTGCCTATTTCACGTGCAGTTTACTTAATTGCTGGGCTGCTTGGAGCGGATCAACGGCCGAACAAATGGCAGAAACGACCGCAACACCGTCGGCCCCCGCCTCAAGAACACTCGGAATATTGCCGATATGGAGGCCACCAATCGCCACGAGTCGATGGCGAGATATCTGGCGAATTCTGCCGACACCCTTAAGCCCGAGTTGTTGCGTTAGTTCACTTTTGGTCGGAGTCACGAAAACAGGACTTAATCCCAGATAATCAACATCCAAATCTTCAGCTTCAAGTGCATGAGCCTCAGACTCGACGGAAAGACCGATAATTGCATCGGGCCCCAACAACCGACGCGCATCACCATAAGGCATGTCACTCTGGCCAATATGAACACCGTCAGCACCGATAGCCAAGGCAATGTCAATCCGGTCGTTGATAAGAAGTGGAATCGCTGTGGGTTTCAACACCGCCATAATGGCACGGCCAAACTCAATGAAATCTCTCGTTGGGCATTCCTTTTCGCGCAACTGTACAATAGAAACACCCCCCTGAACTGCCGCCTGAACGATATCGATGAGATCTCGTCCACGGCACAACTCGCGATCGGTGACCAAATGCAGATCTAAATTTAACTGTTTCATTTTGACTCCTAGTGTCGCCAATACGATTCAATCTGTTCATTGGTTAGGTTGTAAAATGCATCAATGAGGTGAACCTGTAGGGTTCCCGGCCCTGCAGATTTCTCCGCAGCAATTTCGCCACAAATACCCATGACTGACATGGCATGGGTTGCCGCGGCAAGGGCATTGTCATTGACCGCACAAAAGGCACCGACCAGCGCCGTAGCTGTGCAGCCGAGGCCAGTAACCTTCGGCATCATCGGGTTGCCGTTACGAACCTGAAGTTTGTTATTCCCATCTGTGATCAGGTCAACAGCTCCACTGACGGTAACCACACACCCATATTTCTGTGCCAACGCGAAAGCAGCACTTTCAGCGTCACTCTCTGCCGCCGAGCTATCGACCCCTTTGGTCTGCACGCTACTACCAGCCAGAGCCATAATTTCGGAGGCGTTCCCTCTGATCACGGTCGGGGCAATCTGATCAATCAAAGTGAGGCAAGACTGGGTTCGAAAAGCTGTTGCACCGGCGCCAACCGGATCGAAAACGATCGGAATCCCCTTACCCTTTGCTGCTGTCATCGCCAGCGACATGGCATCAACCCACTGCCGATTGAGGGTGCCAATGTTGATGACCAGTGCCGCAGAAAGTGCTGCCATCTCTGCCACTTCTTCAGCCGCATGGGCCATAACCGGTGAAGCACCGATAGCGAGCAGCGCATTGGCAGTATTATTCATTACGACAAAGTTGGTAACATTATGCACAAGCGGTGCATTATCCCGTATTTTTTGCAGATCATTACATAGATTTTGAACAGTTAATTTCATGTGAATCCTATCTGGAAATTTTAAGTTAGTTCAACAGCCCTGACCCAGCACTCACAACAGTTTAAGATAGAGACTTTAACACCAAAATCGATTCAGCTTGTTTAAATTCAGGTCAAAAGAGACCCGCGAAATCATCACCACTTACCTTTACAGCAGAATCATTTTTATTTTGCCGCTCTTTAACGATAACACCCAACTCATAGTCTTTATTTTCTCCATCAACAACGCATAGGTATCAGCAGAGATCAAATATGTCGTTAATTTATTGTGTTCTAAATATAGACCTGAAAAATATTCATGCAAGATAGTTATTTATGATGAGTTTTGCCACGCTAGGAAATTAAACGTCTTATATGAATTCTCCGAACTCCTCAAATTGTTAAAGCCACCTGTAAAAAGAACGATTCAATAGCTATCGGCTCCACTGGGATCAAAACACCCCCGCCACCTTTGTCTTTTACGAAAATTGGGCCAATGCTGCGCATCTGCAAAACCAGATGGAAACAGAACATTTCACTCAATATTTGGATACGATTGAAGATCTAACAGAAGAAACAGTTATTAAGGAATTGTCTCAGCTAGCTTAATGAACAAGGCCGATTCGGAATATCCAAATCGGCCTTTTAAATTTTATCACTACATAAGTCAACCGCCGACCTGACCCTTTTATATTGCAACTGCCAGATAAGAACTTGCCATCGTACCACCCATGACCATGAATATCTCACTATCACACTCGGTCGTTTACTTTTTCCTGCTTAGCATGGCCGTTAGAGATGAATGATCTCTATTTGAAAGTCCGCAATCTGCGCCAGGCCAATTTCCTCAACAGAATTCAACACTTTATCAACTTTTGAATTCACGACCCTTGAATCGTTGCCAACTAGTGCAAATCCGATTTCAGCCAACAAATAGCTGTCATTATAGTCAGTTTCCGCAATGGATATGTTGAACTTATTGCCAATCCGGCTAATGATAGATTTAACTATACTGCGCTTTTCCTTCAGGGAATTGATGCCATAAAGTTGAAATTTTATTTTTCCTGCTCCGATCACCATGCGGACACCATCAATATTTCCTTTGATAAGAATTCGTTTTCCAGTCGAAAAGTACAACCGCCAAAAACAGCAGACGGCGGCTCTAGTGGCGGACAAAGCTATCTGTTAATTCCACACAGTTTATTGGCAAATAATAGCTGTTTTTAGCGTTTACAAGCTCCGTTTCAGGGCGTAAATGACTGTTGTATGCAACTGAAGCTTCACGCAGGATAAAAGAATCGTCACGTTCCAGAGTTTTGCGCCCAAAAAGATCCACGGTGAAGTTGGTTGTTTCTATCAACTATAAACTGTTGTCCACCAACTGCAACACCTTCCATGATAGAGATCATGCCATAAGGCACCTTTACCCTTTTTCCTGCTATTGAACTCCTGTGCTGTTCTCCCCGCAATTAACTGAAGACTGTTTGGGATAACATCTTTATCGCCGTCGACAATAAGCAGATGGATATGGTTTGAAATAACCCAAAACAAGAATCTGAAGCTTGTAGCATTGCAGATGGAAACAGAACATTTCACTATACGATTTAAGATCTAACAGAAGAAACAATTATCCAGAAATAGACTCAACGTGCTTAACGAACAAGGCCGATTCGGAATATCCAAATCGGCCTTTTGAATTTTATCACTACATAAGTCAACCGCAGACCTCCCCCCTTTATACAAGCCTGTCCCTTCCCGCCTTGAGAACAAAGAAGAAAAGGAGAATATTGCAGGCGACAAGAATAAGAATAGGTATATCCCACGACCCAGTTATTTCGTAGACGACTCCCAACAGGATTGGCCCTACCGCCGCAAAAAGATAACCCGCCGACTGAGCCATACCTGAGAGTTCTGCTGCCCGCAGAGCATGCGGAGTACGCAGAGAGATAAAGGCAATGGCCAAACTAATGCAACCGCCTTGGCCAATACTGAGAAGGATTATAGAACAGATAAAGACAGGCTTTGTGGTCGCATAAAAGAGAAGCAACATGCCAACAAGATAGATCGTAGCCTTAACGGTACCAATGAGCCTCTGGTTTTTAAATTTATCGGCAATAATCGGAATCACAAAGGTTGCCGGCAGACCCACCAGTTGAAAGGCAAGGGCCATTGTCCCGGCAAAATGACTGCCCATACCCCTTGCCGTAAGTATCGAGGGAAGCCAGGCAACCAAGGAGTAAAAAAGCAGAGATTGAATTCCCATAAAGAGGGTTACCCACCAAGCCACGGGCGAAGTCCAAATAGATTTTCCGACAGAGAGCGCGCTAGTTCTATTAGGGGTATCTCGATCACCATCTGCCTTTTTAAGCTGAGGAAGCCAGATAATCATAGTGAAAATAACCAGCATGGCCCAAACGGCAAGACCATGTCGCCAACCAACACCATAGCTAGAAGCTAACGGCACACTTAGCCCGGCTCCTACTGCTGCAAATACACACATACTGGTGGTATAGATACTGGTTAGTCTGCCAACATGGGTTGAGAATTTTTTCTTTATTATCGCGGGGATAAGGACATTGCCTATGGCAATCCCCAAGCCCATCAGAGCGGTACCGACAAAGAGTCCAAAAAAATTGGTATAGGACCGAATCAACTCCCCTAAAAGGATAAGAACAAGTCCAAAGAGCATGGTGTATCCAGAGCCGAATCTCTTGCTTATCTTAGAAACAAAGGGCGAAAAGAGAGCAAATGCCAGCAGAGGAAGAGTGGTGATAAATCCAGCCTGAACATTATTAAGGCCCAGATCTTCCATGATAAGATCAATAATAGGGCCAACAGCGGTAATGGGAGCCCGAAGATTAAAGGCTATAAAAATAATACCTATGACCAGGATGTAGTGGTCAACTAATTTCGGACAGTACGTTAGGTTCTTTTTCTGCAACAGCTGGTGCAAGCCCATCATTTCTCTGATGTGGCCGTTGCCAGTTGTAGTAATCCATCAAGTATTTACCAATGTCTTTCTTTGCTTCGCTGAAGCTCAAATAACCTTTTGATGGCATCCATTCACTTTTGTAGCTACGAAATACGCGTTCCATTGGGGCATTGTCCCAACAATTTCCTCGCCGACTCATGCTTTGCTTTATCTGGTAACGCCATAATCTCTGACGAAAGGTTTTGCTGCTGTATTGGCTGCCTTGATCTGAGTGGAACATCACACCCTGTGGTTTTCCTCGTAGTTGATATGCATGATCAAGTGCTGCAATGGCTAAATCAGCATCGACTTTTTCAGATACACTCCAACCAACAACTCGGCGCCTACAAAGATCCAAAACGACGGCAAGATACATCCATCGTCCGTGTGCCCAAATATAGGTAATATCGCCGCACCATAATTGATTCGGTCGTTTCACATCGAACTGACGGTCTAAATGATTCGGTATGTCTGGTCGCTCCACCTTTGCTACTTTGTATGCGGGTGGTTTGGGTTGTTTACTAACTAAACCGGCTTCCTTCATCAAGCGACGAACTTTAAACCGACCAATGATTTCACCCTGTTCACGTAATTTGGTGACGATGCTCCGACTGCCCGCTGATTGGCGACTGGCATTGAATATTTCCGTTGCTTTGGCTCGAAGACGTAACCTTGTAATATCTATCCTTGTTCGTCGCTGTAGATGATCATAGTAGCTTGAACGTGGTACTGAAAATAGTGCGCAAAGTTTGCGAACATTGCTATGCTCTCTTAATTGGGTGATCAACCTGAACGTTTTATATCGTCCGACATCAAGAGAGCGGTAGCCTTTTTTAGTATCATTTTATCGGTCTCTAACTCTTTGATTCGTTTTTCCAGTTGTTGAATACGTTGCTGCTCTGGCGTTAACGCTGCAGCTTTAGGAGTTCCGCCACCATATTCTTGTTCGAGTTGGTTAACCCAACGGCTGATGGCGGTAGTACCAACATCCATCGCACGGCTGGCTTCAGTAACAGAGTAGCCCTCATTGATAACCAAGTTGGCGGCTTCTCGTTTAAACTCTTTCGTAAATGATCGTCTTCCCATAGCTATGAACACTCCTTGTTGATGGCTCAATATACCACCTTAAGTTGTGTCCGGCTTTAGTAGACCACTTCAGGACAACACGAGGGGAAAATATTTTTTTCATTGTGCCTCTAGTGGATGGCAAGAATTTGATCAAGAAGGTTAACTGCTTGCCTGCCGTCTCTGTCTTCAATCGCCTGAAAAAGTTCTTTATGGAGCACAGAGAATTCCTCATCTTGTTTATGTCCAAGACAGACCTTTTGCGCAACAGCATTACTGATAAACTTAGAGATCGAGCTGTAGAGATCGTAAAGGATTGTGTTTCCAGCAGCCTTGGCAATTGCCAGGTGAAATTCGATATCTGTCTGGCCATACTCTTCTGAGGAACTGTGAGCAGAGTTCCTCGCTAACAGAGCCCTCTCAATACGGACAAGATCTGCCGCGGTGCGCCTTTTAGCGGCAAGCTGAACAATTTCCCGCTCGATTACAAGACGGGCCTCATCCACCTCACTCTGCCGAGAGCCACTTAAGCGACTAAAGATATTACCCTCAAACCTCCCAGTGGAAACAACATAGGTGCCATCTCCCTGACGTGACTCAAGAACACCCGCCTGAATCAGTGATTGAATCGCCTCCCGTATGGTATTTCTGCTAACAGCAAATTGCCGGACAAGATCGGGTTCCGAGGGAATCTTATCTCCAAGCTTAAGATCACCACTTTGAATATGTTCCTCTATCTGCTGAGATATCTGCTTCGGCAGGGAGTGTTTTATGGGGCGTGCTAGTTTCACACATTCTCTCCTTATAGGCTTTGCACTTGTCCAATGTTTGGACAAGCAAGAATATCTATGGAGAATGGACAAGTCAATGGATACTTCAAGCAGGTAAACGGGAGTAAGCAGAATCAATCCTATCCCTTAACCAACCCCCGATACCTCGGCGTCTCCAACTCATCCCCCTGCCGAACGCGCAACTGTAACGCCTGAATAAACCGCACGGGCCACTTCTCTTGAATAATGGTCTTTACAAAGGGGGGAATCCAACCACCGAACTCACCTGAAAAGGTGAAGGTCACGCGGCTACGGTTTTCATCGAGAGGGATAATTTCGAAATCGAGGACGGCGACATCGACGAGGACATGATCATCACTTGCATGCCGTTTTTGTTGGGAGTTGTTCGCCGAAAAAATGACGCGGTCAGCGTGATAGTTTACGGTGCCAACAAGGAGAAATTCGCGGTCCCAGAACGGCCACGGGGTGGTGTAATACTCACTAAACTCGAACTGATTTGCCGATAACTCAGTGTGTACTTTGCTACGTTTTAGTTTGGGCGCCCACTGACTTTTGTGCTCAGCATCCACCATCGCCATAACAATCTGTTCAACAGTGGCATCAACGGTGGCAATGGCTTTGAATGGCAAATAGCCTTCAACCATGGTTTCAGCACGATACAGTGCTACGCCTTCGTCATTTTTTAGATACTGCCATGTATCGTTGCTACCATTAGCCAATAGTGGGCAAAGTACGGTAAAGAGCGTAACAGTAACGATCAACAGGATACAATGGGCTATTTGCACCATGGAGCGTATAGCTGAAAAATTTGACTGTTGCATGATTTTGACCCTCAATACCTTTTTATGGGCGGGGGAAGTCCCCCTTAAAATTATCACGATAGAGTGAACTCACACAATCACCGCAAGTGATTGTATACGCACAAAACAGCCATATTTTAACAATATCTTATCTTTTCGGCTAGTTATCGCACATGGCACACTATCTGCTTTATGTGATATGTCTCGTGAATTCCACGTAATGATTATTCGATTTAATTTAGTGAAATTTCAAGTTGATAGAATGGCCGATATTTTTAACATTCTATACTTTTGACTCAAACCTGTTCCTGTTTACGAATAATCAGTTCAACAATGTTATTGGTTTTTCTATGTTATGCGCCCCCTGCTACGCTGTAGTAGGGGGCATTTTATTATCTACCACCTCATCATCGTATTAATCAGGATCAATCACCAACGACAACGCGAATAAATCTCCTCACCAAAACAGCACATAATTTTCGCTGCCAACTACACGGTTTTATGACGGGAGTGAAAACCGTTGTTAACCTTCACCACGGCTTGACCGTCTAATGATTGAAACCCTAAAACTCATTAGGGTAAATCACCCTTAATTTATCATACTAGAGTCAACTCACACAATATTACTTGCATCACTGCGTGTATACGCACTTGACACAATCCCCATTACCCTAATGCTCTTAGTTAGTTATCACACGTGGCACAATATCTTCCAGATGTGCCATGCTTCGTGAAATCGTTTCAATGATTTTTCAAGGCAAAAATCTTCATCGTCCTCTGCTAGGTACTTATTATCTTTTTTTTGTAAGAAAAGAGGGAAATTATGTTTTAAGTTTCAAAACGTTTTACTTTAGGCTGCGCGCTAATGCTTGTGGCTTTCGCACTCAACGCTAACGCAGCAACAGTTCAAGGCTGGAACACCAATGAGGTTGTCACCGACTCGGCTCCGTATATTGAGTCTGAGAGTTATTACAGCACATTTATGATCCAAACGGCTCAATGGAGGATTTTGGTGGCGTCACGTGAAAAGAACGCGACACCCAAACACCTCGACTCAGCGTTGTAAATAACGATGAAGTTGATGGCACTAACTGTATTATGTGTGCTGGATTCAACCCTTACAATTTTCAGTTAAATAGTGCAGCGATCCATTTCAATCAAGTAAACGGTTCAAGCTTTACAGTACTAATAATCAACCGTTTACCTTAAATATAATATTACAGCAAGCGATGACAATACTTATCGTGTGTTGCAAAAACACAGTGACTATGCCCCAACTCGCTGGCAAGATTTCACCCTTGAGCTTGGATTTTTGATGGCTGATGAAACATTTGTCGCTTCTACATCTGACGATGGCCTGAGTTTTTCAGAGAGTAAAGGTAATACATACACTCAGCCTATAAGTGCCGAAAAAGTTCGCGACCGCGATCTTTCAGCATTATTTTCACAAGGGCTGTTTGGTGCACCAGATAAAAAACATCCTGAAAGTGGCTATTTCAATCCTAACGTTCGAGCCACTTTTGCTATGACCGTTGATGAAGATGTGATCATAAGCCAAGGAATTTCAGCCGGATTTTTATTATCAATCGCCATCCCCACATCTCATACGAACTTTTTAATAATCATCTCTACTCTCTGATTAAAACCAACCGTGAACAAAATAAACAAAATAAACATTAAAAACAAAAAAACCTTTAATTCCAGAAACTTCCAATTTTAATCTCTGTGTTTATTATAGAATCGTAGCGTGAAAAAACATCACGATGCGCTTCTTTTAACACCCACATGTGTCACTGCGGTGACCCGTTTTCTTCATCTGGAGAGGGGAGATTAGCCATGCTCTACGTCCAGTTTTCGTTCTTACTATTGATGCTGTATATGGGAAGCCGTTACGGTGGAATCGGTCTTGGAGTTGTTTCAGGTATCGGCCTCGTGGTTGAAGTATTTATTTTTCAAATGCCACCAACGTCGCCACCGATCACGGTCATGCTGATCATTATGGCGGTTGTTACCTGTGCCTCGATTCTTGAAGCGGCGGGTGGCCTCAAGTATATGTTGCAGATCGCTGAACGAGTTCTACGAGCCAACCCGAAACGCGTTTCAATTTTGGGACCACTGGTCACCTATACCATGACTTTTATGCTCGGTACAGGTCATGCGGTTTACTCGGTGATGCCAATCATCGGTGATGTAGCACTTAAAAACAAAATCCGCCCTGAACGACCAATGGCTGCATCGTCGATCGCTGCGCAACTCGGTATCACCGCTAGCCCAATCTCGGCAGCAGTGGTCTACTATCTCTCTCAACTCACCCCTTTAGAGGGCAGTATCACTCTGTTATCAATCCTGAGTGTTACCATTCCTGCTACCCTAATTGGTTTGTTTGCGATGTCACTGTACAGTATCCGCCGTGGTGTCGAACTTGAAGATGATCCAGAATACCAGCGCCGCATGCAAGACCCCATCTTGCGTAAGCGAATTGAAGAGACCACAGCGACCACTCTCGACGAAACACTACCAAATTCGGCCAAGCATTCGGTTTTCCTATTCGGTCTGGCTTTAGTCACCATTGTTATCATCGCCATGTTCCCTGAAATTCGCACTATTGGCGAGAGCACGAAAGCCATTAAGATGTCGGTCATTATTCAGATGATGATGTTGGCATTCGGTGGTTTAATTCTCCTTGTTACAAAAACTAAAGCATCGAAAGTTCCTGAAGGGGTTGTTTTCAAATCGGGCATGGTTGCAGCGATTGCTATTTTCGGTATTGCGTGGATGAGTGACACCTACTTTAAATTTGCTCTGCCTAGCTTTAAATCGGAAATCATCGACATGGTGCAAACGTCCCCTTGGACCTTTGCCTTAGCGATGTTTATTGTCTCGATAGTGGTCAACAGTCAGGCTGCAACATGCCGCATGATGCTCCCTGTTGCCTTAGGGATCGGTCTATCGCCAGCGCTGGTCATCGGCATTATGCCAGCCTGCTACGGTTACTTCTTTATCCCCAAATATCCATCGGATATCGCTACCTGTAACTTTGATATTTCGGGCACAACGAGGATTGATAAGTACTACTTCTATCACAGTTTCATGATACCGGGGTTGATTGCGGTGATCACCGCCTGCCTCATCGGTTATCCGTTGGCTAAAATACTAATTTAGCACGGAAACAAATCTGCTTTAAACAACAAAGGCTCGCCATCGAAACGATGGCGAGCCTTTGCGTTAACCTTCACTGCGTGGCGAAAAATAGCGCCGCTCGGGCCGACCAACACTGCCATAGACCACATCGGCTCGTAGCTCACCAGTCGTGATAAGGTATTCAAGATAACGACGAGCAGTGGAACGACTGGCACCGATACTGGTCCCCACCTCCTCAGCACTTAACCCCGCCGCTGCCTGAGGATCGTGATCGTGAAACACTTGCTGCACTTTACCGAGGGTTAACAGGTCAATCCCTTTCGGCACCCCACTGTTATCAACATTAGTCGTGGTCACATGACCATGACGGAGCTGATCGATCTCGGCTTGATTCAACTTAGTTACCCCGCTTAACTGGCCACGATAGCGCTGAAAGTTATGCAGCGCCTCTTCAAAGCGTTTAAACATCACCGGCTTGACCAAGTAATCGAACCCCCCCGCTTGCAACGCTTGTTGAATGGAGGTCACCTCTTTGGCGGCGGTGATGAGCACCACATCAACCTGTTGCCCTTGACCACGCAATTGATGGAGCAGATCCATGCCGTTGCCATCAGGAAGATAGAGATCAAGTAACAGCAGATCGGGCGATAACAGCTCAGCCATTTCCTGCGCTTCGGCTAAACTTAATGCCATCCCTACCACTTCAAAGCCAGTGATCTTCTCAACAAAACGGCAGTGTAGTTCGGCAATACGAGGGTCATCTTCTATAATGAGTACCCGCAATGGTGTCATGATCGTTCCCCTCGTTGAGGTTTTTTTGGCAAACTCAAGGTAAACAGCGCCCCGCCTAAATCACCGGTAGATATGGTCAGATCCCCCGCTAACTGCTTGACATAGCGACGCACCAAATACAGACCGACACCGTGGGCGTGATTTAGGTCATGCTCGGCAGGTTTACTGGTGTATCCTTGCTGAAAAATGGCCTCCTGTAATTCTACGCCAACACCTGCGCCTGAATCTTCGATCTCAAAGATCAAATCATGACCGATATCGGTCATAAACAACTGAACACACGCTGGCCGTTGGCCATACGCAACCGCTGCTTCAAGGGCATTATCAATAAGATTACCAACTATCGTCGCTAACTTATCAAAATTATAGTCAGCAGGGATATCAGCCATCGAGCTTTCCGGATCAAGTAAGAATTCCACTTTCATCTCGTTGGCACGGTTGAATTTACCCATGATTATAGCGGCTAACGTGGTATGAGGGACAGCTTGAGATAAAAACTGAATCAGGCTTTGTAGCCCTGAGGCTTCGTGACTCACCAACTCCAACGCTTCATCATAGGCTTCGATTTGGAGTAAGCCACCGAGCATGTGCAATTTATTTGAATACTCGTGGGCCTGAACACGCAGCATCTCAGTAAATTCTTGGCTTTGACGCAACTGCTGTTGTAAGCGCGTTAGGTCATCGACACGGCGAAAACTGGCGACCATACCAGCATCAGATAATTCATGGACAATTGGCACACTAGTGAACAGCAGTTCTTGACCATCAACGGTAATTTCACGCAACGATTGTTCAGCACCGGGTTGCAACAACGGTAAAAACTCGCTGTGGTCAAAGACCTCATCCACCTTTTTACCGAGAACCTGCTGTTGTGGCTCAAAATGAAAATGTTCCAGTGCTGCTTGGTTGATGAGGCGAATTTCACCATGGCCGTCAACGGCGATAATACCGGCTCGAATTGACTCAAGAATCGCTTGGCGCTCCAAATACAACGATGAGATCTCGCGTGGCTCAAGCCCTAATGTTTGCCGTTTAACATAGTGAGCAATGGCAGATGCACCGAGCATTGCTACCAGCAATAGCATGAATATCAAGGTCGCTGGCTCACGCTGATAACCGTGAACGGTATCGGCAATATCCTGTTGTAAGTAGCCAACAGCAACAAAACCGATAATCTGCTCATCGCTGGAATAAACTGGAACAATACCGCGTAACGAATGGCCGAGGCTTCCTGTTGCTTGCGACAGGTAGGAACGACCTGTGGTCAAAGCATCCCGCTCATCGCCACCACTAAAAAGTTGACCAATTTTTTCGTGATTGGGGTGCGAAAGACGACGACTTTGACGGTCAGCAACAACAATGAATTCAGCACCGGTTTTCAGGCGCACTGCCTCGGCGAGTTGTTGCACCTGAGGTTGTAAGCTGGAATCGGTTAATGCTGTTACAACCACCGGCATGACGGCGACGGTGTGGGCAATATCGAGAGCACGTTTACCGATTTGATCCTGCGAAATCGCTCCGATAAAGGTGGTAAAAATAGCGCCGCTGATCAGTAGCTGCAAAAAAACAACCAGTGACACGAGGATCAACATCTGCCCCTGAAGAGACTTCGGTTGAAACCTCAATGCGCTAAGCCTAACCCGTTGCCCCATTCAAACCTCCATCAACAAAACATTAACAAATCTGATTCCGACCACTATTTTTCGCCCGATACAGAGCGGTATCGGCTTGTTTAACAACCTGAACAGCCGTCTGTTTACGCTCACGATGTTCAGCCACCCCCATGCTCACCGTCACCTTTAAAGTCTTTGGTTTAGTGCTCTGCCTAGCGATATTTTCAGGTTTTTTCTTTGGCCGTGGTTTACTACGTAGGGAAAAATCAGAGCGCGAAATATTGATTCGCAGCTCTTCTAAATGGGGCAGTACATCATCGCGCTTCTTACCCGAAAACACCAGAGTGAACTCTTCACCGCCATAGCGAAATGCCTTGCCGCCCCCCTTAACATTTGCCAAGCAACCAGCCACCATTTTAAGAACTTGATCACCGATATCGTGTCCGTGAGTATCGTTAACCCGTTTGAAATGGTCGATATCGACCATTGCTAACGTGTAGCAACCTGACAAACGTTGCAGATATTCATTGAGTGCGCGTCGACTACCTAAGCCAGTTAGTTCATCGCGAAAAGCCATTGAATGCGAGGCTTCGAGCAGGGCAACAATCAGGATCAACACAGCGGTGGCACTGTAAAATAGAGCTTCATCTCCCATCACTCGTTGAGCAAGGAAAACACTTATCAACATCCACACTTGAGCTCCCCGCTCCATGCTTGGCCGCCAAAACAGGGCGACTAAAAGAGATAAAAACACCGCGACAAATGTTGTCATAGCGAGCGGTAGCATCGTGCCAAGGGGGAACTGAGGTACGAAATCGAACAACGGATGACAAAACGGATTCATCCGTACAACGTCCCAACTTTGCGATGGATAAAAGTGGTAGGCAAGCCACACAAGCCCGCCCTGACCAGTAATAATGATCAATCGAATTATGGTGGTAACCGACAGCAGATGACGCTCAGATGAAAATGCCAACCACAGCAAGTTTAACGGTAAAATAATGGAGATCAGCGCTAGCGAAAACGTGGTCAAGTGTGGTGGTAAAAGTTCAACGAGCTGTGGCTGGCTTAACGTTAAAACGAATAGTATCAACAGCAGACGTGATCGTTGATAACGACAGCCGAGTAACACTCCTAACGCTAATACCACATAGGGCCAAAGTAGGAGAAATGTTTGCAAAAGTTCAGACTGTGCTGTCCAGTTCCACACAGCCATAGACAACAAAAAAACCAAGCTGCCGGGAACCATTAAGCAGGTGATGATTCGACGACTATTCATAAATATACAGTTCGATTTTTAAGCGCATTAGAGTTATTTTTCATTTTTCAACAATACCCAAGTTGATCACTGAGTGTCAAACGCTACGATAAAAATTCATCAATAAAACCCTTGGGTAATGGTGATGAGTATATTACTTTTTACTATCTAATAACTGCTGCAACGCATCGCGATTAACACGCCGTTGCCACAGGGGCGTATCGTCGTTGAGATAGCTAGGAAGTTGCTCCTCAAAGGTTTTTTTGTCGCTGCTACGATACAGCACACCAATCGGATACTGATCGACATTGAGAGCCAGTACCAAGGCAGCGGCTTGATCGCTGCAATCATGATTTTCAATCCTCTGACAATGCTCTGCATACCAGGCGTAGGTATTGAGCTTATTGAAGGTAACGCAGGGTTGAAATATTTCAACAATAGCGAGTCCGTTATGCTCAACTGCCTGCCGTAACACATCAACGGTCAACGCCTTATCACCAATAAAACTCCGCGCGACGAAAGAGGCATTTTGTGCAATAGCGATCGCCATCGCATTGAGCGGTTCAGCGCAGACTCCGCGTGGTTGGGTCGTCGTTTTCATCCCCTGCAACGTGGTTGGCGACCCCTGCCCTTTGGTTAATCCGTAGATCTGGTTGTTATGGATAATGACAGTAATGTTGGGATTACGCCTTAGCGCATGGAGAAAGTGGTTGCCCCCTTCGGCATACATGTCACCATCGCCGCCGACAGCCAAAACAGTAAGGTGGGGATTGGCCGCTTTCACCCCCGTTGCAATGGGGATGGCCCGACCGTGTAGAGTATGAAAACCGTTACTGTTGATGTAATGGGGCAACTTCCCAGCTTGACCAATACCACTAATAATAGCGGTCTGTTGTGGTGTCAGTTGCAAGGCAGTCAACGTTTCTTTTATGGCACTGAGAATGCCGAAATCACCACAACCCGGACACCATGAGATCTCTTGAGAGCCGGGGCGACTCGAATCAAAGGGACTGGTTTTCATGATGACAATCCTTTCAAAAGTTCAGTGAGTCGTTGGTTGATCTGTTCAGTGGAGAAAACACGACCATCGTATTTCAGGATACGGTGATCGATGGTGCAACAATAATCACGTTGGAGCAGGTCGGCAAATTGACCGCTAAAATTTTGCTCAATGGTGATGATCGTTTGTGCTTGAGCTAACGATGCTGAGACACTTTTGGGTAGTGGATAAAGCTGACTAAAATGGAGCAACGCCAGCCGTGGATCATTCAACTCCTCAACGGCCTGTCTAATATTGGCAAAAGTGGAACCCCAGCCAATAACTAAAATAGAGTAGTCAGCCGCACCCACCAGCTCCGGCTCAAGGGCTTCATCAACCATTTGAATGTACTTTGCCATCCGCTTTTCGGGCATCTGTTTACTGAGGTCAAGAGCCTCAGTGGTATCGCCATACTCATCGTGTTCATTGCCGTTAGCCAACACAATACCTTGGCCCCAGTTTGGGATGCCGCGTGGCGATAGCCCACTCAGGGTTAGCGCATAACGGCGATAATCGGCGGTTGTTTCGGTGATGGTTGGCTCCACAGCTTGCGGTAATGACACGCTGGCGCTGCAATAGTAGGTATCGACAAAGTATTGATCGGTGAGAATAAAGGCGGGCGTCTGAAAACGCTCGGCCATCGTAAACGCTCGGGCGCTAAGGGCAATGCCTTGTTCGATGGTACTCGGCGCGAAGATAGTGCGTGGGAAATCACCATGACCAGCATAAAGAACCAGATTCAGATCACCCTGCGCACTGCGCGTTGGTAATCCCGTTGCTGGGCCGGGCCGTTGAGCGAGATGGATCACCAGCGGTGTTTCTGACATGCCAGCGAGGCTAACCATCTCCTCCATCAAGGCAAAACCACCACCCGAAGTGGTGACTAAGCCACACCCACCAGCATACCAACAGCCAACCGAGGCAGAGACAGCAGCAAGTTCATCTTCAAACTGTTCCACTGCAAGGCCAAAGGTTTCGGCATGCTGAATCAAAAAATTCGCCACCCCAGTTGACGGTGACATGGGATAAAATGACAAGGCATTACAGCCCGCACTTAACGCCCCCAGAGCTACCGCTTCACTGCCATTTAGAATATGGTGATCCATCACAATCGAATTGGCAACAAGGGGGAACTGCCACTGGTGCAGCTTTTTCAGCTTCAAACCTTGCTGAGTGCCATGCTCTAACGCTTCCAAATTGGCAGCAATAATCTTCTCAGCCTTATCAGAAAACTCTTGGCGAATTAATGACCCTAACAGAGTAAATTCAAGTCCGAAAAGAGCAGCAACCAATCCAGCACAGAGGGTATTGATCTGTTTAGCGTGAGTTTGTTTCACTTCATCACTCTGCCACAGCAGCGGGAACACGCTCTTAGTTATCATCTGCGCTGAGAGTACCTCAGTATTACCCAGTACAATTGAATTGGAGTTCAAACGATCGCCCACCCAATCAACAACCCCCGCTGTAAATGGCAATAGAATGTCGATCCGCTCGCTATAACTTCGAATGGGTTGAGAACCAACGCTGAGGGTTATGGTATTAATTCCACCACGAACTCGCGACATATACTCTTTGGTTGCATAGGTATGATAACCAGAGGCCTTAAACGCTTTGACTAACACGCTTTCGACGGTATTGATCCCCTGCCCTGCTTGACCACCAAGAACAAGATTATAACGTGGCATGATTTCTCCTTAGAATATGCATCTAAGAATTTTATCATAAATTGGTGACATTGCTTGTGAGGAGGGGAGGTAGCACAGATATAACGCTATTGGATCAGGGGGCAAGAACGATTGCGTGACGCGGGCACTTTGAAACACAAGCACCGCACAATGTGCATTTTTTATAGACAATTTTCGCTGTTTTTTTACCATAGCCACCAGGAAACTCGCTGATTAATTGGATCGCTGTTTTACGACAGCTTGGTAGGCATTGACCACATCCTGTACATTTTTTTTTGATGATTATTCTGCTCATAAGCGATACCACTTGATTGATAATTAAATTAGAACACAGCTGAATTCGTCTCGCCAGCAGCTAATTGTATGACAGTACAGTGAACCTTTGCCTGTTGTTAATCAAAACAATACGGATGTGTCTGTGATGATGATCCATTTGAGACCGTAGAGTATAACTCATCAAGGCATGTTATGGCAGGCGAGACTTAATTTTTTCCATTCTTAATAAAAAACAACACCGATTAGGATCCCCCCTCGATTCGGCGTAGCTTTGTTTACATTTAATCAGGTCATGAAAAGAATTAGTCATCCTCAGCTTGAAGCAACAGCGTATATTCTTCTGCTGATATTGGGCGAGAAAAGTAGTACCCCTGTCCATAATGACAATCAAGATTACGTAAAAAATCAAGCTGCTCCTCAGTTTCAATCCCCTCAGCGATAACATCAACCTTTAGCGCCAACGCCATAGAGATAATTGCCTGAGTAATCGCCGCATCATCTTCGTCGCAAAGAACATCACGAACAAACGAGCGATCAATTTTAAGCTTACTCAAGGGAAAGCGCTTAAGATAACTTAGGGACGAATATCCTGTACCAAAATCATCAAGAGCAATCGCTACCCCCATCGCGCTTAAACGATCCATCACCAAGATCGCTTCTTCAATATCTGTCATGATCATTGTTTCAGTTACTTCAATTTCTAAACATGTTGGCGGTAATCCTGAATCGTGAAGAGCCTTTTCAACCTCGGTGATTAAATCAGAGGTAAAAAACTGCCGCGGTGAAACATTCACAGCAACCCTGAACGGCTCAGAATATAAAGATCGCCATTTCATCCCTTGAACGCACGCTTGTTGCAACACCCACCGTCCTATCGGAACAATTTGGCCGTTTTCTTCAGCGATCGGAATAAACTCAACCGGTGAAATGTCTTGACCATCAACCTTCCAACGTAACAGTGCTTCGCAACCGCACATTTTGCGAGTTTTCAAATCATACTGCGGCTGATAATGGAGGGTAAATTCATTGCGTTCGATTGCTCCGTAAAGCTTATTGTCCAGATTAAAACGACTGCTTAGTTGTGATGTCATCTCGGGGAAATAGCGATGTGAAGCGTCCCTACCACTATTTTTAGCGTGATACATAGCGACATCGGCATACTTAATCAGCTGATCAGGGGTTTGACCATTTTGAGGAAAACAGGAGATACCAATACTTGGGGTGATCACTATACGACGCCCCTGCAGTTCAACGGGAGTTTTTATCGCCCTCGTCACCTTGCCCATGACATACTCAATCGCGTACATCTTGACATTATCTAACATAATAACAAACTCATCACCGCCAAAGCGAGCAACGGTATCATCTTCTCGCAAAGCACCATGAAGCTGGGTTGCAACAGCCTTTAGCAACAGGTCACCAACATCATGCCCCATAGTATCGTTAATGTTTTTAAAGCGATCTAAATCGATAAATAGCACCGCAAGAGCACTGTTATTGCGTCGCGCGCGTGCTAGCCCCTTATGGAGGCGATCATAAAATAGGGTTCGGTTTGGCAGCCCCGTCAGAGAATCATGAGTCGCGAGAAAACGTAAGTTCTCTTTTTGATCCTTAAGGAGATTATCTTGATCTTCAATCCGCTCAAGCATTGTGTTAAAGCCATGGCAGAGTTTGCCCACCTCATCGCTGGTTGTACTTTTTACCCGTAACGAAAAATCATTATAGTGCGCAACATCACCCATCGTCGTAATCAGGCGATGAATCGGCAGCGTAATGTGACGTTGAAAACGGCTGGACAACAACAAGGTAACCAAAAGGGCAAAACTATATATGACAGCAAGGAACAAAATAAAACGACTTTGCGCCTCTTGCACATCAGAAAAATCTGAAACAATTAGAAACGCTCCAATTGTCTCATGATCCAAAATGATCGGCGTTTTTAAAGAGAACAATTGCGACTTTGTTGTCAACATCGCGTCAGTTAATTTGTTTGGATAGACAAATGAGGTTAACAATTCAGGTTTTATCCCTGCAGAGAGATAACTTGCAAAAACATCACCATGTTTATTTAACACTGACGCAGCTAACACTGTTGGCTTAGCCTCAAGAGAACAGAGCAATTGCTGAGCACCATTTGTATCATCAAAAGCAAGGGCGGCAGTACAGGTATCACTGTAAATCTCACTCAAAGTCTTTAGCTCAATCGTGGCCTGCTGCTTAATAACCTGCTGTTGATGAACATAATAAGCGATAGAGACAAGCAACAATGACAACGCGGTAGTGATCACAATGATCCCGTTAAGTTTATGCCTAAGGGGCAGATTTCGAATAAAAGATTTCATCAGCCCCCATCCCCAATCACTTCAAGAGCCATAGAATAGACCTTATAGCTTAATTTAAGACCTTGTTTCTCAATCGCGCCTCGATTAATGATAAAGCTGATTTTATCCTGCTGCTTTACCAGCTCAATACAGCCTCCTTGTCGCGCAAATCCAGATACATCACCAATAGTTAACACTGGTCGACCAGTAACATCATCTAGCACACGACTAAATTGTTCCATTTTTTGAAAGGTGACAAAAACGACTTGCCAATTCAGCACATCATGACAATCAATATCGTTACAGTACGTTAAAATGATAGGCCGCCCTGCGACACTTTCTTTCTCTAACGGCAATAACGCATCTCCAAAATAATTTGGCCCTGCTATCCCCAGTAGCAACGGACTATGGTCACTAAGTAATCCGTCATTTGGCCAACGGGTAAATTTAATAAAGTTATACATAAAGGCCGCTTTAAGAGGGTATTCGCGGCTTTCAAAACGTTCTGCTGCCATGGTTTGAACGGGAATCGCGCACAGCAATCCGCTCAATAGCACAAACAACGTAATGATTATAAAACCTTTATTTCTCAAGAGAATCCCCTGTGTGTGTCAACAGAACTAAAACTTTCAACGCAACCCCCTTAAAATTGATAATGAAGTCGCAATATCGCTCCACGCTCACTGCGAGATGAAATCACACTTGAAAGTTCTGAGTGGATCTCTTTTTTATCGTCATGAAATAAATTCTGACCAATCAATTCGATATGACACGCTGAATTAACATGCCAGTCGACTCGCAGTTGTAAATCCCAACATTCATCAATATCTTGCGCCTCCATGCCATCGGTATAGGTCAGCCAACAATCTGCCTGAAATTGAGAGCTAATATCCCAACGCGATTGCAGCGATACCTGATGTTGAGAATATCGCTCGGGATAAGCGACCTCCATTACATCAGGCTCTCTGAGCTTCATATCGAGAAAATTATATGCCAGCAGCAGCTTCCATTCCGGGAGAACACGCCAATCGGCCGCGAGTTCTGCACCATAGCTTCGACCATCAAAATTATTATTAGCGCCATAACTGATTAAAAAAACAGGCTGACCATCAAATATATCTACTGATGCAGACTGCAATGTCCCTCCTTGCAAATTATCGTAGTCATGAATAAATAAAGCGAGGTCAAGAGAGAGGGAATCGTTCAACACATAACGTGAGCCGAGTTCCCAAGCGATAAGATCTTCGGCATCAATGTCGTGATCCCCCTCAAGTGTTATCACCTGAGCAAGGGGCAGTGTTAATGACGGTGGATCGATAGAGACAATCATATTTCCATGTTGCTCAACATGGGACGGCGTTCGCACGGCGCGAGACACTGCCCCCCATAAGGACCAATACGGATTCGCCTGCCACAATAAACGCAGGTTCGGTTGTAACTCCCAACCCGTCACCTCGTTGTACTCACATTTGCCTCCCAGAGTCAGGGTAATATCATCTGACAACGAGTAATCATCTTGCGCAAAAAAACTAAACAGGTGAGCCCGACGGTGATGAGATGAGATATTTATTTGCCCTTGACGTGAGCGATAATAATCTAAACTTAAATCGACATTGCCACCCCACGTTAGCCGGTGCGTATCCATCAATCGAAGACTGTGCTGAAGGTCAAGGTTAAACTTTTGGATTTTCTGTTCATAAAGCCATTCATGCCGCGAGGAGTAATCGTAAGAGAACTGAATATCGAGATTCGAATCGGCATTAATAAAACGACTATAGCGGCTACGAATATGACCACCACGCAGATCAGCTTCATCCGTTAGGGCTTTAATGTAAGGCGGGAAAATATCCATTTTATTGTAGGTCGACGATTGTTCAATCTGATAATAACTGGCTGACGTTTGCACAGCATAATCATTGCCTTGAACATCCCAGCGCAGACCGAAACGACCTTGCTCGGTGTTGCGATCGGCACCGGTTCCTTCTAATGGGCCTTGATCTCTTACCAACCCTCGTGCAGAGAGCCTCAGCGCACTATTATCGCTAGGCTGTGTCGTATGCTGAACACTTGCCCCACCACGCTCCTCTGTGCCAAGCCAAGCCATAACCTCGGTGCCTTGACTCGTTAGAGCTGACTGGGTAATGATATTAATCACACCATTAACTGCGTTAGCTCCCCACAACGCTGCCCCCGGACCTCTTACCACCTCAATGCGCTCGATCTCTTCAATTGAGACATCGAGTGCGTCCCAATAGGTTCCGGAAAAGGTCGGAGTATAGACGCTACGGCCATCAATCATAACAAGCAGTTTATTCGCGGTCAGTCCGTTAAATCCCCGAACCGTCACAGCCCAGCGATTCGCATCAATCTGTGCAACATGCACCCCAGGAACCATCCGCAATACCTCTGGAACTGTAGAAGCACCACTTCTGCGGATATCATCACGACTAATCACCGATATTGCGGCAGGGGTCTCCATAAGGCGTGTTGGTGTTTTACTCGCTGAAGTAACCTGTACTTGGAGTAAATCTTCAAAGCGAAGGTCAAACAGATTTTCTGCTAAAACGTTAGTCGAACACAAGGGTGAGATAAGCATCACTAGTGCAAAAAGTACCACGCGGGAGACAACGAACCTCAATAAACCACCTCTTATCATGTGCACCACCCTATGTTTTCAATAACTAAGAAAAATAAATTAAACTAATCTTATTTGGTAAAGTATAAAGGCAACATTCCAAATGTCAACGGCCAGCGCCTATCGGTATGGAGTACAATCGAGATTAAATCAATTTGGTGTATGAACTAAAAGAGGCAGACAGGACATTCACAATGATACTTCAGCCATTGAGATAGAATTTAGTGCGCGATCAAGCTTGTAGAATAATTAATAAGGTCGTTCAATAAAGGCGAAACCATTAATCCATAGTGTCGTAATGATTACTCCCCCTTCTTGCTCATTCAATAAACAACAACGCCGATTCGAATAGATCCGAATCGGCGTTGTTGCGTTTAATCTGACATATTAATTGACTACCACATGAAAAAGGTGCCAACGCTGACAAAATCGACATTTTGACTTTGACCACCAAACCAGGTGTTCTCAGCCTGACTGTATTCAGCGACCAACTTAAAGTGGTCATTCAAATCATGATAGACACCAAAAGTCAGCATGTTTTGCTCTTCAAGTTCTGCCACACCACCGCCACTACGAACGGTTTCTTCAATCGAAGTTTCATCAATCTCATTACAACCGTAAGCCACACCAAATTTGGTTTTATTGTAGGTATAACTCAGTTGCGCGATGTAGCCCTGACTATCGCGCTCATCACCAGCAGGGTCAAGAGAATCGGTATCAAGCATCAACGTTGAACCAAGGGCCTGACCATCAAAACCAGACAGAACGAGTTCGGCACCTTTGAAACCAATTGCCACACCACCAGCAACACCATTGGCTTCCACTTCTTTACCTGTTTCTTCAAATTCAGCATTTTGATACAAACCACTGAGCCATGTTTTAACACTCAGACCACTAAAATCAGCGGTGTAACTTGCCTCTGACTCAAAACGGGGCGCCTTGGTGACACCTGCCTCAATACCAGATGATGCGATCACACTCGGATCATAAATTCCAACAGCTAACTTACAGCCATAGCGCGTTGGTGTGGTATAGCGAATTTGGGCATTGTATTGCGGGTAGATATAACCGTAACCGATATTGCCCAGAGTCGTTCCACCACCAGAGATAGCACTCACACCAGTACCCATCAAGGTCATGCCATTCAATGTGTTTTGGCCTTGAAACAAGCTCAAGGTTTTACCGAGCAAAAACTGACCAAACGTTCCATCAACGGTAAAGTAAATTTCACGTAAGTCGATCTGAGTACCAAAACTGTTTTTTGTATTGGCATTTTGCGGGTTTGGATAAAAGCCAATGCGTGCGCCCATATCTAAGCCATTAATCGTCGGTGCTTTGATATTAAAGGCCAACACCCCCGGCAAAAATCCCGAACGTAAACGGAATGAATCATTGCCATCCCCCAAGGTGATGCCGTTATTGACATTATCAGGGCGCTTATCTCCCGATGAGGTCACAGCAAACAAGTTGACCATACCGTCAGTGCTAAACTCCCAGCCCTGATCAGTACTTACTACGACTATCTCAGCCTGACTCGCTACAGGTGCAAAACAGATTAACACGGCAAAACTACAGACAATCCCCAAAAACTTTTTAAACATAATCTCTCCCAACAAGTAAAAAAATACGACTCATCCCATTGATAAAAATTGCAATGAAGGACATATCGTATGAAAATAAAACGACGTTTAAATCGCATTAAACCTGTTGGGTTCTTAGCTATGATCGTGCCAACACGTAAAAGTGACAGTAAGTGGTCAAAATTGTATGTACTTTGAATTACTACTTATGAACTTAAGGTAATAGCGATACATTACGGTACAATGCTTACCGCTATACAGATACACATAGAGCCAATTTGATACATGAGTTTGCATGTCAAACTGGAGGATATTTAGAACAAAAAAAGGCCTGATCAAATGATCAGGCCTCTTAAATAGTAATGGATCTCAGAACAGAAGAAATCGATACTCCCGTTACAAAGTGTTGTTCGCTACTTTACTCTTCATCGCTGCTTGGAGCAATATCCTCTTCAACCACTTCCTTAATCACCCGTGGCTTTTTAGTACGAATCCCTGATTTAACCAAAATCTCTAAATAAAAAGATTCAAGGCCATTCGCTTCAGCTTGAGAGATATATTTATTAATTTCAGAGAGGTGAATCTCTTCACTCGTCGCTTCATCGGCGCCATAACGGCAATCAAAGTCCCAAAAATCGATATCATCGGGCAATTTTTTATTCCGCTCACGCTTAATATATTTTTTCACTTCGTGCTTAATTGCTTCAACACGACGTGGCACTGGCAATTTCGGATGAGTAATTTGAAACGTTTTTTTCATAGTGGTTCCTATTGAGTAATAATACTTTTAACAGAAAAAATCTTTGACACATGACATGATAACATCAAGTCACTTTTTTTGACATTGTTTCGTGACTACCAATTTAAACGATGCCATATGATTACCGTCCTGCTTCAAGGACGAGTGATACCGTTGTGCAATCAACGTCAGTGCTACGCCACGTCATCGTCACATTCAAATTGAGCCATTGCCACCAATCTCTGATGTAAACTGGGGTGGGAATAGTGAAAAAACACATACGCAGGATGCGGCGTTAAATTGCTCAGGTGGTTGACCGAGAGCTTTTTTAATGCATTCCCTAATGCCGCACCATCAAAGTGCGTACAGGCGAAAGCATCGGCCTGATACTCGTTTTTACGCGACCAGTG
The DNA here is from genome assembly GCF_055389415.1 of Desulfuromonas svalbardensis. NCBI lineage: Bacteria > Pseudomonadati > Thermodesulfobacteriota > Desulfuromonadia > Desulfuromonadales > Desulfuromonadaceae > Desulfuromonas > Desulfuromonas svalbardensis. The sequence goes on along the minus strand of NZ_AP042416.1, from coordinate 1,873,801 downwards.
GTTCATCAGTAAACCCGTCAATAATGAAACGGGACTATAAAGCATACCGAAAGCCACCAAACCAATATGGAACACCGCTGTTTCAACACCTAGGGCTTGCGAAAACACCGCCTGACCTAAAAATAACGACAACAGGTAGAACATGACCCCCATTTGCAACAGAGAGATCACGACCCCTTGCAGGGTGTGTTTCTTCTTGTAATGGCCAATCTCATGTGCCAACACAGCCACCACTTCTTCTGTAGAAAGATCATTGATCAGCGTATCAAACAGCACAATCCGTTTCTTGCTACCTAGGCCAGTAAAATACGCGTTGGCTTTAGTCGAGCGCTTGGAACCATCGAGCACAAAAATATCTTTTACTGAAAAATCGACTTTGCCCGCAAAGGTCTCAATGGCTGTTTTTAACTCGCCATCTTCCAATTCGGTTTGTTTATTAAACAGTGGAACAATTAGGTTCGAATAGAACATGACAAAAAACAGACTAATTCCGCCCATTAATCCCCATGCGTAGAGCCAAAACTGGTCAGTGGTACGATAATAAAACCACGTGATCAAAAACAGCACGACACCACCGAGCACAGCCATCAACAACCAGCCTTTGATTTTATCCATGACAAACAGCTTGCCAGTGATTTTGTTGAAGCCAAAACGCTCTTCGATAACGAAGGTTTGATACAGTTGAAACGGTAGACTGATAAGATCTTGAGCCAGCATCATCAGGCCAAAAAAGATCAGCGGTTGCAGTAATACATTATCAGTTATGCCTGCGGTAAAAACGTGCAGCTTGGCAAACCCTGTTAACGATAAAAAGACCAGCAACACGACTAAACTGAACGTTGAAGTCAGTAGTGAAAAACGGGTATTTGTCTTTTGATACAACTGCTGTTTGTCATACTTTTGTTGATCGTACAACCCTTCAAGAACTGCTGGGATAGCTTGGCCCATGCGGCTGGCGTTGAGCCAATCGAGTGCGCGTTCAAGGACATAGTCGAAAATCAGGATCGCGATGATGAGTTTGTATAGTGTAGTTTCCATAGGGGGTGTTGTACCAGAATGTGGGTGAGTTACAAAGGTGAAAACGATGACATAGGTCTATTCAGTAATCGATACCGTGATAGGTAAAATACTTACGCAATCAACTGTGGCCGACGTTTACCCGTTGTACCCTTCAGCCCCTGCCCTACATGAAACGTGGCAATGGATTTAAAACTGGCTGAGATTTCTTGATGATTGACAACTTTTTGCCAAAATACGTGCGCCCATTGTTTGGCATCGTCCCAATATGGCAACAGTTCAGGAGGCACTGGACGGGGCTGGTAATGACGCTCGACGATCTCCCCAGACGGTGCTGGTCGGTAAAACATGGGCAGCATGTCGTAAGCAGGACATAGCCCAAAACAGTCTGAAGACTGAGTGAAAAACGAGATATTGCCAAAATGTTGATCGGTATTGGCGATAAGAAGACCAAAAGCTTCCTGCCAAAAAATACTTTCCATATCTTTGGTGTTAATTTTTTTATCGTCATGCAGCTGTTGAGCGGCACGGTGCCAGTTGTCACGTTCACCGCCGACAAATTCACTATCAAGAATGCCAAGAGAACATATACCACGGCGGCCAAATAGATCGCTTCGATCAAAACGTTCCACTTCAAGAAATGAGCGGGAACCAAACGTAAAATACTGTGAGGTTGCAGCACAATGACCGGACTCAGACATCGTCTGGAGAGCTAAATGCTCACAAAGAATCAGGTCGGCCCAGCGTTGCCCTTCCATAGTTTCCCGCGCAGGAGAAAACTTTACCAGAACGTTGGCAATGGCTGGAGTACGTAGCTGAATACAAAACTTAGGTTGTTCGCCACCGGCAGATGATCCCGGAGGGTCTCCAGCTAAAGCGCGCTCAGCAAGAATGGGATAAAGGGTTTCTCTCTGAGTTGAATGGGGTATATCGTCCTCACCCTTTTCACCAAGAAGGAACCGATTCAGAGCCTCTTTACCAACCACCAGATCACCAGGAAGATCTGACCCTGCTTGTGCGAGAGCTTGCAAAAGATGATCATTTGACCAGTCGGATAATCGTGGTGGCAACATGATGTGGCTACAGTGTTCCGCAAAGGCCCGGCCAAGAAATCCTTCTGGTCGCAAGTTTTCTATAAACCACGGCAGATGTCTCATCAAACCACTGTGTCCAACACTCCCATTCCAGTAATATTCACCATTGAGTAAGGAATATAAGATACCAATTTTTCGCGAAGAGCCTTCGCCGTTAACTTGATACACAGGTAGCTCAGATCCGATCACACTCAAAGGACGGGCTATGGCATAAAGCGTAGAACGACCCGCACCTAAAGAACTAATAGTTCTTCTATTTCGATTGATCGCACGCGACAGCGTCGGCTGGCTGATCTGCAAAGTTTGCCGCAGAGCTTTAGGCGTTTTAGCCCCAGATAACAATGCTGCTCTAAGTTGTTCATCCTGAGAATTTATGGACACCTGATTTCCCCTTCAAGCCTGTGAATACATGAATGAATACCAGAATACACAGAAAGAACTTTAAAATCAAATGTTTGTAACAATTACAGGATAGAAGAGTGAATACAAAATGAATTGAAATTGTCATTTATGTTGAGTGGTAGGAGGTATCTATTTGATTTAACAGGGGGAGCCCGTCATCTAAATAATCCGATGCTAGACCCCATGATTTTTCTGTCTATTTTACTTGATTCGTTCTTTGATTTTTCCTGAAGCCTTGCGCATCTCTTCGTTAGACGACTCTGAGGTCACCTGAGACAGTTCGTATTCATTGCCCTTTTCAGCTTGCTGCATTATGAATACCGTATCACACCCTTCGAGCATTACCTTGGCAGGTTTTCCTGATTTCAGCACTGCTTCTAACTCTTTTTGAGTATCAGGCTCTAACGGAATTATTGAGCTATTTGATGTCTTCATTTAATCTTCCTATATTAGCGATACTTGAATTACATAGACACATAACGCCAGCCGTAACCGGTGTATTTGTAGTGAGCAAAGTGAACGAAAAATGCGTCCGATTTGACGGCATTGTTATGCATTTTCCCTATATATGGTTTGCAATCTCTTGTATAGTTCGTTGCTGAGATCTCTATACCCCTCTTCGTTAGGCAAGTACTTTAATGCCCGGTGATGCCCAAGATCTGAGGGGATGTCATCAAGAGACTGCGTTATTGGAATGACGATTTTTCCTAAAGTATGAGCAATCCCCGTTTCATACATCACGTTTGGATTTCTGCCGCTAAAATCTACGACTACAGCCTTTGCACAATAGATTATGTCGAATATGTCTTGAATAAATGTGGAGTTATCCCAAATGCTGTCTGCTCTCACGCACTCTAAACCCATGTGATCGGCTACGCGCTCTATAGCAGTATAGGTGCTGGAGAATGAGGCGTTAAATGGCATCATTACAGAGATTAGCTTTGGATTCTGAGGTTTGTTGGGGACATTAAATACGCTCGGCTTGAAAGTTACTAGCTTTTCGGTAGGAACCTCGGAGTGAGCGGTTGACACAAACTCACCATGTGTGGGTGCAAGATTTATAAGTCCATTGGGTTGCGTGGTTATGGTCAAGTCATAAGTTTTAAGACAAGCGAGTACTGCCTCAATAGCCTTACCTCGATCGACTTTCTCATCAAACAGGAAATGATCTGGGTGGAGCAGATATTCAATTACTTTCACCATTTCTGCAGAGGGCATATTTGTATTCGGCTGTTTCTTTGCACTTAACTCCTTCAGGGCATCATTTACCCAATGCCTCCGCGTTGAGCCATCGTGAACATAATCCAGATCAAGACCAATAAAAAAACGAGTCAAATTTGAAGAGCTGCGATAAGGAAAATAGTCGAATGGTTTATCTCCACATATCATTTCAGCTATCTTCATTAATCCTGCAACGCCAATTTCCATTTAGTCCTCAGTTCTTTTCGTGCATAACGTTTTTAATAACGGGCGGCGTGCTGACTTATGCGCACCATCAAATTATTCGGATTAAGTAGCAGACGTAACTTCCGTCCGGTTTATTTGATGGTTAGGTTCCTTTTCGTGCTACCCACATGGACTGTGACACCAAGATTTTTGACTTGTCCCTTGCCCTTTTTGTTGCTGTAATAAAACTGTTCCGACTCAAACTTTAGAGACCAGTAACAATCTTTTCGAAGTTCTAAATGTCCAACATTTGCTCTTTGTAGTAGTTGCCCAACATTCCTACCTTCGTTATGTGTAAAAGTTGTTCCTGTTGTTTCATTTAATACGTTTAAATTTTTATAAAATTCAGTGATTCTAGGATAAGTTAAAACAAAAGCAGGGTTAATCTTTTCTTCAAAAATTGACTGCTTGTAGGTTATTGCTTGCCACGCTATTTTTGTCCCGTTTTTATGACTTTCTTTAACATTGGGTGATTTGACTTCGATTCCTACCCAAAAATCTTCAAAGCCGTTTTCAAGTAAGTGCTGTTTCGGATATATGAGAAAGTCGATTTTGACTTTTTCTCCAGTAACAATATGTACTCCTTCGACTTCCTCCCTAATAATAAAATCTGGAGACAAGTAATGGCGTACTTTTGTTTTCAGTGCCTCTTCATTCATTCGAAACCTAACATTGGTGATAAGTGGAAAACTTTTCCGTATTTGTCATTTTCAATATTTTCAAGTTATCAGGATATTATCAGCTAAACATGAAAAAGTTAGCATTGATTTATCTGGTTAAACAGTAATGCTAGCCTCATCAGCCAGGTAAGTTTGGCTTAATTTCAAACGTCTCACTATCAACAATCCTACAACTCTTGTCAAGCCCACCTTTGTATCTATTCCCTTAACTCCACGGACACGGTTAGACCAACCCCTGTTTGACTGACGTTCTACATGGTGTGGGTAAGTAAAAGCGAAGTGTGTAACGTAATAAATTAAATAAACAAGGTTGCGGCAAATGGGGAGTTTGGTGATTAAATAATCAATGGCGAGAAACACAACGTCAAAAACTGTCGGACAATGCCCGACCTACAAATTTCCAACACTGCTAAGTGGTCACCGACCACTGGAGTAACCCTGCATGGCACGTGACTCGCAAAATAAAACAATTCAGGTGCCACTTGAAAACTTGAAAGCCACCCTGAACCAAAATCCTCTATGCCAGATCAACGAAGTTACACCGATTTGGAGGTCGAGAGGCCGACGAACCGCCAAGGGTGCGCAAGTGGGAAAAAGACCCATTGTCGGTTAGGCTAGGGTCATCCCGCAGGGCAGAAGGCCATTTCTTTGCACCCTTTCTTTGGGGCCTTGCAAAGAAAGAGTGTCGCAGTGTGAGGGCGAGACCTCACGAACTTGAACTTGATATTTGAAGGTTGTGGAGCCTGATCAACATTAAACGACGGATAATAACAATCAACAGATTAACTAAGCGGGGTTGCGCCCCCGCGCGTCGCCATACTTTTAGCGTCATCCAAACGTACGCAAAACATGACCCGCAATTGTCTTGCCCTGCGGGTTCCCTCACTGCAATCGCTACCACCGAGAAACACGTAAAAACTCGCTGCGCTCAGACAGTTTACGGGTAACCGTTCTCGTTGACGCTCATTGCACTCGGCTGCGGCAAATGGGGGAATTTAGAGATAAATAACATACATTTCTAACTGCTAAGTGGTCACCGACCACTGGAGTAACCCTGCGTAGCACGTAACTCGCAAAATGAAACAATTCAGGTGCCACTTGAAAACTTGAGAGCCACTCTGAACCAAAATCCTCTATGCCAGATCAACGAAGTAGCACCGATTTGGAGGTCGAGAGGCCGACGAACCGCGATGATATGTAAGAGGGAAAAAGATTCATTGTCGGTTAGGTTGGGGTCATCCCGCAGGGCAAGATTTTAAAAGGCCATTTCTTTGCACACTTGCTTTGGGGCCTTGCAAAGAAAGTGTGTCGCAGTGTGAGGGCGAGACCTCACGAACTTGATTTAGATTTTGACTATTTAAAAAAGACTAAAAAGTAACTATGAATACAACCGAGCAATATATTCAGCAACACAGGCGGGTTTATCCTTCCCCTCAATCTCAACAGTCAGCAAATAAATAATCTCAACAGCATCACCAACCTGCTTAACCTGCTGCGGAACCGTAACAGCACGAATCATAGAACCACAAATAACCGGCGCTGGAAAACGCACCTTATTTAACCCATAATTCACCCGCATTTTCATACCCGGATAATTTTTCATAAAAAAATCAGGATGGTTACTTTCCGTTAAAAACGGCAACATAGAGAGCGTTAGATAACCGTGCGCCACAGTAGCACCGTAAGGTGATTCTTTGGCGGCACGTTCTGGATCAGTATGAATCCACTGAACATCACCAGTCACTTCAGCAAAGTTGTTAATGCGTTCTTGGGTGATCTCCACCCACGGCCCAGTATGAATCACTTTACCGAGAGTCTCTTCATACATGCTGATCAATTTCTGAACACCCATCATTCACTCCCCTACTTATTCCGAATCCGCGGATCAGCTAACGCATAACCAACATCAGCCAGCATATTACCAATCAAAGTCAAAAAGGCGCCAATAACCAGAATCCCCATAATCAGCGGATAATCGCGCATCATAACGCCATCATAAAATAGCTTCCCCATCCCAGGAATAGCGAAAATACTTTCAAATATAACGCTACCGCCAATGAGACCAGGAACAGATAGACCAAGGATGGTGATGAGGGGCAACAAGGCGTTACGCAGTGCGTGCTTGCCAATCACCGTCCACTCACTTAACCCTTTAGCGCGAGCGGTAAGAATATAATCCTGCTGAATCACTTCGAGCATGTTGGAACGCATGTAACGCGAAAAGCCAGCAAGGCCACCAAAGGCGGAGACCATGACGGGTAACATCAAGTGATGAATGACATCCCATATCTGTTCACCACGAGTCAGGTATTCGTAACCGAGAGACTTGATGCCTGAGATGGGGAACCAGCCAAGGTAAACACCCATGTAGTCCATCAACAGCAATGCCAACCAAAATGACGGCGTGGCGAAGCCGATAAAGACGAACAGCGTTGTCCAGCGATCAAACATTGAGTTGCGCCTTGTGGCCGATAAAATCCCTATCGGGATGGCAAACACCAGAATGAGGGCGATGGACAACACGTTGATAAGAATAGTGATGGGTAAACGCTCGACAATTTTATCCCACACCGGGCGGCGATCTTGTGAGAAAGAGGTGCCAAAATCGAGTTTGGCGATCCGTTTAACCCATAAGCCATATTGCACGACAAGGGGCTGATCGAGACCGTATTGGGCGCGTAAACGATTTTTAAGCTCGATCCCTGCTTCGGGGTTGAGATCGGTTTGCATGTCAGTCGGTTCACCGGGGGCCAGATGGATCACCACAAAAGAGATCAAGGTGATCCCCAATAGCAGCGGGATCATCATCAACAGTCGTTTGGTGAGATATAAAATCATGGGTGATCCTATCGCTTATATTTCTGTTCGGCTGTGGGTACATACCAGCGGATAAAGTTATGCATAATACCGCTTGGCGCTTCTTCAACACCACGAAACCGTTTCGCAACTACCGGTAGTGATTCAGGAACAAACAAAAAAGTGTACGGTTGCTCTTCGGCTAAAATCTGCTGAAATTCATCGTAGATCACCTTACGCTCAGCTTGATCAATCGAGCGCCGGCCGAGTTCGAGCAGATCATCGACGCGCTGATTTTTGAAGCCGATAAAGTTCAGCTCACCGGGGTTGGTTTTACTTGAATGCCAGACGTTATAACCATCAGGATCAATTGGGACGGTCCAGCCCATGATCGTCGCATCAAAATTACTTGGGTTGATAAACTCTTTCAAAAATGAGGCCCACTCGATCACCCGTAACTTAACCTTCACGCCAACCTGTTGAAAGCGGCGTTGAATAATTTCGCCCGATTTTATCCGCTGGTCGTTGCCCTGATTGGTGACAATAGTGAAGCTCAAGTCAACGCCATCTTTTTCACGCACGCCGTCGCCATCCACATCGACCCACCCTGCTTCGGTCAACAATTCCGCAGCTTTTTGTGGGTTATAATCATAGTGTTTCACATTGGGATTGTGCGGCCAACTACCCGGCTTATAGGGCCCAGTAGCCGCCGTGCCTAAGCCCATCAACACGCCATCGACCAACTCCTGCTTATTGATGGCGTAGGTCAACGCTTGACGGACACGTTTATCCTGAAACATCGGCCTATTTAGGTTATAGCCTAAATAGGTATAAGCAAATGCCGGATAACGGTAGCGATTAAAGCGGCGCTTAAAACCAGGGGCATCGGTTTGACGGGCATATTGGAGCGGTGTTAAGCCCATCTGATCGAGGCCGCCCGATTGCAGCTCTAAAAACATGGTGGTGAGATCGGGAATCACCCGATAGACAATACGCTTGATGTTGGGAGCGCCTTCAAAATAGTTTTCATTGCGCTCTAGCACAATCTTCTCGCCGGGTAGCCACTCAATAAAACGGTACGGCCCTGTGCCGATAGGAGCGCGAGCCAGTGGTGTGCTATCGAGATCGGCCCCTTCGAGCAGATGCTTAGGATGGATCGCCATCCCCCAACTAATAAGGGCTGAAGCGAGGGGTTTATCGTAGCGAACAATAAAGGTATATGGATCGGGTGCGCTGGCTTCCACCACCTGCTTATAGCGTTCAGAATAGGCGGTAGGCGTGTTGGGATCGATCAGGAGTTGATAGGTGAACAACACATCGGCAGAGGTCAATGGCGCTCCGTCATGCCATGTCACACCGTGACGCAAGTGAAAGGTGATGGTCAAACCGTCGTCAGATATCTGCCACGACTCGGCCAACTCACCCTCAAAGTTCAGGTCTTTATCGTAGCGAATTAAGCCGTTGTAAACCTGCGCGGCAACCGTTGACGAGGTGCTATCGGAAGAGAGCATCGGCAATAAGTTACTGGCATCGCCAATGGTTCCCATAATGATGGTGTCGCCAACGACGGCAGATCCATCGCTATTTTCATCACTATAGAGCGTTTCATGCTGCTGACGACATGCAGGCAGCAGGCACAGCAAACACAGGACAACAGCGATACGGATCAGATTCACAGGGTCTCCTCACTCTGGGAAAGGGAGCGGCTCAAAGTATTCTCTGGCAGCAGTAAGTCAAATTGTTGTTTTAACAGGGTCGGATTGAGCTCTAACTCTTCAAATTTCACCACAACGCCAATGTCATTCATTGGTGCCTGTAGCTCTAGTTGCTGTGGATAGTTATCATCACCAACATAGGGGCCATATTTAACGTGATAAACGGTCGTGTTATTGACACTATAAAGAAGATCAACCACCCGCTTGCCATCAAATTCAACCCGATAGTCCACTCCAGCAGCGATGGAAAAAATAAGCCCTTTTCCCCATGCCGTTACGTGTGCTGTTTCAAGAACACCAAGCGGCATTTTGCCCAAAAGAAGCGCGACCAGATCGGTTATCGGCAATGGTAGCCCAGTAAAGCGTTGTATATTGTCAAGGGTTGGCATACCAAAATAGTGGGTTTGGTCACGCGGAACATAGGCGTTTAATTGTGGCCCATTGACGGACAGCTGAACCAACAATTGACCAAAAAAATTGATCATATCAACTCGTAGTCGATTAGGCGTTGCAACAAGCAATGCCTGTGTCGTCGACCAACTCTTGGAGTTTTGAGTCATCTTGACTTGCACGAGGGCACTTAAACTCTGATGCTGATACTGGCGCGCCTGAATCCATTGCAACATTTCTGCATTATCGACCACTGGGGTCGTCGGTTGCGGCGGCTGTTTCATGCAACTGGATAACACACACAGCAGTACGATAAAAACGAAACGATGGTGCGTGGATAAATTCATGGTTGAATCTCTTTCAATTTTATAGCAACCGATTCGGTATCAGGCGCTTGGTCTAAAATTCCACGATAGATTTCACCCGCCAAATGATTTAGCCCCAAAACCTGATAGGTATCAGCAAGATGCTCTTGAATATGCAAGTCGTCGGGTGTTTCTTCAACGGCTTGCTCTAAAATTGTACGTGCTTGATCATATTGGCCGAGTTTATAGTAGACCCACCCTAAGGTATCGAGAGTGGCTCCATCAGAACTGCCATGCTCTTGTGTTTGGACAGCCACAGCCTTTAAAGACATCTCTAACGCTTCATCAAGTTTTTTTCCTGCTTCAGCGTAAGTATAAGCCAAATGATTCAGAGCGCCTGCATGATCATTTTGCAAAATGAGGGTCTGCCGCATCGCCTCTTCCATCAACACCAATTCATCATATTGTTGATAATAAACACCTAAAGCAAAATAGAGCGAAGCATTTTCTGGATACTCCTCAATCCCCCACTGTATGGCTTCGAGAACCTGCTGTTTTAATTGCTGGTAATGGTAAAACAAAGCCAATTGCAGGTAAGCCTGCGGTTGCGCATTCAATCGCCCTTGACCACTGTGTTTCAGCAACGTTTCGAGGGTCGAGGCGGCGTGGCCATACTGACCGAGCTGTGCGTACACCTGACTTAAATGCTCAAAGGCTTGGTATTGTAGCGCAACAGGTTCCTCAACTCGTTGATAAAAAGCAATGGATTCTTGCCACTTTTGTTGCTGCTCTAGGCTAAAAGCGAGCCAATAATACAGTTGTGATGCCGGTTGCTGCGACACAGCGAGTCGGAAAACAACTTCGGCTTGCGACCACTTTTCAGCTTCAAAATAGATCAATCCCCGTTTACTGAGTGCATCAGCATCTAACGGATCGTTAGCGAGCAGGCGATCTAAGACGATATCGGCTTCATCGTTGCGCTGATGTTGCAGTAAGAATGCAGAGATCAAGTGATCGAAATAAAAATGATCGCCCGTTGCCTCGCGCCCCTGCTGATAGGTGTGCAGCGCCTCGTCGAACTGTTTGCGTTTCTCTAGCAATTGACCCAACAACACATAGGCCCGACGATGGTCAGGATAAAGAGTAATCACTTTACGATAGCCCTCATCAGCCAGCAACCACTCCCCTTGCAAGCGGTGAAGTCGGGCGAACTCCATTAAACCCATTAAAGCTTCGGGTTGGCGCTGGAGGTACTGATTCAAAATTGCAGTTGCTTGAGCAAAGTCATTATTTTGAAGGTGCAAACGGGTCAAATGAATGTACAGTTCATCCATATCGGGATTCTGCTGTAACACACGATGGAACAGAGTCATCGCCCGAGCGACATCTTCAGTACTGCCACGACTGTGCAACAGATCAGCGAGTAGCAATTGTGATGTTAAGTCATCGGGACTGTAGTTAAGAGCTATTATCAACAGTGGATACGCTTGCTCACTTTTACCATGATCTAAATAGAGCGAAGCCTGCGCCGAATAGAGATACACCGCGTCGGGGTCAGCTGCAATCGCTCGATCAAGCGCGACATGCGCCAAATCAACTTCACCATCGGCAACCAGAAGTCGGGCTTGGATATAATCGGAATAGCTGTGCGAGTTTTGTACCACAGGGGCTGAGGTTGAAGGTAGCTGAGGGGGCCTTGATTGAACACCAGAGGAGAGACAGCTCGTTAGCAACCCCAAACTGACAAGGATTACAAAGGTATGTAGAAGAGTAAACGTAATGTTTGTGAGCAGTTTAAGCATCAACAATCAGTGACTTTCATACGAGTTTGGACCACTAAACAATGGCATCATCAGATGAGAAAAAAAACATCTTATTATTGACGCTAACACAGTTCCCAATTGAGGTCAATTTGATCGAATGAAGCCCTTTATCCTTGACCGTAAACGTCACCGTGGTTAGACTCGCAACGGATAAATTATCGCAATTTAAAATTGGATTAGCCTTGTTCGTGCCCCTCTCTGAACTCAAAAGAGCAGGTTTAGCGGCTGAAACAATACAATATTGATGATCTCGCAAAAACAAATTAGATGGCTAAGCAAAAATTTCGTTCCCCAAGGCGTAGTGTTTATTCATGGGAGAAGACATACGTGCTGTATGTCGAACTCTTGAATAAACGCTGCAACGCAGGTGGGCGGACTTTTTGCGACGCCAACAATATTAAAAAAGGAGCTTTTTATGGCTATCTCAACCAAGATCCAGAACTGCATCGAGCAATCCTCTTGGATTCGAAAAATGTTTGAACAAGGGGCACAGCTTCGCGAGAAGTTTGGTGCTGAAAATGTCTATGATTTTACCATTGGTAATCCATCCGTTGAACCACCGCAAGCGTTTCGCGATGAGCTTAAAAAGATTGCCAATAGTCCTGAGCTGGGCATGCATCGCTATATGAGTAATGCTGGTTATGATGAAACCCGTGCTGCTGTGGCTGAATTTTTATCGCAACGGAGTAACCTCAATGTTGGTGCAGGGCAAGTGATTATGACCTGCGGTGCGGGCGGTGCGTTAAATGTCGTATTAAAAACGATTTTAAACGCAGATGAAGAGGTGATCATCCTCGCGCCGTACTTTGTTGAGTATAAGTTTTATATCGATAACCATGCGGGAAAATCAACGGTTGTTGAAACGAATCCTGACAATTTTCAACTTGATCTTGTTGCGATTGAGCAGGCGATTAATGCCAACACCAAGGCGATTATTGTCAACTCACCGAACAACCCCACTGGGGTGATCTACCCTGCTGAAGATTTGAGCGCACTCAATGAGTTGTTGCAACGCAAGCAACAGGAGCTTAACTCAACAATCTATGTGATCTCCGATGAGCCGTATGCACGCTTGTCTTACGACAACCTCGATGTCCCATGCATTTTCAATTGTATTGATAACTCAATCATCGTGACATCGCACTCGAAAGATTTGGCTCTACCGGGTGAGCGGATCGGTTATCTGGCCATTAATCCAGCCATGTGTGATGGCCAATTGTTCATGGACGGTGCTGTTTTTAGTAATCGCGTACTCGGGTTTGTTAATGCCCCAGCTCTCGCGCAACGATTGGTGACAAAACTACAACATGCCAGTGTTGATATTAGCGAGTATGAAGAGAAGAGAGATCTTTTTTATCAGGAGCTTACCGCCCTTGGCTTTGAAGTGGTTAAACCGCAAGGTGGGTTCTATCTGTTCCCTAAATCACCCCTAGCCGATGACGTTGACTTTGTTCAACGTGCGCAGGAATACAATATCCTCTTGGTTCCCGGCAAAGGCTTTGGTGCACCAGGTTATTTCCGTATTGCCTACTGCATTGACAAAGAGATGATTGAGCGCAGCTTACCAGCGTGGAAAAAACTGGCTGAAGATGTTGGTCTACAACCAAAATAGACCGTAATCAAAACGTATTAAACCAACAAAAGCCCGTATCAAAATGATACGGGCTTTTGTTTTTAACTCAATCGTTCAATCGCTTACAAACGCAGCGAATTAATAACGGTAATGCTCGGGCTTATACGGCCCTTCGATCTGTAGGTCGAGATAATCGGCCTGCTTTTGACTCAGTGTTGTCAGTTTAGCACCCAACTTACCAAGATGAAGCATGGCAACTTTTTCATCCAAAATCTTCGGTAAAACATAGACTTTATTTTCATACTGATCATTATTCTGCCACAGCTCAATTTGTGCTAACACTTGATTGGCAAAGCTGTTACTCATAACGAAACTTGGATGACCTGTTGCACAACCGAGGTTAACCAAACGACCACGGGCAAGAATTGTCACCCGCTTACCGTCTGGCCACTCAATTTGATCCACCTGTGGTTTAATTTCATGCACAGTCAATCCAGGATCATTAAATACTGATTCAACCTGAATCTCTGAGTCAAAATGACCAATGTTACACACGATGCACTCATGCTTCATTTTGTTCATGTGTTCGCGGGTGATCACATCAACATTACCTGTGGTGGTTACAAAAATATCACCCCACTCACACGCCTCGTCCATATCGACAACGTTCAACCCTTCCATGCAGGCTTGCAAGGCACAAATTGGATCAATTTCAGTAACAGAAACCATTGCTCCCATGCCGCGAAATGCTTGAGCACAGCCTTTACCAACATCACCGTAACCCAACACCACACATTTTTTGCCAGCAATCATGACATCGGTTGCGCGCTTGATGCCATCGAGCAATGACTCACGGCAGCCATAGAGGTTATCAAACTTACTCTTGGTGACCGAATCGTTGACGTTAAATGCTGGGAACATCAACGTGTTATCACGTGCCATCTGATACAGACGGTGAACCCCAGTTGTTGTCTCTTCACTGACACCAATCAGGTTTTTCGTCAACTTGCGCCAGAAGGAACCATCCTCACCGAGGGTGCGATTCAATAGAGTATCTACGATACGAATTTCTTCGTGATCGTTACAAATCTCAGGGAGTGTTCCTGTTTTCTCAAACTCAATCTCACGTTCCACGCCACGATGAACCATCAGGGTTGCATCGCCGCCATCATCGAGAATCAAAGTTGGACCTTCGGGGAAAGACAATGTCTTCTTAGTATATTCCCAATACTCCTCAAGAGTTTCCCCTTTAATGGCAAAAACTGGAACGCCTATTTCAGCAATAGCTGCGGCAGCATGGTCTTGTGTCGAATAGATATTACAACTAGCCCAACGGACATCAGCACCTAAGGCAACCAATGTTTCGACCAACACCGCAGTTTGGATGGTCATGTGAAGTGAACCCGAAATACGCGCACCGGCCAAGGGTTGACTCGCGCGATACTCTTCACGAATAGACACCAAACCGGGCATCTCAGTTTCAGCGATCGTGATCTCTTTACGGCCCCAATCAGCCAAGCTGAGATCTTTTACAATGCTTTCAACACTTACCTTCGATACGCTACTCATACATGCTCCTTAGGAAATTGACGCTGCTTACCCTTGCGCTGAACCAACCAGCTTAGCGGCAAACAGAGATAAAATAGATAAAACAAAAACCAACTTAATACAGCGAAAAAAGTATAAATTATAGAATAAGTCAACAGCGATGCAACACGACGATCATGGAACGATAAGATCGCCCGACGCTGACCACAGTCTAACAATGGAATCGCCCAACTGGTTGCATAAATCACCAACCAAAAATGGTGAGCAATCTCGCGGCCACAACCATACCAGAAACAACCATAGCGCGTCAGCGACATTCGGTGCAATAACGCTGCGAACGACGATAAAGTTGAGCCACGGTCACCAGCGTGATAACCACCACTTAATGCAGCGCTAGATGACAGCAGGTGGCCAAATCCTGCACCAGAAACAATAAGCATCAGACCATTACGAATCACTCGCTGTAAGCGACCCTCGTGTTGATAGCGTCGATTTGAGGTAAAGATCACCTGTGGCAGTAACACCCATCGTCCAAGCTGAGCTAGCTGTTCGACAAACAGCACATCTTCAAGAATAACGATATCATCGCTAAAACCACCGATCTCGTGCCACAACTTTTTTGAGAGTAACATTCCCTGATCGCCATAAATCGTTCCGGATCGGTTTAGTTGTGATTTTTCACTGAGATAACGGTAAAAGCGGGTGTGACAACCCGAACCGCTAAACTGCAACGTGAAATGAGCGGCAATCGATGTTGATGGAGACTCAGATTCTAATTCATCAAAACAGTTGAGTGCATCCTGTAAAAGTGTCGTTTGTTGCCAAAAGCTATCGGCGTGAAGAAATAACAACCGTTCCGAGTTAGCGACACCGGCACCTTGATTCATCTGCCGACCACGACCATGATCTCCTGAAAGAACAGTAACCTGATGACAACTACTGCGAACATAGTTTTCCAGTAGTGATAATGACTTATCTTCAGAACCACCATCGCAAAAAATCACTTCGCAACACAAACCTGTCTGTGCTTCGAGGGAATCAAAAAGGTGTGGCAGAGTTTGCTCCTCATTGAGGAGTGGGATAATAATTGAGAGGTCAGGGATTAAAACGGTAGACATAAGGCAGGCTAGACCAATAGAGGAAATATTACGGTACAACCAGAACAAAATAGGGCGACCCTCAGGCCGCCCTATTGCATATCAAATCAATTGAATTTAAAGTCCTGCACGACTACGCAATGACGCAATACGATCTGTTTTTTCCCAGGTGAAATCAGCCAACTCACGACCAAAATGACCATAAGCTGCCGTTTGACGATAAATGGGACGCAACAAATCTAACGTTTCAATAATTGCCGCAGGACGCAGGTCGAACTCTTCAGCAACAATACGAGCAATTTGTTCTGAAGAAATTTTCCCCGTACCAAAGGCGTTGACCATAACCGATACCGGCTCAGCGACACCGATCGCGTAGGCAATCTGAACTTCACACTTATCAGCAAGGCCAGCAGCAACAATGTTTTTTGCCACATAACGCCCCATATACGATGCACTACGGTCGACTTTTGAAGGGTCTTTACCAGAGAAAGCACCGCCACCATGGGAGCCTTGGCCGCCATAAGTATCAACAATAATTTTGCGCCCCGTTAGGCCACAGTCACCGACAGGGCCACCAATAACAAAGCGACCTGTTGGGTTGATAAAATACTTTGTTTTCGCATCGAGCAAATTAGCTGGAAGAACTTTCTTTACCACCTCTTCCATCAACGCTTCTTCAATCTGTTGATGTGTAACATCGGGGTTGTGTTGGGTAGATAAAACAACCGCATCAATACGTACCGGCTTATCATCAACATACTCAATAG
This sequence comes from Desulfuromonas svalbardensis, assembly GCF_055389415.1. Lineage (NCBI taxonomy): Bacteria > Pseudomonadati > Thermodesulfobacteriota > Desulfuromonadia > Desulfuromonadales > Desulfuromonadaceae > Desulfuromonas > Desulfuromonas svalbardensis. The sequence goes on along the minus strand of NZ_AP042416.1, from coordinate 1,857,148 downwards.
AGACTTGAGATTTGCTGTCAGGGCGAAGAAAATCAATCACATTACTTTTGCGTACCGCCGCTAATTGTTGCGTCAAATGATGAGCAAAAACAATCGGCATTGGCATCAATTGAGCGGTATCATTACACGCATAACCAAACATTAAGCCTTGGTCGCCAGCGCCTTGATCTTTAAACATCCCCTCACCAGCTGTTACCCCTTGAGAGATATCTGGAGATTGACGATCAAGTGACGTTAGCACAGCACAGGTGTTCGCATCAAAACCAACATCAGAACCAACGTAACCAATGTCACGAATCGTTTGACGAACGATCTCAGAATAATCAATTTGAGCATGGGTGGTAATTTCACCAGCCAGTACTGCCATGCCAGTGGTAATCATCGTTTCACAAGCGACACGAGCATATTTATCCTGTGCTAAAATAGCATCAAGAATTGAATCAGAAATCTGATCAGCCATTTTATCTGGATGGCCCTCACTCACAGATTCGGAAGTAAACATAAAGTCGGTCATTGGCATTGCGATATCCCTTTCTATTGTGACACGGTATAAACTTAAAATTTGTATGGAGTGCTATTCTCACCAAGAGAGTTAGCGTCAATCTCAAATCAGCGGTATTAATAACGCAGCAAGCCAAACAATATAAATCATAACGGGTTTGGCATCAATTGAATAATCAGTTTAAAAAAGATTGAAATGAATCCATAGCGTGTTTAACTCGCGATTAGATACCAAAATTACCCTCATCTTCAGAATGGGGGAAATAGTACTTCACCTTGGCGCTGACAAGCTCGGAGACTTCAGCGGCGGTAGATAATTGTAGAATTTGCTCAAGGAGTTGGTCACCGTTAACACTGTCCCACTGCTGTAATAATTTTTTCACTTGAGAAATCCCGCTGCTATTCATCGATAACTCACTGTAGCCCATAGCCAACAGCAAGGCGCTGAAAATAGGTTCTGAAGCCATTTCTCCGCAAATACAGGCAGGAATCCCTGCGTCCCGTGCCGCCTTGGCGACACAATTTAACGCACGCAGAATTGCAGGATGCATTGGTTCGTAGAGATAAGCGACATGCTCATTACCACGATCAACAACCAAGCAATACTGGATCAAATCGTTGCTTCCCACTGAGAAAAAATCGACCTCTTTGGCAAGCAAGTCAGCTAATAATACTGCCGACGGTGTTTCAATCATAATACCAATGGCTATTTTTTCATCAAAGGCAATTCCTTCACACCGTAACTCAGCCATCACTTCATTAAGAATAGCCTTACACGAGTGCACTTCAGAAACACCGCTAATCATCGGAAACAACAACCGCACGGTACCCAGAGCGGAGGCCCTTAAAATCGCCCGAAGTTGAATGCGAAAGAGCTTTTGTTCGCGCAACGAGAGTCGAATAGAACGCAGCCCCATCGCTGGATTAGCTTCATCCTTTAAGCAAATATTAGATACGAATTTATCGCCACCGACATCTAAGGTACGAATGGTTACCGGATGTGGATCAACCTGTTGGATAATCCGCCGATATTCATTAAATTGATCCTCTTCGGATGGCGGTTGTTGCCGCGCCATATACATGAACTCGGTTCGCAGTAAGCCAATCCCTGTTGCACCGTTGTGAATTGCAAGCTCTGCCTCTTCGGGAAACTCGATATTTGCTTTAAGTTTTACCGTTTTACCATCACGTGTTTGAGCTGGAAGTTCACAATATTCATGTAACTGTTCTTGATACAGTTGATAGCGTTGCTGCTTTTCAAGATAGGTGGTTAAGGTCACTGGGCAGGGGTTAAAAATAACACAACCACTACAGCCATCAACAATCACCATGCACGATGATGACACCTGCTCGGTCACATTCTCTAAACCAATCACCGCAGGAATCCCTAATGAACGCGCCAAAATAGCCGTATGCGATGTCCGCCCACCTAAATCGGTAATAAAACCAATCACCTGTTTTTTATCCATCTGCAACGTGTCCGCTGGAGATAAATCGTGGGCGACAATGACTGATTTTTTATCGAGATCGTGAACAGACTGTTGAACTTTTCCACGCAAATTACGTAGAACTCGCTCACCCACAAGTTCAATATCTGAACCTCGTTCACGCAAATATTCATCTTCAATCGAATCAAAGGTCTGGCGAAACTGATTAAGAACCCTTTTCAAAGCTCCCTGCGCATTAAGATGCTTATCCCGGATAAGAGATTTTGTGCTATCCAGCAACATCTGATCATTTAAAATCAATAACTGAGTATCAATAATATAAAAATGCTCAGAGCGTGATGTCAGGGACAGAGTTTTTTGCACATCAAGAAGTTGTTGCTTGCCCTGCTCGACAGCAGCCTCAAACTTATCGATTTGAGGTTCCACCTCATTTTCCGCAATGGTATATTCAACAACGGAAACACGTTGGCGGTCGAGAAGAAACACTTCACCAATCGAAATCCCCGGCGATGCGGCAACTCCGTAGCGATAAAAATTTTCGTTACTAGTCTTCACCGAATTTGTCATTGATTATTTTTCCAATGGCACTCATAGCCTCATCAGCATCATCACCTTCGGTCCGAACACGAATCAACGTCCCTTGCGGCGCGGCTAACATTAAAATACCCATGATACTTTTACCGTTCACCTCAAAATCATCTTTTTCAACAAAGACTTCTGCTGAAAACTTACCCGCAATCTGGACAAATTGTGCTGCCGCGCGAGCATGTAAGCCCAATCTATTAATAATCTCAAATTCTTCTATGGCCATATCTGTTTGGTATCCTATACAAATAATATTTAATAACGTTCTACAAAAGAAGCTTATCTACTGCTGTGACACCAACAATCATGCCAATTAAAACAACAGTCAATGGGACACCTTTACGTAGACAGATCACCGTTAAAAACAGAGTCACAATGACAACAAAGCTTCCAACAAGCGACCACATAAGGTCAACCTGGTGTTGATGAGTCAGGATGGCACAAAGCCCTCCTGCCACGACAACGGTACAGCGCTTTAAAACGACAGCAACATCAGCAAGCCTCCAGCGCTGAATCAGTAACACCACTGAGGCACCATGATGATAACCAAGCCAAACACCAACGACACGAACTATCCCAGCTGGGAGGTTAAACAAAATAATTAAAATCAGCGGTGACCACCAATAACCGTAGACCGCAAAACACACCGCAAGAACAGAAAGTAACGGCCGAATACCACCCCAAAACAACCCATCACCAACGGCAGCGATAGGAGCCATCACCACATCGGGATACGCATGTGCTTCAATCGCCACCTGCTCTCCGCGACAGGTTTCAGTTTCAATACAGAGGGTCGCAGCGGCAATCGTCGGGGCCAAAAAAGTGTTGGTATTGAAATACCTCAAGTAACCTTTAAGAATCGGTGAAACGCGCTCTTTACCATAGAGGTGAGTTAAGTGAGGCAACAGAACCACACACCAACCAAGACCTTGAAACTGTTTATAATTCCAGCTCGATTGCAAAAAAAGGCAACGACACGACAAACAAAAAAGTCGCCATTTTGTCAAATGCGGGGGGGACGTTTTATCCATCACAAGACTTCTAACAACATAAAGGTTAGAAAAAAACCGCCAATAAATAACGAAGCAGTATGTTTAACTTGCATCACGACTAAGACTGAAGCGATCCCTACCAGTGGGAAGATTGTAACAAGCCCTTCGACATGGACAGGAAATAAAGACAACAAGGGCGGCATATATTTCACTCCAGCCCAAAGTGCAGCGCTCCCGCCTACGACAATAAATAACAGCGATAACAACGCAGCACAGGAGAAAACAACCAGTCCTGCATAGTGATTGATCACCAAAGGACGAGTATTCGAACGTTCGAGACCTCTTAATGCATTAGAAAACAAACGCTCGTTCAGATGCCTTGCCCACACATCCCAACATTTCCCGACTTCGGCCAGAATCACCACAAGGATAACAATAAAAATAATCAAAGCGTAAAGATGGTCGGTAATTTGAGGGGCAAACAGTTTAACGAGAACCACGGCGCCAATAGCCGCTTGCGTGTCATCGGGGGCAATCGTAGCACCAACAGGTAAACGCATTAACCATAGTAACTCAAGCATAATACCAATTTGCAAAGCTGGAACAAAGATTCCCAACACATAACCAGCAATACATGAGCAAACCAACGGACGTGACAACATGGTTTGTGCTAAAGCTGTGCGATCTAACCCCGACAGGATCGACACAACAACAATCATTATCCATTGAGTTGTGACCATACTACGCCTTTAATTCTCGACAATGACAATCCCAGTGTAATTTACGATCGGTTGGAATACATTGAGCACAGATATCGACCCCTAATTCTGCAAGCTGTTCGAGATCGTCAAGATCATCACAATCCGCATAGAGGGTTTGTGAAATACAACATTTTTGCGGGCCAACATGCATATTGCCCAAATTTAAAATCGAAAAATGAAATCCACCCCGATAAGCTTTTAATGCATCCGCTGGGGTTGCAAAGAGCACCAATACCTTGGAGTCACTACTGAGCGGTGAAGCCTCAAACTGTTCGTGGCTATAGACGTCAACTCGAACCGTTTTAGGAACCACTGCAAGCATCAACAGCTTACGGAAAGAATCATTTGCGATCTCATCATCAACAACAATAATAGTATCGGCTTGAACATGAGGGAGCCACGCTTCAAGCACCTGCCCATGAATTAAGCGATTATCAACACGAACCAAGACGAGTGACATTATCTCCTCACTCCTTGAAGAAGTTCACTAGTCATAATAATATTTTTCTGCCCGTAACCTGTTAAATAGGTGGTGAGATCCCCTAGAGTCATGGTATCTCGACTGCTAGAAAACTTGATAAGAATAGGTAAATTAACACCATTAATCACTTCAACATGGTCTTTTTTTAGCAAGCGAGCGCTGATATTCGACGGGGTTCCACCAAACATATCGGTCATAATCAGCACTCCGTCACCGTCACCATTAACCTGATTAACCGCGTCCTGTAATTCAGCATAGAAAGCTTCAATATCCACACCACGACCAACGGAATGACACCGTACGTGGCAGAGAGGGCCAACAATGGTTTCGGCAGCCTTTAAAAGTGCTGTGGCAAGTCCGGCATGAGTCACCAGAATCAGTCCGATCATCCCTCCTCCTTTACTAGGTCTCGATGGAATCGTTTAACATTATGGGTTTTTATAATCATTGAATAAAGTGCTTCAACGATTGCGACACTACGGTGATGTCCCCCTGTACAGCCGATTGAAACAGTCAAATAACTTTTCCCCTCCAAACGGTACTGCGGCAACAAGAATTCGAGCCATGAAGCCGTTTTATCCAGAAACTCCTGACAAACGGGCTGTCCCAAGACATAATCGCTGACAGGTTGGTCCTGTCCACATAGCGGGCGTAACGATTCAACATAGTGCGGATTGGGTAGAAATCGGACATCAATGACCAAATCGGATTCTAAAGGTACGCCATAACGAAAACCAAAAGATTGTAACCGGACGGTAAGGGGAACTGAGTTTTCACTTGAACCGTTCAGTTGCAAGAGCACACTGGCTTTAAGCTGGTGCACCGATAGCTCGGTGGTATCAAACACCACGGTTGAAGCGTCGCGAATATGATGTAACATCACCCTTTCACTAGCAATCGCGGCGGCGATATTGCTGTATGAAGCGAGAGGATGTCGACGGCGAGTCGTGGAATAACGTCGAATTAAAGCATCATCCGTCGCATCAAAGTAATAAATTTCAAGTTGATGTCCCGCTGCACTCACAACATCAAACACGGACAAATCAGTTGAAATAAAACCAGGGTTTCTCGCATCTACCACCAGGGCGATACCTTGACCAGCAAGAGCTTTAAAACCTTTTTGTTCTAGTAGTTGTGGCAAAAGGGACAGGGGGAAATTATCAATGACATAATAACCCTCATCTTCTAACACTTGCGCAGCTGTTGACTTCCCCGAGCCTGATAATCCAGTAATAACAATAAAACGCACTATTTACTCCAAGTCATCGCCAATGATTACATGAGAACGAAGTCGAGCCACTTCAGCCATCCTCTTCTCAAGACGATCTTGGAACTCACGTGCACTATTATAACCCATCTCTTTCAATAACTGGTTCCGTGCAGCCACCTCTAAAATCGACGAGATATTGCGTCCTGGACAAACGGGGATTTTGAGCAATGGGATCTTAATTCCAAGCAATTCGTAATGTTGTTCGTCAAGACCAAGACGGTCATAATTTGCTCCATCTTCCCATTTTAGCAACTCAATCGTCACATCAATTTTTTTCCGTTCACGTATCGCTGAAACACCAAACAAGTGCTTGATATTAATAATGCCGAGCCCGCGAATCTCCATATGGTAATGCAATAGATCACTCCCCTCACCAAACAAGACGGAAGGAAGTTTTGTCCGAACTTTCACCACGTCATCTGCCACAAGACGATGACCGCGCAAAACCAGATCCAGAGCACACTCACTTTTCCCAATGCCACTTTTACCGATAAGTAAAACACCGACGCCAAAAACATCGACGAGAACACCATGAACCGTTGTTGCAGGTAAAAGTCGCTCTTCAAGAAATTTACTAATCAAGGAGATAAAGGCAGAACTCTGCATTTGAGTTCTTAAAATTGGGATATTATACTTGGTTGTTTTTTCAATTAAGATGGGCGGAGGTTCTTGTCCCTTGGTAATAATAAAGCAGCAAAAGCCAAGAGTACAGAGTCCTTCGACATTTTCGGCAGCAACCTGAGGATCTAAGCCTTCAAGGTAGCTAAGTTCCGTTGAACCAAGGATCTGCAATCGGGTTGGATGAAGATAACTCAAATGACCCGCTAATGCTAAGCCGGGCTTCTGAATACGGTGCGATTCAATCGTTTTATCGAGCCCCTCTGTACCAGAAAGAATTTCTAGATCAAGCCCAGTATCTTGCTCTTCCAGTAATTCTCTAACACTTAACTGAGCCATATCTACCACCAATCAGTGTTGAAGGCCTCACAATCAAACAGGCAACTAAACGGATTCTTTTTCCTGAATAATCTGATAAATATCGTCTGCTGTACCTGCAGTGAGAAGCTGCTCACGAACATCCTGATCTTTTAAAAGCTTCGAAATTCGTGCTAACGTCTTCAGATGTATACTGATCGAATCTTCTGGTGCGAGTAACAGAAAAAACAGGTGAGCAGGTTTTCCGTCCATTGAATCAAAGTCAACGCCAGCCTTACTGCGGCCAAAAGAGAGGATTAGCTGATCAATATCTTTGAGTTTACCATGAGGAATCGCAACGCCTTCTCCAATTCCCGTACTACCCAGACGCTCGCGCTCACGTAATACAGTCAGGACCTCGTTACGATTCAGTCCTGGTGCTGAACGCAATAGCACATCCGTCATTTCAGCTAACACGTTATCTTTTGTTGTCGACTTAATTTCAGCCTCAACAGATTCAGAATTTAACAGTTCAACAATATTCATAGTGATTCGATCTTAAAACAGCGTGGAGAACAGGCCTCCACGCTGACATTTATAAGGTTAACCTTCTGGAACAATCAAACCATAGTTACCATCTTTACGACGGTAAATAACATTTACTTGCTCAGTAGTATCATCACTGAAGACCAAAAAGTCTTTATGCAATAAATCCATTTGCATAACCGCTTCATCAACTGACATTGGCTTGAGTGAAAAGCTATGTGAACGAATCACTTGAGGATCAACATCCTCAACATCGACACTAGCCGCTTCAAAGATGGTCTTGGTGATATTTCTCTCTTTACCTTTACGCGCAGTATGGCTTTTCAATTTCTCTTTATAGCGCTTAAGTTGACGCTCAAGCTTATCGACAACAGCATCAATCGCTGCATACATGTCATCAATCACTTCAGCAGAGGCTTTAATTGTTACCCCTTTAGCTATCAAAGTAACCACTGTTTTGTGACGAATTTTTTTCTCGACGTTCAAACTTACCTGAGCATCAATGGGTTCTTCAATATATTTCGTAAGGCGCGCTAGTTTTTCTTCTACATAGGTACGGACAGGCTCACTCGTATCCATATGACGAAATGAAACAGAAATATTCATGGAGTCTCCTTTTAGGTTAAATACGGACGATTAAAAAAGACGCTTGCGGACTGTTGATGATCCAATTCCCAACATCTCTCTATATTTAGTTACCGTACGTCGAGCAATATCAATTCCACATTCGTGGAGCATATTAACAATCTTCTGATCAGAATAAGGCTTTTTTTCATTTTCTTCAGCTATTATTTCCTTAATCCTGTTTTTTACACTTTCCGATGCGATCGAATCGCCACCAGTCGTACCTATTCCACTATTAAAAAAGAACTTAAGTTCTAGCAATCCCTGAGAAGTCTGAACGTATTTATTCGTGGTAACGCGGCTGATCGTCGATTCGTGCATCTCAATATCATCCGCAACATCACGCAAGACCAAGGGCTTTAAATAACTGATCCCATGATCAAAAAACTCCCGCTGAAACTTAACAATGCTTTCAGTTACTTTAAAAATAGTACGTTGCCGTTGATGAATACTCTTAATTAGCCACATCGCGCCACGCATTTTTTCTTGAATATATTCGCTGGTTTCGGAGTCAACCTTTTTACCTGATAATGCATTTGAATAATAGGAGCTGATACGTAAGTTCGCTAGACCATCTTCATTGAGCGATACCACATACTCGCCATTCATCTTACGCACGAAGATATCTGGGGTGATATACTGAACATCAGATTCGGTATATTTACTACCGGGTCGAGGATCAAGAGTTGCTAAAAAACGGGCAGCATCGAATACGTCATCAACATTTACCTTACATTGTTTGGCGATATTCGAATAGCGTCGTTCTTCAAGTTCTTTAGAAAAGTCTGTGATCAATTGATAGGAAAGTGACTCTTTTAAGCCTAGAGAATCCATTTGCAGAGCTAAGCATTCCTGAAGTGTCCGTGCAGCAATTCCGGCAGGATCAAATTTCTGAACTTCAAACAAGACACTTTCAATGACACTCATGTCCGCGCCAGTTTGCTCCATCACATCACTTAATTCGGCAACTAAGTAACCTTCATCGTTAATATTGCCAATAATGACGGCTGCGATCTCTTTTTGGTGCTCATCAAGGGACGAAACATTTAGCTGCCACATTAAATGGTCGGACAACGTATCTTTAGGTGTCAGCAGGTTCTCGTATGAGGGTTGATCATCATCACTGTAGTTTTCACTCGCTGAACCACCTTGAGAAAACCCCTGTAAATAGGTTTGCCAGTCATCGATTTGCGCCAGACCGTCAGCTTCAGTAACCTCTTGTGTTTTTTCACTGTCCGAAGCTAAAACAACTTCTGTTTCGGGCGATACATCAGGTTCTGATTGACGAACTTCGTCGTCAGGTGGTGTTTCTTCGAGTATTGGATTTTCCTCAAGCTCTTGATTGACAACCTCTTCGAGTTCAACACGAGACAATTGCAATAGCTTGATCGCTTGTTGCAACTGTGGTGTCATCACCAATTGCTGAGTTAGTTTAAGTTGTTGGCGTAATTCCAGTGCCATCCAAGACCCTACCAAATAAGTTTATAATCGTGACGTTTAAGGCAATTTCTAATTATTCTATTACGTTCACCATTTTTTTTATAGTCGGAAATCTTCTCCGAGATAAATTTCACGTGCAATAGTACTTTGAATAATGTGTTCTGGCGTTCCCTGTTCCAATATTTCACCACTATTAAGGATATATGCACTATCACAAACCCCAAGTGTTTCACGAACATTGTGATCGGAGATCAGAACCCCAATCCCACGGTCCTTTAACTCAATGATAATCTTTTGGATATCAATCACCGCTAAAGGGTCAATACCTGCAAAGGGTTCATCAAGTAAAATAAATCGGGGATCAATGACCAAAGCACGTGCAATTTCAGTCCGCCGTCGTTCTCCACCCGATAAAGCATAACCAGGAGATTTTGCAACATGACCTAAACGAAAATCATCGAGCAATTCAGTTAAGCGGTGTTGACGCTGTTTCGCATCAGCAACATGATATTCAAGAATCGCGAGCAAATTTTGCTCTACAGTGAGCTTACGAAACACTGATGACTCTTGAGGTAAGTAAGCAACTCCAGCAGCAGCGCGCTGGTACATCGGCCAATTAGTAACCTCTTGTTCATCGAGATAAACGGCTCCAGCTTCTGGCTTTACTAAGCCAACCATCATGTAAAAAGAGGTCGTTTTACCCGCACCGTTCGGCCCCAGCAAACCAACAACCTGTCCAGATTCAACACGGAGATCTACTCCCTGAACGACACGTCGTCCTTTATAGGACTTCTGTAGCCCTTGTGCATTCAGGACATGTTGGCTCACTTCGTTTCCTCACCAGGGATGAATACTGCCTTCACACGACGCTTGCTACTGCCTTCAACAATACTTCGATTGTCATTCAAATAAACAATGATCCGCTCACCTTCGACGGTATTATCCCCCTGTACCACACGTGGCTGGTCAGATAAAACAATACGACCTTCTTGATGATAAAAGATCGCTTTGCCACCCGTTGCGATGCGATTTAGTTGAACAATACGAACATCACCTTCAGCAATCACAGTTTCGATCTGACGTTTTTCACCCTTAATATAGGAGACAGTCATCGTTTGAGCATAGATGAATACTTCGCCCTGTTGAGCTTGAACATCACCCTTAAAGACAAAAACACCCGCCTGATCATCTGCATCAAGTTGCTCCGAAGTGATTTTAACAGGTTGATTACTATCATGGTTCATCTCAGGTTCAGCTGCGTAGGACCAAGAGGCTAAAAACATTAAAAGTGTTACCAAGAGTATACGCACTATTGCTCCCTCTTAACAGGTTGCGGTAAATAAACGGCTGTCACATTTTCCTTAATAAGAAATGTTCCGTGGGCAAGATCGACCTCGAGACCACGACCGGTAATGTCAAGCTGTTGTGAGGTAATCCTCACAGTATCATCCGACACGACAACACCGTCATCAGACGCTTGGCCGTGAAAAGTGACGGACTCGCTTTCAAACTGGTAGCCATTTCCAGTTGTAATAATCACATTACCACGAACGCTTACATCACGTGTATTTAGATTCGCACGGCCTGTTTTAGACGTTAAATGAACGTCACCCGCTTCACCTTGATTAAAAACATCCAAACGAACATTTTCCATGATGGTGATATCTTCAGTTAAATCGTGTTCCGCAGAATCAGCATTAAGCGTCCATTGCGCGATGCCAGCCTCTGTTTCAGTATAACTGAATTCACGTAAAGCAACATCAGCTTCAACGACAATTCCTTCAATCACATCAGCGACCGTAGGTGCCCTATCATAAAAGACGACACGGACGATCAATACTGAACAAAAAACAATCACGACCGAGATCAATAAGTAACGCAGACGTTCTCTAGTGATCATAGGACAACCAAAGAGAACTCAATCGTGTTGAAACTGTTAACATTGACATTAAAAATATCGACTTGTAACTTCATCCCACTGCCCCGATTGACGTAACAACAAATCACAAATTTCACGAACCGCACCACAACCGCCCGCCAAAGTCGTAATATAATCGACATAAGGCTTAATATCACTCACGGCATCGGCAACAGTAAAGGAACAACCGACACGACGCAAAACGGGCAAATCGATAAGATCGTCACCTGCGTAAGCCACCTGGCTATCTTCTAGACCCGTTTTAGCAAGAATCTCTTCATACGGAATCATCTTATTTTTCGCCCCTTGATAGACGAATTCGATCCCTAATTCTTTAGCGCGATGGGCGACAACGTTTGACTCACGACCGGTAATAATACCAACTTTAAAACCTGCTCGCTGGAGCATTTTCAAACCATGGCCATCACGGACATGGAACGCTTTACTCTCAATACCGTTATTGTCATAAATGATCCGACCATCCGTTAAAATTCCGTCGACATCAAGTAATAATAGCTTGATATTTTCTATCAATTTTTTTTTCATACCACACCCGCCTTGAGGAGATCATGAAGGTGGACAATGCCAATGGGGGTCGAATCTTCTTCATGTTCAAAAACAAACAGTGATGTCACCGAAAACTCTTCCATTAACTTGACTGCTTTTGCTGCAAGATTATGCCGTAAAACCCGCTTTGGATGGTGACTCATCACCTCAACAATAGAAAGTTGCAAAGAATCGACAGTTCCCTCTAAACAGCGCCGTAAATCGCCATCAGTAAAAACACCAACGAGGCCATTAGAGTGATCAACAACTCCTGTAATTCCCAGTTTTTTGTCAGTTATTTCAAACAGAGCTTCCTTTACCGTTGTCTGTTGTGAAACCAATGGGATCTCTTGATCTTGGTGCATCAGGTCTTCAACACGGAGTAACAAACGCTTACCCAATGCTCCACCAGGATGAAACAGAGCAAAATCTTCAGCACGAAAATTTTTCTTTTGTAACAATGCTACCGATAAGGCATCACCCATTGCAAGAGTAACAGTTGTACTCGCCGTTGGGGCAAGGCCAAGGGGACACGCCTCTTGAGCAACAGACACATCGAGGGAAACATCACCAGCTCGCGCCAAAGTACTTTCAGGATTGCCGCTCATTGAGATCAATTGAAGACCCATCCGCTTAATAACAGGAAGGATACGAATGATCTCCTCAGTTTCACCTGAGTTCGATACAGCAATAACCACATCACCCTTCATCAACATCCCAAGATCACCATGAATCCCTTCGGCTGGATGAAGAAAAAATGAAGGTGTCCCAGTTGAAGCCATGGTCGATGTGATCTTTTGACAGATCAGCCCCGACTTACCCATGCCCGTGATAACGAGACGGCCCGAACAGCCACTAATCATCTCAACAGCTTGATAAAAGGAATCATCAATTCGGTCACGTAATGCAATGACGGCATCCGCTTCAATGGTCAACGTGTTGTGTGCACTCTCTAAAACTTCGTTTTTTGTGCTCATAGTCCCTTCACCACTGCATCGATCTCTAATAGGGGTTGTAACATGGATTTCAAGTCTTTTAAGTAAAGTGAATTTGGCCCATCACAGCGTGCGCACTCAGGATCTTCATGAACTTCAAGAAAAAGTCCATCAATCACTGACGCCACAGCGGCACGTGACAAAGAGGCAACATACTCCCTTTGCCCAGCTGAACAGCCATCCGCACCACCTGGTAATTGAACCGCATGAGTGGCATCAAAAACAACGGGATAACCCAACTCACGCATAATTCCAAAAGAACGCATATCGACAACAAGATTATTGTAACCAAAAGTGGTACCGCGTTCAGTCAAAATCACCTGCTGATTTTCAGTTGATACCACTTTACCGATGGCGTGTTTCATATCCCATGGTGCTTGGAACTGACCTTTTTTGATATTTACCACTTTACCGCTACGTCCTGCGGCAACCAAAAGGTCCGTTTGTCGGCATAAAAATGCGGGAATTTGCAGAATATCGAGAACTTGAGCGGCAGCTTCAACCTGAGTTACATCGTGTACATCGGAAACAACGGGAACCTGAAACTGCTCTTTAATATGGGCTAACATCTCAAGTCCAGCATCAAGGCCTGGTCCACGAAACGAATCAACTGATGTTCGATTAGCCTTATCGTACGAGGCTTTAAAAATAAATCCGATACCCAGTTCATCAGTGAGCTTCTTAAGAAACTCAGCGATACGACATGTCGTATCAAGGTCTTCAAGAACACACGGACCAGCAATCAATGAAAAAGGGTGCTGTCCGCCAAATTTTGCGTTACCAACACTCACTTCTGAAATCATTTTGACCTCTTTGCTTGTTTCATGCAGGCACCGACAAAAGACTCAAACAATGGATGTGGTGCCATTGGCCGAGAACGGAACTCTGGATGGAACTGACAGGCAAGAAACCATGCATGATCTGAAATCTCAACGATCTCAACTAAATCATTTTCTGGATTAATTCCTGAAATCTCCAAGCCAGCATCCGTCAAAACTTGGCGGTAACTGTTATTAAATTCATACCGATGGCGATGGCGCTCAGCAATTTTCTTCTTACCATAAATCCGATAAGCAAGACTGCCCTCGACCAGTTCGCAGTCATAAGCACCCAGGCGCATAGTGCCGCCCTTACCTGTAACTGTTTTTTGATCTTCCATAATATGAATAACAGGGTTCTCTGCTTCAACACGAAATTCAGCAGAATAAGCATCTTCAAGTTTACAAATGCTGCGAGCAAACTCAACGACTGCCATTTGCATCCCAAGACAGATACCAAAAAATGGAATATTGTTTTCACGAGCATAACCAATGGCAGCAGTTTTACCTTCACTGCCGCGCTCGCCAAAGCCGCCGGGAACTAGGATTCCATCCACATCATCAAAGGTCTCGCCAATACCGTGCCGTTCGAGTGATTCAGAATCAACATATTTTAGATCGACGCGACAATCGTTACCAATACCACCGTGGATCAACGCTTCAGCAAGTGATTTATAGCTTTCGGTCAACTCAACATACTTGCCGACAATGGCAATGGTTGTTTGAGATTGCGGCTCTTTAACACGCCGAATCACTTCATTCCACGCTGAGAGGTCTGGAGCTTTTGTCCAAATCTCTAACCCTTCAACCACGCGCTCATCAAGGCCTTGCTCGTGATAAATAACTGGAACTTCATAAATCGATGCAACATCTCGAGCCGTAATAACGGACTCTTCGCGAACGTTGCAAAACAGCGCAATTTTATTTTTCATATCGCGCGGAATTTCACGATCACAACGGCACAGCAAGATGTCAGGTTGAATACCAATTTGACGTAGGTCTTTAACACTGTGCTGTGTTGGCTTAGTTTTAAGCTCACCAGCCGCGGCAAGATAAGGAACCAAAGTTAGGTGAACATAAAGAACATTGCTATGTCCTAAATCGGCGCGGAATTGACGTATCGCTTCCAAAAATGGGAGCGATTCAATATCGCCAACGGTACCGCCAACTTCGACAATCGCTAAATCAACATCTTGCGCATTATCAATGATTTTGCTTTTAATCTCATTGGTAATATGTGGAATGACCTGAACCGTTCCACCAAGGTAGTCACCACGGCGCTCTTTACGAATAACTGAATCGTAAATTTGACCCGTTGTGAAGTTTGACTTACGTGTCAACCGCGCCGAGGTGTAACGCTCATAGTGACCTAAATCGAGGTCAGTTTCAGCACCATCATCGGTGACAAATACTTCGCCATGTTGAAACGGACTCATTGTGCCTGGATCAACATTGATATAAGGGTCAAGCTTTTGCATAGAGACGCGCAGTCCCCGAGCTTCCATCAAAGCACCGATTGATGCTGCAGCGAGTCCCTTCCCTAATGAAGATGCAACTCCTCCGGTAACAAATAGAAACTTAGTTTTCATCTAAACGGCCTCCAGGCAAAACTTTAAAATTTAATTCAGAATACGACTAACACTAGCCATACCCGCAAATGTTTTTATACAAATTCGGTAAAACAACACAACGTAAATAGTTAATCAAAGCCCTACTATTTAGAGTGTTTCGTACAAGCGAGAAACACTACACTGAACAGGTCGAAAAGAAAAGAGGAAACACCAGACATTCCTCACTTTATCCCTTCAATTTTTGCCACAATTAAACGAACTTTTTCCAAATCTTCAGGGGTATCAACACCCTGCGAAGGTCGAGCCGTTTCAGCGACATGAATTTTGTATCCATGTTCAAGGGCGCGGAGCTGTTCAAGTTTCTCCATCGACTCGAGCGGCGTTACGGGCAACGTCGGATATTTCAATAAAAACTCACGTCGATAGACATATAAGCCAATATGTTTAAACGCCCTCACTGCACTAAAGTTATCGTGCAAGGAATCAACATAATCACGAACGCATGGGATCGGTGAACGAGAGAAATAGAGCGCGGTATTGCGTTGATCTGTAACCACTTTGACCGCATTCGGACTCAAAAACTCTTCAACAGAGTCAATCGCAACCATTAATGTTCCCATAGAGATCGTTGCATCATCAACCAATGGCCCAATGGCCTGATCAATCATGCTCGGTTCAATCAACGGCTCATCACCCTGAACATTTACAATTAAATCTGAAGTTAATGTTGCTGCAACTTCAGCCAAGCGATCGGTTCCCGTTTCATGCTGATCTGAAGTCATACAAACTTCACCACCAAAAGCTGTCACTACTGCGGCAATTCTCTCGTCATCCGTAGCAACAATCACCCGGTCAATTAATGACGATTGCGCCGTGCGCTGATAAACGCGCTCAATCATGGTTTTACCGTGGATATCAACGAGGGGCTTTCCCGGGAAACGGGTCGAGCCATATCGAGCGGGTATGATAGCTGTTATGTTCACACAATTCTCCATGCTGAGAGATTCATTTACTTGGGCTGACAATCAGCACAGACACCATACAGCTCTAACCGTTGATGAGATAAGGTAAAACTATGATCTTTGGCTGTTTGTAAAAACAGAGCTTCAATTTTCGCATCTTCGAATTCAATAATTTTACCACACGAATTACAAATAAGGTGGTAGTGATGCTCTTCACTAATATTGGGTTCATAACGCGTTTGACGATCACCAAAATGGCGTTCACTGGCGATACCACTTTCCGCCAAAATTTTCATAGTCCGGTAAACCGTCGCATAGCCAATATTAGGATGATTACTACGTAACCGCAAATAAAGTTCTTCGGCAGAAAGGTGAGAGGGAGAGCAAAGAAACTCCTCTAAAATAATCTCACGCTGCCGGGTAACTTTAAGACCATGAGTAGAAAGATACTCACGAAACGAATCTTTTACGCTCGCCATTTCCTGCTCCTTAATTGAAATGAAATTGAACATCAACTTATCAAAACCGCACCAGAGCGTCAACTATTCAGCTGACACCATTCCAGCTTTGAGTAACGAGCGAAGATAAGTGATCATCTGCAAACTATTCCAATCAAGCGATCCAATTACTCGCTCACGCACAACACCTTCAGCATCAATAATAAAAGTTTCTGGGTATTTCGAAACACCAAATTTTCCACGAACCGTTCCGTCGACATCAAAAAGAACTGGAAAACCAAAAGGAACTCGCTGCATAAACTTAGGCACAGTCTGAGAACCATCAGGCTCAACATTAATCGCCAAAAGTTCAACCCCTTCACTGTGCAACAATTGATACAAACGATCCATAGATGGGATCTCTTCGCGACAGGGTGGACACCATGTCGCCCAAAAGTTAACCAATACAACCTTACCTCGTAGGGCTGAAAGTGAGACCGTGTTGCCCTTTAAATCTGACAATTCAAAATCGGGAGCCATTGGCCGCTCTTTAGTCAAATCAACCCCAGAAGAAGTTGATGTCGTTGGTGCTTGGCTGCTAATTAACAGAAAAAATATCACGACAGTTAGTAAGATCATCACAATAAACAAACGCTTCATTTAATTTCTCCATTTTTTTAATCGATGATGTTCATCGCTAGCAGTATAATAAAGTCAAACCAATTGACGCCCCCAATTACACATGAAATACTCACAGCGACTTAAGCAACCTACCGTATTTTACTGAAAGGAACAACTTGTGGGACGTGAATTTAGCGCTTTTACTATTGGAGAACATTTCCGCATTTTACCTGAGGGGGGTGTCCCGCAACAGGATAATCGAATTGAAATCGTTATGGCAGCAGGAGCTTTTGGCTCAGGTGAACACGAAACAACAGCGAGCTGTCTTGAAATTTTAGAAAAACATCCCGATATTAAAGGAGCGAGAATTCTTGATTTAGGCAGTGGTACGGGGATTTTATCGATTGCAGCCTTAAAACTTGGGGCCAAGAGTACCCTGTGTGTTGATATTGATCCCCTTGCCGTTGCAACCTGCCAACGCAATTGTGACATCAACCATGTCAACAGCCAAGTGGAACATTTTTGTGGCACCCTCGATAAGGTTGAAGAGGGAAACTTTGATTTCATTTTAGCCAATATCTATGGTGACATTTTAATTGATGTCGCCAAAAACCTAACTGCCAAGGCCGCGGATAAAGCCCCGCTACTGCTCTCAGGCGTTCTCTATGAATACAATTTCGATGTTCGTCAAGCGTACAAACGACTCGGATTTGAAGAGATAAAAAACTTCATGCTTGATGAATTTAGTACCGTATTACTACGAAAAAAATAAAGCGCCCCAATAATAGGGCGCCAAAAAAGTAAAGCTACATAAACCGCTCATAAGCGGCAGCAGGCTCTTAGCCTGCCATACAGCGAAACGACTCTTGTGTCCACCGCCGATAGCGACAATTATAACAGGAGCACTCCTCATCAGCGACCCACTCATCTTCATCGTCAGCGACAAAAGATGAACACTCGTTTGCGATCTGCGCTACCTCAGAATCTGCATCTCGCCCCAAGAGAAACACCCGCGTTCTATCTGCCATAATGTTCCACATATACGTTCTCCGAAATTCAATACACCTTAAGTTTTTGTCGACTTAAATTTTGCCAATGTCCCTGTTCATTGCGTTGAACCAGCAATACGGGTTGTCCTTTAACCTGAACAATTTTGACCTTATCGATCAAACAAATTCGAGCATCACCAGAGAGAACCTCCCCTTGCTCCGTTTGGACAGTAGACACCCACTTATGATTAAGAAGACTGGCAACATCAATCCCATTGTCGACAGGATCCGTATCAAAAGCTATTTTGCCCTTCAAACGGCCATCGTGTCCGCCCATGCGTAAGCCAATGCCAGCAATGGCACCAATAACGCCCTGCCCTGTCCCACCGTGCTGTGAAAGATGAACACCTGAGTGTAACGCTAACTCATAAGCCTGTGCCTTGGTTAACACTATTTTCTTAGCTTGTAGACCAAAGTCAATGACTTCGGCAACACAACGTAGCGTTTCTGGCAGGGCGACACACAATCCGGGGTCGGAACCCGTTGCACTCTCACTCGCTAAAAAATCACTGGCATAATTAATCACTTTACCCAGTGCGTGATCCTCAATCTGGGCCTGAAAACACATGGAACTATTGTGTGAGGTATAGGGGATATCAGGATGGATAAAAAGCTGATGGCGGGTAATATAGCTACACTCCCCCCAACCTTGTGTGTGGATATACGCGGCAATTTGACTGGCTAACTCGCCAGTGCCACAGCTCTCAAGATTATCAGTATCGTCGATGGACAGATAAATTTCCATATGGTGTTATTCTCCACCCGGTTGAGGTTGGACGAGGATACCTCGTGCTTTAAGTTTACGTAAGATCGAAGGGATAAGTAGCGCGCCAAGACAAGCAAACATGAGGCTAAAAAATGCATCAATTGACGCTTGTTGCACTAACACAATTCGATCCATTCCCAAAAAATAACCCTTTAACCAACTATTGATAAATTTACTCGCTCCAGCCAGCGCCGCGACAACAACACAACCCGTGACACTGAAAAAAAACAATGGCATTACCAGCGCTGCCAGATCGATCACTAAAGCTGGAAATAAAAATTTCAAAACAATTAGCGGCCCCCCTTTACCTAGGCCAATACTGGTAGCCATAAGTCCGGCCAAAAGAGCAGTCAGGCATGCCGACCAGCGGTAATTAACACAGCCGCGAGCAAGAAGTAACAGAGCTACGGTAAAAAACATGGCATGGCCGTTAATACCTAAGTGCCAACGAAACAACAATTTACACACAATAATAGAACCTGCACAAAAACCGATAAACAGTGCATCATTGAGCGGCAATCGATCCAACATCGTCTTTTTAGTCATCGTTCCTCCGACCAGCAACTGCGTTGGCCATTGTGAAAATTGCGTGCTTTGGCCGCCACGGCAATCTCAGCAGTAAGGGCTAAAGATTGCACCACAGCCGGCACGATTAAGCAGGTAACAAAATCAGGCCAGTGCCACGGACATAATAAATCACGAGCCGACAAACGCGCGCCCTTCAACACCTGCACTTGGTACAGAGCGGTCATATCAGCCAAGGCTAACGGGAAAAAATGTAAACTTGAGGCAAGAACAAAAGAAGCTTGCGCGGGTAAAAAGCGGCTGACAGTTTGAGCCAATTGGGAAGGTGACGTACTCCACAACAGCACCATACCGGGTACTAACGTCAAGAGTAATTGACACGAAATCTGCAAACCAGCACTTGCCCCTGCTGGATACCCCTGCTGATACAAATAAAGCGGGATAAGGACAGCAGTTTGGACCATAAATGGCTTCACCAACTTCAACCATAATCGCGAAGGTAAACCACACAACACAAACCATAAAACATTGATACTGGCGAGCGTAGCAACAGCCTCAGGCGCACGAACGATAAAAGCAAATGCTGACAACAGTAAACAAACCACTAAACGTACGCCAACAGGAGCGCGAAGCATCACCGCCCATTTTTTACTTAACGTTTGTACGTCATTGGCTGAATTCATCAGTTGCATTAGATCAGAACGATTGCGTCGCAAAAAGACCTCCTGAGATCGTATGGAGTTGATCGACCTGATCCATTACGCCTGGTTGATGATGACTGGTTCTCACCACCAGCGTCCCCTGCTCACGACTTTGGTGGTGTAACAACTGATACACTCGTTGCTGGTAATGGCTATCGAGGCCGGCAAAAGGGTCATCCAGCAACAACACCTGTGGCCTGCTCACCAACAACGAAGCGAGGGCCACCAAATGCTTTTGACCATAACTGAGTTTATGCGCCGAACTTTGTTCGAGATGATCAAGACCGCATGTAACGAGCGTCTGCTTAACAAGATCAGCCCGCTCGTTGCGGCATCGACCTGCCAAGCGATGACTCAACGCCAATTCATCATAGACACTGTTTTCACACAGCTGACGTTGTGGATTTTGCAGTAACCAACCAACACGACCGCGCATCATACGAGGCTGAGGGTGTTGGCCAAACAAACGCACCTCACCATGCAGCGGTGCTAAAAAGCCGCAGAGACACCGCAACAGCGTACTCTTTCCAGTGCCGTTACCGCCAACGACAAGCACCTGCTGACCTTGACTCCAACTAAAATCCTCGGCACGCCATAACGGCTGCTGCACATCACAACCAACGGTTAAATCAGAGGCTGTTAGCAGCGTCGCTCCTTTATTCATTGAAGAGGAGCCTACGGAGCTCGAAGCGTAAAGATGATCACCCTCTGTGGCCGTATATGTTGAGGGTGCCATTTTTCCCTCACGATCTAATAACCAGAACGAATCGATGAGATCACTAAGCGGCCCAGGGTTGTGTTCGCAGATGAGTATTGCCACCCCCTGCTGGAGCAGGCGCCGCAAGATGTAACGCAAATCGCGTAAGCCGCCTTCATCTAACTGAGCTACCGGTTCATCAAGGATTAACAGCTGAGGTTCAAGCACCAACATTGACGCCAGTAGTAAACGGTACTTTTGCCCCATAGAGAGCGTTGCCACCGGTGCACTAAGAGGAAGATCTAAGCCGACATGAGTCAATGCCTGTTCAACCCGTGCAGCCATCTGTTGTGGCGCAACCGCCATATTTTCTAAGCCAAATGCGACTTCAGCGCCAACCGTTCGCGCGAACAGTTGGCTCTCCGGGTTTTGTAGTACCAAACCAACACGCAATGTCGGAGTTTCACTCTCCAGCTGATAATGAATACTCCCTTGTTGCCGCCCTGTGGCCAGCAAACCTTTCAACGCTAAAGCAAGGGTCGACTTGCCACTGCCGGTGGCACCACATAAACAGTGGCACTCACCGGCAGCAATTGACCAATCAATATCGCGCAGCGTCCAATCACGCTCATCATAAGCGTAACTAAACCTCTGCAGCGACACTAACGCACTATCATCATAACGATTAGAAACGATATGAAACTCCACCGTAAACATTACGACCAGGTTGAGGATAACCATAACTTTGCTCATAATCTTCATCGAACAGATTATTGGCACCAAGATATAGCTCTAAGGCATCATTGAGCAGAGATTGACTGACCTTCACATCCACCAAAGTATAGGCTGGCGCGCGTTTTTGGCCCAATTCGTCCTTACCATAAAAATATTGGTTAGCAACATAGACCACCGAAGCTTGAGCCGTCATCCCCCAGGCAAAGTCGTAAAGCGTTTCAAAGGTCACCCGATCTCGTGGTCGGTTCTGCAGTTGATGCTTTTCACTGCTGGAAGAACGATCTTCCGACTCAAGATAGGAGTAACTTAGACTTAACAACAGATTGTCAAATTGACGGTTATCTAAAGCGACCTCAAAACCATGGAAAAGATATTCATCGTTATTTTGATTGATATCGGTATCATCTTTTTCGATGAAGTTGCTCGCATCGTTGACGAAGCCATTAATGGACAACACCGTGTTGGCGGGCAGCTGCTGTTCTAAGCCTAATTCATAGTGGAGAGTTTCTTCGGCCACTAAATCGGCATCGCCACCGCTCCCATAAAGTTGCTTAATTGATGGAAAACGAATTTTACGCGCATGGCTGAGCTTAAGACGGCTACTCGTAGTCACATCGTAATAAAGACCCATCATGTACGAATAGGTATCTTCATCGTTACCAGTGTCGCGATTTTGCCAGTGGTAGCCATAGCCTAAAACCATACCAAGGTTGTCGAGCAGGTTGACCTCATATTCTAAAGCCGTGCTATACACTTGAACATCTTCATCTTCAGAAGTGCGGAGAGTCTCTGTCTTTTTAGTCTTTTTGTCTGTAGAGATCGCAAAACCACGGTCAGACCAATCTTCATTTCGGCCCATCAACGCTAAGGTTAGTCCACCACGTTGCTGGAGATCCGCATTGATCTGCAGCGTTCCACCTGTTGATTTAGTGGTGCTATCCGAGGAGTAGGCACCATCCTTATCCTGAGTGTCATAAGAATCATCGTCGTAACGGTTTTCTTCTAACTGCAACTCATTGTAAAAGCCCCAACCACGAATACTAAAAACCCCCTCAGTCTGATGACTAAATGCCAACTGAGTTGCCACCCCTTCACTGTCATCAACCCGTAAATACTTCGGTTTCTTAGTATAGATATCTTTTTTATCGTAATTGGTGATCGCTGGCTTACCGTACTCGCCCTGTTGATAGTTGATGCTCACACCAATTTGAGTTCGATCACTGAGGGCATAATCAAGATTCGTGAACAGATCTGTTTGTTCGAGATCACTATTATCACGATCATCGCCATCTTCAGCGTCAGTGGTTGAATAATGGTTAGAAAGTGGAGCGCCATCACGATCAGCTCGACTGGCACTCACAAAGGCATTGTAACGTTCGCCCCCCGCAGCCATGGTTAAGCGACTAAGATAACTTTGCTCCTGAGCCACTTCAGCATTCAGCGTTCCCTGAAAGCCCTGTTGGCCGTGCTTAGTTATAATGTTAATCACACCACCATTACCGCCGGCACCGTAGAGCACCGAACCACCACCTGTTGTCACCTTGATTTCAGCAATCATTTCGGCTGGAATGGTGCGCGGATCAAACTGTCCATCGTAAGTGGAATTCATTGGAATACCGTTGAGCAAAAACAGCACGTGACGGGTTCTCATGCCGCGAATATCAATACGCGGTGTACCATCTGCGCCAACACGAATATTAACGCCTGGCACCAACTGTAGTGCTTCATTCAGAGTGCGCACGCCGCGAGATTCAATCGTCGCCGCTGTGACCGTCATGACTGTTGCCACTTTCTCCGTCGCCTGGTCCTCAGCGGTAACGATAACTTCACTCAGGTTGTATAATTCTGGCTCCTGTTGTACGGTTGCCATCGCAGTTGTCCCATATAATATTGCACTCGCAAGAACCAAACCGATTCGCAAGTTGCGCTGCCACACCATAGTCATAAAAAATCTCCAGTCTTCTCTTCACTAAATTGTTGAATAACGAAATGTTAGCCAACTAACATTAACAACAAGAGCATAACAATCCGCTCTTTGGCCTATTTAAACAATTATCCAAGCAATAACCATACCCGATGTATAACCTGATATATAACGCTTGAGCAACAACGTTTTAAGCAAAATCGTTGTCACAACAACCTGAACACCACTGTTCCAACACGTAACACCAACGTTCCAAAATGGTACAAAATGAATTTACCTTGAAACAATCACGACTGAAACCTTTATCAATAGTAAACGCTAATAAAGTTCATAGAGCCTATTGTTTCTAAAATCTTAATTCCCTTGTCAATCCATCCTGATACGAATTGTCTCAAAAAAGACCACATCCATATTTTTCGGCACAAAACACCAAATTTTATGAGCCATAAATCAGCTAGTTACAATTTTTGAAAAGTTGGCACACCTTTCGCAAAACAACACTAAAGCAAACAGTTGCACGGTATACATTGTTACCATTCAACGTTGCATCAACAGCAACGTCACACATAACTCAGTACTTTTAATAAAAAGGAGAAATCAGATGGGTAGGAAAAAGGAAAATGCAAAAAAGAATATTATTTCTTGTCGGATTGATGATAACGAAATGACAATGCTTAAGAAGTGCGCCAGCAGAGAGGGTGTCAGTATCACTGAAGTGCTGCGTCATAGCATTAACTTACTTCTAACCACCCCAGCCACCTAAGACAACAATTCTAACGGTGCTAGTTTACACAAATAACCCGGTAATTTATTTACCGGGTATTTTACTAAAAAATTAACAACAGACAGGCAACAATTCAGTACCGTAAAAAACGATACAATATCGCAGTCACTCCTGGATTATTACGATGATTAAAGCGAAAAACAGCTTCGGTCATCAGCAACTTACCAGATAGCGAACTGCGCTCTTTTTTTCTGCGACACAACTCTTGGATTATTTTTTCAAATTTTTCGAGATCACTCCTCCAAGATTTCGCCACACCTCCAATTGTAGCTTGGTCTACATAAACCAAACAATGAACCACCATCGATGGGATCCCTAACAATATCATCGCAGAATACCACCACCGATAATCGATAGATTCCGCACGAACATGTCGCCAAGACGGCTGAGATAAGCGCTCACACCACGTTGTCTCTGAATCAACAAGCAAACAGAACACCTCGGGCTCACTCTCATTGCGCGGTAAACGACAAGTTTTTTTCTCCTCGGCGTTTATCCCCTGCTCTATTAAGCCATAATGACGACACACCGTCTTGCGATCAAGATTCAGATTTACAGCAACGGTCTTAATTGGCGCACTAAGCCAAAAATAGAGCGCAATCTGCTTAAGAGTTTTTGCTGACAAGCGACTTCGCAAATGGCGGCGTGAATATTTTTTACCACAACGGCAACATTTTCTACGGCCATCACCAAGACGGTAACCTTCTCGAGAATGGCACTCAGGACAACAACTATGTCGTGATAACTGTGACATGGGTATACCTTTTTTCTGCCAAAAAAATAATTTCTATCCAATTGAAATAATTAAATAAAGCCCCTCTTATTCAGTCCGACAAACTGGATATCAACCCAAAACGCAAACTTGATATGTCATTATATAACGTATACAGTACACCACACCAACACTACTTCAAACTAAATACCATTTAAGGTTCCAACTTTAATGGTCACAACAAAGGATTGACAGCAGTTTTAAACAATCAGGGCGTACACCAGGTTAAAAACGGGAGGAAGCGATGACAAAA
Organism: Desulfuromonas svalbardensis; assembly: GCF_055389415.1. NCBI lineage: Bacteria > Pseudomonadati > Thermodesulfobacteriota > Desulfuromonadia > Desulfuromonadales > Desulfuromonadaceae > Desulfuromonas > Desulfuromonas svalbardensis. The sequence goes on along the minus strand of NZ_AP042416.1, from coordinate 1,831,511 downwards.
GATATTCAAGCTTACGTTGCCCACTATGCAGGGCAACTGATTGCCGACTGGTCCAACTCATCAATATGTGACAAAGACCAAAACAAACACATGTTAATCACGACAGAGGCAACAGGATTCGACCTGAAAATTTATCCCGCTCGAACAGGCTGCAATAACAACAAAAGCCGAGATGGTACTAACTACTGCATCATTAACGATGAAAAGGGTCACCACATTTGCATGTCAATTTACGGAAAATTATTTGATGGCTACGATCATGCCAGCACTTCGCATTTCAGTGGCATGGTTGATGATGACATTGTCGAACTTTATGATTATAACGAATCAGATTTCTTCAGATTCGAAAAGAATTAAACAACACAAAACGTTACAATACTGCCCTGAGCTTTCCTCGGATTTGTGGTTAAAACCACAGATTCGAGGGTTTTAGCTCTCACGATACATTATTGTAAAACAAATATTTGCGTACCAGCCTTTACGGGACCGCCCTCTATCACTTTGACGAAAATACCCTCTTTCGGCATCACACAATCGCCAGCTTGATGGTAGATTGCACAACGCGTGTGGCACTCTTTACCGATCTGAGTCACTTCAACGATGGTCGAACCGATATTAAGCTGAGTACCAACAGGCAGAGCGACCAGATCAATACCTGAAGTGGTGATATTTTCACCAAAATCTCCCGGACCAACCTCAAGACCTAATGCCTTCATTTTTGCGACACTCTCCATCGCCAACAGACTTACCTGTCGGTGCCACGGACCAGCATGAGCATCATCGACTATGCCATGCCGTTCTTCAAACATCACGCAATCAACGGGAGTTTTGCGCTCCCCTTTATTTTTACTGGTACAGACTGCTACAACTTGAGCTTGCATGGCAAAGATTCCTTTCTATTCAGCCACCGATGTTTGACATTGAAAAGGGGACATGCGGGGCATGAGTTGTGGATAAGTGGTGCCGAGCTGGTTTCGCTCCGATCATCTGCCGCAGTTCATCCATAAGAAACGAATCTGCTTCATGGCTAAGTGCTGGGCGTAAATTAATTCGATCATCTGAAAACAAGCAACTACTCGCATGGCCGTCAGCAGAGATTCTAATTCGATTACACTGCGCGCAAAAATGTCCCGACAACGGTGTAATTAAACCAAAGGTTCCACTAGCACCTTTAACACGGTACATTTTGGCTGGGCCACAGCGTAGGCCCGAATCAACAGACTCAATCTGGTGAGTTTGACAGATATGTTCAAGAATTTCCTGCCCAGTCATCACCAATGATTGCCAACCAGCTTCCTTAATAACAGGCATATATTCTATAAATCGAACACTCACTGCTGGTTCCATGGTTTTAGCGATAAAATCTAAAATTTCACCGTCATTGACCCCGCGCATGACCACGGTATTAATTTTAACCGGAAAACCAATATCACGTGCGGCCTGAATACCTTTCAGCACTGCACTGAGCTTTCCTCGACGGCTAATGCGAGTAAAAATCTCATCATGAAAGGTATCGAGACTCACATTGAGACGCTTAACACCCGCAGCATGGAGATCCGCAGCCATCTCAGGGAGCAATATGCCATTGGTGGTCAACACCAACTCTTTGAGTTTCGGCAGCTCTGATAACCGAGCCAAAAAATCGACCACCCCTTTACGTACCAAGGGCTCCCCGCCAGTAATCCTGATTTTCTCGATGCCTAACTCAGTCGCCACTGAAGCGATACGATACAGCTCTTCAAATCGGAGAATGTCACTGTGAGTCTGTTTCACTACACCATCGTTCGGCATGCAGTAACTGCAACGCAAATTACAGCGATCGGTGATGGATAAACGTAAATAGTTTATTTTTCGCCCAAACGTATCAATCAGTGACATGCAACCCCCATCGCACTAGCGTACTATTTAACGATAAACTAAATCTTGTGTTTTGCCAGAAGCTCAAATCGTATTGAACAACAAACTCGATGGTCTCGCAACTTACACTTGGGCCGTATCAGGATTGATCATCCCACGCACTTCAGAAATACGGCTCACAGGGAAGCCGCCCTTCGCAGCATGCTCTTGAACCGACTCTTCATCAGGAGCAACATATACGCAATACAGTTTATTTTCAGTGAGATAGCTTTCAATCCAACGAATTTGCGGCCCCATTTCATTGAGGATTGAACACGATTTTTGTGAAATGGCCTGTAGCTCAGCAGGGCTAAGATTTCCTACTCCGGGAATTTCACGTTCGATAATATATTTAGGCATAGTTAAAGTTCCTTTTGCTATTTTTAAAGTTAAGAGAAGTTACTTGAAGCCTCACATAAACCACCACTAACCAGGGGAAACAAAGCCAAGACATCCCCCTCATTCAACATTTTCGTTAGTGGCACATGGCGACTATTCATCATGACAACCACAATTTCAGATTCAGCAATCGCCAAAGTTGCAACGATGCCTAAACAGGTCACCGCTTCAGGAACGTCACGTTCCTCAATTTTAAAGCGGTCATTGCGGAATTGGGCAAATAACTTAATCGTCACCGCCATAATATTCACCCCAACCTATTTACTTATAGGACTGGACTATTCATCATAAAATTGTGCTAAAAAAACCGACGTGATCGAGGCAGACGATCACGTCGGTAAGGAGAGAGAGCCTAAGCTCCCATCAGAGTTTGTTTAAAAATCCCAAAAAGCATCGATCTCTGCATCGCTAAAATCCCAAACAGCATTGTGCGGAAGCACAGGCTCTTTAAAGAATTCAGGTAGACGGTCATGCTTATTGTTCAACCCTGCAGCCAAGTTAAAAGCATGCTCAGTTTTGAGGATTGACTTCCCGAGATTGGTCACATCATCACCTGTAAGAGCAATACCAAACCGCGCATTGAGCATATCGATCAGAGCGGGTAAACACTCAGGGTTGTCAAGAGCTGGGAACGCAATAAAAATACACATACCTGTTGAATCAACTGCAGCAGAAGCAATTTGAAGATTACGAGAAAGCTCAACTTGGCCTTCTTTTTTCAACGGATCGACAAAACCGCCAACATTAAGAATATTGGTAGCAATTGTGTAGCCTGCGGTATGGTCAGCGCCCATAGTGCTTGTGGCGTAGGTGATACCAATCCCTTTAACACTACGGGGATCGTAAGCTGGAATCGCTTGATTCTTAACGACAGGCACACGAGTCACGCCGTAAGCTTTACCAACGCTCGCGGTACCACAACCCAAAATCCGACCTAGAGGAGTTGCCATGGCAATCTCTTCTCTGAGCATACGCAGAATTCCTGCACCGTCACCGAAAGGTAGGATGCCAGCTTCCATTGCGACAGCGAACATCACCACAGTTTCGATGGAATCAATACCGATATCATCCATGATATTGTCGGCTTCTGCGATCTGATCAAGATTATCAACGAGGCAATTTGCGCCCATACCCCAAATGGTCTCGTACTCAAAACCTGAGGTCAGATAGTTACCATCTTTATCGTTATAAACTTGTGAGCACTGAATGAGGCAACCTTTATGACAACCGTGCTTCGGTTTACCACCACGCTCAACGATCGTGTCGTGCATGGTCTCGCCAGAGATCATGTCGTGCTTCTCCCAGTTACCTTCGGTAAAGTTACGTGTTGGTAGCCCACCAGCTTCGTTGAGGATATTAACCAGAATATTGGTGCCAAACGTAGGCAGTCCTTCACCAGCAACAGGGTGATCCATCAATGCCTTAGCAAACACCCGCGATGCCACTTTAAACTTTTCAGGGTCAGCAATAGCAACACGGCCAGAACCTTCAGGGTTAACAGTGATATATTTGATCTTCTTTGAGCCCATTACAGCCCCCAGACCACCACGGCCGTGACTACGGATTTTGCTGTCTGGATCTTTAACTGAGATATTCGCCGCAGTCATTTTCGCCTCGCCCACTTGGCCGATACTCATGACGCCGACTTTCTTATCGTACTTGGCTTCCATTGCCTCGATAACTGCGAAGTTACCCTTGCCAAGCAACTCAGTCTCTTCCGCAATGGTCACACCATTCATGGTCACATCAAGACTATAGTACTTGTCTTCTTTAGGTAGACCTTCAATGATAAGTGCTTTGATGCCCATTTTGGCAAATTGCTGAGCTGTAGTACCACCAACATTACTCTCTTTAATACCACCAGTAAGGGGGCTCTTAGCACCGCAGGACATACGTCCTGAGTTTGCTGCAGCTGTTCCAGAAAGCAGGCCTGGAGCGAACACTAACTTATTGCCATCACCAAGAGCATGGCACATTGGGTCAACTTCTGCGGCAACGATTGTCGATGTTAAACCTCGACCACCGAGACCAAGCCAGTTTTGTGGAACTTCCTCAACACTCGTAGTGAGGTTTGTCATATTTACGCGAAAAATTTTATCCATAGGTGCTACTCCCTTTTATCAAAGCTATTGCCTAATGCGATGTACACGTCATCAATCTCCTTTCCAAAAGGGAGGCTTCACCGTTTCCAGTAAAACCCGTCGACCTGCTACCATCAGGAAAAACCTCTAAGGCAATCAGGTTCGGAGACCGGTCATTGATTCCATCAACGAATGACCTTTACAACTCGTTGCAATAAAAACGTTGCAATAAAAAGGCCAAGAGAAAAATTCCTCTTGGCCTAGAATTGAACGCGATTTACATTGACGCCTTGTAAATATTGATCACTTCCTCAAGTTTTGCTTTACGAGGGTTAGTCAACATACATGCATCTTTCTGAGCATTTTCAGCCATGGTAGAAAGATCAGCTTCCTTAACATCAAGAGCAGTCAAACCAGCAGGAATACCGATAGAAGCAGAAAGATCACGAATTGCAGCAATACCTGCTTGAGCCGCCTCAACAGTGTTTAAGCCTTCGATGTTCTCGCCCATTGCAACAGCGATATCTGCGAAGCGTTGTGGGTTTGCGATGGTGTTAAACTCACATACCGCAGGAAGAAGGATTGCGTTGCACAGACCGTGTGGCAAGTTGTAGAAGCCACCAAGTTGGTGAGCCATAGCGTGAACATAACCAAGTGAAGCGTTGTTAAACGCCATACCTGCGAGGAATTCAGCATAAGCCATCTTGTCACGCGCTTCGAGGTTTTCGCCGTTGGCAACAACAGGGCGTAAGTATTCAGCAACCAGCTCAATCGCCTTAATTGCACACGCATCAGTGATTGGTGTTGCAATAGTTGAAACATACGCCTCAATCGCGTGAGTCAATGCATCCATGCCTGTTGCAGCAGTTAAGCCAGCTGGCTTACCAACCATCAAAACAGGGTCATTGATAGCGATATTAGGGGTACAACGCCAGTCAACAATTGCCATCTTAACGTGGGTTTCTGTATTAGTGATGATACAAAAACGTGTCATCTCTGAAGCGGTACCAGCGGTCGTGTTAATTGCTACGAAAGGAGGCATTGGCTTAGTGGTTTTGTTTACCCCTTCGCAATCACGAATGTGGCCGCCGTTTGAAGCAACCATGCCGATACCCTTACCACAGTCGTGAGAAGAACCACCACCGAGTGTAATGATAGTGTCACATTTTTCGTCTTGATAAACCTTCAGACCATCATGAACGTTCTTATCAGTAGGGTTAGGCTCTGAACCGTCAAAAATAACAACTTCAATACCAGAAGCTTCAACCTGAGCCTTAATTTGATCAGCCATGCCTGTTGCCACAATACCCTTGTCAGTTACCAACAAAGCCTTTGAACCGCCGAGCGCCTTAACTTGCTCGCCAGTTTCCTTTGAAGAACCAACGCCCATAAGTGAAACAGTAGGAATGTAAAAACCATAAGTTTGATCTGCTAAAGCCATTTTTTTCTCTCCAGTTTTGTTGTTAGTGCTACATAAATAAAATACATACGATATATTCCCACTGAGCAACAACAATGCCAGCCTTAAAATAAAATCGGTAACATACTGTAAACACAAGTCTTCTTAGCGAACAAACGTTCACAAGTGAAAGGACACCCCCCTCAGACAACATGAGACAAATCGACTCGAAGCGTTCCAATATGTGACAGTATGTAACATTGCCCCCACAATCAACGTTCCATCCAAGCAAACCAATACGACACCAACAGGTGTTCCACAATGGGTCACTTTGCATCAATTCGATACACTCAGCCCCCTCTGTGCACAACGGCCCATGCGAACCAAGAAAATCAATCGCCACATTTCGTTCCAACCGTTCCAAATTCTAAACTGTAGTGGTGCACTAAAATACCCACACTGAGCACCACTTATCCAGCCATCGCCATTTACCGCCTTGGAAACAAAACCTTATCTAAACAAAATGATCCATTTTTGCATGGCTCTTGCATGTATAATTAGTGCAGAATGAACAACAGTACGATCATTAGTATAATTATCCCACGATGACTGACCATCACAACTGACAAGGAATTAATGCAATGAAGCCTATTTTGACACTAATCATGGCAGTAAGCCTATGCGTAGCATTCACTATACCGGCACTGGCCACTGAACACTTACGCTTAGCAACCACGACCTCGACCGAAAATTCGGGTTTACTCGCCGTACTATTGCCCCCCTTTGAACAGGCTAACAATTGTCAAATTGATGTCATTGCCGTCGGTACAGGCAAAGCTATTAAACTTGGTGAGTCGGGTGATGTAGATGTTGTAATGGTGCACGCCCGCAGTAAGGAAGATAAGTTTATTGCCGATGGCTACGGTGTGGATCGCCGCGACGTGATGTACAATGATTTTGTTGTTCTTGGACCTGCTAACGACCCCGCTGGCGTAAAACAAACAACGGATGTAACCGCAGCGATGGCGACCATTGCTCAGCACCAGGAAACGTTTGTTTCTCGCGGCGACGATTCGGGAACCCATAGCCGCGAAAAACAACTGTGGCGTGCAGCACATGTTACTCCAGAGGGTAAGTGGTATTTAGAAGCTGGCCGAGGTATGGGCGAAGTGATTATTATGGCAGGTGAGCGAAAAGGCTACACCCTAAGCGACCGCGGCACCTATCTTGCTTTTAGTGGCAAGACTGATCTAGAGGTTGTCAGTCAAGGCGATTCTCAGCTTTTTAACCCATATGGGGTGATCATGGTTAACCCCCTAAAACACCCACACGTAAAAGATGAATTAGCCAAAAAGTTCCTTGCCTTCCTCGTGTCAGATCAAGCAAAAGCACTGATCACTGGCTATCGTCGAGGCGGTGAGCAACTTTTCTACGTACAATAAGGGGATCGAATTGGACTACCTGTTCGAATCAATACGCGCCGCTATAAAGCTCATCTTTGCCTTCGATCAGGACATACAGAGGATCGTTTGGACCTCTCTTTACACCTCCTTTTGCGCGATTACGTTATCTGCAGCAGTTGCCGTTCCAATGGGCGTTGTTCTTGGTTTAACACAGTTTCGCGGGCGGCGTATCGTGATCACTCTGCTCAATACCTTAATGGCGCTGCCAACCGTTGTCGTAGGGCTGGTATTGTTTGGGGTGTTCAGTCGACAAGGCCCCATGGGCAACCTTGGTCTTCTTTTTACACCCATTGCCATGATTGCCGGACAGATGGTTCTAGCAACGCCCATCATCTGCAATTATGTACTCGCTGCAGTTGAAGGTTCCGATAGCCGAATTATAAACACCGCTCTTACCCTTGGCGCGACACCGTTACAGGCCAATATTCAACTCATTAAAGAGATCCGTTTCGGGGTGATGGCGGCAATCATAGCGGGTTTTGGCCGAGTGATTGGTGAAGTGGGCGTAGCGATGATGCTTGGTGGCAATATTCGTAACTCAACCCGCACCATGACCACAGCAATTGCCCTCGAAACAAGCAAGGGTGAATTTGCCTTTGGCTTAGCATTAGGTATTGTTTTATTGAGCGTAGCGCTGTTCGTAAATATGTTTTTAAATCTACTGCAACAAAGGTAATAGGATGGAGCCAATACTCAGCTTGAAAAATGTGGTGATCCATCAAGGTGACAATTTTTGTTTATCAATTGACAGCCTTGAACTTTTCCCCCAGCGCAGCTATGCGCTCTCAGGGGCAAATGGTTCAGGTAAGAGCACCCTGCTAAGGGTTCTTGCCTTATTACAACAACCACAACAAGGGACCATTATTTTTGACAGTAAGGCTAAAACAATCACCGAAAAAAGGCAGCAGATCACCCTCGTTGAACAATCGCCCTATCTGTTTAAAGGAACCGTGTATGACAACCTCGCTTTTGGCCTCAAATTACGCGGCATACACACTAAAGATCAACAACAACGCATTCAATCAGCTCTAGAGATGGTAGGACTCTCAGCCCTCGCGCAGCGTATGTTCGACAACCTTTCAGGTGGCGAAATTCAACGTATCGCTCTGGCACGCGCGCTCGCTTTAGAGCCAAATATTATTCTGCTAGATGAACCAACGGCCAGTGTCGATGGTGACAGCGTACAGAACTTTGAAGCATTACTCAGCGAGTTACCGCGTCGTGGAGTAACCGTGGTGTATTCCACTCACGACCAATCACAGCCGCAACGAATCGGCAGTGAAGTGATACGCATTGATCATGGACAGCTCGTCAATGCATCAAACACACGACAAAAAAATACCAATGATAATTTAAAGGAGAACACAATATGGCAACGTCTTATGAACGTGCACGAGAGCTAATCTTAGACAGATCAGCTCTACTGCAAAGTGAATCTATAGCACTCATTGATCTCGCTGGCCGAGTACTTGCCGAAGAGATCGTATCTCAGTGTGAACTACCACGTTGGAACAACTCAGCGATGGACGGATTTGCAGTGTGTCATGAGGATAACCGAGTTGGTGCGCAGCTAAAAATCATTGGCTACATCCCAGCTGGAGCTGTCGCTGGTGAGCTAAATGTTGTACCCGGTACCGCGATAAAAATCATGACTGGCGCTCCAACACCACAAGGGTGCCAAGCCATTATTCCCATTGAAGATACTGAGAATGATGAGGACACGGTCACCATTACCCAGCCTTTTAAGATGGGGGACCATATCCGTGTCCAAGGGGAGGATATCCCAAAAAATGAGCTAATACTGACGGCTGGAACCGTTCTGCGCCCAGCCGCGATTAACCTGTTAGCAACTTTAGGGTTTTCCACCGTCAAGGTATTTAGAAAACCGAAAGTCGCTATTTTATCGACAGGAGACGAACTGGTAGAACCCGGTGAAACGGTTGGCGCAGGTCAAATCACCAACAGTAACGCCTATTCAATTGCTGCGGCAGTCAAAGAGGCTGGCGGTGAGCCGATCCTCCTCGGCATCGCTCGCGATAACCGCGAAAGCCTACAACAAAAGCTTAGTGAAGGATTAAAAGCCGAAGTGTTAATCACCTCGGCGGGTGTCTCCATGGGAGATCGTGATCTTGTCTGCGACATGTTAAACGAATCGGGCGTAGAACAGATATTTTGGAAAGTTGACGTTAAACCGGGCCGCCCCACTGCCTTTGCTGTGAACGATGGTAGGTTGATTTTTTCTCTACCGGGGAATCCCGTATCAACGATGGTCACCTTCGAAGAGTTTGTTCGACCTGCATTACTGAAAATGCAAGGTCATCGCAACCCGATTAAAGACACCGTCAAGGCCACATTAACTGAGGCGGTGAAGAAAAAGGAGGGTCGCGTTCAATTTTTACGCGTTTTCGTTACCAACAGTGATAACGGCCTGACTGCCACAAGTTCAGGGGATCAAAATACTGGAATTTTAAGCACAATGATTCGCGCCAACGCCATCGCTATTTTACCCGCTGATCGCGACCGAATTGAAGCAGGTGAAACGGTGGAGATCCAAATGATTTAAAGGTGGTCATCGCCACCAAACAGCAATATTGAGGATCCAGCACTGATACACATTTAACAGAAAGAACAAATATGAATATCACCAAGTTTGTCACACCAGAAATTATCTTCGGTTGCGGTTCTCTCAGTCAAATTGGAGAAAGCGCATTGCGTCTTGGTGCGTCCAAGGTTTTTATCGTCAGTGACGAAGGGGTGATTGACTCAGGCTGGGTCGAGATTGCCTGTAGCTACCTGAAACAAGCAGGATTGGAGATTGAGATCTTTTCGGCATTAACAACAAACCCTAAAGATCATGAGATCGATGCAGGCCTTGCCCAGTATCTCGAATCTGGCTGTGATGCCCTCATCGCCGTTGGCGGCGGTAGCCCCACCGATGTCGCTAAGTCGATCGCGATGTTAGCCACCAACGGCGGCACTCTGCGCGACTACGAAGGTGTCAACAATATCAGTCGGCCTCTGCCGCCAATGATCATGGTCCCCTCCACTGCTGGTGCGGGTTCCGAAGTGAGTCAATTTGCCATCATTGTCGATACCGAACGGATGCTGAAGATGTCGATCATCTCAAAATCATTGGTTCCCGATATTGCCATTGTTGACCCCGAGCTACTGCGCACCAAAGACAGTTGGCTCGCCGCAGCGACAGGCGTTGATGCGCTAACCCACGGCATTGAAGCCTATGTCTCTTTGGCAGCAACACCACTGACAGATATTCATGCTCTCAATGCTATTCGACTGGTTTCTGGCAATCTACGTCATGCAGTTCTTCATCGTGATGATATTGAGTCTAATACCAATATGGCGATGGCTAGCCTTTCAGCGGGAATTGCCTTTTCCAATGCAATTCTTGGCGCAACGCATGCCATGACACACCAGGTTGACGGCCTTCTCGATCATCATCATGGTGAAACTAACGCAGCAATTTTGCCACATGTTATGGAATTTAATTTGTCAGCAAACCCAGCTAAATTCGCCACCATTGCCGAAGCAATGGGCAAAAACATTCGCGGTCTAAGCAGTATAAATGCGGCGCAACTTGCCATCACTGCGGTGAATGAGATCATATATGATATTGGTCTCGCCAAAGGGTTAGCCGAGTTCGGTATCGAAAAAGAGATGATCAACGCATTAAGTATCAATGCACTAAACGATGCCTGCCTGATTACCAACCCGCGTGAAACAACTCTTCAAGATATTGAAGAAATCTTTCACCAGGCACTGTAAAGGGTTCTTACCTAAGGGAGTCATCGTGGATAAAAAAGAGAAACAGCTTGAACAACTGACGGGGGTCAACTCCTCAAAACTGAACTACTATGTTGAGTTAAAAAAAACTACAGAGGAAGCCCTTAAGCAAAATGAGCGACTGGAGGTTCTCCATCAGTTACTTCACGATATCAATATTGACATGTCGATTCAGGACATCCTTGATCGTACGTACACTCGCTTGCCTCAGGCGCTCCCTTGTACTTTTATGGCGCTTATTGCTCTCAACGAGGATGAACTTCATCTTAAAGCCGTTGCACCACGTGACTACTGTCGCGTTAGCCACTTTCCTGACAACTCACCATCATGGCAAGTGATGAAAAGTAAAGAGGCTACTATTTTCAAAGCTTCACAAGTAGAACACTCTCACGTATGGCAAAATTCTAAGTTCCCAAAGCAATTAAGTTCATTTGCTATTGCACCACTGTTTGAACGCGCTAAAGTGATTGGCGTCATGGTCGTTGGCCGAACAAATGAAGCTGAATTTTCAGAGCCAGAACTTGAATTTATTAGTCACCTCACTGATCAAATGGCGATCAGTATCCAGAATTCAAGACTCTACCGACAGGTTGCGCACACGACAAAGGAGTGGGAAGAAACATTTAATGCAGTAACAGACCCCATTTTTCTAGTCGATTCCAACTACAATATTTTGCGCCATAATGATCGTTTTACTCCCGAGATAAGCCGCCACTGGCAAAAATCGTTAGTAAACAAATGCTATTCACGGCTTCATGGCAGAGATAAACCGTGCCCTGTTTGTGCCATGGAAGAGATCAAAAGCAGTAGTCAACCCGCTCACCGCAATTGGCCAACGGATTCTGGTGTTTTACTGGAGACCTATTACTATCCCATTTTCAATGATGAGAACAAACTCGCCGCGTTCACCATCATCTTAAAAGATGTGACCCAAAAAACAAAAATGGAAGCTCAATTGCTTCAATCGGCAAAACTTGCCGCATTAGGTGAAATGGCCGCAGGGGTCGCCCACGAACTGAATAGCCCAATGACAGTGATCATCGGTACCGCTCAGATGTTGGCGAGAGAGTTCGCCAGTGAATCGGTTGAGAATGAGAGTTTACAGGATGTGATCAATTGCGGCTTACGTTGTAAGCGAATTATTCAAAACCTGCTCACCTTCTCCCGTCAAGACCAAATGCCGATGACAGATAGCGATATCAATGAGCAGGTTCGATTGGTGTTAGGACTGATCCGCTATCAAATTAATCGTAACCAGATTCAGATTATCGATAAGCTCGATCCAGATTTGACCATGGTCAATATCAACGGCTCTCAAATTCAGCAGGTTTTAACCAACTTATTGATCAATGCCCGCGATGCGTTAAATGAATCAGATCAAGAGTACAAACAGATTACGGTTTCCTCTTTTGTCCGCCACGATGAAGCAAAAACGTGGGCGGTCATCAGCGTTCAAGACAATGGTACCGGGATTGATCAAGAGAATCTCAAAAAAATATTTACCCCGTTCTTTACCAGTAAAGATGCGACAAAGGGAACAGGACTCGGACTTTCAGTCAGTCTTGGAATCGCTGAATCACATTCAGGAACAATTGAAGTTGAAAGTACGCTTGGTGAGGGAAGTACCTTTTCTCTTTTACTGCCCGTTCCATTAAAGGCTATCGCGGCCCCCCATTCAACAGAGGTGAGAGACATTGTCTGAGAACCGAATATTGATCATTGACGATGAGGTAGATGTTTGTAATTTTTTCAAACGCCTACTGCATAAAAAAGGTTATCAAGTTGTCACAGCCACCAGTGAGAAAGAAGCTCTGACGGCCCTAGAGGACTGGGATTTCAATGTGGCAATGGTTGACCTCAAGTTGCCTGACACCGACGGCTTAACGCTACTGCAAATGATTAAAAGAGCTCAACCCAGCTGCGAAGTGATTATCATGACGGGCTTTAGCACCATTAAAACAGCTGTTGACGCCATGCATTTGGGCGCATTTGAATATATCGAAAAGCCTTTTGACAACATAGACGAGATCGAAAACCTCATTCAAAATGCTGCCAGCCATGCTCATAATCGGCAAAATGGACAGGTCGGTGAAGAAGATTGGACAGCTGTCGCCGAGCGAGTTGGATTCTTTGTCGGCCAGTCACCACAAATGCGCCGCCTGGTAAGCTTGGCCTATAAGATCGCCAGTAAAAACATTAACGTCTTGATTCAAGGCAATACCGGAACGGGAAAAGAGGTGCTTGCTCGCTTTATCCATGCAGCCTCCAATAGAGCCGACCAACCCTTCATTGCCATTAACTGCGGCGCATTACCAGAAAACCTTCTCGAAAGCGAGCTTTTTGGACATGAGCGAGGCGCCTTTACTGGGGCCAACCAAGCTCGTCGTGGAATTTTTGAATTATCGCACCGTGGAACACTTTTTTTAGATGAGATTGGTGATGCCAGTCCATCGATTCAAGTCAAACTGCTGCGCGTGTTAGAAACAGGTGAATTCTGCCGTGTTGGTGGTGAGCGCTCAAGCAAAACAGATGTTCGTATCCTCTCAGCCACCAACATCAATTTAGAGGAGGCGATTCGCGAAAAAACCTTTCGCGAAGATCTATTCTACCGCCTCAATGTGGTAAGCCTCACCAGCCCCGATTTGGCCCAGCGTCGTGAGGATATTAAAGCCCTAGCTGAACACTTTATCCAGCAATACAGCCCTAACGTCAAATTACACCCAAAAGCAGCCCTTGCCTTAGAAAACTATGCGTGGCCAGGAAACATTCGCGAGCTATCAAATGTTGTCCGCCGTGCTATCGCATTATCAGATGACCAGTCGATTCAGATTCAACATTTGGCAACCCAACTAACTAACGATTTCTCAACACCAACCACAAAAATAATCTGCGAACAACCGCAGGATCTTGTCCACCAACATAACCCGAATGTTCTGGAAGATTTTTGGCAGCACTACGCCAAAGAGGAACACCTGCAAAACATGAGCGCCAGCGAGTTAAATCAGCTATTACTATCACTACGCGGACTAGAGAACTCGGTGGTCACCATCATGCGCAACAAAGGGTTAAAGCCGTCGCAAAACCGTATTCTCAAAGAATCGGAAGCAGACACCATCAAAAAGACCCTTGAGGAAAATCTTTGGAATGTCACGGCAACAGCCAAAGCATTAGGAATTGCCCGTAATACGTTACACCGTAAAATTAAACTATATGGGCTACAGAACCCATAGCAGACCGCAATGAAACCGCAAACAATTTGCAGACAATAGAAAGGCACACTATGTCATTTAATCACTTTGATGATCAAGGGCACGCCATTATGGTCGATATCAGCGCCAAAGCACCAACGTTGCGCCGCGCTGTCGCCTCAGCCCAAGTTCAGTTACAACCAAAGATTTTAAAAGCAATTTTAGATCAAAAAATCGCCAAAGGTGATGTCCTTTCTGTTGCCAGAATCGCGGGAATCGCTGCAGCAAAAATGACACCAACACTGATACCGCTATCCCATCCTCTCGCAATTCATAAGGTCAGTATCGACTTTGAGCCCGATCCAGAACGTGGCATTTTAAACATCATCAGTGATGTCACGGCACTGGAGCGCAGTGGCATGGAGATGGAAGCGATGGTTGCCGCATCACTGGCGGCGTTGACAGTATATGACATGTGCAAAGGAAGCGATAAATCAATACTGATCAGTGAAACGAAACTGCTCTATAAAGAGGGCGGAAAAAGTGGCGTATTCAAACGGGATGAAGCCTTATGAATTGGAACAGAGTAGCGATTCTCACTTTAAGTGACAAGGGCGCACGTGGTGAACGTGTTGATGAAAGTGGCCCTGCCCTGTCAACATGGCTGGCTGATCATGGAGTCATTACCGTAGAGGCGCTAATAATTGCCGATGATTTAAACCTGATTACCGAAACACTGATCGACTGGGCTGAACTGGATATTGCCGACTTGATCTTGACGACTGGGGGAACAGGACTTTCACCCCGCGATGTCACACCTGAAGCGACAATGCAGGTTGTTGACCGACTCGTTCCCGGTCTCGGCGAGTTAATGCGCATGGAGAGCCTTAAGAAAACTCCGATGGCGTCCCTGTCAAGAGCCGTTGCTGGGATAAAAGGTCGCTCATTGATTGTTAATCTACCGGGCAGCCCTAAAGCTGCATTGGAAAACCTACAAGCCGTATGGCCTGCTATTGGACACGGAATCGACAAAATTCGTGGCGACCAACAAGACTGTGCCGGCCAGTTTGATCGATAGTTCAAACTTTATTTCTTTTTCTGCATAAAAAAATCGCCCCGAAAACTTTTTCGGGGCGTTGAATTATTTAATCACTACCGTACTTCCAATCGTCGTCGGTAGTACCTGTGCTGAGAAAACACACATCTTGTTCAAGATCAATTGGTGGAGCCGGTGGATAGATTCCTTCAGGCCAATTCCAATGTTCGCAGCTGATTTCTACGGCAACGTTCTCCATGATGTTTCTCCTTTGGTACGTTAAAGTACAGTAGCTCAATAATGCTGTCGTAACACATATATTGCTAGCAACGTGCCAAAGTCGAAATAAATAAAATAACTATTCTAAATCATTGACTATTTTTCTAACAAAACCTATAACCTCTTGTTTTACAGTAGAAATCCAACTGTTTCACATTGGAACACAGTGCTACAAAACAGCTCATTTCTCAGCAATTTCTAGTTACATTCACTGGATCAAGAAACCTGTATGGTTTGACGAACCATAGCGAGAAACAGTCGACTAGCCCATCAAATCATTCCTTGAATGAACCATCCGGCCATGCTGTAACGAGTAATAACGAATCCAACTGGGGGCATGTGACATAAATCCAGAAATAACAATAATAACGATCAGGGATGGAATCGTAAATTGAGGATAAAGGTGCATAAACAATAAAATAAGCAACTTTAAATAAACTGCGACAGCCCTGAGCTGAACAAACCAGATCCAACGAGAATAGGCATCCATCACAACGAGAAGAATGCCAGAATAGATCGCTAGGGTAATATAGATCGACGCAGAAACACCCATCATTGCATTACCAAAGGTTCCAGCAATGCCGACAAGGTGTAGGGTTCGTAACATGACTTTAAATAAACGCCTGACGGTGTTGTCAGGCAAGGTACTTAGTAACGACATAGAATATCTCCGTAAAAAAACGCCATAAAAACACAATAGGAAAAAAAGTGAGAAAACTTCAAGACAATTGTCGCGTCGCCCTTAGTCGATATAACACACTTAATGCGAACCATCACTTTATGCCTAACGACTTTTAAAGTCGCGCAATTTCCTCTCCAAGACTAAATCAATGCCTTTAACTATACAGAGAACAAAACCTCTTTAAGCAACCTTTTGTGCGCGAATCCCCTTCAGGGTACTAATCGATATTTATGTCCACAACAAACAAAATCAATTTCGGCCCTAAACGACCAAACAACCATTAAGTGGCCCATAGCATGGAATTTTCAGCCCAGCTCATCTCCATGCGAGCTGAGAGCTCATAGGACATTTTATAGTCAAGAATGGATCATCAATAGACACCAGAATGTAACGGATCCAAGGAATCACTAATTAGCTCTAAAATATAGTTGAGACGAAAAAAAAGAGCCAAACCAGTAAAAACTGATTTGGCTCTATTATTTATGGTACCGGGACGAGAATCGAACAGTTAATATAAATGCCTAAAACTATAAGCACTCCATCTATTCAATTTTAAAAAGTATCCCTAAAAGTATCCCTAATGGGTTTTGTCCCTAGTTTTTTGGTAATCATCTAGGACGTGTTTCTTACCTGACTCGAATGTGTTCAGTTCCCATGTGACTAGAGATTCTTTCCGAAAAATTGCTTCGTAGTGCTCAGCATCTTGTGTCTTGCCGATAGCGTAAGAACAGTTAGCCAGTGTAGCGTAAACCCATCGGCGGTCGGAGCGTTCTTCAAAAGAGGGTTCCTCTAACGCGGCGGTAAGTTCAAGAATAATCTCTTCTCGCACCTTATGTGCACTCATCCGATCATATTGCGATTCATCCTGATCTGAATGCAGGTGCGATCTGAAGTCGTAGCAGACAGCAAGGTTCTCTCCGTTGTAGTAGTCACGCCGAAACTCAAATCCACGCCCGTAATGGCGGATGGCAGCATCCAGTTGTGCTGGATCTTTAGTTGATAACCATAGCCTCTTGTTCATGGCTCCCGTTATGCCACGTGTCTCTGGGTCGTTTGAACTGTCTGGCTGAAGTACTGAGATGATCTGAAGTCCATTCACGAGTGCGCTAATCACAGATGGCTGTTCGGATTTGTACGTGGCGAGCGCAAGTTGCTGGATAATGAACGGGTCATTAGGTTTGAGCTGGCTTGCCGCCGCGTAAGCTGTGACAGCATCACTATGCCGACTGTCTTTACTGGCAGACTCCCCTGCGCACATATAACCAGATAGACGCTCTTGCTCGGCTTCTTTCTCGTCAAGCAACTCGGCAAATTCTTCGTCGCTCAGCCTAGGCTGCTGCAGTTTGGGCAGGAAGGTATAAACCGGACTGTCTGGACGCTGCGCAACGAGCACTTCTTCAATTAAGGCATGCAAGTCACGCGACGCCCGTATTGCCTCACGAGCACCGATATCCACACCCAAGTGTTGGTATTGAAATGTACTGACATGGTCTAAATCAAAATAGAGACGGCCCTTGTCCTCTTTCATGATTATGGTCGAGTTCGGTCGTAGTGCATGGCGAACCCCAAGCTCGTAAACCGCATTGACGTTACCTGTTGATATGTCAGCTATCACCAGTTCGGCACGCAGCAGCATTTCGTACATCTCAGTATCAATAACACCGGAATGCATAACCTCGTCCGCACGTATGCACCGTAGCCCGGCATTTGTTGCTGCCGGCTGGATAATTGCCTCGTAGGTAGCGTTTAGATCAAGAGTCCGACCAGACTCAAAGTCAGTTTTTTTCCCGAAACCCATCACAACAAAGCAAAGCTTACGGCTATCTGTCATTTTCCCTCGCTAGTTTCGTCAAAAATGTGTCTGTCTGGGGCTATCTCACATGGCCGTAATATCTTAGATATTGTTTTTTTTCGAGGTCCACCATGTAGGGTTAGAATTGACAACCTAGGACAGCCCAAACACCTCATCTATCTGTCTGGCACCATCTTCCCCAAACACACGCAATGCAACAGCTACAGCTTGCATGTGCATGGAATCGCATTCTCTCAGTTTTGTTGCCAACTCTCGAGCCCTTTGATAAGCAACCACTCCCGATTCTAGATCACCTAGTAACAAGGAAGCTTCACCTTTAGTAGCATAAGTCCAATGGTTCTCACGCGAATTTTCGACATGATTTAACGTCCTCCTCGCCATAGTCTCAATCTCAGAGGTGACGGATCCAACTTCTGTTGTTGCCATCAACAGAAGGAACGCCACGTTGATGGCATGGTAGTACGCTTGGCTACTGTCTACGTTTGTCTCAGCACGCTCTAGCCCCTCAGAGTATAGTTCAAGAGCTCGGTCGAAATCATGTTGCTGATGTGATACTAACCATCGACGTTTTAAGCGCCCTGCAAGGACTCCTATGGGATCAAGTGTGCGGCACTCATGATTACGATTCCATTTTCCGATCACAGTCATTGCCTCTTCACCGCGACCAACACTCTCAAGTGCAAGCGCTAAGGTAACAATCCCGGAATCGTCAAGACCATCCTGCTTTTGCATCAAGAGTTCAATCGCACGGTAAAACTGGTTGTGTTCTACCGCAAGCCGTGCGCTTTCTATTACTGAATGGTCTCCACGCGCTCCCGTCAAAATTTTGTAGAACAATACATATGAGTAGTGATTTGTCGAGTCTGGCCGCACAATTTCCAGGTGGTTACCTGGTACCACAGCCTGCTGTGACGATGGAAAGGGATCAAGAGATGAAGACGCTGGGATAAAAGCGTCGTCTTCACCTGCGATAGAGATAAATGTGAACGATGGCTGTGTACCAATTGTTCCCTGCCACTCCTCTCGAATCTTTGCTATGAATGCACTGCCTTCTCTCATTTCCCGCGCCTGTCGCTTAATGCGCGATCCCAGGGCAGCCTTCGACACCCCAGCACTTGGCGTACCATAAAGCATAACGTGACTAAGGCGCTCTCTTAAATCAGCACTGTCAAGAATGGCTTTTTGTACTACGAGCCCGCCCATGCTGTGTGCAACCAAGGTTATAGCCTTGTATCTCTCTAGTGGGGCGAGACCTAATTTCGTGACTAAGCCTTTAGCACATGAACTGATATCTGGGTCCGAAGTCCAAATTGGCAAATCAACAGAAAGGTTCGTAGCATAACCAACGCTATAGATATCCCAGTCATTGAGACGATAATCTATAAGAAATTGCTTGTGGAATGATGCCCAAGTCTCAACAGCCTCACCATGGAACCCATGTACAAAAACAACCGCAGCATGGCTTCCAGCGTTCCTTTTCGTTACAAGAGGTTGTATATGTTTTTTTTGCCCCCCATGTAAAATATTCACAACTATATCTTTAATCTTCAACACCCTCTCCTTACAGTGAGAACTGTCTTTTTTTCGAATCCTTGAGAGAGGGCAATACGCATAAAATCCGCTGTGGAGTCGCCCTTTCCACGAGATTTCCCTTCCCAAACAACAAAGGCAAGTTTTCGATTAAGGCCTAATGTTAATGCCTCCTGAATTATCCTACTGTTTGTTTTTGAAAAGGAATTATCGTCATCGACGTCAAATCCAAGCTCTACAAGGTTGCCTCGATCACTAGCTAACTTTACCACATTATCAAAGCGTTCCCCCCAGTTGCCGGGACGATCAGTTACAGAAATTTTTCGAAAGGTATGTGATGAAAAGGGCAGAACTATTATTGCAGGGACTGCTAATTTTTCTGCAGCTTCAAGTGCGAGAATGTCTGCACCGCACGCGGCAGAGCAGACGAGATAATCAATGCTCTCCTGACGAAAGCGGCGAACGAGTTTATTAAACACATTTTCAGCTTCAAAGAGTGGAAAACGAACTTTATCGGTATCTTGATTATCTATTCGACGACCAGCAAGTGCTGCGACAACAGGTGTAACGCTCTTGACACCCACCTTTACTTCAACTCATCCGACAATTTGGACCAAGGCACTACTTTGGTACCTTCAGGGAGCCAAGCGGGTTTCTCCCCTTTGAGTTGTGCACCCGAATGTACCGCGATGACCCTCTTGCCCAGCTCAAGACTCTTGTCAACTTCCCACTTGACCCATTGGCTATTAGCTGCATTTGGTGAAAGATAGACAACCGTGGTTGAAACCCTGTTTATGCGCTCCGAAATCTTGCGCTTAATATATTCTGCTCTATCACTGTTGTACGGTTCACGTACCGAGTGATCATTAAACTCGATGTCACTTTTTTCGTTTTTGGCCTGACCACGAAGAAGATTGACCTCATCCATATCCTCGGTTGCAAAACTGATGAAGACGTTTCGCTTTCCGCCTTGAAGCGCTTCTTTTGCCTTTTGTTCGAGCGCTCGAATATCACCTAGTGTGCTCCAACCACCACCACCGTTACCACCCATCTTAGACCTCCTCGAACTTGTATTCATTGCACGCGATGCACTCGCCACAGGCTATTTCACCACCCATATGGCAAGAGTAAGTGTTTAGAATGCCTTTATTCCTAGCAAGTGCTACCACATCTACTTTATGAAATGCAGCGAGAGGCGCGAGCACTTTTATTTTTTTACTCATGCATTGGCTAATCAAGCCTTCAGCGTCACCAAGAAAGGCAGGAGTTTGGTCAGGAAACAAGGCGGTACTTTCATGGAGTAGCCCTATCGAGACCGCATCGGCACCGACTTGATATGCATAAGCTGCGGCGGTTAACAAAAACAACATATTCCGACCAGGCGTGAAAGCATCATCGATTAGATGAAGATTTGGGTCTGTAAGCCCTGAGCGAATGAGTTCACCGAAGCCGGAGAGGTCTACTACCTTCAGCTCAGGCAGATTAAGGTCAACCATAGCGCGACGGCAAGCCGCCAACTCCCGATCACGTGAGCGCTGTCCATAATCGACGAATAAAGGATATTGCTGAAGTCCTTCTTCCTGTGCAAGTTTTGCGACAAGAACCGAGTCAAGCCCCCCCGAAACAAGTGTGACAATACTCATAGTGCAACGGGCTCCATATTACGGTTTGCTACACGCATAACGATCCATATTGCCCAATCAAGAAGTCCAACTGGACAGTCCAGTTCTTGAGCATGCTCGCGTAGAACCTCTTCATGTCGCTTGTATTGCTTCAGACCGGAAATAAAATGCTTAGTGCCTGAATAGAGACCGAGCGTTGACATGTAATTCAGAACGTGTCGGTCAAGGATTGCCAGGTCATAACTTACACCCGCATTACGTAAAAACATGCTGGCCTGTTTTGGCCCGATACCAGGAACATGCTCGACAAACCAAGTGCGAGCCTCCATAGCACAATTGAAATTATTGACGAGTTCGCGTAGTGAACCCGTTTCCGACGTGATGGTGGCACGTGTTGCTGTAAGGTGCTGAGCACGAGCCACAGGGAAGCGATACTTACGCGCCCGACCTTCAACCATTAAAGGCACGCTCAGTAGTTCGATTAATTGTTTCACTAGCTTCTCGGGGCTGGCTTGAGTGTTCAAAAGAAGCTTTTCCTTATCTATGGCGTTGGCTGCAGAAACGGCAAGTGGGTACGGGACCTGACTGCTTAAAATACACGAGGACAACTCCCACCACAGACGTCTTTCGGTGTGAGACTTTGAAGCGCTCCTTACTCGGTCCTGAATATCTGGACAAATCGCGGCGACAGCCTTCGAGAGAACATTAGGTTCGTATATACTCATTCAAATAACTCCGGAAATTGCTCTTTCAATTTTTGGAATGCATTTTTACTGAGCACTCCCTGCACAAAAGATTCAATCTTATTTTGGGTAAACATATCATGCATAATGTTCCCAAACGAGGTGAAATATTTAAGATTATGTAAGGTGACGCTATTTCCAAACCCCATCTCCGTATCAACATCATCAAATAAATCAAAAAGTTGGAAATGATTTATTCCTTCAAGTTCAGTATCTAACGTATAGCGACACCACTCTAGGCCGTCAAACGTATCAGCACCAGCCGCCGCAAGGACAGCGATGGACCAAGGATTGCCTGTCCCAAGAAGGTGGATTGGTTGGTAGTAAGGTAACTTGTCTAACTCTTTTCTTATCTCTCGAACCGTTTTGGCTCTTGCGATGAGCCCAGCTCCCAGTTCACGCTCTGGAATGGCTATCAAAGGTGGCTCTAGAATCTCAGATACTTCGCGGATAATCTGAGGTATTTTTTCAAGTTGGAATCCACCCTTTTTAAGCTTAGGAGCATGTATGATCGGGAGTATCGTCTTCGAAGTAAATTTTTGGTCACGCTTAACCGCCTTGACAATTTCTTCCACGGCAAGGCGATGGCCCTTACTTGGATCCATGTTGTCAAAACAGAATGCCCAATGATGCGGAGTACAAGAAAGAGCCTCTTTCAAGTTATTTTCCACCCAAGACTTATCTTTTAGCTTAGAGGATTCATACTTTCCAGAATCAATCAGAATTAAACCTTCTTTTTGGTATTTTTCCAATTCCTTGACCATAGCCAGAGCCGCATCACGGCGGTCTTCATCTTGGCGAGAAGCCGCGTTATAAGCCCAAGCTAAATCATAAGCCGATACAAGGATAGTTGGCATCTTAAGTGCCAAAAGGATTCTCACAGCATCAGGTGGATCAACGTTCGTATTAAAGGATGAGACTGACATAAAAATTGTTGGTAGAGGCACTTTCCCATGTGCTATCGCTTTGGGCCGTTGAGGCTTTTCCCTTGCAGGAACAACGTTGGAAATTTTCCGTTGCAAGAGTTTGAATCCGGAATGGTCAACTTCGCCAGTCCAATCACGCATATCTATACTACTGATATTGCCGTAACCATAAGGTGCCCTGCTTTCATCAAGTTTAATCGGCAGTAATTTTATATTATGCTCCATAGCGAGCCGTAATTCGTCAGTAACCGTGCCTTTCTTTCGTGAGTTTACTGTGAACAGAGGTATGATACACCGCGCCTTAGGGATTTCAGCCTCAATCTCTTCAGCGAAATCACCAACGATGTCTTCATCCCACCAAGTGGTCCACTGCTGAGACAGGAGCTCATGGAGTTTTTCAGCTTTCTCATGATCCTCCCTCGCATATATTATGCAGATATCAGCCATATACAGCTTATCCCTCTCTTTTTATCGCAAACAACCCCGGATAAAATTCAACTTGCGAGTTAAGTGGCATGCTCCGCTGCAGCCCAAGCGGCGAAATAAAGTGCTGAAGTAAAATCATCGCTGATAGTGACATCGGCTTCAGAGGTAAAGGATCTTGCCGTTTCCACTCCGTTTTCACGTAAAACCACCATAGACATTCCGGCAGTTTTTTTTCTTATTTGTTTGAACGCTTCATTATCGACCCCCTCAGCAAGAACCAAGACTGCGTTTGCCTTCGGATTTATGGAGCAGTCCAATGCAGGGCAAAACACTTCAACTCCGAGTTCACGCAGTACAAATCGAGCCTCTTCAGTCGTATATCGTTGCCCAATGCTATCAATTGACCCTTCAAGCAAAACGGAACCGGGAGAGGTAAATTGAATCGGCACCAAAGCACGGAAATCTTCATCAGTAAGTGGCAAATGACCAGTACTGCAATATGCAGCAACTGAACGCGAGGCAATGTCTGCGCCTTCAGCTGCGGACAATCTCTTCTCTGCCCAGAAATGAGCAAAGATAGCACTGAATACGTCGCCGGTGCCGATCTTGAATACACGCGTTGAACGGTATGCAGGGATAGGAGTGGTTCTTCCGCCACGCTCAAAGACCGTAGCTCCTCGAATTCCCCTTTTGACGACAACAATTTCTGCATTTTGCTGTTCAATGAGATTTAAGGCTGCCAACTTGATATCATCGAGGCCAGTAGCTGATCGTAGTTCAAGTTCGTTGAGCACAACAGCTAGCTCTTTTGCGACAGACCCGTTCGCACCAAACGTAATCGGGTTTTTCCAGGTCTGAGGGTCGTAAACTGCACGGTTTGCATCTACAGCCGCATCACCTTCGAGAAATCCAAAGCGAAGGACAGCATCACCGCTAACCTGAATTATTGGTTGCTGCTCAATCTCAACAGGTGGTGGTTGGATATGTGGTCTTGATAGGGGATGGAAATAGGTAAAAACAATTGCCGTTGGCCGCGGGCTGAGACGCAACTCAATTCCCAGTTTCTTTAGCGAGTCAACATCTTTACTGTCGGAGTTTTCGGCATAGGTATAAAGTACACTGCCCGGCGAAAGCATCGATAATGCCGCTGCGGCGCGGCCACCAGAACCAAACACAGTGTCCCACTCAGGTATGCAGCATTGTTCTCTATAAAAACCACCGACAATATGCATTCGATTACCTCTTCTGTATTGACACAACCGAGTGACCAAAACCGATAGTAAAAAAGCCACCGCCCAAATATGGTTTTAGGTAATGGCTTCTATTCATTGCTGATCCATGACCTCACTGCCGTCCTTCATTTATATATTAATTTTTTTTCAGATACTGGTCTTACTTGCTTATTTAGTCAAGAATATTTTTCACACGAAGGATCAGTAAAGATAGCATCTGTATCAAGAGGGGTGTCGTAATCCTCATTATGGTCGCCTCGATCGTTAATGTGGTTATTTCATTTCAAAGTTCAAAAGGTTTAGAACCATAGTTTGGAAACTCATCAGACAATTGACTGATAAGCGCCTCCACAGGTGGCCCAAAATGACAATGAACATCGCTTTCTCCACTATAGTATGCAATATCTCCCCTAATACGACTTTGCATAATCCCCCGCAAACGGTCATAAAGGTTAAGCTCCTGAGCAGCATCCGTACCGTAAAGTATTTCGATCCAACGCTCTAAGAGCAAAGCTTCCTCTTCCATGCCAACGCGACATCCATGAAGTCGCCATAGGGACTCAATGGTTTTCTGTGCGGGATACTGTGGATCAACAAGGGAGGTATTAGTTTTAATCGTCTTTTTTAATTCGTGTTTTCGCTGCCAGATTTCAAAAAAATTAATACAATAGAAAACAGGGATCATTAGAGCTAAAAAAGAAACCACAAGAACAGCTACAGGCATAAGTAAAACCTGATTCCTTCGACCTGCAGTATCATCTTTCCACTTAAAATCCCAAGCGAAACCAGCCAGTGGCGATTCAAAAGAAGGAGGATTTTCCCGAAGATCTGCTAATTCAATTTTTGCATCTGCCACACGTGCTTCGGCCGCAACCTTAATACATTGAAGCTCTTTGGAGTGTTCCATTTTGCCCCTAGGCGATAAAAAAACGTTAAACAGATAAAACCAATTATTTATTGCAAATTCTATGTCCAGCACGACCCTATGTCAAACGCTGGTTGACACTCTCAGTGGTTGTGGTCTGTTTCTGTATAGCCAGGAGCGACGATCTCTATTCGCATAGGCATGATGATACTAGGACCGTCATTTACACCAGTGAATGCATTGACCGCTTTGTGTTTGCCCAACAACTCTAGGTTTTTCAGTTTATCTGGCCACTTGATTTTTTTCAGAAATGCAACAGCAACGCCAGAATCAACTGGACCTGCCGTCACTTCTTGCACATCGAAACTTGATAGGTAGGTGCGCCACACTTTCGGCCACTCGCTTAATGGCTTCAAGGTCCAATCGTCGTTAAGGATGTCGATGATGTCCATTTGATCTATTTCAACGAATCGGTTTAGCACGTAAACAGCATCAACCAAAGCCTCTTTAGTCACCTGCTCACACAACTCATTCAATCTTGTGGCAATCTTGGGGTTTTTAAGCAGTGAGTGAGCTTCACGGTGAATAGTAGTATTTTTCATTCGTGTAACATTAAAAACCTTACGATACGCTTCAGTGGCGCAGTTAGTACGGATATATTCAGCGCAAAACAAGCTCTGTTTTGGGGTTAACTTACACTTGGCCATTTTCAAAACTCCTCTTAAGATAACACCTTGTTTTCATTGCTTTTACAGCCCTCCCACACAACTCTGATTACTGAACGAGAAGTACGGGAGGGAGTTAGGTAAATCACGCCTGATTGACATTGCCAACTTCATGAGCTAACTGATGGCCTTGCTGGCGTCCAATCTCATCTTCCCGTCGTTGCTAATTACACGCTTTAAACCGCTGATACTCGCCATGGAACTCACACCGTATCGCCACGTTCCGCTGTCCTCCGCGATTTTTGCCAACGATGATCTCAGCCCTGCGCTGGTGTTTTTTCAGATTGTGGTCTGCGTCGTCGATGAAGTCTCGGCACTTTTGGCAGTATTCACACTCGCGGAAGGGAAATAAGATCACGTCGCAGTCTTGCTCTATCTCACCAGAATCCCGCAGGTCGGACATTATCGGCTTCTTATCTGGCCGCTCGTCAACCTTTCTGGATAACTGACACAGTATCAGCACTGGGATCTTCAGATCCTTTGCCAGCTGCTTGAGCCCCCTGGTAACAGACCCCACTGCTGCCGAGCGCTGTGGACCATCTGGCATTTCCATTAGCGTTAGGTAGTCAACGACAACTAACTTCAGCCCCCGCTTGCTCTGCATCTGCCGTGCCTTCGTTTTGATGTGCTGGATTGAAACGGTTGATGTGTCATCTACGGCAAAGTCGAGATCCCTTATTTTTTGTGCCGCACCGGTCATGCGTGACCAGTCAGCATCGTCAAAGCAACCGCTAGCAATGTTGGAATATTTCACACCCCCCTCATCGGCAATGATCCGCTCAACAAGCTCGGCAATCAGCATCTCCATCGAAAAAAATAGAACCTGGCCCGCTTGTCTTGCAGCAGACATAGCAATATTCACAGCGATAGCGGTCTTCCCCATACCTGGACGACCAGCAATGGCGTACAGCTTGCCTTCAATTAACCCATTGATCGCCTTATCAAGCCCTTCGATGCCAGTAGGGATACCAACAACCTTTCCCCTGTTTTTATGCCGCTGATCTAGGACACTAAATACTTCAGCAAGGGCATCACCTACTTGCCTCGGTTCGTTATTGGTCGATGGAGCCACTCCAAGCAGCGCCGTCTCTGCGAACTCTATCATTTGCGCAGCAGAGCTGCTTTGAGCCATCCCCGTGAGATCAGAGGCGATTCGCACGATGCGTTTGCAGGTGTTTGCGTCCCGTAACTGCTCACAGTATTTTTTCAGGTGAAAGCGTGAACCATTACCTTCAAGCCACTGCGCCAAGGTTGTTGATGGCACCTCAGTTGCGGAGCACAGGCTAACGATGTCTGCGCTACCGCTTGAGGCTATCTCACTAAACACTTTCCGGTACTGCCCGTCGAAATCATCAACAGTGAGCAGATCTAGTACCGTATAGACTTCTTCTGGGAACGTAAGCAGTGTGCCAAGAATCTCTTGCTGTAAATTTTTCATGGGCAGGTATACTCCTGAAATACGTTTGATCCATCGTGGCGCGAAAACTTTGATTGCTGCTGGTTGCTACCTTCGGCCCACTCAGCTTTGAACCCCACCCAACTACGCTCACAGCACATCGTGATAATTTCACCCCACGGCTTGCCTGATTTTTCAATCTGTGTGGTTAGTCCGTTAAAGGCTGTTTGAGTATTGGCCGCTTTCTTTTTTGAACGCACTAGCATCCAATCTTTGGCGACTTGTTCTTCAACGCCTTTTGCCTTTAGAGACTCAAAGAAATTAAACACACGGTCTTTAGGGTTTATTTCTTTAGTTCTTAACTTCTTTACTTCTTGTTTGTTGTTAGTCGACTGTTGCTCGGCTATTGGTGGGCTGTTAGTCGAAACTTCACCACCCTGAAATAAGTCATAATTACAGATGGTTATTACTGAAAATTGACTGTTAGATTTTCTTGAAACTTCTCTGGTTTTTTTGAGATGTTTCAAGGCTGTCCTGACAGACTGAACCGAAAGCCCCGTCTCTTGGCTCAAGGTTGGCAATCCAGCAACCAATTGACCACGTTCAACCATAATCCCTTTCCAACGCTTTGGTTCATGATTGGCCTTTAAAAGCAGGTGGATAAACAAAACCTTGGTGTTAATGTCTTGGTACCACTCCCAGCTCAAAAGGTCCCTGTGTAGTTTGATCCAACCAGTTGCCATCATTACCGCCTATGCCGCGAGCTTAAATTCCAGAGAAACACGCAAATCGCGCTCTTCACGCCAACAGTGTTCGGTTGTCGCTAATGCCTGTTCAAGTTCTATGATCCGTGCACCCTTGCGCTGATTATCTTCGTACAGGGCTTCGATATGGGCGGCCTGACGCAACAGACGCACTTTGATCTCGTCAGCAATCATACTGCGACCTCTAAATTGCTAGAGATTTCCAAAACCTCGGATTCCTTCCATACTGTGGTTTTAGGACCAAGTTTAATAGACTGAGGGAAACGGCCCGTTTTGATGCCAGCCCACCAAGAAGATGAAGATACGGGGATAATTGGATCAATTTTTTCTTGTGGTCGTCGCGGTGATTTACCAATCTTTCGATTGATGGCCGCTTGTTCTGGGGTTATTTGTGGTTGGCCGATGATTTGGTTTAAACGTAGATAACGATCTGTCTTTTTCATAGTGTCCTCCATTGCACAAGAAGTGATTGTGATGGACTCTACGATACAGAGCAAAAACTCGTATGTCATTGATGTTACTAGGCGAATCGTCGCTCAATAAAAGCGTAATACGATTCGCCTAGAGGTAAGATCAGGAAGATTAGGTAATAATAGAGAGGAGTTCGTTTTTAAGTCGGTCTATCGCTGGAGACAAATAACTATCTAGTCTCGCGTTTTCGTCTACAGACTCACCACTCATTTTTAAAACATAGCGCATAAGCTTTATAGAGACATCATCATCTTGGGAAGGGGCCCTAGTGTTAGGGCTAATACCTTCGCCACGATGATAGTCTTTGTGAGTTGTTTTTGCTTCAATACCACAACTATGTAATGCAAGCACAACCCTGTCGGCTAATTCCAACTTTGCAGCATCAGGTGGGGTATTGGCAGTCTTTTGAGAATGCAGATCTGCTCTCTCTAAGAGAGCAACCAATGGACTTATTTCTCCTGTGGGTGCGCCTAAAAGAAATTTGACATCGCGGATAACGTCAAGTTGTTCTTCATCATAAATCCATTCCCACCCTCTTTGAGGTACTACAGATAGAATTCGTTGAAACTCTTTAGCAAGAAACAACAATCCTGGCTCCTTCTTCTTAGAGTTTGGGTTTCCAAAAAGCGCCCTTCTAGCTTCAGCCACCATACCAAATTGCTCTTGCAATGTTTTTTCCGCCTCATAACACGTCATTGCCGTGTTTAGTTCAATGCGCAATTTAGAAACAGTTTCTGGGTTTTTAAGGCCTGTAATCTGCGAAAGGGTCAGATCAACTTCATCAGAAAGTTTTTCCTGAATTAAGCGACAAATTTCCCCATAAGAACTACCTGTTACCTCGGCCAACTCTGAAATAGTACAATGAGCTTTTTCTATTTGGACAAACATATCTTCGCAAATCCTGAAATCGGTAACCCCAGTAGGCAAATCATGTCCTTTTTGATTTTCTTTTTTTTTCATGAGCCCATCTTTTACAGCCCCTCAATAAAAGATAACGCGTCAGGCTGGTGAGGCAACCAAACTTACCCGCTTATAATTTATGCTTCGCTTCGATGAGATGAAACAACTTGAGTCCCTTGTTTCAAACCATCAAGATAATCAGCCCAGCGCTGCATCATCTTCCGTCGTTCTTCAAGGTGCGTAGTTCGGTTGTATGCCCTGCCTAGAGGATCTTTAACGCAATGGGCAAGCTGTTGCTCGACATACTCAACTTTCTCGTGCAGGACCTCTTCCAAGATTGTGCGAGCCGTGGCCCTAAAACCGTGAGCGGACACCTCTTCTTTGGTAAATCCCATACGTCTCAACCCAGCATTCAAGGTGTTGTCACTTATTGGTTTTGATATCGTACGAATCGATGGAAAAACTAATTCACCTGCACCAGTCAGATCATGTAAGGACTTCAGTACGTCCAATGCCTGCCTAGGTAACGGGACAATGTGTTCAGTCTTGGTTTTTGGTACGACGTAACGCCACTCAGATGTTTCAAAATCTAGATCAGACCATTTCATTGCCCTGAGTTCCCCCGGTCTAACAAACAGCATAGGAGCCAGTTGCAATGCGTGTTTAACAACGGCATAACCTTCGTAATCATCAATCGCACGTAACAAAGGGGCAAGCTTTGACGGTTCCGTAATTGCCGCCATGTGGCCGCGCTCAACCTTTTTCAAAGCACCTAACAGGTCAGTAGTTGGATCACGCTCGACATACCCACATGCGACACCGTAGCGAAACACCTGTGAAGTAATACTTTTCACTCTAAGTGCCAAGACCCCTACCCCCCGACGTTCCATGGGTCGCAGTACCTTATCAAGAATTTGCTTTGGCTTGATCTCAACAATGGGCATATTCCCAATCTGAGGGAAGATATCTTTTTGCAACCTACGCAAATTCAATTTCCTGGTCGATTCGGCAAGATGAACCTGATTGCCGTACCATTCGAGAGCCACTCGCTTGAAGGTGTTCTCTAGGACAGCCTTTGTCTGCTCTCTCCTGTCACTTCGCTCTTGCATAGGGTCAACGCCCTTTACGATGAGTTTTTTTGCCTCAGCACGTAAATCACGAGCATCTAACAGGCTAACTGCTGGGTATGGCCCAAAAGACATCAGCTTTTCTTTACCCAAAAAGCGATATTTGAAGCGCCACCCTTTTGATCCCGACGTAGAGACAAGCAAGAAAAGTCCTCCACCATCGAAAAAAGTTACCTGTTTTCCGTCTTTTGCTTTTGCATTTTTAACGTCAGTATCAGTGAGCGGTTTAGCCCTTCTGGCCATCGTGTCCCCCTTTTAGGTATAGAAATATTGAAAAATAAATACCTATACCTATCCACTATACCTAAAAACAGTGGATGTCAAGACACGGTCTTGGACGTAAAAAGACAAAAAGAAGAACAACCAAAGAGAATTGAACAAAAGGAGAAAACCTGTAACTACCAGCAATATAGGGACGTTCAGGTCGTAACTGGACATTATTGGACGAAAAAAGACAAAGAAAAAGCCCCTGACGAATCAGAGGCTATTTCTTCAAATGGTACCCGGGACGAGAATCGAACTCGTACAGGCCGAAGCCCGAGGGATTTTAAGTCCCTTGCGTCTACCAGTTCCGCCACCCGGGCAAAATGTGAGGCTAGTTTTAATGCATTCCCCACTCTGTGTCAAACAAAAACAATTTTTTCTTTACCGATCCATGTCAACAAAAGAGATTTCTGGCATTTCAGCCAAATATTTATACTTAACACAAAGGTGAAAGAACAGAGTCAATCCCTTTACATGTTGATCCTCTAAAGAATATGACATTGACTGCCAATACTCAACGAGTTGCTCAGCGGTGATCCACTCTTTACCTTGAACACTTTTTGCCAAACTATTTAAATCGGCAAAGGCCATCTTACGTGAGGTCTCTAATTGCTGTTGAAGTTGCAATAATTCATCGGTTAAAGTAGCGAGGCTTTCGCGCCGAACAATCCATAACGCAAAGACAAACGGTAACTGAGTGAATTGGTACCAGAGTTGTGCCAGATCATATTGATACCCCTGCCCCATATATTGTGATGCGGCCCTTAATGCACGATCACCGATCAATAAGACAGGATATTTTTTTTGTAGAAGATCTTCTATTGGCTGCTCTGGCACGAGACATTTAACGTCGCTCCATCCATAATACTCACGCAACAGTACTCGCAGCAAATTAACCGAGGTCGCTGATTCACCGGTAAGATAAATACATTGCCCCTCAAGCTCCTCAATTGGCACAGGAGAAAACAATAAAACGCTTTTAACGCTGTGTAACGCACTAATCGAATGGTGCGGCAACAGGACGTAATCTTTAAAGCGACAGCCATATTCAAATGATGATGAGGGACTGACATCGATGGTTCCTTGAGCTAACATTTCGTTTAACTCGGCGGGCACACCAGCGATTGTGTTTCCATCAAATCCACACTGTGGTAAATAATGAAAAAATGGAACACAATTAAGATAATCAATTCGTCCTAGTTTTAATGTCATCGATTTTTCTACTTTAAAAGAATGAAGGGCGAAAACTTAGCCTCCGCCCTTCACAATCAATTAATATATCTTCCGACTAAATTTCTAAAGCTTTACCCGCTCTAGGAAACTTGTATCAATATCACCTTCAATAAACTCTTTATTATTCATAATTTTTTGATGGAATGAGATCGTTGTCTTAATTCCTTCAATAATATACTCGTCTAACGCTCGCGCCATCCGCTTAATAGCCTCTTCGCGAGTATCAGCATGAACAATAAGTTTAGCGATCATTGAATCGTAATGAGGTAGCACCTTATATTGATCGTAGACAGCACTATCAACTCGTACTCCTAAACCACCAGGAGTGTGATAACCGTCAATCAAGCCTGGGCAAGGCGTGAATTTAACGGGATCCTCAGCATTAATACGACACTCGATCGCATGACCTTGAATCTTAATGTCATCTTGAGTAAAGCGTAGTGGATGACCCGCCGCCGAATTAATCTGCTCTTTAATAATATCGACGCCAGTGATCATTTCAGTAACAGGATGCTCTACTTGAACACGGGTATTCATTTCCATGAAGAAGAAATCATTGTTGGCATCAAGTAAAAATTCGATCGTACCAACACTCGAATAATTGACCGCTTTTGATGCTGCTACCGCACAATCACACATTTTCTGGCGAACTTCTTCTGGTAAAATCGAACATGGTGCTTCTTCTATCAACTTCTGATGGCGACGTTGAATGGAACAGTCGCGCTCACCAAGATGGATGACATTGCCATGTTTATCAGCAAGAATCTGAATCTCAACGTGACGAGGCCGTTCACAGTAGCGCTCCATATAAACTTCAGGATTACCAAAGCCTGACTGCGCCTCAGATCGGGCAGCAGCAAATGCATTCGGCAAAGATGTTGGCGAATGAACAATTTTCATGCCGCGACCACCACCACCTGCTGTTGCTTTAATAATCACAGGGTAGCCAATTTCCCCAGCAATGCGTACCGCCTCTTCGGCCGTAGGCACACCTTCTTTAGTACCTGGTAAAATTGGAACACCAGCGGCAGTAACAGTTTGACGAGCGCTGATCTTATCACCCATAAGGCGCATATTCTCAGCAGTGGGGCCAATAAAGGTCAAACCACAGTTTTCGCAAATCTCTGCAAATTCTGCATTCTCAGACAAAAAACCATAGCCCGGATGAATCGCATCGGCATCGGTGATCTCAGCAGCACTAATAATCGCCTTCATATTGAGGTAACTATCAATACTGGCAGCAGGACCAATACAAACACTTTGATCGGCTAACTTGACATGTAGTGCTTCACTATCGACGTCGGAATGAACCGCAACGGTTTTAATTCCGAGTTCTTTACACGCACGTAAGATACGTAACGCAATCTCACCGCGATTAGCAATGACAACCTTGTGTATCATAATCTCTCCAGAATTCGAATCAGGTGTATTTCAAATTAAGCCTGAAAGTGCAGGATCACAATTACAACTTTTCTACGAGGAACAATGCATCACCAAATTCAACTGGCTGAGCGTTACCTTTGACAAATTCAACAATCTTACACTTGAACTCAGCTTCGATTTCGTTCATCAGCTTCATGGCTTCAACAATACACAATGTTTGCCCTGCTTCAACAATATCACCCACGTTGACATAGTCATCAGACTCAGGAGATGGTGCACCATAGAAAGTACCAACAATCGGTGAGGTGATCGTTTCGTATTTATCATTCACAACAACGTCAGCAACAGGTGCTGCAGCAGGAGCAGCAACGGCTGGAGCAGCGGCAAGAGGTGCAGCATAATTTGGCGCTGACATATGGATCACTTCTTGATCTTTGCCACGCTTTATCACAATGCGTTGTTCTTCGGTTTCCATCTCAAATTCAGTAATATCTGTGTCAGTTACAACTTTGATCAATGTTTTAATGTCTTTAATATCCATCAGATTCTCTCCACTTCATTGTTGATGAAGACTGCCTAGCAGTCACGGCAACATGATATGTGCCTTAATTATTTGCCACATTTTTTATCAAATACGAATAGTTAGATTACTATGCTTTCCAAATTTACCTTAACTTTCGACATGCTTTTACAGCATAAGATCATTGATTGTTACGCGCAGGAAATTTCTTGATAACTCTTTTGACACTGCGTTAAGCAGCGGTATCCATCCATGGACAACAAAACAGTATCTTCAATTCTTACACCACCGACACCTGGCACATAAATACCTGGTTCAACAGTAAAAACCATTCCTGCACTTAAACGTGCTTCTGAACGAGGTGATAACGTTGGCGATTCGTGAACCTCCAAGCCAACACCATGACCTAATCCATGACCAAAATATTTTCCAAACCCATGGTCGTGAATATAATCACGAGCAACACGATCCACCTCTTTGGCTGCCACTGATATCTCCAAAGATTCCAAAGCAAGGTCGTGTGCACGAAGCACTACATCAAACATCGTACGCAATTGATCTGAGACATTACCAACACCAAAAGTAACCGTCTCGTCAGAATAGTACCCATTGCAACGAGTACCAAAATCAATCGTGACTAACTCACCACACTCAATCTTTTTATCAGAAGCAATACCATGTGGTAATGCGCCACGTACTCCTGATGCGACGATAAGATCAAAGGCTTTATCCTCGCCACCTAGTCGGCGCAAGGTAAACTCTAAATCAAGGGCCACTTCTCTCTCGGTCATACCCACTTGAATACGGGGGAAAACCTCCTGAAAAGCGACACAATTCAATCGAGCCGCCTCGTCTAGGAATGAGAGTTCTTCTTCATCTTTAATTTGACGAAGAGAACTTAATTCTTCATCAACAGCTTGAAACGTGAGGGTTGAACACTTGTTTTCAAGGCGGCGAAACTGGTCCACACTTAATACCTTAGATTCAAAACCCACGTGTTTCACTAAAAGAACGTTAAGCTGATGATCAATTGCAGCAAGCTTATCACTATACTCAAGCACATCATCGGCTAACACCTCAGTTTTGGACTGAGTTGTGTAACGTGAATCGGTTAAAAAAAGAGTCTGATGCAAGGTAACAAGTAGAGCACCATCAGAACCTGTAAAACCACAAAAATAGCGAAGACTTACACTCCCCTGTATTAAAAGGGCGTCTAAATTCTTCACTCGTAAGATATCACGAAGCCGATTAACCCGAGACTTTAACATATCACCACATCTTCAGCGAGACTAAAAAAGGAAATTATCCGTTTAAACATTCGATCAAACCATCCACAGCCATCATGTAACCTTTTGTACCAAATCCAGCAATTTGACCAATGGCGACTGGAGCAATAAAGGAGTGATGTCGAAACTCTTCACGAGCATGAACATTCGATAAATGCACCTCAACGGTCGGCAGTGCAACAGCTGATATCGCGTCACGCAATGCCACACTGGTATGGGTCAATCCACCCGGATTGATTACAATACCTGCAAAGCCATCAGCAAAAGCCTTATGGATCTGGTCGATCAGGAATCCTTCAACATTTGATTGATAAAAATGACACTCTATATCCAAATTCTTGCTTAATGCGTGTTGAGTGATTTTTTCGTTAATCTCTGAAAGCGTTTCACTCCCATAGATATTTGGTTCTCGTATGCCGAGCATGTTGAGGTTTGGACCATGTGCAATGAGGATTTTCATAAAATATGTCCTAGCAGGCTATCGAACTTGACGGTCCGTAGCGAGAAATAGACTGCTTGAGTCCAGATTTTCGAGAATTTGAGAGCGAATAGTTGACCTATTTGTCGAGAATTGTCGGGAATATGGTCCAAGTCAGGCTTTATCGCAGTAGGTCCATGTGAAGTCCGACAATTCGCTAAATCAATCTAATGCTGTGCGTAAAAGATTGGCGTCACGGCGAAGTAAATAGCGTCCCTTTGCAGCATTACCATCTCGATCGACAAGTAATGCGACAAAATATTCGCTCGTCAACATCATGAGGAGTATGTTCAATTTCTCGCACTTAACAGCAATCTCCTCAAGTCCACCAACATTAAGAAGTGATGCGGTATGTGCCACCTCGGTGACAATTGCAGCAAACTCTACAACTACGGATTGGGCACCTTCTTCAGAGGTTAAATCAACGCTAAAGTGATCAACAGCAATACCATCACAGCCCATTAAAATTGCGGACCGAGCTCCTGGTGTATGTTCAACTAAATTCTTTAAAATCGGCTTAAACATTGTTCCTCCTACGTTCAATTGCAAACAACCATTGCTCTAATCCCGCAACGTGCCTATCCGTTATATCTTTCGCGCTCTCGTCACCACTGCTCTGCAACAATTCAGCAAGCTTATCTCGATAGTGTTCATTATCTGGATAACGATGTGACAAACTATGATAAATAGAGGTCGCTTTCTCCTTCAAACCTTGACTCAAATAAAGTTCAGCCATCGTCGCAGTGGGCAATAAGATACTCTCATCATGTTCAACCTTAAATGACTTGAGTTGTTCCTTAAGGGGCTCAATGGCTTCATGTTTAGGATCAACACTAACAAGCTGATTGATGTGAATCTGGGCACGCTCACAATGCTGCTGGCGTAGATCTAACTGTATCAGCCCCACTAATGCATCACAGTTGTGTTCATCAAAAGACAAAACACGTTCATAGTACACAATAGCTTCATCAAATTCTTGAAACTTTGTCAGTAAATCAGCAAAAAACAATACCCCTAATACATGGTCTGGATTCTTTTCGATTCCACGCTTTATAGCATCAAGGCCAGCCGCATCCAAGCCAAGCTCACAGTAACAACGAGCCAAAGGTAAAAACACATCCGAAACAGGGTCTATGCGAAGCTGTTCCGTGTAGTCTCGTATCAAACCGAGAAGTTGTGTTTCATTTACAGGTACCTCCACCAATACAGTCCCCTTTATACTTCAACAAAAAGATCAAGGTTTGCAAGTTTTCCACCAAGATTCGACACCGACCGGATTTCATAACCTCCTATGCCACGGTTGAAAATCATGCGTAACACACCATCTTGAACTTTTTTGTCACGTGACATGGCATCCATATAACGTGATAAATCAAAAGACGGCGGAAGCACAGGTAAATGACATTTAGATAATAATTCGACCAGACGATCAACATCCTGCTGCGTACATAACTGTAACTGTTTAGATAACTTAGCCGCGACAACCATACCAATGGCAACAGCTTCACCATGTAGAACGTTACCATAGCCCGACAACTGCTCAACAGCGTGGCCAAAAGTGTGACCATAATTCAAGATAGCACGAACGGATGTCTCTGTTTCATCCTCTTCCACGACACGCGCCTTAATTGCACACGAACGCGTTATCGCTGTAATCAATGCATCACGATCACGGTTAACCAATTGATCAATATTCTCTTCAAGCCACGCGAAAAAATCGCCATCATAGATCATCCCATATTTGATCACTTCTGCTAAGCCAGCAATAAAGTCACGATCAGAAAGGGTACTCAAGGTTTTGACATCAATCATGACATGACAGGGTTGATAAAACGCACCAATAAGGTTTTTACCTAAGGGATGATTGATGGCGGTTTTACCACCCACAGAGCTATCAACTTGAGACAAAAGAGTGGTAGGAACCTGAACAAAGGGTACTCCACGCAAGAAAGTTGCCGCAGCATAGCCCGCCATATCACCAACAACACCGCCACCAAGGGCAACAATACCGGTACTTCGGTCACACTGTTGTTCAATTAATTGAGTGTAGATAGAGTTCAGTGTTTGCGACGTTTTATAACTCTCACCATCAGGGACACTGATCAAATCAACCTTAAAACCTGATTGCTGCAAAGAACTGAGAACAGCACTACCATAGAGAGGCTCAACCGTTGTGTTGGTCACAATCACTGCGTGACGAGGAAACTTCAAACGCTTCAACGTAGTACCTAATGTGCTCAGGCAATCATAATCGACATCAATATCATAACTACGACAATCTAAACCAACAGTAAGTTTTTGCATTTGATTAATCATTCTAGGAGCCTGTCGAGTTTAGCAAATCGTAGCGAGAAATTGGATAATCGTGGGCATATTTTCAAACATTTGAGAGCGAATAGCCAGCCTATTTGTCGAAAATGTGAGGGAATATGCACCGAGTAGACGATTTCGCAGTAGATTTTTGCTAAGCCCGGCAACCTCCTCGGGCAAGGGCTAACAAAATTTGGTCAACGACCTGTTGTGGATTAAGTTGATCGGTAACAATGACCACATCGGCTTGTTGGTAAAGTGGCAGGCGCTTTTTCCACAACTGGTGCAACTCACTATCCGTACCATTTTTCGCCAGAGGGCGATGTGACGTGTCAATCAGGCGTGATGAAATGGTCGACCAATCAGCATGAAGATACACCACGGTACCTGATTGCTTCATGATATGCCAGTTGTCTCCCCTGCCAACAATGCCACCACCAGTTGAAACTACGGCACAATCATGACCTTGCAAGCGAGATAGAGATTCGGTTTCTAGCTCGCGAAAAAACTGTTCTCCCTGCTGTTCAAAAATATGAGAGATTTTTAAACCGATAACGGATTCGACCTCTGCATCGGTATCAAAGAAAGGGCAATCAAGTTTTTCTGCTAGCAGACGACCAACAGTCGACTTGCCAACTCCCATAAAACCAATAATATAAACTGCACGCTCAAATCGTAACGTCATATAAAGTCACTAAAATGAAAAAGGACAGGGCAAGCCCTGTCCTTTATTTTCAACTCAAACAAACGACCTTATTGAACCACGATATGTGGTGTAATGAAGATCAATAGTTCACTGCGATCACTACTGGCACTATTTGACTCAAACAATTTCCCCAAATAAGGAATATCTTTCAAGAACGGCGTGCCAGTATTACTATTTATAGTACTCTCAATAAAAATACCACCAATTACGGTTGTTTCACCATCTTTAAGCAACAATTTCGTTTCTGCTTCTTTTGTATCAATCGCTGGCGCACTGCCTGCTCCAGTCGAAACAGTTGAGCCAATGGTACTGTTCGATGCAATGATTTCTAAAATCACGGTATCGTCAGGATTAACTTCAGGTGTTACTTCTAGCGACAAAGTCGCATTTTTAAATTCAGTAACGGTTCCCTGATCACTGACTGACTGGTATGGAATTTGAGTTCCTTGCTCAATTCGTGCCGATTCACCATCAAGGGTTAAAATGCGAGGTGATGACACAACCTTAACATTACCACTTGATTCAAGAGCTGAAAGTCTCAAACTGATGGTTGTCGAATCCAATCCTACACGACCAAAATTAAGTAATCCTCCTAGTCCCGAGGTGCCAATAGTTGACGGTAAGGCAAATGCTCCCCCCAAACCAAAAGCTAAATCATTAATCGTATTAGTACCAATACCAATCAAACTTGTATCAACATTATCAACGGTATTACCGGCGCCATCATCAGTACTTATCGACGTTGTCTGCACACCGTCAACACGGGTTAAACTACTACTCGTAGTGGCATCACCAACCTTAGTATCGAGGGATCTATTGATGTCACTGGTAGCAACATCATTCGTATAACCAATTCCCCAGTTCACACCAAGATCAAGACCTTCAGTTGTTCTCATCTCAACAATTCGCGCTTCAATCAAGACCTGC
This sequence comes from Desulfuromonas svalbardensis, assembly GCF_055389415.1. Classification (NCBI taxonomy): domain Bacteria; kingdom Pseudomonadati; phylum Thermodesulfobacteriota; class Desulfuromonadia; order Desulfuromonadales; family Desulfuromonadaceae; genus Desulfuromonas; species Desulfuromonas svalbardensis. The sequence goes on along the minus strand of NZ_AP042416.1, from coordinate 1,791,640 downwards.
TTAACAGGTTCATCAAGCAAAACAAGCAAATCTCTAATTTCAACCAGCTTAGAAGGAATATCCGTTACCATTAACTTTTTGCTACCGTCAATCGCAGAAACTTCACCTTGATCGGAAAGCATGTCTTCAACAACATTTTCAATGGTATCAACATCTTTATAATTAACTTCAAAAATTTGTGTTTGCGTTTCTTCGAGGCGCTTAATCGTTTGCTTAGCCTGTAAGCGCGCAGTCTCCATTGCTTCAATTTGTTTAAGTGGTAACACTCGAACAACATTACCCTGATCTATCGTACCTAACTCTTTAATCTCTAGCACCAAATCAAGAGCTTGATCCCAAGGCACATCATGGAGGCGAAGAGTAATATTGCCACTAACGGCGTCAGATAAAATAATATTTTGATCACTTATTTCAGCAATAAGTTGCATTACCTTACGGATATCTGCATCATCAAAAACCAACGTAACAGGTTCACCTGTATAAACCTTAGATTTAGCGGTATCAGCGCCTAAAGTACTCGAAGCAGATTCAATACTTTGCGATGAACCACCCAAGGACTCAAGAACTTGAGCCACATCATCACTATCATTAACAAATTCGTTCACTTGATCTACTTCAACAGGCACAACAACTGTGCTCAGCTTCGCTGCGGGAGCTTCAGCAAAAGGGCCATCATTCGTACGGAACACCAATGAAGAACCAACAAGATTAACAGTGTAATCAACAGGCCCCTTCATTCGCGCAGCAAACATGACACAACGTTCACCTGCAACGATCGTAGAATATGGGGTAATTTGTAATACAGCACTTGGAAAAACTGACGCATCAACCACCCGACGAAGCGAGCGCGGTATGACAGTGTCTTTCACACCAAAGCGGATGACATCACCATCAACTTCAGGAGAGATCAACTCAGCTTGAGATGAAAGAGAAGCGGTAAAAATAGATTGGCCGTTCCTCGCATCAAAATCAATTATCTCTATTGCATTCGGAGTACCAGGCACTACTGGCGCAGTAACAACTTCCCCCTGAATGCCCCATGATATAATTAATTTGCCATCAACGTGCTCAACTCTTGACTCAGGTAAAACATCATTAAGAGCATCAAACACAAACCGAGTTTTGTCCGCATATAATCCTATGCGCAGTTCTTTAAAACCATCATTAATCGTAAACTTTCGATCACTGAATTCAGGTAGCGCATTTTCAACATCAACAACCAAGCGTGAAGGAGCACCAAGAGTATAGGATTTAAATACCACCACGCTAGAGTCCGTATTCAACACAACACTACCGGTGCTAATGTCTACAGATGTGACAGTAACCATTGCGGACGATGCTTGAACGCTATTCGCACCACCAAAAAGCACAGTTGCCAATAACAGCAGCGAGCACAGATTCATAAGCTTTGTCCGTACATTTGAAATCATTATTAGCACCCCTATTCCCCGTCCCTATGAGGGAGAGTAATTTTTTTAATCTCTGTTCTTACGCCGCCAGAGAAATCACGAAACTGCTCTTCGACGACAACTTCATCCGCTGTTATCTCTTTTACATACCCCTGATTGCGTCCAACCTTTACGCCTAGAGTCAATATATATGCTTTATTATCTGGCGCAATGATCATCGCTCGAGTTTGCCCTTTACCAGAAACAATTGCAGTTAGCCTCAGTTCTTTAACACCAAAACTTTGCAGTGGCGTTTTTGGTTCAAAATCATCTTTTAAAGGTTCACGAACAACCATTAATGACGTAAAAGGGTCTCTGCGATCATTGTAAACATAACGGAAAGCATCCTGTTTAGAACTCTCAACCACTTCAGCAACCACCACAGGTACACTCGTTTTTTTGGTCACTGCACGAGGTTGAACTGTTCGCTTCTGTGGGGGGGGAGTATCATCGCAAGCAGCAAGACTAAACAACGCACCAACGCTTAACAAAACCACGATAAATTTCATCATCTCTTTTTCCCCTTTTTCGAGGGCGTTGGTGGATTTTCTACAAATCGATATGTAACTGCATTCGATGTAATAGACAACTGCGTTTGGCCATCAGTCGTTTTAGCCTTACCTAGGGTAATATTTTCAATATTAACAATTCGGTCTAACTGTAGTGGTCAACTAATTTCGGACAGTACGTTAGGTTCTTTTTCTGCAACAGCTGGTGCAAGCCCATCATTTCTCTGATGTGGCCGTTGCCAGTTGTAGTAATCCATCAAGTATTTACCAATGTCTTTCTTTGCTTCGCTGAAGCTCAAATAACCTTTTGATGGCATCCATTCACTTTTGTAGCTACGAAATACGCGTTCCATTGGGGCATTGTCCCAACAATTTCCTCGCCGACTCATGCTTTGCTTTATCTGGTAACGCCATAATCTCTGACGAAAGGTTTTGCTGCTGTATTGGCTGCCTTGATCTGAGTGGAACATCACACCCTGTGGTTTTCCTCGTAGTTGATATGCATGATCAAGTGCTGCAATGGCTAAATCAGCATCGACTTTTTCAGATACACTCCAACCAACAACTCGGCGCCTACAAAGATCCAAAACGACGGCAAGATACATCCATCGTCCGTGTGCCCAAATATAGGTAATATCGCCGCACCATAATTGATTCGGTCGTTTCACATCGAACTGACGGTCTAAATGATTCGGTATGTCTGGTCGCTCCACCTTTGCTACTTTGTATGCGGGTGGTTTGGGTTGTTTACTAACTAAACCGGCTTCCTTCATCAAGCGACGAACTTTAAACCGACCAATGATTTCACCCTGTTCACGTAATTTGGTGACGATGCTCCGACTGCCCGCTGATTGGCGACTGGCATTGAATATTTCCGTTGCTTTGGCTCGAAGACGTAACCTTGTAATATCTATCCTTGTTCGTCGCTGTAGATGATCATAGTAGCTTGAACGTGGTACTGAAAATAGTGCGCAAAGTTTGCGAACATTGCTATGCTCTCTTAATTGGGTGATCAACCTGAACGTTTTATATCGTCCGACATCAAGAGAGCGGTAGCCTTTTTTAGTATCATTTTATCGGTCTCTAACTCTTTGATTCGTTTTTCCAGTTGTTGAATACGTTGCTGCTCTGGCGTTAACGCTGCAGCTTTAGGAGTTCCGCCACCATATTCTTGTTCGAGTTGGTTAACCCAACGGCTGATGGCGGTAGTACCAACATCCATCGCACGGCTGGCTTCAGTAACAGAGTAGCCCTCATTGATAACCAAGTTGGCGGCTTCTCGTTTAAACTCTTTCGTAAATGATCGTCTTCCCATAGCTATGAACACTCCTTGTTGATGGCTCAATATACCACCTTAAGTTGTGTCCGGCTTTAGTAGACCACTTCAAACATCGAAACGGCCTCACAAAACAACGCCATTTCGTGATATGACCCTGAAAGCTTTAGAGAGACGGGGACTTTGGCATAGAACCCTTGTGCCACTTCTTTTGCTGGTTTAAATTCAATAATTTCTAACCCGTTATCACGAGCTAAGCCTGCAATACTCGACAATAAACTCGGTATTTCACTCTTATTGGGCAACTCATTTAGAGCCAATTCAAGACGCTCTTTCATTTGCTCATATTCGGCTTTAAACCGAGGTAAATTATTGGCAATACGTCGGCTCTCTTGCAATTTAATCAGCAGTTTGTCGTTTTTAGCATTCTCATTAACTAGCGTTTGTTGCGCAGGCAATTGCAAAAAGTAAACATACCCGCCAATAATTAGACCAACAACAAGCAATAACAACAATAGGCGTTGGTATAGTGGCAACTTTAAAATATTTTCTATCCGAGGATCCATTGTTATTCCTCCTATTTAGCTGAATCTGGAGTAGGTTTTTGTTTCTCAACTTGGCAACTCAGATCGAAAATTTGTAACCGCATGCCGCTCTCAACTTTTTGTTTGGTAACTTTCAATAACACATTTTGATAATATGGAGAGGCTTCAAGTTGTGTCATGAAATCCGCGACATCATCCTCACTCAGACCAACACCCTTCAGAGTAATCTGACCACCCTTCTCTTTATAGTCGGTAATCCAAAGTTTTTCAGGAAGTGCACTTATGAGGTCATCCATCAAGTGAACAGGGCCAGACTTGGCTGCCTTCAAAGTCGCTAAAACCTCGAGTTTATTTCTCAGTTCTTCTTGAAGTTTTTTAAACTTATTTACTTCACCAATTTGCTTCTTAAGCTTGGCTATTTCTGTATTGTTTCGACTGATTTCACTCTTAACAGAGCTAATTTCAGATTGTAATGACGAATAGAAGGTAAAGCAACCAACTACAGTAACCAACACCACAAACGCACCAACAATAAGCTGATTACGAAGTTGTTCTTTTTTTTGAGCCGCTTTAATAGGAAGTAGATTGATACGAATCATAATTTATCTCCCACCTTGCGGGTTGCCAAACCTGCAGCAACAGAGAAAAACGGCGCAACCGATTTAACATAATCAAGATCAAAATCCTTTTCACTCACAACCATTCGACTAAAGGGATCTAGCACCTCAACAGGCATATCCAACCCAGTAGATAAGGAGTTAAGAACATTGTCAGTTAACGTGACACCACCTGTTATATATATTTTCTGAATACGCTCATCAGCGAATGTTGCAGAAAAGAAATCTAGCGCGCGACGAACTTCCTGTACTAAATTATCGGTAATTTCTTGAATCGCAACCTTAACAAGTGAAGGATCAACACCAGCGAGCTCTCCACCAAGTTTTAGATCCTCAGCATCTTGAGTATTGAGCCCAAAACGTTTTTGTAGTTCCTCATTGTAACTATTGCCGCCGAATTGAATATCACGAGTAAATACAGAGACAGACTCTTTCAATATATTGATTTGAAGCCCGCTCGCGCCCATATCGACAAGTCCAACAACATCAAACGTCTCATCGTCATAAACTGAGCAATAAATATTTTCAATGGCGAAGCAATCAATATCCATAACAACCGGATTGAGTCCACCCTCTTTTAATACCGAGATGTATTCATCAACAAAATCTTTTTTTGCGGCAACAAGAACCACTTCCATCTGACCTTGATCGTTTTGGTCGGGACCAAGAATGTGGTAATCGAGAAAAACTTCAGACATTTCAAAGGGGATATACTGCTCAGCCTCCCACTGGATTGACTTATCAAGTTCATCTTCAGTCATGAGCGGCAAAGAGATTTTTCGGATAATAACAGAGTGACCTGAGACAGATGCGGCAACATCCTGTGACTTAATATTGTTTCGAGATATCAAGTCGCGAATTGCGCTAACAACGACACTCGAATCCATAATAGAATCATCAACAACCGCTTCAGGTGGCAAAGGTTCACGATCTAACCCTTTTAGTTGAAATCCATTTTTAGATTCTTGTAACTGGACGAGTTTGACAGAACTAGCGCCAATATCGATTCCAACAATATCTTTCCTTGATCCAAACATAGATAAGATCCTACGGTAAGAGATGGTTGCTAAGAACACAGAAGAACAACAGCGTCTTCCTGTAATTACACGTATTTGATTATAGGGATTTTTAAAGGTGCGTCAAGAATAATTAAAAAATAACAAGTTGGCGAAACTGGCGTTAATAATAAAAGCTAAGGTACCACCGAATGATTACGGGGCCCCAGAATAAGTAGACAATACTTGCAATGGCCAAAAAAGGGCCAAAGGGGATCGCCAAGCGACCATTTTCACCCTTAATTAACATCAGCGGCACGCCAATCAGCGTGCCAGCAAGAGAACTTAAAAAGATAATCGGCAACACCGCTTTCCAGCCTAAAAAAGCACCCAGCATTGCCAAAAGTTTAATATCTCCCCCGCCCATCCCTTGTTTCTTTGTCAACAGCTCATAACCCGCCGCCACCGCGAACAAACTACCACCACCAAGCAATATTCCGAACAGGGAATCCTGCCATGAGAGCCACGGCAACATAAACGAACAGCCAAAGCCAACAACAATGCCAGATAAACTAATCACATCAGGGATGATTTGATGATCAAGATCGATAAAAGTGATAACGACTAAAGCAGAGACAAACAGGAAGAATACTAATGCTGGCGAACTAAAACCAAAAAACCAAAAAACCAACACGAACAAACCACCATTGAGTGCTTCAATTAACGGATATCGCCATGATATTTTCACCTGACAAAATGCACACCTGCCGCGTAAAACTAAAAAACTTAGAATCGGGACATTGTGATACCAACGCAATGTTGTTTCACAACTCCCACAGCGCGACGGTGGGGAAACAATCGATAGCCCAGCAGGGATTCGGTAGATACAGACATTAAGAAAGGAGCCAATAACTGCCCCCAAAATGAAGACAGCACACAGTAGAAAGGTTTCACTCAGTACATCTATTGGCATAAGATATTGTTCCAATAAAAGGATTAAACAACCTACACCCTAATCTAGCGGGAAGGGCGATCCAGCGACAACAATTGATCACGCCAATGCAATTCAAAATCTACAAAAGTGGGGATAACGGAGAGGAAACCAGGAACCAAACTTTCTAACTCGGGGGGATATACACCATAGGTATCAAAATATTGCTGAATCGCCTTTTCAACACCAATCGCCTGATTAAACACTTCAATTTCATCACGGTAGCGTTGCTTCATCACTTCATCGGATTCAACGGCGAGCATCGACTGCAACGAAATAAGCCCTGCATATAAATTGCCGCCACGCGCAGATAAAATTGCGGCAAAATGACCAAACCATGTTGGCGCACCATCGCGTGAAGCCAACTCAGCAAACACCTCCGAGGCACGTTGTGGCTCGTTCATGTAGTAAAAATAGTTAAAACCACGAAAAAAGTGGATGATGATATCCTGCTGACCACCAGTACCGGTATAGCGGGCTAAAATAACATTGGCGATACCAGCATATGTGGGTGAAATATGGGGAAGAGTAGCCTGACACAAATAATAGGGGTCAATGAATTCGGGATAAATACTCGTAGCAACATCAAGATTAGAACTTAGGCTATTAGCATTTTTTTCCATAACAGCCGCAGGGAGGTTGCTGCCATTAAACACTGCACACTTGACAAACAATAACTCGGCACCAAGCTGTTGAAAAAAACCTAATACTGCACGTTGAACAACTGCTGGCAACGGCGGCGCTAAGGTCGGCAACACACGAGTGGCCAGTTGCTGTTGCTGTTGCTGTGAAAAAACCGCCAGATATACGCCGGCAACTATGACAAAAGTAACAGCAAAACGTTTCATCGCAAATCCTTGCGACCATAAACGAAACAGGCCAACAATAAAACCAGCACTGCGTAAAGCAATACGGTAAAAAAATTAACGGCTACCTCATTTAGCGGCAGTAATACCTGAGCTGAAACGACATATGCTTTAAAATCCAGAGGGGAGAAATCGGGAAATAGTGCCGACAACCACACTAGAAACTGGCCACGTAATTCTGGATTGCTGCCAGAATTTTGCAACACCGTATCGCGAACGACAGGCAAACCAGAGCAGATTAAATAATAGGAGAGCGACATCAGTAGCACAGTAAAACTGCCGCGAATCAAACCAGACAGCAACAGGATCACGGCCAGCAGGGTTAATTCAATCAACGACACTCCCAACCAGGTTAACAGGTAATGAGTGGTTGAAAAATAGCTGAAATAAACTGGACCAACCTGCCCTTTAATAGTAACCAACACGACATAACCCACCCCAGCCAGCAATAGGTTCAAGAGGAGCAGCAAGGTTGTTAGCCCAACAAACAGGCCCAACACATATTCCGCCCGCGACAGTGGTCGAGCTAAGATAGTATGAATTAGACGCTTATTGCCCCCCCACGCTGTAATGTTTACGGCATGAACAAACAGGAAGATCAAACCAGTTAAAAAGCTGATGGAAAAAATAAAGTCGCTTGAAACTCGGCCAATATCACGGGGGATAAAACCAAAGAACAGCAACCCTCCCGCTTCACACGCCACAGCCAAACAGAGCAAACCAATAATAGCGTGGGAACGCATACCATCAATCACAATAATCCGCGATAAACTAGTGATTCGTCGCCAACAACTAAGCATTTCCACCACCATCCCCCTGTATCACGGCTAAAAAGGCCTCTGTGAGTGATGAAACACCTTGTTGCTCACACAACTGATCAACCGTGCCATCAAACAACTTTTGACCATGATGCAACACCAACAAGCGGTCAGCCAAACGATCCACATCCTCTAAAATATGAGAACAGAACAGAATAGTTTTACCTTCCCCCTTAAGTCGGTGAATTAAAGCGATAATTTTTTCTCGCCCAACAGGATCTAGGCCGCTCATCGGTTCATCCAAAATCAATAATTCAGGGTTGCCAATCAGAGCCACCGCCAAACTTGCTCGCTGCTGCATCCCTTTAGAATAGGAGCGTAACGGTCGATTACGAACATCCCACAGTTCAAGTTCTCGCAGCAGTAATGCGCCGCGCTGCTTAATCTCTCTGACGGATAGGCCACAAGAGGTTCCAGCAAAGCGGAGCATATCCATCACCGTTAAATTAGCAGGAAACGTTGCAATTTCAGGCAAATAGCCAATGGAAGAACGCAAGGATGAATCATTAACATCTTGGCCTTTAATAGTTATCTCGCCGCAATCAAGGCCAATAAAATTCATCAGCAGGTGAATACAGGTACTTTTCCCTGCACCATTCGCTCCAACAAGTCCCAACATACAACCTTGTTCTAGGTCGAATGAAACCGACTTTAAAGCTGTATGCGCCGAAGAGCCTAACTCTTTCGGGTATGTTTTCCAAACTTGATCGAAATGAATCAGCCGGTTTGCTAACATATCGACAACCTTTATGCCATAAATGCTTATAAAAATAGGCACTGCTCGACAACACGAACAGTACCTATTTTCGTTCTCAAAATACTTTGTTACACGCTTGCCATTGTACCATAAATCTAATTATAAAACGGTATAAGCATTTGTGCTTGGCCCGTTAATAACCACGCCACCCGGTGCAAAGTCATCAACAGCAACAGTAGATGCAGGCTCTTCACCACCAGCTATTGCTACACCGATATTTACAGCGGCTCTATCAGCATAAATATTTGTAGTATCTCCATCGGTACCATAAAAACTATCACCTTGAAGATGTTTTGCCAAAGTTGTAAAGCTACCACCTGTACCATCAGTAGTCGCTACGAGATTAACACCATTACTAAGTGGAATTTGTAGATCCTGAGCAGCACCATTTATATCAGTACCAGTAATGAGGTCTGTGACATTATTACCACCAACGCAAAGACCACCAGCACCAAAGACACCCGCTCCAGCACCAACTGCGGCTTCTTCACTTGCACCAAACACGCGCCAATCACCAAAAAATGCCGCTTCAGATACCGAGACATTACGAACATCTGATTGACTGGCAGAGTTAAATGCACGAACTCGATACGCTGCAAACTGAGGGATAGCAATGGCGGCCAAAATACCGATAATAGCAACAACGATCAACAGCTCAATGAGGGTAAAACCCTGCTCATTCTTTTTAAACTTATTTAACATAATCTTGTTCCCCTTTCGTGAGAAAAACAGTGGGCCGAATATTTCGACCCGTCGGTTAATAAACATTTGCGAACAGTAACACTATTCACCATCTTTGTTAAAATCTTTTTCACATACAAACTATTTAGTAATAATTACTCTGCCTTCAGACTCTAACAACTACAATTACTATGCCAGATTAGCCGAACCGCAGCACCGCCCACTTAAACAGAGATTGGTCGATATGTATCAAGCCTACGAAGGCGTAGAATAACAATTTACGCGTGTTGATGTGACGTTTTTTGTCACCCCCTTCTCGCGCCAAGGAAGATCAGAATCTAACACAGGAGCGTTCTCACACGGAGGCTCAAAGGCACCAAGAAGAGAAAAATCAAGAACTATCAATCTTCTGGGTTCAAGATCCGCCCTTTGTGGCTTTGTGTGAGCCGATCCTGACTTTAAATCAAAAGCGTTCTCTCACGGAGCCACAAAGTCACTAAGAAGGGCTAAATCTAAAACAACCCATAGCCTTCTGGTTTCAAGTCCTCTTTGTGGCTTTGTGTGAGTCGGTTCACGCATGAAAAGATTATCGTAACAGCCACAACGCTTTGACACTAAGACACTAAAGCGCTACAATACATAAAATAAACAACAAAAAGGGAGGAATCGAACCATGGGTGAATTATCTAAAAGATCGACCGTTTATTTTAAACAGGAAATCCACCAAGCCCTAAAAATCAAAGCAGCAATAACACAGCAATCCATTTCGCAAGTTGTCAATGAGGCGATACGTATTGCGCTGATTGAAGACAATGAAGACCTAGAAGCCTTTACAGAAAGAGCAGACGAACCGGTACTAACCTATGAAACACTGCTGGCTGACCTGAAATCGCATGGCAAGATATAGGCATGGTGAGCTATCGGCTTGTATTTAAAAAATCGGTCACCAAAGATTTACATGCCTTGCCAAATAACGCTGTAAAGCAGATCCTCAAACGGATCGATCTATTGCGCGAGGCCCCCAGAGGAGTTGGCTGCATTAAACTTTCCAGCCAGGAACGTTATCGGGTCCGGCAGGGGTGCTATCGGATTATTTATGAAATTAAGGACACGGAATTGATTATCACCGTTGTCAAAGTAGCGCATCGCAAGGATGTGTACAGGGACAGCTAAAACATAGTGATAAAGAGCGTTCTCACACGGAGACACAAAGGCACTAAGAAGGGCAAGGTCTACATCAAGGCCAAAATCTTCTGGTTCCAAGATCCACCCTTTGTGGCTTCGTGGCTTTGTGTGAACCGAGCTTGACTTTAAATCAAAAACATCCTCTCACGGAGACACAAAGGCACTAAGAAGGGCAAGGTCTACATCAAGGCCAAAATCTTCTGGTTCCAAGATCCACCCTTTGTGGCTTCGTGGCTTTGTGTGAACCGGTTGCTGCTGTATAAAAAAATGATAATTTTCGGCCATGTGATTTAGTGGAGGAAGTATGAAACATAGCGACAAAACTGATATTCGTTGGAAGCAAAGATTTATCCATTTCCAGCGATCATTTCAACTGCTTGAAAATACCATGGCCATTCAACACCCTTCCGAAGCTGAAAGAGCTGGCCTGATCCAGTTTTTCGAAATATCGTTTGAATTGAGTTGGAAAGTTCTGAAAGATTACCTTGAAGAGGAAGGGTTTACCATTTCAAGCCCTAGAGATGCGATTAAGCAGGCCTTTCAGATCAACATCATAAACGATGGCCATGTTTGGATCGAGGCATTAAAGGATCGCAATTTGACGGTTCATACTTATGAGGAAAAAATTGCCATTGCGGTTGAGAAGAAAATAAGGGGTACTTATTTTCCAGCGTTACAGTGTTTTTCAGTCGCATTTACAGCAAAGTTTGACGAATGAAGTTTGGCCTACGACAACAAGACATAGCTGAAATCATTCAGATGCTTAAACAGCATCCTGCGATAGAAGAAGCGATTATTTTTGGTTCGCGAGCCAAGGGAAACTATAAAAAAGGTTCAGATATTGATATTGCCCTCAAAGGGGAGAGCCTTAATTACGATACGATTTCAGCACTCTCATTTTATCTGAATGAGGAATCATCTCTGCCCTATTACTTTGATGTTGTTCATTTCGAAGAGATTTCTGAAAAAAAGCTTACCGAGCATATTGATCGCGTGGGATGCCTACTTTACTCGCGTAACGATAACCATCCAGAAATAAAATAACATCACTATCATTTTCTCGCGCCAAGCCGTAAAAACCGCGATAGAAACTGCAAGGCTAACTCACACGGAGGCACAAAGGCACCAAGAAGAGCAAAATCAAGAGCTAATCTTCTGGTTTCAAGATCCACCCTTTGTGACTTCGTGGCTTTGTGTGAGACAGTTTTTTATCGCCCTCTCCTTACAGCCCCAACTTATCTAAACGATAACGCAGTGAACGAAAACTGACTTTCAATAATTTTGCCGCATGCTTGCGCACGCCGTTGCAACGATCCAACGCTTGGATAAGAACTTTTGATTCAACCTCAGCCATATAGGCTTCAAGATCCAACCCATCTTCAGGGATTTGACAAATTAAGGCTCCAGTTTGCCCATGCGAGCAATCGAAGTGAACAGGTAGCCCTGCTTCGGTGAGCAAAGCCCCCTCTTCCAGAATCAGACACCGCTCGACAATATTCTCAAGTTCGCGAACATTACCCGGCCAATGGTAATCCAGCATGCGTCGCATCAATCCCGTAGAAATTTCAACATCTCGCCTGGGTGCGAGTGAGTGACAAAAGGACTGAACCAACAGCGGAAGGTCTTCTTTGCGTTCGCGTAGTGGTGGAATTTCGACATGGATAACATTGAGACGGTAATAAAGATCACTACGAAAAGAACCGTCACTTACGGCTTGCTCCAGATTAATATTTGTTGCAGCGAGTACGCGAACATTCAATTCTAAGTCAACGGTTCCGCCGACGCGTCGAATTTGTTTTTCCTGTAATGTCCTAAGCAACTTAACTTGCATGGCGACTGGCAATTCGCCGATTTCGTCTAAAAAAAGGGTTCCACCTTCAGCGACTTCAAACAATCCTATTTTTGTTGCTACGGCCCCAGTAAATGACCCTTTTTCGTGGCCAAACAATTCACTTTCTAGCAAATTTTCGGGTATCGCACCGCAGTTTACTGGAACAAAAGGGGCCTCATGCTGCTGTGAATGGTGATGAATTGAGCGCGCAACAAGTTCTTTACCAGTACCCGACTCGCCAGTGATCAAAATATTTGCTTTCGATTTCGCTACCTTTTCAATCAAACGATACAGATTTTGCATGGCTACGCTTTTACCGATGAGACGGTCAAACGAGTAACGCTCATCAAGAACCTGCCGCAGGCGACTGTTTTCCTTTTTTAGTTGATGATGCTGGAGTGCTTTGCGAATCACCAGGCGAATCTCATCATTTTTAAAAGGCTTCAGCAGGTAATCGTATGCCCCCTGTTTCATGGCCTCAACAGCTTGTTCTGTTGTCGAGAACGCCGTCATCATAATGACAATCGTATCGGTGCCTAATTCTTTTACTCGACCGAGCAATTCAATGCCATTTAATGTTGGCATACGAATATCACTTAGAATTAGATCGTAAACATTCTCGCAAATCATGCCACATGCCATCTCGCCATCAACGGCACAGTCAACGCAATAGCCCTCTTTTTCAAGCATAATAGTTAAGAATTCACGCATACTCTGTTCATCATCAACAACAAGGATATGTGCTTTGATTTTCATAATAACGTCTTTCGCATGCTGACAATTAAAGATTCACCTGAAAACGAGCCCCTCCAAAGGGGCTATCCAAGCATTCAATGGTACCACCGTGAGCGCTAATAATGGTATGCACAATGGCAAGACCTAATCCTGTGCCTTCAGCACGTGTTGAAAAAAATGGCTCGAAAATTTTCTTTTGTGCGCCCAAAGAGACGCCTGGGCCATTGTCATCAACCCAGAAAGTACCTGCCTCTGAATCAGTTCCTATGCATATTTTTTTAGGAGGAATTGAAAATTGCACCGCATTAACAAGCAAATTCAACAGCACTTGGTGGATTTGATTCGAATCCACAACAGCTAGATAGACCTGATCATCATTAAAGATAAGCTCAACGTCAGCAAAGAGAGGATCTGCCTTGAGCAGCATTACGACCTCTTTAAATATTGCGGTCAGATCACATTCACACATTTGTGGTAGGCGGGGTTTGGCAAAGATCAAAAAATCAGACACTAAGGTGTTTAAACGGGCCGCTTCACGGCTGACGATATTAATTAATCGTTGATCGGACGAAGTAAAATTTTCATCTTCAGAAAGTAATTGCACACTGCCACTTAAAGAGGCAAGGGGATTACGAATCTCATGCGCAAGCCCAGCAGCTAATTTACCCACAGCAGCTAACCGTTCTCCAAGCTGAAAATTTTCTTCTAACTTTTTCGTTGCCGTCAAATCCTGAAAGGTGATCAAAGTTTTAAGGTCATCCGTTGCCAAATCGGTAATCAGGGTCGCATTATAGCCAATGACACGCTTCATTCCTTGCGAATTAACAAAAGAAAACTCCCCGCGATCAACGGGTAATTGCAGATCGTTTAGATTAAAATCAGGAAAAACCTCCGCTAAAGTTCTCTGGCAGGCGTTTGCAGTATCAATCATACAAATAGCGGATGCCGCCGAGTTAAACGAACAAATCTGACCAGAGGGTTCAACAACGATTAACCCACTCGGAATACTTTTCAAAATCATTCGATTCAAGTTCTCGAGTTCAGCATAGTCATCTTGATTGCGTAGCAGCAAGTATTCAGAGTGTCGCAGGCGTACAGAGAGGATAGAACCGAGAAGTCCCGCGAGCAAAAAAGCGACAATATTCAAAAACAGACGATAGATAATATCGGTACCGCTTAAGGTAACGCTATCCCCGACTGGGGGTAAATAACCATAGTGTAGTAAGCCAACCAGTCCGCCATAGAGGACTACTGCTGCGACAATCGTCACATCCAATTCAGTGCGGCTAGACATGAGCGCACAACTCAAAATGACGAAGATAAACAGGAATGAGAACAGGCTCTCTACTCCGCCGGTATAATAGACCGTTAGTGCACTAAGAATGAGATCCCAAACAAGTTGGAACTGAATGAATAAACGTAACCGTTTTTGCCAGCGCAACAACCACAACAGTGAAAAGCAAATCTGAAGAAAGGTGACAAAGAGAAGTGTTACGAGCTGAACATCGGGAAGGTGAAAAAATTGAACTGAGGAGCTAAACCGTACTGCAACGGTTACCCCTAAAAATAACGTCACAATGAAGGCGCGGCCGAGTAAATACCACAGTAAGCTGCTCAAAGAACTTGAAGCCACTGCGTCATCAGGATTAAACCCTTTATTAACAAAAACCATGCCGCTAAACACCTCATAACGATGGCTCAATAGATGATGGCGTCGCAAAAAGTCCGCCCACCTGCGTTGCAGCGTTTATTCAAGACTTTGACATACAACAGGTATGCCTTCACCCTTGAACAACCACTACGCCTTGGGGGACGAAAATTTTGCTTAGCCATCTTATTTGTTTTTGCGAGACCATCAATAGATAAAAGAAAAGCCTCCATCGGAAGGCTTTTCTTTTATACCGTTTGTAGTGCTACTGTTGGGTTGGATTTCGCTACGCTCTACCCAACCTACTCTCAAATTAGGGGCACCGTACCTATATCCCCTGGTTTTGCGTGTAAAACTCACAACCAACATGGTCAATATGCGCCAAAAGATCAGTATTTTCGATTTCAACAAAAAGTGAAATATCAAACAGGTAGATCAAATCAAGCTCGTCAATAGCTTCAAGAACATCGAACAATAACCTCTCTGTTTCACTACCGTCAGTCTTTATGGTGAGGTCTATATCTGAGCCGGTTCGATACGTTCCTTTTGCTCTTGAACCGTAAATAATCACAGATTCGACAGCAGGAAACTGTTCAAAAACTCCCCGGATTTTTTTGACAACATCAGGAGCCAAACCGTATAATGGAGTGTCTTTACACATTAGGAGTTTTCACCGCTAATTTTGTCAGTTTTTTGTGTAACGATTGAAATTCCGCATAATAATCGTCAACAATATGAGCAAGAATCTTCCTTGTTACATCTTGATTATAGGTATGTGACGTAAGGTTACGATCAGCAATCATATCCATCCACGGCTGAGGGTTTGTGATTAATCCACTACTGAACGCTGCTCGCGTTACATCTTTTGAACCGTACAATTCAGCCACACCACGTTCCTGCAAAAAATCCTTTTGTGTTTTCCAGGCAAGCTCGTGGTTATATTCAAAAGACTGGATCAGTCCCTGTTCCTGTAACTCATCCAATTCTCCTTTTGCAATAAACCTCGACAACTGACTCAGTGCCTTTGACCAGTTATTCAACCGCTGTATCCAGCGAACCTCATCTTTCATTGACTTGATCTCCCAAAAACATCTACTTGAGAAGAAAAACAGCTGTTAACATACAGAAATAACTAGCAATCAAAACCGAGAATTAACTCAAACGCATCAAAAAACTCTATTTCCCTACGAAGAGATACAAGGTTGGGTACTGTCCGACGGATTTTGATTGTACGCTTAATGATCAATAAATGGTATTCGACGTTGGTGGCCTCTACATTGGCGGACAATGTCCGCCCAACCAGATCATTAATCGAGAAAAATACACTATAAAAATTCGCCCGCAGGGCGTGGGTCGCTAATCAGGAGAGTTTATATATTGCGTTAACCACCTGAAGCACCAGCTAATTTAAAGATTGGCAAGTACATGGCAATAACAAGTCCACCAACTGTTGTCCCTAAAAATAGCATCAACAAGGGCTCCATCATGGCGGTTAAGTTACCCACCGCATCGTCGACCTCATCGTCATAAAAATCGGCGATTTTATTCAGCATGGTATCAATCGAACCTGCTTGCTCACCCACAGCAATCATTTGACATACCATGGGGGGGAACACGCCCGACTTAGTTAACGGATCAGCAATGGTATTGCCCTCGCTAATACTCTGACGCACCTTGACAATCGCTTTTTCAATAGTACGATTCCCTGCGGTCTTCGCCACAATATCCAAACCATCAAGAATGGGTACGCCACTAGAGACCATCGTACCAAGGGTGCGGGTAAATTTTGCCACCGCGACCTTGCGAATCAAAATCCCCGCCACAGGCGCCTTAAGCGCTAAGTCATCAACAATTTCACGCCCTCGTTTAGAGGCATAAAACTTTTTAGACAAAAAGACCGAAAGCATAAAGCCACCAATAATCACTAAAATATAACTCTGAATAAAATTACTAATATTGATAACAATCTGTGTCGGCATTGGCAGTGCACCACCAAAACTGGCAAACATTTCTTCAAAGGCAGGGATAACAAACACCAAAATAACACCGATAACCACAGAAGCAATACCAACGATAGTTGTTGGATAGGTCATGGCACTCTTGACTTGTTTTTTTAGCTTCATTGATTTTTCAATATAGGTGGCTAAACGGTTTAAAATCGTATCGAGAATGCCGCCTACCTCACCCGCAGCAACCAAGTTGACAAACAGCTCATCAAAGGCCTTTGGGTGTTTACGCAGCGCATCGGCAAATGTTGAACCGGCCTCGACATCCTCTTTAATTGTCAGCAATATCTGCTTAAAAGTGACATTTTCTTGCTGATTGGACAAGATATCCAGACACTGAATCAGTGGCAATCCCGCATCAATCATGGTGGCAAATTGACGGGTGAAGACGACCAGATCCTTGGTTGTTATTTTGGGCTGCATGCCGGGGATATTTATTTTGATATCCATCCCCTTGCCGCGTTCTTTAACCTTATTGGCAACTATCCCCTGACGGCGTAATTGCGCACGTACCATTGCTTCATTGGGTGCTGCCATCTCACCTTTTTGAACTTTTCCGCTGCGATTTTTACCTTGCCAGGAGTATTTAGCCATTGAGCACCTCACCGAATATCTAGATTTTCGAAGAAAAGATTATTTTTTGAAAGTTTGTCCAATGATGCCATCGAACAACGCACGATTCGATAGATAACTACGCCATTTTCTGAGGACCACCATGGGGTCTCTTAAGAGCACCGGAAGGGTTGGCAATCATCTGTCGCAATTCATCTTTTTCTGATGAGCGTGCCATCGCATCATCAAGAGAGATTAACTTGCGATGATACAGATCAAACAACGACTGATTCATGGTCACCATGCCATATTTATCTTGCCCCATTTGCATTTGCGAGTAGAGCTGGTGAACCTTATCGTCACGGATCAGTGCTCTAATTGCGATATTTGGCACCATCACCTCTAGTGCCAAAACACGCCCTTTTCCTGACGCTCTCGGAATAAGAGTTTGTGACAAAACACCCTCAAGAACAAATGATAACTGAGTTCGGACTTGAGCCTGTTGATTGGTTGGAAACACATCAACGATACGGTTAATCGTTTGGACACAACCATTTGTATGTAACGTTGCAAAGCACAGATGACCCGTTTCAGCAATCGTTAGCGCCGCTTCAATGGTTTCAAGGTCGCGCAATTCGCCGAGTAAAACAACATCGGGATCTTGACGTAAAATGGACTTCAACGCCCGCTTAAAGGACTGCGTATCGCTGCCGACCTCACGTTGATTAACAATACAGCCCTTGTGAGGATGGATATATTCAATTGGATCTTCAATGGTAATAATGTGATCGCGGCGTTCAACATTGATGGCATCAATCATCGATGCAAGGGTTGTCGACTTACCACTGCCCGTCGGTCCGGTGACCAAAACAAGCCCCCGTGGTCGACGCGAAATCTCTGTGATAACGGGGGGGAGTCCTAGCTGTTCGAAGGAGAGAAATTCGTAAGGAATCCGACGAAAAGCCCCTGCTATCGCTCCACGCTGAACATAAACATTGCCACGAAAGCGGGCCAACCCTTTGACACCAAAGGAGAGATCGAGTTCATTATCCTCTTCAAGGGTGCGCTTTTGGGCATCCGTTAAAATACTGTAGCACAACTGTTTGGTATCAGCAGGCATCAATACAGGATGTTTTAATGGGCGAATTTCACCATCAATACGAATTTGAGGTGGCGTTCCAGTGGTAATGTGCAGATCAGAAGCACCAGAGTCTACCATAACTTTCAAGAAATCGTGGATCGTTGCCATGTTATTTCTCCGCTCCTGTTATCAACTTATTTTTAATCATCAGAAATCGTGCAACGGACAACCTCTTCAAAAGAAGTCGTTCCGTCTTTAAGTTTTCCTAAAGCCGACTGACGCATGGTTTGCACTCCGAGACGCATCGATTCACGCTTAATTTCAGCAGTATTGGCCCCAGCAAGCACCATCTCACGAATCTCATCAAACATCGGCATCACTTGATAGATACCAACTCGCCCCTTATAGCCGCTATCATTGCAATGACTGCAACCCTTGCCCTTATAGCAGACATATTCATCCACTTCCTCGGGAGAAACACCGGCATCAAGTAACGACTGCTTGGAAATATCATCAACCTCTTTACATTCTGAACACAGGCGACGACCCAACCGTTGCGCTGTAATGAGGTTAACGGCTGACGCCACCAGAAAAGGCTCGATCCCCATGTTCAACAAACGGTTGATGGTACTCGGCGCGTCATTGGTATGCAGAGTCGACAATACGAGGTGACCTGTCAATGCAGCCTTAACGCCGATTTCAGCGGTCTCGAAATCTCGAATCTCACCAATCATAATAATATCGGGGTCTTGGCGCAAAAAGGCACGCAAAGCGCTGGCAAAATTCAAGCCGATCTCTTCGTGCATCTGAACTTGGTTAATTCCAGCAAAGTTAAATTCTACAGGATCTTCAGCTGTTGAAATATTTTCTGTCGTTTTATTCAGTTCGCCCAATGCGGAATAGAGAGAAACAGTTTTACCACTTCCTGTTGGCCCGGTAACAAGCACCATACCAAAAGGCTTGCTGATCTCTTTCTTAAACCACTTAAGGGGTTCCTCTTCATAGCCTAACTTAGTCATATCTAGCTGAAGATTCGACTTATCCAGTAATCGCAAACAGATCTTTTCACCAAATAGTGTTGGCAAACAGTTCACGCGATAGTCCATATCTTTGCCACCAGGCAGTTTGATCTTAATTCGACCATCCTGAGGTAAACGACGCTCGGCAATATCCATCTCGGATAAAATTTTAATCCGAGAGGTAATCGCATTTTTAAGCTTAATTGGTGGCTTCATCACCTCATAAAGCACCCCATCTATCCGATAGCGAACGCGAAATATACGCTCATAAGGCTCGATATGAATATCGGAAGCACCTTTTTTGATGGCATCGGTTAGAATGAGGTTAACCAACTTAACAACGGGTGCATCTTCCGTCGCCATTTGAAGCTCATTCAGGTCAACCTGATCGTTTTCATCAATCACTTCAAGGTCGATGTCATCAAGATCACTCATTACATCGGCGAGTGAAGCTGATTGATCGTAATACTTATCAATCGCGTCCTTAATTGCACCTTCCGTTGCCACCACAACTTCAACATTGTGGCCGGTCATAAACTTTATGTCATCAATTGCAAAGATATTGGAGGGATCGCTCATGGCAACAATAAGCGTTGCACCAGCGCGACTGATTGGAATTAAATGATATTTTTGAACAACATCAGCACCGATAAGTTTAACAACACCGAGGTCAACCTCAAACTCGGCAAGGTCAATAAGAGGGGCACCATATTGACGTGATTGAAACGCCGCTAACTCATCTTGAGTAATATATTTTAAACGGATCAATGTAGCGGGGAGGCGCTCCCTGTTCATTTTTTGTTCACTGACCGCTTTTTCAAGCTGTTCAGCAGACAAAAGATTGTTACGTATCAGTAGATCACCTAGTCGATTATTGGCCATATTTCTCACTCGTTAACGATGAAGTTCACGTTTGTTTTCTATTGATGGAACCAGATTATGCCCAGCCGACAAGTCACAGATCACAGACCTTTCAAATAAGTGTCAAGAGCCACCCTCATCACGCCATTAGGGCACTCTCCAGTCCACAGCCTAAAAGCCTCTTCTCCTTGCGCCGCCAACATACCTAAACCATAACAGGCCCTAAACCCAGCCGCTTTAGCATCACGAACTAAAGGGGTTCCCTTGGGTGAATAAACCATATCGTAGACAGCACACCCCTTTTTCAAATCGGTCCATGCTACCACATTAAAGGATTCACCCGATAGCCCTATTGATGTTGAATTGATAATTAATTCACATTCTCCAAAAAACGAGGTCAAACATTTCTCATCAAGGAGAACAGCAGTAAAATCCGTTTCAGGAAAGTGCGGACGATAGAGGTCAACAAGCTCCTGCGCCCGCCCAACCGTCCTATTGACAATGCAGATTTGCTCTACCCGTTGTTGAGCCAACGCAACAACAGCAGCACGAGCAGCGCCACCAGCTCCGAAAACGACAACGCGCGTTGTCGGTGAACATTCGAAATCGAGATCTGTCTGTAATGATCGTATAAGGCCAATGCCATCGGTATTATAACCTATAAGTCGTCCATCCTGATTGACAATTGTGTTCACGGCACCAATCAGTTGCGCCGCTTCATCAATGTCGTCTAACAACGGGCAAACGGCTTCCTTGTGGGGGATGGTTACATTGACACCTTGGATATTTAACGCCCGCAAACCATCGACCGCTTGCGCAAGAGATTCAGGCTGAACCCTAAAGGGGATAAAAACAGCATCCATTCCAAGAGCTAAAAATGCGTCATTTTGCATCACCGGCGACAAAGAGTGAGCGATGGGGTCGCCAAGAATGCCATAAACGGCCGTCGTCCCTTTCACGACTCTGCTTGAATCTAAACATTTCACAGGTACCACTCCTTCAGACGATCGTCAAATACTCTCGAAACTCAATAATTCTCGTTTTTGCTAGGATCGCGCGCGCGCGCTGAACATCTTGCGTAATCGCACGACATAACCCTTCCTTCGAGGTAAACTTCTGTTCATCCCTCAATCGCTTTACAAAATAGACCCGTAATCTTTCACCATAGAAATCAGCCTGCGCGTCAAGAAGATGCGCTTCTATGGTAAGAGGATGATCACCAAAAGTTGGTTTTTTACCAATATTAACCACGGCAAGATATTCCTTACAGGGCTCGCAGTCACCCTGCTGCTGTTCGTAGCGAACAATGGCAGCATAGACCCCGTCACGAGGCAACAATTCTTTTGTCGTCTGCAAATTTGCTGTAGCAAAACCAAGCCCCTGCCCACGACCATCACCGTGAACCACGACTCCTTCAAGATTGAAGTGACGACCCAGCAACGCCACGGCCCCATCAACATTTCCCGAAAGCAATGCTTGACGCACGCGGGTAGAACTGAGGACTAAATTCTCCTGTTGGACAGGGCCAAACACATCAACCTTAAATCCATATCGAACACCCTGCTCTTTCAAAAAGCTAATTGAGCCACTACGTCCACGACCAAAGGCATAATCGTAACCAACAACGAGATGCTTCAACCCAACCTTCTCCACCAATATATCTCGAACAAATTCCTCCGGGGTGAGATCTGCAAGCTGTTGAGTGAATGGAATGGTCAGCAACACATCAACGCATGACGCCTCAATAAGCCTTTCACGCTCCTGCGGCGTATTGATCAATCGTGGCGCATGGTCGGGAGCCAGCATTTTCAACGGATGAGGCTGAAAAGTGCAAACAATTGATGTTCCACCACTCTCTTTAGCGGTCTTGACGACAGAGCGAAAAATCTCTCGATGACCAAGATGGACACCGTCAAAATTACCCAATGTCACCACAGCATGATGGAACGGTTCTTCTATGTCATTTAAATCATTAATTATTTTCATAGTAGACAATTCGTTGTTTAAATTGAGTCAATACATGGCAGACTGTCGAACTTCACATGGGCCAAGTCAGGCTATTTCGTAGTAGGCCCGTCAAATCCGATAGCCTGCTAGCGACGATTCCGACCTTTGGTCCGATGACGACCACCCTGTTTATTTTTATGCTTTGGTGGTCGACGCTTTTCAATGGAAGCGTTTACATTCTGTTGTGATAGAGAGGGTAAAATAAAATCAATTTCACGTTTATCAGATTGAATCTGTAATACCTCAACGGCAACCGAGTTGCCAACCTGAAAGATTTGGCGACGATTCTGGCCAATCAAACAATGGCGTTCAGGGTCGTAGCGATAATAATCATTATCCAAACGGCGGATATGAACCAACCCTTCAATGAAAAATTCATTCAATTCAACAAAGAAACCAAACGCAGTCACCGCGGTAATGGTTCCAGTATAACGCAAACCGACCTTATCTTCCATAAACTGACATTTACGCAGATCGACAATATCCCGTTCGGCGAGCATAGCCCGGCGTTCAGTGATCGTTGTATGCTCAGCCAATTCGGCTAACGACTCTCCCGGCCAATGATCATTTCCAGCTAACAGCTTCAACAGAAGACGGTGCTGAATTAAATCAGGATAACGGCGAATGGGCGAAGTAAAGTGGCAATACGCCTCACTGGCTAAGCCAAAGTGTCCATGGTTTTCGGCATCGTAACGCGCCTGCTTCATACTGCGCAGCAAGATACGATTGATGGTGTATTCCTGCTCTGTCCCTCGCGCCTGCTTCAACAACTTAAGCAATTCATGCGACTGGACACCACCCTCAGCAACATTAAAACCCATGTCAAATGTCGCAACAAATTGCTGCAGGGACTGCATAGATTGAAGATCGGGTGCATCATGAACCCGAAACAACGCTGATGATCGTTGTTCAAGTACCAAAGAGGCAACAGCCTCGTTGGCGGCCAACATAAACTCCTCAATCAAGCGATGAGACTCTAACCTTACCCGTCTCCCGACAAAATGGGGAACGCCAGCATCAGTCAGTCGAATATCCGCTTCAGGCAGGTCAAAATCGAGAGCACCACGACGATTACGACCACCCCGAAGCTGATGAGCTAAGCGATACATACTCTGAATCATCGCAGAAATGGTGGGATCCATCGCCTCATCCTGACCATCGCCCCCTTCACCTTCGCCCCCGACATCACCATTGACCTCACCACCATCAAAACAGTGCTGAACGTGCTCATAGGTTAATCGAGCATGACTTTTCATCACCGCAGGAAAAGCCTTCATTGCCGTTCGATTACCCCGTTGATCAAACTCTAACTCCAGCGCAACAACCAATCGTTCAACATCGGGATTCAAGGAACACATGCCATTACTAAGCACTTCGGGCAACATCGGAATACACGAGCCAGGAAAATAGACACTGGTTCCGCGCTCCCATGCCGCCTGATCTATCGCACTATCGGGTTGGACATAATGGCTCACATCGGCAATAGCCACCCACAAACGATAGCCACCATCCAACTCTTTTAACGCCACCGCATCATCAAAATCGCGCGCATCGGCACCGTCAATGGTGACCAACGGCAACGAACATAGATCAACGCGCCCAGCATAGTCTTGCTGACAAACAGGAACGGCAGCGGCTTCGGCCTCGCGCAACACGGCAGAGCTAAACTCTGTCGGTATCCCTTGACGATATGCCGCCATTTTAACGTCAACCTGCGGATCACCAGCCTCACCAAACAGCTCAACAATATGACCTTCACCGTGACTCTGCGCTGTGGGGTAACGGTCAATCACCAACACCGCAATCTTGCCCTCTAGCTCGGCAATCGGCCACTGCTGCGCCTTAGCAACAGTAAATTGTATTCCCGAAGGTTCGCTACAGAACAGCATCTGACCATTACGATGCTGACTACAGCGGCCCAACAGACGGCCATGCGCTCGCTGAGTCACCGCAATAACAAGTCCCTCTTTGCGCCGACCGCTTCGGCTACGACGCTCATAATTTTCGGGTAAGATCAATGCCGTGACGGTATCTCCGCACATCGCCCCCATTAATCGATAACGGGAGACGTATAAATCTTCATCCTCGTAAGGCCGATCACCCCCACCATTCCCATCGCCACAATATTCCGTAGGTGACAAAAAAGCATGCCCAGCCGATTGGAGCTGGATCGGCCCAGACACCATTTTCACACTCCGCCGCATGATATAGCGACCATGACGCATATGTTGCAACAACCCCTCTATGACCAGCGCATCAAGAAAGCGGATAAGCTGGCGACGGGTATCACGTTCCAAACCGGTGGCAGCCATGAGTTCCTGCACAGTCGTAGACTGACCATGGTAACGGCGTAATTCTTGAATAATTTTAATTATTGGCAATGTCATAGTAAAGAGGAGATCTAATCCTTTTGTAGGTTACGGTATTGGCTCGTAATCATTTAAGACTTACGGTAATGTTGAACATGAACTGAGTACTCACTGATTCAGCAACCAATTTTAAGCAGACACCACCATGGATGCAAGGGAAAACCTTTTCTTTCACATTCTCAGCATTGGATAGCCCGAATGATTCAAGCGATTAATCTTATCGAAAAATACTTTCTGCCACACACCAAAGCCTATCATATTTTGCGAACCCACAGCGAGCAGGTCGCGAATAAGGCAATATTAATTGCCCAAATGCTCAATCAACGAAACCACAACAATTTTATCGACATCGATTTCATTTCTGAAGCGGCTCTGCTGCACGATATTGGCATCTTTGCAGTCCACGCTCCAGGGCTCGGCTGTTTTGGCCAGCAGCCCTACCTTCGCCATGGCCTCATTGGCGCACAACTCCTCAACGAAATAGGGTTGCCCAGACATGCCCGCGTCTGCGAACGTCATATTGGTGTCGGCCTTACGGCCAAAGAGATTGCGATACAGGAATTGCCCCTGCCCCACCGTGATTATTTACCACTGACCATTGAGGAGCAGATTATCACCTATGCTGATCTGTTCTTTTCGAAAAACCCTAATAAATTAACACAGGAAAAACCATCCACAAGAGTCCGCCAGACCGTCATCTACTATGGTGAAGAGAAAGGACTGATCTTTGATCAATGGCAGTCACAATTCGACCAATAAAAAGAGCTACAACGAACAATCCTTCATTTAAAACCATAAACATGTTACATATTCGGGTGCTTTAAATAAGAATCAATACTACGACTCACATGCGGAGAAGCGATACAATGATCCAGCTCTTTAATGTTGGAAAAATCTACAAAAATGGAGCCCCTGCCCTGCATGACGTTAGCTTGAAAATCCCTTCGGGTGATTTTGTCTATGTCACAGGTTCCTCTGGCGCAGGAAAATCAACCCTATTGCGGCTGCTGTACTGTGCAGAAAAACCTTCACGCGGGCAGATTTTAATGGGTGACCGTAACACCACTCGCCTTAAATCACACAATATTGCCCTATTGCGCCGCGATATTGGCTTTGTTTTCCAAGACTTTAAGCTTCTCAATAGTCGAACCGTTTTTGAAAATGTCGCCCTGCCGTTACAGGTGCAAGCAGCATCACGACAAGAGATCAGTACCCGAGTTTATCAAGTACTTCAATATGTCGGCCTTGAGTACAAACTGCAACGAAAACCCCTTGAACTTTCCGGAGGAGAACAACAACGGGTAGCCATTGCCCGAGCGATGGTGGTAAACCCTCGTTTACTCCTTGCCGATGAGCCAACAGGAAATCTCGATCACGATTTAACTGTCGAAATTATGGAGATGTTTAACCGCATCAACGAATCTGGAACAACAGTTTTGATTGCAACCCATGATAAGGAGATGCTGCAACGCTTTCCTCGGCGCACCATTGTACTTCACAATGGCAATATCGTCTCCGATAGCGCTCCACCTGAAATAGCTGCCAGAGAAGAAGGACTTTAATTCATGGAACGGTTCCGTTATTTCATTCAACGTACCCTATTCAGCATGCGCCAAAGCCCACTTCTGTGCAGTGCAACCATTGGCACCGTGGCCATCGCCTTAATGCTACTCGCATTCTTTACCCTTATTGTCCTCAACATTCAGAATTTGACACGAGAATGGAGTCAAGATATTCAAGTCATCGTTTATCTGGACAATGTTCCCAGCGACGACAAACTCCAACAATGGATGGATGAAATTCAGCAATACCCTGACATTGAGCATGTGCGCTATGTCTCTCAACAACAAGCCTTCGATCGTTTCCATAAACGATTAGGACAAAATGCTGACCTTCTTGAAGGGTTGATGCCTGAGATTCTTCCCGCTGCGCTTGAAATTAGCCTAGAGGAGATCGCCCGTTCGCGAGCAGGAACGGAGCGCTTAATTGAGCTACTAAGAAACAACAAAGACTTTCATAACTTTCGCTATGGTCAAGAATGGCTGGATCGCTACGATGCATTTATCTTTCTGTTGCGACTTACAGGTACAATGGCGGGCGGCTTTCTCATTTTTGCGACCCTATTTATCATCTCCAACACCATCAAACTAACCATCTATGCCCGCCGTGATGAATTAGAGATTATGGGACTCATTGGCGCAACACCGATGTTTATCAAAGCCCCATTTATGGCTGAAGGTGCCTGCCAAGGTGTGGTTGGGGCCCTACTTGCCCTCGGTGGCTGCCACGTCCTGTATTACTTTTTCCTTAAAAAAGGACTCGCAGCGCTGTTAACAACCACCGCCGCTGAGAACGTCCATTTTTTACCCATCCATTATCAAGGGGGAATCATCGTTCTCGGATTATTGCTCGGCTTTATTGGTAGCCTATTACCCTTACGAAAATTTGTGCGGATTTAGCATGCACTTTCCAACACTAAAAACAGTCTATATTTCGCGAAATTCAGCGAAGAAAGCATGGCTAGCTCTGGCACTATTATTTGCTAGCTTCATATTGAGTCACCCCGCGTTAGCTAACGATCTAGATGATCAACGCGGATCATTACAGCAGGTAAAAAAGCAAATAACCGATACCGCAGGCCAACTCAAAAAGAAAAAACAAGCGGAACGTTCAGCATTGCAACAACTCGAACACCTCGACAACCAAATATCAAGTAACAATGCAGCACTCAATTCAGCCGCAACAACCGTTGAAGATTCTCGCAAAAAGATTAAAGAGCTGAAGGGGAAAATCATCCGCTACCAGACGATTTTAGCCCGCTCACAAAAAAGTGTCGAGAAACGACTTAAAGCCCTTTATACCAGTGGTGAGATCAGCTCACTGCGTCTTGTATTTTCAACCGAAACTCCGTTAGAATTGGCTGAAAACTTGAACTTTCTCAGCCGTATTTCGAGCCATGATAAAGACCTGCTAAGTAGTTATCGGCAACGGATGTCTCAACTACATCGAGCCCAAGATGATTTAGAGCAACAGATCGCTCAACAACAACAGACCTTTCAACAACAAAAAGACAAAAAAAAGCAGCTCGTTCAAAACCGAAACCAACGCAAACAGCTCATATCGACCATACGTCGTGACACGACATCGCTTAGTAGTCTTCTGGCTGAGCTTGAAGACCGTTCGGCACGCATGTCTGAACTCATCCAGTCGATGAAAAAAAAGCAAGCCCTAGCCTATACGCCGTCAATAAATAGTCGCAGTTTTCTTTCAGGAAAAGGCACTATCCCTTGGCCATCATCTGGGGCAGTACGTGCTAATTTTGGCACTCAAAAAGATAAAAGCTTTGGTTCACAAATCAAAAGTAATGGCCTCGTCATCACGGCTGTTCCGGGGACACGCATCAAGGCTATTTGGCCTGGTCGCATCGCATTTTCATCACCATTTAAAGGCTATGGTAACCTCATTATCATTGATCACGGCAACCAATACTATAGCCTCTATGCGCAGGCTTCCCATCTTACCCTAGCGGTTGGTACTGTTGTAGACCAAGGTGAAGTCATTACCACATCGGGATTTGAGGGCCGCGACAGTTACTACCTTGAAATTCGTCATGGCGGAACCCCTGTCGACCCACGCAAGTGGTTAACAGCGCGAGCACGTTAAAGAAACCACTGAGACAAAAAGATCAATAACAGCAATGGAGGGGCTAATGCTCACACTTCCCCCAGCAATAAAGACCACAAAAAAAAACATACCATTCATCGTTCTTATTTTGACATGTACACTCTATTTCACATCAATGTGCACTGCGGCGGCAACATCAAAACCTCAGAGCGATTATGAGCAACTCGACCTTTTCAGCGACGCCCTGTATCTGATTCAGAGCAACTATGTCGAAACTGTTGACATGAAAACCTTGGTTCAAGGAGCGATGAAAGGGATGTTGTCAGAACTAGACCCCCATTCTGAGTATCTTACTGCTGAGATGTTTGCCGAACTTGAGATTGAAACCAAAGGGCAATTTAGTGGCTTAGGGATCGAAATAACCGTTAAAGATAATCTCATTACCATTATCGCCCCCATCGCAGATACTCCTGCTGACCGTGCTGGCATTCAAGCGGGTGATAAAATCATCAAAATTGATGGTCGATTTATTAAAGATATGACCACGATAGATGCCGTTAAGATGATGCGCGGCGAAAAAGGGACTCAAATCACCCTCGGCATTATGCGCGGCAATCAATCAGCACCGCTGAAATTCACCCTTACTCGTGAAATGATTGCGATTGAAAGCGTTAAACACCACTATCATGGTGCAGGAATAGGCTATATTCGTCTTTCTCAGTTTCAACAAAAATCTGATTATGAATTGCGTCAAGCCCTACAAGCACTCAACTTTAGTAGCGGTGGTTCGCTCTCTGGCTTGGTACTTGACATGCGTAACAACCCTGGAGGGCTGCTCGATCAAGCCATTAAGGTTGCTGACCTTTTTCTCGAGACAGGTGAAATCGTTTCAACACGTGGACGAAATGAGCAAGAGAATGAAACCTATCGCGCAACAAACATCGCGGGGGAAGAACAAAGCCATTATCCTATAGTTATTCTGGTTAACGGTGGCAGTGCGAGTGCTGCTGAAATTGTTGCCGGCGCACTTCAAGATCAAAAACGAGCTCTTGTTATGGGAACTCAAAGCTTCGGTAAGGGTTCCGTTCAAAGCTTGATTGAATTAAGCGACAAGTCGGGGCTACGCTTAACCACTGCACGCTATTTCACACCAAATGGTACTTCAATCCAAGCACGAGGCATCACTCCTGATATTCACGTTGAACAAGCTGTCTGGAGCGACTCACAAAAAACACAAATTCGTGAACAAGACCTCGACAATCATTTTGAAACACCAGATAATAGCAGTGCAACCGCGACAGAAACACCTGTCACACCACACACACCAGAATCTGACTATCAATTGCTCCGCGCCTTAGACCTGCTACGCGGATGGCAACAACTCAAAGAGTTGACCGTTGCGACAAAACCCTAAGGGTAGAAGTGAAAATATACACATGGTTAAAAAATCAACACCAGAAAAATCAACAACCTCAAAGGCTCCAGCTAAAAACGATGGCAAAAAGGTTCCAGCTAAAAGTGGACTAAAGGGTTGGTTAAAAAAAGTAACTAAAAAGAAAAAAATAACGCCAAAGGAGGTTCAAGCGCAGAGAATTAAAGCACTATTAGCGCTCTCCTTTTTAGCACTGGTTGTCACGGCAGGGTTATTCATCGTTGTCAGTTGGCCAACATCAGCCCCAATCGCACCACCTGTCACTGAGCGTATGCCACCACCACCTGCTGACACAAGCACAGTACCAGCGATCACCGATCCAGTACTCGGACCCGAACTCCCGATTCCGCAAACAGTCAAGGAACGGGTAAAAGTTGCAATTTTGATGGATGATTTGGGGATAAACCTTAAACGAGGAATTGCTGCGATCAATCTCGACATCCCTATTTCAGTTGCCATTATCCCTGGCGAGCAACATGCAACAGATTTGATGAGGTTCGCTCACGAAAAACAACGTGAAATCCTTATTCATATGCCGATGGAACCAGTCAGCTATCCAAAGAATAATCCTGGCCCATTAGGGCTATTTATCTCTCAAACAGATGAAGAGATCATCGCCAACACCCAACACCTTATCGAACTAATCCCGTATGCCACGGGTGGAAACAATCATATGGGGTCGGAGTTTACCCGCCATAGCGATAAAATGGATCTAGTGTTGACCGAAATGGGGAAATCTCATCTGTTTTTTGTCGATAGCCTAACCATTTCAGACTCGGTAGCCCATCAAGAGGCGAAGCGCCTCGGTGTACCCACAACCATACGTGACCGGTTTCTTGATAATGAACGAGAGGTCGAAAAAATTAGCGCTCAGCTTGAAGGTCTTGTCGCGCTAGCCAAAAAAAATGGCCACGCTATTGGTATCTGCCACCCCTATCCTGAAACAATTCTCGCTTTAGAGCTGTTTGCTCAGCAGATCGATTTACTGAATATTGAGATTGTCGCTCTGGCGCAACTCGTAGACTAAAATTGACAAATCTAGGATCACAATGACCCCATCGATACCAAGTATCATAACCGTCTCTACCTTGACGGAGTTAATCAAGGATACACTTGAGGATAATTTTGCCAACGTGTGGCTGCGTGGTGAGATCTCTAACCTATCGATTCCCGCTTCAGGTCATTGGTATTTCACCCTCAAGGATAGCCGTAGCCAACTACGCTGCGCGATGTTTCGCACCAGTAATCGCCGCATTTCTTTTCGTCCCGAAAATGGCCAACAAGTGATCTGCCAAGGCCGTGTTTCACTCTATGGTCAACGAGGTGATGTTCAATTTATTGGCGACAGCATGGAAGTTGAGGGACTTGGCGGGCTTCAACTCGCCTATGAACAACTTAAAAAAGATCTCGAGACCGAAGGGCTCTTCCATGAGGGGAACAAGCAAACACTCCCCCCTTTTCCTCGAACTGTAGGTGTTGTGACATCGGCCACAGGTGCTGCCATCCATGACATCATGAATGTGCTCACCCGCCGTGCGGCAGGAATCCGCATCATCTTACGACCAGTACTCGTTCAGGGAGATCAAGCGGCAAGAGATGTTGCCACCGCCATTACAGAATTCAACCAGCACCAGCAAGCAGACGTTCTGATTGTTGGTCGAGGTGGCGGCTCGCTTGAAGACCTTCAAGCCTTCAATACTGACCAGGTCGCTCGAGCAATCTACGCCTCAAATATTCCAGTTATTTCTGCAGTCGGTCACGAAACAGACTTCACGATTGCCGATTTTGTTGCCGACCACCGGGCACCAACACCCAGTGCCGCAGCAGAACTTGTTGTTAAGAATCGCCACGACCTTGAACAACAGATCGATCAACTCAGTATTCGACTTCACTCCTCTTTGCGGCAACGCTTAGTACGAGCTCAAGATAAAACCCAAAGCCTCGTCGATCAATTACGCTCCCCAGCCCAGCTCCATCAACTGAAAAAGCAACGCACCTTAGCACTGCGTCAACGGCTGCTAACCGCCTTTGAACGCCACACCACTTCAGGTCGACAACAGCTGCTACGTTTGACGAGCCAGTTGGATATTTTATCGCCACTCAATACGCTAGAGCGTGGATTCACGACGGTATCGCTAACCGGGCAGCCAAAAAAAATGATCAGCCGAGTCAAGCAATTACAACGGGGTGATTCAATCACTCTACGCTTCAGCGATGGCCGTATCGCTGCAACCGTTACGAGTCAACCACAGTTTGAAGCATCAGAGCACGAACAGCCTTGACTCTATCAGCAGATGTCGCGATAATTAACCGCTTACATTTTTGATTAAGTTTACAATAGAGAGAAAACTAAATGGCTAAAGCAATTCCGTTCGAAAACTCCCTAGAAACCTTAGAGGAATGTGTTCGACGACTAGAACAAGAAGATCTTCCTATCGATGATGCTTTTCAACTCTTTGAAACCGGAGTTAAAAGTGCACAACGCTGTCAAAAATCGTTGCAGAATATTGAGACCAAGGTGGAAAAACTGATGAATGACCACCGCAATCAGCTCACAACTGAGCCACTCAACCTCACCGATTAAACTAACGCACACGTAGGAACACGAATGGAACTCAAGCACTATATGGAACAGATTTGCCACCAGATTGACGGTGCGCTTTCATACCTGCTACCAGCAAAAGAACAACGTCCTTCGCAGCTTCACGAAGCGATGCACTATTCTGTTTTTGCTGGAGGAAAACGGATACGGCCTATCTTGATGGCCGCTAGTTGCGAAGCAGTTGGCGGAAATATTAAACATGTAATCCCTGCGGCATGTGCAATGGAGATGATCCATACCTACTCACTTATTCATGACGATTTACCTGCTATGGATGACGATGATTTTCGCCGTGGGCTGCCAACAAACCACAAGGTCTACGGAGAAGCCACAGCAATTTTAGCTGGTGATGCCCTTCTCACTCAAGCCTTCATCACCTTGGCAAAACCCAACCCAGCCATTGACATGACAACACAACAGCGCGTACTCGAAATTATAGCTCAGGCCGCAGGTGCCGCTGGAATGGTCGGCGGCCAGATTGTTGATATGGAGGCCGAGGGGCAAACACCAAACCTTGAAACCGTTGATTATATTCATCGCCACAAAACAGGCGCGCTGATCCTCGCCGCAATTCAATGTGGGGCCTTGCTGGGTGGTGCCGATCGAAAAACATTTGAAGATCTCACTTGCTTCGGTAAAGCTGCAGGATTAGCGTTTCAAATTGCTGACGACATTCTCGATATCATTGGTGATCAAGATCAGCTAGGAAAAGATATCGGCAGCGACCAGCAACGCGGTAAGGCGACCTACCCTGCAGTTTTAGGACTTGAAGTTTCACAGAAAAGAATGGAAGAGTTACATCAACAGGCACTGAACATTCTGTCCAGCTACGGCGCAAAGGCAGAACCGCTGCGACAGATTTCGGAATATATTATCAACCGTTCAACATAATACGGCTGAGAAAGTAGAACCTGAACCATGAGTACATTGCTTGAGAACCTTGAATCCACTTCAGACTTAAAAGACTTTTCCCAAGCTGAACTAAAACAGCTGGCAGAAGAGTTACGCGAAAAAATCATTGATACAGTCTCGCAAACAGGCGGTCACCTAGCCAGTTCGTTAGGAATTGTTGAGCTGACCCTCGCGTTGCATACCGTTTTGAATAGCCCAAAAGATAAAATCATTTGGGATGTTGGTCATCAAGCTTATGCCCACAAACTGCTTACGGGCCGCCTCGACACCTTTGACACCCTGCGCCAGCTTAACGGGATCAGCGGTTTTCCAAAACGCCAAGAAAGCCCACACGATTGTTTTGATGTCGGCCACTCAAGCACCTCAATCTCGGCGGCAATGGGTATGGCTATTGGCCGCGACAACTCAGGATTAAGCAATAAAGTGGTTGCGGTAATTGGTGATGGCTCGCTCACGGCAGGAATGGCTTTTGAGGCGCTGAATCACGCTGGTCACCTTGATCGCGATATGATTATCATTCTAAACGACAATGAAATGTCAATCTCACCCAATGTCGGTGCATTATCGTCATTTTTAAGTCGAAAAATGACATCGCGGTTCTTTGTCCGCTTTAAAAAAGAGACAGAAAATTTCCTTAACAGCGTACCGCTCTTTGGAAAAGACCTCATCCAGTTAGCACGGCGTACCGAAGATTCATTTAAGGCATTCGTTACCCCAGGAATGTTATTTGAGGCATTCGGGATTGAATATGTTGGCCCTATTGATGGCCACAACATGGAGGAATTGATTGAGACACTCAAAAATGTTTCTCACCTCCAAGGACCATCTCTTATTCATGTCATCACTAAAAAAGGGAAAGGCTATCAACCCGCAGAAGACAATGCCTCGTTGTTTCACGGTGTTGGCCCATTCAATAAAGAGACAGGTATTGTTAATGCACCAACAGTTAAGACACGCAGTTATACCTCGATTTTTGGTGAATACTTGTGTCAGTTAGCGAAAGAAGACCAACGGGTTTCTGCCATTACAGCAGCGATGAGTTCGGGAACAGGACTGCTGCCATTTGCGGAACAATTTCCTGAGCGTTTCTTTGATGTCGGCATAGCTGAACAGCATGCGGTAACCATGGCTGCGGGGATGGCCTGCGAAGGAATGCGCCCTGTGGTTGCTATCTATTCAACATTTCTCCAGCGCGCATACGACAACATGCTCCATGATGTTTGTCTACAAAATCTGCCTGTAACTTTTGCTCTGGACCGTGGAGGACTGGTGGGCGCCGACGGCCCAACTCATCACGGCGTATTCGATCTGTCTTACCTACGCCATATTCCGAACATCACCGTAACAGTTCCCCGTGATGAAGTGGAACTTAAACGAGCCATGTTAACAGCGACAATGCACGATGGCCCCTTTGTCTACCGCTATCCGCGTGGTAACGCTTTAGGGACTCTTGATTCGAACACAGTTGAACCATTTAACATTGGCGAATGTGAGCTGCTGCGACAAGGTGAGCACGCAACAATCATCGCACTAGGAACCTGCGTTCAGACCGCCCTTGAAGCTGCCGAATTACTAGCGAAAGAGAAGATAGAGGTCTGCGTTATTGATTCACGGTTCCTCAAACCTTTAGACGAAAAACACTTACTTGACGCAGCACAAACCACACCTTGCCTCATCACCATTGAGGAAAACGTACTCGCTGGTGGTTTTGGCTCGGCAGTGATGGAGCTATGCGAACAACATTTCGTATACCCTAAAATACTACGCCTTGGCCTGCCCGATCAGTTTATTGAACAGGGGACACAAGAGGAACTGCGTCAGATTTATGGACTTGATGTCGTAGGTGTCACCAATAAAATAAGAGACTTTTTATCTAAAATTTGATACATGAACTAATATGTAGTTTTATCCATAACTCATTAAACAAACAGGTGATCGTCAGTGCACAATCATATTATTGATAGTATTCGAAAAATTAAACAGCTCCCGCCACCGAGCGGACTGTCGCGCGAAATCATTCGCATTGTTGCTGACGACCAAGTTGATCTTATTGATCTGGTCAGTATTATCAATAAAAGTCCTGCGATCACGGCACGTATTTTACGTTGTGCTAATTCCGCCTACTATGGCCAACGAGGTGAGATCTCCACCGTACGTGAGGCAATTATTCGTGTTCTAGGCCTAGGAATCACCCGCAGCTTAGCTCTCGCAATGGCTCTGACGAGTTCATTTAATATTCAAAAGAGTGCTGGTTTTGATGCTGAGCGTTACTGGTTTAATGCGGTTACAACGGCAAGCATTGCCCAGGGCCTTTCCCATTTTTTGCGTATTCGTGTTAAGCCTGCCCCCGCCACCGCCTACACAACGGGACTAATTCATAATATCGGTATTCAAGCTCTGGTTCATTGTTTTCCAGAACAGATGGAAACTGTTTTTTCTAAACAAAATAAAAAGATTGCCCTTTCAGAGCTTCTTCGTGATGAACTTTCCATCAATCATCATCAAGCCTCAGCAACGTTAGCGCAAAGCTGGGATCTGCCTGAGGAGATTATTCAGGCAATGTCAAGCCTCGATATCAATATTGACTTAGATGTAAATGCTCCGCTCGTTCACCTTGTGTGGCTGAGTTCGCAAATATCAGATAATCTCTATCGCAACCAAAATGATCCATTGAAAGATCTAAGCATCAATGACGAATTCATTAGCATGGATCATGTCCAGAAAGTAATTTCGGATATTGAGGAAAAACTTGAGGGTCTACACGAACTTTCTCAGCTTATTACTAACGGAGGGGGGAACTCATGAGCCAAGATCTAACACTCTCTTCTACGGTCATCAATTTGTCCGACACTTTTGATGATCTACTCGAATCATTATCAACGCTACAGCAACTTGGTGACCTGCGCGCCGACATCCTTGATGAACAACAGATTATGCGAGAAGCGCTGCAAATCCTCTATCAATCCTACAAAGCAACCAGTTGCACGATTTATGTTTGGCCAAGTGATCAAACCAAACAAACGCTACCAACAGCAACACAAGACCTTATAGCAATTGATTCGAATGGAACAATTCACCAACGTGCCGCAACACAAAACGAATTTCTCTTTATAAAAAACACGATTGCAGAACAATCGATGCAACATTGCGATGACTGCTGTACTTTAGGCGATGAATATCAATGTACAGACCATGAGAAGTCGATCATCAGTGTCCCGATCAAAATAAAAAATGAATTGGCTGGCGTCATCACCATTAGCCACAGCAATCGAGCGCATTTCAACTCGTGGGGTTACCGTTTGATGCAGATATTTTCTACATTTCTAAGTCAGCAATTAACAATTTGCCGTCTTAAAAAACAACTTAAATAACAAAAAAGGTTCGGTCGCCATTGGCAACCGAACCTTTTTTTTACGTTATCCAACACGCACGTTCTCTTATGCTGATTCCTCAGCAATAAACTTTTCTGCCGTTGCAACATCCTCGCAACAACCAATAAAAACGGGAGCGCACATGTCGATGCCTTCAGGCTCAATATCGAGAATCGGCATCGATCCATTTGATGCCGCGCCACCTGCTTGCTCAACAAGGAAAGCCATCGGATTCAACTCATAGAGCAAACGTAATTTCCCATGTGGCCGACCTTTGAGGTGTGGGTACATAAAAATACCACGCCCCTTCATCAATATTTGATTAATATCGGGAACAAAACCGCCACTGTAACGAAGTTTGTGTCCACTTGCCTCTAAGCTCAAAACATACTTTTCAGTTCCAGAGGTGTAGAGATTGCGTTGCCCGCCAGGAGAGTAAATTCCCCCGACACCATCAATGGTGACATCTTCTTGAACAAGGGTGTATTCCATTAATTGGTTCATACCGAATTCATGAACACCATCACCAGTAGAATATACAAGCGTCGTCCGTGGCCCGTACAAAACATACATGGCTGCAACCTGCTCACGCCCTTTCAAGAGCACATTATCCCCTTTATAGATTGAGATAATGGTTCCAACGGCTAAATTGACATCGACCAGAGACGAACCATCGAGAGGATCATACGCCACGGAGTAACAATCATCGCCATCACACTCAAAGCGAATAATATCGTTATTTTCTTCAGAAACCATACTGGCACACACACCAGAGTTTTTTAGCCTCTTCTGCAAAATTCGGTCAGATAAAACATCAAGTGCTAACTGCTCCTCACCATAAAGGTTTGAAGTACCCGCAACGCCAAGATCTCCAGTACGGATGGAGTTGATGATATATTTCGACGCTTCAGAAATTTCACAGATAATCCTGATTAAGTTTCTATCAACACCACGTTGACGTAAATGACGACGTAAATCCGTTTGGAATTTAGTTGATCCAGCCTCGCCCATAAAATAATCTCCCTAATATAAATACGAAAAAATTCGTTACATTAACATTGATCGCTACAGCAGATCTGCGTGGCGGCAACAACCGCCAACGGAATTGTTAAAAATTGGACAAACGGGATGAAAAGCATACACATCACCGCAAGACCAAAGCCAAGAGTACTCATCTTATGCGCAAAAATAAACTGACGTTGCTCCTTAAAGCCAAGATGCTTGCGACTATATATATATCCCGTATATTCAACAATCAAAAAGAACACGGTTAACACCACCGAACACGCGGCATATATCGCCGAACCAATTCCAGGTAAGAGATTAAAACCAAGGATTAAGATCATCAACAAAATGAAAATCGACATTTTACGAATTTCGTCTTTCATAACTCGCCATAAATCCACACCAATCTGGCGCAATGAAAATGGTTCATCATTCAACTGATCAGTCAACAACTGTTCAGTTTTTTCGGATAAGATATCATTAAAAGGGGCGGCAATGAGATTCCCAATGACCGTAAATGTAAAAAACACCACCACCAAGGTGATCAGGGCAGCTACCAATTTCACAGCTGCCGCAACAATATGCCAATACCAAGTATCGTACGGAGCAAGATACTGGCCAACCAAGTCACCAAAAAGATCAAAGCCCCAATAGACTGAGCCACAGAACACAATAACGTTAATGATCAATGGAATAGCAATATATTTATACAATCGGGGATTTTTACCAACAAAGCGGAACGCATTCCACAGTGAAAAAAAACCCATGATAAATCCCCGAACACCTTTTTGAGCAGCAACCATTGGTACAACACCTCTTAGTAGAAGAACTAATTTTAAGAACCAAACACCAGCCATCAGTGCAACAGCACAAAGAAAATCGCACTCTAGCATGGTTTGTAGCCGAAACCAACTAAAGGCCATAGCGCTGTGTTCACTTATTTCATCACATCTATCTCTTTTCTCCTTGCTACTCATTGCGCTTTTTCCTATACTGAATGTACGTAAATTGCTCTCTGCTCAACAGGTGACATCTTGACGCCCACGCGGAATAATTTTTCACCGGAGTTTTTTTCGAAATGCGGTGTGCAAGCCCTCCTTTTTAGAGGGACGCCTAATGCGTTTCCCGAAAACACCACCTAATGTCCCTCGTAGTGAGGCCAAAGATGCACGGTTGACGTGGAGAGCTCTCAAATAAAAAGGCATCAGGATTTTTCCCGATGCCTTTTTACGTTTTTGGATTACAGCAAAGACCGACACTCTATTCCAGTATTAACCCCTTACCTTTAACGGTCCACACCATGTCTTTACAGCACGTACCCGCTTCAGAAGAGCTTTCGCAAGAAAGTTCATCATCTGACATTCACCATATTCAAGACGGCTCACGAGAAATCATCCTTATCGGCACAGCGCATATCTCACGCGAATCCGTCGATACAGTCACCCAAGCGATTGAACAACACCAACCTGATTGTGTGTGTGTTGAACTTGATGAACAGCGCTACCAAGCACTTAAGGATCCCAACCGCTGGGAAAAACTCAACATCATTCAAATTGTCAAAGCGGGTCAAGTGCCCTTTTTAATGGCCAACCTCGCTTTAGCCTCATTCCAAAAAAGAATGGGACTACAAACTGGAGTTAAGCCTGGCGAAGAACTTGCGGCGGCGGCCAAAACGGCGGAAGATAACGGCATTGAGGTTACTTTAGTTGATCGCAATATTCGCATTACCCTGTTAAGGGCGTGGCGAAAAACAGGATTGTGGAAAAAACTCAATCTTGTAGCGACGTTATTTGCTGGTATGTTTGAGAAAACAGAGCTAGATGAACAGGAGCTCGCAAACCTACGCCAAAGCGATAACTTATCATCAATGCTCGAAGAGATGGGCGACCTACTTCCTGCGGCAAAAGAGACTCTTGTCGATGAACGCGATGCGTGGATGTCTCACCATATTCAGAACGCTTCAGGTAACAAGATTCTTGCAGTAGTCGGAGCTGCTCATATCCCAGGCATTAAGCGCTGTCTGAAAAATCCGGTCGCGAAAGAACTAATTGAAGAGATGGGGATCATCCCCCCTAAACCCACCATTTCCAAAGTGATCCCTTGGCTTATCCCAGGTGTTGTCATTGCCCTGTTCATTGTTGGCTTCTTTTTTGGCGACCGCAGTCGTCTTCTCGATGCCGCCAGTGCATGGATTATTGCGAATGGTACCCTGTCAGCCATTGGAGCGATCATCGCTTGTGGACATCCATTGACAATCATCGCAGCATTTGTAGCAGCCCCACTCACCTCGCTCAATCCAACCATTGGTGCAGGGATGGTCACAGGATTAGTGCAAGCCTTTATTGCTCCACCGACAGTAAAAGATATGGAACAGGTTGCTGACGATATTGCCACCGCAGGTGGCTGGTGGCGCAACCGAGTTACCCGAGTATTACTGGTCTTTTTCTTCTCATCTATGGGATCAGCAATTGGAACCTTTGTTGCCTTTGGCTGGTTAAAAGATCTGCTGTAATTACAGTTGCATCGCGATACGAAGTTGTATACAATCTCTCAGATCAATATGTAACTATAGCGGGAGGGAACGAAGCACATGACTGAAAAAATCGATCTTCAAAAAGCCATTAAAGAAGCCATGCAAACTGAAAAGAATGCCATGGATTACTATAAGTATGGTGCTGAGAAAATGCATGATGAGAAGGCCAAGCGGTCTTTTGAAATTCTTGCAACAGAAGAGAAGCAACATGCACACATGTTCTTCAGTATCTACAAAGGGGATGACATTCCCGACTTTGAGGCATTCATTTCATCAGCTCCTGATACCGAATCGACTTGGTGGAAAGCACTTCAAAGTGCCATACTAGGTGACTTCGATGAGCGTAAAGCGATTGAACTCGCCATTGAACAAGAAGCACAGCTCGAAAGTGATCTATGCGCCATGGCTGAAAAAATAGATGATGAGGCGGTTAAAAAAATCTACTTAGCCAATGCTCGTTCAACGCATCATCACTATGAACTCTGCATGGAAGAGCGTAACGCTCTATTCGGAGCTTCAAACTAAATATCAAACGGAAAAAGCCCGCTTTAAGCGGGTTTTTTTTGTTAAAAGTAAAACCTTTTAACTCAATTTTTAACCGAAAGCGCACAAGAAGAGATACAATACCCACTCACAACTTGCTGGAGACCTATTATGGCTGTAAAGATCATCATTATCCGCCAAGTTCCACAAGAAAAAGAACCTGAGATCCGCCCCCTTCTACTTAAAATGCGCTCGTTAGCCCATGCCCAATCGGGTTATATCTCGGGTGAAACCCTCATCAATTTTGACAATCCAAACGAACGCATCGTCATCAGCGCGTGGAAATCAATTGAAAACTGGAACCATTGGTTAAACAACCAAGAGCGGCTGTCGCTTCAGATGGAAGTCGATCAGATATTAGGGACAGAAACCCTTTATCAAATTTACTATAACGGCTGATAAAACAGACGCGTTCATTGCACTAACATGACCTCAATTTGATCACCAATCATCACTTCATGTAACAGTTGATGCCAGTGACCGAATTCATCATTCAAAGTGAGAAATCATATGCAGAACAAGATCGACACACTTCTGGCTCTTCGCCAACAAGCGCTTCAAGGTGGCGGTATTGACCGTCAAAAAAAACGGCATAAAAGTGGCCGTTTAAATGCCCGTGAGCGGATCGAACTGTTACTTGATGATGGCAGTTTTGAAGAGTTTGATGTTTTTAAAAAACATCGCTGCACCCAGTTCGGTATGGAACAAAAACACCTCCCAGGTGATGGAGTAATTACTGGCTATGGCACCATCAGCGGGCGGCTGATCTATATTTTTTCTCAAGATTTTACTGTTGTTGGTGGGTCGCTATCTGAAACACATGCTGAGAAAATTTGTAAAGTGATGGATATGGCGCTTAAAAATGGTGCGCCAATTATTGGTTTAAATGATTCTGGTGGTGCTCGTATTCAAGAGGGGATCGAAAGCCTTGCTGGTTATGCTGAAATTTTCCAGCGTAACGTTATGTGCTCGGGGGTGATTCCACAACTCTCTGCCATTATGGGACCCTGCGCAGGTGGTGCCGTGTACAGTCCAGCATTAACCGACTTCACCCTAATGGTACGAGACCAAAGCTACATGTTCCTTACCGGACCAAAAGTGGTTAAAGCTGTAACCCACGAAGATGTTGATGTTGAAACACTTGGAGGTGCTGAGGTTCATACGACGCGCAGTGGCGTGGCTCATCTTGCTGTTGATAATGAACGGATGGCGATCACCGCATTACAACAGTTGCTGTCGTATCTACCACAGAACAACATGGTTCCACCGCCAATCAAAGAAACGGATGATCCACCAACGCGCAATATTACTCAACTCAACAGCCTCATTCCTAGCGACAGCAATCGTCCCTACGACATGAAGCACATCATTGAACTCATCACCGATGATGGGATTTTTTTTGAAATTCAGCCCGATTATGCTCAAAACCTCATCATCGGATTTGCTCGATTTAATGGCATCGCTGTCGGATTAGTTGCCAATCAGCCAAATCATATGGCTGGTGTTCTTGATAACAATTCTTCGATCAAAGGGGCTCGTTTTGTCCGTTGCTGCGATGCCTTTAATATCCCCATCGTTACCCTCGTCGATGTTCCAGGGTTTATGCCAGGAACGGTGCAAGAGTACGGCGGCATTATCCGTAATGGGGCAAAAATCCTTTACGCCTATGCTGAGGCAACGGTACCAAAAGTCACCATTACCACTCGCAAAGCATACGGCGGTGCCTACTGTGTCATGAGTTCTAAGCACCTAAGAGGGGATATCAACTACGCATGGCCATCGGCTGAAATTGCCGTCATGGGTGCCAAAGGAGCGGTTGAACTCCTCTATGGCAAAGAGATTGCCAACGATCCTCAACTCATGCAGGAAAAAGAAGCGCACTACAACGAAACCTTTGCGACCCCTTACGCCGCTGCACAGCGCGGCTATATCGACGATGTCATCTTACCTGAACGGACTCGGCTACGAATCTGTAAAGCTTTAACGATGCTATCAGACAAACAAGATACTAATCCGCCTCGTAAGCACGGCAATATTCCTCTATAGGGTAGGATAACATCATGTTTAAGTTTGAAAATATTAGTGCTGGAAATGGCTATGAAATAAGCCTCACGGGAATGGCGATTGTTTTTAGTGGGTTACTGCTTATCAGTCTGTTCATTATTCTACTGCCACGCATGCTTGCCCTGCTTGATCGTTTGACAGCAAAGGGAAGTCCGCCAACAACAGGGACCGAAACATCAGCATCGGCTCCGGCTCCTGCAACTGAGGCGGAAATTATGGCGGCGATCTCTCTTGCGATCCACATTGAATTAGAACGTTGTGGCGGCGATCTTCAACGTATCACCATGGCAAAACGCCCCTCTTCAGGATCGTTTTGGCACACTGCGGGAAAAATGCGCAGCCTCTCCAACAGGAGCCCTTATGCGTAAATATCAACTCACCATTAATGACAAGCAGATTACAGTCAATCTTCTCGAGTTAACTGCCGAGGCTGCTGAAGTAGAGGTGGATGGCACCAACTACCGCATCACCATTGATTCCATTAGTCAAGATAGAGACAGCGCCGACTCAACACCGCCGCGCAGCTTAGCAAATTCAGCACCATCGCCATCTCCAACAACCACCCCAAGTGGTAACAGCGATGGAATCCTGTGCGCGCCGATCCCTGGTTCCATGCTTGCCCTGTACGTAAAAGTTGGAGATACCGTTAAGGCGGGACAGCCTCTATTTAAAATGGAGGCAATGAAGATGGAAAATGAGATCAACAGCCGCGTCAACGGAACCATTACCGCGAT
Source organism: Desulfuromonas svalbardensis (assembly GCF_055389415.1). Lineage (NCBI taxonomy): Bacteria > Pseudomonadati > Thermodesulfobacteriota > Desulfuromonadia > Desulfuromonadales > Desulfuromonadaceae > Desulfuromonas > Desulfuromonas svalbardensis. The sequence goes on along the minus strand of NZ_AP042416.1, from coordinate 1,748,023 downwards.
ACTTGTAAGTGCGGGTGATAGTGTCGCTCAAGGACAAGAGTTGATCCACATTAGCCCAGCGGAAAATAATCGCCGTGAATCGGATCAATAACAGCGAAGGAGTGCTCAATGAATACCTTTAGTCAATTCTTCGCCGGTACGGGATTTGTCGGCATGACCTGGGGCAATGCCTTAATGATTGTGATCGGCATTGTGTTTATCACCCTAGCGATTGTCAAAGATTACGAGCCCCTGTTACTCGTACCCATCGGTTTTGGTGTTCTCGTCGGCAATATTCCCCCTGTCGCTGGGATGGCACTCAGTGTTTACGATGACGGCAGTGTATTACAATACATCTATTTTGGTGTCAGTCAGGGTGTTTTCCCACCCCTTATTTTTCTCGGCATTGGAGCGATGACCGATTTTTCAGCCATGCTCTCCAACCCTAAATTGATACTCCTTGGCGCTGCGGCTCAGGTAGGGATATTCCTAACCCTCATGGGGGCACTAGCCCTAGGCTTTACCTCGCAAGAAGCCGGTGCTATTGGCATTATTGGTGGCGCAGACGGACCGACAGCGATATTCTTATCGTCAAAACTCGCTCCGCACCTACTTGGCTCTATTGCCATTGCTGCGTATTCCTATATGGCCTTGGTTCCGGTGATCCAACCGCCAATCATGATGCTATTGACCAGCAAAAAGGAGCGGCTTATTCACATGAAAGCGCCGCGTCATGTCAGCCGCCGTGAGCGCGTGATCTTCCCTATTGCCGCATTTTTAATCTGCGCTCTCATCGCTCCCGGTTCAATGGTACTCATCGGCATGCTGTTTTTCGGTAATCTGCTCAAAGAGAGCTTAGTTACTGACCGTTTAGCCAATACAGCGCGTAATGCCATGATCGACATCGTTACGATTTTACTCGGATTTTCTGTTGGCGCGAGTACCAGTGCCGATCATTTCCTGACACCGCAATCTATTTTGATCTTTGCCCTTGGTGCGATCTCATTTTGCATTGCCACCGCAGGGGGAATTCTGTTTGCTAAGTTTATGAACCTCTTCCTAAAGGATAAAATCAATCCTCTCGTCGGTGCTGCGGGCGTTTCTGCGGTACCCGATTCAGCTCGTGTGGTTCATACTGTTGCCCAAAAAGAGGATCCAACCAACTTTCTTCTCATGCATGCCATGGCTCCAAATGTTGCCGGCGTCATCGGTTCAGCTATAAGCGCAGGTGTGCTTTGGACAGTATTGGTTAAATAACTTCTTTCACAAAAACGCAAAAGGGCCGCTTCTCACGAAGCGGCCCTTTTTTTGTTTTTTAGCTATCGGAACGTTTACAGTAGATCGGCAATCTCTGGAGCCATGCCAATATAGCTAGCAGGAGTCATCTCGGTCAGGCGCTTCTTGTCATCAGCGGGAAGATCAAGACCTTCAACAAAATCACGAATGATCTCTTGAGTAATTTTCTGACCGCGGGTCAACTCTTTGAGTTTCTCATAAGGATTTTCGATACCAGCCTTACGCATCACCGTTTGAATTGGCTCAGCCAACACTTCCCACGCCTGATCTAAATCAGCGGCAAGGTTGTGCTCGTTCAGCTTCAACTTACTCAAACCTTTCAACACCGAATGATAAGCGATCATACTGTAACCAAAACCAACCCCCATATTACGTAATACGGTTGAATCGGTCAGATCACGTTGTAGACGTGAGATAGGTAACTTAGTCGCTAGATGACCAAACATGGCATTAGCAAGACCACTGTTGCCCTCAGAGTTCTCAAAATCGATGGGGTTAACCTTATGTGGCATGGTAGAAGAACCAATTTCGCCCTTAATGGTCTTTTGACCAAAATAACCCATTGAGATGTAGGTCCAAAGGTCGCGATTCATATCGGTCAAAATGGTATTCCAACGCGCCATGGCATCAAACAACTCAGCCATATAATCATGCGGCTCAATTTGGGTGGTAAATAGGTTTTGCTTCAAACCAAGACCATCCTCAATCACTCGTTGCGCTAATGCTGGCCAGTTGACATCGGGGTATGCGGACAAATGGGCATTGAAGTTACCCACGGCACCGTTAAGCTTACCTAAAATTTCAACAGTGGCAATACAGGTGCTTTGACGTTTCAAGCGGGCAACAAACACCGCCAGTTCTTTACCGATCGTAGTCGGTGAAGCCGTTTGTCCATGAGTGCGAGCCAACATCGATACTGAACGAAAATCATGTGCCAACTGAGCCACTTGCTCCTCGATCTGTTGTTGAAGAGGAACTAAAGCACTCAAGCCATCCTTCAACATCAACGCATGTGACATATTGTTGATATCTTCAGAGGTACATGCGAAGTGGATAAATTCTGTAATATCTGCCATTGACGTTGTGTCAAGCTGGCGCTTCAAGTAATACTCAATCGCTTTGACATCGTGATTGGTTTCACTTTCAATATCTTTAACAATTTGAGCTTGCTCAGGGGTAAAGTTATCGACAATCGCCCGCAAAGTTTCTTGCTCATCGGTACTTAACGCGCGGCACTCAGCAATACCAGCTTCTGCACACAACTCCAACAGCCACAAAACTTCGACCTTCACACGGTTGCGCATGAGAGCGTATTCTGAAAAACAGTCGGATAAAACAGAAACTTTTGACGCATAGCGCCCATCAATTGGGCTGATTGCCGTAATCATTATTCTCTCTCCTTGAAGTTGACCTATTTAAAGGGTGGTCGTTTCACAAAATGAATTAACTGGCGCAATATATCGCATCCCCCAAGTCGCTGCAAGGTGGTAATCACTCCGACAGCCTGCTAGTGGTTCTTACTTGAGCTGAAGATGAGTAACTGCTATTTTAACAAAGATCTTACACAATGACTTTCAGGTTTTGGCCTACCCTTATCACGTAGGCAGTCAACCTTGCTTTTTAACGCAAGATAAACGGCCTGAACCACTTATCTTTTCAGGAGTCCACGATGAAAATTATTATTAAACTCTTAGTACTCATTCTCGTTGTTGCAACAGTGGTTATTGGTGCGGCAACGTTTTATCTCGATACTATTGCCAAAAAAGCGATTGAGTTTGGTGGCAGCGAAGCGTTAGGTGTTGCAACCACAGTTGATGACCTTGATATCTCGATTTTTAATGGCAGCACCAGCTTGTCAGGATTTTCCATCGCCAACCCACAAGGTTTTAGCGACAACTTGTTTATGGTTCTTAAGCAAGGAAAAGTGAATATTGACACCGAAACATTAATGTCAGATATCATCCATATTTCAGAGATCTCATTTGTTGGTCTCCACCTCAGCCTTGAACAAAGTAGCCAAAGTTCCAACGTCAAAGCGCTACTCGGTAATGTTCCACAATCCAAATCATCGTCGTCAACAACACAGTCTGATACACCCGCATCACCCCCATCAAGTCAAAGCACTAAAAAGTTTGTTGTTGATCGCTTGATCCTTGACGACATCGCCGTCAGCGCTAAAATTCAGGCACTCGGCACGAAATTGAGTGATGTAAGCCTCACCGTTCCACGCATCGAATTGACCAATATCGGCCAACAGCAGGGCGGTATGATGATGCCTGAATTAGTGGAATTTATTGTCACCGAGGTGATCAACGCCGTCGCCAAAAACTCAAGCAGTCTCTCGCCAGCGCTCGCCAGTATGCTCAAAGGTGACTTAGCAAGCATTGACGGCATTAAAGCAGGTGCGATGGGTGCGGCCACGGTCGAAGCTAACCGCGCAGCAAAAAAACTCATTGACGACCTTGAACTCCCTGAAGGCAGCAACACTGAACTAGAAGAGACAGCAGACACCTTGATCAAAGGGTTATTTAAATAACTGGCGCAAGCCAACTGTTTAACAGAGGATCGTAACCATGACCACATTTAGCATTAATCAACAACTTGACAACGATTGCATAACCCTGGGCACATTTGGTCGCAGCCAACTATTATTATTTAACAACTCGTTGGTGCCATGGTTTATCCTCGTTCCTGAAACTGAGGCATGTGAAATCTTCGACATGAAGCCAGATGAGCAGACCATTTTATTTGATGAAATCAACACACTCGGTCGCTTTGTCGATCGCGAATTTAACACCGACAAAGTGAATACCGCTGCCATTGGCAATATTGTCCGCCAACTCCATGTTCATGTTGTCGGTCGCTATGAAGATGATTACTGCTGGCCAAATGTGGTGTGGGGAAACACAGAAAAAAAAAGCTATACCACCTCTGAAATTCAATCGATTATTATCCGCTTAACCACCAAAGTAGACGATTATTTCTGCCCAGCATGTGAACACATCACCAATTAATTAACATGCTTCCTTATGGCGGCGATTACATTAATAATTCAAACACAACCTGCTAACGTTGCGTTATTTTTTTACCGTTCGATGTGCCGAACAATAGAGGCGCTGACTCGTGAGAGTCAGCGCCTTTTTAGTAATTGATCAGTCGAGCAACCCTTCAAGTTCAGGATCAAAAATTTCCCACACCCTCTTCTCTAACTGAGCAAAAAATTGTTCTGAAGTAATATTAGGCAACTGAATATGGGTATTGGGATTTTTATGGACCTCCGCTGGCAAGGAAAATTCATTTTTTTCATAGCCCTGACGTAACTCCAATGCCAAGCCGAGGAGAAAAGCCCGACGCACAGCAGCTCGAATCAGTTGCGCATCGACCTCAAAGCCAAACTCGCTGCGCAAGCAGTCAACCACCATCTGGGTTCCGATACCGTTATTAATATCGAAGAATTTGCACAACCCAATCATGTCGAAACCAACGATATGCAATTTATCCTCGGTGATCCCCTTTACCCACGAATCAATATCGGTCTTGCCTTCACGGGTTAACAATCCATAGGTTCCCATCGACATATGACCACCAGCAATCGCCCACGCATAACCTGGGTTGCTTTCTGGCTGATACGCTGCCAGCTCTAACCCCTTAACATGGTAAGCATAGTCCGTTTCCCCCATCTGCTGCGATAGCCGCATAGAGCCGCAACCAACCTCAGGTAACGTTCCCTCACCAGCTTGAATAATCAGTTGGCGTATCTTTTCATAATCGCCAAATTGCGCCCCGTTAAGGATCGGCTGATCACTATGACGTTCGTTATAGGAAAGTACATACGAGATAGTTACCCCCAACGAAATAGCATCCATACCGTAATTATCGCTAAGTTGAATTAAACGAGCAGCCTGCCCCGCCTCATGGATACCGATATTAGTACCGAGCAGGTTAAGTGGTTCATAGTCGAACTTACCCAAAAACTCGCCACGACTGCCATCAGTATTTTTTTCTGAAATGTTATTATGGCAGGTGATGCCACAGCGATAGCAGGCTTGGGACTCAATAAAATAATCTTTCTCCACATTTTCACGAAACAGTTTTTCGGGGAGTTCGTTACCCTGCGGTCGAAAGTTGTTCACCGGTACAGCATGGAAAGCCTGAAGGACATCATAAGCAGCCCAAGTACCACCACCGCCACCACGCTTGATCGGCTGTAAACGCGCCGCGCCGCCTCCCTTAATAACATTGCGGTTCACCTTTTTCACCTCGGCAGTTACCGGCTTGATCTTATCCTCGCTCTGAGCCACCAGAGCGACCACATTCTTATAGCCCATGATGCTACCCATGCCACCACGGCCAGCAAAACGGCATTTATCTTCGCCCGATTTCAACTGATTTTCAGTACTCAGCGCCACGGCCCCCATATAGACATTTTCCCAATGCTCGCCAGCCTGACCAATCGCGGCAAAATGGGCATTATCATACGTTTTATGCAATGCCATGATTTTATCATGCGTGGAAAGACCAAGCAGATGCTCCGCTGGCCTTAATTCAATCTGAGGTCCTGTCGCTGTCTCCTTAATCAACACATAAACTGGCTTAGGTGAACGGTTTTCGATCACCAGTTCATCCAACCCTGTCCATTTGAACTTAGCGCCAAACTTACCACTACCCGCCGACCACATCGCTGCGGGTAATCCCTTTATTGACCCTTTTATCGGACTATAACTGGAAAAATAGCTGCGCATCCCAGTCATGGCAGTGCTACCAGTCAACAACCCCGTATTAACAATAAGTGGGTTTTCATCGCAGTAAGCGTTCTCAATGCGACGCTGAGCCAGATCTTGAAACGAACGGCCAAAACCACCAAGAACGTCCTCAAGGTTGCGACAAGGGACATCTTCAATGGTGTGTTGTCCATTACTTAAATCAACAGTACCTCGGGTATACAGCACCTTTTCTGGGTGCGCCGCTGGATCGGTAGTATTCATTTCCATCAAGATCTCCTCCCCCTACTCACATAAAAATAACGTATCAATTTAAAAAGTAGTACAGGACTGTAATGACAAAAAGTTATCGCCATCAATTTGGATCGGCCACAAGCTAACCGCCCTCAATGAGCGGCATCAAGGTCAAACAATCCCCATCCTGAAGCTGATCTTCCTCGCTGGCATGCGTTCCATTAATTAGGATAATCCCCAACAATCTCCGTGACAATTTAAGGGTTTCAATCACATCAGCTGCTCGACTACCACCAACCAAAGTGCAACGTTGTTCCTTAAATCGATCAATCCTAAACACGCCAACCAATTTTACCGTAACGGTCATCTCCCTCACATACCTCTCTACTGCCTATCACGACTCACTTACCTATCAAAAGATGCTGTCGTAAAAGATGGTTAATCAATAATTTGCCCAATTGTACCGATAAAAACAAGTAAAGAGTGATGTTTGAACAAAAGTTAGCCAACAACAGATCAGATAAAGGGCAAACCCCCTTGCCCATTGACAAAAATTCTGCAATAGTCCCGAACAGACAATGAAATCACCCAAGGAGAATGACGTGGACTGGAAACGTTTTTTCGATAATTTAGGCATGAATGGTACCCGCTGGCAATGGCGAATTATGCGCTGGCAACGACAACTCAAACAGATGGCACGTGGCGAGCGAGTCCCGAACTCAAGTCTCACCCTGAGCCAAGTTCTATTAATCATGAATCTCGCCCTGTTTTCGGTGATGATTCTGCGTGGTGCAACAGCAGGTGTCGGCATGTCAACCTTGATGCGACCAGGAGGAGAACTTCTCGTTCAGTCTGGTGGCCAATGGTGGCCCCTAGTGGTCCAAAACGGTGAATGGTGGCGCTGTATCACCTACGCCTTCACCCACGGTGGCATTATCCATCTCGGCTTTAACATGATGGTCCTTTATCAAATCGGCCCTCAACTTGAAGAGGAGATCGGTCCCAGCGGCTTTCTCACTCTATATGTGGTTACGGCACTCGCCGCGACAGCACTCGGTTACTTCTGGCATCCTATGACCGTTGTCGTTGGAGCCTCAGGAGCACTGTTTGGTATGATCGGCTTCTCCATCACTTACTTTCACCGTATCGGTGGCCACCATGCACTAGCACAACGCGATCAGATGCTACGCTGGGCAATCTTTGCTTTTATCTTTGGCTTTATCGTCGGTGCCGACAATGCGGCCCACCTTGGTGGCGCTGTCAGCGGTGCACTATTTGGTTTAGTTTTCCCCATCGCCATGCGCGTGCGCCGTAACCTCGCTCCGCTAATCAATACCTTGGCGGTATTAAGCGGCCTCGCAATTATCACAAGCATCGGTCTACTCATATTAAGCTGGTTTCGCTAGAGGATAGTATGGCAAAAGAAAAATTCCCAACAACAGCGGCCATACGCCAGCTTAAACAGCACAAAGTAAACTACACGCCACACCTTTATCCTTACGAAGAAAAAGGCGGTACACGTGCTTCATCTACACAACTTGGAGTCGATGAGAACTGTGTGATCAAAACCTTAGTGATGGAGGATGAGAGCAAACATCCCCTTATCATCTTAATGCACGGCACCTGCGAAGTTTCAACCAAAGAACTTGCCCGCACCCTCAACGTTAAACGGATCACTCCCTGTGCCCCCCCCGTTGCTCAAAAGCATACAGGGTATCAAGTAGGCGGAACCTCCCCTTTTGGCCTATTAAAGCCACTACCCGTTTATGTTGAACAATCCATCCTTGAGTGTGGGGAGATCTATATCAATGGTGGTAAACGGGGATTTTTAGTGAGCTTGCAGGCCGACTCTTTAACTCAAGTATTGCTAGCAACAGCTGTGAATGTGGCAATTCAACGATAAAAACGATCACTCTCGCTCTGCATCAAAGATCCCCAAAAATCAAATTCCACATTTTTAGCACCGTTGCCAAACAACACAACCAACCCTAAATTAAATTTTTCAGCATTCATTAGATTTAGTGAAAAACAGTTTGACATACTGTACTCTGTTACGACTTATCTCACCTCAGCACTGTTACATCACAATGTTTTAAGGAGAAGTCCATGAACAGAGGCATCCAAGCCATTGTGTTGGGATTATTTCTGTCACTATTGCTCGGCTGTTTTGGAAACACCCCTCTCAAAACGCTTAACTACCCTTCTCAAAACGATACAAAACATAAAAACCTTATTATTTTCCTCAGAGGATTGGGTGGAAATCACCATGACTTCGTTCGCGAAGGGTTTGTCGACAGTGTGAGGCAACGTAACCTCCCCTTCGATATGACAGCGCCTGATGCCCACTTTGGTTACTATTTTGCGCAAACCATTACCAACCGTCTTAACACTGACATTATTGCCCCCGCTAAAGTGAACGGTTATGAAAAGATTTGGTTGATCGGCGTTTCGATGGGAGGGTTGGGCTCGCTCATGTACGCGCGCGAGCACCCTGAAGATGTAGACGGTATCTATGTGATCTCCCCTTTTTTAGGCTATGAGGATATTATTGATGAGATCACAGCTGCAGGGGGAGTCCAGCAATGGCAACCGGGCGAGTATGACCCTAATGAAGACTGGCAACGGATGTTCTGGCACTGGCTAAAACAATGTTCAGAGGGGCAGAAGCCAATGCCAAACCTCTACCTCGGTTTTGGCTCACAAGACCGTTTCCACCCTGCTCATCAGCTGTTAGGTGACTTGCTCCTCACAGATCATATCTTTACTATTGCCGGGGGACACGATAAGAAAACGATAAAAAAACTGTGGCTACTTTTTCTTAAACATGATGTTTTGTAACGAACCATTCGTTGTCAAAACAATCGACACAACTACCATTTATTATAGCAATGAATAGCAAACATCTTATTATTCTGGAGGCTTTATGTTTAGACGCTCAACAATAATGATACTACTGCTCATAATCGGCTTGTCTACCGTCTCTTTAGCACAATCTGCTCCGACAGGATTATGGAGCCTTGGCATCGCCAATGACAGTTTTTTTAATCAAGACCGTGGCTATACCAGTGGCCTTGACCTCTCATTTACCCCGACCAATGCGTGCTACACCATCAGTTTAGGTCAAGATATATTTACCCCTGAAACGCGCAGTACCCTACAACCACCTTACGGCGAACACCCCTACGCCTCGTGGTTGTACGTAAAAGGGGAGCACCGTTATTCAATCGTCCCCACACTATTAATCACCTCAAGTTTAAGTTTAGGAACCACTGGCGAACGGGCACAAGGAAAAGAGGTCCAAGACTTTGCTCATCAGGTGCTTGATTTTAACGAATATTCAGGCTGGGACAGTCAGGTCTCAAATCGTTGGGGCTGGGTCGCCAGCGTTAAAGGGCAATGGTTATTACCGATAGTTGAATTCAATGCAGCGGGTGTTGATCTTATCACCCACGTTCAGGGCCGTGGTGGTAATGTTCACGTTGATGGTGAGGCGGGTGCAACCGTTCGCTTCGGATACCACCTGCCCCAACTCAAAGCGCAAAAGAATATTCCAGCAACTACCAGCCTATACGTGACAGTTACGGGCAGTCGAAAAATAGTTGATAAAAACGTCCTACTAGAGGGGGTAAGCAGCAGTGATTATCATGTTGCCCCTGAACGCGGCGTTAATACATTAATTTGCGGCGTTCATTGGCTCTATGATGCCTATCAGGTCGACCTTGATTTTCATTTCCCTGAAAAGGAATTTAAAGATCAGGACTACACCAACTCATACGGAATACTGCGCTTAAGTTACTGGTATTAACTGCTTGGGAGAAACACAACACAGTATAAATAATAATGGAATCTCAGATGAGTCAAACGATAAACATTCAGGACGTACAACGTACTGTCGAAGCGTTAAAACACGCCGAAGCTTTGGTCATTTGCACTGGTGCGGGGATGGGAATTGATTCAGGTTTGCCTGATTTCCGTGGTGATGAAGGCTTTTGGAATGCCTACCCGATGTATGAAAATTTGGGGGTTAATTTTTACGACGCAGCAAACCCTATTCACTTTGCTTGTGACCCTGAGTTTGGTTGGGGATTTTATGGCCATCGTACAAATCTTTACCGTGCCACCACTCCACACAACGGATATTCTTTGCTCAAAGAATGGTCAGGGCGTTTGGAATTAGACACCTTTGTGGTCACCTCAAATGTCGATGGCCAATTTCAAAAGGCGGGATACGATCCTAACAAAATACTAGAGGTACACGGCTCAATCCACCATCTGCAATGCCTGAGGCCATGCAGTCGTGAAATTTGGCCGAACAATGAAGAGATACCCGTCACCCTAACGACGATGCGCGCCCAACATTTGCCCAGTTGTCGTCATTGTCATCAACTGGCTCGTCCCAATATTTTAATGTTTGGTGATTCAAGCTGGCTATCCAATCGAACGGATGAACAACAGCAGCGCTTTAATCAATTTTTGATTGGTAATAACGGTAAAAAATTGGTGGTCATCGAACTCGGCGCTGGAACAGCTGTGCCGACGATTCGTCACCTCACTCAAACACTGAGCCGTAAAGATGAGGTGCTGGCAGTTCGCATCAATCCTCGCGAACCACTCATTAGTTCTCCTCATATCAGCTTTGCTCATGGCGCTTTAGAAGCGTTAACCGCAATTGATCAGCAATTGCGCTAATCGGCCTCGCCCCCAGAGAAGTCATTGTTAGTATTCAATAACTCGTCGAGCTGGAGAGTCGCAATATAGTTGTGGCGAATCGCGTGTAATCGTTCAGCAACCTTAGTCACTTCGACGGGAAGGTGACTGGATTTTTCACGCGGTGTGAGAATTCGTTGCAGATTCAGTGCTTCAATGGGCAGTATAGGGATGACCATCTCAGTATCGACAGTTTCTTCGCATGCCACGATCACCACTCCTTGTTGCTGTAAATGCTTGAGGACCTCTTGTGCTGATTCAGCAGGGACATCTACTTGTTCAATCAACTCTTCAACCGACCAACACATCTCACCACGAACAAAACGATTATAAACCAATAACAACACCTCTAACACCTGTAACGGTTGCCACGCCACCGTATTGCCGTGCCAAAGTAATCGACCTAAATGTAACCGGTTTTGATGAGCCCAGCACACCTGTAAACCAAGCAATGCAATCATCCACGAAAGGTAGACCCAAATCATAAAGATCGGCAATGCCGCCATCGTGCCATAGATTGCATTGTACTTTGCTACGCCATATTGAAACGTTACGTAGCCCCACTGGGTAATCAACCATAGTGTACCAGCACTCATACCACCAATAACGGCCGAAAAAATATTAACCTTTGTGTTGGGGATAAACATATACAAGAAGATAAAAGCTGCCCAAATAACTATAAACGGCAACACCTCAAACCCTAATAGCAACAGATCGCCAAAAACGGGCATATCCAACAACCATTGCACGAGGTCTTGATTGCGTAACGAAGTGTTCATAGAGATGGCAGCAATGAGGAACAGCGGGCCAAGGGTCACAACAGAAAAGTAATCGGCAAAGCGACGAAACAGCGTTCGCGTTTCGCTCACCCTCCAGAGGCTATTAAAACTTTTCTCAATATTGGAGATCAACGCTAAAACCGTAAACACCAACATCACCAAACCGACCGAACCGAGGCGAGCCACGTTGGTATTATTGATATAATCAATAATTTTAAGTACAACATCTTCGGGAACCACAGTCAGATTTTCTAACAACAGTGGTTCGATGGTGTTATGAACACCAAGCCCTTTTAGTAAGGCAAACATGATCGCCAGCAACGGAATAAAAGCAAGCAGAGTACTAAAGGTTAATGCCGCAGCTTTTTGAACACAGTCATTGCGCTGGAAACCGAGTACCGCAGCAATCGGAACGCGAATAGCGTTTGAGCACAACCGATCTTCACCATCTCGCCACACGTCGCCCTGCAGCCATTTCCGTGCCTGTTTCACCTGTTTCAACATATAAGCACTCCATAAAATAAATAGAAAATTCTCTCTAATCTAGCACGGCTTGATCATCTCACCGATGAAAAACATGGCTAAGCTAAAACAAAACAGCCCCACGATTATTAATCGCAGGGCTGTAGAATAAAAAGCTATTCAATTTTTTTAGAACTTACCAAACTCATCGTCATCAAGTGAAATACGCGGTGTCGATTGCCCGCCACCCCACGCATCATCACTCACTGCCACAGGTGGGATATACGCAGGAGTTGTCGCTGCACGATGAGAATATGCTGGCGGGGAACTCATTACTGGTGATCCACCGCCACGACTCAAGGTAAAGCGAGCGAGCATTTCACGTAGATCATTAGCTTGAGCCGCCAACTCTTCACTGGTCGCAGCGCACTCAACGGCATTCGAGGTATTGGATTGTGTTACTTCGTCAATTTGACTTAATCCGACACTTATTTGTGAAATACCCTGTGCCTGTTCATCAGATGACGCCGAAATCTCACTCACCAAGTCGGAAACCTTACTGATACTGGTCACAATCTCATCTAACGCACCAGCGGTATCTTCGGCAATTCGACTACCATTACTCGCTTTTGCCACAGAACCTTCAATGAGTGTTGCTGTTTCACTTGCGGCCTTAGCACTTCGGGCAGCAAGGTTACGCACCTCTTCAGCAACCACAGCAAAACCTTTACCATGCTGACCTGCACGCGCTGCTTCGACCGCAGCATTTAAAGCGAGAAGGTTGGTTTGAAAGGCAATTTCGTCGATAACTTTTATAATCTTCGAAATATCCTTCGCAGAGTGATTAATATCACTCATGGCTTCCACCATATCGCGCATTTGACGATTGCCCTTTTCGGCCACTTGTCGTGCTTGCCCCGTTAACTGATTCACCTGAACAGCATTATCGGCATTCTGCTTGGTGCGCGATCCCATCTCTACCATTGAACTAGTGATCTCTTCTAGGGAACTCGCTTGCTCAGTTGCCGCCTGAGATAATGCCTGACTGGTATCGGAAATTTGATCGGCGCCGCCTGATATCTGCTCAGCTGCCATCTGTACACGGCCCATACTATCATTCAAAGAGGCATTTGATGCAGCAAGAGGTTCACGGATTAACCCTTTAGCCTCAAAGGTAAAGTCACCATCTGACATCTTCTTAAATGCAGTCAGTATCTCATCTTCAAGATTATCAGCAAAAGAATCCATCGTTGCCGCCATAACACCAATTTCGTCACTACGGTTCATTCGCAAGCGTTGATCTAAGTGCCCCGCTTCTAGCCCCTTAATCATTGAGATTAATTGCTGTACCGGCTTGATAATTAAGCGATTGATCACAAACCAACACACAATAAAGACAATCAACACTCCACAAATTCCAGCATAAAGAATGAGTTTTAACGTACCCATCTTTTCTTTAGCGGCTTGTTCATACAACTGCACCGCTGCATTCATCTGCGTCAATAAGGTCACATTGTTATTCAGTACATGGTCTAAAGCACCTATAAAGGCTGGATCGTCCACCTGAACACGCTCGATCGTTTGAATATTCGAGCTGAAATCACGCCACAGGCCTTCTACTTTTTTTAGCTGTGCTTTAATTTTTGGTTCTTGTGTTTGCGGAACCCCCATTGACTTGTCGCCATGGATGAGTGCTTTGAGGGAGGTATCGAAGAGTTGACGTGTTTTAGAAAGATCTTGGCGCGCCTGCTGCTCATTCGTTTGCGAGGCAACAGTTAAAGATTCCTTGGTCATTTTTTGGCTTAACATCCGTTGACGACCCGCAATATTTATAACAGGTGCATCTTGCTCTTGCGCGGCTAAAAAATAGAGTGAGGTTATACTACTTGCAGCAGCTGTAAAAACAGCGAGTCCAACTAACCCTAATAAAATAGTGCGAATACCAAAACGTGATTGACCTTCTGTACAAGCTTGAGCCGTGACCATACAGTTTACCTCTCTCAATGTGTCAACAAATAATAAATATGCAACAAGTCAATAGAGCATCCCATTGAAATACAACGTCTCTAATATAGTTCTCCGCTCTAATAAAAAGCAACTACAATTAATCTTTTACGGACTAAATGAATTTAAATTCAGATCGAATCTCAGAGCAAGAAATGTTGTAACTGAGGCAGCATTCGAGCAACACAGGCTTCGCCTTCAGTAATCGCTTCTTCTGCACGAAAAAACTCCAGCAAACCAAGATGTGAGAGCTTCGGAGTAAGAGTAATATCGGGTGGGTCGCCAGCCATACGGCTGCGAGTAATGCGATCTTGGGTGATATTGATGGAGCTAGCGAGGGTATCAAAGAAACCAGGAACACGAAGTTTTTCGGAATCGCCAAACAGACGAATAGAATACTCTTTTAGAGCCTTGCTAATATTCTCAGCAAACCCATCCTCATCAGCATCGTGTTCCTCAATTTGCGGTTCTGTTTTTTGCCGTTCTTGGTAAAAATGTTTGCCGACAATATCACCATTGAGATTGACCGCAATGACATACTCAGCTCCCAACGCACGGCATAATGATACTGGAACGGGATTAACTAATCCGCCATCAATAAGCCAGCGATCTTGCGAACGCACAGGAGGGAAAACACCTGGCAGGGAGATCGACGACCAAACTGCTTCGACCAATGACCCTTCGGTAAACCACACTTCACGCCCCGTTTCGAGGTCAGTGGCAACGGTAGCAAAGGTTTTCTCAAGGGTTTCGATTTTTTGTGTTTCATTACCAACGTATTGCAGAATGAACGACTGTAGTCGGTCAACATCGACAAAACCATTCATAGAAAAATTGAGTAAGCGCGCCACATCTATTTTCGAAAGGGATCGAACCCAACACTCAAGCTCCGTGAGGTTGCCCGCAGCATACGAAGCGCCAACCAAGCCACCAATAGAGCAACCACAAATGATATCAGGCTCGATACCCACCTTAGCCAAGCCATTAATAACACCAATATGACTCCAGCCTCGTGCAGAACCACTACCAAGAGCGAGCCCTATTTTAGTTTTTCGATTTTGATCTGCCACAACGCCCCCCCTTGAAATTCACTCAGCAATTAATAGGATCGGTTCATCACCTTAATATTAATAATGTGGTGGTTTCTCCTCCGCTGCACTGGTGGCTCCCGATCCGGCGCTAGGTTGGGCATTTATTTTTTTCAATATCAACTTGCAAAACTCTTCCAAGTCGTACAATTGTTTTTGCTGAACAGCGACGAGTTCGTTCAGTTCTTCGATACTATGCTCTTGAAAAGAAATACGCGATTCCAACTCGATAAAACGTTCCTGACTCATAAATAATAGGATCCTTAAACAAAAGATAAAATGATGACACACCGTCATTAACGTATTAAAAAGTGTAGCACAAAGTCAAAAAACAACGCACATAATTTAGCGAATGAGGGGGTTAACTGTTATGATATGTGCAGCACAAATCAAACCACGACGAAAAAGGTGACCAGATGAATTATTGGCTAATGAAATCAGAACCTGAAGCATTCAGTATTGACGACTTAGAGCAGATGGAGAACCAAACTGAACATTGGGATGGTGTCAGAAACTATCAAGCTCGAAACATGATGCGTGATGATATGAGATGCGGTGATCAGGTGTTTTTTTATCACTCGAACTGCAAAGTACCAGGAATCGTTGGCATTATGGAGGTGGTCCGCGAAAGCTATCCAGACTTCACCGCCTTTGATTCCAGTTCAAAATATTATGACGTGAAAAGCGATAGCAATCACCCACGCTGGTTCATGGTCGACATCCGCTTTGTCCGTCGATTAGACAGAACGATACCATTACAAGAGCTTAAACAGATTCACTGTTTAGAAGAGATGCCGCTAGTGCGCAAAGGTAACCGCCTGTCCATCATGCCCGTAAGTGCTGAGCATTGGCAATTTATTCTCGGATTAGAACCACACGCTAACAATGAGTAACACTTTTCGCTCTTTTGCCAATGATACGCCTACGTTAAGGGCGTGTCTTGGCTAAAGAGAATAACCAATTCTTCTGCTCGAACGCACAACATCATCAGAACGACCCTCCTGCGAACACAGCGCAAAGTTCCTCAACACAACACCAACAGACCAATCGAACAAATCCATCATCACGATTGACACAGCATCCTTCTCCTTCGGCACAAAAGAACCAATAAAGTTGACTGCGGTCACTTTTACATTGACAACAACTCCCTCATCTACAAAAATGACCGCAGTCAACTTTTATTAAGGGTCATTATGAGTGGTAAACGAGAGCAGAATAAACGCAAGAACCGACAGGCAATTCTTGACGCAGCGGAACAATTATTTATTCAACGCGGCTTTGAATTAACGCGTATCGACGATCTCGCTCGCGTGGCTGGAATAGGTAAAGGAACCGTTTATAGCTACTTTACCAGCAAAGAAGCTATATTGCTGGAGCTTATCTCCTTTTTCCGTATCGGTATCCATCAACAGTTTGCCGAGCTCAACGATCCCGATGCATCCATGACCGATCAACTGTTAACTCTGTTCATGTGCCAGTTCGACTTTGTCGAAAAAAACCCAGAACTCGCGCGGATCATGCTGCGTGAATCGATGTTTCCCATACAAAACACGGTTGAACAACGCAATCAAGTAGACACGCAATACCTCAACGCCGTAACAACTATTTTGCACCACGGGCAACAAAGTGGTGCATTGCGCCAAGACCTTGACCTACTCACCTGTACGCTACAGTTCTACAGCAACTATCTGATGATTGTTTCAGGTTGGTTTATCGGCTACACCAACAGCCGCGATGATATCTATAACAGTTTACGCCATAGCACCCTAGTAAGCCTATCGGGTTGTGCCAGCGAACCCTTTGCCGAACAGTATAAAGCCGCAACCCCCTATCAAAACCCTTACCTCACTTTACGTCACGAGGACTAAAACAATGCGATTGATTCACTATTTTCAGCCACAGCAGTTGCTCGCTCTATCATCGTTATTAACACTGTTGCTTGTGGGGCCCCTACAGGTCGAAGCTACAGAACAACTTCAAGTTCGCGCAGGTTTCGAGCAGAAAACATTTCAAGGTTACAGTCGTGCGTTTAGCACAGCAACCATCGCTTCTGAAGTGGCGGGCCGGATCCAACGCGTTAATTACGACATCGGTGACACACTGAGCTCAGCAGCGTTACTTCAGATTGATCAAACGTTTATCAACCTAGAGCTACAAGAGATTGCTGTGGCTGTCGAACAAAACAAAATCAAACAACAACAAGCCGAACTACGCACAGCATGGTTGCAACGCGAATTTGAGCGGCGACAAAAGTTGGTCGATGAAGGGCGGGTCTCGCGGGTCGCATTTGAAGAGATTGAACAACAACGTGATCAATCCCAACTGGAAGAACAGCAACTGGTTCAACAACAGCGGCAACTACAAGTGAAACAACAAACAGCTCAGCAGCGACAACAACGTCACCAACCTCATGCTCCCCAAGGATGGCTTGTGAGTGAACGATTAGTGGAACCAAGTGAGCAGGTTAAAGTGGGTGATCCGTTGTTCACTATTCAAGATTTTAGCCGGCTATTGATTCCCTTAGCGCTCAGCCACCCACAACTGAGCGCATTACAGCAACAACAACGTGCCACCCTTAATAATCAAAATATCCACTATCGTGTCTACAGCGTAAGCCCCGCATTCGATGAGAGCACACGAAAAATCCAAGTGGAACTCGAAGTTCTCGACTACCCTGAGAAATACCGTGAAGGGTTACTGTTTAAAGTGCCCGTCACATTGCCGCAAGCGGGACTCATGGTTCCTGACGCTGCGATAACCAGTCGTTACGACCGCCCCCAAGTTCAACGGGCTGACACTCAAGAGCTCATCACTATTCAGATTTTAGATCGTCAAAGAGACTGGGTTAAGATCGCGCCCATTGATAACTTAAAGGCTGGAACGGTTCTCGTCCCGGCACGGAGTGAGGTCCAGTGAAGAATTTTGTCAACCTGACTCTGAAGCAGACCGTTTTCATCAACGTTGTCTTCATCATCCTGATGGTTGGTGGCGTCTATAGCGTATTTCACACCCCAGTGGAAAACCTACCGCCCGTCGCTATTGGTAAGGTTTTTATCACCACCGTCCATTATGGTGCTTCGGCTGAAGATGTAGAACAGCTGGTCACGCGCGAGATTGAAGAAGCCATCGATGGTCTTGAAAGTGTCGAATATGTTCAGTCGACCTCCATGCGCAATGTCTCATCAATTCTAGTTAAATTTGTTGACGACACCGACTACCGTCATCTGTATGACGAATTGCGCCTGCGGGTTCTCAATATTCGCAACGAACTACCGAATGAAGTCGATGACCCGATCTTTACCTATCTAGACAGTCAAGAGTGGAAACCCGTCATTGTCGCCAACATGGTTGGTGAATTATCCAATGCTAGCCTCACCCTATTGGCCGAAGAGTTAAAAAGTGATCTGCGTAAGATTGATGGGGTGCAGGAGGTTGAACTCCATGGTGATTACCATCAAGAGTTTCAAGTCCATCTTGACCCCGACAAGCTGCGTAGTACTGGAGTTAGTTTTGCCGAAGTTGGGCAGGCGATCTCCGATAGCAACATCAAAATTCCCAGCGGTCGCTATCGCCAGGGGGGGCGGAACACCCTCCTCGATACGGGACGCACTTTTGAGCGCCAACAACAGGTTTTGGATGTCGCCGTGCGCCGTGATGGTGATGGCAATTTCATCCGCGTGCGCGAACTGATCGCTCAAGCCAGCCTCAATTATCGCGACCCCGACATCATCTCAACCGTCAACGGTTTAAGCACCGTAAGTTTGAAAGTAAAAAAGCAAGACAGTGCGAATGCAATCACCATTGCTGAACACGTTAAGGCTGAAGTGGAGCTGTTCAATCAACACCATCAACGCGACGGCGTCAAAACAATTCTCACTAACGATTCGACCATTGAAATTGACGACTCGGTGCGCACCCTCGGCGGCAACATGATACTGGGGATGATTCTGGTCACCATCGTTTTATGGCTGACCCTCGGCTTTCGCAATGCCATGCTCACCGCCATCGGTATCCCGTTTTCATTTTTAGTTACCATCATCATTGTTAAATTTACAGGTCAATCGATCAACACCATCAGCTTGTTTTCCTTTGTGTTGGTCTCAGGAATTATTGTTGACGATGCTGTCATCATCATCGAAAACATCTACCGCCATCTATACATGGGAAAAACGCGGCGCACAGCGGTGGTCGATGGTGTCAGCGAAGTCTTCCTTCCCGTCGTCAGTTCAGCGATGACCACCATCTTCGCCTTTGCACCGATGTTGATTATGACTGGCAGCACGGGTGATTTTTTCAGCGTTATCCCGAAAGCGGTCAGCTTTGCTCTGTTTGCGTCGTTGGTTGAATCGCTCTTTATCTTACCGATTCACGTTCTCGACTTCGGCCCGCGCCAAATTGAAAAAAACATCCATGCCGAGGGTGATTACCATCACCTACAGCAAGGACCGTTTGCACCAGCATGGAAACTGTATCGCCGACTCCTCAACACGTTACTCAACCATAAGTTGAAAGCACTTTTTGGTGTGGTGGTTATCTTCTTTATCGCCCTCACCATGATGGCGCTCTCTGCCAGCGGCCGTGTCCCGTTGATTAAGGTGAAGTTTTATCAAGATAGTTACCTGCGCTACCATGTTGCGGTGCAGATGCCGACGGGCACTTCGGCGGAAGGAACCGACGTGGTGGTCCGTGAGCTATCGAAGTACCTCATCAACCTCGGCCCGCAACAAACCCTATCAACATCTGGAATCGCTGGGATCATGGAGGATCGCGACTATCAAGTTCATCGCGCTCAACATTATGGTCAAGTGGTGGTGGAACTACCCGCCCAAGATCAGATGGATCTACCGACGGGTAACGATCAAATCCCCGCCTATATTGATCAAATTCATGACCAACTTGAAGAGTACGTCAGCCTTCACTATCAGCAATGGGCCGGGCGACCCGAACTGCTTGTTTTTGGCGAAAACACTGGGCCACCAGCAGGTAAAGCGGTCAATATCCGTTTGACGGCTCCCGATATTGCTGCGGCCACAGCGGTTTCAGATTTGATGATGAACAACTTTAAAACGGACCAACAAAATGGCGGTGCGTTCAGTGACCTTGTTAACCTTGAAGATAACCGTGCTGAAATACAGTCAGTGTTAACCTTTAGCGTTAAACGCGAGCGCGCTTTAGAGTACGGTCTCACTAGCACTGCGGCAACACAGCTCATTGCCGGCGCCTTGAATGGGATGCCCAGTGGTCAATTTCGCACCACCACTGAGGAGATCGATCTGATGGTCAAGCTAGCGCGAGAGAATGGCAGCGAGGGTGGTTTATCCAGCCCTGAGGCCATTGCTCAGATCCCGATCATCGAGCATAGCCAAAAACCAATTCTGATCGGCGATATTGCCACAATTCGCTACCGTCAAGAGCCCGACACCCGTACACGCTACAACGGCAAACCAACCATCACCATCACCGCTGATATCCGTGATGGATCAACACTTTCAGCAAGCCGTGTTCAGGTGTTAGCGCAACAGTATTTTAACTCCATCACCGCTCAGCACCCTGGCGTGGGTATCGCCTTTGGTGGTGAGTTTGAAAGCACCAACCGTGCTTACACCTCTTTGGCAGCAGCCTTCATTATTGCGGTGTTGGCCATCTATCTAATTTTAGCATCGCAGTTTAATGACTACGTGCAGCCACTTATCATTTTATCGGCGATCCCTTTTGCCTTTATCGGTGTGGTATTCGGCTTGTTCTTTACCCGCTCAGTTTTCACCATCGGCAGCTTTATGGCGGTGATCGGTTTAGCAGGTGTTGCCGTCAACGACTCGTTGATCCTCATCGACTTTATGAACAAAGAGCGTCGCCGCGGCGTGCCCTTACGTGAATCGGTTATCAACAGCTGTAGTGCGCGCATGCGTCCAGTGCTCATCACAACCGTGACCACCATGTTGGGAATGTTGCCCATGGCAATTGGCATTCCGCACAAATCCATCACCTGGGCTCCTATGGCAACAGCTTTTGCCACAGGTCTTGTTAGCGCCACAACTCTGGCATTGCTCATCATCCCTGTTGAATTTGAATTAACCGAACTGATGAAAGAGAAACTATCAGGATTTGGTCATCGGCGCTTACGTCGCAAAGCACGAAAAAAACAACTCAAGGACAACCGCCATGCGTAGTTTAAGCAAACAATGTCTGATCGTCGTTAGCGTCGTAGCACTATGGTTACCCACCTTCACTAACAATGCGTTGGCCATTGATCTTGAAGCCGCACAACAGATGGCTCGACACCATTCAGAGCAGAGCCAGGTCATTGCAGCGCAGCGCGATTATAGCGATGCCGTCGCTCGACAAAGTACCGCCTTTTATCGTCCACAGCTGCAAAGCTATGCCAGTTGGTTTAACTACGACAGCAATAACAATAACGTTTTCACTACCCCCCCTGAACGGGAGATTACAGCACGGGTGACAGCCACCCAATTACTCTTTGCTGGAGGGCGTATTTGGCAGAGCGCTCAACAGCAAAACAATCTTGAACAATTGGCCCAACTCGAACAAACAGAGCAACAGAGAACCCTTGAATACGATGTGGCAATGAGTTATATCGACGTGCAGCGGCAACAACAGATTTTGACCATTGCCACCGACCGCTTACAGCAGCGCCAGAAAGAGCTTAATGATGCCCAAGCGTTGTTTGATGTCGGCAGTGCCCCCCATCTAGATGTCCGTGAAGCACAACTTGCCGTGCAACAGGCTAAAAATGATCAACAAGCCGCCCAAAGCAACCTCTTTGTTGCCATCACAACGTTCAACCACCAATTAGGCCGCAGCGCAGACAGTCCTCCACTGACGCCAACTCAAGAGTTCACACTGCAACCACAGATCGAAGAACTGTTGTTACAGCTCCAACAACAAATTGAGGGAAATGGTCAACTGAATCAACAGATTGGTGAGATAAACTACGATATTGCGACACAACAAAAGAAGATAAACAGCGGTGAGCTTTGGCCGACACTAAGCCTTGTCGCCAGTGGCAATACCACTGGAGTTGATCGCGACACCATGAGTGAAACAACAATGATTGGTGTACAACTCGACTGGAACCTTCTCAACGGCGGCGAAACGCAGGCTAAGGCGGCACGAGCACAAGCCTCAAGGAATCGAACTCTGGCACTGAAACACAAAATGGATAAACAACTCATTGATGCTCACGCGAATATGGACCAACAGCATCGTGATTTATTACAGCAAATTGAGAGACAGCACGATTCGATCAAACTGGCGCAGGAAAACTACAATGATGCTCGTGCACTCTATATGGAGGGGGTCATCACTCTCAGCCACCTTGGTCAATACAACCTTGCTTATGCTGAAAGCCGTTTTACCCTAACGCAGTTGCTTTATGCGTATAATCAATTGTTCCATCAACTGCAACGATTCGCACCGCTTAGCTGAATGGCAGAAGGACAAGATTAAAACAACAAAAGCCCCTTGGCTATGCCAAGGGGCTTTTGTTTATCAACTATAGGCTGTCATTACGCTTTGGTATTAATCAACTGCCCCTTACCTGTAAATTCAGCAATCTGCGCTTGTTGCGCTTCATCGACCTTAAGCTCATCAGAACCTTCAATCGATTTGTCCAAAAGCTCTTGAGCAACTTTAGGCTGTTCATTGGCCCGAGCCAAAACAGATAATCCAGGATTCGAAGTGTTACTTGTATTAATATCCATGCTAAAACTCCTTACTGAGGCAATTAGTTAATCTGCCACGATTTTTTAACACTAACGCCAAAAAACCCTTCTGTCAAAGGGTGTTATCACACAACCAGGAAATTCACGGCTAACTATCTAATAAGAATATAAAAATAATGAAAAAAATAACCACTCTGTGTAATCGGCCAGAATATGGTAAGATTCCTCATTTGAAGCTAAAACATGTTTATATAGAAATAAACAAGACAACGAGAGAGAGTCGTGACATTATTTGCCATTAAATGGTTCCTTGGAATCCTAACAATTGTTCTACTGACGGCATCGCTTTCGCTATCGGGCAAAAGAACTCACGGCAGCCTGCGCAAACTAACGTTAAAATGGAATCTACTCTTTTTTCTCGCAGCGGCGTGCCTCATCTCGTTCATCAACATTCAAACCCATCAACAACAGTTTGAAATCAGTACGCAACAACTTGAGCAAGAACTTCGAGCCAACGCACATGAACAAGTAAAACAACGCGCGCTTTTCATTCAAGACCTCGTCAACAATGAGATTCACCAAAGTAAGGCTCAACTTCGCAAGCAATTAACCATGATTGTTAATCAAGCAAGCAATACAGCCAATCACCTTTATCAGCAATACAAAGCTCAGCTCTCACAAAAAGAGCTCACCCTGCTAATCATCAATTCATTAACATCTTCTCTCTATAACGATGGACGTAGCTACCTTTTTGCTATTCAACTTGACGGCAGGGAACTACTTCTTTCTCCGCAAACACAACACGCAGGTCAAAACGTTCTTAGCTTTTGTGACAAAAATGGAGTTTATTTTGTTCAAGAGATGATCGATCTCGTTAATACACATGGTAACGGCTTTATCTCCTACCATATAAAAAAACCCGGAGATGACTACACTGAGTACCAAAAGCTATCGTACCTCACTTACTTTGCCCCCCTCAATTGCCTAATTGGTACGGGCGAATACCTTGATGAGCACCAACAAGAATCAAAAAACAACATATATAATCGTCTCAATAAGTTAGCAGGAGAAGGTTCCTTAAGTATTTTTGGTGCAAACTATGAAGGTGTTTCGCTGTTTGGTCCAGCACAAGGACAAAACCAACTCAACATTCAAGATCGTGATGGTGTTTTTATCGTTCAGGAACTTATCACACTCGCTCGAAGCGGCGGTGGGTTCCTCACCTATCAGATGCCAGACAGTCTTGCGCCAAAAAGCTATGGAAAAATCAGCTACTGTCTGCCCATTAAAGATTGGGATAGCTATGTTGGTGCTGGAATAAACCTAAACTATGTAAATAGAAATATCACTCTAGCACGCGCTATTCTCAAGAAAAACATCTACCAACAACTCAAACAGGCAGTGATTTTTGTCATCATCGTAGCGCTATTATTGTGGTATATCAGCCGCCGTTTTTCGAACACAATTGAACAAAATGTCACGTTACTTAACCACTCATTACAAAAAGTAGCCACGAGCAACCAATATCTCAATTTGGACAATATTCATATAGATGAATTTAACGCCATTGGTCAAGCCGCCAACGATATGCTGTTTGAACGACATAAGATTGAAGACACCCTTTATGAAAGCGAATCACGGTTTCGTACGGCACTAGAGCGGGCGCCACTACTTGTCGCCCTCTTTGATGCACAACAAAATGTTACCTTTGGCAATACCCTATGGTTCAAAGCGATTGGTCAAATGGCCCCTGTTACAGGGCAACCCCTACTACAACAACTCCTCCCCGTAGAGCAATATGATCACTTTGAATTGGCATTTGGCCAACTGATACAGAGACAAAAACACCATAAAAAACTCGATGCGTCCTTCATGAATGCAGCTTCGGATCGCATTGATTTGGATCTCTCTCTTGTTTCGATTCCAGATACTAAAAACAACAGCGTGTCAGTTCTTCTTATGGCCAAAGACATTACCGCAAGACGTGCTTCAGAACAAAAACTTGAATGGGTCGCCCACTATGATCACTTAACAGGTCTTGCCAACCGCCACAGTTGTGTCGAACAGCTGGAAATTCTACGTCAACTCCCCCAATCATCGACAACATTATGGTTATTCATGATCGACTTAAGTCGCTTTCAGCATGTCAACGATGCCTACGGTCATGATGCTGGAGATTACGTATTAAAAGAGGTGGCGAAACGGCTGTTAAATCTTGGGCAAAAACCTCTTCTTGTCGCCCGTCTCAGCAGCGATGAATTTATCTTGTCAATGGTATTACCTGAAGATACCAGCGCTAAAGAGATTGCCTCCTTGCTGCACAATGAAATTATTAAACCGCTGCACTACAACGGTGAAAACTTTCAGATAAGCAGCTGCATTGGTGCCGTTCCCTTTGCTCAAAGCTCAATAGATCAATTGTTACAGCAAGTTGACATTGCCGTTCGCTCATGCAAGGAACATAAAGGAAAAACAAATTATGTTGAATACGGCAACGAGCTTGAGCAAACATTTCAAAAAGCGCAACAACTTGAAGAAGCATTACGCTCAGCGTTGCAGTCCCCCGACCAGTTCCAATTAAACTTTCAACCAATATGGGATCTATCACGATCAACCCTTAAGGGGTTTGAAGCACTCATCCGCTGGCAACATCCGACCCTTGGACCCATTTCACCAGCGATTTTCATCCCTTTTGCGGAGCAACGTTCATTGATCATCCCATTAGGAAAACTTATCTTTGAGCTTGCCTGTCAAACATTACAGCAATGGATCAAGCTCGATCCACTACTGATCGATGAGCCAATACGACTATCGGTAAATATGGCACCACAGCAATTTATGACCGATACCTTTATTCGCGATATCCATTTAGCCCTTAAGCGCTACGATATCCCTGCGTCTATGCTGTGTGTTGAGATTACTGAAACCAGTTTAATGGAAGACCCTGACCTTGCAGCACAACGAATTCAAGCGTTAAAACAGATGGGGATCGTAATTGCCATCGATGACTTTGGTACCGGCTATTCCTCTTTGGCATATCTCAACCAATTTGATGTGGACACCATAAAAATTGATCGCTCTTTAGTTGAAACGATTTCCACTGATCATTCCGTGGCTAAAATCTCTGAAGCGATTATCAAACTAGCTCATGACCTAGATCTCAAGGTTACCGCTGAGGGGATTGAAGATCACGATCAACTGAACCACCTAAAAGGCCTTGGCTGTGATTTTATTCAGGGGTTCCTCGTGGGTAAACCACAATCTGAAACAAATGCTGAAGCCCTTCTCATTGCCCGCAACAAACCGTGGTCAAATCAAGAGATTGGTGGGTAGAAAAGGGGACGATATTTAGCTTGCGCCATCATCGCCCACAACGTATGATCCGAGCCGAAATCAATAGGGATCAACAGCTTACAACGATTGGATAATCAAATGAGTGCTTTACCAAACTGCCCAAAATGTCAATCTGAATACACCTATGAAGATGGCCTATTATATGTTTGCCCTGAATGCGCCAATGAGTGGCCTCAACAAGAAGAGAACGACAGCGCTGAAGATGAATCAGTCATTAAGGATGCCAACGGAAACATTCTTCAGGACGGTGATTCCATTACGGTGATCAAAGATCTAAAAGTTAAGGGCACATCACTGGTTGTTAAAGTGGGCACTAAAGTTAAGAACATCCGTCTTGTTGATGGCGATCATGATATTGATTGTAAAATTACAGGAATTGGCCCCATGAAACTCAAATCAGAATTTGTCAAAAAGTTGTAGTACCAGACATCACATATCAAAAATTAAAATGCCGCGAACATAAACTGTTCGCGGCATTTTTTATTGCACCACTACGCTCTATCAACATCAAACGTTAACGATACGCCGCCATACACACTAAGGTGTGCGCAAAAGAATAAAGAAAAAAAAGCGAGCCGAAAATATTCGGCTCGCTTTATCTACACACTGATTCAAACCGCGCGATTAATTGACGTCAACACCTTCTGACATCAGTTTAGAGAGCGCCTTAGCAAACACCACAGGATCACGAGGCTTATCGCCCTCAAGCAACAACGCCTGATCGTAAAGCAATCCAGCATATTCTTTAAGCTTTTCACTACTGCTATCGGTAGCAAACAACTTTTGCATGCGACCAATCAGATCGTGATTAGGGTTGACCTCTAGCATCCGTTGCCCTTGTGGCACTTGTTGCCCCATTGCTTCAAACATCTTCGCCATTTTAGGATCAAGATCATGATCTCCAGCTACGAGACAAACTGCAGAATCTTTTAAGCGACCAGAGATACGAACCTCAGAAACGAGATCTTTAAGTTCCTCTTTCATCAACTCTAACAGGTCACCGTATTCTTTTTGTTGTGCTTCTTTATCCCCTTCGCCGAGGTCAAGATCACCCTTAATCGCCGATTGGAATGGTGTATCTTTATAATTTCCGAGACCTGAGATGATAATGTCATCAAAGTCATCGGTCATAATCAGTACTTCAATGCCACGCTCTTTAAATACTTCAAGGTAAGGTGAAGCTTCGGCGCTAGCACGATCACCACCAGTAATATAATAGATCTCTTTTTGATCCTCAGGCATCCGATCAACATACTGAGCTAAGGTCGTTGTTTCACCTGGCTTAGTGCTGGTCGACTCAATCAGCATCAAATCAGCGATGGTATCACGTCGTTCAAAATCGTGATGAATCCCCTCTTTGAGGATACGGCCAAACTCAGCGTAGAAGGTCGCATAGGCTTCAGCGTCATCTTTTTTAAGCTTTGTCAGCGTATCAAGAACTTTTTTGGTGACGTTCTTTTTAATCACTGAAACCACTTTATTTTCCTGAAGGATCTCACGACTGACATTCAGTGGCAGGTCGGAAGACTCAACCACCCCTTTTACGAAACGTAAATAGGAGGGCAGCATCGCTTCGCAGTGATCCATAATCTGCACGCGGCGAACATAAAGTGTGGGACCGATCTTGTAGTCTTGATAGAAGATATCGTGCGGACGCTTTGCAGGAAGATAGAGCAATGCTGAGAATTCAGTGGTTCCCTCAGCACGATAGTGGATCACCTTGGCGGGATCACTAAAGTCGTGCGACACATGCTTGTAAAACTCATTGTACTCTTCGTCAGTGATCTCATCCTTGCTTTTTAGCCAGATCGCTTTACGTGAGTTAAGAATCTCCTCCTTAACTTCAGTGACCTTTTTCTCCTCATCTTCGGGATCAGCCACCTCACGAGTGATATCCATGACGACTGGATATTCAATAAAGTCAGAGTATTGCTTAACAACCTTGCGAATCTCCCACTCTTCAAGGTACGCTTTAGCATCCTCTTTGAGCGTTAAGATAACATCTGTACCCTTACCCTCTTTTTCAGTTTCATCAATAGTGTAGGAGCCATCAGCTTCAGACTTCCATATTACTGCCTGATTTTTATCTGCTCCAGCCTTACGTGTGATAACAGTAACCTGATCAGCAACCATAAACGACGAGTAAAAGCCAACACCAAACTGACCTATCAGTTCAGGATTGTTCTCAACTTCGCGGCTTTCGAGCAGTTGGATAAACTCTTTAGTGCCCGAATGAGCGATGGTTCCGAGTGCATCAACTGCTTCGTCGCGGGTCATGCCAATACCGTTGTCGCGCAAGGTCAGCGTGCCAGCTTCAACGTTAGGGATAAGCTGAATTTTCCACTCATCACCACCTTCAGCAAGGGAAGAATCGGTCAACGACTCGTAGCGTGCTTTATCGATCGCATCCGACGCATTGGAGATCAGCTCACGGAGAAAAATTTCTTTATTGGAATACAGAGAGTGGATCATCAGGTCGAGAATTTTATTTACTTCGGCCTTAAATTCATGCTTGTTCGCTGTCATTGATTATAGTTCCTCGGCTAAGGTTAATATAATGGGGTAACGGCAGTGAAGATAAGTACCCTGCCTTGAATTGTCAACTAGCACCCGATAATTTTACCAAAATTATCGACATACATCAGCATACATCAGCCTACCATTAATCTAACGGCAGATACGCAACCTGAGTGATCTCGAACTCCTCATCACCACCGGGAGTCCTAACAGTCACCGCATCACCTTCGTATGCACCTAACAGGGCTTGACCAACAGGGGAGACCCAGCTAATTCGTCCGCAGCTGGTGTCAATTTCATCGACACCAACAATGCTGACAACCTTTTCCACACCCTCTTCATTTTCAATGGTTACCGTACAACCAAAGAGAACTTTATCGCCAGCAACATTCAGCTGTGCCACCGGATCAATAATTACAGCCGCATCCATCCGTTTTGTTAAATAACGGATGCGCCCATCAATTTGCCGTAACCGTTTTTTGCCATAATGGTAATCGGCATTTTCAGAACGATCACCATTCGATGCTGCCCACGTTACGGTTTTAACCATCTCTGGTCGCTTAACATACAACAGATCTTTAATTTCAGCCTTGATTCGCTCAGCGCAGGAGACCGTCATATAGTTGCCCTGCCCTTTTATTGCGGGCGGGACCGACTGATCTTCGTCGTCCTCATCAGACCAATCATCTGTTGATGGTAGATTGAAACTGTTAACACCCATAACAAACTCCCTATAAGTACGACGCAGCATTCAGCCGTTACCAGCACATCAAACTAAAAAAGGTTAGCTGAAAAATCAGCTAACCTTTTATTTTTTAGTATGGTGGAGCTAAACGGGATCGAACCGTTGACCTCTTGAATGCCATTCAAGCGCTCTCCCAACTGAGCTATAGCCCCAAATCAGTGGTGTTTATACCAAAACAAGCTTCAACCTGTCAATGCATTTCTATCATTAACAGCGATATGCTTGCGTAACGGCTAAACAGTTATTCGTTGCCACAACCACAACCGCCGCCACAGCAAGAACTTGGTGCAGTTTTAAGAGTCACAGGCATGGTCAAGCGGGTCATCGCCTCCATATATTTTTGCCCTGTTTTCTCAACGATATCCTGAGGAAGATCAGGCGCAGGCGCTGTTTTCCCCCAATCCAACGTTTCGAGGTAATCACGTAAAAACTGCTTATCAAAGCTTGGCTGGACACCGCCGGGCTGATACTCGTCGGCTGGCCAAAAACGGGAAGAATCAGGGGTGAGTGCTTCATCGATCCAGATCAACTCACCCTCAAAGATACCGAACTCGAACTTGGTATCGGCGATGATAATCCCTTTTTTTGCTGCGATCTCACGAGCGCGCTCATAGATGGCAATGGTTACATCACGAACTTGCGCGGCAAGTTCTGCACCACACAACTCTTCAACAACATCAAAAGAGATATTTTCATCATGCTCACCCAACTCAGCTTTAGTTGAGGGAGTAAAAATTACTTCAGGAAGTTGCTCGCTCTGCTTAAGCCCTTCAGGAAGTTGGATGCCGCAAATACTCCCCTTTTCCTGATATTCTTTCCAACCAGAACCAGAGATATAGCCGCGAACAATACACTCAACAGGGAGTGGCTTGGCCTTTTTAACCAGCATGCTTCGCCCTTCGAGTTGATCACGGTATTGATGGGTGATCTCAGGAAAGTCATCCACATTGGTGCTGATGATGTGATTTGGGATGATATCTTCCATCTGCTCAAACCAGTATTTGGAGATCTCAGTGAGAACATACCCTTTTTGAGGGATACCCTCATTCATAATGACATCAAAGGCTGAGATTCGATCACTGGTGACAATCAAAAGATATTCACCGACATCATACAGGTCGCGAACTTTCCCTTGATTGACAAGTTTCAGCTCAGGACAATCACTTTTCATCACAACTGGCATCATTTTTTAATTCCCTTCAATAGAGCGCAGAATCGACGGTGCAATAGTTACATCGGCAGATTCTTTCAGTGTCGCAATTTTAGTTCTTAACAGTTCATCACGTTGTGCAGTCAAAACAGCGCTACGGATCCGTTCGGATTCTTCAGGTGTCAAACCGTTGGGATCGGCTGGTTTTAACTGCTTCAAGCGCACCACATAAAATGTATTATTGGCAGTAAATAGTTGCTGAGCAACAGCATCTTTTACCGTTAACGAGAACGCTGCTTCCGATAGTCCTAAAACATTACCCAGTGTTGGCACAAAATCGCCAAGAGTTTGACTAAACAGTCCCGTTTCTTTCAACGTTACCCCTTTCGGCGCAACAGACTTCAACGGTGTTCCAGCAATCACTTTTGCGAGGGCTTCTTCAGCTTGTTGCTGTGCTAAAGAGACAGATTCACCATTTAACAACTCAACTTCAACGATTGCTTTGACAACGGAAAGTTCAGGGATGTGCGTTTCTTTGATCTCTGCAACTTCACTGATGTAGATTCCAGCATCACCTCGAACAGGCGCAATCAAACTACCCTCTGGAGTTGAAAATGCGCGCTGAGTCAATGCCTCATTTACGCCAACCGCTGGGATTGCTGCAGCACGTTGAAATAACCCCGTCTCAACGACAGTAAGATTCAAGCCCTCAGCAATCGTCGCCAGAGATCCTGTTTTGCGATTAACATTATAGGCATCCATTGCATCTTCATAAGCGAGTCGTTCAGACTCCTCAGCGATCAGCGCCTCTTTCACCTCGGCCTCAACATCAGCCAACGCCTTAAAGCCAGCTTCGATACGACCCTGACCTTTAATGATATGGTAGCCAAAACGACTTTTAACAATGGCACTCAATTCGCCTGCTTGCAGAGCGAATGCTGCCTCTTCAAAGGCTGGATCCATAGCACCACGAGCAAAGAATCCAAGAGCACCACCATTTGCAGCGGTAGCCTTATCGTCAGAATACTGCTGAGCTAACTTTTTAAAATCGCCCGACTGCGCTTTTTCCAGAACTGAAGTCGCTAACGCTTCACGAGCAGTTATCGTTGCTTCATTAGCATCGGGTGAAACCATAATCAGAATATGTGCCGCGGAAACTTGTTCTTGAATCTCAAATTGCGACAGATGGCGCTCGTAATAACGTTGCACCTCAGTTTCATCGACAACAACCTCACTCCGATACTGATTGCGGTCAAGCTGAACAAAACTCAGTGCACGTTGCTCTACAACACGGAAGTCTTCTTGATGTTCGGTATAGTATTTATCAATCTGCTCGGCTGTGAGCTTAATCTGATCGCGGAAGCCACTGGCTGCAAATGGAATGTATTCCAAATTGATTTTTTCATTCAAACGACGGAATTCATTGGCAACATCCTCATCACTGACAACAACGCCATCCTCAAGAGCTTGACGCGTCATTTGAACCAATATTTGCTGCTCTTGCATTTGCTCAAACAATTCAGGCTTTAAGCGTTGGTAGGTTAGAACTGAAAGGTATTGTTGTTTATTAAAGGTGCCATCCACTTGAAACGCTGGAACAGCAGCAATGGATTGAACCAATTCCTCTTTTGAAACACTCAGATTAAGGCGATCCGCTTCTTGCAACAACAATGTTTGATCAATAAGAGTATTAATCGATTGCTCTGCTAAACGTAATTGGCGTTCCATCTCTGGAGTAAAATTTTGGCCATAAATATTACGGTAAAAATTATACATACTATTATATGTGCTTTTAAATTCATCAAAACTGATCTCAGTTCCATTTACCTCGGCAGCAACGGTGAACTCGCGAGTTTGCTCGTTACCCTTTCCCCATACAAGAAAAATGGTACCAATAAATGTTGCGATGATGACCCAAAAAACAACTTGGACGACGGTGGTTTTCTGCTTCTTACGAATCAGATCGAGCATAAAAAATATTCTCCTTGAGGGACGCGGAATTTCTAATAAAAAACAGCATCGCATATTACGTTAATTTTTAAGATAAATGCAATAGTTTTTACCTCAGCACCTCCTTGTTTACCCTTGAGAACCAGCCTATTTTCTGTTACTTTAACACTCTTGACCGTTGTCAGAAACTCACAGAAGGAAATGTGACTATGTTTAAACTATTAAATTCCATATGGGGACTCTTTTCAAACGACCTAGCGATTGATCTTGGTACCGCCAATACACTTGTATATCTCAAGTCTAAAGGGATTGTGGTCAGCGAACCTTCAGTTGTTGCCGTTCAAAAAGATGCTTCAGGCAATAAAAAGGTATTAGCTGTTGGTATTGAAGCAAAAAAAATGCTTGGCCGTACTCCGGGCAGTATTGTTGCCATCCGGCCAATGAAGGATGGGGTCATTGCTGATTTTGACATCACAGAAGAGATGCTCCGTTACTTTATACATAAAGTACACAACCGCAAAGCTCTTGTCCGACCTCGTATCGTCATCTGTGTCCCATCTGGAATCACTCAGGTCGAAAAACGGGCGGTTAAGGAATCGGCGGAATCGGCGGGAGCTCGTGAAGTATACCTAATTGAAGAACCCATGGCTGCGGCCATCGGCGCGGGTTTACCTATCACTGAGGCGAACGGCAACATGATCGTCGATATTGGCGGCGGCACAACCGAAGTCGCTATCATCTCATTAGCTGGTATCGTTTACGCGCGAAGCGTCCGTGTCGGCGGCGACAAGCTGGATGAAGCGGTTACGCAATATATCAAACGTAAGTACAACATGCTGATCGGCGAGAGAACGGCTGAGCAGATTAAAATTGAAATCGGCAGTGCCTTCGCGGGTGAAGAGGTTCTGGAAATGGACGTTAAAGGACGTGACCTCGTCACGGGCATTCCACGGACACTTCAAATCAACTCTGAGGAAATTCGAGAGGCGCTGGCTGAAACGATCAATGCCATTGTCGAGGCCGTGCGCGTTGCCTTAGAGCAAACGCCTCCAGAGCTTGCAGCTGACATTGTCGATCGCGGTATTATATTAGCAGGCGGTGGGGCGTGTCTTAAAGGGCTGGACCAACTACTCAAGCAAGAGACGGGGCTACCAGTTGTTATCGCTGACGATCCTTTATCCTGTGTTGTTCTTGGCTCAGGGGCAGTCTTAGACGAGCTGGATCTATTGCGCAGAGTTACGATTGCATCTTAGCGTTGAGCCTGTAAATCACGTGAATGCCCCTGCTTGTTGGTGGGGGCATTTCGCTAATCAAACACCCCTCAGCCATGCTGGCCTCACATGCTGGATTTTTTAAAAACACATCGAACGGCACTTCTTCTTGCGAGCATTTTCACATGCGCTCTGCTGGTCTACTCCAGCAGTTTGCGCCAGCAAAATAAAACAACCTTATTCGAACGCGGTGTTTTACAGCTCACCAGCCCTTTTTATCAAACCCTCGACAACACCCAAAATAAAATTACAATATTATGGAACAACTACATCGATCTAATTGGTGTTCGACAGAACAATATCATCCTCAAGCAGAGAGTTCGCGAACAACGTCAGCATCTACTCCAATTACGTGAAGTAGCTCAAGAGAATAGCCGCCTGCGCAAACTGCTTAACTTTCACGATAACGCTAACGCCCCTGAGCTGCCAGCCCGTGTTATTGCTGTTGATGCCACGAGCTGGTTTCGAACCATCACTATTGACAAAGGTACAAGCGATGGACTACGTGAAGGACTTGCTGTTGTCGTTGCCGAAGGGATTGTTGGTCGTACGATCAAATGTGCGAGCCACACCTCTCGGGTGTTATTAGCCAACGATGCCGCCTCTGAGGTTTCGGCCCTAATTCAGCACAATCGCACCCGTGGCGTAGCTCGCGGCCAAGGGAACACCCTTACCCTCAACTATGCATTACGCAGCAAAGATGTCCAGATCGGCGATGCGGTGATTACGGCGGGAATAGGTGGTATCTTCCCAAAAGGGTTACCCATTGGCACCATTACCAATATTATTAAACACGATTACGGCTTATTCCAAACCCTCGAAATAACACCCAGTGTCGACTTCTCACGACTTGAAGACGTGCTTGTTATCCTTGGTGAACCGAAATGAAGCGACTCGTACTCTACCTTATCTGCGGTCTTTTCTTAATCCTTGTGCAAACATCCTTACTGCCCCTATTTTTCGGTTTAACACTGCGCCCCGATCTAATATTGCTACTCGTCCTTTATATTGGGCTCAACGAACCCCCTATTGCAGGTGCTTTCTATGCATGGTTGCTCGGCTGTATTCTTGACGTGTTTTGCGGCATGACATTAGGGTTAAACGGAATGATTATGTTGCTTATCTTCTGTGGCACCTATATGGGCGGGCGGCAACTGAACCTTAAAAATGATCTGGTAATGCTGGTCGCCACC
The DNA here is from genome assembly GCF_055389415.1 of Desulfuromonas svalbardensis. NCBI lineage: Bacteria > Pseudomonadati > Thermodesulfobacteriota > Desulfuromonadia > Desulfuromonadales > Desulfuromonadaceae > Desulfuromonas > Desulfuromonas svalbardensis. The sequence continues at coordinate 1,712,891 of NZ_AP042416.1, read as the reverse complement.
GTTCTTGGCACGACAAGCAATTCACTATTACTAATTTTGACATTACTGTGCTTTTCAGAGCAGAGTCAAAGTAGCTTTCTCATCTTAAATGGCTTACCTGCACAACTATTTATTAACTTAATAACAGTATTGAGCGTCACGCTACTATTATTAGCAGTCCGAACTCGCTCACAATACAACAAACGTAAAACCTCCCACCAAGGGCTGAGTACATGGCATTAAATAGCCCTCAACCTGACGATTCAAGTCGAAAACGACGCTTTGAATGGCTCGCATTAGCTGCGATCTTTTTTTTCTCGCTGCTCGGTATCCGCCTGTGGTCACTTCAGGTCATCTATGGCGACCAATATCAAACGCTTTCGCAGAAAAATCGCACCCGCTACATCCCTATTGCCGCACCGCGTGGGCCAATCTATGATCGCAATGGGCTACTATTGGTTGATAATCGTCCAGCTTTCACTGTTTCGGTATTACGCCAAGAGGTCACCGACAAAGAGCAACTGCTAACACGCTTAGCTACCTACTTAAGTGCTGATTGGAATCAACTTGAAGTCGACTGGAACAAGCACCGTTATTACCCACAATATCGCCCTATTCCCCTAAAGCGTGACGTAGATCGGGAAACGGTTGAGAAACTTTCAGAGAACTCCATCGACCTCTCGGGGATGTTGATTGAGGTACAGCCAATGCGCGCCTACCCATACCATGAAGCGGCAGCTCATCTCTTCGGTCACATCGGTGCCATTACAGAGAAGGAATTAACACAGCAACGTTATGGTGACTATCATGCGGGTGATTTCATCGGCAAAAGCGGCATAGAAAAACACCTTGAACCGTACCTACGTGGCATCGCCGGTGAAAAACTGGTTGAAGTTGATGTTAAAGGTAAAAAACTACGCCAACACCAGGTAAAACCACCATTACCCGGCAAGAGTGTTTTTCTCACCCTTGATCGTAGTTTACAACTTCTTGCCGAGCAAGCCTTTGGCGATCAATCAGGCGCTGCTGTTGTCTTAGATGTCAACAATGGTGACATTTTAGCAATGGTGAGCCGACCAGCATTTGACCCCGCACTCTTTGCTCGCGGTATCAGTAACGAACAGTGGCAAGCTCTGGTTAACAATCCTGACCACCCGCTTCAGGCCAAAGCAATCAGCGGACAATATCCACCGGCATCGACGTATAAGATGGTTACCGCCCTCGCAGCCCTCCATGAAGGGGTCATCACACCTAACGACCTCATTGATTGCGAGGGACGTACAACAGTAGGTAACCGTTCATTTCGCTGTTGGAAAAAAAGGGGCCACGGGCCCACCAACCTCAAAAAAGCGCTACGCGAAAGTTGTGATGTTTGGTTCTACGAAGTATCTCTGAAGCTTGGTATTGAACGGATGTCGTCGATGGCGCGAAAACTTGGACTCGGTCGCACTTACGATCTGCCACTGGACAATGAACAACCTGGGCTGATCCCAGACAAAGCATGGAAACGTAATCGCTACAATGCCCCTTGGTATAAAGGGGAAACAGTGATTGCTGCAATTGGTCAAGGATATGTTCTCACTACACCATTGCAGCTTGCCGTCATGACCTCGACTATTGCCAACGGTGGCACCCTTTACCAGCCACACCTGATTAAGCGTATTGAAGAGTTTGACGGCCAAATCTTAAAACAAAACACACCTCACGTATTACACGATTCAGATTTAAACCAAGAAGACTTAAGTTATGTAAAAAAGGGGATGGAAGAGGTCGTTAACCATCCACGCGGCACGGGAAAATCAAGTGCACTCAAAGACGTTGCTGTTGCCGCAAAAACTGGAACAGCACAAGTGGTTCGACTTAAAGATGATCCTATTGACGGTGAACCAATCGATATTGAAGAGATTGCCTATCGCCATAGAGATCATGCCCTATTTGTTGCATATGCTCCGGCAAACAAGCCCGAAATAGCCGTTGCCATTGTTGTTGAGCACGGCCAACATGGTGGTAGTGCTGCGGGGCCCATTGCCAAACAGATTTTCACCCATTATTTCAACAACCAACACGCAGTTCAACAGCCAACCGAGAACTCTGGAGAGTCCGATGTTTGATCGTCGCCTAGTAGCTAATTTTGATTGGGTCTTACTCGCCTTAGTGTTATTGGCAGCAGCGGTCGGCATTGCCAATCTGTATAGCTCTACGTCATCGTGGAACCTAAACGGATCACCTGTCTACATGAAACAAACCTATTGGCTGGCCATTGGTTTCTCGATCGCCATCGCGTTAATCATCTTTAGCTATCGCCACCTAGAACATATGGCGACAATCACCTATATTGGCTGCGTTTTCCTACTCGGCTCGGTTCTAGTTTTTGGCAAAACAAGCATGGGTGCCACCCGCTGGATCGATCTTGGTTTCTTCAACTTACAACCCAGTGAAGTGATGAAGGTGGTGATCATCATTACCTTAGCCGCCTATTTCAGCCAGCATGAATCAAGCGAAGGATATCGCCTCAGCGAGTTAATCGCGCCCGGGTTGCTGTTGAGTGTTCCTGTTATTTTAACCATGAAACAACCTGATTTAGGCACAGCCATGTTGCTGCTCTTCATTGGCACAACCATGGCATTGTTTGCCGGAATTCGCCGCTATGCGCTAACCGTCCTAGCCCTGCTGGCCAGTTGCGCCATGACAGGCGGCTGGTTTCTTCTTCACGGTTACCAGAAGGATCGGATTCGAACCTTTCTCGATCCCGAGCGCGACCCTCTCGGTACGGGTTACCACATTATTCAATCGAAAATTGCTGTTGGCAGTGGTCAATTATGGGGCAAAGGGTTTATGCAAGGAACCCAATCACAACTCTCTTTTCTCCCCGAACGCCACACCGATTTTGCTTTTTCCGTTTTTGCCGAGGAGTGGGGGCTATTTGGCTGCACTTTACTGCTAGGACTTTATCTCGCTATCGTGCTGAGAGGAATCAATATTGCTCGTAAAGCCGATTCAAGTTTTGGTATGTATCTAGCCATTGGTGTCACAGCGATGATCTTCTGGCATATCATCGTTAACCTCGGGATGGTCATTGGACTCCTGCCAGTAGTCGGCGTCCCATTGCCTCTCTTTTCCTACGGTGGCACCAGCATGGTGACAACGATGATCGGCTGTGGCCTTCTTCTCAACATCAGCATGCGCCGCTTTATGTTCTAGAAAGATTGCCCAAGCCACATTAAAATAGTACAATCACGCAATCTTCTCGCTTTTTTCTGATTGCATTGTGATGACTACTTGGATCAAACAACTGCCAAATCAAGGAATCTGGCTAACGCTGACAGGCTACAGCAGTGGCATAGTAATCAGTGCAGCACTTCCTTCAGCTCAGCAGCTCCTAAACCACCCTTTTGCCATCTCTGTTATCCTAATCCTTTCACTTTATATCACTAGCAAATGCCGCACTGTTCCACTATGGCCAATCATTGCAGCCCTAAGTTTTATGATAGGCTTTAGTGCTTACGCCTTCGCAATCAGACCGCCAGATGAAACAACCAACCTCTCAGGATTCGCTAATAATCAATTTGTCACCATTACGGCAACGGTCGTTCGAATCGAGCCACAGCAAGGTCGTTGGCGTATGGATGTATCGCTGGAGAACATTGCCAATGGACAACTCACAGCACAAGCGACTGGTAAGCTGCGCGTTCAGGTTGGTCGCAAACAAAAAAACTTAATTAATCCCACACCACGCACCAACGCGATTCTGCCCGGAGACCACATCATATTTAGAGCAAAACTTCGCAAACCAAGACGATACGGTCTCCCCGGTGAGTTTAACTATCCGCAGCACCTTGCGCGGTCACATATCTATATGACAGCATTTGTTGACCAAGAGCAGAGTATTGTACGCTTGCCACAACAACCTGAATCATCGCTACGTTACCGTATCGAACGATGGCGAACCGCGATAGGCGACCAAGTTTCTGCATCCTATTCACCACAAAAAGCTGCTTACCTACTCAGTTTAACCCTCGGTCAAAAATCACGGTTTTCACCAGAGCAGCGCGAACAATTAGCAAACTTCGGCATCTCACACCTTTTTTCAATTTCAGGTCTCCACCTTGGCCTCATTGCCTCTTTGATCTACCTACTATTAAATCGTCTCTACCGCAGCAGTGAACAACTCATGCTATGGCGACCAGCGCAGATGGTGGTACCACTGCTAACCCTGCCACCGCTGTTATTCTACTTATCCCTTAGCGGCAGTGCGCTACCCACAGTGCGAGCAACCCTACTCACAGGCATTACCGTTGCTGCGCTGATCAGCTATCGCACAACACCGCCGTTAACTCTGCTAGCCCTGGTCGCGACAGCCATTATTGTCTACGATCCATTGGCGCTTTTTTCGGCATCGTTTCAACTCTCCTTTGCAGGAGTTGGCGCACTTATTTATTGCCTAGCCAACAAAAAAAAAGATGTCAATTCCGTCGTCAATAAGTGGTTAATCGTACCCTTTACCGCAACAATTATTGCAACAATTGCCACCACCCCAATTGCATTAAGCCACTTCCATACCCTTGCCCCAGCTGGAGTGCTCTGCAACCTGATCGCCATCCCCTTGATTGGAGTTCTAACCGTGCCATTGGCGCTACTTGCAACCCTGTTATTGCCCGTATTTCCGCAATTTTCATTCGCTATCTTCGACGGATGTTTGTGGTTGATTGACACAACGCTAGGTCTAGCAAGCTCTATCGCTCAAGGGCCACTGGCAGGAACATTTGTCTATTTAAGCCCTACGCAGCATGGAGCACTCATACTGCTTGCTCTTGCTACGCTAACCTTCATTGTTAACAAATGGCGTCACACACTACTCTTGTTCAGCGCAAGCGTGGTGGTCTTCATGTCACCCCAATTTCACGCCCCACCCGCGCACCTTGAACTTACCCCTTTCAGTGTTGGCCAAGGTGAATCGCTCCTTCTTCGACTCGGAAATGAGAAGAGCTATCTGATCGATGGTGGTGGATTTTATAGTCAATCTTTTGATGTCGGCAAACAACTTCTCGCCCCAGCCCTTGGCGCTCTAGGTATCAACCACTTAGATGCAGTGATTCTCAGTCATGATCATCCTGATCACCGCAAAGGACTCATTCACATCCTAAACCATTTCGATGTAGAACAATTTTGGAGTTCCGACCCTGTTAAACAATTGCACTGGAGCCTACAAAAGGCGCTGAGAGAGAAAAAGATTCCAACACGACGGTTTGTCTCTAGCTGGACAAATATCCCGCTAAAGGGTGAAGCACAATTAGATGTTTTTGTTCCACCAGACGATACAGCTAAAATGAACGACCGCTCCTTAGTTGTTCTCGCCCGCTACAAAAACGATGGCATCCTGTTAACGGGAGACCTTGAGCATCATGGGGTGACACAACTATTAAATGGCCCGCTATTATCCCCCGTTACTGCGCTTAAGCTTCCGCATCACGGCAGTCGGCGTTCTCTCCCCCACGCTCTCATTCAAGCAACACAAGCAAAAACCGCCATCGCTAGCGTTGGCTTTAACAATTCGTATCACTTTCCTCACCCTGAAACTCTCGCAGCACTTGATATAAATCAAACCACATTAATTCGCACCGACCACGATGGAACAGTACGCCTAAAGAGTTGGGGCAATGGCTGGCAACAACAGCCGTTAGCTCATCCTTAACATTTAGATTTTTGACAAAAAAAGGCCCACCAATTGGCGGGCCTTTTTAATGGATCACTATCTGACAGAGAAGATAACTCTCAGTCAATCAACGTTATTTACATCGCGTCGATAATTGCATTCAAAGTCGCACTAGGACGCATTGCAGCGCTAACCTTCGCAACGTTTGGCTTGTAGTAACCATCAATGTCAACAGGTGAACCTTGAGCAGCAAGAAGCTCCTCATTGATTTTTGCCTCATTGGCCACAAGATCAGCAGCTACTTTAACAAACTTGGCTTTCACGTCAGCATCGGTGTCTTGAGCAGCAAGAGCTTTCGCCCAATACAGACCAATATAGAAGCTACTACCACGGTTGTCGATCTCATTGACCTTACGAGAAGGTGCTTTTGCATTTGAGAGATAACCAGTTACTGCCTCATCAAGGGTATCAGCAAACAATTGAGCCGTTGCATTACCTGTAGATGTAGCAACTTGCTCCAAAGATGGAACCAGAGCACAGTACTCACCGAGTGAATCCCAACGCAGGTGACCTTCTTTGAGGAACTGCTCAACGTGCTTAGGAGCACTACCACCAGCACCAGTCTCAAACACACCGCCACCTTGAAGCAGGGGTACGATAGAGAGCATACGAGCACTTGTACCCAGCTCTAAAATTGGGAACAGGTCGGTCAAGTAGTCACGCAGTGCATTACCTGTACACGTGATCGTATTTTCGCCGCGACGACACCGCTCACACGCAAGAACCATGGCATCATCAGGAGTCATGATACGGATATCAAGACCTACTGTATCGTGGTCCTTGAGGTAAGTTTCAACTTTAGCAATGATTTGTGCATCATGCCCACGCTTAGGATCAAGCCAGAAACAAGTAGGTACACCCTCTGCTTTAGCGCGAGTTACTGCCAACTTGACCCAGTCACGAATCGACTCGTCCTTAGTTTGGCAAGAACGGAACACATCACCAGTTTCAACTGTTTGCTCCAGTAATACACTACCAGTTGCATCATCAAGAACCTGAATTTTACCATCGCCAGGAGCAAAGAAAGTCTTATCGTGTGAACCATACTCCTCAGCTTTTTTAGCCATAAGGCCAACGTTGGAAACAGCACCCATTGTTGATGGATCGAACTGACCATTTTTCTGGCAATCTTCAATAACTGTTTGATAGATTGTTGCGTAGCTACGATCAGGAATCAAAGCGATAGTATCTTGAAGCGCGTCTTGAAGGTTCCACATCTGACCACCATCACGAACAACAACTGGCATGGAAGCATCAATGATTACATCGTTGGGTGCATGCAGGTTGGTGATCCCGTTACGCGAGTCAACCATTGCCACAGCAGGACTGGTCTTGTAGACCTCCATAATTGCAGCTTCGATCTCTTCACGTTTGGCATCTTCCAAGCGGTCAAGTTTGGCATATACATCGCCGAGACCATTACTGATATTCACGCCAATTTTGTCAAAATCAGAACCGTACTTTGCAAATACATCCTTATAGAAAACCTTGACGCACTGACCGAAGATATAAGGGTCAGAGATCTTCATCATGGTTGCCTTCAAGTGCAACGAGAACAATACGCCCTCTTTTTTTGCAGCTTCAATTTGCTCGGCAAAGAACACGCGCAATGCAGCCATGTTCATGGAAGAGGAATCGAGAACCTCACCTGCCAGCATAGGAAGGTTTGCTTTCAGTACTTGCTCACTGCCATCGTTGCCAGCAAACTTGAAAGTAACAGTAGTGTCTTTATCAAGCGTTAGTGAAGTCTCACTACCGTAAAAATCGTTATCGCTCATGTGCGCAACACGAGTTTTAGACACTGCAGGCCAAGGCTTCATCATGCGATGTGGATTTGTTTGAGCAGATTTCTTAACAGAAGCCGCTGCACGACGATCAGAGTTACCTTCACGCAATACTGGGTTTACCGCAGAACCGAGGCATTTAGCATAACGAGTTTGCAACTCTTTTTCAGCATCATTTTGTGGCTCTTCAGGATATGTAGGAACAGCATAGCCCTTGCCTTGAAGCTCGGCGATCGCTTCTTGAAGCTGAGGGATAGAAGCACTTACATTAGGAAGCTTAATGATGTTTGCCGCAGGATCTTGAGTAAGCTCACCTAACTGAGTTAGATAATCTGCTACTTTTTGATCATCCTTCAGCGCGTCAGGGAAATTAGCAAGAATACGTCCTGACAAGGAGATGTCACGTGTCTCAACATCAACACCTGAGCCCTTGAGGAATTTTTGTACAATTGGTAGCAACGCATATGTCGCTAACGCTGGTGCTTCATCAATTTCTGACCAAATAATCGTTGACATGTTCTCTCCTTAAGATTGTTGATAACAACTCGCCTGAGGTCTAAGAAAAGGAGAGATAATCCCCTTACTCAGCCAAATGATATGGTCTCAAGCATTGCAAATAAGTGATATAGGTTACTTCAAAACGTTGTATACAGTATGCAAAAGAGCAACCGCTGTCAAGCAAAAACACCGCGGGACAAGAGGGCCCAGCGCTCGCCCTTAAGTCCTTGTCGTTAGGGACAAATTTTCCGTGGACACCAAGTCACAACAAACATATTTCAACAGGACATTCGTCACCCAAAACGGACAAAAACCTAGCACAATCAGCACATTAATCACGTGAGAAAAAAGCTCTTTTTCGCGCAACGCCCAGAAAAGTTAACTATTAATCTTAATCTAGCAAAAGATGTCATCGCGCAATCAATCAACATTTTTCTCACATACCCTCTTCCAATGGCCGCTTATTTACTGTATTAAGAGGGATTCCACTACAGAACGCACACTAAGTACACATGGTTATCGGCTACCCCAAGCACAACCTGTAGTATTTTAAAATAAGGAGTTTCTTGTGAGTATTACTGGTATTAAAGGGATGAACGACATCTTGCCAGCCGATGTGGCAACATGGCAATTTCTAGAGCAAACAGCTCGCGATATTTTTGGCACCTACGGCTGTCAAGAGATTCGCGTGCCTGTCGTTGAAAAAACGGAGCTGTTTTGTCGTTCCATTGGTGAGACAACGGATATTGTTGAAAAAGAGATGTACACCTTTGACGACAAGAGTGACCACTCTCTGACCCTGCGTCCCGAGGGAACAGCACCCGTGATGCGCTCATTCATCCAACACAAGCTCTTCAATCAAGACCAAGTTACCAAGCTTTACTATATGGGGCCGATGTTTCGCTATGAGCGGCCACAAAAAGGGCGTTACCGTCAGTTCCACCAAATCGGTGCTGAGATCATTGGTATCGATGACCCACGTATTGACGCCCAAGTATTAGCGATGCTCAGTCACTATTTTGAAGCGGTTGGCATTGATGACGTCAGCCTACAGATCAACTCACTTGGTTGCCCTGAGTGTCGGCCCAGTTACCGCGCTACCCTGATCGAATTTTTACAACAGCGCATGGAACAACTGTGCCCAGACTGCCAACGCCGTTGTGCCAGCAACCCCCTACGGGTACTCGACTGCAAAGCTAAATCATGCCAAGAGGCGACCGTTGGGGCACCCTCTGTCCTCGACCACCTGTGCACAGACTGCGAAACACATTTCGCCTCGGTTCAAAAGCACCTCGACCTTATTGGCACACCATACAGCATCAATGACCGCATGGTCCGTGGCTTAGATTACTATACAAAAACAACATTTGAGATGATAACCAACAACCTCGGCGCACAAAATGCCGTGGCTGCTGGAGGTCGTTACGATGGCTTAATTGAGGACCTCGGCGGACCATCATTGCCGGGAATTGGCTTTGCTATGGGGGTCGAACGGCTAGCACTCCTGCTTGAAGGCAACGGCATCACGACTGCCACACCTAAACTCTTTATTGCCGCCATGGGGAGTGAAGCTGAAAACATTGCATTTGGCTTGCTCAGTCAATTGCAGCATCACGGTATTTACGCTGAGATGGATTTCAGCGGCAAAAGCCTTAAAGCTCAATTGCGCCGCGCCAATAAGCTCAAGTGCAGCTACACTCTTTTTCTAGGCGAGAACGAACTTGCCGACGGCAACGCACAACTAAAGTGCATGAGTGACGGCGAGCAAACCGCCCTACCGCTTGAAGGTATTTTCGACCAACTGCGCCAGCTACTTGACGCAGCATCGTCAACATCGCTATAATTGCTCTCTTAACGTTTAAACCTGCGCAAACAGAGTCAAGCACCAGAGAGACTCTTTGAAATAAACTATTTTAAATCTTTTATATTGGAGGAAGACCCTTGAACGACGCACTCGGAAACTGGAAAAGGACTCATTACTGCGGCGATTTGACCAGCGACAACATCGGTAAAGAAGTTTGTCTCATGGGCTGGGTACAGCGCCGCCGTGACCACGGCGGGTTAATTTTCATTGACCTGCGTGACCGCGAAGGGATCACACAACTCGCCCTTGACCCCGACCGCGACCCTGAAGCACACGCAAAAGCAGATAAAATTCGTAATGAGTTTGTCATCGCCGTCAAAGGAACCATCTCTCCACGCCCTGAGGGAACCATCAATCCAAAGATGAAAACAGGCGAAGTAGAGATGGAAGTCAGTGAACTACGTATTCTCAACACCTCCAAGACTCCACCATTCCTCCTTGATGATCACGTAGACGTAGCGGAGAACATCCGTCTCAAGCACCGCTACCTTGACTTACGTCGCCCGGCGCTACAAAAGAACATGATCTTGCGCCACAATGTGACAAGAACAGTCCGGAACTACCTTGATGAAAACGGATTTCTTGAAATCGAGACCCCCGTTCTCAACAAGAGCACCCCAGAAGGTGCCCGTGACTTCTTGGTCCCTAGCCGCGTTAACGGTGGTAATTTCTTTGCCTTGCCGCAGTCGCCACAACTATTCAAACAACTGCTAATGGTTTCAGGTTATGACCGCTATTGCCAGATTGTTAAATGTTTCCGCGATGAGGACCTTCGTGCTGACCGCCAACCAGAGTTTACTCAAATTGACTGCGAGATGAGCTTTGTTGACTGCGACGATGTCATCACCATCATGGAAGGGATGATTGCCCGCGTCTTTAAAGAGACCATCGGCGTCGAGGTCCCTGCCAAAATGGCACGCATGACCTATGCTGAAGCACTCAATCGCTTCGGTGTCGACAATCCAGACCTACGTTTTGATCTTGAGCTGGTTGAACTATCGAGCATCGTTGACGGTTGCGGCTTTAAAGTATTTGCCGATGCTGTTAAAAATGGCGGTATGGTTAAGGCTATCAATGCCAAAAAGTGTGCGACATTCTCACGTAAAGACCTCGACAACCTTACCGACTTCGTCAAAATTTATGGCGCCAAAGGTCTGGCGTGGGTCAAGATGACCGAAGACGGCTGGCAGTCACCAATTGGCAAATTCTTCACTCCTGAGGAACTTGAGCAGATCAACCAAGCGATGGACGCTGAAGTTGGCGACCTGCTGATGTTTGTTGCCGACACCACCGCCATCACCAATGAAGCACTCGGTCGCCTGCGTGGTCACCTTGGCCAAAAGCTCGGCTTGGCAGCCAAAGACAATTATCAATTTGTCTGGATCACCGACTTCCCACTCTTGGAATGGGACGGCGAAACGCGCCGCCACATGGCTGTGCACCACCCTTTCACCGCACCTCGCGATGAAGACATGGGCCTACTCGATACCGAGCCAGCCAAAGCTTGCGCAAAGGCTTACGACCTCGTACTTAACGGTTCTGAAATTGGCGGCGGCAGCATCCGTATCCACGACCAACAAATTCAGAGCAAAATGTTTGAACTTCTCGGCATTGGTGCAGAGGAAGCACGCGAAAAGTTCGGTTTTCTTCTTGACGCCCTCGAATTTGGTGCACCACCCCACGGCGGCCTCGCATTTGGCCTCGATCGTTTAGTGATGATCCTAACCGGCTCAGATTCAATTCGCGATGTCATCGCCTTCCCTAAAACCCAAAAGGCCACCTGTTTACTCTCAGGAGCCCCCAGTGCCGTTGAGGAGAAGCAGCTTCAAGAGCTTTCTATCCGCTTGCGCATGAAAAAAAAGGACGTTGCCCCGCAATAAAGTGGTGCCAACCAAACAAACTCTTTACACGTACATAGGTAAATATGGTGTTCGTTTTTCTTCGCAGTATCACAATTTTATTTGCAACATTCTGTGCAACTGGCCTACTGGCCAGTTGCACGGCAACGCAAAAAAACAAAAGCGCTAGCAGCACAGTAACGCTCCCTGTAACCGTAGCAACACCTCAAGCAACAACAGACAGATCGGCCGACAACCATTCCACTGTTACGGGCCATAAAGCCCTAACAACACAACAACATGTTGACCAGCTCCAAAAAGACCAACTACGGGCCTTCACTGAAAAGTATACTTATTCGGCACCAATAACAGTGACTTATGACGCCCCGCAACCAGTGGTTAAGCGTAAAGCAACACCCCACAAAGCAACACCCAACAAAGAAACACTCATCGAATACATCGTGCAAACAGGTGAGAACCTATACTCCATCGCAGCACGAACCAATATTTACCACGAAGGACTTCTCTGGCCACTTATCTACAAAGCAAATCGTGACCAAATAAAAGACCCTCAACAAATATTCCCAGGCCAACTATTAACCATTACGCGAAATCACAGCGAAAACGAAAAAGAGAATGCCCGCGAAACAGCACGAAATTCGGGGATATTTATTCAACAGCACGGCAGTTAACAAAGCACCCCATTATCCGCAAGATAGAGGATAAAACCCCCATCAGATTTTCCCTTGACAGCTTTTACCCTTTTGCATACTGTATACATCGTTCAGCAATGATCTATATCTGACCTTTATAACTTTATATTGAGCATCAATTTCATCTAAATATAAGTATCTTATTAAGTTTACTGTTTAGATGATTGAATATCCCGTGCTGGAGCGACAGGTGTTGCTCCCGCTTTTTATTTCATTTGATTGATTTGAAGGAGAGAGACATGGCAAGAGCAAAAATTTCATTGATCGGTGGCGGTCAAATCGGTGGTGTTTTAGCACAACTTTGCGCACTTCGTGAGCTAGGTGACGTTGTACTATTTGACATCGTTGAAGGATTACCACAAGGCAAAATGCTCGACATCGCTGAAGTTGCACGTGTTGATGGTTTCGATGTAGACCTCAAAGGTACTAACAGCTACGCTGATATTGCTGACTCTGATATTGTTATCGTTACTGCAGGCCTTCCTCGTAAGCCAGGCATGAGCCGCGACGACCTACTCGGCGTTAACGCTAAGATCATGTCACAGGTTTCTGAAGGCATTAAAGAATTTGCTCCTAACGCATTTGTTATCATCATCTCCAATCCTTTGGATGCGATGGTTACACTCTGTCAAAAAGTTACAGGCTTCCCAGCTGAGCGCGTAATGGGTCAAGCGGGTGTTCTCGACTCAAACCGTTTTTGCTCTTTCATCGCTTGGGAATTAGGCGTATCTGTACGCGACGTAAACGCAATGGTACTTGGTGGTCACGGCGACACAATGGTTCCTATCGTTCGTTATGCAAACGTCAACGGTATCCCAGTTATGGAGCAACTTGTTCGCAAGTACGGTAGCGAAGCAAAAGCTCAAGAAGTTATGACTGCAATGGTAGAACGCACTAAGATGGCTGGTGGTGAAGTTGTTAAATTGTTGGGCAATGGCTCAGCATTCTACAGCCCAGCATCATCTGCTATCGGCATGGCTGAAGCAATCTTGCGCGACCAAAAGCGTGTTCTTCCTGTCTGTGCACTTCTTACAGGTGAGTTCGGCGTTGACAACTACTATGTTGGCGTTCCTTGTATCCTCGGCGCTGCTGGCATCGAAGGTATTCTCGAATTTGATCTAGACGCTGAAGAGCAAGCAATGTTTGACAACTCAGTAGCGGCCGTTAAGGGACTCATTGACGAGCTTCCTAGCATCCTACCTGACCTTGCTGACGTGCTTAAAGGTTAATTAAATAGCGTAATCTATAGGCTATATGATCCCAACAAGGGCAATGGAAACATTGCCCTTGTTGTGTGTCACGCGCAAAGGATTAGTAAAAGCTTACCTTTTTCAACATCCCTAACGCTGTTTTAGTCGCGCTAAAAAGTTTTGTATACAATTTTGCCGTTTGCTCTATATCTGCTTGCATAGTACATAGTGTTAGTGATATATGATTCGCGATTGGCAAGTGACGATGTTTGATTGCTGTAAATTTGCAGCATACTTTATTAAAACATCTCTTTTTTTTACAGGAGACAGTATGGCAGAGAACGCAAAACTCATGAGTGCTGAGCAAATTGTCGTAAAATTCACCGGTGATTCTGGTGACGGCATGCAGCTCATCGGTAACCAGCTTACCGCCCTTGCAGCATTGGACGGTAACGATGTTAACTCCCTTCCCGATTATCCTTCTGAAATTCGTGCCCCTACCGGTACGATTGCCGGTGTTTCCGGTTTCCAGATGTGCCTCGGCGATCACAAGATCTACACTGCAGGTGATGCACCTGACGTACTGGTCTCGTTTAACCCTGCAGCTCTCAAGCACAGTGCTCAATTCGTTAAAGCGGGTGGTATCATTATCACCAACTCTGACTCATACACTGAAAAAGCACTCACTAAAGTCGGTTACGAGAGCAACCCTCTCGAAGACGGCAGCTTGAATGGTTATGACGTTAAAGCAATCCCTATGTTCACCCTCGTGCGTGAAGCACTGGCTGAAATGGATATGCCTAACCCAGCAAAAGACCGCTGCAAAAACTTCTTCACCATGGGCGTACTTTGCTGGTTGTTCAACAAGACTCCTCAGCTTGTTCTTGAGTTCATCCAAGAGAAGTTTGGTGCTAATGCTAAGAAGCCGAAGCTGCAAATCGCTGAAGCGAACACTTTAGCGTTTAAAGCCGGCCTACACTACGGTGAAACTGCTATTATGTTCCAAGAGCGTTATGACCTTGGTGCAGCTCAAATTGAAAAAGGTCTTTACCGTAACATTACAGGTAATGACGCAGCAGCAATCGCGATTGCTGCCGCTGGTGCTAAATCAGGTTTGCAACCATTTATCGGTTCTTACCCAATCACCCCAGCAACAGACCTTCTTCACCTTGCATCTGAATTTAAAGATGTCGGTCTAGTCACCATGCAGATGGAAGACGAGATCGCTGGTATTTGCTGTGCGATTGGTGCGGCATGTGCAGGTAATCTTGCATTCACCACAACTTCAGGTCCTGGTTTGGCTCTCAAGACAGAAGCTGCTGGTATGGCTCTGATCCTTGAAGTACCTTTGGTTATCGTTAACGTTCAACGTGGCGGTCCATGTACAGGTCTTCCTACCAAGACAGAGCAATCTGACTTATTGCAATCTATGTTCGGCCGCAACGGTGATAGCTACATGCCTATCATTGCTGCTAACAGCCCAGCTGACTGCTTTGATGCAACGTATCAAGCAGCAAAGATTGCTCTACAATACCGCACACCTGTAATCGTCTTGACTGACGGCTACATTGGTCAAGGTAGCTGCCCATGGAAAGTACCTACCATGGATGAGCTCGAAGACTTAACACCCTATGTAAACTTCTGGACTCCTGAAGATCACCCAGGTGAGACATACATGTCTTACAAGCGTGACCCTGAGACTCTTGCTCGCGACTGGGCTATCCCTGGAACAAAGGGCTGCCAACACCGTATCGGTACTCTTGAAAAAGATGAGACTGGTGCAGTTAGTCACGATCCAATGAATCACCAGTTGATGACAGAGATTCGTAAAGCTAAAGTTGACAACCTAGCCAAGGTTCTTCCTGAGCTTGAGATCAACGGTAAAGATTCTGGCAAAGTACTCGTTATTAGCTGGGGTGGTACTTATGGCGCGGTTAAAGGTGCTGTAGATCGTATGATCACAGAAGGCAAAGAAGTATCAGGTATCAACCTACGTTGGGTATGGCCTTTCCCACCAAACTTAGGTGAGATCATCAGCCGTTTCGACAAAGTACTCGCACCCGAGCTAAACATGGGTCAATTAAGCCTCATGCTTCGCGCCAAATTCCTAGTTGACGTTCAATCTCTGTCTAAAGTACAGGGCGACCCATTCCGTGAGTTTGAGGTCATCGAAAAAGTCAACGAAATGTTAGGAGAATAAGACCATGGCAGATACTCAACTGACAAAAAAATATTTCGCATCCGCTGCGGAAGTAAAGTGGTGCCCAGGCTGTGGTGACTTCGCTATCATGAACGCTGTTCGTGGCGGCATGGTTGCAGCGGGTAAACCTCGTGATGAAGTAGCTATCGTATCAGGTATCGGCTGTTCTAGCCGTTTCCCTTACTACATGGAAACTTACGGCTTTCACACCATTCACGGTCGTGCTGCAGCTATTGCATCGGGTGTTAAAGTAGCGAATCCTAAGCTTGACGTATGGACAATTTCTGGCGATGGCGACTCTACTGCTATTGGTGGAAACCACTTCATCCACGCGATTCGTCGTAACATCAACCTGAACTATGTTCTCATCAACAACAAGATCTATGGTCTCACCAAAGGTCAGTACTCTCCTTGTTCTGACATGGGTCAAATCTCTAAGACCAGCCCTTATGGTGTTATTGACTACCCCATGACACCTTTGCGTGTTGCGGTAAGCCTTGGCGGTACATTTATCGCGCGTAGTATCGATGCACAAATGAAGCTCTCTGAAGAGATTTGTGTACGCGGCGCTAAGCACAGGGGCTTCAGTATGCTTGAGATCCTTGCTAACTGTGTTATCTACAACGATGGCGCACATAAGCAACTCACTGACAAAGCAACAGGCGCTGACTTCTACATCGTTGTACGTGACGGTGAGAAGTTGACTTTCGGTACAGAAGGTCAGTTCTGCCTCGTTCAAGATGGCTTTAAGCTTAAAGCAGCTAAAGTTGCTGATGTTGCTGAAGCGGACATTCTTGTTCACGATGAGAAGAACGTTGAAGTTGCCGCTCTTCTTACTGAGATGCGTCCAGACGATGGCCTACCTATGGCTTTCGGTGTTATCTATGCTGATGACACAAAGAAAACCTATGATGACATGGTATACGAGCAACTTGACGCTGTTAAAGCGAAGCGTGGTCGTACCTTAGATCAAATCATGCAAGAAGGTCACACTTGGACTGTTTAAGTTCACTGTTTGATTAGGTCAAAAAAAAAGGCTTGGGGAATCCCCAAGCCTTTTTTATTTACAATAATCACCGATTATTTATTCAAACAACATATCCCCTGCTCTATCAACACCTTAATTTGTGATGGCAACACAGGCTTTGAGAACAAAAAACCCTGCATCTGCGGACAATTTCTATCAACTAAAAACTCAATCTGCTCGTGAGTTTCTACCCCCTCGGCAATCACATGTAGGCCCATGTTACGTGACATCGCAATAATAGTTTCTACGATCGTAGCATTATCCGTATCATGATAAATATCCACCAAAAAAGATTTGTCGATCTTTAAACGATCAATCGGAAAATTCTTCAAATAGCTTAAAGATGAATATCCGGTGCCGAAATCATCAATGGCAATTTTCACCCCTAAACTTGAAATTTTATGTAATAAATTCAATGCTTGATCGGTGCGTTCAACCAGTACAGATTCAGTGATCTCCAACTCAAGTTGCTCGGAAGGTAAGCCACTTTCATGCAGTGCAGTGAGAATAACCTCAACAAGGTTTGGTTGTTCAAGTTGAACACCTGACAAGTTGACGGAGAGACTCAATTCAACATCAAGCTCGACCTGAAGTTGCTTCAACTCCTTACAGGCACGACGGAGCACCCATTCACCGATAGAAGTAATGAGTCCCGTCTCTTCAGCAACAGGAATAAACATATCGGGTGAAATCAATCCAAATTCAGGATGATTCCAACGCAGTAGGGCTTCAACACCCACCACCTGTTTCGTTGTCCAATCAACTTGCGGTTGGTAACAAATAAATAGCTGTTCTTCTTCAATTGCATGCCTCAAACCATTCTCAAGCTTTAGCTGTTCGACAGCATTAAGATTCATACTCTCGGAGTAGAATTGAAAGCTATCACCTTTCTCACCCTTTGCCGCATACATGGCCATATCAGCATTACGCATCAGATCATCAGCATTGGTGCCATCTTGAGGATAGATAGCAATTCCGACACTACCCGACAACACTAATTCATGACCTTCAAGCACATAAGGACGAGAAAGATTTTTTAGAATTTTTTGCGCAATATGGGGAACATTAAATGAGTTACGATACCCAGATAGAATGACAACAAACTCATCACCACCTAACCGAGCAGCAGTATCGTTTTCACGAAACGAACTGCGCAAACGCTTAGCCGCTTCCCCCAAAAGAAGGTCACCAATATAATGGCCCAAGGTATCGTTGACTTTTTTAAAGTGATCAAAATCAATAAACATCACACCCAAATGATGGTCAAACCGTTTAGCGTCAGCAATGGCATGAATCAAACGATCTTGAAGCAATGTTCGATTAGGCAGGCCTGTTAACTTATCGTAATAAGCAAGCTGAGGGATCTTGACTTCTGCAGCTTTACGTTCTGAGATATCGCGATAAATGGCGCGAATACTATGGGGCTGGTCATTTTCAAAGCGTAAACTTACATTTCCTTCGAGCAACACAGGGCAACCATCTTTGCGCAAAAATGTCACCTCAGCAGAAGTAACAACCTCACCTGCTATGAGAGATTCAAACCGCTGACGACAATGATGGTGGTCGTCAGGACTTATCACATCAAAGATATTGAGCGAATAAATTTCACTATCGCAATAGCCTAAGGTGTCACGCCAAGCTTGGTTTACAAACAGAAAACGGCCATCAAGGTCCACCGACTGTATTAGATCGGATGCATTTTCAAACAGATCATGATAACGCTCTTGCATGCATGCTTGAGCGTGCATGGCTCGGCGTAACCGGCCGGACCAGATCCCCAGCAGTCCGCCGGCAATACTGCCGTAGACACTTGGAAAAACATAATTGGAGAGATTCCAAATATTCGCACCAAATTGAGACTGAGGCACGATTGAAAAAACAGCGAGAATGATCGCGCCAGCAATGGCAAACAGACAAAAATCAATGACGGGTCGAGAACGCAAACGACCAATAAAAATTTTCATAAGAACAGTCCTTGCACAGTCACATTAAGAACGAATTATTCTTTCTAAACCAAACAGCCTGCCATTGAAAGAAGTTAATAACTATACACTTATTGTTTACCCCATTCATCAAAACCCATCCCCTGAAAACGCGGAACCCAAGGTGATGTTTCCATACTTACAGGCTCAGCAGGTTCCAGAGGCTGTACCTGTTGGGCTGGCACAGCAGGTTCCATTGGTAGCACCTGTTGGGGGGAATCTTCGAGGGGAACAGAAGAAACCTCTTCAACGGTAATGGTTTCTGGATCATTTTGAAGCTGCTTGACAGGCTGAATAACACTAGAATCCTGCGCGACATCTATTGGCGGGGTCGTTATTCGCTCAACAGGGCTCTGCTGTGAAACAGGCTGAGTTTTCGGCAAAACAGCCTGTGGTGCAGACACAACCGGTTCTTGCGTTAGAGCTGTCAATGCGGCATTAACACCACCAATGAGATCTTCAGTATTGTTTGAATAAAAATAATCAGAAACAGCTAAAATTTTGGGCTGTTTAACAGAAATCACCTGAACATGAAAACTTTTCACAACTTCGACAGGCTCGCTTTCCTCAGTTAAGTCTGTCTGTCTCATCCAACGACAGACAACCCGTGCTTGAGCTTGCTCATGATCAGCAACGACATGCCACCCCAAGCGCGTTAATATACTTACAATATCAGCCGTTGTCACATCCTCGGGAGCTTGCTCATGCTCAACGACCACAACAGAAATATTTCGTGCTGACCACGAAGAATCGAAATCAACATTCAAATGGCTGCAACTGATACATAAGAAAGAGACAACAAGCACCATAAATAATTGAATGGCACGAATTCGGAATATTTTTTTCATTGGAGCGGCTCCTTCACTTTTAGTGGCCAGGTTTCATCGATTAACTTAATCACTTCCTGCTCTAGCAACACGACAGGCAGCATCCGCGTTAACGGTCGAATCTCGCGCGGGTTCTTAATCCATTTTTTCAAGCCTTGAACATCCCAAGGCTGGTTGTCTTTAAACGATTTGGGGTAAAACTGACTCAGCAGTCCCGACAAATTTGGTGCAATATCCCCTATCCCAAGACCTCCTTGTTGTGCCGTCAACACGCGATGACAGTTACCACAATGTTTTTCAAACAGGTTTTCTTCATCAACTTCATTTTCAAAATGGACAATTTGTGGTGGTTGCAAACCGGGCTTTTGTGGCCTAAGTCCAGCAGCAAAAATGACATTAACAAGAGCATCCACGTCGTCGTGTTGTAGTGAAAAATCTGGCATAAAAAAAGCGGGGGCACGGATCGAGGTAACCACTTCAGCGGGTAAAACTTGATGAAATAATCGATCTAAATCGGTCGCTACTGAGTTGCCTTTACCTGCCAAAACGTGACAGCGACGACATGCCAACAAATCAACGAGATGTTGACCACGCTTTACAACATTAGACTCGGGGAAACGATACCAGGAGTGACTCGCTTCAATAAGGCGATAATGTGCCAGGTCCCGTCGTAAAGTCGTTGGATTACCACGATGGCAACCAACACAGCCCATCGTCTGCAACGACACGTCATGGTGCCGTTGCGCAGCCCTCGCACCACCACAGAGGTCGTGACAACGCAAACAGCTGGATGGCACTGCTAAGCATTCGCTCGCCCACGTAAGGACGATAACCGTAATTAAAAGAACCAGCCGAATGACCAATTTTCGCCTCTAAAATAAAATGCCACCACCGTCAGAGCAATAATCACTAAAAACGAGATCACTGTTGCCAAATTAATTATTTTTTGATCCGCAGGAAACCACTGTGCGTGCTCACTCGGGCTCATCTTCGGCAGCCAAGGTAACGCGCAAAACACACCCCCGAGAAGGATAATAGGGTAGATCGCGTACTTACTGTAACTAACCAACTCTTGCATCCAGATGAGAAACCATGCCGCACGCGAGGGGTTGGGAACCCGTGACACATCGGCGGGGTCAAGTAATGGTGCAGGGAACAGTGCGGCAAACACCACGACAAGCAGGACAATAGCCGCCATCGATTGTTTGATTAAGCGGAAAAAAACAGGATCACTTTTTACATAATTTTTCACAGGTACGGTAACACCCCTTTTTGCTTGCGAATTTTATAAAAATGTAAAAAACACAACATCAATGTTACCCCAGGCAGAACCACAACATGCAGCACATAAAAGCGCAACAGCGATAATGGCTGACCGACTGCATCGGGGACTAAAAAGCCATGCAGCAACTCACCGAAGGGAACCACGCGGAGTAATTCCATCCCCGTTTGTGTCGCCCACAGTGCCAGTTGATCCATCGGCAACAGATAACCGGTGTAACCAGAAAACAACCCTAAACATAACAGCATGAAGCCAATCAACCAGTTCATCTCACGCGGCTTGCGATAGGCACCCGTCAATATCACCCGCAGGGTATGCAAGAAAAGAAGAATCAAATAAAAATTTGACGCCGTGCGATGCAAACTGTGCAAAAAATGTCCGGCAAACACCTGCTCTTCAATATAAAGAATGGAGTTGTACGCATGATCAGCATGCGGTTGATAGTACATCGACAACAACAGCCCACTCACCATCAACACCATAAAAAGTGTAAAGGCCATGCCCCCCAAACAAAAGGTATAGCTAATGCGTAAGTTGCGCTCAATAACCACCCGCGGAAACAAATGTTTAATAAAATCTTTAATCACAGGAGTACCCTTTATCACGCGCTATAATGCTATCCATAAACAACCCAATCCTCACCCTGTTGTTGTAACTCTAAGCGCGGCAGATCTTTGTCAGCTGGCCCCTTTAGCACAACACCAAACCGATCAAACACACTCCCATGACACGGACAACTCAGGCCCTTTGGTGTCACACTCAAAGTACAGCCTAAATGCGTGCATACCAAACTCAGGACATAAACAGTTCCCTCTTCACGAATCAAAGCGAACCGTTGTTGACGGTACACCAGAGCACCGCGACCAGGAACTGATGCCATTGGAACCCGAGCCAACAATGTTTTCGCTACGGAAGCTGGGGCAAAGAACTTTTGCAGAAACCATAGCCCCGCACCTGCCGCTACTGCGGTGCGGAGGAAGTTTCGTCTTTTTTTAGAAAAGTTTGCCATTTTCTCACATACAGTTCGGCATAGTTGCGATCTCGACGCGACATGCGTTGAAACCGTTCTGCCGGATAAAAGGATCCATTAACAACCTGTTGTCCATCTTGACTCCAAAAGCTTGATAAACCAAGACCGTCTCGGTCTGGACGGTAGATCCGTTTCTCTTCAGGTTGCAACATGAACCGCCGTGGTTCATTGTGACAACTATCGCACATTACGGTACCGCGACGAATGGTGTGCGGCGTATAGGCTTTCCATTCAGCAGCAAGCAACCGATTTTCATCACCCACAGGCTGATTGTTCTCTATCTCACTGTAATAAGCAATAAACTGTGGGCGGATCGGGCTGACACGGCCGCGTTCATTTAAGCCCAGAATCGGCGAATCTTGCCGTTTCAAATAACTACTTTTGACATACTGATCATTCGTTGGCCGCACTCTAAAAAAATTACGATTCGAACTGTCCGTCGTTTTGATATAAAACGTGCCATATTCTTGCGCCGACCATGCCGCATGGCAGCTCACACACTCCATCTTCTCTAAGTGAGCGGCAACGCTGTGTTCAATCACATTCGGGTCGGGGTCATGGCAGTCAAGACAACTGCTGGCGACAACCTTACCCTGTTGCAAGCTCGCCATGGTATGACAATCGCCGCAATCCATCCCCGCTTCAGCGTGGACATCGGGGCGCATTTTTAAATAATATTGACCGTGATTTTGACCACCACGTTGATAGCGCACACTGTCTTCACGAGGCGCACGACCTGAAAAATCCCAGCCGACAAAGTAACCATTATGACATTGCGAACAAGTCTCGGTAGAGGGGCGATCAATAGCATGCCCTTCGCCATGACAATCCAAACAACGTGTCACATGGCAGCCCATACAGTTGGTGTCAAAGAACTGCGGATCGGCTTGCGACCAACTTCGCTGACAGAACTCCTGCTCCGCCTCACGTGTACTCATGGCGTGATCAAAAATATGCTCTGACTGCTCATGGCAGCCCGAGCAACCAACCGCTTTGTTAGCAATGGTTGTTGGATCAGCAACATTACCCGCCGCACCATGACACGCGCGACAGCCTAGCGTTGCATGAACACCGCGAACAACGTGTTCATGGCAATCCTGACACGCTGCCCCAGCAGTCAATTCGGCCAATTGTGCATGGGCTGGTATCGGCTCGGCATGGGTCGGTATAGGTTCGGCATGGGCCGTAACGATGCTACTGAGTACCAGCAGCGCTATTAAAACACTCTTCAACACGATTATAATCCAGTGATTGTTGATAGATAGGATCTTTCGGCTGATCATGGCACACCAAGCATTGATTGACAGCCAAAATACGATGAACTTCTTGATCATTTAACGCCCGACTATGTTCGCGTACCACACCTGAGAATGATTGCACTTCCCCCTGCTGCATCACCATAAAACCATCCAACGGCAAGTTCTCGGCCTTTTCGCACAGCAAGGTGCTTTCAACACTCTGTCCCTCGACAACATGCTGACCAAAGCCCAAAAATGCGGGATTAGCATGGCACTCGCTACAGCCGACAGCCTTAGCCGCGGTATTGTGAGAATAAAACGGTGCAAAACGCAGTTGCTTTTTGCCCTTAAATGTTGAAACGTACTCCTCCACCTGCGGTTTAGCCTCTGCATCAAGTATCGTGACAAAGGTTTGACAACCTGGAGTTAGGGGCGCAATTTTACCGCGCTGATCTAAAGCTAACGGAAAGGGGTACAACGAACGATAATCCTCTGTTTCGCTAAAGCTGCCGCGTGTTTTACGGCCAAGGACGTAATCCATCCCTTGTTGCGACTGATCATACTCGGTATGACAACCAAAACATTGCGGCACTGCAGCCGAATGACACGCATAGCACTCCATTCGCTCATGACCGACAATCTGATGTTCAGGAGTACCTGTGATCACTTTGCTAATATGCTCACGTCCGTCACGCTTACCCACCACAACGACCTTGCCATCACGATAAAAAACATTAGAGTAAGGACGCCCCTTTGACGTTAACACCAAAGCATCACCGCTATAGACCTGCTGCTGATAACTACGCGATTCGCGCACCGCTTCATCATTTTCACGTTCTACTATTTGTACTTTGGGACGCTCTAACGCGCTGCCATGGCAATCTTCACACGACACCTCGGTTTGTAAATACATATTTTCATACGCATAACCATCACCCATCACATCACGAGAGGTATGACAATCAATACATTCTAAACCTTTTTCATGGTGGATATCAGCTTGAATTTGGGTCACGTTACGCGCGCCAGAGATCACTTCGGGGCCGGGGAAGGCATTGCGCACCGGAACGCCACCGCTATTGCCATCGTTCATCCCCTGATAAGACAGGGCGATACGTCCGCTACGGTTGTGACAACGGATGCACACGGTATTGGTTGGCAACGGCTCAAGTCGGTGAGTTTCTGAATGGGGCCATTTATTGCGTAAACTGAGATCATTGCCCTGATAAGTGCCATTTTCGTTAAAAGGGAAATGGCAGGCAGCACAGCCGGACGCATGGGAACCTTTCCACGATTGGGTTGACTCAACCCCCACATGACAAAGAGCACAGTATTTACGATACAATTCTCCCGCCAAATTGTTCAACTCGCGAACAGAGTGCAACTCAACAGGTTCACCTTGAGCATCAAATTGTTGCTGGGCGCTTGTGGCATACAGACCCTCTTCGCCGCCCTCCCAGGTCAATCGAATATTCTTAATAAAGCCGGTATTGGTAAACATCAGGTTTGATTTTAGCCGACGTAATTGATATTCATGGCACTTCCCACACGTTTTATCCCAAAATTCTGGGTCGGATGGATTGCGCGGGCCGTACATACTCGCGTGAGCCGCTTTTTTATCGACTAAGCTCGCATCACCGCCGTGACATTCGATACAATCGCCATGATTCTCTGATGCAAGCTCTAAACCAGCATGACAACGCACACACTGTGAGGCAGGCTCTGAAAACATACAGCCAAAGCACATACAACATAAAACAACCACCACTGATAAACAAAAATATCGAAGCATGAAACCCTAAGGGTAAAGGTGAGGAGCGAAACAGCACAGATAGTGTCCTAAATCTAGCATAGTTCTGAACTTTGCCCAACGGTAAACACCACAAAAAAATGCCCGCACAACATCGTTGTACGGGCATTTTTTATCCGATCATTTCAACTCAAATCAAGCGTTAGAAGCGCACCTGAATTTGTGCTGTTAAACTATCAAAATCTTCAACATCAGCTGACTCGGTGTCATAATCAGTTGCTGAATACTCAACAGTGAGCTTCAATTGCTGGCCACGGAAGTAATAGTTAAAACCACCACCATACCAGTCAATTTCTTGGTCAAAAATACTATCTAGCTGAGCAAAAGACCAGTTTTCAGCACGAACGAAAAACTGAAGTGGTGTATTTGGTAGCATGTAACCAATCTTGGTATAACCACCATTTTTCTCGCCAGTGAGACCATAAGTAAGAGTGTCAGCATCATCACCCTGATAAGCATCATCAAGATCATAATCTACATAAGCGGTAGAGAATGTGAAGGTACCGATATCTTCAAGAGGATACTCGAAGAACAGATCGGCAGTCCACGCCTTGTAGTCAACAGCATCTAACTCCGTAGCATCAGAATAAGCAACGTCTTTCTCCATGGAGTAAGCAGCACCGATGGTCAATACTTTCTTCTTGCCCATGTAAGTACCCTTGTAGCCATAACCTTTTTCTGGATCAAGCAGGGAGACGTGAGCACGAGCGGTATAACGGAAGTTAGAATCAGGAGCAGAGGCAGAATCATTACGACCATTCATCACATCAACACGGTACTGAAACTTGTCCTCAAACAGATTACCGAACACGGCAACACCCTTATCACGGGTGCTAACATAAGGAGCACGGATCATGACTGAACGATCTAAACTCAGCGGATCCTCACAGGATTCAAGGTTTTCACGAGTTAGGTTGTACTTAAATTTACCCGCGCGAACTTGAAGGGCGTTGCTGAACTTGTAGCGGATCTGAGCGTCAAGCATTTGGAAGTTACTACTAGAGCCATCAGTAACAGCGAACGGGCTGATATTGACATCCTCAGAGTACTCGGTTTGAACATAGAGCCCGAGCTTGCCATAAGCACCCATTAAAGCGATACGGTTACGACGGAAGTTAAACTCCATGCTGTCGTCATCATCGGCACCAGCACCATTATCACGCCAGTCAAGTTGAAACTGACCTTTATATTCAAGCTTCATCAGGCCTTCATCATCAGGGCCAAAAGTCCATGTTGGCCCAGCAAATGCTGCAGTGGCAAACAGAGTACACGCCAGCAGCAGACTGCTAACAACGCCAATTTTTGTTAATTTAACCATAAAAAACTCCCTTAAGTTCAAAGCTCCACTCCCCTCTGAGGGAGTGGAGCAATTCATTTAAATCTTAGCAACCTACTGTTGCACCACCACCAGCTGTAGGTGGAGCAACGACAGGCGCATCGTCCTGATTAGTCAGGATCTGATACTCGAAGTCAGCATTTTCAATCTGATTTGCTGCGGTATCGCTAGGCAGCAGATCGAGAGCAGCCGCATCAGCATTCAGAGCCTCAAGAGCCGCAGTGTGATCAACATTGTAGTTGATGATCTGCATGTACTCAGAGCTATCAGTTGCCCAAGCACTATCTGCAAGCTCACCACCTTTTGCTGTATCAGCAGACATTTTGCCCCATTGGCTCCAAGAACCATCGTAGGTCATAACATCAAGACCCATGATAGCGTCCATAACAAAGAAGCCAGTTGAAGCGATGTAACCAGTACGACAGTAAGAGTACACAGGATTGCTGTAAGAACCATCGCTGGAGAACGCAGACACGTCAATACCTGCCGCTAGCATCTCAGCTGCAATTTCAGCTTTAGACTTATAAACTAAGTTACCACCAGCATAGTCGGTATTGAAGTTTTGCCAGCTGAAGAAAGTACCATTATTGAGGCGACCTTCAAAGACACCATAGTCACCACTTGCGCCAAACACGCCAGGCGTTCCTGCTGTAGCAGCTTTGTCGCCACGGAAATCAATCGCAGTACCACGATTATCACGGGCTGCATCCATCAACTCAGCTAAAGCAACACGAGTATCCAGTTGCACACCAGAGTTCAGGTCAGCAACACTGAGAGTCGAAGCAGTAACGGTCGGAGCATCATCTGTGAGGTCAGGAGTTGGCCACGCAGCATTGTAACCATTAAGAACTTTGATACGTGCTTTATCGAAGCCCCAGTAACGGAACAAGAAGTAAGCACGGCTTGGGAAGTACGTCGCAGTTGCCGACGAAGTGATAACAACAGTGGTGTTCGCATCAATACCAGCAGCTTGGATACGAGCGTCCATACTGGCTCCGTCGAGTACCATGTTTACTGCCGGAGCAGGACCCTCAGTACGAACGATAGCTTGACCAACATAGTTCCACAGCTGAGCACCAGGAATGTGCGCCGTACCGTAAGCCAACTCACTGGTAACGTCGAGAATGACAACCTTCTCACCCGATGCTGCATTGACTAGACCTGCATCCATCCAACCTTCGAGAGTATCGTAGTCGATCATGACGTTATCGTTAAATGTTTTGGTCAAGACAGGGGCATCCATGTCGATGCCACCCATTCCAGCAGCGTAATCAGCATCGGCCGCTTCGACCTGGCTTTGAACAACATCACTATTGTCTGCAGGTACATCACCGGTAAACGGTGCAGCCTGAGGAGCAACAGCAGAAGCAGCATCAAGAGTTTCAATGGTTAAAGGAGAGGCAATATCGTCATTGTAATTGTAGACTTCAAGATATTCGTCGATTGCCCATGCAGAACCAGGAGGAAGCTCACCACCTGCTGCAGTAAAATCAGAGTACTTACCAAACTGGCTCCAAGAACCATCGTAGAGTTGAACGTCTACGCCTAACAGAGCGTCGAGGGCAAAGAACAGCGGTGTTGCAGAATAGCCGGACGTACAGTAAACGGTCGCCTTCTTATCTGCAGAGAATGTAGTGGTAGCTTCAAATATTGCTAGAATATCAGCAGCACTCTTGAATTTACCACCCTTGTAAGTATCTACATACAAGCCACCTTGGCCAATGAATTCGCCGCCTGCAGGATGACCATCGACAACAACAACGCCGTCACCCGCGGGTGGGACATAACCAGGGGTCACACCTTCACCATTATAATTTGTAGCACCGCGAGCATCGAACACCATATTGGTGGTTGAGCCTGGCAGAACTTTTACAATTTCAATCATTTCACCAACGGAAGCACGCAGATCGTCGTTCAACCCGGCAAGCTTCTGCACGCTGAAAGTCGAAGCAGTGGGAATTGGTACATCCGTGGTCATCAGTTCAGGATAAGCCGCCGCAAACGCGGTATTACCGCCATCGAGAACTTTCAGGTTATCACGAGAGAAACCCCAGTAGCGGAACATCCAGTAAGCGCGGGTGGTGAAATACCCAGGATTGCCTTCCTTAGTGGTAAAGACAATAGTGGTATTTTCATCAATACCCAGACGTTGGATCACGGAATCAATCTGTGCACCAGTAGCGACCATCGGATATGCTTCAGCAATCCCGTCAACACGCTGAGAGCGCAGGTCACCGATGTCTACGCGACAAGAGCCCTTAATGCGATCAACGCCCAGAGCTTCTGCTGTAGGATAGGAACCGTAATCGAGAACAACCACCTTACGGTCAAAAGAAGCAGCCGCACCAACCTGGCCACTGGCAATCCAAGCTGCAACAGTATCAGCACCAACCAATACATCAGTTGCCGCGCCATTAATCGGAGCAGTCTCAGTTGTCGCAGGCGTATCGTAGCTATCAGAGCCGCCTCCACCACCAGAACCACAACCCGTCAACACCAGACTCGACAATGCGAGCACTGAGGCAAACAGCACCACATTGCTTTTTGCGTTTTTTAACACTTTTTGAATCATGTAGCCTCCACGTAAGTTAAAAAAACCTCTGTTACCCAAACCGTAGACCATCACTTCCCAATCAGGCCTACACGGACGATTATTCAATCTCCCACTTACCAAAAAGCGAGAGAGTATGAATCTAGATTTCTCACGTTCAACACTAACATTAAAAGCATACTGAAAGAGCGTTCATTCCCTAATGAAAACGTAGTTGTGCATGGAATAAAACCAATAATCAATCAAAACGATGCCGCCCTAACTTTCGAACTAAAAAACATTTGAGCGAATCATATCACACATAAATCAAATAACGAATGCTCTTTCTTTTATTTTTCTAAAAAAGTCCTCACCTATAAAGCTTCAAATGTGACCAAACCGCACCCACTACTTCTTGATCGCTGCCCAAGCATTATAGAGCAGATCATCGGCAAACTCTTGTAGCGGATTATTGATCACGCATAACAAGCGTAACTCAACGGCACGGAGAACAACACCGGTGTAGGTGATCGCCGCCGCGTACAGATCTTGCTGACGAATAACACCCGTCGCCATACCCTCTTCAAGCATCAAACGTACCGCCTTAAACGGTTCGGTGAAGCACATTGGCACCGCATCGGTCATAAATTCGGAGTGCTTCATATACAGCATATATTCCATCATCACTGGATCAGATTCTGCAATATCAAACGACAAGTGGCCAAACGACTCAAGTTTTTCACGGACTGTCGTCGCATGTGCTAGGCGCTCTTGTAACATCAGGTTAAACTCTTCGAGGGTATTGTCATGAATCTGTCGGGCAAGACTCTCTTTGTTCTCAAAGTAACTGTATATAGCACCTGTACTCACTCCCGAAGCCTTAACAATGGCCGGGATAGAAACATTATGGTAACCCTTGCTAACAAACAATTCTCGAGCAACCTTTAACACTTTTGCCATTTTTTCCTGTGGTGCAATATGACGCTTTTTTTCCAAAGACATTGATTCCCCCTGCCAAACATAAACCTTATAATATAACTACGATCCACAACATAGCGAAAACAAACACAAAACAAAAGGCGAATCAACGCTGGAATAATTATTTACCCAAGCTGATCCTCCAACAATTGTGAATCCTTGGATTTCTTTCAAAATCCTGTGGGATCGTTTGCTGCGAGATGTCCTCAATATCAAGACCCGTCAATTCATCATGGTCCATCTTAAAACGGCGTAAATTATTCGAGAAGATCAACACACCATCGTCCGTTAACAAGCGACAGGCATTTTGGATTAACGCCACATGATCGCTTTGAATATCAAAGCAATCATCCATTTTTTTAGAATTGGAGAAGGTCGGTGGGTCCAGAAAGATCAAACCATATTTACGTGAGTGCTGTTCCACCCACTTTAAACAATCAGCACTGATCACTTGATGAACATGGGACTTAAAACCATTCAATTCGAGGTTTTCTTTTGCCCACCCGCAGTAGGTACTCGACATATCAACAGTGGTCGTTGATCGTGCCCCACCCGCTGCTGCGTAAACGCTAACACTACCGGTATAGGCAAACAGATTCAAAAAATCACGCTGCGGTGCCAGGTCGCGAATTAACTCACGGGTAAGACGATGATCAAGAAACAGCCCCGTATCGAGATAATCGGCCAAGTTAACCTTAAAGCGTAAACCACCCTCTTGAACTTCAAAGAAATCACGCTGTTTATCTTGACGATCATACTGATCGGCACCGCGTTGGCGCTTGCGTGTTTTGACATAAACATGTTCCGCATCTACCCCTAACAGTTCAGGGAGCACGGTGACAACCTCTCGCACACGACGGCGCGCTAAACGCTCATCAATGGTTGATGGTGCTTGATACTCTTGAACGTGAACGCGATCATCATATAGATCAACGGCCACCGCATATTCAGGCAAATCCGCATCATAAACACGATAACAGCTGATTCCGTTGCGCCCCGCCCAGCGCTTCATTTTTTTCAAATTCTTACGCATACGATTAACGAACATCTGCGCACCATCGCTGAGGGTGACGACGTTAGCGAGGCCATGAGAGGCGGTAATCGGTGCACGGAAAAAATGTTCTGGTTCAACCTTAAAGTGAAGCAATAAGCACTTAAGGGCACCGTTGTAAAAAGTGTGTTTATTCTGCGCACGCATCGCTAATGCTTGACCAAACTCACTGCCCACGGTAAAGACGGAAACATTCCAGTGAAGAAAGTGCTCCCGCATCTTCTCGCCCAGTAGAGTGTAGAGGGCCATAGCCTCCTCTTTTTCACCAAGTCGCTCGCCGTACGGTGGGTTGGTAATCAACAACCCAGGCTCAGAAAAGTCATCACTCTCGCCGAGCTGCTTCAGCTCACGCCGTTCAAAATGGACGCACAAGTCAACACCTGCACGTTCGGCATTGGCCCAGGCATTTTTTACCGCTCGTGGATCACGGTCATAACCAACAATACGCGATACCGACTCTAAACCCTTTTCGCGCCGCGATTGCGCTTCATCAAGCAATTGCTGCCACAGCTGGGCATCGTGTTGTTGCCAATGCAAAAAGCCATAATATTCACGCAACATCCCCGGCGCACAATCACCCGCGATCAGTGCGGCCTCAATGACCAGAGTTCCCGAACCACACATGGGGTCAACCAATGGCGCCCCCGACTGACTCAAGGCGTTCCATCCCGCTCGCACTAACAGTGCGGCAGCTAAATGCTCTTTAAGGGGGGCACGACCACCTTCGGTGCGATACCCACGGCGATGCAAACTATCGCCCGACAAATCGAGGCTCAGAATGAGCTTGTCGTGGTTAAGCCACGCATTAATTCGCCAGTTCGGTTGCTTAACCTCAACGTCAGGGCGTTGCCCCGTGAGTTCACGAAAGCGATCGACCACCGCATCCTTTATCTTTAGTGCCGCATAGCGCGAGTGAGTGATTTTCGATGAGGACAGGTTACAATCCACCGCCATGGTTGCCGTCGAATCAAAGTGATCTTCCCAAGGAAAGTCATGAACGGCCGTATAGAGTTGATCAGGGTCTTCAACGGGTTGCTCGATCAATGGCATCAAGATTCTACCCGCTAACCGCGACCATAAGCATACGCGATACACCACTTCTAATGTGCCGAAGAATTCAACACCACCGCGTGTTTGCCGTGCTGTTGTCGCGCCGAGAGAGCTGAGTTCATCCACCAACAGAGGCTCTAACCCCTTCGGTGAAGTAGCGAATAATTTAAATGATTCCTGTGCCATGAGTCGTATCACTTCATAAAAAGTTGAGAGTTTACTGCTTAAATGATTCTGTACCTGTTGGAAACGCTATTCGTCCTCGGCGATCTCGACCAATTGCAGAGAAAAGTTTAACACTTTACCCGCCATCGGGTGATTACCGTCTAGGGTGATTTGATCGCCGTCAACGCCAGCAATGGTGACCACCAACGGAATACCCTCATCGGTATCAGCTTGCATTTGCAAACCAACCTCAAGCTCCATCCCTTCTGGCAACATGGAGCGATCCACCGTTGCGAGCTGGTCTTCGTCGTACTCACCATAGGCATCAACCGCTTCAATTCGAACCTGCTTTTCTTGGCCAACAGACATCCCCTCAACAGCCTTCTCAAAACCAGGGATCACCTGTGACTGACCGAGAGTAAATTCAAGCGGTGTACCGCCCGTTGAGGAATCAAACTCAGTACCATCCTCATACGTACCAACATAATGAACCTTAACAAATTGACCTTGCTGTACAACATTCATAATCAAATCTTTCTAGTTAAATAATATTTCAAAATAGTGTGACAGAGAATCAGTTCTCTTCAATACGCTTAAGTAATACCTCGGCACAGTCCGTTGGAATTGAACCAATCGACCGAATTTTACCCAATTCCGCGCCGCCCGCTTCAATGCCATGAAAGTCGGAGCCGCCGGTAACCAGTAGTTGCCGTAACCTCGCCTGAGTAAGATACCATTCAATCTCACTACTATTGGCGCCGTTATTATACACTTCTATACCATTTAAACCAACCGCGACCAATTCATTGAGCAATATCTTCATCTTCTCGTCGTCACGCGTCACATAAGGGGGGTGAGCCAGCACCGCAACACCACCCGCAGAGTGAATCAGATCGATCGCTTCATCGACAGGAAAAAATCGTTTCGGAATATTACACGGTACTAAATATTTATTGAAAGCATCCTCCATCGTTTTCACATGGCCCGCCTCCATCAGCTCCATAGCAATATGTGGGCGACCCACCGTGCCATCAGCGCGCGCTTCCACCCGTTCAAAAACGAGCGGTTCCACCCCTTTTTCGACTAACAGGGTATTAATTTTATCGACAATCAATTTATTGCGCTCAGCGCGGAACTTTTGAAAACTATGCAACGCCTGTTGCAGAGGGATATCATGACAATCGAAGCCATAACCGAGAAGATGAACATCTTGATACTCGCCCCAAATACACGACAATTCAACACCAGAGATCACCTGAACACCACACTGTTGACCCACTTCGCGTGCGATCAGTATCCCGTCAATATTATCATGATCACACACTGCAAGCGTTACCACTCCCGCCTGTGCGGCCTTTTCAACCAGCTGCTGCGGTGAATAGACACCGTCAGAACAGCGACTATGGACATGAAGGTCTATCAAATGTGTCATGGTTGTGCTGCTCCTATTTTTTCTGTTGTCTCAGTCTCGACAACCTGCTTCATTGATAAGCTAATGCGACGACGCTTTTCATCAACGCTCAGCACCTTAACACGAACCAACTGCCCAACATGGACACAGTCGGCGGCATCTTTAACAAAGCGGTTCGCTAATTGGCTGACATGCACTAAACCGTCCTGATGAACGCCGACATCGACAAACGCTCCAAAAGCGGCAACATTAGTCACGCAGCCATTTAAAATCATCCCATCATGCAGATCACCAATTTGTGTCACATCGTCTCGATACTCGGCGGTCTCAAATTCCTGCCGTGGATCACGCCCCGGCTTTAACAACTCAGCATGAATATCACGTAACGTTGACAAACCAATCGTCTCATCAACATAGAGAGCCAACGCTACCCCTTTAATTTTTTCTGTTTGGTCGAGCAATTCAGGCACCGTACAGCCCGCATCGCTGGCCATACGCTTGACCAATGCATAATGTTCAGGGTGAACAGCAGTATTATCCAACGGATCACCATGGGTCACTCGCAAGAATCCAGCCGCCTGCTGATAGGCCTTGGCTCCCAAACGTGGCACCTTGAGTAGATCTTTGCGCCGCTTAAACGCTCCATTGTCATCACGGTAAAGAACAATGGCTTTAGCCAATGCTGGGCCAATGCCCGACACATAGCTCAACAACGCTGACGACGCGGTATTCAGATCGACACCGACATAATTGACGCAACTCTCAACCACCGCATCAAGGGAGGTCTTAAGTTCCTTTTGATTAACATCGTGTTGATACTGACCAACACCGATACTTTTCGGATCCACCTTCACCAGTTCAGCAAGAGGATCTTGCAAGCGCCGCGCAATCGAGATCGCTCCGCGAATAGTTAAATCAAGATCAGGAAACTCTTCGCGGGCGCAATCCGAAGCCGAATAAACACTCGCCCCCGCTTCGCTGATCATCACCACCGCAGTCTTTGGATGAGCAGCTGATGACTCTTGTAACTCTTGGCGGCAAAATTGTTCCATCTCACGCCCTGCCGTACCATTACCTACGGCAACCATCTGGATATTATATTTTTTAACCAACGCCAAAAACGTCGCTTTGGCGGCGCTCGCCGAACCTTTACCCGTATGCGGGTAGATCGTCTCATGAGCTTGAAAACTACCCGTTTCATCGACCACGGCCAACTTTGACCCCGTGCGTAACCCCGGATCAACACCTAGCACCCGAAATGACCCCGCAGGTGCCGCTAACAGCAAGTGGCGTAAATTGTCAGCAAAGACCTTAATTGCCGCTTCGTCAGCACTGTTTTTGGCCTTGAGACGTAATTCAACTTCAATAGCTGGAGCCAACAATCGTTGATAACTATCTGCAACCACTTCGAGCAAAAATTGATAACGTTGCCCTGAACAGCGCAGCAGTTTTTTCGCCAACTGGCGGACCAACTCCTCAGCAGGAGCAACCAACGACAACCTGAGCACATCCTCTTTCTCGCCGCGACGCATCGCTAACAATCGGTGCGACGGAATGACACGGATCGGCTCCGAAAAATCATAATAGGTCTCATATTTAGAGATTTCACCGTCAAACCCTTTGGCAACGGTTGACTTCAACACACCAGCCGCCCAGGTGCGCTGCCGTACCAACGTGCGCACATCGCTTTGTTCACTGTAGCCTTCGGCAATGATGTCACCCGCACCGCGTAGTGACATGTCAGCAGAGTCCAACTCGTCATTGGCTGCGGCTAGCCGTTGAGCCTGCCGCTCTACGTGATGCCACTCCACGCGCTGGTCCAATATCTGCGCAGCCAACGGTTCAAGGCCGCGTTCACGTGCCATGGTTGCCCGAGTGCGCCGCCGTGGCTTAAACGGCAGGTAAAGGTCTTCAAGTAACGCTTTTTCGCGCACAGAATGAATTTTCTCGCGCAATTCAGCACTCAACGCCCCCGCAGCCTCAATGGTTTTCACCACCGTTGCCTTGCGGTCGTTTAATTCATTAAAGTAACACAGCTGCTCCTGAAGTTGGCGTAACACCACTTCATCTAGCTCGCCAGTTTGCTCCTTACGATAACGGGCAACAAATGGGATAGTCGCACCGCCATTTAATAGCTCAACGGTGTTCTCAACCTGCCATAATTTTAGGGTAGTACCCTCAATGAGCCAGTGATGAATCTGTCTTTGCGTCTCTGTGTTTTGTTGCATATCGGCCATTCTATTTCGTAAAAGTTTTCATTCAATAAAAGGGAGTAACCCTAGCACACCCAACCTACACCGCCAAATCATAACGACACACGATCAGCCATGAATAAATCACCCCTTGTCAAAGTGCGCCCTTTTATCTTAAAGTGACTAAGTTACGTTTAATTTTACCATTCCCCTAAGCCATAGGCTACCGATGAAATCAGTTCGTGAACTCATCTCAATGATTGCCTCATTTGCACTCGGCAGCACTATTTTTACCTTTTTATCCTATATTCAAAAAAACATTATTGGCATTCCCCATGAGTCAATGGGCTATATTGTACCAGTTTTAGCAGGGGGCTGTATTGGTGGTGTTCTGTACACTCTATCCTTGAATATTGCTCGATTATCAGCACACAATCACGCCCTTACTTACAGCAATAACCGACACGATGACGCGTCGACAACATCGCGCATCCAGCTGATCATCTATGTTCTTCTCGGCATGGCTTTGCTCGCTTTATTTTCAACAATACAAAAATCGCTTGCTGGCTACCCCATCCAATTTGAAGGATATGTCGTTCCACTATTTTTTGGTGGCATCAGCGGTCTCTTTGTTGGCGAACTACTAATCCGCAACCAAATCCTCCTCAAGCAAGAGCGACAAGCCGTTGTTTACTGGCAGCAGGAGAAAGATAAGACTCTCAACATTTTAACCTCATTAGCCGATGGCCTACTGGTCACCGATGCCAGTGGTCGTATCGAACTGATTAATGAACCTGCCCAACTCATTCTCGAACTTGATAGTGACGCGCTTAAAGGACAAAGCCTCGCCGCCATTTTCTCCCGCGCCACCGGCAATGACTACACACACACCTTTATACCATCGAAGATCGGTGAATCATTCCAAGATACCATTATTACCAAAGATGGCAGCATCCGGACCATTAAGGGCAGCACCTCTGCCGTGCAAACACGCCACACCAATACGGGTGCCATCATTGTGTTACTGCGCGACAATACTGAGGAGCAACGCATTGATCGGATGAAATCGGAATTTATCTCTGCAGCGACGCACAACCTTAAAACACCCATTACCACCATCACCGGCTACTCAGAACTGCTGCTGTCACGTAACAATCTCGAGCAAGAACAACAGCAGGAATTTCTGAACCAAATTAATGATAAGGCATGGCAACTCGATAAATTGATTAACTCGCTTCTCGATATCAATCAAGTCGATTCGGGCGGTGAAGTTCACCTAATCAAAGAGCCGTTCCCTGTATCAGTGCTGTTCGATAGCGCGCGTAAATTCTGCTCAACCCAACAAAGCCGCTGTGATCTGCGTTTCAATATCAACGACACCAACTCCATGCTGTTTATTGATCTGAGTAAAATGGAACTTGTGCTCGAAAACTTGCTCAGCAATGCCTTTAAGTTCTCACCCAACGGAGGATTAATCAGGGTATCAGGAGAGTTAAAAGACCTTCGTT
The DNA here is from genome assembly GCF_055389415.1 of Desulfuromonas svalbardensis. Classification (NCBI taxonomy): domain Bacteria; kingdom Pseudomonadati; phylum Thermodesulfobacteriota; class Desulfuromonadia; order Desulfuromonadales; family Desulfuromonadaceae; genus Desulfuromonas; species Desulfuromonas svalbardensis. The sequence goes on along the minus strand of NZ_AP042416.1, from coordinate 1,675,695 downwards.
ACGCCATCACCATCGCCGATGAAGGGATCGGAATGAGCCAAGAGAACTGCCAAAGAATTTTTGATAAATTTTACCGCATCAATGGTACTTATCGCGGTCAGCGCGGTATTGGCCTCGGCTTAACTTTAGCCAAAAAGCTGGTCGAAGCACACGGTGGCGAGATCCAAGCCGAAAGCACATTAGGCAAAGGGACCACGCTATCATTTAGCCTGCCAGTTCGGAACGTAAGCTAAGATGACTAACAACCACACAGTAGACACTGTCGTATCACCCTGCTTGACCCTACACGGTCTTCACACCTACTTTTTCACCCCCGAACGGCTGGTCAAAGCAGTTCAAGATGTCACCCTCACCATCCCTTCGGGTAAAACGGTGGCCATGGTTGGTGAATCAGGCTGTGGAAAATCGATGACTGCACTCTCGATTTTACGCCTGGTGCCGCAACCCGGCCGCATCGTTAGCGGACAAATCAATTTCAACAATGAAGACCTACTGCAGTTGCCCATTGAGGAGATGCGCCGTGTACGCGGTAATCGCATCGCTATGATTTTTCAAGACCCGATGACCGCCCTTAACCCTGTGTTCACCGTCGGCAATCAGATCGCCGAAGTGCTGCAACACCACAAGGGATTAAGTGCTAAGCTAGCTCAAGAACAAGCAGTTGAACTGCTCCATCAGGTCGGAATCCCCAATCCTGGGCAGCGCTATTACGATTACCCGCATCAACTTTCAGGAGGAATGCGCCAACGAGTGATGATCGCCAGCGCGCTGTCATGTGATCCCGATCTGCTCATTGCCGACGAACCAACTACCGCTCTCGATGTCACCATTCAAGCGCAAATTATGGCACTGCTCAACGAGCAACAACAGCAACGGAGCATGTCAACACTGCTCATCAGTCACGACCTTGGTGTGGTTGCCCAAAATGCCGACATTGTTGCCATCATGTACGATGGCCTTATCGTCGAGCAAGCCCCAGTAAATACAATCTTTTCGGCGGCGCAACATCCGTACACGCGCGAACTACTTAACTGTATCCCCACCATCGGTCAGCGTAAAAAACGGCTCAATATCCGTCCACAGTCTGAAAGTTTTTGGGATAATTGCCCCGTTGATTTTGCCCCGCGTGACAGTAAAGCCCCCCCACTGCAAACCATGGCCAACGATCACTTTGTTCGCCATTGGAACGATTAATAAAATTAATAACGATGGAGCAACCAATGCCCGCCACAGTTGAAACCCTACTCGAAATCAAGCATCTACATAAAAGCTTTAAACTCAACAGTAGCGGCAACAGCCTCAAACGGCCGATATTGCCAGCGGTAATCGACGTTAGCCTGAGTCTCAAAAAAGGGCAAACCCTCGGACTTGTTGGTGAATCGGGCTGTGGCAAATCGACCATCAGTAAACTGATCATGGGCTTACTCAAGGCCGACAGCGGCGAGATCTCATTTCACGGTCATGACATTGTCCAGCTCAACCAACAGAAAATGCGACCGCTGCGGCAAAAGATGCAGATGATCTTTCAAGATCCTTACGCCTCTCTTAATCCGCGTATGACCATCTTTGACACTCTGGCCGAACCGTTTCGCATCCACCAGCTTCACAATAAAAAAGCCCTCGCCACCCGTGTCAATCAGCTCCTTGAACACGTCGGACTCGATGAGGAACACGGTTCCCGTTTCCCCCACGAATTTTCAGGAGGTCAACGCCAGCGCATCGGAATCGCTCGCGCCTTAGCGCTCAACCCTGAGCTAGTGATTGCCGATGAACCGGTATCGGCCCTCGACTTGTCGATTCAAGCACAGATCATCAATCTGCTACAGGATCTACAACAACAATTTGGCCTCACTTATCTGTTCATCTCTCACGATCTTTCGGTGGTTGAACACCTATGCGATACCATCGCCGTCATGTACCTTGGCCGCATTGTTGAGCAAGCTCCCATCGCTGAGTTTTTCGCGCGCCCCCTCCACCCCTACAGCGAGATGCTACTGCAAGCGCTACCCGTTGCCGACCCACGCTACAAAAAACGGGCGATCCCTCACGGCGAAGTTCCCTCACCGCTAACGCCACCACCGGGCTGTCCGTTCCACCCGCGCTGCTCCTACGCGCAACCGCAATGTTCACAACAACGCCCAGAGCTCCAGCAATCCGCCCCACAGCGGTTAGTTGCCTGCCACCGCAGCGCTGAGATCACCCTTGAAGGCGTTGCCAGCGAATAATGGATTAAGATTTATGCGACACGACAAGCAATGTCCCTGTCGTTTCATCTATTGAACAACTGAAATAAAATGGAGGCACAGATGGAAATACGTGAAGTGGAATATGCCATTATTGGCGTTGGCACAGCCGGTTTAGGCGCATTCAGTCGCATTCGTAAACAGACGGACAGCGTCGTGCTCATTCAGCATGGCCCGTACGGAACGACCTGTGCGCGTGTCGGTTGCATGCCGAGCAAAATGATGATTGTCGCCGCTGAACTGGCGCATGCCATAGATGAAGGTTCCTATTTTGGTATTGATGGCAGCTATCAGGTCAACGGCAAGCGCCTGTTTGAACGTATCCACCAAGATCGCGCCGAAAAATTTGTTGGCGGCGTAATGAAATATGTCAACAGCATCAGCGATCAATTCAAGCTTGAAGGACAAGCCACCTTTGTCGATCCGCACACCATTGATATTGATGGCCGCGTGCAGGTGAAGGCCAAAAAAATCATTCTCGCCTGTGGATCCACCCCCCATATCGCCCCCGTATTTGAGCCCCTGCGCCATGAACTCGATACCAGCGATACCATCTTTGAACTCAACGATCTGCCCAAATCACTTGCCGTAGTTGGTCTTGGCGTCATCGCTTTGGAGTTAGGTCAATCGTTTCATCGCCTGGGTGTGCAAACCACCCTTTATGGTCGCAGTGGTCGCATCGGCTCCTTTACTCATCCCGACATGCAGCGCGATGTGATGCGCACCATGGAGCAAGAGTTGGACATTGTCTCTCAAGGGCAGTTTACCCAAGCGACCAAGGTTGATGGTGGCTATCAACTGACCTATCGCACCAGCGATGGCGAGGAGAGTATCCGAACCTTTGAGCGCGTATTACTCGCCAGTGGCCGCAGCTCCAATCTACGCACCATGAACCTTGAGAATTCAGGACTTACGTTAGACGACAGAGGCTTACCGCACTACGATCCACTCACCATGCAATGCGGTGACTCGCCGATCTTTGTCGCTGGTGATGCGACGGAAGATCTACCTCTGTGGCATGAAGCATATATTGAAGGGCGCATTGCAGCAGATAGCGCCATCGCATTTCCTACCCGAACAGAGGGGAAACGAACAGCCGCATTGGGGATCTACTTCACCGACCCACAAATGGCCACTGTCGGCGCAGGATACAGCGACCTTAATCCCGAACAGATCGTTATCGGCCAAGCGCGCATGAGTAGCGGCCCTCGCCACGAAATCTACAACGATCATCGCGGGATGATTCAAGTATATGCCGATAAAAAGCGCGGGACGCTGTTAGGAGCGGAGATATTTGGTCGCGGAGCAGAGCATATGGCGCAAACTCTGGTATTAGCCATTGAACACGGTATGACCGTCGATGAGATATTGCAGATGCCTGTCTATCATCCCTCGTTGGAGGAGGTGATGAAAGGGGCGTTGAATAAAACGCTCTTTAAGCTTAAATAGTTCGTATTTAGAACGATCCTCTACGACATAATCATACTAAAACCATTTCATTCCGATTCAGCTCAAACAACAACAGGGGAGCACCGTGACGATGCTCCCCTGTTGGGTAAAGATATTCTAAATTTGTTACACCATGATCAGCTGATGTTATCAGCCTCTTGCTGAACACTTTCAAGTTCAACGCAGGAGAACACCTTGTCAATATTGAGGAGGATAACAAACTCCTCGTTATGTTTTCCCATCCCCTTAATGAACTCTGTATTCAAGCTGGTACCGATTCGTGGTGCCGGTTCAATCTGCTCAGGTGGGATATCAAGTACCTCCTGTACCGAATCGGCCAAGGCTCCGAGAATCGTCGACACACCGTCCATATAAACTTCGGCGATAATGATGCACGTATTCACCCCCTGCTGCGTCCTCTCCATACCGAATTTAAGCCGCATATCAATAACCGGAACAACGCTACCGCGCAGATTTATCACGCCACGCATGAACTCAGGGGCCCGAGGTACTTTAGTGAACGTTGTAAAGTCGAGCACTTCACGTACCTTGTCAATCCCCAGAGCAAACACTTCGTCATCAAGGACAAACGTTAAATATTGGTGACTATCGTTGTTTAAATCCTGTTGCATGGTCCCCCCCTTTCTGCTGTAGATTCGCCATTAAAAGCGCTTGGTGTCATCATCTGCGCTAGGGCCACTTATCGCCAGAGTCGATTGTCTTGAGGTCGACTTCATATCGCGCTGCCGACTGTCGTCATTCTGGTCGATGATGAAAAAACCGATCGCCTGTTGCATTTGGTCGGCCTGAGCATTGAGTTCTTCAGAGGTGGCGGCCATCTCTTCGGCTGCTGAAGCATTTTGTTGAATCACTTGATCCAGTTGCTGAATCGCCTTATTGACCTGATCGGCACCAGCGTCCTGCTCCTTGCTGGCAGCGGCAATCTCCTGAACCAACTCCGCCGTACGTTGAATATCGGGAACCATTTTTTCTAGCATATCGCCAGCATTCTCGGCCACATCAACACTACTGGAAGAGAGCACGCTGATCTCGGCGGCGGCACTTTGGCTGCGTTCGGCCAGCTTGCGAACCTCGGCGGCAACAACGGCAAAACCTTTGCCGTGCTCACCGGCTCGCGCAGCTTCAATGGCGGCATTAAGGGCGAGTAAGTTCGTCTGACGGGCGATCTCTTCAATGATGGAGATCTTACCAGCAATGTCTTTCATCGCCTTGACAGTATGATTGACCGCTTCGCCACCACCCTCAGCATCTTGCGACGATTTGAACGCGATTTTCTCCGTTTGGAGGGCATTGTCGGCATTTTGGCGGATATTGGCGGCCATCTGTTCCATCGATGAGGACGCCTCTTCGGCGGCGGCAGCCTGCTCGGTCGCCCCCTGGCTCATCTGCTCTGAACTCGCCGACAACTCCTGACTCCCTGAAGCGACGTTGTTGGCAGACCCTTTGATATTGTTGACCACCTCTTTGAGGTTATCAGCCATGGCGTTAAGAGCCTCAGCCAGCTGGCCGATCTCATCTTTTTGCTGAATATTCAACTGCTGAGTTAGATCACCAGATGCCAATGATTTAGCGAAATGCACTCCGAGTAGAATAGGCCGGACAATGCCGCCAGCAAAGAACCACAACAAAGCAACGCCGACCAAGATCACCATAAAGCCCATACCGAGCAGCCAATTGACATTGTTATCACCGCGTGAAGCAAGGGTCTGGTCGAGAGCATTGGCTTCGGCCAGAATCACCTTTTCGTTGATGCGGATAAAAACAGACCACGGCTTACCAGTGCGGCCGAGCGCGATTGGCGCCAGAGCCTCAACATCACCGCTAATTTTGTTGGCTTCGACCACAGTTTTTCCAGCTTGAATAATTTCCAGGTCATCTTCCCAATCAGCATTAATCGCCTTGAAGTGTTTGCCGATCAACTCTGGCGATTCACTGTGGGCAACAATCAGCCCCATGTTACTGACGATGATCACTTCGCCTTGGCCGTCAAACAGAGACTTATCTACCTTGATGCTAAGCTCTTGGACAAAATCGAGGATGTAGTCACTACCGGCAACACCGTAAAATTTGTCACCACGCAGAATCGGCACCGACAACGTGGTCAACCACACCTGCTTGCCCTGAACTATATACGGGAACGGATCAAGCACGCTCTCGGTATGGTTTTCCTTTGGCCCTAAATACCAGCCACCTTTACGCACCCCGTTAGCATGGAGAGCGTAACTATCGTATTCAACCAATGGTTGCACGGCAATGTTGCCACTGGCGTCGCGGTTCCAATAAGGGCTAAAGCGACCCGTATCAGCATTATTGCCATCTTTTCCAGTGCGGAAAGCGTCGTCATTGCCATCAATAGCATTAGGTTCCCAGCACGAATAAGTGCCGTTAAGAGACTTGTTCTGCTTGAGAACATTCAACAGCACGCCATTAACACTATCACGGTCAAGAGCCAATAATGGATTGCCATTCGCATCCAGCTCCTTGACCATCTCAAACGTATGGGCCATGGTTCGTGCTGCATTCAGCGCGAGGTCAAATTCGGCCCGAATGACCGCCGCTTCGGCTCTAGCCTGATGTTGCAATTGCAACCTGACGTTGCTGTCAAGCAGCCCAGTCACCTCGGTATTGACAAAGGCTTGGGTATTTCGACTGGTGACTAGGCTGTAACTAACGAGTGTTACAGCAGAGACCAGTAGACAGAGTCCCGCGATGAGCGCAATTTTGAGCTGGATCGATTTAAGTTGCATATTACTCCTCCTAATAGCGTTAGTTATCTGGTAATCCATGCGATATTTGCAATAGCCGTGCCGCGCTCTAATTAAGTGTATTTTCTTAATTTAAGACACACGGAAAGGTTATTGATGCCAGTTGTGTTGCTTGATTGAGCACCGGGCGATAGAGGTGCCGCCACAAGAACCTAACCATCCTTGGCACACATCGAGCCAAAGTGTTACAGCGTGTAACGATTCGGCTATTCTTCATTGGCGGTGCGCGCTACGAGCCAAACCAGTGGAGCACGTCATGTCTTACCCACTCAAAAGTGACCTCACCTAGCCCTCATGAAGTACCAGCATTCAAAGTCGATAAAAAAATATTCATCCATTTTCAAGCAGATACAAATTATTACGCTAAACTATTTAAGACCCCCGACATAAGCAGGGTCAGGCTAATTCGTAGTAGGTCCACGTGAAGTCAGACAGACTACTAGGTCCAGATGTAAGTCCGACAGTCTACTAGCTATATTTTTTCGGGAGGGTGCGATGGGAACCAGAGGGATTGAAATTGTCACCATGGATGTCAACCGGGTGCTAGAGCTATTAAACAAGGCCTTTGCCAATGGTAGACACACGCCATCTCCAGCTTGCACCACAATGACATTACTATGGCGTTAAAAACAGACACCCTGACAGTTGATCGTTGATCGTTGATCAGAGGGCCGTCGGACATTAAGGAGGAATTTATGCAACCAGAGCAATACGTATGCACGGTGTGTGGTTACAACATGGTCGGTTATCATCCGCACCAGTGCCCATTTTGTGGAGCTCGCGACAATACCTTCATCACCGCCCAACGCTGTTCCGACACCTATCACGTACAAACGATACCCGTCAGCGATCATGTCAGCCGCCTCAAGTCAGTGCCAGAACTCGGCATTGAACACTCAGCCTACCGCATCGAGACACCAGAAAAAGTCTACTGGATCGATTGTCCATCCTGTTTCGATACGCACCTAGACGCGGCCAATGTGCTGATGTTTACCCATCATCACTTTCTCGGTGCCTCTAATTTGTACCGTCAACACTTTGGCGCCGATGTGCGTATCCACCGCAATGATAGCGAGCACCTATTGTGTCGCGGCTTCACCTTCGATAACCCGTTCAGCAGCGATTTCAGCGAAAACGGTATTGAAGCGTTTCATATCGACGGCCATACGCCGGGGTTTACCATCTATTTTTATGACGACATTCTGTTTATCTGCGACTACGTTTTTCTCGACGACGGCGTGATGAAATTCAACCCGTTCGGCCCGCTCGATAAAACCATCCTCGGCGGCCATACCATTATCAAACTGTTGCAGGGTCGCACCATCCGCACGGTCTGTGGCTACAATGCCGTGACGGACTACCCCGTGTGGGAACCGCTGTTTAACGAATTACTTGAACAGGTTACGAACTGATTCCAGCCGTGGCAAAATCGCGTTCACCTCACGGCCAGGCTGGGTTGATCCGAGCAAGCACAAACAGGGCAGAGGTAAACCAGCCATGACCATTTCAGCCCGGTTCTCTGCCATTCGCTACCCTTCTCTGCATCCATTCATTTTCCAGCTATCATTAATCATTCCTTTCACTTCAAGCCCATTTGTGCCATCATTCCCACTGCGTTATGACCGTTGTTCACTTACGTTGCATTAAGTATGGGAGATCACTCCATGACAAAACGCAAAAACACAGGCCTAAGCAAATCACTGGTACTCAAAGGGCTACAGTGTCACAAAGCCCTCTGGCTAAAGAAAAACCCACCCGACTTTCACCTAGCACCGCGCCCCGAACTTGAAGCAAGATTTGCTGCCGGCAACGAAGTTGGTGTTTTAGCCCAACAACTGTTTCCCGGTGGGGTTGAAGTTCCCTATGAAGGCCTGCCCTTCGCCGCCCAACTCGCCCGCACCAAACAACTGATCGCCAAAGGCTGCAACGTCATTTACGAAGCCTCGTTCTCGCGCGGTGGTGTGTTTGTTAAAGTGGACATTTTGGTACGCGATGAATCCGTTGGCAACAGCGGCGGCGATGGCGAGAGTTGGCAGATCTATGAAGTTAAAATGGGCACCAGCGTCAAAGAGGTTAACCTTGACGATGTCGCCACCCAATATCACGTATTAACACAATGCGGCCTCAACATCAGCGCCGCCTACCTCACCCATATCAACAACCATTATAAACGCCATGGCGAACTAGACGTTCAACAACTGTTTCGCAGTGAAGATGTCACCGCCGAAGTGGTCGAGCTCCAAGCGCAGCTACCCGAACAACTCGACCAACTACGCGACACCCTGCGCCTCGATGAGGAACCCACCATCGACATCGGCCCATGGTGCACCGCCCCCTTTGAATGCGATTACATCCCCTACTGCTGGCAACATATTCCCAATAATTCGATCTTCGATTTGCGCGGCCGAGGGATCAACAAATTTGCCTACTACCATCAAGGGGTCACCAAACTCGAAGACCTGCCCATTGAGGCACTCAACCCAGCCCAACGCTTTCAACTTGAAGCGACACTCAATCAACAGGACACCACCGACATTCCCGCCATCCGCGAATTTGTCGAGAGCCTGTGGTATCCGCTATGTCATCTCGATTTTGAAACCTTCGATACCCCCATTCCGCCCTTCAATGGCGTGCGCCCGTATCAAAAAATACCGTTTCAATATTCGCTCCATATTCAGCAACAAGCCGGTGCCGAGCCACAGCACTATGAGTATCTTGCTACCGCCACCGCCCACTTTGATCCGCGCCGAGAGTTAGCTGAACAGCTCATTGCTGAAATTCCAGCTGAAGCCTGTGTGTTGACCTACAACCAAGCCTTTGAAAAAAGTGTGCTGCGTGAACTGGCTGAGTTGTTCCCCGACCTTGCCGAAGCTCTCCAGCTGCGTATCGATAACGTGCGTGATTTGATGGTGCCGTTTAAGAAGCGTCATTTGTATCGTTGGCAAATGGCTGGTTCGTATTCGATTAAAGCGGTGCTGCCGGCGTTAGTGCCGGAGCTGTCGTATAAGAGGTTGAGTATTGGCGATGGGCAAATGGCGATGGTGGCTTATCGGGCGATGTGTGATGAGTTGGATTTGGTGACGTTGGCGGAGATTCGGAAGGATTTGTTGGCGTATTGTGAGTTGGATACGTTGGCTATGGTTAGGATTTTAGGGGTTTTGCGGATGGTTGGTTAACGATGGGTAGCGATTATGAACCTGGTAAATTGTCCCCACAATTTATAAAAATAAAATAATAATATCTCACCAAGTTCAAAGATCATTGGAGACACTGTGAACAGCAAATTAAATTGGTTACATCTTTCAGATATTCATTTTAGCCAAAAAACTGAATGGCGTGATGGAACCGCTAGAGATGCTTTACTCGAATATCTTGATGAGATATTCAAAAGCGATAATTCAATACGTCCAGATTTAATTTTCTGTACAGGTGACTTAGCTTTCGGTGAAATAGGCACAGACCCCTTAACTCAACAATATGTTGAGATCGCCAAATTCTTTGATTCACTGCGTTCTATCTGTGGTAAAAGCGATAATCCATTACCTAAAGAACGATTGTTTGTAGTTCCAGGTAATCATGATATTAATCGAAAGAGTATTAATATAGATGCGCAGGAATCTTTGATCGGAAAAGCAAAAGAAGCTCGCAAACACAGCTCGGTGATTAATCAACGCGTAGCAGACCTGTCACCTGAGTTCATCGACAATATCAAACGACTAAATGAATATGTTGGTTTTACCAAAACTCATCTCCCACATCAGTACGACAACAACGGTAGATGTTGCTATACCAATGAAATTGTTATAAATGGAATTATCGTTTGTATTACTGGGTTTAATTCAGCTTGGTCTTGCGCAGGGCCAGAGGATGACCGACACCTTTGGCTTGCTGCCGACTGGCAATTCAATAACGCGAAAAAAAACTCTAAGGATACAAACCTCCGCATCGGTCTAATTCACCACCCGATCGACAACTTCAATGTAGAGGACAGAGACATAGCTACCCGTCGCGTTACCAATGATTTTCATTTTTGGCTACATGGACACAGTCACAACGCCTGGGTAACTCCAACGCCGAGCAATATCACCATAGCCGCAGGTGCTGTTTGTGCTGAGGATAATGAAGAATTTGGAATCAATCTAACATGTCTGGACTTGATTAAATCAACAGGTATTGCACACCTCCATTCCTTCTCTGTAAAAGATAGCGGTTGGGCTATTAAACCAATACCGGGAAAGGCTCCCAAAGCCGAATGGAAATTCGACATTCCAGAAACCCAACACAACCAAAAGCTCCTTGCCGCAGCTACTGTCTCCACTGCAACGTCGCAAGTACTACCGTTATCAGCCAAATACGATACCGCAAACAAAGTCTTCAACTTACCTTTCCGTGAAAAAGGCGAGCAAGTTATCGGCAGAAATGATGCGCTGAGACAACTAAGATGCCAGTTAAACGAAGGGAAGCCAACCTCTGTTGGGCATGCAGCATCATTTGAAGGATTAGGGGGGCTTGGTAAAACACAACTTGCCGTCGAATACGCTTATCGTTTCAGAGAAGAATATACAAATGGTGTCATATGGATCAATGCTGACCAAAATATCGATGCACAACTGACAAACATTGCCGTTTTAGCAAACTGGATTGCCCCAGAAACAGAGCATAAATTAAAACTTGACGTTGCGTTGCACCGCCTTCGTTCCTTTTCCGATTGCTTAATCATTTTTGACAATGTAGATGATTTTGCTGCGATAGAAGAATATTTGCCCCTCCCAATAGCAACGCCTCATATTTTAGTGACAAGTCGTATCCCGTTACCAGGCTTTACACCAATTCAACTTGACCCTCTTAGCGAACCGCAGTCATTAAAACTACTACTCCAAGAAGCAAGCCGTCAAATCACCGCCGAGACAGAAATGGATGCAGCATGTGACATTGTCAAACAGTTAGATGGCTTACCCCTAGCCTTAGAGTTAGCCGGCGGATATCTTCGTCACCGTTCGTCTATGACCTTTTCTAAATACCGGGACCGACTTCTAGATGAACCACTTGATACACTTTCAAAGAGCACTTTTGCAAGCTTCACTAAACATGATGCCGATCTCTTCAAAACGCTTAAAATTGAAGAAGATATTATTCAAGAAGAGCCGCTACTCGAAGATATCTTGCAACTCCTCACATGGAGTGGACCCGCCTCAATGGGATTAAAATCATTATCCACTCTTCTCGGTATCGAAGAAATTAAGCTGTCAGGAGCATTAGCATTCGGCACACAACTAAAACTTCTCCAAAATAACAATGATGATCGCTATGCGTTACATCGTCTGGTACGGGAAGTACGTCGCAATGAAAATCCGTTAGATAGCTCTGGAGAATGGGCAAATGATACGTGCAAGAGGCTCGGAGATTGGCTTGAAGATATGCGCGAAGATTTTCATGCACTCCCTCATTTTGAATCGGAGATTGATCATCTTATTGCATGGCGCTCCAATGTAGAACAACACATACCGGCACATGCGTGCAGGCTTACTTGGCTTCAAGCTTATCCAGCCTATCACAGAGGCCTATATCGCGAATGCCTCAAAATCATCTCGAAAGCAGAAGATATTTACAACTCCGCAGGCTTAACAGACTTAACGCTGCGCGCCAATCTAGATAGCGACCTCGGTTCTACTTATGGATTTTTAGGTAACTATTCAAAAAGCCTAGAATATTTAAAAAGAGGATTAGAACTTCGGGAACCACATCTTGGAAAATTTCATCGTGACACCGCAATGTCGTACAGCAATATTGGCCGCACACTTGATGTATTATATAACCATGAGGAAGCACTTGAATATGAAGAAGTGGCTCTACAAATTAGACAAGCAGTCTTTGGTGAAAACCATCGTGACACCGCAATGTCTTATAATAATATTGGCACTACCTATGGGAGTCTAGAAGATCACCAAAAATCACTAGAATATCAGCAAAAAGCATTGGATATAAATCAAACGGTCCTAGGAGAAAACCATCCAGACACTGCAGGTTCATACAGTTCGATCGGCAACACTTATCGCAAATTAGGCAACAACAACGAGTCAATAGAGTACATTGAAAAAGCTCTAACAATCTACCGCGAAGTTTTAGGTGAAAACCATCCACACATAGCGACTCCATACAGCACTCTTGGAGCTACATACAGTAAATTAAATGATCAACAAATGGCATTAGATTGTGCGAAAAAAGCATTAAACATAAGAGTCGCTGCATTGGGTGAATATCATCCATTCACGGCAATCTCATTCGGAAATGTCGGCAGTGCATATGCCGCCAAGGGAAAGAATCAGGCAGCACTTCAACACCTTGAAAAGGCCCTATCAATTTATAAAAGTGTATTTGGTCAAGAACATCCTGAAACAATTAAAAGCTACCTAAATCTTAGCAACTGTCATTGCAATATGGGAAGATTTGATATTGCTTTTAAATATTTACAAACAGGAAAAAAACTTGCCCAAAAATCACTTCCAAACGCCCATATTTTACTTCAAGAATTCGATGACGCAATAACCAAAGTAAGCAAAAAATATATGCGGCCAGGCTTTCGCCATCAGAAAAAAAAATCAGGAAAAAAGAAAAGGAAATAGGGAACTAAGAGGGGACGGGAAACCAAGAATAAAACCAAAGGCGAAAAGAAGGTCACCATTCTATTTACCAAGGTCAGGCAGAACCGATGCGGTTCGTTGCCCTCACCGCATCCTACTTGTCTGCGGGTCATGTTTTGCATACTTTTGGATGAGATGGATTCAACTGGTCATTGCAACACACCAAATAAACCTTTTATAATGCAAGGGGAATGGTGTCATGCAAAATAAAGATCAAATGAAGGATTCAAAGAAATCCACTATCTGGGAAACAAAAGGGGACATTCTATATCACCAACGTCAACTAAAATAATCCCCACTGCAAAATCAGCAAGTTAAACATGTCGCCCAATTTTGAACGTACCACTGCTGCTATTTCAACACTTGGCGTTAGTCTCACAACTTGGCGAACCTTGAGTTTAATCGTTACAAATATCCGGCATCCCCCGTCCTCAATGGGAGCGGGGCCGCCTCATCATTCCTTATCCAATCTTCAAGATTCCAGTGAGAGGTCCCTGTTTGTCCCGCCCGAGGTCTTTATGCCTCAACGTTCTTGATCGGACTCGTCTCGCCAATGGCTATTTCGAAGGTGGTTTTATACCTTGAAATGGCCAGAATCAAACACTTCGTTTCGCTTCATCATTGTCCATGCCACGATAAGCAGTTTTGCGGCTAATTTGATTCGCATTTTAGTTTTAATGCCGCGTTCTAGTTCTCGCCCTTTGAGTAGTCGGGTAAAGTAGTTTCTGATAGTTTCATCTTGGTAACTGGCAATCAGGGCTGCTTGATATAACCCGTAGCGTAATGCGGCTTTGCCCTGTTTTGAAATTACGGGTACAGCACTGTTGCTTGTTTTACCACTGCGTGATGCGCTTAAATCTAACCCTGCGAGCCGTAACACCTGCTTGCGACTGGTAAAGCGATGGGCATCGCTAATAGCACCAAGGGTCATTGCTGAGATGATTGGCCCAAAGCCAGGGATGGTTATAATGCAGCGGTATGATGAGAACTTCTCTCCAACGTATTTAAGTTGTTGCTCTAAGTCGTGCTTGATCTGTCTGGTATGATGGAGCTGATCAACCATCATCTGTCCTTCCCATGCGGCAGATTCGGGGAGGAAGCAACCGATAGATTGCTGACTTTGTTCCCAAATGGTGCGTAACCGTTTTTCATAGGTAATGGGTCGCCGTGATAGTTTGTATTGTTGGCGAAATGTTTCAAATGGTGTTGCAGCAATATGCGTTGGATCAAAGTCTTTAGCGATAATATCGAGGATCAAACCATCTTGACCGCCTTGAGGCATCTGTTTATCGAGTTCAGGAAAGTATTGAGCTAACAGGTTGTTGCGGATACGCATCCGCAAGCTGTGCTCCTGCTTTTTAAGCTTATTGCGATAAGCGAGGAGACTGCGTAACTCTCTGATGTCATTAGCGGCGAGATCATAGTATTGACAGCGGCTTTGACCGATTAGATCAGCAATGTTCGCAGCATCTTTAGTGTCGTTTTTATCCCAACGACCATCTAAGAGTGATCGGTTATGCTTTACCGCAACATTAGAAACATAAACAACCTGCTCATTGTTACGGATCAGATATTCAGCAAGTGGTTTATGGTAAGAGGCCGTAGGTTCAACACCATACACACACTGCTCTAAAGCATGTCTTGCTACTAAACTACTCGCCATGCCGCGAAGCTTTTGAAACCCTTCAAGATCATTATCAAAAATCAGCCTCTTGTGCAGAGTTTTACCGTTGGCATCACCGAAAAAGGCATGATGGCTACTTTTAGCAACATCAATCCCAACAACCAGAATTGATTTTGATCCACGAATGGTAGAGCGTAGTTGCCGAAACTGTTCCAATCTGTCCAGTTTATCCAACATAAAAGCCTCCTGTTTTGTGGGGTTTGCTTTTATTGTTAGCAGAAAGAACGACCAAAAACAGGCTATTGCTTTTTTATTAATTCGCTTAACTTCCAGGAAGTTAGCTTTGATCGTGAGTCATATATAACGTTCTTGCTTTATTGCTTTAGGAGAAAAGAAGGTAACCATTCTATTTACCAAGGACAGGCAGAACCGATGCGGTTCGTTGCCCTCACCGCATCCTACTTGTCCCTTCCCCTTTGCCTTGGTTCTTTCGACAGGGCGAACCGTCAGACAATGCCTGACAAACCTAACACCAAATAAACAAAGCCAATTCGGAAACTTTCCGAATCGGCTTTCACAACAAACAGCAATTGGTCATGATAAAACCTACGGGGCGATCATCAACTTGCAACCCAAGGCCTCGACAATTTTATTAATCGTATCAAAGCGCGGATTACCATTGTCAGAAAGGGATTTATATAGGCTGGCACGGGTGACTTGTGCAGAACGAGCGAGATCACTCATCCCTTTAGC
This sequence comes from Desulfuromonas svalbardensis, assembly GCF_055389415.1. NCBI lineage: Bacteria > Pseudomonadati > Thermodesulfobacteriota > Desulfuromonadia > Desulfuromonadales > Desulfuromonadaceae > Desulfuromonas > Desulfuromonas svalbardensis. The sequence goes on along the minus strand of NZ_AP042416.1, from coordinate 1,660,199 downwards.
TCGTGCAGCAATACCGAGAGCATGAATAAAATCGGACTCACTACCTGTAGTAATGGCCTCACTTAAAAACTCATGAATATCTTCATCGGTTTCAAGGTGTTCTGCGATATCAAATCGTTCAATTTTTACAGTCATAATTTACTCCAATTCTCTCAACATTCTCTTGGCTTTTTCAATATCACTTGACTGGCGTGACTTATTACCACCCGTTAGCAACAAAACAACCCTCTCGCCGCGAAGCGTGTAGTAAATGCGTACCCACCACCAAAGGTGCAACGTAGCTCAAATAAGTTTTCGTCGAGTTGTTTATAATCACAAAAGTTATCATTTTCAATTCGTGCTAAACGGAGCAACAGCCTATTTTTACAGGTTTTATCTTTAAGCTGCAAAAACCACTTTTTATATTGGAGTGTATTTTCTAAAATATAATCCATGTTAAAAGTGAATCCCGCAGAGAACACACCGTCAAGATGTAATCTTTATGCCCCCCACTGTCAAAGCAGAACCGCTGCGGTTCGTTGCCCTCACCGCATCCGACCTGAACTAAGCTATCTTGAGTAAAATCTACAAGCGTCGGCCAATGGCCGACCTACCGAAACCAAAGCAACAATGGTTTCAAGGTTTAGTTATTTCGCACCACCCTCCCCCATTTGCCGCAGCCGAACGCAATGAGCGTCATCAGAGCTGCTTGTGCCAAAACTGTCTGAGCGTAGCGAGTTTTTTGGCACACTCTGATATAAGCGATTGAAGTGAGGGAACCCGCAGGGCAAGACAATTGCGGGTCATGTTTTGCCTACTTTTGGATGACGCTAAAAGTAGGGCGACGGTCGGGGGCGCAACCCCGAATTACTTCAGCCGAGGGGTGTTATTATCAGGCTTTCAATATTAATCACGTTCCACAACCTCACAAAATAAGATCAAGTTCGCGAGTCTCGTCTCGCAGCCGACGTACTTTTTTGGTGTGGAGGCTATTGCAGCCACCGAATCTACTGCGAAAAAGTGTGAATGGCCCATATCTCCGATAATCCTCGACAAATAGCCCTGCTATTCGCTCTCAAATTATCAAAAATCTGGTCTCACCCATCCTTTCTCTCGCAACGATCCGTTAACTTCAACAGTCTCCATGCCTCAAAAAAGTAAGCAAAAAACGGCCTTGAAGTTCACACCTGCAGCGGGCCGCATTCTACCTACAATGGTTCACCTTCCCTCTTACATAAACATTGGCGGCTCGTCGGCCTCTCGACCTCCAAATCGGTTTTAATTCGTTATGGCGGCGTAGAATATTTTGGTTGAGTTTTATTATCTAGCTTTAGGGTGGAACCTAACTTGAAAGGAATTACGAAAACTCTAGCTATATAATAGTTTTCCAGTGGTCGGTGACCACTTTTCAATTAGATCAAAGGCAGTGAAGTGCCCCGTTATGCTTCACGAGAAAAAGCCTCTGTTTCCTTTTCTGGAACAAGATCTCGCATGGGATTACGACGATTAAGCGCTTTATTGTGAAGGTAGAACAACAGAGTAAAGCCAGCAACGGCCATGTTGAGATCAAAGAAAACGGTCACTATCGCGGTTCCACTAATCATCAACCCTTCGCGATTGGTAATATAGATTTCACGATCATCATGACGTGAGAAAAAATCCTGCCACTGGTGTCGGTGTTTTATGATCAATTGCTTGAGATAAAGACGCAATGGCATGAAATCAAACACATCATAACCAACCTTGATCAATATACCGACAAACACAGCCTTCGGAATGGCATTGATCCATTCTTGAAACAGAAACATTTCGACCAGAACGAATACCCCCGTCATAATTCCTGCCAACCTGAGGTTGGCCTGCTCCTTCAACATAAGTACTGAACGGATGGTTGCCTGAGCTCCGGGGATACCGCCAACTAAGGCACAGACACTGTTGCCGACGCCTTGAGCCATCAATTCCTGATTTTGGCGAGTTGTTTCGCCACTCATTTTATCGACAACTAACGAAGTCAGCAGCGTATCAAGGTAGCAGAGTACGGCTAACTGCAACGCAAAGGGGAACGCTTTTATCAGGGTTGAAAAGGACCAGTCGCGCGGCCATTGTTGCTCTATTAAGTGGGTAAAATCAGAGAAGTTTTGTAGGTTACCACTGAGCTGTACACGTTCAACGGGGATCTGGAGCACGGCGCAGCCGATACTGACACAAAGGATTGCTAGCAGAGTCGAGGGTAAAAAACGAGAACGGTTGCCAATCACTTTGCGCATTAACGGTGCAAAAACAAAAATGAGCATCAATGTTGTCAAGGCGACCAAACCATTTGCTATACATCCGCCGTGCAGGGCAATTTTTCCGTCCCACCCGAACAAAACATTGAGCTGATCCTGCCAAATCAACAAGGCAATACCGCTCATAAATCCCGATATGACAACATTGGGCACAAAGCGAATAAATCGGCCAAAGCGTAGAACTGCCATGCAGAGCAGGACAAAACCATTGAGCAAAAACACAAGATTAATAAAATGGTCACTATTGGTGATGTGCCCAAGTTGATTGACTTGATCATAGGCATAAGCAACAACGAGAGCACTGACGGCGCTCATGGGAGCTGTTGGGCCTGAGCACTGAACCCGCGTGCCGCCCAACAGGGCAGTAAATAAAGCGATAATACCGGCAGAAAACATACCGGCAAACGCTCCTCGACCAGAAAGAATACCCAGGGCAGCGCCAAGGCTTAAGGCGACAAAGCTGACGGTAAAGCCGATAATAATATTGCGAATGATATTTTGCGCTGGGGAGGAGGACATCAGGCTCTCCGTAGAAGGGGTGTCCAACAAACAGCGTTCTACTCCTAGGGAAAATATACCTTCTAAAGGGATTAATGCAAGATATTTATTACAAAAACATTCGTATAATCAATATGTTAATTAATCTCATTCTCTGGGCAAGCTAGGGTCACTACCCCTTAAAACCAAATTATAAGATCAAGTTCGCGAGTTTCGTCTCGCAGCCAACGTGAGAACTTCAACTGTGTCGTTATACACCAGTGGTCGGTGACCATTGTTCAATCAAACAACAAAAAACTAGGACTCCACCCTTTTGATGTCCACCTCGTTAACTTTACCCATCACCACAGTGATTGATCAAAAATCATACGATAGCGTTAAAAATCGACACGCAATCCAAGCACAATGTTATGGCTAGAGAACTCGTAGTCAACGTCGCTATCAAAGTGTGGATTTTCAGTGGCAAGGTAACGATAATAAACGACTAACTGGTAAGATTCACTCAACGCAGCCGCAACACCTGCACTAAACTGATAGCCAAGCACAGTATCATCGCGACTCAAGGTTTTAGACCAGCCTGTCGCGAGCAAGTCATTTATTTCCACCTTGCTGGCTCCAAGTCCTGCGCCAACAAACGGAGTAAACTTACTGTCATTTAAAAAATCATAATAACCATTCAACAACAGAGACTGATTTGATATAGACCCCTTAGCATCAGCATAAGCGCCTGAAGAGTTCTGGACTTTATCGTAATCATTTTCCTGAAAGACAAACTCACCTTCAAGCCTTAGGTTGTCCCACCTGTATCCCGCAGCGCCACCATAAACCTGCCCCGGATCAAATTTGTTATTAAAACTGCTATTGTATGGCGAACTTCCTGAAATATCTTCGACAAAAGAAGCACCAATGCTGCCCCTTATATAAGGCCCGCTGGACGCAATAGCGACACTTTGAAATATTACAATGATCAGACAAGCAAGCGCTATTTTCACATTAGACCCCATCTTAAACCTCCAGAAGATTTACCATTAAACAAAAAAGACATTAGTAGGGATATGTCAATGAAAGGTACTAGCAGACTGGCGGACTTGAGGCTTCGATAAAACGTACCTCACCCAATTACCGCCGCAAAACGCAATGATCGTCATCGAGCACAGCGCTTTACTTTCCCTCCACTGCAAATGCCTCCGCAGCAGGGATTCCACTTTTAACAGCCTTGATCTGTCGGGAAAGACACATATCACGATCAAGAATATGATGAACAATCCAACTCTTTAAAAAATCAAGCAACTCCACCTTGGCATTCTCACGGCCAAACACCATATTTTGATGAAGATCGAGAACGGCTCGCAAGAAATCATTGTGCTGCTGCATATGTTCTCCAGTATGACGCTCATCAATGGCGACTTCTGCCATCAACTTTTCTTCTTCTGCAAAGTGATACTGAGTGTATGATGCAAGTTCGTTAAACACCTCTGTTAGTGCCTGCAAAGACACGTCATTGCTCGCCACCAACTTAGAAAAATCGTTTGTTACATTTATTAGGTGACGATGTTGCTTATCGACTTCGATCAAACCTGTTTCAAATTTTTCATTCCATTCAAAAGAACTCATTTACATATCTCCAAAAACAAATGGACAATAGTTATCGCAGGTCATTATTCCCTATAATATCAACTGAGTAAACAACTGTTTTCCCACAGTCAACACGCAATTTTCTCGCAATACATGGACGACCATCGGCCCTCAGGGGGCGAAATATGCTAACCAGAACAAAATAAATCCGAACGAAATGAGCGTCATCAGAGCCGCTTGTGACAGAACGGTTTGAACGTAGAGAGTTATTTGGCACGCTCAGGTGGGTGTTAGGCTTAAAGAACCGTAGCGAGAAATTGGCTGTTTGAGATCAGATTTATGAAAATTTGAGAGCGAATAGTTCGCCTATTCGTCGAAGATTTGAATGAATATGAGCCAAACAGACGACTTCGTCGTAGTTTTTTGTAAGCCTGACAGCTACCTAATGTAAGTGATTGGAGGGAGGGAACCCGCAGGGCAAGGCAATTGCGGGTCATGTTTTGCCTATTTTTGGATGACGCTAAAAGGAGGGCGACAGTCGGGGGCTCAACCCCGAATTACTTCAGCCAAAGAATGTTATTTTCACCATTCCTAAGTTGATCACAACCACAACCACACAAACCAAGATCAAGTTCGCGAGTTTCGTCTCGCAGCCGACGCTGAAGCCTAAAGGATATCAATTGTTTTGCCGGACGAAAAACGGCCCCCCCCCTATTTTCAGGTGCTAAAGTACCTTTTCATGGTAAAAATGGTTATTCTAAGAAAAAACTCAACAACGCACACCAATACAAAAAAGGGAACGTTATGAACATTTCAGCGTGGTTAGATCAAAAGCTTATCGATAACGCCGATTTTTCGCAGCTCGAACTACCCTCACAGATGACCTACGATGAAGACCCTAACGAGATTGTTTATTTTGAGGAGTATGATCCGTGCGGAATTTTGTGTGACAAGAATCATCCGTTTTCAACGGTTGAGCGCTATGGTCATTGGTATTACTGTCGCGGGCAGGATAAAAAAGCGGGTATCCATTCGGCACTCATGCAATGGCGACTGTTTACCAAGGACAGGGAACTTGCGGTGCAAACGGCTAAAGAACATATTGAGGAAAACTAAAAGCGTCGGCCAGTGGCCGACCTACCGAGACAACAGCAACAATGGTTTTAAGGTTTAGTTATTTAGCACCACGCTCCCCCATTTGCCGCAGCCGAAGGCAATGAGCGTCAACGAGAATGATTGCCCACTAACTGTTTGAACGTAGTGAGTTGTAGCGGTTCAGGTGGGTGTTAGGCTTGAAGAACCGTAGCGAGAAGTTGGCTGTTTGAGATCAGATTTATGAAAATTTGAGAGCGAATAGTTCGCCTATTCGTCGCAGATTTGAATGAATATGAGCCAAACAAACGACTTCGTAGTAGGTTTTTGTAAGCCTGACAGCGACCTAATGTAAGCGATTGAAGTGAGGGAACCCGTAGGGCGACGGTCGGGGGCGCAACCCCGAATTACTTTAGCCAAGGGTTGTTATTATCAGCCTCACAATGTTGATCACATTCCACAACCACACAAACCAAGATCAAGTTCGCAATTTTCGTCTCGCAGCCGACGTAAGAATCCCAACCGTATCGTTATGCTCCAGTGGTCGATGACCACTTTTCAATCAAAACGTGGCATGACAACGCCCGACCTGATCTTTGTTCTCTAGCAATAGCGCGGCTAGAAAGCCCGAAAGCTAAATTTTTGCCCACCTATTGCCGCTTCGTACATCAAGCCACCTTTGGCGTGAATGAATACAGCCATCCCTTTTTGATAGCCAATGATAGCCTGAGCACCGGTTTCAGGCCCAGCTGTTGCGCTAGCTGAAACACCTACGGTGCCGGCTCTGGCTTGCACACCTGCTGTGATAGCAACGACAGACGCCGCTGCATCGAATTCAAAGTTACCACTGATGAATTCGTTATAGGCGCGCTGATCCTGTAAAAAGATAATTTCACTAAACGCCTGACCACCAAGTTGAAAGCCAATCGAGGCTTTGATGAGCGAGGTTTTTCCGGTGACCATGCCACCACGGTACACTTGGCCGGTGCCGTATGCGCCACCGATGAAAAAACCAGCCTTACCAACGGTTGGAAAAATGGCGTAACCGTAGGAGTTTTGAAAAAAAGGTTGAACTGCTTCTGATTTATTAAACACCGCAATCGTTCGACTGAAACTGTCTGCCTGTGCCGGAGCGGCGATGACCAGTGTCAACAGCAACGCAGCAACGCCCCCTAAAATACGATAACTCTTCATCGTGCCCTCCCATCTCTATTTTCTGTCAGCAATGACCGCTTCCCCTTAACTAATCAAGTGTTGCATCGTTTACAGTCTATCAAAGAAATGCTTGAGTCAAAGCTAAGACGCGTTATTGCTGTTTCCCAATCAAATCATAGGAGATGTCCTATGATGAAGACTCTACCGAAATTGTTTATTTTAAAGGGTTACGGCAACCAAGGGGGGGGGATAAATGGAAGCGAATCGACGACAGAATGGCCAACAAGGAGCAAGGTCCTTGTTAAAGCAAGTACGACCATAACAAGACAAGCACTGCGGCACCGACCAGAACCGTCCCCCTGTATCACAAAAGTGTCTAGGAATGGTTTTTAAGCGTTAATCAATAGGCTAAAAACCGTTCAACAGCTTGCGGAATTTCGTGTTGACTGACATTACCAAAAGCAAGCCTTAAGTAACCTTCTAGCCCCGGGCCAAACACTTCCCCCGGCAGGCAAATAAGATTCGCCTCATCTGCCAGTTTTCGCGCTGCTTGCCGCCCCGTCAATGATGACCACGGATGTTTAACCCATGCAAAAAAAGCACCGCTGCGACACAGGGTAAAACGGTTACTCTTCACACCGAAAAGCTGGCAAAAAAGATCATGACGCTGTTGCATCATGGCGCTGTTTTGATCGACCCAATCGCTCAGCTCTTCGCAACCATAGGCAATGGCGTGCTGAGTGATGCGGGGCTGACACACCACCATGCTATCCTGAACTTTTAGGGCATGGTGAATCAACTCTTTGCCTGCCACCAGAGCCCCAGCCCGATAGCCAGTGAGAGCAAAAGTTTTACCAAATGAGGCAATATGGATAAATGTTTCACCCCAATCCTCCTTAGAAAAAAGGTGATGTGGCACCTGGTTTGGCGGCAAAAAAGCGTTGTATGTTTCGTCTAATATCAAAGCGATATTATTTTGCTTTGCTAAATCATACAAAGTCTCAATCCGTTCTGGAGGCAATACTGTTCCAGTCGGATTACTGGGAGTGACCATAAGAATGGCACGGGTACGTGGGCCAATGGCTGCCGCAATCACATCAAGATCAGGCAAGGGCTGCTCAGCATCGAAGGGGATAAATTTCGGTACAACGCCGAGGGCCCCAAGCCCCATGGGGTGATCAAAATAAGCCGGCAGTGGAACAATCACTTCATCTCCAGATTCACACACCGACAATATCGCCAACCAAAAAGCCTGACTGGCACCAATGGTCATGCAGATCTGATCGGCTGACGGCCCAGATTGATAACGACGTGTGTACCACTCGCTCACCGTCTGGCGAATCTCCGGCAACCCTTCATCGGCTGAATAGACAGACAGCTGTGGCTGAGCCAGCTGATGACGTAAATGAGCCACCAACGATTCCGGCGGAGCATAATCTGGAATCGCTTGGCACAAATCAACCAACGGCTTTTCAGCATTAAACGTACGGTCGGCAATCCAACTTTTCACCTCAGTAATGGGTGGAAAGGTTACCTGTTGTAACCGGGGAGAAATTCTCATTTATATATTACCTCGGCACCACGATCAAAAGCAGCCTGAAAACAAGGCGTTAAGAGATCCGAATAAATTCAGTTAAAAGACGACAGACACTAACAAGATCATCAACGAGAATATATTCATCGACAGAATGAACCTGCTGCATCCCGGTGGCCAAGTTTGCCGTTTCAATGCCATGCTGATTAAACAGATTAGCATCGCTGCCGCCACCCGAAACACCGACCTCCAATGTTTGGGCAACATCTGCCGCAGCTTGACGTAAGTGCTGCAATACCACCGCTTCAGGAGCAACATTCATAGCGGGATAATCATCGATCACATCAATATGAATCTTCGCCTGACAGAGTTCGCCGCGAATGGTCACTGCGCTCTGCTCTGCAGCATCATAAAAACACTGCGACATATGCTCGGTTTGGCGCTGTAATTTGTCGACGTCAAAACTGCGTGCCTCGCCCATCATTTGAACATTTTTGGGGATAATATTTGTCGCCTGACCACCCGTTATCAAACCTATATTTGCGGTCGTTTCACCATCAACACGACCCAACTTCATCGTACTAATCGCTAAAGAGGCAACCTGTATCGCTGAAAGGCCGTGCTCGGGGTCAATACCAGCATGCGCCTCAACCCCTTCGACAACAAAACGCAATTTATTGGCGCATGGTGCTTTGCGCGCAACCATGCCAACGCCAGAAGTATCTAGCACCAGACCACGCTTGGCTTTGAGTTGAGAGTAATCGAGCTGCTTGGCACCAAGTAGACCGACCTCCTCACACACGGTAATCACCACCTCTAACGGTGGATAAGGGATATTGTTTTCTTGTAAAACCTCGATGGCTTCGATGATTTGGGCGATCCCTGATTTATCATCAGCGCCTAAAATTGTTGCCCCTGCGCTGCGAAAGACACCATCGTGCAAAATAGGCTCAACTCCCTTTGCCGGTGAAACCGTATCCATATGGGCAGAGAGCAACAACGGTTCACGTGTGGGATCAGTACCGACAAAGCGGGCAATTAAGTTTCCCGATTCACCGTTAATTGCATGTCCAGCATTATCAATCTCAATCTGTGCACCGAGAGCACAGAAACGTTGATGCAAATACGTGGCAATTTCACCTTCATGAAAAGAGGGGCTGGAGATTGCCGCAAGGGTGGAAAATTCATCACACAAGCGTTGTACATTTATCTTCATATAGGTGTCCTTTTGAACGGCAAAGTAATATTTTAAAAAAGTATAACTGCAAACAACAGATATTCAGACCCAGCTTGGTCTCGGTATCAAGACGATTTCGCAGTAGGATCAGGGTAACTCCGACACCCTGCTGGACAAAAGAGCAACAAAACTGATATGGTGTCGCGATTAATATTCGGTTAGATTTTCATCAAGAATGGATACCGTACCCTATGTCATACAATGCTCGTCGTCGCTCACCGATGGCTAGAAATCGTCGCCGTAAGCAGAATACGACGTTATTCCTTATTCTGGCAAGTGTTGCACTGGTTCTTTTTCTCTTTGTTCGCAACGACAATCCAGAAACTTCGTCGGCGAAATCTGACCAACTTGCCCCTATTGCCTTTACCGAGCCACCAACTGAAGCAGTCATTCAAATTCAACGTGAAACCATCTGCCAATCAGTCCAACCAGGTGATACCATTACGGCAATTTTAGGCCATTACTTTTCACCCGCCGAGATTTTAGTGATTTCGCGTAAAAGCCAGCCAGTTTTCCCATTATCGAACCTCTGTGCGGGTCATCCCTATCAAATTGAAATTGAGAACGAAAACTTTGTCAGTTTCTATTACGATATCAACAAAGAAGATCAATTAGTCATTGAGCAACAGCAGGGCGATTTTTTTGTCCGCCGACAAGCCATCCCTTACACCATTAAAGTAGAGGCCATTGGTGGCCGCATCAACTCAAGCCTGTTTAGCACCGTTGGCCAACTCGGTGAAACTTCAGAACTCGCGGTACGAATCATGACCATTTTCGCATGGGATATCGATTTCATTCGTGATATTCGTCAAGGAGATTATTTTACCGCATTAGTCGAAAAACGCTATCGCGATGGCAATCTTGCTGGCTACGGCGACCTGCTTGCCGCGCAATTTAGCAACCGGAATCTAACCTACGACGCCTTCCGTTTTAATGATGGCGATACTGACTTTGGTTACTACGATGAGCAGGGGAAAAGTTTGCGCAAAGCATTTTTAAAAGCGCCGCTGTCCTATACACGAATTTCATCGGGCTATACGAAACGACGCTTTCACCCAGTACAAAACAAATGGAAGCCCCACCTTGCCATTGACTATGCCGCACCAATTGGCACACCCGTTATGGCTGTTGCCGACGGTACGATCACTCAAAAAAGCTATGATCGCTCGAACGGTAATAAAATTCGTATTCGGCATCCGAATTCGTATGAAACCACCTATATCCACCTGAATAAGTTTGCCCGAGGCATGAAAAAAGGGCGGCGCGTTCGTCAGGGCGAGGTGATTGCCTATGTTGGTACCACAGGTCTGTCCACAGGGCCGCACCTCGACTTTAGAGTCTTTAAAAACGGCCAGGCGATCAATCCGTTGAAGATGAAATCGAGTCCAGCGAAACCAATTTCAAGTGCTAGAAAAGAGGCTTTTGCTGCTGTTGTATCTCAGAGGCAACAGCAACTTAGTAGCATTCAGCAGCAACTAGTTGAAAAGACTAGCGCAACTGAGGCGCCCCCCACGGACACACTTAATTAGCAGTCCGTCAAGTCCGACAGGCTGCTAGCCTCGTATTCGACGCACACGGAAGGTACGGCCTTTCATTTTACCGTTGGTTATTTTTTTCAGTGCGACATTCGCCACATCGCGATGAACAGCGACATACGCCCAATTAGCAAAAACGTTTATGTTCCCTACTTGGGACCCCGATATTCCCTGTTCGCCAGTTAAGGCACCGAGGATATCTCCAGGTCGTACTTTTTGCCTCTTACCACCATCAATTTGTATGGTTGCCATCTCTGGTTGAATCATTTCCGCATCAAAAACAGACTCAGCAGGCAATGGTTCAGCCTCAATCTCCCGATCCATCAGTTTCGCCAATAAATCTATTTTAAAGGTCTCTCTATCGCTAAAGAGGGAGCAGGCAATCCCCGTACTGCCCGCACGACCAGTACGACCAATTCTGTGCAGATGCACTTCTGTTTCACGGGCAAGTTGATAATTAATTACCGCATCTAGATCATCAATATCCAGCCCTCGCGCGGCAACATCCGTTGCAACAAGAATGGAAACACTTTTGTTAGAAAAACGGATTAATGCCTGATCACGATCTCGTTGCTCTAGATCACCGTGGATCGCTAATGCGCTAAACCCTTGAGCGCATAACTCATCCGCGACCTCTTGAGTTTCGCGCTTGGTGTTACAAAAAACAACGGTCGATTTGGGTAAATAATGCAGCAGCAATAAACGCAACGCTAAACGACGCTGTTCACTGCCCTCCTCAATCTGATAATAATGTTGCTGAATCGTACTATTGTCATGCGTCGATTCCACTTTCACCATCGCAGGGTCAGTCATGATCCGTTCTGAAATCTGCTTAATTTGTGCTGGAAACGTCGCACTAAACAGCATCGTTTGGCGCTCAACAGGCATCTGCTCCATAATCTTATCAAGAGCTTCCTGAAAGCCCATCTCCAGCATACGATCCGCTTCATCTAAGACCAACATTTTCAAGTTACTGAGATCCAATGCCCCCTTGCGTACATGCTCCTCAATCCGGCCAGGAGTACCAACAACAATATGAGCCCCATGTTCTAGTGAACCAATTTGCGGACCAAAAGGCATGCCACCACACAGAGTGAGGACTTTTATATTGTGGATCGAACGCGCTAATTTTCGAATCTCCTTCGAAACCTGATCAGCCAGCTCTCGGGTCGGACATAAAACCAACGCTTGTACTCGAAACCATCTCACATTTAAACGATGCAATAAACCGAGACCGAACGCCGCCGTTTTACCTGAACCTGTTTTCCCTTGCGCAATCACATCACGCCCAGAAAGGATCGGCGGTAAACTTTGTGCCTGTATCGGTGTCATCGCCTCATAACCAACGGTTTCAAGGTTTTTAAGTAGATTGTGGTCTAACTTTAAGGTGGAAAATTTCGTTTGATTCAAAATCAATAATCCCAAATAAAAAGTAAAAAGTATAAGCAGTATGTGCCGAAAATTACGCTTCCACAGTCTGCCCCTTTCACCTACTGCTGTCATCATCAAACTGAACTAATTTTATAAGTTAAAAAAATAAATTACCAATGATAGCGGTATAGACTCAACAAGAGATTTTTGATAGTATTCCCGCGATTCTTAAGCGATAGTATGAAGTAAGTGCTCGACCAATGATGTTAATCACCATGCACAAGGGGGCTGAGTGGAAGATTTACTCAATGCTGCAGAAGAAGAAATTCTTTTAGACATTGCTCGCACAACAATTGTGAGTCATGTTTGCAACAACAAGGTATGCGTTGTCCCTCGCGAGGAGCGGCGCCTGAACTTTAAACATGGTTGTTTCGTTACCATTAAACAAAAGGGTAAACTACGAGGCTGTATTGGCAACTTCCAATCGGAACTACCTCTATTTAAAGAGGTGTCTGAAATTGCCATGGCATCAGCCTGTAATGATCCCCGTTTTTATCCACTAAAAATACAGGACCTCGATTCAATCTCATTACAAATCTCCGTACTCTCGCCACTGATTAAGATCGATAACATTGATGAAATTATCCTTGGCACCCATGGCATATATCTTGAGTGTGGTCACAATCGCGGAGTTCTATTACCGCAAGTAGCGATTGAGAACCATTGGGATCGAACCACCTTTTTAAATCAAACATGTATCAAAGCAGGATTGGCGTCAACAGCATGGCAAGGGACGAATGCCGATATTTATATTTTTAGCGCTCAAGTTTTTGGCGACGAAGTTCACAACTGCTAACTGTTTAGTTAAGAGAGTCAAACGGGCCTTCTGTTGAGGCAGTTTGTTGTCATCAGGCAGTGAGTGAGCGCTCACTCACGCAATTACACCAACTAGCATCACCATTTGGATAAAACAAATTATGAAAAAAAAGATAGAATCTCCGTCACAGGAATTGCGTAATAAAATATTACAAGCTTGTCTTACTCTGTTCAGCACAAAAGGGTATTTTAGTACCTCGGTTGACGATATTCGTCGTGAAGCACAAATAAGTGTTGGCTCAGTCTATAACTACTTTAACAACAAAGAAGCTATTGCCGTTGCGTTATTTGATGATCTATCTAAGACAATGGCTAAAACAATGGCAGATATTCTTGCTGATTATGATTCAGCTCATGACCGGTGTCGAGCAGCAATCGAATATCTTTTTGAGTGTACAGAAAAAAACCCTGATGCGATGCATTTCATCTTTTATGCAAAACATAGTGAGTTTCTCCCCGGGGTCAAATCGATTTGCTCTTCAGAGCCCTTAACTCTGATGCGACAAATGCTTACCGATGGCATTAAAAGTGGTGAGATTGTCGAGATGGATACGCTCGTAGCTTCAGCTTGCGTCTTCGGCATTCCGCTGCGAATGGTTCGCATGCGGCTGGATTGTGTTGTCCCCAACCCTCTGCCCACCTACCTCGATACAATTTGGCAACATGCTTGGAGCACCGTTTCAGCCAAATAAGTGCAAAAAATGAACTTACATTAAAAAGCGGCCCGATTTAGGTAGTTTTATTTTGCGATATCCACGTCAAAAGCCTTTTTATGCCGGCTTACAACCAAATCCGACCAAAAATATAATTAAAACCCAACACTCTAATCTGTTCCGATTAAAAAAGTATTGCACGAAAATCAAAACAAGGTTAATGTAAATCGAGGCTGAATGAATCCTCACTCAACAATTTCAACCAAGGTACACGTTTCAGAAGTAAATAATAATTGAGCAGACTCCATCAGTACTATAAAAGCAAGGAAGCATAACTAGCAGTCAATGAATGAACCCTCACTCAAGGGCTATTTATGGCACCACCCTAGAAATGGATATTTTCACCTGCAATGTTGAGTGAATATTCACTCAACATTGCAACAAACAGCTCTCTTCCAGCCCAGCAGCGAATGTCGGTTCACTGCTGGACTAAAAAGGAAGAGAAACTCTAACGGAGGCAACATACTATGAAGATGAAAAGATTGCTATTCATTTGCAGTCTGGCAACGACTCTGGCGCTCAGTGCGGCAGCTATTGTCACAGCCAGCTCTGCAACAAGCCATGTAAGCGTTCAAACCAAGTCTTATGCCAACCCAATTAACACCAGCGAGTGCCTTGTCTGCCACGGCCAGCTCGACTATCTGCGTTCAGTTGTAACCGACACCAAGGATGGCTACGGTCACGATGTTTTAGCTGAGGCCGTCGCTCAAGGTCTTTTCGTTGATCAAGACTTTGTCAACGACCGTATTCATGGCAAGGCATCATGTGAATTCTGCCATGCTGGCGATCCCACAGCAACGGACAAAACCACGGCCCATAAAGGAATAATCACCGACCCCACTGCCGACGGTGGCGAAAAAGTTTGTGGCTCTTGTCATAAAGAGATTGTTGTCAACGCCCAAACATCTATCCACTTCAACATGACAGGAATTAAGCAGAAACTAACTGGCCGCTTAGGTGCAACACACAATAAAGAGGTTGTTGTTGGTCAGATCATGAGTGGCGACTGTATGGCATGCCATGCAACATGTGGCACCTGCCATATCGGCACCCCTCTTGTTGCGAATAGAGGCTTACAATCGAACCATAAATTTGAAGGAAAACCTGACAATCTACAAGTGTGCATCCCTTGCCACCACTTAGCAGGTGCAGGATTCTTTACTGAAGAGAAAAACCTCCATACTGCTATCGGCATGGATTGTAACTCTTGTCATAGCAGCGACCAAGAGTTCCATGGTCGGGGTGGCCCAGAAGAAGCTCAGGGAATGATGACTCCAGGTCTTATCAAAGCCAGTTGCTACAATTGCCATCAAGATGCACCAACCAGTAACTACGCTCACGAAATACATGACGAGACGGTTAGTTGCCAAGCCTGCCACGGTACAGAATACGAGTCGTGCTTATCCTGTCACAACCGCGTTGCTGAGCCAGAGTGGATCTTCAAGCTCGGTCAATTTGGCGGCAAAATCTACCCAATGGTTCACACCACTGGTGACACCTCTGCAGATGCCTTTTCAAGCATGGGCGTAACGTTAAACCAAGAGGATCTTGAATCGAAAGCAACGTGGGCGCCCTACCCAACCCACTTCCTCCAACTTGCACCAATTCACAAAGATGGTGCATCGGTCATGTGCGAAAACTGCCACGGTAATGAGGATATTTTCCTTCAGGAAGATGATCTCACCTTCGTGGAGCTTGAGAAACATTTACTCTACCAAGCTCCTGATGCTTTAAGTAAAGATGAATTAGAGCAAGCACTACGGGAAGCGACAAAGTAATACACCTGCTCCTCCCGAATCTCGCTTCGGGAGGAGCGTTATCGTTTCTATCATGTACGCCTCAGATAATTAGAGGCGAGGAGGTTCGATGAACAAGTTTTTCAAAACTGCTATAATTATGTGCGCCGCGCTGGTACTGCCACTAAGCGCTCACGCAACCAACGGTGATAACCTGATCGGTATCGGCCCAATCTCCCGCGCCATGGGTGGCACCGGCATCGCCGCTCCTCAGGATGCCATCAGTGCCACCTTCGCCAATCCGGCGGCCATGTGCTTCACCAAGTGCTGCCCCTCTTCACAGTTTGACTTTGCCGCTACCCTGTTTTCACCCACCATCGATGGTAAGGTTACAATCGGAAACGATGGAGGTTTCCCCGCACCCGGAATCTACCAAAACGAGGCTGACAAAAAAACCTACATGGTACCGGCCTTCGGTTTTACTGCGCCGATCAACGAAAAATTGCGTTTTGGTCTCGCAGCGTACGGTATTACTGGCCTCGGTGTTGATCATAGCGACAGCGAGTTAAGCGGCGGCTTACTTGCCACCAACATGACTCAATTAATGATCCTCAAGGTAGCCCCAACCCTCTCCTATCAGGCAAGCGACAACTTTTCTATTGGCGCGGCACTGCATGTCGTCAACTCAACGCTTGATTTAGGTCAGGGGTCCTCAGCTGCCTACGGCTACGGTGTACAGATCGGTGCCTTATATCATGTCGATTCATTCCATTTTGGCCTCACATATATTTCCCCAATTTCGGCTGACCACAAAAACGTTTTTGACTTAGACCTTGATGATAGCCAAGATGATTTCGAGCTAGAAGCACCACAACAATTGGGCTTTGGTATTGCTTACGAGCCCAATGAAAAGATACTCGTTGAACTCGATACCAAATGGATTAACTGGGCTGATGCCGCAGGTTATGAAGATCTTGACTGGGATGACCAGGTAAGTGTCGCCATTGGTGTGCAGTTTAAACCCGTAGAAGCACTGGCGCTGCGCATTGGCTACAACTACGCAGAAAGTCAAATCAGCTCGCACACCTTTAACGGTGACGATAGTGTCCGCATTCAAGGAAAACAAGTCAATGCCTACGGTTTTGAAACCCTGAGAATCATCGGTTTCCCTGCCGCAGTTGAGCATCATGTCACCGTTGGTATTGGCTATCAAATCACCCGTGATGTTTCAGTTAACTTCGGCTACATGCACGCCTTCAAGGAATCAGTCAAATCGACCGGCACCCTGCCGACAGCCTTCGGCGGCAACTCTGTTGAGCTCGAGTATGAAGTCAGCGAAGATGCACTCGACTTCTCGATCGCTTGGATGTTCTAACTTCTGTCTTAGATGTTCTAACTTCAATACAGTTTGCCCAGCCACATCAGGTGGCTGGGCCATTTTTCAAGGAGATAGCTTATGTTAAAAAAATGGCACCTGATACTCTGCGCAGCGATATTCCTTGTCCCGACCCTCTGTTGGTCGATGGCGTGTCATTGCTATAGCCAGAAAGATTACGACCCTAACAACCCAACATCAGCTGACCCATACTTATTAGCAACATCACAAAATTCACTGGTAGCCAATGTTTATAATGTTGCAAAGAAAAAAATTGTCCTAGCGAAGCAAAAATCATCGACAACATCAGAACGACTGTGGGTTGCGCACTGGGTTGCTGAGAGAACAACATTCACCCCTGGCGAGCTATTAAAAGCCAGGTACCGTAACGACTCATGGCAGGAAGCCCTCACAACCTTAAAAATTGACACACAAAGCTTTGGTAGCGATTTCACACAGACACTAGGAACCCTTGATGTCGATACCAACCTTTCTCAATTTGTTGTTGATGATGTCCTGCTCTCCAATCAGATCATTGCAGAAAAACAATTAAATGTATTGCGCAAGATGGGTTCAAACGATGCTGAAACCATAATATCAAGCCTACTCGCGCTAAAAACAAATCAACCTGCTAACGAATTTTACAATTCGGTTAAGTATGGTGGAGCGAGTTGGGGATCACACCTCATGTCAGCAAAGATTGATGGCACACAGATGGTTGAGGAGATCAAAGGGTTGTTAGTTCATGCTGCTCCACAACAGATCTAAATTGGCTCCTGCTGCGGCATGAAATGTCTAAAACCATTACCCGAAACAAAAGCAGGGGAAATTGATATCAAAATAGGGGTAACTCCCAATAGCCAAACACCTCATTTAGCTTAAAATTGATTGAGATTTCACACGAAAGTTTGCCACTGCAAGCACACCAATGCTTCGGCGAAACTGAAACAGTTTTCACCATTGGCAGCCAAAAGGAAAAACGACTATGCATGCATTTAATTCATCCAAAACTTATCGGGTTTCGACGCTAGTATGTTTGGGGATAGTTGCAGCGATGCTCGTTTTTTTGGCCTGCCATTTTTATATCATTCCGCAAATTAAACATCTTGAGCAACAAACAGCTTTGCAACAGATTGACCGCTTGCGTTTAAATCTCGATAGCGAACTCGATGCCCTCAATACCACTGCCGATGACTACGCTTCATACACCACACGTTACGCCGATCTGAGCACGCAATCAGCGCTATTTTGGGACCAGTCGTATCCTGATGAGCTTCTTCGACTTCACGGTTTAAGTGATGTGGCAATCTATACCAATAAAGGGCAACTCCTAAGTGGTAAGGGTTTCGACAACGGAACCTCAACATCTCGATCAGTCAATGAAAAGCTGTGTACAAAAATCATCAATATTGCTCTCAAAAACTCACAACACTCGATTACGGGACTGATTGCAGGCGAAGAGTCATTGATGATGGTGACAGCACATTCTCTGTCGCAGGGTCCGAGCACTGCGGGGCCAATTGTTATCTTTTGTAAGCCGTTGACGAATCATGTCATCAACCAAGGGACAAGCCTATTTCAAAGTGATATTGCCATTTTGCAATTACCACTCTCACCGAAAGGTTCGTATCCCTATACCGTAAAAGCTCTGAATCATTTATCAGAGAACCAACACGTATACTTACAACAGATGTCCGATAAACGCTTCATCACTCACGCTCGCCTTATTGATGTAAACCAGCAACCACTGGGTTTGATTCAGTTAACTCTTGACCGACAACCTTTTTGGGATCTTGAGAAAAAAGTGGCCTCAACATTGGCGCTACTACTTGTTGCATTAACCTTAATCATACTACTGATGATAGACCAGCTTAAAAAGATGATCCAACATCCTTTTAAGCTGTTGACCAAACAGCTATGTCACGTACGACAGCAAGGTAAAACAACCATATTCAAGTCCATCAAGGGGGCAGAAAAACTGACCCATGAGATCAATGTGCTACTTGGTGGTTTTGATCTCATCCAACAACAGCAGAACTGCAGTGAACTTGAAATAGACCTCATAAAACGCGTGGTCCCTTGTGCCATTTTCACTATTGATTCAAACCAGTTAATCACATGCTGGAACGAACGCGCCGAGCAGATGACGGGTTATTTCGCCAATGAGATGGTTGGTACGCCCTACTGTCGGTTTATACAGGACACAGGTACGGAGCATTCAGACTGTACGGTGAGCCATCGTTTCACGACACAAAGCACTGGCCGCAAACACACTATTTTCCACAAAAACGGCTCACGTCTCTCAATCAATATGCATTCTGAACCGCTAATCGACAGTGATGGAATTGAAATGGGACGTATTGAATGCTTTACTGATACCACTCTTCATAACCGGGATAAAGACGCGCTAAAGTGGCAGGCTTCAATCAATAGGCACTTATCGAACCTATCTCAAACGATGGTCAAATTTATCGATGATGAAACAGAGGTGGCAAAGAAAGTACTCATGCAAGCACGAAACCTTACCGGCAGCGAACATGGTTTCATCGCAAAACTAGACCCGAGTGGTAAGCAATGGTTGTGGGATTACACCTCCTTATTCGATGAATTTGACATGATGGATAGTCCATCGTTTATTCCATCGGCCCCCACGGGACGGGGCTCACTACTCCATGCAGCCTATAACCGCAAAAATGGTGTTCTGTTCAATAAACTACAACATCTCAACGTTGCTCATCTCGCTGGGGTAATTGATAAACCTTTTTGCCATTTCATGGCGGTACCTATTTGGCAAGATAATAAGATTGTTGGCCAAGTTGCCTTAGCAAACAACAAAACGGGATACATGGCTCGCGATATTCAAGCGGTAGACCAATTGGCCGAACTCTTTGCCGTGTTGCTTGTTAAAAATAAAAACGATAGCGTCAAACATGAAGACCTGCAAGTAAGCCCGTTCAGACTAAAGTAAAATACTGACAATGACACCCATGCCAGAACAACGGAGCTATTTCGATAGCGTTTGAATCAGAAAGCTTTCAGACATGCAGGTAGAAAATTCCAAAAAAGTATCACTATTCACCAACAGCGATCATCAGGCTCTTGCTGACAACAATCATCCTCTTATGCGTCAAATATTGCGTGAGTTTCATCAACGTATTTCCTCAGTTAGCGGTGATGAACTATTTTTCGCAACACTAAAGGACTTAGCTGTTTTATCTGACGCAGACTACATTTTTATTTGTAAATTTTGCAATGAAGCCAAGACACGAGTCAGGACCATTGCAGTGTATGCTGATGGTAAGATCTGTGAGAACTTTGAATTTGACCTCAACAACACGCCGTGCGAAAAAGTGGTTAAAGAGGGACCGTTTTGTTCCCTCAGTGGTGTACAATCGAAGTTCCCACTCGATGAACTTAGTGTCGAATTAGGTATCGACAGCTACATTGGAATACCATTAATTGATTCTACAGGCGAAATTCTTGGACCTATCGCTATACTAGGACGCGAACCATTACGTAACAATGTATTCGCTGAATTATTATTACAGAGCTATGCCCTGCGAGTTTCAGCCGTGCTTGAAAGCAGAAACTATAAAATAGCACTCGACAGCCAAAAAAATCGCCTCCAAACAATACTTGATGCCATACCACAACCAATCTTCTTAAAAGATCACTCTGGGCACTATACTGATTGCAATAAAGCCTTCCAGCAACAGCTAGGGATAGGTAAAAATCAATTACTTGGAAAGACTGTTTTTGATCTGGCTCCAACGCGCGCAGAGAACTGCCATAGTGAGGATATTGCCGTCTTTCAAACTAAAGACTTGCGTGAATATGAGGAACTCATTGATTACGCCGATGGTTCCCGCCGTGACGTTGTTTTCACCAAATCCCCAATTTTTTGCAACGATGGCTCTATTGATGGACTGGTTGGAACCATTCGCGATATCAGCACTAATAAGCGCGCCGATGAAACGATTAATACCCTCATCAAAAGTATCGTCGGGCTTGACGGAACATTATGCCTTTATAATGTGCTCAGGGAGTTATGCAACTGGCTTGATGCTGAATACGCAATCGTTACTGAAGTTTTTGCCAAAACCAAAATTAAAATTCTCGCGATGCATTCTGACAGAATGCTACTGGAAGGCCATATCCTCCCTTTTGATGGAACCCCTTGCGGCAGTGTCATTGAAGATGATTACTCCTATTACCCTAAACAGGTACAAGAGCTTTTCCCTGCCGATGAATTACTCGCGAAACTCGACGCACAAAGCTACATCGGTGTCCGCCTTTATGGTGAAGATGGCAATGTTCTCGGTACACTGTGTGTTCTGGCTCGCCACGTGCTCAACTTGCCACGACGAACCCGCGAACTAATGGAGATTCTCGCGGTTAAAGTTGCGGCAGAGATTGACCGAAATCACACCAAAGATACGCTACAAAAAAACAAAGAATACATTAACTATATCGCTAACTATAACCAAATAACGGGCTTACCCAATATTCTGTTGTTTCAAGATCGACTGCAACAGATTGTAAACAGTGGCAGTACAGGGAATAATCAAGTTGCTTTGCTTCACCTCGAAGTAGATCGTTTAAAAAAAATAAATAATTCTCTTGGCCGCAAGATTGGTGATCAAGTATTAAAAGAGGTCGCGCAACGACTCGTTGAGTGTATTGAAAACAAAGGATCTGTCTCCCACCTTTCTGGTAATGAATTCGGAATTATTCTCGAGTGCAACAGTGACATCAACAATGTTGTTTCCCTTATCAAAAAAATTCAAAAGAACGTTGCTAGCTCGATCAGGATCAACAAAGAGAGCCTCTACATCTGTACCAGTATCGGCATCTGCCTCTATCCCGCCGATGGCAACGATATGTTATCACTGCTCAATTGCGCTGACTCAGCTCTTTGTCGAGCAAAAGAAAACGGTAGCGGTAACTACCAATTTTACACCACAGCCATGAATGACCATGCTCACGAGTTATTGCGATTAGAGAATAACCTTAGAAATGCACTAAAAAATGACGAGTTTGTTTTAAATTACCAACCGCAATTTGACCTTAATTCAAACACAATTATCGGTGTCGAAGCCCTAATCCGCTGGCATCATCCACAACTGGGGATGGTGCCCCCAAATGACTTCATCCCTCTGGCAGAGGAGACGGGGTTAATCATAGACATTGGTGAATGGGTCCTCTACACGGCCTGCCAGCAAAATAAACGTTGGCAACAATTAGGTTACCCATGTTTTCCAGTAGCAGTCAATATTTCCGCTCGTCAATTCGCTCAAGATAATCTGGTCAATCTTATTGAGCACGTGTTAAATGTAACAGGACTGGAACCACAGTTTCTTGAGCTAGAGATCACCGAAAGTTTAATTATGCAAGATATCGATGCGGCGATAATCACCATGAACCACTTAAAAGAACTGGGTTTATCACTCTCAATTGACGACTTTGGCACGGGATATTCATCCCTTAGCTACTTAAAATGTTTTCCCATTGAGAAGTTAAAAATTGACCGATCATTCATTAAGGATGTCATGCAGCAAGGTAACGATACCGCCATCACCACATCAATCATTGCCCTAGCACAAAATATGAAACTTAAAACCATTGCTGAAGGGATTGAAACGGAGGAACAACTCCAATTTCTTCGCCAAGCAGGATGTGAAGAGGGGCAAGGTTTCTATCTTGGTCGACCGAAATCGAACTCTGAGATGCAACAACTATTAGATAACTCAATAGCAGTGGATTAATGCAACAACTATCGTATGGCCGCTTAAGGACAGAGAAAAATTCTTTCGATGTCAATTAAAACACAAAATCCCCGCAGTGTTGCGAGGATTTTGTCAACCGTCTGAGGGTCGCAATCGTTGCGATCCTTTTTTATTTATTCGAAAGTACTGCAAGGCCGGCAGTTAGAAGAAATAGTGCCAAATCCAATCGAGCCGACCGCGCTTAACATAATAGATCCCACTAAATTTCATTACTTCACGTATTTTTTGTCGCATCTCTGGCTTATAGCAATGCACTGTGCAGTGGCGGCAAACGGGTTTTGGTACGAGCGGACAACGGTCGTTACGCTGTAAAGCATACTGTAACAACGCATAGCATTCTGAACAATATTCACGGCCTTGATCACGATGGGTCACACCATCAGACTGCTCACCACCACTAAGATGGTGAATCTGACAATACGCCGAGATAAAGGCTCGTAGAACCTTTTCATCCTTTGCGATCCGCTGCTGCTTTTTTTTCTGCTCTGACGTAGCCAATATTACACCCTAATCCCTGCCGCACGAATGGAAGATGGATCACTGGCATGACAAGGTGTCACAGCGTAAACCATTCCGCAATCGGGGCATTGTCCCTCAAATGTTTCCATAACAAAGGGAGTTTGGCATTGTTCGCAAGTCATTGATACGACCGCCGGCATTGGCTGAGTATTGAATTCCATTGAACGAATTTTATTGAGGACATCTAGTCCTGATGAAAAGTTTCCAGCGCAACCATCGTGCATGAGTGAGTCTCCTTTATTGTTGTTTAAATTATTGCGTTATATTAAACACACCGTCGTCAAGTTCGACATAACTATATGGTTTCGAGCGTTTCACCTTGACGGATGCGATGACGTAGGGCCATCAATTTACGGTCGAGAACTTCAAGTTGTTCTAGATTATCGCGTTCGGCTTGTCCTGTTTCAATGATTTTAGCGACTCCGCCATTTTTGATCACCAAGCGGCGCTGACCCATTAAGGCCAAAATCGGGTCATGGGTTGCCATCAACACAATTTTCTCCTCTTTAATCAACAGAGCTAACGCTTTCTTACGGTCGATTCCGGCATTTTCAATTTCATCAATTAAAACGATAGGTGACCGACTTAAAATTGCCGTATCGGCAATCATCAATGCTCGAGATTGACCACCACTGAGCGAGGTGATCGGTGTATCAGCGCTGAAAGATTCACCCGCTAGCTCGTTAGCCTGAGCCAAAATTGCGGTAATTTTCTCATCGACGTTGGCGACAAAACGACTTTCAGCATGCATACGAATAAATTCTTCGACGCTCAAATCCATGACAAAGTTCATATTTTGCGACAACTGGGCCACCAACTTATGCTCAATGGAAAAGCGCCATTTGGCGTCGGGAACTTGACCATTGATTAGGATATGTCGCCCCGTTGGAGTATCTCCCTGAGCCACCCATTCAATATCAGCCAGCAAACGGCTTTTCCCCGAACCAGTGGGCCCAACAATACAGGTTATTTGTCCGGGTATTAAATCGAGTTCAAAGTTTTCCGCTTCACGGTCTTTATTAAAACCACCACGAATCGTTAACTTTGCTACGGTATCAACTTCCTGCTGCAGTGCACCCATGCCCTCAACGTAGTC
Source organism: Desulfuromonas svalbardensis (assembly GCF_055389415.1). NCBI lineage: Bacteria > Pseudomonadati > Thermodesulfobacteriota > Desulfuromonadia > Desulfuromonadales > Desulfuromonadaceae > Desulfuromonas > Desulfuromonas svalbardensis. The sequence goes on along the minus strand of NZ_AP042416.1, from coordinate 1,635,834 downwards.
ACGCAGAGCTGTGCGCAATTGATCCAGTGTCAGCCCCATATCATCAAGGTGATCGTCACTTAACCCGGCAAACAGCTCTTCAACGGTGCCCGTAAGATTCACCGCATCAAAGCCAAAAGAATCAAAAAAATCTTTAAGATAGGGCGCTTCATTGATCAGCTCCTTGAAGGGTGTTGTTAACAACTGGTGTTCATTCATTATTTTGGCCCTTCAGCTGTTGGTTTTGAACTCAAGTCAATTTTGCGTACGTTACCCATTTGATACTCATCGCCAATACGCGTTTCACCTAAACAGTATGAGCACAATGCCGCTGGCATAGAAAAACGCAGAGATTTGCCTTTGAGGGTGTTGATCTCCTCTGTTTGCGCTAACAGCGTTGACAATTCAAACGCGCCTTGGCCGGTTATGCCATTGACATTCATAATTACAGCCTTTGGGTTCACCTGCCGTACCCGTGAGGCAAACACTTCGCGTTCTGCCTGCGAAACGATATCGCCTTTGGTTATCACAACGATATCAGCTGCTTTAAGCATCGGGCCGATTTTTTTCGGTGTGCCAATACCGCTGAGGTTGTCAATGACGCAAATGGCCGTGACATCTTTAATATGGGGAGAACAGCGGTTACACAACCCAGCACTTTCGCTGATAAGAATATCGAGATCTTGCTCTAAGCCCCACTTCATACAGGCTTCAACATTGCTGACAAAATAGTGATCAGGACATAATGCCCCCGAGAGCCCTTTTCTTACCGGCACACCACGTTTTTGATAGAGCTTATCGTCATCGGTGACCAGACAATCAAACTTAACAACACCGATCTGAAAGCGACGCTCCTTGAGGGCATCAATCGCTTGAAGGATGATCGCTGTTTTCCCTGATGAAGGTGGCCCTGATACCGTGACAAATTTCATACTCTACTCCTGGGTCGCTGCCGCATTAAAAATGGCATCGGTGTGACAAATGAGCTCGGCAATATTGTGGTCGTAGATGTAATCCCAGCCTAACCATTTCCACGGTGCGTTCCCGTGAAAACTCTCTGGTAAAACATTCTCAACTTCGGGGTTCAAGGATGGGAACAACCCTTTTTGAGCGAGAACCTCACCGACCGCTTTACTGGCTAAAAATTCTGCAATTTCGCGAGTCTTGTCTAAACTCTGTTTCTTTGCAAGGAGAAAAATCGGGCTGATGATCGCACCATCTTCTGGCCAGACAATCTCTACTGACTTAATCGCACTCGCCATACGGGTGAAGAAATAGGGCAAAATAGTCACTAACGGTTTGTCCTCTTTAACGCGCCCTGCCCCTTTAACCATTTGTGCAGGGTGCATTGACTGCAGCATTGAACGACCAAGGCGTTTTACACCATCGTCACCAAACTCTTTATGAATATTGAGCAAAATAGCATTAAACAGATCAAAGTCACCAACGGGTAAAGCGACCTTCTTTTCATAGATCGGCTTGAGCAAGTCGGCCCATGTCCGCGGTACGGGCAAGTCACCAAGTTCAAGTTTATCAACCATAAATACCGCAGGAACGACCGAAACAATTGAATAAGCATGACGCGGGTCAACCAGATCAACTTCAGAAAAATCCCGATTGATACCAGTAAACTCGACAGCCTCGAAAGCCCCCTGCTGTTGATACAAGCCAATCCCTTTCGGATCAAAAAATGTATCAAACCCAGCCGAGATAAAAAGATCGGGCAACTGACTTGCGCTCGTCAAACTATTAATATTCTCTTCCATCCAATCGGCACCCACAGAGGCCGCCTCAAGGCGACTACGCGTTTTAAAACCACTGCGCTGCTGGTAGTCATCGGTAAAGGCATTGAACGCCTCTAAGAGAGGAACACGGACAGGACACGGCAAAAGACCTGCTACATCAATATCGTAGTCGTCCAGTTTCTTCTCTACCAAGGTAATATCAACTTGGTTGCGCTGTTCGTTCACTTTATCTTCAAGTAATTGAACAAAGGTATCAACCGCATAGCCTTTATTATTCAGTGCAGATTCGAGCTTAAGAAATTTACCGACACTCTCAAGAACTTTTGGCTCCTTTAAATTTTCAAAGCCATTCGCAATAAACACATCCAACGTTTCGGGCCATGCTTCAACGATCTCTTTTATGGTCATTGATAACTGTATCGTCACAATAATCTCCTTTTGTTGATTCAGACTATGCCGAAGCTGTATTCTTTTAAAATTGACACACATCAAAAAAAAGACATTTTGTACATTTCGACGATTGTACGCTCTCACTTATCAGAGACAGTTCTCATTGTCTTACAACCAATTATTAGTTTTCATTACCTGTTTGACTTCTTTAAAACTATGACTATAATTGTCAGGCAAATTTGGACATGATGTGTTTTTAATTACCAGGCCCTTAGCTTACAACCATTGATCTGATGAACGAGAACTCTCTTGTAATAGGCGATGTCATACATGGCCATTTTTATTAATCTTGAATCAAGTACGGAGGAAACATGAAAAGAGTGATCATTATTGCACTAATGCTGTGCACCCTACCAACAATGTTGTTGGCAAGTGAGGCAAACCAGTCATCACAAGCAGGCCGTTTCTACATCAACCCAATGGTTGGTGGCTTAGATATGGAAAGTAGCTCATACGATCCTGAAATCAACTATTCCCTTGGTGGCGGTTACAACTACAATGCCAACCTTAGTAGTGAATTTCGTGTCAGCTTTGCTAACGAAGAAAACGGCGCTAACAGCGATGCAACAACAGCATTTATCGGCGCAATCTACCACCTTATGCCAGAAGGACGACTTGTCCCTTACTTGGCTGCAGGAATTGGTGGTTTATTAATCGATGATAGCGATGCTGATAGTGACCTGTTCTCACAGGTCAACTATGGTGCAGGTCTAAAGTATTTCATCAATGAGGACATGGCGATCAATACTGAAGTAAGGCACATGCTTGCTTCAAGCGGTGAGCCAAACAATGTCATGTATGGCGCCGGTCTTGTCTTCTATTTTGGCGGCGATAAACCAGCTCCTGTTGCGACACCAGAACCTGCACCAGTAGTAAAACCAGCTGTTGACAGCGATGGTGATGGCGTCTTTGATGAGATGGATAAGTGTCCTAACACGCCATCAGGTGTTAGTGTAGACAGCAAAGGTTGCCCTCTTGATAGCGACAACGACGGTGTTTACGATACGTTTGATAAATGCCCAACCACCCCAGCGGGTGTAGCCGTTGATAGCAAGGGCTGTGCTCTTCCTGTCGATAGTGATGGCGACGGTGTTTATGATAATGTTGACCGCTGCCCAAATTCTGCTCCAGGCGCACACGTTGACGAATATGGCTGCCAATTAACCCTAACACTCTTGATTCAGTTTGATACGAACAAGGATGCGATTCGGCCACAACACACCCAAGACATGGTTAGTGCAGCGGCTTTTATCAATAAGTATCCCAGTGAAACCGTTATGATTGCTGGCCACACTGATAGCGATGGTAGCGAGCTATACAATCAACAACTTTCACAAAAGCGTGCACAAGCGGTATGTGACTACCTCGTTACGAGCCACGGTATTAATGTTGAGCAAGTGACTGTTAAGGGCTTTGGCGAAAGCCAACCTGCTGTTGAAAATACGTCAGCTGCGAACAAGCAACAAAATCGACGCGTTGAATTAACTTTGTTCAACAACTAGTCGTGCAATAAACCAGACTCACGACATCTCAGATGTCGTGTTGACGGACAAACAAAAAGCCCGCTGAGTTTTCAGCGGGCTTTTTTATGATCTATATCTTCCTATTTATTCCGTAGGTTCATCCTCTTTTTTCTTACCAAAGAACCGAGCAACCCACACTCCCACCTCGTAAAGAACAATAAATGGCAGCGCAATTGAGACCTGAGAAAACAGGTCAGGCGGAGTCAACATCGCCCCTACAACAAAGGCCAGTAAAAAGGCATAACGTCGGTTACGGGCCAGCCAGTGGTAATCAACAATACCGAGGCGGGCGAGAAAAAAGATCACAATGGGTAACTCGAACACTAAACCAAAGGCGAGCAACAGCCGAGTCGACATACTCAAGTAACCGCCAATCGACAACATCGCCTTGACATCACTGACGCCAATACCGTAATTGATCAGAAACGTGAAGATTATAGGAAAAACAAAGGTAAAGCCAAAGTAGGTGCCAGCGGCAAAACACAAACAGCTACTCAACACAAACGGCACAGCGAGACGTTTTTCACCGGGATACAAGGCAGGGGCAACAAACATCCACAGTTGCCAGAGTAAAACAGGTAAGGAAACCAGTAATCCCGCAACCGCAGCCACTTTAAGGTATGTGAAAAAGGGTTCTGTGGCATGAATAAAAACAAGAGAGCTGCCTTCCGGTAGGGCCTGTCGAACCGGTTCAGCAATAAATTGAAACAACAACTCCGCGTAGTTATAACAAACCATGAAAGCAACCAACCACGCCACAACGCCAATAATCAACCGCCGGCGAAGTTCCCGCATATGACTAAAAAATGGTTGTTCAGGTTCAGTCATGATTCGACTCTGTCGTTGTTTTCTTATCCTCTGGTTCGCTACAAGTATCATCAGACAAGATGACTTCGCCTATTGGTGCATCATCGTTAACAGGATCGTCATTCGCTGCCACCACCGAAACCGCTTCTTCAGCTTGAGGCTCTTGTTGACCATGAATCGTAGGTTGTTGCTGTGGTGAAACAACGTGCGCTTCTAGATCAATACTATTCTTCAGATCATCGGTAGCACGGCGAAATTCACGCAAACCACGACCTAACGCACGAGCAACATCCGGCAGCTTGCTTGGCCCAATGAAGATAATCGCAATCACTAAAATGACGAGCAATTCGGGCATTCCAATGCCAAACATGAACCCTCCCTAAATCGATACACTACAATGAAATAAAGCTTTGACTAAAGCTAACAATCCTTGTCATTTGAATCATCGAGCCTATCATTTGAATCATCAACCGGATCATTATCGTCAGAATTAATCCCTTTTTTAAAGTTTTTAATCCCTTTGCCGAGTCCCGCCCCTAATTGAGGCAACCGTTTAGCACCAAACAACACAACAACAATCACGAGAATAATAATGAGTTCTTGTGAACCTAATCCAAACATAGATTGATCCTTTCATTGCTATCACAACAGGTCAGCAACTGATTACTGAGAGAGAGATCGTCAAGACAATTTAAATTAATAAACGCATTTTCAATCCCTTTAATATCAGCAAGTTGACTAAAGGGAACGTGGCAAACAGTTAACGTATCAAAAAGATCTACAATTTTAAATTGAGAATTTTTCAACGCTTGCTCCATAACGGGCAAACAATTTTTAGAATAACAAGCAAACAGTGGCTCAGCACCTTTTTCGCTGTATGGAACCACAACATCACATTCAGTAGTTAATGATAACAGAAAATTGACCACTTCCACATTAACAAAAGGGAGATCACCAGCTGAAACAAAAATCCATTGTGTTTTTGCGTGAAAAAGGCCAGTAAATAAGCCCCCTAAGGCACTTCCGGGGTAAATATCTTTATACACAGGACAAGAAAAATAACGAAACGGATCACGCTCGTTAGCAATCACCATTATTTGACCAAATAGATGTTGCATGGGTTGGAGTACTCGCTCAAACAACGGCACACCGCCAACATCAAGAAACAGTTTATCCTGTCCCATGCGGCGACTTAATCCACCGGCGAGAATTACCCCTGTAACAGTATCTGAATAATTATCAGTCATAACCATTTCACCTTATTGACAAATGGTGGTCACCACGCCAGAGGTTTCAATTATGGGCTCACCGCTTAAATCGAGATCATCGATCATTTGTGCAACACTGATACGAGTCGCATCCCAATACGTAACAGGATCAAGGTTCCATGTTGTGACCACCTGCTGGCTTAAGCGACTGCGTACGGTCAAAATCATCGGACACGACCTTTGGTCGAAAAGGCTCGTCAAAGACTCAGCCCATCCTTCGCCGCGAAGTTCGAGAGGGCCAATTTCATCGACAATAACAAGATCAACTCCGTCGAGAACCTCAACATTTAATGCGGCAGCACCGAACTGAAGACCTTCTTCAAAAAAACCATAGGGACCATGGTTCGACACAGCGTTTTCTACATCGCGCCGACACAGTGGACAACTCTGCTTTGTCTTCAAATTGACTAAATCAAACCCATAGCGCTCACTATCGCGCCATAGCCCTTTAGCCACAAGGCCACCAATGGTATAGCCCCTTAATTCAAGTTCAGCGACTAACATTTGCACCATTGAGGTTTTACCACAACCGCGATCTCCAACTAGTAAACAAACTGAATCACTTTGACACTGTTGCCGAAACTGCTCTAACCAGCTATCCATCTGGCGCAACATTTGTGCCAGCACCTGTAACGGTGATCGCAACGGAAGATGGTGGGCCATCAACGAGCCCAACATCTGTGGCATCACCCGAAACGATAATTCTAGTGCTGCTGAAAATTGACCTAATCCGCGCACCTGCAACTGTTGTTTGATCCGTGGATTACCAAGTTCCACTCCCAGCGCAGTGAACGTGGCAAGAAGTAATAGCGCACGTAAATTCATCTTTAAACCAATCAGAATGCTTTGCCATTTAAAACTCAACTGAGGGTCATGGAGTGTCCCTAAGAATAGACCCGCTAAGACTGTGATCAAGATAAATACAACCCAAAAACCAGGTTTACAAAAACGACGGTACGCGTTTCGGTAGCGATACACACAGATACTGCTATAGACGAGACAAAACACAGCTCCGTAAATAAACGGTGCTGAAGAAAACAACCATAACCCATACACAACAGCAACAAAATGGCCTATTAGCCAGAGAAATGACCATTGTACGGGTGATGTGATCCGTTTTGTTGGCATCGCTTCGGGTGATGGGTCGACCTCAATCGGCCGTAGCCCCTTCAATCGTTGCCCCAAGCGCCAACCAATGGTGACAGCAACAACGGCCAATAACAGGTAGATCATAACAACGACAATAAAAAAATGCTGCGGCTCAACCCACATCAGCGAGAGCCGTTGTTGAAGATGAGCCAGCATCTCCAAATAGAGGTCGATCATGTCGCGACCATAAAAAACCAACAGTCTTCCAACTTTTTGTACCGGTAGCCACAACATCGCCAGGCATCCTGCGACGAGGCATCCAATCCTGTTTCGGCCAAGTAAACGAATGCCTGTTTCAAACAAAAACGCCTCAGCTATAATTGCCACCATGGGCCCGAAAATTACCGCTCCCGGCGAAAGCGACTTCATCATGGCACAGACAACACCGGCACGCCAAACGAGTCCTTTTTCTGGCCATATTTGAATGAGGGCAACAAGAAAAACAAGAGCTACGGCAGTAAGAAAGCTGCCGGCAAAAGGAAGATGTAAATTATGCAAAAAACTGCCCAGAACAATCTCGACGCATGCCCACAAACTGCCACCGACAGCTGCCTTTAACCACAAATCATCAAGTTTTTTTGCCATAGGTTATCCTCTACTAAACAAATAGAGCCATTGTGATTCTTTGGTGTCATTCTTATCAAACTGACACGTTGACCGCACTCTAAAAGGTAACTCGCAAACCAGTATAAAGTTGACGCCCGGGCTGCGGGAATCCCGCTTCCAATTGGTACTCCGCATCAAGGAGGTTGCGAACACCTAAGTTCCATTGAATATTAGCAGTAATAGGACAATTTAACTGCGCATTGCACAACCAATAGTCATCGGTTGTTTGCCAATCGAAGGTCGTACTATCTTGATAATGACGACGACTGTTCCACTGGGCCTGTGTGACGAGATTCATCGCAGCAGGCAACTGCCACGTGACAGAAACATTAAACTTATGCCGTGAACGGTACGGGAGATGGTCACTACTACGCTGTGCAGAACGGTTACTGGCATCAAGAAAGGTATAATGGCTAGTGAATTCGTGCCCTGCGTCGCTATGGTAGCGTAATGAGACTTCAGTACCGACATAACGCGCTTCACCAACATTTTGTAGCTGTTCTACCCCTGCACCGACAGGCTCACTTTCGATAAGGTCATCTATTTTCGAATAGAAGACGCTGAGCTGAGCAATCAAATCATCACTAAAAAAATGCTCAAATCCCAGTTCATAGTTGAGGCCCTGCTCCTGATTAAGTTCTTCATTTGAGAGTGTCCGAGTACTTTCTAGTCCTGAATACAGTTCTTTTAAGCTCGGGAAGCGAACTTTCTTTGCGACGGAAAACCAACTCCGCGTTGTGAGACCCAGTTGCCAATTTAAGCCAACCAGCGGATTCCACGCATCCTCACTTTGACGATCAAAATCAGTTGATTCGGTCAAAGGTCGTTGCTGGTCATAACTTAAACCAATCACCATGGACAGGGTGTCGCTGAGACTAAAATTATCTTCTATGGCACACGAGTATTGTTCGCTGCGACTTTTCAGCCAGGCTTCACCGCGATCAGATTGTGAACGATGGGTGTCCCGACGGTAATGCACTGCCACGGCGGTATCGTGATCGGGTAAAAGATTCGGACGAAAGGTTAAATTACCACCATAGCTATGATCATCATAAGTACTATGAAAGGCGTATTTGCGTGTTTGACTGGTAAAGTTATCATCGTCATACGAATCTAAAACATTATCAAAGGTGTCATAGAAAAAACGACTGTGAAGCGTTCCGAAGTCGCCTAATTGACTTTTACCCGTCAGATAACCTGTTGTTCGTTGCCACGTACTAAAACGCCAATAACGCCCCCAGCCCTCATCAATGGTTGGCAGACCCCACTCACTATCAACATGATGAATTCCGATGGCATATTCATGCCCTTGTGCAGGTTCATAACCGACCTTAATAGCGATATTTTCCCGTTGCCGATCGCTATTTTGTCGTACACCACCATTCTCATTTTCATGTTTACCATAATCATCGGATAAGCGAAAATTATCGCTATCGCTGTAGCCATAGTCGGCACTAAGATAGTACCTGTCTTGACGACTAGCGATGCGCGCATGGCCCCACGCCGTTCCCCGTTCTTCAATACCACCATCTACTGAGATCTCTAAAGGTCGCTCCGGTTTTGCACTCACCATGTTGACTACGCCGCCCATGGCGGTGCCACCATAAAGAACCGAACTATTTCCCCGAGTAACAGTGATTTTTGCCAAACTATCGATGGGTAAACTGCCACTATCAATAAAACCATCATAGGGAACCATCAATGCAATTCCATCAAGCAAAACAGGGACTTGGCGTTGTTCAAAACCGCGAAGGTTAAATGTTAATTCATTGCGCCGACCAACGTTCGTATAAACTCCAGGCAATGTTGAAATCGCCTCACCGAGGGTACGAACACCTCGTTGGTGCAATTTCTCCTGTGACATCTCATCCACTGCGGCAATTTGAGTGATGGTTTGACGGCTATTTTTTACAACAATCTCCCCTAAAGTAAAGGTTTCAGCGTGAACGAAATGGCTGCAAAGAAGACAAATTGCACACCAAATCAATCCTGTCCTTCTAACCATAGAACCTCCAACAATATGCGAGCACCATCAAACCTAGTCGACAATTACACTTCATAACATGTCACCGTTTATCCCACCAAACAACACACTTTGCCATGAAAACTTTCGCCGCAAATACTAAAGTCCGGGCACTGACAGTGCTGTATTACTCCATAAGGGTCTATGCCACCATGAAACAACAGCTTCTCAAACATTAATATCACATGAAACGGCTTCCGCCCCCTTCCTCGATCAGATCAGAGGCGCTGAACCTATCACCTTAACAACGGTGCAATGCTCATCAAATCCACGGACGCCAACACAATCATTAATGTTTTTCTTACCACCAGCTAACTCGTGTTGTCCACTCAACACAACACGCATAACTTGAACCGGTCATGACATCATATTTACGAACAGGCCGATCGTCCAGTAAACAGGTTTGTCGCAAAAAACAAAAGGGCCCTGTCTGTATGGTACAGACAGGGCCCTTAAGCATACAGAGGTGTTCTAACGCCTATTCACTATAAGACGTACTGAACTCCTTCACACGAGTCGCAGGGTCATAGATCCCTTGAGTCGCCGCTTCTCTTACCCATTCTTCACGCAAGGTACCGAGGAACTTTTTCTTAGCATTAACCAGCTCATCCATTGGCAAACCAATCAACTCCTGAGCTTCTTCCTTGGTAGCATAACCAGGTGCCACGTAATCAACAGCATCATACTTAGCCAAGATGATACGCAATTTCAAACGAGCGTCCTGGGCCTTGTTAATAGCACTACCAAGAATACGTAGAGTCTCTTCTGGTGCATGGAAGAAACCGCCGTGAGCAGCAACAGCAAAATCCCAACGCCATTGACCATGGCGAATATCCGTCAACGCTAGCTTCATCTCATCTTCAGTAGCGCCTAACTCCCAGGCTTTGGCTGCTTCAAGGTGCGCCAGAGCTAAAATTTCAGTCGCAATACCTGCCAACTCGTTCTTGCGCTCTAATTTACGAGCAATGATGTCCTTGAACTCCTGCTCAGTCTCACCATGGCAATTCAGACAGGTGTTTTGGATATTTTCCAATGGGCTACCAATTTTATGGCTGGAGTACTTAACACCACCTTCGCGCACATATGGCATATGGCAATCAGCACAGGCTAGATTGTTTTGGCCGTGAATACCAGTTTTGAACGTTTCATAGCCGGGGTGCTGAGCCTTAAGCATCGGAGTTCTACTCAACTTATGAGTCCAGTCAGCGAACTCACGCTCATCGTAGTAGCTCTCAATATCCTCGGCGGACAAACCGTTGTCCCAAGGTAAAGTAACAACAGCAGCTGTCTGCTCGGCACCAGTTGGATCGGTCCACTTAGTTTTCTTAAAGTAGTACTCGACGTGGCACTGAACACAGACCAACGTGCGCATATCTTGATGATTGGCATCAGCAAACGGCGCACTACCTTCAGCATCAAGAGCACGCTTGAGGTAATCGCGAGTGACAGTCAACTTCATAGTCTCGTTGTCATGGCAATCAGCGCAGCCAACAGGGTTGACAATCTCACTGCCCCAACGGGCCCACTTACCAGTAAAAAAGTCGAGTTCACCCTTCTCTTCGATCAGCCGTGGTACATCTGGCGATTTACAGGTCCAGCAAGCAGTAGGCATTGGACCTGTTTTTTGATCCACAGGGGCTCCCGTACGCAGAGAGTTAATATTGTCTTCCAAAATATAGTAGTGCCCTCGGGGAGCATTGTAGTCCTTGGAGAAGCCGTAACCAGCCCACATTACAACTAAATTTGGATCCTGCTGCAAAACATCTTTAATCTCATCGCTCTTACGAGTTTCGAGATAAGAATCATACTGTCGAGGATAATATCTACCCCACTCAGCACTCTTTGGCTCCAATTCCGCGATTTCAGGTACAGCATTGATCACCTCTTGCTCCGCCTTATTCCCCTTAATCGAGAACGCCAGCATCAGCATGGGGACCAATATGACCACAGAGGCAATTGTCACGAATGTTGATCTTTTCATAGATTCATCTCCTAGTTGGGTCTTCTAAAGTTCTTTGACACCTAAATTATGCTGTGTTGTCGTTAGGTTGCGGGTACGACCATGAGGCACCATCCGGTGGCAGTCCCAGCAACGGCGACCCATAGGTACGGCATCATCAAACTGACGGTACAACTGGCTGTTCATCTGCATTTGCGATACAGCTTCTGCATGGCATGAAATACAATTATTTTGTATCCGATCAGCGGCATCATCAGTAATGCGTAGGTTGTAACCATAAGTCCTGAAAGTCATGGCCATGGAATGGTTAAAGCCATCTTTAGACTTAGCCAGCATCTTGTTGGCAAACGAATCTCGCGGCAGATGGCAGTCAATACAGCTGGCTTGCTCGCGATGAGAGCTATGCTGCCAAGTTGCATAATGGGTGTTCATGGTGTGACAGTTGATGCAGACCTTGGGGTCTCCGGAAAGATAGGACAGCATCTTAGATTCATAGACTATATATAAAAACAGTCCAATCACTGCCACAACACAACAGGTTGCTACATACCTCATAACGTTACTATTTTTCATAAGCAGCCTTTTGAGTAGTGGAACGTTTCTGTTTCGCGAACATTAAGTCTTGATCCAGCATTGCTCTTCGCCAGTGATACATTGCCTCACCTCCCTTGAGGGTTCATAGCTGCGGTAAAGTCCGCTAAAGCCGAATCGGTAGTTCACTTATTGGATTAAAGATTCAGCGTTTTCTCTCCCTCTTCAATTGGAGCGGGAGAGAAAACCTGCCATTAAAACGTGTACTGTAACCGTGCAGTCAAAATTTCAGTATCTACAGTTGGATTAGCGACGCCGTTAGAGGCATCATCATCTTGCATAAAGTTAGCATACTTAATTAAAAGCTTGATATTTTCATTGATCGATTTAACTAAAACGAGATCAATTTCATCACCGTATGTGCCATCAAAAGCATCATCTTCAACAGTATCAAAGTAGTGATAGACAGCAACTAACTTACAACCAAACAGCTTGGTGTTGGCTTTTACATAATAATCCTCTAAACCACCCAGTAAACCACCACCGTTGGTTGCCAAAAAGAGGTCAGCAAAACCATTAAATTTATGCGCGGTACTAAACAAAGTATCAAAGCCACGATCTTGACCATCTTTACCCGAGATATAAGAATAACCAGCACCGACATTAACCTTAGCGATCTGCATGCCAAGATAAACATTTAGCATATCGGCATCGTGATTTTCGCCATCAGCAAAATCTGACTGGTGGGTATAATCTATATAGTAATCAAACGGAGCTGGCTTACCAACAAAGCGGAAACCGTATGTCGCTGAATCGCGAGCCGTATCAGCAGTACTTTCAGTATCGAGAAGATAGACGAAACCAGAGAGTGAGTGTTTCTCAAATGGGGAATATTTCGCATTAAGAAGATAGAAATGGTCTAGGTCTGTATGAGTTAAAAAGATATCATTGACTTGATTTACATACGAAGCAAAAACTTTAAGATCTTTAATCGATGTATTGGTCACTGAAACAGCATCGAACGATTGTCCGTTCAGACGCCAACCAATATTACCCAACAAACGTGCATCATCAAGAATGATCTCTTGACGACCTGCACGAACCAACGTGTTGGAAATACCTTTATAATCAATAAATGCTTTATAAAGACGGTTCCCATCAGGATCGGCAATAATATCGCGATCTAAATCGCCATGAAATGAACCATCTTGCTTAAAGCGAAAATCTTCTTGAAGGTTGGTTAGGTTATGGAATTGGGCATAAGCTTCAAAATCATAAAATGATCCCGTACGGTAGCCAATGCGTGTACGAAGACTGAACTGCTTACCAGGACTAGTTGCATCATCACGATTTTTATACTCATAACTCGCTAAGACATCAAGATCTGCTTTACCACTCTTTATTGCAGTTGTAAAATCATCTAATACCGTTGCACTGGACACTGAAGACCAGCCTAAAAAAATCACCCCTAGTACAACAAAAAAACGCAACAGTTTACTCATTCGCCATTCTCCTCTCAATTAAACCCAATAATTAATAGTGGCTGGCCGACATCTAAGCCTAACGTACAATTTGCAAAGAGCAAGCAAAGGCGCGTCAAAGATCGGTCAACAACCGTGCGTTTGCACAGTCTTCGTATACTATCTACACTGACTGTGCCAAAGGCCAATAACTACCTGTAAACACAAGGGAATAAGAGATAAAGATCTACAATGGCATTTCAAACCAACTTACAGAACGGCAAACGATACCAAACAGTAACAAAATTGCCATTTTGACGTTACCCAGAGGTAACGTCGTCATCTAAATGATAACGTTGAACCTTTTCCCAGAGACTTTTTCTCGAAATTCCGAGCAACTGGGCGGTTTCACCTTTCTTATCGTCACACGATTTCAACGCCTGTGCAATATATTCGCGTTCAAAAAAACTTACAGCTTCTTTAAGTTTGTGACCACTTTGATATCTAAAACCTGAAGACGAATCTGATAGTTTCAATAGATCACGCGGTAGGTCATCAGGGAGGATTAATTCACCTGAACTCAAGGCTACTGCGCGCTCCATGGCATGTTCTAACTGACGAACATTACCTGGAAAACGGCATCCAAGGAGAATATCGAGAGTTGATTGCGATAATCGACAGGTGGGTTTATTCATTTTTTGAGAAAAATTCTCCAAAAACATCTGTGCTAATGGCTCGATATCATCAACCCGCTCACGTAAAGGAGGGACTTCAATCTGAATAACATTCAAACGGTAAAAAAGGTCTTCGCGAAACTTGCCACTCGCAACATCATCAGCTAAAACATGGTTTGTCGCTGCCACAATCCGAACATCGACCGAAACTTCACTCTTACAACCAATAGGTTGAACTGTCCGACTTTGAATGACTCGAAGCAACTTAGCTTGTGCAGCTAATGGCAAGTCACCGATCTCATCTAAAAAAAGTGTGCCTCCATGGGCCAATTCGAACTTGCCTTTACGGTTTTCATTGGCGCCAGTAAAAGCCCCCTTTGCATAACCAAACAATTCAGATTCAATTAAATTTTCAGGTAAGGCCGCGCAATTGACACGTATCAATGGACCATTACGACGGACACTATGTTGATGCAATAATTCAACCACACATTCTTTACCTGTTCCGTTTTCACCACTAACCAAGACCGTTGAATCAATCGCCCCTAAGGTCGTAGCCATCTCCATGACCTTTTGAGCAGCTTCGCTTTTCACCACAAGGCACTTCATCTTATCTTGATCAGCCGGATTTTTTAAAGATTCATTCTCAACGAGCAAACGTTTCTGTTCGGTAACATCGCGACTGATCAATAACGTTCCAAGAAACAATCCCTCTGGGGAACGAATAGCGGTGTATGAATTTGAAAAAAAACGCTTTTGTGCGTTAACAATTCGATTACCTGAAGAGATTTTACCACTTTTCAGGCTTTCAATAAGTTCACGAATTCGATGATGCATACGGGGGGGATGGAGAGATAAAATACTTTTACCAAGGATTCTGTCTGCCTTAACGCGGCGAACACTCTCTGCAGCAGGATTACAAATACGGATGATATCGTTTTCATCGAGAAAAACTACACCCTCAGACATCTCTTCGATGATTGATTGGTAAATAGAACAAAAGGACATTAGCGCACCTCCAAATGTTTACTTTAGGTAACAAAAGTACAGGCTACAACACACCCTGTCAAGATGTTGAAGCCTGTAAACATTTGGCGCGCCATGGTCGCAACGTATTCCTCGATTATTTAATTAGTCTCGGGTTATGCCATTCGCCCCCCAAGTAAGAGACTTGGCGATCCAACCTCGTTTTCCACTTTCATGCACAACACTGAACCAATCATTATTTTCATCAACAATTCTAAAGGCGACACCTTTAGCAGACTTGAAAACAATGCGGTGATTTGTTCCTGGATTTTCTCGAATATTTGCCATTTTTACTGCGATCACGACACTTGGTGTGACATTGACTTGCACAGTGCGAATCCATCCTGTGCGCCCCAAAAAATCACTAACCTGACAAAAACCATTCTCTTCGGAATCCGACAGCAATGGATAATACCGAGGAACCTGCAATACGACGTAACCAAAAGATTCGACGGGAGCGCTAAAGATATCCGCAGTTTCAACATTGACAGACACAACTTTCGCCTGACATAGACTACTCAACATCAGTAACATAACTAGTGCAGCCAGATATTTCATACAACCTCCTTCAATTTAGGAATGTTACTCTCATTGCTTTGCATCAGTACTCACAATGCGGGCAAAGTATGCAAACCGTTGGAATGCATAATTATATTCTTAAAATCATAGCGCCACCTGTGGGTTAAGGAACGAGTTCAGATTTTTTAAGTGGTTCAGACCTTACTCTCTTCAATCGGGTGCGCACTGATTCAGGGCCACGCATTAGCTTAGGAATTATCACCAGCTCCGTCTATTCATCGAAACCATCGCATCAATTAGCGAGCTTCATCCGATTAAGTTGATCTAAATTATTCTGTGCACGGACATAAAACCGTGGATTAAGTTCAAGGGCACTTTTAAACGCATGTTCGGCACGGTTCCACTCCCCAGTTTCCATCAGTAAATAGCCAATATTATTGTACGCAATGGCCTTATCTGATGCGCTTGTAAATAAGCGGATTGCTCGTTCCTCATTACCACTTAGAGCATAGGCAATAGCGAGATTATTCTGCGCATGCACATTCTGTGGTTGAATCGTTAAAGAACGACTCAGTACCGAAATTGCCTCAGAATAATCTCCTTGTAACATCAAATTAAAACCAAGATTGTTGTAACAAGATGCGGTTTGTGGTTGCAATGAAACCACTTGACGATACAGAGGTTCAGCCATTTCAGCATGACCAGAGTTATCGTAACTCATGGCTAATTCCGTCAACACTTCGACATTTTGTTCATTATTCGTTAGTGCCTTAGTTAAAACTTCAATGGCTTCAGAATAATTACCTTGAACACGGTGAACGCGTGCAAGAGCTAACATTGCTAGGCTATAGTCGGAATCTTTTTCTAGCGCACGTTCATACGCTTGAGTAGCGGGTTTAAAAGCTCCATTGCGAAAGAAAATATTTCCTACCCCCGTTAATGCCGCTGCGGACTCAGGGTTTTTATTGATGGCCATTGCGTAATAAATACGCGCCAGACTCTCATTCCCTTTAGCTAGCACATCATTGCCTCTAAATATTAATTGTTCGATAGACAAATCATCCAATTTTTTTTCACTGTTTTTCTCACTATTCAATGAATCAATCGCGGCGTCTGGCCACTGAGAACTGTACGATCTGACCGATTTGGTACAACAACACAATGACAAAAGGATGCTAAGAAGAAGTGCTAAAAAAAGGGTTCTGCGAAAAACTGGTAATAATGTTATTAAAAATATTTTTAGGGGGGCAATTAACATCAATGAGTAACCTCCTTTGCTAAAGACAACTTCAACGCTTAAAAATCACGCTGTGCATTACTCGCCACCTAAAACAGGTAACAAGATTGTTATAACCCGAATAGCGGCCGGACCAAGGAGCACCACAAACAATGCTGGGAAAATAAAAAACACCAGCGGAATAACAAGCTTAACGGCTGCCTTAGCAGCTCTTTCTTCAGCAAGTTGTCGCCGCTTAATTCGCATCGCCTCGGCATGAATGCGCAGAGTTTTTGCGAGGCTTGTTCCAAAACGATTGGTTTGAATGAGTAGAGTCATTAAATTACTGACTTCGGCAACACCTGTTCTCTCAGCCATATTTTTATAGTTTTCATCTCGTGGTCGACCAGCACTCGCTTCCAAATTTGTTAAGTTAAATTCATCGCTGAGATCTGCACTGATGGGACGAATCTCAATCCCAACCCGCTTAAAAGTCATATCCAAACCAAGGCCCGCTTCCACACACACAACCATCAGGTCAAGAGCATCGGGTAATGCTTTTGAAATATTCTGTTTGCGCGACTTCGTTCGATAGTAAAGTACAATATTTGGTAAAAAGAATCCCGTTAGGGTCAAACAGGCTGCCACGGCAACAACCTGAGCCGAAAAACTATAGAAATAACGAGCAAATAGAAATGCACTAGGCAACAGGGCGGCCAAAACAATTTTCAATGCTAAATAATTTTGCACGGCCCTTTCTGAGCGAAAGCCCCCTTGTATTAATTTCAACCGTAACTTTTTTTTAGTCTCATTTTCAGTCGGCGCAACCAGATCATGTAATGGTTTGACGACTTTCGTTACAAAACCATTCTGTTCTGCGACCAGCCTTGGCCTAGAAAGATCAACATCATCTTGCTGATGGACAAAGCGGCCAAGCCTTTGCTTCACATCACTTTGGCGGTTAAACACAAAGTAAAGGCCGAGCAGAACACTTACTACAGCAAGGAAAACAAGCAATAGCATGCCGTAATAGTTTAGATTTTCAATAACTAGATAATAACCATTCAGCAGATAACTCATGTGCCCTCCTACAGTTCAATTGCCACAATTCGTTTGATCAGGTAGGCTCCAAGAATCTGCGATATCACAGCCCCAATCACCATGTAGTGGCCAAGCTCTTCAGTCCACAACAAAGAGACATATTCATAGTTTGCCATGTAGATATAACCGAACATCAATAATGGCAGGAGGACCAATATGATCCCTGAAAGTCGTCCCTCGGCGGTCAATGTTTTTACTTGGCGATCAAAAACGGTACGCTCCCTAATCAACTTACTGATCTGCTCAAGAACTTCAGTCAGGTTGCCCCCAGTATCTTTTTGCACCAATACTGCAATCGCAAAAAAACGTAGATCCATGCTATTTATTCGTGCGCACAAATTGTCGAGTGCCTCCTTCATTGTTAATCCAAGACCTATTTCATCAACCACTACTGAAAACTCAGTTCGAATCGGATCACTCATTTCAGTCGCAACCATTTCAAGCCCTGACACGAGTGCATGACCTGAGCTTAACGCTCGTGAAGTGAGGTCAAGCGCTTCTGGCAACTGCTCTTGAAAGTCGTCAAAATATTTTTGCTCTGCGAATTTCAACATCATGTATGGCACACCTAGCAACAGGCCACCGACAACAACGGCCAAACCTTTTTGCGGTAAAAAATGCCAACCAATCAAAAGACCTGAGCACCCCAAAAGCAAGCTAATCACAACAAAACCACTCGCATTTAATGGCATGTGAACTTTTAGTAACAGGTTATCCAATGAACTTAATCGAGGTAGTGTTAACAGGAAACGCTCCATGACCCCCACATCACGTAGAACCCTATTTCGGTAAACAGAAAGCCTTTCATGCCCGTGTTGTCCACCGGCAGAAATATATAAAAGCCGCTTTTTCATTGTCCGTTTTTCAGCAAATTGACTTTCTTTTACGAGATAAAACAGACCCACAGCAAAAGCTACTGTGCACAAAAAAATGGTCATCATCAATATCGTTTGCTGGTCCATACCACCCTCCTCTACTCGTAGTAGCGGTTACTATTGAACAGGTCCTCGCTCACCGTAATGCCAGCAAGTTCTAATTTGTCGGCAAACTGCGGTCGAATCCCCGTTGATTTAAAGCACCCTCTTACTGCACCATTTTGGTCAACTCCCTGTTTTTCAAAAACAAACAAGTCTTGCAACGTAATGACTGAACCCTCCATCCCAACCACTTCACTGATAGAGGTAACCTTTCTTGTTCCGTCACTTAAACGTGAAATTTGTATGATCATATCAAGTGCTGAAGCAACCATAAAACGCAATGCGCCCTCGGGCAGTCGAATGCCTGTCATCAAAACCATGGACTCAAGCCGCGTCAAAGAATCACGTGGCGTATTCGCATGAATGGTTGTCAAAGAGCCTTCATGCCCTGTATTCATCGCTTGCAGCATGTCAAACGCTTCGGCACCACGAACCTCACCAATGATGATTCGATCTGGCCGCATGCGTAAACTATTTCGCACCAAATCACGTGGCGTAATCTCTCCTGTCCCTTCAATACTTGTCGGACGAGTCTCAAGCCGCACCACGTGATCTTGCTGCAACTGCAGCTCGGCTGAATCCTCAATGGTAATAATCCGTTCGTTATCAGGGATATAAGCGGAAAGGATGTTGAGAAAAGTGGTTTTACCCGATCCCGTTCCACCAGAGATCATGACATTAAGCTTACACTTGACGCAGCCAGCTAAAAAATTAGCTAATTGAGCGGGTAATGATTTGTAATCAATCAAATCATTCATTTGTAGCGGGTTTACCGCAAATCGCCGAATAGACAGGCTCGGCCCATCGATCGCCAGAGGTGGGATAATGGCATTAACACGCGAGCCATCAGGCAGTCGAGCATCAACCATTGGCATTGATTCGTCAATGCGACGTCCCACCTTCGAAACAATACGATCGATAATGTTCATAAGGTGAGCATCGTCAATAAATCGTGCATTCGTTTTTTCAATTAACCCGTGACGTTCAACATAAATATTTTTGTAACTGTTGCATAAAATATCTGAAACCTCAGGATCTTTTAAAAAAGGCTCAAGGGGGCCAAAACCAACGAGTTCATCGACAATTTCAACGACAAGATCTTTTCGTTCCTGTTCATTGACAAAAACTTTCTCCTGCTGAAGATAGTGCTCAAGGATTTGTGCAATTTCACTACGGATATCATCCTCATCCATCTGATCCAGCATGGAAAGGTTGGCTTCCTCAACCAATTGTGTGTGCAATTTTTGTTTAATTTCATAATAATGGTTATCCTTTGTTGTCGGCTTAGCCCTCACAACATCAGAATTTGTTTTATTTTGGGACAAAATATCGCGAAGTGCCATGCTAACCTCCTAAGGACAGAATAAAAACTAGATCGCCTTTCCAAACGTACCGCGGACACCTCGATAATTACCGGCAGACTGTGGATCTTTCAGCTTTTCTACAAAATGTAGAATATTGCTGGAAAACGGGGCATGAGGATGGAGCAAAAGTAAAGGAACACCCTGATTAATCGAAGATACAATGTCATCAAAATCATTGGGAAATAACCAAAAAACTTTCTGCTTTACTGTTTTCTCAACATCGGCAACAGAAAGAACTCCCCCGCGAATGTAACGATTAACAACAACCTCAATTTTATCGGCGTCGATGCCAACTTTACGGATCAACTGAATTAGCCTTGCAGTATTGCGGACGGCTAATACAGAGAGTTCAGTAACGACAATTACTTTTTCTGACGCTTTAAATGCCTCGACAGTGCATTCATCAATAAACATTGACGTACAATCGATGATTGTCTGGTCGTAAATCTTTTTTGAAAGCTTAATAATCTGTTCCACATGGTGAGCACTTACGCTTTGGTAATCTTCCTGATCCAGAGGCGCAGCAAGAAAATCAAACCCAGAGGGTGCTTTAGACATGGCACCGCGCAACAAGGCCACGTCGAGGCGGTGAAAGTTTTGACAAATATCTATGATTGTTGTTTCAGGTACGACATCGATCATCACCGAAGCGTCGCCAGACTGAATACTCATGTCAAAAAAATCGACATCACTTTTCTTATCCGCTGCCATTGCAACAGCGGTATTTACCGCAATGACTGTTGAGCCCAGCCCCCCTTTACTGCCAATAAAACTATAGACTAAACCATTAGCAACTTTATCAACCACATTAGTCAGCCGAATACGTACATCTTCGATCGCTTTATTCAGCGTTTGTTTATCAACTGGAACCATCAAGTATTCAGCAATACCTGACTTCATCATTTCGACAATTCGCTGTGGTGAAGCATCGGTAGAGACAAGAAAAACAATCCGTTCAGGAACCTCAGCGCAAAGAGTTTTCAAAACATTGAACATTGAATTTTCTCCATTATCATCAATGATCACAATATCTGGCTTCACTTTCGTAACCAGCTTCGCAACAGGGACGACCTGAACCGCGTCAAGGCGCTGAATCAGTAACAACAATCTTTGCAACAGATCGTTGTTACTGATTTCTAGTGCGATGTTGATAGTTCTGATCATAGGTGAACTCCACTTTCATTAAAACTTCTTCGCGAGGATAAATAAATCAAAAGGGCACGATATCAAAACTACTCAACAAGGTTCGGAATGGCGCCAATAGTCCCTCCACTGCCACCACCACCACGTAACGCCTTATAATTACAATCGATAACAGCATCGATCGAGTTTTCCGGTGGTCCATTAATTTGAGTCACAATAATATCAGCTTGGCCAATTATAAGGAGTTCTCCTGTTGGATTTTCACATGGGACCCCATCAGCATAAACAGGAACCGTTGCCACCCACACATCATTACGATCAAATCCTTGGTCAGTGAACGGGGCCTTGTCGGGGAAATTGTATTCTTCGTCATCATCCCGTTCTTTCCAAAAATCGAACAAAGCCTCAATAGGGGCGGGATTGTTGACATCGCTATTAAACAGACTGGCAATGGTTCCACCTTGAAAATTAAATATGGTTTCACCCGAAGTAACATGCGGCGAATCATAACCAGCAGGAACTTTTTTTATGTTTGGAAAATTCTCCTCTAACCAAGACAACCCATCGGGGTGGGCAACAATCATACCGATAATCATGGCATCAAGATCGTTGGAATTGATTTTATCCTCATCAAAGATATGCCAGCCAGCACAACTATCCTTCGTATCGCCAAACGTAATTGGTTCCTTACAGTTATCGGGGAACTGATTCTCTGACAAGCCAACCGGTAATTTCAGCACGCCTGGGTCCATCTCAGCTGGCCCCGTCAACGCAGCAACAGCATCGGCCATAACTGCAACCGAATCCTCACCAAACACTCGAGCAAAAAATGTTGATATTTTTCCATTAACGTCATCAGTCAGACCAACAGTAACCCGAACAGCATCGGGATCAGCTGTATTGCTGGTAAAACGCGGTGATGCCCCAGGATCAGCATTCCATGAACCAATTTCTATATCAGAAACAGCTATCGCAATGGACAAACCTGCCGCGCGGTTGTTTTGGCCCACGGCTATTGCGATGTCCTCAATCAACATATGGTCGGTGTCATGATTATACGACCCGTTGTTCATATAGATTTCACCAAGCTTGCCTGCTGCGGCAAGAGCCGAGGCATCACTAATATTTTGCAGTTCGTTCCGAGTCGTTGCAACATAGCCAATATCAATAGCTAATGCAGCAAAGCCAATCAACACTGTCATCAGGATTGCAACGAGAACCAATGTTGCGCCACGTGAATTGAGCAGTACAAAATGTCGTAGATGTCGATACCTCATGATTTCAACTCTCCTCACTTTCAACTACTCCATCTTCATACGAGTCACAGCCGTTAATGTGACTGGCCCTAGCCCAAAGTTTGACAGAACTAAAAAGGAAAACGGATAGGTAACAGTGACCTCTAAATCGTCACCAAAGGATGTCCCATTACGATCAACAACGGTAGTTAGAAGTGCAGAATCACCAAAAGTCACGAGGTGTTGTTGACAATAATGTTCGACAACATCAATCACATCTGACTCTGGTAAACGTGGCACCCGAGACACAACCGCGGCACGGGCCCCCTCCCTGCTGGCATTCGTTAGCACATGCTGGTCAAACAGAAGCACACCAAATTCGATAATCCCAAAAACAATCGAAAGCAGTACAACAACAATAATTGCAAATTCTACCATCGTCGTTCCCTGCTCATTTTGAGCTGGGTTTCTTGTCGCCATGCTTGCCCCCCTTCGGAACCACCAGTTCACAAACAATTTTCGAAGACTATTCAACAACAATCATCATCATCTTCATCACCGTCACTGCACTTAGCTGCATTCTGGTACCAAAACCAAGCAACGATGGGAGCATAAAATCATAATCATAATTGACAGTTACCATCAAATCATCATTAAGTGCGCCCCCTTCGCCAGCAACAGACGTTGTCACATCGTTGGGACTACTAAAGCTGATTAAGCGATCGCGACAATAGTCATCGACAATATCGGAGATATTGCCAACTCGAGCTATTCCAGCACGGGCACCTTCGCGACTGGCGTTGGTCAGCACCTGTTTATTGTAGAAGAGCAAGCCAAATTCAATTATGCCGACGAGCAACAGCAACAACAACGGCAACACAATGGCAAACTCGACAAGGGCGGCACCACGATTGTTTTTCACTGGATTTATTTTCACCATATCGGCCTCCCATACTCAGCCATACTCAGCCATACTCAGCCATACTCAGCCATACTCAGCCATACTCAGCCATACTCAGCCATACTCAGCCATACTCAGCCATACTCAGCCATACTCAGCCATACTCAGCCATACTCAGCCATACTCAGCCAAACTCAGCCATACTCAGCCATACTCATGTTTGCCACAATAATCTTATTGTGGGAGTCAGCAAAACTAATCGCCACCAACCCCAAGCTGGAAAACATCGATTTTAGCTGGCTTTTCAGCAAATGTTTCATTGTGAACGGCCATCACTTCTTCGGCGGTAATGCCACCTAAAGTATCAGGCACTTTGTCAACATAGCGATAATCAGGATTGGCCACCTGCTGATCCCAAGTGATCTGACTGGCTTCGCCAAACTCCTGATCAAGATAATACGCTTCTTCAACCGAGGCGCAGCCGCCAAGAACAATGATTATCGCTATAGTAAGCAGAAAAGCTCTCATGATTGATCTCCTCCGTTATTGGCCTGAAACCGGTTGATGCCCAAATGTACCTTCCAATCCACCCTGAGATTGAACCGGTATGGCGCGGGCCTCAAAACTATGCGCCGACACAGCAGATACGTCATCAGGTCTGCGTTCCCCCTCCAGGCGCCCTTCCAGATAGAATTCAAAGGCATTGGGAGGCTGGAAAAATTCACCCGGATAACGGACAGAACCTTCTTTCACTGGCTTCACCAGATGTGGGGTAACGGTGATCAACAGATCGGTTTTATCCTGTTGATAGTTACTGCTTCTAAACAGAGCACCCAGAACTGGAATATCGCCCAAGCCAGGGACCTTTCTAACGGTCTCTCTCAAATTGTCTTCAAGTAAACCAGCCAAAGCCAAAGTCTGCCCATCATAGAGCTGGACAGTCGTTTCAAGTTTGCGTGTTGACAGACTCGGGATAAAAAACTCTTGCCCCCCCCCAGCACCTATCTTGACGGCCGAGTCAGCAGTTGTCCGGGTTACGCTAGGTGAAACGCGCAGGCTGATTTTGCCATCACTGAGAACCACCGGTGTAAAAATAAGCCCAACACCAAATTCGCGAAACTCAATGGTGATATCTCCGTCACCCTGCGGAACCGGAATCGGGAATTCACCACCAGCCAAAAAACTTGCTTCCTGGCCGCTCATGGTCACCAAGCGAGGTTCCGACAACAAACGGGCCAAGCCCTCGGTTTCCAAAAACTCCAATGCCGTGGTAATATTGTCAAATTTTGCAAAAACATTATTGTTGATACCAGCGAAATTACCCAACAACGATCCGGGGTTATGCGCCGCATTACCAATAATGCCATTACCAATAACATCCCCGCCCACCTTAAAAGCACTACCAAAAATGTCAGTGCCCACATTTGCGACACCGATAGTTCCTAAAAAATGATTGCCGATATCATTAAGTCCCAGCGCCACCTGCAAATCCCGGATGGAGTTACGGTTGACTTCGGCAAACTTCACTTCCAGCATCACCTGCTGCATCCCTTCAACCTGCAGCAGATTGGTCACCGCGTGTCCTGAGCGACCTGTCCCTTGTTTGCCACCATCGCCCTCAGCTTTTTTAGGCATGTAAGTTTGTGTCAGACGCAACACCTGTTCTACAATCTCCGGCCCTGAAACAGTTCCAGCTAACACAACACCTGTTTCTGAACCGTAAACTTCAATTCTCTGTTCAGGGTACAATTCATATATTTTTTGCTTTAACGCCGTCAAATCAAGAGAGACAACAACATCCAGCAAGGTCTTACCTTTACCCTCGGCCCACAGGATGACACTTGTGTAACCCACTTTTTTTCCGTAAACATACAGTTCGTGCGGTGAAAGAACGACCACATCGGCAACAGTTGGATCGGCTATAGACACACGCTTGAACGGATGCGATGTCTTGATCAGATCAGACCCCCCGAGCTTTAGTTCTCGTGTCGTTCGCTCCATTTCTGCGGCCAAGACCGTGCTGCAACAGATAAGTGTTATGGCAAACACCGATAGACCGATGCCAAATCGTAATATACAGTTTCGTCTCATCATGCTCCCCCTCCTGATTAAATTCTCTGTTCCGAATTGACGTGTTGAAATTCAATTTTCTGCACTGGTTGTGATCCTCTGATCACCTCCACATCATGAGATGAAAGTGGCGGTACGCGAACCCTTGATCTGAGCACAGGGACAGGGACAGGGACAGGGACAGGGACAGGGACAGAAGATTTTACTTGTGCCACCTTTTTAATTTCTGGCTTTACGTCATCCAACGGGTTACGTAAAATTAAATGGATCTCCCCTTCGTTGGTTTCTAACGCCAGTTTTTCTGCCTGTTTTGGCTCTAACTCTAAGGTGACGGTACGCACGATCTTAGCTTTACCTTCTTCGGTATACGTCTCTTGAGCAATGGCAAGAACCTCAATTTTTTCAAGGATTGTTTTTACTTTTCGTTGCTGCTGCCCTGACACTTTTTTTACAGAAATAACATCAACAAACGTATTGGGCAGAATAAAACCACCAACTCCGATCACCTCATCAACTTTGATTGACATGGCGCGTTTTCCTGGCTTAATCACCGCGACAAGACCAACACCAGACCCTGGTGCTGCTAACGCGGAGGACACAATAGGCATCCCAGCAACCATCTTATTGACGATGATTCTCCCTTCGACATCCGCTATCGCTGGGTACGAACCCACGGGTGTATTGCCCTTTGGCCAATCGACTAAAGTAAGGTTTTCTGACGACAGCAACGTACCCATATCAAGAGGTTGATTGGCGGTCACAACTGTAGACATGGGTACTTCTGCGTTCTGAACTACCAGCTTTTCAGAACCGTTATTTTCCAGCCAACGATTGGCCATAACGACGGCTCCAAGACCCAAAAGCACGGCAACGCTAAATGCGATGAGAGTGCTATATTTTTTCATGCCTAACCTCCTTGGTGTGGGTTGCTCTTTCGCAATATACTCACGGATATGGCGAGTAACTAACTCTGATTACCGGATTTCAATTCACATTTTTTCACTAATTAGCACTGCTCTTTCGCTCTAGCCAAAAGATCATCTCTGCCACGAAGGCGGGAGCCCAGAAATCTGTGTAAAATTTCTAGATCTCCGCTTTAGCGAGGAGGATGGGTAAAAAGTACAGATCAAGAGAGGAAGATTGACACCAATTAGTTTATTTTTAGATCAGTGGCCCCCATTGGACGAAGGCAAAAAAACCAAAGCCAATCGCTGCAGCATAGGGAAAGCGTAACCGCTCACCTTGACGATCTGGAATAAATAACCTGAAATTCCAGGTGTAAACAAAGGTGCGCAATGTCGTGAAGAAACTGCGACATTTATTGATAAAATTATCCGCCATAGCGTAATGTAAAATCGCCATGGCACCGCCAACCAAGGCGATATAAAGGAATACTTGAAAAACACTTGCGGGGCCAAGCAAAGCACCAAGAGCGGCCAACGCCTTGACATCGCCAGCTCCCATCCCGCCCATCAGGTAGGGAATAATAAGGAGCAACAAACCCGTAATCAGCCCCAGTAGAGAGGTGATAAAACCCGCGAATCCCGCCAGGTACAGGTTGTAACTTGTACCAGCGAGGATTAACCCGAGATTAGCAATATTCGTTATTTTGGCGTGAAACGTGTCGGTAATACAAATATTGAGGATGAAAAGAGAGGCAAGGAGAACAGTCACACTGTTTGCGCCTTCTACTACAGCAAAGTACACAGAGCATGCAACGGCAGCCCCACCTGTAATAAATCGAACACTATTTTTCGAAATGCTCACGCTCACCACCTTGCCTCTTTAATTGATACAGCTCATACTAAATCGTCCCTCAGCCAAACATAACTTACTGAAATCAAAAACAATGACACCGTTCCTGAGTTAGCTTGGTAGCAACTATTGATGAAAGATTAACCTGCAGATCCCCCTAATTTGGTGGAGGCTTTATCAAAGATAGCGTCAACCGAAACGCCCATGGCAGCTGCGCCAAGCATTGCCACAATGGCAATCAGGGCAACCATCAAGCCATACTCGACCATTGTCGCGCCCTCTTCATCTTGCAAAAATGCAACCATTAATTTAGTTATTTTTTTCATCACAACTCTCCTCTTGGGTGTGTCGTACACACCTGAAAATGACTCTAGTTAGCGATAACAGCGACCTGACCAGTCATCATTAAAGACTAGCCTCCAACGGAATCTATTGTGGTGGAGGCATCGGAAAAGAGCGTATTAACTGAAACGCCCATGGCCCTTGCGCCAAGCATTGCCACAATGGCAATTAAGGCAACCATCAAGCCATACTCGACCATTGTTGCGCCCTCTTCGTCCTGCAAAAATCCAACCATTAATTTAGTTAGTTGTTTCATCACGACCCTCCTGATCGGTGTGTCATACACACCTAAAATAGATTCCAATTATCGATAACAACGACCTGAGAAGTCATCATTAAGGACTAACCTCCAACGGAATCTATTACTGTGACGAGCTGTTTAAATGCAGCATTAATTTGATCTCTAAGTAGCTCAACACTAGCAATCGCCACTACAGAGATCAGCGCAACCATGAGTCCGTGATCAACGGGGTTACACCCTTCTCCTCCAAGAGTGATGCATGCAATTTTTTTAGGATTCTTCACTGAGTACCTCCTTTCCTGACATCACTCGCTGCCCACTGTTAATAAAATCATATCTTTCAATTACTGACTGTCAAGCTAGGGAAAAAATTATTTCCATTCTCTAATCTTCGTATAGCCGGTTATCATTAAAAGAAGAAAACAACCATATCTTCCATTCTTAGAGTTTTTTGTCGGAAGGTGACTAAATGAAAAACACTGTTATAGTTCTAAAGTAGGGTTAATATTTGGAATAGTTACAAGACATAGACTTTAGTTGTTCAGAAAGGGCTATTCGTTACGTTATGAATCACTTGACAACTCTCGCTATCAAAAATATTTATCTTCAATTCATGGAAGCAGTGCGTTCACAGCTATTACTCATTGGAATAATCACCCTATACGCATTAACGAGTGTCGCTGTTGCCGACCGATTTAACGTTGCGGCGCAAACGGCTACCACCCTCTACACTCGTGAACTGGGGATACTGAGCGCATGCTTTATATTTTGTTATTTTTGTAGCCACGCTCTCTTTATAACGTTATGGATCAGACCAAACAGACTTTTCAAATATTATTTTAATGACTTACGTGACAACATCTTTATCAGCAAAAGAATTTTTACAGCGGCTCCCATGTTACTTTTTTTCCCGCTATTTTTTTCCGCATTTACATCATTTAAAAATATTCTGCCTGTTATAAATCCATATTCATGGGATCACTCACTCGCAGAACTCGATGCGCTAATCCATGGCGGTATAATGCCGTGGCAATTGCTGCATGCAATCGTTGGCAAACCAATTATCACCAGCGGCATCAATTTTTTCTATCAGTTATGGTTCTTTGTGATGTACGGGATGCTCTTCTGGCAGGCTTTTAGCTTGCGGACACCATTATTGAGGATGCGTTTTTTATTGAGTTTTATCGGGATATGGATACTATTCGGCACTATCGGTGCTATCGGCTTATCTTCTGCTGGGCCATGTTATTACGGACGGATCACTGGACTTTATGACCCCTTTCAATCATTACTAGAATACCTTCGCAATACAAACGAAATCTATCCGATCCTCGCTGTAGATGTACAAGAAATGCTTTGGGAGAACTACACAAATAAGTCAATTGTCCTTGGCAGTGGAATTACTGCAATGCCGAGTATGCATGTTGCCACTTCAACCTTATTTGCACTGTTAGGATGGTGTATCAATCGAGCATTAGGGATACTGCTTACAATTTTTTTGGTGATTATCATGATCGGTTCTGTCCATCTTGGTTGGCACTATGCCATCGATGGTTATGTTGCCATCATCGGAACGTGGCTGATGTGGTTAGGCACAGGATGGATGTTGAACCGATATCCGAAATTAATTGGGTAATCACTCGTTGTAACCGAGAGTTAAGAGATGTCGATATTTCGACTGTTTATGCCGTCCCACCTCCCAGAATGCTAACAGGCTGTGCATTTAACATGATGCGCAGCCTGTTGAGTATGAAACGAATTGTAGCAAAATCAGCGTTACAAACTATTTATCCACAAAGTGCTGGATTTTCGTGAAATAAAGATTTGCAGCGCGTTCTAACTTGTCTCCAGTCAATGGTGTAGCTTCACCTTCATACTGATCAATCGAAGCGACAATATCTAAAATATCCTTCGGAATACACGCTTGAAGGATCTTAGAACCCATGGCAAGGCATAAGTGTCTCAATGAAGCAGCACAGTTTGGTTGACACAACAACTCGCGCTGTTCTACTAATTTATAAAAAATCTGATCGAAAATTTCATCACTGACTGGGGCTACATAGATTTTATTTTTGATTCTGCGTAAAAAGGCATCATCAACAAGACTTCGAGGATCCACATTTGTTGCGAATAAGATGTTCATCTCAAAAGGAACTTGGAGCTTCGCACCATACTTTAAGGTCAAAAAATCAATTTTACGTTCCAAAGGTACAATCCAGCGATTAAGTAATACCTGCGGTGACATGGTCTGGCGTCCAAAATCATCGATCACTAAAATCCCGTTATTTGCCTTCATTTGCACTGGTGCAGCATAGACATTTGCGCCCTCATCTGCGTGTAATTCCAACATTTGTGTTGACAACTCCCCACCACAGACGACAAACGGTCGGCGACAAACTACCCAACGAGGATCACCTGCATATTCAACATCATCCACCTTCTTATGCACAGCGGCATCATAAACAATAATAATTTGGCCATCAAATTCCAATGCATAAGGGATCAATACAGTATCATGGTAAACATTCATAACCTGGCTGGCAACGAAGGTCTTCCCATTCCCGCTCGGACCATAAAGGAAAATAGGGTCTTGTGTCATCAAGGCGGGCCCCAGTTGATCAAGAAAATCATCAGTGACCACTGCATCCGCCAGCGACTCCTTCAACAGCCTACGATTAAGCCTAAGGTCTGGAATCTGTTCAGTCACCATCTGAGTATAACTCGAAACGGATACGGGGATCGGACCCGAATAATGACAGGTATCATAAAGTTTTGCGGCATAATTTCGACCTGGGCCAGAAAGGGCAATCTGGTAATCGTGACCAACCATTCCAGTCACTTCAAACATATTCCTCTCACGTAAGCGTTGAAATAATGCCTGAGTTAAAGAGAATGAAAGCTTCAATGCTTTACCTACATCCGTAAGACTTGAAGAACCTCGACTATACAGATAGCGCAATAAAATACTTTCTACCAAAGGTAATGAAACATCAAGTTCAGCAATACTCTTTGGACCGCCATCAACACGATTAAAGATTCGATTACCCGCTGTGTGTACGCTCATCAATCCCTCCCATTGCAATGAGAACAACTAAATTCTCTTTTTATTGATTGGAAACTTACATCCACAAAAAATGCTATTTCACTTAATTCATTTTAAGTGTAACAGCATATTTTTGTGCAACAAGTGGACGTTGCAATGAAATGGTCATGACAAAGATATTTTCAAAGAATTTTACAACACAACTTAAAGGATAAGCCGAGAGGGAACTTAAGAGTCGGAAACATGATAAACAATGTGTATTTGGAATTTGTTTGGACATAAAAAAAGGGGTGCCCAGTGGACACCCCTTTAATTCTAAAAATAAATTTTAGATATTTTCTATGCGATACCTGCTACTTTTTCGAGCATTGCAGTGGTAACAGACTTAGGACGCTCAATAGCGTAACCCAAAGCACGGTCCCATGTAACGTTAGGTAAGCAACCTAAAGCACGACCTACACCGAAAAGAACAGTGTAGAACTCATACTCTGTTAGGCCATAGAACCACTGAATAACACCAGACTGTGCGTCAACGTTAGGCCAAGGGTTCTTAGCTTTACCTTGCTCAAGCAATACGTCAGGAGCAACTTCATAGATCATGCTAACAAGTTGGAACAGAGGATAGTCTTTCAAGCCCTCTGTAGCGAGGCAGAACTCACGCTGTGAAGTATAACGTGGGTCAGTCTTACGCAATACTGCGTGACCATAACCAGGGATAACTTGACCACTGTTAAGTGTTGCCCAAAGAGCTTCTTTTAGACCTTCAGCAGTTGGAACTTTACCACCTAGTTGCTTCATGAAGTTTTGAGTCCAACGAAGAACTTCTTCGTTAGCCAAACCGTGAAGAGGACCAGCTAAGCCGTTGATACCAGCTGAGTAGGAGTAGAAGATGTCAGAAAGTGCAGAAGCAACCAAGTGAGTGGTATGTGCAGAAACGTTACCAGACTCATGGTCAGAGTGAAGGATGAAGTACATACGTGCAACATCTTTGTACTCTTCGCATTGACCGATCATGTGAGCGAAGTTACCACCCATGTCTAACTCAGGATCAGGAGCAATATGAACATCTGCTTTGTACTTCATACGATAGATATAAGCTGCCAAAGGAGCAAGCTTAGCCATCAAGAAGCTACAATCATCAAGCATGTCTTCCCAACAAGTCATCTTGTTGAATTTGCCCGCTGCATAGTTGTTTGAGAATACAGAATCGCGCTGCATTGCCAAGATACCAGTAGAGAACATTACCATTGGATGGGAGTCACGTGGCAACGCACGGACAACATCAATAACATACTGAGGAAGAGCTGAAAGAGACTTCCACTCCTCAACAATCTCAAGTGTTTGCTCCATTGAAGGAACATCACCAGTCATTAACAAGAACCAGAATGATTCAACATAAGGATACTCACTACCTGGAACTTTAGGTAGTGCAGCAAATGTCTCAGGAATAGTCATGCCACGGAAACGGATACCTTCGAGAGGATCAAGATAAGAGATATCTGTAACAAGACTTTTGATACCACGTCCACCACCGATGCATTGTGCAATAGTAACTTCACCTAAAGACACATCACCAAACTCTTTTACCAGCTTGGTTGTACGAGGACGATGAGCATCAATCTTCTGCTTCATTACTTGCTTTAATGTTGACATTTTTTCTCTCTCCTTATAAATGGAAATGAAAATGGGGTGATCTACATGACCACCAACCAACTACAATAACTTCAGATGAGTAAGTCCCCCGACCACTCATCATGAAGAAAAAACCAATTTCAAAAAATAGGTACGTGTTCTAAATTCGGACACCTTTTTTTACCAACATAAGTTTTAACAAACTCACGGTAGAGCGTCAAGGCATTTTTGTATACAGTATTTTTACGGCCATGTCTCTTTTGGCATTCACAGGGGAAGGACGTCCATGATACATTGCCTAAATTATGAGCAATTCAAAACTTAAAATTGGTTCTCTTATCCTTGAGAATAATGTTGTACTCGCTCCAATGGCTGGGATTACGAACTCCCCTTTTCGCCAAATCTGTAAGCAATCGGGAGCTGGACTTGTCTACTCTGAAATGATCAGCGCGAATGGACTTATTCGTGACGGTCAACGAACAGTTGAACTTCTGCAACGCTCACAAGCTGAAACCCCTTTTGGCGTTCAACTCTTTGGTGATGACCCAGTTGTTCTTGCTGAAGCGGCTAAAATTATTTCTGAATATGGAGAGATCCTTGACCTAAACATGGGCTGCCCTGTCAAGAAAGTAGTGCGTTCGGGTGCGGGCAGTGCGCTAATGCAAAAACCTCGGCATGCTGGTGACGTGATCAGCGCGATGCGCAAAGCGTCAACTCTACCAATGACTGTTAAATTTCGTTCGGGTTGGGACACTGCAACCATCAATTTCATTGAAATTGGTAAAATTGCAGAGCAATGTGGTGCTGATGCCCTTATTCTACACCCACGCACTCGCTGCCAAGGTTTTGGTGGCCAAGCAAACTGGAACCACATTGCTGAACTGAAACAGTCTGTCAATATTCCAGTTATTGGCAGTGGGGACATTATGACCCCTGAAGATGGACTTAGAATGATACAACAAACAGGCTGTGATGGTATCATGATTGGCCGTGGCTGCTATGGCAACCCATGGCTTATTGAGAACATTTTGCGCCTTCAAAGTGGTGAAGAACTTCGTGAAATTTCACCTCAGCAGCGACTAGTGACAATCATGCGTCACCTTAAACTTTATCAACAATCATTTGGCGACCGTCGCGCTGCAGCTGAGATGCGCAAGCACTTATGTTGGTACTCTCGTGGGCTGAATGGAGCGGGGGAATTTCGTTTTCGGGTAAACCAAATTGACCAAATCAATGAGCTTGAAGAGGTCATCCATTCTTTCTTCACTGGTCTGGAGTAATATCATTATCGACTCACATTTAGATCAAGAGAAGCTATCGACCCACGTTCTTAATAGTACCAATGAAGCCATCATTGCCATCGACAGTTCACACCGCATCGTCCTCATCAACCCTGCGGCGCAAATCCTCACTGGATTATCCACTCGCCAAGCTTCTCACTGCGACGTTCGAAAGCTCTTTAAAGATCAAGATGACATCATCTATCTGATCAATACCGCAATGACTGAGGGTCGATCAATCTCTGATCGAGAAACAATCCAGCTACGAAGACCAAATGCCTTACCGCTATCGGTCAGCGTAAACGCCTCGCCTCTTTATACGGATGCAGGAGTACAAAACGGCATCATCTTAACATTACATGATGTATCCAACCTCAGGCAACTGGAACAGGACATTCAACGGGCACAACACTTAGAGATGCTCAAGACCCTAGCTGCTGCACTTGCCCATGAAATAAAAAACCCACTCGGCGGAATTCGTGGAGCAGCACAACTACTATCTATGGAACTAGACCAACATCAGGATTTGCTTGAATACACCCATGTAATGATCAAGGAAACAGATCGTATCAATGGTATCATTGAGGAGTTAATGAATCTCACCTCGCCACGACCTAAAGTAACTAGCGAGGTCAACCTAACCAAGATAATCAATGACATTGTTCTACTTCAGGCGCAGACAGAACAAGGGAAAAAGATTCAATTTAATCTGCAACTCGACCCAAGTATACCGCCTATCAAAGGCGATCAAACAATGCTCACGCGGTTATTTCTAAATTTAATCAAGAACGCGACAGAAGCGATCACCAGCAATGGAACCATTACAGTATCGACACGAATTGACAGCGAACATCACTTAACCCGTCCTGGCCAAACACCCGTACCATTTGTTGTTGTTAAAATAATTGACAATGGCCCGGGCATTAGCGCCAACATTGTACAGAAAATTTTCACACCGTTTTATACAACAAAAAACAACGGTAGCGGCCTTGGCCTAGCGATCAGCCAAAAGATTGTCACCGACCACGATGGGCTATTACGAATTGACAGTGCACAGAAACAGGGCACGTGTTGTAGCGTCTACCTACCGTTCATCTCAACCATTATCCCCAATATTGATCTGGAGTTATAAAATGTCACTTAAACGTGTTTTAGTTGTCGACGACGAAGAGAGTATTCGCTGGGTCCTATCCAAAGCCCTTACTCGCCAAGGACTACACGTTGATGTAGCAGACTGCGGTTCCAGTGCACGTGAACTACTAAAAAATCATTGCTATGACCTTGCCATGATTGATATTAAAATGCCCGACATTTCAGGTCTTGACCTGCTTGATGAGGTACTCAAAAACCACCCTTCCCTTTTTATAATTATGATGACGGCAGAATCATCAATGCAAAATGCGGTTGAGGCGATGAAACGCGGAGCATACGATTACATCACGAAACCATTCGACCTTGATGCTCTCGAAGCAATCATTCTTAAGGCACAAAAAAACTCTATTTCAAACGGAACAGCACCTGCTGCGCAAACACAAAGCCCAACAAGGTCAAGCTCTGAAAAGGCGATCATCGGCAACAGTCGTCCCATGCAAGAGGTCTACAAGCTGTTGGGAAAAGTATCGACATCAGACATTACGGTATTGATTACAGGCGAGTCTGGGACAGGAAAGGAATTGATTGCGCGCGCAGTTCACCACAACAGCAAACGGTCAGACATGCCGTTCGTAGCTTTAAATTGCGCAGCTATCCCACACGAACTACTTGAAAGTGAATTGTTTGGTTTTGAGAAAGGATCTTTTACGGGAGCGAACGAGCGTAAAATTGGCAAATTTGAGCAAGCCAATGGCGGAACAATTTTTCTTGATGAAATTGGCGATATGCCCTTGGATTTACAAACAAAGCTGTTACGGGTTCTGCAAGAGAAAGAGATCACTCGAACTGGAGGGAATCAGCCGATTCCGATCAATGTTCGCATTGTAGCGGCAACAAATAAAATCATTGAAAAATGTGTTGCTGAAAAGACTTTCCGTGAAGATCTATACTACCGCCTCAATGTTTTGCCTCTTGAGCTACCACCATTACGAGATAGGACTGAAGACATTCCACTCCTTGTCAATTTTTTCATTCAAAAAGCGAACAGCGAATTTAATTCAGAGATCAGTCATTGTAGCGACAAAGCCATGGGAATCTTAGTCAATCATCGTTGGCCAGGCAACATCCGTGAGTTGGAGAACACTATCCAACGAGCAAGCCTGCTCAGCCAAGGCAGCACCCTACAGGCTAGCGATTTTCCGCATCTAGTGCAAAACAATGACCAGGAGGCTAAAGAGGATTGTGCCCTTGAAGCTCTTATAGAAAACAAGCTTCGTTCTTCCTTAGCACAACGGGATATCGTTGAGATAAACGACCTATACGAAATGGTTTTGCATCAAATGGAACGACCATTGATTCAAATCATTCTGGATAAAACACGCGGAAATCAGGTTCGTGCTGCTGAGGTCCTCGGCATAAACCGTAATACTCTACGCAAAAAAATTCAATTATTAGGGATTGCAACAGGCAAGAATAGCGGGCACTAAACAGATCAGCTTTCACTTCGATTAGATTGATTTTCGAAGCGTGTAAATTGTCCACGAAAAGTCAAGTGTACGGTTCCAATGGGACCGTTACGCTGCTTACCAATAATGATTTCAGCATCCTTATCATGATCTTTATCACAGCTACCATCACGTCGACGACAGGCTTCACAATATACGGACTCACGATAAACAAACATGATAACATCGGCGTCCTGCTCAATCGCTCCTGATTCACGTAAGTCAGACATCATTGGTCGCTTATCGGTTCGACTCTCCAAAGAACGGTTCAACTGAGACAGCGCGATAACAGGAACATTTAATTCTTTAGCTAAAGCCTTCAATGATCGAGATATCTCTGAAATCTCTTGTTGACGACTCTCAGGATTATTTCCCTGCATCAGCTGCAAGTAATCGATAACGATTAGACCCAAATCATGCTCAGCTTTCAAGCGACGGGACTTAGATCGCACTTCGAGCACTGAGATAGCTGGAGTGTCGTCAATATAGATTTTAGCCTCAGACAACAACCCTGCACCATTGGTCAATTTAGGCCAATCTGACTCACCGAGATGCCCCGTGCGCAAACGGCTAGCATCAACACGAGATACCGAACACAACATACGTTGCACCAGCTGCTC
Source organism: Desulfuromonas svalbardensis (assembly GCF_055389415.1). Classification (NCBI taxonomy): domain Bacteria; kingdom Pseudomonadati; phylum Thermodesulfobacteriota; class Desulfuromonadia; order Desulfuromonadales; family Desulfuromonadaceae; genus Desulfuromonas; species Desulfuromonas svalbardensis. The sequence goes on along the minus strand of NZ_AP042416.1, from coordinate 1,598,597 downwards.
TTTTCCCATCTCTAGAGAAAATATCAATGCTGAAATAGGCTTATCGGAATGCATTGCTGCATGCTCAACAACATTGACGGCAAAGGCAGTCTTACCCATTGAAGGCCGGCCGGCAACAACGATAAAATCACCACCCTGCAAACCAGCTGTCATGGTATCCAGATCGGTATAACCCGTCGGTACACCAGTAACCATCTCTTTACGCTCATACAATTTCTCAATCGCTTTAAACGTATCCTTCATAATCTCTTTAGTCGAGAAATACGAAGGACGAATTTTCATGTTGGCAATTTCGAAAATTGATTTTTCCGCCCAGTCGAGGGTCTTATCCATCTCTTGTCCCTCATAACCGCGAGTGGCAATCTCAGTGGCAACACTGATCATATGACGAGCAACGGATTTTTCTTTAACAAGACGGGAGTAGTAAACAATATTTGCAGCTGTGGGAACGTAATCTACCAGCGACGCAAGATAAGCACTTCCACCAACAGCAGAAAGACTATCACTTTGCTTCAACTGTGAAGTAAGGGTCACTAAGTCTGCGGGTTCACTGCGTTCAGAAAGTGTTACAAGAGATGTGAAAATTTGCCGATGGCTGTCTCGATAAAAATCTTCAGAGGTAAGGATTTCAAGAACCTTATTCAAGGCCTCATTATCTAGCAGAACCCCACCAAGAATAGACATCTCGGCTTCGAGGTTTTGCGGTGGTAATTTATGACTGAGCATCTCTGACATAGGGCGAACCAAAACCTTAATCTGTTAACACCATGATAAAATCAAAGATTTAGTCTACGATTTCATTAGTGACATTACCCAGATGTGAAGGATAAATCAAAAGATGAGAACCCTACGACAAGCCAAAGCCTGTCGCAGGGTTAAACACGCTACTCTGCTGCAATAACAGAAACAGAGATTTGTGCAACAACTGTTGCAGGAAGCTTAACAGCAACCTTATGATCACCCAGAGTCTTGATTGACTCATCAAGTTGGATTTTTTTGCGATCGACTTCAACACCAGCTTCAGCAAGCTTGGCACAGATATCAGCTGAGGTTACAGAACCAAACAGCTTACCATCATCACCAGCACGAAGAGCAAAGACACAAGCAACAGCTTCGATCTTTGTTTTCATAGCATCAGCAGACTTAGCCAATTTCAATGCCTTATGCTCAAGTTGACGCTTTTGGTGCTCAAACTGCTTAACACTGTTTTTATCAGCAAGAACAGCAAAGCCTTTAGGCAATAAATAATTACGAGCAAAACCTGGCTTTACAGTTACTATTTCGCCAATTTCGCCTAACCCATCAATACTTTCAGTTAAGATGATTTCCATCGTTCTCCTCCACAAAGGATCTACGTAGTTTTTGCACGTGGCTTACGAAAATCAAACCACATATCAAACACCCCCATGGCCGTCACCAATAAGGGCAAGGGATTAATAACGAGTATTAGCACATAACCAAATACTCGCGACAAAGTCGAAAACGCTTTCTTTCTAAAAAAGAAAGTCATTATGGCAATACCTTGCAAGAAATACAGTGGCAATAATACGGTTAACACGTTTAAGGCAATTTGTTGAACTACAGTAAAATCCAACAACAAACTAAAGCCTGAAACAATTAAAAACCAAATCAACCATTCTGGCAGATGGAGATCATGAAACAAACCACCAGAAATCACATATCGTCCTCGAGCAACAACACTAAGCAATAATAGCGTAACTACTAACACAACAGCAAAAGAGATCACAGCTAAGCCAACATAGGCTTGCTGAAAGAATATCGCTGTTGTGTCAAGAACCGCTAGTAACTCATCTAGTTGTTCTGGAGCCAACCCTGCATCTTGATAAATCTGACGTGCACCAGCTACTTCATTCGAAATATATGATGCCACAATCGAGGGTACCGTTGTCTCTAACCGTGACGCATAGCCCCAGCCAAAAACAAAAACGATTGTGCTAGTCAAAAGTAAACAAACACCGATCGACTTAAACCAGCCTACACCTAACCTCAACAACTTAGGTAATACGACAGAGGCACTACCAAATTGCAAAAGGTAAAACAATCCATGTTGCATGCTAGACAATTGAACGTCGACGACAAACACAATCAGTAACGCAATAAGTGCAGCGACAAAACCAGACCTCATGCCAACATAAGCAATAGGTAAAGATAAAGCCAAATTTAAAACTACTGCAAGAGGCCCCAGTGCTTGTGAAAACATCAGCAACCCACATGTTACGATTGAAGCGACAACAACCATCAAAAGGGTAGTCGTAAAGCTCGATTTTTCTTGCACAGCAAAGTTAATTGCCAATTAATCAACCGTCCGATTTGAAGTAAATGACAACAATGCAATATTACGCGCACGCTTAATTGCTTCAGTAACCTTACGTTGATGAGTTGCACAGTTACCAGAGATCCGGCGAGGAACAATCTTACCACGCTCAGAAACAAAGTAACGAAGAGTACGAACCTCTTTGTAATCAATTTTAATTGTATTATCAGCGCAGAAACGGCAGCCTTTACGACGACCAAAACGGCGACCAGGGGTACTTTTTTTTACGAAAGCCATATCAAATAATCCTTCCAGATTGTTTCTTTACGAATTACTCCGCAGCGTCAGCTTCAACAGCAGCGTCAGCTTCAACAACAGCGGCACCTTCAACAGCAGCGGCATCACCTTCAACAGCAGCTTCAACTTCTACTGGTGCTTCAACTTCTACAGGAACTTCAAAGCCACCTTCTAGAAGTAAGGTTTGAAACTTGATGATTGATTCATCAAGGCGCATACGACGCTCAAATTCTTTAACAACGTTATTTTCAGCGTTGAATACTACAAGAACATAAATGCCTTGGTCATTTTTCTTAACAGTATAAGCAAGGCGCTTAGTGCCCCACTCGTCTACTTTAAGAATTTCAGCTTGTTGCTCAGTTAAGACACCTTTGAACTTGTCTACTACTGCGGTGTAATCATCACCAGCAAGCTGAGGATTTACAATAAAAATTGTTTCGTAGGTACGCATGCGTAAACCTCCTCATGGATATTAGCCCCGGTCTCCCCCGGAGCAAGGAGCGGACACTTACTATAAGTGGCCGACTTGCAGAATTGGATTAAATAACATAAGGATTGACCGTTGTCTATTGAAAACGGAACCCACTACGTTAACTAAATCATTTCTAACTGCTAAACATTGAAACGGAAATGCATAACATCCCCATCTTTAACAGGATACTCTTTGCCTTCAACACGCAGAAGTCCTTTTTCTTTCGCTCCAGCCTCACCACCAGCAGAGATAAAATCTTCGTAACCAATCACCTCTGCACGGATAAACCCTTTTTCAAAATCAGTATGGATAACGCCAGCGGCTTGAGGGGCCAAAGCATCACTAGAGACAGTCCAAGCACGAACCTCTTTAACGCCCGCTGTAAAATATGTGATAAGTCCCAACAGTTGATAGCCAGCATGAATCATCCGGTCTAACCCGGGCTCATCAAGACCAAGCTCTGCAAGAAATTCAATTTTCTCATCGGCTTCAAGTTCAGCAATTTCGGATTCAATTTTGCCACAAATCGTAACAAACTCAGCCCCTTGATCTGCTGCATAATCTCGCACCTTATCAACATGTGGATGCTCACCAGACAAATCATCTTCAGATACATTTGCCACATACAACACTGGTTTTATCGTGATGAGGTGCAGATCCTTGATCAATGCCAATTCGTCTTCAGTTAATTGAGCTGTCCGCGCGGGACGACCTTCATTCAAACAGGCCTCTAAGGTTTCCAGGGCCTTTAGTTCCACTTTAGCGACTTTGTCACCACTTCGAGCTAGTTTCTGCACCCTGAGGTGACGCTTTTCAACAGAATCTAAATCAGCAAGATTTAATTCCGTTTGAATCACATCAATATCCCTGAGGGGATCAACTGAACCATCAACATGAACAACATTATCGTCTTCAAAGCAGCGAACAACATTTGCAATGGCATCGACCTGTCGAATATGTCCTAAGAATTGATTACCGAGCCCTTCACCGCGGCTAGCCCCTTTTACCAACCCTGCAATATCAACAAACTCCATTGATGTTGGCAAAACGCGTTGTGGTTTAACAATTTCAGCGAGAGCATCAAGACGCCGATCAGGCACAGCTACAATACCGACATTTGGCTCAATCGTGCAAAAAGGGTAATTTGCTGATTCAGCACCAGCAGATGTGATTGCATTGAAAATAGTCGACTTACCAACATTGGGTAACCCAACGATACCGCACTTAAATCCCATAACGCTCTCCAAACAACGATAGCCGAGACAGAGTGTCTCGGCTATCGTCAAACATGTTACATATTCGATTCTAGGCTAATAATGGTGCAATAACCAAAGAAACAACACTCATCAACTTGATAAGGATGTTCATCGCAGGACCAGAAGTATCCTTGAATGGGTCGCCAACGGTGTCGCCGATAACAGCAGCATGGTGAGCTTCACCACCCTTAGACTCGCCTTCAATCTTACCTGTTTCAATAAACTTCTTCGCATTATCCCATGCGCCACCACCATTTGACATCATAAGAGCAAGAAGAACACCAGCAAGCGTTGCACCAGCAAGCATGCCACCGAGAGCTTCTTTACCAAGAATAAAGCCAATAAGGACAGGAGCGACAACAGCCACAACACCAGGAAGAACCATCTCTTTTAGTGCAGCTTGAGCTGCAATATCAATACACTTTCCAGACTCGGGCTTAACACCCTCTTTACCTTCAAGAAGGCCTGGAATCTCACGGAATTGACGACGAATTTCTTCAACCATCAATCCTGCAGCACGACCAACACTGGTCATGGTTAGAGCACCAATGAAGAATGGAAGTGCACCACCAATAAACAAACCAACAACAACGCGTGGCTCAACTAGGTTAATCGTTTCAAGGCCAACAGTTGTTGCATAGGCAGAGAATAGAGCTAACGCTGTTAATGCAGCAGAGCCAATAGCAAAGCCCTTACCTACAGCAGCAGTTGTATTACCGATTGCATCAAGACCATCGGTGATTTCACGAACGTCAGGTCCAAGACCTGCCATCTCAGAAATACCACCAGCATTATCAGCGATTGGGCCGTATGCATCAACCGTCATGGTAACACCAACAGTAGCAAGCATACCAACTGCAGCAATGCCAATACCGTAGAGACCGGCAAAGTAGTTAGCAACCATGATTCCAGCACAAATAATTAGGACCGGAGCCGCTGTACTCTCAAGACCAACAGCTAAACCTGCAATAATGTTTGTTGCAGGACCTGTCTTACTTGCTTCAGCAATACGACGAACTGGAGCTTCAGCAGTGTAGTACTCAGTGATCAAACCAATTGCAATACCAGCAAGTGAGCCGCCAACCAAAGCAAGGAAGATACCGAAATTAAGACCCATAATCAGGATAATGAAGAGAGATGCAGCCAAGAAGCCACCCGCAGCAACAAACGTCGTTAAACGTAGTGCATCAGCAGGATCCTTGTCCTGAAAACGCTTCATGGAGTAGATACCTGCAGCGGAGAACAGCAGACCAAAGGTTGCAAGAACCAGTGGAAGTAACATAGCTGCAGATTGAACGCCCTCACCGCTACCAAGCTGTGCTAGCAATGCTGGGCTAGCAGCCGCGGCAATGGCGATGGTCGCAATAATTGAACCAACATAAGATTCAAAAATATCAGCACCCATACCAGCGGTATCACCAACGCAGTCACCAACGTTATCGGCAATAACACCAGGGTTACGTGGATCATCTTCTGGAATGCCAGCTTCAAGCTTACCAACAAGGTCAGCACCAACGTCAGCAGCCTTGGTATAGATACCACCACCAACACGTGCAAACAGAGCGATAGATGAAGCACCCATAGCGAAGCCATTGATGTAACGAGTTGTTTCAGGATCACCACCAAAGAAGATATACATTGCGCCAACACCGACCAGGCCGAGTGATGCAACAGACAGCCCCATAACAGCGCCACCGTTATAGGATACTTCTAGAGCACGTGCTTGACCATGCAGACGTGCTGCTTCAGTTGTACGAACGTTAGCACGCGTTGCTGCTTTCATACCAATAAAGCCACAGGTCATTGAACATGCTGCACCAGCAAGGAAAGCCATCGCAGTCTGATAGCCCATACCGGCGAGAATCAGCAGAAAAACACCAGCAACGAAAATAGCAAGTACGCGGTACTCACGACGCAAAAAAGCCATCGCACCATCGTGGATAGAATCCGCGATTTCGGCCATGACCTCATTACCTACAGGCTCTTGCTTAACCTTGTTGTACAACATAATAGCGGCCGCGAAGCCTACCATTCCTAGAATTACGGCAAAATATGCCATTGCCAATCTCCCCTTTGAATTAATATTTTACGGATTTAAAATATTGCGCCCATTGTATTCGCACATGGCATACTGTTCACCATGAGTCAGTAAAGCTTCAACCACTTCGGCTGCATACAAGAGCACCTCATCAAGATCTTTTTTTTCACTTCCAGAAAACGACTTAAGGACATAATTAGCGACATCACCCCCCTCAGAGGGTCGACCGACACCAATTCTCACGCGAACATAGGAATTATCACCAAGAACTTGATGAATATTACGCAGGCCGTTATGCCCGCCATGTCCACCGCCAACCTTGACCCGAACAGCGCCAAAGGGAAGATCTATTTCATCGTGTATCACGACCAAATCCCCCGATGCAATATCGAGGGATTTACTCGCAGATGCTACACTAGCACCACTTAAATTCATAAAGGTTTGCGGTTTAAGCATTACAGCACTTTTGCCACAACAACGACCAACCCCATAAAAAGATTGATGGCCCTTTTTCTTTAATGAAACACTGTGACGAGCGGCAAGAAGATCCACAACCATAAACCCGACGTTATGTCGTGTTGACGCGTACTTTTCACCGGGATTACCAAGCCCTGCAATTAAAAACAAAACTAGGCTTCTTCCGCTACAACCTCGCCGTCACCTTCTTCAACATCTTCTCCGCCTTTATAACCAATAACAGTGATAACGGTGTAGTTAACATCGTGAGGAAGTTCTACACCTTCAGGAACGACAACATCATCAATGTGAACAACATCGCCAATCGCTAACGAATCAACAGCGATATCGATCGCAGCAGGAACTTCTGTTGGCAAACAGAACACTTCTAGCTCTTTACGAATCAATTGAAGACTGCCACCCTCTTTTACACCAATCGATTGCCCAACAGCGTTTACAGGAACCATAAATGACGCTGAAACCGTCGCATCAATCGCTTGAAAGTCAACGTGAGTCGGTACGCGGGAGATAGAATCAACCTGCATATCTTTAACAATGGCAAACAAGCCATCAAAAGAACCAACACCCTTAAGTGTCAACATTGTGTTCCAACCAGCAGCGCCACCAATTGCTGTAGCTAACGCCTTTGGCTCAACATTAACGGTGCAAGGAGTGACATTAGGACCATAAACTACGCCAGGTACAAGACCAGCACGACGAGCACTACGTGCTCCGCCTTTGCCAACTCGCTCACGCAGTACAACATTTAATTCCGCTTGTGCCATGATTACTACCTCCAGATATAACAGCGTACTGGCTCAACGGCACAGCATGCTTTGATTTATTTATACAAACAAGGAACTAACTGATTCATCCGCATGAATACGGCGGATAGCCTCTGCCAAAAGTTGAGAAACTGGCAAAGGACGAAGTTTATCACATTGAGCTACTTTATCCGAACAGACAATTGAATCAGACACAACAACTTCTTCAAGGCAACTCTCTGAGATTCGATCCATAGCAGGACCAGACAGTACCGCATGGGTCGCATAGGCAAACACCTGCTTTGCACCTTGCCCTTGTAGCGCCTTTGCCGCCTGGCATAACGTACCAGCGGTATCAATCATGTCATCAACAATGATACATATTTGATCTTTTACATCACCAATAATATGCATCACCTCGGACACATTAGGTCCACTACGACGCTTATCAATAATGGCCAACCCAGCGTCAAGGCGCTTAGCGAAAGCACGAGCACGTTCCGTCCCACCCGCATCAGGTGATACGATAACAACTCGGTCACTAAATTTCGACTGTACATCGTCAAGCAACACAGGAGCAGCATAAAGGTGATCAACAGGAATATCGAAAAATCCCTGAATTTGCCCGGCATGGAGATCCATTGTCAACAAACGATCAACACCAGCACGAGCGATCAAATCGGCAACCAATTTACCCGTAATGGGCGTACGTGGCGCAACCTTGCGATCTTGGCGCGCATACCCAAAGTAAGGCACAACAGCTGTAATGCTCGCTGCCGAAGCTCGCTTCAGCGCATCGGTCATGATCAATAGTTCCATCAAATGGTTATTTGTTGGGGCGCTAGTAGATTGGACGATATAGACATCACAGCCTCGGACATTTTCTCCGATTTCTACCATGATTTCGCCATCAGAAAAGTTCTTAACTTTGGCGCTTCCAAGTGGCACTGAGAGGTGCTCACAAATGTCCCGAGCCAAGAGAGGATTTGAATTTCCTGCAAAAATCTTGATTTTATTCACGGTACATCCTGAGGTGTCAAATTTGTAATTTAAGTATGCCGCCCCCAAAGAGGACAACACAAACAAAAAAAACCTCTCGACGCATGACCGAGTTCCGATCAAACTGTCATCGTAAGAGGTTTTTTAAAAGTGGCTGGGGCGCCAGGGTTCGAACCTGGGAATGCCGGAATCAAAATCCGGTGCCTTACCACTTGGCCACGCCCCATCATAAATCTATTTCTGACTTGAGTAGATCACACTTCGCGTTGAAGGTGTTTTTTATCTGCTCAATTCGTGGAGGCGTTATACAACAAAGATTGAAGAGATGTAAATAGAAAAATTACCTTTCCTGTATTTTAGTATTAAGATAATGGTGTAACAACCTGTGCCCAATAGCCATATTCTTCAACAAAAACCTTAGCAGCTTTTTGTGCTTGACCATACTCAAAGAACACACCAAATACCGTGGCACCACTGCCTGCCATCAAAACGCCTTCTGCATTTAAGTCAACAAGAGAGCTCTTTAGCGTTCCAATTTCGGCACATAAATTCATCGCAACACGCTCAAGATCGTTATGAAGCAATGAAATGAACCCATCTTGCGTTGTGATTGTTTTCGGCATTGAACAACTTGAATAATCTAGCGGGGACAACGCACAATATACTTGAGCTGTTGACACGCCAACACCAGGATTAACAAGAACAACCCAAAATGGTGGCACAATCACTATAGGCGACAATTGGTCACCGACGCCACAGGCCCAGGCAACAGGTTGATACAAAAAAAATGGTACATCGGCCCCCAATGCTAAAGCTTCCCTATGCATCACTTCGGGAGCAAGATCCAACTCCAACAATTGGTTTAAGGCCATCAGTGTTGTCGCAGCATCAGATGATCCACCACCAAGACCTGCAGCCACAGGAATGTTTTTGTGTAACACCAAATCGACACCACGACCAAGTTCATCGTAAGCCAACATAGCACGCGCCGCCCGTACAACAAGATTGTCATCAGGGTTACCTAATTCGGCCTCACATTGAAAACTAACTCCAGGGGTTGCGGCAATTGCAACGTGCAACTCGTCGTACAGTGATACACTCTGCATAATCATAGAAAGCTCATGATAGCCATCTGGGCGCTTGCCATTCACATGTAAACATAAATTTATTTTAGCTGGAGCTAGGTACTTTCGGTGCTGCATACGTATATATCCATGATCGTTAATTTAAACTTTCAAGTGCCGCATTGGTCCAATCAAGTGCATCAATATACGCACGACCAACTAAAGCTTGGTCAAAACCACACTCATCGACCTCACCCCAATTTGCACGTTCATAGGACTCAACACAAGACAGAGTTCTGCCTAGCTGCCCCTTACGTTGCAGCAAAGCAATATTCACCTCTTCAATCAGCGGCAAAGTATTTAAGACTTCCTTCATCGGCATGTCTAAAATGCTATCAAGCATCGAAAACAATCCAACTGTAAAAAACATTCCTCGCTGTTCTGAATCATCAGAACCAGACATAATTTCACACATTTTGCCTCGAATCAATGCCATAGACATCAGTTCCTGCGGCTTATCACTGATACTTCCCATTGAGACAATACATGCCCAATTACGGATATGCAGCAACCCCAAATAAATAATAGCTTGTCGAATTGACTTCACCTCAGAAAGCAAACTATAAAAGCTAGAATTGATTTGCCTCAACAACTTAACACTCAAGTTGACATCTGTCTGAATAATTTCCTCGAGGTTCGTAAGGTCAATATCGACCCTCGAAAGTTCTGCCATTAGGCGCAACATCGCCAATCTACTTGGTGGGACCTTACGCCCCGAAACAACCTGAGGCTTGCTGAAAAAATAACCCTGAAACAAATCAAAACCAAGATTGCGGCAAAAAACATACTCATCGTGTGTTTCAACTTTTTCGGCTAAAAGCTGCAATGGCTTCACTTGCCGTAATTTTCCAACTTGAGAGATTACTTCATCACGCGACAGAGCAAGCACATCAATCTTAACCACATCAGCTAGCTCAACCAAGGGCAGCAAGTCGTCAGTGACGACAAAATCATCCAAAGCAATAAGGTGCCCACTACGTGACAGACTTCGAATCGCATCGATCACCTCGACTTCGGGTGAAACGTTTTCTAACACTTCAACTACGAGTTGATTTGTGGGGAAAGGGATTGACGCCCCCTTTATAAGGAAATCGCGCGTAAAATTGCAAAACGCTTTCTTATTACCAACCAAACGGTCGAGGCCAACCTCAATCAACGAATTAACAACAACTTCAGAACTTGCGGCGTTAAAGTCGGTAATGACTGCGTGATCGACAAAGCCATGCCGGTACAGGAGTTCATAAGCATAAACCCGCATATGTCGATCAAAGATAGGTTGTCGACCTATAAAAACATCAGCCATGAAATACCCTTTAAAACATGTAACTACTCTACGAATGACGGCAAAAACACTAGACGATTAACCTGCTGGTGCAACGAGATTGAACTGATACAAAAACAACAACAATCTAAAATAACAAATTAGCTAAAGATAAACTACTTTAATTATCTACAGTTGATTCACGTCAAAATCATTACGCTTTTTGCACACAAAGCAAAATGCTACAAAAAACATCTTCCTTATATATCCAAAACTATCACATTTGTTACGGGGAAGACTTAAGAAGTATACCTGGAATGGCACGGGGAACGCAGGTTAGCCTTTTTAATTAAGCAAAAAAGACCACACATTAAAAGCTAGCCAACGTGCAAATTTTGATTTCGCGCACGGTTTGCGACAATTGTTGCGTCGAGAATTTCACCACAGCAACTGCACTTCCACGCTTCAAACGAACGCACAAAATCAAAGTATTTCTCTACATACATTCGGCCGTTACATTTTGGACACTTCATTCTTTCGCCCTTTCACTTCACGACTACCTGAAAAACACTTAATATCTGTTTTGATAGTACACCATAAAAACTATAGGGAAAACTAATCTAATCCGGTTAATTTAATTCTAATCAAAAATACTTTTGCCAACGATTTAGACTTTTCTGCGCAATTCCACGTACTCGCCTGAGATTCTCAAACGTATAAAAATCACCATTTTGCTCTCGGTTCACAGTAATCGCGCGAGCCATTGATGCTCCGATGCCAGGGAGTGACTGCCAATCCTCAATTGTCATGCGATCTGGATGTAGGGCTACCCCTAATGTCATCCTCCGCCCTGCAGTCATAAACTTACTCTCTACAGTGACCCTACCACTACAATCTTGGTTGAGTTCAACAGAGTGCCCATCCATCAACTTATGATGAGTTAAATATTTCAGTAAAATTAATTTGCCGTTTGTATCATCAACACGACAAAGCAGGTCATTAATTGAATCAACTTCGACCACTTGAAGACCGGAGCAGATAAATAAGTTTCCCGACAGTTCAACAAATTGGCTTTCACGACTTGGAGCATCAACAAAAACAGGGGATACCTGCGACGCAGGTATCCCCTGTTGGAGATAAAAAAAAGTAACAACGATCACCAAGGCAACAACCAAAGAGCCTCGGTGGTTAAACATCTAGACGGCATCCTTAACCAATTTATACAGCAGAGCATCAACCAGGGCATGGTAGGAGGCGTCAATAATATTATCACTGACCCCAACTGTGCCCCATCGTGAATCGCCATCTCCTGACTCAATTAAGACTCGTGTAATCGATGCCGTGCCATGACCACTTGGCAAAACACGAACTTTGTAGTCGAGAAGCTTCATCTCGTTAAGCTGAGGGTAGAAATGTTCCAATGCTTTACGTAAAGCATTATCTAACGCATTGACAGGGCCATCACCTTCAGCAGCAGTGTGCTCGATCCGACCACCAACCTTCACTTTTATCGTTGCTTCAGACAAAGGCTTATCATCTTCTTTAAGCTTGGTATCAATCACGCGAAAGCCAATCACTGAAAAATAATGGCGCAAGGTACCAAGAGCTTTTCGCATTAACAATTCAAACGATGCTTCAGCACCCTCAAATTGGTAGCCTTTATTCTCCATCTCTTTAATATTTTCAAGAATCTCGAGAGTGACAGGATCCTTGCTATCGAGATTAATATTAAATTGCTCAGCTTTAGCAAGAATATTAGCGCGACCAGATAGATCAGAAACAAGAACTCTCGTCGAGTTACCTACTTTTTCTGGGCGCATATGTTCATAGGTCTCAGGGTGACGCTGAATGGCTGACACGTGGACACCACCCTTATGGGCAAATGCTGAATTCCCGACATACGCCTGGTGTTTATTGGGGATCAAATTCGCCAACTCATACACATAACGTGAAACAACACGTAATGTTTTCATTTGCTCATCGGTCACACAATCATGGCCCATCTTCATCTTAAGAGCAGGAATAATTGAACACAAGTTTGCGTTTCCACAACGCTCACCGAAACCGTTCAGGGTCCCTTGGACTTGTACCGCGCCCAAAGAAACGGCCATTAGTGAGTTTGCCACCGCACACTCACTATCATTATGAGCATGAATGCCAAGCGGTGTGGACACAGCAGCTTTAACTGCTGCCATAATTTCAGGGAACTCACTAGGCAAGGTTCCACCATTGGTATCACACAACACAATACAGTCAACTCCAGCATCTTCGGCAGCCTTGAGCGTTTTGATAGCATATTCAGGATTCGCTTTATAGCCATCAAAAAAATGTTCAGCATCAAAAATAACTTCAGGGATATGTTTTTTTAGATAGGCGAGCGAATCATTAATCAGTTCGAGATTTTCTTCGAGAGAGATACGTAATGCTTCATGGACATGGAAATCCCAAGATTTACCAAAAATAGTTACGACATCAGGATCGGCCTGAATCAGCGTTTGAATATTATTATCTAATTCAGGTGTCGTTTTTGCTCGCCGTGTCGAGCCAAATGCAGCGATTTTCGCCTGCTTCAATGTGACATTCTTGATCTCTTGAAAGAAAGCAATATCCTTGGGATTTGAACCAGGCCAACCACCTTCAATATAATGAACACCAAGTTCATCAAGTCGTTGAGCAATACGCACCTTATCACTCACCAAAAAAGAGATATCTTCAGCTTGTGTTCCGTCGCGTAATGTTGTGTCATAAAGCATTATCTGACTCATCAACCTACTCCCTGTTGGACTGTAATTATTTATTGATCACTACCAAGTTCAAAAGCATCATGCAAGACACGAACAGCCAACTCCGTGTATTTATCTTCAATAACACAAGAGACTTTAATCTCACTGGTTGAGATCATTTGGATATTGACCCCTTCTGAAGAGAGGGTACTAAACATCTTACTAGCAATACCGGTGTGCGAACGCATACCAACCCCGACAATTGAGACCTTTGCAACCTTATCATCAGACGTAACACCGCCAGCACCAATCTGCTGCGCTGTGGCCTCGACAATCTTAAGAGCTTTTTTCACATCACCCTTGGGTACGGTGAATGTTAAGTCGGTAAATCCTTCATGGGAGACGTTCTGAATAATCATGTCAACGGTGATACTTGCCTCAGACAATGGGGAAAAAATATCTGCTGCAATCCCAGGGTGATCGGGGATACGCAAAACTGAAATTTTTGCTTCATCTTTATTACAGGTTACCCCTGAAACCAGTACGGTCTCCATTTCAGAATCCTCCTTCATAACCAGTGTTCCAGGATTATCGTTAAAACTGGAACGAACGTGAATAACTACATCATATTTTTTAGCAAATTCAACGGAGCGAATCTGCAGAACCTTTGCGCCCAACGATGCCATTTCGAGCATCTCTTCATAGGAGATTTTCTCGATTTTACTAGCATTCGGCACAATACGTGGGTCAGTGGTATAAACGCCATCGACATCGGTATATATTTCACACACGTCTGCCGATAACCCAGCCGCAACAGCGACAGCAGAGGTGTCGGAACCACCGCGTCCAAGGGTCGTAATATTGCCCTGATCATCAATCCCTTGAAAACCAGCAACCACAACAATGGTACCGTTTTTCAGGTCCTCACGAATATTATTTTCGCCAATCTCTTTAATTCGTGCTCGCGATGACGAATTATCGGTCAAAATGGGAATTTGATGTCCGAGATAGCTTTTTGCCTTGTATCCCATCGACTGTAAACACATCGACAATAGGGCAATAGTAACCTGCTCACCCGTTGACACCAAAACGTCATATTCACGTTCACTGGGAAATTCGCAAATCTCATCAGCTAATGCGACAAGTTTATTTGTTTCACCTGACATGGCTGAAACAATCACAACAACATCGTTACCTTCATCATAGGTCCGAGCAATCCGCTGAGCTACATTGCGAATTTTATCTGTCGTCCCTACGGAAGTACCACCATATTTCTGTACGACCAGAGCCATTTTCGGTCTACCTCCTTGATCAATCATCACTATCAACATACATATCTGATATCATTTAAAGTATCTGTTTTTAGGCGATTACACCTTAACACAGTGCTTTTAACAGGTAATGATAACAGGGTCAAAACTTTTATTGTATTTACGCTACGCTAACGACTCATCACCGAATTGACCAACAGCAGCAAACTCCGCTAACCCATCGAGTACAGATTGATACTTCGTGGGCTGACCAGCAATTGTAACAGTCAGTTGCCGCGCTTCATCACCAACATATACTAAATCGACAATCAAAGCCTCACAACTCAACCCAGGACAACGTTCCGGCCATTCAACGAGCGCGACACCGTCACCATGAAAATAATCATCAAAACCGAGATCTAACAGTTCATCTTCTGAACTTAGGCGATAAAGATCAAAATGATACAATGGCAACCGTCCCCCATAGCTGTTCATAAGCGTATAGGTTGGGCTCGTGACAGGAGTTGATTCTGCAACCCCTAAACCACGAGCAATTCCAGTGGCAAGGCACGTTTTACCAGCACCGAGATCTCCACGAAGTAGCACCAGTGAACCAGACATCAGGAGATGTCCAAGTTGACGACCAACCTGATCTGTTTGCGCCGCTGATTCTGTTAGAATAGAAAACTGATTAAGGTGTGACAAAAAACTACACTCCAATTGCTCGAATAATATCTAATCGAGCAATAACACCCATCACCTTGGAATTATCGACAACTGGAACCAAATGAACCTTGTGCTGAACCATCAATTCAGCGACCTCCGACACAGGAGTCTCAGCGGTGCAGGTAATAACATCTGTTGTACAAATTTCATCGACAGTTTGTGCGCTAATACGACGAACTTGCTCTTCGAAGTCTTTTTCGCTCTCAAGGTAAAGTACCCAATCGAAAATTGAAACAACCGTTGGGATATGCAACGTTTTATCGCAATCAATAAGATCAGTGGTCGTAATAATACCAACCAAATCATCCTGTGCATTGATAACAGGCATCGAACTCACATTGTGTTCTTGAAACAATGCAGCCAACTCTTTTAATCCTGTTTGCGGTGCAACAGAAATCACCTCGGTAGTCATAATATTTTCAGCTCTTAACATAAGCTACTCCTCTCCCATAAGGGATTGACGAACAACAGGAAGTTGTGGCAACAAATCGGTGGCAACATAACCAGCACTGCCATAATGTGCCACACACTGGTCGGCGGCTTTTCCATGCAAGTAAACGCCAAGCACTGCCGCGTTAAACAGATCGACCCCCTGAGCCAACCAACCCGCAATAACACCAGTTAGTATATCACCCATTCCACCACTACCCATACCAGAATTGCCACTACTGTTGATCCACACTCGACCATCAGGAGCTGCAATCACTGTTCTAGCGCCCTTTAGCACAACGACAACATCCCATTTTTCAGCAAACTTCCCAGCTACCTCAGCACGATGGTTTTGAATTTCGTCTATCGACAAACCTGTCATGCGCGCCATTTCACCCGGATGGGGAGTCACGACAACATGTTTCGCCTGCCGGTTCTTCATGCAAGAAAAGTTACCCTCTAACGCATTCAATGCATCAGCATCAATAACTACAGAACAAGGTACAGACAAAACAATGTCACGTACCAACTGTTTCACCGTATCGGTTTGCCCCAATCCAGGACCAAGCGCAACAACGTTTTTTCCGTGCCATAACGAACGTATAGTTTCAAAACTATCACAGGTCAAACCACCATACTCGCTCGGCAATGCAACGGTCATCACTTCGGGAATAGCTGGTGCAATAAAAGGCTGAACGGTATCCGCTGTTGCAAGAGTCACCAAACCAGCACCTGAGCGCAAACCAGCGGCTGAACACATTTGCGCTGCGCCACCTTTGCCTGTCGATCCAGCGACTACCAGCACATGACCAAACGTCCCCTTGTGACCACCGGGCGGTCGCAGAGGAAGTAGCGTTGCGGCAACCTGTCTTGTTACAAAGACATATTGATTAGAGACAGTTTGCCGCAAATGGTGTGGCATGCCAATATCGGCAACAAATAATTCACCACCACACTGGTACGCGGGATAACTAACCTGCCCTAGCTTAGGAAAAGCGAAGCTGATTGAACAATCGGCCATAATTGATTCAGCGAGAATATCACCAGTGGTCCCATGACAGCCTGAGGGCATATCAACAGCAACCACGGGTAACTTCATCGCATTAATCCGCTGAATAGCATAACGGTAATGACCGCGTACGGCTGAATTGAGTCCGTTGCCAAAGATCGCATCAATTACGAGCGCAACACCCGATAGCTGGTCAATAAATTGAGCAATATCATCATCACTCAGGGCATAATGAAGTAGATGCTGATTGGACTCTAAAATACTAAGATTTGTTGCTGCATCACCAGTAATCCCACTACGCGAAGCAAGAACCAGCGTTTGGACGTTCCAGCCCATATTTTCAAGATGACGGGCCATCACGTAGCCATCACCGCCATTGTTCCCTTTGCCAGCGACAACTAAAATTGAACCAGGACGTAAAGATGAATAACGGTCATTGACAATTTGTGAGGCACCGCGACCTGCATTTTCCATAAGAATAAGGCCGGGGACATTGCAGTCCTCAATCGCGCACCGATCTAATTCTCGTATTTGGTTAGCAGTTAAAAGCCTCATGCTCGCTCCAATACAACGGTTGCCACCGCATACTCCTGCTCGTGGCTATAGGAAAGGTGCGGCGTTGTCAGATTGCGCTCAAGCATAATTTCAGCAGCGCGACCAGTTAAATACAGTGAGGGACAACCAAGGTCATCGTTACAAACCTCCATATCATGCCATGTTATCCCATCACGCAACCCCAAACCGAGTGCTTTAACAAAGGATTCCTTTGAGGCAAAACGTGCGGCAAGATGCTGAGCTGCACTTTTACGCGGAAGTGCGTAAGCTAACTCGCGTTTGGTAAACAAACGCTTCAACAAAGCATCTTCCTGCCGCTCTAGAAAGCGCTGAAAACGTTCCACACGAACAATATCTGTGCCGATCCCAACTATTGCCACAATAGACTACCTTACCAACAGTGCCTTCATTTCACGCACAGCTCGATCGAGACCGACCAAGACAGCGCGAGAAATAATGCTATGTCCAATATTAAACTCTTCAACCACACCTAACGCCACAACAGCTTGAATGTTGTGGTAATTAAGTCCATGCCCCGCATTAACCCCTAACCCAGCTTGTTTTGCCGCATGAATCGCACGTTCAACCTTACCTAGTTCGGCCAATTGAGCACCACGTGAAGGCGCATCACAATAGCTTCCGGTGTGAATTTCAACCGTATCAGCACCCACTTGAAAAGATTGGTCTATTTGATTCAAATCTGGATCAACAAAAAGGCTTACGATGATGCCGTACTCTTGCAACGTAGCAATATGCTCTTTTAATTTCTGCGAGCATGAGGCGACATCAAGACCACCTTCAGTGGTTAGTTCTTGCCGTTTTTCAGGCACTAAAGTCACAGCATCGGGACAAATACGGCACGCAATCGCCACCATTTCATCCGTGCTAGCCATTTCTAAATTGAGTGGCGTTTGGACGGTTTGACGCAACAATTCAACATCTCGATCTTGAATATGGCGTCGATCTTCACGAAGATGAACGGTGATACCATCTGCACCAGCAAGTTCAGCCATCGATGCCGCAGTAACGGGATCAGGATCTATCGTCCCACGTGCTTGACGAATCGTTGCAACATGATCAACATTTACCCCAAGACGAATCATCAATGGTCCCCTTCCGCAACACCGCCAAGGTGTGTTTCAACAGCAGCAACAATTTCACCAGCAAGCTGTTTAATTTGTGAATCACTCTCACCTTCCAACATAATTCGTAAGAGTGGTTCAGTACCAGAATAACGGATCAAAACACGTCCAGACTGTCCTAGTTGCTCTTCACAGTGTTCAATCACCTGTTTAATCTCAGGAATCGTTGCGAGATCAACCCGCTGCTTGACACGAACGTTACAAAGCAGTTGAGGCAAGGCGGTCATCACCTTTGCCAACTCCGACAAGGGCTTTCCTGTCCGCTGCATGATGGCTAGCATCTGCAACGCCGAAAGCGTTCCATCTCCGGTGGTATTATAATCAAAGAAGATCATATGCCCTGATTGCTCACCGCCAAAGTTATAACCATTACGCAGCATCTCTTCTGTGACATAGCGGTCACCAACACCCGTTTTAACCACTTTTCCGCCAGCATTACGTAACGCAATATCTAAACCCATGTTACTCATAACCGTCGCAACGAGTGTGTTCTTTGCCAAAGCGTTATTCTTCATTAGATGGGTCGCGCAGATTGCCATAATATGGTCACCATCAACTTCAGTGCCATGTTCATCAACAAAGATAACGCGATCGGCATCACCATCTAAGGCAATTCCAACATCAGCACGATATTCACGTACCGCTTCGGCCATTACTTGAGGATAAAGTGAGCCACATCCTGCATTAATATTTGTACCATTGGGACTCACGCCCAAGGTGATCACTTCAGCACCAAGTTCTTGAAGCACTGCGGGGGCAACCTTGTATGCCGCACCATTTGCACAGTCAAGAACAATACGTAAACCACGAAGATCGAGGTCACGCGGAAATGAGTTTTTCAAGAAGACAATATAACGTCCCGTTGCATCATCAATACGAAAAGCACGCCCCACCTCATCCGCAGTAGGACGTAAGAGATCCAGCTCTTCAGAAAACATCAACTTTTCAAGTTTAAGCTCCATCTCATCAGGTAATTTCAGTCCTGAATGAGAGAAAAACTTGATCCCATTATCCTGATACGCATTATGTGATGCAGAGATCACAACGCCTGCATCAGCTCGCATCGAACTCGTGATAAAAGCAATGCCTGGCGTTGGCAGCGGTCCAACCAATTGGACATCAACCCCCATTGAACAAATACCTGCAGCCATGGCATTTTCAATCATATAACCCGACAGCCGCGTATCTTTTCCAATCACAATACGACGACGCTTATCTGAGCCTTTAAAAAGATAAGCAACAGCACGACCAAGTTGCATCGCGATCTCAGTGGTCATGGGATACACATTTGCCACACCGCGAACACCATCAGTTCCAAATAATTTTTTTTCCATAATGACATCTTTCAAATAAAGCTGAGTTGTCCATCCAACTTGTTAATTATTATACACACCCTCTTGAGGTAGAACCTCATCACCAACATCTGGTTCAGAATGCTCAGTCGGGGTCGAATTCAAAATAAGTACCTCTACTTCGACCGTTTTTTGGTCCTTCAATTCTGTGTAGGTTCCACGATATTCTATCGGCAACGTAAGGGTAAAACTTTCTTGCGCCAGCGTAATGTCAATGGTTTCGGTTTCAACACTATCAACATCCTTAACCTCGCTTTCGGCTCCTTCAACCGTTACCGATTCGGGACGAACAACGACAGTACCTAACGTTGCACCATTGGCTAGCTGCCCGTGAAATGACACCCGTACAGGAACATTTTTTTGCCTTATTCGCTCAAGTTTTACTTCAACGTACGAAGGAGATAAACGGGACACTCGTAGAGCGCTGGGAATATTTAGGTTTTGATCAAGCCGCTTAAATGTTGTCAACCCAGCCTGCAACCCTTGTAAATCGACTGACATACTTAACGCTGAAGACTGAATATTACTCAATAATGTTCGAGGGCCACTAATCCGGACATCGACTAAACTGGGAACCTCATTGGCAACAACAAGTCCAACGGGAAGGTTTTTCAGCTCTAAAGGAACCGTATAACCAACTTCTGCTTTTTGCTCGCCCATTACAAACAACCATAGCAACAAGGCAAACGTTAACGACAAAAGCTTAAGTCCCCAGTTCCGTATAATCAGTTGAAACATCGATTTAATTGCTCCTATGATTTACGACCTGGGTCAAGTAAACGGGTTAGAATTCGACGCAATGAGGTTGAATCAAGATCACGAGTCATACGGGCCCCAACAACAACTGAAATCTTACCCGTTTCCTCCGACACCACAATGGTTACAGCATCAACAACTTCAGTAAGTCCAATTGCGGCACGATGCCGGGTACCGAGGCTTTTACTTATATCCGGATTTTGCGACAACGGTAAAAAACAACCCGCTTTTTTTAAACGACCATGTTGCAAAACTAAAGCGCCATCATGGATAGGCGAACGAGGCAGAAAAATTGCGGTGATTAGATCAGCCGTCACCTTCGCGTCAACTTCAACCCCCACCTCAAGAAAACTCTTCAAACCAGTTTCTCGCTCAATAACAACCAAAGCACCAATTTTTTTACTAGCAAGATTGATTGCCGCAGTGACAAGCTCGTCGATAACTTGCGTCTCCTCACGGTAGGAAACATCTGCGAAAAAAGGATTACGTCCAACATGCATCAACGCACGCCGAATATCGCTTTGGAAAATAACAACAACAACGAGTACGATTGAGGTCAGAAAATTGTCGAGAATCCATTGGAGGGTATAGAGGCCAGTTAACTGGGAAGCAACATAAACGGCCAGAATAACAGCCAAACCAAGCAGCATCTGCACTGCTCTCGTGCCCTTGATGAGAAGAATTATCCGATAAATGATAAAAGCAACCAAGGCGATATCGAGCGCATCGAGCAGCCACCTAAAGTCTTTCATCATCTCATCGATCATTCCCATACACGTCTCTCTAATACGATTGGAAAATTATTTAATTAACAACGAGCGGTCATCGCCCATGCCATGTCAGCCACATGGCGAGTCGCTTCAACATCATGGACCCGAAATAATTGAACACCTCGAGTCACAGCCACACTGACCGTTGCGAGCGACCCATTTAGGCGCTGTTCAGGCTTCGGTTGATTTAGGATATTACCGATAAAACTTTTACGCGAAGCTCCTAACAGAACAGGGTAGCCAAGACCGCGCAATTCAGACAAACGCTTTAAAATCTCAAGAGTACCGTCTACGGATTTACCAAAGCCGATGCCAGGATCAATTGAAATTTTATCGATTGAAACACCTGCCTCAATAGCCAGATTTGTAGAATGGCGTAAACTCGAAACAATCTCAGCAACAAGGTCCCGATACTGAGTATCCTCCTGCATCACCTCAGGGCGACCACGGGTATGCATGACAAAAAGACCCGCTCCGCTTTGAGCAACAACGTGGGCCATGTTGGAATCGAAGGTCAGGCCGCTGATATCATTAATAAAATTTGCGCCATACTCTATAGCGGCCTGTGCGACAGAAGACTTTGTGGTATCGACCGAAATCGGTATGGTAAAACGTCTTCGTATTGCCTCAACAACAGGGATAACGCGATCACACTCAGTTTGTTCGGCAACACTTAATGATCCAGGCCGTGTACTTTCACCACCAACATCAAGGATGTCAGCCCCAGCAGCTACCTGCACCTCAGCCTGACGTAGTGCATCATCAATAGTGCAGCTTGCACCACCATCATAAAATGAATCAGGGGTAACATTGATGATCCCCATAATCTGCGGATGATCCAACTCAAGCCTGCAATCTTTACCAGCTAGATAGGTTGGATATTCGCTACAGTGAATTAATAACGTGTGTAACTGCTGTGCAACGGTTGCAAGCCCAAAAGGCTGGTATGGCAACCGTTGCACGAGAGCATTCAGCTGTTTCCTTGTCCCCATTAACAGAACATCAGTCCGTTGACGGCTACAGGTAACAGAACCGCGAGCAACAGCGGCATCGGCTCCAATCGCCAACATCTCTTGTTTTATAATATTGGCAGAACCACAAGGGACTGCTTCAATCAAAACATTCAGACTTTGCGCTTTACCCACCATCTTTTTAATACCAGCGGGATCAACACCCAGCGCGGTCATAGCCGATAGCACCTGAGCTTCGGTCTCCAAGTCTAGGACTCGCAGATCAAAACGGCTCACCTACGCATCAACCTCTACGGCAGCAACAGATTCAGACGCTTCAGCAACAGGTTCAGCATCTGTATGGTCGGCCAGAATTCGAGCAATATCTTGTGAGTCAAGGGTTTCAATTTCGAGTAACTCTTGTGCCATCTGCTCAAGAATTTCACTATTATCACGTAAAATCTTCTCAGTTCTCGAGTAGGACTCTGTAACAAGGCGGCTCACTTCTTCATCAATAATCTGCGCCGTTGCCTCACTATAATTTTTCTTATGCCCCATATCTTTACCGAGAAAAACTTCACCCTCTTTCTCACCAAAAGAGATCGCACCCAATTTATCGCTCATACCCCACTCACAGACCATCTTGTGGGCTAAACTGCTGACACGATCAATATCATTACTGGCTCCAGTGGTGATATTACCTAAGAAAATCTCTTCCGCAGCACGACCGCCGAGCAAAGCGCACATCGAAATGAGTAGGCCTTCTTTTGTCTCGCTGTATTTTTCTTCTGTGGGCAGGTACATTGTCACACCTAACGCACGGCCACGGGGAATAATAGAAACCTTATGGACAGGATCGGCACCGGGAATCATCATTGCAACCAATGCATGCCCTGCTTCATGGTAGGCAGTAACCTTTTTCTCTTTCTCAGTGATCACCATCGAGCGTCGTTCTGCACCCATCATCACTTTATCTTTCGCAGCTTCAAGGTCTGCCATTTCAACCAAATCTTTATCACTACGTGCAGCCAAAAGAGCTGCTTCATTGATAAGATTGGCTAAATCAGCACCTGAAAAGCCAGGTGTTCCCTTAGCAACGACTTCTAATTTCACGCTATCCGCCATAGGAACCTTACTTGAATGAACTTCAAGTATCGTTTTTCGCCCCTTAACATCTGGTCGAGGAACAACAACTTGACGGTCAAAGCGGCCCGGACGAAGTAAAGCTGGGTCCAATACATCAGGTCGGTTTGTCGCCGCGATGAGAATAACACCCTCATTGGACTCAAACCCATCCATCTCAACCAGCAACTGATTGAGTGTCTGCTCACGCTCGTCATGCCCACCACCTAGGCCAGCACCACGATGACGACCGACAGCATCAATCTCATCAATAAAGATAATGCATGGTGCATTCTTTTTACCCTGAGCAAACAGGTCACGCACACGACTTGCACCAACACCAACAAACATCTCAACGAAGTCTGAACCTGAGATCGTAAAAAATGGCACATCGGCTTCGCCTGCAATAGCACGGGCCAAAAGTGTTTTACCTGTACCGGGCGAACCGACAAGTAAGACACCTTTCGGAATACGGCCACCAAGGCGGGTAAACTTTTTAGGATCCTTCAAAAAGTTAACGATCTCTTCAAGCTCCTCTTTGGCTTCGTCAACACCCGCAACATCTTTAAACGTCACCATCCCCTGTGTATCAGAGAGTAAGCGAGCACGACTCTTACCAAAGTTCATCGCCTTACCGCCACCACCTTGCATTTGGCGCATAAAGAAGATCCAAACGGCAATAAGCAACAAGATTGGGCCCCACGAAACCAGCATCGTCATCCAAAAGCTTCGATCCTCTTCAGGACGAGCTTCGATCACTATGTTGCGCTCACGCAGTTCTGAAATCAAATTAGGGTCAGACGGGGAAAATGTTTTGAAGTGAGTGCCGTCGCTATAAACACCCTCAATATTAGACCCCTGAATGACTACTTCCTGCACTCGACCATCATCGAGAGCACTCATAAACACGGTATAACTCACAGACTCTTTAGGCTGATCTTGTTGCGTCATCATATTAAACAACAAAATCATGACCAAGAAGATCACAAGCCATAAAGCGATATTTTTATAAAACTGATTCACGTTTCCTCCCAAGGGACAACTTCATTCCCAACACCATTCAGCGTTGGGGACAAATTCACAGTAATTAGACAAGCCTCAAACTACCATAGAGACTGTGTTTTCTCAATTATATTTTACGTATCAATTGTAGATATTGAGATAGTCAAAACGCGGGTTGTTTTGTCATCTACACACCACTCTCCACAGCGCCGAACTCCCACCAACCACAACAACCCATTCACACTTCCTAACACTAATGAGCGAGCCCGATCCTCTTGCTCCATACACTTTTCAGCAAAGATATCGTTAACCTTCTTACTCCCAATCATCCCAACACATGACATCTTATCGCCAGCTCGGAAAGTACGTATCTGAAGCGGAAAAGCGACCTTGTCAGCATCGAACTCCACCCTCGACCGCGACTCTCCAGTTGCAGCTTCAACAATAGCCACCCTTAAAGCACAACCATCAGGCAAAGAGTAGGACCCTGGGCCAGAGACACTGAGCTGAAACGGCACGGCTGGCCTAGGAGCTTCAACACGAAACACCAGCACATCATAACGACGAGCCACCCAGGCGTTAGGTAGATCCAACTGTAATTGAGGACGCGACGATGATAAGAGCCCATCAACAAGCTCAATATGTATCGACTCAATACAACGCAGGTCACCACGGACTCGCTTTAAGCATTCACGAATCACCCGTAGCCTTAACGCTTGATGCAACGCCCCAACCCCGACGCAAGACAAGCGCAACTCTGTATCACGCAACACCGCACAATCATCAAGCACTGAAAAAACCTGTTGCTGCCAACACGATTCCTCTAAAGATACTCGTTGCGACAAACGGTACAGCTGCAAGGACACCTCTGGGTTGATCTGCCGCAGAGCAGGAACAACCTCATGCCTTATCCGGTTGCGTGAATATTTCACCTCGGCATTACTACTATCTTCGACAAAAGGAAGTTTGTTGTGCTGCCGATAGTCCTCAATCGAACTTCTGCTCACATTCAATAATGGCCGAATAAACTGCCCCTGCTGCCACGCCATGGCTGCGAGACCTGAGACAGCACTACCGCGAGTCATTCTCAGCAAAACAGTTTCGGCTTGATCATCCATGTGATGCGCTAACGCGATTCGTCCACACCCTTGCTGGTCAGCAATCCGTTGCAAAAATGCGCGTCGGGCATCACGCCCCGCCTCTTCGATACCACAACCAGACCGACAAGCCAAATTCTCCACATCGACCCTGTCAACGTAACAGGCCACCCCCCAATCACTGCACAATTGACAAACAAAATTGGCATCTTGCGCACTGGTAGCGCGAAGACCATGATCAAGATGAGCAACCGAGATCCGGAAGCGAGAAAACTGATGGGAGAGTGAGATTAGAGCGAACAACAGACTAACGGAATCAACGCCACCAGACACAGCAACCAAAACATGGCCGCCATCAGGGATCAAATGATATCCACGCAAAGACAAAGCCAACAGCTTTTCCATTTCGCTTTTGCCGTCCACGCAAACCTCCCGTTATTAAATTAAATAAAAAAAGCCCCTCCAGCGACTGAAGGGGCTTAATTGGTGGCGGTACAGAGATTCGCACCGCAACAACCAAAGCCCTCAATATTGCTCACATAGATTAATATCACACTCAATCAACGATTAAATCATGTAGCAAAGCTTGTAGCAGGGCGAGCAGAGCTGAGTCAATAGCCAAGTTGAATAAGCTCATCTATAACCATCGCCACTCCACCCAGCAATCGAGGGAATAGTAATGAAGATCACATAGGTGATTACATTCAAGTTTTGATATGTGTTCTAAACGCTATAGTGACTCCACTTCATTCATTCTGTCACCAGTAAAACGGGCGACTCCGCGCCACCCATCCCAGATAGTTTCCAACTAAGTAGTTCATATCTAGTAAAACATCTACAATATCAATCACTTAATTTTACTTTTTAATTCAGTAATATAATTAGTGCGTCAGACGTACATAAGGGGGGAAAGGCACAAAAACACCTGAAACCAAGGAGACCCAATATGTACCGACGCATCCGCAAGACCGTCCCGACCCAAGACCAAGACGCCCAAATGTTTAACAAGCAATTCGATGATGTATCTCGTTATAGCCAGACAGGCCGCGAGCTACACGACATTTTCTATGGTCGTTTTTCAGGCGACGAAGCCGAGTTTAATCGATGGGTTCGATCGAATCTGGATCGATCCGCACTCACCATTAAACGATATCTCAGCATCTATGAAAATATTGAGATGTTGCAGTCCGCTGGGGTCATCAGACTCAGAGACGCTTACATCCTCCTAGGACTAACTGGCTCTACCTCTACCCGCGAATAACCCTCCACAAGTCACATCCTCCATATGGATCTACCGCCATGACTGGCGATCCGTGGCACGGACACCAAGTCAGCGATAGGGCTCCATCTATTCACGCCAGTACTGACACCCACTAACCCACAAACTCTGATAGTCACCGCCTCAACTATGTGAGGTTGGGTTGGGTGAGTAGTACCTAATAGGATCCAACATGAACGCTTTGAAGCACATAGGCTGGGACTTAGCCCTCACAGTCAGTCACAGAAACCTCTCAGATCCCGACGCGGTCTACAATTTAGTCCAATCGGAAATCATCAGACCGCTATCTAAACGGTATAAGACGCAGCTGGTAGCCGTCGGTGTGGTAGCCGCCACAAACCGCAACCACAGTCATTATGCAATCAAGGCCCTGAAGTCGGGTGTTTTGGAAACTGTAACTAACGACAGTCTCCACGCTATGCTCACTGCGAACAAGAGCCCATTAGGTCACCACAGAGACACTGTTCATCTCAGACGATACAACGACGAAGGCTGGATTAACTACCTGAAGAAGAACTTCAATCAATCTAGAGGACTTGGGGCGTGGGTTCCGTTTAACTGTAAGGCCCTGAATAAGCTCACAGGCTTTCGACCAAGACATAAGGCCTAGACATTAACCCTCGCTAACCTTAGTGCCTTAGAAGGCGAATTTGGAGCTCTCACGATGAGGTACTCAGCCTTACGCCGTGTTGCTGACGACATATCGGCCACGACACTAGAATGGGCAGTGTGCACACCTCCAGCAATCAGAGGTCGTGCGCTAACGCTCTACAGTTGCGAAGCGATAAACCGCCGAGGATTTTCCTTCGATGCCTTGTCGCCACAGACGAGGTATGAGCTTCGTACCTTGATCGATGAACATGCAGTTATAGGATTCATTGAGATGCAGGATTACCTCATAGAGGTTTACGCAGCAGAGAACAACATCTCCGAGCGTTCAATAAGAATCAGCCCTACCATCTAGAAGCACAATCTTCAGAACATAATACGACCAGTGTTTCTAACTATCACGAGCTATCTATCGATGACTAACTCAGTTTGACGAACAAATTGAAGTTTAAAGGTTGTTTTAAACATCTTTTCTTTTTATGAGTTAACAGCTCCATTCCTTGTAGAGAATTTTTTTAGCAACAAGTACCGCTTTTTCTCTCGAGAGACACACACCTAAATCAAGCCAATGATACACATTGTAATAACGATACTCATCGCCTACTAAGTAATCATTTAAGATTTTTTTTATACGTTTTTTTGGTAAGGACCTTACACTCTTTACTGCCGTAAACTTACGTATCTCAGAATTTTCAAAATTCAACATGGCCAAGATCGATTCATTACTCAAAGTTCGAAAGATTTGATCTGAAATTTCAACGATTAGATGAGTAAACAACTGACTTGGCATCACGATTGCCACCAACTCACTCAATCTATCTTTACCTAAGGCATAGATCACATTGGCTGCTTTTTTATATCTGGCAACATCAGATGGCAACAAAAGAGAACGACTGTCATTAACTTCTGGTCGCGACAATAAAGATATGATCAGCGGAACATCCTCCCATTCGCCAAATTGTCGAAGGTACTCTATGTCACCTGCTGAGTAATATTTTATATCGTTACTTAACGTTTTTCGAACTAATTGTAGATCTTGAGGGTCAGATTTCTGACATATTATATCAAGCCCCTGTCGTACATAACCTTGCCTTAAAAAACTACCTAATGATCGTGTTCCTTCTATGGTTGTATCATCAACATTTAACCCTGAAAGATAAGCCAATCCCCTGTCGAATACTTCTACAAATTGATTTCTTAAGTCAAAACGTAGGCTATCACCCCGTTTTTTGAAATGTCGAATGTCTAGAATAAACCGATTATCTTGATTGTAAATTGAGCCTGCCCTTTCAAGTTCGTTATCAGTTAGTAAATTTAACCGTTCAAAATTGAAATGTTCCCAGCAACTTTGGCCTGCTGAGTCGGGCTTACCGACCACCAAACCTTGTTGTTGAGTTGACGGGTGCTTGATAATAATTTCTTTAGCCCTAGAATCTGAAAATACATCTCCATTATCAATAAGGAACTTCAATGCTTCACACCTGATTATCGCATCGTTATCGCTCAACAATTTTTGTGCAATCTCAGGGGTTAAAGCACATCGTTGAAGCAGAAGGCTAACAACGATACGGCGGACATCGGCATTCTGATGTCCAACTCCTCTTAAGATGAGCTCTGTACTTAAGGTACTATCATTATCAAACAATTCTTGAATCAAACACTGATCAAGGGTTGTTGGTTGGAGTTCAAAAAGTGCAAGAACAGCCTTCTCACGACAATCACGAAGCTTGATTCGAATGAGTGCCATAACCGCAGCTGTGGCGGTCTGGTAATTATTCTTATCAAGCTCTTCTTTGATGATCAATAGGTCTGAAGTAATGCCACACTCACTGAGGTAATTTAGAGCTGCAACTTTTACGGTACTATCAGACACTTCTGAAAACCATGCTGTTATGTAGGCTTCCCGCCCATCTATCCCTAAATCAATAAGAGACATCGAGAGAAGTCGCATGACAGCGAATGCATTTGCCTGCCTTTTTGAAGGGCCGAATCTCGTGAAAACTGGTAACATTTTTGAGGACAGATAATCACATTCAGCAACCCACCTCCAAAGCGGTACAGTTTCAAAGTGCAGATTGTCCAACCCGCTAACAACAAGCTGGTCTTTCTCGCTGTGTCCGAGATTAAGCGGCTCCCTGTAGGAAAAGATAAGATTTGCGTCGTGCACCCCCAAGGAACTCTCGTCGTTGTTATGATTTTTTACTATATTAGAAAGTAAGCGAAATCTAGCAACTTCAATACTGGTAATGGCGGAGTCGTCTTTAGATTCGGTTTTATCTAAAAACTCGCGAAGGAATTGTACGCCTTCTGCGGATAGAGGTGACGGATTAACCTTTTTGTTGGCTTGTTGCTCATCGCTTTGCTGCTCATCGTCGATTACGGATCGAGCTTGGGGTTGCTCTAAGGACTGGTCTAATTCATCACCGCGAAGCGTTATAATATAAGAAGTAATAGATCGCAAAAGCTTTCGTTCGAAATCTCGAACATTCTGAAAACCTTCGTAGTAAATCTTTTTTTCCTCAATGAGCCGCGCCTGAAACGCTAAAACCTTTTTCAACTCTTCGCCGGGATCTTGTGAAGCATCAGAATTAACCTCCTTAAAGAAGAGGCTCATTTGTGGACTCCCATTTTTCTCGCGGCGACTAAGGGTTCGCATAAATTCTTCTTCAAACCCTGAGGAATACGCACCAGTAATATCGGGCGGAGTTCCCCATCGCTTCCACATCAATCCAACGAAGAGCTCGCATCGGTCAACTTCGAGATTAATCGTAGCTTGAGGACGACCAAAACTTCCAACGGTATCTTCCCACCCAGTAAGTTCAATATGATAACCAAGTTCTTCGGCCCAAAGATCGTTGAAGTCATTAACGACTTCTTTTGCAGCTTTTCGCTCTTCAGTGAGATCTCCGGGTGAAGCGAGAAATACTTTTACAATCCTTCTGCTATTAACCATGCTATCCCTCAATTTCAAAAACATACTTTTATGTCATATAGTTACGCAGCGATTAGAATACACTATAAATCATCAAAGGCACTATACGACACGCCAACGCTTTCGTCAAAACTATCAATTAATATCAATCCTGCTCGCGCCTACAGTGACCAGCCCATTTAACCATGCCCCTGTGGGATTGTGCTAGGCAGGACAACATTCATCCCAATAGGACTAGGTTAGTTATTTTGGGCCACTAATACCGCAACATCCTTGACTCTATTGGGACGCAATGCTAGTGTCCAGACAACAACCAATCGGAGGGACATGCTATGGCACTAGTCGGATATGCGCGAACATCAACAGTGGGTCAGCCGCTGGAAGTACAACGTGACAAGCTCAAAGCATCAGGAGTTGATAGGATCTACGAAGAACAAGTCTCAGGCGTAAAACAGGATCGACCAGAGCTTAAAGCTATGCTCGATTACGTGCGTGAAGGTGATACTGTTGTTGTCTGTAAGTTTGATCGAATAGCCAGAAGTACTAAGCACCTACTGGAGATCGTTGAGGGGCTGGAGGCTAAAGGAGTCGCATTTAAGGCTCTAAACATAGACTTAGACACATCAACTCCGACAGGTAAGCTTATGTTGACAATGCTTGGAGCTGTCGCAACATTCGAGCGTGAGATGATGCTTGAGCGTCAAGCTGAAGGGATTGCACAGGCTAAAGCTAATGGCGTCTATAAAGGTAGGAAAGCTACCGCCATGGCTAAGGCGACCCAAGTGTTCGAGTACCTCGACCAAGGACTCAGTAAAGCCTCTATTGCTCGCGAGCTGGAGATCGGCACTAGCAGTGTCTTCAGGATCATTGCAGCAGGACGACCTTAACGACGAGATAATGGCTATAGGTGGCGGCGGTCTTTTTATAGGATACGACCGTCCCTATAAGCTACCCCTCCTTTAACCCGCGAAAAACAAAACCACCCTGACTATACACTCTACTCAACACACAGGGAGGTTACCATGGGCACTATAAGCATTCGACAACATCCGCCAGTTAATGCCAATCGTCCCAGTGACCAAGAACCCCAACAAAATCGACATCGTAATCAATCAGATTCATCACTTCCAACTTCTTATCCAAACCATACTCCTTCATATAGCGATTGGCAGCGAGGGTTTCCTTAGCGTGCCCCATAAGCTCCGACAAGAGACGATCACTGATATCCATATGCCCTAATGCTGTGGCGTATGTATGCCGCAGACTGTGAAACGACTTACTGGAGCAATCGTCTACATACTTATTCTCGAACCCGATGCCTTTACCCTTCTGACCATTGTACCAGTCGCGAAAATTAGCTTGGTACTTGCCATCAGCACGCCCCTTGCTCAAACGGTGAAAGAGCCTAGTATGACCAGCCGCCTTAGTTTGCGCCCAGAAAGCCATGAAGCCCAGATCAAGGAGCACCTGAGGAATCGGCATCGCACGCTTACTCGCAGTATTCTTCAAACTCTTAACTTCAACACCATCTTCATCGAACCAATCACATACTGCACACAAGTTACCCTCGACCTGTTGGATATCGGTTACCAGCAACTGACAAGCTTCCTCAAGACGAAACCCACAGAACAAAGACAGCAGTGGCACCCAAAAACGTTCTGGGCGACCAAGAAA
The DNA here is from genome assembly GCF_055389415.1 of Desulfuromonas svalbardensis. Lineage (NCBI taxonomy): Bacteria > Pseudomonadati > Thermodesulfobacteriota > Desulfuromonadia > Desulfuromonadales > Desulfuromonadaceae > Desulfuromonas > Desulfuromonas svalbardensis. The sequence goes on along the minus strand of NZ_AP042416.1, from coordinate 1,566,278 downwards.
AGTCGTATTTGGCCTCAACCCTAAGCGCTGATGCTCCTGCATTCGCTCTGCCCTTAACCCATTAACAAGGTTAGAAACATCTTGCTGACTGTAAGCAGCTCGCTCTTCATTCTGTCGTTTACGCTTGAGTACGACATGATTGATGCCTGTAGATACGTTGCGCTCAGCATAACCTTCATCAGCCAACCATGCGCAGAACGATTTAACTTGGCGAAGTCCATTCTTAATCGTCTGACCAGCTTGCGGCTTCACGTTAGGAAGAGCAAGAATATCGTCGATAGATTTATCACGGTATATCTTGGCCTTCTTGCGATTGGCAGGCAACCCCTTAGCTACTTTGAGGTATGCATGGATATCGTTGCGGCAGAGTTGGTCAACTCGCTTGTCACCAATGATTTCAATAAATTCATCGAGCATGCCACGATACTCCAACACAGTTTTCGACTTACGCTGTCGCTGAGACTCTTGCGTCTCAAAATATTGATGAACCAGCTCACTCAATAATGGCCCTTGAGGTAACGCTTCATCTTGCTGTACCGGCTCAGACTTAACCAGAAGCCCTCTGTTGGCACCATCATATGAATTTCCATAGTCCCCCTTAACGCGAAGCATTTCGACTCCATAGGCTGCTATTTTAGCCTTCACATAGGCTCTATAGAACATCCGAAAATTTTCGTCAGTCACGCCATGTTGATATGACAGAACAACAATTTCGAGATCCACATGAAAAGCGCAATTATCCTGCTCATAGCGATCCGCTACATACCCAGCAGTAAGGATCTCTTTCAGATTGTTAATTTGTGCTTGGTAAAACCGAACAAGCTCCCGCCGCTTATCAGCAGAAATAAGCTTACCATCACGACTAAATGTACCCTCAAACGCCCTCCCTATCACAGGGCCAAAGTCTGAAGAATAGACAGGTGGGGCTACGTAAAAGTCATTAAGGTTTGCGCCTTTATCACGAAGATCTTCCATACCATCCAACAATGTCCGCATATAGTCCTGAACGATCACGCCGATTTGTTCCTTGGTCAATACAGTACTCCTGATTAATGTTGCAACATCATCAAACGCAGAAGACCATCGGCGAACCAATGCCAAGGCTTCACGCTTACGCGTACAACGTGTAGATTTCCAAATTTCTTGTTTAAAAAAGTGCTGACGGATGTCAGCAGGTATCGCACGACGAAAATAAAACACTTCACCGCGCTGCATGAGATAAGTCTTGTTCATTTCGGCTCCCATGTAGCAGATGATGTAGCACCTGCAACGGTGGAGCAATACTAAAGGGGGGTCAAACAGATAAAAGTAAGGCCCAGTCTACGTTTTCGACTGGGCCTTACTTCTTGATGGTGGCGGTACAGAGATTCGAACTCCGGACACTGCGGATATGAGCCGCATGCTCTAACCAACTGAGCTATACCGCCAAACTTTGTATGTACAACCAAAGGCTCACACCTCTGATTTTGTTGTTTTGGTTGCGGGGGAAGGATTTGAACCTCCGACCTTCGGGTTATGAGCCCGACGAGCTACCAAACTGCTCCACCCCGCGTCAAATCGAGACGAAATTTACGTCTTTAGCCCAACAAAGTCAAGACAAAAAAACAAACAAATTATTTTCAAAAAAACAGACCCAAGGAAGTGATTTAAAGCGGCCTACAAAGTTGTTTTTTTAACAAAACCTGACATCTTATAGCGAGACTGTAATTGTTCCTTTATTTGTACCGCGTCCTTCTTTGTTGTGGACGTTCCGACCAGAACACGATACCAGATCCCCTTTGCACCAAGATCTACTTTACGCACCAACACTACATAGTCCTTTTGGAGCTTAAGTTGGAGTGCTTCAGCATCAACACGGCTCTTAAATGAACCAGCCTGAACAACATAAGCCACAGTCCCCGGGGCAGAACTAACACTCGCCGTTGGGATTGCGACCGTCTTCTTTTGCACCTCAGGTACGACAACAGAATCAGTAGTTTTTTCAACTGCGGGGACCACAGCAGGATCGGATACAACAGTTACCTTAGCCATAACTGGTGTAGAATTCATCCCACTGCCTAAGGGAGATTTCACAATAGACGTGGTAAGTTGCGCCAAAGGGTCACTGTTCGGCTGCGGAGCAACCACCACTACAGATTCAACAGCGTTTTGTGCCACAACGACCGCCTCAACGCTGGCCTCATCACCCACTGGCAAACTCGTCACATTCCCTACCGATTCGGCAACAACTTCCCTAGCCTGAACAACCAGATCTTCACCCGCAACAACAGAATCAGGCTTAGAAGCTGCAGGATGGGTAACAGGAGCACCTGAATCGGCATCTCCAGCAACTTTCTGCCGCTGTTTACCGACAAAAATCCCCAGTGAAAAGGCAGCGAGGCACAATACAACAACGACAACAAGCGCAACAATAGGACGACGGCGACTGTGTTGTTGTGGTGATCTTGAGTATTCAGATTGGCTCATAATTCTTCTCCTGATTCACTACATTTTTTCTGGTGCTGAAACACCAAGAACACGCAGCGCATTATGGATGACAATCTTCACCGCATTAACCAAATACAAACGGGCCTCACTGGTCGCAACATCATCAACGATAACGCGGTGCTGGTTATAGTAACTATGAAATTTAGCGGCAAGTTCCTGGAGGTAAAACGTAACGCGGTGGGGCTCATACTGAAGTGCAGCGCCAGCGATAACCTCAGGGTAACGCGACAACATCTTCGCCAAGGCAAGCTCATCGGCCAATGTCAAAGTGTCAAGCTGAACCGTATTTGTGGTTGGCAAAGTCAAACCAGAATCCTGAGCATTGCGATTAATACTGCACACACGAGCATGTGCATACTGAACATAAAATACGGGATTCTCGGTACTTTGTTTTTTTGCCAATTCGAGATCAAAATCCAACTGGCTATCGGAACGACGCATCAAGAAGAAAAAACGACACGCATCTTTACCAACTTCATCAAGTACCTCTTTCAAGGTGACAAACTTACCCGAGCGGGTACTCATGGCGACCTGCTCACCTTCACGAAGTAAATTAACTAGTTGCACCAAGATGATTTGTAAATCTTCAGGGTTGCGGCCCAAGGCGGCAAGAACAGCCTTCATGCGCGGCACATAACCGTGATGGTCGGCTCCCCAAACATCGATAACCGTATCAAAGCCACGACCATATTTTTCACGATGATAGGCAACATCTGATGCAAAATAAGTTGTCACACCGTTGGAGCGAATCAAAACGCGATCTTTATCATCACCGAAGTCAGTAGTACGGAACCACGTTGCACCATCCAATTCATAGGTATAACCGTCACGAGTCAATGCATCAATGCCCGCCTTGACTAACCCACGGTCATAAAGAGTTTGCTCACTATACCAGTTATCAAATGTGATACCGAAAGACTTCAGGTCATCATCAATTCCAGCACGTATAGCATCACCGCCTGAACGGGAGAAGTGGGCAATCGCCTCTTGCTCGGGGCAGTTCAAAAATAAGTCGCCATGTTGCTGTTGTGCCTCAAGGGCAATGGTTTTGATATAATCACCCTGGTAACAATCTTCAGGGAATTCAATTTCACGACCGAAGACCTGACAGTAACGCAAAAAGATTGAGCGGCCCAAGGTATCCATCTGGTTACCAGCGTCATTGATATAATACTCACGCTGAACCTCAAAGCCAGCCTCTTGCAACACCGACGCAACGGCATCTCCTGTTGCAGCACCACGCCCGTGACCAATATGAAGTGGCCCAGTTGGGTTAGCACTCACAAACTCAACTTGTACTCGGCGACCCTCACCTACAGTTCCCTTGCCAAAAGAGTCTCCCTGAGCATAAACATCTTCAAGAATGGCATACCAACTTTGAGCTGGTAGAAAAAAATTGATGAATCCCGGCCCAGCAATTTCAACACGGTCCCATAGGTCGTGCTGTTGCTTTAATTCCTCTAACAAAATTTCAGCTATTTTACGTGGAGCTTTTTTCTCAGCACGAGCCAACATCATTGCAACATTAACAGCAAAATCTCCATGATCCGTACGGCCAGGAACTTCCAGAGTAAATTCGGGCATCACACCAGAAACAAGCGTTTTCTCATCATAACATTTCTGCAATGCAGCTTGAACCGCATCGATCAATCTTGTTTTCATAAAAAGTACCTTCTTACCAATGAAAATAGGGGACATGACACGTCCCCCATCAAAAAGTGATTATCAACATTTCTAAAAAATTAACGTGATCGTGGCAGAAACTGATACACCAATTCTCCATCACGGACAAAACTTAGCTGCCCACGAGCAACCTGTTCCAGATAGCGGTCATCATTTTGCAGTGCGGAAACCTCATTACGCAACACAAGATTACTCGTATTGAGCTGCTGAACGTGCTCCATCAACTGAGCTTGATGCTGACGCACCTGATGTAAGCGCAACGCACCTTTTTCACCAAACACAGCAAAGCTCAACCCAACCAGTGCCACAAGAGTTAAACAGACAGGTCGGGACTTTATGGCACGTTTTCTTTGATCGTCTGACGGTTCAGATGTCATCGATTAACCATAGCTCAAGAAAAAGATAAATATTCGCACACAACTTAACAATTTTGCCAGTTTATTCCATCCATTTTTTTTGTTCAACCGTTTATTCCACAACATTCACCATCATTGAATTGTTGAACAAATAAAAATATACTATATTGCTGCAATTCAAGGTAAATCACATAAATCTCAGCAAAACAGTTTACAACTAACATTACGAGTGAAAAGCACATCAGAAAGGTTCGGTCATGACAACTAAAATCAATAGCACTCCCAATAGCACCACCGCAGGGCAAGACAAAACCACCCAACCACCTCGCTTTTATGTCATTATGCATAATGATGATTATACCACCATGGAATTTGTTATCGAGCTTTTGGAAAAAGTTTTTCGTAAAACGCCTCGTGATGCCGCCCACCTTATGTTGACCATACATACTGAAGGGCAAGCAACGTGCGGCTGCTATCCACATGAGGTTGCCGAAACGAAGATAACTCAAGCTCATCACTACGCCAAAGAGTCAGGATATCCTTTACGTTGCAGTCTTGACAGAGGCTAACAAAAAATCTATATCAGCACTGCAATAACGTTAGCCATTGCAGTTGATAGAAAGAATTGTTTCGTGACATTCACAAAAGACGTTCAAATTATATTTTCACTTGCCGTGCAAGAAGCTAAACGCCGTCACCATGAATACCTCATGACAGAGCACCTACTCTACGCCATGCTCTACACTGACGAATCTAAACAGATCCTGATCAGTTGCGGCGGCCACATCGACACACTGCGCGACACCCTGAATGATTACTTCACCACCCAAGTTGAGAGTCTTGACGACATCGAGTTGCTGGATGATGAAATTCCGGAGCAAACAGTTGCCCTACAACGAATCCTACAAGATGCCATCACCCATTGTTCTGCAGCGGGAAAAGAGAGTGTCAACTCGGGTGACCTCTTGGTGTCAATCTTAGCAGAAGAGCAGGCGCATACGGCCCAACTGCTCATCAACCAAGGGGTGCTACGACTCGATGTCCTCAACTACATCTCACATGGCACAACGAAACATCCCCACCCTCAGCCACACTTTGAGACGACGGATGAAGAAGCCGAGAGCCAACCTACTCCAATTAAAAAAACAGCTCTAGAAAGTTACACCACCAATCTTCGTCAGCGAGCTGAGAAGGGGCAAATTGACCCACTTATTGGCCGCAAGGCGGAACTGCAACGCACCCTGCAGGTTCTTTGTCGGCGACGTAAAAACAATCCTATTCTAGTTGGAGAGCCCGGCACAGGAAAAACAGCCCTTGCTGAAGGCCTCGCTACCATGCTTATCAACGGTGATGTGCCAGCGTTCATCAAAGATACCGATATCTTTGCTCTCGATATGGGCGCATTGATTGCTGGAACAAAATTTCGCGGTGACTTCGAAGAACGTCTTAAGGCAGTCCTACATGAGCTCAGCGAAAAAGATAAACCAATTCTTTTCATTGATGAGATCCACACCATAATTGGCGCGGGCGCGACAGGTAGCGGCACCATGGATGTATCCAACTTGTTAAAACCTGCCTTAGCTTCTGGAGAGATCCGTTGTATCGGCGCCACAACTTATGATGAATACAAATCACTTTTTGAAAAAGATCGCGCCCTGTCTCGTCGCTTTCAAAAAATTGACGTACACGAACCAAGCGTTGGAGAAACCATTGAGATACTCAAAGGGCTTAAGAAACATTACGAAAGCTACCACAATATCCGCTACAGTGATGATGTACTCCGTGCGGCAGCCGAGTTATCCAATCGCTACTTGACCCATCGCCACCTTCCCGACAAAGCCATCGACCTCATTGACGAGATTGGTGCGCGGCTAAGAACTCAGCAGACGAAACGGCGAACTATTAAAGTTGCAGACATCGAATCTGTTGTTGCCGAGATGGCTCAAATCCCACCACGCTCGGTTTCGCGTGATGACCGAAAAAGCCTTATCACTCTTGAAAAACGCCTAAAACGCAAAGTCTTCGGTCAAGATAAAGCGTTGAAGCTCATTACGCGATCGATCCTCCGCTCACGCGCTGGGCTGGGACACCCAGAACACCCCATCGGCTCTTTTTTATTTGCCGGCCCTACGGGCGTTGGCAAAACAGAAGTGGCACGACAACTTGCCACTGAGCTCGGTGTCGCTTTTAGCCGCTTTGACATGAGTGAATACATGGAGAAGCATTCTGTCGCCCGACTCATTGGTGCTCCTCCGGGCTATGTAGGCTTTGATCAAGGAGGCTTGCTGACCGATGCCGTCAGCAAAAAACCACACACGGTCCTTTTGCTCGATGAGATCGAAAAAGCCCACCCCGATCTATTCAACATTTTATTGCAGATCATGGATCATGGTAGTTTGACGGATAACAACGGCAAAACAGCAGACTTTCGCAATGTCATCTTAATTATGACCAGCAATGCTGGCGCACGCGAGATGAGCAGTACCCTCATTGGATTTAATGCAGAGGGGAGTTTCTCAGGTGGAAGCCCCGACCAAGCCTTAGCTAAAACATTTTCTCCTGAATTTCGGAACCGCCTTGATGCAACAGTTGTCTTTTCAGCATTGGCAGCAGACGACATTCGCAACATTGTTGATAAATTCGTTGCCGAACTTCAACAACGGCTAGATGAAAACAACGTCACCCTCCACTTAAGTTCAGCAGCGCGAAACTATTTTGCCCAGCATGGCTTTGACCCCAAATTTGGCGCCCGCCCTCTGAGCCGGCTTATTCAGGAAGAACTCAGCGACCCATTGGCCGAAGCAATCCTATTCGGTTCACTTGCTCACGGAGGTCAGGCACAGGTAGGTTCCCGTCATGACACCTTGACGTTTCGCTTTAGTGCAAACAAAAAGTAATCCAATTATGGCTATTTTTGCCCTTGATCACCAATTGATTTTCCCCGCTCCTTATCTGGCTGAAGATGATGGACTGCTTGCTGTCGGTGGTGATCTCTCCCCGCAACGACTTCTATCAGCCTACAGTTGCGGCATCTTCCCGTGGGGGCACCCCAGCGATCCACTGCTTTGGTGGTCACCCGATCCGCGCTGTGTATTGGCTCCTAACGAAATCCACATCTCACGCAGCATGGCAAAAACAACCCGAAAAGGTCAATTCAACATCACTTTTAACCGCGCATTTAGACGCTGCATTGAGCTATGTGCGACAACAAATCAACGCGCCGCCGAAACATGGATCAGCCCCGCTATGATAAAGGCCTATACAGCACTTCACACCATGGGGTACGCACACTCCGTTGAGTGCTGGGAGAATGGGGAATTAATCGGGGGGCTTTACGGTGTCGCGATTGGTCGTTGTTTTTGTGGCGAATCAATGTTTCACACTCGCCGTGACGCATCAAAGTTGGCCTTCATTGCGCTGGCAAACCACCTTAAACGACAGAACTTCAACTTAATTGACTGCCAGCTCCCCACAGAACATCTGCATTCGTTGGGAGCTTACGACATATCTCGCAGGGATTTTTTAAATCGATTACAGGGGTGTGAAATAATGAAAGACGGTCAGATTAAAGCGGGAGAGTTTTGTCGCGGCAAACAAGATATAAGTATTAACCAAACCATGAGCGATTAACCACGAACTGGCTGGTAACGGAAATTATGTTGTTTCTGCTCACGAATGTAGGCATCAATTTGGTCTAGCGAGAGCATGCCCTGCTCAACGAAATACTGACCAAAAAGTTTTTGTAGCTGACGCTGATGACGGAGCAACACCTGCACCTGAAACGAAGTGAGGTAACCCAGCTCAACAGCACGTGCGCCAAACCGACCACGACAACCACTCCTACGATTGATCGCTTGAACGTCGCTGGCCTTCAACCAACCCCAACGTTCCGCCAAAGTACCAAGGATAGGACGCTGGCGCCGTTGCCACACTAAAGCTTCGATCATTTCAGCATACGAAATAACGCCACGATAATAGAGAAACAGCCCCGTCTCAAGATGGCGCTTAGGCAAACTAAAGGGTGATTCATCCGTTTCGAAGTGATTGTTACGGGTCTCACGCGGTTTCGAATAAGATGGATTAGAGGTAGACGGCTGCTGTTGGTTAAACCCAGCATTCCAATCTGCTGGTGTCCAAATCCTCTTGCGCTCAGTTGATGAAAATGAATCGAGCAATTGGTAGGCTTGACTGACGTCACGAAACAGTTCTGCGCGACGATCATACTCCTCAGGTGCGGCACCAATCAAACGATCAGGATGTGTCTCTTTCGCTTTTTGCCGATACGCCGTCTTAACCCCACTGGGTTGGATGTAATACAGAAAATCTCGATTAATCTGCAACTCGCCACTAAATAGCACACGGCAGGCATCTAAAAGTTCTGTTTCGGCAAATGAAGACATTGCATACCTTAAGGATAAATAACAACAAACGCAGTCAATCTCTGAGAATCAATGACATTGGGTCGTATTATACTGAAAAAGCGCTAGAAACAAAGACAAATCCCCTTGAATTTACAGTTAAAACCATTAGAATTTATCGGCATCCAACAGTATTAGAAATAAAAACCGTGCAACCTACTGCCGATATTGAACAAAAAACATTTTCAGCCTAAAGAGCTACATATGGTATAGCAACAAAGCTATGACCACTAACGGTAGCCACCACCGATCTCAACTCTCAAACTGGCAACATCAACAGCAATGTGTTAGTCTTTCGCACCCCATACGGGGGTTATCCTAACATTGGAGCACAAATGAAAAACACCACCGAACAATTTTTTGTCATTGTCCCACCGGGATTTGAATCCACCTGCGCCAAAGAGTTATCGCAGTGGGTTGACGCTCCATTGACCCTCTGTCACGGTGGCATCACATTTTCGGGCAAGTTACGAGATCTCTATCTTGCCAACCTCTGGCTACGCAGCGCTAGCAGAGTTTTGGTGCGCCTTGACAGCTTTAGCTGTCGCGACTTCCCAACACTTCACCGGAAATCACTCCGTTTACCTTGGGGCCGCTTTATCCAGCCAGATCGTCCGCTTACTCTGCGTGTCACCTGCCGTGGATCTCGGCTTATCCATAGTGACCGCGTTGCTGAAACCATCGAAAACGCGATCAATAAAGCTCTCGGAACCACCGCAGCAGGTAGCAATACTGGCCAAGAGAGCCAAATGATCTTTGTCCGTCTCGATGAAGATATGTGCACAATCTCTATTGATAGCAGTGGTGACTTACTGCACAAACGGGGCTATCGGGTTAAATCAACAACCGCACCCTTACGTGAGACCCTTGCTGCGGGCTGCCTTCTCCATTGCAACTGGCATGGCGAGGTACCACTATGGGATCCTTTCTGTGGATCAGGAACCTTCCCAATTGAGGCAGCGATGATTGCGGCAAACATCCCCCCCGGCAACCAGCGCACGTTTTCGTTTATGAACTGGCCTGGTTTCCGTCAAGGACTTTGGAATGCCCTCATCAGCGAAGCAAACAAACTTAAACGTGACACTTCCGTAACGATATATGGTAGTGACCTGAATGAAGAAGCCCTCAGTGCCGCGCAACATAATGCTAAACATGCAGGGGTAGAAACGATGATTCAGTTTCATCAGCACGATGCATTTACCCCTTTTAACGCATTTGATGAGGGGTTATTTATTTGCAATCCCCCTTATGGTGAACGGCTCGCATCCGCTTTCTCACCGGCAAAACTATTAAAAAAGTTAGCACAACAACTTAAGAACTCACCGAATATAGAAACAGCTATTGTCCTGCCTCACGACAAACAGATGCCGCAAAATACGCGACTTACTTTCTCCAATGGCGGCCTTGATGTTGCCCTCTATTCAACAAAAAAAAACCATACCCGTTAATGGGTATGGCGTTTTGAATTTCCTTGATCACAACACGACTAATCTGAAGTCAGGCTACTACCAACATGGCCCACATTACCAATGCCACTCAGCGCAAAGGTAAACATAATCTCCTCATCATCTAAGCGATCGCGATAACTAACAAACAAACTCCAGCATTGGGCACGATACTCAAGGCTGACGAGGTTTTCGAGTCTTTGTTTGTCACCAAGGTCGTAGCGATACTCATACTTAGCATACACAGGTTTCAACAAATCAATATCGACTGTCGCAGCCAAATATTCGGAGGCATTGCTAGCTTGGACTGAATTATCTTCAGTGTAACGATATGAGGCAGAGAAACCGACATCATCAGAATAACGGGCACCCGTTTCAGCATTGAATTTTGTAAATTGATTGCGGTGCGGATCATAACTCAAATCGACATCAACAATCCATTGTGTAGTGGGCCGCAAAATGAGTTCCGTGCGAATATCGGAGAAACGATCCGTGCCCTCTTTCTCCTCGCGGTCGCGACGACTGAGCCAAAAATCATGGCTTTGTGAAAAACGCAAATAACCGAGTTCTCGGTAAGTTGGTCGATTACTTTCTTCAACAAATCGACCGACAAAACGGTTAACCAGAGCGTATTCCACCTCATTTCTGTTTTCGATAAGGTCCTGTGAATCAAAATAAGGCAAATCACTCTGCTTAGTATTCGGAGTGTAGTAGTAGGTCACTTCGGGTTCAATACTGTGCTTAATCTTGGTCAAGCCCTGCTGCCGACCAAGATCAAAAATACGTGAGACCCTGGCCGAAAAACGCGTTGAAAAATCAACATTTTCAGCATGTTCAAACCCAGGCCCTTCACTTGAGGTCCAGTACAAACGCTCACGATAGCCAATCTCAGGTTCGACCTCTACGATATCTCCAGGTTGAAAAAAGGCAGATAGAGTGGGACGCATATCAACGCGCTCGCCCTTAAGACCTTCACGTCGCCAAAAGTAGGTGGAGGTTGAATCGAAGCTAAAGTAAAAAGGGCTTTCCCCAAGCCGGGTGCGATTATATTCCAGTTGAATTTCAGGCAGACGTTGCAAAGTGGTATCATTATTAGCGGTAAGATCGAGATCCTTAGTATAAAGTATTTGCCCCGTTAATGATAAATTCCCCCAGCGACGACTTAGGGCAATGGTCGATTCAACCTCATCCTTATCGTATTCCTCTGCGATCTCACCAAAATCTTCGAAATACTCGCGGTCACTGACGTATTCAACATCAGCACTAAAGCGTACATCGCCAGATAGTGTTCCAAGATGATCCCACCGATAGGCGAAACGATCATCTAGATCACTATAGTTTGAATCACCAGTGCTCGACACATAATAAAAGTTGGCGACACCTTCATTATCGTCACCGAAAACATAGCGGTACTGAAGCCCAGTACCAACGCCCATGTCTGAAAAATAATCAAGATAGAGGGTGGCATCCATGTTGCGTCCCATCACTTGATAGTATGCAAGAGATAGCTGCGATCCAAGTTCAGTGGAATAGCCAAACATCGGCAACAAAAAACCAGACTCACGTTTATCACTGACAGGATAGGCTAAATAGGGGACATAGAGAACGGGAACATCATAGAGATAAAATTTAACATGCTTAGCACGCGCAAACCCACCGACGGTTACGTCGAGAGCACTTGCTCCAAATTTCCAAGCGGGAACATCACCATCGCACGTGGTAAATGTACCATTCTTTATTCGATAACTGGCTTCACCGAGCTTGCTAATTTCATCACCTGAAATATGGAAATTATACGCAGCAAGAAAACCGTGAGCATATTGGGCAACGCCAACACCTGTCTTGATGTTGACATTCATCAACTCACCCTCAAGGGTCCCATCGGGATCGTCTAGCACTGCATTACCGACAGCGTCAGCATCACCGGTAAGGGCGTTGTAATGAACTTGATCAGCCTGCAGCCTAGTTTGGTCTTGTTGTATGTCAACCTGACCTTGAGCAGAGTAGACCGACGTCGCCTTGTCAAAATCAAGTTCATCAGCCTGAATCGACACCGGACTATCACTTTGATCAAAATCGCCAGCAATTGCTGAGGTGGTCAGCAGGCAAACGAAAAACAAAAGCTCTACCACAATACGATAACTATGCTTTACATCGTGCATCACGTCATTCACCTACAGAGATCAAATATTCACGACAGGCTGCCACCAAAAATAACGACCCGGCAACAACGACAATTTCCCCAATATAACAATCTTGCTGTGCAGCTTGAAGGGCCAAACCAATATTACAATAATTTTGAGATTCAACACCGACGGCATTAATCTGTTGCTGAACACTCTCCAGAGGATAGGGCTCTTCGACTGGCGGTGCAACACCATAAAACTTTTTCGTTAATGGCAATAACACATTAAGAATCGCAGGAACATCTTTATCAATTTTAAAGCCACCGACCCAGCGTATATGACACAACTTCTGCGAGGTTAAGTACTCGGCAAGAACCTTCGCGCCAGCAATGTTATGCGCACCATCAAGTAGCACGGCAGGATCGGCGCCAGGCCACCATTCTAAACGACCAGGCCAAAACGCTTGAGCTATCCCCTGCTCAACGGCAGAATCTGTAACAGGGAACCCATATCCAGCAAGAACCTCTAAGGTCATCAGTGCTACCGCAGCATTGTCCCCCTGGTGGACGCCAACAAGTCGAGGTTTTAACCCTGTCCAGTGGTTTCGAGGAGTTGTCACAGACAAAAAATCATCACGATGCTCGCACGTATAATCTTCACCACTCACCCAAGTGTCGCAATGCTTTTCTACAGCGATATCGGTCAATACCTGCAACACTTCATCGGACTGTGGACCAACAACCACAGGAGTGTGAGACTTGATGATTCCACCCTTTTCAACAGCAATATCGGCAAGGTTATCACCTAAATGGCTGACATGATCACGGCTGACGGGAGTAATCACTGAAACGAGGGGCTGAACCACATTGGTAGCGTCGAGCCTTCCTCCCATACCAACTTCAAGCAACACAATATCTACGTTTTGACGTGAGAAGTAAAGCAAAGCCAAGGCAGTCGTGAACTCGAAAAAAGTAGCTTGGCAGTGTGTGTTTTTATCACGAAGTTCTTCAACAAGAGTGATCAAATCATCATCGACGATAGGCTGACCGTCAATGGTGATCCGTTCGTTAAATTCATGAAGGTGGGGCGAGGTATAGGTGCCAACGCGATAACCAGATTGCGTTAGTATTTCACGCATAAAGGTACAAACAGAACCCTTACCGTTAGTTCCAGCCACGTGGACAATCCCATAACTGTTTTGGGGATTGTCCACTGACTGTAATAGTTCATAGCTATTTTCGAGACCGAGTTTTATCCCGAACATCTGGAGCCCGTAGAGAAACTCCAATATGTCATTTTTTGCCATATCAGTTCTTCGTAAAAATTCGTAACACTTGTGAAAGACGAGCCTTCATCTCTTTTCGACGAACAATCATATCAATCATTCCATGTTCAAGTAAGTACTCAGACCGCTGAAAGCCTTCAGGCAGTTTTTGGCGAATGGTTTGCTCAATAACGCGGGGACCAGCAAAGCCGATCAACGCCCGTGGCTCAGTCATATTAATATCACCCAACATGGCGAAACTAGCTGTAACACCGCCCGTCGTCGGATCAGTCAGTACTGAAACAAACGGCAAGCCCGCCTCTTTAAGCTTAGCTAAGGCTGCACTTGTTTTTGCCATTTGCATCAGAGACAAAATACTCTCTTGCATCCGAGCGCCACCAGAACATGAAAAGATAATGACAGGTGCCTGAGTCTCAATCCCTTTTTCAATAGCACGTGTGATTTTTTCACCAACAACCGAGCCCATGCTGCCGCCCATAAAGCTAAAATCAAACACAGAGACCACAACAGGCAGGCTATCAATTGTACCGCTGCCGCAAATCACTGCATCACCGCCACCAGCTTTGGCTACCGAGGCCTTAATACGATCTTTGTATTTTTTGGAATCTTTAAATTCTAGAAAATCAATGGATTCTAGCCCAGCGTCCATCTCCACAAACGAACCTTCATCAAGAACCAAATCAATACGATCTTTGGCACTAATGCGGAAGTGATAATCACATTTGGGACATACGTTGAGGTTTCGCTCAATCTCTTTTGCATAAATAATTTCAGCGCAATTTTTACATTTTGTCCAGATACCTTCAGGCATTTGAACAGTCTTTTTTGCAACAGGCGTAATGGGTGCCTTTGATTTTCTAAACCAGGACATGAGTTACCTCACTTAAGTAAGATCTGTCGCTCGAAGAATTCCCTGTTTAAGGCCATCAACGAATTGATAAACTTCTTCGAGCAAACGAGACGAATCAGCATTTTGCTTAATAACATTAACGAGAGCGCTTCCAACCACAACGGCATCGGAAAAACGTGCAATTAACTCTGCATCCTCAGCGGTAGTAATGCCGAAACCAACGGCCACCGGTACAGGACTGAGATCACGTAAACGCTTAACTTGTGCTTCAATTGAAGCGCCATCAACTTTTGTTGTTCCAGTGACACCCGTCATCGACACATAATAAACAAACCCACTTGCTTGAGACAATAATTCTTCCGTTCTCAACGCTGGAGTTGTTGGTGCCAATAACGTTATCAGATGAATTCCCTGAGGCTCCAAATAGGTGCACAATTCATCTTTTTCTTCAGGCGGAAGATCAACGAGGAGTACTCCATCAATCCCAGATTTTTTTGCATGTTCAGCAAAAAGTTTTGCTCCATAACATAAGATTGGATTGTAATATCCCATCAAAACTATTGGAACTTGAGTCCGCAGGCGAACACGCTCCACCAAAGCTAGAACACCCTTAAGTGTTGTCCCGGCAGCAAGAGCCCTTTCAGAGGCCGCTTGAATGGTTGGGCCATCAGCCATCGGATCGGAAAAAGGCATTCCAAGCTCGATAATATCTGCGCCAGCATCAACCAAAGTATGAATAATCTGCTCTGTTGTCGCTAAGTTAGGATCGCCAGCGGTAACAAAGGGGATCAGTGCTGCTTGTTGGCGCTCTTTTAGCTGTATAAATGTCTTTTCTATCCGCCTCACGCTATCCCCTTGTTCAATCAATCAAATTCAACAATTTGATTTCAGTTCAACTTTTACATAATCGCATAAGTGTAATTCAATAGCGGGTTCTGTTTCAACCGTTTTCTCATGTTAAAAATACTGCCAGCATCAGCAAGCCAGACAAACAACTGTTTATATTGACTTAATGTTATTTATTTCGGTCAAACATCTCTTTAGCTTGCTCTAGTACTGCGTGAAACAGTTGAGGAGTTATGCGCCGAGTCTGTACGTTATAACGACTCGTATGGTAGCTCGCGAGTAAGTACTGACCGTTCGGTAACCGGTAGGCCTCATTGTGTTTGAAAGGATAATCGGCTATTCGTTCAACCAGCCCAACCTCCTTTAAAAGGCGCAATACACTCATAAAGGCATCACGGCCTAATGCTAAAATCACCACCACTTGAGACAGTTGCTGCCACTCTTGTTTCAAATAGGGACGACAGGTATTAAATTCAGCGCCTGTTGGCTTGTTATCAGGTGGGACACATTTTACCGCATTACTGATATACAGATCGTGAAGAATCAAGCCATCATCACTATCACACGCAACAGCTTGATTACTAAAGCCTGACTGATGGATGAGCGGGTACATAAAGTCTCCCGCGCCATCACCAGTAAAGGGCCGACCTGTTCTATTCGCACCATGTGCACCAGGTGCGAGCCCAACAAGCCACAATCGAGCATCAAGATCTCCAAAACCTGACACCGGATGGTTCCAATAATCGTCACGATTGCGGCCAGACTTAGGTGGTAACTGCTTAAGGTATTGCACAAGTCGCGGGCAACGTGTGCACTCGTACAAACCGGGTAAACTTAATTGTGCCAACGACACTATGAGTTCTTCCCCGAAGGGGCTGATGGTTTGCGTCGCCGCGGACGAGCACTTGAAGGCTTATGTCCTGCAGGCTTACCCGCTTGTTTACGGTGAGGTGGTGTTTTCTTCTTAATCTGAGGTCGTTGATATTTCCAGCGGAACAATGCCTCCGCAGGAATTTCACTCGGAATTTTAGCGCTAATGTATTCCTCAATAGCAGGCAAGTGAAAGACAAGGTTTTCATCGGCCATGGTAATGGCAAGTCCCGATGCGCCGGCACGTGCAGTACGACCAATACGATGAACATAGTCTTCTGCATCTTGCGGAACATCGTAATTAACAACATGTGTCACATCATCAATATGAATCCCACGAGAGGCCACATCAGTAGCAACAAGAATATTCAATTTACCATCTTTAAACTCTTGAAGAATTCGCATCCTCTTTGCTTGCGAGATATCGCCAGAAATTTGAGCAGCCTTAAAGTTATTCGCCTGCAACACCAAAGTTACATACTCGGTATCCCGCTTGGTATTGGCAAACACCATCACTCGACCAGCCGCCATGGGTTCATCGAGAAGACCAATCAACAACGGCAATTTCTCTTTCATACCGACATGATAAACAATCTGGTCCACTCGTTCAGCGGTAACTTGTTCAGGTTCGATATCAACCTTTTCGGCATTGTTCATAAAGTCATAAGCAAGTTCCATGACTCGTGGTGATAATGTCGCTGAGAACAACATGGTTTGACGTTTATCAAATGACGGCAAGCGACGTAATATAAAGCGTAGATCACTAATGAAGCCCATGTCGAACATACGATCTGCTTCATCAATAACAAGGACCTCAATATGGTTAAACGAAAAGACCTTCTGCTTGGCGTAATCAATTAAACGACCAGGGGTCGCAACGATCACATCAACACCATCCTGAAGTGCTTTCCGTTGCTTCTCATAATCTACGCCACCAAATACCGGCAGTATTTTCAATCCACACGCTCCACCCAGCCCCTTAGCATCTTCGCAAATCTGCACGACAAGTTCTCGTGTTGGTGCAACGATTAAAGCGCGGGGATTTGTTGAGGTGCTCTGACGTTTTTTAAGCAATTTCGTAAACAGTGCGATCAAGAACGCCGCGGTTTTACCTGTGCCAGTTTGGGCTTGCGCCGCAACATCTTTACCCAATAACGCCAACGGGATTGCTTGCTCTTGTACGGGTGTCAACTCTTCGAAGCCAAGTGCAACAACGCCCTGTTGCACCTCTTCGGGTATTTCAAGTTCGGTAAAACGCATCAGTAAACTCCCGCTATAATTTCACATTAAAGGCTTCGGCAACAGTGTGTATATCCTTGTCGCCGCGCCCCGATAAACATACCGCAATAGTTTGATCCGCCCTCATTTTAGGTGCAAGCTTAATCACTTCAGCAATTGCATGAGCACTCTCAAGTGCGGGGATAATTCCCTCCAATTGCGTTAACATTTTAAACCCATCAAGTGCTTCTGCATCGGTTACAGCAGTATATTCAGCTCGTTTTATCTCATGAAGCAATGCGTGCTCGGGTCCCACCCCTGGATAATCAAGGCCTGCACTGATCGAATGTGCGTGTTCAATCTGACCATCATCATCTTGAAGTAGATAGGTTTTATTGCCATGTAAAACACCGACACGCCCTGCACTGATGCTTGCGGCGTGCTTATCCGTGTCCATACCAAGTCCCGCTGCTTCAACACCTATAAGACGAACTTCTTTGTCATTAATAAAGGGATAAAACATCCCCATCGCATTTGATCCGCCACCAATACAAGCTAAAGCGACATCGGGCAAAGAACCTTCAAGTTCCAGCATCTGCTCTCGCGTTTCACGGCCAATAACAGCCTGAAAGTCGCGCACGATCTGAGGGTAAGGATGTGGCCCCGCAACGGTTCCTATGACATAAAAGGTATCTCGTACATGAGTAACCCAGTGACGCATGGCATCGTTCATAGCGTCCTTAAGTGTTGCCGTACCGCTAGTAACACCATGTACCGTGGCACCCAGAAGTTTCATCCGAAAAACATTAAGAGACTGACGCCGAATATCTTCCGTACCCATAAACACATCGCACTCAAGACCAAAACGTGCAGCAACAGTAGCCGTAGCGACACCATGTTGTCCCGCACCCGTTTCAGCGATCACTTTCTTTTTACCCATCCGCCGCGCTAGTAGTATCTGCCCAACGGTGTTATTCACCTTATGAGCACCAGTGTGATTGAGATCTTCGCGCTTTAAATAGATCTTCGCGCCACCCAAGTGTTGGGTTAATCGTTCAGCATAATACAACGGACTTGGGCGGCCAACATAATGATGAAGATAGTAATCGAATTCAGCGTGAAACTCTGGATCTGCAATTGCTTGCGCATAAGCTTCTTCAAGTTCAAGCAGTGCAGGCATAAGAGTTTCGGCAACATAACGCCCACCAAACTGTCCAAAATGGCCACGATCATCTGGATATGAATACATTATTCTTTCTCCGACATTGATTTGGCGTTAAAAATAAAAGACTGAACACGTTGTGGATCTTTGCGCCCAGGAGACAGTTCAACACCGCTTGAGACATCGACAGCGTAGGGGATAACAGCCTCAATGGCTGCAACAACATTGTCTGGGGTTAACCCGCCGGCAAGAATAACAGGTCTCTTCTGCGCGACTTGCGCGGCTAAGTCCCAGCACCCAAGTTCCCCTGTGCCACCATAGGAGCCATCAACCCAAGCATCAAGCAGTAATGCCGAAACGGAATAATCTTCGAGTCCGACAAGGCATTTCTGGCTACGAATGCGTATGGCCTTGATCACCTTCACACCATCATACTGGCATTGAGACGGCGTTTCATCTCCATGCAATTGTATAATATCAAGGCAACATTGATCAATAACTGTCCGAATAAACTTCGATGTTTCATTAACAAACAAGCCAACAATAGACACTAAAGGTGGAAGTTGTTTAATGATTTTAGCCGCTTGTTCAGGCGAAATATATCGAGGACTTTTACGATAAAAAACAAACCCGAGTGCATCAGTTCCTGATGCAATGGCGTGTAGGGCATCTTCTAGTGAAGTAATCCCACAAACCTTAACTCGGACCGCCCCACGATTCATGGAGAGCGCTTTAGCGTGTACCACAATCTTCACCAATTAGTTCACGCAGCTTTGCAGTAAAATCATCCTCTCGCATCAGACTTTCACCAATCAAGAAGGCACCCGCACCAGCATGCTGCAGTTGCTCAATATCTTCACGGCAATGGAGGCCACTCTCAGAAACAACAAAACGATGTGAAGGAATCAGCTTCATCAATCTTTCACTGGTGCCGAGATCTGTCTTAAAAGTTTTAAGGCAGCGATTATTGATCCCTAACAGGGTACATTCTGTTTGCAGCGCCATCTCTAACTCTTGCTCGTTGTGCACTTCAAGCAAAACATCCATGCCAAGTTCACGCGCTAGCGCGTGGAAATCACGCAGCTGTGACAGATTCAGAGATGCAGCAATCAACAAGATTGCATCAGCACAATTCGCACGTGCTTCATAAATTTGATAAGGATCAACAATAAAATCTTTTCGCAATAAAGGCAGCTTTACCTGTGCGGAAATCTGAGACAAGTAACTGAGATGTCCAAAGAAAAATTGTTCATCGGTCAAAACTGACAAGCAGGTCGCACCAGCAACCTGATACCCTTTAGCGATAACGACAGGGTCAAAGTCCTTACGGATAATACCTTTAGACGGTGATCCTTTTTTTACTTCAGCAATAATCGCTGTCGACACCAAACTGCGACCACGAAGACTCTGCTCAAATCCACGAGGTGCTTCAATAGTACTAAGATCAGCTTCAAGGTCAGCAACAGTCCGGCTTAGCTTAGCTAATGCCACCTCTTCTTTTTTATGACGGACTATTTTATCAAGAATCATTGGTTAGTCATCCGAACGAGGGCACTAAGTTTTGCCTTAGCAAGACCATTATCAATAACCTCTTCAGCTGTGCGTACACCATCTTCAAGGCACTGAACAACACCTGCTGCAACTAAAGCGAATGCGCTATTTATAACAACGATGTCACGGCGTGGGCCGCATAATCCATTTAATATTGATCGAATAATTTCAGCATTACAGGTCGCATCACCCCCCTGAAGATCTTCGATTTGGCAGCAATCAAAACCTAAACTCTCGGGTTTAAATACTTGCATAGTAACCCGACCATTTTCAATTGAGGCAATCGTGGTTTCGCCTGTCATAGTGATCTCGTCCATGCCGTCACACCCATGAACCACAAAACCACGCTTGCACCCTAAACGATTCAACACTTCGGCAATGGGCTGAACTAAGCTTTCTTGATAAACCCCTAAAACTTGATGATCAGCACCTGCTGGATTAGTGAGAGGGCCTAAAAGGTTAAAAATGGTCCGAATACCAACCTCACGTCGTGGTCCAATCGCATATTTCATAGCACCATGTAACGCAGGAGCAAATAAGAATCCAAGATTAAGCTCCTGAACACACTGCTCAACAGTCGCTGGTGACACATTGAGGTTAACGCCTAACTCTTCGAGAACATCCGCACTACCACATGCTGATGAAATGCTACGATTTCCATGTTTAGCGACCTTTACCCCACATGAAGCAACAACAAAGGCAACAGTTGTTGAAACATTAAACGTTTTAGTGTTGCTACCACCAGTTCCGCAGGTATCAAGGATAGTTTCTCGATCGGTATTAATCTCTTCACGATCAAGATCAAGAGTGTGACCAACGCGTATTGGAGTGGCATGTTGCCGCATAACTCGAGCTGCACCAGTAATCTCTTCTATGGTTTCACCCTTCATACGCAATGCAGTAATTAATGACGCAATTTGAGCGGAGGTTGCTTCACCACCCATTACTTGGTTCATCACATCAACCATCATATTTTCACTTAAGTTATGGCCGTCAACAACAAGAGTAATGGCTTCTTTAATCATGATCACTCCAAAACTTATCAGCAAGGCGTAAAAAATTATCCATCAGTTCTTTCCCTGAAACTGAAAGAATTGATTCTGGATGAAACTGCACCCCCCAAATAGGAAGCTCTCGGTGCGCGAGGCCCATAATCATCTGATCTTGAGTCCATGCTGTAACGTTAAGTTCCGCGGGAAATGACGCTTTTTCAACGACAAGTGAGTGATAACGGGTTGCAATAAATGGACTTTCTAGCCCCGAAAAGAGATCACTATCTTCATGATAAATTTCACTGGTTTTTCCGTGCATCAACTCGTGCGCGCGTACGATAGTACCACCAAACGCCTCAGCAATGGATTGATGACCGAGACAAACACCAAAAAGTGGAACCTTACCAGCAAAATGTCGAATGGTTTCAACCGAGATACCCGCTTCGCGTGGTGAACAAGGCCCCGGTGAGATTACAATCTTTTGTGGATTAAGTTCTTCAATAGCATGAAGGTCGATAGCATCATTACGATAAACCACAACCTCCTCACCTAGTTCACGAAAATACTGAACAAGATTGTAAGTAAAAGAGTCATAGTTATCAATCATCAACAACATTACTCTAACCCCCCCTCGGCCATCTCAATGGCTTTCATGACACCACGCGCCTTATTAATTGTTTCATCATATTCAGCTTGAGGATCAGAATCAGCAACAATACCTGCACCAGCTTGAAGATGAATCATATCATCGTGCACAACTAATGTTCGAATCGCGATGGCTAAATCCATATTTCCAGAATAAGAAAAATAACCAACAGCACCACCGTATATTTCACGCCGGACAGGTTCTAATTCATCAATAATTTGCATCGCGCGAATTTTCGGTGCCCCAGTGAGCGTCCCAGCAGGGAATGTTGCTTTGAAGGTATCGAAAGCATCGCAACCATCAGCCAAACAACCACGAACATTTGAGACGATATGCATAACATGAGAATAACGCTCGATCATCTTAAACTCTGAAACTTCAATGCTACCAGTCTTACAGATCCGACCTAGATCATTTCGACCAAGATCAACCAGCATCACATGTTCAGCTAGTTCCTTGGGATCCGTTAAAAGTTCCTGTTCAAGTCGGCGATCATCGACGGAATCAACTCCTCTAGGACGAGTGCCTGCAATAGGTCGAACCTCAACAACGCTGTCCTCTTTTCTAACAAGAACCTCAGGTGAAGCACCGACAACTAGCGTCGAACCAAAACGGAGAAAAAACATGTAAGGTGAGGGATTTATCGTTCTCAATGATCGATAAATATCAAAAGGATCAACACGTAATGGTGCACTAAAGCGTTGAGACAAGACCGTTTGAATCACATCCCCAGAGCGGACATATTCTTTACATTTTTCTACAGCTTTTTTAAAATTTTCAGGAGTAAAATTAGGAGTTAATACGGATGGGTCCTGAACAATGGAGACCTTTGGAGCATGAGGCAAAGGGGTACGGAGTTGATCAATCAATACCTGAATTTTACTTACACCATCGGCATACGCATATTCAGTATCAGTTGAACCATCAACAGACACATTGCAAACAACCTTAATTTTTTGCAATCGATTATCAAAAATAAGGATGGTGTCTGTGAATAAAAAACAGCTGTCGTACGCACCAATTTCTGAATCATTTGAGTCAGGCAACGTCTCCACATAGCGAACCATGTCATAGCCAAGGTAACCCACAGCGCCACCATTAAAACGTGGCAATTCTGCAAGTTCAACGGGCTGATATTGAGCCATTATCGTCTTAAGAACATTGATCGGATCCTTGCTCTCACCTGAATCTATGACGTGTCCATTTTTAAGAACTTCATATCGATCAGATTGTGTGCGAAAGACAGTCCCCGCTCCTGAACCTAAAAACGAATATCTAGCCCATTTTTCCCCACCCTCAACACTCTCCAAAAGAAAGGATAATTCACCATTATCAATTTTCTTAAAAGCCGAAACGGGTGTTTCCATATCAGCTAGAATTTCGGCGTATATTGGTATTAAGTTGCCAGATTGTGTTAACGACTTAAATTCGGTGTATGACGGGTAGATTTGCATAGGTCCACTCAACGACTAGCTAGAAAAAAAGGCAAGGGTAGAAACCCTTGCCTTAGTAAAATCTAAATTTTATAACACCTTACTCTGCTGCCTGCTCTTGTTCAACAAGTTCAATGATTGAAACAGGTGCATTATCACCAAGGCGATTACCAACCTTGATAATACGGGTGTAACCACCAGGGCGGTCTTGGAACCGTGGAGCTAAACGATCAAACAATTTAGCAACAACTTTCTTGTCAAATACAACACTCAATGCTTGACGACGCGCATGCAAATCACCACGTTTACCGAGAGTAATAAGTTTTTCTGCAATTTTACGAACTTCTTTTGCACGAGCATCAGTAGTTGTAATGCGCTCATGATCAAGCAATGATGTAACCATATTTCTTAGCATTGCCTTACGGTGACTGGAATTACGTCCAAGGCGTCTACCTGATTTATTGTGACGCATAACTCGTTTTCCTTTCTATGCGTAGTCGAAAAAGTCTAAGCTTCTTCACGACTTTTCTGAAGCACTTTCAAGTACTCAGGATCGGGGAAATTTTCCAACTTCATGCCTAATGTTAAACCCATCTCAGCAAGGATATCTTTAATCTCATTGAGTGATTTCCGACCAAAATTTTGAGTTTTGAGCATTTCGCCTTCTGTGCGTTGTACTAAATCACCAATCAAGCCAATGCGAGCATTCTTTAGGCAATTTGCACTACGTACAGACAATTCGAGTTCTTCAACGCTACGATAAAGATTCTCATTGATTTTCTGAACTTCATCTTCTTCAGGTTCTTCAACTGGAATCTGTTCTTCATCAAAGTTGATGAACATTTGTAAGTGCTCTTTCAAGATTTTCGCTGCGTAAGCAACGGAATCTTCAGGAGAAACGCTACTGTCTGTCCAAACCTCAAGAGTGAGCTTATCGTAGTCGGTGATTTGACCAACACGTGCATTTGTAACACTATAATTCACCTTTTTAATCGGTGAAAAAATCGAATCAATTGGAATAGTTCCAACAGGTGCCTTTTCATCACGATTTTTTTCTGCTGTTACATAGCCTTTACCAATAGAAACCACCATGTCAATTTCGACATCAGCTTCCTTGGTGCAGGTTGCTATAAACATATCGGGATTTAATACTTCAACATTTGCATCGGTTACAATATCAGCAGCAGTAATGACCCCTGCACCTTTTTTGACGATACGAACATTGCGACTCTCTTGCCCTTCTAAACGAAGAAGTACTGACTTTAAGTTTAGAATAATATCTGTAACGTCTTCAGTAACACCAGGGACAGTAGAGAATTCATGAAGAACCCCTTTAATCCGTACTGAGGTTATTGCCGCTCCCTGCAATGAAGACAATAAAATTCGGCGCAAAGAGTTACCAATCGTAGTACCAAAACCACGTTCAAACGGCTCAGCAAAAAACTTGCCGTAATTGCTAGTCAGACTTTTGGTGTCGACTTGCAGACGCTTCGGCTTGATCAGATCTCTCCAGTTTTTATACATGCATTTGCTCCAAGTTGAGGGTTACAAAGTGATTGCGATTACTTCGAATAAAGTTCAACAATCAACTGTTCCTCGAACACAGGAGAAGTCAGTTCCTCACGTGCCGGCAACGTCTTGACAGTACCTTTAAACGCATCACGCTCAAGTTCCAACCAAGCAGGAATCCCACGACGCATAACACTATCAAGTGCTTCAGCGATCTTAACAACCTTACGACTCTTCTCGCGAACTTCAATCACATCACCAGTGCTTACAAGGTAAGATGGGATGTCGACCTTACGTCCATTGACCAAAAAGTGACCATGGCGGACAAAAAGCCTCGCTTCAGTGCGTGTTGAGGCAAGACCTAAACGGTAAACCATGTTATCCAAGCGACGCTCTAAAAGGATTAACATGTTATGTCCAGTAATTCCCTTCATGCTCTTAGATTTATCAAACACTCTACGGAACTGCTTCTCACTAAGACCGTAGCAAAAACGAACCTTTTGCTTTTCAATCAATTGGCGAGAGTAGTCTGAAGGCTTCCCCTTACGACCGGCACCATGCTCACCCGGAGGTGTTGGACGACGCTCTAATAAGCGGTCATACTTTGGGTTACCGAAAATATTAACACCAAGACGTCTTACAATTTTACCTTTAGGCGTGAAATTTTTTGCCATTTCTTTTTATCCTCTACTGTCTATCGTCAACCTGTCAGAAACTACCCTTAAACGCGACGGCGCTTGGGTGGACGACAGCCATTGTGGGGAATAGGTGTAACATCCTTGATCATTGTGACATTGAGACCTGCCGCTTGCAACGCACGCAGAGCAGACTCACGACCAGAACCAGGTCCCTTGACACACACCTCAATATTACGAAGTCCATGTTCTTGTGCCGCCTTTGCAGCTGTTTCTGCTGCGACTTGTGCGGCAAAAGGAGTACTCTTACGAGATCCTTTAAAACCTGAGCCACCAGAAGTTGCCCATGAGATAACATTACCACTAACATCAGCAATGGAAACGATCGTATTGTTAAAGGTTGCCTGAATATGAGCAACACCGTTAACAATATTCTTTTTAGTCTTATTTTTTCTTACGACTTTTTTACCTGGCTTAGCCATCGTTCCTCCAATTATTTCTTCTTACCAGCAACCGTCTTACGTGGGCCCTTACGGGTACGTGCGTTGGTTTTGGTCTTCTGCCCACGAACTGGCAATCCACGACGATGACGCAGACCACGGTAGCAGCCAAGATCCATCATACGCTTAATATTCATGGAAATTTCACGGCGCAAGTCGCCTTCCACTTTATAGTCAGCATCAAGAACCTTACGAATCTGAGCAATTTCTGATTCGGTTAAATCGTCTGAGCGGGTACTAAAATCTACACCAGCTTGAGACAGGATACGTTGAGCTGTCGAGCGACCAACACCATAAATATAGGTGAGCGCAACTTCAATACGTTTATTTTTCGGTAAGTCAATACCAGCAATACGAGCCAACTTAATACCCTCCCAGTTCTAACCCTGTCTCTGCTTATGTTTAGGGTTTTCGCAAATGACACGCAAAACACCCTTACGCTTAAGAATTTTGCATTTATCACAAATTGTTTTAACCGATGCACGAACTTTCATAACCAACCTCTGTAAAATACTTTAGTTACACCTCGAACTACAATTTTGTCAAAATTACGGCACCATTTTCTGTAACAGCAACCGAATGCTCAAAATGTGCTGAGGAGCAACCATCTTGAGTCACTGCAGTCCATCCATCTTCCAAAACCTTAACATGATGCGTCCCTGCATTTACCATAGGCTCAATAGCAAGAACCATCCCTGCTTTGAGTACTGGGCCAACCCCCGGCTTACCATAATTAGGTATCTGTGGGTCTTCATGCAGTGCACGACCAATTCCATGTCCAACAAATTCTCTAACAACCGAATATCCGGCTTCTTCAGCAACAGCTTGCACTGCAGCCGAAACATCTGACAAATGAACACCCGCTGCAACCGCTTCAATACCAGACATCAAAGAAGCTTTTGTTACATCCATCAAACGTTGACGTTGACTACTCACAACCCCTACGGGCAACGTCACCGCTGAGTCGCCATAAAAGCCATCATAGAGAACACCAAAATCTATACTTAGTATATCACCCTCAACCAAGGGTTTTTCAGTAGCAAAACCATGAACAACAACTTCGTTAGGTGATGCACATATCGCACAAGGAAAACCGCCGTAACCTTTAAAAGCAGGAACTGCATTTCGTTTCCGACATGCCTCCTCTGCCATCCGATCCAAATCTTTGGTCGTTACCCCTGGTACAACATACTGAGCTAACTCACTCAAGACTTCAGCGACCATTTGGCATGGCACTCGCATCCGTTCAATCTCGCGTGGCGTCTTAACTATGATCACACCGAAGCCCCAAGGATTGTAAGTACCGACTTGCCAACCTCATCAATTGGCAACATACCATCAACACAGGAAAGAGACCCGGCTTTACGGTAATA
Organism: Desulfuromonas svalbardensis; assembly: GCF_055389415.1. NCBI lineage: Bacteria > Pseudomonadati > Thermodesulfobacteriota > Desulfuromonadia > Desulfuromonadales > Desulfuromonadaceae > Desulfuromonas > Desulfuromonas svalbardensis. The sequence goes on along the minus strand of NZ_AP042416.1, from coordinate 1,538,893 downwards.
TTCAACCAAAGGTAGTGTTTGATCATCATATACTGACATGCGGTTGCGAATAGTATCCTCGCAGTCGTCTTCACGCTGTATCAGTTTGCCACCACACGAGTCACAAACTCCTGACTCAAGGGGTGGTTCATACTGAAGATGATAGCCTGCTCCACATGCAGAACATGTTCTACGCCCCGCCAACCTGATAACCAGTGCTTCAATATCAACTTCAAGTGAAATCACAGAATCAATATCTTTACCCAGTGCAGCAAGCGTTTTAGTGAGAGAATCAGCCTGTGGCAGAGTGCGAGGAAAGCCGTCCAAAATAAAACCATCTTCGCAATCTGACTTAACAAGACGCTCTTCAACAATCCCAACTACTACTTCATCCGGAACTAAAGCACCAGAATCCATGAAAGACTTAGCCTTAACTCCCATAGGAGAGCAATCTTTAACAGCAGCGCGTAATATATCACCTGTTGAAATCTGTGGCACACCAAAGTACTCAACGAGCATCTTAGCCTGTGTACCTTTACCGGCACCAGGTGGTCCAAGCAAAATAAGCTTCATTACTTAATTCTCCACTAGCCGCGACGACCTTTGATCGTAGCGCCACGCATAAAACCTTCATAAGATCTTGAAATCAAGTGCGATTCAATCTGCGATGCCGTATCAAGCCCAACACCAACAACAATAAGCAAAGAGGTACCACCAAAGTAAAACGGCACATTAAATTGCCCAATAAGTAGAGTTGGGAGCACACATACAACCGAGACATATACTGCACCAGCGAAAGTAAGACGACTCAAGACAACATCGAGATAGTCAGACGTTGGCTTACCTGGCCTCACACCGGGGATATATCCACCTTGATTTTTAACATTTTCTGCAACATCAACAGGGTTAAACGTTACAGCTGTGTAGAAGTAACAGAAGAACACTATAAATGCAACAAAAAATACATTATATAACCAATGGCTCGGAGTCATCATCCCTGCCAACTGCTGAACCCACTCAACATCAACAAAGTTCGCGATAGTCGCTGGAAACATAATGATTGAACTGGCAAAGATCGGTGGAATAACACCACTCATGTTAATCTTCAATGGAAGGTGGCTTGACTGCCCACCATGGTTACGCATTCCAACAACACGTTTCGCATAATGAATTGGTACACGCCGCTGCGCACGCTCCATAAAGATGATTGCCATCACAACCACGACCATTGCTAAAAGCAAAAAAAGCATCGTCACAGGCGCCAAAGCACCCGTACGCAACAATCTAATTGAATTAACAATTGCAGATGGCATATTAGCTACAATGCCGGCAAAGATAATCAGGGAGATCCCATTACCAATCCCGCGCTCAGTAACTTGCTCGCCAATCCACATAATAAATGCAGTACCAGCAGTCAAAGTGATCACAGTTAAGATAATAAACGCAATCCCCTGATCTGGAACAACGGGATCACCAGCCGGCCCACGCATTGACTGTAGGCCAACGGCAATACCAGCACCCTGAACAACCGACAAAGCTATCGTGCCGTACCGAGTCCAGCGAGTAATGACCTTTCGGCCCTGCTCGCCTTCCTTCGACAGCCTCTCAACAGGTTCAAACACAACCGTCAATAACTGCAAGATAATTGATGCACTAATGTAAGGCATAATACCAAGCGCAAAGACAGTCATACGCTCTAACGCCCCGCCAGTAAAAGCACTGACCAGCCCCAGCAACGTACCCTGCGTGCCTTCAAAAAAGCTTGCCAAAACTTGACCATTCACGCCCGGTGTAGGCACATGACAACCAATGCGGTATACAGCAAGCATCATCAATGTAAACAGAATACGGTGGCGCAGTTCGGCAATGCCGAAAATATTTTGAAGACTTTTAAACAATTTTAAAGAACCTCAATAGTGCCGCCAACAGCTTCAATTTTCGCCGCTGCCGACTTGCTAAATTTATGTGCTTTAACTGTGACAGCCTTTGTCAACTCACCATCAGCCAGAATTTTGACACCATCACACACGGCCTTAATAAAGCCGGCATTGATCAGCATCTCTGGGTCGATAGAAGAACCAGCTTCAAACGTCTCTAAATCACGGAGATTAACTAACGCATAAACTTTTTTGTTTAACGAAGTAAATCCGCGCTTAGGCAAACGACGCTGAAGAGGCATTTGACCACCCTCAAACCCTGGCTTAACACCACCACCGGAACGAGAGTTTTGGCCTTTATGTCCACGCCCTGAAGTTTTACCTGTTCCAGAGCCAGCACCACGACCAATTCGCTTTCTATTTTTAACCGATCCCGCAGCGGGGCTTAAATTACTCAGATCCATCATCATTTATCCTATTTAGGCTTCAGTAACGACAACCATGTGACTAACCTTATTGATCATCCCACGAATCTCTGGCGTGTCCTGTAGAGAAACAGTCTTATGTAGTCTTGTAAGACCCAACCCCTTCAATACACGAGCAAAGTACTCTGGTCGGCCAATACCACTTTTCTTTAATGTAACTTTGATTTCGTTCGCCATTATCATCTCCAGAGTTCTAATCTTAAGCTTTAAGTCCGCGACGAGATCTGATCTCGTCAGGGCTTCTTAGTTGCCCAAGTGCATGCATCGTAGCTTTTACGACATTATGGGGATTGTTTGAGCCAAGGCATTTCGACAAGATGTCACCAACACCAGCAGCTTCAAGAACCGCACGAGTTGGACCACCAGCAATAACGCCAGTACCTTTAGAAGCAGGCTTCAACAATACACTACCAGCGCCGAACTTACCCAGAACATCATATGGAATTGAGCGATCTTCCAAGGGCACAGTAATCATGCTTTTCTTAGCCTTCTCAACCCCTTTACGGATTGCCTCAGGCACCTCTTTAGCTTTACCGTGACCAAAACCTACACGACCATTACCATCACCCACAACTACGAGTGCTGAAAAGCTAAAACGACGACCACCCTTAACAACCTTGGAACAACGGTTAATATGGATGACACGATCAATCATTTCTGTTTCATTTGGCTCATTGCGATGCAAAGGACCCTCCAATCTCATTAAAACTCAAGTCCGGCTTCACGCGCTGCATCAGCCAAGGCCTTAACACGGCCATGGTATACAAAACCATTACGATCAAAAACAACCTCTTTAATTTCTTTCTCGAGGGCCATTTTCGCAATAGCTGCACCAACCGCCTTAGCGGCTGAAATATTACCGGTATAATTAACACCTTCAGAAACACATTTACATTGTGTCGACGCAGAAACAAGAGAAGAGCCTGTTGCGTCTTCAATAATTTGCGCATAAATGTGCTTAGCACTACGGAAGACAGAAAGACGAGGCCTACTTGCCGTTCCAACTACCTTACGACGCACCCTTGCTTGCCGTCTCTTTCTTGCTTCCGCTCTTGATTTTACGCCAGCCACTTTATTTCTCCCGTATATAAATTAATTACTTACCAGTCTTACCAGCTTTACGCAAGATCCGCTCATCAGCATACTTGATCCCTTTGCCCTTGTAAGGCTCAGGCTCACGAAATGAACGAATTTTTGCAGCAGTAGCACCAACAAGTTCCTTGTCGATACCGCTAACTGTTAAACGGGTTTGCTTCTCTACTGCAACAGTAATACCTTCAGGCAGTGGATATTCAACAGGATGAGAAAAACCCAACGCCAAATTAAGCATTGAACCTTTGACATCTGCACGATAACCAACACCATTAATTTCAAGTACCTTTGAAAAGCCTTTTGTTACGCCATCAACCATGTTCGAGATCAAAGTACGATACAATCCCTGCATTGCTGTGTCGCGACGCACGCTTTCAATCGGTGCAACAAAAAGAGTATCAGCATCCATTGAAACCAAAACAGTCTCAGGAATACTTCTTGTCAAAGCGCCCTTAGGGCCCTTTACACTAACACAACCAGCGGCCAGATCAACAGTTACGCCCGCTGGAATTTGAATAGGTTTTTTACCAATTCTTGACATTGCCTACACTCCTTACTCTAATTACCAAACGGTGCAGATCAATTCGCCACCGATCTGGGCCTCACGTGCAGCAACATCAGACAACACACCACGAGACGTAGAAACAATCGCACAACCTAAGCCATTCTTGACCTTAGGAATATCACCATTACCTACATATAAGCGGCGTCCAGGTGTTGATTCACGCTTAATCTCGTGAATAACGTGAACGTTTTCATTATCAAACTTAAGGTAAATACGAAGAACACCCTGAACACCTTCATTGATGAACTTGTAATTCTTAATATAACCTTGCTCTTTTAATACTGAAGCTACAGCAATCTTTACCTTACTTGAAGGCATTTCTAACTTAAGATGCTTTGCCATTCCCGCATTACGTATGCGAGTCAGCATATCCGAAATAGGATCGGTCATTGCCATGGATCCATCTCCTTGTACGTTACCAACTAGATTTCAAAACGCCTGGAAGTTTACCTTCTAGTGCCAATTTACGCAAGCAAATCCGACACATGTTAAACTTCCGATAATAGGCGCGCGGACGACCACAGAGAGGACAGCGTGTATACTTCCTAACTTGAAATTTTTGCGTCCGAGCCGCTTTTGCTATCATTGATTTTTTTGCCAAAACTTCCTCCGATATCGCCTTATTATTTCCTGAACGGCATGCCAAACTCTGCTAACAGAGCACGACCTTCTTCATCAGTTGCCGCTGAGGTTACGATCGAGATATTCATTCCGCCGATTTTAGCGATTTCCTCTAAGTCAATCTCAGGGAAAATAATCTGCTCACGAACACCTAGCGTATAATTGCCACGACCATCAAACGCTTTAGGGGAAATACCCTTAAAGTCACGTACACGTGGTAGAGCAATATTAATTAAGCGATCGAGAAATTCATAAGCACGATCACGGCGCAATGTCACCATACAACCGATTGGCATATCCTCACGAAGCTTAAAGCCTGCAATAGACTTTTTAGCCTTTGTGATGACCGGCTTCTGTCCAGTAATCATACGGAGTTCTTCAACAGCAGACTCCAGCAGTTTAATATTCTGGATAGCCTCACCGATACCCATATTCACAACCACCTTTTCTACACGCGGTACCTGCATAACATTATCTAGCTGCAGGGACTTAAGTAAATTAGGTGCCAGCTCACTATTGTATCTTTCTTTTAACCTGGCCATTTAAATCTCCATTACCTATCGACAGTCTCGTTGCATTTTTTACAACTACGAACTCTTGTACCATCTTCTAGTGTGCGAAGACCAGTACGAGTTGGTTGATTGCAAGAACTACAAACGATCATGACATTAGAGGCCGCAATTGCAGCTTCTTTCTCTACGATTCCACCTTCTTGATTCTGACGAGAAGGCCGCGTGTGGCGCTTAACGATGTTCAGGTTCTCAACTGTTAGGCGGTTTTTGGTGAAAAAAACTTGAAGCACTTTACCTTGCTTCCCTTTTTCTTTACCAGCCATCACCTGAACAAGATCGCCTTTTTTGACATGAAACTTTTTTACAGCCATTTCTGATAATCTCCAGGCCGTATCAAAGCACCTCAGGTGCCAGAGATACGATTTTCATAAAACGCCGTGCACGCAATTCACGTGCTACAGGACCAAAGATACGAGTACCTACTGGCTCACCTGCGGCGTTGACGACAACAGCAGAATTCTTATCAAAGCGAATACGGGAACCATCTGGTCGCGTAACCTCTTTGGCGGTTCGAACAACAACCGCTCGAATAACATCACCTTTTTTTACTTTAGAATTGGGCATGGCCTCGCGGACAGAGCACACGATGATATCACCGAGTCCTGCATATTTCCTTTTTGAACCACCCAAAACCTTAATGCAGCAGAGTCTCCGAGCTCCGGAGTTATCGGCCACATCAAGTACGGTTTGCATCTGAATCATTATTGATCTCCCAGCCTACAGCGTATTATCAAGAATTTCACTGACACGCCAGCGTTTATCTCTTGACAGAGGACGCGCCTCTGAAATGAGAACTTTATCACCAACAACACATGTATTGTTCTCGTCATGTGCCTTATATTTTTCACTGCGCTTCAGATATTTCCCGTAAACAGGATGCTTTACAAGTTTATCTACTTTAACAACGACAGTTTTATCCATCTTATCACTGGTAACAAAACCTACCAGTTTCTTTTTATTACGAAGATCTGTTGCCATTTTGCTCACCTCAACACCTATTACGCTAGTTTCTGCTGCAGAACAGTCTTAACTCGAGCAATATCCTTCCGCAAACCAGAGATCTTAGCGGTATTCTCAAGATGCCCAGTGTGCAGTTGAAATTTCAAGTTAAAAAGTTCCTGACTCAACTCCAGAGATTTCCCCTCAAGCTCTTCTACGCTGAGGCCAACTAATTCTTTAGCAGTCATTAGAAGTCTCCTCTCTAGCTATAAACTTTGTAGGAATTGGCAACTTATGCGCCGCTAAACGAAATGCTTCACGTGCTATCGCTTCAGTAACACCATGCATTTCATAAAGAATCTGACCTGGCCTAATTACCGCAACCCAACTATCAGGTGACCCCTTACCTTTACCCATACGCGTCTCAGCTGCCTTACGAGTTAGGGACTTGGCAGGAAAACACCGGATCCAAATTTTACCACCACGTTTAATATACCGAGTCATTGCACGACGCGCTGACTCAATTTGCCGCGATGACAACCAGCCACGATTAGTTGCTTGAAGACCATAGTCACCGAAATTAATATCGGTGGCTCCCTTCGCAGCACCTTTCATGCGGCCCTTAAACTGCTTTCTATGCTTAACCTTCTTAGGCATTAACATAACTACATACTCCTATCCGACAAGACTATAGTTCTCGCGAAAGAACTTCACCCTTGAAGATGAGAACTTTAATACCAATAATGCCGTAAGTCGTTTTAGCCTCAGCAAAACCGTAGTCGATATCTGCACGAATTGTGTGCAAAGGAACACGGCCCTCACGATACCATTCTGTACGGCTCATTTCAGCACCACCAAGACGACCACTACACGTAATCTTAATGCCTTGAGCTCCAAAACGAAGAGACTGACCAACACTGCGTTTCATTGCACGACGGAAAGCAACACGACGCTCCAACTGCAATGCAACACCTTCTGCAACAAGTTGCGCGCACATTTCTGGCTTGCGAACTTCTTGAATGTTGAGAAAGATCTCTTTATCGGTGAGTTTGGCCAGCTCTACCTTGAGAGCCTCAACTTCCGAACCACGCTTCCCGATAATAATACCAGGACGCGCCGCGAAAATATTCAGCTTCATCTTACCTGCAGCACGCTCAATTTCAATCTTAGCGATACCGGCATGATAAAGCCGTTTTTTTAGATAATTACGCAGCTTAAGATCTTCATGCACAAATTGTGCATAATCCCCATCTGCATACCACTTTGACTCCCAGGTTCTAATAACACCCAGGCGAAAACCTATAGGATGAACTTTCTGGCCCAAACTATCACCTCCTTGATCGGCTAATGTTCGTCCAGTACAACCTGAACGTGACTTGTTGGTTTACGAATCTTACTTGCACGCCCCTGAGCACGTGGGATAAAACGCTTCAAGGCAGGACCTTGATCAACAGTTATCTCACGGACAAACATACTGTCAACATCAGAGACACCTTTTTGTTCAGCGTTTGCCACTGCAGACTTCACCAACTCTGCAACAATATCGGCAGGCTTTTGGGGTGAGAAACGTAAAATATTCAACGCATCTTGAACATTTTTACCACGTATCATGTCCACAACTAATCGTGCTTTTTGAGGTGACATGCGAACATATCTTAATTTCGCTTTTGCTTCCATGCTGGAACTCCGTTGCGATTATTTTCTCTTGGATTTCTTGTCAGATCCATGACCGTAATACGTACGGGTTGGAGCGAACTCACCAAGCTTGTGACCTACCATATTTTCAGATACATAGACTGGCAAAAACTTTTTACCGTTATGTACCGCAAAGGTATGTCCTACGAACTCGGGAATAATCGTGCTTCGGCGAGACCAGGTCTTAATAACCTTACTGGCCGTAGTACCACCATCCAAATCAACCTTACGTAACAAGCTATCCTGAACGTATGGTCCTTTTTTAATTGATCTAGCCACGATATTCTCCTCTACTTATTCCGACGCCGCACAATAAAACGATCAGTACGTTTATTGCTACGAGTTTTATATCCTTTGGTCGGAACACCCCACGGTGTCACTGGATGCCGTCCGCCTGAACTCTTACCTTCACCACCACCATGAGGGTGATCGACAGGGTTCATAACAACACCACGAGACTGAGGACGTTTGCCCAACCATCTGTTACGACCAGCTTTACCAATCTTGATATTTTCATGATCAGTATTGCCTACTTGACCGATTGTTGCACAGCACTCTTGCAGTACGAGACGCACTTCGCCTGATGGTAACCGCAACTGGGCATAACGACCCTCTTTTGCAGCTATCATTGCATAGGCACCAGCACTACGAGCCAACTGACCACCCTTACCAGCCTTTAGTTCTACATTATGAATCCAAGTCCCCAAAGGAATTGATCGGATCATCATTGCATTACCTGGTTGGATATCTGCTGTTTCGCTTGCAATAACCTCAGTACCAACGGTTAATCCTACTGGTGCAAGGATATAACGCTTCTCACCGTCGGCGTAATTAAGCAATGCAATACGAGAAGATCGATTAGGGTCATACTCTACAGAAACCACACGTGCTGGAATCTCTTTTTTCTCACGCCTAAAATCAATTACCCGGTATTTACGCTTGTGTCCACCGCCTGTGTGTCGCTTGGTTATTCGCCCGTTATTATTACGTCCACCAGACTTTTTCAAAGGTTCCAAAAGTGACTTTTCCGGTGTCGCTGTTGTAACCTCCTCGAAAGTTGAGGCGGTCATGTGACGGCGCCCCGGCGAGGTCGGCTTAAACTTTTTGATCGCCATTATTCTAACTCCGTATCTCTAAGACTGTAATCACACACCAAAGAAGTCGATGTTACTACCTTCAGCGAGAGTCACATATGCTTTTTTGCGATTTGGCCTCTTACCAAACTGCTTGCCAACACGCTTCACTTTACCCGCAACAATCATGGTGTTAACATCTTCTACCTTAACGTCGAAAGCTTTTTCTACAGCCTGCTTTATCTCGATCTTGTTTGCGTCCTTAGCCACTTCAAACACGACAACGCGTCCTTCTTCTTTCTGCATTGCAGTTTTTTCGGTAACCAGAGGCTTCTTTATTACTTGATGTAAAGGTTTCATTACGCCAATGCTCCTTCCAGTTGATCAACAGCACCTTCTGTCAGAACTAAATTGGAGTACTTCATAACGTCATAGACGTTAACACCTTCAGCACGAACAACTTTGATCTTATACAGGTTTCTTGCAGATAATTCAACCTCTGGACATGCAGAACCAATAACTACTAAAGCATTATCCATGTCAAACGTATCAAATACCTGTTTAAAGTTCTTTGTGCTAATCGCATCAAGTTGCAAATCTGACAAAACAGTCAATTTTTCAGCCTGAAAACGGGCAGACAATGCTGAGCACAGTGCCAATTTTTTAACCTTGCGATTAAGCTTAAAGCTGTAATCGCGTGGGCTTGGGCCAAATGCACAACCACCACCAACATGATTCGGTGCTGAAACTGTACCCTGACGTGCATTACCAGTACCTTTTTGCTTAAATGGTTTCTTACCACCACCGGCAACAGCACTACGGTTTTTCGTAGCTGCCGTACCTTGACGACGAGCCGCCATCTGGTAGCGAACCATATCATGAACCAAATATTTCTTCACTTCTGTGTCGAAAATTGCATCTGAAAGCTCACGCTCAGACACTTGGTTCTTTTCCATATCGTAAACTGTTACCTTTGCCATCTTACTTCTCCCGTATCACCACTGGGCCCGACTTATGCCTTAACGGCCTTGTGGATTGAGACCAGTCCATTCTTAGGGCCCGGTACTGCGCCCTTGATGAGAATCAAATTTTGGTCTGCACGAACGGCAACAACTTCAAGATTTTGAACTGTTACGCGTTCATTACCCATCTGGCCTGCCATTTTCTTGCCTTTAAAAACATGAGCAGGCGTAGCACTACAACCAATCGAACCAGGGCCACGGTGAAATGTAGAACCGTGAGTAGAGCGACCACCGGAGAAATTCCAGCGCTTAATTACCCCCTGAAACCCCTTACCTTTACTTGTACCAGAGACATCTACAACATCACCGACAGCAAACACATCAGAACAAACAATTTCTGAACCCACTTCACAGCCTTCAATGTCGCCATCCATCTCACGAAGATGAGCAAAAACACCCTTCCCCGCTTTCTTAAAATGACCCATCTCTGGCTTGTTAATGCGGTGTGCTTTCTGTGCTCCAAAGCCAAGTTGAACTGAACTATAACCATCAGTCTCAGTGACTTTCTTCTGCACAACCGTACACGGCCCAGCTTCAACAACAGTTACCGGGATGCGCATACCGTTCTCGGTAAATATCTGGGTCATACCCAGTTTTTTTCCCAGAATTCCGTTTACCATCATACTATCCTTATCAAAAGCTATTCGAACCTAGAGCTTAATTTCAACGAAGACACCAGCTGACAAATCTAACTTCATCAACGCATCTACCGTTTGCTGTGTAGGATCCAATATATCTACGAGACGCTTATGAGTACGAATCTCAAATTGCTCACGACTTGTCTTATTTACATGGGGACCACGCAACACACAGTACTTATTAATTACTGTAGGTAGCGGGATAGGACCCGCCAAGTGGGACCCAGTCCGTTTCACCGTATCGACAATTTCATTGACTGCCATATCAAGCAGCTTATGATCATACGCCTTCAGGCGAATTCTTATTTTCTGACTGGACATTTTCTAACCTCGATTACTCAATAATTTCACTAACGACACCGGCACCAACAGTACGACCACCTTCACGAATCGCGAAGCGCAGCTCTTTATCCATAGCAATTGGTGTGATCATATCTACAGTCATGGCGATATTGTCACCAGGCATTACCATCTCAACGCCTTCTGGCAATTCTACGATTCCTGTTACGTCTGTTGTGCGGAAGTAGAACTGTGGACGATACCCTTTAAAGAATGGAGTGTGACGACCGCCCTCTTCTTTTGTTAGGATATAGGCCTCTGCCTTAAAGCGTGTGTGAGGCTTAATGCTGCCTGGGTGCGACAATACTTGCCCGCGCTCAATGTCTTCACGTTTAACACCACGAAGGAGTACGCCAACGTTGTCGCCCGCTTGACCTTGATCAAGTAGCTTACGGAACATCTCGACACCCGTTACGGTTGTCTTAGCTGTTTCCTTCATACCAACGATTTCGATCTCTTCACCAACTTTAACAATACCGCGCTCGATACGACCTGTTGCAACAGTACCACGACCAGAGATTGAGAACACGTCCTCAACTGGCATCAAGAATGGAAGATTAACTGCACGCTCAGGCTCAGGAATATAAGCATCAACAGCAGCCATCAAATCGTGAATGGGTTGCTCATCAGCCTCACCTGTTGCACACTGGAGAGCCTTAAGAGCAGAACCTGGAATGACAGGGAGGTCGTCGCCGGGGAAGTCATAAGCGGACAACAGCTCACGAATCTCCATCTCAACCAGCTCCATCAACTCTTCATCATCAACCATGTCTGCTTTATTCAAGAAAACAACGATCGCAGGAACACCAACCTGACGGGCAAGCAAAATGTGCTCACGAGTCTGAGGCATGGGACCATCTGCTGCTGAACATACAAGAATTGCTCCGTCCATCTGAGCCGCACCGGTAATCATGTTCTTTACATAGTCAGCGTGACCGGGGCAATCAACGTGTGCATAGTGACGAGCCGCTGTTTCATACTCGACGTGAGCTGTTGCGATGGTAATACCACGCTCGCGCTCTTCTGGTGCATTGTCAATTTGGTCAAATGCGCGCATCTCTGCTTGACCCAGACCAGCCATTACTTTTGTAATTGCTGCAGTCAGTGTGGTCTTACCATGGTCAACGTGGCCAATTGTACCAATGTTGACATGGGGTTTTGTTCTTTCAAATTTTTCCTTTGCCATGACTTTACTCCTTAGCCCTTAACTTTTGCGATAATTTCTTCAGAAATCGCCTTAGGTACCTGCTCGTAATGATCAAATACCATTGTGTAGTTCGCACGACCCTGAGTTGCACTTCGCAAATCTGTCGCATATCCAAACATACTAGATAGAGGCACATGCGCACCAATCACCTGAGCACCACCACGAGATTCCATACCCTGAATCTTGCCGCGACGACTATTCAAGTCACCAATTACGTCACCCATGTACTCTTCAGGAACAACCACTTCAACTGACATCATCGGCTCAAGCAGAGCGGGACCAGCCTTGGCTGCACCCTCTTTAAAGCCCAGTGAACCAGCAATTTTAAATGCCATCTCGTTTGAGTCAACATCATGATAAGAACCGTCATAGACAGTTACCTTAACATCGACGATTGGGAACCCTGCAAGCACACCGTTCTGAGATGCTTCTTCAGCACCCTTGCCGACAGCACTAATATACTCGCGAGGAATCGCACCGCCCTTGATCGCATCAACAAACTCAAAACCATCACCCGGCTCCGAAGGCTCAATACGCAACCAACAGTCACCATACTGACCACGGCCACCAGACTGACGAACAAACTTACCCTGAACCTCGACCTTACGTGTAATGGACTCACGGTAAGCAACCTGAGGCGCGCCAATGTTTGCTTCAACACTAAACTCACGCTTCATACGGTCAATAATAACTTCAAGGTGGAGCTCGCCCATACCCGACAAGATCGTCTGACCAGTTTCCTCATCAGAACGAACGCGAAGAGAAGGATCCTCAGCCAAAAGTTTACCAAGAGCCGTACCCATTTTCTCTTGATCACTTTTAGTCTTAGGCTCAACAGCAATATGAATAACTGGCTCAGGAAATTCCATAGCTTCCAGCAGACATTCGTCATCAAGAGCACAAAGAGTATCACCGGTGGTACTATACTTAAGACCGACCGCAGCCGCAATATCACCAGCGTAAACTTCCTTAATCTCTTCTCGCTTATTGGCGTGCATCTTAAGAATACGACCCAAGCGCTCTTTTTTGCCTTTGGTCGAATTCAGAACAAACGATCCGGCCTGAGCAACACCTGAATAAACACGGAAGAAAGTAAGTTGACCAACAAAAGGGTCTGTCATGATTTTGAAAGCAAGAGCAGCAAAAGAACCTGCGTCATCGGCAGGACGGGTAATATCATTACCCTTAGGATCGACACCCTCGATTGCTGGAACATCGGTAGGACAGGGCATGTAATCAACAACGGCATCAAGCAAATGCTGAACACCTTTGTTTTTAAATGCACTACCACATAGGACAGGATTAATATGAAGGCCAATCGTCGCACGACGAATGCTCGCCTTCAATTCGTCAACAGTAATCTCTTCACCACCGAGGTATTTTTCCATCAAATCATCATCGTGAGACGACAACTCATCCAACATCGCTTCGCGCGCTTCCGCAACCGCTTCAACCATGTCAGCAGGAATTTCAACTTCGTCAAATTTAGCCCCGAGAGACTCATCGTCCCAAACAAAAGCCGTCATTTTAACAAGGTCGACAACACCCTTAAAGTAATCTTCCTTACCAATAGGAAGTTGAAGCGCGACAGGGTTTGCACCCAAACGGTCACGCATCATATCAACACCATTTTGAAAGTCAGCACCAGTACGGTCCATCTTATTAACAAAAGCAAGACGAGGTACACCGTACTTATCAGCTTGACGCCAAACAGTCTCAGACTGAGGCTCAACGCCACCAACAGAACAGAACACAGCAACAGCACCATCAAGCACGCGCAAAGAGCGCTCTACTTCAATAGTAAAGTCGACATGACCAGGGGTATCAATTATATTTACTCGGTAATCGTTCCAGAAACAGGTTGTTGCAGCTGAGGTAATAGTAATTCCGCGCTCTTGCTCCTGCTCCATCCAGTCCATTGTGGCTGCGCCATCATGAACTTCACCGATCTTGTGAGACACACCTGTATAGTACAGAATACGCTCAGTTGTTGTCGTTTTACCCGCATCAATATGTGCCATGATGCCAATATTACGTGTCTTAGATAGAGATACATTACGTGCCACAGCTCAACATCCTCCAAACAACAAACTACAAGTTACCAACGGTAATGAGCAAAGGCCTTATTCGCCTCAGCCATACGATGAGTATCTTCCTTCTTCTTCACAGACGCACCGCGATTATTCGCTGCATCCAGAAGCTCGGCTGCCAAACGCTCACACATGGTCTTCTCACCACGGCCACGTGACGCTGTTAATACCCAACGGATCACGAGTGCATTTCGACGGTCAGGACGGACCTCAATGGGAACCTGATAAGTTGAACCACCAACACGGCGAGACTTAACCTCAAGAAGTGGGCGAATATTCTCGAACGCCTTCTTGAACACCTCAACAGCATCCTCACCACTTCTCTCGACAACTAAGTCAAACGCACCATAAACAATCTTTTCAGCAACACTTTTCTTGCCACCGATCATAAGGTTGTTAACGAACTTTGTCACTAACTTGTCGTTGTACTTCGGATCAGCTAATACGATCCGCTTTGCGACTTCTCTTCTTCTTGGCATAACTGGACTACCCCATCATTAACGAAAATTTTACTTAGGACGCTTAACACCATACTTCGAACGACCCTGCATACGACCCTGAACACCGGCCAAATCCAAAGTACCACGAACGATATGATAACGAACACCAGGTAAATCCTTCACACGACCACCACGAACAAGAACAACAGAGTGCTCCTGCAAGTTGTGACCAACACCTGGTATATACGAAGTGACAACGATGCCATTTGTAAGACGGACACGAGCGACCTTCCTCAAAGCAGAGTTTGGCTTCTTGGGTGTCGTAGTATATACACGCGTACATACTCCACGGCGCTGCGGATTCGACTTTAGTGCAGGCGCGGTTGACTTCCGCTCTTTTTTCTTGCGTCCCTTACGGACCAACTGATTGATTGTCGGCATTTACTTACTCCCGAAATTACTATTCACAGAATTGAAAGAACAAGTTTCCCGTCAGGGAAACCAGCGAACAATAACAACTGCCTCGACACTTGTCAAGGCAGTTGTACGAAAAAACAAACTTTTTATTTACTGCATTAACTTTCTGCCGTAACTGGTTCTACATCCGCTGCATCTGCAACCTCAGTAGACTCTACAACGCCTTGCTCAGCAAGCTGCTCTGACTCAGCAACCAGCAGCTTAGCACTGCGATACTTAACGATCCCTGTTCCTGCGGGGATCAAACGGCCCATAATTACATTTTCCTTCAAACCACGAAGGTGATCGACTTTGCCCTCAATTGATGCCTGAGTCAAGACTTTTGTTGTTTCTTGGAACGATGCAGCCGAAATAAATGACTCAGTAGACAATGAAGCCTTGGTAATACCAAGCATAACTGGCTCACCGATGGCCGGTTGACCATCCAGATCAAAGATGCGCTCATTTTCGTTTTCAAAATCAATACGAGAAACTTGATCATCGATAAGGAAATGAGTATCACCAACTTCAAGAATTCTGACTCTTCGAAGCATCTGACGAACAATTGTCTCAATATGCTTATCGTTGATAGCAACACCCTGGAGACGATAAACCTCTTGAACCTCATCAACCAAGTACTTAGCTAATTCCTTTTCACCCAATACACGTAAAATGTCGTGTGGATTACGAGGACCATCCATCAGCGGCTCACCAGCTTGTACAATATCACCTTCATGTACACTGATATGCTTGCCTTTAGGGATCAAAAACTCCATTGGCTCGCCAAACTCTGGTGTGACAACAACCTTACGCTTACCTTTTGAATCCTTACCAAACGTAACAATACCATCAATTTCGGTCAAGACCGCAAATTCCTTTGGCTTACGTGCTTCAAACAGTTCCGCAACGCGTGGCAAGCCTCCAGTAATATCTTTGGTCTTAGTCGTTTCACGAGGAATCTTAGCTAAAACGTCACCGGCAAGAACTTCTGTACCCTCAGGAGCAATAATATTTGCACCAACTGGAAGCATATATCTTGCAGGAAGCCCCGTAGGCAGCTTAACAGAGCGACCCTCTTCATCTTTCATGACAATTCTTGGTCGTTTGTCCGTAAGCTTTGTTTCAATAATAACCTTACGTGACAATCCGGTTACATCATCAACTTTTTCATCCATAGTAACGCCGATAAGGACATCACTAAAGCCTACTTGACCAGATACCTCAGTCAAAATTGGCATGGTGTAAGGGTCCCACTCCGCCAACAACATTCCAGCAGTAACAGGTGCACCATCGCCAACAGTTATTCGTGAACCATAAACCAGTGCATGGCGCTCGCGCTCACGACCGGTTTCGTCAACGATAACGATTTCACCATTACGACTCATAACGACGTAATGCCCATCACGGTCGATAACCGTTTTCAAATTGACAAACTGCAAGTCCCCATCAAACCGTGCCTCAAGGGATGTCTGTTCAGCACGACGCGATGCAGTACCACCGATATGGAAAGTACGCATTGTAAGCTGCGTACCCGGCTCACCGATTGATTGTGCAGCAATAACACCAACAGCTTCACCGAGATTAACCATATGACCACGAGCAAGATCACGTCCATAACAGGTCGCACAAATACCGTGCTTACTCTTACACGTTAATACGGAACGAATCTGCAGTTTTTCTATCCCTGCTTGCTCAATTTGAGCAACCAGCGTTTCTGTAATCTCTTGGTTGGCAGGTACAATTAACTCGCCCGTCATCGGATCACAAACATCTTCAAGAGCAGTACGACCTAAAATACGGTCGCCAAGCGACTCAATAACCTCACCACCCTCAGTGAGTGAATTAACCATAATACCATCAATGGTTTCACAATCACGTTCAGTAATGATGGCATCTTGAGCAACATCAACAAGACGACGGGTCAAGTAACCAGAGTTCGCCGTCTTAAGCGCGGTATCGGCCAAACCTTTACGCGCACCATGAGTCGAAATAAAATACTGAAGTACCGTTAAACCCTCACGGAAGTTCGCGGTAATCGGTGTTTCAATAATTTCACCTGAAGGCTTTGCCATCAAACCACGCATACCTGCCAACTGACGAATCTGTTGCGCACTACCTCGAGCCCCAGAGTCAGCCATCATATGGATCGCATTAAATGATGCAGACTCTATTTTTTCACCCGATTCAGAGATAAACTCATCAACAGATAAATCACCAAGCATAGTGCCAGCAATATCTTCAGTACATTTCGCCCAGATATCAATGACTTTGTTGTAGCGCTCACCATCAGTAATTAAACCTTCGGTATACTGACTTTGAATCTCCTTAACCTCAGAGAGGGCCGTGTCAATATATTCAGGCTTACTTTCAGGAACGACCATATTATCGAGGCAAATTGAAATCCCAGCCAATGTTGAGAAGCGATAACCTGTCTGTTTGAGCTTGTCAGCCAAGATAACCGTTTCCTTATTACCAACAAGACGGAAACTTGCATCAATCAGTTCACCAACCTGCTTTTTAGTCATGACTTTGTTGATATAGTCGAAGGGGATCCCAGCAGGGACAGCCTCACGCAACAAAACACGACCTACAGAGGTTTCAGTTAACACAGCCTCTTCGCAATCGGTACGCTTGATCCTAACCTTAATTCCAGCCTGCAAGTCAACAGCACCAGAATCATAAGCAATTTGAACTTCATCTGAAGAGGAGAAGATCTTACCTGAACCTTCAACAAATGGACGAATTCTCGTCATGTAATAGATGCCCAAGATCATATCCTGTGAAGGTACAATAATTGGCTTGCCATTTGCTGGAGACAAGATGTTGTTGGTCGACATCATCAACACTCGTGCTTCAATTTGACTCTCTATTGACAGAGGTAAATGAACCGCCATCTGGTCACCGTCAAAGTCAGCATTAAATGCAGCACAAACCAAAGGGTGCAACTGAATCGCCTTACCCTCAACAAGAACAGGCTCAAACGCCTGAATACCTAAACGGTGCAAAGTTGGTGCCCGGTTCAGCATAACAGGATGCTCTTTAATGACCTCTTCAAGAACGTCCCATACTTCGGGCTTCTCTTTTTCAACTAATTTCTTAGCACTCTTAATCGTCGTGCAAAAACCACGCTCTTCAAGTTTATTGTAAATAAAAGGCTTAAACAGCTCAACGGCCATCTTCTTTGGCAAGCCACACTGATGAAGCTTAAGCTCAGGACCAACAACAATGACTGAACGACCTGAATAGTCAACACGCTTACCAAGAAGGTTTTGACGGAAACGACCGCCTTTACCCTTGAGCATATCTGACATGGATTTTAACGGGCGCTTATTGGGCCCTGTAATTGCACGACCACGACGACCATTGTCAAATAAAGCATCAACCGCTTCTTGCAACATCCGTTTTTCGTTACGGATAATAACATCTGGAGCACGCAATTCCATCAAGCGCTTCAAGCGGTTGTTACGATTAATAACACGACGATACAAATCATTTAAATCTGAGGTTGCAAAACGTCCACCATCGAGAGGAACCAATGGTCGTAACTCTGGTGGCAGCACTGGGATAACTTCAAGAATCATCCACTCTGGGCGGTTACCACTACGCATGAATGCATTGACAACCTTAAGTCGTTTAGCAACCTTCTTGCGCTTCGCCTCACTGGCTGACTCACGCATCTCGACACGAAGGACTTCGGCAATCTCTTCAAGCTCAAGGGCCGAAAGAAGTTCACGAACAGCCTCAGCACCCATGCTTGCGGTAAACTGGCCAGCAAACTCATCCATCAACTCGCGATATTTATCTTCCGAAAGAATTGCACCATTTTCAAGCGGTGCGTCCCCTTTATCAAGGACAACATAAGCTTCAAAATAAAGTACTTTTTCAAGTTCCTTCAGGGTCATATCAAGAAGCGTTGCAATACGAGAAGGCAAAGACTTCAAGAACCAAATATGCGCAACAGGGCAAGCCAGATCGATATGAGCAAGACGCTCACGGCGAACCTTACTAGGGATAACCTCTACACCACATTTTTCGCAGACGATACCACGGTGCTTCATCCGCTTGTATTTGCCACAATTGCACTCGTAATCTTTTACAGGTCCAAAGATTTTCGCACAAAACAGACCATCACGCTCGGGTTTAAACGTGCGATAATTAATGGTCTCCGGCTTCTTGACTTCACCAAAAGATCGCTCCCTTATTGCCTCGGGTGAAGACAATGATAGTCGAATTTTATCGAAACTCAATGGATCTTTTGGACGTTCAAATAGGCTAAAAATATCTTCCAAAACACATCTCCTTAGGGGATGGCAGGTTTATTCGTTTTCCTGAAGCTCAACATCTAGACAAAGTGCTTGAAGTTCCTTAATCAGAACATTAAACGACTCAGGCAAGCCTGCTTCTAACGTATGGCGCCCTTTAACAATGGCTTCATACATCCGCGTACGACCAGCAACATCATCCGACTTAACCGTTAAGAATTCTTGCAATGCGTGCGCTGCACCATATGCTTCCATAGCCCAGACTTCCATCTCACCCAAACGCTGACCACCAAATTGAGCTTTACCACCCAATGGCTGCTGCGTAACAAGGCTATAAGGACCAATACTCCGTGCATGAATCTTATCATCGACCAAGTGATGCAATTTCAACATATACATAATGCCGACGGTAACTTGCTCTTTAAAAGCCTCGCCAGTTTTACCATTATATAATGTAAGTTGACCTGATGTTGGATAGCCAGAGCGGCTGATCTGCCTTTTAATTTCTGCTTCGTTGACTCCCTCAAAAACAGGAGAAGCCATCGGCACACCTGGAGCTAACCGTTTTGCCAGCTTCATCACATCAGTGTCAGGTAACCCATCTAAAAATGGGTTCAACTCTTCATTTTCATAAACATCTTTAATCTTATCACGAACTTCATTTATTTCATGCTGACGATTTAACACTTCCTGAATTTGATTCCCTAGTCCGCGCGCAGCAAGTCCTAAGTGAATCTCTAGGATCTGTCCGACGTTCATCCGTGAAGGGACACCCAATGGATTCAACACAATCTCGACAGGAGTACCGTCTGCAGTATATGGCATATCTTCTTCGGGCAGAATTCTTGACAAAACACCCTTGTTGCCATGTCGTCCAGCCATCTTATCACCAACGGACAATTTCCGTTTAATGGCGATATAGATTTTGACCATCTTAATCACGCCGGGCTGCAAATCGTCGCCGCGCTTAATTTTATCTATTTTGTCCGCAAAGAAACGCTTAATTAACTCTTCACGCTCTCCAAGACGCTGCGTAATTTCCGCAACGCGCTCTTCAATTGCTTCACCATCTACAAGAGACAATTCACTCCAGCGTTTCATAGAAAGTGCAGATAATGTTTCAGCGTTAAGCTCAGAATTTTTCTTAATCACAACGGCATCATCATCAGAGATGGACGCTGCAACGGTATAACCAGACAATAGTTCAATTAGCTTATTGCGGGCTGATTCACGAATAATTCGAATCTCATCGTTCTGATCCTTAATGAGCTTATCAATCTCTTGTTGCTCAATTTTTTCAGTACGTGCGTCCTTATCAGACCCCTTACGTGAGAAAACACGCGCTCCGATAACAACACCTTCGACACCTGGAGAAACACGCAAAGAAGTATCTCTTACATCTCCAGCTTTCTCACCGAAAATAGCCCGAAGAAGTTTTTCCTCTGGCGAGAGTTGCGTCTCACCTTTAGGGGTGATTTTACCAACGAGAATATCACCCGGCTTAACTTCTGCACCAATACGGATAATTCCACTCTCATCTAAATCCTTGAGAGCATCATCTCCGAGATTAGGAATATCATCAGTAATTTCTTCTTTACCTAACTTTGTGTCACGCGCCACACATTCAAATTCTTCAACATGGATGGAGGTGTAACGATCTTCTTTGACCAACTTTTCAGAGATTAAGATCGAGTCCTCAAAGTTGTAACCTTCCCAAGGCATAAATGCGACTAAAACATTTTGCCCCAAACCAAGCTCACCCCATTGAGTTGACGGGCCATCAGCAATAATCGCCCCACTCTTTATATGATCTCCAACTTCAACAATTGGCTTTTGATTTAAACAGGTGTTTTGGTTCGAACGGATAAACTTGATCAGGTTATAAATATCAACACCTGTACCCATTTCATCCTCTTGCCCTTCATCAATACGGACAACAATCCGGCTCGCATCAACAGCTTCTACAACACCATCATGACGAGCGACAACTGCAGCACCTGAGTCATGAGCAACGGTACGCTCCATCCCAGTTCCAACCAATGGTGCATCAGCACGCAATAGCGGCACAGCTTGGCGCTGCATATTGGAACCCATCAACGCACGGTTCGCATCATCATTTTCTAAGAATGGAATAAGCGAAGCAGCGACAGATACAAGTTGTTTTGGTGATACGTCCATGAGCTGAATTTCATCACGATTAAGCATCATGAATTCACCCGACTGACGAGCATTAATCACTTCATTTACAAAGCGACCATCGTCATCCAAAACAGCATTGGCCTGAGCAATAGCATGGCCCTCTTCTTCAAGAGCCGAGAAATACTTAATCTCACTAGTCACACAACCATCATTGACAAGACGGTACGGTGTCTCAACAAAACCGTGCTCGTTTATCCGTGCATATGTTGACAACGAAGCGATCAGACCAATATTTGGTCCCTCTGGAGTTTCAATGGGACATACGCGACCATAATGAGTCGGATGAACGTCACGCACCTCAAAACCAGCTCGTTCACGCGTCAAACCACCGGGTCCGAGTGCGGACAGGCGACGCTTATGAGTAATTTCAGACAAAGGGTTCGTCTGATCCATGAACTGCGAAAGCTGAGACGAACCAAAGAACTCTTTAACCACTGCAGAAACAGGCTTAGAGTTGATCAGATCATGAGGCATCAGGCTATCAACCTCTTGCAGACTCATTCTCTCCTTTATCGCTCGCTCCATTCGTACCAAACCAACACGATACTGATTCTCGAGCAACTCACCAACCGCACGCACACGACGATTGCCAAGGTGATCAATATCATCAATCGTACCGCGACCGCTACGTAACTCAATTAAGTAACGAACAACTTCAAGGATATCCTCTTTTGTGAGCGTTCTATGCTCAAGCGGAATATCCAAATCTAGCTTATAGTTCAACTTTAATCGACCAACGACAGATAGATCGTAACGCTCAGGGTTGAAGAATAAACCTTCAAAAAGAGATGTAGCACTACGCACGGTTGGTGGATCACCAGGACGAAGACGCCGATAGATCTCAATCATTCCCTCTTCTGGAGTGGTCACAGAATCCTGAACTAACGTATCACGGAAGTATGAACCAACATGGACACTGTCGATAAAGAGAGTCTCTACTGAAGTGATCCCTTTTTCTCGTAAAATTTCAAGTGTTGCTTCAGTGATTTCCTGATTACACGCAACTAGAATTTCACCGGTTTCCATATCGATAATATCAGAAGCAACAACTTTACCAATCACCTCGGTTTCAGAGATCATGATTGTCTCTAAACCGCTGTCGGCAATCTTGCGAATTGCTGCTTTAGTAAACTTACGATTAGCCTTTACCAGAACTTCGCCTGCTGCATCAACAACATCTAAAACAGCACGCTGTCCTGTCAAAAGTTTCAGATTGACCTTTTTTGAATAAACACCATCAGCAAGTTGCAATTCTTCAACGTCATAGTAGTACCTGAGTAGCTCCTCAGCACTATATCCGAGAGCTTGAAGCAAAACTGTCGCGGGCAACTTACGCCGCCTGTCGATGCGAACATAAAGTAGATCTTTATGGTCAAAGTCAAAATCTAACCATGAACCACGGTAAGGAATCACACGAGCACTGTAAAGAAGCTTACCGCTTGAGTGAGTTTTACCTTTATCGTGATCATAAAATACGCCCGGCGAACGATGTAATTGACTTACAATAACACGCTCAGTGCCGTTGATAACAAACGTACCATTTTTCGTCATCAGAGGAATTTCACCGAAGTAAACTTCCTGCTGCTTAATATCACGAATCGATTGGACACCAGTATCTTTGTCAACATCCCATGATACTAGGCGCACCCGCACCTTCACCGGTGCAGCAAATGTCATACCGCGTTGGTGACACTCCTCAACATCATATTTGGGAGTTTCCAACATATAAGAAACATATTCAAGCGAACAGGTTTCACTGAAATCCTTTATCGGGAACACAGAACGAAACACTGCCTCTAAACCGACATCTTGACGCGCGGTTGCAGGCAACTCGGCTTGAAGAAATCGCTTATATGAATTTTTCTGAATATCGATAAGGTTAGGCATATCGATGACACGTTTGATTTCAGAAAAATGTTTGCGTAATAACGGGTTATTCGCAATCGAATAAGCCATGGTCACTCCTTAAGACATAAGAAAAGAACGTAGAACAGCCAAGGCCGTAGAAACGACCTTGGCTTATAGCAGAATTATCGAAATAATTACTACTTAAGTTCGACTGAAGCGCCTGCTTCCTCGAGTTGTTTCTTAACATCTTCAGCTTCTTCTTTAGAAGCAGCTTCCTTAACTGGAGCAGGTACACTGTCAACAACAGCTTTAGCTTCTTTGAGGCCAAGACCAGTAATGGCACGAACAGCCTTAATAACGTTGATCTTTTTGTCACCAACAGCAGTCAAGATAACATCAAACTCTGTTTGCTCTTCAGCAGCAGGACCATCAGCAGGGCCAGCAGCAGCAGCAGCAGCAGGAGCCGCTGCAGATACACCAAACTTGTCCTCAAGCTCAGATACTAGCTCAGAAAGCTCGAGTACTGACATGCTTTCGATAAATTCAATTACTTGCTCTTTTGTAATTTCAGCCATTTTAATCTCCATCACACTATTAATTTATGTGCTTAAGTTGTCTATTAATTGTTTTATGCTTCTTTTTGGTCTTTGATCGCGCCAAGAACCTGCACCAATGAACGTGGGACAGCTGCTAATACACCAACAAAATTAGATATTGGTGCGTTAATAGAACCAAGCATTTTGGCAAGCAACTGATCACGACTTGGAAGCTCAGCAAGTGCGCTAACTTCGGCAAGACTTAACAGTTTACCATCAAGGACTGCTGTTTTGAGCTCAAAAACCTTGCTCGCTTTAGCAAAATCAGCTAGTACTTTTGCAGGAGCAACAGGATCGTCCTGTGCAATTGCAATTGCCGTAGGCCCCTTGAGGTATTCATCAAGACAGGTAAAAGGTGTATCTTTCGTAGCAAGACGAAGTAAAGTATTTTTAACAACACGGTACTCTACGCCAGCTTCACGAAGCTTACCGCGCAGCTCATTAACTTCATCAACAGTTAATCCGCGATAGTCAGCCAAAAAAGCAGCCTTAGCCGTCGCAAGTTTTGCAGACAGCTCTTCAATAACCTGAGTTTTACTCATTATAGCCATTCAATTCTCCTCCTTTCCTAGATTTCTAGAACAAAAATCCCTGCTGCGTCTAGAAATAACTGGGAGAACACGAAGTGTCTCATACAGTCTCGGCAGGCGTACAACTTTAAACCGAAGTACCTGCTGTCTTTGACAGGGAACGTACAAACAGCAGGACAATATACTTGTCCTGCTGCAAGATTTAATTCTAACTACTTAACTGCTGCTTGAACACCGGCGATATCAACAAGAACACCTGGGCCCATTGTGCTAGAAATACTGATCTTCTTAAGGTAGGCACCTTTTGCTGTTGAGGGCTTAGCTTTAACCAAGGCATCCATAAGAGACAATACATTCTCTTCCAGCTTTTCTTGATCAAAAGAAACCTTACCAACAGGGGCATGAATGATGCCTGTTTTCTCAACGCGGTACTCAACCTTACCAGACTTTGATTCGTTAACTGCACGAGCAACGTCAAAGGTCACAGTACCAACCTTGGGATTAGGCATTAAACTGCGGGGTCCGAGTAAGCGACCAATTTTACCTACAGTTCCCATCATGTCAGGTGTCGCAATGGCTGTATCAAAGTCAAACCAACCGCCTTGAATTTTCGCCACAAGATCATCACCACCGACAAAGTCTGCACCAGCATCCAAAGCTTCTTGAGCTTTTTCACCTTTAGCGAAAACTAAGACACGTACCGTTTTACCAAGACCATTAGGCAGCACTACAGCGCCACGAACCATTTGGTCGGCTTTACGGGGGTCAACGCCAAGACGTACCGTCAAATCTAACGTTTCGTCAAAGTTGGCCGAAGACACTTCCTTTACCAAACCAATTGCATCAGAGAGAGGATAAGTAACGTCTCTGTCAATTTTTGATTTGGCAGCTATCATTTTTTTTCCTGTTGCCATGTGCTATCACTCCAACTTTATTCGACTTCAAGACCCATACTACGAGCAGTGCCAGAAATAGTACGTACTGCAGCATCTTCGTCAAACGCATTTAAATCGGGCATCTTGATCCGCGCGATTTCACGCACCTGATCTACGGAAATCTTCCCAACTTTTTCTTTATTGGGAACACCTGACCCCTTTGCAATTTTAGCTGCCTTCATAAGCAACACTGCCGCAGGGGGAGTCTTTGTTATAAAACTAAACGAGCGATCACCGAAAACTGTAATGACAACAGGAATAATCATCCCATCTTCACCTTGAGTTTTTGCGTTAAACGCCTTACAAAATTCCATAATGTTAACACCGTGCTGACCTAGCGCGGGTCCAACTGGAGGCGAAGGATTAGCTTTGCCTGCCGGAATTTGCAACTTAATTTGCCCAACTACCTTTTTAGCCATTACGAACTCCTTGACTTATCATCCCAGCCTAGCTGGTCTTCTCAACCTGTATAAAATCTAGTTCAACAGGGGTAACTCGACCAAAAATACTTACCATAACTTTCAGCTTACCCTTGTCAGGCTTAACGTCCTCGACAATACCGGTAAAATTAAGAAATGGTCCATCGACAACCCGAACTGTTTCACCTACCTCATACAACACTTTAGGCTTAGGACGCTCAGCACCCTCTTCCATCCGTGCCATAATTTTTTCTACTTCATCGTCAGGAATCGGTGGGGGTGAAGTACCACCGCCAACAAAACCCGTGACCTTCGCAGTGTCTTTAACGATATGCCACGTTTCGCTGTCCAACTCTAACTGAACTAAAATATAGCCAGGGAAAAACTTCCGAGTTGAAGTTTTACGCTCGCCATTTTTTAACTCAACGACGACCTCTGATGGAACGAGTATCTCGCCAAACTGATCTTCGACACCTAGCATGCGGATGCGCTCTTCTAGATTCAGCTTTACTTTATACTCAAACCCAGAATACGTATGTACACCGTACCACTTCATTGTCATTTACAATGCATCCTATTAGCTAAGCAATTTTTTAACTAGGACCGACAATACGCTATCAACCCCCCAGAGAAATACTGCCACCATAAATACAAATGCGATAACCACGAAGGTTGACGAATAGGTATCTTTCTTTGTTGGCCACGTAACCTTTACAAGTTCACTTTTAACATTCCCTAGGAACGTCGAAACCTTAGATATCACGATATAAACCTCAAAGACGACAAAATTAAATTGGCAGGCCAGGAGGGACTCGAACCCACAACACCCGGTTTTGGAGACCGGTGCTCTAGCCATTAGAGCTACTGGCCTGCAACAATCATAAACAGTTACCTCACTGCAATACTACTTTGTCTCGCGATGAAGTGTATGACGACGGTCGAAGCGGCAATATTTTTTAAACTCTAAACGGTCTGGCAAATTGCGCTTATTTTTTGTCGTTGTATAGTTTCTACGCTTACACTCAGTACAAGCGAGAGTTACGATATCACTCATTTTTATTCTCCGCTTTCACCTTCAATAACTGAAGACAATAAAGCTAATTCGATTACTCGATAATTTCACTAACAACACCAGCACCAACAGTACGACCACCTTCGCGAATCGCGAAGCGTAGCTCTTTATCCATAGCAATTGGTGTGATCATATCTACAGTCATGGCGATATTATCACCAGGCATTACCATCTCAACGCCTTCTGGCAATTCTACGATTCCTGTTACGTCTGTTGTGCGGAAGTAGAATTGTGGACGATACCCTTTAAAGAATGGAGTGTGACGACCGCCCTCTTCTTTTGTTAGGATATATGCCTCTGCCTTAAAGCGTGTGTGAGGCTTAATGCTGCCTGGGTGCGACAATACTTGCCCGCGTTCAATGTCTTCACGTTTAACACCACGAAGAAGTACGCCAACGTTGTCGCCCGCTTGACCTTGATCAAGAAGCTTACGGAACATCTCGACACCCGTTACGGTTGTCTTAGCTGTTTCCTTCATACCAACGATTTCGATCTCTTCGCCAACCTTAACAATACCGCGCTCGATACGACCTGTTGCAACAGTACCACGACCAGAGATTGAGAACACGTCCTCAACTGGCATCAAGAACGGAAGATTAACTGCACGCTCAGGCTCAGGAATATAAGCATCAACAGCAGCCATCAAATCGTGAATGGGTTGCTCATCAGCCTCACCTGTTGCACACTGGAGCGCCTTAAGAGCTGAACCTGGAATGACAGGGAGGTCGTCGCCGGGGAAGTCATAAGCGGACAACAGCTCACGAATCTCCATCTCAACCAGCTCCATCAACTCTTCATCATCAACCATGTCTGCTTTATTCAAGAAAACAACGATCGCAGGAACACCAACCTGACGGGCAAGCAAAATGTGCTCACGAGTCTGAGGCATGGGACCATCTGCTGCTGAACATACAAGAATTGCTCCGTCCATCTGAGCAGCACCAGTAATCATGTTCTTTACATAGTCAGCGTGACCGGGGCAATCAACGTGTGCATAGTGACGAGCCGCTGTTTCATACTCGACGTGAGCTGTTGCGATGGTAATACCACGCTCGCGCTCTTCTGGTGCATTGTCAATTTGGTCAAATGCGCGCATCTCTGCTTGTCCCAGACCAGCCATTACTTTTGTAATTGCTGCAGTCAGTGTGGTCTTGCCATGGTCAACGTGGCCAATTGTGCCAATGTTGACATGGGGCTTTGTTCTTTCAAATTTTTCCTTTGCCATGACTTCTCTTCCTCTCGATCACTTAAACTTAACGATAACTAAACCATACGGCTTACAAGGTTCCAACAGATAGCCCACCTGAATCCAACCCAAACTAGAACGTGGAGCCCACAACCGGATTTGAACCGGTGACCTCTTCCTTACCAAGGAAGTGCTCTACCTACTGAGCTATGTGGGCCAGCAGTCGTTCCGGTTTGAATTTATGGAGCGGGAAACGGGATTCGAACCCGCGACCCTCAGCTTGGAAGGCTGATGCTCTAGCCAGCTGAGCTACTCCCGCCCAAAATTCAGACTTTACACCAAGGACTACAGCGGCCCACCTTTGCAGTATTCGCTAAAAAGCTCCTGCAACAGACAGACCGTCTTCGTCCGATATGAAATTGTGGTGGAGGGGGGAGGATTCGAACCTCCGAAGTCTACGACGTCAGATTTACAGTCTGATCCCTTTGGCCACTCGGGAACCCCTCCAGGGGACGTTCTGAAAGGCTTGCGCCTTTTACTTTTTTAATGGAGCTGGCGATAGGAATTGAACCCACAACATCCTCATTACAAGTGAGGTGCTCTACCTATTGAGCTACGCCAGCACAGAGTCGCAATCTATACAACACCAGCCAAGGCATTGCAAGCTTTTATTTCCCAAAGCTGCTTATGAAAAGATTGCGTAAGCGATGAGATTTATAAATGATTCGGCGCCGGCTGTCAATAGCCTTTTATCCTTTTTTACTTTTTAATTGCAACACGGCGACGAACAACCTCAAACAATGCGATTCCAGTTGCCACTGAAACGTTAAGAGATTCGATCGCACCAAGCATTGGAATCGACAATAAGGCATCACAGCTCTTACGAATAATTGGCCGCAACCCCTTACCTTCGCTGCCGGCAACAAGGGCTACATCACCGCACAAGTCCACATCATAGAGACAACTGCTCTCTTCTCCAGCTAAGCCGTACACCCAAACACCTGCCGACTTCAACTCTTCGACTGCCCTGGATAGGTTTGTGACGCGACAAATAGGGATATGGGCCGTGGCACCCGCAGCAGTCTTTTCGACGACCGCAGTAAGGGGACACGAACGATCCTTACCGACAATAATTCCTTGGCAACCCGCAGCAACAGCTGAACGAATTAAAGCACCAAAGTTATGCGGGTCGGTTACTCCATCCAATACGAGGAAAAATCGTTTACCAACTTCGGTATTATTCAATAAGTCGACAAAAGAAATTGTTCTTTCGGGTGCAAGGCGCTGAGCAACCACACCTTGATGACTCACTTTACCCACCATTTTATCCAGTTCAAAACGTTCAACACGCTTAACCGTTACATTTGATTCCAGCGCGAGATCAACAACCAACTGTACACGAGGCTTTGTTTCACCTCGTAATATCCACAACACCTTAAGCTGACGATTCTGTTCGAGAGCTTCAATGATTGGATTAACTCCATACAACAAGTCTGCCACTACATTACTCCTTGAGACATCTCTGCAACAATCTCACGCGCAGCAGCAGCAGGATCAACGGCTTTCGATATTGGCCGACCAACCACAAGATAGTTTGAACCAGCACGAATTGCTTCAGCAGGCGTCATGACACGCTGCTGATCATCCTGAGAAGCCGTAGCGGGACGAACGCCTGGAGTTACCACGACAAAATCATCACCACACGCAGCACGGATCAGGGCCAATTCTTGCGCCGAAGCAACCACTCCGCTTAAGCCAGACTTTTGTGCAAGATCTGCCAACAGTGGAACCATCTCCACGACAGGCTTGAGAATGCCAACATCTTGCAAATCAGATTCGCTTGAAGAGGTCAGAATCGTCACACCGAGCATAATAGGCAGATCAAAACCCTCGACCTGAGAAGCGCGCACCACTTCATCGACCATGCATTTCATCATCGTCCGACCACCGAGAGCATGAACGTTGAACATCTTAACGCCCATTCTCGCTGCTTCAATACTCGCCTTGGCAACCGTGTTGGGGATATCGTGATACTTGAGGTCTAAAAACACCTCACCACCCTCATCACGAATCATCTGCACAACAGGCGGCCCACAACGAGTGAATAACTGCTTACCAACCTTAAACATACCAACTTCATCATGAAGCAAACGCACCCAACTCCGTGCCTGTTCAAAGCTATCAACATCTAATGCAAATATCAGACGCTCTTTCATACTCCAGTATCCTCCCCAACTAAACGTTTCGCTCGAGCCGTTATCTCTTGAACACGACGAACCAATTCAGCACTTCCTTGCGCGCCAAGAGCCCGTCGGGCAATGGTGCACTCCATATAAACCAATTCGTTCAGCGCTTCGACAATCATCTTTTTTTGTTCGAGCGGTTCAAGACCAACGAGATTTTTCATAATTATTCGACCATCAACGGCTCCATCCTTCTCAAGACAGATCCCTCGAACGACATACAGCATGGGATGTGGCACTTCACGCAAAAACCGATTCACATCCTCCAAAAAACTCGGTGTGGTTTCGCTAATACAATCATGGAGCAACTTAAGTACGCCATTGTAAACTTCAAACAACTCCATAAAGGAGGAACTAACCGTCACCGCCTCGGGCTGAGACAGCTCAACTAACCCCTTCTCAAGTAGCTGGTACAATATCCGTAACGCATCAAATTCGGACAAGCCACCTCGTGCGACCAACTGAGCTACCGTAGCAGGAACGGAATAGACAAAACTCACCAGCTTCTTTTCTTCATCACTTAAGTTTGCAGGTGATTTTCCAGTATAGGAAAGCGAGGCATCCATCGAACGAAAGCGACGTAAATAAAGAGCTCGCTCATCGACCCGCCGCAAGCCCTCCATAATCAAGTTTTGCGTACTCATTGACAGACGAACAATATCGTCGCGTTCCAGCTCCTGTGCAACAAAGTAACAACCACCATCTTGATTTGAGAACAGGTTGTAAACGATCGCTTCAACCTGATGGCGCGTAGCTAACCACAGGTCGCGTGCAACAACGATATTTTTACGCACTAATACCTGGCTGAGAGTTGTCCCCTCTTCCATGTCGGAGCGAATGGCTGTCAAAACATTACGTTCTAACTTACCTAGCTCACATAAGATCTCGCCAAGGTCCTCTTCAAAGCGTTGACTGGTTGCAAAGATAATCTCGCCATCTTGAAAGAACACCTGACGATTGCCATCCGACAAATCAAGATAAAGAACACCTGTTTTACGAAACATATTAAAAAAGGAGAGGACGTCCGCAAGCCCCATCGAGCCAAGAGAAGCCGTCATACAGGCTTCCCCAGCACCATCAACAGCAAGTAATACATGTTGAGGAGATGACGACGTTATCGCTAGGTCGTTTGAACTCAACGCTGCCGCAACACGCCGCGGCAGATCAACACGTCCACTATCATCCAAACAAACACGATACATAAATTAACCTGCGAGCTGACGTTGAACTTCTTCAACCAACCACGTAGCTGTTTCTGCGACCAGCATCATTTGACGCTCGCCACCACCACGCACTTGAACCTCAAAGGCACCCTCTTTTAACGCGCGGCCGCCTACCGTAACCCGAATGGGGACCCCGATCAGGTCAGCATCCTTAAACTTACTACCAGGACGGTCAGCACGGTCATCTAACACCGCCTCAATGCCCGAGTTTAACAATGAATTATAAAGTTCGTTGCCCACAG
The DNA here is from genome assembly GCF_055389415.1 of Desulfuromonas svalbardensis. NCBI lineage: Bacteria > Pseudomonadati > Thermodesulfobacteriota > Desulfuromonadia > Desulfuromonadales > Desulfuromonadaceae > Desulfuromonas > Desulfuromonas svalbardensis. The sequence continues at coordinate 1,507,048 of NZ_AP042416.1, read as the reverse complement.
AAACTACTTGCTCGTCTTTAGCATTCAGCAAGGTAATCATGACCTGAAATGGGGCAATGGCCATCGGAAAGATAACGCCATTATCATCATGGTTTTGTTCTATCGCAGCGGCAACGGTGCGACCGATACCGATACCATAACAGCCCATAACCAATGGGACATCCTTACCCTCACGATTGAGGACCGTTGCACCCAGAGCTTTGGAATATTTTGTCCCCAGCTTAAAAACATGGCCAACTTCAATACCACGCCAGCTCTGCAATGCACCTTCACATCTTGGGCAACCGTCACCCGCTTCAGCTTGGCGTAAATCAACGTACTCACTGACTTCAAAATCTCGACCGGGGCACACACCAACGCAGTGCATATCAGCAGCATTGGCACCGACAACACAGTCAACCATATTTCGTACTTCATGATCGGCAATAATGCGACAATCTAAACCAACAGGACCAGCAAATCCACTGGGTGCCCCTGTTAATTCAACAACTGTTTTTTCGTCAACCATCTCAATTTCGATGCAATCCAAGAAGCGACACAGTTTAATTTCATTCAACTCTCGGTCGCCACGCAACAGAACGGCTAACTGCTCACCGGTATCCGTTTGCACTAGCAGGGTTTTAATCAATCGGCTTTGTGGTAGGTCTAAAAAGTTAGCGACCTCAGCAATCGTCTTACGACCCGGTGTTGCAACCTCGGCCACCTCACCAACAGCCTGTGGAGGCTCTTGATTCTTTAACCGAATTTGGGCTTTTTCGACATTCGCAGCATATTCACAGCTATCACATGAGACAATAGCATCCTCACCGGAATCGGCTAATACCATAAATTCATGTGACGATGAACCGCCAATATTGCCAGTATCTGCTTCAACGGCACGGAAGTTAAGGCCACAACGTTTAAAAATATTTTGATAAGCACGATACATTTTATCATATGAAATATCAGCACTGGCATCATCCAAATCAAACGAATAAGCATCCTTCATAATAAATTCGCGCCCACGCATTAAACCAAAGCGAGGACGGATCTCATCACGAAATTTCCCTTGAATTTGATACAGGCTCATAGGCAATTGACGATAGGAGCGAACCGTACCGCGCACGATGTCTGTAATCACCTCTTCGTGAGTTGGACTAAGGCAAAACTCCGTGTCTTTACGATCACGAATTCGCAACAACTCTTTTCCATATTGCCCCCAACGCTCAGACTCTTGCCACAGCTCAGCAGGAACCACCATCGGCATCAGCAACTCCATAGCCCCAGCACGATCCATCTCTTGACGAACGATTTGCTCGACTTTACGTACAGACCTCAATCCGAGAGGAAGATAACTATAAATTCCAGCAGCGACCTTGCGAATCATTCCCGCGCGCAGCATCAGTTTATGGCTAGCAATTTCGGCATCAGCTGGCGATTCTTTTAATGTTGGCAGCAAATAATTGGTTAAACGCATATTCGATGGGTCCTTTTTATTCTCATTGCTATGTTCTTTGCCGCAGCAAGGAAGATGTTAAACTAAACGATAAATTGATCCACAACGGACAGCCTGCAACGCTAGCGTATTTCTTAGCAAATTGCAAGCGGTGCCACCCAGAGTAGACATTTCCCGCAAAATCCTCTAAGCTCCTGCTAACTAACAAGATTATCCCCTCTTAAATACACATAATCACCCCAAATTGATGAAGGCTGAGATGAAAGAGACCCTAACCATTACGACCTTCGCCCAGCATGTTGCAGCAGGAACTCCACTTCTCGCTATTTCGACTGAAAACGAGCAACGTGCAACCCACCTAATCCACAGCGCGGCAACACACGCAATTAAAGGGTTAGCAGCACCACAGATCTGGTCATGTACCGATGGGTTTGAGGGTGTTGCAGACACCAAGGAGCCGATTGCAGCACTACGCTGGGCATTAGAGCAACAAGGACACGGCGTTTATATTTTTCTCGATATGCACTGGTACTGGAAAGACAATCCGATCATCCAACGACTTCTGCTCAACTTTGCCCAACAACGATCGGCAACCAGAAAGTGCTTGGTTTTCCTCGCTCAGTCAATCCAGATCCCTGAAAATCTAAGCAATTACATTGTCCGCCTGAGGCACCCATTGCCGAACGCTCAAGAGCTAGCTAACTTCTTAGAAAACGGTCGCAGCAATGACCCATTCCTCGACCAAATCTTAACTCAAAAAGATGCTCTACATAAGCTGGTTATTGCAGCGCAAGGGCTAGACTTAATTCGCCTCGAACGCGCATTGCGAATGGCCAAGATCACTCGCGGTCAAGACGTCAAAGAGGTTATTGCCGCCCTGCATCTCGACAAGAAGCAAGCACTCCAGCAAACTGGCATCATAGAATTTGTTGAAAACGATCTTAACGGCGATCATGTTGGCGGGATGAACAACCTCAAACACTGGATGGACAAACGGGAGCAAGCCTTTGGCTCTGAAGAACTCAGCCAAGGAAACAATCTGCCGAGCGGGGTGTTGCTCATGGGGATTAGTGGCTGTGGTAAAAGCTTGTTCGTCAAGGCCATCGCGGCACGCTGGGGATTACCGCTAGTACGACTCGACATGGCAACGATTTACGCTGGAACCCATGGTTCACCTGAGAGCAGCCTACACCGAGCCTGCCAACTGGCCGAAGCCATGGCACCATGTGTACTCTGGATTGATGAAATTGAATCGGGGATCTCGGAACAGGGGTTCAAATCGGGAGGAGGTTCGTCATCACGCGTATTGGGTTATTTCTTAACATGGATGCAAGAGAAGAAAAGCCCCGTGTTTGTCGCTGCTACCGCTAATGCAATTGAGATGCTCCCTGCCGAAGTGCTTCGTAAGGGACGTTTTGACGAAATATTCTACATTGCCCTACCGGGGCTAGATGAACGCCAGGAAATTTTTCGCATCCACATCGCCCGTCACGGACTCGATCCAGAAATTTTCGATCCCGAGACACTTGCTCATTCAAGTAAAGGATTTTCGGGTGCCGAGATAGAACAGGCTGTTGCCAGCGCATGCTTTGAAGCGCTAGCCCTCAAGCGCCCCCTCTCTGCTAAAGATATTATGGAAGCGATCAGTCGCACTGTACCTATCTCTGTCACCATGGCTGAGCAGATCAAGAAAATTGAAGCCTGGGCATTTAAACGGGCCGTTCCTGCCAGCACACGCGGCGAACGGTAATCTACTGTTACTGGTCCTCCAGTGAGGCCTCTTGCTCTTCGGCCATCGCCAATGCTTCGGCAACGAGAGCATCGGCCAACTGAGACTGCGGCACACGCTTAATAATATCACCTTTACGAAACAATAAACCCATCTCTTTACCACCAGCGATACCTAGATCGGCCTCGCGAGCTTCTCCGGGGCCATTAACCACACAACCCATTACGGCAATGGTCAGCGGTACTGACAACGACTGTAAGCGCTGCTCCACCTCTTCGGCAACGGGGATCAAGTCAATCTGACAGCGGCCACAGGTGGGACAACTGATAAAGATGGGGCCACGTTGACGCAACTCCATCGCCTTGAGGATCTCCCAACCGACCCGCACCTCTTCAACGGGATCTCCCGTTAACGAGACACGTATCGTATCACCAATACCATCGTAAAGGAGCGCACCAAGTCCTGCGGCACTCTTGATAGTACCAGCCCACGTGGTTCCCGCCTCGGTAACACCAATATGTAGCGGGTAATCAACTTGATCCGCCAGCAGACGATATGCTGCGACCGTGCGTCGAACATCAGAGGCTTTGAGACTGATCTTCATCTGCTCGTAACCAAGATCCTCTAAAATCCGAATATGACCTAAAGCGCTATCCACCATCGCTTGTGCCGTGGCATGGCCATATTTTTCTAACAGCTCTTTTTCGAGCGAACCGCCATTTACGCCGATCCGGATCGGAACCTGCCGCTCAGCACACGCCTTAACCACCTCAGCGACCTTCCAGTTTTCGCCAATGTTGCCCGGATTAATACGCAAACCAGCCACACCACTATCAACAGCCTTCAGAGCTAAACGATAATCGAAATGAATATCAGCAATCAACGGAATGGGGCACTTCGTCACAATATCATTCAATGCCATGGCTGCAGATTCGTCGGGAACGGCGCAACGTACAATTTCGCAGCCAGCAGTAACGAGGGCATCAATCTGATTCATAGTTGCCAACACATCACGTGTATCAGTGTTGCACATTGATTGCACAGAAACAGGGGCTTCGCCGCCAATATCCATAGTGCCTAACTTCAGTGTGCGTGTTTTTCGCCGAAACGGTTCCATCTTCTACCCCTTCAATAGCTATCTACTTAACACCGACAACAACCTCGTCGGCCACAATGGTAACAATTAGCCACTCGCTTCATACGCCATTTAACTCTCAAATGTTATCTAGCCACAGTCATTACAGAGCGTCAAGAGTCAAGAGAAGATTGACAGTCCACCAACAAGAAGTTACTGTCGCTGAAAATCAACTTTATTTTCAGGACACACTATGAGTAAACAGCAGCAAAGACCACGTAACAAACAACATAAAAAACCAACCGAAACCTGCACCCTCACCATCGACAGCTTAAATAGTGATGGTCTAGGTGTTGGCCAACATCAACGTCGCGAGATGCACGTCGCAGGGACACTCCCTGACGAAGAGGTCAAAATTGAAATTGAGCACCAAGGACAGCGCCGCTCCATTGGCCGCTTACTAAAAGTGCTCAAAAAAAATCCTCAGCGCGTCATCCCCGGCTGTTCGCTAGCCAGCGAATGCTCAGGTTGCCCAATTATCCATTTGGCCTACCCACAACAGCTGAAATATAAAGAGCAGCGGATCACCTCCGCGTTACGCTTTTATCCAAGCTTGAACAACTTAAAGCCGAACCCTGTGTTACCTGCACCAGAAACGTTCGGCTACCGCACCACGGCCAAACTAGCCATCTCTAAAAGCCATGGCGTAGCACAGATTGGCCTCTACAAGCGCGGAACCCATGATGTGATCGACATCGGCAACTGCCCACAACAGCACCCCCTTATTAACAAGGTGGTACAGGCTGTTCGGGATGAAATCGAAAAGCAAGATGTCTATGTTTACAATCCCATCACCCGTCGCGGAATTTTGCGCTACCTTGCGGTTCGTGTTAGCCCAAAATCGAACAAGGCGCTGGTAACCTTCGTTTGTGCCGAACGTAATTACCGCGAAATGACTCATTTAGCTAAGTGGGTTAAAAAGAAGGTCCCCGAGATTATCGGTGTTCATCAAAACATTAACGGCTCAGCAGGTAATGTTGTTTTCGGCCCCACGACAGTTAAAATCATCGGCGGTTCCGACCTAATCGACACTATCGGTGAGATCCGCATGCGCCTGTCGCCAAGTTCATTTTTTCAAGTCAATCACACTCAGGCGGCAAAAATTTACAACCTGGTTACTGAGTGGGCTGGACTAGAAAAAAACGATACTGCTCTTGACCTCTATTGTGGGGTGGGTGGAATCGCTATGCACTTGGCGCGTAGTGGAGCAAGAATCATTGGTGTCGAAATCAACCCTGAGGCTATTTTCAATGCCAAAGCTGCTGCCAAGCTTAACGAGATAAAGAACTGCCGCTTTATTGCTGGTGATGCAACCGACGTCATTCAAGATCTGCAAGATGACTTACCCGCTCTCAAAGCTGCCGTTGTTAATCCACCTCGAAGTGGGTGCAGCGAAGAGGTTCTCAATACGTTGACCGACTTGGGCCCTGAAACACTCCTTTATGTTTCATGCCACCCAATAAGTTTGGCGCGCGACCTCGACCTATTAGACCAACGTGGCTATCAAGCTGTAGAGCTTCAACCCGTTGACATGTTTCCACAAACACCTCACGTTGAATCGGTGGTACGGCTGGTAAGAAAAACAATTTAAAGCTAACGCGTCCATGAGTAGTGGCCGGAACTGAAGGATCAGCAAAATGAATACAATTGATTGCCGTAACATGCCATGTCCTAGGCCTGTTCTCGAGACACGCAAGCAACTGTTAGCGAGCCCCGAAAGCAACCTAACAGTTCTAGTCTCGAACGATATTGCTCAAGCCAACATTACCCGTTTGGCAAACAAGCAAGGCTTTAGCGTTGAGTCAACCGTTACGGATAATGAAATCACTTTGATTCTTACGCCAAGCACGCAATTCGTCGCGCCAACGGACTCTGGGTTAGGTGCTGCAGCGACAACTGATGGGGATACGATTATCTACATCTCCAGCTCGTCTATGGGAACAGGCAGTGATGAACTTGGTGAAGTTCTAATGCGTAACTTTATCTTCACGTTGGCCCAAACTGACAACTATCCAAGCACCATTCTTTTCGTCAATAGCGGTGTAAAGCTCACCTGTGATCAATCGACAGTTCTTGAGCCATTACAACTCCTCGCTGACAACGGTGTGACGATCTGTTCCTGTGGCTTGTGCTTAGATTTTTTCGACCTTCAAGATCAACTCAAGGTTGGCCAGGTTTCAAATATGCTCGAAACAGTCGAAACAATGCAGCAAGCTGAACGCATCATTCAGCCTTAAAGCACATATAACCATGAATATACTTGAATCCATGAAGTCGAGCTGATATATAGAGCTCACTTGTTTGATGAGGGAGTAGTCAGTAGCCTGGTGGCGCTCACGGTCTTCAAAGCCGATGGGGGGCGTACCCCGTCCCCGGTGGGTCCGATTCCCATCTACTCCCGCCAAGCACCTTCTGAAAAATCTAGGACCAACGACAAAACCCGCCTTCATAGCGGGTTTTTCTGTTTCTAGCATTTGAATTAATTTTACACAACGGTCAGACCTACAAAAATAACCAACTCAACTAAATGGCGAGGTGAAATGTTCTATCCGTTCATCTATCGCCGCTTGGTTTTTAGCTTGTTGTTCTTGTATTTTCTTTTTAACAGGATCCTCAACGGACAGTGTAAAGGGGACCTGAAAGGTGATGCGGTGCGCTGAGGTAACAGACTCTCCATCCTTCACTGACACCACTTTGACGGTATTGCCAACTTCGGCAGTCTGTTCATCACCGACGGAGACAGCAACGTCAAATTTGATCACAAGAGCATCATCAGTATTAGCACTCATGCCCAGAGTTCGTAGCTCCGCTTGCGCCCGACTAACACCATAGACAACCTGAACTAAAGTTTTTTTTACAAACTCAGCAAGATCCATAACATCCAGCTCCTCAATTATGACCTATTATTTAAGTAATCTCCTTATACTTTACGCTACAGCACCATTAAACCCTCGGCAATAATTCTAACATTAACCCACCACATTGCTTATTAGGCAGATATTGAGTAAAAAGGACACGCGCATCAATCTACCAATTCAATATCAAGACTTTCGAGTAGTCGAACAGCCTCTAGACGACAAAACCTTGCATGCTTAATTTGGTTATTATTGATATCGATGGTGTAGTTAATGGCATTAAAAAAATTAGCACTAATAAGCGTTGTACTCGCAAACAAACTATTCAAAAGATCAGTAGATGAAAAATCTGCACCACTGAAATCAGCACCACGAAAATCAACATCATGAGCGCGACAATCCTCAATCACGCAGTCCTTGAGATGTAACCCATAAAAAGATGACGCATTGATCACACATTGCTTAAATATAAGCGGTGAGCCTAATCCTAATCGTGGCCATTGGCCCTGAGTCCAGTCGACCCCAACAAGCTTGCACTCATCAAAAACAACATCAACAAATCGGCTATAACCGATTTTGATCACACTTAAATTACAATTAACAAAACGACAGTCACAAAAAGTGCAGCGACTAAACGAACTCTCGCTGAAATCGCAACCTTCAAAGGTGCACCCATCGAATAGTTCCTCATTAAACTCATTTCGTGACAAGCTGTGATTTATGAACTCCTGACCATAATGTTCACCATACTTTGTACCAATATCAACCATTGTAGTCCCTAGTACAAAAATAGAATTAAAACGGATGGTCAAAATCAATCAACAGGGCCGTTGGAATAAACGTATCGAGTTCAACTTGACTACGCCCCGTCAGTTGCAGACTAAATCGACTCAACAACTCAACTTCACGTTGAAAAAAACTCTCAAAATTTCCACGCAACTCAGCCAGCTCCAACGGGTCACAATCGACAAAATTCAAGGTGCAATAGCTGTCACAAAACACCTCTGAACTGATATCAACCTGGGGAATACCATGCAAACGGCACGTTAACGGGCGATAGTCATAGACCATGCATCGTCCGTCCTCACCCAACAATGGGCACGGAGTAAGATCATCTTCTGGCATGTTAAGCCATTGATCGTGCGACAAACGGTTAAGAATAAAAGGGGAATGAAAATCCGGCCATTGTTGCTGGAGCTGTTGGAGACGAGCATCAACTCGCACAAGGACATCACGTTGCAGCACTGGTGATAATTTTTTAAACCCTTGTTGTAGCAGGTAAGCATCAAGTAGTGTGATATCAAACAGCCCGCGACAACAGCCAGAGCAGCCTTCACGACAAGCCATTTTATCACCGTGCGCACCAATACTGTCACTAAACCACGTGTCTACGTGGGTTAACAGTTGCCGATAGTGATCAACAATTTCAATATCCATTTTCAAACTCAACAGTAAATAGAAGGGAACAAAAGTGACAAGTTAGCCATTGGGTATATTGGTGTGTTTAGGAACGAGATACTCTTCAATATCTTGAACGTTTTTAGGTTTACTGAACAGATAGCCTTGCCCGTAACGACAACCGTGGGAATAGAGGAACTGGCGTTGCGCTTCATCTTCAATCCCTTCGGCAATAACATTAAGGTTCATATTTCGTGCTAAATCAATAATCGTTGTCGCAATCGCAGCATCATTGGAGTCAGTCACCACATCACGGACAAAAGACTGATCAATTTTCAATGTATCAATTGGGAATCTCTTCAAATAAGCTAACGACGAGTATCCTGTGCCGAAATCATCAATAGAAAGGTGCACACCGAGCTCATGTAATTGCGTCATGGTTTCAATGGCACTATTAACATCATCCATCAAAACACTTTCAGTGATTTCTAAATCAAGACAATGGGGATCGAGCCCTGTTTGCGTTAACACCTCAGAAATCATTGATACCACATTTTTTTGATTAAATTGACGAGCCGACATGTTGACGGAGATCTGGATTGCTTCATAACCGTGATCTTGCCATTGTTGGCACTGCGAACAAGCACTGCGCAACACCCATTCACCGATTGATACAATTAATCCTGTTTCCTCAGCGAGAGGAATAAAGTCTGCGGGGGAGATCATCCCCTGTTCAGGATGAAGCCAGCGCACTAAGGCTTCAACACCTATAATACCACCAGTCTCCAAATCCACTTGCGGCTGGTAATGGATAACAAGTCGGTCTTGATCGACCGCTTGACGTAACGCCCCCTCAAGCTTTAACAACTCACTGGCGCGCTCATTGACTCCCGCGGTATAGAAACGATAATTATCGCGCCCCAACTGCTTTGCTTGATGCATGGCAGCATCGGCACCCTTGAGTAAAGAGACAACGGTTTTTCCGTCTTGCGGGTACATAGTAATGCCAATACTCACGGTCAAAAACAACTTGTAGTCATCCACCTCAATCACTTTATCAAGAGATCGGCGAATCTCTTCAGCAACTAATATGACGTTTTCAACACTCGATATTTGATCGAGAACGATCCCAAATTCATCGCCACTAATTCGGGCAACAGTATCTACCTCACGCGCACACCCTTGAAGACGCTTGGCAACTTCACAGAGAAGCTGATCACCAAATTCGTGGCCTAATGAATCGTTGACCTTCTTAAATCGATCTAAATCTAGAAACAGAACGGCTACCTGTGACCTGGACATGCGTGCCATAGATATGGCGTGTTGTAACCGATCACGAAATAGTTGTCGATTCGGTAATTCAGTTAACACATCATGGTATGCCAAATATTCAAGATGAGTTTCATTCTCTCGTAACTGGTGCTCTGATTGCTCCCGTTCAATTTCTGCACTCACCCTTGCCGCCATGATCGCCAAAACATCTTTAGCGCGGCCCATACTCTTTATGGGGGCACGTGACAGCACACTAAGCACCCCAATTATTGTGCCATCGTGACTGCGAACAGGGATACCGACATACCCCACAGCTTCGAGGTCTCGAACAATACAACTATCGGGAAAATGACCAAGCAGCCCGTCAGTAAAAAGACACATGCCGTCATTAATCACCTTTTCACAAGGCGTGTTAGCAATATCAAAGCTGTATTCGTCAAAAAAGGTACCATCGCGCCATGTCGCGAGTGACGTCACCTTACCGTCACCATAGATACGGCCAACAATGGCACAATCAGCACTAAACCATTGGCACAATTGTTCCGCAACACGATTGTAGCACTCCGCGCCAGTATGACCAATTGTACTCTCAACCAGCGATTGCATAGCTGTTTCTATTTGTTTCAGTGATGTAATGTCTTGGATTGTGCCAACAAGCCCCATCATCTCACCATCACGGTTGAAGAGTGGTGCCTTGTTGAATAGGACATCGAGTTCATTGCCGTCGGGACAAGTAAATTGATTTTCATAGGTACGCGGCTGCTTAGTCGCAAACACGTTATGATCTTCATGAAGCCCTACATCTGAACGCTGTTCAGGGAGCAACTCTTGTACTGTCTGGCCAAATATCTCCTGACGAGACATGCCGACAATTTTTTCATAACTTTTATTGCAGCCTAAATTACGCCCGTTAATATCCTTGTAAAAAACAGGATTAGGAACCGCATCCAGCAAACTCTGCAAAAAGTGAAGCTCATCTTGGCGTTTTTCCTCTAACGTCAATCGCTCTAGTTCAGCTGATGCCCGCAAGGCGAACATATGTAACGCGGTTTCGATTAACAATAAATGATGCAGCGGCTTACGGCTAAAAATGGCCAAGGGACCAAGCACCGTACCAGATGAGTCGATAAGGGGAACGCCAACATAACTGTCAACATCGAGTTGAATGGCGAGGTGGTCTAAAGGAAAAAGGTCAAGAACACTATGAGGATAACTTTGATAGCCGTTTTCAACGACCACTTCACAGGGGGTGTTTTTTATTTCAAACTCTATATTATCAATAATTTCGCCATCGGCATAAACGGCGACAGTACGAACTATCTCACAGGTTTCTGACGTAAACTGACCAATAAAGGCGTAATCAGCCCCAGCAACGCGTGCAAGTTTAGTTACCAGTGCAGCAAAAAACTCTTTGCCCACTAATTCCATTAGATCATCACAAAGATCGCGCAGTATTTTTTCGTTACTGCCTGTATATATCTCTACTGACATTTATCAAACTTTCAATCTGCAACAGCAGCCTATAATGTATAAAAAACACAGTGAAAGTAACATAAATAACACTTATCTATTAACAGTGCGAACACAAACAACATCGTTATAATTGTGCACTTCCATTGGCGCAGACTGATCACTCAAAAAAGACAACGCCCAATAACGGCGGAGATCTCCGCCAAAGGGCGTAGAAGTCCAGTAAATAGCCCGTTCCACACGAGCTGTGTTTTTCCGCCGACCACCCGAAACATCTAATAGCGTTTCCAATTCCGGCAATGTCGGCAATCGCCAGTCGTAGTGGTTACTAAGCTCCAGTTGTTGGCAATATCTTTGTGCATCCTTATGCCAAAAACGTCGATCATATGTCTGTATTTGCCAGAACTCAACCTCCCGCTGTTCCCACTGTACCGAGGGTTTTGTTGCTGCTCTCGAAGGCGCATAGAAATAAAACATCCCGACACCGAGTGAAAGGACAAGCAACGCCCGAACAAAATTGAGTACGATTCTTTTATTCTTAGTCAAACCACTGTTATGCATCTTGTTGCCCCTGTCAAAGATATGGTACTATTCACCTTCTTGAATGCAACAATATTGCCACCACTGACACTTTTACACATTAGCCCCTGTCAACCCTATTAATGGCGACAAAATATTCCATGAACAAATCAATTGATGACCTCAAAAAACTCCCTTCGATCGACAGCCTTCTTCTAGATCCTCAACTCGCAGCGGCGATTGTCCCGCATTGCTTAAAAGTTGAAGCTGCTCAAGAAGCCGTCGATGCATGTCGAAAACAGATTCTACAGGGAGATTCGCCACAGACTGACATGGTGGCTTCGATTGTTGCGGATGCCTGCCAACGCTTAGCAGAAAAAGCACACCCCTCACTGCGTGAAGTGATCAATGCAACAGGAACTCTGCTGCACACCAACCTTGGCCGTGCCCCACTGAGTGACGCCGCGCTACAATCGATAAACACCGTAGCCAGATCTTACTCAAACTTAGAGCTTAACCTTAAAACGGGTAAACGCGGTCACCGTTACAGTCATATCGACACCCTCCTCTGCCGTCTCACTGGTGCAGAGGCAGCTGCAGTTGTCAACAATAACGCTGGCGCAGTCTTACTTGCGTTAACAGCGTTAGCGCAAGGCGATGAGGCTGTGGTCTCGCGCGGTGAACTAGTTGAAATAGGCGGGGCGTTTCGTGTCCCTGACGTGATGGAAGCTGGCGGCGTTCTTCTGCGTGAAGTGGGTACAACCAATAAAACCCACCTGCACGACTACGAAAACGCGATCAACGACAAGACTGGGTTACTATTAAAAATTCATACTAGCAACTATCGTATTGTTGGTTTCACCGATTCCGTTCCTGCGGCTGAGATGGTGGCCTTAGGCAAGAAGCATAAAATTCCTGTCATGGAGGATCTTGGCAGTGGAATGCTTTTCGACCTATCACGTTTTGGCCTCCCCAAAGAACCAACGGTTAAAGAGGGGGTTGATGCTGGAATTGATGTGCTGACGTTTAGTGGCGACAAACTTTTAGGGGGGCCTCAAGCGGGCCTTATTGTGGGCAAAAAATGGGCGATAGACAAAATTCGCAATCACCCTCTGGCTCGAGCATTGCGGATCGATAAACTGACCCTAGCAGCTCTTGAAACCACCCTTAGCCACTACCTCGATGAGCAGCAGGCCCTTGATGAAATCCCCGTGTTGCGGATGCTCAATATGTCTATTGAATGTCTCGAACAACGAAGCCAAGCCTTTAAAGAGCAACTTCAGAAACAGGTAACACAAACCTGCACGGTAGAAATAATTCTTGAGGACTCCTGTGTTGGCGGAGGCGCACTACCTATCACCAACCTCCCTGGTGCCGCTTTGGCGTTAACACCTCTGCATCTCACTCCTGATCAATTGACCAACCGCTTACGTTCTGCTGAACACGCGGTGGTAGCACGAATTCAGGATAATCGAGTCATCATCAACTTGCGAACAGTACTGCCGAATCAGGAAGACAGCGTGATCCAGACCCTTATCAGCAGTCTCCAACAGAAAAGCAACTAACCATGTCAACACCTCGGACCAAAAACATCATCATCGGCACTGCTGGCCACGTTGATCACGGAAAAACAGCCCTCATTCAAGCTCTAACGGGAGCCAAAACGGATCGGCTCAAAGAGGAACAACAACGAGGGATCTCAATTGACCTTGGCTTTGCCTCATTTGAGCTACCGAATGGTGATCAAGCTGGAGTTATTGACGTTCCGGGTCACGAAAAATTCATCAACAATATGCTTGCAGGTGTCGGCGGGATTGATCTCGTTCTCCTTGTTGTCGACTGCAATGAAGGGGTGATGCCGCAAACCCACGAGCATCTTCAAATCCTCAATCTGCTACAAATTCCACGAGGAATCGTCGTTATGACCAAGGTCGACCTTGCCGATGAAGAGTGGGCCGATGTAGTTGAAGAGGAAATTAGAGAAGAGATCGCGACAACTTTTTTGAAAGATGCACCCTTTTGTCGTGTCTCATCGATAACAGGTCAAGGGATTCCCGAACTGATTCAAACCATTGTTGAGGTGAGCAGCAAAATCCCTCAACGCGATTCAGATGGACCGATGCGCCTACCTATTGACCGCCATTTTTCCGTTGCAGGTTTTGGCACAGTGGTAACAGGGACCCTGCTTACAGGCAGTGCCCATGTCGGTGAAAGTGTCGAAGTATTACCACCAGGTGAAAAGGTTCGAATTCGTGACATTCAGGTGCATGGAAAAAAACAAGAGGTGGCCTATTGTGGACAACGCGTAGCTCTCAACCTAGCAGGATTAGAGCGAAGCGTCTTGCAACGGGGCAGCGTCATTGGCACCCCAGCGATTTTTGAACAAACCAACCGTATTGATGCACGCCTCACCTTGCTGGCCGATGCGCCACGAACGATAAAGTTTCGTGACCCCGTCCATTTCTACCTCGGCACGGCACGCGTTGTAGGGTTGATTGCCCTACTCGATCGCGACCAGATGGAAGCGGGTGAAACCGCATTGGTACAGATCCATCTCGACCGTCCCCTTGTTGCTCACCGTCAAGACCGATTCATTATCCGTTCATACTCACCGATGTTTACCATCGGCGGCGGCATTGTGGTTGACCCTGCACCAGTAAAACACAAACGCTTTCGCGATGAAGTGATCAAGCAACTTGAGGAACTTGAATCGGGTGAAGGGTCGTTTCTACTACAAAAGCTCACTGAGTTACAATGTGCGCGAATCAAAGACCTTGAACAGATATCAGGGATGGGCCGAGAAAAAATCACCAATCACCTGAAAGATCTCGAACAACAAAAGCAGGTGTGTTTACTGGCCGACCAGTGGCTGCCCTCGCCAGTGATGCGTAGTTTTAGTGAACGGATGATTGAAAGTATCGCTGAATTTCATAAACAAAATCCGTTACTACCGGGCATGCCTCACGCCACCCTGAAAGCCAAATTATCGAAACGTTTGACCGGCAAAGCGTTCGATCAACTGCTTGCCAATACCGCGCTGCAACGAGCGGGAGAATGGGTGCAGGTCGAAGGCTATATCCCTCAACCTTCAGCTGAACAGCAGCAGATTCTTGATAAAATTGAGGTCAACTACCGAAAGGCTGGAGTGGTGGCAAAAGGTCGACGAGAGATGCTCGAACCACTTGGTCTTGATGATAAGACGATTGAAGATTGTCTCGGATATCTGTTCTTTAACAATATCTTGATCAAGCTCAACGAGGAAACATTTTTTCATCACACCTACTATCAACAAGCACTGCAACAATTAATTGATCACTTTGCTAAACAACAGAGCCTGACCTTAGGCCAATATCGTGATTTAATTGGCAGTGCACGCAAGCCAGTTCAAGCACTACTAGAGTATTTTGACACGTTAAAGTACACTATGCGCAAGGGCGATGCTCGCGAAGCATGGAAACTTCCAAGTTCAGCACAGTAGCCAACCATTTAACGAATTATTAGCATAAAAAACCATATTAATAACCATGAAGGAACACTTAGTGAGTACTGAAAAAATAACCCTGACTCAACTGGCCCGTAGCGCTGGATGAGCGGCAAAACTTGGTCCTGAGACCTTGGCACAGGTTCTGTGCCAGTTACCGCAAAATGATGACCCCAACCTCTTGTCACGCGATATCCCGTGCGCTGACGCGGGGATCTATCAAATTACGCCAGAATTGGTATTACTGCAGTCCATCGACTTCTTTACCCCGGTGGTTGATGACCCGTATCTATTTGGCGCGATTGCTGCTTCCAACGCGCTTTCAGATGTCTATGCGATGGGTGGTAAGCCGATCACTGCCATGAATATGGTTGCTTTCCCAACCTGTTTGGACATAGACATTCTCACGCAAATTTTATGTGGCAGCACCGATAAGGTTCATGAAGCTGGAGCAACGGTTGTCGGTGGACACTCCATTGAAGATGAAGAGCCAAAATTTGGCCTCGCCATTACCGGAACCGCGCACCCTGATCGACTGATCACCACCCTTGGCTGTCAAGCAGGTGATCTTCTTGTGCTCACAAAACCTCTCGGCACAGGGCTACTAACTACGTCGCTTAAGGCTAAGGTTTTAAACGAGCAACAGATTGGTGTTGCCCTAAAAGGGATGGAACGTCTCAACCGCTACGCCTCTGAAGCAATGCTGAAAGTTGGTGTTTCAGCCTGCACCGACATCACTGGATTCGGTTTGATCGGCCACGCCTTAGAGATGGCAGATGCCAGTCAAGTGCGTCTCACAATTCACGGTGACAGCTTGCCCGACTACCCCCATGCTATTGACATGGCTGAAAACGGTCTGGTTCCCGAGGGTCGCTTCCGTAACCACCGTCACTACATGCCGCGAGTGAGCGGCGAAGCGGGGCAACCGCAACACGTAATCGACCTGCTATGTGACCCACAAACCTCTGGTGGCCTATTAATTTCAGTTCCAGCACAACGTCTTGACCAACTGCTTAGTGCCCTTCAAGAGGCGGGAGACCAAGCTTTTATTATTGGTGAAGTCGAACATGGACCAGCTGGGTCAATGCAACTCATTTAACGAACACCCACAACTTGATAGTACGCACAACGTAAAAAGCCCCGCTCAGCAATCTGAGTGGGGCTTTTGTTTCAAAAATTTGTCCGTCACGTTAAAACTCGTCTGCTGACCACATCGATTCATCAAAGCGTATCGACTTATTGCGCCCCGTATCTTTGGCATTATACAACGCAACATCGGCATACTTAATGGATTGCCAGAAGCCATCGGAATCTAAAGGAAATTCACTCACACCGATACTTATGGTCTTTCTAACTTTTTCAGAGCCAACAATAAACACTTTTTCCTCAATGTTAATTCGGATTTTTTCCGCAACAGCCAATGCGTCGCCTGATTCAACATCAGTAATAATAACCAAAAATTCTTCGCCACCAAAACGAATCACCACATCAGATTCACGTACACTCTCGCTGATGATATTTGAAGTCCCTTTGAGAATTTCATCTCCAGCATCATGACCATATTGATCGTTCACCTGCTTAAAAAAATCGATATCACACATCAACAAGCCAATCCCTTTTTTACGCCGCAAGCTGCCAGCAATAAGATGACCCGCTTGATCTTGTAAGAAACGCCGATTGAATAACCCAGTCATCGGATCGCGTAACGAAGATTCGCGCAGGGTGTTCATCAATCTTTTAGCTTCGAGCACTGATAGCGACTGCTTGATATAGGCTTCTGCCTTTGCAACTTTACGTTCGATCTCATTGCGTGAAAGTGCATATTCACCAACCTTATCAAAGACAAATTGCACTACTCCGCCAGCATGCCCACCAATAATCATCGGCACACAAACATGAACCTTAGTTTGATCGTCAATGAATTGCTTACAGACTCGATCATAAGCGAGGGACGAGATGGGATGACCCGTTTTAACAGCGCGACAAAGATCACATGAAATTAAAATGTCAGCATGACACTGTAGTTCTTTTTCAGACAACGCCATTGGATAAACTGCTTGCATTGTTTTGTAATCACCACTGACTTCATAAATGCAGTACTGATCAATGCCAACATTACAGCTGAACGCCTCCCCCATCCTGGAATACACATCTTCGAGGGTTGCATCTTCTTCAATCACACTTTTAAAGACTGTCATACCATGTACGGTATCCATGAGATCATTAAACTCTTGTGACATTTCACCGATTTCATCGTCAGAACGAATCTCGATTTTGTCTGTCAAATCAACGTGTCCCGTTGCCAAGGTATGAATTTTGGTTATCATCGATGAAACAGGCAAGACAATTGAATCGGATATCCAGAAAGTAAATACCGCCAACAAACCACTGGCCAACGTTAGTACGGTTAGAATCATCCAAAAAGCATAGCTGGTTGTAGTGGTGATACTGGTCGAATATTGATTCGTTTGTTGAGAGACCGATTCTAAAAATTCAACCGAGGCATTTTTAAGCTCGGCTTCGATGGCACCAAAGCGCCCACGTTGATTCTCAAGTCCCGAGCTATTATCTGCACGGTTTTTAACTTGATCAATCTTGAGATACGTCATTTCATTGAGTAATTTTAGCAGTGAAGTTGTTGAACCTTTTACCAACTCAACATAGGCACGATTCCCCTCTTGATCAAGCCATTCGTCATCAGACAATCGATCCCAAATCAAACGCAGTGGCGACAGCATTCTCGGCGCATCTAACTGATCAATTCTTGCATCAATTGCTAACAGATTTGACTTAACCCGCTCTGCTTTTAGAGTAATAATCTGTTCACTCTCGGCATGAATTAAATCGACAATGAGGTGATCAACCTCGTTGGTATTACGTAGGGTATCTTGTGCAAACCACTCATACGGCAGTAAACTATCAACCACTTGGGCAGTTTTAATATTCACATCTACCAGCACATAGAATGAAACACTGGTCAACAAAACAAACCAAAAGAGAACGCCAACGGCAAAGAGGGTAAATTTGCGACGAATAGGCAGGTCGACAAACGTAATCAAACGAACGATTTTTCTAACAATTCCTCGTTTTTTCACTTCTGACATCGAACGATTCCTCTCCGTTGATTCACACCTTATTGACTGTATAATACGCGATAACTCACCCTAATTGAGTCATATTGCTCAATTAATAATGATATCTGCTTTAATTATTCAATCATTTGTTGGATGCAATATCTTTACCAACAGCAAACGCCTGACCAACAAAACCACCTATAGCAAAATATGCGCGATTACCTGGCGCAAACAACAATGGGTCAACCAACCGAATATCAGGTTGTCCATCCGAATTGAGACACCGCTCTTCGATCTTTACATCTACAATTTCACCTACAAACTGAGTATGCGCACCAAGGTCATGCGTTGCCATAAGACGGCACTCCAACACTAAAGGGCAGTCATTTAACATTGGCGCATCAACATGCTCAGCCCGCTCAATCTCGACACCACTGCACTTCACCTTGTCGCATTTTTTACCCGAAACCAATCCGAAATAATCAGCTACTGCAACTTGGCTTGTTGACGGAATATTAATAGTAAAGGCTTGACGATGGATGATATTGTCATAGCTATGCCGTTCTTGACGAATCGATACCGCAACACTAGGCGGATTAGAGCTACACAAACCACCCCAAGCGGCATTCATCATATTTGCGACACCATTTACATCATAACTACCAACCAAGAATACAGGTGTCGGATAGACAAGCGGCTTCGCACCAAGTGATTGTTTCATTTGATCTCCCATTTGTACTTAACGATATATGCTCAAACTATTTAGTTAATGAATCGACTTTACGGCAGACGCCACAGCGGTCACAATTTTTTTGGCACGGTCTTGAAAGTGTTTCTTTGATTCCAGCTTGATATTCGCGCCACAGGTACTCTTTGACAACGCCTGCGCTAATCACATCCCATGGCAGTACTTCGAACTGAGTCCGTTGCCGTTGTGCGTAAAAACTTGGATCAATTCCCTCACCACGGCAAGCAGCATTTAAATTATCACCCTGAGCCAACCGCGGAAGTATTGCAGCAATTCGTCGATCACCACGCGCAAGCACGGCTTGAAGTTGCGCACTACGGACCGATTCAACCTGTATTTTCATATTAGGCATACGGTTAACCTGTTTACGCAAATACTGAATCGTCCGTTTTAATTCTGGAATGGAGGCCATACCAGCCCACTGAAAAGGTGTCATCGGTTTTGGAATAAATGGGTTAACGGAGAGCGTGATGGTACCCAGACGTCCGAGAGGCCGTTGAGCTTCGATCCAAATGGAACGAATTTTAGTTACCAACGCAATAAGTTCTTCATTGTCGGCATTTGTTTCTGTGGGTAATCCAATCAAAAAATATAATTTTAAATTTAGGATACCCTCTTCAGCTAAAATTTTTACCGCCCCAATAATTTGCTCTTCAGTGAGATGCTTATTAACCAAATCACGTAAGCGCTGACTCCCTGCTTCAGGAGCTAAGGCAAGCGTTTTCTGACCAGACTGTTTTAATATCCTCACCTGATTACTCGTCATGGTATCAATGCGTAAACTGGCAACAGAGACATCCGCACCGAAGTCAAGAACCTGCTCAGTCACCTCATCCAATGATGAATAATCCGACACAGCGGCGCCGACTAATCCCGCGGTACTGCTAGAAGACAAACAGGGTGTCAATTGTTCCATCACACACTGTGCTGTTTTTTCTCGTGGGGGTAAGTAAACAAACCCGGTGGCACAAAAGCGACATCCACGCGAACAACCACGCGACACCTCGATAAGATCCATTGTGCCAAATGCGGTATGTGGTGTCTTGATCAAACTTTGACACTGAGTGGTATTGAGATCCTTTACCCACTGCCTTTGAACAGGAAAACAACTCTGATCCTTGGCCGTGATTGACTCAAGGGTTCCATCTTCATGGTATTCAATTTGATACAAGCTCGGCACATAATAGCCCGCTTGTTGCGCGAGGAACGCTAAGCACTCACTTCGCTCTTGCTCAATCAATATTTGATCAAGAAGTGGATTCAGAAGTACTTCCGCTTCGCCAACAACAAACAGATCGACAAACTCAGCAATGGGTTCTGGATTCAACAGGGCGCAAATACCACCTGCTATGACCAAAGGATGCCCTTGATTGCGTTGCTGACGCCATAACGGCAAACGAAACAAGTCAAAGAGAATGGGGAGGTTGATATAATCATTTTCAAATGAAAGTGAAAAAGCGATGACATCAAAGGAGTCTATTGTGCGGCCTGTTTCCAGCGACACAACAGGTGTATTGATTTTATGGTGACGTTCAAGGTCTTCAGAATCAGGGAGAAAGAATCGCTCACACAAACAATCATCACGTTGCTGAATAAGCTGATAGACGGCCTGAAAACCAAGATTACTCATGGCATGATAATAGGTGTTTGGATAAACTAACGCGACACTGAGTCGTCCGCCCCAAGGCTTGGGTTCGCAACCAATCTCATCGGCAAGACGCTGTTGGCGTTTTTCACGTAAATGATGGGGCATGACTCACCTATTTTCAAAAAAGAAACGGGGACCATAAAGGTCCCCGATCTGAGGGAGTTATACATGACACCTGTCAGTACAACCTATCCAGCACTGCGGACGGAGACCGCTTACTGGATAACTTTAACACCATGTCTACGCATAAATATGTACAGTAAATCAATGGTGCGTTATGGAGTACTTAGTCCTGCCGCTTACGCAAAAAGGTAGGGATGTCATATTCGTCATCCTCATTACCCTTGGAACGCATAGAACGAGTTGCTTCACGTTGTTGATTGCGAATGATCGTTGGCACATCAAGGTCAACCTTTGAGCCGATCCGTTTTGAGGCATCACTCTTGAGGTTTTTCAAGTGACGTTTATCCTTTTCAAACGAATCACCAAAGCCTGTCGCAATCGCTGTAATTTTTATTTTTTCTCCCAGCTCTTCGTTGATGACCAGACCAACAATAATATTGGCATCTTCATGAACTTTTTCGTGAACAATGCGTGACGCTTCATCAAACTCTTCCATCGTCATGCTGCTTGAGCCAGAGATATTAACCAATACCCCTTTAGCGCCTGAGATATCAATATCTTCAAGCAACGGACTACTAATCGCTTGCTGAGCAGCCTCACTTGAACGCTTCTCACCTTCTGCGATACCAATCCCCATCATTGCCATGCCACGCTCACTCATCACCGATTTAACATCAGCGAAGTCAACGTTCATCAAGCCACTGGTGGTGATCAAATCAGAGATCCCTTGAACCGCTTGGCGCAGCACATCATCTGCGGGTCTAAACGCATCGAGAATACTCATATTTTTTCCAGCTAAACCAACAAGGCGATCATTTGGGATCACAATCAGCGAATCAACCACTTTTTTGAGTTCCTCAACACCACCTTCAGCTTTAAGCAGTCGTTGACGACCTTCGCGGGTAAAGGGCTTGGTAACCACACCAACCGTTAATGCGCCAATTTCACGTGCCGCTTCAGCGATGACAGGCGCAGCACCAGTTCCAGTGCCGCCGCCAAGACCGCACGCAACAAAGACCATGTCAGCGCCGGTAAGAAGCTCAGTGATTCGAGCACGGTCTTCCATCGCTGCTTCTCGTCCTGTTTCTGGATTCGCTCCGGCACCGAGCCCCTTGGTCAACTTAGTTCCAAGTTGAACCTTCATGGGCGCTACGCTACGCTTCAACGCTTGCGCATCGGTATTGGCAACAATAAATTCAACCCCTGTGATATCAGCATTAATCATCGCATCTACGACGTTACTACCTCCACCGCCGACACCGATCACTTTAATCTTTGCCGTTTGGTCTAACGATTCATCAAATTCAAACATGACTCCCCCTGCATGTGAATATCCCGTAAAAATTTTCTCCGTAAACAGATACGGGTGTGTTTAATTCGCTATCGGTATTAAATCAACAACGATAATTATTTCTAGCCTTTAAAAAAACTCGCCAAACCACTCTTTCATTCGGCGCATAACACGATCAAATACTTTTTCCTCACCAATTGAGAAATTTTCGCACTGTTGATTTTGGCTGCCATAAATGACAAGGCCAACACCCGTTGCATAAATTGGTGAATTAACAACATCAATTAACCCGCCCACGCCTTGTGGCGAACCACGACGAACAGGTAAATTAAAAATTTGTTCAGCAAGTTCTGGCATCCCCGGCAAAATACTGGTTCCACCAGTGATAACAACACCCGAAGCAATTAGGTCCTCATAACCGCTGCGGACAATCTCACGATTTACCAAGGTGAAAATCTCTTCAACGCGAGGCTCAAGAATCTCTGCGAGAAGTTGGCGTGATAAAATCCGTGGTTCACGTCCACCTACCGATGGTACCTCAATCGTTTCATCCGCACTGATATCACTGGTCAAACAACTACCATAAGTGCGCTTGATCCGCTCCGCTTCAGCCATCGGGGTACGTAAACCGACTGCGATATCGTTGGTGAGGTGATTTCCACCTAAAGACAGCACCGAGGTATGCTTAATAGCTCCATCGACAAAAATAGCTAAATCGGTGGTACCACCGCCAATATCAACAATGGCCACACCCAGCTCTTTTTCATCAAGAGATAACACAGCTTCAGACGAAGCCAGCGGCTCTAAAACAATATCCGCGACATTAACATTGGCCTTATTGCAGCTTTTTATAATATTTTGTGCGCTGGCGACAGCACCTGTCACAATATGCACTTTGGCCTCAAGGCGTACACCACTCATACCTAGCGGTTCCTTGATTCCATCTTGATCGTCGATAATATACTCTTGCGGCAACACATGGATCACTTCGCGATCCATCGGGATAGCAATTGCCTTTGCCGCATCAATTACGCGCTGTATATCTTCGGTAGTCACCTCACGATTCTTTATCGCAATTACACCCTGCGAATTAAAACCAGTGATATGAGCGCCTGCAATCCCTGCAAAGACCGAGTTTATCTCGCATCCCGCCATCAATTCAGCCTCTTGGAGCGCCTTGTGAATTGACTGAACTGTACTTTCAATATTAATAACAACACCCTTACGTAATCCTTTGGATACGCTAGTGCCGATACCGACAATTTCAAGTCCTGATTCCGTCATACTTCCGATAATGGTACAAATCTTAGTTGTGCCAATATCAAGGCCGACAATAAGGTTTTCCTTGCGGTTGCTCATTCCTATCCTTCCCACGGTTCCCCATCGTGACGTATTTTACCGCTACGACCTACTCTACATGTTCATAACAAGCGGTAAGCTAGAATCAATTTAAATCGTGTTTGTTGAAAATGGTTGAGTTTAACTGTTTTCATCAGCAACTGGAACCTATTTAACAATTACTTTATCGGGTACGTTTAGATCAATGTATTGCAACACTGGTAATCGTTTTTCAATATCTAAATAAATCTGTTCGAGTCGATCAATTTTTTCACTAAAGTGTTGATTGCCAACATGAATCGGCACCCCAAAAGGATCACTGTACAGCACAAATCCCTCTTGTGGGTTTATATCGATTTGCGCCACATCTGAAACGTTGAACACTTCTCTTTGCTGTAAATCATTGAGCATTTCAGCAACCTGTTGCAAGCGCTGCTGGCTCACCTCAGGACGATCAAGCAATTGCTGGCGATCTAAACCTGTCACTAACGGATAATCAAGAGCATCGCCGCCGCGTAACACCTTGAATATCTCACCGTCACGATCAACGTAATAAAGATATTCGAGATTAATGATGTAACACGCTTCACGCTCAGAAATATCTACGATAATTCCCTGCGGAAGTTTACGCATAATACGCGCTGAATGAATCCAGTCACTTTCAGCGATCTTTTCACCAATACTTTCAAGATCTAAGTCAAAAGTGCTTACCCCCTGTCGGATATCTGACAGATCGATGACATCTTGATCGCTTAAGCGATGGTTACCTTGTACCGTCACGGATTGAACTTGAAAATGTTCCGAGTTCATCACCAGATCCATCAATATCATCGCCCCAACAGTGACAAGACCAACACAAGCAGTAAACATAACACCCCGAGTACAGCGGGATATCAGCTTTTTCCAGTTACGGCTCGACGGATTTCGAACATTTCGATTAACCCGTTTCAGCTTGGTTGTTTTCGCTGCAGGGACCTTTTTCAAATCACGCATAATTTTCAGATGGCCCTAAATTTTAACAATCAGCGATCAAGTGACGCATCTCTAACAATACTTTCCACCAATGATGCAAAATCTATACCGCTACACGCTGCCGCTTTAGGCAATAGGCTGGTTTTAGTCATTCCGGGTATCGTATTCACCTCAAGAAAGTAACATTTATCTTCGGTAACAATAAAATCAACCCGTGCTGCACCACGGCAACCAATGATGCCACAACACGTTACGGCAGCCTGCTGTAGTTCACTGTATTGCGTATCTGGAAATTCTGCTGGTACAATATATTGTGTCGTCCCAGCTGTATATTTTGCTGCATAGTCGTAAAAACCATCAGCGGGAACCACCTCTATTACGGGCAAAGCTTCATTTAAGAGTACTGACACGGTAACTTCACGCCCAGATATAAATTTCTCGACTAAAACCCGGCGATCAAAGGTTTGTGCAAAGGTGATGGCCTGCTGAAGTTCTTCACGATCATTGACAATTGTAATTCCAAGAGTTGACCCTTCACGAACGGGCTTAACAACCTGAGGGTAGTGGCAACAGTCAGAACAAAGGGCTTCAATATCACTTCTTTCATCGACCAAAAAAGAGTCGGCAACGGTAAGCTTGGTGGCTACCATTTTTTTCGTTATGTCTTTATCAATGGCAATCGCAGATGCAAGAACACCGCTTCCAGTATAAGGAATTTGCATCATCTCCAACAACCCTTGCAGGGTACCATCTTCGCCGTGGCGGCCATGGACAGCGATAAATGCAATTTCGGCACCCGACTCAGTGAGTTGCTGAGTTAATCGCGAGACAGAATCAATTGCAACGGCATCGTAGCCACGTTGGATTAACGCATCAAGAACTGCTTCCCCTGTACGTAATGAAACATCACGTTCTGCAGAGTCTCCGCCCATGATTACCGCGATCCGTTTTGATTTGATTGCGTCATTCACGCTCATCATTTTTCCTCTTCCCAATGTAAATGTTTGCACGGGCCGTTCACGTGTTCGTCAAATTCACCCATGTTATGCACTTCAGGCCACAAACATATACCTGTTTGATCAATAACGGTTTGTTGTACCAATTCCATCAATTGTATAATCTCGTCGGCAGTTGCATTACCACGGTTTACGATAAAATTGGTATGATGTTCAGAAATCTGGGCGTCACCAATAATTCTACCGCGCAAACCACACTGGTCAATCAATTTCCACGCCTGAAGTCCAGTCGGGTTTTTGAATACCGACCCAGCTGTTGCCCCCTTAACAGCATGGGCATGACGACGATGTTCACGCGCTGCTGCAACCTTTTCTCGTAGCAATTTTGGATCACTACGTTCACATGCAAAGACCACCTCTAACACCATATGTTTATCGTCGATAGCACTACTGCGATAACCGA
Organism: Desulfuromonas svalbardensis; assembly: GCF_055389415.1. NCBI lineage: Bacteria > Pseudomonadati > Thermodesulfobacteriota > Desulfuromonadia > Desulfuromonadales > Desulfuromonadaceae > Desulfuromonas > Desulfuromonas svalbardensis. The sequence continues at coordinate 1,481,141 of NZ_AP042416.1, read as the reverse complement.
AATGAAATTCATCTCGTCCCCAGAGTTCCACGGCCGCATCTTCGGCCACTAGTGCCGATTGAAGGCAATCAGAAATCTGTTGATCAAAAGCCCCAGCATTACCAGCGACAGCACCACCAACTGTGCCGGGAATCCCAGCAAGGGATTCAAATCCAGCATACCCTAAGCGCACTGCCTCTTTTACAAGATGACTTAACCGGCACCCTGCACCAACTGTTAATTGACGCGTTCCAGTTGGAATGATTCGGTTCATATCAGATAATTGAATGACTAAACCTCGCACCCCTTTGTCGGCAATGAGAAGATTACTTCCACCACCCAGCACCCGCCACGGCACACGATGGTGACGGATAAAAGCAAAAAGGGTATGAACATCTTCAACATCTAGCGGTCGAACCAGTAGATCAGCACGGCCACCAACTCGCCAGGTGTTGAGACCATCCAAGGGTTCGTCAATGAGACATTCCCCCCGTATTCCCCAACATCCTTGAGTTAATTCCTCACGCCAATCGACTTTGATCATTTTGATAACGTTTCGATAAGTTGCTCACCCACTTGCCACACTGAACCAGCACCAAATGTGATCACCATGTCACCCGTCTTCAGCTCTTCTTTCAAATGATCAAGAACCTGCTGTCCTTCACCGCAATAGTGAACATTGCGATGACCATGCTCTGATATGGCTTGGACCAACAACTGGCTGTCTATGCCGTCAATCTTTGCTTCACCTGCTGCGTAAACATCCATAACGATCAGACAATCTGCTTGAAAAAAAGCCGTAACAAAATCATCAAATAACGCCTTGGTTCGGCTGTACCGATGTGGTTGGAAAATTGCTACAATCCGTCGATCCCATCCATTGCGTGCTGCGGCGAGGGTTGCCTTAATCTCAACGGGATGATGTCCATAATCATCCACCACCATTACTTCATTATCATGCTTAATTTGAAAGCGGCGCTGCACTCCAGCAAATTCGGCAAAACCGTGTTGGATCGTATCTACATCAAGCTCTAACTCACGGGCGACCGCCAACGAAGCCAGAGCGTTTAACACATTATGCTCACCGGGCATCTCGATCCGCATACGACCAAGATCCACATTCCGATAACTCACCTGAAACTCAGTGCCACCGCCACTGTATTGAATATCTGTTGCTTGATAATCGGCCTGTGGTGTTATGCCATAGGTCACATAACGTTTCTCAACCTGCGGTAGAATTGTTTGAATATTGCTATCATCAAGACATAAAACGGCTAAACCATAGAATGGCACTTTATTGATAAAGTCGATAAACACCGATTGAATTTCATCCAGCCCCGAATAGTAATCCAGATGATCAACATCAATATTAGTCACCACCGCAATACAAGGTGATAACTTCAAAAATGAACCATCAGATTCATCGGCCTCCACCACCATAAACTGCCCTTGGCCCAACTTAGCATTCGAGCCTAGTGCATTAAGTCGTCCGCCAACAACGGCCGTCGGATCAATTCCGCCATGAGACAACAGGGTGGCAACCATACTGGTCGTTGTCGTCTTTCCATGAGTACCAGCAATGGCAATGCCGTACTTCATCCGCATCAGTTCAGCGAGCATCTCTGCCCGTGGAATGACTGGCACATGCAAACGCTGCGCTTCGACAACTTCAGCGTTATCGGCTGCAACAGCCGTACTCGTGACCACCACTTGAGCGTCAGTGACATTCTCTGTGGCATGACCATAATAAATTGTGCCGCCGAGTTGCTCAAGCCGCCGAGTTAAATCACTGGCCTTAAGATCAGAACCCGACACCTGATAATTAAGATTAAGCAGGACCTCTGCGATACCACTCATTCCAATACCACCAATGCCAACAAAATGGATTCGACGAATTTTCCCGTACATAGCTTATTTCCGTTTCTGTACCAGCATTTGGCACTCATGAAGAATGAGATCTGCGGCCCCTTTTGCCCCGAGTGATCGGGCCTGCTTCCCCATCGCGTCTAACCGCTGTTGATCGTTCAGTAATTCGATAATAGTGTTCGCTAACGTCTCACCACCCAATTCTCTTTGTGGTATTAAGCACGCCGCCTCAACATCCACCATCGCTTGAGCATTACAGGTTTGATGGTCTGCAGCTGCTTGTGGAAATGGGATCAACACCGAGGGTCGGCCACAGGCCGCCAACTCTGCCACAGTGGTAGCTCCAGATCGACAGACAACTAATTGGCTTTGCGCATATGCCGTGGCCATATCATCGATAAATTCGACCACTTCAACCTCATTCAAACCACAATCATTGTAATCCGTTACCACATCAGCCATCGCATTACGACCCGTCTGATGAATCACTTTCAGGGTCGGAAAAACTTCCATCACCTGCGGCAATGCTGCAACCATTGCCTTATTGATAGCACTCGCTCCTTGACTGCCACCAAAAACCAACAGTTGCGGTGCTTCACCACGCCAAGGGCGACAATTAAACATCTGCTGCCGAACGGGGTTGCCCGTTAACACCACCGCGTTGCGACCAAAACCTTTTGCCCCCTGAACCATTGATAGACAGATGCGTCCTGCCCACAATGACGCCACGCGATTGGCTAAACCGGGAATGGCATTTTGTTCATGCAATACCACGGGAATACGAGTTAATCCTGCAGCAACCAATGTTGGCAAAGAGGCATAGCCACCGACACCGATCACCACATCAGGCTTAAACTTCTTTAAAATACTAAGAGCATCGCGCGTACTGCGCACCAACTTTGCCAGCACCATTATTTTTCGAGAAAACGATTGACCAGCGAAGCCACAGAAGTCAACGGTTTCGAGATCGAAACCTTGTGGTTCCACCACCCGACTCTCAATCCCTTGCTTTGTGCCAACAAATAAAATTTCCGCCTGTTGATCCTGTTGTCGAGCCTGTTGAGCCATCGCTAAAGCGGGGAATATATGTCCCCCCGTGCCACCGCCGGTAAATAGGTATCTCATCGCTGAACCTTTTCTACTGAAGCAGATATATTAAGTAGCACCCCAATTGAAAACAAGGTACACAACAAGCTGGTCCCACCATAGGACAACAGCGGCAAAGCGAGTCCCTTATTGGGAACCATCCCCATAACAACAGCCATATTGGCAAATGCCTGTAAACCAAACAACAAACTAATACCGAACGCCGTTAGGCGACCAAAACCATCATCAGATTGAAATGCAACCCGTAAGCCGAGTAACACCACGCCAAGAAACATGGTGATCACAATCACGACCGCGACAAAACCAAGTTCCTCGCCGACCACCGAAAAAATAAAATCGGTATGTGCTTCGGGCAAAAAGAATAGTTTTTGCATCCCCTCACCTAGACCTTGTCCGGTAAGACCGCCGACTCCAAACCCCATCCAACTTTGGATAATTTGAAAACCTGTATCTCGCGGATCTTGCCACGGGTCCCAAAAAGCCATAATCCGTTGTCGCCGATACTCTTCATGCATGATCAACCACACCAACATCGGAAAGGCCGTTAATACACTAAGCATCAAATAGCGCCACTTGGTGCCCGCTACCAACAGCATCAACCCCGTAACGATCGCCATGGTAGCTGAACCACCGAGGTCGCGTTGGGCGAGCATAAGGCTGAGTAACACCATCAACACCACCATGTAGGGGACAAAACCATACTTGAACTCTTTTAATCGATCCTCTTTTTTTGTTGCCGAATGAGCAAGATAAAAGATCAAAGCCAGTTTCGCAGCTTCAGAGGGCTGAATAGTAAAACCTGGCATCTTAATCCACCGACTTGCGCCACCGGCTTGATGACCAATACCGGGGATAAAAACGGCGGCCATCAGTAATGTACATATCACTAACAAGGGGACCGAAAGTTTCCGCCACCAATGATAGTCAATCCGCGTTGCTACGGCTAAAACAAATAAACCCAACGCCGCAAACACTCCTTGGCGCTTCAAAAAGTAAAAGCTATCGTGATACCTTCTATCAGCCATAATCGACGAGGAGGAGTAGACCATCAGCACCCCAAAGCAGGTCAATGCTACGGCCAGAATCAGAATCGTTGTGTCGTACTCCCGCTTCATCTCTTAACCCTCACCGTTCAAATGTGGGCCAAAGTGCGAGGAGTGATCGGCGAGAGCCATCACCGCCTCGGTAAAGATTTCACCACGCTGCTCAAAGCTGTCAAACATATCAAAACTTGAACAACCGGGAGATAACAATACCGCCCCACCATTGGTAGTAACATCGTGGGCAAAAGCAACTGCTTGCTGCATACTGTCGGCCCGGTAGATCGGCGCAATATCCTGCCACGCTTGTTCCATCTTATCGGCAGCTTCACCAATTAGTATAAATTGTGTCACCCGACCACTGAGGCAATCACACAGGTCACGATAATCGCCACCCTTATCTTTACCACCAGCAATTAACGTCACTGGAGCCGGTAAGCCTGCAACACTCTTCATGACGCTACCGGGGTTGGTTCCCTTCGAATCATTATACCAACGTACCCCGCCTAGCTCGCGAACCAACACCATTCGATGAGGTAAGCCCGTAAACGCACACGCGGCTTGCCAGAGCTGTTGCGGGTCAAATCCTTCCAGCAACGGTGCAATCATGGCGGCCATCACATTTTCGATATTATGAACGCCACATAAACACAATTCGCTGGTGTTAAATTGCAAAGTCGGCCCATACCCGCGCCACTCAATGACACCATTAGCGTAACTCATCCCTTGTTCGAGACGTTGGCGCGAGGAGAACAGCACTTTTTGCGCGCGGCAGTGTTGGGAAATTCGCAACACGTCGTCATCATCGCCATTGAGAATGGCCACATCGTCTGCAGTTTGATTGTTGAAAATCGCCCCTTTTGCAGCGATATAGCTTTCCATGTCGGGGTAACGATCTAAATGATCGAGGGAGATATTCAATAGTGCTGCATAGCGAGGTCGAAACTGGGCAACGCTTTCTAGTTGAAACGATGACAGTTCCACTACGGCATAATCATCCGTAGCCTGTGGCTGACAGGCTCTTGCGCTAATCAACGGTGTACCGAGATTTCCGCCAACAAATATCTGCTGACCACAGTGGTGGAGCATCGCACCGAGTAATTCTGTTGTCGTTGATTTGCCATTAGTGCCGGTGATCGCCAAAATAGGACAATGCAATTGTCGGCTTGCTAACTCAATTTCACCGATAATCTCTACGCCAGACAGATGCGCAGCCTGAAGAGCGGCAACGGTTAACGGCACCCCTGGGCTGATGACAATCAGATCGGCAGCAACAAAAAATTCTCGATTATGACCTTCTAAATCAAGGGTTAACTCCGAGCGCAGCGCAGCAAAAGAGCCATCATCGGACCCTAGTATTTGATCGCCACTGCGGCGGTCACTCAGTACCACCTGTGCTCCGCAATCGAGTGCGTACCGGCACACAGCAAGGCCACTGCGACCTGCACCAACAACGACGATATTTTTCCCCTTTAATTCCATGCTTCTATCTCAATTTAAGGGTGGATAGAGCCACCAATGCCAATACGATACTGATGATCCAAAAACGGACAATAATCTTCGGCTCGGGCCACCCCTTTAACTCAAAATGATGATGGATCGGTGCCATGCGAAACACGCGCCGGCCAAGAAAACGGAACGACAGCACCTGAACGATAACGGATAATGCCTCAACAACAAAAATGCCACCAACAATCACCAGAACCAGCTCTTGCTTAACAATAATCGCAATCGTCCCCAGTGCTCCACCTAACGACAAACTACCGACATCGCCCATAAAGACTTGAGCTGGGTAGGTATTAAACCACAAAAAACCTAACCCTGCGCCAACCATTGCGCCGCAAATAATCGACAACTCGCCAGCTCCCGGAACCCCGGTAATTTGCAGATATGACGACAAGCGTGCATTGCCAGCAAGGTATGCAAACAGTAAGTACGCCCCCGAGGCGATAATCATCGGCCCGATGGCAAGGCCATCCAAACCATCGGTTAAATTTACGGCATTACCACTGCCAACAATTACCAGTAATATAAGGGGGATATAAAACCAACCGAGCCACGGATTGACCCCTTTAAAGAAGGGTACAGACAGCACAGGTTCAAAATTAGTTGCTTGAAACAACACTGCTGCCGCAATCAGGGCGATTACAATTTGCCACAACAATTTGTACCGCGCTGACAAACCATCGCTGCTCTTAAGTTTGACTTTTCTATAATCATCAACAAAACCGATAGCACCGTAGCCAACGGTGACCAACAGGACCACCCAAATATAGCCATTGGTTAGATCGGCCCACATCAATGTCGGCAGTACAATGGCAATCAAAATTAGAGTGCCACCCATGGTCGGTGTTCCCTCTTTTATAAAATGGGATTCAGGCCCACACTTGCGAATTGTTTGACCAATTTGCAGTGATGAAAGTCGATCAATCACCCATGGGCCCAGTAAAAATGAGATAACCAGAGCCGTAATGGTCGCGTAAATGGTTCGAAAGGTGATAAATCGAAACACATACAGTGCTGAGAATTCAGTATGAAGTGGATAAAGGAGATGGTACAGCATCGAGGCCCCCTAACGTGCTGGTTGAGATACATTCAACCTAATTTGCATTTATTATTGCAGGCAACCCATTCGAGTTGCGTTACTTGTCATTACCCTAGATCCGTGATCAGGCGTTGTACAATTTTTTCCATGTGCATGCCGCGTGAACCTTTTATCAACACACAATCTTCTGCGGATAAATTATTCTCAAGCCAAGCAACAATCTCATCGTGATCAGTACAAGGCGGCAAGACGATCTCAAGGTGTTCATCCGTATTTGCATCATCGGCACCCTGCACAACATAATTGGCCCATGCGCCCATGGTAATTAAGCAGTCCGCACGGCTAGCAGCATAGGCGCCAAGGTCTCGATGGCACTCTGCGGCGGCATCTCCAAGCTCAAGCATATCGGACAAAACCGCAATTTTACGACCTAAGCACGGCCAATCACCCAGCGCTTTGAGTGCCGCTTTCATCGACTGCGGATTAGCATTATAGCTATCATCCAACAGCGTCACACCCGACGCTAACTCCCGCACCTCTAAGCGCGCCGCAGCCATTTTAACCACAGATAAGCCCGCAACAATGTGAGCTACCGCGATACCAGCACTGTGCGCAGCAGCTGCTGCTGCCAAAGCATTCGACACCTGATGTTGCCCCGGTAAAGGTAACGTCACCTCATACTGCCCACCATCGAGATGCAAGGTAAAACTTGTTTCGCGTCCACATCTAAGATCAGTAGCCCACACGTCGGACTCATTCTCAATGGCAAAGCTAACTCGTTTAACCCCAATGGGCAGCGGTAGTGCAACCACCCAAGGATCATCATTGTTAACAATGGCAATCGAACCAGGCTTTAATTTCTCGAACAATTCCCCTTTTGCTTGAGCAACACCGGCAATATCACCAACCCCAGCAAGATGACCTGCTCCAACATTTGTAATCACCGCTACGGTAGGTTGGGCAATCTGTGCAAGACGGGAAATTTCTCCGAGGTTGCTCATACCCAGCTCTAACACCATCCAACGATGATCTTCACTTAACCGTGATAGTGTCAACGGCAATCCAATTAAATTATTGAAATTACCTTCGGTTTTTAAGCCTTCATCCTTTTGACCTAAAATCGATGCCAACATCTCTTTGGTAGATGTTTTACCTGTTGTCCCCGTTACGGCAAACACGGGCCCAACAAAATTTTGGCGTAAATATCCAGCAAGCTCGCCTAAACATTTTAACGCATCATCGACCTGAATGACAGGCACAGGCAAACCACCGACAACCTCTTCGCTTAAGCATGCCGTCGCACCATGCTCGACAGCATGGCGCAAATAATCGTGCCCATCATAATTGGGCCCATGCAGCGGCACAAATAGGTCACCTGGTTGCAACGATCGACTGTCTGTCGATACTCCCGTTACCGTAGCGCCTGTAGTTGCGGGCAAAAGACTGCCGCCAACGATTTGAGCGATCTCTTCAGTGGTAAACTTCATTACAATTTTAATTCCCTGATTGATCACGTTGTTGTCGAGCTGCAAGGGCGAACGTTACTTGTTCACGGTCATCAAAATGGATCTTTTCGGTCCCAAGAATCTGGTAATCTTCATGTCCCTTACCAGCAATCAACAACAAATCATCAGCTTGTAATAAAGCGATGGCTGTTTCAATGGCTTGGGCACGATCTTCAATCACACAGTAGTGACAATCTTCCGCATTAAATTCTGGTGGATGTATTAGCCACGACTGAAGATCTCTTTGATCATAGCGCTGACAACACTCATCAAAACCACGACATACGTCAGCTATAATCATTTGCGGGTCTTCAGTGCGAGGATTATCGGATGTAACAATACTCAACGTCGAATAGCGTGCCGCAACGGATGCCATGACAGGACGTTTGGAACTATCACGATCACCACCACAGCCAAACACGGTGAAAATCCTCTGTGGCTTGAGTGCACTTACCGCCTGCAAAGCCTTTTCTAAAGCATCTCCAGTGTGGGCATAATCAACAAGAATCAACGCTTTCAGCTCGTTATCCACCCGTTCCATGCGACCAGGAACCGTACGGGCGTGAGACAAGCCTTGTTCAATGGTAGAAATGGGCAGTTCTAATGCCACCCCAACGCCAACAGCACAAGCAAGATTTTCCATATTAAATCGGCCAATTAATGCCGAATGTAGCTGGACATCGCCATACGGTGTATGAAGCTGGGCTTCAATGCCTGACAAAGATTGGTTAAACGTGTCAACGCGTACGGCGGCATAATTTTTTATCCCAACACTGATCGCCCCATCTACGAGAGTCAGCAACTTAGCACCATATGGATCATCGGCATTAACAACAGCACGGCTATTTCCCGCGATAGAGGGATCAGTAAACATCAACAATTTTGCAGCAAAATAGCCATCCATCGTCTTATGATAATCAAGATGCTCTGGTGTCAGATTGGTAAACACTGTCGCCTTAAACTCCAAACCACATGCGCGAGACTGCATCAACGCATGAGAAGACACCTCGATCACTAACGCATCGGCACCGCGCTGACGAAAGTCTGCCAGCATACGCTGTAAATCCAACGACTCGGGAGTGGTGTGGCACGCTTCAAGATCGTAACCGTCAAATCGATTACTAATGGTACCAACCATAGCGGGTTTATATCCCGCTTGAACTAACAACGATTCAACCAAATAAGTCATTGTCGTTTTACCATTGGTACCAGTGATACCAATGGTGAGTAATTCACGTGCGGGATAACCGTAAAACGCAGCAGCCATTTTCGCCATGCTTTGCCGTGCATCAGCAACAACAATCAACTGCACCGCTTCAGGCAACAAAACCTCTCGCTCGGCAACGATGGCCAGCGCACCATTTTTTATGGCCGCATCAATATAGTCATGGCCATCGACCATGTCACCAGGTAAAGCAAAAAACAGCCCCCCTTCGCGCACACAACGCGAGTCATAATACAATGCGTCAATCTCCTGCGTCGTATCATGCAGATCATTCAAACAGCAGACATCGACTATAATTTGATGCAGTTTCATAGCCCCTCGCTTTAATTCGGTGGTTGTAACTTCACCCATACGGCACTCTCGGTGTTAACACTTTCCCCTGCTAAGGGGTACTGATCGACCACTCGACCAACGCCTTTGATCATGATATTTAAACCACTTTTCGCCATTAAGCGGAGCATTTGGCGTGAACTTAACCCTTTACACTCAGGCATCAACTCTGTACCCGGATCAATCGCAACGGTAACCGAACTTAATGCCGGGACATCAGCCCTTATCGGCACATTTGGGTCAATTTCCATATTTTTTCTGTGCATTGCTGGCACGTGAAGGTAGCGCAACGCTTGCTCAGCAATACGCGAGAAAACAGGTGCTGCCAATAGTCCGCCATAGGTTTTTTTTACTTTTGGCTCATCTAGCACCACAAGAATCACCATCTTTGGCGCTTCAGCGGGTGCGAATCCGATAAATGATGATACTCGTTTATCCACCGAGTAAGTGCGTGTCACTGTATCAACTTTTTGCGCTGTTCCCGTTTTACCGCCGACATCAAAGCCAGCAACACGTGCGCGTGACCCCGTACCATCGGCATCAGTTACCGTCACCATCATCTGCTTAAGTTCATGAGCAATGTCACGACCAATCACTCGACGAATTAATTGTGGAGTTTGTTCATCAGTAACGTTATTAACTGGGTTGGTAATTTTTTTAACCAAATAAGGCCGATACAACTCACCACCGTTAACAATAGCACTTGCTGCTGAAGCCAATTGCAACGAGGTAACAGACAAGCCCTGACCAAATGAGATCGCTGCCAAGTCTATCTCAAACCATTTTTGCGGTTGGCGTAGCAACCCTCTCGCCTCACCATCAAAATCAATTTCAGTTTTTTGAGCAAATCCAAACTGAGTAAGGTAAGAATAAAAAGTCTCTTTGCCAAGCTTTTGTGCAATCTTCGCACAGCCAATATTTGAGCTATACTTCAGTACATCACTAATACTTAGGCGCCCCAGTTCTGTGTGGTCATGAATCACCTTCCCGCCAATTCGATACGATCCGCGACCGCAATCTATGACATCATCAGGCTTAATCACATTCGAATCGAGGGCTGCCGCTAGTAAGAATATCTTAAACGTTGATCCCGGCTCATAGGTGTCACACACGATACGATTACGCCTTTTCGCAGCAGAAAACGACCCAAAGTCATTAGGATCATAATCGGGCGAACTGGCCATCGCCAATACTTGACCGCTAAACGGATCAAGAATAACAACGCTACCGCTTTTAGACTTCGACTCGCGTACCGCAACCGCCAATTCCTTTTCAACGATATATTGAAGCTGCTTATCAATAGTAAGGGTTATATCTTTACCCAATTGCCCCTTAATCACCTGACGTCCACTACCGATGCTACGCGAACCTCCATCACGTTGCATAACCAGATAACTGACATCACCTGCGAGGACACCATTGTAGCGTCGTTCTACGCCCTCTAATCCGTCATTATCGGTACCAGAAAAACCTACAATCTGACCTGCAACACGACCATTCGGATACCAGCGTTCATGCTCGGGGATAAAGTGAACTCCGGGCAAAGACTGGTCTATTAATGCGCGACTCTCATCATCGGTAGTTCTTCTTTTCAACCAGATAAATTTTTTATCTTTTTGCAACTTGGCTAAGACTACGGAGTATTTTAAGTCAAGCCCCGTTGATAGTGCCGTGGCAACAGACTCAACACTGTGAACAATTGGTTCGGACTCTTTTGAGGATGATTTAGGAGTTTGGGGGGCCGCGTCACGTACAGCTTTAGCCTTTGCAATCAGTTTTTTTAGCTCTGCTGGATTGATATAAACAGAGTTCGCAACGAGACTAACGGCCAGTGCCTCTCCATTGCGATCAAAGATCGCCCCACGCTGTGGGGTCAGAGTAATTTTCTTTTTATGCTGCCGTGCTGCAAGAGATTGCCATTTTGACGCGCTGTAAACCTGAAGGTAATAAACGCGACTTACTAAGGCAACGTAAGCCAGAACAAAACAAACCCCGACTAGCAAGATACGCACACGAACTCCGTGCGCTTCCTGTTTCGAACTCGGCAGTTTCCGCGCTGAGGCTTTATCAGATAGAGAGTGTTTCCGCGATTTCAATGACATCATCCCTCTGATCAAGATGTGCTGCTGAGCTATTGTCCACAGAAGTTTCAACTTCTAACGATTGCCCCTGCACTTGTAGATAGAGAGGATCCTGTGGAACGATGGATGCTTTGTATAAAAAAGCTCCCCCCATCAGTAGCACAGATACCATTGCCAAAGCACTCAACCGCAACTTCCGGCGACGTAGCTGACGGTTTACCCACAGCTCATTCATCTCTGACCATAAATCCTGTTTTTCCGCATAATCTCGGTTTACCATAATAGACCCCTTTACTTCCTTTAACTTTTCACCTGTGTTGTGCCCAGCCCAGTTATTCAAGTTCTATCGAACGGTAATAACCTGTTCCGCTCGTGGAGCTCTCAAACCTAATCGTGTTGTGGCAATTTTTTCGATATAGCGCGGGTTCGTCAACTGCGCGATCGACACGGTTAAGCTCTTTTGGTCATACTCTGCTTGTCTAATCTCTTTTTCCAGCCGCGACACGTCATACCCGCATTGAGTCACCTCAATACGAACCCATACGTGAAACAGCCCAATCACCAACAACAACACAATGGCAGCAAGGACCGATGTCACCTTCACATTTGCAATGCTTAGCCCCGCAGAGGGCCAGGTATTTTCCATCATATCTATTACCCCTTCCTTGCGCCTAAAACAGCCGCTTAACAGCCCGCAAAATAGCACTACGTGAACGAGGATTTCCATGCACCTCTTCAAATGTAGCGCGAACTCCTCGACGGGTTAACACTTCAACATCAGCGACCAGACCACAGGCGCACATTGGCAGTCGTGGTGGGCAGGTACAAGGATTCGCCCGATGCTTGAAAATATTTTTAACAATACGATCTTCCAACGAGTGAAAGCTGATCACTGCCAGCACGCCGCCGGGCTTGAGAAGTTCAATGCCTTGTTCAACCCCTTTTGCTACATGCTCTAACTCTTCATTGACGCGAATTCTCAGAGCTTGAAACACCCTTGTGGCAGGATGGAGACGCCCAGGAATCATGCCACCCGGAACCGTTTCTTGGATCAATGTCGCCAGCTGTAATGTTGTTGCAATGGGCTCAATCTCACGCACGCGTTCAATTTTTCGTGCAATTCGCTTGGACCAGCGCTCTTCGCCATATTTTTTAAAGATCAGCGTCAGCTCCTCGACACTCTCCTCATTGACAAGTTCAGCTGCAGTAATCCCCGACTGACGATTCATGCGCATATCAAGAGGTGCGTCGAAACGGAATGAGAATCCGCGCTCAACTTCATCCAACTGGTAGGATGACACTCCCAAATCCAACAACATGCCATCTAAACCATCAATGCCAAGCTCCTCTAACACCTGTCCAGCTTCAGAGAAATTGGCATGACGCAAAATAGCGCGATCACCATAGGGGGCTAAAACTTCAGCCGCCTTCTTCAGGGCATCCTGATCACGATCTAAACCGATCAACACCCCATCAGGCGCTGAGGCCTGAAGGATCAAGTTTGAATGTCCACCTGCGCCAAGCGTTCCATCAAGAACAATTGCACCAGGTTGCACATCAAGCAAAGCCAAGACTTCTTTAGGCAGCACCGATAGATGTTTGAAATTTGTAGTATCCATATTAGAAGCCTAAGTTTCCGAGTTCAGCCTTCATGGTATCAAGCTGCTGCTCTGCTGCTTCGAGTTGCTCATCGAACAAGTCCTGACTCCACATTTCGATTTTACCCGCCATCGCAACAATCACGATCTCTTTGTCAAATTTTGCAATAGTCCGCAATGAAGCGGGAAGGGCAATACGCCCCTGACGGTCAAATGTACACTCCACCGCAGGACTAATACGACTACGGTAGATCAAATCTTTTTCGTTACCATTTGGCATCGCATCGACACGCGACTTCGTTTTTTCCCACTCTGATGCAGGATACGCCACCAAAGCATCTTTACGTCGGGTGACCACCAACAGCTCATCACCATAGGTATCCGCAAGCAAGCTGCGTAACTTCGCAGGGATGCTCAAGCGTCCTTTTGGATCGATGCTATTAATGAATGTTCCCGAAAAACTCATATGGCCTCTTCTGCTCCAGACATGTGTCTATTTAACACTTAAATACACTTATTGGGAAATATAACCTCAGCACAACATTTATGTCAAGGGCTTCCCCCCTTTTCGCCCTAAAGACAAACGAACCTGACAGAACCAAATAAATACAATATTTACAGTCACTTAAGGTAAGATGAAACAAGATAAACTCCTCGGTTTTTCATTAAAGGACAAAAAAAAACGAAAAAAAACCGCATTTAATAAAGTACGGCTCAATATTCGTGGGAATAATCACCACCATCTGCCAAAGGACCTTTCGTCCCTTTTTCTTTCATCGTCAGTTCTATTGATGAAAAAATACGCTATGATTTATACAGTCAATTGTACAGATGCGGAGACAATTCCTATTGCCGGAATCAGTGATTTAGGGGCAAGTCAAACACGATGAGAGTGGGGCGCACATGGAATATGGTCACAGAAATTCACCCGATATCAACAACCTGCTACCAAAGCTCATCAAGCTAGCAGAATCCGACACTCTCTATCGCGATGAGTACATCCGACGAGCTCGCCACTATCTGGAACCTCAACTTTCTCCTGCCGGCTACATAGAACTTAAAAAAATGCAGACACTGACAGTCAGCCTGCCCAACGAAATCCGCAACGCGATGCTTCACGGCGAGTGGAATAAAGTTTACGAACTAACAAGCCGCAACAGAAAGTTCAAACAGCAACTTAATGACAAAATCAATCTGACTGGTTTCGCCCACCAGATCTACGGCCACTCTAACATCCCAATCGACCCGTTCTCTCCCGGAATGCACAAACTCGCCAACCTCACCACAGACCAACTTGCCGAGTTACGCACAACAATCATTTCCACCCTCAACGAGCTCAGCAAAGCTGACAGAGACTGGATAACGTTTTATTCCGACAGATTAGCAACCTTTACCGCACTGACAATCAACTCTAAGTCCCTCGACAACCTGTCACAAACTACATCATCAGCGGTGCTTGAAGATGAAGCCGCCGAAGCACTCGAATCGGGCAACATGGCCCGGCTCGAACTTTTAGCTGAAAAGCTTTCAAGAGCAACCACATCAGCCGATCGTGGCACAACAGCTACCGACCTGTTGCAAGAGGTCCATCAAGCCCCAGCTGAATATCATTACGAATTCTCACCACAAACCATTAACTCAGCACAAAAACTAGGGTTAGAGTTTTTCTCAGTCCCCTCACGCAATATCGAATTTGAACCCTTTTCACGTTTCATGTGGCACCCCACCTTTGCGGCCCAACAAGGAAACCACAAAAATGTGATCCAAGTCCCAGACTTGCCACAGTTAAAAGGGCTACCCGAAGCACTCAAGTCACGTATTCAACTGTTTGCCATCCACCCGTTCATCAACTCTGCAGGAATTCGCTACCTGCCCAGTATTGTTGCCGAAGATGTCCTAGTCGAAGGGTTCCCCGAACCAGAAGCTGGTGCACCACTACCGTCATCAGGACTGCTTGAAGCCCTTGGTCTCAAACAGAGGAATCAACTGACCCGACAACAAATTGAAGCTACCCTTCTCGATAAAGGGAGTGGAATCGTACAAGACGAATTGGGGCTCGACCCCAAAGAGTTTAAACTGGTGTGCATTCCACCCGATCTTCATCTACGAATTGGTCTAGAGCGCGGCTGGGGGCAACAACAGATTTGGACCCATTTTGATGGCTATATGATTATGGCCGACGGCAGTCAACGTGCGCTAGCGGGTGGTGATATACGCTATGGAGGGATTTACGATCTGCTAGGATTAAGTTGTAGCTACGACTCGGAGCGGATTATTGCGCGCTTTGCAGTGGTGCAAAGGTGGCGTATGGCGGTGTGGCAGTAAAACAGGAAATGAATGAGAAATCCGTAGGTTGGAACTTTAACCATCCACATAGATTCAATCGGATTTGGTAGGGTGGGCATTGTCCACCGCCACAAGTGTGACAATCACCCGAGCAACAATACTCCCCCCAATGCAGAGTCAAAAATCAATAAGCTGTCAGACAGTGGCCAGTCCGCAGCTACACGCATAGCTAATCTGACAGAACATCAAGAAAGAAAACTACCTCTCAGGCAACCTCAACTCAATCTGCTCAATCCGCTGCTGAACGACTTTCCGCACCGTCAAGACCACACCGTTAATCACACACTGCTCACCCGCAGCAGGAATATGGCCAAACTGACTGAGCATTAACCCGGCAAGGGTGGTGGCATCTTCCTCTAAAAAGTCAAACTCAAAACGGCGGTTCAGTGCCCGTATGGTGACTCCGCCATCAACAAGAAAGCACGTTGTCCCTAACGGAACCACACCCTGCTCTTCGTCATCATATTCATCCTGAATCTCACCGACAATCTCTTCGAGTACATCCTCTAAGGTGACAATTCCTTCGACACCACCGTATTCATCGAGAACCACGGCAAGGTGAACGCGACGATTACGAAAGGCGAGCAGTAACGATTCGACCTGTTTGGCTTCGGGCACAAAGTATGGATCGCGCATCACGTCTCGAATACGAAATTTCTCGGGATCATCGACAAAGCGCAGCACATCTTTTGAGTGAATGATACCAACCACATCGTCTAAGGTTTCGCGGTAAACGGGAAAACGTGAATGAGTCGAACGCTTGACTTGATCGAGGATAGTGGCAAAAGGAGACTCTACATCAATTCCAGCTACTTCGGTACGCGGGATCATCAACTCCCTCACCCGTAATTGCGACAGCTCGAAGACCCCATGCAACATATTTTTCTGGCTACCAGCAAGAGAACCTGACTCTGCACCAAGGGAGATCATGGTTTTAATCTCATCGGCGGAGAGCCCAGAACTGGAATCAACAACCTTGAACATGCGGGTAATCAAACCCGACAATCCTGTGACCAACCAGATGATTGGGGTTAACACCCACAGCACAAAACGGATCGGTTTTAATACGCGAAAAGAGACCACCTCAGCACGACGGGCGGCGTATGTTTTTGGGAAGACCTCAGAAACAATCAATAGCACAGGGGTCAAAATGGCGATGGTCATCAGATCGCCACGAGCACCAAAAATTTCGACAAAAAAAGTGGTGGCTAGGACAGACAGAGCAATATTGACGAGGTTATTACCGACAAGGATACCACCAAGCAACCATTCGGGGTTATCGAGTAAGTTCTCTAGAGCCTGGGCTCCACGGCGCTGCTTCTCAACGAGATATTTAACACGTAAACGATCGATCGACAGCAGTGCGGTTTCTGAGCCTGAGAAAAAGCCCGACAGCAAAAACAAACACCCCATTACTAACAGTTGATACCATTGATCTTCAGTCATAAGTTCCTCAATGCAACAAATTACATCATCATTTCATCAAAATTAATGGCCCATATTAGCCCACTCAATTACGAAACACAATTAACAAGCGCGTCAGGCAACAGCCAGTTGATAATAGTTGACAATACTATCTGATACCCTGAGGATATGGACGATCAAATTATCTAAAAATAATCACTGTATCACCCAATAAAGGCCTACCATGCTGAGCGAAAACCATAAACAGATTTTAGCCGTCGCAGCGATACAGTTCAACGCTTTGACCGAACTAAGCATTAGCGCGCTGTGCCTGCACAAGATTGAGGCCAGCGAACTGAGTGACGACGAGTTACTTGAGTTTTTAACCATTGCCAATGCCTTATATCGCAGCGGTGATCGATTGATCTCTGACGCCGACTACGACTTTCGCTTCTTAGCCGAGTTAAAGCATCGCCAGCCAAACCATCCATTCCTCACAGAAGTTGAACCCGAGGCGACAGCTACGACCAAAACTGTGGAACTACCAGTACGGATGTTATCGACCGATAAAGCGTACACGATCGAGGAGATGATGCGTTGGCTTGAGCGGATCAAAAAGGCCGCTACCGACCTCAACAAGCCGTTTGCAGAACTGACATTTAAAGCGACCCCTAAACTAGATGGCTTTGCCGCCTATGATGATGGCCAACGCCTGTACACCCGTGGTGATGGTAAGCGCGGTACGGATGTTACCCGAGTTATGCAACGCGGTTTAGTGGTAGCAAACGGCGGTAAGCGTGGCCTTGGTGCCGGTGAAATTGTGGTCAGCACCAGTTATTTTAAGCAACACCTCGCCGAACATTTTGAAAACTCGCGTAACTTTCAAGCCAGCGTAGTAAAAGAGAAAGAACTCGATCCCCCTGCGGCGGAAGCGATTAAAGTTCAAGCGGCCGTTTTTTATCCATTTGCATTGTTACCAAACTGGAGCGGTTCCGCTGAGCAGCTTGAACAACAAATTGAAACAATTTTCAAGCAACAACTCAGTGCCGTTGACTATGATGTCGATGGCGTGATTTTCGAGATTATTGATGCCGAGTTAAAAGAGTACATGGGCGCGACTCGTCACCATCATCGCTGGCAGATTGCGTTAAAGGAGAATGTTGAAACCGCCGAGGTCAACGTGATTGCCGTACATCCACAAACCTCACGCTCGGGCCGTGTTAACCCAGTGGTTGAAGTGGAACCCACCCGCCTCAGTGGCGCGATGATTCAACGGGCGACGGCGCATCATTACGGCATGGTTAAAAGCAACAACATTGGCCCCCAATCGATCATTGAATTAACCCGCAGCGGTGAGGTGATCCCTAAAATACTTCGCGTTATCAAACCAACCGAGGCACAGCTTCCAGACATTTGCCCAAGCTGTGGCGGTGAACTAACATGGGATAATGACTATCTATTTTGCACCAACAACAGTCAATGTCCCGCCCAGATCGCCCACACCATTGAGCATTTCTTTCGCACCTTAGGCAATATTGATGGCTTTGGCCCCGCTACCATCGAAAAACTTTATGCTAGCACTGTTCGCACCCTGCCCGAAATTTACACTCAAAGTGCCTTCGATTTTGAGGGGATCGGTTTCGGCCCTAAGCAATCAGAAAACCTTGTCACTCAATTGGAACGCAGCCGCAGTGAACAGATTGAGGATTGGCGTTTTCTCGCGGCATTTGGCATCTTTCGTATGGGTGGCGGCAACTGCGAGCGTTTGCTCAGCCACCACAAACTCGAAAATATCTTCGCGTTAACTCTTGAGCAGATTATCTCGATTGAAGGGTTTGCCGAGCGCACCGCAGAAATTGTTATCCGTGAATTGACACGGATAGCACCACTTTTTCAGCAACTATTTCAACTCCACTTCAACTTGGCGATAACTCCATTGATCTCAGAGTTGCAAGATTCAGGAGAACTGAGTCCCATTGCGGGTAAGTTGCTGGTATTTACTGGCACCATGACTCAAGGTAGCCGCTCTGAAATGCAAGCCAACGCCAAAAAAATGGGCGCGAAGATCGGTAGTTCGGTATCGGGAAAAACAGATTATCTTATAACGGGTGAAAAAGTGGGCGCAAGCAAGCTCAATTCAGCTCAAGCGAAAGGGGTTGAGGTGTTAACAGAACAGCAATACCTCGAACTGATTGGTCACTGAAAAAAGGACTGAATAAACATGGCACAGATAAGAGTACAGCTTGAGATTGGCGGTCGCGTGCAAGGGGTTTGTTATCGCTATTTCACGCAACAAACCGCCCAAACAGCAGGAATTACTGGCTGGGTTAAGAATCGAATCAACGGTAACGTTACCGCTTTACTTGAGGGGGACGAGCACGCCGTAGCCACCGTGATTGAGCTGTGCCGCCAAGGGCCACAGTTGGCCCATGTCGATCACATCGAAGTGGAGCATCACCCCTACACTGGTGAATTCACCGAGTTTAACATTCGACGTTAATCACACTTGCCTTGTAAGCGCAAACTCTCCTGATACACTTCGCTGCCACTCACACCGTGCGTTTTCGCTACCTGTTTAACAATGGCTTTCATGTGTAGATCACTCTCTTGACTTAAACGCTCCAACGCCTCGCGAACGGTTTCGGTTGGTGCGGATTCTACAGCAGGTGCCAGCAGCAGAACGATCTCACCACGAACTCTTGCTTGAGAAAAATGTTCAATCGCTTCCGATACGGTGCCACGAAACAACTCCTCGTGCAGTTTGGTTAATTCACGAGCGATGGCAAGCTGCTTATCGTCACCGAGAACGGTGGCGATATCTTGCAATGAGTTGAGTAAGCGATGAGGGGCTTCATATAAAACCACCGTCCGTTTTTGAGTCACGTAAGGCTGCAAAGCACGGCAGCGGGCGACGGTTTTGGGAGGTAAGAAACCATCGAAACAAAAACGATCCGTTGGTAGCCCGGCAACGGATAACGCCGAGATACAGGCACTCGGTCCCGGTACGGGGAGAACCGTAACTCCGGCGTTGCGACAATGCTGGACCAATACATTGCCCGGATCGGAGATCGCTGGTGTTCCAGCATCACTGATGAGAGCGATGGACTTGCCTTGTTGCAGCAAGCCGAGGAGGTAGTCCATCTTCTGTGATTCGTTGTGCTCATAGCATGAGGTTAAGTTGGTCTCGATACCAAAATGATTGAACAGCTTACGGCTGTGACGGGTATCCTCTGCGGCAACCAGATCGACCTCTTTCAAGATGCGGATGGCGCGAAAAGTAATATCTTCAAGATTACCAATGGGGGTCGCAACAACATACAAAGTTCCCCACTGCTCTGAATCAGTCATGGTTCAACTCCACTTCCTCTAATTCATTCAACCACAAGCTAACACTGGCATCACTCGGCATGCGCCAATCACCGCGAGGTGACAGAGCGACACTACCGACTTTCGGCCCATCGGGTAAACACGAGCGTTTAAACTGCTGCGAAAAGAAACGCTGATAAAACACCTTCAACCAGCGTAAAATTGTCGCTGAATCATACACACCAATAAAGGTTTGTTGTGCCAAGAAATACACTTTTTGCGGCGCAAATTGGTGGCGAACCACCTGAAACAGGAAGAAATCGTGAAGTTCATAGGGACCAACATGATCTTCGGTCACTTGACTGATCTGCCCTGCGGCATCGGGTGGTAACAATTCGGGCGAGACGGGTGTGGCACACACATCATTTAGCACAACGCGTGTTTCACCACAGTAAGCCGTTTCAGCACACCATGACACCAAATAGCGCACCAATGTTTTTGGCACACCGCAATTGACACCGTACATCGACATATGATCAGCATTGTAGGTGCACCAACCAAGAGCCAGCTCCGACAGATCTCCGGTACCAATTACAATACCGCGCACCTGATTGGCAATATCCATCAATAATTGTGTGCGCTCACGTGCTTGGCTATTTTCGTAGGTGATATCGTGTAGGGTTTCATCGTGACCGATATCACTAAAGTGTTGGCGGACAGCGGTATCAATGGAGATCACTCGACTACTGGTACCGAGCAGTTCAATCAATTTTTCAGCGTTACCTCGTGTCCGTTCAGTGGTACCAAAGCCGGGCATCGTCACCGCTTCGATCCCTTTGCGGTCAAGCTGCAACAGATCAAATGCTTTAATCACCACCAACAAAGCCAAAGTAGAATCGAGGCCACCAGAGAGACCAATAACCACATTTTTAGTACCAATATGCTTTAATCGCCGCGCTAAGGCAGTAGTTTGTAAGGCAAAAACTTCCTCACAATGTTGATTGCGCTCTTCATTATTACTGGGCACAAAGGGGTGGCGATTAAGTTGTCGCTTCAGGTCGCACTGTTCAGCTACAACAGCAGGTAATGAGTTCGACACCTCAACCACGCGATAGTCACCCTCGGCACAACTGGCAGCAAAACTATTATTTTTGTGGCGTTCGTTCATCAACCGATTGAGATCAATATCGGCACACGCCCACTGACTATCGAAGGAGAAACGCTCGGTTTCACAAAGAATCGTACCATTTTCAGCGATGAGCGAATGACCTGAGAATACCAGATCGGTACTCGACTCCCCTGCCCCTGCCGAAGCATAAGCGTAAGCGGCCAAACAACGCGCCGATTGCGAACGCACCAACTGTTGGCGATACTGTTGTTTACCCAGGATCTCTGGACTCGCTGACAAATTTAGCAGCACCGTCGCACCAGCAACGGCCATCTGACCACTTGGTGGATTGGCGACCCAGCCATCTTCACAGATCTCAACACCAATGACACAGTCAGGTCGGTGCAAATCTTGAAACAACAGATCATCACCAAATGGGATCGGCTGACCACCAATCACCACCTCATCGGCACTGCGATCAGATGCGGCGGAGAACCAACGCTCTTCGTAAAACTCTTGAGTATTTGGCAGAAAGTTTTTCGGTACAATGCCAAGAATCTCACCATCGGCGATCAAAACCGCGCAATTAAACAACCGCCCACCCTGGGCGATGGGAGCACCCACGACCAGTAACGTGGACAATTCAGCACTAAATTTAGCCAGCTCAACCAACCCTTGTTGCGCCTTATCGATCAACAACGACTGAAAAAAAAGATCGCCACACGTGTAACCTGTTACGGCCAACTCGGGGAAGACAAGACAATCACAACCACTTGAGTGGCCGTTACGGATCACCTGTTTTATCTGCTCAATATTGTAATTAACATCGGCAACACGATGGGCCACCGAGGCCACAGCAAGACGATAATAACCAAATTTCAAACGCTGATTGAGTGTCATATCAATTATTCTACCTATCTAGTTACAGGCTAAAAGCATCCTTCAAATGTTTCAGATCATGGCTGGTTTCATCGGCCTGAATCGCAATCACGTCGAAACGTGGCTGGAGGGTCGATGGGTCTTGTTTCGCCAAGTACCATTGTGCTGTGCGGATAATTTGTCGTTGTTTACGCGCGTTAACAGCTTCGACGGCTTCGCCACATTGTGTACCACGGCGGGTTTTCACTTCGATAAACGCTAACATTTTGCCACGGCGAGCGATAATGTCAATTTCACCGGTGGGAGCGCGATAATTAGTTTCGATAATCCGGTACAGTCGCCGTTTAAGATAGCGAACCGCCTGCTGTTCCCCCCACCGTCCAAAGCTCAGGCGCTGCTCGGTCACACATGCTCCTTCACACCGGCAAAACTTTTACGGTGCAACGGGCATGGCCCGTGTTCAGCAATTAAAGCACGATGCTTGGCACTACCGTAGCCTTTATGCCCTGCGAAGCCGTACTGAGGGTAATGGCGATCATAAACCACCATCATACGATCACGTACTACCTTGGCAATGATTGAGGCGGCGGCAATGGATAACGAACGGGAATCACCCTTTTTGATTGTTTGCTGGGGATGCGATAAGGGAACTGGGGTGATGCCATCGATGAGCAAATGCTGGGGCGCAATTTTCAATCGTGACACAGCCTGACACATAGACCTCAGGGTCGCTTGAAGAATATTAATCTCATCAACCTCTTCAGCATGGACAAAGCCAACCCCTACGGCCAACGCCTGTTGGCGGATCGGGCCGAAGAGCTGTTCTCTTTTTTTAGCACTGAGTTTTTTTGAATCGGTCAAACCGGGAAGATCAAAGTGTTCGGGCAAAATGACGGCTGCTGCAACAACAGGCCCGGCAAGGGGGCCGCGACCCGCTTCATCAATTCCAGCAATGAGGGTCACACCTTGTAGGCGAAGTTGTTTCTCATAATAGGTCGGATCAAAAACCTCGTTAAGAGGATCATCAATGAGTCCAGCGAACAGAGATGCTGTGGTCGGGAATGAAGACACGTCATGAACTCCTTAGCATATTGAAGGATCGAATGATCATCGATCACCCTACACCAACATGGCAAACGCAAAACACCAATGAGTATAAGTCAGACAGACAAAAACCGCTAAGGATTAAATCGGGGAATACCTTGAAGGGGAACAAAAAACACCCCGCAGCACCTTGAGTGCTGCGGGGTATTGATTTGTTTAGTACTGACGCTTCTCGCGAATACGTGCAGACTTACCTTGCAATTGACGCAAGTAGTAAAGCTTCGCACGACGTACGCGACCAACCATAAGTACTTCGATCTTATCAACGAGGGGTGAGTGAAGAGGGAAGATCCGCTCAACACCGATGCCACCAGAGATTTTACGTACGGTAAAAGTGGAACCGATTCCACGGTTTACCCGCTTGATGCAAACACCTTGAAAAACCTGAATCCGTTGTTTGTCACCTTCAACAATTTTTGCGTGAACGCGCAGTGTGTCCCCTGCTTTAAATACAGGAAGATCTGTTTTCATCTGCTCATTACCAATTTCATCAACAATGTTCATCATTGCCTCCTTATTTATCTTTAAAAAGCTTATTTTATCATTACGTGAATGAGATCAGAGAATTTGGCGTAACCGCTTTAATTCTGCAAGATCTTCATCCGTTAATTGTACCTTATCCAATAAGTCGGGTCGCCGTTGCAACGTGCGCTGCAATTGTTGGCTCCGCCGCCATGCTGCTATCCGAGCATGATTACCGGACAACAAAACTTCAGGAACCTGTTGTCCCATGAATTCAGCAGGCCGCGTATAGTGTGGATGCTCCAACAGCCCATCCGAAAAGGAATCGGCTTCAGCACTCCCAGCACTTCCGAGTACTCCCGGCAGTAACCGCGCTATCGCATCGATCATCACCATTGCGGGTAACTCGCCTCCAGTGAGGACAAAGTCACCAATGGAATATTCTGCGTCAACATAGGAACGAATGCGTTCATCAAACCCTTCGTAACGACCACAAACAAAAATCAATCCAGCTTCAGCAGAGAGTGTTTCTGCCGCCTGCTGGCTGAAGGTCTGACCTTGAGGAGTCATCATAATAACTTTTGACCCCGGGCGTTGCTGCTTCAGGTTTTCAATCGCACGACAAATTGGCTCAGGTTTCATCACCATGCCAGCTCCGCCGCCATAAGGTGTATCATCCGTCACCAGATGACGACCTTCTGCCCAGTTTCGTAAGTTGTGAGCAGTTATGCTAATCAACTCTTTCGAAACTGCTTTGCCGATAATGCTGCCAGCAAAGGGAGATTCAATCATCTCAGGAAACAAGGTTACGACATCAAAATTCATCCGTTCAGTTCAATCAGTCCATCAGGCAAAGTCACTCTCATTTGCCCTTGTTCAAGATCTATTTCATCGATAAACGCTTCAACGGCTGGAAACATCACCTCGCCGTGAACCCCTTCGGCCACATAAACATCATGACCACTGGTTTCGAGAACAGAAGTAAGGGTACCGATGTCACCGAGTTGACTATCGACAACCTGTAGCCCTTGCAGTTGATGCCAATAATGGCTCCCTGCTTCAAGTTCAGGGAATTGTTCGCAGGCCATAAAAACCTTAGCACTGAGCAACCCTTGAACTTTATCAATATGGTCGTACCCCTCAAGGGTCAGCAAAATAATTTGCTTATGCATTGAAGTTTTAACCACACCGACCGTTAATTGTCGGCCATCGGTACAGTGCAACACAACGGTTTCTGCACCGAGTAACACTTGAGAACCATTGGTCGTAGGGCGAACTTTAAGATCACCTCTTAAACCATGTGTTCCAGCAATGGTTCCTGTTTCAACTAACGAGTCTTCTGTCACGTTTACCGTTTCACTATTGTGTTAATGGGCTGAGTTGCCCAATGTACTTACGCTTCAGTTTTTTCCTGAAACTTTGCCCACACACCCTCTTTGCGCAACAATTGAAGCACAACGTCAGAAGGTTGAGCACCTTTGTTCAACCATGCCAAAGCACGGTCTTCTTTTAATGCGACCATTGGTGGCTCAACCAAAGGGTTGTACTGACCAATGTTCTCAATGTAACGACCGTCACGAGGACAACGCTCATCCGCTACAACAATCTGGTAAAATGGTTTCTTCTTAGCACCACCACGGGCCAATCTGATTTTTACTGACATATCTACTTACCTCTCTATAACGACACCTGGACATCAGGTGTTCCAAAACTGTAATAATTTGTTTGAATTACGACAGGGTTTAAAACGGCATACCGCCGCCGCCCATCATCCCTTTGAGACCTTTGGGCCCCATCTTCTGCATTTTTTTCATCATCTTCTGCGCTTCGGTAAAGCGTTTTAGAAGTTGATTCACATCCTGAACGCGAGTACCGCTGCCATTGGCAATACGCATGCGCCGTGAACCGTTGATCATTTTATGATTGCGACGCTCTTTCACTGTCATTGAAGAGATAATGGCTTCAATGCGCTTCATCTCTTTATCGGGCATTTGCATATTACCCGCTTTTTTCATCGCTTTATTGGCACCCGGAATCATCTTAAGTAATGATTCCATTGAACCCATTTTTTTGACCATTTGTAACTGGTCACGAAAAGACTCAAGGGTAAAGCCATCTTTACGCATCGTTGCTTCAAGCTTAGCCGCATCATCTTTATCAATGGCTGCCTCAGCTTTTTCGATCAGCGAGAGAACATCGCCCATACCAAGAATACGTTGCGCCATACGGTCGGGATGGAACACCTCAAGGGCATCCATTTTTTCCCCCATACCGACAAATTTAATCGGCTTACCTGTTACCGCACGAACCGACAAGGCTGCACCACCACGAGCATCACCATCCATCTTGGTCAGGATGACACCAGTGATATTTAATTTTTCATCAAAACTCTTAACGACGTTGACGGCATCTTGCCCCGTCATGGCATCGGCAACAAACAAAATTTCACGTGGCTGCAGCAAAGCGTTGATTTTCACCAACTCATCCATCAGCTCTTCGTCAACATGAAGTCGTCCAGCGGTATCTAAAATCAGCGTATCATGTCCATTGAGGCGGGCATACTCACGCGCTTTTTCACAAATCTCAACGGGATTGTCGCTGGGCTGACTATCAAAAACAGCCACACCTAACTGACGACCTAATACTTTTAACTGTTCAATCGCTGCCGGACGATAAACGTCGGCAGGAACCAATAACGGATCGCGTTTGTCGCGGCGTAACTGGAGAGCCAACTTGCCACAGGTTGTTGTTTTACCCGCGCCCTGCAAACCACACAACATAATGGGTACAGGAGCTTGAGCAGCAAGGTCAAGGGTTGTTACATCGCCCTCGCCCATCAACATGCCTAGTTCATCACGAACTATTTTTATAACTTGTTGCGCAGGCGTTAAACTTTTGAGGACATCGGAACCTACGGCACGCGCGCTGACAGCGGCAATAAAGTCCTTTACAACCTTAAAATTAACATCGGCCTCAAGTAAGACGAGACGTACTTCACGCATAGCTTCGGTAACATGAGCTTCAGTCAAACGCCCTTTGCCACTTAGCTTTTTAAATACTGCGTCAAATTTATCGGTCAAATTATCAAACATGAAAATCCCTGCGTCGTGGAAATCGCAAATAAAGGAATATAGTGACCTCCCTCCTCCTTGTCAAGAAAATTCCCCCACAAGTTCGAACCCTTCACCACTTAAACGATAGGTTGAGAAGGGTGCTAATCCTTTAGATTGCAACACTTCAATTATCCCTATGGACTCATTTTCTCCGATTCGGATCACCATGCCACAATCGGCAGTGATCGCTCGTGGTACAGGCATCAACAGAATATCAAATTTCGGTTTCAGGGTCATTTCGGCTATCATAACACGATGGATCGAATTAAAAAGAACCAGCAGATGCTGTTCATTAACCATCTTCATCATTCATCCTCCTCTGCAGTGCTCAAACCAAACAACTGCACTACCGATTAATAGCGTGGATTGACAGCCGTGTCGCTAAAAGCTATGGTGTAACACTATTGTAGTCACCTTGCAACTTAACCGCACACAGAGGAACTCCACCAACTTGAACACTCATGCTACCCAGCTATCACTACTTCTACTCTTTGCGCTCCTATCAAATATCCCGTTAGGGTACTTCAGACAAGGGACAAAAAAGCGTTCGCCACTTTGGTTCCTCTATATTCACTTATCGATCCCTTTTATTATTGTTCTGCGGCTTTACTTCGACTTCGATTGGCATATCATTCCGTTCACCATCGGTTGTGCCGTCATCGGTCAACTTACGGGCGGATTGCTGTGCAAACGTAAAGAGCGTGGTTAACACTGATGGCGCGTCGTAGCCGTAGTGCGGACTCACTTAAATCAACACGTAGCCTCATTGAGGGAATTCTCGGCAACCTTGGAATTTCCAACAAGATTGAGCAACATCGAATATGGGCGATATGGGAAGAGGCTGTTGGCGAACAAATTGCACAACACGCCATCCCATCCAAAATACGCAATGACGTCTTAGAGATAAAAGTGGCTCACCCTGTGTGGATGCAACAACTACAGCTTCTCAAGCCACGGCTTCTGAAGCAGATCAATGAGCACCTTGGCGATACGCCGATTAAAGACTTATATTTAAGGCGAGGACAAGTCGTTAAGGAACCGGTTGTGATTGTTGAGCCCTCCGTACCACTTCCCGAGCTCAATACAGATGAGATTGAATCGGTCCACAAACTTACCGAACATATTAAAGACGACGAGGTGCGCACAGCGCTCAATGAGCTCATGCAGAAGCAACGTCGGCTAGACAAGCGCGAGCAATCGTAACCCACTGTCACTAACGATACATTGCCGTCACTTCGTCGGTATAATCCATCCCATTATAAACATAAAGTGGTGGTTCAATCTCTAAACCAGGTCGACCACGTTTACGCCCTTCAATTAAAACCAAACGTGCAGCACTGTCGCTGCGACTATGGATCAATCGCACTCGCTTTGGTTCAATATCTGCCTGA
The DNA here is from genome assembly GCF_055389415.1 of Desulfuromonas svalbardensis. Taxonomy (NCBI): domain Bacteria; kingdom Pseudomonadati; phylum Thermodesulfobacteriota; class Desulfuromonadia; order Desulfuromonadales; family Desulfuromonadaceae; genus Desulfuromonas; species Desulfuromonas svalbardensis. The sequence goes on along the minus strand of NZ_AP042416.1, from coordinate 1,452,752 downwards.
CGCATCCCTGCAATAATATCGACCAATCGCTCTGATAGGTGGATCATACTCAGGGTTCCCCCCTGACGTAACAACGCACTGCCAGTCGTTAAAAAATCATTCAAACCACCAGCGAGTTCATGACGAGAATGGGCCCTCTCGTTGCCAAAAGAGCATTGACCCGATTCAGGAGCGCGAAACGGTGGATTAGATACCACGCGATCGAACAGACCATGACTATGCTCGGTTAGTTCGCGCAGATCCCCATGGCAGATGGTAACCCGCCCACTGAGATCATTTAACACAACATTACGTTGAGCGCGCTCAACTTGAGCGGGCTGAATTTCGATGCCGATGATCTCTTTGGCAGTCGTCCAGCGGGCAATCAGCATGGCGATAATGCCGCCACCACAGCCGAGGTCTACCACCCGATCCCCCTCAGAAACACTGACAAAGTTTGCTAGCATCACCGGATCAACGGAGAACCGATAACCACGTTGATGCTGGATCAACTTGAGCGCCCCTCCTTTTAAAGTATCGAGGGATTCATCCTCTCTTAACTCAACCTGTTGCATCGCTATCCAAATTCCTTACAAAAAAAAGGAGAGCACTAATGGCTCCCCTTTTTTATTCACATCAAAACGCGTCTTAACCGCCGTAGGAGTGAAGTCCCGCGAGCAGTAGGTTCACACCAAGGTAGCAGAAGATGGTTGCAATAAAGCCAACAATCGACAGAATTGCAGCCCGACGTCCTGCCCAACCACGAGTAATCCGCGCATGGAGAAATGCTGCATAAATAAACCAAACAATCAGGCTCCACGTTTCCTTCGGGTCCCAACTCCAGTACGTTCCCCAAGCATAGTTAGCCCATGCTGCACCAGTGATAATTCCCAACGACAACAGTGGGAAACCAATCATTATGGCTTTGTAGTTCAGATCATCGAGAATTTTAGCACTAGGGAAAATCCCCACGATACCGCCTGCAGGGGAGTCCGAAGCATTATCCTCTTTGCCAACCTTGATCAGATACATGATTGACACACCACACGCGACCGCAAATGCAGCATAACCGAGAAAGCAGGTGATAACATGGTATGTCAACCAGTTACTTTGCAATGCGGGTACCAGTGGTGAAATCGTTGAATCTAAGCTTAATTGCGCCCATGTCATCGCTAAAAATGCAAAAGGGATAACAAATGCACCGACCGATTTTTGCTTGTAACGCAGATCAATCAATAGATAAATCAGCAAAATGGTCCACGAAAAGAAAACCACCGACTCATAAAGATTTGACAATGGCGCATAACCAGCACCACCTGGGATCTGGTATGTTTCATACCAGCGCAACCCTATGGCATACGTTTGCACCACAAAGCCAGCATAAGCGAACAGTGTTGCTAACTTAGCAACAACCATACTGCGCGTTGCTAAGTAGCCGATAAAAAGTATCATTGCTGCAAAGTAGCCGATGGTAACAAAGTTAAATAACTGACCACTACTCATAATAAGTAACCCTCCTCGCGATGCTAGTCTTGTGCTAACGCATCACGAAATTTGTTTTTAAGTTCATCAAAATAGAGTTCAAAACCGGGTTGATTCCTATGGGCCGAACCAACAAGTCGAACGCCAACCTTACCGTTTTGATCACTCAATACAATCCATATTCTACGATGAGAGAGGAAGAATGCAACTAAACAGCCCACAATCATCAGTGTGCAACCTAACCAAACAACCCAGACACCCGGATCTTTGGTGACCTGCAAACCAGTATAATAAAGTTGATCAAAATCAACGAGGGTAAAAACGTAAGCCCCTTGTCGTTCATCATCAAACTGAGGAAAGTTTTTAAATACGGTAACAGTGCGCGGCTCACCATCTTTAGGCACCACTTGAAGCCGTGCGGCTGGACCGAAATTACGGAACGATGCAGCAAAATCTTCGACCTTAATCGTGTCACCGTTGGGCAATTCTACAATTTCACCCTTAGCTAACGAGAAGGCATCAACCTTGTCTTCACCACGCACTTTAACCTTAATTGAAACCACTTCATCACCAGCAGGACCAAAGCTAGACTGATAAAAAGTAAGTCCTTTATACGAAAGCGGATCGTTAACAATGATCGGCCGACGATCAATGACCACTTGACCTTCATCAATAACGGTCAACACGCTGCGATACTCTTTTGGCCGTTGCGAATTTCCGTAATAACTTACGGAAAACTCTTCGCAGCGGACACTAAAATCAATCGGCAATGGGGTTTGGCCATTTCGTAGCCAAATCCGATCAATCGAGCCCCCTTCGGGAATATTTACAAACCCTTTAAAGCCGTAAATATTACCAATAATTGCTCCTAAGAAAATGATCAAAATCGATAAATGGGTAATATAAACACCAAATCGAGCATATTTCATTTTATCAGAATAAAGGAACACCTCACCCGCTTTTTCATTCTCCTGTGGAGCTGAAAATTCTTGGGACAAGAAGCCCTTCATCCGGGCGGTAACAGTTGCGATATCGCCCTTAACCACTGTCTCATCGGCATTGGAAAAGGTTTTAAGCACCTGTTGACTTGGCGTCAACAGTGGATTGTGAACAACCTTCCACACCCGTGGAAATCGTTTAACTGAACAACAGATCAAGTTGATACAGAACAACACTAGCAGCCCAATAAACCACCAGGAATGGTACATATCAAAACATTGAAGTTGATCTAATAAATTATACGTTTTCTCGCTAAAAACCCGCAAGTACTCTTGTCGAGAAAGATTCTGTTGAATCACGGTACCGATGATTGATGTCGCCGCAAGCGATATCAAAGAAAATATCGTCAGCTTCAACGAACAGAAAAAATCCCAGATTCGGCCTAACACGCCACGCTTTTTTGCACCCAAGTCGGGTCTCCTTTATTTAAAAATAGATGGACTACAGTCCATCTGCTGCTAAACGCTGCTGAAGTTTGTCGCTCTTCAAAGCCACTGCCTCAGCCATCTCTTTACGTGAAATTATTAATTTATCAGCGAGCTCGGTATTGCTAATAGCCAAAAGTTGCACAGCGAAAATAGCTGCATTTTTTGCTCCAGCTTTACCGATAGCCATGGTTGCGACAGGGATGCCACCAGGCATCTGTACGGTTGCCAACAACGCATCAAGACCTGCAAGCGCTGAACTATCAATCGGAACTCCGATAATAGGCAATGTCGTTTCAGCGGCAATGACACCAGCAAGATGAGCGGCTGCTCCTGCACCAACAATTAAGGTCTTAATGCCACGCTGTGCTGCGCTTGCTGCATATTCAGCAGTCCGTACAGGAGAGCGATGAGCACTACTGACGATCAACTCATAGGCAACGCCAAACGACTTGAGAACCTTCGCAGATTCAGCCATCACAGGATAGTCTGAATCGCTACCCATCAAAATTCCTACTACAGGTTGTTTTTCCATTGTGATCTTGTTTCCTTTTACTCTTGATCGATTATGTTTTAGCGATTTAACGCTTTTTGACCAATATCAGTTCTAAATTGAGCACCATTCCAGCTTATTTTTTGCGTTCCCTCGTAGGCTTTTTCGATTGCCGAGGCGACATCATCGCCCCAACCTGTCACCCCGAGAACACGACCACCTGCGGTAACAATGTTGCCATTGATCTCAGCAGTACCAGCATGAAAGACTCTAACGCCTTCAACCGCATTTGCATCATCAATACCAGAGATAACATCGCCCTTAGCGTAATCAGCAGGATAACCACCTGCCGCCATCACGACACAAACCGAAGCACGATCATACCATTCCAACGCCTTGGTTGTCAGTTCACCACGCGCACAATCAAGCAATACCGGTACAACATCCGACTTCATGCGTGACAATAATGGTTGTGCTTCAGGATCACCAAAGCGTGCATTAAATTCCAACACCTTGAAATCATCATTTTCGATCATCACACCAATAAACAAGATTCCACAGTAAGGGCAACCCTCAGCCGCCATGCCGTCAATCGTCGGCTGAACCACCTCGGCAACAATTCGCTCATAAAGTGGAGCTGTCACAACGGGTGCAGGAGAGTAGGCCCCCATACCACCAGTGTTAGGACCTTTATCACCATTAAAGATTTGCTTATGATCTTGCGCCGAGGCCAAAGGTAAAATATTTTTACCGTCAGTAAAGGCAAAAAAGGATGCTTCCTCACCAGTAAGAAACTCTTCAATAACGACCGAATCACCAGCATCACCAAATGTTTTCCGTACCAGGATATCGTCGACCGCATCAATTGCTTCTTGCTCAGTTTGGGCGAGGATAACCCCCTTGCCCGCAGCCAAACCATCGACCTTAACAACGATTGGAGCACCCTGTTCGCGGATATATTCTACAGCAGCATCGCGATCACTAAAAGAAGCATAGGCCGCTGTAACGATATTGTACTTGGCCATTAAATCCTTCGAAAAGCCCTTGCTACCCTCTAACTGGGCCGCAGCCTTACTCGGGCCAAACACCGCTAAGCCTTCAGCTTTAAAACGATCAACCATCCCTAATGTCAACGGTAGTTCAGGGCCAACAACGGTTAAGTCAATCTGGTTCTCTTTGGCAAAAGTACACAGACCATCAATATCGTCAACAGCTAGGGCGACATTTTCAGCAGCATCAGCAGTACCTGGGTTACCCGGGGCGCAATAGATCTTATCTACCAGTGGTGATTGGGCAATTTTCCACACCAAAGCATGTTCACGACCACCACCACCTACGACCAAGACCTTCATAACTCTATCCTTTTCATAATAAACGGAATCCCTCTGTAGCGAATAGCAGAGGGATACGTTTGGTCATTTAATTTAGCCCTAAACATCCCATAAGCGACTAACATACTTGAGGGAACAAGGATTCTATCGTTTGTTATGCTAATAAGACAGCGTCAAACTACGCACATCTAGAGGGTAATTTGCACAGTCGCTTTCGTCTTACTAATGACGGAAGTGACGCATTGTCGTGAACACCATGGCAATGCCATGCTCGTCCGCAGCAGCGATCACCTCTTCGTCGCGAATAGAACCGCCCGGCTGAATAACCGCCTTAATGCCAACAGCAGCGGCATTATCTAAACCATCGCGAAATGGGAAAAATGCGTCCGAGGCCATAACAGATCCCGTGACATCAAGTCCTGCGTGCTCGGCTTTAATGGCGGCAATACGCGCTGAGTTAACACGACTCATCTGTCCTGCACCAACACCTATAGTCATCGCATCTTTGCCATAGACAATGGCATTTGACTTAACAAATTTAGCCACTTTCCAGGTAAACAACAGATCCTTCATCTCTTGATCGGTTGGTTGACGCTTGGTCACCACTTTCAAGTCATTATACAATGCGTGATCAGCATCTTGAACTAAAAGGCCACCATTGACACGTTTGTACTCGAAACGATCAGCAGGTTGATCTGCCCACTCACCGCACGCTAACAAGCGGACGTTCTTTTTGGCTTTAATAATTTCAATGGCTTCTGCACTGACAGTTGGAGCAATAATGACCTCAACAAACTGGCGATCAACAATTGCTTGAGCTGTTTGCGCATCGAGTTCACGGTTAATAGCAATAATGCCACCAAAAGAGGATTCAGGATCAGTACTAAAGGCGCGCTCATACGCCTCAAGGATCGTTTCACCAACAGCAACACCGCACGGATTTGCATGTTTCACAATGACACAAGCAGGGCTATCGTTGAATTGTTTTACACACTCCAAAGCCGCATCGGTATCACCAATATTGTTGTAAGAGAGCTCTTTTCCTTGCAACTGCGTTGCCGTTGCGATGCACGCCTCACTGATATTCTTCTCAACAAAGAAAGCAGCTTTTTGGTGAGGGTTCTCACCGTAACGCATCACTTGCTTTTGTTGGAATTGCAGACTCAATGCCGCAGGGAAGTCATCCACACCTTCACCTAATCGGCTACCTAGCCAGTTTGAAATAGCACCATCATAGGCAGCAGTATGCTGATATACTTTTACCGCCAAACCAAAGTTGGTCTTTTCACAGACTGCGCCACCACTGGTCTTCATCTCAGCAAGTACGGTTGCATAGTCAGCACAATCAACAACGACAGTGACAAAACGATTATTTTTTGCCGCACTACGGAGCATCGTTGGGCCACCAATATCGATATTTTCAATGGCATCAACGAGAGTGCAATCAGGCTTAGCAACGGTCGCTTCAAAAGGGTAAAGGTTAACCACCACCATATCGATCGGCTCGATATCGTGCTCGGCCATCTTTGCCACATGCTCAGGATTATCACGCAAACCTAGAAGGCCACCGTGAACCTTTGGGTGCAATGTCTTAACCCGACCATCCAGCATTTCGGGATAGCCTGTATAATCAGAGACATCAACAACGCTGACACCCTCTTTACGTAACAAACTGGCGGTTCCACCGGTTGAGAGGATTTCAACACCATAAGAACTGAGTTCACGAGCAAATTCAACCACACCCGTTTTATCTGAGACACTGACAAGAGCACGCTTAATAGTAGCCATTTGTTTCCCTTTCGTACGACGACTGTTAAAATTCAAAAAACAATTAATTGATGTATAAAATGAATTACCAACCTTCACGCTAGCTCAGATTGTCGATAATTCGTAAATCGTTATTTTTACGCTGTTACCTTGCCAGACACAAGATAAATCGCCCTTTTCCTGCGCTAATCTGCGTCATTTACTCTATTTGGGAAATTAATGGCTGCCACAAAGGCCGTTTCGAAATGGGGCGTTCCCGACAACGGATAAGGTCGTAGCGAATCGGTAAGGGCCTGGACCTCGGCATCAACATCTGCATCATGAGCGTTTAGCACGTAGCGGCTTAAGCCAGCAAGAACACCACCACCGTAAAAGGTTACTTTTTTAATCAAACTTTCGGGCAGCATCCCAACAGCTGATAACACATTGCGCCCAATGGAAAAACCCAACGCACCTGTAACCACCGCAGCCGACAACTCATCACTGGTAATTCCAGCACGAGCAAGCAAACACTCAGCGCCGGCATACACAGCGCCCTTTGCTAATTGAAATTGACGGATATCATCCTGAGTCAACTCCAACCTTGTTTTGGCATCACGATACAAACAGATCGTTCGCCCCTGATCATTGTGACTGATATAACGCGACAGATTCGTCGCCACATCATCAACATCAACAATAGTGCCGCCTGTGTCAATAAGTCCCGCAGCAAGCATGATACTCATGGCTTCAGTTAAACCACTGCCGCACAATCCACACGGCAAACCACCACCACGAACCTCAAGCACGATCCGATCATCTTCCAATGACACACCCGTTACCGCCCCCGCTGAGGCAACCATGCCGCAGGCAATATTCCCACCTTCGAAAGCTGGACCCGCAGCAACAGAGGTCACCCACCACTTTCCACCAGCATACAATGCCATTTCACCATTGGTACCGACATCGACAAAAAAAGTTTTATCGGCACAGGGTGCAAAGCCATACAACACAGCAACAAGGTCACCACCAACATAACCGCTGACAAGGGGAAAAAGAAAAAGTGGTACCGGCAGGCAATCGAGTTGAAGCCGTACAGAGGAGTATGATGGGGGCCGATGCGGTGGATAGAGTAAGGACTCAACGGGCAACCCTTGCAACAAACAACTTATCGCAGGATTCCCTGCTGCAGCGGCACGAACTATATGTGCGCGTGAAGCGTGGCATTGATCGAGAAGCAGGGTCACCAGTTCATCTATGCCGTCCTGCAAAGCGAGCTGAAGGGCAGCAGCATCTCCTGCAATGGATGCCTCCATTCGCCGTAACACATCGGCACCAAAGACACCTTGAGGATTAAACAAAGTCGCTTCAGCACAGAGTTCACCGTCGGCACGGAATAAACGTCCCGCAAGAGCGGTAGTACCAAGATCAAGAGCTAGTAACAATTCATTAGCCATGTCCACTCCTATCGTTATGCGGGACTGTTGGGTGCTGCCTCAGTCTGATAATAGCGCGGCACCCGCTTGCTGATCTGACAAAACACCTCGTAAGAGATCGTACCAATCTGCTCAGCCCACTGCTGCGCCGAAACACACTCATCGCCATCACAACCCAGAAGTGTTACCTCATCGCCAGCGCATACGCCGTCAATATCGGTTACGTCAAGAAGAGTCCAGTCCATACAAACGGTTCCAGCGACGGCCACCCGTTGACCACGAACTAAAGCGGTACCACTATTGGACAACAAACGATTGTACCCATCGGCATAACCAACAGGTATGGCAGCAATGACTGAGGGTCGCTCAGTGATAAAATGAAGTCCGTAAGAAACGCCACACCCTACAGGCAAGGTTTTAAGGTGAGCAATCTTAGTGCGTAAACTCATGACAGGCCGCAGCGCTAATGCGTGCGCGCTAAAAGGTTGACCACCATAAAGAGCGATCCCCGGCCGAACAAGATTACAGCCCTTCGCCACTTGGCTAAATGTTGCAGCACTATTGGCAGCATGAATATAACGTGGAGAAAATCCCGCATCACGCACCTGTTGAACACATTCCAAAAACAGTTTCAACTGCTGAGAAGTATACGGATGATTCTCTGAATCAGCCACAGCTAAGTGGGTCATCACACCATCGAGAACAAGAGTGTCAGAACACTGAAACTGCGCCAAAATCTCCTCAAGATTGGCAGGCATAACACCTAAACGACCCATTCCAGTGTCAATTTTTAAATGGCAACGGCAACGACAGCCTGCCCTACTTGCGGCCTGCTCTAAACGTTGCAACTGCTCCGGCTCGAACACCGCCACCTGCAAGTTTTGGCGAAGAATAAGATCTTCCTGTCCAGGCCAAGGACCACCCAACACAAGAATCGGCATTTCAACGCCCGCATCGCGAAGCTCAACACCCTCTTCCGCAATGGCTACACCTAGAAGATTAGCGCCAAGTCGCTGCAATATCTTAGCGACTTCTACCGCACCATGGCCATAGGCATCAGCCTTCACAACGGCTAACACACCACATGCGACAGGCAGCTGTTGCCGTATCATTTGGTAATTATGCTGAAGGGCAGTTAGGTCAATCTCCACATGTGTTGGTCGCTGTATAGTCATAGTCAACTCAAGGGTCTTTGTTTAAGGCTAAAGAGGCAGCTTAATCGGTGTGAATGAAAAAAGGCCGCTTAGCGGCCTTTGTCTATAATAAGTTGTGTCATTTTATTAGCATGGTGACCAGCGACTGTAAAGAGCGATTCATCACTTAAACAAGATCAATCAGAATCTTTATCTTCGCTAACCAGCCACGTCGTGGCAACATCATTCGCTGAAAGAGGCTTACTGAAATAGAAGCCTTGAACTTCATCACACTCACGACCCTGAACAAAACCAAACTGTTCCGCAGTTTCAACCCCTTCAGCCGTAACATCTAAACCTAACCGTTTCGCCATGGCAATGGTCGCTTCAACAATGGCCCGATCATCAGGGTTACTTTGCAAATCAGCAATAAAGGATTTATCAATTTTCAAACGGCTGACAGGCAGGTTTTTCAGACAGCTTAACGACGAATAGCCGGTACCAAAATCATCAATAGCCATATGAATGCCTAAATCACGCAGCTTATTTAAAGTAACAACTGCCTCATCGACATCATGCATGACAACGCTTTCAGTGATCTCAAACTCTAGCAAATTGGGATCAACTCCAGTTTCCTCAATGAGTCCGCAAACAACATCAACAAAATCATCCTGTGTAAATTGTCGGCCAGACACGTTGACGCCAACACGAAACGGCAACCAACCGCTCTTCGCCCAGATAACGCATTGCTCAAACACTGTCCGCATCACCCACACCCCCAGAGGGAGTATCAAATTTGTCTCTTCCGCCAATGAAATGAATTGGTTGGGAGGAATAATACCAAGGTTAGGGTGTTGCCAGCGCACCAACGCTTCAACACCAGCAATTTGATTGGTCACCAAATCAATTTGCGGTTGGTATTCAACAAAAAATTCATTCTCATCCAAAGCACGGCGCAAGTTCGACTCTAGATCCATGCGCGATACAGCCTTGGCGTTCATCTCTTCAGAATAGAAACGGAAGGTATTGCCCCCCGCATCCTTTGCTGCATACATTGCCATGTCGGCATGGCGAAGAAGATCCGTTGGATTGGTACCATCCTCAGGGCACACAGCAATACCAATACTGGTTGAGCTAAACACCTCACGCACATTCAGGTCAAAGGGCCGCGACAACTCTTCAAGAATTTTTGTCGCAATATGCGGCATGTTGTCAGCACTTTTATAACCAGAAAGGATCACGACAAATTCATCGCCGCCAAGTCGAGCCACCGTATCATTTTCACGCAAGCAATGACGCAAGCGATCTGCCGCTTGACACAACATCTCATCGCCAACGGCATGGCCCAACGTATCGTTAACCCCTTTAAATCGATCCAAATCTAAAAACATTAGCGCAAAAGGTTTTTCAAGGCGATGAGCATTAGCCAGCGCCCGATCTAGGCGATCATTAAACAGGCTGCGATTAGGCAAACGAGTCAGACTATCGTAATAAGCAAGTTCACGAATCTTAAATTCTGCCTCTTTACGTCGAGTAATATTTTGAATAACAGGAACAGTATAAAGAGGTTGACCTTGTTCATCGAAGAACCACGTTGATGACAACTGTGCCCAAAACAACGTACCATCTTTGCACAAATATCGTTTTTCACAGACAATCGACCGTGATTTATTAGCTAAGGCAATATTTCGTCGGGAGAGGGTCTCTTCAACATCATCGGGGTGGGTAATATCGGTGATTTTAAGTTGCAGAAGCTCACTTTCAGTGTAACCTAAAAACTGACAAAAAGCTGGATTCGCTTGTAAAAACAAGCCATCAGGAGCCAACATTGCTATCCCGGCAACAGATGATTCAAAAATCGTGCGGAATCTCGATTCAGACGTTTGCAGTGCTAACTCAGTCTCTTTACGGACGGTAATATCACGAAAGAAACCCTGAATCCCCTTGGGCTTGTCCCCTTCTAGATATAACGAGATACTTCCTTCGGCGACCACTTTATGTCCATTTTTAGCCTTAAACTGGGCTTCAAAACAGGGAACATTGCCCCCCTCAAGTAGCAACTGAATCCTCGACTGACAATCACAGTGAAAATCTTCGTGAAGGAGATCAAAAAAATTCAACCCCGCTACCTCAGCCACATCGTAACCGAGAACCTCGCGCCACATGCGGTTAACGTAGATCACACCTCCATCAAAACCGACAACTTGGATTAAGTCATTACTATTTTCTACTAAGCCTGCGTATTCCAAAATACCCCCTGAAGAGTCATCAACAAGCTGCCCCTTCAACCAGTTTTTTTCTTTCAAATGACCCAAAAAGCCACTAAGGTATGCACAAAAGGTTCAAACTATTTCATCAGCCAAACACCCACCGCACCCAAACATAAATAAATTCGTCAATTACAGTACACCACAAAAACAATAATTGACAATGAGTTTCTCCGTCAGTTCATTAAAGGAGCTAAATTTATAATTTTTCAGTACACAACCTCCCCATTCAGTATCAAACTCAAATGGCACCATTTATTTAAAAATTGCCCTTACCACTGTCGAGAGCTACAACCAAACAGGGTCTTGAGTACACCAAAGGCAAACCAATTGTTGCAAGAAGAACATTGACATGAGTTTTCGAATCCACTAGGCTCGCACGACCATACTCAATACTATTTACAGAGATGGCTGCTGGGGGAGTGAAGCACTGAGAGCTCTAATTGATAGAGCGACCCTTGGAACCTGATCCGGATGATGCCGGCGTAGGGAAGCGACCACACAAACACCAATTCCGGTGTTTTGACCGCACCCATTCCGGCTGTGGTTTTTTATTTATGACACATACTTTAGATTTGAAAACAACTCGAAGCGCGATTCACGGTGTGTATTTAATTACCGATGACCGCGATGCCGCACAGCTGACCAACCATGTTGAGCAGGCTTTGCGCGGCGGTGTACGCATTGTCCAATATCGCGACAAGGTTCGTAATCGCAGCGAAAAACTGCAATTGGCCATCATTTTGCGTGAACTCTGCCATCGCTATCAGTCCCTGTTCATCATTAATGATAACGTCGAACTAGCTCGCGATTGCGGTGCCGACGGCGTCCACCTTGGTCAAAAAGATGGTAGCATTGCCGACGCACGTCAGGTTATTGGTAACAATGCCATTATCGGCGTATCAACCCGCACCGTTGACATGGCAACCACTGCAGAGCAACAGGGTGCCGACTACATTGGCGTCGGCAGTGTTTACCCAACTGGAACAAAACTCGATGCTGTCCACATTGGTTTGGCTGGATTAACAGCGATTCGCGCAGCCGTTCAACTGCCCATCGTTGCCATCGGCGGCATTACCACCACAGCACTTGCTGATGTGATCGGTGCGGGAGCAAATGCCGCAGCCGTCGTCTCTGCTATTATGGCTGATCCGCAACCAAGCGTTGCAGCAAAAGAGATGAGCTTGCAGTTTAACATCAACAACCCACGCTCCCACGGGCGTGTTCTCACCATTGCAGGTTCAGATTGCAGTGGCGGCGCAGGCATTCAAGCAGACCTGAAGACAATTAGCCTTCTCGGTTGCTACGGCAGCAGTGTCATCACCGCCCTAACGGCGCAAAACACCCTCGGCGTCAGTGCCATTCACGCCCCTCCAGCAAAATTCATTCAACAACAACTGCAAGCGGTACTCAGCGATATCGGCACCGACATCATCAAGACAGGCATGCTATACAGTACTGAGATCATCGAGACCATCGCTGACACCTTAACCGATGACACGCTACTGTGCGTGATCGACCCGGTGATGATTGCCAAGGGTGGTTCGAACCTGCTTCAACAATCAGCGGTTGATGCTTTCATCCAACGCTTATTACCCAAAGCCTATCTCTTGACACCGAACGTACCTGAAGCCGAAGCGTTAACGGGGATCACCATTAACGATTTCGACTCAATGGAGAAGGCGGCACGTCAACTTCAAACAATGGGTGCACGCAATGTCCTTCTTAAAGGTGGCCATCTCGAAGGTGACCCCATCGACCTACTTTTACAGGGCGATGAATGTTACCACTTCAGCGGCAAACGCATTGACACACCGCACACTCACGGAACAGGATGCACCACGGCTTCGGTCATTGCCACCCTATTAGCTCAAGGGACACCACTCTATCGTGCCGTAGAACAGGGCAAACAGTTTATCACTCACGCGATCATGACCGCCCCCCAACTAGGGCAAGGACATGGACCAATTAATCATTATACCGCTTCACTTAACCATGTCGGCCAGCAACTGGCCGCAACCAACAAGGAAACACTGTCATGACATTAATGGAATCTGCCCGCCAAGGGATCATAACCGATACGTTACGCCAAGCCGCAGAAGCAGAAGGCATTGACGCAGAAAAGCTTCGCGCTCTCGTTGCAGAAGGCACTGCCTGCATCTGTCACAATGTAAAGCGGAAAAACGGTATCCCTCTTGCTGTTGGTAAAGGGATGACTACCAAGGTCAATGCAAATATCGGCACCAGTAAAGATGATACCAGCATCGACAACGAGATGGAAAAAGCTCGCGTTGCCGTGGCTGCTGGCGCACACGCCCTGATGGATCTGTCAACAGGTGGCCCTATTGATGAGATTCGTGCTGCAATCATTGCCGAAACCGAGGCCTGTATCGGCAGCGTGCCCCTCTATCAAGCTGCTGTTGACACCGTTGCCAAAAAGAAAAAAGCAATGGTCCAAATGACTGTCGATGAGATCTTTGACGGCATCAAAAAACACCTCGATGATGGCGTTGACTTCATCACTGTTCACTGTGGTGTCACACAGCTGACCCTTGACCGCATGGATCAAGAGGGCCGCATCATGGACGTTGTTTCACGCGGCGGTTCCTTTACTGCTAAATGGATGGCCTTCAATAAAGCTGAAAACCCTCTCTATGAGCACTATGATCGTTTGTTAGAGTTGGTCCGTCCTTACGACGCCGTACTGTCGCTCGGTGATGGGTTCCGCCCAGGTTGCCTCAGCGATGCCACCGACCGTGCTCAAATTCAAGAGTTACTTATTCTTGGTGAATTAACCAACCGCGCTTGGGATGCAGGGATTCAGGTGATGATCGAAGGGCCAGGCCATATGCCACTTGATCAAGTTAAGGCAAATATTGAGCTACAAAAACAAATCTGTCACGGTGCACCGTTCTACGTGCTGGGACCTTTAGTAACTGACCTTGGTGCGGGCTACGACCACATCACTTGCGCCATCGGTGGTGCGATTGCCGCCTCGGCTGGGGCTGATTTCTTGTGCTACGTTACTCCAAGTGAGCACCTATGCTTACCTGACGTGAAAGACGTTCACGAAGGGGTTATCGCCTGCCGTATTGCCGCCCACGCTGCTGACATTGTTAAGCAGGTTCCCGGTGCGATTGAAAAAGATCACGCCATGGCACAGGCGCGTAAGGACCTTGACTGGGAAAAACAATTCGAACTTGCACTCGACCCAGCAAAAGCCCGCGAGCGTCGTGGATCAAACGTTGCTGCTGATGAGCACGGTGCATGCACTATGTGCGGTGACTTATGTGCCGTTAAGGTGATGGATGAACGTCGTGAAGAGTTAAATAAAAACAAGTAATCATCAAAACAACAATTCACCTGTTACGCAAAAAAGCGCCGCTTTGAATTATCAAAGCGGCGCTTTTTCTTTAAATAAAAAGAGCGCACGAGAACCGCACAATATCGACTTTAAAAAGCCTGCTACACTGGTTTTACATTATAAGTTGATTGCACAAAACCGACATCAAACGATTTGGTGGCAACGTGTTCAAGGGTAATATCTTTTTTAACACTGCCAAACAAGGGGATTCCACTGCCAATGACTACAGGAACGGTGGTTATCGTCACATCAGTTATAAGGCCATCAGCGAGAAATCGCTGAATGGTGATCCCTCCGTCAACATAAAGATGCTTCTGACCTTCACCCTCTAAACGGTTACATAACTCTTCAAGTGATTCTGAAGTAGTGGAAACCTTGTGATCTGGATCATCGGGAAATTCGATCTGTGTGCGACTCAAAACAATGACAGAAGCTGTGCCGTATGGCCAACCACCGAAGGATAATACTTTCTCGTACGTATTCCGCCCCATCACAATAGAATCTACAGATTGCATAAATTGAATAAAGCCAAAGTCCTCGCTGTCTGGAACATTGGCATTAGCGGCATCGAGCCAATCAAGGTCACCGTTTTCCCTAGCAATATAACCATCTAAACTTGTTGAAATAAACACCGATATTTTAAGACTCATATCCTATCCTTTAAATAAAAAATCCACTGTAAAACTGATCTGAGCATCACATTAAAAACCATAACACATTAAAACAAAAAATCTAGCACACGCCCTACTGCTGATAATCACTCTTGGTCTTTTCCACTTGCTCGGCATAGTGAGCTAACACAGCACGGCGTGACAACATGAATAGCACTTCATCAGGATGAACGGAATCCACCACAGGGATCTCTTCAAGGTTTCGTGCAGTGATTTTCTTCATCACATCGGTCAAGTGATCCTGCGGCGTGGCATAAATCACCTGACTTGTCGCAATATCTCCAGCAACGACTAAACCAGGCGGGATCTCCTCGTTAAGAATGCGTCGAATATCATTGAGTGAAAAAATACCGACCATTTTTTGGTCGGAATTAACAACAGGAAAGTATGCATTCTTTGCGGCCGAAATTTCTTGTAACACATTCGGCAACGTCATTTCAGCAGGAATAAAGGTTGGCTTACGCCCTTTGCTTGCCAATTCGGAGACAGTAATTCCTTCAAGTACGTCGATAACAAAATCACCAAAGTGGGCAGGTGAATCAATACGGGCAGGTACTTGTTTTTCATAGATACTATTACGGCGCATGGCGATCATTGCCACCACGCACACCAGCATGAGCGGAGCAAGCAAGCCATAGTTACCCGTTAGTTCGCTGACCATAATCAGTGTCGCAATGGGAGCGTTAGCAACTCCAGCGAAGAATCCTGCCATACCAACCAAAACATAGGCTTGGGGATCTTGCGTTAAATTCGGAAATACTACCTGTGCTGTCGCGCCAAAAGCACCGCCAAGCATGGCACCAATCACTAGACTTGGCGCAAAAACTCCGCCAGAACCACCCGATGAAATGGTCAAGCTGGTTGCTAAAATCTTAGCTAGAGCAATCACCAACATCACCCACAGCGCCACATTACCATACAGTGCCGACTGCACCCAACCATAACCTGAGCCAAGAACTTGCGGCACAGCCATCGCTAACAGGCCAAGGAGTAGGCCGCCAACTGCGGGTTTTAACCAGTCGGGTATCGCTAAGCGCTTAAAGAGATTGCGCATGCCATAAAACACTTTGACATAACCGACGCCAAGCAGCGCGCAAACAACACCAAGGACGAAAAAGATTAACAATTCGCTCGGTTGTTCAAAACGAAAATGGGGCGTAGCAAGAAGAGGTTCCCAGCCTGTTACGGCACCAAACAATGAATAGGCAATAATGGAGGAGATAATACAGGGGATTAAACCCTCATGTTCAAACTCAGGGTCACGATAGAGCACTTCCACGGCAAATAGAGCACCGCCAAGGGGAGAGCGAAAGGTAGCGCCAACACCACCAGCCATACCGGCGAGGAGTAAAATTCGTCGATCAGAAACGCTCAAGCCTAAACGCGTGGCCACAAAAGATCCAAATCCTGCGCCAATTTGGGCAATCGGTCCTTCTCGCCCTGCGGAACCACCTGTGCCGATGGTGGCAATAGAAGCAATAGATTTAACAATAGGCACCCGAGCACGAATTAGACCACCGCGTTGATGAAATGCTTCGAGGGCACCATCGGTTCCGTGCCCTTCAGCTTCTGGGGCATACGTATAAACCAGCCAGCCACTAAATAGCCCACCGATCATCGGCAACAGATAAAGATACCAGCTGGTATTCATTTTCAGAGAATCAATATAGGGTGCAGCGGCATCAACAGCAACCCCTTCAACTGGCGGCTGATAATGACCCACACCGTGGAGCATTAAATGGTCAACAGCATTGGTAGCATAATAAAAAGCCAACGCTCCCGCTCCAGCCACAATACCGACTAATGCAGAGAGAATTAACAATCTAAAGCCTGAACTACCTAACTGATTTTTCCATCGTCTAAATTGTGTTACAATTGCTCGCAACTAAGCACCTCATGACCACGAAAATATATATTATCAAACTGAAAAGTGGTGGCATTAAAACAGATCAACCACACCGACTACAAGGATTAAGTCACAAACACAACAAATCATTATTTAAGCAGCGGTATCCGCAGGATCCTTCACACAATCAGTATGAACTATTTAGAAGTGAGTTAAAAATGACACGAGTCAGCCTGATCATCCCATTCCTCATTCTGAGTCTATACCTTGGCGGTTGTGCAGTTAATCCTGTTACGGGAAAAAATGAAATCGCATTGATGTCTGAAGCTGCCGAAATCAGCACTGGCAACAAGCAATATCTGCCCAGCAGACAGATGCAGGGTGGCGACTACAATGTTAACCCTGAGGTTGTTCAGTATGTACAGCACGTTGGCAACCGTTTAGCTGCAGTCAGTGATCGTCAACTACCATACGAATTCAACGTGATTAACGATTCGACACCCAATGCATGGGCACTACCTGGTGGCAAAATTGCAATCAACCGTGGTCTACTAACAGAACTTAATAGTGAAGCTGAACTTGCCGCAGTTCTCGGACATGAAATCATTCACGCAGCGGCACGCCATGGTGCGAAGGGGATGGAGCGCGGCATGCTGCTCCAAGGGGTCGTTTTAGCTGCAGGAATGGCATCACAAAACAGTGAGTACTCTGGCCTTGCTGTGGGCGGAGCAGGTGTTGCAGCTCAATTGATTACCACTAAATATGGCCGCTCGGCAGAACTTGAATCCGATTTTTATGGCATGAAGTATATGGCTAAAGCGGGTTACAATCCACAAGCTGCTATTGATCTTCAACAGACATTTGTCCGTCTGTCAGAGGGTCGTGATTCAAATTGGCTCACAGGTCTATTCGCCAGCCACCCTCCTTCGCAAGAACGCGTCGATGCAAACCGTCTCACCGCTTCCACCCTGCCAACGGGTGGCATAATTGGCCGCGAACGCTACGCGGCAGCCATCTCTTCGTTACGCAGCGACCAAGACGCCTATAATGCCTTTGACGCTGGCCGAAAAGCTCTTAACGATGGCGACACAGCTCTCTCCCTTGCGCTGGCCCAAAAAGCGCTTAAACTTCAACCACGCGAGGCCCTGTTTCATTCCCTACGTGGCGACATTCGCTTTAAACAGCAGCGTTATCACGATGCCATCATTAATTACAATCGGGCGTTACAACACAACAACAACTATTTCCACTATTATCTTCAACGTGGACTGGCCAACCTTGAATTAAATCAAACGACTCTAGCCAATAGTGACCTTGAAAAAAGCATTGAACTACTGCCAACGGCACCAGCGTTAAATGCCCTTGGCCAAATGGCACTAAGTCAAGGTGATAGTAGCACCGCTAAACGCTATTTCACCTCAGCAGCAAGCTCAAACTCTACCGCAGGAAAAGCGGCCAACCAATCATTGATCAAGCTAGATTTACCTGATAATCCACATAGATATATACATGTTCAAATGCTTAGAGATCAGAATGACACCCTTCAGCTACGGGTGATGAATACCACCCAAATGACAGTAAACAAAATACGTATTGTTGTACAATTCACTGACAAAAACGGGAAAAAACACCAACGTCAACTACAACTCCATCGTTCCATCGTTGGGAAAGAGAGTGAGACTTTGTCTACAGGAATTGGCCCACTTACAAAGTTGACCCAATTTCGCGCCCAAGTAACACGGGCAAAGATCGTAGAGAAATAAGGGCCCGTCCCGCCAACTCATAAATCAACACAATGCCCTCGTTCGCTATTTGAGAGAACGGGGGGATGTTACTAAAGAATTCAGAATTTACAGCAGATATCGATTTCAATTGGATTACAGCAACAGCGCGCAATACAAAGGGTCACGACCACCAAGGGGAACGTGCAGAATTCATCCAACGTGTCAAACTCTCAAAACTATTAAAACCAAAAAGATAACGTCACGACGATGCACCAACTGTGCAGATACACAGATAAAGATTGTGGTTCATGTGTTAAACAAATGCGGGTGTTACGGTATTAAAGGTTGCCATAACTGGTTAGTATCATAACCATCAAATCTTGTTGTGGCAGGCGAGATTTGAAACTCCTTTCTTCCTAAAATATATAAAACACAAAGCCGATTCGGAGCCTCCCTGAATCGGCTTTGTTGCGTTTAGCAGTCCCACTCCCCTTTTCTTCCATCGCTTACGCCCAACACAACGCACAGCCCTAATCTATCTACTTGTAAACATTAATATTGGCAGGGTAATTTAAGTTATGAAAAAAATGGATGTGCGAAAAAAAATAATGCTCTTAATTTTTTATTCAAGTGGTTATCCTGCTACTAGGACTCGGTTTTTTATATCTTCTTGAACACTATCAAGCGCGTCAAACTACCCTTGCCAATGTCACAACTTCGCTAAAAAAAACCATTACACGTGACACCAACGACACTCAAGAACGTTATTCCTCACGCATAAAAGGATTTGTCAAAACGAGCGATAAGGTTGTAAACGCTTTTGCTCAACAAGACCTTGATGCACTTCAGTTAGCCCTTAAAGACAAAATCAAAACCTTAGAGAAAGCGGATTCATTTTTTAATTCGATCACTTTTGTTCTTGCTGATGGGACGGTATTCTACCGTAGCGCACAAACTCAAGCCTCTTTTGGCAAAGCTTGGGACATCCCTTTTGCGACAACCTCCTTAACAAAACAAGAACCAATAGGGGGACTAGTACTTGCTCGGTGGGGACTCGCTTACCGGTTTAGTCACCCTGTTTATGCCAACCAAGAATATATTGGCATGATTGTCTTTGTCATAAAGCCACTGCGAGCTTTGACACAGATGAATGAAATTTATGCGGTGGATAGTGGGATTTTTGTTTTCAATGACAATTTGCGTGCGGTACAAAAAACAAGCGACCGCACGTTTAGCAACATGACCCTCATGGCAAGCATCGGCCAGTCATTTGATGACCTGCAATTAAGCGGAAAGCTTTTACTCGCTGAAAATGGCGAACAGTTTTCCTACTTAAATCAATCCTATCTAAAATACAAACCGGTTCCAATCGTTAATTACCTTGGTGAAAAAATCGGCTTTATCGTCTCAGCAAAAAACATGACAATTGGGCGCCATAATATGGTTCAAACCGTTACCCGCGGTGCAATCCTCAGTACGATTATCATCATAATCACCATGTGTGTGCTCTACTTTGGTCTTGGCATCATTTTAAAACGACTGCACTTACTTAACGCCGAACTTGAGCAACGCGTTGAAACACGAACAATTGAACTCCGTGAGGTCAACAAGCAGCTGGAGCAGCAGGTTCTTGAGCGCACCGAGGCACAACAAGCTCTCCAACTGCTCTGTCAACAAGATGGCTTGACAGGGATCTCGAATCGGCGCCATTTTGATTCAATACTTGAACTAGAATGGAACACTGCAATTCGAGAAAAAAGAAAACTATCGGTACTTATGATCGACATCGACAGCTTTAAAAGCTTCAACGATAACTATGGCCACATCGAAGGTGACCAATGTCTTCGTGTCGTATCGAAAGCCCTTGAGTATCACCTACGCAGATCAAGAGATCTTGTTGCCCGCTTTGGTGGCGAGGAATTTGTTTGTTTGCTACCTGAAACAGAACTATGTGATGCAAAGTCTATGGCTGATAAACTTCGCGCCGAAATTGAAGAGCTAGCGATCCCCCATCTTTATTCTGACGCCGCAAACGTTGTCACAATCAGCATTGGTGTTTGTTGTATGACTCCACTTGTCGATGAGATTTACCAACTGATCTTAAGTCGAGCCGACGAAGCAATGTACATCGCTAAAAACAAAGGTCGAAACCAAGTGCAATGCTATAAATTTTAAAAGGGGTGCAGCCCTAACAGGACGCCCCCCCCTTTTTCAAACTTTTCCAGTCAACCACATCTCTAGCGATCAAGTAATCCTTGCGGATCGAGTCCGACGCGAAACCCGCCCCAATGTCGCCCATTTATCATGATTGGCAGCGATAAGTCACTAACCACCTGCCCCGTATCACGGCAATAGGTTTGCAACACAAAGTTTTTTTTGTTGCGGGCTGCAGTTAGACCAACAGGGTCATCAAACATCCGCTTATCGCGACTATTGACAAGATCTTGCTCAGGGTTTCCCGTTAACTGTTGTGAATAAAAACTGTTATGGGTGGGCGCATAGCCATTCCTATCAACACAAAGACAAAACAACCCACCCTTAGCCCGGCTAACAACTTCATCGTATGTTGATTGCAACTGTTGCTCAAAAAAATTATCGTAAGCCGTTGAATACTTAACAGGGTTGGTACCTAGGATGGGTTGGTAATTGGCATCAAAGACATTTAACCCCTTTGACGCATAGTCACTAATCCTCGTTTGCAACTGATCCCTTACGCGGCGAGCGAGTTCGAGCGTCTGCTCAAAGTTACCGCGACCAACCTTAAAGTTCGACACTGTTTCCTGCATTAACTGAGTCGTCGCATTCAAATCATGGGTAAAATCAGTCGCCTCTCCCATCGCCTGAGCAACGGTACCGCTAAGTTGCTTCACTTGACTAATGTTCTGATGCACCATCGTCGAAGCTGCCGAGAGTTCCTCAACCGAAGCACTAATTCGATGCAGACTATCATGGGTTTGTTCAAAATCATTGACCATTTCAGTGAATTGATTGCAGGAATCTTCGACCACCTCTTTAGTTGAAATAATATGCTTCGAGATGATGGCCGTACCTTTTTGAGTCTGCTTCACCCCTTCAATCATATCGTGAAGTGTCACTGAGATATTATTGGTGGCATCGCTTACCTGAGTGGAGAGATTCTTAACCTCTTCAGCAACCACAGCAAACCCTCGCCCAGCCTCACCAGCACGAGCTGCTTCAACAGCCGCGTTAAGAGCTAACAAACCTGTTTGATTAGAAATGCTTTGGATCAAACCGACAACTTGCTCAATCCCCTTCGATTTCTCATCCAACCCTTCTACGGTTTTGACAAAATCAGTCAAAGTGGTATCCACCTCAGCAATATGCTCAGTGGCTTGCTGGAGACGCCCCAACGAGCGACGAGCCTGATCAAGCTGCTCAGATGTACTCGCTTGAATGGTCTGCGAATTATCTGCAATTTCACCTGTAGCCCCCGTACTTTCAGCACTACTTGAATAAATCGCATCGGACAGCTCACCCTGCTGGGTTGAAATTGCCGCTGTTTCGCTCACCTGCTTACCAACGGAAGCGGAGCGAACTGCAATCTGAACCCCTTGCTGACGGACAAGCCCAATTATGTCACGTAATTTATCCATGAAATGATTATAGCCTTTAGCCAAATCACGAATCTCATCATGAGTTTCCAAAGGAACATCAATGGACAGATCTCCTTCACCGCTACCGATAGATTCAAAAATTGTAGTAATATTCTGAATCGGTCGAACAATCATATAACGTAGGAAAATGATCTGAATAATACAGACGAGAACACTGACAGCAACAACAACGATCAACCACTGTTGCGCCGTGTGATGAATAGCAACAATACCCGAAGTTATCTCAGACACAGATTGCGAATTGCGCATCACCTCAGCAACAGCACTTTGCTCCCAACTCATAACGCCGTATGACGCAAGAACTGCGAACAAGAGAAACAACATGTTGCCCGTGATTTTTTTAGTCAGTGAATTAAAAAACTGTTTCTCTAAGCCTTGATAGGCCTCTTTGAGCATTCCCATCTGTCCCCCTTAAACAATTCAAAACAACACTATTACAATGATTGAGCTACAACTTAGCTCTCATCATATTCAACAACGATGAATAAATCAAACACTGTTTGCTAATAGTTAATTTTAGATTATTAAAGGAGAAATCGTTGATTATTTGCGAGGTTTGGTTGGTGCTTACACCAGAAGGTAAAAAAAAACCGCTGATCAAAGATCAGCGGGTTGAGAGATAGAACATTCAGGTAAGAATTGTTTTAGGTCAGCAGGCAGTGGGCTTTCGATTTCCAAAACCGCACCGCTAAACGGATCAACAAATGCGAGCCGGCAGCAATGCAAAAACATTCGCGGTAACGCAGCAGGGCACGGGCCACCATAACGACGATCACCAAACAAAGGATGACCAAGATCAGCAAGTTGGCGACGGATTTGATGCTGACGTCCGCTATGCAAGGTGAGTTCAATAAAAGAAACCTCCTCCGTACGTTGCAGAGCACGAAATGCGGTATGAGCTTCCTTCTCTTTACCTTTTGAGGTCACCTTGGAACACAACATTCCACTACCGGGCAACCGCCCCTTGGCCAACGCGACATAACATTTTTCAACATCATGTTGCATAAACATTTTACCGAGTTCGCTACAGGCCTTTTTCCCTTTACCGAACAGCACAGGGCCAGAGGTGTCGAGATCTAAGCGGTGGATCGGCGCGCAATTAAAGTCCACACCACGGCGACGATACAGCTGTTCAATTTGGGTGGTAAGATTCGTCTTTTCGTGACCAACACTTGAATGAATAGCCAGTCCAGCCGGCTTATCGACGATAAGGATTTCACGGCTTTCATAAAGGATTGAAACAGGGCTATCGACTTCAGGGGATTTATATCCGTTGAGTAATTCTCGCATCCGACCACTATCAGGAAGCTGAATTTCTAAGCCTGCGGATAAAACACTTTCCTCAGACAAAGTTCCTGAAGTAGTGACAACCTTGCCTTTTTTGAGCAATTGACGCAGATAACTACGCGATGCCGCAGAGACATGCCGCTGTAAAAAATCCAGCGGGGACAAATTTATTTCGTTAGATTCTACAATTATTTTAGACATAACGAACAGAATAGCCTTTTATCGTGTTCAGAGCAAGGACGAACCGCGACAACTTGCCTAATCACGTTAACAGCGCAATTGCGCCCAACGCCAGCCACGAACCGAATTGATAAGATAGACCTGGTCTGCGCCGCGCAATTGCGCCACCGTGATCACCCGCTCAATAAGCACTCCTTGCTCTAGCAAGTGTTGCCGAAAGGTTCCCGCCAACAACCCGCAATGCAGTGGCGGTGTTAGCCATTGCCCTTTTAAGTAGATAACAATATTAGCAATGGTGGTCTCGGTTACTTCATTGCGTTGATTAAACAGCACCACGTCATCGACCTCAGTACCATACTCATTCTGAGCCGATTCAATCATGCCTTGAAAGAACTTTCGATCATCAGTTTTATGGCTAAAAAACTCATCATCGCTCGCTATTGCCTTTCGCGCTAAAACTAATTTAACCGCTCGGAGTTGGCCGCAGTAAGGCTGAGGGATAAACTCAAACTCTAATTGACCCGTAGATTCCAACAAGCAACGCACCCGCCAGCGTTGTACTGCGCGGGCAGCGGCTTCATCAATGAGTCGCTGCCGTAGAGAGTGGATATCTACAAGATAACCAAAGCGTTGTGCCGACACGTCTAGACGTTGTAAATGCTGCTCGAATAGTCGATAGCCTGTTTCAGGCTCCCACAGCAAGGTTTCAAGTAGCCGTGGCTGCCCCCCTTGCCCTTCCAATACTTTGGCCTTGGTCTGCGTTTCGCGATATTCTTGCTCAGCATCAGAATCCCATATAATTCCACCACCGACGGGATATTCCCCGCAACCCTGCTGGCGATCAATCAATGCCGTACGGATGGCCACATTAAATTGCGAGCGGCCATCTGGAGAGATAAAGCCAATTGACCCTGTATAGATTTGACGTGGCGAAGATTCTAGCTCGTTAATAATTTCCATTGTCCGCACCTTTGGTGCCCCAGTTATTGAAGAGCACGGGAAAAGAGCGGTAAATAGTTCAACAATCGAACAGCGGCTGCGGGCCTGAACCTGTGTTGTCATTTGCCACAGAGTTGGATAGGCTTCAACCTGAAACAATTTATCGACATGAATCGATCCTACCTCGGCGATACGGCTCAAATCATTGCGAAGCATATCGACAATCATTAAGTTCTCAGCGCGATTTTTTTCACTACCGGCTAACTCATCGCATAGGCGTAAATCTTCGATGGGATCATCACCTCGTGGTGCCGTCCCCTTCATTGGTCGCGTTGTAATCAAATCCTCTTTACGAGAAAAAAACAGTTCTGGTGAGGCCGAACAGATTGCAAAACGACCGAGATCGACAAAAGCGCCATACCTCCCTTGTTGAGCATGCTGCAGCGACAAAAAGAACGTCCACGCATCAACTTCAGCATTAACAGTACATTCCAAAGGATAGGTATAATTTACTTGGTAGGTATCGCCCTGAGCGATGTAATCCTTAACCGCAGCAATCGCCTTAAGGTAATCCCCTTTATGGTGCCGTGGCTTCCAGCTAAACGGTACTGAAGTTGATTTATCTAACGGTAAAACAACAACGGGTGCTGCTTCGTACAAACCAAACCACAGCAACGGCAACTCACCGCCGACACGAGTTACTAGTCGTGAATCAAAGGCTGGTGACGCTTGATAGCCGACATACCCCGCAGCATATAAACCTTCGCTATTCACCAGAGATTCAACCAAGCGCAGCTTTTCAACCACCTGCGCCACCGTTGTCGCAACAACAACATGCACTGGCGTTTCGAATTTTAACCATTGGTCACATTCAGCATCATGAATGACCAGAAAAGGATCGCTATGAATCATCACCACTCCACCCGACGGTTAAATAAAGACGGCCCCAACCTAACGCAACCACGTATTACATGCGAGATATTTTCAAGACTCACATCGTCATGCTAGCCCCGATCCTCCCCCTGACAACGTCAAGAACAAACGACAGCGATTGATCAGATCAATGATACTCGGGACATCTTCGGTCCGTTTTAGTTTTCTGTACAAAACCGTGTAACTCTGATATTCAAACAGGCCTTCCTAAACGAGGAGGGCCTGTTTTGTTTTACGAAAGGACCACCATGAGGTTCACCGATCGGCGCAGCCAACTGTTGAGCACTGAATTAATAAAATTGATCAATTTAAGCCTGCCGCTGATCCTCGCACAGTTGGCGCAATCAAGCAT
The DNA here is from genome assembly GCF_055389415.1 of Desulfuromonas svalbardensis. Taxonomy (NCBI): domain Bacteria; kingdom Pseudomonadati; phylum Thermodesulfobacteriota; class Desulfuromonadia; order Desulfuromonadales; family Desulfuromonadaceae; genus Desulfuromonas; species Desulfuromonas svalbardensis. Next base: position 1,426,530 of record NZ_AP042416.1, on the reverse strand, counting down.
GGGCTTTGTCGATACAGTGATGTCAGGCCGTGTAAGCGCGCATGACCTCGCAGCGGTTGCCATAGGGTCAAGTATCTGGTTTCCACTGATGCTGTTATTGCTTGGTATCTTGAGCGCCCTAACACCGACCATCTCGCATGCCTACGGTGCGGGCAAGCAACAAACCATCAGCCACGTTGCGCCACAAGGGATCTACCTAGGAACCATACTCGGCACCATCATCCTTATCTTACTCCACCAAGCGCACTATCTATTGCCGTGGTTACAGGTGGCTCCACAACTTGAGCCCATCATTACCGGCTACCTAGAAGGCATTTCGTGGGGATTCCCAGCGCTCGGGGCATGTTTTGCCTTACGCTACTGCAGTGAAGGACTCTCCCTCACACGCCCCAGTATGCTGGTCAGTTTTTTTGGTTTAGCAATAAATATCGTCGCCAACTATATTTTAGTTTTTGGCAAACTAGGCTTACCCGCCATGGGTGGTATTGGCTGTGGCCCCGCTTCAGCTATCACCATGTGGGCGATGTTTCTAGGTATGCTGTTTATCTTTTGGCGCGGTGCACTTTATCGACGTTTACAGATGTTACGCCTTAATGCCGCGTGGTGCTGGGAGACACAAAAACAGCTCCTCAAATTAGGTCTACCTATCGGTGGCGGACTGTTTATTGAGTGTAGTATTTTTGCCACCATCGCCCTACTGTTGGCCCGCTTTGGCGCTCAAGCAGTCGCCGCACACCAAATTGCCTTAAGTTTTACCTCCATGACCTTTATGGTTCCGTTGAGCATTGCCACCGCCATATCTGTTCGTGTCGGCCACACCAGCGGTCGCAAACGCCCCCTACAAACTCGACGTGTCGTCTATATTGGCATCCTGACAACGCTCGTTTGTGCCTTAGTGAGTTGCACGGTGATGGCCACGTTCCCCCATCTGTGTGTCTCTATTTTTACCAACGATACACAGCTACTCAATGCGGCAGCATCACTGCTTTTTCTCGCTGCTATTTTTCAAATTCCCGATGCAATGCAAGTGTGCTGCGCAGGTGCCTTACGTGGTCTCAAAGATACTAAAATACCCATGATAATCCAAACAATCTCCTATTGGGGCATTGGCTTACCCATCGGTTGCTACCTTGGCCTCCATTTAAATTGGGGCGCAAAAGGATTTTGGATCGGCCTAATCTGTGGACTCACCAGCGCTGCAATTATGCTGTCTATCCGCCTCTTTCACATGTTCAAACACTCAAGACTCCACCCCTCGGCATAATTATTTTATCTCTGATATAAAATTTATACTTGACGATTCTGCCATATCGCGGTACTGACTGACTACTCACTCAGTTTATTGCGGAAGGCTACAAATGAAATCAAAAAAAGATAAAATCATCGATGCGGCTGTAGACCTGTTTGCCGATAAAGGGTTCAACAACACATCCACTGCTGAAATCGCCGCCCTATCAGGAGTTGCCCAAGGAACCCTATTTTACCACTTCAAACAAAAAGAGGGCATTTTGTGTGAAGTACTCAACCAGATCCTCCAACACACAATCATGGGCTACGACAACATTTCTCAGCACGAAAAAAACGGATTGGAATGCGTTGAAGCACTCCTTCGTAGTGAAAACCTCGTTGTCGAACAGCACAGCAAAAAGGTAACCGTTCTCATCCGTGACATGACCGATGAGGTTCATAAACCAGGCACAAACGGCTTTGCCCTCATTGATTCATTTCTGAAACACAAAATCAACCTCCTGAGCCAGTTCATCAGCAAGGGAATTGCCGACAAGAGCATCCGCCCCGTAGCCATCGAAGAGACGGCATGGTTCCTTGATGCAGCTTTTTATGGCGTGATGCACATTAAACTTTTCAAGCATCTCCCCGTACCGCCCATTGATGAACATGCCATCCGTTTTTGTATCGACGGCTTAAAACCTAATCCTAATTTATCATAACCATCATTACTAACCATGAGGTATCCAATGCGGCACACTCTTGCTCTCGTACTTATTCTATTGATCATCACACCTGTTTTTGCAGAGCCCCCAGCAGCGCCACCCGCTCGGGTCAAAATAACAGCACTGCAAAGTTCACTGGCAGCGCCAACCCAATCATTTGTCGGCACCCTTTATTTTGATCGCATCAGTCAACTCTCAGCGGAAGTGAGCGGTCGTGCGGACAAGGTTCTTTTTCGCGAAGGCGATCAGGTTAAAAAAGGCCAAGTTCTAGTTCAACTCAACACCGACTTCATTGATAAAGAGTTGATGCGAATTCAGTCAATGATCGATTTAACGCAGGCCAAGCTTGATCACAAGAATAAAGACCTCGCCCGTTATCAGCAACTTCTTGAACAACAAGCGACTAGCGCCACAGCATACGACCAACTATTTTACTCGGTTGCCGAGATTAAAGCGCAAAAGGCTGCCTATATTGCCGAGCTCGAATCAACTCAAATAAAAAAAGGTAAAAGTGTCATTCTCGCCCCATTTAACGGTCGAATTCTTGAAAAAAATATTGATATTGGCAACTGGGCGACAACAGGTAGCCCCGTCGCTCGCATTGGTGCGCTAAGTGATATTTTCATCCAAGTTCCCACAAGTGAAACCCTTTTACCTTTTAGCACCATCGGTCAACAGGTTGAAGTGTGGTTACCGGCAACCAACCAACACCTTAAAGGGGTCCACAAAGGGTTTCGCCCTGTTGTCGATGCGCAAACAAAAAACATTTACAGTCGCATTCAGCTCGAACAGATGACACTCCCTTTCGAAAATATGTCCGCTGAGGTCAGTTTGCCAACCAGTACCGAAAGCGTGCAACTGCTCGTCCCTCGTGATGCTCTGGTGACCTTTAATGGCCAGAAATTTGTCTACAGCATCAAAGACGGCAAAGCAGCCATTATCCCCATTGAGATTGTGAGCTTCAGCGGCGATCGTGCCGCAATTAAAAGCCCTCACATTCAAGCAGGGATGCCAATCGTGATCGAAGGTAATGAGCGTTTACGTCCAGATCAACCCGTAACCGTCATAAAGGATTAATTCGATGAGCATATTGCACTACAGCATTAAAAAACCCGTTTCAGTGGCAGTGTTTGTCATCACAGTATTGCTCTTCGGCATTATCGGATTAACAAGCTTGCCCGTTCAATTGACACCTGACGTTGATCTGCCAGAGATCACCATCACCACGACGTGGCCTGGTGCGACCCCATATGATATTGAGCAGGAGATTATAGAAGATCAGGAAGATGCACTAAAGGGACTACAAAACCTGGTCAGCATGGAAAGTTCAAGTTATAACGATTACGGCACCATCAGCCTAGTATTTAAGGTTGGGGTTGATATTGACAACGCTTTACTACGCGTTGCTAACAAACTCGACGAAGTCAGTAACTACCCAGAAAATGCAGATAAACCAATCATGGAAGCCGCTGGTGCCAGCAGCTCACCCGTCATCTGGATATTGCTTAAAACCAAAGCTGAAAATCCTGAAACAATTGATCACTACCGCACTTTTTACGATAATGAGGTGGAACAGCAATTAGAACGAATTGATGGCATTGGTTCTCTATTTGTTGGTGGTGGAACGGAAGACCAACTCCAAATTGTCGCCGACCGTCAAAAGATGGCACGCAGCAATATCACCATCAACCAAATGGTTAGCTCAATTCAACGGGCAAACCAAAACACCTCAGCTGGCACCCTCGGTATTGGCAATAAAGATTACCGAATTCGTACCGTCAGTCGCTTTCAAAATGGTAAAGATCCTCTTGGTGTGGTGTTAGAAGATGACGGCCTCAAGCGGGTTCTGTTGCACGATGTCGCAACAACACAAAAAGGATACGCTAAAAAAACAGTTGCGATTCAGTCGAATGGTAAACTTAGTATTGTTATCGGGGTTCGTAAGGAAAAGGGTGCCAATGTTCTCGACATGACCCGCCGCACTCGCCAAGTTGTTGACGAATTAAATGCAGGGATTCTTGCCGAAAAAGGGCTATACCTTGACTGGGTATACGACCAAACTCCTTACATCAATACCGCGATCAGTATCGTGAAGAAAAATGCTTTGATCGGCGGAATTCTTGCCGTCATGGTACTGCTATTGTTTCTACGCAGCGTTTCGGCGACAGCCATTACAGCCATTGCAATCCCCATCTCAGTTATCGGAACCTTTATTTCGTTGTGGGTATTCGACCGAAATATCAACGTGGTCAGCCTCGCGGGGATCTCATTCGCCATTGGTATGCTGGTTGATAATGCCATCGTCGTACTGGAAAACATCGACCGCCACCGCCAGATGGGCAAAAAAGCGTTTGATGCCTCTCTCGATGGTGCGCAAGAAGTTTTTGGCGCAGTTCTCGCCTCGACAGCAACAACGATAGCCGTATTCCTCCCCGTTATCTTTATTGAACAAGAAGCTGGGCAACTCTTTCGCGATATCGCCATCGCCATCACCTTTGCTATTTTATTGAGTATGCTGGTCTCGCTAGTGGTCATCCCATGCTTGGCCAACCTTGTCTATTCGCGTCGCCCGTTAGCAAAAGTGAAGAATGATGCCATTGGTCGCCAAGGACAAAAAATAGCTAATGTACTGATAAAGTTGTCCAACCTCTCGCTACGTTCGCTCACCAGCCGGATACTCAGCATCACCTTATTTACCCTTGCGGCAATTCTTATTACCTGGGTTTTACTACCAAAATCAGAATACTTGCCTCAAGGCAACCGTAACCTTATTCTAAATATCCTTATCCCCCCCCCTGGTCTATCCGTGGAAAAACGCTCACAGATAGGGGAATTTGTTTACCAAGAGGCCCTACCCTATACTCAAGAAGATGGTAAGGATGGTGTACCGCAAATCAAAAATCTGTTTTTTGTCGCTACTCCCGACCTCAATATTATTGGTGCCATTAGTACTCACGAAACTGAAGCAAAAAAATTAATGCCGCTGATGTCACGAATTATGAACAGTATTCCTGACATGATTGGCGTCAGCTTACAGTCTGGGATCTTCGAAAGTGACATTGGTGAAGGACGAGCTGTTGAGGTCAATATAACAGGCACCGACCTTAACACCTTGGTTAACGCTGGCCGCACCCTCTATGGCGGAATTAGCCAGGCGCTAACATCAGCCCAAATACGGCCCATCCCATCTCTTGAGATCAGCTATCCTGAGGTGAACATTATTGCTGACAAGCAAAAGTTGGTGGCCAATGGTCTGGATGAAACAATTTTGGGCCAATACATCGACATCCTTATGGATGGTCGCCAGATCAGTGATTATATGCCCGACGGCATGCGTAAAGTCGATCTCGTCCTCAAGGCGAGCGATTCCGAAATTCGTAGCCCTGAGGATATTCTCAACAGCACCATTGTAAATAGTCATGGTGAACTGATTCGTATTGGTGATGTCGCACGCGCCGAATACTCGCAAGGGATGACTCAGGTTGACCACTATGAACGCCGACGAAATATCACCCTACAGGTGACACCTCCAGCAGAGATGCCACTGCAACAAGCGACAGAAACAATCGAAGCCATGGTAGAAAAACTTACCAATGACGGAACACTCGGTGACGTAAAAGTTTTCATCGGAGGAAATGCAGATAAGTTAGTTGAAACACGTGAAGCGCTACAATGGAACTTACTCTTAGCATTGGTACTCACCTATCTGTTGATGGCGGTTCTATTTGAGAATTTCTTCTATCCACTGATCATTATGTTTAGTGTTCCCCTTGCCGCAGCGGGTGGATTTATTGGCCTCACTACCGTTAACCTGCTTGTTGCCCCGCAAGGATTCGACATTTTAACTATGCTTGGTTTTATCATCCTCATCGGAACGGTGGTCAACAATGCGATCCTCATTGTCCATCAGTCTCTCAACAATGTACGCTATGAGGGTTTATCTGGCATTACTGCAATTAGTGAATCGGTCCGAACGCGTATTCGTCCTATCTTCATGAGTACCACAACCAGCCTGTTTGGCTTACTTCCTCTTGTCCTTTCAACTGGGGCAGGAAGTGAACTGTATCGTGGAATCGGTAGCGTGCTCCTTGGCGGGTTACTCGTATCGACTCTATTTACCCTGTTTGTCATTCCAGCACTGCTGGCATTCTTTATCCACAAAGAAAGGGCTGAAAATGTTGAATAAATCCATATCAAAGGATCTCATACTTTTTTTCATTCTCACGCTATTCATACCTTCGTTCGCTTCTGCATGGACGGTGACAGAGTTGCAAAAAAATGCGGCGTCGCAACGTTATCTCGTTCGCGACTACCAAGCGGCATTAGAGCAACAACAGCAAAATGTCCGTAAGCAACGCGGTACATTTCTGCCAGCTATTGATCTTTTTTATCAAGCGGAACAATTGCGCGACCAAACCATTATTCAACAGGAAAAAACACATCGTCGCGGTGTTGAGCTAAGCTGGAATTTGTTTCATGGTTTTGGCGATTACTATCGTTTACTCAGCAAAAAGCAACAGCAGCAGGTTGCCGATCTACAGTTGCAAGAGATTCAACAGAGCGTGCAACAAGAAGTGGCACAAACCTGTTTAAACCTGCATCAGCAACAACAAAACCTTCAAGTCGCACAGCGCCAATTGATGCTGTACCAACAAGAGCGCCAAAACGCCCAAGCTAGGTTTGATGTTGGCCTCATCACTCGCAACGAGGTGCTACGCATTGAAGTGGAACTGGAAAACTCTCAGCTTGACGTGAATCGTGCGCAAACTATCATTCAGCAACAACTGGCTCAACTACAACGGCAAACACTTACAAATGTGCAACTAACAGACCTTGATTTGTCGGAGTTTTCAGCATTACCAGAATTGAATCAACTGCCGCAACTGCAGCAACAACTTCTAACAAGCAACCGTGAACTACAATCACTGCAAACGGTTATCGAAGCAGCACAACTTGATCGTAAAGCGGCGCGTGATAATTTTTTACCTCGTGCAGACCTTGCAGCGACCTATCAACGTGGTGAAAATGAGTTGGCGATGAATGATGGCGATATTCGCGATGAGCAACTAAGCGCTCAACTACGTCTTTCAATTAACGTGTTTGATGGCTTCAAAGATGATGCGGACTTACAACACGCACGCATTGCAGCCAAGCGAGCAACATACCGTTATCAAGAGCGCGAGCATGAACTTATCACCGAAATAGATAATACCTACCGCGAGTTTCACCTCGCAGTTGATAATCTTCAGGTAGCCAAATCAAACCGTCAACAAACGGAAGAAAATTTACGCATCACTCGTATCTCCTTCGATCAAGGGTTAACCACTTCAGTCGAACTCTTAGATGCGATCTTCTTTCAATCTCGGGCCGATTTCAATATCATCGAAGCGCGATCATCGATCTTTTCAGCACAATTTTCGATAGAGCAACTAACGGGTTCTTACCCGAACTATTCTCAAGCAAATTAGCTCATTTACACCATCACGATTCAACTTTAATTGCGCTGTTGTCGCTGTAATTTTCGACAACAGCGCAATTTTATTTTCTTGTTCTTCCCTAGCGGTTATGGTCTTATAGCGCAGTTTGGCTCGACCAAACATCTCGGCAATTTGTCCGGAGCAATTCATCAAAAACGGCTCCGCTCAGTACTGGTTTATATCATTACTGTTTGTTCAAAATCGATACCATCAAGGGTATCCATTTTGGGTTTCTGTCCGCGGAAACCACAGGTTTTTGTTACTTAAAGCCTGTCGAAGGAGATGCCGCCATGTGCGCAAAAAAAATCTCACGTACCAAGCGTTCCCCCAAAATTAAGCTGCGAGGGTTCAACAACCTCACCAAAACCTTATCATTTAATATTTACGATGTTTGCTACGCAAAAGCACCGCAATCGCGTAAAGAATACCTTGAATACATTGATGAAGAATATAACGCTGAACGTTTAGAAAAAATCCTATGCGAAGTTGCGCAGATCATCGGTGCCACGATTCTCAATATCTCCAGTCAAGACTACGAGCCCATGGGAGCCAGCGTTACGGTTCTGATCGCCGAAGAACCCCTTGAACCCAAATCGGATCAAGTATTAGCTCATCTTGACAAAAGTCACCTGTGCGTTCACACCTACCCTGAAACGGATAACAAACTCGGCATATCCACCTTTCGCGTTGACATTGATATCTCAACCTGTGGTCAAATCAGTCCGTTAAAGGCACTGAATCATCTAATCGAATCGTTCGAATCGGATATTGTCCTGATGGACTACAAGGTGCGCGGCTTTACCCGCGACGTTCACGGTAAAAAGCACTATATCGACCATCGCATCCACTCCATTCAGCAATTTATTAAAAAAGCGACGCGTGAACTGTACGACTGCGTTGACATCAATATCTATCAAGAGAATTTGTTTCATACCAAGATGTTGCTCAAAGAGGTCGATTTAGAGCAATACCTGTTTGGTACCGCGATGCAGGATTTTTCTGACAAAGAAAAAAACCGAGTTCGTGAACTATTACGCCGAGAAATGACAGAGATTTTTTACTCTAAAAATATTTATGATTAAACGAAAGTACCCGCTATCATGGCCCTATTTACTCGCGTACTTATCGTGGCATTTATTTGCATGAGTGCCGCATGTTCCCCCATCGTAGCACCCTCGTCAGTTAGTGAACCGTATCCACCGGCAACGGAACCCGTTATTGGCGACATTCAACACCTGCCGACAGGAACGCTACTTTCATTCCAGCAGATGGTTGCAGGAATACGCGGTGATCGTCTGATCTATATCGGCGAAACCCATGACAACCCAGCTTCGCACCGCCTCCAAGTTGAAACAACTCAAGCACTACATGCCAACTCGAAACGGAATCTTGCTGTTGGCATGGAGATGTTTCATTCCGGGCAACAAGCGGTACTTGACGCCTGGAGCCAAGGGAAATTAAGCGAAAAAGAGTTTATTCAGCAATCTAACTGGTATGAATCATGGCGTATTGATTATGCCTACTACCGTGAACTATTAAATTTAATCCGTGACCTTAAACTGCCAATTGTCGCGTTAAATATCAGCAAGCAAGATAAAATGTCGGCAATGAGTGGCAACACGCCGCTGCCAACAAATATCGATCCTTACTACCGCGAAACCCTACTCGCCTACTTTGAAGGTCACAGTCACGGCAGCGCAAGCCCCGATTCATTTATCCAAATTCAAAGCCTATGGGATGATACGATGGCACAATCCATCGTCAGCTTTCTCCAACACCCCGACCACCTCAACGATCAGATGATTGTTATCGCAGGTGGCAACCATATCCGCCACGGCTATGGCATTCCACGACGTGTTTTTCAACAACTGCCATTCGGTTATACTCTCATCGGCAACAAAGACCTTGAGGTGGATGACAGCAAAAAAGAGCAGTACATGGATGTCACACTGCCTGAAGTTCCACTTCCTGCCTATCATTACCTTGTTTACACTCGCTACGAAGCGGGTCCCGAACGGCAGCAATTGGGGATTATGTTAGCGGACAACGATGGCGTCGTGATGATTAAAGAGGTAATTAAGGACAGTGTTGCAGAGCGCTACAACCTTCTGGCTGGTGATCATATCGTAGCAATTGACGACACTACCGTGAGCACACCATTTGATGTGATCTATGCTGTCAGTCAGTGCCAAGAGGGTGACAGCCTATCATTATCGCTTCAGCGAGAGAGTGAAATGAATGAAGTGACAATTCAGTTTTAAGCTGAGGGGTAATCAAACAGGACATTGTTGGCAAATCACACTGAAACAACTTCAGCAATACAAAGAACAAGCCTACGATGAGTTGCGGGAAAAGTGGTAAACAACAAATTTTAAGACAAAACGCCCGCTAGAATCATCTAGCGGGCGTTTTGTTTATTCTACGTATTTTGTCCTGTCACGAAACCTATCGTTGAGGAAAAACACTATTCTGAGTACGGAGAGAAATCTTCTTTACCAACACCACACACAGGGCAACACCAATCATCGGGCAGATCAGCAAACGCTGTACCTGCAGCAATACCTGAATCTGGATCTCCTTCAGCAGGATCATAAATATAACCACAAGGATCACAAATAAACTGTTCCATGACATACTCCTTTGTTGTCGATCACTCTATCGATCAAATAATTAAACGGTTGCTGCTGGTGCTGGGCGTTGGCCAAGCTCGTTATTCAGCATAAAAATGCCGTTACCTGTACTTTCGACAAGCTTCACCTTATCAATAATACTGCACACAGTTGATTCCTCTTCCACTTGCTCGTTAACAAACCACTGCAAAAAGGAATTAGTCCCATGGTCGCGCTCTTCAAGAGCTAAATCAACAAGCGCATAAATCCGCTCTGTCACTTCGCGTTCATGGCCGAGTGTGGTCTCAAAAATATCGAGTACACTACCATAATCGGTTTCAGGCTTAGGGCACGCTGCCAATTCGACCGCTTGACCTTGATCGAGGATATAATCATACATTTTCATCGCATGAATCATCTCCTCTTGGTATTGGTTATAAAACCATGAAGCAAAACCATCCAAGCCCTTGTGGTTACAGTATGCGCTCATAGAAAGGTAAATAGTCGATGAATAAAACTCAAAATTCATCTGCTTATTTAATGCATCAGTCATCGCTTTACTTATCATCGTAACTCTCCTTGAAGAAATAAAACCAATTAAGTTATAATTTCAAGATACCCCATCCTCTTCATTTTATCAAATGAAAAGAATTTCTCAACTAGGAGGCTGTCCGACAATAGGAGACGTAGCGAGAAATCGGCTGGGCGAGGGCAGTTTTTCTCAGATTTGAGAGCGAATAGCTCCGCTATTTGTCGAAAATATGCGAAAGAATGAACCGTTCAGACGGTTTCGCAGTAGTCTCTTCTGTTGTCGGACAACCTCCTAGCCTTTGCCGGCACTGCCGAGAACAAATTCATTTTTGTGAGTCATGAGAGCAACCAGTTCATCGCGACCAGCGCCTAAAAACTTACGAGGATCAAATTCACTTGGATTGTTAGCAATAAATTCACGGACTTTAGCTGTCATTGCTAAACGACCATCAGAATCAATATTAATCTTACATACGGAACTTTTTGCCGCCAAACGTAATTGCGGTTCAGGGACACCGACAGCACCATCTAAGTGACCACCATATTGATTGATCAATTGAACATATTCTTGAACAACGCTGGATGCACCATGCAGAACAATCGGAAAGCCCGGGATACGCTTTTCAACTTCTTCGAGGATATCAAAACGTAGCGGCGGTACCTCTTCACCTTCAGCGAGTTTAAACTTGTACGCACCATGACTTGTACCAATGGATATCGCTAACGAGTCGACGCCAGTCTTGGCAACAAAGTCTTCCACCTCTTCAGGTTGAGTATAGGTTGATTCCTCAGCGACCACATCATCCTCGATCCCTGCCAACACACCAAGTTCACCCTCGACGGTAACATCAAACTGATGAGCATACTCAACAACTTTACGTGTTAACGCGACATTGTCATCATAGCTAAGGTGGGAACCATCGATCATGACTGACGAGAAGCCGCTATCAATACAACTCTTGCACAACTCAAATGAATCACCATGATCTAGGTGCAAACAGATCGGAATATTCGAATCGAGTTCTCGCGCCATGGCTACAGCACCTTGAGCAAGAAAACGCAGCATAGTACTATTGGCATATTTTCGCGCGCCATTACTCACTTGCATAATCACGGGTGAATTAGTTTGAACGCAGGCAAGTACAATTGCCTGAAGCTGTTCCATATTATTAAAATTGTAAGCGGGAACGGCATAACCACCTTTGACTGCTTTTGCAAACATTTCGCGCGTATTGGCCAAACCTAAATCTTTATAGTGAATCATTTCACCCATGTTTTGCCTCCTGAGTTGAATGTTAAATTTATCTTGTTCTCAACTGTTTTAAATAACAGCGTTGCTACGCTAAGTCCAGTGCTAACTCATGTTTTTACCCATTTTTACATTGCTAACTCAGTACAAATAAAGAGCATTATTGAATAATCGGTAAAATTGATCTCTGCAATCACATTACGGTAAGAAAGATTGGATGACACAATCGGTGATAAAGGGTTGAAAAACAAAGCAACTTCAATTAGGATACGCCCGATTTAGCAAGTATAAATTGACAATCATCGGCGGTATAATTTTCCCGTTTACACCCAACTAACACAAGGGGCTTGAGCATGGATTGCAACAAAACTGAAGCGTATTTTAACGACTGGACAGAGCGGATTGACCTAGCTGAAGCAATGATTCCATTGATTGGTAGTCTTTACCGTAACAAAGGCATCAACATCAGCATCTATGGCCGCACCTTAGTCAACAGAACTCCCCTCGGGATTTTACGCGCACATCGGTTTGCACGCCAAATTCTCGATAACGAGATCTCTGTTCGTGATAGCTTTCCTATCCTTGAAGCAGTGAGCAAACTCGACTTAGCCCCCGGTAAAATAGATATCGGCAAGCTGACCATTCGTTATCAATCCCAAGGGGTTGGTAAAGATCTTGCTGAATTTGTCGGTCAAGAGCTAACCTCCCTCAATACGGGTAAAACCTCCGTTCTCGATGAGCCACGCGATGTCGTACTTTATGGCTTCGGCCGCATCGGTCGCTTGCTCGCTCGAATCCTGATTGAGCAAACGGGCGGTGGCGACAAGTTACGTGTTCGTGCCGCAGTCGTTCGTAAGGGCGGACCTGATGACCTCGTCAAACGCGCGAGCTTACTTCGACGTGATTCTGTCCACGGTCGTTTTCAAGGAGTTATTAAAGTTGACCGTGAAGAGAACGCGATCATCGCCAATGGCAACATGATCAAAATCATCTATGCCGATGCTCCTGAAGATATCGACTACACGCAATATGGCATCGATAACGCGATTGTTATCGACAACACAGGTATCTGGCGTGACCGCGAAGGTCTCGGCCGCCACCTTCAAGCCAAAGGGGTCTCCAAGGTTATCCTTACTGCGCCAGGCAAAGGAGACATCCCTAACATCGTATTTGGGGTAAACAACGAACTCATTGCAACAGAGAAGGAGATCTTCTCCGCAGCAAGTTGTACCACCAACGCCATTGTTCCTATACTGAAAGCCGTTCAAGATAAGTTTGGTATCGTCAACGGCCACGTTGAAACCTGCCACTCTTATACCAACGATCAAAACTTGATTGATAATTACCATAAAGGGGCTCGTCGCGGTCGCAGTGCGGCACTGAATATGGTTCTCACTGAAACAGGCGCCGCTAAGGCGGTTGCCAAAGCATTGCCGGAACTCGGTGGCAAATTAACAGGTAACGCTATCCGCGTACCTACACCCAATGTTTCAATGGCGATTCTTAACTTAACACTCGAAAAGGGAACAACGCCTGAAGAGCTTAATGCACATCTGCGTGACGTCTCTCTTGATTCTCCACTTCAAGACCAAATTGATTACACCAACTCACCTGAAGTTGTTTCCACCGACTTTGTCGGATCACGTTACGCAGGTGTTGTTGACTCACTCGCCACCATTGCCGAAGGTAATCGCTGTGTGCTTTATATTTGGTATGATAACGAGTACGGTTACAGTTGTCAGGTCGTCGGATTAGTCAAAGAGATTGTTGGTCTTAACTTGCCAACGTTACCTTGTTAATTCGCAAGACATAGCAGAAACAAAACCTCGTTCAGCTTTTTCAAAGTGAACGAGGTTTTTTATTACCACTTGCGATAAACAGGGTGATCCCCCCCCATAAAATGGGTCATTTACCCCCAAACCACACCCTTTCTCCCTCCCCCAGCTCTACCATCTCCGCCATACTGTTATTTGCAATTAGGTATATTTTTTGCAGAACAATCTCCACACTAACGTCTACTGACCAATTCATTAAGGTTAAAACTATCGTCTACACATTATTCGACAAGAGGTCACGATGGCGAAACGTATAAAAGGAAGGTTGACCCCTCTCCTACTTCTCACGGCAATAGGACTCTTTATAGCCAGCCTCCTATCAATTACGCCCAGCGCAACAGACGTGACCATTAATTTCGATAAGACGGTCATCATCCCACATGAACATACAGGACCAACCCTTCATGTTGCTGTAGCAGCTATGACCTCACCACAGACAACAGGGAGATTGTACCGTGATTTAATCTTATTAATCGGCGAAAAACTACACTACTCTGCTGAATTCATTCAACGATCAACGTACACCGAAGTGGATAAACTTCTCGAAAGAAATGAGGTCGATGTCGCATTTGTTTGCTCAGGATCTTACGCCCTCGGTCATAATCTCTACGGCTTAGAACTCCTTGCTGTCCCTGTCATTGACGGCAAGACAACCTACAACTCAAACATCATTGTTGCCAAAGACAGTCCATTTCAATTACTTGAAGACCTGCGCGGTCACCGTTTCGCTTTCACTTCAAAAACTTCCAATACGGGATGCTTAGCACCGAGTTTTCTTTTGGCGACACAAGATGAATCGCCACAAACATTTTTCTCAGAGACATTGATGAGCCATGGGCACGACAACTCCGTTCAAGCTGTAGCCAATGGTTTTGTGGCTGGAGCGGCCGTTGATTCCTTAATTCTTAATCACATGATCATCGAAAATGACCCCGATGCTCTCAAAGTGCGTATTATCCATACCTCAAATGACTTTGCCATTCCACCTGTTGTGGTTCCGAAACAATTGGATCCAAAGCTTAAACAGCAACTACGAGATTTTTTTCTTACCGCGCATCAAAGCCCAGAGGGGCGCAAAATTCTTAATGCACTTCGAATCGATCATTTCACCCTCGGTAACGACAGCGACTACAATTCAATCCGAGAGATGGCCAATGTATGCGCAAAGCACTAAAACTGATCGACAGGTCAGGACTTAAAAAAAGGGTTTTTTGGCGTTCATTTGTTCTACTAACCCTTTTGATTCTAGGGGTATGTACCACTGCGACCATCTCTGAGACCAACCATTACCGCCAAGCAACTCAAACATTTTACATTGCTCAAGCGCGTCTACTGTCCCTTCAGATTCCAGATCAAGTTCTCTGGAACGATCAAGTTGGCCTACTGAAGCGACTACAAAGTACCGTCACCAGCGATAACGCCATCGACTATGCCTATCTCGTTCAAAACGGTGTGCCCGTGGTCTCCACTTTTAAAGATGGTTTTCCTCAAGGCCTCCTCCAACTAACAATCGATAACGACAACGCGATTAGTATCAAAAATGTCGCCGACCAAAGCAAACAGCACTATTATCATATTATGGTCAATGTCGGCACCACACGCGCAGCGCTTCATTTGGGGATTCGAAAAAGTGAACTCAACCGCCGCGCTTGGAATAATATCCAGCAAATTATCGCCATGTCGCTGTTAGCGGTATTGATTGGTGCAGGCCTCAGCCGCCAAATTGCCCTTGTCACCACCAGTGAAGTTGCCCAAATCACAAAGAAGCTTGATCGCCAACGTCACTTTCTGCAATCGATCATTGATGGCATTGTCGATCCAATTCGTGTCGTTCGTGACACAAAACAGATCATCCTCATGAATCGTTCGGCTGTAAACAACCTTAGTAATAAAAAAACGCAGGGGAATTTGTGCTGTGATAATTATTGTGGTGAGCGTGATGACCAAACCACGTGCCCCCTTAAAGCTGTGAAAGAGAACAATGGCCCAGTACGTGTCATTCAACAGCGTCATCAACAAGATGGAAGCACTAAAATCTACGAGATTGAAGCCTCTCCGTTGATCGAAAAAGGGCAAATTTCTGGAATGATCGAAACCACTCGCGACATCACAGATCGACTGCAACTCGAGGCCAGCCTCGATGAAAAAAAATCGAAGTTGCTTTACATGTCACATCACGATCTGCTAACAAATCTTCCTAACCGCACTCTCTTGCGCGATCGATTAAGCCAAGCACTGAATCGCAACACACCGCCCGCGATGGTCGCTCTGTTCTTTATCGGCATGGATAGATTTAAGAAAATCAACGAATCTCTTGGTCGTGAAATAGGGGATCAAGTGTTAACCCAAGTATCGAACCGGTTAAGGAACAGCTTTACCAACGGCGAAGTGATGGCACGCCTCAGTGGTGATGAATTTGCCGTAATCGTTGAAAACACTCGTGAACTCACAGCAATGAGCCGGATGGCTAAACAGATATTGGATCAATTTTCACAACCGATTATTCTTAAAAGTACCGAGATCTATCTCACCGCAAGTATCGGCATCAGCCTCTACAACAGTGATGGGAATGATACTCGACAACTGATGACCAATGCTGATATTGCCCTCACCCGTGCAAAAGATGAGGGGAGGAATCGATATCAATTTTTTGAAGCGGAGATGACCCGCCATGCCAACAAGTTTTTTCAACTTGAGAACGATCTGCGTAAGGCAATTGATCACAACCAACTCGTGGTTTACTACCAACCTCAAATCAACTTACTGTCCCGCCAAATTACAGGACTGGAAGCCCTTGTGCGCTGGAACCACCCAGAGCTTGGGTTAATCTCGCCCCTCGATTTTATCCCCCTTGCTGAAGAGTGTGGGCTCATTGTCCCAATTGGCGAGTGGGTGTTACGTGAATCGTGCAAACAAATCGTCAGTTGGCAGAAACAAGGTCGCGCGCCAATTACCGTGGCAGTCAACCTTTCGCCATTACAATTTCGTCAAGACAACTTGGTCGCAACGGTTGATAACATCATCAATGAGACGGGGATTGACCCAACGATCCTTGAGCTGGAAATTACTGAAAGTATGATTATGGATGGGCTTGAGAAAGCCACATCAACCATGGTTGAATTAACGGAGCTTGGCTTGCAGTTGGCTATTGACGACTTTGGTACAGGTTATTCATCACTGAGCTACCTGCGCTACTTCCCATTGTCGAAACTTAAAATCGATAAGTGCTTTATTGAACGGGTAACCAGCGATGAAGATGATGCAGCCCTTGCTTCAGCGGTTATTGCCTTAGCGCACAGCCTTAATCTAAAAGTCGTTGCAGAGGGGATTGAAACCGAAGCCCAGGCTGATTTTTTGCGCCAAAAGAACTGCCATCAGGGGCAAGGATTTCTCTTTAGCAAACCGTTGCCAGCGCATGAGCTTGTTGAACTTATGGATGACAGGTAGACAACAACCGTGCAGATTAAACGCAAAAAGGGCGAACCGTATAACGGTTCGCCCTTTCCATTTGAACTATTTAGACTGAGGTGATCAGTCAGTGCGCATCAGACGCATTTTTTTCCGCAGACGACGCTGTGCTTCTTTTTCTTTACGCTTACGTTTTACGCTTGGCTTCTCGTAAAACTTGCGTTGCTTCATTTCACGGAAAAGTCCTTCCTGCTGTAGCTTACGCTTAAGCACTCGGATCGCTTTTTCAACATTATTGTCAAGAACTTGAATTTCCACGAAAATCACCTCATTTCCATTTAAGATATTCCCCCCTAGGAGAGAGGAGGCTGTAATCTAACGGCCAGCCTTATTAAAGTCAAGCCCATTTCACGCATAACAGCGATTAATCAACGTTATTAGCCAAAGCTACTCTTTACTCTTCTAAATAGGACAACACATCGGCCGTTAGCTCCGCACTGTCGGTATCCATACTATTCTTCTCCATCGCAGCAGCCAGACCTTGATAGGCAACATCAAAGAGATTTTTTTGGAACAGATTCATCGTTATCGGTATCTGCTCACCCAATGCCTGCATCGTTAAGGCATCACGGCAATCTTGCGCATTGATCGATGTAATAGAGCGACACAACAGTGGTCTAACAGGGTAAATCGTACACTCCCCTTTTTCGCTCAAAAAGACGCAATTTTTACGCATGGCAATCCGCTCCTCTTCATCGACATTACAGATATGATTTACCATTTTTTTCATCGACAAAAGGAGAAGTTCACGCTCATCATCAGCCAACGTATGCTTAAGGTAGCGCGAAATATTGATCGATTCGGGTTCAAGGACCGACACATTTACCATGCAACAGCTACCGCACCCAGCCGCGCAGGCGAGACACTCATGATCGGCAGCGGTTAAATGTTTTGCAAGTTCAACCTCTAATTGATCCGTTAACTCCGTCATCACAACGCATAAATCACCAGAACTCTTTACCTTTGACAACGCTGAACTTAAAGAATCCATTAATTGATCATGATAACCAATAAAATCGAATGATTGCATCATCTCCTCCATATACAGAAATACAAGCTACTCCCATAAACAATAGAACACTGTTGTTCAATATCAAGCGCTAAAGCAATTTTACCCAAATAATATTCTATTAAACCAAACAACAGCCCCTATTCGGGTTTACTTTTAGCCCTCTCGTCCCTATATTGATTGCCGTGGTATACATTTATTTTCTCGACACTCAATCTTCCATGAATAGGACCCCATCCATGTTACGTGCATTTATTTTAGTATTATCAACCCTGCTTCTCACAAGTTGTGGCTACAACCAGATCCAAACCAATGAAGAGGCTGTTTTTGCCGCCTGGGGTGATGTTGAAGCCACCTATCAACGTCGTGCTGACCTCATCCCTAACCTTGTTGAAACCGTTAAAGCCTATGCCAAGCATGAGCAGGAGACGTTACAGAATGTCACCGCCGCCCGTGCCACGGTTGGCAAAACCACCATTTCAGCTCAAGGCTTAAGTGATCCAAAGAAGATGGAGCAGTTCGCTCAAGCGCAACAGCAGATGTCAGGAGCATTATCGCGCTTGTTGGTTGTTGCTGAGCGTTACCCCGATTTGAAGGCCAGCCAAAACTTTCGCGACCTACAACATCAACTTGAAGGCACCGAAAACCGCATCAACGTTGCCCGCCAACGTTTCAACAAAGCGGTACAACAATTTAATAGTTCCATCCGCTCCTTCCCTGGCAATTTAACGAACAGTTACATGCTCAACCTTGAGCGCAAAGAATCGTTTAAAGCGACAGCGGGTAGCGATGTTGCCCCACAGGTGAAATTTTGATCCGACACCTCAGCTACGCCTTAGTGGCTATCTTGCTGCTGTGCACCTCGGCAGCAGCACTCGACATTCCGCGCCTGGACGGCTATATCAACGATCAGGCGGGGATGATCCCAGCCTCAACCGAACTCAAGCTCGAACAATACCTTGAGCAATTTGAGCAAACCGACTCGACACAGATCGCCGTATTAACCCTGACCAGCCTTGAAGGTGAAGATCTCGCAGACACTGCGATAAGGGTTGCGCAGCAATGGAAACTAGGTCAAAAGCAGAGTGATAATGGCTTGCTGCTGCTCATTGCCAAAGATGACCGTAAAATTCGCATTGAGGTCGGCCGCGGCCTTGAAGGTCGGATGACCGATCTTCTTGCCGGTCGAATTATTGATGGTGAAATCAGCCCGTATTTTAAACAGGGTGATTTTTCTGGCGGTATCATTGCTGGTGTTGTCTCAATGAGTGAAGCAGTACGCGGCGAATACACGGGTACAGGAAAACCCAAGAAAAAGAAACGTAGCTCCCTCGGATGGCTAACGATGCTGCTATTTCTCGCCCCAGGATTACTACCTTTTGGCGGTCGACGCCGACGCTCGATGTTTTGGATGGGCAGCGGCTTTGGTGGCGGTGGTTTCGGCGGAGGCGGCGGTGGTGGATTTAGCGGTGGAGGCGGTGGCTTCGGCGGCGGCGGTTCTTCTGGAGGCTGGTAACAGTTAGCTTCGGATAGTGCGTTTCAACAATTTTCCCCAGAAAGTACCGATCCATGAAAGCATTCAGCCAACAAGAACAACAGCGTATTGAAGATGCCGTAACGCAAGCCGAAAAAAAAACCAGCGGCGAGATTGTACCGCTCATTCTGGCTCAGGCCGATGATTATCAAGGCAGTCATAGCCGCTTTAGCGCGCTATTCACGCTCGCGCTTGCCAGCATGACCCTGTGGTGGTTCCCCCACCTGCCCTTCTGGGGACTAGCTCTACTACTCGTTGTTAGCTATATTGTTACCGGTTTAGTGATTAGCAACACTCCAGCCTTGCTGCGCCGCTTTATCTCTCAGGATGAGATTAACGAGTGTGTTGATGAAAAAGCCCACGCATCCTTCACCCGTCACGGTTTACATCATACCCGCGATGAGACAGGGATATTGATCCTGATCTGCCTGTTTGAACGCCGAGTACAAATCCTCGCTGATCGCGGCATCAACAACAAGGTGCAGCAGCAACAATGGGATGAGGTCGTGCAGACCATCACCAAAGGATTGCACAACGATCATGCCTGCGATGCGCTTTGTGACGCGATTGGGCAATGTGGTGAGTTGCTTACGCCTCATTTTCCGATTAAAGAGGATGATGAAAACGAGTTGCCTAATATCATTCATCACTAGAGTTCATGCCTAAACAAAAGAAGCCCCGCTAGATATCTAGCGGGGCTTCTTTTTATTCTTTTTTTGTGGCGGACAATGCCCGCCCTACCCGATTTATCTAAATCACGTACCACGGAAAAAGTAGAGAAACACGCTCAATAAAAACCCTCTATACCAAATCAACGAAAGAACACCGATTTGGAGATCGAGAGGCCGACGAACCGCGCTGACATGTAAAAGGGAAACAGATTCATTGTAAGTAGAGTGCGGCCCGCTGCAGGCGTGAACTTTAAGGCCATTTTTTGCTTACTTTTTTGGGGCCAGTCAAAAAAGTACGTCGGCTGCGGGACGAGACCCGCGAACTTGATCTTATCTTTGATTTCGAGAGTCGTGGAATCTGATCAACATTAAATGACAGAGAACAACCATCACCCGCTGAGGCAAATGGGGGAGTTGGGGCGGTAAACAACCAGAACGAAACCGTCGGACGATGCCCGACCTATCAATTATAATTCTCGCAGCGGCGCTTGATAATAATTCCACTGCCGTGACTTCCCCTGCCAACCCGGCAAAAGAAGCGAATAAAACCGCGTCACCTGATCCTCTAAATCCATCATCCACTGCGCGTGCTGACGCACTTCACCATCTCGACCATAGTGACGATTAAGCAATGACTGAATACGTGACTGATTAGTCACTAGCGGTATAGGCAACTCTTTACGACACTGACTCAAGAACCGTTCACCATTTTGCGTAGCACCGAGAAGCTGCAGATAGGGGATCGGCTGCGCAAGAGCATTGGCCACCTCCTGTGAACGGAGACTAAACAGTTGATAACACAACAGCCGTTGAACACGGGTACGGGTAAGATGGCGGGCTTTGACTTCATCGACCAGTTGTTCATAATCATTGGCAGCCAACGCAGCTTGAAAAATCCGCTGATCTAAACCGGGTTCCATCTGATAAACATCGATAAGAGCACGACGTTGATCTAAGCAACTCTGCTGCAACATGCTAAACCAACGTTGCGGATCAACCACCATCTTTTGCTCGACGGCCTGCACTAACAATTCGTGTGCTGCTGTGGGAAGATACGGCTGCACCGCGTCACCTGCGTAGAGGCGCTGACGCAGGGCTGTGGCACTGGCGATATTGTCGACAGGCTGGAGATCGTGATATCCCGCACCAATACGCTTAATGGTCAGCGGTTCTAAGGCGCTATTGTGTTGGTCAATGGCACGTAAATAGGCCAAGGAGAGGATATTATTCGGTTGATCGAGCAATGCCGCATCAAACCCTTTATTAGCAAGAGCAGCAGCCCGTGCCTGCGGGAACGTTTGCCCCGTACGCGCATGGTGATGATCGACGTCAGCCGAGTCGTAGCCTGCCATCGCTTTAGCCAGCGGTTTTAACTGCTCCAGTTCACCGCTTTCGCTACCAAAACACATGCTATTGATGTGAGGACGAAACAGATCAAGAATTTGGATCGCACCATCAGCAAAGTGTGGTGCGCTGTTGCAGGCAAAGGGAAACGGTAGTTCAATCACCACATCGACACCGCAGCGCAAGGCCATCTGAGCGCGTGTCCACTTATCGACTAACGCGGGTTCACCACGTTGCAAAAAGTGGCCGCTCATCACCGCCACAACCACATCAGCACCGCTGACTTTTCGCGCTTGCTGAGCATGATAGCGATGGCCGTTATGAAACGGATTATATTCGGTCACCAAGCCGACGGCGCGTAGCATTAAACCACCACCGGAAGACGTTCAACGATCTGTGTTGCGAATTCGGTTGTTGCGGTGCGGCAGGCATAAGCTTCAACGCCCGCATCAAGGGCTAATGTCAACTGCTCAGCATAGGCGGGATCAATATCGGCAGCGGGAGAGAACAATTTGGCCTCGCTGCGTTGGATCAAAAACAGGATCACGCCGCGATCGCCCTGCTCCTTGGCAGCCATCAACTCAACCAGATGGCGTTTTCCCCGTTCAGTAACCGCATCGGGAAAACAAGCACACACCTCACTGCCCATCATGGTGACATTCTTCACTTCGAGCCACACCCGCTCATCGCCGCCATCAATCGTTCTCTCAAGCAAAAAATCGATACGGCTGTCACCCAATTTTTTTTCAGCCTGAACATGGTAGCCCGCCAAGCCATCAATCGTACCCTGGGTCAGTGCTTCAGCCACCACCTTATTACTGCGCTGGGTGTTAATATCAACCCACGAGTCATTAACCTGAATCAACTCCAAGGTACACGGGTATTTACGTTTGCCATTATCACTGCGTGAAAACAACACCTTTGACCCAGCAACGGCACATTGGCGCATGCTACCAGTATTAGGCGTATGGGCGGTAAAAACACTACCGTCAGCTAACTCAATATCGGCTAAAAACCGTTTGTAGCGACGCACCAGCGTTCCCGCCTGTAGCTGTGGTAACTTCATCCCATACCTCCCTTAGTCCCCACTGATCTCCGCCATCTCCCGTTCCGACAAACCAAGAAGATAGAGGATCGAATCAAGCCCCTGTTGATTGATATGGGTATCGGCCTGCTCACGCACACGCGCTTTGGCATTAAAGGCGATCCCCAACCCAGCTTTACCCAACATCGGCAAATCGTTGGCACCATCACCAATGGCAATCACTTGATCGAGAGTGATCCCCTCACGCTGGGCAATCTCCTCAAGCAGTTGTGCCTTGCGCTCACCATCAACCACCACCCCTTTTGTGCGGCCAGTAACCACGCCATCGACAATTTCGAGTTGGTTGGCAAAGGCGTAATCGAGGCCTAAATCATCTTTGAGACGATCGGTAAAAAATTGAAAGCCACCTGAAATGACAGCGGTTCTAAAACCAAGCCGCTTGAGGATACGCACCAAGTTCCGCGCGCCGGTGGTTAATGGGATATTCTGATATACCTCCATCAACGCTTCCTCTTTTAATCCCGCCAACAGAGCGACACGCGCTTCGAGGGAGGCTTTAAAATCGAGTTCACCATTCATGGCCTGTTCGGTAATCTCAGCAACCTGCTCGCCAACACCAGCCAGACGAGCGAGTTCATCGATCACCTCGATTTGAATCAGTGTCGAATCCATATCCATCACCACCAACCGTTTAGCGCGACGATAGAGACTCTCTTTTTGCACTGCCACATCGACATGCTGGCCGCCACTGAGTTGCAACAGTTGCCGTTTCAGGGCACGAATATCAAGCTGGGCATCGGTACCAATCAATAACTCGACGCAGCGTAATTCGCCCTGAGTCAGTTTAGAAATACGCTCAATATTGGCATGACAGTCAACTAAAATTGTCGAGACGTGTGCCAGAGATTCGGCATCTACCTGACTGCCCATAATGGTGACAATATAGCGGTTTTTTGCTGTTTTACGCCGATAGTCTTCCTCACTAACAACAGAGAAATCAAGATGAAGCTTCATCTCCATTGCGGCAAAAAGAAGCTCTTTTATCAACGGTTTTTCACAACTATCACCACTGGAGAGATCAAGCAGAACCGTCAACACCATCTGTGGATGAGTGACCGTCATCTCGATATCACGGATGCGCGCACCTTCCGTTTTAGAAATTAAATCGGTAACTGTGGCAAACACACCAGGACGATCGAGTCCCGTCATCGTTATCAAAATCAACCGCTTATCCATCAATACCTCGTAGAATTAAATTTATTACATGACAAAATCGATATCAGTTTACCGATATTCACGACAATGAGCAACTGCCACATCAGGATAAAATAGTACATAAAAAAGGGCGGCCTGCTTGGCCGCCCCAGTAATCACTATCGGTAAATCTTTATTCGATGCTAAATAACCGGCGATAGCTAAAACATCCATCATCATCGCCATACAACAGCACATTATTACCGACGCTTAGATCGTTGCGAAAGATCTCGGTCAAACTATCATCGCCAAGCAGATAATAACGAGCGGCTATCGCCTCTTTCGCACACTGACCATCCACCGTCAATGTCAGAGGATCGACCACCTCTAACTCACCCGCTAGCGTATCAACACTTTCTAAACAGGTGGCAACAAATGCCGCGTAATATGCCTCATCAACCATTATGGCATCAACGGCAATGCGTTGACCATCAACCAAAGCTGCTAAAGTGGTCGCCAAACCAAAGCAGTCATAATAAGCCGTATCGGGGTCTAAATTAACAACGAAAACTTCATCGTCATCATCGGTCACAGTCACGCTATCAACACCAACGGTCACCGTCCCACGGAGTCGCTGATAATCGCCCTCTTCAACGAGCAAGGCATCAAACACGGGCTGGCTATCATCACTACCTCTACGGAAATGACCAATGACGGTGACTAGATCCTCAGCGACAAGATCAGCAAATGTCGTTGGCGTACCTTGCTCCCCAAAGTAAACCGTAGCGCTGTCAACATGGATCAGAAATTCCTGATTTTGTGCCAACAACACAAATTGATTGTTGACGGTATCAACACTGAGGATTTCACCGGGCAAACGAACCAGACGACCGATATCTACAGCGGTTAAGATATCAACAAACACCACGGGACGCAGACGATAATGTCTCGGATTAACCAGATGAATTGATTTGTTCGCATCAATATCGAGCTGCACCACTAACGTCTCATCGGCACTAACATAGAACTGTCCGCGCGGATTTAGATCAATTTTACCCGACGCGGGGACATCGACATCAATGCGGCTATCATCAAAATTGACCAATTCTACAGCACTGACCTGCAAGCGAATTTTATTATACAGTCCCACCGGAACATCGCTAGCAAGGGTAAATAAGTCGGCTTCTGTTTCCAACTCCAGCAGATTGATTATCTGCCCAGAAGGCAGCGACCAGATCTCGACAAGATCATCGTCGTCATCTATTAAACTGATGCCAGTAATCGTAATCTCAATCGCCTTAAACTCATCGCTCGGAGCATCGGTCACCAACACGGCCACAGAGCCAGTTGTCGCTTCGCTGCTAGCCGAGTCACTACTGCTACTACCTCCGCCGCCACAAGCAAAAAGGGTAAGACTACAAATCAAAATCAAGCCACTGAGAAACCACCACGTATTTTTTGCTTCCATTGCCACCTCCCATATGAAAAACAACGCTAAAGCTACTACTTGAAAAGTCTAGCATGTTTATTCTAAGGCACAATGCAATCTAATTCATAAGATGTTCAATTAATATTTTCACGCCTAAACAGCAGAGTAATACACCACCAAAGACTTCCATCCGCTGGCCCCATAACGCACCAACACGTCGCCCTAATATCATCCCTACCATGGTAAATAGGGCGGCAACAACGCCAATAACTAGTGCTGGATACCAGACATCAACTTTAAGAACCCCGAGGGTTAAACCAACCACCAAGGCATCAATACTGGTGGCGACACTCAGGGTAACCAGAGTCATCCCCCGAGTTGGATCACGGCGGGGGGCATCATCGTCACAGGCAAACGCTTCATGTACCATTCGAATGCCGATAAACATCAACAAACCAAAAGCAACCCAGTGATCATAATCGGCAACCAGATCATAAATACGCGCACCGATCAACCAACCAATGATCGGCATTAACCCTTGGAAAAGGCCAAAATGAAAGCTTAAACGAAACAGATGGCGACCAGTCAAGACCGGTAAAATGACCCCTGCCGATAACGCCACGGCAAAGGCATCCATCGCTAAAGCAATGGCGACACCCAAAAGTGCATACAGTTCCATGGTTACAACTTAGCCTTAATTTTAACACGCTCGCTGTCGAGCAAACCATCGAGTTTGTCACGCTTGCGCTGGACGGCTTCAGCAACCCGTTCGGCACCAAACATCCATGTCAACTGACCAACCATCAAGGTCACATCAGCCAATTCATCAATGACCTGCTGTGCATCGACCTTTTCGCGCCGATAGTGCATCAGCGCGGCAATCAGCTCGGCGCACTCTTCCACGGCTTGATCATATTGAGCGGGTTCACCCCACACATCGACAGTTGTGCGATAAAGTTCTTCTAAGTCCAAGGGTTATTCCTTCACCTAAAATAAATTGATAATAGCGGCACTTTACACTGACAAGCACGGTGTGGCAATGGCTCCGTTACCAAGCCATTCCTGCCTGCTGAAGCAATTGATGGTCGAGGCTTAGAGCACTCCCCGAGGTGGTTAAAAAATCACCGATCATCATACCACTTGCGCCTGCTTTAAATATCTCATTTTGCCGTGTTTTAAGTTGATACTGCCGACCACCACAAACTGAAATTCGCGCCTGCGGCAACAGGTAGCGAAACAGACTAATGGTTGTCAAGCAATCGTCAGGAGAGAGGGCGGGTTGATTTTCAAGGGGAGTGCCAGCCACGGGAGTCAAAAAATTAATCGGTACCGAATCAATTTTTAAATCGCGCAAGGTACAGGCTAGTTCGATCCGCTGCGCCCAACTTTCCCCCATACCAAATATGCCACCACTGCACACCCGTAACCCTGCCTGCCCGGCAACAGTCACCGTATCAATGGCATGATGATAATCGTGGGTGGTGCAAACGTTTGGGAAAAATGAACGTGCCGTTTCAAGGTTATGGTGATAGGTCACACACCCTGCATCCACCAAGCGAGTAGCCGTCTTCCGATCGAGAAAGCCAAGCGAAACAGAGGGATCCAGATCACATTCCGCTGCAATTCTCTCGATCGCCCGCAACAAGGTATCAATCTCCTCCCCCGGTAAAACACGCGTTCCGCTAGTGACCAAGCTAAAACAGCGCGCACCACCCTGCTCGGCCCTCTTCGCCACGTCAACTAATTGATCGGCCCCCTGCAAAGGGTAGATAGGAGCAGCCGTTTGATGATGTTGCGACTGGGCACAAAATGCACAATTTTCAGCGCAACGACCTGATTTAGCGTTCACAATCGAGCACAATTCAACCTGGTCACCACAAAACTGTTGCCGAATTGCTTCAGCCCCTTGGTGCAATGACTTCAGGGCGACCTCATTCTCTTCACTCTTGCGAACTAACGATAACACCTGCTGTGCCGTTAAACTTCCACCCGATAAGATCGTTTCGATTCTTTGATGTATGCTATGGTTCATTGCGCCTCCTGTTGACTTTGAAGCTCTGACTTTACGGCTCTGGGCCAGCCTTGTCAACCAAGAGATCGCACAAGTTTACGACCCTCAACCAGTAAAGCAAAAAGGTTTGACAGCGCAATCGAATTACGGTACATACAAATCGTTGAAATTGATGCCGTTATAGCTCAGTTGGTAGAGCACTTCACTCGTAATGAAGGGGTCAACGGTTCGACTCCGTTTAACGGCTCCAATTATATAGTGCATGTGTTGCACAGAATAAAAACGCCCTTGATTTTTCAAGGGCGTTTTTGTTTCTGTCATGGTTAGATCAGCAAGTAAGTATTACCTTACTCGATGAGGCAAGATAGTTAGCTGTAACGTTTGCGATTGAATAAAATTTATTTGGGAGTAATCATGAAATTACGCACGAATATTATCGGCTATAGCACTGCGATTATAATGCTATTTTTGAATGGCTGTTCTGTCACTGATATTCCGCTGCGAGCCAGCGAAATCCCCACCGTTCGTATCGAGAAAGAAATTCACTCGCGCACAACAGGATCTAACGAAGTTATTGGCGAGTTACGAACACCTGAGGGGTTTTACGCAATCGCCACAACCCTTCCCGTGGCGGTTGAAAAACAGATGCTTCTTAAAAAAAGTTGGAAACAAGGATGTCCCGTAGGGCTGGCTGACCTGAGTTACCTTGTCCTGACACACTGGGGCTTTAATGGTCAAATCAAGGTTGGCGAACTGGTGGTGCACCGTAAGCTGACAATGCCAACACTACACACGTTTGCCGATCTCTTCGCCGCTCGCTACCCTATTGAGAAAATGGAGTTAATTGAAAACTACGATGCCAGCGATGACCGTTCTATGGAAGCCAACAACAGCTCGGCATTTAACTGCCGCGATATCACAGGAAAACCAGGTGTTTTTTCCAAGCATAGCTACGGTGGTGCTATCGACATTAACCCGCTTCAAAATCCCTATATTGCCCCGCGAAGTGCTTCACTCAAGACCATGGGCTGGGACACGATTGAAGGCAAAGAGGAGTTTTTACGCCGCAATGGATACAACACCGCATCACCAGTCTTAAGCTTTTGCACTGATCGACCCAACGATTGCCTAGTATTTCCTGAGATAGGTAGAGAGTATATTGATCGAAGTAAAAAGGTGCCGGGATACCTGCAAACAGATTCCGCAGCGGTAAATGCGTTTACTAATCAAGGTTTTGTTTGGGGGGGAAGCTGGTCGAGCCTACTTGATTACCAGCACTTTGAGTACGATAGCGCAAAGCTATTGGGCGAGTGACGCTTACCAATTGACCTGACAGGAAAAAATATGGGAATCAGAGCAATCGTTTACATCTGGTCTCTTCATACGATTAAGTGACAACCGTTAAACACAAAACGGCAGATCCTAGGATCTGCCGTTTCTATTTTAAACGTTATTGACAGCATGAAGATTAGGCCATCATCACCCCATCACGCGTGGTTTCTTTCACTTTGTACATCATGTTATCAGCCAAACGAATCAGATCGATCTTAGTGGTTGCATCGTCTGGATAGCTAGCAATACCAAAACTTGCTGTGACATTGACCGTATCACCAGCTTCAGTGGTTAACGTGTGAGCACGAACCATGTCACGCAAATTGCAGACCAAATCATAAGCACCTGATTTATCGGTTTGCGGTAGGATCAATACAAATTCATCGCCGCCATAACGCGCACCAAAGTCAACGGAGCGTATCCGACGTTTAAACAATTGACCAATTTCTGCCAACATTCGACTACCGATTAAGTGGCCATGTTTATCGTTAACCAATTTGAAAAAGTCCAAGTCAATAAAAACCAAAGCCACCTTTGAGTTAAAACGCTCAGCTCGACTAATTTCAATATCGAGAAGGTCATCTAAATAGCGGGCATTATACAGACCCGTCAGGTCATCAGTGATCACGAGTTCTCTTACGCGACTAAAGTTTCGGGCATTGGAAATTCCAATGGCGATATAATCAGCAATCGCTGAAAGCAGAGCGAGGTCGCTATCGGTAAAGGGGTCATCACCACAGCCATTGACTAACTGCATGACACCGAGAAGTTGGTTTTGAATTTGAACTGGAACGCAAACCATTGAACTCGTCTTAAAACCGATCAATTGATCGATTTTATCACTAAAACGGGGATCAACGGCAACATCTGAAACACAAACAGGTTGGCGCTGATTGACCACCCAACCAGCAATTCCCTCATTGAGGGGAATCCGTTCCCCCTTGAGGTCGTCGTCAGCAGTATCGGAAACGACGACATCAAAGACAAGCTCTTGATTGGCTTCATCGACGAGCAACAACAACCAAGTGCGCGACTTAAGGAGTAAATTACCTTTTTCGATAATTCGATTAGACAGTTCTTCGGTGTCGAGAGTTGAGGTCAACGTTTTGCCAATTTGGACTAACGTTTCCAACTCTTCATTACGACGATGCAAAATTTCGAGTAGTTCACGATCATCTTGCTGTTCTGTCATCAGGCACCCTCCTACGAATCCCTAGTCACTTATTACAAGGATAATGAACCTTAACATGAAAAATCAATGATTTACAGCTCATTATTCCACGCCTTTTCAATCAACACACCACGAAGTGTATGTACTGATAATTTTTATTTCCGAAGTAATTGGACCGTCGTAAACCAAAACAAGGAAAAGGTTTACTTCGGATTGACAACGGCCCCCGCAACCGCTAGAATCTCCTCGTCAACCAAAAAATTAAACATGTTTACGATCTGTGGAGGCTTCAATGTTTTTCCGTACCTTATTTGCATTTATAGTGTTAACCCTTGTCTTGATTGGGTCGAGCTTCGCCAACGACACCCTTTCTGAGCTGGAACTGAGTCCTGTGGTTGTGACAGCAACCCGCTCCCCCCAGTACCTCAACAAGATTGCTCAATCTGTTTCGATCATTGATCGTGCTGACATTGAAGCTGCACCTGCAGAGAGTTTAGCCGATTTACTCGAATATGTAAGTGGTGTCGACGTTCGCCAGCGCAGCACTCATGGTGTGCAAGCCGATGTCAGCATCCGGGGTGGTAGCCACGAACAAACATTAGTACTGCTAAACGGCATCAGCATGTCGAACCCCCAAGTTGGTCACCACAACATGGATATTCCTGTTGCCCTGAATGATATCGAGCGCATCGAAATCATCAAAGGCCCTGGGGCACGAGTTTACGGCGCCAACGCCATGGCAGGAGTGATTAACGTCATCACCCGTAAAGGGCAAGTTCCATCGATATCAGCTCAAATTAAAGCGGGTGACTACGACACTCATTCAAGTGAGTTCCAAGCCCATTTTTTGACAGGAGATTGGCACAACAACCTATCGGCTTCGCAGAGCTACTCCTCTGGTTTTGACGACAATGAACCAACAGGGTTTAATCTTAAAACGATCAATTATCAAGGACAAGGGCAGGTTAACAATGTCGATATAGAAACAGGGATCGCTTACACAGATAAAGACTTTGGTGCCAGCCGTTTCTACTTTAACGCCCCCTATCAGCACGAACATACTAAAGGTTCCTTAGCCTATGTTGCTGCCAACCTGCAATCGGGTATCATTGACTGGCGACCTCAAGTCTCATGGCTCCACCATGAAGATATCTACACCTCCGCCTATGGCATCAACGACACCGATACCGATAAATATTCCTTTCAAATCACCGGCAACACCTCACTTCGTTGGGGCGACATTGCCTTTGGTGTAACCACAGAGCGTGAAGAGATTAACAGTTCGAACCTCGGTGAGCATCACCGCAATAATACCAACCTGTCACTGAACTACACCTTAGCTCTTACTGAAGCTCTATCTATCAGCCCGGGTGTTTCAGCAGCACATTATTCTGATTGGGGTTGGGAATATTGGCCTGGCGTTGAAGCGAACTATCGTTTCAACAACAACCTGCAATGGTTCGCATCGGTTGCTAAATCATTTCGAATTCCAACCTACCTTGAAATGTACTACAACACACCGAGCAACATCGGTGATCCTAATCTCGACGCTGAAGAAGCATGGACATGGGAGAGTGGACTTCGGTGGCAGAAAAAACGGATTAGCGCCAACCTCTGTATTTTCCTGCGTGACAGCAGTGATTTAATTGATTGGTCTAGAAAATCTTCAAGTGATGCGTGGATGGTGCGAAACGTTACAGACAGCACAACCCGTGGCATTGAGGTGGGCGTTGACATCAAACAACCCCTGACTGCACTACCAATTATTGGTCGCGTTTCACTGGGATATACCTATCTCGATCAAGATATCGACAGTGCAGGACTTGAATCAAAATACAGCTTAAACAACTTGCGCCACCAACTTCATGGTGCACTGTATCTCGATTGGGCGCCACGAATCAGCCACGTTATTAAAGCGCGAATCGAGGAGCGGATGATGGGCGACACAAGTTTTGTTGTTGATAGTAAGTTAAGCTATCAGGCCAGCGAACAGATCTCACTCTCCATTGAAGCGAGCAACTTACTCGATGAGGAGTATATCGAATCGGGTGACGCACCGATGCCGGGACGCTGGATCATGGTTGGCCTCGCCATTCATCACGACTTTATTTAGCCCCATACCCGAATATAAAAAGGCGGAGCCGACAATGCTAGCGAGTCGTTTTATAATTGGTCATATTTCGCCAAGTTAGGATTACGCAATACTGGATCTTATCTGATCGCCACTTTGCAGCCTGTTGGCAATGACTCGCTCTACACAATCAGGTGGTGTGTGAAAATTAGCGCTTATGGGATTCCAGAGACCACACCCTTTTGACCGTTGCTTATAATCTGTACCAACTTGTCGGACAAATCTCGTGCCCGCCCACTAACCCAGCGAGTTGCCAACAGACGAACTTATGGTGCCTACTATTGCAAACTGACTTCAGCAGCGAATAGTGATTTTATTGGCATGCGAAAACAGCGTTTTAGGTTTGTTGTCCAGCTTCATGTCGTGGTAGGTTTAAACATAGGGATTAAAATTCTATATATATTCGAGCAGTGAGGTTAGACGTGCCATATATATTTTCTGATGTCGTGGACATTCAGTCGGTTCAGAGCCTAATGGATAACCTTTGGAATATCACCGGCATTTCCACGAGTATTATCGATGTTGACGGCACGGTTCTGGTGGCCAGCGGTTGGCAGGACATCTGCACCCAATTTCATCGCCAACACCCAGAGACCAACGTGCGTTGCCTGGAGAGCGATTCTTACCTCGCAAAGCATCTGAATAATAGCCCCGGCCTACCGGAATGCGGCTACATCGAATACACGTGCCGAAACGGAATGATGAACATCGGCATCCCCATTGTAATTGAAGGCCGCCATCTGGCCAACATTTTCTTGGGACAGTTCTTTTATGCTCCCCCAGATGAAGAGTTCTTCCGCCACCAAGCTCGAAGGTTCGGGTTCGACGAGTCGGACTACCTCGCCGCCGTCAACAAGGTCCCCATCTTTTCCCGCCATAAGGTGATTGAAATCGCTGGTTTCAACACAGGACTGGTGGGGCTGCTTACCCGCATGGGGATCGAAAAGATCCGCCAACTTGAGGCGCAAAGTGAGCTGCAGGAATCCGAGGGGAAATTCCGCAATCTGTTCGAAAGCTCAAATGACACCATCTACATCGTAGGACGGGGTGGCCAGATCCTTGAGGCTAACCATATGGCCTGCGAGCATTTCGGCTTTTCCCATCAGGAGTTACTTCAAAAAACAATGCCTGAGCTGTTGACTCCGGACGAGGTCAGCAAGATCAGCAATCGGATTCAGGAGATACAGGAAAAGGGCCGGCTTATTTTTGAAGCCGTCCATGTTCGCAAAGGCAATATCCCCTTTGCCGTCGAGGTCAGTGTTCGACCATTTACTTACCAGGGGCAACAGGCTCTACTAGCAACGTCCCGAGATATCACTGATCGCAAGCGCGCCGAGGCGAAGGTCCAGGAAAGCGAGAGAAGGCTCGCCACCCTGATGTCCAACCTGACTGGCATGGTCTACCGCTGCCGCAACGACCAGGAGTGGACGATGGAGTTCGTCAGCAACGGCTGTCGCGCCTTGACCGGTCACCCGCCTGAAGACCTGATCGAAAACAACAAACTCTCCTTCGGTGACATCATTCACCCGGAGGACCACGAAAAAGTGTGGCAGCAGATCCAGGTCGGCTTGCGGAAGAATGAGCCGTTTCAGGTCGAATACCGCATCCGCACTGCCGCTGACGAAGAGCGCTGGGTTTTGGAGTTGGGCCGTGGCGTCTCTGCCAGTGGAGGGGGACTGGTCGCCCTAGAAGGCTTTATCACCGACATTACCGAGCGCAAAAAGGCCGAGGAGATACTGCGGCAAAGTGATCGGATGAAGAGCGAATTCATCAAGACGGTGGCCCATGAATTTAGAACGCCGTTGACCTCGATTCAGGGGTTTTCGGAAGTATTGCTGACTCACGACCAACTCTCTCCAGAGGTTCAGCGGGAGTCACTGCGTTACATTTACGAAAGATCCGTCGCCCTGGCGGATATGGTGGATGACATTCTCGATATTGCTCGCATCGAAGCCGGGAGAGGGCTTTCGTTAAAAGTCTCTCCCTGCCTGGTGATGGAACTATTTCGCCAAGTTGAACCCTTCTTGAAAATCCAGGGAACTAAATACCGATTTGAAGTCAATCTAGCCGAGAAAGATCTTCTGTTAGAGATTGATAAACGCAAAATGGGACAGGTTTTGGTAAACCTGCTCAGCAATGCCATCAAATTTTCACCCGAGGGGAGTTTAGTCCAGATCAGAGGCGACTTTTTTCAGGGGAAATACCGAATTTCCATTGCCGACCAAGGGGTCGGGATGACTCAGGAGCAGGCGGCCATGGTATTCGACAAATTCTACAGGATTGATGCCTCCGACACGGCTGTCGAGGGTATCGGCCTGGGCATGAGTATTGTTAAGCACATTGTTGAAGCCCATGGCGAGAAACTCTGGGTGAAGAGCGAACTAGGCAAGGGGACAACAGTAAGCTTTACCCTCCCCTTGACCTTACAGTAGGCGGAAAAAGTGCCAACAGTTGATAAAGGAGGGCCAAGTGAAAAAGATATTGATCGTCGAGGACAAACTTGAGATCCAAAAGCTCCTGGAAATGATCCTAGAAAGCGAGGGCCGCCAGTTACTGATAACGGGAAGCGGGTCAGAAGCCGTTAAAATGACCCGGGAGTTCATGCCGGATGTGATACTTCTGGATGTGATGTTGCCCGGGGGGATGAACGGGTATGAAGTCGCACGGACCTTAAAAAGGGATCCAGCAACTGCCTGCTGTGCCATCATTATTATGACCGCTAAAGTCCAGGATGAGGACAAGGCAGAAGCATTCGATGCCGGAGTCGACGATTACATTGCCAAACCTTTCAATATGCTTGACTTAAAAAACAAGGTGGAAAAGTTTCTGGGTAGGTGAATTTTTTAGGGAATGTTCTTGAAGTGGCCGACTAAAGCACCAAAGGGGGCCCGACAATTGCTCACCATTCTCATGCCTAGCACCAAGTAATTACAACTGACTACTGATCTAAAAAAAAATCCCCCTGCCGCAAAATTACAGCAGGAGGAACACTATACCTAGGGTGCGAAATCTACCCACTCATAAAAAGACCGGTTAACCACAATAGGCTCCGCCATTTTTCATAATTCCATTACTTTGTCTGTGACAGTTGATAAATTTTTTCATACAGCGTCATGGGATTAACGCCCTGTTTCCCTGCCAGTTCTTTAAGACTAATCTCTTCAGTCGCAAAAGAACTGCCATCACTTTGCGTCACACGGAGCGCAGCAACGACAGCCTGACAATCCAAACCATAAGTGGTGCAAATTTCACTGAGAGTCAGTCGCCCCACCCCTGTCGGCGGTAATTGCGGTAACGA
Source organism: Desulfuromonas svalbardensis (assembly GCF_055389415.1). Classification (NCBI taxonomy): domain Bacteria; kingdom Pseudomonadati; phylum Thermodesulfobacteriota; class Desulfuromonadia; order Desulfuromonadales; family Desulfuromonadaceae; genus Desulfuromonas; species Desulfuromonas svalbardensis. The sequence continues at coordinate 1,391,240 of NZ_AP042416.1, read as the reverse complement.
TAGCGTCTCCCCTGCCGCCAACACAGGTTTTATCAACTCAAACAGTTGCTGCGGACTCAGATCATTGAGCTGGGCAATCTCCAACACGGACTGTTCCGCCGAATCAAACACCACCTGCGCCACCTTCAACTGCTCGACAACCGTATCCAAATCTAACCCTGTATGGCGCACTAACACCATTAACGAGGACAATTCAGCGTGACCATACGGTGGCTCTCCGTAAACGGCAGAAGCGCGGTCTTTAAACCCTTCACTTACAGACATGACAGTACTAAAAGGGGGAATATTAACAAGAGTTCCGACACTCACAACAAGGGTGATCAACAGTGACCAACCCGTTGCCGAGGAACACATCACCCGCCGACTGCGGACAATATAACCAACAATGGCGTTCCAATTCAGAACAAGGTGCCAAACACTTGCGACAACAAACAGTAGACCCAGATTGGTATGCAGCGCCCCCCATTGTGTTTTTGTTAAATTGGCCCACTGCCAATGCGCCCAATAGGCGACACGACCATGTGGTGCCACGTAGAGAACAATACTGGTTGCAAACAACAGTACGAATGAAAACAACGTCGTCAGAGAGATAATTTTACGCATCTGCAATCCTTTATGGCACCAAACAAAACAGGAGAGCATAAAAATGCTCTCCTGTTTTAAACTAGTATTTATACTGCGGTAAGCGAGTCGACTACTTGCGTAATACTTTAATAATCGCTGAGAAATCTTCTTCGCCACGACCATCTTCCATCGCTTCAGCATAAACATCGAGAGTCGCTTCCATTGCAGGCAAACGAGCACCAGTAATATCTGCGGCTTCTTTAACCTTGCGCAGACCTTCATAAACATATTTCAGAGCGAGGTTCCGGGTGAAATCACCGCGAGCCATTGAGCGCCCCTTTTTGTGCAATAACGGTGAGGCAACACCACCAGCATCCAACACTTCTAAAATCTGATCATTACTAAAGCCTAAACGATCACCAAGCACTAAACCTTCAGCCAACGCCTCCATAAGCTGCGACTGGACAAGGGTTACAACAAATTTCATCTTAGTTGCATCACCAATTTCGCCGACATGAAGAATATTAAGACCAACAAGACTAAGGACTTCGCGACAGCGACTAACAACCGACTTATCACCACCGACCAAGATCGTTAACAGGCCATGGGCAGCATGCTCTTTTGTTCCCCATACTGGGGCATCAAGGAATAGAATTTTACGTTTCGCCGCCTTTTTAGACACCTCTTTGGTGACCTCAAGCGAATGAGTTCCTAAATCACATAGGATCGTACCGGGTGAAATTCCGGCTAAAAAGCCACCATCGGTAGAAAGAGCCTGCTTGAGTTCTTCTTCGTCAGGCAAAACAGTTAATACAAGATCTTTACCTTTGATTGCTTCGAGGGCTGAATCTGCAGCAGTCGCGCCCTTATCAACCAACGCTTTAACAGCATCAGTATTTGCATCAAAAACGGTTAGATTATAATTACCCTTAAGCAGGTTGATCGCCATGAATTTGCCGACCGTTCCCAATCCGATAAAGCCAATCTCTTTGATCATATTCCCTCTCCTTACATCTTTTGTACAGAGCGTTAGGTCCCAACTCTGTACCCCCATATTTAAAATTACACAAAGTGTTTTAACACATTTATTCAAGTCCCAATCACCGAAACGTTAGTGACGTGGGCAAATTATTTTTGAGTATACCCTAGTTCTAAATTAAGGGGAATTTTTTCTATGCATTGGAGTTAATGCGCTTCACGCCAATTTTTACCATATCCAACACAAACATTAATTGGCACACGCAAATCAACGGCCCCTTCCATCTCCTGCTGAACCAAACGCTGAAGCTGTTCCAGTTCACCTTCAGGAACATCGAAAACCAATTCATCATGGACCTGCAGCACCATTTTACTCTGTAGCCCTTCGTCTTTTAATCGCTTATGAACAGCGACCATGGCAACCTTGATAATATCCGCGGCCGAACCCTGCACGGGATAGTTCACCGCATTACGTTCAGCATAGCTGCGGATTTGACCGTTTTTACTGTTAATATCAGCCACGGCACAATGACGGCCGAGTAGAGTTTTAACATACAGATTTTGCCGTGCTTCCTCTTTACGTTCTTCAATAAACTGGTTCACCTGAGGGTAACGCTCAAAATAACGATCAATATATTTCTTAGCTTCCTTAGTGGTGATATTCAAGTCTTTGCCAAGACTAAAGGCTCCCATACCATATAACACACCAAAGTTGATCGTTTTGGCACGACGGCGCATCTCATCGGTCACTAGGGCTGGAAAGATATCAAAAATTTCGCTAGCCGTTTGTTGATGAATATCTTCATCACGTTGAAAACTTTGTTGCAACGCCTGCTCATCAGCCAGATGTGCCATGACACGTAGTTCAATTTGTGAATAATCCGCAGCAAGCAACACATGTCCCGCTGCGGGGATAAAGGCTTCGCGAATCTCTCGCCCTGCATTGGTGCGAATAGGGATATTTTGCAAGTTTGGATCGCTGGATGAAAGTCGACCTGTTGCAGTCACCGCTTGATTGAATGAGGTGTGAATACGACCCGTCTCAGGATGAACCAAGCGCGGTAAGCTGTCGGTGTAAGTTCCCTTGAGCTTAGCGAGTGAGCGATACTCCAACACTAACGACACAATCTCATGCTGATCGGCCAGCTTTTGCAGTACATCCACCGCAGTCGACCAACCGGTCTTAGTTTTCTTGCCATGTGGCAGACCAAGGCGGTCAAATAAAATCTCCCCCAACTGCTTCGGCGAATTGATATTAAATTCCCCCTCGGCAAAGGTATAAATTTTATCTTCGAGTGCCGAAATTTGCGTAGCAAACTCCTGACTCAAACAGCTCAACTTGTCACAGTCAACACCAATACCGTTCCACTCAACCTCTGTTAGGACCAGCATCAATGGCAACTCGACATCTTCGAATAATTGCCTCAACTCGCCCTTTAATTGTGGGTTGAACAGTAGGAACAGTTGCAACGTGATGTCAGCATCTTCAGCAGCATATTCGGTTGCTTTATCGACAGCAACTTCAGCGAAACCAATCTGCTTTTTCCCCGTACCCGTTACGTCTGAATAAGGGATCATTTTGTGATTCAGATATTCAGCGGCCATACTATCTAAGCTATGAGAACGCGATTCAGGATGTAACAGATAGGAGAGCAACATGGTATCCGCCGCCACACCATTGAGGGAAATTCCTGCGCGCCGCAGGACGATGATATCGTATTTAAGGTTTTGGCCAACCTTGGGCCGATCCGCGTCTTCGAGAATAGGCCGCAGCACTTCCAGCACCTGTTCACGGTCCAACTGCTTCTCAGCACCTTCAGCAGTATGCCCCACGGGTATATACCATGCTTCTCCAGCGGTAATCGCCAGCGAGATACCAACAAGATCGGCTTCCATCGCCTTCAATGCTGTCGTTTCGGTATCAATACTGATCCATTCAGCACCTTGAAGCTGAACAACGACCTCTTCAAGTTGAGACAGCGTGGTGACACAGTGATACTCGCCAGCCAGACTACGCTCGACAACAGGGCTAGAGAACTCATTGTACAACTGAGCAAACTCCATCTCTTTAAAAATGGCGGAAAGCGCCTCACTATTCGCAGGCTTGATGGTAAAATCGACATCATCAACATCCAGCGCCATATCATCAATAAGGGTCACTAGTTCACGCGACAAACGTGCTTGATCGGCAAAGGTGTGCAGATTTTCCTGCCGTTTTTTCCCTTTAACCTGATCGATATTAACAAGTAAATTTTCAACAGTGCCAAACTCTTCAATGAGCGCCTTTGCGGTCTTTTCACCGATGCCCGGTACCCCAGGAACATTATCCGAACTATCACCTGCGAGAGCTTGAACCTCAATCACCTTATCGGGTGTGCCACCAAAACGCTGAGCAACCTCGGCAAGGCCGGAGATCTTATCCTTCATAGTATCTAACAGTTGAACCCGTTCATTAACCACCTGCATCAAGTCTTTATCGCCAGTGACTACGGTCACATTTACCCCTTCAGCACTTTTCTGCCGTGCCAAGGTGGCAATAATATCATCGGCCTCAAACCCTTGACGCTCAATACTAACAAGGTTAAAACCGGCCACCACATCCTTAATGATCTGAATCTGCGGCACCAGATCGTCGGGCATTTTCGAGCGATTGGCTTTGTATTCTGAATAGATCTCTTTACGAAACGTTGGCCCTTTTGCATCGTAAATTACGGCCAACTGATCGGGATTATGGTCTCGAATCACCTTGAGCAACATTTTGGTAAAGCCCAACACGGCGTTACAGGTGAATCCTTTAGAGTTGGATAAGTGGCGAATCGCAAAGTAAGCACGATAGATATAGGAGGAACCGTCGATTAAAAATAGACGTTGAGGCTTGGGCATGAGGCTCACAGTTCAGAAGGTGGTTAACTTGGGATATTATGAACACAGGTGACACGCAGTTTTATTTGACGGTCACCTGTGTTGGTATAAATTACAGCAGATCAAATTTTTTCATACGATAACGAAAGGCATCAATTCCCAAGTGCAACTTGCGAGCGGCTTGTGATTGATTGCCATTACTCAATAGTAGTGCTTGCTGAATCAATTGTTTTTCAACCACTTCAATATCAATCCCTTCTGGTGGCAACTGAAAACTCCCTGTTGAATTAGCAGCAGGTTGACCGAGCATCTCACGCGGCAACAACTCAAGCTTAAGGGTGTCACCACTTTCAAGGATAATGGCCCGTTCAATGACGTTACGCAGCTCACGAATATTACCCGGCCAATCGTAATCGAGTAGATATTTTTCCGCCGCACGGGAAAACCCTTTGATGCTTTTACCGAACTCAGAATTGTAATGATTGACAAAGTGATAGGCCAGCGGCAAAATATCATCGGGACGTTCACGTAATGGTGGGAGGTATATAGGGATAACTTGGATACGGTAGTACAAATCTTTACGGAAGCCACCCTCTTCAATTGCTTTTAACAGCTCTTTATTGGTCGCCGCGACAATCCGAATATCGACATGAATATCCTTGGTTCCACCAATACGACGGAACGATCGTTCCTCCAAAACTCGCAACAATTTAGCCTGTGTTCCCATTGGCATATCACCAATTTCATCGAGAAACACCGTGCCGCCATTGGCCATCTCAAACAGCCCTTTTTTCTGGTTTTTAGCATCGGTAAAGGCCCCTTTTTCGTGGCCCATCAGCTCACTTTCGAGCAATGTTTCTGGCACCGCAGCGCAGTTGATCGCCATAAATGGCTGCTCACATCGCGAGCTATCGTAGTGCAGAGCCCGTGCAACAAGTTCTTTACCCGTACCACTTTCACCTTGAACCAATACCGTTGCGGCATCACTTTTGGCGATTTTAGAAACCATATCGAGAACACTCTCCATATGAGAACTCTCGGCAATAATCTTTGAAGAACCTTGCGTCCGCTTTTTTTCAGTACGTAAGTGTTCAACCTCTTTTTTTAAAGCCTGCGTTTCAAGGGCTTTACGTAAAACCACCGACAACTCATCGAGATTGAAAGGTTTGTTGATATAATCAAACGCACCAAGTTGCATCGCCTTAACGGCGGTTTCAAGTACACCAAGTGCAGTGATCATGATGACGCTGATCTCATGATCAATCTCTTTGATCTGCTCAAGGGTCTCGATACCATCGATGCCCGGCAGTTGAATGTCTAACAGAACTAGGTCAGGCGAGTGCTTACGAACATAGTCGAGGGCCTCTTCACCAGAACCCACCGTTTGAACCATGTATCCCTGTTTTTTAAGACTTTGCTCTAAAGACCAACGAATCAAATGTTCATCGTCAACAACTAATACCCGATAATTATTCATGTGGTTCCTCTTCCGTCTGCTCAGTGGGCAACACGGCAACTGGCAGGGAGATAGCAAAGGAGGTCCCCTCATCGGGAGAACTCATTACTGAGATATGTCCATCATTCTGCTTGACTAACTGCTTACAGATCGCTAAGCCAAGGCCCGTTCCACGGTTTTTAGTGGTGTAAAACGGGGTGAATATTTTATCCAAACGCTCAACCGGAAGACCTGTTCCGGTATCAATCACCTGAATTCTCACATAATTCTGGCCATCATTTTCACTGTTAAGTTCAGTTTGAACCGTCAATGTGCCACCTTCTGGCATCGCTTGCAAAGCGTTAATGATCACATTGAGTAAAACTTGTTGCACTTGCTTGCGATCCGCCCACACAGGCGGTAAATTACGTGTTAGTTCAGTGACATGTTGAACATCTTTCGACTCAGGGTGTTGAGCAACAAAAAACAATGTCTCTTTGACCACATTATTGATATCGAGATAATCGCAATGGGGCAGACCAGGACGACCAAAATTGAGCAGATCCGTTGCAGTCTTGTTTAACCGCGCAATCTGCGCCAGAATATCTTGTACAACTTGGTGGCGTTCATCCTCGCGTGGAAAATCATCAGCCAATACCGTTACGGCACCACTAATACCCGCCAATGGGTTTTTAATTTCATGGGCCATCCCTGTCGCCATCTCACCGATAGAAGCCAAACGATCGGCTTGCTCCATTTGGCGAAAGTGACTTTGTTCAATCTCCTGTTTAGCCTCGGAAAGCTTGCCAACCATAGAGTTAAAACTATTCATCAGATCGGCAATCTCATCGTTGTGCTTGGGGGCAATTCTAACATCGAGATCACCCGCCTCAACTTTCGCCATCCGTTTAGTAATCACCTTAATGGGTTCACGAACAAAACGAAGGAGAATAATGGCAACCCCAACAGAGAGAAGTACGGTGACAAAAATCATCGACAACGAGAAGCAGCGAGACGAGCGATTGAGCTTTTCCATCGTCCCCTTCATCGAATAGGTCAGATTTAACACGCCAAGAACTTTTTTCGCCTCACCATGACAGCTTTGACACAAGGCTCTTGAATTGATCGGCTTAATGATACTCAAGTACTCTTGACCTGATTGTTCAAAAATCCCCGAAGTTTTACCTTGTTCAAAGACTCGACGATCATGATCTGGGATTGGCAGATTAATCTCGTCAGCGATAGATGAATTAACGACCAAACCATTGTCAGGATTGAAAATTCGCACCCCAAGCAAGCTGGGATTACGGGAGATATATTCGAGGGTTTTTTGCAGCCGAGCGGCATCACCCTTACATTTCGAGTTAAAAATGGCATTTTCAATTGTTGCCATCAGAATTTCAGCGCCATCGGTGGTCATTTCAATCATATTTTCATGGTCACGCTTATAGTGGAACGCGGTAAAAACACCGATTCCCACTGTCAACAGCACCACATTCATCACAACAATTCGAACAATCAAACTACTTCTAAACACAGATTTTCCTTCGCCCCGATCATTACAGGACTTGTATATAATTATCGTCCAGCGGTCAAATAGGCGAAGATCAGATCATTGAGCCCCTTCGCCGTGGTTGTGGCCTGCACTGGTTCTGATGGTTCATCGTGCTCCGGCTGCTTCTCCGGTTGCTTCTCCGGTTGCTTCTCCGGCTGCTTCTCCGGCTGCTTCTCCGGCTGCTTCTCCGGCTGCTTCTCCGGCTGCTTCTCCGGCTGCTTCTCCGGCTGCTTCTCCGGCTGCTTCTCCGGCTGCTTCTCCGGCTGCTTCTCCGGCTGCGAACCAGCGCCTAATACTTCGACAATACTGGCATCGTAATGACCACCTTTAAGCTGACGAAGCATCTGCTTATGCTGTTCCTTCATGCGCGATTCAACGAGGTTAGGCAACAATTCGTCGTTTAAGAGTTCCGTATAGGATGTGGTTTGACGCGCTAAAATTGTGCCACCACTATAGAGCAACGTGGTAATTTCAGCCTTCTTTACACCACTGTCCTCAGTTTGGACGTGGAACATCTGCTCTTTGTACCGAAAATTGTGATTAAATCCACCAACCATAATACCAGCCCCTAGTTAGTTAACGTGACGCAAACGATTACTCAGCAACGTTCAATAATTTCTTTATTTTAGCCACAGCTTCCAGCGCATCTTCAGCATAGAGATCAGCACCAATTTCATCGGCATATTCTTGCGAAACAACAGCACCACCAACCATGGTAAACACCTTCACCCCAGCTTCGCGCAAGGCATCAACGGTCACTTGCATCTGTTGCAGAGTGGTGGTCATCAGCGCTGATAAACCGACAGCATCCACATTCTCCTCAACGGCTCGTTTTACAATTGTCGCCGATGTCACATTTTTACCTAGATCAATCACCTCAAAACCATAATTCTCAAGCAGTGTACAGACAATGTTTTTGCCAATATCATGAATATCACCCTCTACCGTTGCCATGATGATTCGACCAAGAGAGACTATTTCACTGCCCTTCATCTCCTGTTTTAACCGTGTAAAAGCTGTTTTCATGGTATCGGCACTCAACAATACCTGCGGCAGAAAAATCTGATTGGCACCAAAGCGACGACCAACCTCTTCTAAGCCAGCTAACAAGCCTTCATTACTGATCGCAAGAACCTCTAAACCTTCGGCCAGAGCTTCTTCGACCAAGGCCGCCACGCCATCCTTATCACCATTTATGACCGCTTGAGCCAAGCGCTCACGCATGGTTGCCGGGCTAGCACTCGCCGTTTCGGTGGTTGCGACTGCGGCACTCACCCCAGCATAGCTGTCGATATACCGTTCCGCACGGATGTCTTTACCTAGGAGCACCATGGCGCTACGAAATGCGCCCATCATCTCACCGTCTTTTGGGTTAACAATCGCCGCGCTTAGCCCCGCCTCTAACGCCATGGCGAAAAAAGTGGATGACAGAAGTGGCCGATTCGGTAAACCAAAGGAGATATTACTTACGCCGAGAACCGTCGCCATCCCCATCTCTTGACTCAGAGTGCGGATCGCTTTTAAGGTTTCAATCGCCTGATCTTGCTCGGCGGAAACCGTCAACGCTAAACAATCAATGACGATATCGCAGCGGGGAATCCCCAGCGCAACTGCGCGCTCAATAATCCGTGTGGCAATATCGATTCGACCTTGGGCGGTTTTCGGAATACCAGAACCATCGAGGGTCAGGCCGATAACGGCTGCCCCATATTTTTTCGCCAGCGGCAACACAGCATTCAGGCTTTTCTCCTCGCCGTTCACCGAGTTAATAAGTACTTTACCGTCGGCGGCTTTCAGGCCACGCTCTAACGCTTCAGGATCTGAAGAGTCGAGCACCAATGGCGTTCCCGTTACACCACTAATGGCATAAACAGCTCGCTCTAAGGCCAACGGCTCATCGGCCCCAGGTGCACCGCAGTTGACATCGAGCAATGTGGCACCAACAGTCGTTTGCTCCTGTGCTTCACGACGGATATAAGCCGTTTTACCTTCACGTAGTTCAGCACTGTAACCTTTTTTACCGGTCGGATTAATCCGCTCGCCAATGATCGCACACGATTGATCGACACCAACGGCCACCACCTGTGTTCGACTAGAGAGCATGCCGCGTTGTGGTGGAGCGGTCCACTGTTGATCACGCACCGCCAAGGCTTCGGCCATCACGCGAATATGTTCTGGCGTGGTACCGCAACAACCGCCGAGAACCCGCACACCCAGTTCAATCAAACGATCATGGCAGTTGGTCATCTGTTCGGGACTGGCAGGGAATACCGTTTCGCCATCGACTAAAATCGGCAAACCAGCATTGGCTTGAGCAATCAACGGCACTGAGCATACGGCACGCATCTGCTCAAGGATTTCGCACATCCCCTCAATACCGAGGCCACAATTAGTACCGATCACATCCACCTGTAATCCTGCTAAGGTGACCGCCGCTGCTGCGGGAGGCGTTCCTAGTACCGTGCGTCCGCCATCATCGAAGGTCATCATCGCCATAACGGGCAAATCGGAATACAAACGGCAAGCCATAATCGCTGCCTTTAACTCACGAATATCCAAAAATGTTTCGCAGGTAAGCAGATCGGCACCGCCATCAACCAGAGCGCGAACTTGTTCGCCAAAGATCTCCACCATCTCATCAAAACCGGCATCGCCAACGGGCTCCAAAAAACGACCAGTAGGGCCAATACTTCCGGCAACAAAATCGGTTTCAGGGTTCAATAACGATTGACGCACCAGTTCAACACCGCGCACATTGATCTCATGGACACGATCTTCTAAATCGTAATGCATCAGCTTACTGCGTGTGCCACCAAAGGTGTTGGTGACGACAATTCTCGCTCCCGCTTCGGCATATTCACGATGCACCCCCGCGACCACATCGGGCGCATCAAGATTCATCTGCTCAGGACAACCACCCGCTTTTAAACCACGCGCTTGAAGCATAGTCCCCATAGCGCCATCAAGAACGAGTACGTGCTGTTTTATCGCCGTTAAAAATCGACTCATTGTGGCTGATCTCCTGATGTTTGTGGGGCAACCTCAACAGCTTGCACCTCTGTTTCTTGACGAACCAATGAAAAATCGGCGACGATGGGCTGGCGCAGATCAACATGGCCGCGTAGCGTTGCAATGGCCTTGCCATCAACGCGGATCAATAGTTTACGAATATAGGGGAAATTTGCCGCAATGGTATTCACCAACGCATGAACGGTTAACAGTTCGGAGGTACTGCCACCAGGATGGTAGGAGATCAAAGACTGATTAAAATTCAGCTCGGCGGTGTCATCGACAATCTTTGCATCGAGCAATAACGCATGCTCTGGGAGCACTGGTACCAACTCCGAAGCTGGGCCAGAAATAAGTTCCTGCACCAACGCCATAACACACTCCTTATCGGTTGCGCATTCATCAATAAAGCGCACCTCCTGAACAAGGAATGAACTGGCAACATCACCAAAATAGAGTGTCACATCGCGTTGCACTGCGGTACTATCAATCACAACGTGAACAGGTTCAACCGTCTCTGGTGCCGAGGTTATGTTAAACGGGTTAAACACCACCGCCATGCCAGCAAAAAAAGCCAGCAAAGCCAGTACGCCAATCCAAATCATCATTTTTTTCATGCTACAGCCTCCTGGTTCACGGCGTTATATCGTCAACAAAATCCAAAGTCACTCGCTCAACATTCGGCAGTTCAGTTCCGAGAAAAGCCTCACCAACACGAATAAACCGATGCGGCACATCGGTGACATAAAACTGCCATCCCCCTTGGGTCTGATCATTTAACCAGCCGCGCTCAGCTAACAGATGAGCAACCGTTCGCGCGGTTTCCTCTGCGGAGTCCACCATCCGTATAGAATCGGGTAACAGCCGCGACAATGTTGGCTTCAATAAGGGATAATGGGTACAACCGAGCACCAAGGTATCTATCTTGCTCGCCAACAGCGGAGCTAAATACTCGCGCGCAGCTAACAGAGCCACCTCATGTTCAGCCCAGCCCTCCTCGGCTAACGGCACAAACAACGGACACGAAGCCGAAACCACCTCAACGCTCGGTTTAATATTTCGCAGAGCCTGCGGGTAAGCATCACTCGCTACCGTTCCTTCTGTACCAATAACGCCAACCACATCACACTGGGTTAAACTCATCGCTCGTTGCGCGCCGGGATCAATCACCCCAACGACAGGGACATCTAAGCGTTGCTGCAACAGCTCCAAAGCCACCGAAGAGGCGGTATTACACGCCACCACGACCATCTTCACCTGCTGTTGGATCAAAAAATTCGCCGCTTCAACGGCATACTTTCTCACGGTATCAGGGCTTTTGGTTCCATAAGGAACCCGAGCCGTATCACCCAGATAAACCAAGTTTTCACTGGGGAGCAAGTGCCGTACCTGCTGTAACACAGTTAAGCCACCAACACCTGAATCAAAAATACCAATTGCATGTTCGTTCACGGGAATCTTCTTCTATAAAAGTAACCCCATCACGTTAAACTGGGGATCAATGCTAATCTGACTTAAATAAACTACTCTTTCACTCAACAACAACCATCGTAGTACAAACTAGCGATAATAGGCATAAACACGCGATGAGTCAAGGTTTTCACACAATTTCACCCTTGTGTTTTTAGTGAAAAATGGTATGTTTTTCATTCGTATACTCGCTACCCACACATATTGCACCACTCATGGTTTAATGGTGTTCGCGATCAACAGAATTGGATACGGTTTATGGACGAGGCAACAGACTGGGCACAAGCGCTTCAAACACAGCAGATCATTGGTTATATCAACGATCTCGACCTGCTTCATAACCCGTGGTTTATCGCCGGGGCAGTTTTATTTGTTCTCATAAGCCTGTTTATGAAGTGGAGACTACTACTCACCGTCGCCATTAGCCTTGTAGCACTCATCACCCTCACCACTCTCGTCAGTGCACAAGGGACCGATGTCAGTAAATCATCGGACGGCATCTTCATATTCCTCGGCGGCGGCGCGGCCATTATGTTTTTTTTCATCTACATGCTATTTATGCGGGGCGATTGACCCCAGTAAGGAAACACGACCTGTGACAAAACGCGATATTATTACCCTAGCCATTGGCCTTGCCGTGGTTTTGTTTCTGCTGGCTGCGCCCGACGAGACAACTCCTCACCTGCCATCAGATGACACCCACGCTGAATTTCACATCCTGTTTCAAAAAGATGGCAAAAAAGCGGCAGAAAAATTTTGCAAAGATTGCCACGGTCAAGAGGGGATGGAATTCCCTAAGGACCATCCAGATCCCAACCGCTGCTTGTTTTGCCATAAAGCAAATCGTTAACGCTTAACAAATAGGCCCGACTCAATTTCAAACTGAGTCGGGCTTTTTTTTGCATCGCACGATAGTCTTTAATTTCTTCGGCACCGCCCTCCCCTCACCAATTCAAAACAAACTATTTGCCGCCTTAAATTAACATATCCTCTTGACAGCATTAACCGTGGCGCGGATAGTAAAAATCTCTTTGTTAGTTTTTTATGATTGTTTTGTTTTTATTGGGAGGTGCTTAGTGCGCTTAATTTTCGTTCACGGCTGGAGCGTTACCACCACCGAGACCTACGGCCAACTGCCTGAAGCCCTCGTTACTGCAACAGCCAACAGCCCTCTCCAACTCGACATCCACCATATCCAGCTCGGCAAATACGTGAGCTTTAACGACGAAGTCAACCTCGACGATATCGCTCGCGGCCTCAACCAAGCCCTGCTCGACCTTGACGACGATCACGATCAAATCCAGCCATTCTCCTGCATCACTCATTCGACAGGTGGCCCCGTCGTTCGCCATTGGATCGAGGAATTTTACGGTTCTGACAATCTCGATAAATTACCCCTTAAACACCTCGTCATGCTGGCACCTGCCAACCATGGCTCGGCACTGGCGGTACTGGGCAAAAAACGGGTCACCCGTATTACCTCATGGCTCAAAGGGGTGGAAGCAGGGCAACGAGTGCTCGATTGGTTATCCCTCGGTAGCCTCGGTCAGCGCAAACTCAACCGCAACGGGCTTGACTACCAGTATAGTGCCAACAACATCTATCCGTTCGTTCTCACGGGTCAAGGGATCGACAGAGAGTTATACGACTTCATCAACAGTTACTTAGTTGAGCCGGGTAGTGATGGTGTAGTTCGGGTCGCCGGTGCCAACATGAACTACCGCTTTTTTTCCCTAGAGCAAACCAATGAGGTTGTTCGCCAAGATCCGGCAACCACCCGCCTTGTTTATGACGATGACAACCACGTACAAATCGCCCCCAGTGTGCCCCTTGGCGTGTATCACCACTACAGCCATTCCGGTGACAAAATAGGGATTATGAAAAGCATTACCGCCGCCAAAGGGGAGTCTCAACCCGTGGTGGCCGATATTGTTAAATGCTTACAGGTTGACAACGAAGCCGACTATTTGCAGCGCGGCCACGAGTTAACTGAACTTACCGAAAACGAGCAACAACGTGCTCGCGCCATGCGCGGCACCGAACGCTACGCCATGCTTATTTTTCATATCCATGACGATCAAGGCAATCACCTCTCTTGTGATGATTACGACATCCTCCTCCTCGGTGGTAAGGACTACCAACCCTGCGATCTGCCCAAAGGTTTTTTCATCGATCGGCAGATGAACAGCTCTACCACTAACCTCGTTTATTACATCAATGTCGATCGCATGCATGACATCAAAGATGGCTTGTTTGGTATTCGCGTGTCAGCCCAGCCTGAGAGTGGTTTTGCTTATTACTGTATGGCTGAGTTTCGATCTGATGGGGTATCGATGGCTGATGTGGTGGTAGCGAATCAGACGACTTATGTGGATATTACTTTGACTCGTTGTGTGGATCGGAATGTGTTTCGGTTTGCGGATGCTGAGGAGCCTCGGGGCGAGTTTAGTGGGGTTGGGAGTGATGGGGGGCGGGTTGAGTAAACTTGGCTATTGTTTCGGCAATGTTAGCAAAAATGGGACTGTCCCCAGCTCCGTCGGGGGCTGTCCCGATCTTTTGCGGTATCAATAGCGATTAAGAAATTTAATACGGGGAGTGTCCCTAGTTTTCTTTGAAAAACTATATGACAGTGAACATATGTATTAAGAACACCAGCAATTTAAAGAAAATTTATCGAGTTTTCTTTAAGGAGGTACTATTAGGGTATTTATAGTTATATTTTTCTTTAGCTTTCTTTCTTTTATCCCAAGACTATCTAAATTACTTTCTCAATTTGGTGTACCACCCTTGTTTTCGTCTTTAGGTGCTTTCAGCATTTTGGGATTTATGATTTTCTGGCTAAATAAAGTTGAATACAAAGTTAAATTTAAACCAGAAGTTCAAACTGTTACGAACCTTCCAAAAGAGACACTTCTTAAATGTCCAGAATGTTCAATGGTCTGTAGTCGTGGTGATTTTACAGATGATTTTTGCCCCGATTGCGATAAGCCAATGTCCTAATTTGACAATAATTCGTAAGTGTCAACGACTTAGTTATCCGATACTTCTCAGGCTTACCGTATTGATGAGTATTTGTAGTTTTTGGGTGTAAAGATATAACCTGATCGGATTTAAACACTATCACATGCAAATTTTGTTCAATCTAGTTGTTAGTAATTACTAGAGAATGATAAAGGCTGAAACTTTCAATAACTTTAGATAGCTATAGCCCTAATTACTTCAACTTTGTAGTTAATTGGCAGTAACGACAAGAAAAAACACCAATTAAAATCGAGCAAATCGTGACGGCACTAACATTAAATGCTCAATTCATTCTGTCAAATTTTCAAGTCACGCTGCTAAAGAAAAAAATTCATTCAGTAACAACGTAATCAAGTGGGCGGTTGGGACATCTGCAATGGGGGCTGTATAGTTTGGTGGTTCTTATAGGTCGTCAAACCGCCGCTTATTCTGAATATTGAGGGGTAGAAATCATGAGAAAGCTAATAGCATACTTTTTCGGTTCGATTGGATTACTTATGCAAGGCGGTGCCTTTGGAATTCCTGTCTACGTGATATTTTTTAACGGGTCAGCATGGTGGAGTCCTGCTTTCTTTCTACTCGGATTTGCAGGCATGATACCTATAACGATAATGAATAAAATGCTCGAAGAAACTTCCAGTTAACCTCATGTATAATCTGGCCGGTGTAGTCGCGTAGTTGACTTTATAAGTATCAAACGTGTAAATGATCCTACACAAGCTTACAGTAGCAGGCCTAGCTTTACGCAACCCACTGCCCCCCCACCAGTAAACATATTCAGCAAAACCAAGGGTATATTCTATATCACCAACGTCAACTAAAATAATCCTCTCCGTAAAATCAGCAAGTTAAACATGTAGCCCTATTTTTTACATACTATTACTGCTATTTGGAAACCCCGAGGAGTCGCTGCTGACACAGTGGACAACTCCCCCATTTGCCGCAGCCGAACGCAATGAGCGTCAACGAGAAGGTTTCCGCTAACTGTTTGAACGAAGTGAGTTTTAGCGGATTCTCGTTGTAAGCGATTGGAGTGAGGGAACCCGAAGGGCAAGACAATTGCGGGTCATGTTTTGCCTACTTTTGGATGACGCTAAAAGTAGGGCGACGCCCGGGGGCACAACCCCGGTTTACTTCAGCCAACGAGAGTTATTATCCGCAGCCGGATATTGATCACGACCCACAAACCAAGTTCAAGTTCGCGGGTCTCGTCCCGCAGCCGACGTCCTTTTTTGGCTGGCCTCAAAAAAGTAAGCAAAAAACGGCCTTGAAGTTCACGCCTGCAGCGGGCAAAACTCTACCTACCATGAAGTTATTGCCCTCTTACATAGCATTGGCGGCTCGTCGGCCTCTCGACCTCCAAATCGGTTTTAATTCGTCATGTCGGTGTAGAGTATTTTGGATGTATGCGGCGCTCAACTTTTAGTGTGGAACCTAAATTTAGTGCGATTACGAAAACATTTGCAATGCAAGTGTTTGCCAGTGGTCGGTGACCACTTTTCGAAGCGTGGAAAAACTACCCAGCAACGCCGCCCCCCTCTTAATAACATACCAATTGACACTAGCACCAAAAAAGGTACAATAAAGCATGAATCAAACACCATTCAAGGTTAAATTTTTCAGGCAAACAAGCGGCAAAGAACCCGTTCGCGAATGGTTAAAAGAGCTTGACCAACTGGATAGGAAGTTACTCGGTGAAGACATCAAGACCGTTCAATGGGGTTGGCCGTTAGGGATGCCACTAGTTAGAAACCTCAAGGATGGACTATGGGAGGTTCGCACAACTCTCAACAACCGAATTGCCAGAGTGATTTTTTGTACAAAGGCTGGAAACATAGTTCTTTTGCACGGTTTTATAAAAAAGACGCAAAAGACACCGAAGGACGACATTGCCTTAGCCAAACAGCGCATGGCAAAACTGTGAGGATATTATGACAGACAAAAAAAATAAGCATATCGGCAGTGATTTTGATGATTTTTTAGAAGAGGAAGGGATTCTTCCTGAAGTTGAGCTTGTCGCGGTAAAACGCATTGTTGCTTTTCAAATTGCTGAACGGATGAAAGCCGAATCGATTTCTAAATCAGCTATGGCTGCAAAAATGCAAACAAGCAGGCCATCTCTTGAGCGTTTACTTGACCCAGAAAATCTCGGCGTTACGATTAAGACGATAGCAAAGGCTGCTGCAGTGCTTGGCAAACGGGTTCATATCTCTTTAAGCTGACCAATTCAGCACCAAACGCCCCCATTTGCCGCAGCCGAACGCAATGAGCGCCAACGAGAATGATACCCGTAAACTGTCTGAGCGCAGCGAGTTTTTACGGGTTTCTCGGCGGGCGCGATTGAAGTGAGGGAACCCGAAGGGCAAGACAATTGCGGGTCATGTTTTGCCTACTTTTGGATGACGCTAAAAGTAGGGCGACGACCGGGGGCGCAACCCCGGTTTACTTCAGCCAACGATGGTTATTATCAGCCGTTCAATGTTGATCACGACCACCCTCTTAAAACCAAAAAACCAAGTTCGCGAGTCTCGTCTCGCAACCGACGTACTTTTTTCACTGGCCAAAAAAAAGTAAGCAAAAAATGGCCTTAAAGTTCACGCCTGCAGCGGGCCACACCCTACCTACAATGAGTCCGTTTCCCTCTTACATAACATTGGCGGCTCATCGGCCTCTCGACCTCCAAATCGGTTTTAATTCGCTATGATGGTGTAGAATATTTTGATTGTATGCGGCGCTCAACTTTCGATTGCGGTTACAAATGAGATGATTACCAACCAGCTCATCGTAGTTACCGAAAACCGTAATTCTTATTGATTAAACATAGAACAATCAGGACTCCAGTTAACAATAAAACTAGATTGAATAGCACTACAGATCAAAGCATTTTCCAGCCATAAACCAGCGTCAACAGTACCGTGTAGCCGGTAACAGCGTAATACCAGCGACCAGCAAATTTAGGGGTCTTGATCGAAGCGACGTTGAGAGCAGCGAGAGCCATCAGTATCACGTAGATAACAGGGCCAAATACCGCAGGACTGAACAGCTCCTCGAAGAGGAACAAAAAGACCAGAATAATGACATTATTGTCGAGGGCTAACCCCCAATAGGTCGATTTATCCACCAGACCAAAAACATTAAAATAGCTCAGCCGGATCACGCCGATGGCGACAATGATAAAGGCTCCGGGGATGTACCATGGGCTGAAATGACCATAGCTTAGCAGGACAACAGCTGGACAAATTCCGAAGCTGACGATGTCAATCAGCGAGTCGAGCTGGCCGCCATACTCTCCCTGCTCTTTAGTTCGCCCTTTCATCCGCCGAGCAATAATGCCATCGCTCCAGTCGAAAAAAACCGCCCAAATCAAGCCAATCATCGCCGCTGGAAAATTGCCTAGGAAAGCATAATAGATTGCGAGTACTGCGCACAGCAGCCCGACCAACGAACAGAGGTTCGGCAGGTCTTTTGCGTAACAAAGTATGGCTTTCGGTGCTTCCGAGTTATTTGCTGATGCACTCATGACAAAGTTTCCGCGGCAACAATTGCCTTCAGCGCTTGCGCGACAAGGAGATTTTCAGCCTGGGTGCGGCTAGCAATACGGATGTAACGGTCGGACTCTGGCATGGTCTTGCCCTGACAGTGTTTGATGTAGATATTGTGATCGACAAACAACCTGCGGGCCACTTCGGGACCAGAAGCAGAGTGCTCAGGTAGACGACAGAAGATATAGTTGGCATCCGGCCGATAGACCGTTAATCCGTTGATGGCAGAGAGATCCTGATAAAATTGATCTCGATCGGCCCGTACCAGATCGCAACTGGCAAGGAACTCCTGTTGATATTCTGGAGCATGCACCAAAAAAGTTTCGGCAAAGCCGTTGAGGTTCCAGATATGCAGCCCTTGACGAACCTGATCGGCAAACAACGCATTAGCCGTCAACATATAGCCGATGCGCAACCCACAAATACCGTAGGCCTTGCTCATACTCTTGAAAATGGCAAGGTTCGGATAATTGGCGATATCCCCTTCTAGAGTTTCCTGATCACGATCCTGAGCAAAATCAATGAAAGATTCATCGACGATCAACATACAGTTATGCGCAGCCAGTTTGTCGAGCAGGCGTAAAAGATCGGCTTTAGGGACCAGCAGTGAGGTCGGGTTGTTCGGTGACACAACGACCGCCACGTCTGCCTTGTTGCGGATCGCTGCTGCCGCAAATTTATCGACGTCCAGCTGGAAGGATGGAGCTTCGAGGGCGAACTCAATGACGTTTTCAGTCGGCGCAGCATTCGCATATTCATTAAACGATGGTACTGGAACAATCAGCTTTTTGGCCAAATGCCCAGAGACAATCTTGATTAGCTCAGCCGCGCCATTACCGACCACAATCCGTTCAGCTGGTTGCGCAATCAAAGTCCCCACTAGCTCGGCCAATACATTCTGAGCCACCGGATAGTTGAGCACCAGTTCATGAATTTGACTGGTCAACTGCTGAAAGAAACGTTCAGGCGGGAAATAGAGATTATAGAGATAGGCGTGATCGATAAAATCATGCCGCCAATAGCCGCCATGAAGCTGTTCAATTTCATCAAATTGTTGCTGTTTGTCTATTACCTTGGTAACTGTTGTATTTTTCTGTGTCATATTTTATTTTCACTTTCTATCAAAACTTAAGTCGACAGGTGGCATTGATCAAAAAGACTGGTCACCAAGTCATTCTACTGCGTAACCATACCCAGGCTCACTCTCGAAAAGGTTGGCTTAACTCGGGGTCACCAGTGGTAATGGAAGAGGTAACGGGATAACTGCTTCTGCCACAAGCGGGACACTACCAATGCTCAACGCGTTCTTAGCACGGCTGCTGATCGCTTCGCGCAGGGGTAGCAATTTCTCATCCAAAACAGTCTTGATCCGGGAGGGCTCTGGAAACATTTTCTCTGCCGCACTGAGATCCTCTAAAGTATCAATCTCGTACCAACGGGCGGCATCAAAGAAGACCGGAGCAAAGGAGATAGTCCCTTCAGCGACCATTTCGGCGAAAACTTCTTCATAGTAACCGTTCACTTTTCCGGCAGAAATATATTGATCCAGACGTTCTTGAATCAATTTCCAAGTCTTGCGGGAAAAGTTATAGATATTCACTGTTTTATAGTGACTGGCATCATTGCGGCTTTTTGCTCCTAGGCACATCGCTTCCAGCTGCTTGGAACCATTAAGTGTCACCGTGGTACCGTTCATCCAAGGGAGCATTTTAGAAACAGCAATCCGATCAGGCTGTAGCATCGGCGTGAGGAGTTCCGGTTGAAAAACCAGATCGCTTTCAATCAACAGAAAAGGCTCATCGATCTCTTTGCCGGCCAACCACAAGGAGTAGATGTTGTTGGTGGTTTTATAGCGTGGGCTATCAATATAGGTGATTTCAATCCCCGAATAACAGCTACCAAGGTAAGCTTCAATCACTTCAGATAGGTGGCCAGTGACCACAAACAGACGCGTAAAACCATGACTGTGCAAGGAGCGCATCAACCTTTCAAGGATAGGGATTCTGTTAACTTCAACCAAACATTTCGGGGCTGAATCTGTCAATGGAGAGAGTCGACTCCCCATGCCAGCTGCCAACAACAAGGCAGTTTTAACCGAGGTACCATCATTTGAAAGGTTTCTGTGCATAAAACTCCAGTAAGCTAGTGATAGAGAAAGTAAATAAACGAAAACATTGATAGAAGTCTGGCCCAGCACGCGGTCCTTGTCTGTTTCGGTGCGCAAGCACGACAAAGAGCCTGCGCTTAGAGCAGACGTGTCAAAATGGGTAACGTGGGTCTTTTACGCAAGAACTAAAAAGAACCCGCGGTAAGAACTAAACAGCAAAAGTGTAGGTGTGTAGACGGGTTTTCTTCGCGAATGCGAGAAAAACCTAAGATGTAACCTGAAGGACTACAAGAATAGATATGTGTTATGGAAGGGGTCGTTGACGTTAATGAATACTCTATCCAGTGCATTCACGACAACCGGGACCAACTATTAAAATTATATCTATATTCGGCCAAAGTCAAGATCGATAATTTAATTTAATAAAACTACGGCACACAATAAACATTCAAAATACCTAAACTTCTCAATATATGAAGCCATTGAACGAACCCCAGAACCCCGAGGGGCCGTTGTTGACACAGTGCCCCCCATTTGCCGCAGCCGAAGATTGATCACGACCCACAACCACACAAACCAATAAACAAGTTCGCGAGTCTCGTCTCGCAGCCGACGTACTTTTTTAGTGTGGAGGCTATTGCAGTTACCGAATCTACTGCGAAAAAGACTGAATGGCCCATATTTCCGACAATCCTCAACAAATAGCCCTGCTATTCGCTCTCGAATTTTCGAAAATCTGGACTCACCCACCCTTCTTCTCGTGACGATCCGTTAACTTCAATACCCTCCATGCCAAAAAAAAGTAAGCAAAAAATGGCCTTGAAGTTCACGCCTCCAGCGGGCCGCACTCACCCTACAATGTTTCACCTTCCCTCTTACAACACATTGGCGGCTCGTCGGCCTCTCGACCTCCAAATCGGTTTTAATTCGTTATGATGGTGTCGATTATTTTAGTAGAGTTTGATTTTCTACTTTTAGGGTGGTACCTAAATTAATAGGGAAACCCCGAGGGGACGCTGCTGACACAGTGGACAAACTCCCCCATTTGCCGCAGCCGAACGCAATGAGCGTCAACGAGAAGGTTTTCCGCTAACTGTTTGAACGAAGTGAGTTTTAGCGGATTCTCGTTGTAAGCGATTGAAGTGAGGGAACCCGTAGGGCAAGACAATTGCGGGTCATGTTTTGCTTACTTTTGGATGACACTAAAAGTAAGGCGGCGGGCGGGGCCGCGTACCCCGCACTACTTCAGCCAATGAATGTTATTACCGCAGCCGAATATTGATCACGACCCACAATCACACAAACCAATAACCAAGGTCGCGGGCCGCACTTTACCTACAATGAGTCCCCTTCCCTCTTACAATACATCGGCAACTCGTCGGCAACTCGACCTCCAAATCGGTTTTAATTCGTTATGATGGTGTCGATTATTTTAGTAGAGTTTGATTTTCTACTTTTAGGGTGGTACCTAAATTAATAGGAATTACGAAAACTCAATCTATGTAGTCGTTTGCCAGTGGTCGGTGACCACTTTTCAGAGCAAGAAAAACACCCTCAGAAAGCAACCCTCAATGAACAAGCGAGATGACACCACCAAATCAACAACAGCAGAATCGCTCAATCAACAAGAGTGGGAAAACATCTGCAACCGCTGCGGTTTATGCTGCTTTGAAAAAATGCGCGACCATAGAGGGCTCGTCATCAGCACACCAATCCCGTGCCGCTATCTCGATCTCCATAGTCATGAATGTAAAGTCTATAACAAGAGATTTACCGTCGGCGAAAACTGCCAACAACTCACACCAGAGACCGTAACGACGGTGGCTTGGCTACCAGAGGAGTGTGCTTACCGTCAACGGCAATCACCTTTGCCACCCGTGAAGAAACAGACAGAGAAATTTAGGAGAAAGAAAGCGATCAGGCGAAAAGAGTCACCGTATTATCAAGACGACACCAATACGTAATCATTGATAACGCACGCAACACCGACAAAGGAGAGATGCTTATGAAAAAGATTTACCTCGCTGGCCCCGATGTTTTCGAACCAGATGCAATCGATGTTGGTGAAAAACTAAAAATACTCGCCTCGAAATATGGCTTTATTGGCCTATTTCCCCTCGACAACATGATCTCTAACCAAGGGACACCCCATGAAGTTGCCAGAGCTATCCGGGATGCCAATATCAAGCTGATAGAATCTGCTGATATTGTCATGGCAAACCTGAACCCTTTTCGCGGAATTGAACCCGACTCAGGAACCGTTTTTGAAGTTGGATACGCAACGGCACTGGGCAAGCCAGTGTACTGTTATTGCGAAGATTGCCGAGAGATGATCGTAAGAATCAGAGAAAAGCAGCAGCTCGATGCCAGTGCGTTACAGTGTCGAGACGGGAAAATCATTGAAGATTTTAAGCTTTCCCACAATTTAATGATGATTGATCAAGTGGTGGCAATGGATGCTGAATCGTGCTTGGCTTATATCAAAAAACAACAGGTTGAACATGATTAAGGGTGAAATCACGGTTCAAAGCGAGAGCTAACGCAACGCTGCTGACATAATGGGTCTGGAGTCAGGTCTTAAATTGACATATCTCCACCACTCTCCCCTATTTGCCGCAGCCGAACGCAATGAGCGTCAACGAGAACGTTTGCCCGTAAACTGTTTGAGTGCAACGAGTTTTTACGGGCTTCTCGGTGGTAGCGATTGAAGTGAGGAACCCCGAAGGGCAAGACAATTGTGGGTCATGTTTTGCTTACTTTTGGATGACACTAAAAGTAAGGCGGCGAGCGGGGCCGCGTACCCCGCATTACTTCACCCTATTTTTGTTGTTAGCAGTTGCTTAATGTTGACCGAATCCCACAAACTTCAAAACCAAAAAACAAGTTCGCGAGTCTCATCTCGCAGCCGACGTCCTTTTTTGCAAGGCCCCAAAAAAGTAAGCAAAAAATGGCCCTGAAGTTCACGCCTGAAGCGGGCCACACTCAACCTACAATGAATCCGTTTTCCTCTTACACAACATTGGCGGCTCGTCGGCCTCTCGACCTCCAAATCGGTTTTAATTCGTTATGATGGTATAGAGTATTTTAGTAGTGTTTGGTTTTCTACTTTTGGTGTGGAACCCAAATTGTTTTGATGAATGAAAAAACTTAGCCATGCAGGTGTTTGCCAGTGGTCGGCACCACTTTTCAGGACCAAAACAGTCGCCCTTAACAAACACGGTGATAGTTAACCGCAAAAAAATGGGACAGCCCCCGACGGAGCTATCCCATTTTTACACTCTATGCAGAATCAATATACCAGCAGACAAACCCACTCGTTTTATTCGGAATCGGTATCACAAAAAGAGATCTTGTACTTATCCCAAATATCAAGAGCAATCGCCATAGGTTTCATCATGGGAACAGTATAGGTATGGAACTTTTTACTGTACAAGTACTTGCGGCACTTTGATATGTATTCAGAAAAACCCCGTGGTGAAACGATCAGTGGTTTTTTCAATTCTGAACGGAGATCGGCAAGTTTTTCAGGCAGGTATTCTGTAAGGGTCGGCACCTGAAAGTAGATGGCACTGAGGATGATGTCGGTGTTGGGGTCTTCATCGATGATGCGTAACGTATCGATTAACCGCTCATCGCGGCAGTTGCCGAACAGGTCGATGGGATTGCCACCGATCCCCTGTAAAATATGCTCTTTATCAACGTGGTCTGCACTGCCCATATTGTCACTAATCAGTGCGCGCAATTTTTCTTGTGTTTGCGGGGCATAGCTTGCCAGCGGCAACCCGACGGACGTGACTTGGTCGGCTAATAAAATACCAGAACCACCACCAACACTAACGATGCCAACACGCTTGCCAGGCGCTAGAGGCTGAGTAGTTAGAATAGACAGAATGTTAACCAGTATCTTTGTATCTTCTGTTAACTCTTCGATAAGATACAGACCTGCTTGACGACACGCTGCGCGAAAGGCTTCATGGCTTCCGGCCAAGGTTGCAGTATGCGACAGCGTTGCCGCAGCCCCGCCACCAGAACCTCCTTTGACGACAAGGATCGGCTTCTTTTCAGCGACCTGTCGGGCGACATTCATGAATTCGTAACCGTTTTCAATGCCTTCAAGATAAATGGCGATAATTTTTATCCGCGGATCGTCACCCATGTGAGCAAGAATATTTGTCACGCTGACACTGCTGGCGTTACCGCATGAGACGCATTGGCCCAGATTGACTTCATCGGCCTTGAGCATCTCCTTTAATTCCAGGCTGACGCCGCCACTTTGGGAGATGATGCCGATGCCATTGGCTTCTTCAATGACGCTGGTTCGCTGTGCGGGGATATAAAAGGTATTAAGCCCGGTGAAATTGTCGATCACCCCCATACAGTTGGGGCCGATATAGGCCACATTGTATTTTTTGCTCAGAGAGACCAAGCGATCCTCAAGGTCGGTTCTTCCGGACTCGGCAAAACCGTCGCTAAAAATAATCGCCCCTTTACCTCCCATTTGGCAGAACTCTTCGAAACAGCGCACTGTTTCTTCCGCATTGATAGCAAAAACACCAACGTCTGGAACTTCAGGAAGGTCGCTCAGTGACGGATAGCAGGTTAGCCCTTGAATGGTTGTCAAGCGCGGATGAACCGGAAAAATCTTGTCAATTCGCATTGAGTTTTTCAAGATGATCCCACCCATTGTTCCGGGGCGCGATGCACCGACGATAGCCACCGATTTGGGCGAGAAAATGGCCTGAAGACTTTTAAGTTTTTCAGCTAAATGCTCACTTGGCTGAGGACGGAAGACGGGTTCTCCCTGAATGACCCGTGTATCGACAATGCTGACATCATTCTCATAAACGATGACGGGATTAAGGTCGAGTTCATGAATCTCAGGATGCTCGGCCATAAGACGGGAAATATTCATGGCCACAGTGATGATCGATTCTTTGTCGAACACGTCGCCGCGGTAGCCATCTAATATCTGACCTGCCTTGGTTTGGGACAGCATATCCAGCACATCTTCGCGGGTTAAAACTCCGACACCAATGGCAACATCAGCAAGCAATTCGACATTTTTCCCGCCGAGGCCAACCATAACGACTGGTCCGAAAGCCGGATCTTGCTTGGCGCCAACGAGTACTTCCAGACCGTTTTTAGCCATCGGCTGCACGAGAACACCATCCAGCTTTACGACTCCAACTTTTTGAACGTTAAACAATAGCTGTCCATAAGCCTTTTTTATTGCTTCTGAGTCTTGAAGGTTTAAAAAAACGCAACCAACATCGCTCTTGTGGATAATTTGAGAAGAGATCCCTTTCATGACAACAGGGAAACCTATTTTTTCTGCTGTTGCGAGGACCTCTTCAACGCTTTGCGCCATTTCTCCCGGCACAGAGATATGATAGCTGCTTAGTAGTTGTTTTGTTTCGTTGAAACCAATTTGATTTTGACTCATGTGCGCTCCTATTAACCATCAAATTTAAAAAAGTACATTTTTGGTATTTATAGCTGAATAGATCCATAAGATAAAGATTTAAAACGTGCTGATTTCATGAGGAAACTAACAGGACAATATTGCCTGTGGCCGGTGACCACATTTCAAAGCAGGAAAATAATTCACTTATTTCAAGCAACTCTTAACGACAACAGATATTGCCAGATCAAGATCACATTCCGGATCAAATACTGGCCCCAACAACTGAGCCAACCCAGGCCGAGTTTGCAGGCGATCATCCCAACATGCCGAATTACATAAGCGCCGCAACTCGGCGCAAATCCAATTGAAGTTTTCGCCGCGACTCAATTTGCATTCGGAACCAAGGGCCGTATAGTCGAGCATATCCTGACGCAGTACCATGGCGGGTAAATCTTGAACATAGAGATGGCAAAAAGGTTGGCGCTCAGAATCGACACTCTGGCTAGTACTGGTAACTTTCTTACGCATCATTAAGCCACCAGTAGCTAGTGCCCGACCGACAGCGAATTTTTTCGTGGTGATGGTCTCACATTGAACGGTATTGATAATTCCCGCGCCGCGCAGCAACAACACGATACTTGAGTAATTCAGCGTGAGTAGTTTTCCATTCTGATCCGACAGAATCAACCCTTCATCAGAAAAATTCAAGCGCTGAACAATAAACCGATTCTGATCATTTTCCAGCTCAATTGAATCAAGGCAAAGAGTATCAAAGCCCGCAGTACTCAAGTCTTTCGCACAATTAGCAGCGAGATCATCATTGGCAAAACTGGCCACTACGGCTGGGCCACCACTGGGAATATTAACCCGAGCGCGTGCTTCGTAAGGGGTAACACCCAGAACAGCGGCAAGTTCTTTCGCCCGCATAGCCATATCGCCCTGTATGTTATCGATCGCTATAATCTGCATAACTTCACCGTTATCGTTATCGTTAAAGAGTTCAGTCCCCTTAAATAAAGACACCATCGTCACCGACGATGAGTGTAACAGAATCCCCCTGTAGCAATCATCAACCAATAATTCAAAATGAACATTGCTAACGCAGACGACAGGCCCTCTATTTGCTATCGCAACGCAACAAGCTGTTTCGGGGCACATTCCACACTGTGCATCTACACAGCATCATTACGTGGATCATTAGCCGATCTTTTACGCGTCTAACTGTGGCCGAAGGTGAGTTGCTTTGTTAGAGTAACATCCATCAAGGCTTGTTGTGGCAGGCGAGACTTGATAAACCTCCTTTCTTCTTAGTTATAAAATAAACAAAGCCGATTCGGATGCCTCCCCGAATCGGCTTTGTTGCGTTTGATGAATAAATTTGTCCCATTTCAGACCAATTTAAATCAACCATAACAGTCTCAGCATCTCTTCCTCGTCGTGAAAAACCTAGCAGAACCAGCACTTCCGCAGACAAAAAACACCAAAAATAATCCTTTTAAATTGAACAGATAGCCATCAAGTTGATAAAGACTTTCATTTTCTTGTTGACACAGGCAGCGCACTTCTCTAGCTTAATGAAACCGATTATCAAAATCGTAATCATTCACAGTCTAGGAGTACAAACCATATGAGTCTCAGCGATCTTAGCCAAGGCCAAAAAGCCCGAATCAGCCATATCCCCGATGAAAATTTACGCACTCAATTACTCCGTTTTGGCATCACTACTGGCAGCGAAATCCGCTGCCATTGTCGTTTGCCCTTTGGCCCTGTGGTGGTGAAGTTTGCCGGCCAGGAGATCGCCCTCGGTCGCACCCTTGCTAACCAAGTCCACGTCGAACGCTAGTCAGGAGAACGACCCATGAATACAGCCCACAGCGCCGCCATCTTTGATGACCTAGCCGCCAAACGAAAAATTGTCTTGGTCGGCAACCCCAATGTCGGTAAATCAATCTTTTTCGGTTCCTGGAGTGGCATCTATGCTGATGTCTCCAATTTCCCCGGCACCACCGTCGAAATTCAGAGCAGCCAGATAGGCGACGATGCCCTGTTCGACACCCCCGGCGTCTACGGCGTATCGTCATTTAACGATGAGGAGCGTGTTGCTCGCGATGTCATCCTCGGTGCCGATGTGGTGGTCAACATCATCGATGCCACCCACCTAGAGCGCGATCTGTTCCTCACCTTACAGGTGATCGACATGCAGATCCCGATGGTGGTGGCATTGAACTTTTGCGACGAAGCGGAAGCCGCTGGTATTGAGATCGATATCCACGCTCTGGAACAGCAACTCGGTGTTCCTGTGATTGCTACCACCGCCATCAAGGGACAGGGAATTAAAGAGGTTTACGCGGCTCTTAATTTAGCGCGACCCGGTATCGCCAACGCTAAGATTGAAGAGCAAGTGGTACAACTTCTTAGCCGCGTTGATACCCGCCCCGAAGCGCTGCTAGTCCTTGAAGGTGACTGGAATGTCGCCCAACGCCACGGTGTCGAGCCATTGGCCGAGCGCGAGCAAAGCTACCTGTGGCGACGTCAACGTGCCGATGAGATCTTGACTGAGACGGTTAAACGTCCCGGTGAGCAACGTCAATTCCGTGATTTTCTTGGCCGCTGTTGCCTATCGCCATTGACCGGCATCCCCATTTTGTTTGCCGTATTGTGGGGCTGTTACGAATTGATCGGTGTTTTGGTGGCGGGCGAGATCGTCGGCCTCACCGAAGAGACCCTGATGCAAGGATACTGGGAACCGTGGATTCGTGATTTGGTTGGTGGTTGGGTCAGTGAGGGTTCGGTGCTCGGCCAGATTCTGATCGGCGAATTCGGCGTGTTGACCATGACCGTCACCTACCTACTCGGCCTGTTGCTGCCGTTGGTGCTCGGATTTTATGTCGCGCTATCGATCCTCGAAGACTCCGGTTATTTGCCACGACTGGCAACGCTGGTCGACCGACTGCTGAATACCATTGGCCTTAACGGTCGGGCGGTGATCCCAGTGATCCTCGGTTTTGGTTGCGTACAACTTGGCACCATCACCACGCGCATACTCGGCTCCAGCCGCGAACGTACCATCGCCACCGCGATTCTCAATTTCGTCATTCCGTGCAGTGCTCAACTCGGGGTGATCTTCGGCATGTTGGCCGCCGTCGGCATTCAGCTCAGTCTGGCTTATGCCGCGGTGATCTTTGTCTGCTTGGCGGTGATCGGCACCGTGCTCAACCACGTGCTCCCCGGTACCAGTTCGGCTCTGCTGATTGACCTACCACCGATGCGCCTGCCACGACTCGGCAATATCCTGCGTAAAACCAGCGTTCGTACCTACTTCTTCATGAAGGAAGCCTATGTCTGGTTCATCGTCGGTGCTCTCGGCGTTTCAACGTTACAAATAAGTGGTGGTTTAGCCCTATGGCAAAAACTGGTCGCACCACTCACTGTCAACTGGCTCCACCTGCCTGCTGAGGCCTCCACCGCCTTTGTTATGGGCATGGTCCGCCGTGACTTCGGCGCTGCCGGACTCACCGAACTGGCGCTGAGTCCGTGGCAAGTGGTGGTATCGCTGGTGGTTATTACGCTGTTTGTCCCCTGCATCGCCAGCTTGATGATCCTGTTCAAAGAGCGCGGCGTCAAAGAAGCTATGACCATCTGGCTCGGTGCTTGGGTCATTGCCTTTAGTGTCGGCGGCCTATTAGCACAACTGGTGCTGTAACAATTAGCCTCTTAACACACACCTAACTCTGTTGGAGGACAATGTAATGCTTAAACAAAATCAGCAAACCAGAACTGGCGCGGCGGCGACAAAAGCATGTCCCAACTGCGGCTGCGTGTTGGAGAACCATAGCTGGCGACACTGTCCGCGCTGCCAGCACGAACTGGCGGGATGCAGCGGCTGTGGTCAATGCCGCTGCGGCAAATAATTCTACTTTATATTTAGATACAGGA
Organism: Desulfuromonas svalbardensis; assembly: GCF_055389415.1. Classification (NCBI taxonomy): domain Bacteria; kingdom Pseudomonadati; phylum Thermodesulfobacteriota; class Desulfuromonadia; order Desulfuromonadales; family Desulfuromonadaceae; genus Desulfuromonas; species Desulfuromonas svalbardensis. The sequence goes on along the minus strand of NZ_AP042416.1, from coordinate 1,361,357 downwards.
GGCACGCGTGATCAACCGAGCAACACTATTTATTGCAATGATAATGATTTTATCCCCATTCTGTCGTGCAGCATGGGCTGAACATCCCGACACCCAAACGGAAATCGCCAATCTAAAAAAACGGATTGAACAACTTGAGAAACATGATGTCGATCACCCACAACAAGCGTTTTCATTGATTAACGGCCAAAGCAGTCTCAGCATAACGGGGCTGGTGGAGATGGAAGGCAGTTACGAAAAAACCGAAGGTGGTGACGACAGCAGTGATCTGACCTTAGCCACCGTTGAACTGGGGGTCGAGGCCAGCCTCAACGAACAGGCACACGCCCACGTGCTCATGTTATGGGAAGATGGCGAACATGGTGTGACCATTGACGAGGCGGTGATCTCATTGACAGCGCCACAACCGATTCTTAACCATGAGTTAACGCTACACGCTGGCCGCCTCTACCTGCCCTTTGGCAACTTCAACACCAACATGATAAGCGATGGCTTAACCCTCAATCTGGCAGAAACCCGCGATTCAGCACTACTGCTTGAGTTCCACGGCGATAAAGTAACCTGCAAACTAGCGCTATTCAACGGTGATACTGACAGCGACGATAACAACGATCATGTTGATAGCTGGGTAGCAGCCATTGAATTCCATCCGCTCCCTGCCCTAACGCTTGGTGCCTCGTATATCAACGACCTTGCCGAAAGCGATATTGAACTGGTCGGCGACAGCTCACTCTACCGTCACGATGTTCCGGCCGCGGGTGCCTATGTCAACCTCGCCGTCGGCGAGTGGAGTTTCGATGCCGAAATCATCTCGGCGCTGCGCCACTTTGATGCGACCACGGTTGCTGGCGGTGAAGATCTCAGCGGTGACCAACCCTGCGCTTGGACCATCGAACTCGGTTGGCAGCCAACACGTGACCTTCTACTGGCAACCCGCTATGAACAAGCTGAAGATTTTCAGGATGATACAGTTCGTTATGGATTGACGGCGTCCTATGCGATTTTTGATCAAGTGATGCTAGCTGTGGAATATCTGCATAGTGATAGCAAAGGTGATGAGGGTGTACCGACTCATATTGGTACGGCGCAGTTGGCGTTGAGTTTTTAATGGCGTCGGCGTCGCGTGTCATTGCACCACACTGCCCCATTTGCCGCCGCCTAAATGCACTAAAGAAAAGGGGGCAAGCAGATCTTCTGCTTGCCCCCAGTGGTCATAGTTCTATGGCCGTAGTTCGACAGGATACTCTGGAACTGAGAAGTTGTGGATATAGAAAATCACCCCTAAAGCGTCATCAGCCGCCCTGACAAATTTGATCAAAGGCATTTCTGATGATGGCAACCACCAATCGCCTTCGAAAACATTCGTGTACATATTTACTGGAGTTATGAACCAATTTTGTGGGGGATCAATGTCTTCAGTTGGCTGGAGTAAATCTGTTTGATTTCCCACATCAGGTTTATCGTAAGCTGTTGAACGATCATAGCCGCAATCGACATAATCAAAATAACGCGTTAGATCAAAGACCTTTGCTGAAGGGCTATAAACCATACGATTAAGCCCTAATGCGGTATTGAGGGTAATGACTAGATCAGTATTAATATGGCTGGTTTTGTCGCCAGCACCAGCCACAAAGGATGCTGCCATCAAGAGATCCGCAGCGTCAGGTGGTGTTAGCTCGGCCCCACAAACCAGGTTAACTGGAAGCAACGCTTCAGCGCTTTTGTCCAGCCCTGTCAAGCAACCATCGCGCATGACGTACTGATATAAGGCGAGATTTTCGAGGGGAGCATCAATCGTTTTTACCACTTCAATATCGCCGCCAAATTCGTCTACTGCTGGTAGCGTCAATTGTAAACGACCGGCAGGGTCAAGTGCGATTGCCGTTGCTGAATTGATCGCTCCGATTGCCTCCCAATAGCGGGCATCGATAACTTCCTGAGTGCTACGGGCAATATTCAGCCGGCCCATATCGACCTCCATCACCTGATCATCCCAATCGAATAAATCCTGTGAAGCGTAGGCGTCGGGAATTTTCCCCTCGGTGGGATCCAAAGGGATCAGATAAACAGTGACAGAATCGCCATACGAATTAACATACTCAGTGTAGATGAATTGACCGTCTTCGTTTGGTCCGACAATGCCATCATTGGGAATATCGTCGCCAGCGTCGAAAGCGCTATCACCGACTAAGACCTCGGTGAAGCTTATTGGTTGGGCAAATCCTGTACCGACGCGATAGCCAATCGGATAGATTCCCACCGTGGGTTCAAAATCACCCTCGCCATTGTAAGCATCCTCAGGCCACACCCATTCAAAAAGAACGGGGTCGCCATCACAGCCAAGATTATCGTCCTCTGGTCTTACGGTTGGCCCTTCGCTGACATTTCGTACAACCACCCACAAGTCACCGAACAGATCACCTTGCTTGATCGCTTTGTCGTCATCATTTTTTCTACCGTGGTCCCCACTAGGTGCTGCAAAAGCGGTATCCACTTCTGGGCCGCCTATTAAACCAGAAAAACTCGTTACGACAACAGCCAGTAAGATCAGAATAAAAAAAGTCATCCCCGAAAAATGTTTGTTCTCTTTCATCCTCTTGCCCTCCATTAAGTGGTGTGATGCAACTCCCATTCGCATTCTATTAGGACTCAACACTAACAGAGTTCTTTAACAATGGAACCCCACCACAACTACCGCAACCTCTCGTTTTAGCAGCACTTTTAATTAAGAACGGGTACGGATGATGATTTAATTCAACCACTTTTATTTTTATTTTCAGGACCAACGGTATTTTTTTTGCCGTTGTAGTGTTCCACTTCTCAGAACGAAAAATGATAAAAAATCAACGATACGGGGGAGATATCTAGCATTGAGTCAATACAATGACGGGCGATCAAAGGTCAGTGGACAGTTGCTATCTCTGCAAGATTGGTAAATAGGGATAAATCGAAAGGATGAATTTTGAAATGGATTTTGATGCTCATGAGCCACCCAGATTAACAAGAACACATATTATAGTTTGCACGTTGAAACCGTAGGACTAATTAGACTAATCACGCCAGCGAGCAGTAAGTCGATAGAGTGCCCCGAGAGTTTGTGCTCTCGTTGCCATACCGCTACCATTCATAGATACTTTAATTTTGCGGCCACCTAGAGCCACGACAATGACTTAAAGGCAAGAGTCGCAGGGTACTTAACGCGCCATTGACTGCCGTTGAACCCAATACGCGTTAAAAGGCGAAAGTTGTCGCAATCCACCGACTAAAAAAAATAGTTAGACCCTACGCTCTCGTTTTATTGATTTATTCTTAGCTTAAATAGGATTACTATCAATCTGTTAATCGCGCATCACGTTCTGATCTCGTGACACGACAGGGACCTCTGATTCGGAATCCCATTCAACGGAGAGCAGCCATGTCAAACTCTTTGACTCCCCAAGGTTTTCATCACGCCCTACAACTTGACGGTTGTGGTGGTGCCCAGTCACTTGACTGGCAAGATGTTGCAGCAAATCCCCACACTCTGAATAGGCTTTGGGTTCACTGTAACTTTGAGGACAGTGCCATTCAACAATGGTTAAAAGATAAAACGCAACTTGATTCACTAGCGATTCAGGCACTCATTGATGAGGACACTCGCCCCCGCATTGCCAGTTTTGAAAAAGGGCTATTGCTCACCCTGCGTGGTGTGAATAAGAACATTGGTGAAGAACTTGAAGATATGGTGTCAATCCGAATTTGGTTAGAACCGGGACGGATGATCAGTGTCGCCAGAAAAAACTTAGCCTCTGTGAGTGACCTATGTGAGCAACTTCAGGCAAAACGTGGCGCTAAATCAACACCAGAACTACTGGTGGCACTCTGTGATCGCCTCGAATGGCATGTCAGCCAACTGATTGACGATTATGATGATGAAATAGAGAACATTGAAAACTGCAATTTAGAAAAAGAGCCGAAAATGTTACGCACAACTCTCTCAGCGTTGCGTCGGCGAGTTGTGATGCCACCTCTCGCCACAACGCGATGCCTTTTCACAACTGGCGGCCGAGGCTCCGGGATGGTTTGGTGACAGATCGGTGATGCGCTTACGCGAGGTACGCAACCGCCTGCAACGACATTTAGAAGATCTCGATGCGGTACGAGACCGCACCATTATCGTTCAAGAGGAGCTACAAGCGCACCTCTCTGACCAGCTTAATTCACGGATGTACGTGCTGAATATTGTTGCCGCAATCTTTTTACCGCTGTCATTTTTAACGGGTCTGTTCGGGATTAATGTCGGCGGAATTCCCGGGGCCAGTTACAACTATGCCTTCCCCCTGTTCAGCGGCATCACCCTGCTCATCGCTGTTGGTGTCTTGACCCTCTTCTACTGGAAGCGCTGGTTCTGATACCTGACGGGGCACGCCTGCCCACCCTTTCATCACATTATCAGCAACAGAATTAATATGCAGGTCGCGTTGTGGGAATGGGATGGTAATCCCCTCTGCGGCAAATCGCTTATAGATCGCCACCCCCAACTCACTCTTGGCACTGAGACCTTGATCAAAATTTGCCAGCCAAACGCGCAGTTGAAAATCGAGTGAACTTTCGCCAAAGCCAACAAACAGCGGTGACGGTTCTGGATATTTTAGTACCAAGGGGTGCTTCGCGGCCTCTTCGATAAGAATTTTCAAGATGCAGTCCATATCTTCGCCATAGGCAGCGCCAATATCGAGAACAATCCTCGCTCTGGGATTGGTGAGGGTCAGGTTAGTCACTTTTTCCGAAATCAATTGACTGTTTGGTACAATAATTTCAGCTTGATTATAGGTTTCAATCACCGTGGAACGCAGGCCAATTTTGCGCACAATAGCCCACTCACCATCAAGGATAATGCGATCACCAATTTTCACAGGGCGCTCAAAAAGCAAGATTAGGCCACTGATAAAATTATTGACAATGTTCTGCAAGCCAAAGCCGATACCAATACTTAGTGCCCCGGCAATTACGGCAAAGTTCTGCAAGCCAATCCCCGCAGCACCGAGGGTAAAAAGGAGACCGCATGAAATGATCATGTAATGCAGCAGAGTTTTGATGGAATCACGCACGCCACTATCCATATAGCGCGGGCCAACAATTTTAACATCCAGTGCTGAGCGCAATAACCACGACAACGTAAAAGCCAGATACATGACAACGATGACCATGATCAGGGTGTCAATGGTCAAAGACACCCCAGCCACGTTAACACCCATATCCTTTAATTTTAACCACGTGCTGGCAAAGTCATCACTACCACCCCAGATTTGAATGAGATAGAGTAACCCGTAGGAATACAGCAGCGCACGGAGCATGTGATTTAATCTCACCGCTAAGGAGTCACCGACTAATTGGATAAACTTCCAATTACGGCTGTTATGATGGGTTAACGAATAATCAACGCCGCCGCGCGCCAGGCGGTCAACCACGAGAATCATCAACACCAGAAAAACGGTTTTGATCGCTGAATCGATTAATTGAAATGACAGCGTACTAAAGCCACCCAACTGCGCGACCAAAGAGGTTAAAAGAAATAGGTTTCCACAGCGTAAAGCAAAGATAAGTTGCCACGAATCGCCATGACGACGCCCCAACACACACATCCAAGCGAGCAACGGCACACCCACAAGAGAGAGGCCAATCATATACAGTCGATAGATGGGCAACGGTAGCCCAGTGAGCTTAAAAAAAACGGATGAAAGATAGATTGCCGCCAGCAACCAAACCAATAGCTTGTGCCGCTTAGCTGTGACAATCTCCGAGATTAAGATACTGACACTGACAACACTGATGGCTAACAGATAAAAGGTCCATGATAGTGGCGGGGCTTTATACAGAGGACTCAAAATGGCAAAGGCGACAAACAACCCTGAAGCCCAAGGGTGGCGAAAGAGCACATTCCATTGTGAGGAATCATTTTTGGGCGAGCGATGGTTTCGTAAACGGGTCGCCAATGCGGCGAAAAAAGTGAGTTGAAGCAATAAAACCCACCAGTAATCCTTGAGATAGCTGCGGCGATACCATTCCACCAATTTGAAATTACTTTCAAGTTGAGCTCTTAGTTCAGAATTAAACTGAGAATAATATTCCGCATGGAAAAAGGACAAGGCTGATTTCTTAAAAATTTTGCCGCGCAACCCTTTTAGTCCGCCTTCGATTTGTCGCACCACAATTTGATTGCGATCCTGAACACCACGAACCTCTTGCTGGATGCTAACAATGGGGCCGCTCGCTTCATTGACCTGCTTTAAAATCGTGCTAAACAGTTGTGTTGCTTGCTCAACTTCAGTGCTGGGCAGCTCTTCCCCTTGGGCGCGCAGATATTCTTGCCAATCTAGCCAAAACTTCTTCTTTTGCTGCCACAAAACTCGCAACTCTTCAATTTTGGTCAATTGATCGGTAAGAGAAACGAAAATTGTGCCAAAATTATCATTTTGAATAGCGAGAACATTTTTATTCTCAAGCAAGCGTTCAAAGGACCACCCGTCTGGTTCGCCGAGCTCTTTTATCCTCTTTTCGAGAGCGTGTTGCCGATCTAAAAGTTTATCGAGATTGTCCTGAACCCGTTGCGTATCGGCAATATCTTCAAGTTGACTTTGGGTGTTCTCAACAAAGGTGGTCAGGTTTGCCAGCCGCGAGACAACTTCTGAGGCGCCAGGAAAGGTCACAGGGCTGTCGCCCACAACAGCAGGCTCGCTGGGAAGTTCAACCGCAAAAACGGGTTGACCGACAATTAAAGCCATTAAAAACAACGGGATAAATAGCAGAGATCTCATGACAACCCTCACGTTTCCACTGATAAGCAACCAGCAATAAAATGGCGAAAAACCCAGGTTAATGTCACACCAACACCATTAAACTCGTGTCGATGACGTTCGTTTCAGCCATTACGAACAAATCGGTACAGGGCTAGATAGCATTTGACTCGCCCGCAGTCCCGTCATCCTGCTGACCATAACTGGCAAACTTCTGTACTACCCGCTCCATCTCATCCGCCTCAACCAACACCGGCTTGCCAATCGACTGCGCCTGATAATAGATACGCGCCACCAGTTCAATCTCTTCAGCAACATTGAAGGCACTTTTCATATCGCCGCCAATGGCAACCAAACCATGATTCGCTAACAACAGGGCATTGTAACAACCGATATGGTCGGCAACACTGGTGGCTAATTCTTCGCTTCCAAAGGTGGCATAGGGAGCAAGGGGAACTTTATCCCCTGAAAATGCGACGAGGTAATGGACAGCGGGAATCTCCCAATTCAAACAGGCGATGGTGGTGGCATACACCGAATGAGTATGAACGACAGCGGTAATTTCGGGCCGTTGGCGATACAGGGCCAGATGGAAACTCAACTCACTGGAGGGCTTCCATTTGCCCTCAACAATTTGACCTTGGCGATCGACAATCACCACATCATCAACGCTGACATCGGCGTAATCGATACCACTTGGACCAATAGCGATGAGGTCACTTTCGGCATCAAGAATACTCAGGTTGCCACCACTGCCGGTGGTTAACCCTGATGTCACCATCTTCAAACCGTAATCGACAATGTGCTGCCGTACTGACATCAGCTTCATAGCTTAATGATCCCTTCAATATTGAGGAAAGCTAGCGTCGATGCCAAGGTGCGATTAACCACCTTATCAGGCGAGATTCCAGCTTGCTTCACCACATCGATGGCCGGAGCGACATCGCCGACAGCTTGGGCAATGTGAGCATCACTACCGATGGCAATCAATGCGCCGTGCTCGGCACAAAGTCGCGCAATCTCAACACAATTCGGCTTGCTTCCACAGCGGGCATTGGTAAACGATGAGCTATTGATCTCCAACGCGGTTCCCGTAGCGACCGCCTGCTTAACCACCGCTTCATAATCGATAGGGAATTCGGGATTACCCGGATGGGAGATAATATGCACCCGCGGATTCTCCATCACCTGCATCATCGTTTTAGTGTGATCGGCCTGGGTGGTTCCGGTATAACCGCAATCGGCATGAAACCCAGCCAGCACCACATCTAAATTACACAGGAACTCATCACCAAGATCAATCTGACCATTATCGAGGATATTGGATTCTACCCCTTTAAACACCCGAACACCGCCGAGAATTTCGGGGATAAAGCGCAACCCCATAAAGTGATAGTGATGAGGTGCTGCGGGCATGGATGGGCCGTGATCGGTCATCCCAACCCCTGTAATCCCTTTTTTCGCTGCCGCACGGGTGATCTCTTCAATCGTGCTATATGCATGCCCCGAAGCGACGGTATGAACATGGAGATCGACCTCGGGTTGCCGGATAAGTGTCGTCATTTTTGTGTTTGCCATACTCATTATCTTCCTTCTAAATCAGCTCCGACAGTGAAAGTGCTTGTCAGTGCCATTGCCACCATTGTAAGTTGTCCAATTACGATCATTTCAACTACGTATTTAGCCCACACAGGTTTAATTTAGACTTAAACCAACGTTGTGCGCTAATTTAACATGAACATCTCGAAAGACAACGAATGAATTCCTGTGATGCCCTGCTCCACGTAAATCGACCTGCTCGCTACCTTGGTGGTGAGGCGGGAACAATCATAAAAGATCAAGCCAATGTCGATGTCCGTTTTGCGCTAGCTTTTCCTGACACCTACGAGATCGGCATGAGCCACATCGGTTCAGCGATTTTGTACCATGTACTCAACCAGCCCGAGTGGCTGGCTGCCGAGCGCGCTTATTGCCCGTGGCCCGACATGGAAGAGTTGATGCGTGCCGACAACACCCCACTATCGAGCCTTGAAACCAGTACGCCTCTGGCCGATTTTGATATTGTCGGTTTCAGCTTACAGTACGAGCTTAGCTACACCAATGTTCTCAACATGCTTAACCTTGCTGGTATTCCGCAACAGCGTAGCGAGCGCGACGACAGTCACCCGCTGATCATTGTCGGTGGCCCGTGTGCCTTTAATCCTGAGCCTATTTCTGACTTTATTGATTGCGCCCTCATCGGTGACGGCGAAGAAGCGGTGATCGAACTAAGCACCGCTGTTCGCGATAGTCGCAAGGCCAACGAAACACGCGCGCAACTATTTGACCGCCTCCGCCAGATTGAGGGTATCTACCTGCCCCACCTGTTTGAAGTCAGTTACACCGAGCAGGGTCAAGTAGACCAGATCACCCCAGTGCGTGACGACTACACCAGCGTTAAGCGCCGCTTCGTTAAGGACCTTGATAAAGCCGCCTACCCAACCAAACCATTGGTGCCGTTCATGAATACCGTTCATGACCGAGTGGCGATGGAGATTGCGCGTGGCTGCACCCGTGGCTGCCGTTTCTGCCAAGCGGGTTACATCTACCGCCCGGTGCGTGAGCGCCAAGCGGCAACCATTACCGAGATTATCGATGCATCGCTGAAGGACAGCGGCTACGACGAGGTGTCGTTGCTCTCGCTCTCTACGGGTGACTACAGCGCCATAGAACCGTTATTGAAAAACTTGATGGATCGCTACGCCAATGAGCGGGTAGCGGTTTCATTACCGAGTTTACGTGTTGGCTCGCTCACCGATGAACTGATTGAGCAAGTGAAAAAAGTTCGCAAAACAGGCTTCACCCTCGCCCCCGAAGCGGGCACTGAACGCTTGCGTCAGGTGATCAACAAAGGGATTAAGGCCGAAGACCTGTTAACCACCAGCCGCACCATCTACACCCTCGGCTGGCGGATGGTCAAACTCTATTTCATGATGGGCCTGCCCACCGAAACCCGCGAAGACCTCGACGGCATTATCGACCTCGCAGTTCAGGTCAAGCGCAGCGCTAAAGGGACCGAAGGCGGCGGCGACGTCAATGTGTCGGTATCGACCTTTGTGCCTAAGCCACACACCCCGTTCCAATGGGACGCTCAACTCGACCTTGAACAAACCATCGAACGGCAAAAGTACCTGCGTAATGGGTTGCAAAAGAAAAAGCTACGTATGAAATGGCACGAAGCGAGCCTGTCGATTCTTGAGGGTGTGTTTGCCCGTGGCGACCGCCGCTTAGGTAAAGTGATCCAACGCGCGGTTGAACTCGGCTGCCGTTTCGATGGCTGGCGCGAACAGTTCAACTTCGAACTGTGGCAACAAGCGTTAACCGAATGTGGCCTTGACCCACTCTTTTATCTGCGCCAGCGGGAAGAAAATGAAACCCTACCGTGGGATCACATTGATTGCGGTATCCCCAAAGAATTTTTCATTGATGAGCGTAATAAGGCCCTAGAGTTACAATACACTCCCGATTGTCGCACTGGAGAATGTAGCCAGTGTGGGGTGTGTGATTTTGATCAACTTAAAATGCGCTACGCCGACGCGAAGCCACAGCTTGAAACGCCTGAGCCTGCGGCCAAACAGGGCGAAGAGCGCTACAAGCTGCGCTTGCAACTGCACAAAACAGGCAACGCCCGTTTTGTCAGTCATCTCGAATTTATGACGGTATTTCAACGCGCCCTTAAACGGATCGCCATCCCTTTGCGCTTTTCGCTAGGATACCACCCGCATCCACGGTTATCGTTCCCCGACGCACTGCCCACTGGCGTGCAGAGTCGCACCGAGATCGTCGACATTGAGCTATTCAGCCCATACGATGCCGAACTCGCCAAGCAGATGCTACACCAAGAACTCCCCGATGGCTTTGACGTCGGCGAAGTGAAGGCAGTGCATTGGCGCACTCCATCACCAGGAGCCAGCATCTTAAGCAGTGACTATCTGGTTCCACTCACCGATCAAGACCGTGAAGCACTGCAACTCAAGATCGATCAATTTTTGGCGGCGGAGCGGGTTGAACATCAGCGCCATAAAGGTGAAAAAATCACCATCATCGATCTACGCGGTGATGTCCAAGACTTGCAATTGAACGAGCAAGGGATGATGATGACCCTGACCAAAGGCAGCCCGATTGCCGTGGCCTCCCATCTATTAAATCTAGATGCCGATACGGTTCGAACTTTGGGAATTTGTAAAACCGATGTTTCGTTAAAAGAATTACCCGAAACCTACGAAGATTAACGACGGGGCGATCCCGATAAAGGAGTTCCATTATGGCCAAAAAACTGGTCATCAATAAAACGGCACACGAAACACGCATTGCGCTACAGGAAAACGGCCACATTGCCGAACTGTACATTGAGCGTACTCGCGAACTCGGCATTGTCGGCAACATATATAAGGGCAAGGTCATTCGGGTACTACCTGGCATGCAGGCCGCCTTTGTCGATATCGGCCTTGAGAAAGCGGGATTTCTTTACGTTGCCGATGTGATCGACCAGATGGAAGCAGTGGTCGACTACGTCGATGGCCGTCGCACCAGTGCGGACCCCAATGCTGAGATCAGCGAAGAACCACCACCGCTGCCACCCATTGAAGACCTCCTCCAAGAGGGACAAATTATTCTGGCCCAGATTGCTAAAGAACCCCTTGGCACCAAAGGCGCGCGCATCACTTCTAATATCTCCCTACCTGGGCGGCATCTCGTTTATATGCCCACCATCGATCATATCGGTATTTCACGGCGAATCGAAAATGAGGAGGAAAAAGAGCGCTTACGGGAAACGGTGGAGAGCATTCGCAAACCGGGCAGCGGTTTTATTGTCCGCACCGCCGCTGAAGGCAAGAGTGAAGACGATCTCAAAGCCGACATGCTCTACCTTGCCGAGCTGTGGAACGATATTGATGCCCGGCAAAATGAGATCGGAGCACCGGCTCTTATCCATTCGGATCTCGATGTGACCAGCAAGGTGCTGCGCGATATTTTGACCGAAGACATCGGTCATATTGTTGTAGATTCAGCCGTTGAACACGATAAGATCGTCAAATTTCTCAGCACATACATGCCCAAGCAAAAGTGTAATATCGAGCTATACACTAAAAAAGAAGCGCTATTTGATTCCTTTGGCCTCGAAATTGAGATTTCGCGCGCCCTTGGCAGCAAAGTGTGGCTCAAGAGTGGCGGCTATATCGTCATCGAACAGACCGAAGCCCTCACCGCTGTCGATGTCAACACCGGTCGCTTTGTCGGCAAACGCAACCTTGAAGATACGATCATCAAAACCAACCTTGAGGCGGTGAAAGAGGTCGCCTATCAACTACGGTTACGCAATATCGGCGGTCTCATCATCATCGACTTTATCGATATGGAAAAAGAGCTCCACCGCGAACAAGTGCACAGTACGCTTGAAGAGGCGCTGAAGAGCGATAAGAGCAAAACCAACATCCTCAAGATTTCCGAACTCGGTCTGGTGGAGATGACCCGTAAGCGGGTACGCGAAAGCTTGGGCCGCACCTTGAGTGAACCGTGTCCTTATTGCGACGGTAGCGGCTACGTTAAGAGCCGCACCACCATGGTGTTCGAAATTTCCCGTAAGCTTAAACGGGAGATTCAAACTTTCCAGGGTTACCGGGTCAACCTTCAGGTTCATCCCGATGTTGCGGCACTGCTGTACGATGAAGAGAGCTGTGTGATTGAGGAGATCGAAAAGAACTTCGAAAAGCAGATCACCATTATCGTCAGGCCTAATTTCCATATTGAACAATTTGAGATCGGCGAAGGCTAACATGGAGAGCAAGCCATTCGACACCGTCGGCACCTCAACGGAGGCGATCCTCGAAAGCATCTGTGATGGTGTTTTTACTGTTGATAGCGAATGGCGTATCACCTCCTTCAACCGTGCTGCCGAGCAGATCACTGGCACCAGCCGTGAACAGGCGATTGGTCAACGCTGCTCTGAAGTGTTCCGTTCGAGTATGTGTGAAGCCAACTGCGCGCTGCGTCAAACCCTTGAAAGCGGTCAGCCGATCATCAACCGTTCGGGCTATATCATCAGCGCTACGGGCAAAAAGGTACCAATCAGTATCTCCACTGCGGTACTGCGCGATAAAGAGGGCATAATTATCGGTGGCGCTGAAACCTTTCGTGACTTAAGCGAGGTCGAGGCACTACGCAAACAGCTCAAAGGGCGCTATCAACTCGGCGACTTGATTAGCCACAGCCCAACCATGCACGACATTTTCAACCTGATCGCGGCCGTCGCATCGAGCAATGACACCACGGTTCTTATTCAGGGAGAAACAGGAACGGGCAAAGAGCTGGTGGCGAAAGCGATCCACACCTTAAGTGCTCGAAAAAGTGAACCCTTTATCGCCCTCAACTGCGGCGCTTTGCCCGACAACTTGCTTGAATCAGAACTGTTTGGTCATAAAAAAGGGGCGTTTACTGGCGCGACAACAGACAAGCCGGGCCGTTTTTCCTTAGCGGGAAAAGGGACCCTTTTTCTCGACGAGATTGGCGAGATCAGCAGCGCGTTACAGGTACGACTGCTGCGTGTGTTGCAAGAACATAGCTATGAACCGCTTGGAGCCACCAAGTCACAAAAAAGCCACGCACGCATTATTGCTGCCACCAATCGTAACCTCACCGAGATGGTCAAAGCGGGAACATTTCGTCAAGATCTATTCTATCGAATTCAAGTGGTGCAAATCGACCTGCCCCCTCTGCGTGAGCGGATGGAAGATATCGCCCTATTGACTGAACATTTCATCAGCCACTTCAATCAATTACTCAACAAACAGATCACAGGACTCAGCCCTGAGGCGATGACGTGTCTCGTCGCTCATGATTGGCCGGGCAATGTGCGCGAGCTAGAAAACATCATCGAACGCGCTTTTGTTATCTGCCCCGATTCCGTTATCGCCAGACGCCACCTACCGGTGGCCCTACAAGCCGCTATCCCACGAGATGAACCTCACCTCGATATGCAAACCCACCGCGATAGTCACGAACGGCAACTTATCGTCAACGCCTTGGAACGCAATCATTACAACCGGACCGCTGCGGCCCGCGATCTCAATATTCACAAAACGACCCTCTACCGCAAAATCAACGCCCTCGCTATCCCTCTACCTGACACGGATGGCCGCCGAAAACCGTAGCACTAGCGCACCACTGCACCAGCCAACCGTCTCACTATCGCTACGTTCCGCAACATCTCCCCCATTCGCACCACCACAAAAAAACTTAAGATAACAGCATGTTACGAAAATTCGTCTCACATGGCACACTGGTTGCTATATCACTACATGTAACGCAGGGAGTCGCTCTGCAACCAATGCACCACTCATGTTGATGAAACGAAAGCAACACAATGAAAGCAGCCTTCACTATTTGGGACGGAAGAATCGCCCCAGTATTTGATGTCGCCGGACAGATCGTTGTAATCCAACGCTCTGATCCACACGGCATGCAGCAGTGCACCTGTTTGCCAACGGGATCAGCAACGGAGAAAATACGGTTTCTTCATCAACAGCAGATTGACGTTCTAGTGTGTGGCGCGATGACCCAATCGACACAGCGCGTTGCCGAGGCACACGGGATCGAAGTCCTACCTTTTATTGCCGGCTGCCAACAAAAGGTAATGGAGTGCTGGCTTAATGACCAGCCCTTTGAACAACACTTTGCCATGCCGGGCTGCAACGGCCGTTGTCGTCAGACACGACAGCGCTGTCGCCGCGGACGAGGTAAAATAAACCACTTCAAACAAGGAGAACCATAAAATGCCAAACAACGATAGAACAGGCCCAAACGGAATGGGATCGCAAACAGGGCGCGGTGCAGGATTATGTAACGATGGCGCAAATAGCGAGTCAAACAACAGCCTAAACGGGCAACGAATGGTTCGCCGCCAAGGAATGGGTCGCTGCCAAGGCGGACAAAAAGGTCAAAAAGGGCAAAGAATGGGAGGCGGTCAATTCAGAGGAATTAGCCAACTTGACAACAATCCGACAGCATCCGAACTGGGATTACAACAACAAATGAACGCGCTACAAAAACAACTCGAAACTCTTAGCGAAGCATTAGTTAAATAAATACAACCATCCCGTCGTCACGGATTGATGGCGACGGGGACACCATTGATAGGATTACATTATAATGAAAATTGCATTGACCACCACAGGTGACACTCTTGATGCCGACCTCGACCCCCGATTTGGCCGGGCGAGTCGGTTCTTAATTTACGATTGTGAACAGGAAAACTGGGTCACCATTGATAATAACCAAAACCTCAACGCTGCTCAGGGTGCAGGAATCCAAGCGGCGACAACCCTATGTAAAACCGGCGCAACAGTGCTGATAACAGGCCACTGTGGACCGAAAGCATTTAAGGTTCTCACTGCAGCTGGGGTAACAATTTATCCATGTAAAGCAAAGACCCTTACCGAGGCTTTGGAACAATTCAATAATCAAGAGTTAACTGAAACGAACGCAGCAACCAACGAAGGGCACTGGATTTAACCATGAAACTGTCCGCCCCGCAAACCACTGCTCAACCCATGAAACTCGCCATCGCATCGGGCAAAGGGGGCACAGGAAAAACAACGTTAGCGGTTGCTCTCGCTCAAGCGTGCTTAAGTCCTGTCCATCTTCTCGATTGCGATGTTGAAGAACCAAACAGTCACCTGTTTATTTCGCCTCACTTTGGCAAACAACAGCCAGTGACTGTCGCTGTCCCACAGATTGACGAATCGCTGTGTAGCCACTGTGGCCAATGCGCTGATTTTTGCCAATTTAATGCTATTGTCTCCCTGCCAAAACAGACGATTATTTTTTCGGAGTTGTGCCACAGTTGTGGCGGCTGCGTCCTAATTTGCCCAACCAAGGCTCTCACTGAAACAGATAAAAAGGTTGGTACCATTGAGCGCGGCCAAAGCGATCACATTACATTAGTTAAGGGAACCATGGATGTCGGCCAAGCGATGTCTCCTCCCGTGATTCGGGCAGTAAAAAAACAGTCCAACCCGAAATATTTGACGATCATCGATTGCCCACCGGGAACATCATGTCCAATGATTACCGCGGTACGAGATGCTGATTTTGTTCTGCTGGTCACTGAGCCGACCCCTTTTGGCTTGCATGATTTAACCTTGGCCGTGGAAACGCTACGCCAATTAAAACTCCCCTTTGGCGTTGTGCTCAATCGTTCCGACATTGGTGATCAAGGGGTGGTCAACTACTGCCGTGAGGAACCAATACCGATCATGCTACAGATTCCTGATGCACGGGAAGTTGCGGTCGCTTATTCGCGCGGCAAAGGATTACTTGATGCCCTGCCAGAATTAAGACCACAACTACAACGATTATTGAATACGATTTCCCAGCGCCAACAAGGAGGGCAAATATGAAAGAAATTGTCATCATTAGTGGCAAAGGGGGAACAGGAAAAACAAGCATCACCGCAGCATTTGCTGCTCTAGCCAATAAAGAGGCCATCCTCGCTGATTGTGATGTCGATGCGGCGGACATGCACTTGCTTCTCGCGCCAGTGCCACGCCAGACCCACTCTTTTTTTAGTGGTCATCGCGCCGAGATTGTCACCGAAACATGCAGCCAATGTGGAAAATGTGTACCACTGTGTCGGTTTGAAGCGATCACCAGCGAACCCAAAATTGAAATTATTCCATCGGCGTGCGAAGGCTGTGGCGTATGCGTACACATGTGCCCCGAACATGCCATCACCTTCGATGAGCAGCGCTGCGGAGAATGGTATCAATCGGACACCCGTTTTGGTTCACTGGTTCACGCCCGACTTGATATTGGTGCTGAAAACTCAGGAAAACTCGTCAGCCTCGTCCGTAAAGAGGCCCGCAACTTGGCGTTTAAGAATGGGTGCGAATTGATCCTCGTTGATGGCCCACCAGGGATCGGCTGCCCCGTTATCGCCAGCGTTACGGGTGCCGATGCTGTGTGCATCATTACCGAACCTACCTGTTCAGGTCAGCACGACCTGCAACGACTGCTAACGCTAACCAAGCATTTTGATATTCCCACATTTTTAACTGTCAACAAGTGGGATATCAACCCTGAAATGACCGCGACGATTCAACATGAAGCGCTCAAACAAGGGGTAAAATTATTAGGAATCATCCCTTACGACAACGAAGTGACCGCCGCGCAAGTAGCAGCACAAACCATTATTGAGCGAGACGAAAACTTTGCCGCAACAGCAATTACTGAGGTCTGGAACAACCTGTGTGACTACCTTAAATTAATCAATACCACTCTTTAACAACTCTGGAGAACCAAATGAAAATTGCAATTCCAACCGCTCAAGGAAAACTGGCCATGCATTTTGGCCACTGCGAAACATTTACCCTAATTAATGTCGACGACAAAAACATCACCACAACTGAAGAGGTTCAGGCTCCAGCCCACGAACCGGGACTGTTACCACGCTGGTTAGGTGAAAAAGGGGTGACCCACATCATTGCTGGCGGCATGGGTCAAAAAGCACAACAACTGTTTGGCAACCAAAACATCAATCTCATTATCGGTGCACCAGCCGAAGCAGCCAGCGAACTGGTGACACGCTACCTCGCTGGAAACTTAACCACAGGGATCAATCTCTGTGACCACTGATCTCCTCGCTGGTGTGCAGGAGGGAACAGGTCACGATCGCTGCCTAATGTGTGGAAACAATAACCCGCTGTCGTTCAAACTAGATTTTGATTGTGATGAGAACAACCGTGTCAGCGCGATCTTCCAAGGTCACGTGTGGTTGCAAGGCTACAGTGATATTTTGCACGGCGGGATTACCAGTGCACTGCTTGATGCTGCGATGACAAACTGTCTATTCAAACATAAGATTAAGGCAGTAACAGGCGACCTACGCATCCGTTTTTTGGCACCTATCCCTTGCGATGCCTGCGTTGAACTCACAGCGTTTTTAGAATCGCAAACACCACCGCTCTATGTCGTCAAAGCCGAACTCAGCTACAACGGTCAAGTGATGGCACGAGCGAAAGCAAAATTTATGAAATTTTCACCGCTATAAATTCACATCCATCAAACCTCAAATAGTGCAAGACAATTAACAGCGAGAAGACAAAAAGTACTTGACATAAACGTAATGGAACAGATAAAGTACGCCGTTACGAATAGAACGAAACATTTTGAGAGCGAGGTGAAAGCACATGTATGCGGTGATTATGACCGGAGGAAAGCAGTACAAAGTATCCGAAGGTGACACATTGAAAATTGAAAAAATCGCGGGTTCAGTCGGTGAAACGATTGAAATCAACGAGGTCCTCATGGTCGGCGGAGAAGAGGTTCAAATCGGAACACCTCTATTGCCTGGCGCAAAAGTAACTGCTCGTATTGTTGAGCAGGGTAAAGACAAGAAAATAATCGTCTTTAAATCTAAGCGTCGTCAAGGGTATCGCAAGACCTATGGACACCGTCAGACCATCACTCGTCTGAAAATTACAGGCATTGAAGCTTAAGGAGGCAACTCATGGCTCACAAAAAAGCAGGCGGCAGTTCCAAGAACGGCCGCGACAGTGCTGGTAAACGCCTTGGCGTGAAACGATTCGGTGGTGAAGATGTGACCGCTGGTTCAATTCTAGTACGCCAGCGCGGTACCACCTTCCATCCTGGCAACAACGTTGGCTGCGGTAAGGATTATACCCTTTTCGCACTCATTGACGGTGTTGTTAAGTTTGAACGTAAGGACAAGAAACGACAAAAAATTAGCATTTACGCTAACTAAGTCAACTCTTGCAGCACAAATTGGAAGGCCCGAAGTTCGTCGTTAGAACTTCGGGCCTTTCTGTGTTAAGTTTAACCCATCTAATTTAATTTTAGAATCACCCTACTTGGATACCCAGCACCATGCGATTTGTCGATCAAGTTAAAATAAATATCAAAGCAGGCGATGGTGGCAAAGGCTGTCTGTCGTTTCGTCGTGAAAAATTTATCCCTCTCGGTGGTCCCGATGGCGGCGATGGCGGCCATGGCGGCACAGTTTATCTGCTCACCGATTCGAGCCTAACCACCCTACTCGACTTCCGCTATAACGCTCACTATAAAGCGGGCAACGGTGTCCACGGCATGGGCAAACACAAGCATGGCAAAATGGGTGAGGATTTAGTAATTAAACTCCCCCCTGGAACCTTGGTCTACAACGCAGATACCGACGAACTCATCGTCGACCTAACTGAGACCAATCAAAAATACAAACTGATTGATGGCGGCATCGGAGGCCGTGGCAACGCTCGTTTTGCCACCAGCACCAACCGCGCCCCTCGCCATACGCAGCCAGGCTTTCCAGGTGAGCACATCACCTTGCGTCTTGAGCTGAAACTCATCGCCGATGTTGGTTTAGTTGGCATGCCAAATGCGGGCAAATCCACCCTAATTCGTGCGGTATCGTCAGCGCGACCCAAGGTCGCAGATTACCCCTTTACCACATTGGTACCGAATCTTGGCGTAGTGCGCTATGCCGGATTTAAATCCTTTGTTATGGCCGACATCCCTGGCCTTATCGAAGGTGCCAGCGAGGGCCACGGCTTAGGTACACGATTCTTACGGCATGTGGAGCGAACCGACTTCTTCCTCCACCTTGTTGATTTAACCACAGCACCAGAGGATGATTACCTGTGTCACTTTAACACCATCAACAATGAGTTGAAGCGTCACGATGAGACCATGCTCAAAAAACCACAGATTGTGATCCTGACCAAAAACGATGTCACGGAAGTTCGAGAACTCGCCAAAAAGGTGACGCCTCTATTCGAAGAACTAGGCTATCCTGTTTTTTCTGTTTCAGCCATTACCGGTGACGGCATTAAAGAACTGGTTGACACAATTGGCTCTCGCCTTGACCAACTCCGCGACACAGACGCATAGAACTAGGACGTTACAGCATGCGTAAAACGCTCATAGCACCAGCAAAACGGATCGTTATTAAGGTTGGCAGCGCCGTTATCACCAACCCTAACGGCCTCAATCGTCAACGAATGGAATCGCTATCTGAAGAGATCTGCGCCTTACGGTGTCGTGGCTACGAGGTAATTCTCGTGTCATCAGGTTCTGTTGCCGCGGGAAAAGGGGATCTTGGCATTGTCGGTCGGCCAAAATCGATCCCCCTTAAGCAGGCAGCAGCAGCCATCGGGCAAAGCCGTCTCATGCGCTGCTACCGCACGGCGTTTCGCGGCCGCGGTGAAAATGTTGCCCAGATTCTGCTAACACGTGATGACCTCGCCAACCGCCGCCGCTACCTCAATGCGCGCAATACGCTCATGACATTGCTTGAGTATGGCGTTGTACCGATTATCAATGAAAACGATACTGTTGTTGTTGACGAAATTCGCTTTGGCGACAACGACAACTTGTCATCAATGGTTACCAGTCTGACTGAATCGCATCTATTGGTCATCCTTTCTGATGTCGATGGTTTATTCAACAGTGATCCACACAACAATCCCGATGCGGTTCTCATCCACGAAGTGGAGCGGATTACCGAAGAGATCGAAGGCATGGCGGGACTCAGCAGTAACGATATCGGTACTGGCGGCATGTACACCAAAGTCCGAGCAGCAAAACGTGCGACGATGAACGGCTGTGGTGCGGCGATCATCAACGGCCTCGAACCTGGTAATCTTGCCCGTTTTTTTGACGGCGAAGATATTGGCACCTACTTCATTCCAAGCACTCATCCTATGGCCGCTAAAAAGCACTGGATCGCTTTTACTAAAAAACCGCGCGGAAAACTGTTCATTGACCAAGGTGGATTTAATGCCATCGTCAGCGATGGTCGCAGCTTACTCCCCGCTGGTGTCAAAGGTGTTGAGGGTGGTTTTGATCGCGGCGACGCGGTTCGATTATGTGATAGCGATGGCAACGAGTTTGCCAAAGGGGTGATCAACTACACCCTGGCTGAGCTATTACAAATCATGGGCAAAAAAACATCTGAAATTGAAACCGTTCTCGGCTATAAATATGGTGATGAAATCATTCACCGCGACAACTTGGTTTTGACCCAATCAGAAGATAAAGAATAACGAGACTAACAATCCATCCTGAATTTAAAAGGAGATGAGCGATGAGCGTCGCACAACATATTCAAGAACTTTCTTGTGAAGCAAAGCAGGCCGCAAACATTATGGCCAACCTATCCACGTCAGTGAAGAACGATCTCCTCTGCCGCATGGCTGACGCTCTAGAAAACGACGCGCCCCATCTCCAACAGGAAAACGAAAAAGACCTCAATGCAGCACGTGCAAACGGCCTAGCTCCTGCGATGATTGACCGTCTGGTTCTCAACGACGACCGTATTAAGGCGATGGCAGATGGCCTCCGTGAAGTGGCGAGCCTTCCTGACCCTGTCGGTGAGGTCAGTGGCATGTGGAAACGCCCGAACGGTATCCAAGTGGGACGTATGCGGATCCCTCTCGGAGTGATTGGCATCATCTTCGAATCACGGCCTAATGTTACTGCTGATGCCGCAGCACTTTGTCTTAAAAGTGGCAATGCGGTCATTTTACGTGGTGGTTCAGAAGCGATCCACTCAAATAGTGCCATCGGATCCATTCTCAAATCGCAGCTCACAGCTCTCGGTCTGCCATCAGGCGCGCTACAAGTGATCACCACAACGGATCGCAACGCTGTCAGAGAGCTACTCAAACGCGATGAAGAGATTGACCTCATCATCCCCCGTGGTGGAGAAAGCCTAATCCGCTTTGTCAGCGAGAACTCTCGCATCCCTGTCATCAAGCACTATAAGGGGGTTTGCCATACGTTTGTTGATGCCGATGCCGATGCGGACATGGCGAGTGAAATTTGCCTGAACGCAAAAGTGCAACGTCCAGGGGTGTGTAATGCAATGGAAACACTCTTGGTCCATAAGGACATAGCAGAGACATTTATTCCACGCATCGCTCACGAGATGCAACAAAACAAAGTGGAACTACGCGGCTGCCCTGTCACATGTTCCCTTGCTCCATCTGCAAAAGCAGCCACTGCCGCAGATTGGGACGAGGAATATCTTGACCTCATTTTAGCTGTGCGCGTTGTCGATAACTTAGATGAGGCGATTGAACATATTCGCCAACATACCTCACTGCACACCGAGGTAATTATCACCAATAGCTACGCCAACTCTCAAAAATTTGTCCGCAGCGTTAACTCAAGTGTCATCATGGTCAATGCTTCATCACGTTTTTCTGATGGTGGAGAACTCGGCCTTGGTGCTGAGATAGGAATCTCGACGACAAAGCTTCATTCATTTGGCCCAATGGGTCTTGAGGATCTCACCACACGTAAATTTATCGTTTTCGGTGATGGTCAGGTTCGCCCCTAGCGTGCGCAGCACCGCTAACGACGAGCTCGCAGCAAGCACTTAAGGTGACAGCAATGAGAACAGGGATCATGGGCGGTACATTTAACCCCATCCACAACGGCCATTTAAAGTGCGCGGAAGAACTGCTGTCCACCTGTGAGCTTGATCGAGTCATTTTTATTCCTGCGGCGCAGCCTCCCCACAAAAACAACAGCGACATTGACCCATTTAAACATCGTTTATCAATGACCAAACTGGCGGTATCTCCGTATCAACATTTTGAAGTGAGCGATGTCGAAGCCCAGCGCGACGGCAAAAGCTATACGGTTGAAACTCTTGCTATTCTGCATCAGCTCTATCCCGATGATCAGTTCTATTTTCTGATTGGAATGGACTCGCTTAACACCATCCACACTTGGCACAATTACTCACAACTGTTTGAGCTATGCCACCTTGTTGTCGCTCGTCGCCCTGGGGTGAAAATGCCAGCATCAGATACGGCGCTGCCCGTTGCTATCCGCCATCAGTTCTGTTATGATTCTGAACTTAAATCATTTTGTCACAGTAGTGGACAAAAATTGATCTTTCTTGAGCAGACATTTCTTGATATCTCCTCAACTCAGATCAGAGACAATGTAGCCAACAACCTATCGGTTAGCACACTGCTTCCCGCTACTGTTGCTGAATATATCAAAACGCACCATTTGTATGTGCGTCCAGAAAGGTAAAAACATTGGAATCAGATCGCCGCGCCCTTTTATGCGCCAAATATTGCCTCGACCGCAAAGCTCTCGACTTAAAGATTCTCAAAATCTCTGAGCTTTCGGCACTAACGGATTATATCGTTTTGGCATCAGGAACATCAGATCGTCAAGTTCAAGCGATTGCCGAATCGGTACGCTTAAGCTTCAAAGAGGAATACAACCTTGCCCCCCTTGCTGTTGAAGGGATGAACGAGGGCCGCTGGGTACTCCTCGACTACGGTGATGTCATGGTTCATGTTTTCCAACAAGATGTGCGCAAATTCTACGATTTAGATGGCCTGTGGATTGAAGCAACAGAGCTTGCCATCCCTGAAGAGCTCCACTAGAGGCCCAAGTGAAGATCACCCTCATTTGCGTCGGAAAACTCTCACTGCCCTTTATTAAACAAGGGGCAGAAGAGTACGAACAACGCCTCAAGCGATTTACACCTCTAAACATTATTGAATTAAAAGAGGAAAAAAGAGGCGGTAAAAAAGCGGATGTCAACTTTATCCGCCAAAGTGAAGCGGAACAGATCCTGGCAAAAGTTCCGAACGGTGCCTACCTAATCGGCTTAGACGAAATCGGTAAACAGGCCAGTTCAGAAAAATTTGCTAAAAAAATTGAGCAACACATGAACCAAGGCACAGCCAACATCTGCATCATCATTGGTGGGGCTTATGGGCTGACCGACAAACTCAGAAAACAATGTAACGAGCTACTTTCGCTATCTGAGATGACATTTACCCATCAGATGGCTCGATTGTTTTTACTTGAACAGATCTACCGGGGCTTCACGATTATACGCAACGAGCCCTATCACAATCGGTAATGAGGACGCAACACAAGCGCTTAATGCTTAAACATATGTTCGGCGAACGTGTCGACTACATTTTAATTTATCGGGTTTACACCCACTGGAGGACCGTATGACTCTCATGTCATTTCTTCTCGTTGTTATCATGTTTCTGGCGTTTTTTGTCTTTTTCTCGGGGATCAACCCGCAGGAGATGACCATTTTTTTCATGCCAGACAACTCTGTCACCTATCCGGTTACTGTCATTGTTATTGGCTGCGTTCTTGTTGGCCTTTTTATTGGTTACGGTTTCCACCTTTACGGTGCAGTCAGTTTTGGCTTGCGTTCATGGTTGCGTAGCCGGACGGAAAAAAAGTCCAAAGAGATCGATACGGTTTACCGTGATGGTGTTGGCCGCCTCCTCTCTGGCGACATTAAACGCGCTCATAGCCTGCTGCAAAAGGCCATTGATAAAAACCCCAACAAGGTCGAAAGCTACATTGCTCTCGCCAGTGTTTTCAGCCAAGAGGGTGACACACAAGGGGCCGTGGCTTTACTGCGTAAGGCAAAGAGCATCAACGGCAAAAGCCTTGAAGTTCTGTTTAAGTTAGCGGCTACGTACAAAACACTCGATCAAGATGATTCGGCGTGCAAAGAGTACGAAGAGATTCTTGAGCAGGAAAAAGACAACCGCAAGGCGATCCGAGCTCAACGCAATCTGCACATGAAGCACCAACGCTGGGAGGAAGCGCAAGAGCTACAAAAGCGCCTTCTTAAGGCAGGCCTAAGCGGCAACCGTATTCAAGAAGAAAAGGAGAAAATGCTCTCCATTCGCTACGAAGTGGCCAAGCAGAAAATGGCTAACGATGACAGCGAACAAGCGGTTGCAACACTCAAGCAAATCATTAAAGAGAGCCCTAACTTTGTTTCTGCTCGTGTCACCCTTGGTGATGCCTATCTGATGGCAGAAAACAATGATGAAGCAGCAAAGATATGGCAAGAAAGTTACAACAAGCTGGGCCGCAGCGTATTTCTTTCACGCCTTGAAAACCTTTACATTCAGCTTGAAGATCCAAAATCACTGCTTGAATTCTACAGCAACGCGCTGTCGGTGCGTTACAACGACCTCGTATTACGATTCTTTTATGGCAAATTGTGTTTACGACTTGAGATGGTAGATGAAGCGCTGGAGCACATTTATATTGTTGAAAGTTCGGCACCAGACTTCCCACAAATCCACTTCTTGCTTGCTGAAGCTCACCGTCGACGGAATCGTATCGATGAAGCGATTGCTGAGTACCAAAAAGCGTTGGGCGTAGACAATCAACTTAGCCTAGGATACGTGTGTGACGGCTGCGGGACAACTTCACAGGAGTGGATGAGTCGCTGTGACGATTGCGGAACTTGGGGTAGCTACAGCATCGCCTTCCGTACAATGATCGAGGATCGTGAAGTGATCTCTCCCATCGTCCCTCAGGCGGGAGCTTAATCATGAGCGCCCCAATGGAACGACATCACAAACCTGTCGTTCTCACCATCCTTGATGGCTGGGGCCTTAGCTCAAATACACGCGGTAATGCAGTCAAATTGGCCAACACCCCGTGCATCGACCACCTCTTCGAGAACTACCCACACTCAACCCTTCAGGCATCAGGTCTTGCTGTTGGCCTACCAGAAGGTCAGATGGGAAACTCAGAAGTGGGCCATCTCAATATTGGCGCAGGTCGAGTGATCTATCAAGATTTAACCCGTATCAGTAAAAGCATCGACGAGGGTGATTTTTTCACCAATACCACCCTTGTCGATGCTCTAAATAAAATCAAAATCAAAAACGGCAAACTTCATCTCATGGGTTTGCTTTCCGATGGCGGCGTTCACTCGCTCAATACTCACCTCTACGCACTCGTTAAGATGGCCGCGGATTTTGGTATCGACGAAATCTGCATCCACTCTTTCCTTGATGGCCGTGACACTCCGCCTCAAAGTGCAGCACTCTACCTTGAACAACTCGAACAGATGTTGACCTCCCTCAATGCAGGCCGAATTGTCACTCTTTGCGGCCGCTTTTATGCCATGGACCGAGACAACCGCTGGGAGCGGGTCGAAAAAGCCTACCGTGCCATGACGCTAAACGAGGGCACAGCCTTTGACAATAGCGCCAGCGCCATCGAAGCAGCGTACCTACACGGGCAAACGGATGAATTTGTTGAGCCGTGTATTATTGGCGAACCAGCACCGATCTGTGATGGTGACGGCATCATCTTTTTCAACTTTCGCGCCGACCGCGCCCGAGAGATCTCGCGCGCATTCACCACAACTAACTTCGATGGATTTGACCGAGAGAATATCCTTGAGCTCGCGGCATACGTTTGCATGACAGAGTATGATGAACAACTCAAGCTCCCCGTCGCCTTCCCCGCTGCCAGCTATGCCAATATCCTTGCTGAAGTTGTCGCTCAATCCGGATTAAAACAACTCCACATTGCCGAAACTGAGAAATACGCTCACGTTACCTTTTTCTTTAATGGTGGCAATGAAACAGCCCTTAATGGCGAAGATCGGATCCTTATCCCGTCACCACAAGACGTTAAAACATACGACGAAAAACCGGAGATGAGTGCTGATGAAGTCGCTGCTCGGGTGATTGAGCAAATCAATGACGCAAAACACGACCTCATCATCCTCAACTTTGCCAATCCCGACATGGTAGGACACACTGGAAACTTACCCGCTGCGATCAAAGCGATGGAAGCCGTTGATAGTAGCCTGAAAAAAGTTATTGATGCCACTCTCGCTCAAAATGGTGTGCTATTTATTACTGCGGACCATGGTAATTGTGAGCAGATGGAAGATGAACACGGTCAGCCACACACGGCCCACACCACAAACCCTGTCCCCCTTATCTATGTCGCCAATGATGCGGATCAATTTGCCCTCTGTGCAGGAAAACTTGCCGATATCGCACCAACGCTGCTAGCGACACTCGGCTTAACACAACCCGAAGAGATGACCGGCGACAACCTTCTTAATCTCGCCGAGTAATTGACAATGAGGTGGCCTTCCCCCATTAGCCATCCACGAATCAAACAACTATTTCAGCGCAGCCGTCAAGAACTACTCTGGCTTTCATACCAACTACTACCGCCACACTGCCCCCTGTGCAACGAGCCACTACAAACTAAACCTGACGGTTCCATTGCCACTCTCTGCCCCACTTGCACAGACCAGTGCCAACATCAAGCACTAGACTGCTGCCCACGCTGTCATGAGCCATATCAAGCCCAAAGCAGTACGCCACATCAATGCAGCCAATGCCTCAAGACACCGCCACCATTTACCTGGATCAAAACAGCAGGAATCTATACTGAAGTGATGGCCCAGGCTATGAACAAATTCAAATATCACGGTCGACCCACATTAGCCAGACCGCTCGCTCAGTGCATACTTGACCAACTGAGCGATGAGATCACCGCATACCAACCCGACATCATCATCCCCGTACCGTTACACCGAAAACGATTACGCGAACGGGGCTACAATCAGTCCTTGCTTCTTGCTCGACAGGTGGGAAAATCTCTAAACATTGACGTTTTGCCACAAGGGATGATACGCACCCGACCAACAAGCCCACAGTCACTGCTTAATGCGAATAAGCGGCAAAAAAACCTACACGGTGCATTCGAAATCAATTACAGTCTACCGTCACAACGGGTAATCTTGATTGACGATATCGTCACCACCACCACAACAGCCAGAGCATGTTCAGCGCTCCTTTCCCACCATGGTCATACCGTGGCTGTAGTTGCCCTAGGTAGAGCTAGCCTCAAATAATCACGAATCAGAATAAAGCCAAACACCTACAATAAAATATCCTTGCTAGCTTTACGCACGGTATGATAGACAATTTGATGGAGTTTTGCTCCACTAAACAAAATTAGAGATTCGGAGGATATACAACCATGGATATTCAGATTTTACCCGTCAACGAAACAAAACAACTCGTTAAGGACGAAAGCAATCTTGTTTTCGGTAAAGAATTTACCAACCGCATGTTTGTCATGGAATATGACACAGGTAAAGGCTGGCACTCTCCCCGGATCCAACAATACGGCCCATTCAGCCTTGACCCAGCGGCACTTGTTCTTCACTACGCCCAAGAGATCTTCGAAGGACTTAAAGCCTTTCGACGCTCCGATGGCGAGATTGCCTTATTTCGACCACGAGATAATTTTGAGCGATTCAATCTCAGCGCCGAACGCATGTGTATGCCAGAGCTCGATGTCGACTTTTGCCTTAAAGCACTCAATGAGCTCCTCAAGCTTGAGCAGGAATGGGTTCCACATAGCGAAGGAACTAGCCTGTATATCCGACCCACAATGATTGCAACAGAAGCTGTTCTCGGAATTAAACCTGCGGACAAATATCTGTTCTACATCATTTTATCACCCGTTGCAGCGTACTACTCTGGCGGATTAAGCCCAGTAAAAATCCTCGTATCAGATGAGTATTCGCGTGTCCCTGCTGGCGGCACAGGCGAAGCAAAAACTGGTGGCAACTACGCGTCAAGCCTCTATGCTTCAACTCTTGCCAGTAAAAAAGGTTATGACCAAGTACTCTGGCTCGACAGCGTAGAGCGCAAATACGTTGAAGAAGTTGGCAGTATGAATATTTGCTTCCTCTATGACGGCAAGATTGTGACATCACCACTAAAAGGTTCAATTCTCAACGGTATTACCCGCCGCTCAATTTTAACCTTAGTAAAAGAGTTTGGCTATGAGGTTGAAGAGCGGGCATTAACGATTGATGAGGTTCTCGAAGGGGCTAAGAACGGTCGCTTAACAGAAGCATTTGGCACCGGAACAGCTGCTGTGGTTTCACCCGTTGGCCAATTCACCTATCAAGACCAAGATGTCCTTCTCGGCAACGGCAGTGCAGGCGAACTGACAATGAAGCTGTACGATACACTCACAGGCATCCAATATGGCCGCTGTGAAGACAAACACAACTGGGTTAGCTTACTGTAAGAAGCACAGCCAAATTCAACGGTAGAACAGTACAATACTCTACAAACAAAAAACTCCCACCTCTCGTGGGAGTTTTTTTAGTTTGAGCAAAAAACGCTGACAGAGTACCCATATATCCGCCAACCTACTCACGTATACATCCACACCCCCCATCCTTCGCATTTCACCGTCAAAAATCCTCGCAAATACGCCGTTTTAACAAAATTAATTGCCTAACAAACAAGGCACAGTTATTGCTCAATAAAGATATCAACACGAAATTATAAAAACTAATGGAGGAAACTTACGAAATGTGTCGTATAGGTGCCATAAAGAGTAAAAATTACACTCACCCAAGTAAAGCCCTACTGTTAATGCAATCTCAACAAAAAGGGCACGACAATTCTGGCTTCGCCATGGTCATGCAAGACCTCGGTGGGATCTTTGAAGGTTACAAGCATCTGCCTACACTATCAATGGCATGCACCGACGAAGGACTAAACTTAGCCGAAAACATTTTGCACGAAGCCGGATTTCGTCGCATCCTGCAGTGGGTTCCTGAAACATTCCCCAGCGACGAACTTGATATCATCGCCATGCCTAACTACGTTTTCCAA
Source organism: Desulfuromonas svalbardensis (assembly GCF_055389415.1). NCBI lineage: Bacteria > Pseudomonadati > Thermodesulfobacteriota > Desulfuromonadia > Desulfuromonadales > Desulfuromonadaceae > Desulfuromonas > Desulfuromonas svalbardensis. Next base: position 1,332,052 of record NZ_AP042416.1, on the reverse strand, counting down.
ACATTCTCATACCCAAAGAGCATTAAGAATGCCAGCCAAGAGGAGAAGGAAGAACTTCTACTTGATATGCGCTTAAAGATGCGTGCTGTTTTGGAGCCTGACGACCAAGGATATGTGTACTCATTCTGGCCCGACGTTGTCACCCTCAAGGAGATTGGCGATCCACGCGACATTGGCACCTTTTTCAACCTCTGGGAGCCAGATAAAAACTTTACCGCCAAAGTGATCACGGCCCAATGCCGTCAAAATACAAATTATGACATCGTTCGCTATGCAGCTCACCCATTCTTCCTGCAAGGCTACACCGGTCTCGCTAATGGGGAAAACACCTTCTATCAGAAGAATAAAGAGATGCAGAACAATCTCCACCGTGGCTACATTGGTTTTGAATCAGACTCACAATGCTTTTTATACAGCCTGCACTATGTCCATCGCCAACTCAAATGGCCGCTAAAGTACTTCAAACACGTGATCACCCCACTGCCGTTTGCAGAATTAAACGAACGTGAGGACTCCGAGCAGCTGATTGCTATTCGTCAATCGCTGGCAAACCTTGAGATCAACGGACCAAACACCATCATTGGCGTACTGCCTGACAACACCATGTTCACCTGCTGTGACGCTAAAAAATTGCGTCCTGTTGTTGTCGGTAGAACCGAGGACACCGTGGTAATTTCATCTGAAGTGTGTGGCATTAACGAGATACTACCTGATCGCGACTGGGCAACCGACATCTACCCAAATGAGCGTGAAATTGTTGTGATCAATGAAGAACTGGAGATTGCACGATGGAATCAGTAAAAATTAACGATATAACACCGAATGACCTTCCGTGGAAACTGCGCTACGACGCCAGTCGTTGCACCCTCTGCGGCTCCTGTGTTTCAGCGTGTTCATTCCGCGCCATTGAAGCTAAAATTGAGCGCCGGCGGATGATTTTCTCTGAAGGCGACCTACCTGATCCCCGTGCTCGGTTTTCTGCAGTTCCAGTCATTAAGCAGGTCAACTCACTGAAAAACTACTGCCGGGGTTGTGGTATTTGTGAAAAAGTATGCCCTAACGATGCCATTACCCCCGTACGCAATCCAGACACCCGCCACCCCATTGTTTCACGTTGTGCTGGCGGTGAGTCCATCAAACGTGGCGGGCGCAAAAACATATCTGGCAGCGCACGAACCCTTGACAAGCTCCGTGTCGGCCGCATCTCGCAAATGACTGACCCAAGTCTTGATGCACAGCGACACACATTCGACATGCTCGCCCCATTTGGCCGCACCCTGCCTGCCGACGAACTACCATTAAAGCTTGGCAGCGATGGCACATTGATCTCTTGTGGCCAAACACCTCCTGTTAGCTGGATCTATCCTGTCATCATCGGCGACATGTCCATCGGCGCACTATCCTGGCGAATGTGGGAAGGGATCGCAATGGCCGTTGCCTACCTCAATGAAGAGTGCGGACTTCCGGTACGCATGTGTTCTGGTGAAGGTGGCGTACCATCACGCCTACTCAAAAGCCGCTATATGAAATATATGATTCTTCAAGTAGCATCCGGCCACTTTGGCTGGAACCGAATCATCAAGGCGATGCCCGACATGATCGAAGACCCTGCTGGGATTTTGATTAAAATCGGTCAAGGGGCAAAACCGGGTGACGGTGGGATGCTTCAGGCCCAAAAAGTTGCTGAGCACATCATGGCCATCCGTGGTGTTCCCAAGACAGACCTCCTGAGTCCGCCGAACCATCAAGGATTATACTCCATTGAAGAGAGCGTTCAAAAAATGTTCCTCTCGTTTAATGCTGCGTTTAAGTTCCGCGTACCTGTTGCCATTAAAGTCGCCGCATCATCAACAAGCGTTTCAGTATTTAACAATCTCGTCCGCGACCCATACAATATTGTCGGCGGTTTCTTCCTCGACGGCATTGACGGTGGCACAGCGGCAGCCCACGAAGTATCTCTCGACCACACAGGGCACCCAATCGTCAGCAAGCTACGCGATTGCTACCTCGCGGCGGTCACTCAGGGTCGTCAAGGGCAAATTCCACTTTGGGCCGCTGGCGGACTCGGAAAAACAGGAGACCTCGCTGCTGACGCATTTAAGATGATGTGCCTCGGTGCGAGCGGTGTATTTACAGGCAAACTCATTTTACAAATGGCTGGCTGCGTAGGGAACGACCAAGGCCGCTGTAATGCCTGTAATACGGGTTTATGCCCCGCTGGAATCACCTCACAAATCCCTGCGTTAGCACACCGACTTGACCCTGAACGTGTTGCCGAGAACATCGTCAACTACTTCTTAGCCATGGATCAAGAACTGAAAAAACTCATGGCACCGATCGGCAACTCAACGCTACCAATCGGACGCTCAGATGCTCTTGTCGCCATGGATAAGGCTGTTGCTGATCGGTTACAAGTTCAGTATGTGTGTTAAGTAATTATTCGAAACCGCCCCGTTCATAGGGAAACGAATAGTTTTACAAGGAGATAAAAGAAATGGCTGCACAAATTAATGGATTTAACGCTGAAGGTCGGCGTATCTCCACCCAAATATTACTACAGCAGATCTACACTGAGCTTGACAATGGAGAGACTGAATTCGAAGTCCTCGCATCGGGTCATCACAACATTGGTGGACCGCTGTGGACCACAGACGGTAAACCTCTTAAATTCCGCGTCAAAAACCCTGGCCAACGTGTTGGTTCATTTGGCCTTGAAGGGACCGAAATCATTGTTGACGGCTCTGCCCCAGCTGATTCGGGCTGGCTCAACGCCGGTGCAACCCTAACAATTCTCGGCGACAGTGGTGACACCACTGCTCACTGTGCCGCCAGTGGTAAAATTTACATTGCAGGCCAAGTGGGCACCCGTAGTGGCTCACTAATGAAACATGACCCCGCCTTCGATGCACCTGAACTATGGGTACTGAAAAAAACGGGATCGTTCTCCTTCGAATTCATGGGTGGCGGAATCGGCGTCATCTGTGGTGTGGACTGTGAACACCTCGACTCGATCATGGGCGATCGCGCCTGTGCTGGCATGGTTGGCGGCACCCTCTATGTTCGTGGTCCTGTAGCAGGGATCTCAGACGACGTATGGCTACTCGATCTTGATGAAGCCGACCATCAATTTCTTGCAGCAGGATTACCTGAATTTTTAACTAAAATTCAGCGTAATGAATTACTCGACACCTTAAGCGACATGGGCCAGTGGAAGAAAATTGTTGCTAAGACCACTGAGGAGCGCAACGCCAAAGGGCGAATCTCCATGCACGAATTCCGCCTTGGCAAATGGGTTAAAGGGGGAATTTTCGGTGACATTGTTGACGATGATTACAGCCACGTTGCTGGTCTCGTTAACGCAGGAGATGACCGGTTAAAAATTCCTCGTTGGCTTGATAAGCGTTACGCGGCACCGTGCCAATCATCGTGCCCTTCGTTTATTCCAACGCAGGACCGGTTAAAACTGCTGCGCGAAGGCAAAGAGCAAGAAGCACTGGAACTGGTACTCCAATATTCACCATTCCCTGCCAGTGTGTGCGGCCAAGTGTGCCCGAACCTGTGTATGGATGCCTGTAGTCGCCGTTTTCTCGATTCAGCGGTATCAATGAAGCAACTTGGCTTAATGTCGATTGGTACTCCCGCTCCTCCAGTCGCCCCAGACACAGATAAAAAGATTGCCGTAATCGGTGGTGGCCCTGGCGGCCTTTCTGCAGCATGGCAACTCCGACTTAAAGGGCACGATGTTACCGTGTACGAGGCTGACAGCCGCCTCGGCGGCAAACTCTACCAAGCGATCCCTACCGAGCGACTACCGAGTGAGATTCTCGATGGCGAGATTCAACGGATGTTAGATGTCGGCATCAAAACAGAGCTCAACACCCGTGTCGATGCACCACTTTTTGAACAGTTACAACGGGAAAATCAGGCGGTAATTGTCGCAACAGGCGCTCATAATCCGGTGGTCATTCCATTCCCAGGACATCAACTTCTGGTTAAAGGACTCGACTTCCTCAAAAAAGTGAATGCCGGAGAAAAACCACCTGTGGGTAAAAAGGTGGTGGTCATCGGTGCTGGCAATGCAGGAATGGATGTCGCCCTAGGTGCCTACGCCATGGGCGCAACAAAAGTAACTGCCATAGACGTTCAGCGCCCTGCGGCGTTCAAAAAAGAGATTGATCATGTTGAAGCACTCGGTGGTTCAGTGCGCTGGCCAATCTACACCGACCACATTAGCGAAAAAGGTCTCCACACTAAGGACGGTGAGCTGATTGAAGCAGACATGGTCATCATCTCAATTGGTGAACGCCCTGACCTCTCCTACGTACCAAGTGAATGGCTTACCGATCGCGGTATGATGGATGTCAACGGCTGCTGGCAGGTCAACAAGTCTAAAAATGTGTTTGCTATTGGCGACACAACCAAGCCGGGGCTACTCACCCACGCCATCGGCCATGGACACGAAGCGGCTGACTTTTGCAATGATCTTCTCAATGGTCTAGAATTAATCGAACGTAAAAAGATGGAAGCGATCCCTCAGCATCGCCTAAGCAAAGAGCTGTTCCGGCCACGCAACCGAGGACGACTACAGGTGACAGATGCTCGTCAAGAGACCACTCGCTGTATCTCCTGTGGGACCTGCCGCGACTGCTCCATGTGCCTCGAAGCCTGCCCTGAAGCTGCGATACGCCGCGTTGAAAAAGAGGATGGCAGTTTTGATTACATCTCCGACGATCACATCTGCATTGGTTGCGGAATTTGCTCCGGCATCTGTCCGTGCGGTATCTGGACCATGGAGCAAGTGGTTTAATCATCACAGTTAAATATACGTGAGCCGTTCCAAACACGTCCAGGCAACAATAATTCGGGCTATATGACACTGTCATATAGCCCGTTATTTTACGCAAAACAGCACGTCATATCACCTAATCTAAACAGAAACAACTTCACAAAACAACGCAAAACAAACATAATCAACGCAAAAACAGGCAATTATAAAAACTGGCACAAATTGTGTTATACGCATATAAGAACATACAACTGTCAATATAACCTGACTCCATAAAAAACCATGGATGAAGGTACAATTAAAAACAGTGCTTTTAGCGTCGATTGTGGCGATACTGTCACATTGTCACAACCAATCGACTCGCAGTAGATGGTCTGCTGCACACCCGTTTACGTGGAACACCACGTTCCATACCAAACAAACGCACCACAAGGAGGCAACAACATGGTTAAAAGAACACTAGGCCTGATCTTGGCTGCTCTAATGCTCGTGCCTGCATGCGCATTTGCGGCACCTTCGACAGCCGATCTCGCGCGTCAAATTGAGATGCTGACGCAGCAACTCACTGTTCTTCAAGAGCAAGTTGCAGAAGTACAAGATGCTGCTGACGACAATGCTGACTCAGTTGAGCTACTCGAGGCTGGTTCAGAAAAATGGGACGAAGCGTCACGTTTTGAGTTCTTCGGTGACTACCGTTTCCGCATGGATTACAGTGATACAGACACCAAAGAGTACTGGGGCGCAATGGACGTTGCCAACGCGGTTAATGACATGAGTTATGTTATGTCGCAAGGCGGCACGCTACCAGCACCTAGCACTCAGGATCTTGTTGGCCTGATGAGTTCATTCTCAGCAGATGAGCGTAAAGGCATGATGGAAAATCTTCCTATGGCGCTGGCACAAATGGGTCTTGATCAACAACTGCAAGGAATGGGTTTAGTTCCTGGCACTGTTGCTTACGGTGACGCATTTAATACCTACTGGCAATCTGCAATTGATGGTGTTACAGGCTTAGGCGTAACTTCTGGCTACAACATGACACCTAAAAACAACTACAAGAACGACATCCTCTACACTAACCGCTTCCGTCTCGGCATGAAAGCACAAGTGTCTGAGAACATGACCTTCAAAGGTCGTCTGGCAATGTACAAATCTTGGGGAATGCAAGAAAACCCAACGACAAACGGCCCATACTTCATGAACAGTTTTTCACAGATGGACGGCGCCACAACTCGTCAGCCTGGCGACAGCGTCCTTCGTGTCGACCGTGCCTATATTAACTGGACTGCTATTGCTGATCTGCCAATCTGGTTCTCTGTTGGTCGTCGCCCTACTACCGATGGCCCACCAGCGCACCTTCGCCAAAACAGCAAGCGTATGGCTACCCCAACCAACTTCATGGACTATGCCTTTGATGGTGCTACAATCGGTGCCGTATTTGACAACCCATTCGACTTCATGGGCTACAGTAAGATCCGTTTCTGCTACGGCCGCGGCTTCGAAGCAGGCCCAACAGAAGACGGTAACAATCTTGACGACATGGACTTCGGTGGTTTGAACTGGGACATGATCAACAAGGGTGATCGTTTATTAAACGTTCAAGCCTTCTTGGCAGCAAACATTGTCAATGTACCTGCTGGCGTTGACTTCGCTAACCCTCTTGAACTCGCAATGGGTACAGGCAACGGAACTCTTGACACTGAGAACCTTGGCGACATCTATCACACCTCTTTCGTCTACATGGACAAATATGCTGACCTCAACTACTTCGTATCTGGTGGTTGGAGTCGTACTGATCCTGATGGCGTTGACGAGATGGGTTCTACCCTTCTTGGTTCATGGTGGGAAGATCCAGGCCAAAAAGATGGTTACATCGGCTATGTCGGTGTTCGCTACGACCTCGATGATAAAGGTCTAAAATTCGGTCTTGAGTACAACTATGGTACCAAAAACTGGATCTCCATGACTCCTGCTCACGACGACATGACTGCTGCCAAACTAGCGACTCGTGGTCAAGTTGGCGAAGTTTACATGGTATGGGATCTCCCTGTTGGCGACCTCATCAGCGACAAGTGCAATGCATTTATGCGCCTTGGCTACCAGCACTACGAATATGACTACACAGGTAGTGGTAACTGGTTAGGCGCTCCTGCTGACATCGATGAGCTTGACGATCCTTTGAATGCACAGTTCTTTGCACCAATCGAGAGCATGGACCAAGTTTACTTAACCATGGAAGCATCATTCTAGAGAATGACCATTCTGTTTCTACTTCCAATTTTCTGGGTGTGTGATATAGTCAATAAATTAGGAAAAAAGAGGCAAATGGCGAACATGGTTTATTTAATCAATTTACGTTAAGGAGAAAAACCAATGGCAAAGAAACTGATCGTATTACTTGCAGTAACCGCATTTATCGGCGGCATGAGCAGTGCAGCTCTTGCTAAAGCTTACAAAGGTACCGTTACCGCTGTTAAGGGCGACATGGTAACAGTTCAAGTTAAAGCTAAAGACGCTAAAAAAATCTCAGTTGGCGATTCTGCTAGCATGAAGATTAAAGGCGCTCCTGCTGCTGGTGGTGACGCTCTAACTGGCTGCTAATTTTTTTAGCACTCTGGTTTACTGATCCAATCTAGAAGCCCCTATTTTACAGTGGGGGCTTCTTTTCACGATTCCTGATAGGATATCCTTATGAAATACTTCAAAGTCATTAGCCTTACCGCTATTGCTCTGTGGTTAAGCGTCTCCATGGCGTTTGCTATTGGTGCTGGCGTAGGTCGTGACGGCACCATTGCCGCGACAAAAGGAAAAGCTGAAACCCTGCAACAGTTGATCGACATGTACGATTCAACAGGTTGTATCGATTGTCACGAAGAGATCCACGAAGACTGGGATGCTTCGCCACACGCTCGTTCAATCTATGGTACGGGTCGCGCTGCGGCTACCATGATTACAGCGATGAAAAATGGTTTCATGGCGTGGGAATATTCCGGCGTTGAAACGACAAAGGATGTAACCGTTGAGCATTTTATGGGTTGCATGAAATGTCACCTGCCTCAACTCGCAGACGCAACAGATGCTGTTGCGGTTGAACTCGCTGATACGTTGGTAGCTTGGCTTGCCGCTGCGAAAACAGCAGCTAAAGATCCTAGCGACGAAAAAGCCGTTGCAATTCGCGATCAACACCAAACCACCTTGACCAGCCTCAACATTAACTGCTTGGTATGCCACAACCGTATGGCAATCACCCACAAGTGGACCGATGGTTATCCTCAACACGACACCGTGTACGGATATAACACTGGCGAACACGAAGATGATACTTTCAACAAAATGAAAGTAAGTCCTATCATGGACGAGTCAATCTTCTGTGGCCAGTGTCACGGTCTGGGTCCCAACCTTGAGCTTGAAAACCCTACTCAGTGTGCTACCGCTTATGGTAGCTACATGTGGGCCTACAGAGCTGAAGGCGGCCAAGAAACTTGTCAAGAGTGTCACATGACAAAAAGTGGCCTCGGCCACAAGATCCTCAGCTACAGTGATGAGACTATGGCAGAGATGGCTGTTGACTTCCACGTTGAGAGCTATGTATCACAATGGCTTGACGGCAGCACTTTGCGGCCTAAAGCGGTTGTTAAAGTCAAAATGGTGAACCGCTCAGGCCACGCAATCCCTGATGGCTGACCGACCCCTAACCGACTGGTTCTGTCGGTAAAAGCGGAAACTGAAGAAGATGACGAGTTGTTTGAAGAAGAAATTATCTACATGGCAACACCTAAGTTAATGGCACGTGGCAACAACATGGGTCGTGGTCCCTACGAGAAGAGTTCAATTATCGAGGACACCGGCCTTGCTCCAGGTAAAGAAGTTGAAGAGCGTTTTGACATTTTCTACCCTGTCGTTGAGGGTGATGATGGCAAGCAAGTTGCTGAAGAGCGCGAGATGGACGTAACTGTTGAACTCTGGTACAAGCCTTTCGGCACTATGTCAGGTGCAGTACTATGGCGTGAGTGGGAACAAACGATTAGCATTGATAAAAAAGCTAAGCCGACCACTTACCGTTCAGGTAACGCAAAGTAACACGCTCCACAAGTAAGCTAAAAAGGGACAGTCTGAAAAGACTGTCCCTTTTTTTTGTGGAAATTCAAAGCACGTCACACTTCATCCCTTGCCATCTATTGATTAGTCGACAAACTGTTTGACAGAATTCAAACAACCGTTTAAATTACCCGTATGAATTACGTTAAGCTAACCAAATACAGCAAAACTCAAGAGACTATCCTCGACAGCGCCGAACATCTTTTTGCGTGCCATGGCCTCCACTCGACGACACTGCGCGCGATCACCAGTGCCGCTGACGTTAACCTAGCAGCCGTCAACTACCATTTTGGTACGAAAGAGCTGTTAATCCATGCGATATTGTTACGGCGCATGACCCCTTTAAATAATGAGAGACAGCAACAACTCGATACAGTATTAAGCGATGCTGTCGCTGAGGGACGACAAGCAAGTGTCGATGAGATTCTGCGCTCTTTTATCGAACCAACACTTAATTTTTCACTTAAAGATGGGCGACACAAAGATTTCATGTCAATCATCAGCACATTAATGATGAATCCAGACAATGAGTTCAGACAACTCTTCACCACGATCATGAAACCACTGATCTCCAAACTGTTCCAAGCACTCAGTGATGTACTACCGGCCTTGCCACCGGCTATCCTCCACATGCGCCTGCAATTTACACTCGGCACCATGGTTTTTGCCATGCGCGACATCGCTATACCAATCATCAATCATCATAAGACACTGGACATTGAATTAATGATCAACGAGGTTACTAAATTTGTCAGTGCTGGAATGGAACAGCCATGAAAACAACTCACCTATGGGTAGTCTTAATCGTGATGTTGACAGGCTGCAACACTCTGTCACCAAGCAAACCCCTTAATGTTGACCAACTAACAGATAGCCCATACCGCAACACGACAATCATAAGCCAAAAAGAAAACGGTTTATGGTGGCATCAGTTTCACAATAACCAACTCAACACGCTGGTTGAACAACTGCTCACCACGAATTTAACTCTGTTAACAGCGCAGGCGCGTTTAAAAGAGTCTCAAGCCAATCTATCAATAACCGAAGCAGCGCTGCTGCCGTGGCTAAACATATCGGCCACTGGCGAGCGCATACAAACACCTAGTGGCCTTCAAAACAGCACTGGAAATAACCTCTCAGTACAAGCGATGTTGGGCTACGAAGTTGACCTATGGGATAAATTAGACTTGCAACGCTCTGCTGCGCATGAGCAACAGCTTATTACAGATAACGAGATCGATGGGCTTTACCTCAGCTTAACAGCCCACTTAATCGGCCTCTACTTCAGCCACCAAGAGCAGCAACAACACAGCACTTTTGCCGAAAAGCAGCTAGCTATACGACGCAACTACCTCACCTTTATTCGCAATCGTTACAATCTTGGCTTAGAAAAGTCTCGAGCGATCTACATGGCCGAGCAAGCTGTTGACCTAGCACAAAATGCCGTACAAACGATTCAAATTAACCTAACCAGCACTGAACACTCCATCGCTCTACTCCTTGGAGTACGCCGCAACCAACTCAATCTAAAGCCATCGACACACTTTTTGGAAACAATGCTGGCTCCAAATATTGGTCTGCCTGCCGATCTACTGCTACAACGGCCCGACGTCATTGCAGCATGGCATCGGTTTGCTGCTGCAGACGCACAACATGCCGCAGCCATTGCAGAACGATTACCGACAATATCGCTCCAAGCAGGGGTAGGATTACTGCATAACACCCTTGGCTCGGCCTCAATCAATGATCTGTTTTGGTCATTAACAGCCAATGCTCTGCAACCGCTCATTGACGGCGGAAAACGACGCGCCGTGGTGCGTAAAAATGAAGCAATAGTTGAGCAACGCCGACATGAAGCTCAACAAACTCTGTTAAGTGCAGTCTATGAAGTGGAAGATCTTCTCGACAAGATGGCAGGAACAATCCTGATCATTAAACAGCTCGAGCACCGTAACCAACAGGCTGAATCCAACGCAACTCAAGTAGAGCAACAATATGGGTTAGGCCTTGCTGACGCTCTTCACTTTCTCGAAGCCGCCGATTCATCTCTAAGTACCCGACGACAACTCATTACGAGTCGTTATCAACTTTTATCCCTAACCATTCAACTCACCCGCGCAGTAGGTGGCGATTGGATGAACACCATTCGCTCTGAAAAGGAGCTATTATGAACCAGCCCATTAATGACAACGACAAGCAGAGATCTACATACAAAAAATGGATACCTGTACTCGTACTTATCCTCGCCGTTCTTATTACTGTAGTTTTGATTAAGTCACGAAAACCACCTGTTAAAAAGCCCTTCTTAGATCGCGGGACGTTAGTTGAGGTACAGCGGATATCAGCACAAGATATTGCCCTTAAAATTAACGCAACAGGGACCGTACAACCACGTCAGCAATTGCGTTTATCGCCCCAAGTCAGCGGTAAAGTGATCGCCCTACATCAAAACTTTCGTGTCGGCGGCGAGGTAAAAAAAGGGGACCTCCTTATCACTATCGACCCGAGGGACTATGCCTTGGCATTAACCAAAGCACAGAACACCCTAAGCGGTGCCATTCTAAATTATGAACAGGTTGCCAACTTAGCGCGAGTGGCTCGCAGCGAATGGCTAGTGATTAACGGCACAACACCGCCGCCACCCTTGGCAGCGTACGAACCACAACTCCAACAAGCTCAAGCAACAGTTAAAGCCGCTGAGGCAGATGTGGAACAATCCAAGTTGAACCTAGCTAGAACTAAAATTTATGCTCCATACAGCTGCCGAATCATCACCGAGAGCGTCGACTTAGGTCAAAACCTTACCACGGGGAGTGAGATAGCGATCCTCACCGGTACAGATCAATCTGAAGTGGTTATCCCAATTCCAATTGATGAGCTACCTTGGCTGCAATTCAAACACAGCAACAAGAGCAAGACAGCTCCAGCTACTGTTAGCATAACGACCTCAGCACAACATTTTACTTGGTTGGGGGAAGTAGATCGCATTCTCGCCAATGTCGATGAACAGGGGAGAATGAGCCGTATCGTTGTCACCATCAATGCGCCCTATTCCACCCACGCCGAGTTACCGTTACAACTCGGTATGTTTGTCGATGTTGAACTGCAAGGGATTACCATAAAAAATGTGTTTGCTGTTCCACGTAGTGCCATACGCGACGATAATGCCGTATGGCTCGTTGACAACAATTTCCGCTTGCACATGCAACCCATCACTGTGGTTCGTAAGGAATCACAACTGGTGGTCATAACAGGGATCACCAGCGAAGACAACGTAATCACGTCAGCGATAAGTGGCGCTGCAGAGGGGATGAAACTTCGTCTAATGAATCAACCCGCTTCGGGAGAGTTGCAGTGAAAAATGCCATAGCATGGATGACTAAAAATCATGTCGCGGCAAATTTGCTGATGCTGACCTTTGTTTTGGGTGGTTTGGTGATGAGCCTATCCCTTAAGCAAGAGGTATTCCCTGAAGTAAGTCTCGATATGATCTCTGTAGCAGTTGTTTATCCGGGTGCTGGGCCAGAAGAGATCGAAGAGGGAATTTTACTCAAGGTTGAAGATAACCTGACCGAGATTGATGGCATCAAGCAGCTAAAGTCGAGTGCTGTTGAGGGGCTGGGAACGGTACAAGCCGAACTGCGTAATGGCGCAGATCCTGATCTGATTTTACAAGAAATTAAAAGTGCTGTGGATCGGATCACCACCATCCCAGAAGATGCTGAAGAACCTATCATCACCAAAGTTCTTAACCGTCGCGAAGTGATCTCCTTAGTGATCTACGGTGATGCGCCCGAACGTAGTTTGCGTGAGCAAGCAGAAAATATCCGCGATGAGTTATTATTACTCCCCGATATCACTCAGGTTGATTTAAGCGGTGTGCGCCCTTATGAAATATCCATTGAGGTCGATGAAAACACCCTGCGTCGTTACAATTTAACTCTCGACAAAATTGCCAGTCGCATTCGTGAAGCATCGATAGATCTACCCGGTGGCTCCATTAAAGCAGCAGAAGGGGAGATTTTACTCCGCACCGTTGAGCGACGGCGCAACCAAATCGGCTATGAAAACATTGTCATCGTTAGTGAAACCGATGGCAGTCAAGTCAAGCTAGGCGATATTGCAACGGTAAAAGACACTTTTGCTGAGACGGACGAACACGCTCGATTTGATGGCCAGCCTGCTGCAATGATTCGCGTATATCGTGTATCAGATCAAAAACCGACGGAGATCTCCGTCGCGGTACAGAAATACATTCAAACAAAACAGCTAAGCTTGCCAACATCACTACAGCTTGCCGCATGGAATGACACCTCAGAGCTGTTAGATAGTCGCATGAACCTGCTCACCAAGAATGCGTGGCTCGGACTTATCTTAGTCTTTATCATCCTTAGCCTTTTCCTTGAAATTCGTCTGGCGCTCTGGGTAATGTTGGGAATTCCGATCTCATTTCTCGGTGCAATATTTATGGCCCCAACTCTTGGTGTTTCAATCAACATGATCTCGCTGTTTGCCTTTATTATGGCACTGGGAATCGTTGTCGACGATGCCATTGTGGTGGGTGAAAACATATACGAACAGCGCCAGCATCATTCTGATCGTCTCACGGCGGCCATCAAAGGGACACAAGATGTTGCTACCCCGGTGACCTTCTCTATTTTAACGTCGATCTGTGCCTTTACCCCGCTGTTACACATTAGTGGCAATATGGGTAAGTTCATGGGGGTGATCCCCGTTGTTGTTATCAGTATCCTCCTTGTATCATTGGTTGAATCACTGTTTGTCTTGCCCGCCCACCTTGCCTTGGGTAAAAAGTCGACCACGCCTGACCATCAAAAAAACCGCCTTGAACAATTACGCCTTCGTGTTGGCCACCAGCTCGAACGTTTTATTGATGGCCCATACCAGCGATGGCTGATTGCGTCCATGCACCATCGCTACTTAACCATCAGCATCTCAATCGCTATTTTGATGCTCTGTATTGGCCTTGTCGCTGGCGGTAAAATTAAATTCGTTTTCATGCCTGAGGTCGATTCCGATATCATCACCGTTACGCTACAAATGCCACAGGGAACCCCAGCGGCTGAAACCGCAAAACTCCTCCAACGCATTGTCACTTCTGGCAATCAAACAATTGAACAGATTGATGGTGAACAACCATCTCAACCAACCATCTTGCGCCATATTTACGCCCTTGCTGGTGGCACTCTTGCCGGGGGAGGCCCGACCGGCGGCAGTACCACCTCAGCACCCCACTTGGGCACCATTGCCATGCTATTGCAGCCGAGTGAGACACGTTCGATCACGGCTCCACAAATATCGGAACGCTGGCGGCAACAACTCGGCGAGATTGCCGGTGTCGATATGCTGACCTTCAAATCGAGCCTTGTCCACCTTGGTGCCAACATTGACGTCCAACTCTCTCACAACGATTTCACCGTTCTTGAAGATGCCTCCATCCGCCTCAAACAAGCGATTGAAGAGTATCCAGGTGTGAGTGATATTGAAGATAATTATGCCATTGGCAAAAAAGAGTTAAAAATCCGGCTGCGTCCAGAAGCTGAAACCCTCGGAATTACGGAACGAGACCTCGGCCGGCAAATTCGCGCAGCCTACTCAGGTTCAGAATCTCTCCGACTTCAACGTGGCCGCAACGAAGCAAAAGTGATGGTTCGTTACCCACAGCAGCAACGCTACCTCGCCAGCAGCCTTGACAATCTACGCATTCGTAGCCCACATGGCGGCGAGTTACCACTCAACCGCGCGGCTTTCATTGAAGAAGGGCGTGGCTTCAGCGAGATCAACCGCACTGACCGCCGCCGCGTCATCAATGTTCAAGCTCGCGTCGATAGTAGCAAGGGCAATGCAAAAGAGATTTTATCCGACATGGAAACATCGATTTTAGCCGAACTTTTAGCGGACTACCCGGGGCTAAGTTTTGATCTTGAGGGCGAAGAGAAAGAGCGCAAAGATTCGATGGCAAGCATGAAAAGTGGATTTTTGCTGGCATTGTTTGGAATCTATGCCCTACTTGCCATCCCGTTCCGCAGTTATAGCCAACCACTGCTGGTGATGGCAGCTATCCCCTTTGGTGTCGCCGGAGCGATTATTGGTCACCTACTCCTCGGCTTTGACCTAACCATCCTCAGTTTATTTGGTGTCGTGGCCTTATCAGGTGTGGTAGTAAACGATTCATTGCTATTGATCGACAAAGTGAACCAGGACCGTAAGAACGGTATGGAACAATTTCAAGCCATTGTTGACGCCGGCCGTCGACGTTTTCGGCCAATATTACTGACATCGTTGACAACCTTCTTCGGTCTAATCCCGATGATTTTAGAAACCAGCGTTCAAGCTCAGTTTCTCATCCCCATGGCGATTAGTTTAGCCTTCGGAATTTTATTTGCGACGGGGATCACCCTTATCTGCATCCCGTCGATGTATTTAATTTTAGAAGATTTACGCAGTGCAGTAGGGATCGCGCCGCGCAACTATGAACATCATTAATTACGCGACACCGAGTTCAAACAAACCATTAGTTTATCCACTTTTAGGGCAGCAATGAACGAGCAGAAAATTTTCAAACAGATGAAACGGTTAACGGGGCAAGCCATTGGTGACTTCGGCTTGATTGAGGACAACGACAGAATTTTAGTCGCTCTATCAGGCGGCAAAGACTCATGGGCGATGCTGTACCTTTTAACGGAACTATGTCGCCGCGCCCCCATTAACTACGAACTAATCCCCGTTACCATTGATTCAGGATTTGACGGCTTCGATACAACAGCCATCCTACACCACCTTGAACAAAACGGATTTTCTGGTCATATTGAGAAAACACGCAATAAAGAACGAATTGAACGCCACCTGAAATCTGGAACATCGTATTGTGCTTTTTGCGCACGCTTACGTCGTGGCGCCCTCTATGCAACAGCAACGAAGCTCGGCTGCAATAAGGTGGCTTTAGGCCATCACCTAGATGATCACATTGAAACACTGCTCCTCAATCAGTTTTATTCAGGAACCATTGCAGCAATGAGCCCCAAATTAAAAGCGGACAACGGTCTTCATACCGTTATCCGCCCTTTAGTTTACGTTGAGGAATCAATGATTGAGCAGTGGGCTCAAATAAAACACGTGCCACAAGTTGATTGCAGTTGCCCACAACTCGCACGACGTGATCAAAAAAGACAAAAAATGAAGAAATTGATTGCTGAATTACAGCAAGACAACCCATTATTGAAAAAAAGTTTACTTAAGGCGATGTCGTATGTTCAACCACGCCACTTGCTCGACCCAACAATTAGTTCTAGTCGAAATCAACCGAATTCTTAGTAGCTATAAACACGGGATATCAAGACAACAGCCCGCAAGAAACATAACAACAGCACATACCACACTTAATTTTGCAAAAAACATTCAACACTCCATGTAGAAAAAATTAAAAGATCGATTCACATCCCAGCGCAATTTCAAGAGCATTACTCAGAACAAAGATGTGAGTTAAAAATTGTCCGTATTTGTTCAGTAACCCGTTTATACTCAGTCATAAACTGGTCCTCGGGCAAAGAGGTCCCCCCCTGATAACCTAAGTGCTTAGCCAACTTGCGTAAATTAGCTTTATCCGTATCAACTTGATTAAACGATTGGTCATGAACCAAACGCAATTTATTCTCAAGACGACGTAAAAATTTATAGCCATCTGAAAGGTGGGCCACTTCATCATCAGGCAAAATATGTTGCGTCTTTAACGCATGTAACGCGCCCAGGGTATTGCATACGCGAATTTCGTGAACAGTCGCACCATGTAGTAGTTGAAAATATTGCACTAAAAATTCAACATCAACCATACCACCACGGCCCGTTTTGATATTAAACTGGTTCGACCCTTCGCGAGCAATCTCTTTTTCCATCCGCTGCCGCAGTCGATAAATTTCGGATTGCAACTCGGCTGGCAGCTCTTTTTCCCAGGTAATTCGTTCATTAATTCGATTAATGCGCTCGGTGATCTCTGGGCTACCAACAACAACTTGAGCCTTTGTTAGCGCTTGACGCTCCCACAGTTGCGCTGAAGATTGATGATAATTTTCGTAAGCCGCCAAGCTAGTAACTAATGGCCCTTGATTGCCCGACGGACGCAAGCGGGTATCAATTTCATAAACACGCCCCTCACGCGTAGCAAGGGATAGCACCGAGATAATTCGCTGCGCAAGCTTGGAAAAATACTCCTGATTACTCAGCTGCTTAAAGCGATCAGGATCAGTCCCCTTTACCTCTTTTGTTTTACCCTGACCGCTATACATGAAAATAATATCGAGATCTGAATGATAATTGATCTCCATGCCACCAAGTTTGCCCATACCTAACACCGCAAACTCCGCTTCGCTCCAACTTCCCGATGCGCTCTGGCAAAACGGCAGGCCAAAACGGGTGATCAATTCAGCGCGGGCAATATCTACCGCCGAGTCTAAACAAACCAAAGCTAAGTTGCTTAACTGCGTCAAGCTGCGCCCTTGCAACAGTTCGCCGCGCAGATCATTCAAAGCGATTCGCAAGAATTCTTCGTTACGGAAACGACGTAAGGTATCGAGCTGGTCTTCGTAATCGAGGGTATCAGCCATTTGTGCCGCCAGTTCATCGTGTAGCACCTCCGACGACTTGACACCAACCACATGACAGCTGGAGACTAATGAGTCCAAAATTTCAGGTCGCTGGATAAAAATTCGCGACAGAAACGTACTGGTACTGAATAATGAAATTAACAGCTGAATAATGTCAACGTTCTCAGCGAGAAGGGCATAGAGCGTTCCATGGCCACGCGCGCGTAACAAAAACTCTTCAAAATTATTAAACGCCATATCTGGCTCAGGCGAATCAATGATAGCCTGAATAATAAGTGGTTGAACGCGCACATAATAGCGCCGTACGCGCCGCGTCATATTGTTGCCAAATTTACCCTCACGAAAGCGTAACAGGGTTTCGTAGGCCGCATCAGGCTGGCGAAAGCCGTTCTCTTCTAAAACATCTTTGACAAGGTCGCCATCACTCTCTTCATCCAGTAAAAACCGAATGACGGGCTTAATCTCATCATCAGCTTCATCTTCACTGACATAAAATAAGCCGCGATAGATCCGGACCACCTGCTCTCGATGTTCGTCTAACACCTGCTTAAATGTTGGATAATCGTCAAAGCCACAACGGCGGGCAAGGCTAATCAACTCCGCGTCGTTGTTCGGTAAATTATGCGTTTGGCGTTCCTGAACCACTTGGATACGATGTTCAACAGTACGCAAAAATATATATGCTTGGCGTAGGGTTTGAGCATCTTCAGCGGGAACATGTCCTTCATCGCGTAGCAGACATAACGCACGTAACGTACTTCGTTCGCGGACCAGAGGGTTCTTCCCCGCATAAACGAGTTGCAGCGCCTGAGTGAAAAATTCAATCTCGCGAATGCCACCCTTACCGAGCTTCAGATTGTTTTCACACTCCTTTTGCTGCGCTTGATGACTATCGATCTTTTTCTTCATCTGCTTGAGATCATCGACCATACCGTAATCAAGATAGCGACGATAAATGAAGGGCTGCAAAGCTTTGAGCAGTTGTTCACCCAACTCAAGGCTGCCAGCAACAGGTCGCGCTTTCATCATCGCTGATCGTTCCCAGTTTTGCCCCCAACCCTCGTAATAGCCTTCGGCAGCGGCAAGGGAACACGCCATTTCGCCACTACGCCCCTCAGGGCGAAGATCTAAATCAACGCGGAAAACAAACCCATCAGCCGTTATTTGACCAATTGCGCGGGTCAAGCGTTCCCCGAGCTTGACAAAATAACTATGCAGTTCAATTTTGTTTTTTACCGTCCCCGTCGGGTCAGCAACGCCAGTGGTTGTTCCATGTGATGACGAATAAAAATAGATCAGATCAATATCAGATGAAAAGTTCAACTCCCAGCCACCAAATTTACCCATACCGAGAACAGTGAAGGTTGCTTGTTCAGGTGGCGAATCCTGTGGATTGTCCTCATCAACATCTACCAATGGCAAACCGTATTGAGCCTGCATCAACTGTTCACAGTGCTGGCAGGCGACCTGCAATGTTGCTGCCGCTAAACTTGACAGCTCGGCGGTCACTTCAACAAGGTCGGCAACATTACTTAGATCTCGTGCACTAATGCGCAACACTTCTCGGTATTTATAATGACGTAGACAGGTTTGCAGTTGTTCAAAATCAGCATCAGCAGGAAGTTGATCCTGCAATTCATCGTGCATGATCTCGGTATTTTTACAACGATCGACCTCACCCTTGCCAAACAACTCATAGAGGTAATTTGAATTACGGCAGAGGATACCTGTTAAAAAGCTTGAGGCACCGAGCATCAGCATCAATTGTCGGCAGTGGTTAGGATCATTTATACAGGAGAGGAATTGTGCCGGTTCAACCACATCGCTACAGCGCTCAAGATTATTGAGCGCCATATCTGGGTCGGAACAATCGAGGGCAACAGTTGCAAGCTCCACGACCAAAGCGGGATCATTTAGAGTTTCAACGAGCAGAGTTAAATTGGTCACGGTTTTACTCGGTTCATTGAAACCAAACTCTGCTAGCGCACGTTCAAAAGGGCCTTTTTGATCTGGATGACATGGAGTCAAAAAAGGGAGTAGAACCGTTCCAACCGCTACCATAGTTACCTCGTTGATCGTAAAAATCGTTATTGAGCGCCTTTTGCAACCAACTGGCGCAATTGGGTCAAATAATCCCCTTGGGCAATCCCTTGCTCTGTAATAATTGCCGTTACCAATCGCGCTGGAGTGACATCAAAGGCGGGATTGTAAACGCCAACACCAGCAGGGGCTAATTGTTGATCACCACAATGGGTAACTTCACGCGCATCGCGCTGCTCAATCGGGATCTGGCACCCATCGGTTAAGTTCAGATCAATGGTCGATAGTGGAGCCGCGACATAAAATGGGATACCGTGCTCTTTGGCCAAAACGGCAACGGTATAGGTGCCAATTTTATTGGCCACATCACCATTGGCAGTGATTCGATCCGCGCCAACGATTACCGCATCGATTTTACCCTGCTGCATTAAGTAGCCTGCCATATTATCGCAAATTACCGTCACCGGGATATCATCTTGCTGTAGCTCCCACGCGGTTAAGCGCGCGCCCTGCCAAAATGGCCGCGTTTCATCGGCATACACTTCGATCTTTTTACCTGCTTCAACAGCCGCGCGAATCACCCCCAATGCGGTACCGTAACCACCGGTGGCTAAGGCTCCAGCATTACAATGGGTCAAAATCTGCGCCTGTTGATCAAACAACACCTGACCATGCTGTCCCATTGCCTTATTGATCCGCACATCCTCAGCGGCAATTTCGATGGCTTCATCACGTAAACATTGCTGCAGTTGAGGCAGCGGCAGCTCGCGATGAGCACGAGCAACGCGCTTCATCCGATCCAAGGCCCAAAAAAGATTGACTGCGGTGGGCCTGGTGGCGGCAAGAACGTCACAGCACGGAATAAACTGCTGTTCAAAATCATCAAAGTCCGTTGCACTAATAGCACTAGCGGCAAAGGAAGCGCCAAACGCGGCGGCAACACCAATCGCTGGTGCTCCACGAACGACCATCGTTTGAATTGCCTCAGCAACACCTTGATAATCGGTGTAGTCGAGCCACACCTCTTGTGCCGGCAACAACCGTTGATCGATCATCCGACAGACGCCATCCTCATATAAAATTGGCTTGATCGCCATAGCTTCCCCTTTAAAAATTAACCGCGCAATTTTTTACACAATAACTCGTTAACCATGGCAGGATTCGCTTTGCCTTTACTGGCCTTCATCACTTGACCAACAAAGAAACCGAGCAGTTTATCTTTGCCTTCGCTAAATTCTTGAGCTTGATCAGGATTCGCTGTAATCACGTCATCGACCATCGCTTCAATAGCACCGGTATCCGTGACCTGCTTCAACCCTTTTTCATCAATAATGATATCCGCGGATTTACCACTGTTCCACATCTCATCGAAAACCGTTTTAGCGATTTTGCCTGAGATCGTTTTGTCAGCAATACGTGCCAACATGGCGGCGAGCATTTCGGGTGATACCGGCACTTGAGCAACAGCAAGGCCCTCATCATTACGACGACGTTGAATATCACCCATCACCCAGTTGGCACAGGCTTTGGCATCGCTATGTAAACCGGCGCAGGCATCAAAATAATCGGCCAATGCGTGCTCAGCAGTTAAAATCTCAGTATCGTGCGCTGCTAAGGCGTAATCGGACATAAAGCGCGCTTTTTTCGCTTCAGGTAATTCAGGCAAGCCAGCGCG
This sequence comes from Desulfuromonas svalbardensis, assembly GCF_055389415.1. Classification (NCBI taxonomy): domain Bacteria; kingdom Pseudomonadati; phylum Thermodesulfobacteriota; class Desulfuromonadia; order Desulfuromonadales; family Desulfuromonadaceae; genus Desulfuromonas; species Desulfuromonas svalbardensis. The sequence continues at coordinate 1,310,832 of NZ_AP042416.1, read as the reverse complement.
TACGCGGTCGATCCACGGCTCATCAATCACCAACGGAACCAAGTCAGGATCTGGGAAGTAACGATAATCGTGAGCGTCCTCTTTACCACGCATAGAACGGGTTAAGCCGGAATTACTATCGTATAATCGCGTTTCCTGAACCACTTTGCCGCCATCTTCAATGAGGTCAATTTGACGGTCGATCTCAAACTCGATCCCCTCTTTGATAAAACGGAACGAGTTGATATTTTTCAATTCAGCGCGAGTACCCAACTCCTCTTGACCCCAAGGGCGAACCGAAACGTTGGCATCACAACGGAATGATCCCTCTTCAAGGTTGCCATCGCAAATACCGAGATACATGACAATTTGATGTAATTTTTTCAGATAGGCGATCGCTTCGTCACTGCTACGCATATCGGGTTCAGAAACCACTTCGAGCAATGGCGTACACGCACGATTTAAGTCAACCCGTGAGCCTGTTGCAGCATCATCGCTATGGAGCAGCTTACCAGCATCTTCCTCCATATGAATGCGGGTAATACCGATTCTTTGGGCACCGCGTCCTGTCGTTTCAACATCTAAAAAACCGTGCTCACAAATGGGCAATTCCATTTGTGAAATTTGATATCCCTTGGGAAGATCAGGGTAAAAATAATTTTTACGCGCAAAAATCGAGCGTGGCGCGATCTGGCAATTGGTCGCCAAACCTGCTTTGATGGCATTTTCCACCACCTGCCGATTGAGCACCGGTAACGCCCCCGGTAAACCTAAACATACAGGGCAGGTTTGCGAGTTCGGTGTATTGCCAAACTGAATAGAGCAACCACAGAAAATTTTGGTATTGGTGGTCAACTGGACATGAACTTCAAGTCCAATAACAACTTCGTATTTATCTCTCATTTTGTATCAACCTTTCAAACAGCGACTTATAGCTCTGGCTGTTGACTGTGCCAATCCGTTGCTTGCTCAAACGCATACGCAGTTTGCAACAGTTCTGCTTCACCAAATGCTTTACCCAATAATTGAACCCCAATAGGTAGCCCTTTTTGCGAGATACCACACGGCAAACTCATGCCGCAAATACCAGCTAAGTTGGCTGACAAGGTGAAAATATCACATAAATACATCTGTAATGGATCGGAAGTTTTATCGCCAAGGCCAAATGCTGCGGTCGGCGAAACAGGGGTCAAAATACAATCGACCTGCTCAAAGGCTTTGGTGAAATCTTGCTGAATCAAGGCCCGAACCTTTTGCGCCTTAATATAATAGGCATCGTAATAGCCCGATGACAGAACGTAGGTGCCAAGCATAATCCGCCGCTTGACCTCATCGCCAAAACCAGCCGCACGGGTTTGCGAATACATCTCGGCCAACCCATTGCCTTCATCAACACGATCACAATACCGGACGCCATCATAGCGTGCGAGGTTACTCGACGCTTCAGCCGTCGCAACCACGTAATAACAGGCCACAGCATATTTGGTATGCGGCAAACTGACTTCAACAATTTCAGCGCCGAGTTCCTTATACTTTGCCACGGTAGCATCAATCGCTTGTTTAACGTCGTCATCCAAACCATCAATAAAATACTCTTTGGGCAAGCCAATTTTTTTACCCGCAACGCCGTGGTCGATAGTGTCTAAATAATTGGGTACAGGCAGATCGACGGACGTTGAATCAGCAGAATCATAACCCGCAACGGCGCCAAGCATGATCGCACAATCACGGACATCGCGTGTTAATGGCCCAACTTGATCAAGGGATGACGCGTAGGCGATCACACCATAACGGGACACGCGGCCATAACTTGGCTTTAAACCGACAACGCCGCAATGGGAAGCTGGCTGGCGGATCGAACCACCCGTATCGGTGCCGAGAGTTGCGCCGGCTTGGCGCGCTGATACACAGGCTGCCGAACCGCCGGATGAACCACCGGGAACGCAATCGGTATTCCATGGGTTACGCACGGGTCCAAAGGCACTATTTTCATTGGAACTACCCATGGCAAACTCATCCATATTAAGCTTACCGACGATCACCGCACCCTGATCTTTCAGCTTGCGTACCGCTGTGCCATCATAAGGGGGAAGGTAATCACCCAATATTTTTGAAGCACAGGTGGTTCGAATGCCCTCGGTGACGAAAATATCTTTCAGGGCCACGGGAATTCCCGTTAGCGGTTGAACATTTCCTGCGGCGCGTTGCACATCGGCCTCACGGGCAGCGGCTAGTGCTTCCTGTTCACAAACCGTGATGAACGCATTGATCTGCTCATCAGTATCTTTGATCTGCTGTAGGAATGCTTCAGTCAGTGCCACAGCGGTAGTGGTACCAGCGGCTAACTGCTTTTGCATCTCATGAATGGTTAAATCAATTAAAGCCATTTCAACTCCACGTGCTGACCGTCTAAGGTCAGCTTAAATATAAAATAAACCCCTATCAATTTCGGGACGATTCCTACCGCCAAATCTCAAAGGATATTCTGCCTGTTATTATTCGATCACCGTAGGTACACCAAAGCAGCCATCGGCATTAATAGGCGCATTCGCTAAAGCTTTTTCAGCACCGAGTGATGGCGTTACCTCATCACAGCGAAAGGCATTTTCAAACGGAACAGCGTGAGCCATCGGTGTGATGTCATCGGTATTCAATTCGTTCAACTGCTCCACATGGCCTAAGATGGCATCCATCTGCCCAAGGATTGTTCCCATCTCCTCTTCACTCAGAGCCAAACGAGACAATCGTGCCACTTTTTCAACTTCAGCGCGGGTTATTTTCATCGATGTTCCTCCTGAAACATATTCAAAGCGATCACTGTCGCTAGCGTAGCGGGAATGCAATAACTAAAACGTTAAGATGACCCTGATAAATAACACATTTTAAGGGGTTGGTTCAACGCTATTGCTTATCAACAACAAAAGCCATGATCCTAAGACCATGGCTTTTGTTGTTAAATCACTAAATAAAAGACCGTACTCACTTCAAGAGAGGTTGAATCACCACCCAATCTGTGCCTGCACCTTTGCCTTTGCAGGGGAGAACACCCGTTGCTCAGCAGTTGCAATCCCGCTCGACTCTACTTTAAACTTGGCCAACATGCCGCGCAATTGCTCTGCTTGGCTCGATAACTCTTCGGCTGCGGCAGCACACTCTTCGGCGCTGGCAGTATTTTGTTGGGTGACTGTATCGATTTGGCTCAAGCCAATATTAACCTGAGAGATCCCTTCAGACTGCTCATTAGCTGAAGTGGAGATCTCCGAAACAAGATCAGACATCTTAGTAATAGAGGTCATGATCTCCTGTAGTGAACTCGATGTTCGTTCGGCAATCTTGGTACCGTTTTTCGCCTTAACAACCGAACCCTCAATCAGGGCTGCTGTCTCTTGAGCGGCCTTAGCACTTCGTGCAGCAAGATTACGCACCTCTTCAGCAACCACCGCAAACCCTTTGCCATGCTGACCAGCACGAGCTGCTTCGACTGCGGCGTTGAGAGCCAATAAGTTCGTTTGGAACGCGATCTCATCAATCACTTTAATGATTTTAGAGATCCCCTGCCCAGCGACATTGATCTCATCCATCGCTCCAACCATATCAGACATATTGCTATTGCCCTCTTCAGCGGAATGGATCGCATCCTTTGACAAGGTTAACGCAAAATTGGTGTTTTCAGCACTCTGCTTGGTTTGTGATTCAATCTGAGCCATCGAACTAGTAATCTCTTCCATGGATGCCGCTTGCTCCGTTGCGCCCTGAGAGAGCGACTGACTAACATCAGAGACCTGCGCCGAACCTGACACAATTTGACTACTTGCTTCGCTCACTTCATTAACAAGGCCACCCAGTTCGGTCACCATATGTTGTAACGCACCACCAAACTCATCATGATCAGAAGCGAGATTCACCTTTACAGTCAAATCTCCATCTGCAATCGCTTGAGCAAATGTCACGTTCTCGGCCAAGCTGTCGGTCATAGTGTTAAGCGCTCTAGATAGATCGCCCATCTCATCATCACGATAGACTTGCAGACGCTGACTCAAATCGCCCTCGGCAATGGCTGCCGTTGCCACGACAGCTTTTTGCAAAGGCGTAGTAAAAGAGCTAGTGACCACAAAAACAATACTACCGATAAGGATCAACAAGAACAATACACCGAGTAACGCATCGAGTTTCATCGTTTCAATCGACTGTTCACCAGTCGTTTGAATGCTGTGTAAACTAGCAAGAGTTTGCGTAACATCTTGCACCATCAGCAGAACCCCTACCTGCTTGCCCGAATAATCATTTATCGGGAATGCACTCACATACACATTATCAACCTGCTTAGATGATAGAGCTCTAGAACCCTGATCCAAAAATCCAGAATCAACAACAGGCTTGGTTACAGCGGCATCAGTTGTGGCACATAAAACATAACGACCATCTAGAACTGGGTACTTCAATGGATCTTGTAATTTTGTCGCAATGGGCAACAAATCTGCATTCATAAATACAGCGTAATTCTGTGTTTCAGATGTTTTTGAATTTTTTAGCAAATTATTAAAAGGCAACAGCACCTCTGCTGAGCCAAGGTGAGTCCCTTCACTGTCAGCAATAGCAGTCACACCTCGAATCGCAAAACCGCCACGGCCCACTTCAATACCCTTTAAAGGACGATGGTCCCCTTGATTGATCTCCACCACGGTATGGCGAAAACCGCGTAAATCATCGGATATATCAATTTTCTTTCCATCGCGCTTTGTTTGCCAACCATCACGCCATAACCGCGCAAGACTGCGTCCCGTAGGTAAATGGAAATGGAGTTTCAGTTCTTTAACCCCCATTGTTGACTTAAACGTGGCAATGAGAGGCTTAAACGTTTGCCGCAACTGTTGCCGTGCTTGCTGCGAGAAGGAATCATTTTCATCATTGAGCTGCCCTTGATGTGCCAAGCGGTACGCTTCGACGACACCTGGTATATTTGCCAAAACGACGGCTTCGCCTAACGCTCGATTGCTCATGCGCTGAATATTACCGTTAATCGCCTGCATCTTGGCAGCGGCACCTTCTTCTAGCCCACGGTTTAGTATCTCTTTAGTGGTCATCAGTTGATCGGTAACTAACGCGCTTACGCCACCGTTTAAAGCCCAAACTCCTAAGACAGAAGTAAGGATTAAAACAACAAAAACAGGTAACAATAATTTTGTCCTAATTTTTCTTATGTGCATAATCATACCCCCAACCTAATGGTGTTATATAAAGAATGGCAAACACAACTTAACTTGAATATTTGAATTTAATAAGCCTTCACAATCAGGAGATTAATCTATTTGTCAAAAACATTAAAGGCTAAAACATGATTCGATCTAGGATAAAACATCAGCGCCCAGCCCGTAAGGATTTACGGCTGGGCGCATTAAAGTAAAAACAATTCAATCTTTAACAAGTAGTTGATTTTATGCCACATATCCCCCTAAAATCACATGCCACGTATCACAATACAATCAACATACTCACCCGCAATCTCGGCAAAACGATCCATTACTTCCCCTGGATGAGGCAAACAATCTCTCATCTCCTCAGCCATCGCATGGAGAGGAACAAATTGTTGCAAAACCCAGCTCGGTTGTCCTGATAAAGTTTCACCAATTAATCGAATATCACCTTCCTCAACTAAACCAGGAGCACAGGTGGTACGAAACTCTACCTCAATGGTCGCCTGAATCAACAGATCGATGCTCTGTTGAACTAAAGCACCATCAATCGCAACAGTATGAAGCTCGCCATAACGCGGTAGCGCTGTTTTAATATCAAGACCAACAAAATCAACCAACTCATGCGCTAACAAATATGCCAACACCTTTGGTCGTAAACCATTGGTATCCAGCTTAACCTGCAAGCCCATTTGTTTAATCTGCGCCAAAAGCTGTGGCAGATCAGGATCAAGAGTCGGCTCGCCGCCAGAGATCACCACGCCATCTATAAAACCTTGGCGCGTTTTTAATTGTGCAAGAATATCAACGATTGACAGTTCAGGATACAAATGTGGTGTTTCAACCAACGAAGCATTGTGGCAATAAGGGCAGCGCAGATTGCAACCACCATAAAAAACAAGAGAGGCAACCCGCCCTGGAAAATCGAGCAGGCTGGTTCCCTGAAAACCTTTTATTGACATAAGAACTTACTTCTCAGTGTTACCATGATCAACAACATATTCACGGCGCTGGACAAACTCTTCCTGCTTACCTTTGTTCCATTGCTGAACAGGACGAAAGAATCCACATACACGGGAATATACTTCTGTTTTTTTCTGACATTTGCTCGACATGATTGATCTCCTTCAAAAGTTGACCTCTACAGCGAGAGGAATAATTAAAATCGAACCTACGCAGCCTTATCGCTATGATCGTAAGGACAGGAAAAATGTTCCCCGGCAATATAGCCATGCTCAGGACAAATGGTAAATGTGGGACTAAGGGTAAAATAGGGCAGACGGAAATTCTCGGCAATCCGGCGTACCAACAGCCGAGCACTCTGCCAGTCTTCAAGTTTTTCACCTAAAAAGCCATGAAACACAGTGCCGCCCGTATATTTAGTTTGCAGGCTATCCTGATGTTGGAGCGCTTGAAATATATCATCCGTGCTACCAACTGGCAGCTGGGTTGAATTAGTGTAAAAAGGTTGATCGTCTCCCGCAGTAATAATTTCAGGGAAACTTTGCCGATCCCGCTGAGCCAGCCGAAAACTTGTCCCCTCAGCAGGAGTAGCTTCTAAGTTGTACAATTGACCGCTCTCTTCCTGAAAAGCCTCGAGCTGCTTACGCATGAAGTCCAGGGTATCTTCAGCAAATTTCGCCCCTGCGAGAGTATCAATCCCTTCACCAATCAAATTCAAGGATGCTTCGTTCATCCCGATGAGACCGATGGTGGAGAAGTGGTTATCCCAATAACGACCACTACGCTGATGAATTGCACTCAAATAGTAACGACTATAGGGATACAGGCCTTCGTCAGTAAAACGTTCTAACTGCTTGCGCTTAATATCTAACGACTCCGCAGCGATCACCATCAACTCAGAGATTCTTGCATTGAAGCCCTCTTGATCCTCGGCAACATATGCCGCACGAGGAAGATTGATGGTCACTACCCCCGTTGAACCAGTCAGGGGATTTGAACCAAACAAACCGCCACCACGACGACGCAATTCACGATTATCGAGACGAAGACGACAACACATGGAGCGCGCATCTTCAGGGTCCATATCGGAATTAATAAAATTGCTAAAATAGGGGGTGCCGTATTTCGCTGTCATCTCCCAAACAAATTGCAAGCGATCACTCTCCCAATCGAGATCGGAGGTAATGTTATACGTTGGGATCGGAAAGGTGAAAATCCGACCTGATGAATCACCATCCATCATCACTTCACAGAACGCGCGATTAAACAGATCCATCTCTACCTGAAAATCACCGTAGCTTTCATCTTTTAGGACACCACCAATCACCACCGCTTCGTGGGCCACATTGCGTGGCGGCGTCAAATCGAGCGTAATATTGGTAAATGGCGTTTGGAAACCGACGCGAGTCGGCACGTTCATGCTAAAGATAAATTCCTGCATCGCCTGCTTCACCTCACCATAGCTGAGATTGTCATAGCGAATAAAAGGCGCTAACAAGGTATCAAAGCTTGCAAACGCTTGCGCACCAGCCGCTTCGCCCTGCAAGGTGTAGAAAAAATTAACGGCTTGGCCCAACGCAGTGCGAAAATGCTTAGCAGGAGCACTCTGCACTTTGCCGTAAGCGCCAGTAAACCCTTGCAGCAACAGATCTTTCAAGTCCCAACCACAGCAATACACCGACAACATACCGAGATCATGGATATGAAAATCACCATTTTTATGCGCCGCAGAAATTTTCTCGGGATAAATTTTATTCAACCAGTAATTACTGGTGATATTTGAAGCAATATGGTTATTCAATCCCTGTAACGAATAACCCATGTTGGCATTTTCTTTTACTCGCCAATCCTCTTGAGTTAGGTAAGAATCGATCGCGTCAATGGATTCCTGCATGAAAGAGCGTGTCTCACGCAACTGCTCATGTTGGCGACGATAAAGGATATACGCTTTAGCAGTTTGAGCATGGCCACTTTCAATGAGCTGTTTCTCGACAAGGTCTTGGACGTTTTCAACGGTCGGCACACGGTCACCTTTATAGATCACCTCAAGAATTCCCACCACCTGCCGAACAACGACATCAGCTCTATCCATATCCTGCCCATCAACAGCTTTGACAGATTTTTTTATCGCTTCAGCAATTTTTTTCTCTTCAAAGGCCACCAAACGACCATCACGCTTGCGAATATATTCCAACACGCTGTTCTCCCTTAATAAATCGGAATCGCCCTTAAAGTTCAACACGACTTCGATACGTCAACAATGATCTAAACCTACCACAGCAGCAAATCACCGGACAAGCGAAAACACCACATATAGACATTAGAATTCGAGACAGGCACTATATCTTGTTTAATGCCTGTGGTTAACTCTGTTGAAAAGTTTGGTAACCCTGCATAAAAAAAGGGCCGAGATAAATATCTCGGCCCACACCTAATCGGTATTAAATTGTCTTCAAAACACTACATATTTACATACTACTTCGGATAATAGTTCAAGCTCTATGGTCCTGATGCGTTGCTGGTGTATCTTTTTTTGAGAACAATCCCTTTATCAAACCTGCGCTGAGAATAACGCCTGGAATCAATTGTGACACCACAAACAGAGCAATAAATCCAACAAACAACCAGACCAACAACCCAGCACCAGTTCGTGTCGCAGAGGCTGCAGCAAAACCGTTGCTTGCAAATCCAAAACATAAAATAAATAATGAAAGCATTATCCGCTTCATAGTACCCCTCACTTTTATCTGCAACAGGTTGCGTCCCCCTATCGCTTGTCATTGATTCATGATAGGCCCCTTAGCGGCTATCCTATCTATATGTTTAATAATTAAAATGCACTATCGGTGCCAACTTATCTCCATGGGAGATTTAACTTCTTAAGCTACTGTTTTTAAATAACTAACAAAAAAAATACCTTAACCCATTCCAGATTAATACGATTTACAAACACGAACTGTATACAATTTATATTCAAAGATAGAGCGACAAGCGTCACCTCTGCTCTTTCGATACAGCTAACACCCCTAATCTACGGACTATTTCTGTCAAACCACTGATGTATAATTCTCCCATACACAGATTTTAAAATAAATATTTTCACCGACAAATCTGTCGGTTACGTTAAGACTATTGACAGAGGTTTGCGATTACGTGTTTATTTGATGAGGTAGCTCAACTTACGTGACAGCGTATCCGTCGTTTCGTGAATAAACTAAGGGGGTCATTTATTAATGTCTGACGATGAGACAACAACTCAACTGGCGGCAATCCGACGGAAGCGTTGGCAACTATGGCTTGTGTTCATCACCTACCTTCCAGCTATTGGTTTTGCATTAAGTGCAACAACAGGCAACACGTGGCCAGCAATCACCGCGGGGTGCTGGGTTGTTGCCGCAGGAATTGCTGGTGTTCGAGTTAGTCTGAGCCGTTGCCCCAATTGCGGCAACTTATTTCACATGCAAGGGGTCAGCACCTCATGGGGGAAAAAATGTCGCCATTGCAAGCTATCCCTCTAGCTTTAAAACACCCCAAGCAAGGTAAACCAGACAAAAAAATACCTGCTGAGGCAACGAACCAGCAGGTATTTTCTATTCTTATAAAATAAGCAGATCAAACTTAGCCAATATCATCGGCATCAACAACATCGCCTTTAGAACGAAATAGCTTTTTCATAATCGTGCGCTCGCGCCGGATAGCATCAGCAGAAAAACTTCTAATACTATAGTATTCAAGACCCAAGATAGTGACTCCCGCCACCAACACAGCCAATGAATTCACCCGCAAAGCATTCGACAACAAATAAAAGATATAAAACCCACTCAAGTAGCCGACATGCGCCCAACCACGATACACCTCGGTGCGATCAGACAGGCGTGATAGGGTTAAGATTAAAGCGGAGAAACTATATACAGCCAAAGCAATATTGATCATCTTCGGCGAAGGCGGCTTACCTAAAAAGTTTCTGGTCTCTTGTGAAACATTTGCCAGAAGATTGCTATCCTGAAAATAAACAGCAACCATGCTGATCAAAATAAAGACCAGCAACCCCCAAAGTCCCTGACGTGAAAGGATATGAAGGGAGTCAATATGTGCCTGCATCCTTGCCAGCCGCTGCTGGGAGCTTCGTGCATCACCTGAGTCTACATCAATATCTGACTTGTGGCCCAAAATGGTTCTCCATCTCGATACACGTACGCCAAGGCGGCGGCAGTGATCGCGCTATTTAAGCTCTTGTTTTTTAACTTTTGCAGCTAACTCCTTTACCGTTGAAGCAATATATTCTAATTCATAACTATCTTCAAGCTCTGGTTCAGCATAAATTCCACGTCGCAACTGCTTGGTGTAGCGGTAGAGTGCATCAATTGGCAGGAGAACATTCTTTTTCAAAATGGCTGCGACCAGTCCGATAGACAATAAAACAACCATAAACCAAAAGCCAACCAGCACCTTTATAATCCCATCCATATCATGAGACAACTGTTGCTGTGACATCCCTACATCAACAATACCCAGCAAAGATTTTTGCTCTTCCCCGACATGGCATTGCATCGTTGAACAACCTTCCTGCCGCGGAATTGGGTAAGATAAACCAAGTACTTGATGCTTATCCTCGCCCTCAAAAAAACGGATACGCTCTATACCGTCACCACTAAAAAGTGTTTCCTGATCAGTATGGCAAACATTGCAACTCTCAGCCTCATGATCAACGAGTTGACCAACCTCCTTGGGATCCTTTGAAAACCGAATGACCCCCTTTTTATCAAATACTCGCAGATGGACAACTCCCGGATTACTGCCAATATTTGACATAGCTTGCTTCAATGCTTCATGGTCATTTTGGAGCATGTCGTAGCTAATAGAGCGGACAATCGTTTTTGCCATACAGGCGACGCGCTTTGAACCAGCATCTTGCATCAACACCTGAATATAGGTGTACAGCAAAATAAAGCAGACGGTAATGAATGCTGCCATGATCACAGCAACAGGTACAATGGTTCGCGTTGTAATCCGTTTCGACATGATAAGATCCTCTAAAAAAGTAGCGAAGCACTCTCGCGCTTCGCTACATTGTATAACAAGTCAGTACAGATTAATGGTCAGAGTGATCTTCCCAGCCTGTCCACATTGGTTTGAAGTGAGCAAACGGTGTATGCCCCAAGGTTGCCAAATAAAAATGCGTAGGAATAAAGGCTCCTAAACCACAGGCAAGCAAAAAGTGCAACCCCGCCACAACGCGAACCCCGCCAACAAGAACAAGCACTTCACGTAACGGCTCTAGGTTCATCAAAACAAGCCCTGTCATGATCACCAACGGCACAAGGATCATCATAACCACCACATAAGCACCCTTTTGCATGGGGTTAAACTTGTTAGTAGGTGATTCTTCATGTGGATTACTCTTGGTGCCAGTAAAGAAATAGAAGAAATAATACAACGCCTGATTGATCACACCACCGGTGAGATCCTTCGTCGTTGGAATATAAAGCTTCACCATCATGCGCGCGATGACGACGTAATAAAATAACCACAACGCAAAGGATAACGCGACAACAATACCCGCTGTATGATGGAGACGAATAGCGGCCTTATACGTGCCAAAGATGTTAATATATTCAGGAAAACGGATCTGAGCGCCAGTCACACATAGCGTCACAATTCCTAGAGCATTAAGCCAATGCCAAATTCGAATCGGAGTCGGAGTTAGGTAAATTCTCTCTTGTACGTCCATGTTAGTGTTCCTTCCTTCTATTTTTACGTGTCAAAAAGCGCAAGCTGCCGTGACCGATTGGCATCGCTAATCCGCCAAGCAAAATGAGTAGACCAACGATACTCAAAGTCTTACTCCGTGTTGAACCAACCATATAAAAATCAGGGGTACCAAACAGAGCATCTAAGGTTGCGCCTTTTTCCATTGGTACACGTTGATAGGTGCCATTAGCGGTTGGGAAAGCCACAAAACTATTTTGCATTGAATCAGGACCCGCCGCGTGACAATAAGAACAATCCCAGCGGTTATCAAGAGTCTGGAAATTATGATCAACCTCTTCAGGTGTCATCATAGCCCATAAGCGAAAGCCTTTTTTATCCTTATCTGAATAAAAACCAGACAATTCATCAAGAGATACTTCACCACTTTGATCGAGATCAACAAGTGACGTTACGGATTGATCACCAATTTGCTGTTGCAGTTGTTGATAATTGACCAATTCATAATCGGCATAGGCGCGATTATCTTGGCGCTGAGTCACATACAACGTAATGACAAACTTATCTGACGAGATGTGACATGAGATACACGGTACCGAGCGAATATGGACATCAGCTTCTGGCAACCAGCGTGAGTGTGATTCCTCAACATCTGCCGATTCATGACACCCTTGACAGGATTCATTCATCTGCAAACCCGACAAGCTCGTTGGTGGTAACGCGTTATGAGCATTGTGGCAATCAGTACAGGCTGCGTTTTCTCCGTGAGCACTTGCAGCATAGGTTTCAGCAATAGTGTCATGACAGTCTTCACAACTTGCCGACATTGTTGGCGATTGCTCGTCGTCGGGATGGTCGTCGCTCACATCATGACAACCGGCACAACCTTCCTCAGCGTGTGAGGTTTGTGCAAACAAGGCACCATCAACGGCATTGCCTTCACCGACATCATCGGCACTGATATGGCACTCCATGCATTCATCGGTTTCCATTGCCCACACAGGGCTACCGACGGTGAGGCAGGCTAACATCGCAGCCAAAAATAAAATGTGTTTTTTCATTGTGTACTAAAGCTCCTTCTCCATGATTTTGCCAATTACATAACAATAAATTACAATCTAGCAGCCTAGATTGCGGTTTACACTCCCCAATTGTATACAATACAGTCACAAGCAGTTAGCATGCCAAGCTTCATAACCAGCTAAAACATCTAATATTTACGATTGGAGAGTCATAAAAGAGTACGCAAATCGAACTAAGATGTATACTATTTACATACAGATTATAGGTCAGATAATGAATTCACACAGTAGACACGCTCTAACCAGCCAAATTGTCAGCACAAAAGCACTGTATAGATTCGCTATGCAGCACAATTAGCACCATGCTGCATCTGTAGCAATATCGGACTTAACCGTAGCAATATCGGATTTAACCTTAAAGCTATTGGAAATCAACTAATAATTGAGCCATAGAATCAGTGCGAGAGCAGCCGGCAACCTTGACAACACTGTGCTGGTGGTATAAAAAGTGAAGTTGCTTTAAATTCTCAGCCTTTGGGCTGCCAGGAGGATAAGACCCATGTCCCAGCCGCGAATTCTAGTTGTTGACGACGAAGCTGTCATACGCCAAGCCGTTAAACGCATTCTCGAACAAGAAAACTATGAAGTTGTCACCGCGACCAGTGGCCACACGGCTTTAGAAAAGGTACAAAACAACAATTTTACCGTCGTCATCAGTGACCTAAAAATGCCCGGCATGGGTGGTATGGAAGTTCTAAAATCGATAAAGATTCTTCAACCCAATGTCCCAGTCATCATTATCACTGGCTACGCAACAGTTGAAACAGCCGTTGATGCAATCAAAAATGGGGCATTTGACTACCTTCCAAAACCGTTTAACCCACAACAGGTTAAACAGTTGGTCGAAAAAGCGATTGACCATCATCGGGTCAATACAGATCAAACAAACACCTACAACACCAAACAAGACCATCACGGATTCCATCGTTTTATCGGAGACAGTAAAGCGATGCAAAAAGTATATAGTCGGATTCTACAGGTCGCACCAACAGACAGTACTGTTCTCATTACTGGAGAAAGTGGCACAGGTAAAGAACTTGTTGCTCGCGCCATTCATGAAAACAGCTCACGCAAAGATATGCCATTTGTCGCTATCGACTGTACAGCGCTCGCCGAAAGTCTTTTGGAAAGCGAACTATTTGGCCATGAAAAAGGGTCCTTTACTGGTGCGACTCATACCAAAGTTGGTCTGTTTAAGGTTGCCAATGGCGGCACTCTTTTTCTCGATGAGATATCAAATATCAGCATGAGCTCACAGGCGAAACTCCTGCGAGTAGTTCAAGAACGCGTGGTCACACCACTCGGTGGCACTAAACCACAACCCATCGACATTCGCCTCATATCAGCGACGAATAAAAACCTACGCGACCTTTCTAGCGAAGGGAAATTTAGGGAAGACCTTTATTTCCGACTCAATACCATTCCGATCGACATGCCACCCTTACGCGAGCGTAGCGGTGACCTGCCTCTACTCGTCGGGTTTTTCTTACGTAAGTTCTCAGATGAGATTAGCAAAGAGATCAAAGGCGTTAGCCCTGCAGTGATGAACTTGTTAGAGGAATACGATTTCCCCGGCAACGTTCGCGAATTGGAGCATATGATCGAACGCGCCGTAGTTCTCGCAGCAGAAGATATGATCCAACCGGTCGACTTGGGTTTATGTGACGAAGAGATTTTGGCCCGCTGTGGCGATGAGAGCTATGTGCCCTCGACAACAGAAGAGCTGAAGGAGGTCAAGCGTCGCTTACGCGAAGAGGCTGTTATCCCCATAGAAAAGAGTTTTGTCCTTGAAGCACTCAAGCGTAATGATTGGAATATTACTCGCGCTGCGGGCGATGTAGGGATGCTACGGCCAAACTTTCAAGCATTGATGAAGAAACTTCAGGTCTCAGCTCGCGATCGCAAACTAGACTCGTAACAGATCAAGCAACAGATCAAGCAAACTAAATGCCGAGGCGATTACGCCTCGGCATTTTTGTTGTCATTTTCAAGAGGCAGACTTACCGTGAATGCTGTCCCCTTCTCAACGCTACTTTCAACGCGAATATCGCCACCGTGATTCTCTACGATCCCGTAAGAAACTGACAAGCCAAGCCCTGTTCCTTGCTGGTCTTTGGTGGTAAAGAATGGATCAAAAATCCGTTCAAGGTTCTCACCTGGGATTCCACAACCCGTGTCAGAGACGGTCACCATCACCCAAGGATCTTCGCGCCAACTACGTATGGACAATTCTCCGCCTGTTGGCATCGCCTGAGCGCCATTAATAAAAATATTCATAAACACTTGCTCAAGTTGATTCGGGTCGACCTCAAGATCAGGTAAATCATAGTCGTAATCGCGAATCACATTAACGTCCTGGAAGAGAGTCTGGTATTCAACCAAAGCCAAGGTCTTATCTAGGATCGAATTGACAGAGGTAAATGTCTTATGCGGTATTGATTCACGACCAAAATCAAGTAACCCCTTAACAATACCAGCGCAACGCTCTGTCTCGCGGGTAATGGTTGCCAGGTCGTCCTTAAGCTGTTGATCAATTCCTGATGTTTCGCCAGCCATAGATGAGAACATCAAGATCCCCGTTAGCGGATTATTGATTTCGTGAGCAATACCCGCAACAAGCTTACCCAGAGAAGCTAGACGTTCAGAGCGAGCCAGGGTACTTTGCATATTTTGGATCTGTTCAGTTCTCTCACCAACACGAGCCTCGAGGGTATTCGTCCAATTACGAATTTCATCCTGAGAAGCCTTGAGACTTCGCGTCATCTCATTGGCTCCACGGGCCAGCTCACCCAGCTCATCACGAGGGGTATCCTCAATACTACTGGTTAAATCTCCCGCCGAAATGCGCCGCTGATGTTCAAGGAGAACATTGACAGGAGTAATAATGAGTCGCTTCGTCAACAACAATAGAGCAACAAACAACAACACCAATAACACACAGGTCAAAACCACAAAGTAGTTTCGGAAAACATCGACCTGAGCCATCCGATTTTTCAGACTAATCTGAACATCGAGAATTCCATTGAGTTCACGATCTTGCGAATGGTAGTGACAATCGGCAGTGTAACAACTTGGATCGTTATAGATCGCCTTGGTAACACCGAGGAACATCTCGCCATTTTCGTCATAAAACGTCCGCCCACGGGCTGCGGTGGGTGCGTAAGCCAAAGGGGCTCCAGCATCTAAATGGCAAATACTACAGCCTTCAGAATTGTGTTGCAGAATCGTCCCGACCTCTTTCTTATCGGTCGAAAAATTAATCACACCATCTTTATTAAACAAGCGGATACGCCGAATACCTGGCATCGCGCCCACTTCATCAATCATCTGGTATAGCATCTCCCTATCATCTTCAAGCATTTGATAATAGGTTGAACGCAAAATGGTTTCACTGAAATAATCAGCTTCATGCAACGAGTTTTCTTGTGTTATCTGACGCTGAAAACGCACGTTCACCACAACAGAAATAAACATAGTTATCAATAATACCGCACTGATAACAGTCATAAATTTCACTAACAACGAGTGGCGTAACGACATAAAAACCCTTTAGATTTTTGAACTAGTGTTTCCATGAGGGCAAAGAAACGTACACAGACGAGGCATCCTCACACATATTTCGAAATTGATCAACGGCTTCGTGCGTAACGAGCGAGTAACACCCCTGTGAACACCAAGCACAAGCCGACACAAAAGAACAGATAGCCAAATGTTTTCGCATCGCCCCAACCAAACATCTCAATCCCCGATTTGAAGGCGATAAGGTAAACACCCCACAGAGTTGAAGCACCGCCAAGAGCATTTAAAACTAAACCAATGACACCAAATGAAACAGCAAACTTCTTCACGGCAACCTCCTAAAACCAAGCAGCAACTCGTTACACAATCAATAAAAAAGGGAGCTGCCGAAGCAACTCCCTTTTTATATCACAATTTACTTCACTGTGTTTAGTGAGTACCACCAATAATGGAGATAATCATTAACACCAGCAATGCAACACCAATGGCTACTGCAACAAATCCGAAGATTCTCAATGCAATACCATAGATTGGGCTAGATGGCTTCTCTTTGTAGAACTTTTCAGTAATACCCATCTGCTCATAACGCTTCCATTGATCGCCACGCTCTTCGACAAACTCCTCTTTGTGCATCTCGCCATTGAAGATAACGAAGTCCATTGGGAACTTCTCTGGGCGAAGGTGAGTATTGAAAAAGTGAACAGAGAAAATGAACCCTGTTGCCAACAACGCCTCGTCAGAGTGAACGATGGTCGCAACATTGAATACCCAGCCCGGCAAGAACAAGCCGAAGAACTCTGGGAACCATAGCATGAGACCTGAACCACCGATGGCAAACATACCCCAGAATACGGCGATGAAGTCAAATTTCTCCCAATAGTTCCAACGCTCAAATGTTGGCTTTGGACCTTTCCAGAGGAACCAACGAACCATACCCGTTACGTCTTTAATATCACGTAAGGTTGGCATCAATGAGTCTGGACCAAACAGACGCTGCAACCACATCCCTGGAATATCTTTGCGCAGGAAGAGGAAGTTGAAGCTAAGAGCCAGAGCCATACCAAAGTAAACAAATGTAATACATGCACCAATACGGTGGCCATACGCTGCATTAGCGGTACCGCCGTAGAAGTCCATCATCACTTGCGCCCAATGCTGGTTATAAAACTTCAGAGGGAGACCCGTAAGGGCCAAGATCAAGAAGCTGGTGACAACCAGTATGTGCATGAAAATATGGTAATTTTCAAAACGCTTATAAACACGATGGCCATCGGGAATTTCGATGTGCGCTTCACCCGCAGCAAGAGCTGCTTTTTTCTCTTTGTTCTCAGCAATACCACGGATCATCCATAGGATGGAGTGGAGCCAGAACACAGAGAAGGTACCAACAAGTAACGCTGTCATCGCCCAAAATGTTACCGCGAGAACAGGGTAGTTAGTAAAGTCAGAGTGATCGCCGTGAGAATAGAATTTACTAAACAAGCGAGTTGAACCATCGTGACACTTACCACAGGTATCCGCACGATTTTCAATATTTACCATTGATGCAGCATTGTCTTCAGGCATGATATCGTGGCTACCATGACAATCGGCACATGTTGCAGTAATTTCAGGATAACCTAAACGGAAACTCTTACCGTGATAGCTAGCAAGGTAGGTGTGAACAGCACCGCTGTACACATCGTTACGCTCCATCATCTCTTCGTTACCGTGGCAGGTAATACAGACTTCGGTGCGGAACATACGAGCTGTTTTCACATCACAAGTCGAAAGACTTACTATCTCATGCAGACCGTGACAGTCGGCACACGATGCACCATCTTGGTTGCCCGCAGCAACAGCAAGACCGTGACTTGATTCTGTATAACCGTCCATTTCGTGACAGTTTGTACAGCCATCAACAACCGATTGCTTGACATCAGCAGCAGGTGTTAGTGTATGAATTGAGGTGTGACACTCAGCGCAGCCAACTTCATTTTCAGCATGGACACTATTGCTATGTTCAGCCGCAACAGAATCATGACACCCTGCACAATCAACTGGCCCAGGAAGAACTCCATCATCTACGTGAGCATCCAGATTGTCGATACTGTGACAATCGAGACAGCCGATCTCGTTTTCACCATGAACTGATGACATAAATTCGTTAGCAACAATGACATCTTCATGACACTCAAGGCAGGTTTCCATATCTGCCAGAACACTCTGAGCACCCGTAAACAGCAACAACGCTGTCAGTGCGCTCAACAACATCCAATGCGATACCTTTTTCACCATCAAAAACTCCTTACTTCAGCAGATTGCTCGCTGACGATCTCTCTTACAGTGATCATCCACCAGCGCAAAAAAACGACCCCACACAGTTTCCTCTAAAACCGCGCAGTGCTGTATATTTTGAATATACAGTGCTACGCTTACTACCATGAACAATGGCCCAAGTCAAACAAACATTGTATACAATCGGCAACCATTAGAATGAATATTGATGCGTTAAAATGGGAGTTGTAATGAACTTGTACAGTGATGGATTTATTTACCTTGGTCCAGTTCAGCAACAAATTCAGCTAACGTTCGACACCGTCGTAAACGCTTAACCAAGCGTTGCAATGATGACTCAGCAAAGCACGACACCACCCCTTTTAGCTTGCCCAACACTTGCTGATCACCACAAAACAATTCCTGATAGGCAATCAAAACATGCTTCAAGTAGTCACACGCTTCTTGATTCTGCCGTTTTGCATCAACCCGTACTGGCGCACGACCACGCAATCGTTCAAAAATTAACGGATCAGCAATCGCCCCACGACCAATCATCAATCCTGCTGCGCCACTATCAGCCAAGAGTGCCAGTCCCTGTTTCGCCGTCACCACATCACCATTAGCAATAATTGGCATTGACGTTGCCGCCACCAATCTGCGGGTGATGGTATGATCGGCAATGCCTTCGTATTTTTGCACCACAGTACGCGGATGAAGAATCAAGAAATCGACACCTTCGGCCTCAAACATCGGCAATAATTCAAAAATCTGTTCGGGATTATCGTATCCCGCTCGAATTTTAACGGAAAAACTGCCGTTAACGACCTCACGAACCGCGCGCAGACATTCCGGCAACAGTTCGGGGACGCTCAGCATCGCGCCACCCGTCTTGCCCGAGGTGGTGCGACCAAAGGGACAGCCCATATTAATATTGATGTGTTGTACACCTTGATCTTGCACCATCTGCGCTGCATCAGCTAAAGACAATGCGGTGTGACCAATGAGTTGCACAACGAGTGGTGTATCTGAAATTTGTGCCGCAGATTCAAGGCGATCACTACGGGAGATTCGATGGTGAGTGGATTGTTTTATTCGCAGAAATTCAGTAAACAGGACATCGGGATGACCAATTTGATGCTGGACCGACCGCATAGCGCGATTTGTTAGTCCCTGCATCGGAGCAAGCATGAGGGGAACCTGCCCCTCAATCCATGGTAATTTCATAAATACTATAAATCGCTATTGGGCTTTAGAGGCGAAAATGTTTCTAAAAAAGTTGCCAACCTTGCTGCTTGATTGGTATCGAGTGAATCGAATTCGACACCACTACGTGACATACCGCTCTCATCGTCAACACAGTGTACAACTTCACCACCGAGCTCAACAATATTGTCACCAAGACCAACACTTAACATCAGTCTTTGCCCAATCGGCAATGGAACATGAGTTTGAATCAAAAGACCACGCTCACTCGCATCGAGTGTGCGTCCCATATTCTCGACCTCACCCTCCTCGCAGCCTTCAAGGGTATAATACACAAAGTTCAGCGTAGGAAACCGCTCACGTGATCGACGCTCATCTATATCCATATCAACTCCTCTGTGGACAAGCTGATATCAAATCAGCCTTGACACACTTCAAGATAATCAAACTATTCAAAGGTCTTAGTTGCCATAATAATATACACAGGGTTGCGCGCCTGAAACACCTTATAATCCGTATCACTATTGGTTCGAGCAATATTAAGTGTCGACACCTCAACTCGATATCCTGAATTTTCGAAATAATCGGTCGATGCTACAAGTGTATCCAATGTTGTCGCAGTGATTACCACCCGTCCTTCAGGGGCAAGGCGACCATCAACAGCGGCTAGGATTTCCCATAGGTTACCACCACTGCCGCCAATAAACACCCGATCTGGATCAGGAATATCTTCGAGACAAACAGGCGCTTCACCTTGAACAACTCGTACATTTCGCGTCTGGAAGGTATTCATATTGCGCCGCAACAACTCCAAGTACTCGTCATTGCGCTCAATGGCATAAATGCGCCCTTCGGGGAGCAAATAATCGGCCTCAATACTTACCGACCCACTTCCTGCGCCAATATCCCACAGAGTCATATCTCGTCGTAACTGTAACTTGGCTAAGGCAACAACGCGAACCTCTTCGCCAGTCATCTGCTTCTTTAGCGCCACAAACGCATCGTCGCTCAAGCCAAATACTCGCTGAGTTCCGCGAACATCGCCATCATAACTTTTAATGAGTATCAAAACATTCAACTCTGCCGCAGCCAGCGCAGGCAACTCTTGAATGTTCGTTTGAACAATCCGCTCCTGATCAGTACCAAGATCCTCGCACAAATATGCGGTGTAGCCATCGCGACCGCGCAGCATTAGTTCTGTAGCAATGGCCGCAGGTGTATGGATAGCATCGGTTAGAATTGCAGCTTTATTATTCGCCACCACCCGATCAATAATATCCGCCATCGAACGGCCTTCGGTTGAGATAAAAACCGCGTCATCCCAAGGCTCTTTAATTCGAGCAAAAGCAAACTGCACCGAACTGACATTCGGCACAAACTCTAATTTATCTTTCGGTAGGTTGCGTAGCAGGCTACGACCAATACTGAAAAAAAGCGGATCACCCGAGGTCAATACCACGGTGACACCCTCATGCTCTTTTACAACCGCCGACGGGTCGTCATGATCTTTAATGACCACTTTTTCAGCAGGCAACTCTGAGAACAGGTCGAGTAAACGCTGAGCACCATAGAGCACCTGCGCCTGACGCACTAATGTCAATGCCCGCGCACTAAAGCCCTCTTGACCCTCTACCCCCGCACCAACCACATAGACGACACCCATACAATAAACCCTTCTCTATTTAATTAAAGCACACCTGCACCTTAACCACTTCATCACTCATCGTCAAGTTCTGTTGAAGACGACTCTATCGCTACCTCGATCCGCTCCCAAACTTCATCACGACCATCCTTTGATAAGGCAGAGAACAACACAAAGGCATCTTCGGGCAAACCCGTTGCCTCAAGAATCGGCTCGATCTGTTTCTTACGCCGATTACGGCTCACTTTATCAATTTTAGTAATGACAGGGATGGTCGGAATATTAAATTCCTCAAGCCAATCCAGCATCTGCAAATCTTCATCACGTGGGACACGACGTACATCAAACAACATGACAACAACGCACAGGGTTTCTCGGGTTTCAAGATAAGTACGGATCATCGGCCCCCATTGCTTCTTAACCGACATCGGTACCTTGGCAAAACCATACCCAGGCAGATCGACCAGATATAACTCTTCATTCAGATCAAAAAAGTTAATCAACTGTGTTCGACCTGGGGTTGAAGAGGTGCGAACAAGGCTTTTACGATTGATCAAAACATTCAGCAACGAACTCTTACCAACATTACTGCGGCCGGCAAATGCAATTTCAAGCGGCCCTGCTTCAGGATAATTGCCCGGACGGGTCGCACTTTTAACAAAACTAGCGGATTTAATAATCACTTGAACACCCTTTGGATAATAACGTTTTTGGCCCCTGCTTATAGCACCGTTTAGCATGATACAAACATTGATCCGCTTTTCTTAATAATTGATCGTGCGATACTACCTCAGGATCTGGCAGGGACGCAATGCCATAACTTAACGACACAAATAGTTCACCACCGTCATGATCAACGGGAAGCCCGTGAAGGACTTCAGTCATTCGTCTCAATAACGCTCTCGCTTTGATTAAATCAGTTTCGGGCAAAATCAACACAAACTCATCACCAGCAAAACGGGCAACAAAATCACTTGACCGGCTTAACGCCTTAAGGTTTGTCGCAAGATGCTGCAACAACAGTCACCAACAGCATGACCATGGGTATCGTTAACGATCTTAAAGTCGTTGAGATCAATAAACACCACCGACAGTGGCACAGCATAACGAACGGCACGATTAAATTCACGTTGCAACGCTTGATCCATCACACGGCGATTAAACAACCCTGTCAACGGATCCAAACAAGCTAAGCCTTGCAATTTTTCATGCGCTGTCACATTTGACATGCAAATGGATACTTTCAATGCCAAGCGTTGCCAAGATCTTCAACTCAACCTGATAAAACTTTTCAGCTAACTGTTCATTCTCGCGAACTCGATCAAAAAGACTTTTATCGTGGCGGATGACACGCATCCTTCAGCATAAATAAAACCATCAAATATATCAGATAGTAAAATAAGCTGAATGCGTTACAGAAGCAAGAACCTCCATAGTATATTGAGATAAATTAACAACAAAGGGCCTAAATTGACAACAATTTAGACCCCTTGAACCATAATACTCACATAACACTAGCTGCTTGTTTCTGGCTACGGCTTGTAAGATCAAGCAAACGGCTAGGATTTAACTTTCACCTCAATCTGCTTCGGCTTCGCTTCCTCAGACTTTGGAATGGTTAGTTTAAGAATCCCATCCTTATATTCAGCCTCTACTTTTTCAGCCTTAACCGTTTGCGGCAAGGTAAAGCTTCGGATAAAAGATCCATATGAGCACTCTACTCGATGTTGTTTTTTATCCTCAACTTTGCTTTTCTTCTCGCCTTTAATCGTCAACACACCGTCATCAATTTTGACACTAACATCCTCTTTGTCAACCCCTGGCAACTCGGCCTTAACAAGATAAGCTTCCTTGTTCTCCTCAATATCGACAACGGGCATCCAATCGCCAACCTCAAAAATAGAATCACGGCTTTTAGTCAAATCTTTTCGTGATGATCGATTGTAACGATCAAGCAAATCTTCCATTTCGTGAAAGGGATCCCAAACTGATAAATTCATGCTATTCCTCCTAACAACAAGACAGTCACTATTAAACACCAACCCTACAAACAACTTCAATCGCTATGACACTGGAAACACCCCCTATTATCCATACAATTTGGCAACTAAACGCCATACTCATAAATGCTAACACTTAATTTCAACCTTGCAACAACGCTCAGAGAATTATGCCTATTAACAATATTATACCGAAAAACAGCCACTTATCATTTGCCAGCATCAGATTAATCATGTACGAATTATAAGATGGAAAACTGGTTGCAACAAACATTACTGACCCTGACCCACAGTACCAGCTATTACATTCTCATTGCAGCCATCGCTTGCGGAGAGGGGATTGCATTGGTTGGCTTAATTATCCCTGGCAGCGTGCTGTGTATCAGCGTCGGCCTTTTAGCGGCCAACGGCCACGGTGATTTCTGGTTCAGCTGTCTCGCCGCCATCGCCGGTGCCATCATTGGCGACCTCATCAGCTACCTTATCGGCAGTCGTAGTGGCCACCAACTTGTCAATCGGATACACTCAGCACGAGCCCTCAAAATACTGCGCCGTGCCGAACTATTCTTTGCTGCCCACGGCGGGAAAAGTTTACTGTTCGCCCGCTTCTTTGGCCCATTACGCGGGTTCGTTCCCTTCATTGCTGGCTCTCTGCGACTTGCGCCAAAAACCGTAATGTTTTATTCAATCAGCGGCGGAATTTTATGGGGGATCGGCTTTCCGGCTTTAGGCTATTACGGTGGACTGACATGGCAAAAAGTTCATCTCTCAGCCTATTCAGTAATCGGGATGATTGGTATTATTGTTGCGATGGTGGTTCTCTTTTGGCTTTGGCGCAAGGGGGGAGAAGAGTAGGACAATCCCAGCTTAAAAAAAACCTAGGATTGCCCCTTACCAATTACATGTCGCACACGCTTAAAAAAACTACTCTTTCTCTTTAGGATCCAAAAATGGCCGAATCATATCCATCGGTAATGGAAAGATAATGGTCGAATTTTTTTCGGTCGCGACTTCAGTTAATGTTTGTAAAAACCGCAACTGCAACGCTCCTGGCTGGGATGAAATATTACCTGCTGCTTCAGCAAGAGTAGACGACGCCTGCAACTCACCCTGTGCATGAATAACTTTCGCGCGTCGCTCACGCTCGGCTTCGGCTTGGCGAGCCATAACTCGCTGCATCTCGACGGGCAGGTCAACATGCTTGATCTCAACATTTGAGATCTTCACCCCCCACGGATCGGTCTGCCGATCTAAAATGGTCTGCAGTTTGGCGTTGATCTCATCTCGGTGGATCAATAATTCATCGAGTTCAGACTGACCAAGAATACTGCGCAGGGACGTTTGCGCTAACTGGCTCGTAGCATAAAGATAATTTTCCACCTCAATCAATGCTTTTTCCGGCTTTAGCACCCGAAAGTAAAGCACCGCATTAACCTTGATCGACACATTATCCTTGGTGATCACGTCCTGCGGTGGCACATCCATCGCTACAGTGCGCAGGCTGACTTTTTTCATTTTATCCACCACTGGGATAATAAAGCGCAAGCCCGGCCCCTTAACGGTTGAGAAACGGCCAAAGCGAAACACCACTCCGCGCTCATACTCGAACAAAATTCGAACAGCGCTGGCAATGACCATAATCACTGCAACAAGAATAACTACAAGACCGATAAATCCAGGTGGTATCATCATTTCCTCCTCCGTTCGGCTTACTTAAGTTAACGTTTCTTCTGTCTCGACCGGAACCGGCTGCACCCGTAATGTCAGTAACTCTGTCATCCCAACAACCTCGATTGAGTCACCTTCAGCCACTTTCTGGCTGGCAATAGCATCCCAATACTCGCCGTGGACAAACACCCGTCCTTGCAGATCTAATTCAGACAGAGCCACCCCCACCTCGCCAATCAATCCCTCTTCACCTGAAACTGGCCTTCGCCGTTGCGACTTCATCACAAATAGGATGACCAGCCCCATACAAGTGAGGATGGCGAGCACCGTCGCTCCGATCACCTCGATAGAGATGCGCAGCAGTGGATCGGGACTATCAACAAGCATTAATGATCCCAATATCAGCGCCAGCACACCGCCTACGGCAAGCATGCCGTAAGAGACAACAGTGACTTCGAGAATAAACAACACCATGGCGACAAGGATCAATAACATCCCTACGTAATTGATCGGCAAGGTCTGGAAGGCGAAAAAAGCAAGTAGCAAGCTGATCACTCCCACCACCCCCGGTAAGATTACCCCCGGCTGGGATATTTCGAAAAAAATCCCCATAAAACCGAGCATCAGAAGCAAATAGGCAACATCAGGTTGGCTCAACACATTGAGTAATCGCTCGCGTGGCGGCATCTCAACCTCGCTGAACACCACATCAGTACCATCAAAAACTAGCGGTTGGCCGTCGCGGAGGTAGGTGCTGCCATCGAGAACTTCCATCACCCGTTGTCGATCTGCAGCAATGGCATCGATCACCTTCAGACGTAACACATCTTCAGCAGTACTCGATAAGCTGTCGCGCACAATCTTTTCGGCCCAGTCGACATTGCGTCCGCGCTGCTCAGCAACCGAGCGTGCATAGGCCGCGGCATCATTGGTCACTTTTTCCATCATCGGCGTATCATCACCACCAGCCCCCCCAGCGCCAATACCGATGGCGACCGGATGAGCGGCACCAATATTGGTCCCTGGAGCCATGACGGCAAAATCCGCTGCCAGAGTAATTAACGCTCCCGCCGAGGCGGCACGCGCCCCCGATGGCGCAACATGAACGATGACTGGCACAGACGAGACGAGAATCGACTGGATGATGTTTCGCATGGCGGTATCCAATCCGCCGGGCGTATCCATCGATAACAAAATCGCCCGCTCGTTGCCGACATTCGCTTCAGTGATATTCTGACTGACAAATTCCGCAACAATAGGGTTGATCACCCCGTGAATAGGAATCACCCGCACCACCGCAGAACTGCTGGCATGAATTGCCGCAAGCGGAAAAAAAAGAACGCAGAAATATAAGAAGAATCGTAAGTATCGCATAGAATAACGATACCAAAGAGGTTGGAACTGTCAAATATGGGGTGGATAGATTGGTTGCTAAAGCATGATCTCCAGGCTAACAGTATTGGAGTTTCATTCCTCACTCGCAAACTAAAACTAATGACACTCCTGAAATTTAGTAGGCTTCCTTGTCATTTATTTTGACATATAAAGAACATAATCAACTCCATATCTCTGGATTGCGAGATATGGAGTTGATTTTCAGTCTATATCTCAATAAACGTGATATAACAGCAGTCACAATAGCCATATCTCACAAATGCGTGATATAGGAGAAAAATATGACTCGCAGTGGTGAATTCAAGAAAACAACAACAGGATACACAGCCTTCTATCCAACAAACCTACCGCCTCAACCACCAATCACGATTGACGGTGACCTACAGTTATTGCTTTCAGAAGCAGACCGTGCTTTGGGGGGATTAAATGTTGTCGTTACGGTATTACCTAATCCAGACCTTTTTGTCGGTATGTTCATTCAAAAAGAAGCTCTTCTCAGTTCACAAATTGAAGGGACACAATCCTCACTCGTGGATATTCTCGGTGCCGATGAGAGCCATGAACCGACAGCTGATGTTGGCGAGGTTGTCAATTATGTCAAAGCTATGCGGCACGGCTTAAAACGCCTCCATAACGATGATTTCCCAATGTCGCTTCGATTACTGCGTGAAATTCATGGTGTCTTAATGCAACAAGTACGAGGCGGAAAGCCCAATCTTACTCCAGGTGAGTTTCGTACAATGCAAAACTGGATAGGTGGTAGCAACCCTAGCAATGCGCGATTTGTACCTCCACCACCCGATGTTACCACTGAGTTGCTTAACGCCTTTGAGACTTATCTGCATGAAGATGACGATCTTCCACCACTCGTCAGGTGTGCACTCATCCACTATCAGTTTGAAACCATCCATCCATTTAACGATGGTAATGGCCGTATCGGGCGATTACTGATTGCATTATATTTAGTATGGCAAGGCGTACTTGAAGAACCAATGCTCTACCTGAGTGCCTACCTCAAAGCCCATCAACAGGAATACTATGACCGCCTCACCCAAGTAAGAACAAGTGGCAATTTTGAGGCTTGGATTCGCTTTTTTCTAGAGGGTGTCTGCGAAGTCTCACGAATGGTTCTTGAAACAACAAAGCGTGTTCAATCTCTAGAGCGAACAGATACAGATCGACTAATTTCTGAAGGTGAAGGGTCCCACGGTGTTTCTCTGTTAAGAGGATTACTATTGCAACCCGTGGTTATGGCAAAAGATGTCGCCACAATTGTTGGCGTGAGCTACACCAAGGCTAATTCTTTAATTGCAACTTGTGAGAAACTCGGGATTTTGAAACAGATTAATAAGGGGAAGAGAAATAGACGGTTTATCTACCAGAGCTATGTTGATATTCTTGCGGAAGGTACAGAGTTGGATATTGATTAAAACCAAGATATGATCGAATTTTTTCAACCATTGACACAAAGATCTAATACGGGTGGAGAGTTGTCCATGCTCAAAGATTCAAATATATCCACACCTAACAAACAACTTTCTAAAAATTTGTTACTCTCATTACCATAGCAAATGGAATCACTGCAGTTACAATATAAAAAGCAAGCTGAGGTAAGTATCTAAGAGCTAAAACCCAACAATACAAAGCAAGAAAGCAGAACATATTTTTTTTACGTTTGTCGTCTAATCTACTATTATTTTGACAAATAAATTGATAATAATCTAACCTACGATGATTATCATAACCATCGAGAATTTCAGCATAAGCAATAGAATATTTCTCTAAACTTTCAACATCAGAATGAAATTTCATATCATCTAATAATCTTGAAATCTTTCTACCTGATTCATAGTAGAGTACAGACTTTCTCTCTAGTTCACTTAAGTTAACCGCAAGACTTAAACATAAAATCACTAAAGATAAAAATATAGTAGCAAACTGACTCGCATCCAAACACTCAGGTTTAATTTTTCCCGAGTAGATAAGAATAGATAATATCGTCAAGTAGATTGATGAAAATAACAATGACCACCTAATGCATTTGGTCCAACTCTCAATCCTCTTTGCTGCATTAAAACGAGTAACGCTGGTTGACCAGAATTTACAATCAAGTGATTCTTTAATGCCCACAGTCATGTTGCTCCCATTTACTTAATAATATTGAGTAAAACTACTTACAGCAACTGGCCCCCTCAGGAAACATTAGACACGCCTCTTTGAAAAAAAATCAGAAGCAAAAACCCTGCGGTATAGATAACAAACACCCTTACCAAACGATAAGGATTCCCATAATGGGAGGAGGCCAGCATTTCAGTTCAAGAAATATCACCAATATCCTTTTCTAAATATTTCAAATTCTGCATTTTAATTTTCTCAAACAAGGTCGCAATCTCTTCAGCTGGATATATTAAATCAGGATTTAACAATCCTAACCGGTTAAGATATTTTATTTTGTCCTGCAAAGTTACATACCTATTGTAGTTATGGATATAGTTGCCATGAGCATTATATTTTGCTTCAAAATATGCCTTAGAAAGCCTCTTCAAATCAGCTGGAGGTCTATTGTCGAACTCAACCAATCTCGAAAAAAATGAATCGATTATTTTATCAATCTGATACAAAATAGGCATATCGTTAATTTCTAAGAAGTAAAAAAGCCAACCATATCTGCTAGTTTCACTAATCGCTCCAGTTATTTTTTCATTCAAGCTTTCAATAAATATTTGTTTTTTAGCCTCTTGATCCAACCACGCCTTACTTTTACTTGTTGAATGAAATTCATGTTTAAACGACGAAACCATCGATGCAATAGAATTTATAAAATTAACCTTGCTAGACTCACGAATTGTAATCTTAGGTAGATCAAACCTGTATCCAAGATATTCGAAGGTCCTATCCTCTTGTTTACAAATCGTCTTTTCCCATGCAAAGTAAGGCCAAGTTCACCAGCACAAGATTTAACTTTCAACCTCAAACAAGCCTTGGTCGGCCCCAAATTAAATAATATAATATCATCAACAAAACGATAATACTGAGCAGCCAAACCAGATAAACTTTCATCAAAATCACGCATATAAATATCAGCAAGTATATTTGAGATAGAAAGTCCTTGTGGCACACCAATGCTATTATTATTTTTCAGCTCAGTGCGTTTAGAGCCAAAACTAGTCGTCGGATTTTTTAACGCATTATAAACTAACCGTAAAAAGAAAGAGGATTCCACATTTGGACGTATTTTAGATAAGAGATGCTCATGCTCTATTGAATCATAAAACCGCCGAATGTCTGTCTTATAATAACAAAGCGTCTCATCAGAACCGTGCAATACAAAAAAGTCATTTATCTTTTTTATGTAGTTATTAGGCAACAGCCTATTGACTGACTCAGGAAATGCTTTTTGAAGAAGATCTTTTACAACGTGTAAAACAATTCTATCCCTAAGTGTTGCTATTGAGATAACCCTCGGCGACGCTCCCCTTCCTTTTAATTGCAACTTTTGAAGATATGGTGAGAATCGATAAGTACCATTACGACATTTTTTCTTTATTATTTCAAAATTTTCCTGTTTTTTTTCTGTAAATTTTTCAACAGTCGTACCATCTATGCCACGAGTTTTCTTTCGTGAAACAAACTCAAAGGCCTCTTCGAGGCTATGGTCATCAAATGCACCTTCCAACACTTCATTAGTTACAATTTGTGGTTTTATCAACAACTAGCCCCTCTCACAATGGTATGGGGGACTAGGGTACACCTAGACAACAAAAAGACAAGAGCTCTAATTAAATTATTGCCAACTCGCACAAATCAACTATAGTCCGTCACGTGACAAAAGCCTCTGACAACACTAGTCTCCACAGTCTTTTGCTTCAAGCGACGTCAACTTCGCCCCATATCCACCGCCACCAGGAGTCTCAATCCGCACTCTGTCACCGACCTGCACATCAACCATATTCTTGCCGCCCAAATCGCGCAACTCACCATCAGCAGCAATCAAGGTATTCACTCCACACGAACCAGCCTCACCGCCATCAACACCATAAGGTTTAAACACCCGTCGTTCAGAGAGAATCGCCGCTTGCAACGGTTGCAAAAACTCCAGCTCACGCACCAAACCATCACCACCGTTAAACTGGCCTCGGCCTCCCGATCCCATGCGCAAACCAAATTGACGCACTATGATCGGGTAGCGATTTTCCAACACCTCGACATCGGTAATACGGGTATTGGTCATGTGGGTATGTACCCCTGAACAACCGTGCCACGTTGGCCCTGCCCCCGCGCCTCCACCAATAGTTTCGTAATAACCAAAATGATCGTTGCCGAAGGTGAAGTTGTTCATACAACCTTGTGAGGCGGCGACGGTACCAAAAGCTTTAAAGATGACATCGACCACCCGTTGCGAAGTCAAGACATTACCACCCACAACTGCGGCATCAGCAGTGGGTGAAAGGATCGAACCTTCTGGCAATACCACTTCGACCGAGCGCAAACAGCCTTGATTCAGGGGGATATCCTCGGCAACGAGGCAGCGTAGACAGTACAGCACTGCCGACAGTGTCACCGCTTTCGGTGCGTTTAAGTTGCCCCAATGCTGCGGGCCAGATCCTGTAAAGTCAAAACGGGCCTCTCCTGCATGACTGAGATGAAGAGTGAGCGCGATAGGTGTACCATCATCGAGAAAATCTTTGGCCTCAACAGTCAGGGAACCATGACG
Source organism: Desulfuromonas svalbardensis (assembly GCF_055389415.1). Classification (NCBI taxonomy): domain Bacteria; kingdom Pseudomonadati; phylum Thermodesulfobacteriota; class Desulfuromonadia; order Desulfuromonadales; family Desulfuromonadaceae; genus Desulfuromonas; species Desulfuromonas svalbardensis. Next base: position 1,279,507 of record NZ_AP042416.1, on the reverse strand, counting down.
TTGTTCAACCTGCCCAGCCAGTTGGCATAACCCTTGGCGTACCGCTTGCTCAGCGTGATCTTGCAGATAGCCCATATAAGCGTGAACGGTGGTCAAGCCGCTGGACGCAATCAGCTCCGTCAGTAAGCGAACACCACATTGATTCGCAGCGACCTGCGCTTTGAGGTCCGAGATATTATCGGCTAAACGGCGGCTGGCTGGAATCGACTGGCCCTGGTCATCAACGTTCGACTGACTGAGTATCGCCTCGATCTCGTGCTGTTGAAACGCCCCAGCTTGAACCAGCTTCATGCCGAGAATGGCGCAGCCTTCCTCTTTGAGCGAACGAGAAAACGGTGGCATCGAGCCGGGAGTGATGCCGCCAATATCGGCATGATGACCACGATTGGCCACCACCATCACCATTTGACCGCGCACCCATAGCGGGGTGATCACAGTGATATCGGGCAGATGACTGCCACCCGCTTGTGGATGGTTGCACAGCCACACATCTCCTTCAACCATGTCATCGCGGTAGCGCTCAAGCTGCTGACGCACCGCTTCACTCATCGCCCCAAGGTGAACGGGAGTGTGCGGCGCATTGGCAATCAGATCGCCCGTAGCACTAAACAGCGCACAGGAGAAATCGCAGCGCTCTTTGATATTGGTGGAGATCGCCGTGCGTTGCAACGTATAGCCCATCTGCTCGGCAACCGACATAAAACGGTGACTAAACAGGGCTAACTGAATTGGATCTAAGGCTGTCGTCATCGCTACGGACGCGGTTTCAACCTCAATCAACACATCACCCTGATCATTGATATTAGCGCAGCAATTCGGTTCGACCACAATGGTTGCAGTGTCTTGAATGACAATCGCTGGGCCAGCCACCTGAGAGCGCCGCGCTAGCAGCTCTAAACGATAAATCGGCACCTCACACCAACGCCCACCGAGGTGACAACGCGCTTCGGCAATCGGTTCGCCGTTCCGCTCACCAGACTCATCGCTAACATCAGTGATCGCTGAACCGCTATGGTAGCTAACACGGACCCGCACGTCATCGACCTCAATCGCGCTCGCAAGCTCAAAGCCAAATTCACGTCGATAGGCTTCAACAAAGGCGCGGCGGTAATCGCCATGTTCAGGACAACGCACCATCAAAGCAGTGTCGGTGCCAGCATAACGGAGGTTCAGGTAACGCTCGATCTCAACCTGAGTATCACCCGTTGCCGCGCAGCCTAACTCGGCGCAGGTTTGCTCAGTGAGTTGATCGAGATATTGATCGAAATACGATTGCCGTTCTGCCGTCAACTCACCGCTGGCCGCTTGTTGACGCTCGCGCACTTGACAGGCGATTCCCATGCCATAGGCGGATAAAATTCCCGCATGACGATGGATAAAGATGGTTTTCATCGCCAACTTTTGTGCCATGGCGCAGGCATGTTGCCCCCCTGCACCACCGAAACATGCCAGAGCATGAGCGCTTAAATCGTAACCGCGCTGCACTGATACCGCACGAATTGGCCGCGCCATCACCTCGTTGGCGACATCAATATAACCAGCGGCAATCGCTTCAACGGTCATCGGTTGGCGGCCCTTCTCGGTCAACCATTGATTGATTTCAGACGTCAATTCATCAAAGGCGCGTTTTGCACCATCAACATCAAGAGGTTGATCCTCATTGGGGCCGAAGATATGGGGGAAAAATTGTGGTTGCAAGCGACCCAAAACCACGTTGGCATCGGTGACGGTGAGATGACCATTTTTGCGATAACATACCGGCCCCGGATGGGAACCTGCCGACTCAGGGCCGACCTCAAACATGCCATGACGAAAAAACAACCGTGAACCACCGCCAGCGGCAACGGTTTCAATTTGTAATTGCGGTGCAGCAATGCGAACCCCTGCGACCACAGAACTCTGGGTTTGCTCATAAGTTCCCGCATATCGTGAGACATCGGTGGACGTACCTCCCATATCGAAGCCGATCACCGCCACATCGGGCAACGCTTGAGCGCAGGTTTGTGCATAACCAACCACGCCGCCAGCGGGGCCAGAGAGCAACGCACGGCACCCATCAAAAGCCACCTGCGGCACCAGACCACCATCAGAAGCCATAAACAACAGCTCCGTATTTTCCAAACCATCGACAAAACCCGCCGAAAAACTTTCTACATATCGTCGAATATGGGGCGTTAGATAGGCATTAACAACGGTAGTATCGCCACGAGGAACCATCCGTACCGTCGGCATCACGTGATGCGACAGCGAACAGTGATCAAAACCTACCTCGGCCACACATTGACCAATCAATTTCTCATGTTCAGGATAAGCATAACCATGCGCCAAGATCACCGCCACACTGGTGCAACCAAGCTCCTTCGCACGGCGAAGGTCAGTAATTAAAGCGGCTGATTGCAACGGTTCAACCACCACATAATCACGACCATTGGTGCCGATAATGGTATCAGTTTCTCCATCAAGGGCAGGTCGCACCCGTTCATCCACTTCAATCACATGGGAATAAAGCGGTTGTGGTCGTTGAATATTGAGATCAAACAGATCGGGACGCGTTTGATTGCCGATCTGTAACAGATTACTAAAACCACGGGTGATCACCAGCGCCGTTTTCGCCCCCTTACGCTCCAAGAGCGCATTGGTGGCAACGGTGGTTCCCATACGGATGGAGGTGATCATTTCAGCACTGAGTTGCTCGGCAGGCAGAGGTGAACCTTGTTCATGCTCAAGGATACGCCGTATCCCTTCACGTGGAGCATCGGGGTAGTTTGTTGGATCATCGGAAAGGAGTTTGAGTACCGCAGTACGGCCATTAGCAAATTCAGCGTAAATATCGGTGAAGGTGCCACCACGGTCGATTGAGAATTTAACGTTTGGCATTGTCATTGATGAACCTATTTTCACGGGTAATAACATATTGAAATCAGCAATGGTCCCCTTGTAAAGTGGTCACCGACCACTGGAGTAACCCTGAATGCCACGTGACTCGCAAAATGAAACAATTTAGGTGCCACTTAAAAACTAGAGAGGTACACATTACCAACACCCCCTACACCATCATAACGAATCAAAACTGAATTGGAGGTCGAGAGGCCGACGAGCCGCCATATTTGAGCAAGAGGGAAAAAGACTCACTGTGGGTAGAGTACGGCCCGCTGCAAGCGTGAACTTCAAGGCCATTTTTTGCTTACTTTTTTGGGGCCAGTCAAAAAAGTACGTCGCAGTGTGAGGGCGAGACCTCGCGAACTTGACCTTGGCTTTAAAGGGTGCGGAACCTGATCAACATTAAACGACTGATAACAACAATCACCGGCTGAAGTAAACTGGGGTTTCGCCCCCAGACCTCGCCGACGCTCATTGCGTTCGGCGTCGGCAAATGGGGGATCTTAGTGCAAATAAACACAGCTGTCTGGCTGTGCCCGACCTACCCTTGCTTCAACCCTTTACTCACCACCTCATACAAATCCGACGAAATCCCCACCGCAGAAAGCAACTCTTCCAACGCCTGCTTCATAGCAGCCGAACGCTGGGCATCATAACGCGGCCAACGCAGCAACGGCGTTACCAGTCGCGCCGAAATTTGTGGATTAAAGGTATCGAGTTGAGCAATCTGCTCTTGTAAAAAACGATAACCTGAACCATCCGCAGCGTGAAAGTTAACCAGATTACCGTGGCAAAACGCACCGATCAAGGAGCGAACCTTGTTGGGGTTTTTCAGATCGAAAGCCTCGGAATCGAGCAATTCACGCACTTGTTTTAAGCAATCGGAACGGCTTGAACGCGCTTGCATCGCCAACCACTTATCGACCACCAGAGGATCACACTGCCAGCGCTGATAAAACTCATCAAAAGCGGCTTGAGTTTTCGCACTCGGGATATCAGCCAAAATGGTTAACGCAGCGCTGACATCGGTCATATTATCGCCACGCTGATATTGCTCGTAAACCAGATCGAGCTTCGCCTCGTCATCAAGGCGACCCAAATAACTGAGGCAAACATTTTTCAAACTTCGCTGCCCAACAGCGAGTGGGTCAAGAGAATACTCACCATCAACATGGCAGCGTGCATAGCAAGCACTAAACTCCTGCTGCAAGGTACGAGCGAGGATCATCCGCATGAAGCTGCGCGCACCGTGAATCGCCAGCGGATCAATTTGCGCCATCTGTTCAGCGACATAACTCTCTAACGGCAACGTCAATGACAGCGCCAATAGGGATGGATCGCTGTTCTCATCTGTCAACAGCACCCGCACTGCTTCGATGTAATCGTTATCGAGGGCGAGAGGTCGATCGTTTTGAATATCGGCAATCAAATCCAGCATCAATTGCATGGCCAAACGCTGACCGGCATTCCAGCGGTTAAACGAATCGTTATCATGAGCCATCAAAAAGGCGAGATCACTAACACTTTGCTCCATCACCAATTTGACCGGTGCCGAGAAATCGCGCAACACTGAAGCCACCGCACCAGCGGGGATATCAACAAACGTGAAGCTCTGCTCGGCGGCGGTTAACTCTAACACCCGTTCCGTTGCCGAACTGCTGTCAGCGGCGTAGCGCAATGGTAGTGGTTGGCCATCGTTAGCGATCAAAGCGACCCGTACGGGGATATGGAATGGCTGCTTGTTCGTTTGCCCCGCCGTATCAGCACACTGCTGTTTCAGCGTTAGGGTCAAACTCGACTGCGCGGGATCATAACTCGATTCAACTTCGAGAGTTGGCGTCCCCGCCTGTGAGTACCAGCGTTTAAATTGCGTTAAGTTAACGCCTGATGAATCCTCCATCGCTGCGGCAAAGTGATCGGTGGTCACTGCTTGACCATCGTGGCGCTCAACATAGCAACCAATTCCGGCCATAAAGCGCTCGCGACCGAGCAAGGTTTGCATCATGCGGATCACTTCGGCACCTTTGTTGTACACGGTCATGGTGTAAAAGTTATTGATCTCAACGTAGGATTCAGGCCGTACCGGATGGGATAGCGGGCCTGAATCTTCGGCAAATTGATGAGTTTGCAGCAGGCGCACCTCTTCAATGCGCTTGACCGCGGCGGAGTTCATATCGGCAGAGAACTCTTGATCGCGAAACACCGTCAAGCCCTCTTTAAGGCTGATTTGAAACCAGTCTCGGCAGGTGATTCGATTGCCCGTCCAGTTATGGAAATACTCGTGACCGATCACCCCTTCAATATCGAGATAATCCATGTCGGTGGCGGTATCGGGACAGGCGAGGACATACTTGGAGTTAAAGACATTCAAGCCCTTATTCTCCATCGCCCCCATATTGAAATCATCGACAGCGACAACCATGTAGCGATCGAGATCGTATTCGAGTCCGAAGCGGTTTTCATCCCACTTCATCGCATTTTTTAGCGACAGCATAGCGTGGTCGCACTTAAGGCGATTGCGTTCTTCGACATAAATTTGCAACAGAATTTCGCGCCCGCTACAGGTGGTAAAACTATCGTCAATACAGATCAGATCACCGGCCACTAAAGCAAACAGATAGGACGGCTTCGGGAAGGGATCGTGCCACGTGGCAAAGTGACGGCCATCATCGAGATCACCGCTATCGATCAAATTTCCGTTGGAAAGCATCACGGGGAACTGCTGTTTATCGGCGCGAATGGTTGTGGTGTACAGGGCCATCACGTCGGGACGATCTTGAAAATAGGTGATGCGCCGGAACCCTTCTGGCTCGCACTGGGTACAGAAGTTACCACTTGAGAGATACAACCCTTCCAGTGCTTTGTTGGCCGCAGGATTAATCTGTGTCACCACGCGCAAGCAAAACTGTTGGGGCACGCTGTGAATCGTTAGACCACCATCGTTAACCTCGTAACGTGCTTCATCGAGTGTCACGCCATCTATTTGCAATTCGATAAGCTCTAAACCATCGCCGACGAGATTTAGTGCTGCACCTGAATCGGCCAGCGAGTCACGTTCCAAATAGGAGAGCGCTTCAACACGGGTTGTTTCAGGGGCGAGATCAAAATTTAACTCCACCCGTGACAAGGTATAAACTGGCCGTTGATATTCGTTCAGATAGATTGTTTTATGTTGTTTTGACATCAATTACTCCATTGGCAACAGCCAGCGTGAACGCTGATCCGTTTAGGCATAAGAAAACCCCGCTCCCGAGATAGGAACGGGGTCATCAGGACCACACTATTTTTTTACCACTTTAACGATGATCGCTATTCGATCAGAATCGCATCATTGTTATTATCATTGTTATTATCATTGTTATCATCGGTGTTATTATTACGTTGTTCGATTTGAGCAACATGATCGTGTGTTAGCAAGTTACCGTGTTGATCCATCACCCGATCATCATCAAGAATGATCAACCCCGTTTTATCAACCACATCTTTTTTGTATTTATATTGATATTCCATGCTCTTTTTACGCAAGCTATAGCTCATGAACATCCATACCAGACCGAGCACCACTCCAGCCACCAGTAACGCTGCCAAAGCGATCAGCAGATAGTAGGCCGTCCGTTCTCCAACATGGCCGATCACCGCTAAAATACCATCGAGTTTATACACAACCCCCGATAGCACCACCAACATCAACAAGCCCATGAGAAACGGCATTTGCCGAATCACATAGATAAAGGCATGAAATTTTTGCACCCGCCCCTGATGTTCCGAAGCAGAGAGGCCTAAGGAGCTCTCTGAACTTGACGGCTGGTGACCATAAAGGTAGCGATCAAAGCCCAGAACAATCACGCCGAGCAAAAAAGTGATGGTCAGCGGTACAACAAAGGCAGCAAAAAAATATGATTTCCATGGGAAGGGGGTATTTTCTGGGCCAAGCTGACTCAAAAAGCTGACAAAGAAGATAAACCCTTCAATCACACCGATTAGGATCAAATATTTAATAAACAGGTCTTTAAGTTCCTCTTTTTCAAACAGCGCCGCAATCCCTTTACGCGGAGCAGCTGTTGAAGTGGAACTCGACGCCTGAGAGTTTTGTGATGTTTTCTCACGCTCTGGCATGATGACAACTCCTGCAATGGTACGAACAACTCAATCGAACTGGGTTCTCACGTGAGATCCCTCAAACCGAATATTATAAAGCATTTTAAACTTGTTGTCTGTCGAAAATCGTTAGCACTGCGCTAACGCTTGATCAATATCGGCAATAATATCCTCAACACTCTCAATTCCGACAGATAAACGGATCAAATCGGGGGCAACGCCAGATTCAATCTGTTGCTCCTCTGTCAGCTGGCGGTGGGTAGTACTCGCCGGATGCAGGACACAACTACGCACATCACCAACATGAACCACCATAGCGATCAACTTTGTACTCTCCATGAAACGTCGCCCTGCTTCAACACCACCTTCGATACCAAAAGTGAGAACACCGCTGGCCCCTTTAGGTAGGTACTTGCAAGCTCTATCGTAACTTGGATGACTGTTCAATCCTGGATACGAAACCCATTTCACTTTAGGGTGAAGCTCTAACCTGCGGGCCACATCGAGGGCGTTAGAACAGTGACGGTCCATACGGACATGGAGTGTTTCTAGACCGTGATTGAACATAAAGGCGTTCAGCGGCCCTAAGCTGGCACCGATATCGCGCATTAGTTGCACTCGCGCCTTAACAATGTAAGCCATGCTGCCAAACTTTTCGGTATAGCGCAGACCATGATAACTTGAATCAGGTTCGGTCATCTCTGGGTATTTGCCATTGTTCCAATCAAAACGACCACTATCAACAATCACTCCGCCGACACTGGTTGCATGACCATCGATATATTTTGTCGCTGAGTGAATAACGATATCAGCGCCATGCTCAAAAGGGCGGCACAGATAAGGGGTCGGGAAGGTGTTATCAATAATCAGTGGCACCTGCATCTCATTGGCGACGGATGAAAACTTTTCAAAGTCGAGAACATTCAAGCCGGGGTTACCAATACTCTCAGCAAAGATCAGCCGAGTTTCAGGACGAAAGTGACTCTTAATCTCTTCGACGCTGGCTTCTGGATCAACAAAAGTGACCTCAATACCCATTTTCGGCAGAGTGTTGTAAAACAGTGAGTAGGTTCCACCATATAATGAATTTGCGGTAATAATATGTTGACCGCTGCTACAAATATTGAGAATCGACAACGTAGTTGCCGCTTGCCCTGATGAAGTTGCCAGTGCGGCAACACCACCCTCAAGGGCCGTCATCTTCGCTTCAAACGCAGCCCAAGTAGGATTACTGATCCGGGTGTACATGTGGTCGGCGCAGTCGAGATCGAACAGACTGGCAATGTGATCGGCATTATCATATTTGTAGGTTGTGCTTTGTACAATCGGCACAATACGGGGATCTGTTGCTTCAGGCTGGTAGCCACCTTGAATCACAAGAGTTTCTAAATTCCAATCGTTCTCCATAATCATCGGCTCCTTTTACTGTAACTTTATATATGATGTAAATTCATGACAAAACACGGTTACGCTTCAACGGCAGCGGATGTCAGCAGCCACTTTTACTAAGCAAGCGAGGCTACCGCTTTTTGGCTAAAATGTCGATAAACAATCGGCCCCATCAAGACAATGCCCACCGAATTGATTAAAAATCACAACCTTGGTCGATACAACAACCATTTTAGCAGCAATTTTCAGCGAAATATCGCTTATTCTGCGACAACTGACAGCTCCCTTGCGACAAAATTTTGATCATCACTTAACCACACGCAACGAAGTCACCCATCCGCCCACCTAAATGCAGTCTAAACACAGTCAAATGTTGATTTTTGCCCCATTTTCTGCTTTGATAAGCCACTCACAATTGACTCAATTGTGACCCAATGAAACACTTTTTGTTCGGCCACTGGCTGATATGATCTATTTTGATTTGTTGTTGGAGGAGGAAACCTTGATGAAGTCGATGAAACACACCCTACTGCTATGCTGTGCAGCCTTTGCCCTGCTAGGTCTTGCCCAACCTGCCCTTAGTTCAGAAACTCTTAGCGATGCTGACTGTGTTAAGTGTCACCTCGATGTGGTGAAAGATGTCGCTGACAACGGTGCTGCCCACAATGAGATGGATTGTCAGGATTGCCACCTTGAGCATGCTCCCCTTGGTGTTAACGTCATTCCAAAATGTAGCCTGTGCCACGCTGCCGATGAAACCCCTCACTACACCTTAGCTAATTGCGCAGGCTGCCACACCCCGCACCATCCCCTAATTATCGACTTTAGCGCATTAACTAACGTAAAATCAGCGTGCATTAGCTGTCATGATGACAAGGGCGAAGAGATGACCACTTATCCAAGTGCTCACTCTAGTCAAGACTGCAACGAATGCCATACGGGTCACGGTTTAGCAGAAGGACAATTTCTAAACTGCCTCGACTGCCACGAAGGGCACTCTGAGTCCATGACGCTTGCTGATTGCACCAAGTGCCACAAGCCTCACAGCCCAGTTGAAGTGACTTATAACGACCTGCCATCTGAGCTGTGCGCTAGTTGCCACGGTGAAATTGCCGCAACGCTAGCCCAATCGACTAAACTCCACGGCACGATGATGTGCTCTGAATGTCATGTTGATGAGCATATGACCATCACCACCTGTAATGATTGTCACGGTGAGCCACATGGAGTTATGCACCAAAAGTATCCCAATTGCGTCGAGTGCCACATTGACCCTCACGCACTCGCGGAGTAACACCCCTGCCTACCGAGAGTTACGCTCTCGGTAGGCATCTTTTATTTTTGCTCACAATGGTTGGTACGCATGATTCGCAACACCATCACATCAAAGTTGTCCCAAGCAATAGCCCGCCTCGCACCGTTGAGGTTACCGCTCGCGGTACGGCTGGCCCTGTTACTGCTATTCGTTATCGCTTCGCCAGCGTGGAGCGCGATTGAAGCACGTCCTCTTACTGACAGTGATTGCATTAAGTGTCATAAGCAACCCGTTGAGCAGCTCAGCAGCACTCAAGGGGGAAAACATAACAGTGAACTGAGCTGCCTTGAGTGTCACTCAGGACATCCGCCAGTCGGTGAAGCCCTCATTCCTGAATGTAGCGAGTGCCACAGTGACGGCGACTCAAACCACTTTGCTTTAGAAAACTGCAGTCAATGCCACCAGCCTCACGCACCTATTATCGATGATTTCACCACCATCGGTACCGTTAAAACAGGTTGTGTGAGCTGCCATGCTGACATTGATACGGCCATGAACACAGTACCGAGTCTTCATGCTGAGCAGGATTGCAGTGAATGTCACACACAACACGGTATCGATGAGGGTCAATTCCTCACCTGCCTTGAATGCCATGACGGCCACAGTGAAGAGATGACCTATCAGGACTGTCTGTCGTGCCATAATCCGCACCAACCAACAGCTTACCAATGGCAGGGTGATCCTTCTTCCAGCTTATGCCGTGCATGTCACAGTGAAACAGTTGATATGGTGATCAATCAAGGGGCGTCTCACGCAACAGAGCTAAGTTGTATTGAGTGCCACCAAAGTCATCCACCGCAAACAGAAGCGGTGATCCCAGAGTGTGCACAATGCCATCAAGCCGATGACAGTGATCACTTTAAGATTGAGGGCTGTGCAGCCTGTCACAACCCTCACGCTCCACTCAATATTGATCTAAGTGCGGTATCACCAATCAAACCGGTGTGCGTATCGTGCCATGCAAAACCAGGAAAACAACTCGACCAACACCCGAGTGCTCACACTGAGATGGATTGTAACGAGTGTCATCAGCAACACGGGGATGCCGTCGAATGCTTTGAGTGTCACAGTGGTCATTCCGACGACATGAACTACACTGATTGCCTGCGTTGCCACCAACCCCACCAACCGCTACAACTGCAATTTGGTAACAGGGGAGTGAAACAACACCTTTGCGGCAGTTGTCATCGAGTACAACTGACACAACTGAGTAACAACAGCAGCCTTCACGCTGAGCTAGAGTGCATTGTCTGCCATAAACGAACGCACAAAGTGATATTAACGTGCGACAATTGCCACGGTGAACCACACGATTCAAGAATTCACCAGCAATTTACCAATTGCTCAAAATGTCACAAGGGGCCACATAACTTACGCAATTAGCGACCTCACGCTGACTAAGGGATAGATGATGATTAACCAATCAACACTAAAAATAGCACTTACGGCATCCATTTTATTGATGAGTTTAAGTTCTATCGCGCTGGCAAATGAAGATGTTTTCGCTCAACCGATTGAACCACTCTCGACCATTGAGTGCGCCCGTTGCCATGAGGAGGTTTTTACCGACCTACGTGATTCAGGTGGCGCGCATAAGATGGTGTGCAGGGATTGCCATGACACGTTTCATAATTTCAAGCGAGGTTTAACTCTTGATGAGCGCCTACCCTCTTGCCAAGAGTGTCACGAACAGCCGCATGGTGACGATGAAGCAATTCTCGACTGCCTAAACTGTCACAGTAATGCGCACGCTCCGGTGGCCAGCCTGAATATTGATCACCTCGAACCTCTTTGCGCCAGCTGCCACAACGGCCCAGCTGAGCAATTGGCGCAACCGAGTTCCCATGCAGATATGAGCTGTAACGAGTGCCACCATGAGCAACATGGATATCTGCCAACATGCATCGAATGTCACGACGAGCCCCACTCAACATTTGAAAGCAGTGCCAGTTGCATGCAATGCCACCCCGTTCACAATGTCAGCATCATGCTTTATAGTGATGAGATCCCCAATCAACCCTGTGCCGGCTGTCACAGTGAAGCGTTTGACAAGCTTGCAAATGGGCACCTGGCTCACTCTGAACTCAACTGCACCTTTTGCCATGCCAACGAGCACGGCAACATACCCAGCTGTGAAGAGTGCCACGACACCCCGCACAACCCTGAAATGTTAGCGGAGTTTGACCAGTGTAGCGATTGCCACGGCAGTCCACATGATCTACTCCCCGGTGAGTAAGACCGTACAACTTTTTGCTGCATTGCGTGCGGCATGAACACCTAAAGAGGACAATGATCCGATGAGTTCGCGTAAAAAGATCATATTAAATATCGTATTATTTATCGGCTGCCTTTCTCTAGCCGGTGCCGCCATGCTCTACAACTACAACTATAAGTTGTGCTGGAAATGCTCAACCGTAGATTATTACGAGCGTGGTAAAGAGTTTGTTTGTCGCGATAAAGTGGAACTGCGCCAAACGGGTATCGACTTTCTCCGTTTAGCAGCCGATCAGGACAACACCGACGCGAAGATCCTCCTTGCAGAGTGCTATCTAGGTAAGCTGCCTGCTGGTTATATTAGCCGCGACGTAACAGCCTTCAACTGCCTCAACGATCAACTGCGGCCAAACCCAATAGCGGCTACGCAACTATTCAGTCAAGCTTTTACGCTACTAACCGATTCTGAATTGGTAGATCACCAACAGTTGTTTAACTTTGCTGTTCTAGTCGAGCAGGAGGTACTGAAGCGCTCCAACCCAGGTAAAGACGCGCACTCACTGTACCTTCAAGCTGCCAAGCACGGCAACATTATCGCTATGAACGCCCTCGGTTATGAATATCACCAGAAGTCGGATTACGTTGCCGCTAAAAAATGGTTACGCATGGCAGCCGAAGCCGGTAAAAGTGTTGAGCCCGCCCTAACCCTTGGTGACTATTTCTACTACGGAAAAGGGGAAACGATTAATTTCGAAAAAGCCATTCACTGGTATCGCATCGCCCTTAAAACGCAGCAAACCTTAACGGCAAAGCTGCCTGAACAACAACGTGTTGCCGCTCTCGATGCACCAAAGGCACGCATTGAGATGGCCATGCGCCAATTAAAAAAATCACGCATGACCGCCCCGATGTCGCTCCATTACCGTATTGCTGGCAACGCCACCCATTATGAGGTTCACACCGAAGACCGACCAGAGGGCGCCATTGGCACCGTCGACAAAACCTCCACAGGAGTTACGGCAAACATCGATGAAAGTATCACCCTTGCCCTGTCGATTCCAACGAGTAGAAAAACCTTTTCGTCCATGAACGACGGCATGGATTGGTTACTTCAATCTTATGCACGAAGTCGGTATGGCAGCTACACGCGCGTTAGTTTTTCCCTACAAAAATAATTAATCCTGCCATCGATCCCGATAATCACTAACGGGTTCGATGGTGGATAAATTCCCGACAATTTTTCCCATTGACAAAGCCCACCCTTCATACGAGAATGAACAATCATTCTTTCTATATATGGAGATACTATGAACAAGATACTTTCTGTCGTACTTTTTGTCGCGTTGATGATGACACCGCTTGTTGTTGCTGCCAGTAATGCTGCACCTGATGACCATAGAGCACTCGGTGGCCTGACCACCGGCAAAGTGGTGTTCGATGTCAATATCTCATCACCTGGCACCATGATTGTGTACTTAAATGTGGTGCAAAAAACCATTGCCACCCTAAAAGCTCAGGGCGTTACTCCCGATGTTATTTTAGCCTTCCGTGGCGGCGCGGTGTCGGTGATGAGTAAGAATTCGGAGCTGAACAACCAAGAGGAAGAGAACCAGTTGATTCACCGAGTACAGGAGCTAAAGAAAGCGGGAGCATATCTTGAAACCTGCAATGTCGCCGCTAAGATTTACGCGATCAACAAAGAGGATATCTTTCCGGGCCTTGTTCTCGTCGGCAACACCTTCGCATCGTTGACAGGCTACCAGAACAAGGGTTATGCCATGATTCCGTTGTACTAAGTTTCTATTTACCCGATAACAAAAATGCCCTGCACACAACCTGTGCAGGGCATTTTTAATTTACATGTTTATCGCTCATAACATCGGAGGCAACCAGCCCTCTTGATATCAGGAATTAAGTACGGGTCAGATCCCGATAACGGATGCGATGAGGTTGATCGGCATCACGGCCTAAGCGCTTATGGCGATCTTCATCGTATTCACTGTAATTACCTTCATACCACACCACTTGACTGTCGCCCTCAAAGGCGAGGATGTGGGTGGCAATTCGATCCAAGAACCAGCGATCATGACTGATGACGACGGCGCAACCAGCGAAGTTTTCTAACGCTTCTTCAAGGGCACGCATGGTATTAACATCAAGATCGTTGGTCGGCTCATCGAGGAGTAAAACATTCGCACCCTCAGTGAGAATTTTAGCCAGATGAACACGGTTACGCTCACCACCAGAGAGAGTACCCACTTTTTTCTGCTGATCACTGCCACCAAAGTTAAAGCGACCGACATAGGCCCGCGAGTTAACTTCCCGAGTTCCTAACGTCATCATCTCTTGACCACCACTGATCTCTTCCCAAACGGTCTTATCGCCATCGAGAACATCACGGCTCTGATCAACATAACCAAGCTTTACCGTGCTTCCGAGAGTCATGGTGCCGCTATCGGGTTGTTCTTGGCCGGTAAACATCCGCATCAGGGTTGTTTTACCCGCACCGTTAGGGCCAACCACGCCGACAATGCCACCGCGCGGCAGCATAAAATTCATATCTTCCATCAGCAAGCGGCCATCAAAGGCCTTTTGCACATGATCGGACTCAATGACCACAGCACCCAAACGCGGCCCTGCGGGGATAAAAATCTCCAACTCACGAGTCTGACTTTCACTCCCCTCACCAAGCAGTTTCTCGTATGAGCTAATCCGAGCCTTACTTTTAGCGTGGCGACCTTTTGGCGACATGCTAATCCACTCCAGCTCACGTTGCAGTGTGCGTTGACGAGCAGATTCAGACTTCTCTTCATTTTGAAGCCGCTTTTGCTTTTGATCCAACCATGAGGAATAATTTCCCTGCCATGGAATCCCGTGTCCACGATCAAGCTCAAGAATCCAACCGGCGACATTATCCAAGAAATAACGATCGTGAGTTACCGCAATAACAGTACCGTGGTAACGCTGTAGATGTTGCTCTAACCACGCCACGGTTTCCGCATCAAGATGGTTTGTCGGCTCATCAAGCAGCAGAATATCAGGTTTTTGCAGCAATAAACGACAGAGTGCCACACGACGACGTTCACCACCTGATAGCACTTTTACTTCGGCATCAGAAGGTGGACAACGTAAGGCATCCATGGCTAAGTCAAGGCGTGAATCGAGATCCCACGCATCAAGGGCATCGAGCTGGTCCTGCACTTTGGCTTGACGGTCACACAATTTAGCCATGGCGTCGTCATCCATCACTTCGCCAAAGGCCATATTGATCGCTTCGAACTCTTTGAGTAGATCAACGGTTTCCTGAACGCCCTCTTCGACAACTTGACGCACAGTTTTGCTGTCATCGAGCCGAGGTTCCTGTTCGAGATAACCAACACTGTAGCCATCAGATAAAACGGCTTCACCGTTAAACTCAGTATCGACACCGGCCATAATACGCAGCAAACTACTCTTACCTGAACCATTGAGGCCTAAAACGCCAATTTTAGCACCGTAATAATAAGACAATGAGATGTCCTTGATCACCGGTTGCTTGTTATAGCTCTTGCTGACGCGCATCATGCTGTAAATAATTTTTTTGGTATCTTCGCTCATCGGTACTCCTCTGCAATATGAATAGAACTCGTTATTCGATAAATAATTTATTGATAATTTAATGCGCAGTCATTGTACGGACTTTCCTCCGCTACGCCAATAGCCTATACTGCTTAGATGTCACTATTTTCCGCATCAAATTCACAATTCATCGCTTTCCTGGCCATTTTCGCTGGCATTGCTGCACTTTCGGTTATCGTGCTATGCGTGATCGCCTATCGCCATGCCCACCGTTTAACCTACTCAGCGCTTGAAAACCGGCATAGGCATTATGATAAACACCCCGAACTAGCACCCGCAACAGTCGGTCAACACTATCAACTCAACGCTCATCCACTCAGCTTGGTAACGCGTGATGGCCTCAATCTTTCGGCTCATTACACCCCCTCGCGCAATGGCGCGGCGATCATCCTAAGCCATGGCTATAAAATGAGCAGTAGCGAGATGATCCCTATTGCGGCCCTGTTTGCCCAAAATGGTTACGGAGTCCTGCTTCAAGACCAACGCGCTCACGGCATGAGTGCTGGCGAGCAGATCAGCTTTGGTCGCGATGAATGGTACGATCTCGACGCCGCTGTTAATTTTCTTGAGCAGCAGCTTGGCATCACCTCCATTGGGCTTTTTGGTAATTCAATGGGTGGAGCGCTGTCATTATGTTACGCCGCTCGTGATTTACGGGTTAAGGCCGTTATAGCCCAATCACCCTATGCATCGATTGGCCATAGTATTAAAA
This sequence comes from Desulfuromonas svalbardensis, assembly GCF_055389415.1. Lineage (NCBI taxonomy): Bacteria > Pseudomonadati > Thermodesulfobacteriota > Desulfuromonadia > Desulfuromonadales > Desulfuromonadaceae > Desulfuromonas > Desulfuromonas svalbardensis. The sequence continues at coordinate 1,263,281 of NZ_AP042416.1, read as the reverse complement.
AAGGGGTGAAACAGTTTACGGGTTTACCACCATTCCCCTTCGCGCCACTGGTTCATTTCATGGCTCAACGAAAATTGAAAATCAACTCAAGCAAAATCGCGCCCCTCAACGCCATTGCTAAAATCCATCCTCGCCCTGTTCTATTAATGATGGGTGGACAGGACCACTATGTCGAGCCACAGGGAATATTTACCCTCCATGAGGCAGCAGGAGATAGTGCAGAATTGTGGTATGAGAACGATCTCGATCATGTCGAATTTTACGAAAAACACCCCGCAGAATTTGAGCGCCAAACTTTGGCCTTTTACGCTTGCCACCTACTTAAAACATCTCAACAAACCAACAAATAACTCATGAAGGCAATATGATCTTTATGATTCAAACCAATCTATGTTATGTATTCTGATTAGATAAAAAATATCACATTATCCCTATTTAAAAAGAAAGCTCACCTCAATGTTGCGAACCGTGTTCTCAATTCTATTTATGAGCTTAACTCTCCTCACAATTTTTCTGCCCGTCCAAACACTGCATGCCGCTAAGCTCGAATCGGTAAGCCTACAACTCGACTGGAAATATCAATTTGAATATGCGGGTTTTATTGTCGCCAAAGAAAAAGGCTTTTACGAGGCAGAGGGATTAGATGTCAGACTGTTAGAATATCAAGCGGGTATTGATATCGTATCAGACGTCCTTACGCAACAGACCAACTATGGCATTCACAATTCGAGCCTCGTCATCTCCAACAGGAGAATCGAACCGACAGTGTTGCTAGCAACCTATTTTCAACACTCACCATTGGTTTTCATCACACAAAAAGACATCACAAACCCAAGTGAATTAGTAGGTAAAACCATTATGGGGACAACCGATGAGCTGAAGTATAGTTCGCTCGCCCTGACACTAAAACATTTTGGTATCAATAACGAAAACAGTACCATCATCGAGCATAGCTTCAACATTCAAGATTTCATTGATGGTAACGTTGATGCCATGAGCGGTTTTCTATCCAACCAAATTTTTGAGTTAAATAAACGGGGCATTGAGTACAATATCATCCACCCTGCGCACTATGGTTTCTTTATGAGCGCAGTCAATTTATTCACCTCAAAAGAGGAGGTGAAAGAACACCCTCAACGAGTTCAACGCTTTCTCAAAGCAAGCAATGCAGGCTGGGAATACGCTCTCGATCATTCCGAAGAAACCATTCAACTTATTCATGACCATTATGCGCCCAATAAATCAATTGAATCCCTGACATTTGAAGCCAAAGTTACCGAAGAGATGTTTGTCCGCGGTCTTTACCCGATTGGCGCCGTCAATGACGAGCTCACCAGCCGAACCTACAAACAACTGTTAATGCATGGGATCGTTGATGAAGATGACCATCCTACCCCGTTTCTCCTTGATGAGATGATCGAAAATGAACAATCTTGGGCAGGGTTTAGTTACGAAGAGATTGAGTATCTGCTTAAAAAAGAAAAAATCACCATGTGCGTTGATCCAAACTGGATGCCCTTTGAAGGGATCAAAAATGGCACTCATTATGGCATTGCTGCGGACTACATGACTCTCTTCCAGCAAAAGCTTCCTGTACCAATTAAACTCATTGAAACATCATCATGGACAGAATCAATCATAAAAACACAACGGCGAGAGTGCGATATTTATTCCCTTGCGGCAAGTACACCTGCGCGGCGTAAATACATGGACTTCACCAGCCCCTACGTCACCCTACCGGTGGTGATTGCCACGACCAACGATAAAATCTACATCGAGAACGTCGAAGATATTCTCACTGAAAAGATCGGCATCGTTCAAGGTTACGCAATTGCCGAGAATCTTCGCATCAAATATCCTCAAGCGAACATTGTTGATGTTGCCTCGATCACGGATGGTCTAAAGAAGGTCGAGAGTGGTGAAATATACTGCTACATTGACAACTTGATGGTCATTGCCGAACAGATTCAGAAACAGTTCACAGGCACGATTAAAATTTCAGGCAGGATCAAAGATGAGGTCAGGCTTGCCATTGGCACTCGTAATGACGAACCATTACTCAATGGTATTTTTAACAAATTAATTCCTACGGTTACCCCGGATGAAAAACAAGCGATCTACAACAGATGGGTCTCAGTCAATCAGGAGATGGCCTTCGACTACCACCTATTTTGGACACTGTTTGGAGTTTTTACCCTCATCAGCGGATTTTACGCCGTCCACTCTTACCAATTGAACAAGTACAATCGGCTGCTACTTAAACTCTCGGAAACGGACAAACTCACCAATCTGTATAATCGCTGTAAACTTGACGAACTATTACTTGAAAAAGAACAGCTCTTCTACCGCTATCAGACAGCTTGCGGCGTCGCGATTCTTGACATTGACCACTTTAAGCACATTAACGATACCTACGGTCACCAAACAGGTGATTCGGTTTTGATTGAGTTGTCGGCCTTGATGACTGAAAATTTACGCTCTACAGATGTAATTGGTCGCTGGGGCGGGGAGGAATTTCTCATCATCGCGCCCAATAGTGCCACACAAGAAACGACGATTCTGGCTGAAAAAATGTTGGAACGAATTCGCTCGCACCGGTTTAAAAAAATTGGCGCCCTAACAGCCAGTTGCGGAGTTTGTTCATTTAATGACGGCAAAGATATTCAAAACACTCTGCGCCTTGCCGATGAAGCACTCTATAAAGCCAAAGCACTTGGCCGCGACCAGGTCGTCACCTCACTTTAATTCAATTTCGCTGAGTTGCTTCAACAACGCAGTGGCCTTTTTCTGTTGTTGTGGATAGCGTTGGGCATTTTCAAGAGCCTTTCGTGCTTGAGGCCACAACTTACCATTCCATGCGGCATAGCCTTGCATCAACCACGTCGATCCCGGTTTTTCCTCCAACTGTGCCAGCCGGCCAAACATCGCAACAGCTTCAGCGTAACGCTGAAGACTAAAAAGCAATTGGCCCTGTAGCATCAACAGCTTGACATCAACCGAATCACCCTGAGCTTGCTGCAACCAAAACAGTGCATCTTCAGGTTGATGCAAATTCAAACTGGCATGTGCCAAGCGGGCCAGAAGTTGTTCGTCATGAGGACGTTGTTGCTGCAATGTTTCATAATAGCGGATGGCCTCTTGCGGCACTCCCAATGTTAAATAGAGATCGGCCAACAGATGTTGCTCTTGCTCCGATAATGGCTGCAAGTAAGCTAATACCTTTAGAGCGACCAATCCTTTGCTATAGCGCCCCGCGTCGAGGTGAATAGAGGTCAACAACTTCCACCACAACGGTTCAAGACCATCAATTTTGGTATAGGCATCAACGGCGTGTAATGCCTTGTCGACCATTTTCAAAATCAAATAATGCTGAATTAACAGCTCACGCCAGCGCCGTTGGTCATCACCAAGAGTCGTATCCACTAAAAATTCGAGATGAGGCAACGCCAGTTGGAATTGACCTAAGCCATTATAGCCCTGCACAAGAGCCGCGCGCCACGGTACGCTATTTTGATCAGGAAAATCGATCACCAACTGCTTTAACAACGATACCGCTGCCGCAGGTTGTTCACCTTGCAGGTACGAAAGGGCAGCATTGTAACGCAGCTGAGACCTCGGCGGCGTGACGAGACGGTAGCTCTGTTCAAAGGCTTGTGCCGCGTCACCATAACGCTCTAACACATAATAGCACTGTGCCACATTGAGCCACGCGCCACGATACTCTGGCTGCTGCTTCACCACCGACTCATACCACTCAACTGCTTCAGAGTAACGTTCAGACAACAGGTAGATATTGCCAAGGGTAAAATCGACAAGATAATGTCGCTGCTCTCGTTGGCGTTGAGAATCAAGCACAGCCAATGCTTTCTCGTATTGGTGCTGATCCATCAACTGTTGGGCTTGAACAATCACTTTGCGAACGCGCAAGGGTAGCGTTTCACTGGCGTCAGACAATGTGGGACACCATATCAAGCTAAAAACCAACAGCGCCAAGAGCCAACAACGATTTATCACCATAGACCCCATTATGATTCCAACTCGAACCGGACCGTTGTCGTGACCCAGCTGCGTACAGGTTCACCATCGACAGTTCCCGGTGAAAAGCGCCACATCTTCACGCCACGCTTCACGGTCGATTCAAAGACATCCTTCGGCTGGGCATCGATCACAATCACCTGTTCCACATCCCCCTGTTTTGAGATCAACAACTTAATTCTGACCCAACCTTCAAGGCCTAACCGCTTTGCCCGCATGGGGTAGATAAAAGGAGATTGCGCCAACGGGGTTAACGGTTGATCTAATGCTGCACTATCAAACACTTCAGGCACCGGTGCAAGGCGAGCCAGCTGCACTTCAGGCAGAGAAACTGTACCTACAGCACGTGAAAATTCAGGCTGCAACATCAAGTCGAGTTTTAACTCTGGAGTTGGCTGTGCGGGTCGTGGTTGAGCCATCCGCGGCATCTGCTTAACAGGCTCAGGAGGTTTTTTATTCGCTTGCTGGCGTGGTGGCGGCTTAACGGGGGCCATTCGAACCACAGAAACAGCTGGCGCAAGAGTGCGAACGAGCAGGTCATCTTCCACCTGTGTCAAGTACGGCAATACCGAAAACAGCACCAGATTAAGCAGCACTGTTCCAATAATAGCAGCCAAAACTCTGACTAAGTTAGATTGATACATCTTCTGCCACACCACCAGTTAGTTTCCCCCAGCAGTCGGCACACCGGCAGCAATGGCAACATCCTCCGCCCCCGCTAGACGACAGGCATCCATCACTTGAATGGCAGTACCAGTACGGCTGGCACGATCAGCAACAATGACAACACTCCCTTCGGGATTTTCAGCTAACGCGCGCTCGACATAAATCCGCAATGCTCTAATATCAATCAAACTACGCTCAACATAAATTTGATCATCCGCGGTTACGGCAATTAATAACGTCGCCCGATCTTTACTCACCGCCGTCGTCGCACTTGGCCGTTGAACATCGACCCCTGTTTCCCGAACAAAGCTGGTGGTGACGAGGAAGAAAATCAGTAAGATAAAGACCATATCAATTAATGGCGCAATATTGAGTTCAAGCGATTGCCGACTCGCACGCCGTGCGGCGGTGATATTAATCATTTCCCCCCCTCTATCGATGCAGACAACGACCGCTTAAGGGCCATTGCCAATGAGACCACATCGTGCTTCACATTTTGTAGCCGCCGTTGAATAAAATTACGCATATACAACCCCGGAATCGCAATCAACAATCCCGTCTGAGTGGTAATCAGGGCCTGTGAAATACCACCCGCCATCGCTCTCGCGTTACCCGTGCCAAACAAAGTGATGGTATTAAAGGTATTGATCATGCCGAGAACCGTGCCGAGCAACCCCAGCAGTGGCGCAACCGCCGCCAACACACCGATTAACGTTAAGCCACGATCCAGCTTGCCATTCACCTCAGTCACCAATTCATCGACCACATAACCATCAAGGTCAGCATCACCCGTTCGCCGCTGACAAAAGATCGAGATTAACTGCATTGTTGCACTGGTGCACCCTTGACTGCGGGAGGTTAACTCCGTTGGGCTCCATTGGTCGATTTGGCTCGCAGTCATTCGGTCATTCGCACTGCCACGCAACGAGAGCAATTGCAACAGACAATACAAAACCATCCCCCACATCACCAACGATACAGCGACCAATGGCAACATAATCACCCCGCCACGCTGGAGATAATCTTCGAGCATATACCAGCCGACATCCATCATTTCACCGCCACTTTACCCAAACGCACCTGACAGACTAAATTAACAAAACGGATCGATTTCTCTTCAATTTGGGCAATGGATGTTTCAACACGGCGACTGAGTAGGCTATGACTCAACATGATTGGAATCGCCACACCAAGGCCTAACATGGTGGTAACAAGGGCTTCTGAGATCCCGCCCGACATCAAGCGTGGATCACTGGTGCCGTGAAAGGTGATCACTTGAAAGGTGTTGATCATCCCCGTTACGGTTCCCAACAGGCCGAGCAATGGAGCGATGGAAGCCAGCACTGCGAGGGTCGATAAAAAACGCTCCAATCGAGGAATTTCGGCTAAAATAGCTTCCTGCATGGCATTTTCGAGTTCTTCACGCTCTAAATTTCGAAACTTCAATCCCGCGCTCAACACCCGTGGCAATGCTTTTTTCTGGCCGACATGACACAATGCCTCACACTCTGGCCAGTTTTCAGCCATAATTCTAGGTTGCAACTCACGCATGAGAGAGGTGGCATCAAAGCGGTTTTGGCGTAAAAACCAGATCCGCTCAGCGATAAGAATGAGTGCAACCAGTGCAATAACAAGAATCGGCCAGACAATAAATCCACCCTGACTGAGCTGATCACCCACCGCCGTTTGGTAGGTCAGCTGTCTTAATGATGCACCGCGACCGACATCAACAGGCACACTTTCACTCTCACCATCTAAATAGCGTTCAATTTGACGTTGGTAGCGACCACTTGGTAAAACCGACAGGGCAAACAAACGACTACTGGGCTGAGAATAGAGCAAAAAACCTGTTTCATCATCCGTACGGTACGCGGCACTAAAGTCACCGAGAAGAACGGTTTCAGCGGAGGTAGATTCCCCTTGCCGGTCTAAAATCGACTGCTGAACAATTTGTACCTGTCCAGACTCTTGACATTGCGCCAACAGCAAATCGCGCAAAGCGCGAACATCATCCATCCCCGGAAAGCGTTGCTGTTCAAGCAAGGGCCGCAATACTTCGCCACGCTGCGGATTTAGGGCATTGAGCTGACTTTGGTGAATCAAACTATCCACGTCACGGGCAGCCATACGGATAAAGCCAACCAACTCTTGCAGTTGAGCGGTTCGTTTTGCCTTTTCAACCTCGAAGCGTTGATGTTGCGCAATCAGTTGTTTCTCTTGTTTCGCTAACGCTACAGTCTCGCGTGTCAAACGCTCGACATCGCCATGCGCCTGTTGTACAGCACGCTGCAGGGTCTGTTTATCCTTCGATACTTGCTGTTGGATTTCAGCGGCTTGAACCCGAGCAGTCGTTTCATCCTGCTGAGCCTGAGCCACGATTTGTTGTTGACGCTGTTGATAGTCTTGCGCACTCTGGCGCACATCTTCAGCAAAACTTAGAGAACAGGTGAGCGCAACAAAGCCAAGAGCGATTAAGGTAGTTCGTCGACAGATCATCGTGACACCACCTTGCCTAAAGGGAGCGTCAATAGATCGATAGGGCGATGTTTCTGGCCCATCTCTATGGCCCGCCCTAATTCCCGGTTGTACTGTGAGTCCAACAGTTGCCAACTCTGAAGTGCCCTATCATAGATGACGCTTTTCTCGCCGTCGAGAGATTGAGCAAACAGTGCCAAGCGGCCAATGCGCAATTGGTTCATCAACAGATCGCGACCGTCAATGGGCAACGACTGTTGAGCCACCTCAATATCAAGACCATATTCTGTTTCGACTCGCAAAACCTCCATCACACGGCGGAACTTTTCTCCGACAGCAATTTCCGGATCCGCCAACCCTTCACTGAGATGACGTAACCTCAATTGCCGCTCCTGTGGCAAAAAAGGTAGATCTTGTTCCACTTGTTGAGCAATCAAATCATAGGTTTCTGTTAGAAAAGGTGTCATCTCCCCCGTTAGCCGTTTAGATTCCGCTATAATGCGTGTGAGCTTCTCAATCGCTTTCAGTTCAGTATCAACACGAAGGGTCTGTACCGTTTTCTTTACCTCTAATTGCTGTTTCTGTTGCTGCAACCCCGCCAATTCAGCCACCAAACTGAGACGCTGAGCTTCCCAATCATCGGCTTGACGTTGACTGTGCTGCTGAACTGCGAGAGTATTTGCAACGGGTACTGTAACGTGTTCGGCAAAGGTCGCGGCCCAGCCACAGTTGACAGCTATAGCGAGAATTGTCACACTTAAACATATAGATCGTTTCAACATCATCTCCTAGGTGATACTTTTAACAAATATCTACACTTGATGGTCTCGGAAAAATGAAATAGATGGCTAAGCAAAAACTTCGTCCCCCAAGGCGCAGTGGTTGTTCAAGGGGGAAGGCATACATGTTGTATGTCGAAGTCTTGAACAAACGCTGCAACGCAGGTGGGCGGATTTTTTTCGCAACGCCATCACACTTAACTTTTTAGACTAACAAACCTGTTTGACTGATTCAAATGGATTCGTGCGAGTTCAAAACTGATGGTCTCGAAAAAACGAATTAGTTGGCTAAGCAAAAACTTCGTTCCCCAAGGCGTAGTGGTTGTTCAAGGGTGAAGGCATACATGTTGTATGTCGAAGTCTTGAACAAACGCTGCAACGCAGGTGGGCGGACTTTTTGCGACGCCATCAAAACTTACGTTCTACACAAAGGATAAAGATCAATGTCAACCACCCTCACACCAACAGGCCTTATCATCCAGATCCCCGGTCGCTCTGCCCTTGAATTACACCACTTAATTCTCGACTACAATGGTACCATTGCCTGTGACGGTCAGCTACTTCCTGAGCTAATCACACCACTCAATGAACTGGCACAACAGCTCACCATCCATGTTCTCACCGCTGACACCCATGGCAGTGTGGCAACTCAGGTGACACCGTTCCCCTGTACCCTAGCAATCATTGCCAAGGATAATCAAATTGTTGCCAAACAAAAATACCTACAACAGTACGCGGCACAAAACTGTGTAGCCGTAGGTAATGGTGCCAACGATCAACTGCTACTGAAAGATGCCGCGCTTGGTATCGCCGTAATACAACAGGAAGGGATTGCTATCCCCAGTTTAATGGCGGCCGATGTTGCTGTCACCAGTTGCCTTGCAGCTCTTGACCTTTTGCGCAGCCCACAAAGGGTCATTGCCACATTGCGCCAATAATCAACAGTATGTTACAAACAACCGAGAAATTCGAGTGACATCATCCATTTAATGTTGACAAAATCGCTCAACTTTCTATGATGTTGACTCGCGCGGCTAAAACAATGAAACGAACATACATTCTATAACTTTATTTTGGAGGACCATCTGTGAAATACACCCACCTCATCCTTATCGCCCTGTTAGCAACCAACTTAACAGCATGTAAAGAGAGCACGCCTGTAGATCAAGCTCCCGCACCTGAAGCAACAATAGGACAAACAGAACAAGCTCAAACACCTCCTGGCATGACACAACAGATGACAGGAAACGTTGTTGAAACAATGGACACCGCTGGCTACACCTATGTAAAAGTTCAAAGTGACGACAAAGTGATTTGGGCTGCGGCTCCCGAGTTTAAAGTTGCGGTTGGCGATTCAGTCATCATCCCCGAAGGGATGGCGATGCCTAACTACCACAGCAACACTCTCAATCGCGATTTTGATGTGCTCTATTTTGTTAGCAGCATCCTTGTTCCTGGTGGTGATATGGCTCTCAGCGCCGACGATGGTCACGGGGCAATGGGCGCTATGGGTTCAATGGCCGACGGCGCGGCGGGCCATCAAAAACCCGCAGCAGCAGCTATTGAGGTCGATTTTAGCGGGCTAACAAAAGCCGAAAACGGTTACACCGTTGCCGAAATTTTTACTCAACAAGCGGAACTCGCTACCCAAGAAGTTACCATTCGGGCAAAAGTGGTTAAGTTTAGTTCAAACATTATGAAAACAAACTGGATCCACCTTCAGGATGGCAGTGGCGCAGCAGGGACCAACGACCTGACCATCACCACCAGCGGTCAAGCTGCTCTCGGTGATACCGTTCTAGTTAAAGGGATCGTTGATCTCAATCAAGACTTTGGTTACGGCTACAAGTACGATGTAATTATTCAAGATGCTCAGGTTACCGTTGAGTAAAAAGCACTAGAACACGAACAAACTCTTTATAAATAAAAAAGCCTGCGGTAAAGACCGCAGGCTTTTTTGTATCCTATTCCGTTCAACTTAATCCGCTTGTGGATAAAAGTCATTACCACCATTTTCTTTCGCTTGATACATGGCACGATCAGCCGTAGCAATCAAGGTATCGGCACTGGTTCCATCATTTGGAAACAAACTGATACCAACACTCACACCAAGCACATGAGAAAGATGACCAAAAACAAACGGCTCCATGACAACGTCAATGATATTTTTTGCTAGCGTTCGCGCATCATCAGCACAGTTCAAGGCATTTAAAATAATGATAAACTCGTCACCACCCACCCGGGCCACAGTATCATCAGCGCGAAGAGATTTTTTCAACCTCGAACTAATTTCACACAGCGCTTTGTCACCAACCTCATGCCCCAAGGTATCATTCAGCGGTTTGAAATTATCTAAATCGAGATAAAGCAGCGCAAAGGTACGTCCGTGCCTAAGGCCATCAGATAACGCTTGTTCAATTCGATCAAAAAACAAATTGCGATTCGGTAGCCCCGTCAACGGGTCATGATGCGCAAGTTTCTTTAGCTTATTTTCAGCTTCCTTCATGGCGCGAATATCGTTAAAAACGCAAATGATCCCCTCAAGGTTTCCAGAATCATCGTACATGGCCGAGCCAGAGAAATGAGCAGGAAATGTCCCCCCTGAACAATGAGCACCACAAACCTCTACATCTTGTAGATCATGGACTTGTTTCATTTCATTGAAACACTCTTCAAGCTTCTCAGCATCATCATCACTATTTAAAATAAAATCGAGAGTTTTCCCTACTAACTCAGATTCCACATAACCAAAAAGGTGTGCGGCTTGAGTATTTATTTTGGTTATCGATCGCTCAGATGACAAAACCACTAAAGCACCAGACATGCTACGGACAATATTTTCAACATAGCGTTTCGATACGGTTGTTTGCTTTAATTGCTGGGTTAAATCCCAGAAAGATGACGAAAGCTGGCCAATCTCATCACCAGCACGAGCTTGCGGTGGTTTTTCAATTTCTATCCCGCGCTCAACCGACTTAAAGTCTCGTTGAAGTTTCACCAAAGGGCTCACTAGCAATCGCGCTGCAACACGGCCAACAATAAGAGTCACAAGCAATAAAACGACCAAAAATAGCGCAGCTAACACAACAATACTATGAATGCTGGTATTTCTATTACTCTCCATATCACTATCAAGAGCAACCTTTAGCCGATCAACAATCAGAACAACCTCAGCGAGCAACGCTTGTTGCTCCTGACCAAACTGCTGAATCTTTTTTTGCCCTTCAATAGAAAAATCACTATTAACACGATCAACATTCAACGTTTGCGCGACAGTTGAAAACTCCACATAACGCGCTTTGAATTTTCCAAGTTCCGGGATAGCGATCACATGTCTTACCGCTCCAACAGCCTGAATTAACAGATTAATTGACTCGACAACTTTCGGAGTTTCAGCGTTGGCCTGAACGAACAGTTCCTGTTCTCCAATAAGAAAGGCATCTTCGAACTCTTCAGCTTGCAACTCAAGATGTGTCTGGAGATCATGGCCCAGCATCACCAGTTCAAGGTGATCTTTTTGGAAATGAGACAAGCGTTGATACTGTGACACATTGGTATAAAAGCTCAGCAGCGTCGCGACAAAGTAGCCTAACAATGCGATGGAAACGCACAGCCAAACCTTTGAACGAACACTGGCAAAACGGGGAATCATGGCTTCACCTCAATCGCTTGAACACGCGGATCTAGCTCATCCGAATTCAAATAACTAATCGCATCGGGATGGCTTACCAAGTACTCTTTTACCTGTTCGTGTCCGTTAACGAAAACGGGTAACATGCTACGTCCACTGTATAGTTTTTTGCGCCAATAGGTTGAAACCTGACGCCAGCTACGGTGTAAATATTGCGCACTAAATGCTGTTTGAATATTTTTTTCATCATTGTACACAATGTTAACGACACTCCCGTCAGGCCACCTTTTCATTTTGCCAAGGAAGATACGCTCTACATCGTTAGCCGTAAGACTATTAATCATCTTGTTCGCATTGGCAACCACAACACACGGCTGCGCGAACACTTGAGCACAAACAACTAAGCTCAAGAACAGGAAGATTAAACAGATTGTCGTCGGCTTTTGCTTCAAATCAATCCCAATCAATTAAAACGACACAGAAAGTTTAACGGCCACATAGCTCCAATATCGAGCCACACCTTCGGGGTTCACCACACCAAGCTGCATCGCCGCGCCATCAATATAATGATATTCAGCTTTTAAATTACACATCTCGTTGAAATCATAGCGTGCTCCAACTGCCATATCTTTACGCCAACCCGATTCAGGCGCTGCCTTTGGCAAGCTATTACTGTGGTGGTCATGCTTCAAACGATAAAATTCATCATAAAGAAGTGAAAAGCTCCACGAATCATTTAAAGCATAACAAATCATGGCGTACCATGACTGAGAAGGGCCATCTAAAGTGACATGATCAAACATCGATGAAGTCCGGTCGGTTTGGCCATATTCGCCGACAAACATCCAGCTTTCAGTGGAATACTCTGCGGATAATACATACTTGCTGTTGATTGTCGCTTCACCAGCAGGGGTAGCTAAATCGTTTATTTTTATAATCGCTTTAGAGTGGAGCAATGTCGCCCCGAAACGCAACCCATCAATCATACCGTTAAAAACCACGGCTGCGCCGTACAGATCTTCACTTTCACGGTTAAATGAGGTGAGCTGACTGGGCATTTGCGGATCTCTTTTATTTAATGGGAGTTGGTTGTTGCGGGAAAGTAAAGATTCTACCGATTGCTCATTCTTGTAGGCCAGCATACTTTGGTCAGGATAGTCTGCTTCGCCGGTAAACAGGTGATAATCAATATCGCCTAGTCTTCCGAGGGAGATATTGCCATAGAGATCGGCACCGATAAATGCAAGATTCACATCGCGCCGACTCTCATCATAAATGCTTTGCGGCAAAAAGATCATCGGCTGCAAAAAAGACGAATCGCGCGTGTCATTATATAAACCGACAGGCAATTTGCACTTACCGACTCGCAGTCCAGCAGAATCAAACGGTTGATATTCTAAAATCGCCCAATCAACAACGACTTCATCTTCACTGTAATCACCAAGGTTACGGTAAAAGAGTTGTCCACCAATACGAAAATCTTGCCAGAGAGATACATTGGCATTGACAGCAACTTCAGTAAATTCTTCAGAGCCGGAACGGCTTGCGGCGAGAAAGTTATTATTTGAACTCTTGAGGTATCCCTGTGACAAAAAGCCATGAACTTGTACTTTTTGGCCAAAGCTTAAGGCAAAGACGGCGTGTGGGAGAGCAAGTAAAATCATCAATATACATAATGCAATCCAGCGCATAGTATTTGCCTACCTAGTTAGATAGTGAATTATTGGGCAAAATGAACATTCGATATACTTCTGTCATAATAGTATTAAAATTCATTAGTGGCAACCACAAACAGCCAAAAGAGTGTGACACACAGCTACTTAGCTATCACTGTCCTCTTCATGGAAATGGTGGTAAACGGACAATGCGGCGGACTCAGGCAAGCCAGGAACCTGACGTAGTGCATCAAGGCTCGACTGCTTAATTTTATTCACGCTGCCGCAATGCTTCAGCAAATTCTTCCTGCGCTCGGGGCCAATGCCATCAATTTTTTCTAACTCTGACTCAAGACTCGCCTTACTACGGATTTTACGATGATGAGTGATCGCGAAACGATGTGCCTCGTCACGCAATCGTTCAAGCATAAACAATGCTGGCGATCCTTGACGTAACACCACGGGATTTTTGCGAGCAGGTCGGAAAAATCGCTCCTCACTACGCTCCACAGCCTGACCGCGAACGTTGCGCTTAACGCGACTTTTGGCAATGGAGACAAGATCAATGCGCGACATCAACCCTAACGTGGTCATGACATCTTCAACCATCGACAATTGCCCTTTACCACCGTCGATGAGCACCATATCAGGCAGATCATTTTCCTCTAAGCCACGACTGAGACGACGGGTTAACACCTCGTGGAGTGAAGCATAATCATCAGAGCCTTCAACCGTTTTAATGCGATAGTGGCGATACGCAGCCTTATCCGGTTCCCCATCAATCGTCACCACCATGCTACCAACCGTATGCGTGCCCTGAACGTGGGAGATATCGTAGCACTCCATCCTGCTGGGCAACCGCTGCAAACCGAGGTGATTCCGGATCTCTTCAAGAACAGCATGACGAGCTTCACGTCGATCACCCCGTTCACGATAGCTATCGACGGCATTTTTGTTTGCCAGAGCCAGCATTTCAACCCGAGCACCGCGCTTCGGAACGTGCAAAGTGACTTTTTTCCCCAATCGATCGGTTAACCATTGCTGCAAGGCTTCGGAACTACTTGGCTCAAACGGCAACACAATTACCGGAGGGATGATGGTATCTTTGCCATAATATTGCTGAAGAAAACCTGCCAACAGCTCATCTTCATCTAACGACCAGCGGACAGCATAGCTGCGCCGCCCCACCAACCGACCACCACGGATAAACAACAGACACAATTCAACCTCGCCCCCTTCGCGATGCAGGCCGACAACATCGATATCAGCACTATCTTGACTGACCACTTTTTGCTGTTCTAACGTTTTCTCTATGGCATGAATTTGATCACGCAACCGCGCAGCTTCTTCAAAATTCGTCACCTTGGAGGCATCGCTCATCCGTTGACGCATCACCGTTAACACTTCGTCATGGCGACCCGACAAGAAGGAGATCACCGTATTGACCAAAGCGCGATAATCATCGCGAGAGATCTTATCGTGACACGGGGCACTGCATTGGCCAATTTGATAAAACAAACACGGTCGTTCACGCCGCCGACACTGCGACCAGCGATGATGGCGTAACGGAAAGATGCGGTAGAGCTCCTTCAGAGTCTCTTTCAGGGCCCCCGCCGAAGCATAGGGACCAAAATAAAGAGCGCCATCGCGGCGCACGCGCCGAACAATTTGAATACCGGGAAAATCTTCGTTCATGTCGATGCGCAGCGACACATACGTTTTATCGTCACGCAAATTGATATTATAGCGGGGCTTGTGTTTCTTAATCAGGGTGTTTTCGAGAATCAACGCCTCTTTTTCGGTGTCCGTGACAATGGTTTGAACTTGCACCACCCGGCGGAGCAAAAACTGGACATGAGCGCGGGTATCTTCACCACGAACATAGTTGCGCAATCGAGCACGTAAGTTTCGCGCCTTACCGACATACAGCACCTGCCCATCGGCACCAGACATTAAATAAACACCACTGGCTGTCGAAATTTTAGCGAGATCCAGATCTTGAATTTTTGTCGATTCCGTCGCCACAGTGGTCATCATTTTTCCTTACTAGCAGCCTGCTGCCCGCCTCAATAAAGTAAAAGACAGACAAAGAGTTGTTCATTTCATTGTTGCGACGTTAACAACGACCCGGTTGGCTGTCAATCATTGTCAGCTTCAACGCGAGGAACACAAATAGTTGGTCTCGCAAAACGAAATAGAATTGTCTGGTTTTGGTGCGCCATACTGTTATAATGAAAAATTAAGTATACATCATTATTTCAGATAGCCTGGTACAGGCTGGAGGCCGCTCAATGAACACGTTGTGGAACAATATTTTCCGTTCAAGTACCGAAGAGGAATCATTGGCAGGCTTTCTCGCCAAAGTTCCCGTATTTACTGAACTGGAAAAGCGCGATCTCGGCTACCTTGAAACGCTCATCCATGTCCGTAACTACACCGCCCAAGAAACCGTTTTCGAACAGAGCGACCCCGGTTCGGGGATGTATATCATCCGTACGGGCCACGTAGTGATATTCACCCGCGACAGCCATGAACTTGAAGAGGAGCTAGCGATTCTCGGCCCGGGTGATTTTTTTGGTGAGACCACCCTCGCCTCCCCCGCACCACGTACCGTTTCTGCTCGCACCACTGAAGGCACTGAACTTCTGGGCCTGTTCCGCTCTGACCTTTTAGCTACGGCAACCAAACACCCCGACATTGCCAACCGAATTTTATTTGGCTTAACAAAAATGATCAGTGAACGCCTTCAAACAGCCACCTTAGAGATTCGTGGGTTGCAACGAAAGCTGACAAAACAGCAACACTAAATTATCTTTAAATGGGCCAAAGTGAGCCATCAATGAACTTAAATAAAGCACAGTTTCTACTGTTTTACTTGACAATGACTGCAGCCATAGCCAGCGGCTTGGCGATCTTTTCATCGGCATCGACCATTACAGTTTTATTCCGTTCAGCGGTTTCAGGGCTATTCGTCCCACTACTGCTATCAATGGTCACTTCGTTTCTCCTCGACCCACTGGTCAGCTCACTTGAAAAGCGCCATATCCCCCGCACTCGTGCCATATTTGTCATGTTTTTTGTCGTCACAGCCCTTCTGTTCTTTACCGGAAGCTGGCTGATCCCCTACGGCCAAAATATGTGGAACTCATTATTAACCGATTTTCCCCGCTACAACTCACAACTGATCGCCTATCTGCGTGAAGCTCAAATCTCATGGCAAGCTCGGCTCCCCTTTCTAGAGCATTACGACTTAACAGGCACAGTGCGCAGCACTGCCGAACAAGCTCTGGCTTTCGTTCTCGTTGAGACACCGAAGTCGGCCCTTAAACTGGGCAGTTTGATGATCCTGTTACCCATATTCACCTTTTTCTTTCTCCGCGACGGTACCACCATCATGCGACGGCTCGTGGCCCTTGCGCCCAACCGTTATTTCGAGATGGCTCACGACCTGTCATTCTTAGTCAGTCGACAGATGGCGCATTTTATTCGCGGCCGCATCATTGAGGCCATGATTATAGGTGGTGTTGTCGCCGCAGGACTCAGTGTTACCGATATCCGTTATGCTCCCCTACTCGGTTTATTTGCTGGAATAACAAACCTGATTCCATATATTGGCCCATTGGTAGGGATGATTCCGGGCATTCTCATTGCCGCAGTCGACCTCGGTATTGGCGCTGAGTTTTGGTGGATTGTCATCCTTTACATTCTTATTGCTCAAGTGATTCTCGACAATTTCATCCTCATTCCAGTACTCATTTCACGGGTCGCTAATTTGCACCCATTATTAGTGATTTTAGCGATTGTTATGGGCGGCAAACTCTACGGAGTGATCGGCATGATTATTGGTGTTCCGATTGTCAGTGCATTTAAAATCGCCTTTATTGAAGTGCGTCATTATCGCCGCGCCTTCTCCTTGCCCGACACGGGTGGAGATCGCCATAGTTAAGCGACAATGAATTATTAAGCTTCATCTCAACACAAAGAAAGCAAAGCAGTTTCCTCTATGTCCCCATTCAAACGATTTAAAAATCAAAAACTGCGTGTGAAGATGTTGATCGTCGTATTACCGATGCTTATTATCCCGTTATTTCTCGTTGGTAGCATCGTCAGTTATAGTTCAGTTGAACAAGCGCGGCGCGGTATTAACCAAGCAATCATGAACGATTTAGAACATATGGCGACCTTTACTCGCCACCTGCTTGAAGCGCATCACCACCAATTTCAAGTCTATCAACAGCAACGTAAAGATGACTTTATCACTGAGTTAAAAACCTTGGCTAAAATTGCCGAGAACATGGTAGATGCCGAGAACAAGCTATATCAACAGGGGACAATCACTCTTGCCGAGGCCAAGAAACGGGCTCGCAAGATGCTGCAACAGGTGAGTATTGGCGAAACAGGCTACCTTTACACTCTGACCAGTGACGGAACACTTCAAATCCATCTGGCTCGCGAACAGGAGAATATCCTCAACGAACAAGATCGCGATGGCCGTTTTTTCATCCGCGAGATGATCGACACCGCCCAGCAAGCCCCATCAGGCGGATTAAACCTGATCCGTTATCCTTGGCGCAATGACACCCTCGGTGACACAATCTATCGCGAGAAACTGGCCGCGTATCTTTACTACCCCGAGTGGGATTGGGTTATTGCCGCCGCAGGGTACACCTCAGAGAGTTACTCCGATCTACTCTTTGAACAACAGGCCCTTAATGACCTGAAAGATAAAATCAAAGAGAAGAGTGTCGGTCAAACTGGCTACATCTTCTGTATGAACAGCAAGGGAACCTTCACGATTCATCCTGAGGATGAAGGGGAAAATTTCTACCAAATTCGTGACAATAACGGTCACGCCTTCATTCAGGAGATGTGCGAAGAGAAACGCGGTTGGATTCGCTACCCGTGGAACAACACTGGAGAGAGCGGTTCACGGATGAAAATTGTCCGTTACGACTACTTTGAACCGTGGGATTGGATCGTTGCCGTCAGTTGCTATGAAGACGAATTTTACCAAGCGGCGAATCTTATCAGCTGGAACAGCCTAAAGTTTACCGCGCTAATCACCCTGCTCACCTGCCTGGTGTCAATTTTACTGGTGAGCTATGGTTCAAAAGTACTGACCAAACCAATTCGCGATATGATCCGTGTTATCCGCCGCGTCAAATCGGGCCACCTCAATGAGAAGATGAAGATCAACAGCGATGATGAACTTGGTGAACTGGCACGAACCTTTAACCGGATGACCGAAATTATCGCCCAAAACCAAGAGATGGAAGCCAGCCTCGCCCAACAGGGAAAAATGGCATCGCTCGGCATACTATCCTCGGGCGTGGCCCATGAAATCAATAACCCTCTCGGCGTGATTCTTGGCTATGCGGGCTATCTTGAAAGCAAAATTGACGAAGATGACCCAAGTTACACCTATATCCACGAGATCAAACGGGAGAGCAAGCGCTGCCGCAAAATTGTTCAGGATCTGCTTAGTTATGCGCGCACCCCTCAATCGGTATTGGAGCAGACTGACATCAATCAACTCCTATCACAAATTGTTGATTTTGCCGCCAATCACACTGATATGCATCACGTAACGATCGATAAAAACTTTTCCGCTAACCTACCGATACTTAAAATCGATGGCGACCAAATGCGTCAAGTGGCCATCAATTTAATCCTTAATGCCGGTGGTGCAATACACGAAAAAGGCAAGCTGAGCATTGAAACAAAACTGGATGACGAACAAGTCCTCATCATTTTCCGCGATACGGGCGGTGGGATCGAAGAAGATATTTTAGAAAAGATTTTCGAACCGTTTTACACCACCAAAGAAAAAGGGACAGGTCTCGGTTTGGCGATCTCAAATCAAATTATTGAGCAGCATCATGGCAGCATCAGCATCACCAGTACCGTCGGCGTTGGCACAACGGTTACGGTTCGTCTACCCATTGAACGTGAGGACTACCTACTATGAGCGGAAAACGAATCTTACTGATCGACAATGAAGAGGGTTTATGTCGGATGATGGAAGCGGTCTTAACTGACAGCAACTATCAGGTCAAGTCGTACACACGCTCGTTTGAAGCGGTAGAAGACTTTCAATGCGGCGACTACGATCTGGTCATTAGTGACATCAAAATGCCCGGCATGGACGGCCTTGAAGTATTGCAACGGATCCGCCTCAAGGATCAAATTGTTCCAGTGATCATGATCACCGCCTACGCCACCGTTGAAACGTCAATTCAAGCACTGCGTAAAGGCGCTTACGATATGCTGACCAAGCCATTTGAGCCTGAGGAGCTACTCTACCGTGTCAAGAACGCTCTGAGTCACAACCAATTAGCGGAAGAGAACCGCGAGTTGAAAAAGGAACTCGCTGGTCAATTTTCATTTAAAAACATCATCGGCTCATCGTCGAGTCTTAAATCGATCCTTGAAACAGTGACTAAAGTGGCCGTACGCGACACCTCGGTACTCATTACTGGCGAATCGGGCACCGGCAAAGAACTCATCGCCCAAGCGATCCACCATAATTCGCCACGCAGCAAGCAACGCTTCATGGCGATAAACTGTGGCGCGTTGCCCGAATCGGTGCTTGAGAGCGAACTGTTCGGCTACAAAAAAGGGGCATTTACTGGAGCCAATGCTGACCGCAAAGGGATTTTAGAGTCCGCCGATGGCGGCACTCTTTTTCTCGACGAGATCGGCAACCTCCCCTTGACGGTACAGAAGACATTGCTTCGTTTTCTTCAAGAGCAAGAGTTTATGCGTATTGGTGACACCAAACCAATCAAAGTCGATGTGCGTATCATCTCAGCGACCAACGCCGACCTCACTCAAGAGATGACAGACGGAAATTATCGCGAAGACCTTTACTATCGCCTCAATGTAGTTAATATCCACCTACCACCTCTGCGTGAGCGCTCTGATGACCTACCGTTGCTCACCGCCCACTTTATTCGTCAACAAAACAAAAAATTTGGCACCTCGGTGGAAGGTCTCACACCTGAAGCGATGCAACTGTTGTGCGCCTACGACTGGCCAGGGAATATCCGTCAAATGGAAAACGTAATTGAAGCCTGCATGACAATGGAGAGTGCGGACCATATCGGACTGCCGGTATTGTCACAATTCATTACCGCTACCTCAACCATCGCCAGCAATTCAACGCAAAACGTCTCCCCTAGCGCAGCGGATTACGCCAAAGCCCTCGGCGACTTTGAAACGCGCTACCTCCTCGATCTACTCCGCTCTGCCGGTGGCAATGTCGAAGAAGCAGCAGGACTCGCTGGTATGAACATGGCCACCATTTACCGTAAATTAAAAAAATACCAGCTCTGCAAAGAAGACTACAGCTAATCACCTTGACAACCGCGTCCAGTTAAAAGTTCTGGGCGCGGTGAATCTTTTGCATTTATGCAATTTCCACACAGTATCCCCACCGCTTCACCCCCCTGAATGACCACACCTCCAAACATAACCTCGCGCAACACTACACACTTATAATTATTCATCAAAACTGGCACAAGATATGCTTTAAATAGCATTGAGTATTAACTACCTCAAAAGGTGCTACGCCATGAATACAAAAATCATCTGTCCTTTTTTTGCCAAAAATGAGGACGATTGCGATGTTGGCTGCGAATACATATCGAGCCACGATGTAAAAATGATTATTAGTTACTGCGCAAGCAACTGTACCGAATGCATCAAGTTCAAGGAGCTTGCGACCCGACACCCTGAAGTTCTACCCCCCGTGAAAGAGCTTCAAATTCATACTAAAGTAATGAACAAGGAGAACACCATGCAAAACATTTCCCTGAAGGACACCACTGGCAATCCCGCTCCACTTGGGCTTGTTGGCTTTGGCATGACCACAATTCTACTCAACCTGCACAACGCCGGCTATTTCCCCCTCGACGCCATGATTCTCGGCATGGGAATTTTTTATGGTGGCTTAGGACAAGTCATTGTCGGCATCATGGAGTGGAAAAAAAACAACACCTTTGCAGCGACAGCATTTACCTCATACGGCCTATTTTGGCTCACTCTTGTTGCCTTAGTGCTTCTCCCTAAAACGGGCGCAGTTGAAGCGTCTTCGCCGCTTGCAATGGGATTCTACCTCAGCTGCTGGGGTCTTTTTACTGGCGTCCTGTTTATCGCGACATTCAAACTCAACCGAGCTCTACAGGTTGTCTTTGGTTCACTCACCTTGCTGTTTTTCCTCCTCGCTGCTGGCGACTTTACTGGCAACCATGCGTTCAAAGTCATTGCAGGTTATGAGGGCATTTTCTGTGGCCTTTCAGCCATTTACACCGGACTGGCCCAGGTTCTGAACGAAGTGTTTAACCGTGAAGTTGCCCCCCTTGGTGTTATGAGTACAAACGAAGCAGTAGGTCAACTAGAGGAAGAAGAAGAAGACCTCGTGTTAAATTAAACAATTAGAATACTTGCAATTATGAACTTCTATGGTAAGGCTGTTTCGCATTCATGCAAAACAGCCTTATCTTAGTCTCTGCCAGCAGAACACTGGCCTTAAATGCAACAGATTGTCACAATCTGGAACACTCCAGCTGCACTATTCACTTTTTTTCGCATCCATGCAAAAAACCAATTTCATCGTGTCAAACAGTGCAGAGCATTCCACTAAAAATTAAACTCCAAAATTACAACCAGTTACACCATTAACATACAATACGCTGTCAACAATCAAACAATTGGCATACCCTCTGCAATTAAATAGGTTAATTAATCGCGGTCATCAACAACATCAAGCTAAATCCACGGCGACCCATACCAATCGCCTAAATTTAGTGTTGAAGATCTGCTGTTCTACCAAAACAGCGGCAAGCCGTTCAGCGTTATATGTAAAACCCATACCTATACCCATACCAAACCACATAACGCTATAATTACGAAAAGCCACCCGACACGGGTGGCTTTTTCGTTTTATCCATGACAATTGTTAGCCTGTGTGTTTAAATTATGACCCACTAAACAACAAGGAGTTCAATCTATGTATAGTTGTTCCGACCTGAAAAAAGGTCTTAAAATTTTGATTGATGGCGAACCACATGTCATTGCAGGTTTTGACTTCACCAAGCCCGGTAAAGGCCAATCCCTATATAAGTGCAAACTACGCAATATGATTACTGGCTCGCTCTTTGACCGCACCTACCGTAGTGGCGAAAACTTTACCCCGGCCCCACTTCAAGAACGCGAAATGCAGTATCTGTATCAAGATGATACAGGTTACGTATTCATGGACACCAAAACCTATGACCAAATTTCACTTAGCGCAGAGACCCTAGCCGACGATAAATATTTTCTCGTCGACAATATGGAAGTCAAGATCTTGATGTTTGACGAGTTAGGCATTGGTATTACCCTGCCTATTTTTGTTAATCTGCGCGTCACCCAATCAGAACCTTGGGTTAAAGGCGATACTGCTGCCGGCAACAACAAACCCGCAACAGTCGAAACAGGCTTCACCCTACAGGTACCATCATTTGTTGACGAGGGTGTTTTGATCCAAATTGACACCCGTACCGGTGACTACGTAACACGCGTCAAAGAGTAATATCAGCATGGCCGCGTACAACAATGGCCTTGCGTCAAAACAACAACGACTCATACAGAGAGCCCGAATTTTATCTGAAATTCGGGCTTTTTTTGTTCAACATCAGTTTCTTGAAGTGGAAACACCACACCGCATTCCATGCAACGCCCCCGAACTGTATATTGATCCAATCTCCAGCGGTGATCACAGCTTGCACACCTCACCAGAGTTGTGCATGAAACGCCTGCTCGCTGCGGGCTACCCACGAATATTTCAATTGTGCCATTGTTGGCGCTCAGCGGAACGGGGGCAAAAACATCTACCCGAATTCACCATGCTCGAATGGTATCGCGCCCATAGCGACTACAACGAATTGATGTTGGACTGTGAGGGTTTAATCCGTTCCCTTGTACCAACGAGAAAGTTCATCTATCAGGGCCAACATATTGATCTCAACGCCAGCTTTGAACGCTTAACTCTCAAACACGCTTTTTCACGTTATGCTCCAGTTTCACTACAGCAGGCGATTGAGTCAGACCGCTTTGAAGAGCACTACAGCGAACACGTTGAACCACAACTAGGCATCAACAAACCGACCATCATTTACGACTTCCCCACCAGCATGGCTGCGCTAGCCCGCATCAAAGACAATGATCCACTCCACGCCGAACGCTTTGAACTCTATATTGCTGGAGTTGAAATCGCCAATGCCTTCAGTGAACTCACCGATACTGAGGAGCAGCGTCTGCGCTTCACCGATGAGGAGCAGCAACGGCGCAACCTTGGCAAACCACCAACAGAGTTGCCCGAGCCATTCTTAACTGAACTGTCTGCTATGCCACCAGCGGCAGGCATTGCTCTTGGCATTGACCGCTTAGTAATGCTGCTAACCGATGCTAGCGCCATTGATCAGGTGGTCGCCTTTTGCCCTGAAGATCTTTAATCCTTCGCTCTAATTTAGTTTCCTCCACAGCTAAAGCCATATAAAATCATCATCAAGCTCACGATCATGTTATTCTGTTTTTCGCATTTCAGTCCAATAACACCATCGCCCTTCAACAGGAGATGCCGTGACCACACCGACTAAACCAACCGTAACAGACACTGCACCAGACGCCCTACCAACACGAGGTCGAGTACTGGTCAAAGCAGCAAAAGTATATGATGCGGTACAACCGTTTGTCACCTTAGGCCAAGAAGCACGCCTTAATAAATGGCTCGCACAGCAGGTCAAACTCCCCAAAGGAGCACAGGTACTTGACATCGGTTGCGGCACAGGACTACTCACCGTTCAAATTGCCGAAAGCGATAGCGATATTAACGTCATTGGTATTGATGCCTCAAAACCGATGATCGAGGTGGCGAACCGCAAGCGCAGCCGTGATAATTGCCATTTTCAACAGGCATTAGGTGAAGAACTCCCTTTTCCAGATAACCACTTCGACCTCGTTTCTTCAGCACTGTTTTTTCACCACGTTGATCAACAATTGAAGCATCAAACCCTAGAGGAGATTCGCCGCGTGCTGAAACCGAATGGCGAACTGCTTATTGCCGACATGGATAAACCTTACACCGCACTAGGCTGGGCGATGTCGTGGACCGCGTGGAAATTGCTGCGTCAACCTGAAATTAAAGAGAATATGGATGGCATATTGCGCCAAGAGATCGATGCTGTCGGCTTTGCCAACCTGACCGAACTCGCTCGTTTTTCAGGTTATATCCGCGTACTCCACGCGCGGAGGGGCGCATGAACAGTCGTGCCATAGAAACACCTGTGGCAACGCTGATAAATTGCCCACCATGGAAACGAGCGTTCACCATTCAGCAAAATACCGTGCGCCAATTCCACCAGTTATGCGCTGAATCGTTAGGAGATCGCTGTCCACTGCGACCACTAGACGATAAACACCTGACGGTGCAGCACAACCTGTTCTCAACCCTGTTTATCATGGCTGTCGAAGCTGCGGGAGTGCCCGCACAGCAACTACCGCTCTACGCACTGGTTAATCAATGCCTGAGGATACAGGTCACCGGCTGCGACAATATTCTCGACGATGAGTACAAAAGCGTTATCCCTTTCGCCTTAACAGGCAGCGGCACCCGTTTCCGCTCGGTATTAACCATCATGAGCGCCGACTCTGTGCTGGCACGAATTGTATTGGATGAAGTCGCATCAGGGCGAATGGATCTCTTTGAAGGCAAAAAATTGCTGAAGGCCGCGCTGGCCGTGTTGATTCCCAGCGGCATCGAAGAACACGAGGAGGAGTCGCTCAACAAAGAGACCATCCCCAGTGTTGATGTGATCCTGACTCAGATTCACCCACGTAAAACGGGGCTTCTATTTGAAGCACCAGTGCGTCTCGTTGAAATGATGAATATTGCCGACCCACAGCGCGCGCCAAAGGTTGCCCAAGCGTTAGGCGATTTCGGTGTCGGCTGCCAGATCTTGGATGACCTGAAAGATGTCGCCGACGATCTTGCCAATCAAAAATACAATGTGGTCATCTCGCAAGCCTTTCATGGCGACCACCCCGCTGAACAGCAGTTGATCAGCACAATCCAACAGCACACCATCACTCACACTGAAGCGGAAACAATTACCGCACAACTCAGTCAGGCTAAAGGTCAGTGCCTGACTCGCGCCATTAATTACTTTATCCGCGCAGAGAAAACCTTTAGCCAGTGTTTTCCAGACTTCGGCGCAGAACAGGCCGCAGCACTCGGCGCACTGGTTCACCATGCCATCTCATCGGAGCGTAACGACTCATGACCTTCTGGTTACGCTTTGCATTTCGTTCGGTACGCCGTCGATTACGGCGCACCTTAATTACGTTTATCTCGGTAGGGATGGGGGTAGCGATGCTGATCGTGCTCGGCGCAATCATGGTCGGTGTCAACGACACCATGATCAAAAATGCCGTAGCACTGCATTCAGGCAACCTGGTGGTCGAATCACCACCTCTACCGTTAAAGACAGCCATCGCCGAAGCAACCGCCTGGCAGCAGAGCATGCTACACCCTGCCATTGATACGTATGATACTACCGCTGCCATCGATGATCTCCTCACCCGCTACGCCTTGTCCCTCGTCATTCGCAACGGCGAACATGTTCAAGCGGTGCAACTGCAATTAGTTGATCCTGAAAATGAGCGCCGCCGCTCACCGTTGCCGGCAACCCTACAAGCTGGACAGTGGTTTAATGACCAACAAGGTCTCGTTATCGGCGATGCGGTGGCTAAAAATCTAGCCGTAACGGTAGGCGAAATGGTGACCATAGTCACCGCGAGCCAACGCTTCGAACTCCCCGTGGCAGGTATTTTTCATACCGGCGTTGCCGCCCTCGACAACCAACTGAGCTTACTGCCAACCCGCACAGCACAAGCGCTCAACCTTGAAGCTGCGGTGCGCCTCAATCTGGCCATCTTTACCAAAGCGGGTCACGATTCAACGGAGCTTAAACAACAGCTGCAACCACCTCTAGGCACCGCTGCCAAACTCTACACCTGGCAAGAGAAGCTGCCCGAAGTGGAACAGTTGATCAAATTAAACGAATTTTCGATGCAGATTATGATCCTGTTGGTCATTGCTATTCTGGCCTTTGGTGTTGCCAATTCACTACTCATCTCAGTGATGGATCGTTACCGCTACTATGGCATCCTTAAAGCTATCGGTGTGCCGCCACGCAATGTGGTCATTACCGTCATCGGCGAAGCGGTTATCATCTGCCTTGGCGCAGGGTTGATCGGCACAGCACTGGGGATCAGTGCCAGTCTAATTTGGGCTGAAATTGGCCTCGACATTAGCGCCTACACCTCCTACAACCCGCACTTCAGCATCAACGCCGTAATCTATCCGCGCCTTAAACCGTCGATGGTGTTACTACCGCAAGCATTGGCATTAATCACCGGAGTTCTGGCCTCACTATGGCCCGCGTTCATCGCCGCCCGCCGTCAAGTGAGTAGCAGCATGAGGGATCTATGAAAACACCCTTTATCCAACTCGATAGCGTGTCGCGCTGGTTTGGCCAAGGTCAAGCACAGGTGTGCGCACTCAGCGATATTTCACTGACATTGACCAAGGGGGTACAAACTGCCCTCGTTGGCCCGAGCGGTTCCGGCAAAACGACACTGCTAAACTTGATTGGTGCGCTGGATCGACCGACACAGGGAACGGTGATGATTGATGGAAAGGTGGTTTCAGCCTTTAACGAACGTCAAGCGTCAGAATATCGTCGTCATACGATAGGATTTGTATTTCAGGATGATGCGTTGATCCCCGAGCTAACCCTCGCTGAGAATGTTGAACTACCGCTAGTCCTTCTTGGCATTGACAAGCGCGAGCGTTATCAACGGGTGAATGAATTACTCGACACCCTCAATTTAACTAAGCGCCAATCGGCTTATCCGCCACTACTTTCAGGTGGTGAAAAGCAACGTGCTGCTGTTGCCCGCGCCGTGATCCATCGGCCCCACATTCTTCTTGCCGATGAACCTACAGCCAATCTCGACAGTGAATCAGCCGAGTTGGTATTACAGGTGATGCGCCAACTGGCAGAGCAAAACGATCTAACCGTACTCGTCTCTACCCACGATCCACGTGTGTACGAACAATTCGACCAGCTTGTGCGCCTTAAAGATGGCCGCCTAGACAGCACAACCAACTAATCTACTTGCGCAACAGCACCGTCCGCTGGCGCTTATGGGCGTAATCGACCTCGTGGGTTAACTTCCACACCACAACCAATTTACGCCACGACTTGCGCACAAAAACCAGCGCAACAATCGCTGCCGCAACCGCCCACAGTATCCCCGCTTGGCCTTGATAGGCAAAACGGAACTCACCCCACATCAGATTATCGCCTTCAGCCAACAAAAAGGTAAACAACGCGCCGAAAATTCCCGCTTTGAGCAGTTGACTCAGAATAATATCGTTGGAAATTTGCCCTGGAGTCGCTTTGTTTTTCAGCCATTTCCACCGGCTCAACAATAAGCCATGGAGGGAAAACAAAATCGCCAACAGGCTATCGACAGCACGCAGTATTAAATAGCCCGCTGCGGCGCCCCAGAAAAAGACGGCAATATTTAGTTCAATATTCAAGAGTGATCCTTTAGTTATGGAGTAGTTCAGGAATTAAATAGAGAAACGTAGTCACAAAGGTCTAACGCAGCAACCGGTTGAGCAGAACATCCTCAACATTTCGTCGGCAATCAAAAACAGATAAAACAAAAACAGTATCGCTCGATACGCGATACATCAATCTCCACGAATCGATAATTAACTCACGATATTGAACAACGCCATGAGCCTCTAACTCGGGAACAACACGCCCACGCAGCGCCTCATGATCTAGTTGCAGCGCTTTATCTTTTATTTTATATAAAACTTTCTTGGCGTTAGCTGGGCTATCGAGAGCAATATATTCAATAATTGCGGCCAAATCTCTATAGGCCGCTTTTGACCACACAACCTTTTTGTTATTAGCCATTATCGATTCAATAACTGTTCGAGATTGTCAAACACATCGCTCTGAGCGATAACCTCGCCATCTCTAACGTCGGTTTCACCTTGGGAGATTAACTTCAAAAGTCCAATAGCATTTCTCATATTTTCATAACTCTCAGGATCCTGAAGAACGGCCTTAGCTTCACCATTCTGAGTAATCACAACAGGTCGATGCGTCTCGTTGACCTGTTTGAGCATTTCAGCAGCATGAGATTTGAAATAGGTTACAGGCTTAATGTCATTTGCAATATTCATATTTGCACCTCCAGATCCTTATAACGTATCAAATTCAGTCCGAATGTCAAGCTGAGTTCGTTACTACACGAGCAAAGTGCTGGGCGAAGATATAACAACCTATGCGAAAGTGTATGATCGGTTCAGAGTAGCACTAATAATCAAGCGGACTACGCACACCCAGCCCCGGCTTGTTTAACACATGGGTATAGATCATCGTCGTTGATACATCGGCATGACCAAGCAGTTCTTGCACTGTGCGAATATCGTAACCAGCCTCCAATACGTGGGTAGCAAAAGAGTGACGCAAGGCATGGCTATTGACCCGTTTGACAATTCCAGCTTTCACTGCACAGCATTTAATCATCTTCTGCAAACCGGTTTCATGCAAATGGTGACGACGCTGCTCACCACTGCGCGGATCAGTAGAAATGCGCGAACTGGGGAACACATATTGCCAGCCCCATTCAGAAGGCACATTAGGATACTTTCGCGCCAACGCTTCGGGCACATAAACCCGACCTAAATCTTGAGACAAATCATCACCATGAATTTTCTTTACCTGCACAAGGTGTGCTTGCAACGGCTCAACAACCGTTTGCGGCAGTGGGACCACGCGGTCCTTATTCCCTTTGGCATTACGCACCACAATTTGGTTATAACCGTAATCAACATCCTGCACCCGCAAACGCACAACCTCCATCAAGCGCATGCCAGTACCGTACATCAACTGCGCCATCAAGCCAAAGGTTCCCTGCATAGCCCCAAGTAGCCGGCCCACTTCATCGCGCGATAACACAACGGGCAATCGGTGTGGCCGCTTCCCTCGGCTGAACACGCCCAGTTCACCTAAAGGCTGATCCAGAACGTTATCAAACCAAAAAACTAAGGCATTTAAAGCCTGATTCTGCGTACTACTCGCCACCTTGCGCTGCAATGCCAGAAATTCCAAAAAAGAGACCACCTCAGCGGGCCCCAACTTACTGGGTTGCTGATGATGACAATATGCAAGAAAACGGCACACCCAATCAACGTAACTCTGTTCAGTACGGTAAGCATAATGGCCGGTACGCATCACCTTAATCAGCGAATCGATAACCTCAGCATTTATTGTCCGTGCCTGCGCCAATGAGCCATGGCTGTAAACATCACCGCCAACGTTATCATTTGCCTCCATGGTCACAGGGCTATTATCACGCCCCACCGTCACATGATCAGCTTGCAGCTCGGTTGCACCGTTTTTCCAGTGATCCCAATCTATATCAAAGGCCCAATCAGGCTTAACCAGTTCACAAAACAAAATCTGTATAGCATGGACAGCCTGTTTGAATTGCCAGCTTTTTAGGTCATTTTTTCTGCCTAACGCATGAAGCCAACGCTCAACATCTTGACGACTATGCTGCTGTAATCGCTTACCCTCATAAAATTTTATGTACTCTTCAGCCCGAATCACATACCAGCGGTCAAACGGCTCCTTTACCTTATTGTGGCGCACGAGGGCGATAAACCTGTCCCAAAAACGTTCTACCATATCGGTATTTTTATCTTGCTCCATGATTGCCTCCGCTGTATTATCGTCAGCTATTAATAATAAACTAATTATCAAAAACATATCTTACTAGGCAGAATCCGTCAATATTGTAATAGGCGGATTTATTTCTGTCTAATACACTGTTAGGGGTAAAATGAATTGGCTTAGCAAAATAACTCATTCGTACAGATCTAATCCTGAACTTGCCGATGTGTTTGGAGTTGTCCTATACACCGACGAGCACCCCTATATAAAAAAAGTGCTCAGAGATCATGATTTCTGGGTAGCACTTGATGAACAATCTGGACCAGAATGGGCTATTTTTTCGGTGAAGCCCCAAAAGGGCACTTATGATTTCCCAAACTACAATTCGAAACCTGGCGTTTTATATCAAATGGTTGCAGTGTGGAAAGAACCAAGAGCGAACAAGGAACTCATAGATTATTTAGGCATCGATTCCACTAGCGACCTCCCATTATTGGTTTTATATACTCACACAGAAAATGGCGAGATATTAAGAATCAAATGGAGAATTGAAGAAACTTCACAGGAAGATGCCTACCAATCTCTATCGCAAGGAATAAAGATAATTCGCAAGGCCATAGACGGGGTCTTAGATGAAAACAAGAAATATGGTGAAGGCGTTTTTAGAGCCATTGAAATGGCAATAAGTAGTGAAGTTGAAATTCAAAGAATCAAAAAGGGAATTAATTTCTACGCTTATATAAAATCAATACTCCCCTAACAAACTAATAAACGCGGACGGAAGATACGTCTGCTACTTAATTCGAATAATTTGGTGGTATGCATAAGTCAGCCTGCCGCCGGTTATCAAAAACGTTAGGCATTAAGGGGAATAAATGACAGAAATTCAAGGCTTTATTCTTTCGCTGCTTTCGGCGGCAGGTGTTAGCGCCGCATTATCGGGTTTATTAATTTGGTTGGCCAGGAATTGGATTGGTGAAAGATTAAGAAATAGTATCAAACATGAATACGACCTCAAGCTCTCAGCTTTAAACAACGAGTTAAGGATTCAAGCCAATGCACAGGCAACGCAACTGAAGGCTTCCATTGAAAGTGAGGCAGAAAAGATCCGGTTCGCTACATCTTCTATTGGAGAGAGTCAAAAAGTCACCATTTCAAGAAAGCTAGATAGCATAGAAACACTTTGGGCGGGGGTCCTAAGTGCCCGAGAGAATGTGCCTATAGTTATGGGGTTCATTGACATTCTATCTGTAGATGAATACCTATCCATGGGCGACCATCCGCAATTCAAACAAATGGTCGGAGAATTCTCTCCTGAAAAATTAACAAAAATATTTATAGACAATATTGGCTCTCTTGAAAGAATTCGTCCCTATGTTGGCGAATATCTTTGGGCTATATATTCCACGTATCAAGCCCTAGTAACCCGAGTTGTTATGCTAATTCAGAAGGGCGAGAAAAATCCTCAGAAACTAAATTGGCACAAAGATAGTGGAGTGAGGCAACTTCTTGACTCGTCGCTTACAGAGCAAGAAGTTGAAAGGTTTGAATCCGCGCAAATCGGTAAATTTGGATGGCTTCAAAGAACCTATGAAACAAAAATACTACAAGCCATGCAAAAAGTTATAAGTGGGCAGGAGTTTGGCGAAGAAGCCTTAATGCAGGCACAGGAAATGGAAGCCAAAATACAAGAAATTAAACTAAATGCCTAACCATGCAATCAACCGGACGGTAAATACGTCTGCTACTTAATCCGAATAATTTGGTGGTGTGCAAACGTAAGTCTGCCGCCGGTTATAAAAACGTTAGGCAACTGGAGAACCCATGTCAACCGCAAAGCCCCTGTCCGTTCGATCCCCGACAACTCCCGGTTCTTGGTTAGTAAACGATAAGCGCTACTTCGAGAATGCGCATATGCTTCTCGCCGAGCTAGAGGTTCTGGTTGCAGAGGTCAACAAGGGATGGCCAAAGGCTCTCTCAGAAGCCGTCAAGGAAGACGAAACTACAAAAGCTCACTGGCGACTGGCGCGAAAGCGAGATCTGCTGTCGGATTCGGTGAAGGTCTTTTCGGCAATGTCGGTCGAAGCTTTCTTAAACTTTTATGGCGTTCTCCGTCTTGGACCTGTCCAATTTGATCGGAAGCTTGAGTTCCTTGGGCCAGTTGCCAAGCTAAAGAAGCTCTTCGAGCTCTGCGACGGAGTCACTCTCACAGACACCGATGCAATCGCTCAAGTTCTCGACAGGATCGCCAAACGCAGGAATCAACAAGTTCATCCTGTCGCGGTTGAGGTTACGGTGGCCCTGGCCTCCGAAGACCGCGAAGGAGACAAGATTCCTGACGTGGCAAGGGAAGCAGTCAGAGACATGGTTCATTTCTTCCAAGAGTTTGGGAAACGTCAACCCAATGTGGCACATCATCTGCCCGAGCCATATGTGGCAGATGCCTAACCCTTCCATCGAGGGTGCACAAAAGTTAGGCATTAAAATCAAAAAGAGGGAGCACTGAATGCAAAACATCATTGATATGCTTCAGGGTGCCATTGGCACCGAAACAGCTATTACTATCGTCTACAATGGCGGAAGTAATCCTGGCCAAGCACGCGAAATCATCCCTCTTTCCTTAAATGGTGAAAATTTATCGGCGCGTGAGCCTGCATCCAGAAGGGCAAAAACATTTAAGGTTCAAAAAATTGCTTCGGTAAACTTACTGAATGGCGAAACGGCAGAAAATTCAGAAGCATTACCTGCTCAAGCAAAAAAAGATTTGTCCCCTAAATTTAAGTCATTCGAAGAATACTCTTCCCATCTAAAAAAACTTTTGAAAAATTCAAACCTTAAGATAATTGAAGATGAGAATTATTTTGCAGTTTGTGAACTTTTCAAAAATGGAAAACCAAGAAAAACACCATCGGCATCAATTGAATATATTGACCGATCAATTGAAACAGTATTCAACATTGAAACTGGTGAATTTGAAGAAATAAAACGAGAACTAACGGGCAGAGAAAGACCTTGGCGTGTAGACAGTAAAAAGTTTAGTGAAGGAAAAACATTTTCACAACTACACAGCGCAATTGAATTGTTTCTTCAAGAAACTTCACTGGGAAAATTCTAAAAACATGCCTAACAATCAAATCAACGCGGACGGAATATACGGCTGCTATTTAATTCGAATAA
Source organism: Desulfuromonas svalbardensis (assembly GCF_055389415.1). Taxonomy (NCBI): domain Bacteria; kingdom Pseudomonadati; phylum Thermodesulfobacteriota; class Desulfuromonadia; order Desulfuromonadales; family Desulfuromonadaceae; genus Desulfuromonas; species Desulfuromonas svalbardensis. The sequence goes on along the minus strand of NZ_AP042416.1, from coordinate 1,230,058 downwards.
TTTGGTGGTACGCGTAAGCCTGACTGCCGCCGGTTATCAAAAACGTTAGCTACTGAAATATGAATTCAAAAATAATCATAATCACCATGGTAGCCATGATCATGCTGACTCATTTTACAAGCATTCAATGTTTTGCCGCCGAAACACCAAAAGAGGTAGTTGCTCGCTTTTGCAAACTTGACTTCGAAGGTAACCGATTAAGTTCTGCTTCATACCCCCAGATAGCTCCATTGGTTATGTATCCTGATGAGTCTGGCTGGGACACTGTTCTCGGTGTTAGTAAATATGTAATTAGAAACCAGACAATCGATGGCAATGCCGCAAAAGTAACGGTTCGCTACGAAATTGACCGTTCATGGCCACATGAAATTGAAATAGTAAATAAATTCAGTAATGAAACGTTCAACTTAAATCAAGAAAATGGTACTTGGAAAATTTCAAAATGTATTGGTTTACCTAGGGTTTCATCAGAGTATTTGTGCATTAAATATAAATACTGCTCAACGGGTAGCTAACCATGAAATCAACCGGACGGAAAATACGTCTGCTATTTAATTCGAATAACTCGGTGGTATGCGTAAGTCAGTCTGCCGCCGGTTATCAAAAACGTTAGGTCCCTAAATTGGATAAAATGTACATACTTGACATAGACAAGATAAAACCTGGCGATATTTTTCTTGTGTCAGGCAACCGCATAAGAAGTAAGTCAGTTCGGATTGCAACTGGTAGCAAGTATTCTCATGCGATCCTTTATGTCGGTGGTGGGAGCTATATTCACGCAGACGGAACTGGCGTTCACGCTCAAAACATCCAGCGGCTCTTGCTTGAAAATTCTTCCGAGTTAAAAGTATTAAGGCTCAAAGATCATATAAACAAAGAACACATCAATAAAACATGTGATTTTGCAAGAACCTTAATTGGAACGGAATACTCCGTTAAGGAAGCAATTACCACTAAATTTAAACCATCCGAAGCAATTAAAGAAAATAGGCAATTCTGCTCTCGACTTGTGGCTAAATCTTTCATGCATGCTGACATTCAATTGGTTGAGAACACTGACTACTGTTCTCCCGAAGAGTTGAACCAATCCGAAGAGCTTTCAGAGATATGCAATTGTTTACGGGTGGCGAACGAAGCCGAGGTTGCATTTTCGAAAGACGAAGCAAGAAACCCACTAAAAAAACAAGAAGAAGTCACAAATGACATTCTTCAACAGGCCAGAGACCTAACAAACAAAGACATTCAAACCTTTGAACAATTAACCCAGTTCGTACTCGACAACACTCAATATGACAAACAAATATGTGAGATCTTCGAACAGTCTGGCTACTTAAACCTGTGGGAACAAGACATAAATAATTGTCCATGGCGATATGAATTTTCTAAGTTCAAAGAAGCCTTTCCCGACCCAACAAAACGTTCAATGGTTGCCAAGGAATTCTTAGCTTCTGAGCAGGAGATACGTGAACGGTTCATGAAAATGTCTATTTTATATATGCAAATCCAGCATCTCGAACTTGGAAAATTACTACTTTGCCTCTACCAACACTTGTTAGATCTCAGCATTAGGCGAGAAGCCGTTTATAAAGTAGTTATACAAAATGCCTAACAATCAAATCAACCGGACGGAAAATACGTCTGCTATTTAATTCGAATAACTCGGTGGTGTTCGTAAGTTAGTCTGCCGCCGGTTATCAAAAACGTTAGCTTTCAAAATCATGGAGAAAATAATGATTGAACATCAAGAAAGATATGAAAGCTTCATCAAGGATAATGGTGTCGGCTCAAATGACAAAGTTGCAGATTCAGTGAAATCTTACATTTCTTACTTAAACAGTGTAGGCAAACATTTGAATGTAATCGTTGGTCCATCAATTTTAAGTAATGAGCACGACATACAAAATTTGTCGTTAAAGTTAAAACTAAAGAAAGTTGTTTCTGACAACACAATAAATAACTATAAATCGGCTATGGCGCATTATATCAGCATGGTTGAGAAATATTCTCTCAAATAAAGCTAACAAACTAATCAACGCGGACGGAAAATACGGCTGCTACTTAATCCGAATAATTTGGCGGTGTGCATAAGTCAGCCTGCCGCCGGTTATCAAAAACGTTAGCTTTCTAAAATTTTACGACACGTGGAGGGAAAATGATTTCCGACGAAATGATTGATGCAGCAAAAAAGAAAACGAACTACAGCCTGCCAAGCCCAACTCACGGACACAATGACAGTATTCGCATTGCCTACCAATGGCTCGACGCTCAGAAAAAAACTAAAAATAAAAGCAGCAGAGCATACGGCATCAAACACATGATTGAGAACTGGGCCGGAAGGTATGTTTCTACGTCAGACGTCGAAGTTGCTGCCGTCCTGCATCCAGAAATTCACGGTCAATACTCACGCTTCAACATCAGTACACGCCTAACAGAACCATCAACAGACAGACTAAAAGACATTTCAGAAGCGTTCAAGCACATGAACTACAGAGATAATTACGATTCTTCTGTTTATAAAATTCACGAATAAAAAGCTAACAATAAAATCAACGCGGACGGAATATACGTCTGCTATTTAATCCGAATAATTTGGTGGTAAGCGTAGGTCAGTCTGCCGCCGGTTATCAAAAACGTTAGGCATCTGAGGAAAAATATGAAGGAAATTTTAAAAAAACTATTCGATGGTTTCACTTACGGATTAGGCTTGTCTTTTGGCATTATAATTATAGTAGCTGGCACCTACCTATATGAACAAAGTCCCAAAGAAAGCGAACCCAATAAAACAAGGATCACATTTCCTGAAAACATGACAATTGAAAACCTCGAAAAAACTAGTGCCGCTGGAATGTTAAAAATAAAGGGAATAATCATAAATAATTCACAACGCGATTATGATTATCTTTCTGTCGCTGCATTAATTAAAGTTGGAAATGCAGATGTTGGCGTATGCACTTATGGAATAGATAATTTCAGAATTAATCAAAGCCGTAATTTTGAAATAACATGCGAAACAATAACAGCATCAGGTCTTCCTGATGGAATCGAATATTCATATTTAGTGAGACCTTATAATGCAACATATACAGAAAGGCCTAACAACTAAATCAACGCGGACGGAAGATACGTCTGCTACTTAATCCGAATAATTTGGTGGTGCGCATAAGTCAGCACGCCGCCCGTTATTAAAAACGTTATGTGCCTAAATAGCCCCTACTTTCATTGCCAATATCAAAGGTTAATCAAATTATGAAGCTAACGTTTACCAAGAGCTATGAAGAACTCTCGGAGATACTAAAAGATATCGGTGGCACATGGGACTCATCACAGCCAAGAAAAAAAGTACTGAGATATGAAGGTGGTATTTTAAATTGGTTTGAGACGACTGGAACTCTTTCGTTTCAAGGACCAGATGAAAAACGAAATATCCTAGAGGCAAAAGTTAAACACCTACTTTACCCTGAGGAATTCCCTGTATCACCAGAGGTAGTTGAACCTGAGCCGCAAGAAAAGCCGGTTCTTTCTGAGAGCTTCAGTTCCGCACCTAGCATCGGCGAACAATACTTAAAAGGAAACTTCAATGATTCGGAATTGGTTATTGGTATTGTAAGTGCGGTTGGTACGGAAACAAATCGGGTAATCACCCCACTTAAAGACCGTTTGTTGCGATTTGGATACACAGCAGTAGAAATTAAAGTGTCGTCGCTTCTTACAGGACAAGTCAACTCAGGTGAATACTGTCGCATAAAAAGCCTAATGGAAGCTGGTGATGATCTAAGACGGAGAACCAACAATAATGCCATATTGGCGTATGGTGTTTCCAAGCTGATTGGGGAAAAGCGTAAAGAGGTGTCAGGCAAAATAGCCTACATAGTTAATTCTTTAAAACACCCCGATGAAGTTCAAGTTCTAAGGAAAATTTATGGTCAAGGATTCTATCTGTTTGGCGTACATGCTGATAAAAAAAGAAGACTTCACTATTTAGAAAACGATAAAGGAATAAATGGTGCCCAGACGGCTGAGCTCACTGAAGTTGATGAAGATGAAAAACTAACTCATGGTCAACGAACTAGAGACACATATCATCTCGCTGACTTTTTTCTAAATTTCGGAAAAAATGACGATCAAATTAAGAACACTGTGCAGCGTTTTCTAGAGCTAATCTTCTCTCACCCTTTCAAGAACCCGACCTTCGATGAATTTTCAATGTTCATGGCATTTTCTAGCTCAGTTCGGTCGGGAGACCTTTCTAGACAAGTTGGTGCTGTCATTGCCAACAACCAACAAATAGTTGCTACTGGAGCCAACGAATGCCCCGCCTCAGGTGGTGGTCTTTATTGGGCACAAGTTGATAGCGAAAGCGGAATCGTTGAAGATGTGCCAGACGGGAAGGATTACACAAGGAATGAAGATTCAAATCGTGCAGAGCAGAATGAAATTATTAAAGGAATACTTTCAGGTATTAGCAACCTAGAAGGCATTCCCAGCACTGCTTTGCCAGAAATCGAGTCAGAGTTGCGAAAAAGTAGAATCAGCGATCTCACAGAGTTTGGCCGCGTTGTACATGCTGAAATGGAAGCAATCATCTCTTGCGCAAGGGGCGGAATAAGTTGCGTAGGTGCTACACTTTATTGCACTACATTCCCATGCCACAATTGCGCTAAACATATTATAGCGGCCGGAATTAAAAGGGTTGTGTACGTTGAACCTTACCCAAAAAGTAAAGCCCTAGATTTTCATTCAGAGGCACTAGAGCTGAAAACGACACTAGATGACAAAAAAGAATCCGAACAAGTAATCTTTGAGCCTTTCACTGGTGTAGGGGCTCGTCGCTTCTTGGACCTGTTTTCAATGAACTCGGGGCTCGGTGATAAGCTCAAACGTAAAAGCAAAGACGGAAACGCCGTTGTTTGGTCGCAGGACACAGCCCTGCCTAGGGTGGCCCTTCTTCCTGAGTCATACATCAATGTTGAGACTGCAGCCACAACGTTATTCAACCATGAAACCGGCACATAACCATAAAATAAACCGGACGGAATATACGGCTGCTACTTAATTCGAATAACTCGGTAGTATGCATAAGTCAGTCTGCCGCCGGTTATCAAAAACGTTAGAATGCGAAAATTATCAGGAGCCACAAAATGAATTTCATATTTTTCGGTGGTGTCATCTTCACCTTAGTTGCTCCACTGATCATCGGCATTCACTACGAAGATCCTTCAACAAGTTGGGTGGCAGCACTATGTGGAGCTTTCGTTATATTTATTGCAAAACTTGACAAAAGCAAACGGGGTCGGACCAAGCTAACTAGTTAAAATAATAATGATTAAGACCAAAACAAAGTAGTTTTTTGGTCTTAAACGCACCTTTTTATGGCTAAAAAACAAACTTTAAGGAAACTGATGTGGCTAGAGCTAATCGACATCATATACCTAGACAGGTCTGGCATATTACTCACCGGTGCCACAAAAGAGAGTTTTTGCTTAAGTTCTCAAAGGATAGAAGCCGTTGGATGCATTGGCTGTTTGAAGCGAAAAAACGCTACAAACTTCAAATTCTTAATTTTGCCGTGACTTCCAACCATATCCATTTACTGGTTGTCGACAGTGACAAGGATGTTATTCCAAACAGCCTTCAGTTAATTGCGGGCAGAACAGCTCAGGAGTTCAATAAACGAAAAAACCGTAAAGGTGCTTTTTGGGATGATCGTTACCATGCTACTGCAATCGAAACGGGTGAGCATTTACTGCGTTGCATTGTTTACATCGATTTGAATATGGTGAGAACCGGAGTTGTAGCACATCCATCACTATGGAAGCACGGCGGATACAATGAAATACAAGTAGCACCCGACCGCTATTCTTTACTTGATAGAGATAACCTCGTTGCTTTATCCGGCTGTAGTTCTGATGAGCAGTTCAGAATTCTACACAGACAACTGGTTGAAGAATCCATCCAATTGGAAAGTAAAGACCGACAACCAGAATGGAGTGAATCTGTGGCAGTTGGTGGTCAAGGTTATGTAGAGGGAATTAAAAAACAACTTAATCGTGGCTCATTTGGAAGAAAAACACTGTGTGGTGGCAAACGGGGTCGGACCAAGCTAACTAGTTAAACTAATAATAATTAAGACCAAAACAAAGTAGTTTTTTGGTCTTAAACGCACCTTTTTATGGCTAAAAAACAAACTTTAAGGAAACTGATGTGGCTAGAGCTAATCGACATCATATACCTAGACAGGTCTGGCATATTACTCACCGGTGCCACAAAAGAGAGTTTTTGCTTAAGTTCTCAAAGGATAGAAGCCGTTGGATGCATTGGCTGTTTGAAGCGAAAAAACGCTACAAACTTCAAATTCTTAATTTTGCCGTGACTTCCAACCATATCCATTTACTGGTTGTCGACAGTGACAAGGATGTTATTCCAAACAGCCTTCAGTTAATTGCGGGCAGAACAGCTCAGGAGTTCAATAAACGAAAAAACCGTAAAGGTGCTTTTTGGGATGATCGCTACCATGCTACTGCAATCGAAACGGGTGAGCATTTACTGCGTTGCATTGTTTACATCGATTTGAATATGGTGAGAACCGGAGTTGTCGCACATCCATCACTATGGCAGCACGGCGGATATAATGAAATACAAGGTGCCCCCGACCGATATTCTTTACTTGATAGAGATAAACTCGTTGATTTAACCGGCTGTAGTTCTGATGAGCAGTTCAGAATTCTACACAGGCAACTGGTTGAAGAATCCATCCAATCGGAAAGTGAAGACCGACAACCAGCATGGAGTGAATCTGTGGCAGTTGGTGGTCAAGGCTTTATAGAGGGAATTAAAAACCAACTTAACCGTGGCTCTTTTGGCAGAAAAACACTGGAGTGTGACGATTCTTTTATCCTTCGTGAATCATCAGTACCTTACAACTGTCATTTGGCCAATAAAAAGGGACTTTTAAACACTGAAAACAGCTATTATTTACCAATAAGAACTGTATGATTAGTAGATAGCTTGGTCCGACCTCTAATCGATCCCCAAGTAAACAGAAAGCAGCACTTACATTTTTTGAGAACCTACCAAATGGACAAACAACTCATTTTCAATTTTAAAACGGATATATCTAGGATCAATATCAACACAAAACTCAACAATCCATTTGCTGCATCTATTCCTGAAATTGCCATAGTAGCGACAACAGAATTTCAAGAATATATTGCCACCGAATCGATGAAGTGGAATCATGACTTTCATATTCAGAAAGGTAAAATGTTTGGAATTCTGGTGATTCAAAAAGAAGACTATAGTTATGGTTATTTAGGAACATACTCAGGTAAATTTCCTAAAAACATAAAAGGCCACAAATTCGTTCCTTCCGTCTTTGATGATTCTGTTGGTGATTTTTTCATTAATAAAGGGATGACTGAGCTGAGTGAAATTAGCAGTCAAATTAAAAATTCCGATAGTCCATCTGAAATCACATCACTAATAGAAACAAGAAAACAAAAATCGATTTCCTTGCAACAACGGCTTTTTGAGAATTATAATTTTCTGAATCTTTCAGGAAAGGAGAAAAGTCTATTGGAAATCTTTAAGATTTCATCACATGGGAAACCCCCAGTAGCAGCGGGTGAATGCGCAGCCCCAAAACTGCTGCAATATGCCATTGAACATCAATTAAAGCCCATCGCTTTATCTGAGTTTTGGTGGGGAAAATCGATTAAGAATAAAGAAAGAGAACACAGGGCATTCTACCCAGCCTGCAAAGATAGATGTCGTCCAATTTTAGAATACATGCTAGAAGATACGGAATTGTTTAACAGACGTGCACAATAAATTATGGACATCCCCCCCCTATTTATTGACTTTTAACCGTAACAATTCAACATTTCATCATGCCTAGAATAGCTCGCATCATCGCACCTCACTTTCCTCATCATGTAACTCAACGTGACAATAATCATGCTACAGATTTTTTGATGATGAAGAGAATAAGGCGATTAGTAAGGCAACTCAGACAGGACGACCATTTGACTCTGAGAAATTCATCGACAACATGGAGTTTCGCTTAAATCAAACACTGCGACCACGAAAACCAGATAGACCTAGAAAGAAATCAGGGGAGTGTCCCTAGTTTCTTAAAAACGTTAGCTTTCAGATCTAGTATTTTTAAAACAATGAAGGGGCAACATTCAAAATTATGAGAGGATATTTTGAGATAGGGATTTACCAAGGTAAAGATTGTTTAAATTTAGGCACCTTATGGAGATCGGCATATCAAATGGGAGCCTCAGGCATATTTACTATTGGAAGACAATACACTATACAAAAAACAGATACATATAACTCATGGAAACATATTCCTCTAAGACAGTTTGATGATTTTGAGCAGTTTAAAGCTTCAATACCGGATGATTGTACATTGATTGGAATTGAGTCTGGTGGTGAAAGGTTGACAGAGTTTAAACACCCCCAACGAGCAATTTATTTATTAGGATCTGAAGATAGGGGACTGCCAGATACGATCATAAAGCAGTGTAAAAATATCGTCAGCTTAGACGCTGTAAACAATAATAGCTACAATGTTGCGATTGCAGGTTCTGTCATCATGTATCACCGTCAGTACATCAAAACGGGCAATGTGTAATATGAGTTATTTAATCATATAATGAAGTGGACGAAAAATAGATGTGTGCGACCCGAAAGGAAAAAATTAGTGGTCCACGCAAGCTCGCGTCGCCGGCGCTTATCACTACCGTTAGGCAGCATAAAAAGGAAAGGATGAAACATGAGGTGGCTCCTTGCACTCACGATGGTCATAATTTCAAATTCCCCATTGCTTGCTGCTGAGACCAATCGATTCATCAAAACCACAGCACTCCCTTCAGGACAAACTGTTGTGATTGCAGAGGGTGATTTTGAAGCTCGATCTATTGGTAGTTTCAGTGTACGACTTTATGATGTGGCCCCACTCGAGGACAAAACGACCTTCTTCTCAACAGGTCTTATTCGTAGTCGCAATGGCACAGTTGAAAAGGTCGTACTCGCAGATGTCGATAATAACCAGGAACCTGAAGTCATTGTCATTGTGCGTAGTGTAGGGACAGGGGATTATCTCTCTGCCCACGCATTTTCGTTTGACAAGAAGAGTCTGAATTTCCTCGCGGTAGTAGAGGATCTACGACCGGACTCGGACCCAGTAGTCGCTCTGCGAAAATCTATAAGCCAGTCAAAGTAAATTACTGCCTAACAAAGTAATCAACCGAACGGAAAATACGTCTGCTATTTAATTCGAATAATTTGGTGGTGTGCGTAAGTCAGCACGCAGCCCGTTATCAAAAACGTTAGCAACTCGAAGAAAAAGGAAACAATGGTGGACGTTGAGGAAGTAAAAATTCGTAGAGCAATGCCGAGTGAGTTGGATGTCATTTATCAGCTAATCACTTGCAATGAAGAGTGGACTAAGTTTAATGGTCCATATTTCCCATACTCAAAACCATCATTAAATGAGTTTTCAAAAAGTACCTTCTCACGTTTATGTGATGGTTCAGATATCCAATTAATCACAGAAAATGACGTACCAGTTGGAACGGTTAGTTATTACTGGGAGTCTGAGGCGACTCGCTGGTTAGAAATGGGAATTGTGATTTACAATTCAAATTTCTGGGGCAAAAGCTTAGCTTATAGAGCGCTATCTCAATGGATTAGCCATTTATTTTCAGTTTTGGAAATCGAGCGAGTAGGTTTGACTACTTGGTCTGGAAACCCTCGCATGATGGCTTGTGCTGAGAAGTTAGGTTTTCAACAAGAAGCAAGGTTACGTAAGGTTCGTTACTATCAAGGTGAGTACTATGATTCTGTTAAATATGGTGTTCTTCGTAGTGAATGGGACAACGCAACGAACAAATTGCTTAAGACGGATTCCTAAACGCGTGCCATTTTTCGCTTTGCTCAAATTTGACACACATTTACTCACCACTTAGCGACACGTTAGCTGCAAAGAAAGAATAAATCCATGCCCCAAAAAGTTGATCTTGGCGAGATTCAATCGGCCATAAAAGAAAAGTACAAAAAGGTCTCTAACTCACCGGAAGGAAATTTCCGTTATCCAACGGGTAGAACTGGGGCGGAAACACTCGGATACGATCAAAACTTAATCAATTCAGCGCCAAAGGAATTAAGTGCCCTCTTTTGCGGCGTTGGCTGTCCATTCACAATAGGAAAAATTAAACGTGAAGAAACCGTACTCGATATCGGCTGTGGTGGTGGTTTTGACATGTTCTGCTCAAGTGAATTGGTCGGCCCAAAAGGGAAAGTTTTCGGCCTAGACTTATCCATTGAAATGTTAGAAAAAGCGAAAGAAAATCTAGCACTTGCTGGTGTTAGCAATGCCACATTCCAAACGGGAAGTTCAGAGAAGTTACCGTTTAAAAACAATACATTTGACGTTGTTACCTCAAATGGTGTTTTCAACCTTTCCCCAGAAAAAGAAAAAACCTATTCAGAAATATTTCGTGTATTGAAACCGGGTGGGCGTCTTCAGTTTGCAGATATGGTCTTAAAAGAAGGCTTGCCGCCGGGGGAATTAAGTGCAGAAGCATGGTCACATTGAATTGGCGGTGCGATCTCGGTTCGGGATCAAATCAAGTTAATTCAAAATGCCGGATTCATTGACGCTGAATGCGTGGACTACACAGAATTTAGCACGTCAAAGTTCACACTTGGCGCTTTGTTTTTTGCACGTAAAAGCAGCGAACCAACGAATCAACCGGACGGAATATACGGCTGCTAATTAATTCGAATCACTTGGTGGCGTGCAGTGGTCACCCTGCCGCTGGTTATCCAAACAGTTAGGTGTCAAAAGAATATGAATCATGTTTTATAAAGAAATTTTGAGTGCTATTGCCATTGTGATTACGCTTGTCGCGTTTTTGCCATATATCCGTTTGATCATTAAGAACAAAATTAAACCACACGTATTCACGTGGATTATTTGGGGAACTACAACATTTGTGGCTTTCCTTGCACAGCTCGAAGACAACGGTGGCGCTGGTGCTTGGCCAATAGGTGTCTCAGGAATTATCACACTATTTATCGGCCTATTGGCCTATTCAAAACGAGCAGATATTTCCATTACCAACACAGATTGGCTGTTTTTTTCCCTAGCAATGATGTCTTTACCATTCTGGTATTTCACCTCTGACCCACTGTGGGCTGTCGTCATTCTCACAACGGTAGATGTTCTCGGGTTCGGTCCAACATTCAGGAAGGCATATATAACACCTCGTTCTGAGTCCGTACTGTTTTTTTCGTTATTGACGGCGCGCAACCTCATCGCTATTGCAGCACTTGAGAATTACACGATAACAACAATATTGTTTCCCGCTGGGATTTCAGTTGCGTTTATTTTGTTAATTGCAATGGTTAGTTATCGAAGACGCCTAACACTTATCGAGGCTCTTGATGCGAAGGGTTGAGCTTTTGCTCAATCTCACTTCGCCACCTGGAAACACTTGCGTACCCTTATGCCGTCCCATTCAATAAATCGCGGTTCAGCAGTTTACGCTGACCAGAGTTAGTAGCGGGCTCGGGGACGGGGCAGAATCCGGCGCTGACCTCGTTGGATCATCGCGCGAATATGTTGGAGCGAGACGGACCTCAAATCAAAAAGACAGGATGAGGGCCATAAAGCATCGTAAGCGGTGGGTTTGCATTGTTCTCAAAGGATACAGGATGGTCCTGTCTCTGTGGAGGGGGCCTGCACGCGTATCATAAAATCAACGCGAGGAGAAAACTCGCCGAGTACATTTGAATGGAAAAAAATATGCCGTGGTTATATCTGATCGTCGCAGGTCTGTTTGAATGCGGATGGGCCATTGGGCTCAAATACACAGAAGGGTTTACCAAGCCTATTCCGTCCCTACTCACTGTTACTGCAATGGCAATTAGTTTGTGGATGCTATCTGTCGCGATGAGATCAATTCCAATCGGTACCGCGTATGCCATATGGACAGGAATTGGCGCTGTTGGGGTGGCGATAATGGGAATGGTGCTGTTCGATGAATCGCGAGATATCATGCGAGTCATGTGTTTGCTGTTAATCGTTGCAGGGATCGTGGGTCTTAAAGTGGTTTCTTCAGCGCAAGGCTCTGCCTAACCATCAAAACAATCTACGTGTTACAGAGTACGCAGGCATTCCGTTTGAGGCTGGAGACCACGCCTCGTAGGTGTGTCCATGATAGTGACAGTTGGTACAATCAACTAAGTTTTTATCTGGCGGTCTATCGTTAACGTGACACGACATACAGCTGTAGCGGCTATTGAATGAGTCATCTAAATCGGAGCGTACAGCATGATGCTGTGGCCGCAAGGAGGTACTGTGACAACGACAACAGAGCTGACGGGTATCTTTATCTCCCGGTGGTAACACTACTGGACCAGCGGGATAATTGGGATCACCATTTTTATCTGCCAGACCATTGACATAATTACGAATCAAAAAAGCGTTGGATGACCCATGTGGTTCGTGGCAATCGGTGCAAACGAGAGTATAGCTGCCAGCATAGTACGAGCTGTAAGGGGTTCTTAGGCCAACACTGCCCGCACTACCACCACCATGTTTTTCGGTATCCCAATCAAAAAGATAAAGGGAACGGTTGAGCGTGGTACTGGGAATTTCTGAAGTACCATTATGACATTCACCGCAAAACTCATTGTAATCGGGCGTTTTAAGAGCTTGTATGGCCCGACTACTGGTTCCACCATCGGGTTCATAGTTATTATTAACATCGTAAGGTTGTTGATATACGGCTGAATCCATCCGCTCTTGGGGTGCATCATCGCCCCATAATTGATCATGTTGGGACGGTTTTGAGATTGCGGCATAGGTTGGCTCACCGGGGTGGCGTTTATTGGCTTTAGCGATGTGAACATTGTGACACGCCGTGCAGGGACTCGTTGACAACTTGAAGGGTACGAACTCAAGGTTTGCACTGGTTTGCCCTGTTATATACTGCTGAATGTCATATAAGTTATGATAGGAGGCTTGGTTAAAGGCTTCGTAAATTCCTGTTGAAGTCGACGGTGCACCACCAAAGTTAACACTGTAATAATCATTGTCGATCCCTCCTGATTGAAGAGACCCCGTTGTGGCGTGACAAAGAAAACACACATTATCTTTTTGCTCATAAGGATTATAGCGCACGTTAGACTTAAACCCTGCACCGATTAATAGAGACGGGTCGGCACTCGCTTTGGGACAGATATTACCACTATCCATACTTGCATGCTGTTCGTGACAGTGGGCACAGTTACCTTCAACATAATGTGCAGAAAGTTCCTGGCGGAAAACCCCATCTTCAGGATCACCGTGAGCACTGGTTGAATACTTCACAGTCGCATGGACTAAACATGGCCAAGATAAAAACAGCACGCACCAAATCAAATTCTTCATCACATCTACATTCCAAATCGTACACGTATCGATTAACCACAACGCACAATTACATCACGATAAAAACACTCACATGAGCCTTTTACCCCACAATTTTCATCAGCAGGGCATAGCGGCCCAATATCAATTTAAAAAACACAGATTCATCACGCCACTTAATTAAGCAACAATCATGCTAACTCACGGCACAAAGAATCAATGAGGTAAATTCTAACAAAAACCCAACAGTGCATTAGTTTCCAAGTAATTCTAACGGTGAATTCAACTCCACAGTCAAAGCCATAAACGCTGGAGCAGAAGCGACCGTTTTTAGCAAAACAACTTGTGCAGCGGTATGTTTTCTAATACTCTTTCACCTCATCACAATCAATCTGATCTCAATGGCGAGCTCAACAACCTCCCCCCCCCCCTCACGCATGAAAGGACCCACCTCAAATGCCAACAGCTACTGAGCCCCAACTGAATGTTGAAATCGTTGATTCAAGTTTCGCCTACTCGGGTTTTTTAAGTATCTTGAAAGTCAGGTTACGCCATGAATTATTTAATGGAGGGATGTCTCCCGTTATCACCCGTGAACTGATGGAGCGCGGCCAAGCAGTCGCTGTGCTGCTCTATGATCAGCAGCGCGACACGGTCATTATGGTGGAACAATTCCGTATTGGCGCTATGAAAGATTCCGATGGAGCATGGTTATTAGAGCTAGTGGCGGGGATGATTGAGGAAGGGGAACAGCCCGAAGAGGTGGCGCGGCGCGAAAGCATGGAGGAGTCGGGCTGTGAAATAAAAAAACTCGAATTAATCGGTAATTATTATGTATCGCCCGGCGGCTGTAATGAACGGATCATGCTCTATTATGCATCGATTGACAGCCACGGACTAGATGGAACCATTGCAGGTGTTGATCATGAATCAGAAGATATTCGTGTGCGTGTATTGCCGTGGGCAAAAATAGAGGCAATGCTGACGGCGGGACAAATCAACAACGCTACGTCACTCATCGGCTTACAGTGGTTGCAGATACAAAAGCTCTCGCAAACATTATAGGTCGCTCGCTCCATAGCTCTTTGAGCAAATAATAAATAAGGCGCCGTGCATAACGCACGGCGCCTTATTGTCTTTGGCTTGCTGTTCACAATCGACTTAGCGTGGAGACGCTCCATGCCGATTATCAATAAAAAGCCAAAGGGATGTATCAGCCTCATCTTACCCCTGAAAAACTCAGGGGTAAGATGGGAAGAGAGGCAGATACAAAGTTTAGAACACCACCTGAATTTGGGCGGTTAAGCTGTCGAAATCTTCTGAAGTTGCTGTCTCGGTATCATACTCTACGGTTGAGTACTCAACTGTCAGCTTCAAGTTCTGACCACGCAGGTAATAATTGATGCCACCACCATACCAGTCAACGTCCTGATCGATCACACTATCAAGATTGGCAAACGACCAACTCTCGGCACGAGCAAAGAACTGCAACGGTGTGTTGGGTAGCATGTAAGCAATTTTGGTGTAACCACCATTTTTTTCACCGGTAATGCCAATAACGCCAGCATCAGGATTCGCGCCTTGATAGGCATCATCGAGATCATAATCGGCATAAGCTGTTGACACGGTAAAGGTACCGATATCTTCAAGTGGGTACTCGAAGAACAGATCAGCAGTCCACGCTTTGTAGTCCACGGCATCTGTTTGATCAACGGTGTTCGCATACGCGACATCTTCTTCTACCGAGTAAGCCGCCCCAATGGTCAGTACTTTTTTCTTACCCATGTAAGTTCCCTTGTAGCCATAGCCTTTTTCAGGATCTAGCAAGCTAACGTGAGCACGGGCAGTGTAGCGGAAATTTGAATCGGGTGCCGAAACAGAATCGTTACGACCATTCATAGCATCAACACGGTACTGAAACTTGTTATCGAACAGGTTGCCGAACACAGCGACACCTTTATCACGGGTTCCAACATAGGGAGCGCGAATCAGTACTGAACGATCAAGCGTCAGCGGTGCTTCGCATGCTTCGAGGTTTTCGCGAGTAAGGTTGTACTTCATCTTACCGGCACGTACCTGAACCGCATTGCTAAATTTATAGCGGATCTGGGCATCGAGCATTTGAAAGTTGTTGCCACTGCCGTCAGAAACAGAGAATGCTCCAACGTTGACATCTTCGGAATATTCGGTTTGAACATAGATACCCAACTTACCGTAAGCACCCATTAGTGCGATGCGGTTACGACGGAAGTTGAACTCTGTTGTATCGTTATCATCGGCACCAGCACCGTTATCGCGCCAATCGAGTTGGAACTGACCTTTGTACTCAAGCTTTAACAGACCTTCATCTTCAGGACCAAAGGTCCAAGTTGGACCAGCAAAAGCAACTGAACTGGTCAGCAAAACGGCACTAACACACAGCAGTAGTGAACGTAATTTCGTTAACTTCATTATCCGTTACCCCTTTTATTGCATCCCTTCCCCGTCCGCAGACGAGGAAGGGTCACATTCTAAATGTAATTAACAACCACCCGAGTAATCATCGCCACCAGCAGAAGGTGGAGTCGATGGAGCAATGGCAGATGCTGAGGAATCCTTATAGGCTTCGTCGGTATTCTCAATCTGATTCGCTGCTTCATCACTTGGGAACAGATTCAGCAGTTCAGCATCAGGGTTGAGAGATTCGATGCCATTGGTGTGATCAGCATTGTAGTTGATAATGCTCATGTAAAGACCATTGCCATCGATATCAACTGCATCAGCAGCCCAAGCGCTGAAATCATCATCAGCGGTAACAAGCAGTCCACCCTTAGCCGCATTGTCCGACATTTGACCCATTTGGCTCCAAGAACCATCGTAGATCATTGTAGGAACGTTGAGGATACCATCCATGATGAGGAAACCCGTTGAAGCTGCGTAGCCACTTGTGCAGTAGGTGATAGCAGGTGCGGCAAGAGTTAAACCATCAATATCAATACCAGCGGCTTCCATTTCAGCTTTGATTGCCGCAGCTGTTTTGAAGCTGCCGTCGGCGTTGACAGCGTTGCCACGACCGTAGAAGGCACCGTTGAGCAACGTACCTTCAAAGACAACAAAGGTACCATCAGCAGAATTGAGACCAGGAGTTGTACCAGTCGAGCTACCATCTCCACGGAAATCGATGGACACGCCACGGTCATCACGTGCAGCATCGAGAACTTCAGACAAGGTTGCACGTAAGTTGAGTTGAACACCCGCCAGATCAGCTACAGAAACTGAGCTTGCACCCGCCGCTGGCGCAGCAGCGTCAGTCAACATTGTTGCATAGGCGTGATTGTAACCGTTAAGCACCTTAATGCGCTCTTTAGGAAAGCCCCAGTAGCGTAGGTTGGTGTAAACACGGTTGGGGAAATAATTGTCAGCCATCTCAGAGGTGGTGATGACAACAGTGGTGTCTTCGTCGATACCGTGATTAGCGAACAGAGCATCCATCTTCTCAGCGGTTAGCAGCATGTTTTTGGTTTGAACCACACCGTCAAGGCGAGTCATACCGTTTTCGCTACCAATATCTAACCAACGAGCACCAGGGATATGGCTGTCAGTGAAGCTACTGCCCATTGATGCATCGAGAATAACGACGCGCTCGCCGGTTGTCTTGTTAACAAGAAGAGCATCTTGCCATTCTTTCAACTTCGCAGCACTGATGAGAACTTCTGGTGTTGCAGTAACACCAGCTGGGAGCATTACTGTGACATGCGCCGGAGCGGCTGCAAGGTCAGCAATTTCCATCTGACTTGCATTGATATCGGTAATGCCGTCAACATCAGAACTAAAAGGTGCAGCTTGAGCAGCGGCATCAATAACCAGTGTTTCAACTGGCAACGGAGTCGACTTAAGATAATCGATGTTGTAACGGTAGCCACCGTCAAGATCAAGGTACTGATCGCTCGACCAAGCTGAACCGACAGGCAATTCGCCTTTAGCACTGCCAACATCGGAGTACATGCCGAACTGAGTCCAAGAACCATCATACAGACGAACTTTACCGCCAAGAATGGTATCAACAGCAAAGAATAACGGTGTTGCCGAATAACCAGAAGTACAGTAGACAGTCGTTACCTTGTCCATGCTCCAGCCTTTAGCAACAAACAGTGCTTCAATATCAGCTTTGGTTTTGAAACGGTAATCACCATTTGCCGGATCGACAAACAGAGACACCCAAGAAAGAGTTTGTCCCCCTTCAGGGTGGCCATCATAAACAACCAAGTCACCATTGCTAGTGTATGCAGGGCTGGAACCAGCACCGGCATACGGACCAGGACGCGCATCGAGGACAACATCGGTATCAGAATCGAGATCAGCGACCAGACCAAGCATGTCACCAACTGACAGACGCAAGTCGCCTTGCAGCTCAGCATCTAAATCACCAACACTGAAATCAGATGCTTCAGGTGTTGGCACATCCATGGTCATCAACTCAGGATGGTCGGCAGCAAAAGCATCATTACCACCGTTGAGCAATTTCAGGTTTTCTTGAGGGAAACCCCAGTAACGGAACATCCAGTACGCACGGGTCGCGAAGTACATGCTGAACTCATCGTCGGTCCACTCTGGAATCCAACTATCCGTAGTGAAAACAATGGTGGTATCCGCATCGATGCCTAACCGTTTAATGACAGAATCAATCTGCTCACCGGTAGCTACCATTGGGAACGCTTCAGCAACACCCTCAACACGACGGGAGCGCAAATCGTTGTTATGAACTCGGCAAGCGCCTTTAATTCGCGCTGGGCCGTCTGCTGGGTTTTCTAAGTCATAAACGCCATAATCAAGGATCACAACCTTTTTATCAAAGGATGCTCCTGCGGCAACTTGACCATTATTAATCCAAGACGCTAAGGTGTCACTATCCACCAGCACACTACTGGCCGCACCATCAACAACGACACTGCTTGTGTCTGCTGGGGTGTCGTAGCTATCGCTACCGCCACCACCTGAGCCACAACCACCAATAACCAGGGCTGCACTCAATGACACAGCTGTCATCAACAACTGCATCTTACGATTAAACAACTTCCCTTTGCTCATGTTGCCTCCAAGTCTCTTACGGTTAAAAAGAGCTGCCCGTGGCCTTGCCATAAAATTTCTAATGACAACGAGCAGCAAAGGATTAAACGCATTGAACCTACATTAGACACTACGGGATCGAGTATCGGGAAAACCCTAATTCTTCCGAAGGAAAACCCTAGTTTTAATAAAGGCGTAAGAGAAGATAAAAACGCAGACGGAGGATGGAAAGTGACTTGGGTAATGACGTTCTTTTAGGATGGCACAGCTCGGTTTTAACGTCATGAAGACATCTTTGATTGTCATAAATAATTTAAACACGTCAGCGGTGACGGTGGAAATTACCCACAAGCAATGAGTGAACATTTAGATAAATTGGAGTAGAAAGTGGATGAGAGTCAGTCTAACCTAGGGATTACGGCAATAACAATCCCCAGCTTCTTAGCCTCTATTTATAAGGGAATCCCTTAATGTCGGTTATTTCATTTCTCAGCCGAGTGCATATCAACATGCTATTCTGACGTAGTCAGAGAGTTAATTCACCAACCAACACAGACGAAAAACGCACCTGCATTAAATTGAAAAGGCAAGTTGAGATGGCGTGGTGATATTTGGTTGTAGCTGGTCTGTTTGAGTGCGGATGGGCTATCGGGATCAAATACACAGATGGAGTTACCAAGTTTATCCCGTCCATGCTCACTGTGTCTGCAATGGCAATTAGCGTTTGGTTGCTGTCTGTCGCTATGAAATCAATCCCAATCGGCACAGTTTATGCCGTATGGACAGGAATTGGGGCTGTTGGGGTGGCGATAATGGGAATGGTGCTATTTGATGAATCGCGGGACATCATGCGAGTCATTTGCTTGCTGTTAATCGTGGCAGGCATCGTAGGGCTTAAATTAGTTTCTTCATTGCAAGGAACCACCTAACTATCAAAACAAGCAGAGGGGAAATAGCTCGGTGTTTCGCGAACACTAAATCAAACTGGTTTCGCATTGCATTTACATCGTGAATCCACCCTCTTTTTAAAACCATCAAACATATCAGCCATAGTGCGGTGACTCGCTCCACTTTATTCACCTAACGTAACAGCGAAAGCCTATTTTTGTACCGACAGGGACTCCTTAACAAGCAATTATTTTCAGCTAAAAAACTTATGCAACGGTATGTTTTCCAATACTCGTCCACCTCATCACAATCAATCTGATCTCAATGGCGAGCTCAACAACCTCCCCCCCCCCCCTCACGCATGAAAGGACCCACCTCAAATGCCAACAGCTACTGAGCCCCAACTGAATGTTGAAATCGTTGATTCAAGTTTCGCCTACTCGGGTTTTTTAAGTATCTTGAAAGTCAGGTTACGCCATGAATTATTTAGTGGAGGGATGTCTCCCGTTATCACCCGTGAACTGATGGAGCGCGGCCAAGCAGTCGCTGTGCTGCTCTATGATCAGCAGCGCGACACGGTCATTATGGTGGAACAATTCCGTATTGGCGCGATGAAAGATCCCGATGGAGCATGGTTATTAGAGCTAGTGGCGGGGATGATTGAGGAAGGGGAACAGCCCGAAGAGGTGGCGCGGCGCGAAAGCATGGAGGAGTCGGGCTGTGAAATAAAAAAACTCGAATTGATCGGTAATTATTATGTATCGCCCGGCGGCTGTAATGAACGGATCATGCTCTATTATGCATCGATTGACAGCCACGGACTAGATGGAACTATTGCAGGTGTCGATCATGAATCAGAAGATATTCGTGTGCGTGTATTACCGTGGGCAGAAATAGAGGCAATGCTGACGGCGGGACAAATCAACAACGCCACGTCACTAATCGGCTTACAGTGGTTGCAGATACAAAAGCTCTCGCAAAGTTTATAGAGCTATTTAGCGGGTCTGTTGGGTTGCAGTACATCCCACTTAATAGCCCTCTTTTACGACCATCATCGTTACGAGTAAAAGATCGCTAACCACACGGTCACAACGTTGGGATCGGTCCATGAGACTCGATGCTTGGTGTGTGCAGGGATATTGAGATAATCGCCCTCGTTAAGCTGAACCTGTCGATCCTCGGCAAAGACAACGGTTCCAGCCCCTTTTAACACCACCACCCACTCATTCTCATCCTGGTCATACCACTCATTTTTGCCAGAGCAGTGCCCCTTAGAGCAGATTCTCTCAATTCTTACGTTGTCGTTTTTAAACAGATCTTCAAATATCTCTTGATCAAGAGTGGTGGGGATTGCTGTGAAAAGATTGTTCATGGTTATGTGCCTCTCTACAATGGAATCAATCAAAGCTTCTTACTCTAGGAGTTTAGATTGTCCCTAAAGATTGGCCAACGGTGCAACACAACCTCTATAGATCTTGTGTTTTCCCTTCAAACCAATTCTGGTAGGCATCGTAGTTCCATTCTCTTCCTAAAAAACCTGTTATTGCTGCTTCGGAATCGGGACCGCAGTTTTCCAAAATATGGGTGCGGTAGCGCTCTCCCAGTTGTTGATCAAAGATCGATTCTGATGACGCTTCAAATAAACTCAAGATATCAACACTGATAACATCGCCAAGCACATATTGATAATAGCGTACATCGGTACTCGGGTTGACGAAATAGGCAACATCATAGAAAGGCTGAGAGGCACTAGAATAAGGAAAGGAGTACCGCTCCAAATTACTCTTTACGACTTCGGCAAGATCGCTCGGCAGACCACCTTGCCAAGCAGTCAGATCAATAGCCGTGGCACTTTTAGCCAGCCGAGAACGCTGAGACTCACAAAAGCGTACAGGAGACTCCCGTTCATATTGCCAAAGGGCTGCAAAGTCAGCGGGAAGTTGATCTAAAGGTTCATCTGGATTCGAGCTTAAAACAGCCTTCAAAAATTCAGGATGTTTCACTAGTTTTTCACAGAACATGGATGGAATTTCTGCAAAATCAGACTGATATGACGAGGCATCTGGTGCCAGCAACATAAAATGCAAGGCATGGCCAAGCTCGTGGCCAAAAGCTCTATAATCAAAAGTGGACATAGTGGTTGTGGCCGTTGTGGATTTAGTCAGGTTTAAGTTAACCACGACCACCGGAACCTGCCTTTCTCCTGAATCCAGCAGTCGTGACGACATAATTTTGCTGCAACTCGCAGAAGCACTAATGTCATCGATCTGATAAGGATCCACTAAAAAGGTGGCAACAGGAGCGTTGGTCATCTGGTCATAGACACGATATTCTACAACATCTGGATTCCAGCCATTCTCCAGCTGACCTGTCTTAACAAAGGACACGCCAACTATTTTCCCGACCAGATAAAGCATACGTTCAAAGGTGTCTGGAAAGATGAATAAATGCGGATTGACTAGTGGCGGAGTTAACAGTTGCGCTTTGACTGTGGAGTAGTAACGATCTCGATTCCAAGCAAAAACCGTTGTAGGAGCCACCCCTTCTGCAGTGGCTTGAGCATCGAGGTAGCGTTGCTCCAATCGCTCAAATGCAGGAGTCGTGATGGCATCAACTTCAGTAATCAAAGCTCTAACATTGGCAGAACTCAGTAGTATCGAATTTGACAATCTCATTGAGGCAAAATCATCATAACCAAACAACTCGACATACGATAATCGTTGTTGCTGAATCATTGGCCACAATAACGAGTTTTCTGCTGCTGCTTTTGAGGTATCTACAGCATGCAATCGTTCTCGAACCGTCTCATCGAGACAGGATCGTGCAAGGGTAAAATAAAGAGGGCTATTGGCATCGAAAATATAATTGCCTGAGGAGTCTGTTGGCAATTGAGCCAGTATCTCTTCAGACAAACAGCTAAACTCCTCAGCAGTAAAGGTTGCCAAAGCAGATTTGGTCACAGCATTGTTGTAGTAGACAAGAGAAACATTCGTTAAGTTTTCATTGGCATCTAATTGAGCCGCTTGTTCTGCTGGTGAATACTCACTGGTGAATATGGCAGACAGATAGTCGGCTGTAGCCTGCTGTCTGGGTGTAGTTGGCGTCAGTTGACTCAGTGCACGCTCAACGACCACCTTCAGCTCGGCGTCCAACGTTAGAGTTACGGTAAGTTGAGGGAATTGCACATAACCCACATAGGCCAGCGCGCGAACCTCAGGAACAGGACTTCGTGTCATAAGCTGCGCGTTATACGAAGTGGCAACCCTAAGATCCATAAGAAAATCATACAATGGAGTGAGGTCATGTTGCCAATCTGGCGATTGTGCGGTGGTAATTTGAACCCGCATCTGTTCTGCTCGTACCACAAAATCGGCAAACCATGCCTCAACCTCCTCAACCGTCGCTGGTGTGACGACTGTCGCGAAAACATTTGCCGGTTCGCTCGATGAATGGCTGCTATCGCTGCAGCCAGTAGCAAGAAGGGTGGATAATAAAAGAAAAAAAGTCAGTAGAGTGTTTTTTATCAATGTTGAAACGTAGCTCATAAAAGGTCCAATCGTTTTATTTAAAAGGCCACTAGCTGCCCTGACATTTTTCCCAAGGAAAGACGATTGATACACCATCACATATCACCGACAGACAGAACAGTCAAAAATTACCATTGCGGATAATCAATTATCGTCCCATCGGCTGCACGTAGTTGCGCCTGCTCGCCCAATTTCTGAACATAGTCGGGGGTGACAGGAACTTTACCGTTGCCACCGGGAAGGTCGACAATATAAGTGGGAACGGCTAACCCTGACAGCGGCCCACGCAATTGATCCATGATGGCGATGCCATCTTCTAAGCGGGTACGGAAATGACCGGTGCCGCAGGTTAAATCCATTTGGTGGAGATAATAGGGACGGACACGAAGACGGTGCAAAGAATAAAATAATTGATGGAGTACCGTAGCGTCGTCGTTGACACCGCGCAACAACACGGTTTGATTGACGACAGGAACACCTGCGTTAACAAGTTTGCGACAGGCATCAATGGCTTCGGCGGTTAATTCTGTTGGATGGTTAAAATGGGTGAGGAAATAGAGTGGTTGATAACGACCAAGAAGTTCACACAATGCTGGGGTGATCCGCTCGGGTAACACTACGGGAGCGCGGCTACCAATGCGTACCACTTCAACATGAGGGATACGCTGCAAGCGGTGAAGGATATCTTCGAGCAAGCGATCCGACATGGTGAGGGGATCACCGCCGGAGAGGATCACTTCGTTGACTTCAGAATGGTTGGCAATATAGTCGATCCCTTTGAGGATATCACCAAAGGAGACCACCATATCATCGCAGCCGACTTTGCGCTTACGGGTACAAAAACGGCAGTAACTAAAACAGCTTCCCGCAACCAGTAACAACACGCGATGGGGATAGCGATGAACCAGATGAGGAACAGGTGACAGCACCTCTTCATTGAGCGGATCGACAAGCTGGCCAGCGTCGTTCGCGAGTTCAGCAAGCTGAGGAATAAACTGCCGACCAAGAGGGTCGCTACTGGTGGAGATTCTTTCTAAAAGATAAGGGGTCAAACGCAAAGGGTAGCGCTGCGCCACTTGAGCCAACTCACTCGCTTCCAGACCAAAATGGTCGGCGAGTTGTTGTGGATCGGTGATCGAGTTTTTGTGCTGCGCTAACCACGGTTCCATCATGCTTGTACCTCTTGTTTATCAACAACATTATCAGGGGGTGTCAGCAACAGATAAAGGGAGAATGCTAACAGGGCAATGGCGCGTAATAGAGCCACTCCCACTGATGACCATGCTCCGGCGCTGGAACCAAAACAACCGCAATCAATCGACAGGCCGCGCACGGCAGCGGAAAGTAGAGCGAGACAAAACGCACTACACATCAAAATAGACAACCAGATTGCCGCTCGTTGCCACAGGCCCGATAACAACAACAGTGCCGTATAAATTTCAAGATAAGGCAATACCGCTGCAACAATAAAGTTTACCATTTGTGGCATGAGATCATAACGACCAATGGCTTGACTAAAGGCGTTCACGTCGAGAGCTTTGGTCATACCAGCGTAAAGAAAAACCGCTGCCAACAGCAGCCGTAAAACGGTTACCACACGTGTTGTCGTCATCACTCGTTCTCCCCCTGTTGCCAACCAGAAAAACCTGCTTCGTAGAGATAAATCTCGCTAAATCCAGCTACATATAGTGCCTCGCCAACGGTGAAAGAGTCGGTGCAATCAAAGCCACTGCAATAGACCACCACCTGTTGACGGTTCAAGCAGCAATCGACGAGAGCCTTCAACGCTTGGAGATCACCCGCGGCAACAGAATACGCTGTTGGGATATGAGCCAACTGGTACTCGTCATGTGAGCGCGCATCGACAATCAAATTGCCGTCATTCTGCCACTGTTGCACAAATCCACGTTCAACAGGTTGCGGCGCATACGCTTCAGCAGCATGAATTTCGGCACTATTCCACAGAATAAAAAGTGACGAGCCGTGCACAACAAGCCCCGTAATGACAGCCAAAGCTACAATCAATGCTATTTGATTTAAAAGTGATTTCATAACCAACGGTCCTATGCGTATGGGTGGGGAAAAAACCAACACAATTCCGGTAAACCACTCTTGCGAGAATTGCTCTTTAAGCCGTGCGGCATGGTAACAAACACCACCTCCATTGACAATCACGACTTGGTTAAGCCAAGTTTGCATGATATATTTATTTTTAACTTAAATAGAATCTACTTGGAGGAACTTATGCAACACTTTGCCTTAACCATCATTGGCCGAGATCGCCCCGGCATTGTTTCCAGTACCGCTGAAATTATCTACAAAATAGGCTGCAATGTTGCCGACTCAAGCAACAATATTCTTGGTGGTCAATTTGCCATGATCCTCATTTTATCTCACCCTGAGATTTCAAGCATTGAAGAGCTGGAGAAAGCCTTTCAACCTCTTGAGGAACAAGAGCTATCGGTATTTATCCGCGCGCTTAAACCTGGCGGAGAAACCCGCCCTGACCTTCCCGGCGAGCTATGCATGATCTCAGTCTATGGTTCAGACAAGCCCGGCATTGTCTATGAAGTAACCAAAGTTTTAAGCGACAACAGTATTAATATTCTCGACCTAAACACTAAACTCATCGGTTCGAAAGAACGCCCTGTATATGTCATGATGTGTGAAACAGTGTTACCTGAAAACCTTGATACGGATGACTTAAAAGCGATAATGAATACCTTGAAGGAGCAACTTCAGGTTGATATCTCGGTACGCACTGTCACCCCAGTGGAGTTGTAAACGATGGCTGAACGCGAAGTATTGGTTTACCCCGACCCGCGCTTAAAAGAGGTGTGTAGCCCCGCAATTATTGGCAGCAGTGATGCCAATGAGGCGATAACGGACTTAGCCGACACCATGTATGCTTCGGGTCATTCAGTTGGCATTGCGGCACCACAAATTGGTATCTGCTTGCGTGTTGCGGTGGTTGATGTATCGCATAACAAATTGGGCAAAAAACACAACCACGGTTTAATGGTACTGGTTAACCCTGAGATCATTGAAGCCAACGGCAGCAAAGTGATGCGCGAAGGGTGCATGAGCGTTCCGGACTATACTGGTAACGTGGAGCGCGCGCGTGAAATTGTGGTGCAATACAGTAATCAGGATGGTGAAAATCAGGTGGTGCGCTGTAAGGGTTTTGAAGCGGTGGCCATTCAGCATGAACTGGATCACTTAGATGGCTTGCTGTTTCTAGATCGTGTCAGTAACAGCAAAGAAGATATTTTTAAGCGAAAATAAGAACAATGACGAAACAAAAAATGGCAAATTGTCGAATCTGCATCTTAGTGCTCATCATCTTCACCTTGGGGAGCACTCCTGTCGAGGCGCTGCGACTACATAGTCGCAGTGGTGATGTTGACTTCAACCATGAAGAACATAAGATGTTTGTTGATTGTCAGGTGTGCCACCATAAAAAACGGGAGAGTTGCGCGAACTGTCACCCCAAAAGCAATGCTTTGGGCCGTTCGCGCATCTTCCATCTCCTCTGCCGCAGTTGCCACGCCCAAAAGAACAACGGGCCAACGCAATGCGATCAGTGCCATATCCCATGTACCCATAAAGAACTTGGTGACTGCTAACAGCGTTGTTGTAAGTACTCAACAAGCAGGCGAACACCAACTCCCGTTCCACCAGTGGGTTGCCCAGCTCGGCCTTTATCTTCCCAAGCGGTTCCAGCAATATCAAGATGCGCCCACGGCGTTTCACCGACAAATTTCTGCAAGAATGCCGCTGCGGTGATGGTTCCCGCTGGCCGACCACCAATATTTTTCACATCGGCAACACTACTTTTAATCTGCTCGGCATACTCTTCAAACAGTGGTAACGGCCACAGTCGTTCATCAACGCATTCACCCGCCTGCTGAAGATCATCAACCAAGGTCGAGTCGTTGCTGAGAATGGCACTGGTGTGATGACCAAGAGCAAGGATACAAGCTCCTGTCAGGGTGGCTAAGTCGATGATGAGTTCAGGATTTTTGTGTCCGACCCATGTTAATGCATCGGCCAAGATCAAACGCCCCTCAGCATCGGTATTGAGAATTTCGATGGTTTTCCCTGATAACGAGGTCACAATGTCGCCTGGCCGGGTCGCGCGGTCAGAAGGCATATTTTCAACGGCAGGAACCACACCGATTACATTGATGGGCAGCTCAAGACGGGCAATGGTCGCCATGGTGGCAATCACTGTTGCGCCACCGGCCATGTCCATCTTCATCTGATCCATTCCTTCACCGGGTTTCAGCGAGATACCACCACTATCAAAGGTGACCCCTTTGCCGACCAACGCAATAGGCTGCTCATCCGCTTCACCACCATGATATTCGAGAACAATCAAGCGTGGCGGGCAGATACTCCCTTTTGCTACCGCCAACAATGCGCCAAAGCCTTGACGTTCTAACTCCCTTTGACCAAGTACCGTACAGGTTAGATCTAGCGGCCCAGCTAAATTCCATGCCGTCTTGGCTAGAAACTCGGGAGTTTTAACATTGCCAGGTTCATTGACCAGATCGCGTGCCAACCACACACCGCGACTAATCATCTCTCGCTGGCTAAGCGCTTGTTGCACAAGGCTGACATCTTCATCGGCAACACCATTAAAGCTACACTGAATATCGCACGGTTTTTCCTTCGTTTCATCATCGGTTTTATAACGATCAAAACGATAAATTTCGAGTAAAGCACCATCCCACAACCAATCGACCAGGGTGGTCACATCTTGGGAACCAATACTCTGAAGGTCAAATGCCCACTTTGTCAATTTACGCTGACATAATTGCTGTGCCGCTAACGACGCTGCGCTACGGTAATGCTTGGCAGTGCGCTTTTCTTCCTCACCCAAACCAACAAACAATAATCGCCGACAGCGCTCATCGCCATGAACCAATAGAGTTTGCTTATATTTTCCTTCAAATTCACCATCGCTGCTGATTCGCGCTAAGAGGTCGGCATCAAGGTAAGGGAAATCTGTGCTCGCCAGAGTCGCCCAACTTTCCTGTGTCAGAGGGAAAATGACGCAATCGACAGAATCTGCCGCGAGTTCGTTACACATGCCGTTAACGGTTATATTCATAGTTTCCCCTTAGGAGTTTTTTTAAAACAACAACTCAAAACAGATGACTCTTAGCAGTGTTCACGTGTTTTATGAAAGACAATATCGGGCCACTGATCAATGGTGTGCTGTAAACGCCATTCGCTGGAAGCCAAAAAGGTTAAATTCTCTTCGGCATCGGTGCAGACTTGCATCCGGTTTTTCTTCACAAACTCATCAAGGTGCATCTTGTTTTCACAGCTCACCCAGCGTGCCGTTGCATAAGCTACCGCTTCATACACAGCATCAACATTATATTCTGCGCGTAAACGCGACATAATAACTTCAAACTGCAACACACCCACCGCGCCAAGGATATAATCGCTGCCACTAATCGGACGAAACAGTTGCACGGCACCCTCTTCCGCCAATTGGTTCAATCCTTTATCGAGTTGCTTGGTTCGCATTGGATCTTTTAAGCGCACGCGGCGA
This sequence comes from Desulfuromonas svalbardensis, assembly GCF_055389415.1. Classification (NCBI taxonomy): domain Bacteria; kingdom Pseudomonadati; phylum Thermodesulfobacteriota; class Desulfuromonadia; order Desulfuromonadales; family Desulfuromonadaceae; genus Desulfuromonas; species Desulfuromonas svalbardensis. The sequence goes on along the minus strand of NZ_AP042416.1, from coordinate 1,201,608 downwards.
AAGTGATCTGGAGCAAAACTCGGGATACCAACAAATTTCAGCACCTCTTTTGAGGTAAAGGTATCACCGATTTTGATCGTGCCATGGTTGTGGATACCGATAATATCCCCAGCATAGGCATCTTCAACATGGCTGCGGTCTTGCGCCATAAAGATGGTAGCATTGGCCACAGTGATCTCTTTGCCGATACGGTGGTGACGCATCTTCATGCCACGTTGGAAATGCCCAGAACAGATGCGGAAAAATGCGATCCGGTCGCGGTGAGCAGGATCCATGTTGGCCTGTATTTTAAAGACAAAACCACTGAAATCCTCCTCGTAAGGGGAGACTTCACGGGTGGTTGTTTGACGTGAGATCGGTGTCGGTGCCAATTCAACAAAAGCATCGAGCATCTCTTGAACACCAAAGTTATTGACGGCACTACCAAAGAATACTGGCGTCTGACTGCCGCTAAGGTAATCTTCGAGACAGAATGGGTTTGCCGCCCCTTCGAGTAATTCGATATCTTCACGCAACTCATCGGCCTGATCGCCCAATAATTCATCAAGGCGAGGATCATCTAAGTCATCAATAACAATCCCTGCGCTGATGCGTTCATTACTGGATGCTGAGAACAGGTGGAGTTGCTTTTTAAACAGGTTATACGTCCCCTTAAACCGTTTCCCCATACCAATAGGCCACGATAACGGTGCACATTCGATCTGAAGGGTTTCCTCAATATCTGACAGAATATCCAGCGGCGCCAATCCTTCACGGTCTAATTTATTGACAAAAGTCAGGATGGGGGTGTTACGCATCCGGCACACCTCCATCAATTTACGCGTTTGTGCTTCAACGCCTTTCGCACTATCGATTACCATCAGGGCACTATCTACAGCGGTTAGAACACGATAGGTATCTTCAGAGAAATCTTGGTGACCAGGAGTATCAAGTAGATTAATTTCATAATCACGATAATTAAACTTCATGACCGAGGAGGTCACTGAGATCCCCCTCTCTTGCTCCATCGCCATCCAGTCGCTCGTGGCATGCCGCGAGGACTTACGCGCTTTAACCGCACCTGCCATCTGAATCGCACCACCATAAAGGAGCAACTTTTCAGTGAGGGTTGTTTTACCAGCATCAGGGTGACTGATGATTCCAAAAGTGCGACGCTTATCAACTTCTTGTTGAAAGTACTTCTGCATAAAGTAGCCTATCTAATATAGTTTACAAAAAAAACAAGAACGAGTATTCTGATTTTCAGTTCTATAGGTATTTTGTGGCAAAATAGCGCAACCATCTCAGCGGGTCAACCGTTTCACTCGATTCAACAGTTTACAGAACAGTTTCACCAGCAATCCCACGTAAACAAGACGAGCAAACGCATTTTCACCCTAGATACTCATTACATAAAAAATTTTAATAAGAACTACTAACTGGAGATTAAATTACCATGCTAAAATCGATGCAAATTGGCAGAAAACTACTTCTCTCTTTTCTATGCTTAATTGTTCTAACTCTTATTGTCGGCCAAATTGGCAAATCAGGCATGAAGAGTGGCAACATTAGCATGGGCGAGATTGAATCCGTAAACAGCCTTATTGTTGAATTTAATCAAGCACGTATCAATGAAAAGGACTATACCTTTTCTCCCACCGCCGAAATTGCCACAGAACTCCGTAATCACCTAACCAACCTACAAAACACAGCTCAAACCCTGCAAAACAATCTCACCGAAGAGGACGCCATCACCCGAGTTAAAGAGGCAAGTCGTCAAGCGACAGCATACAGTGATTCGTTTGACAGCTACGCCTTGATTAGCAGCCAGCGTCAACAAAGTATGCACGAGATGAAAGCAAGCTCGAATACAGCGTTTGCAGAAATTAAAGCTCTGAAGAGTACACTCGACGAAACCCTCGACACTGTGCTCACATCTCGTGACGAGTATGATGACGATGAAGATTACGAAGACGCTTTAACCGATGTGTTAGAGCAATTCACCTACACACAAAATATCAGCCTCTTGTTCATCAACGCGCGCAAATTTGAGAAAGAACATATCATCACGAAAGATGAGAAATTCCTCAAGCGAGCGCGCCTGAGCATACAAGCGGTTCTGAACCAAATAGAAGAACTTGCCGATACCTTTGATGATGATGCCTCGATTGAGCAAGCAGTTACAACAAAGGTGACCGTTGAGGGCTACCAACAAAGTTTTGAGAATCATGCATCACAGATGGCCGAGCAGCAACAGCTGAGCCTATCGATGAACCAAGATGCCATCCAAGCTCAGGAATCATGTACTAAGGCCTTATTAGCCATTCAGGAATCAAGTAATCAACAAATGGCCACTGCTGACAAGCAGCTATTGATCATCAGCATTATTTCCGTTCTCATCGGTTTAATTTTAGCGGTACGCATCTCTCGCAGCATTGCAAATCCATTGAATCAAACAGTCAAAATGATTGAAGCTATGCAACATGGCAAGCTCAGTGATCGTCTTCGTCTTGACCGCCAAGATGAGATTGGTCAACTCGGCAGCACCATGGACCGCTTTGCTGATAATTTGCAACAAGAAGTCGTTGAGCCACTAAATGCTCTCGCTTCAGGCAATTTAAATTTTGATGTCACACCACATAGCGATCAAGACACACTGCGTACTGCGCTGAAAACACTTGGCAACGATCTCAACGAAATTATGGTTGAGATTCAGGGCGCTGGAGAACAGATTGATTCTGGCGCAAGTCAAGTCTCAGATTCAAGCCAATCACTCTCGCAAGGGGCGACGGAGCAAGCCAGCTCCCTTGAAGAGATCAGCAGTTCATTGCAAGAGGTTGCCAGCCAAACGCGACGCAATGCCGACGATGCTCTTCAGGCCAGTAAAATGACCGAACAAATGCAACAAGATGCTGAAACCAGCAATAGCCAAATGGGCCTACTTAGTACCGCCATGGTAGATATTAACGATGCGAGCAAAAGCATTTCTAAAATCATCAAGGTTATTGATGAGATCGCGTTCCAAACTAATTTGCTGGCATTGAATGCAGCGGTCGAGGCTGCACGAGCAGGACAACACGGCAAAGGGTTTGCTGTCGTTGCTGAAGAGGTTCGTAACCTTGCCGCACGAAGCGCTAAAGCGGCACAAGAGACCACTCAACTGATTGAAGGGTCTGTTGCTAAGGCAAATGCTGGAGCTAAGATTGCTGAGCGCACCGCAGAATCCTTAGCAAAAATTGTCAGCGGTGTCACTGAGGCAACAAACCTCGCGTCAGAAATCGCTAAAGCCAGCAATGAACAAGCTCAGGGGATTTCACAAATTTCAATTGGCGTGTCACAAATTGATGAAGTGACTCAACAAAATACGGCGGCCTCGGAAGAGACTGCAGCTGCGGCTGAAGAACTACGCAGTCAAGCCGATATGCTGCAACAACTATTGCAACGATTCCAATTACGTAAATCTTCTGGAAGGGGAATGATTCGCAACCAAAATGTCTCGTCACCAGCGCCAAAACCCTATCGGCCACAGCCTGCAATTGCAGCACCTGTGAACAACGCTGCGAGCACGGATAACTGGGGCGGCCAAAACGATAACCCACAAATCTCTTTAGATGATGATGAGTTCGGTAAGTTCTAAACAATAGAGTCCCTGATTAGCACTGACCTTTCGCTATCAACAAAATTTCGAGACCCCCGCGAAGGCGGGAGTCTCGTTAAACCTCTGGATACGTGCCTTTTGGGTATGACGGATTTACAGAACAGAACCCCTGCACAAGGTTGATACTAATCAGGAAATAGACCAACAGAAAAGGCCCCACACCGAAACATCGGTGTGGGGCCTTTTTATTAAGTATATGCAGCGATAAAAAGGTTCTAAACGCTATTCACTCCGAGCAATAAAGGCCATAGCTTGGCGAGCTGTTTTTTGAGCATTGCTCACGCAATCATTCAAGCCAATGCCATCATACGCATTACCCGTTAAAAACAATCCGGGAGAAACTTCCAACTCACTGCGAATCTGTTTTACCAAGTTACCATGGCCACTAACATATTGAGGTATTGCGTGTTGATGACGAAAAATTCGCATAAATTCTGGATCAACCTTAATCCCCATAATGCGTGATAGATCAGCCTGAACCAACACCTGAACTTGATCATCAGTAAAACTTGCAGCACGGGGGTTTGTTGCCCCACCCATCATCGAACGCAACAACACTTTGCCTTCAGGTGCACGATGAGGGAAAATACTCGAATCCCATAATGTCCCTAAAACCGAACAGCCCTCTTTACGAGGAATGAGATAACCAAAACCATCTAAATCACACGCAAGTTTCTCGCGATCGTAACCCAAGCAAATAACATTCATCGCAGCATAAGGTATTTTGCTTAACAACGATGACGCCTCAGTACTTATTTTTTTGACGATACCAGACAAAGCGTTTGCCGGAGCAGCACTAATCACCACATCAGCATCCAGCTGACTGCCATCACTTAGCCCTAAAACATAATTGTCAAAATATTCAATACTTTCGACAGAAACTCCGCTACAAAATTTTGCCTTAAGGCGTTGTACTACGCCATCGGAGAGTTGCTGAATACCGCCATCAAACGAGGTTAAAACACCACCCGGACCAGCAGCACTAGCGACCTGCTTCCCCGCCTTACGTTCGCGGCTTTTTTGCCGTGCCATCTTAATCATCGCCTTAAGAAGGCCACCGTATTGCTCTTCCAACTGAGCAATACGCGGGAAGCAACTTTTAACACTCATGGTTTCGGGATCACCGGCAAAGATTCCCCCAGCCATCGGTGCAATCAACTTATCGAGGGCTTCCGCACCTAAACGACGACGGCCAAAGTCGGCCAACGTTTCGTCTCGATCACCCCGTTTTGCCGCCACTGCGAGTTCACCAACAAGGCGTAACTTTCCCGGCCAACTCAACAATTTTGACGAGAAAAACATCGGTCCATTTTCAGGGAGACGGTGTAGACTATTGTCACTAAAAATAAAACGCTTTCGAGCATTATCGTTTGACCGGAGCAACGTATTATCAATCTCAAGCTCAGAACACAGATCTAATGTAGCGGGCTTATTATCAAGAAATCCGTTTGGCCCCCACTCGCATAGGTAACCTTCTTCGTTACGACTCCATATTTTTCCACCACAGCGTGACTCTTTTTCAATAATGGTAACTTGAATTTCTCGTTGTTCAGCCTTAGCTGCTTGCTCTAATGCATAAGCAGTGGTAAGACCTGAAATACCCGCACCAATAATCACAATTCGCGTCATTCGTGTTACTCCTTATATAAAACAATCAACGTACCCTGATATGCTATAAACCTATGCTATGACTATATCATTATTTATTACATAAAGGACAAAATCTATCGCAACAGCTTGACGTTATCCCCTAGCATCCCTATATTACATCCGGTACCCAGCACCATTACAAACAGCAGAAACGGGAGTTTTCATGGCAACAGATTATTATGCAACCCTCGGTGTCGATAAATCGGCATCGGATCCAGAGATAAAGAAAGCGTACCGCAAGCTTGCAGTGAAATATCATCCTGATAAAAATGCTGGCGATAAAAAGGCAGAAGAGCGTTTTAAGGAGATCAGCGAGGCGTATGCGGTACTGAGCGACTCTGAAAAGAAACAACAATATGATCAATTTGGCGATAGCGGATTTCATCAACGTTATTCTCAAGAAGATATTTTCCGCGGCGCAGATTTTGGAGACATTTTCGGTGGCGGGGGGGGCGATGATATTTTCAGCCAACTGTTTGGCGGCGGCCGAGGTGGACAAAGACGGTCTAACTACCAGCGCCAACCCGCTAAAGGTCAAGATTATGTAATGCGCTTAAACATCCCATTTCGTCAGGCGGTAAGCGGTGGCGAACGGATGGTGAACTACCAGCACAATGGTCAAACAGAGAAAATTCAAGTTCGGATTCCTGTTGGCATTGAAACGGGACAAAAATTACGTGTATCAGGCAAAGGTGGCCCAAGCCAATCAGGCGGAAAAACGGGTGATCTGCTTTTAGAAATTACGGTAGACAAAGACCTTAACTTTACTCGCGACACCAACAATCTTACGGTACAAGTCGTTGTGCCATTCACTGGGCTATGCCTCGGTGCCAGTGCAAATGTCACCACCTTGGATGGCGAAAAACGAATTAAAATTCCTGCCGGAACAAAAAATGGCAGTAAAATTCGGCTTAAAGGCCACGGTGTTCCTAAGCATGGGAAACATGCCGCGGGTGACCTCTTTGCCCAAATCATTGTCGACATTCCCAAAGAGTTAGATGATGAACAACGGCAGCTTTTAGCACAACTTAAAGAGCTGGGGCTGTAACTAAAAAAGCCCTGTTTCACTTTGAAACAGGGCTTTTCCCGTATAAAATCAAGCAACTTAAATTTCGATCTCTTTCAGAGCAAAACGGTTTTTATCCTGCGCTTTCAAATAGGCTTCCTCTTCACTAATCAACTCTTGCTTCTGATAATCCATCAGCACATCATCCATCATCTGCATCCCCAGCTTTTTTCCGCCTTGGATAATATTACGGATATTACTAATATTATTTTCGCGAATGCTGGCAGAAAGACCTGTTGTACCAATCAAAATCTCATTGGCGGCAATGCGACCACCACCCTGTTTTTTGAGTAATAATTGAGCACAAATTCCACGCAAAGAATCGGCCAGCATTGTACGGGCCATCCCTTGTTGATCTGCAGGGAACACGTCAATAATTCGGTCGATGGTTTTTACCGCAGAATTGGTGTGTAGCGTACCAAACACTAGAGTACCCATCGATGCAGCAGACAGTGCCAACGAAATGGTTTCATAATCACGCATTTCACCAACCAAAATAACATCGCAATCCTGACGACAGGCAGTGTGTAGGCCTTCACCAAATGTGCGGACATCGTCACCCACTTCACGTTGACAAAAGACACTTTTCTTATTGGGATGAACGAACTCGATTGGCTCTTCAATGGTGAGAATATAACGCGAATAGTGATCGTTGATATAATCGATAATTGCGGCGAGGGTCGTCGATTTACCGCTACCCGTTGGCCCAGTAACAAGAACAAGGCCTGAACGCAGGGCAGCAAACGACTTGAGAACTTCGGGCAGATTCAGGTCTTCGAGGGTTAAAATTTTGGTCGGGATCACCCGAAATACCGCACCGAAACCATGTAATTGGCCATAGTAATTGGCGCGAAAACGGAAGGTTTCATCTTTTTCGTAGGCAAAATCTAGATCTTTGCGTTCTAGAAACTCTGTCCAACGCTCGGGAGCACAAATCTCCTTGAGATAAGCGGTCATCTCCTGTTCAGAGATACTTGCTTCGCCCGCTAAAGGAACCATCCGCCCATGTTCACGAATTTTCGGTGGCTGCCCCTGCAACAGGTGTAAATCAGAGGCTCCGCGCTCAAGCATGAGATCAAACAATCGATCAATCTTTGCCATTTCTATCCTCCACCATGACATTAGTGCTCTGTCACCGCTAAATCTTCGAGTCTGACTTCGCCTCGCACAGCCTCTGCTGCGTTCCAAAAACCTTGAAGTGGCGTTGCCATTCCTGCGCTTTTTGCGCCTTGCATTGACTGCACGATTCTGTGTCATACCCGAATTTTCAACAATGACAGAACACTAGTGCATCACGTTTAACACTGCATTAAATACTACAACCGATCTGTCGTCGCGGCCAGCGCATCGAAACGAACCTCAAACTCTTTGAAAGGCGATTTATTGGCGGCCTCATGCCAAGCCTCAACACCTTCAATCACATCGCTCTGTACCAGTTCCTGTAATGAATCTTCCAGTTGGCACATCCCTTTATCGCGATTAATCTGCATCATGGTTGGCAACTGAAACATCCGGTCTTCGCGAATTAAATTACCGATTGCAACATTATTGAACAACACTTCAAGGGCAAGAGCACGTCCTTCGCCATCTTTACGTGGGATCAACCGTTGACAAATAATCCCACGAATCGATTCACTAATCATCGAGCGAATTTGACCTTGTTGATCAGCAGGAAAGAAATCGAGAATACGACTAATGGTTTGCGCCGCCCCAGTAGTATGTAATGACGCAAACACTAAGTGGCCTGTTTCCGCCGCAGATATCGCCAATGTCGCCGTTTCACGGTCACGTAATTCACCGATCATCATGACATCGGGATCTTCGCGTAATGCGGCGCGCAACGCGGCGGAAAAGCTTTCGGTATGCGCTCCGACCTGACGCTGACTAATATGTGATTTCTCTGGAGTAAACACATATTCAATGGGGTCTTCCATCGTAATAATATGCTCTTCACGATTTTCATTAATCAATTGAATCATTGCCGCCATAGTCGTGGTTTTTCCGCAACCACTTGGCCCCGCAATGAGGACAAGCCCTTGATGATATTCGGTCAAAGACTTAATGTTTTCCGGTAATTGTAATGACTCAAAGCTTGGTACGTGTTGATCGACAATCCGAAATGACCCATCCCAACCACGACTTTGATGAGCAAAACAACTACGATAGCGCCCTAAGCCAGGGAGGTCACAACAGGTATCCAAAGACAACGTCTCACGTAAGTGTTCCTTTTGTTGGCCATTGAGTGCACTAAATATTAATGTTTCAGCCTGTTGAGCGGTGAGGGGCGGTTGATTTAACGGGATAAGTTGGCCGTTTTTGCGCAGCAACGGAGCAGAACCCGCGTTTATATGAAGATCCGATGCACCTTCGTTACGCGCATAACCAAGATACTGTTCTAGGGTGGTAAACTGTTCAGGGGAGTGCGTGCTGGTGGCAACCACATCCTTATCTGGTTTTCCCTCAGCCTCAGCTGGGGCGGTAGGTTGCTTAACGGCAGCGGCTAACGTTTCAGTTGCCTTAAATTTGTTGCGAATGATCTCGACCTGCTCAGGCTGCACCACATTGGCACGTATAAGAAGGTCAGCCAATTCAAGTTCAGGGTGACTGACTAAATACTTTTTTGCCTGTTGCAACAACTCGTCCGTTGCTAACTTGTTATGCAGAACAACTTTTTCAACGAACTGATCAAATGCTGCCATACCACTCTCCACCTGCATGATTAATCAATATCGAGATCAAGACCCAGATTCGCTTGCTCGGATTCTGCTTCAGCATCACGTTGTTGCTGTAAAAACCATGTGCCGAGACTACCGATATCGCACCCATCGCATCCCACTTCATCGGCAGGGAGAATGATTTCTATCTCATCGCGACTGACATTTATAAAGCCAGCATGGAGTAAATTATTGCCGCTTTGGCGTTCCCACACTTGGGCCGCAGCCACTGCAATAAATTGACGCGCTTCACACACCACGTCGGTAAGTCGCGTCCCCTTCTTCACGTAGACTTTACCCACTACGCGATAATTATGAGTTAAGATCACAACTTCCATCATAGTATTCGGTTCACGACCAACACTAAGGCTCATGCTACGTACCTCCTTTTATGGCTCTATCGAGCGTTCGACCAATTTCTGTAATGCTGTAATAAACAATACACGATCATTTAAGGCTGGAACGCGACCAAACCATGTAACACCATGTTCACTCGCGTGGTCACGAAATTCGACATCGACCTCTTCAAGGGTTTCGATATGATCGGAAACAAACGATACGGGAATAACCAATAACGCCCGCTGATTGGCTCCTGCCCCTGCGATTAAATCAAGGGTATCTGGCGACATCCATGTTACAGGGCCACTACGACTTTGAAAACCAATTTGATGCTCACCGCCACCAATACGCGCCATCACCCCAGCAACGGTTTCCTCAACATGGCGTTGATACGGGTCGCCACGGTCGATAAATTTTTGCGGTAGAGCATGGGCTGAAAAAAGCAGTGTCAAACGCTCGCGTTGGTCCGCAGGCACCGTATCGAGCCCTTGCTGGACGCAATCTGCCAACGCATCGAGATAAGCGGGCCAATCATGCCATTGCTCAATATAGTGGCAACGTAGTTGTGGGTAGTGTTGGGCCACGGCACGCTTAAAATCTTTGACACTACTGCCTGTCGTCGCCCCCGTATAATGAGGATAAAGGGTTAGCACTGTCGCTTCGATAATGCCATCACTTTTAAGCTGCTTAACCACCTCATCGGCACGTGGGTTCCAGTAGCGCATGGCAACATAACCACGCCATGAATCACCCAATTGCTCGGCGGTATTCTCTGCTTGCAAACGGCTCCAATGTAACAACGGCGATTTACCACCGATACGGCGATAATTTTCACGCACTGTTTTAGCGCGAAAATAGGAGATGAGCCGCGCAAACGGTTTCTGCAACAGTGCACCAAGAGGTAGCTGAATCAAATCGCGGTCTGAAAACAGATTATAGAGAAACGGTTCCACCGCTTCAATGGAATCAGGGCCGCCCATATTTAACAAAACCAATGCTTTTGTTTTTTGCTGTTCCATCTCTCATCTTCTCCAAAAAAAAGCGATGCCGTCAAGCATCGCTTTTTTATGTACACCTTTACCGTATCAACCGTCAGCCTACTTCTGGCTTAAGCGATGAACTGCATCAACCATAAAGATTGCATTTGCAGGTGGAACAGAAGGCGTAATACCGTGACCGAGGTTGAAGATAAAACCAGGACGATCGGCATTGGCATTTAAGATACGCTGGACTTCTTTTTCAATATAATCGTGCGGTGCGAACAAGACTGAGGGATCAAGATTACCTTGAACCGCCACATCATCGCCAAGAATATCGCGAGCCTTACCAAGATCAATATGCCAATCAAGACCGATTACGTCACTACCCGCCTCTTTAACCAACTCAAGCATGGTGCCTGAATTTTTAACAAAGTAGATGATCGGTACATCTTTGCGATTCAAACTGGCGATCAATTTTTTCGTGTAAGGGAGAACGAATTTCTCGAAATCGTGTGGCGCAACCAAGCCACCCCAAGTATCAAAAATTTGAATGGTTTGCGCACCCGCCTCAATTTGCATATTGAGATAACGGACACTCATCTCGGTGATCTTTTCCATCAAGGCATGATAGAGACCTGGATCGGTGTACATCATCTTCTTGAGTGCAGCAAAATCTTTACTGCCCTGACCTTCAACCATGTAGCACGCCAAGGTAAACGGAGCACCACCAAAACCAATGAGGGGAACACGCCCTTCAAAGGCTGTGCGTAAACGCTTAATAATGGCAGGAACATAAGAAACCGCTTCAGCCATATTTTCAGGAACAATCAACGCATCGACGTCGGCTTGAGTGCGAATCGGGTTGGCGAAAACAGGGCCAGGAACAAAATCAAGGGCCATCCCCATTGGCTCAATCGGGGTGAGGATGTCAGAGAACAAGATTGCCGCATCTGCATCGAGAATATCGATGGGCTGAATCGTTACCTCAGCGGCGCGCTCAGGATCTTTACACAGATCAAGAAACGTCCCTTCGCCGCGTGCGCGAACAGCACGGTATTGTGGTAAGTAACGGCCAGCTTGGCGCATAAGCCATACAGGGACACGGTCAACAGGTTGGCCCCAACAGGCTTTGATGAAATTGTATTCTGACATAGTGGTCAATTCCTTTATCGTTAAGTTGAAGTAATTTTATTTTGCGCTATTTTCAGCGGCTTCTTTTTCCATCCGCAAACGAGTTTTACGAGGGATATAGTTACAGAACGGCTCTTCAGCCATATAATCCCCATACACAGCATCGGCACGAGCACGACAGCCACCACAGACGTTAATAAATTCGCACTCGCCACATTTCCCTTTATACTTTTTGAAATCACGCAAGTCATTAAAAACTTTGGAGTTAAACCACAAATCCTTGAACGGAACTTGCTTAATGTTGCCCACCGATGAGTGGAAGTAGGAGCAAGGCTTGAGGTTACCGAAGCAATCGATGAGGCAGATGCTTTGCGCGGCAATACAACCCTTGCCGCCGCCAGTAGAAAAAGTGAGGCTGCGGCGTTTGAACTCAACCCCTTCAGCTTTGGCCATCTGTGGCACAATGCGGTAGTAATGTGGCGCACAGGTTGGGCGCATCAACAACTCATCCTCATTTTTTTCCTGCTGATAATGCCACGTCAGGATCTCTTCGTAATCGTCCTTTGAGACCAGCTCATCCATGATCTCTTCACCACGACCAGTGGGAACAATCATAAACATATACCAAGCGGTCGCACCCAATTCTTTAGCTACCCGAAAGGTATTGGCAATATCGTGCTGATTTCTTTTGGTAAAGGATGAGTTGATCAAAAACTTGATACCGTTGCGAGTCAAGGTTGCAGCAGCACGCTTAACCCCTTCAAACGCTCCGGGACATTGACGGAAATCATCGTGGATTTCAGCAGTAGAACCATCGAGGGATAACGAGACCATCTTAATATCCGCTGAGATCATCTCAGCGCACACCTCATCAGTAACCAATGTACCGTTGGTAGCGATACACATGCGCAAACCTTTTGAGGTGCCATAGCGGGCAATATCAAACAAATCAGGGCGCATCAAAGGTTCGCCGCCAGATAACACCATAACGGGCTTAGACACCTCGCAGATGTCATCGATCATCTTATAGGCCTCTTCAGTGGAAAAATCGCCCTTGGCAGCTTCCAAATCGGAGGAGCAGCGGCAGTGTACGCAACTCAAGTTACAGCGACGTGTACTTTCCCAAGCGATCCACTTGGGGATATATTTCTCTTCTTGATCAGCCATGCAGAAGTTCTCCTAACGAATTAAATACAACGTAGTATATAAACGAATTGTTCAACAAATTTCAGAGTAAATGACCCCACTTTTGTGTGTGGCCTATCGCAACGCCGTAGTTTAACCCAGATTGCCCGCGCTGACAAGGTGTGCAATTGATTCAGCTATCTGCTCTTGAGAGGCATGGCACCCCTCAATGGTAATGTCGGCATAGCGACGATAAAGGAGTAATCGTTCCTCAAATAACTCTTCAAACGTCTGATTTTCAGCGCAGGCTATTCCACGCGTATCAAAGTTATGGATGCGACGACAAATTTCATCAAAGGTGACATCGAGAAATACCACCGTTGAGATCGTTTTAAGATGATTCATCGCCTTCTCACTGTAGACTGCACTGCCACCTGTGGCAATCACTTGGTGATCAATATTGAGGCGTAAAATCTCCTCCTCTTCGATCTGGCGTAAGTTAAGATAACCTGTCTCATCTAAAATTTTTTGCAACGGTTGCTGACGGTTGATTTGAATCAATATATCGGTATCAACAAAACCCAGCGACATGTGTTTTGCCAAAATGATGCCGATGGTGCTTTTACCAGCGCCAGGCATTCCGATCAGAGTAATGTTTGTTTTCATCAAAGCTTCTTTCTCATCATTCAATTCGTATAAAATTAGCGCGGCCAGCTTATCCCACCACGAGAAAATTCAGCCCAAATCCAGCCATAGCCGCCCGCCGGTAAGCGTACATAATACCACCGTGGTGCCGTAGCAAGAACAATCAACACATCAGCGCGTGCCACATGATCGACCACAGGATGAAGGCGACTTGGGCCAGAACGCACATTCAAAACATCAACAGCAACGGTCACCTGCCCTAACGCATTGGCTGGGATAGCCGCAACATCGGGCTGCGGCTCAGGAGGCGCGCTAGGTGGAGGTTGTACCACCATATAACCTCGTGATACAGGGCGGTAATAAACATCATTATAGCGAGCATAGACCCGATTTCCAAAATAAAGATCGATGTAGCCTAGCGGCAACGAGGCAATCACTAAACCAACGGGTGGCCTAATAACCCGATACCCGCGATCAATATTTCGATAATAGATTCCGTGTGAGTAATAGTGAACACCATGGCGGCTATGCAATGTCCGGTGCCCACGTGGAAGCTCACGAACTACTTTGCCATAATTGGGTCGCGAGTGTCTTTTTTTTGCAAACACTGGACTCGCGGAAAATATAAGAACGCTAGAAACCAACAGGAGCAGACAAGAGAATAAACATCGAAGCAAAGAACGATTCAACATGATGAACTCCTTTTATAGAGAAAATATTCAACACCAATTGAAGCCTCCTTCCACTATAAACAAAAACAGCGGATCAGCAACCAAGCCGACCCGCTGTTTTTTATTCAGTTAACGGTGCCATTGTGCTACGTCTAATCAAATAACTCGGCAAATATATTGGCAACCGTTGTAATTTTATCGGACTTCCAAGCGTTCGTTCCGCAAAAGATCAAACCTGTTTCACGGTCACCGCGCTGGGCACGATCAAGCGCATGAACAATACAGAAGCGTTCCTTCTCTTTACGATAACTACATTTTTTCAAACAGCCAGAAGAACATCCTCGGTTTTGATCAACATCAAAGGCACGAATTTTATCAATATTGCCTTTAATCGCACGGCCAGGTAGCCCCGCAGGACTCATGACCAGGCCGATATCCTCTTGGGCACAATCAAGATATGCCTGTTTAAAAGCATCATCGGCATCGCATTCCTCGGTACAAACAAATCGACTCGCCATCTGAACGGCATCGGCACCTGAAGCTAACGCACATTCTAAATCGGCGCGATCCCACACACCACCAGCGGCGATAATAGGGATATCGAGTTGCCATGTTTCACGGAAGTACTCTTTAACTCCGCGAACCGTCGCGTACTGATCATAATCACCAGTGCCAATGTTCTCCAGCTTTTCACCGAGATGCCCGCCTGCGGTATCAGGATCTTCAACCACGACAGCATCAGGTAAACGATTGTAGGATTTGTGCCATTTACGCGCAATAAGTATTGCCGCCCTAACAGATGAAACAATCGGCACCAGTGCGACATCGGGATAATCGACAGTCAAACCAGGCAGATTAAGCGGCAAGCCCGCTCCGGTAACAAGGACTTTAGCGCCCCCTTCACAACTCGCACGAACGACATCATCGTAATTGGTGACGGCCACCATACAGTTGGTACCAATAACACCATCGGGTGCGATTTCGTAGGCTTTGCGTAGTTCATCTTTCAAAGCTAACAGGTCAGCTTCAAAATATTTATTCCCTTCACGGCGTTCGCTATTCAGAGCTAAACCCGCCGTAGCAATCAAACCAACGCCACCACACTTAGCTACAGCACCAGCAAGTTTGGCAGCAGAGACACGGACTCCCATACCACCTTGAATGATGGGATGAGCAACGGTATGCTTTCCTATTGTTAAAGGCACAATATTGCCTCCTTGTAGATCAGTATTATCGTAAGATATCGTAAAGAACTAGGCTGATCATGCTACCAGAACAACCCCCATTCTAATGTAATAGTTGTGTAAAATTCTGAAATCAGCAGCAACGTTACGCCCCGTAACGTGTGAGTTGCACCTTGTTTTCGCGCCCTGAACAGTGTACATATTTGTTATGAAGTTTCAACGTCGCGCCATCAATCCTTTACTCGCCTTTATTGCCATCCAATTTGCTTGGGTGATTGTCGTGGTGTTTTGGATTAATTGGTTTCTTGGTAGCCACCGCCGCTTGCGAAATATTGCAGAAAAGTACAGCCCCGAGCTTTTACAACCTGGGATCGACTGGGTCATTCTTAGCGAAGGGTTGCTTCTACTCGCAGTTATCCTTGCTGGGGTCTATATCATCTTTATCTATTGGCGACGCCAACTCTCCTTAAACCGTGAGCAAAAAAACTTTGTCTCTCAAGTCACTCACGAGCTTAAGTCCCCAGTCGCCTCGGTCCAACTTCACCTTGAAACCATCCGCCGCCATCACCCTGAAGCAGAACAGCTCGATAGCTTTATTGATACCATGCTGGCGGACACCGCACGACTCAACAACCTCATTAATAAAATGTTGACAGCTAACCGCCTAGAACAAAGTCGATGGCGCTTAACGTTGCGCCCCTATGATCTGTCACAATTCTTAACCGACTACCTCACCCTGTGGCGCAATGCTCAGGATAATCAGATCGAACTAACGACGTCAATTACACCAAATATCCAAGCAAAAATCGAACCCGACACCTTCGATATGATTTTACGCAATTTGCTTGAAAATGCTGTTCTGTATTCAAATTCACCTGTTAAAATTGATGTCACCCTGACGTCATCACGTGGATATTGCCACCTTCTTATACGGGATAACGGTCGAGGTATTGCCCCTAGCGATCACCACAAAGTATTTCGATTATTCTACCGACTGCAACACCACGATAGTCACATTAAGGGCTCAGGCTTAGGGCTTTTTATCGTTCGCGCTCTTGTAAAACGCCATAAAGGGAAGATCTCCCTTAAAAGTGAAGGGCCCAATCAAGGCACGACATTCCACATCACCTTACCTCAAATTATGGAGCCACTATCATGACGGAGGACAGTCCATGCATTCTCCTTGTTGAGGATGAGCAGCACATCGCCCAAGGTTTAATTTTCAACCTTCAACAAGAGGGTTACCAAGTCATCCACACGGTTACCGCTGAAGAAGCGATGGCACGTTTTGATCACTACCAATTTTCGTTGGCGATTCTTGACCGTATGTTGCCTGGCAAGATAAATGGACTTGAACTTTGCCGTCACATTCGGGCCTCAGACTCACAACTGCCCATTTTAATGCTAACAGCAATGAATCGCGATCAAGATCGCATCAAGGGCCTTGAAGAAGGTGCCGATGATTACATCGCCAAACCATTTATCCTCGATGAGCTACTCCTACGCGTGGCGGGCATGTTACGCCGTTCGGGCTGGTACCGCCCCGTACTGACAGAGAAAGATCAATACGGCTTTGGACCCTATACCATCAACCTTAAATCCGGTGAAGTCTCTGGCGCGCGCCAGCCCATTCAGCTCACAGAATTAGAGATTAAAATGCTGCGGGTATTTTTTAGTCACGAAGGAGAAACACTTTCACGCGCGTTCTTGCTCCAATCAGTGTGGGAGATTGACCCCGATACAGCAACCCGTACCCTCGACAATTTCATAGTTCGGTTGCGCAAATATTTTGAGCCCAACCCATCACAACCACTTCATTTTACCACCGTACGCGGTCAGGGTTACTGCTTTCACCGTCATCCCGCATAAAAAGAGACTCTTTTTTATTGCATCAATGGCGATGAACAGCGATAATCCGAAAATTCACACAGTGTTCTATTTTGTCACTCATATATTTTAATGTTATTTAAAAGGAGACGATCGCATGAAAGCTGTATTACTCGATGAATTTGGTGGTATTGACGTATTAAAAGTTGGTGAAATTGCCAAGCCTTCCCCAAAAGCAAATGAAGTGCTCATCAAAGTTGTGGCGACCAGCATCAACCGCCCAGACCTCGTTCAGCGGGCGGGAAACTATCCTGCACCAGCTGGCGACTCTGAAATTCTCGGCCTTGAAGTTTCTGGTGTCATTGAGGAACTTGGTAGCGATGCCAAAGGCTGGAACGTTGGCGACCGTGTTATTGCTCTTGTGGGCGGCGGCGGTTATGCTGAATACGCTGTCGCGTACGACAACCATGTTATGCCATTACCCGAAAGCATGAGCTTTGAAGAAGGCGCATGCGTATGTGAAAGCTATATCACCGCATTCCTCAACGTTTTTATGATTGGCGGCCTTGAAGATGGTCAAACCGCAATCTTCCACGGCGGCGGCGGCGGTGTTAATACCGCAGCAATCCAACTATCTAAAGCCCTGACTCCCAATACTAAAATGGTGATCACAGCGAGCCCTGCGAAACTTGAGCGCGTTAAAGCACTCGGCGCTGACTTGGTCATTGACTATACACAAACTCCCGACTTCTCTGGAGCTATCAAAGAATTTACCGGCAAAAAAGGGGTGGATGTGATCCTTGATCACGTTGGTGCGAAATACCTCGGACCGAACATGAAGTCACTCGGCTACAAAGGGAAACTGATCATTATCGGCATCATCAGCGGCATTAAAGCCGAGCTTAACCTTGCTTTGATGATGGTAAAACGTCAGCAGATCATTGGTTCAGTTCTGCGCTCACGCCCGGTGGCTGAAAAAGGCGACATCATTGCTGAGTTTACCCGGCGCGCATTGCCCAAGTTTGCTGACCGCACCATCGTGCCGATCATCGAAAAGGTATTCACCATTGATGAGGTCGTACAAGCACATCAAATGATGGAAGAAGATCAGCATTTCGGTAAGATCGTTATGAAGATTGGCGAAGCATAGATCCTCGCTTCGGTTATCGGTTTAATCTGCATATAATATAAAAGCGCCATCCACAATCAGTGGATGGCGCTTTTTTTTAATCATCTCCCGCTAAAACTCTCTGGTGTCATAGCATTTGGCAGTAGTAGCCACATCTGACCCTGCTGCTTCATCTTTTTGGCGTAGTGTCCCGCATCATCACCAACACCCCAAAAAAAATCAACTCGACCTCGGCCCTTTATTGCCCCACCCGTATCTTGTGCAATCATCAACCGCTGCAATGGCTTACTACTATTTGGCCATGAGGTTGACAAAAACACGGGTGCGCCTAGGGGAACAAAGCGAGGATCAACAGCAATGCTGCGCTGAGCAGTAAGCCCAACACCCAGCGCACCTGGCGGCATCAGGGTGTTCATCTTTAGTTGACGAAAAAACACATAACTAGGGTTTTCGCTGAGTAATTGGTGTAATTGGTGTGGATGATTACGCCACCATTGATCAATGTTAGGAGTTGGCTCTCCTCGCTCCAGAAGCAACTTACCAATGGAACGATAAGGATGGCCATTTTGATCGGCATAACTCACCATCACGTGAGAACCATCGTCAAGATTAATTCGACCGGAACCCTGTATTTGCAGGAAATACAAAGCAACAGGATCACGCACCCAAAACAGTTCACTGCCAAGCAGTGGTTGTTTTAACCCATCAATTTCATCCCGATCCCAATAAGGGACAACACGATTCCCTTCGAGTCTGCCGCGAAAACGGTAGTGACTAAGCTCAGGATAAACGGCAGAAACATCAATCGCCAGTAGATCATCAGGCTTACTATACAGAGGATAGCAATACTCATCACTCGCCTGCCGACTGCCCTCCAAGTCGGGGACATAGTAACCGGTAATCAACCCATTTTCACCACCATCCTCATTGAAAACCTGCCATGGCGTAAAATGATGCTGAAAGAAGTTTCGCGCCGCTCTCTTATTGTCACCAATATTGTCAGAAACACGACAAACATCCTGCCAATCGGGACGATATTTCAGCGAAGCACAACTAGCTTTGAATGCGGACAGAGAATTGCGTGGATCATCTTCGAGCCAACCGGGTAGATCCATCCACTGAACACGTTGAAACGTTGATTTTTGATCCACCAACACTGGCGGTTTCACATCGTCAGTGATCAGTTCTACTGGAGGGAGAACAGGCTGAGGAGTGCAACCCACGCTCACGGTGCAACAATATGCTACGACGAGAAGAACAAGAAAAAATTTCAGCTGTTGGGCCATGGTGACAAGCCTTATTTGGGTAGAACTTGACATAATTAACCCCTTACAAAGATACGATTAAATTATGATCTACTTATGCAAAGAGATGCTACAGCCTCAGTACTGCTAAAACAATACTGAAGGTTGATTAGCGCCTCTCGCCTTCGACGGCCTCTGCCAAACTGTTCAGATTAAGCTGGGAGATTATCGAAAGGGCCTAACCACACCGCACACAACTATTGAACAATCATAAGAATCAGTCCTCGAATATTTTCAACCAATCGCCATAGCCCTGTTCAGCCATCTCATCCTTCGGAATAAAACGCATGGACGCTGAATTGATACAATATCGCAACCCTGTCGGCTGTGGACCATCGGAAAACACATGGCCAAGATGTGAATCGGCCCAACGGCTACGAATCTCTGTGCGGACACTAAACAACCGACGATCCTTTTTTTCTGTGACGGCACTATCCTGTATCGGGCGGACAAAACTCGGCCACCCCGTTCCTGACTCAAACTTATCCTTCGAACTAAAAAGTGGTTCTCCTGAAACAACATCAACAAAAATCCCCGCCTCCTTGGTGGCGTTATAACGATTGTTAAAAGGTGGCTCGGTACCCTCCTCTTGAGTGACACGATACTCTAAATCAGACAACATCTCCTTGAGTTGGCTATTCGTCGGCTTAAGATACTCACAATCGTTCGCGTAAGTCGGATTTTGTTGTAAGTCGCCACCCACCCTGACTTGTTCATTTTTCACACCATGTTCATCCGACCAGATCTCGCCTAAAAATTGATCACGACCTGAATTTTTTCGATACGAATTGTAGCGTTGACTTGATTTACAGTAAAAATTTTGATGATAGCCTTCAGCAGAATAAAAGTTGGCAAACGGTTCGATCTCCGTAACAATCGGCGCTTGATAACGACCACTTTCATCTAATTTACGTTTTGATTGTTCCGCCATAAGCCGCTGCTGATCATCATGATAAAAAATAGCGCTCCGGTAGTGATCTCCACGATCGACAAACTGACCACCTTCATCCGTTGGATCAACTTGACGCCAAAACAGATCCAACAACTGTTGATAACTTACCTTTTGCGGATCATAAACAACCTGAACCGCTTCAAGATGTGATGTTTTTCCGGAAGCAACCTGCTCATAGGTCGGGTCTTTTTCCTGTCCACCACTGTAACCTGACACCACCTCTTCGACGCCTTCAATTGCGTCAAAAGGATGCTCCATACACCAAAAACAACCACCTGCAAACGTTGCTTTAGCACGCCTCGCTGCCGTTACGGGGGTTGGAAGTGGTAAAAGAACCAGCAGCAATATAATTAAACGACGATAAATTCGGCACATAATACCCTCCAAAAAAGCGTAGCCAAATTAATGACCAATCAAGTAAACAATTTCATAAACTATACACTAAAAAGCCCACAGAACAAGTCCTATGGGCTTTTTTATCATCGTATTTTTTTTGCGAGCAATGGCTGATAGAACCTATCGTTGCGATTCAAGGTCAGCAATAAACCGATCGGCCTCATCGACCGCCTTTTCTAACTCTTGCACCAAACGAGCAACATCATTTTGCACATCACTCAACTCGTTACGTAACGCAGCGACCGCACGCGCATTAAGATTATGCTTTAAGTACAAAACCTGATCGCGCAATGGTGACAACACGGGTTCAATTTTCTTTTCAGCGCGGCGCATACTTACCACCAACTGAGCGCAACGCCGCTTCGTATCGTTAAGTTGCTGCTCACTTGAACGGCGCATACTGGCACTGCTATACAGCTCCAGCTCATCTTGCCACTCATCAAACAACGCTTCAGCAACATCTTCCACAGCATTGATACGCTGATGAACTTCATCTGCCTTCTCTTCACTACGATCGAGGACTTCCTTGAGATCATTGTAGCGATCTTCAAGATCGCCACCATCAAATCCCGTTAACGCTGAAAACGCTTCTAGAGCGGACTGAAACTGCTCCTTGGTTTCCTGTTGGGCCTCGCGCGCATCTTCAACTCGATCAATCAAAATATCGCGTTTATGAATCCCAACTTTCTCCATAGCGGAGAAATACATACTTTGACACCCCACACACATTGAACACAGCAGGCTTAACACAATTATCTTTCGAACGACTGTCATAATTCCTCCATCAGTCACTACATCATCACGCAAATCAGCAATTCTTCGATTGCTTAATACTAAATAATCTCCGCAAATACTCAACAAAAAAATCGTATTGATATTTTCCACAAAAAAGCAACTAAATTTGAGCTGTTTTGTTTTCACACACAAATGGCCATGTTATAATTTCAGATCAATTTCAAGCTGATATTTAATACACTTAAGGAGTTTATAATGCCGAACGATCAACGCGTTAGCACTGGTTTTCCCGACATTGACAACATCCTCGACGGACTACGTATTGGTGACAATGTCGTATGGAAGGTTGATCGCATTGAAGACTACCAACATTTTGTCACACCATTTGTCAATGAAGCCTTAAAAAATAATAAAAATGTTGTCTATATGCGCTTCGGTCAACACCAACCGCTACTCCCTGAGCGCGACGGCATCACCATCTATGAGTTGGATGCCTATTGTGGCTTTGAATCCTTTGCCACCCGTGTACATCAAATTATTACTGATGAGGGCGTCGGGACTTTTTATGTATTCGATTGCTTAACAGATATCCTTTCGGCGTGGGCAACGGACCGCATGCTCGGCAATTTCTTTCGTATCACCTGCCCTTACCTGTTCGAACTCGACACCGTCGCCTATTTTTCATTTAAGCGTGAAAGTTTATCCCTCAAATCAGTCGCCAAAATTTTAAAAACAACCCAGCTACTCCTCAACATCCCCTACGAAGAGGGACAACTGCAATTCCAACCGATCAAAGTATGGCAACGTCATTCGCCAACCATGTTCCTACCTCACATTCGCCAAAATGACCACTTTGTTCCGGTAACTAACAGCAGCGAAGCTACCGACATGTTGCGCAAGCGCCGTGTTTCGACACCGAGCCGCCACCTTGATCACTGGCACCACCTGTTTATGCGCGCTGAAACATTATTAAACAGCAACCCAACTGATGCCGAAAAAGATGAAATGGTGCGCGAGCTGTGCCGCCACATCATCGGTCGTGAGCCACGCGTTCTAGAACTAGCCGAAAAATATTTCAGCCTAGAAGGTTTGTTGAAAATAAAATCACGAATTATCGGTACCGGCTATATTGGCGGTAAATCTGTCGGCATGTTACTCGCGCGAAAAATCCTCCAACACGACAACCAACGAAATTGGGATGAAAGTCTCGAACATCATGATTCATTTTATGTTGGATCAGACGTCTACTTCTCCCACCTGATCGATAACGGCTGGTGGAAACTGTTTATGGAGCAAAAAACAGACGAGGGTTACTATCGCTGCGGCGCTGAGCTCCATGACAAATTATTACATGGTGAATTCTCAGAAGAGACCAAAACTGAATTGAAGAAAATGCTCGACTATTATGGCCAATACCCCATCATTGTCCGCTCAAGTAGCCTTTTAGAGGATAGCTTTGGCAACGCTTTTGCCGGCAAATACGACAGCTTTTTCTGTGTCAATCAAGGCTCGCCGGAACAACGATACGAACAGCTCGAAAGTGCCATACGGCGGGTTTTTGCTAGTGCCATGAGTGAAGACGCGTTGATCTATCGTAAGCAACGCGGACTGGACAAAAAAGAGGAGCAGATGGCTCTGCTCATCATGCGTGTTTCAGGTTCCTACCGTGGTAAATACTACTTCCCTGAACTCGCCGGTGTTGGCGTTTCCCACAATACCTTTGTTTGGGATAAGGAGATGGACCCCACAGCGGGGATGTTGCGATTGGTTCTCGGCATGGGAACACGGGCCGTTGATCGTGTCGAAGGCGATTATCCACGTATCGTTGCCTTGGACTACCCACTGAAAAAACCGTACGCTGGCTTTGATGATGCCCGTCGCTTTGCTCAACGCGATGTTGACCTCCTCAACATCACTGACAACGCTCTGCAAACGATCTCACTGCTACAACTCAACCGTGAAATCGACGATATTCCAATGGAAAAATATGCCGTTCGCGATTACGAGACCATGCAACTCATGGAGCGACGCAGCAACAACAGACAGGATGCCTGGCTATTAACCTTTGACCAACTGCTCTCTGAAACACCTTTTAGTACCATGATGCAGCAGATATTAAAAACTCTGGAAAAAGCTTACGACTATCCCGTCGATATCGAATTCACCGTCAACATGGTGGATGAACAGCCTAAAATAAACATTGTTCAATGTCGACCACTACAAACCCAAGGGCACGACAAACGTGTCAACCTGCCCGAGAATGTTGATGACTCTGAGTTATTCCTGTCAACCAAGAGTAACTTTATGGGCGGTAACATCTCCCATAAACTCAATTGGCTGATATGGGTTGAACCTGAGGAGTATGTCAAACTTTCAACCAGCGCAAAACATGATATCGCTCGGCTTATTGGCCGTATCAATAAGCGGGTATGCGATCGCCAAGACAACCAAACACTACTCATGGGCCCAGGTCGGTGGGGGACATCGACACCTGAACTTGGCGTACCGATTAGCTTTGCCGAGATCAGCAACATCACTGCCTTATGCGAAGTCGCATTCACAACCGGCGGCCTCATGCCCGAGCTATCGTTTGGCTCGCACTTTTTTCAGGATTTAGTCGAAGCCGATATCTTTTATTTAGCCCTGTTTCCAGAAAAGAAAGGGATCCATTTCGATAAAGAGTGGCTTGACCAGCAGCGCAACAGTCTTGAGGGGATTTTACCCTCATATTCCAAATATAAACGGGTGGTTAAAGTGGTCAAACTTGACCAACCGCTGCAACTGATGTCAGATATTTTGAGCCAAAAACTGATCTGCCTCTACAAACACGACGACTAAACAAAGTCGCATTTTTTAGACACAAAAAAAGCCCGGGTTTCCCCGGGCTTTTCTGTATTCACAATGCAGCAAAAAGGTTTAGATAACACCCATTGCAACCATCGCCTTAGCAACCTTAATGAAACCAGCGCAGTTTGCACCGTTAACATAGTTACCAGGAGTACCAAACTCATCAGCTGTCTCGTAGCAAGACTGATGGATGTTTTGCATGATTTTTTGCAGACGCTCTTCTGTGTATTCGAAAGACCAAGAATCACGGCTGGCATTTTGTTGCATTTCAAGAGCCGAGGTTGCAACACCACCAGCATTCGCTGCTTTACCTGGACCGTATGCGATCTTAGCATCCAAGAAGATTTTAACACCTTCGGGAGTTGTAGGCATGTTTGCCCCCTCACCAACAGCGATACAACCATTTTCAACTAACATCTTCGCATCTTTACCGTTGATCTCATTTTGGGTTGCAGATGGCATGGCCACGTCACAAGGAACTTCCCAAATATTACCACCAGCAACATATTTAGCATCTTTGTGATAATTGACATAATCACTGATACGACGACGCTCAATCTCTTTCAGTTGCTTAACGAGATCAAGATCAATACCGCTTTCATGGTAGATGTAACCGTTTGAGTCAGAGCATGCAACCACTTTACCACCGAGCTGAACGATCTTCTCAGTTGTGTAAATTGAAACGTTACCTGAACCAGAAACAACACAGGTTTTGCCTTCAAGGCTGTCGTTGCGAACCTTGAGCATCTCGTGTACGAAGAATACCGCACCGTAACCTGTTGCCTCAGTACGAACCAACGAACCGCCCCAAGCCAGACCTTTACCTGTCAGTACGCCAGCTTCCCAGCGGTTAGTAATACGCTTATATTGACCAAACATATAACCGATTTCACGACCACCAACACCGATATCACCCGCAGGGACATCAGTGTGCTCGCCAATATGACGATACAACTCAGTCATAAAACTTTGGCAGAAACGCATCACTTCGCCGTCTGAACGACCTTTAGGATCAAAGTCAGAACCACCTTTACCGCCACCGATAGGTAGGCCAGTTAACGCATTCTTGAAAATCTGCTCAAAACCGAGAAATTTAACAATACCGAGATAAACAGAAGGGTGAAAACGTAGACCACCTTTATAGGGACCTAATGCACTATTGAACTCAACGCGGAAACCTCTGTTGATTTGAACACGATTGTTATCATCAACCCAGGGTACTCGAAAGATAATTTGACGCTCGGGCTCGCAAATACGTTGAATAATTTTTTGTTGACTAAACTCAGGATACTTAACCAAAACAGGCCCAAGAGACTCAAGAACTTCGAGTACGGCTTGATGGAATTCCACCTCACCAGGATTACGATTCAGAACTTCTTGATAAATAGGGGCAACTTTTTCGTCAATAACAGGTGACATTAGGCTCTCCTTTGAGCTTTCAGTTAAATAGATCATGCCAATAAATAAAACCTTCATTGCACACTACTGCAACGAATGAATCGGCAAAGAAATCGAAGGCTTACCTATTAAGCACTAAGCATACCAATTTTATTCAAACTAAAAAATCAACAGGTAAGCGACCGTTATGTCATGTTTTTATTATTTAAAGAAAGAAGTCCTTTGACGACGGGGCGACCAACACGCAAGCCACAAAACGGATATTGAGTACTCAATATCCGCACAAAAGTACTCACAAAGTAAAATCACATCATGTCAACGGGGTCGACATCTAAAACCAATGTCAAACGCGCATTAAGATACGTTTTCCACTGCGGAGCATAAGCGATCAAGCCACGCAGCGCCTTACGACTTTGTCCCTTAAGGAGAATTTGCATACGGTAGCGATTTCGCAAACGAAACAAGGGACACGGTGCAGGCCCTAACACTTCGACATCACCACACACTTCGGCCTGCGCTTCCAGCCCAACCACCAACGCTTCAGCAGCCTTCTCAACCTCATGACGATCAAGCCCCGACAGCACGAGGTTTGCAAGACAGCCAAAGGGGGGATAAGACAACAGTTGCCGCAAGGGCAATTCCTGCTTGGCAAAACGTAGGTAATCATGGTCAATGGCACACTGTAACACCGGGTTGTCAATCGAGTAGGTTTGCACAACAACACGACCAAGCAGATCAGCACGACCCGCACGGCCAGCCACCTGAGCCAACAGGGAAAAACTACGTTCAGCTGAACGAAAGTCGGGAAAATTCAAAGCGGCATCGGTATCAACGACACCAACCAACGTCACGGCGGCAAAATCATGCCCCTTAGCGATCATCTGCGTACCAACAAGGATATCTACGTCTCGCTGCTCCATACGTCCCACCAAGGCCTGCTGAGCGTTCTTAGCCGAAGTGGTATCGCGATCCATCCGCTCTATTCGAGCATCAGGGTAAAGCAGCTGTAGCTCATCGGCCAAACGCTCTGTCCCCATCCCTTCGGGGTCCATGGCAGCACCACCACACTGTGGGCATTCATCGGCGGGTGGCTGGTGGTAATCGCAATAATGGCAGCGCAGCTGACCCAGCTTGCGGTGCCACGTCAAGGTGATCTCGCAATTCGGACAACGATAACTAGCACCACAATCACCACAGAGAAGAAAAGGGGAGTAACCACGGCGATTCAACAACAGCAAGCACTGCTGTTTGCGCTCCAAGGTTTCCGTAATTGCCTCGCGCAGCTCGGCCGACAACCCACCTTCGACTTCGGCCTCTTTCATGTCAACCAACGCCACTTCGGGCAAGGGACGATCACCGACGCGTTGCGTTAACGATAAACGACGCAGTAACTGCACCTCGGCTCGTTGCCAACTACCCAATGACGGGGTTGCACTGCCCAACACCACGGCAACGCCCTCCATCTGTCCACGCATCAGAGCCAAATCGCGGCCTTGATAGCGAAAGCCTTCACTCTGTTTATAACTATCGTCATGCTCTTCGTCGACAACAATGATCCCCAAACGGGTCAACGGTGCAAAAACTGCCGAACGAGCACCAATAACAATATCGACCTCATCGCGTACGACAGCACGCCACATATCAAAACGTTCCGCAGCCGACATCCCTGAGTGAAGAACACCAACACAGATCTGTTGCTGCTCAAAGCGAGCGCGAAAACGACCAACGAGTTGTGGGGTTAAGGCGATTTCAGGTACCAACACCAACGCCTGTTTCTTAGCGGCCAGTACCGCACGAATCGCCTGCAAATAAACTTCAGTTTTCCCGCTTCCCGTCACACCATGCAACAAAAACGGCTCAAATTGTCCAGCCGTTGTCGCCGCTGTAATCTGGGCCACGGCCTCCGCTTGCTCATCATTTAGCGGCCAATCCTGATCGGCAACGACATCGATACCGACAAACGGATCGCGCTGGCACTCCTGCTGCTTACAAGAGATCAGTTCAAGAGCTTCTAAACGCTGCAAAACAGTATAGGGCGAGGGGAACTGCTGGCGCAATTCATCGAGATCAATTGGCCCATGATTTTCAATCCAAGCCAGAACCTCTTTTTGTGCCGAACCGCGTAAGGTCAACTGCATATCAGTACGGGAATAAACACGAACGTGCTTAACCTTGGGAGCTGCAGTCAACGAACCCAACCCCGCGGGAAGCGCTGTTTTGAGAGCTAAGCCAAGGGGAAAAGCATAATAGGCACTGGCGCGGCGAATAAACGTTAACAACTCAGACTGAAGCAGGGGTTCAT
The DNA here is from genome assembly GCF_055389415.1 of Desulfuromonas svalbardensis. NCBI lineage: Bacteria > Pseudomonadati > Thermodesulfobacteriota > Desulfuromonadia > Desulfuromonadales > Desulfuromonadaceae > Desulfuromonas > Desulfuromonas svalbardensis. Next base: position 1,173,576 of record NZ_AP042416.1, on the reverse strand, counting down.
CATCGAGCACCTCTGCGACAGGTTTCAACTTTGCAACATCTTCAAGTTCGATAGCTTCCAGCACCACACCCACCGCATACCGCCGCCCCAAAGGGACGCGTACACGGCGACCAACCATAACAAGATGGGTTTGAGCTTCAGCAACAAGATAATGTAACGGCTTAGGCAGTGGCGCTAAGACTGAGACAACAACAACTTTGGACACAAATACCCACTCCACTCACTAAAGCGTAACAAACAAAGATGACACCCCTGAAGAACCGATCAAAAAAAAGCACTCGGCACTGAGGACTAATTTATTGGCAAACTAAACATTTGCTTTCATCGTCGAAGAATCTAAATAATTCTGCAAGCCATCCAACTCGGCCATCAACACTTTAAAATCGGCCCCATCAAGACTCTGAGCCCCATCGCACAACGCCCGCGCTGGGTCGTGATGCACCTCAACCATTAAACCATGCGCTCCAGCAACCAACGCTGATTTTGCCATCACCGGGACCAACGACCGCACCCCCGTGGCATGACTTGGATCGACGATAATCGGCAAATGGCTCAATTGACGCACCAATGGAACAACGGAAAGATCGAGCGTGTTACGGGTGGCACGTTCAAACGTACGAATCCCGCGCTCACACAAAATCACCTGCGAGTTACCCTCGGCAAGAATATATTCAGCGGCAGCCAAGAACTCCTCAATCGTCGCACTCATACCACGCTTCAACAATACTGGAAAATTAAGCTTGCCAACCTCTTTCAGCAAATCGAAATTTTGCATATTGCGCGCACCAATCTGTAACAGATCGGCATAACGGCAAACATCGTCAAGCTGGCCGATTCGCATCACTTCGGTTACAACGGGCATCTGCATCGCATCACCTGCTTGGCGAAGCAGCCTTAAGCCATCAACACCCATCCCTTGAAAAGAGTGCGGTCCAGTCCGCGGCTTAAAGGCTCCACCGCGAAGGATTTGTGCGCCAGCCTGCTTAACAGCTTCGGCACTGGCCATCATCTGCACTTCACTCTCTACCGAACACGGCCCCGCCATCATCACCGCTGCATGACCGTCGCCAATACTAACCGCGCCAACCTTAACCACAGTCGGTTGAGGGTGAAAATCACGCGAAACCAATTTATAAGGTTTGCTCACATGGATCACCTCACGCACTCCCGACAGATTGCGAATGGTTGCATCATCAACATAGCCCTGATTGCCAAGAACACCAATCGCCGTACGTTCGCTACCCGGAATAGGTTCTGGTCGTAAGCCCATCGCACAGACCGCCAGCTTAACCTGTTCAACATCACAATCTTGAGCACTATGATCCATAACAATAAGCATGAAATGATTCTCCTTAAATATGAAAAAACAAACTGTAATTTTTATAAATTCAACAAACAGTACACACTAACGATGACACCAGATGAATTCAAGAGTATTCACCTTTCAAAATACACTTAAATGACATCCACGCCAATCAACCAATCACTTTGGTGCACCCTTTCCATCAAACTCGAATCATCATCATTCCACCACGCCCCAATTTCTTAGGCAGACGACACCCCGAACTTGCAAGGACACTGCACCCAGAATCATTGCCTTTCGCAAAAGGCCATGATAATGTCCCGCGTAATTCTGGCATACTATCTAACATATTTAGAATATGCCAACCGACCCACTGCATTAAACTGGACAACATCATGACTCAACGAAAAATCCAAATCCTTTCACCTACCTTTATTGACTCGGCAGACCTCCCCGCCGATCAAGATCTCAACCAACTCTTCCCAGAAGTGCAGCCCTTGGCACTGGAGATCGGTTGCGGCATTGGTGACTTCATTATTCAACGTGCAGCTCAACAACCTACGACCAATTTTCTTGCCATCGATATCTATAACAAGGGCTGCTATAAAACATGCCGCAGGGTTGACGAATGCGGGCTAACCAACGTTCGCGTAATGCGAATGGAAGCGCGCTACCTCCTTAGCCATTTTGGTTTTGCGGACATGTTGACGGCAATCTACATCAACTGCCCCGATCCATGGCCGAAGAAACGTCACCTAAACAGACGACTGGTTAACCACACTTTTTTGACGCAAATGCTTTACTACATCAAGCCAGAGGGCGATCTCTATTTTATTACCGACGTTGAAGACTACGCTCAACAGGTCGCAGAAACTTTCCCGACAATTGACGGCTACAGCAATCAATTGCCAAGCCCCTACACTCTTGAGCTTGCAGAATATCCGCAATCTAAATATATGCGTCGTTTTTTAGGACAAGGATTACCCATCCATTTCCAACACCAGCAACGCCATGCCAATTTCGTTCTTGAGACAGAAAAAGTTCCTGCAATTGAAATGGGTTTTCGCAACCGACATACCCTGGAGGGATAATGAGACCCTATCTAACTCGCGCATTTGCAGGAACTGCCGGAACCTTTAAAGATACACCAGAGGACTTTATCGTCGAAGAGATTCCCGCTTACGAACCATGCGGCACGGGAGAGCACCTATTCCTACGTGTTGAAAAACAGGGGATGAGCACTTTTGCCATGCTGCAACGCATCGCCAGCGCCCTGGGGATCAAAGAAAATGAACTTGGCTACGCGGGACTAAAGGATGCCCAAGCAATCACGCGACAATGGATCTCCCTCCCCCAGGTTGCTCAAAACAAAATTGATGCACTTGACCTTGATGACATCACCATCCTCTCCAGTAGTTATCACACCAACAAACTACGCATTGGCCATTTACGCGGCAACCGCTTCCACATCCGTATTCACAATGTGGTGGAAGATGCTGAGCAACGTGCCCTAGACACTCTTCACGTGCTTGAACATACCGGCGCACCAAATTTCTTCGGCGAGCAACGCTACGGCTCTCTGGCCTGCAACCACCTCATTGGTCGGGCGATCCTGCAAGAAGATTTTATACGAGCGGCAGAATTAATCATTGGTGACCCGGACAAGATCTCCAATGACCGCTGGCACATGGCCGCGACAGCCTACGCACAAGGAGATACAGAGGGAGCGCTCGCGGCTCTGCCCGGTCGCTTTCGGGACGAACGACGCCTACTTCACACCCTGCTGCGCGGCAAAGATCATCGTCAAGCAGTATTAGGCCTACCACGGAAGCTATTGCGCCTTTACTTATCGGCCTACCAATCGCATCTATTCGATTCCCAAGTTGCAATGCGACTTGACTCCATCGACACTATTTGGCCGGGTGACATCGCTTACATCCACAACAAAGGGGCTTGCTTCCGAGTTGAAGACCCCGAAATCGAACAGATTCGAGCAGATCGACTTGAGATTAGCCCATCTGGTTTACTGGCAGGGCACAAAGCAATGATTGCCACCGACCAAGCAGGTGTCATTGAACATTCGATCCTGGATAAAGAGAATCTTGACAGTGGTGCCTTCACCAAATTAACAGGTCTTAAATTGAGCGGCGAACGACGCCCCCTTAGAGTGCCCGTTGAACACATTCAATGTCACAGCCATAAAGTTAATGATGAAATGGCACTTGAACTTAGCTTTGAACTCCCAGCAGGGTGTTTTGCAACAACTGTGCTATATGAAGTAATGAAGAACTCGGCTCAATAAAACAGGAGGGGGTGTCTTTACGCGTCTAATTAAGCTAAAAAACGGACTGTTATATTTTCAAAATCAATCGTATACGCCTAAATACGACAGCTCACGCCCTTTAAGTAATTTAATAACTGATATTTTCACTTAACGACTTGACAGTTATAAAACAACATTCTATATTTCTGTAAAGAGTTCTTAAGCACGTACCAAATATGGTGAATACGTGAGGCTAACTCAACCGATAAAAGCGACGAAGTTTAAATAAAAATGCAACAAGCAGTGGCATGTGTTCATTTTTTATTTACAGCATATTTCGCAATATTTACCATCTGTACTTGACAAGAGAAAAACATTTCTATACATAGGCCAGCAGTCGTTTATTTAAGTTATCGGTCACACGCATTCGGGGAACATAAAAATGCCCGCCAAAAAAGACAAATCAGAATATATCATTCAAGCCGTATCGCATGCCTTGGACTTGTTAGAACAATTCCACGACGAAGTCGATGAACTCGGCGTTACCGAGTTGAGCAAACGGCTTAAACTTCATAAAAATAACGTATTTAGATTGCTTGCTACGTTAGAATCTCGTGGCTACATTGAACAGAACAAGGCAACTGAAAACTACCGCCTTGGCTTAAAATCACTGGAGCTCGGTCAAACCTTTATCAAACAAATGGGTTTACTACGCCAAGCAAAACTCACCCTAGAGACACTGGTTCATGAGTGTAATGAAACGGCGTATGTAGCGATCTTCAAGGAAAACCACGTCGTCTACCTTGATGTTGTCGAAACAGATATGACGGTACGTGTCGTCTCACGAGTCGGTTCACGCTTGCCAGCTTATTGCACGGCAGCTGGAAAGGTTCACCTTGCCAACCTTTCCGAGGAAGAACTCGACACCTTGCTGCAAAAAAACCTTGAAGGCTTTACCCCGAACACTCACACGACACTTGCTGGTCTCAAAAGTGACCTTGATGCGGTACGGGAACAAGGATATGCCTTTGACAACGAAGAACTGGACCCAGGTGTTCGCTGTATAGCCGCACCGATCCGTGACTACACCCGCCGTATCGTTGGCGCGATTAGCCTATCAGGACCATCTATGCGCTTCACAAACGAACGGATGGAAAAAGAGCTCACCCCATTAGTTATTGAAGCGGCGGCAACCCTATCAATACGCTTAGGCTATCGCCAATAAACTAATCTAAATTTTCAAGCTAAAAAAGGGCCTACGGATAACCGTAAGCCCTTTTTTTTATCCTCACACCTTGCACCTTACTCTGAGCACAACTCCCTATAGACATTATCGACTTGGCGCTGCAGGTCCAACAAACTTTTTGAATTATCAATTACATAGTCAGCACGGCGAGCTTTCTCATGTTGAGGCATCTGAGAATCAACTCGGTTCTTGGCCATTGCCACATCACATTGATCACGCTGACGTAAGCGTTTAAGTTGAACAGCAGAATCAACGATTACCGCTAAAACCTTGTCAACTCGTGATTCGGCACCCGCTTCATAAAGAAGCGGCGCCTCATATACGACCAACCCCCCCGAGGCCCCCTGCGTTTCCACTGCCTGGGCTAAACACTGTTGTGACAAAAGGGCAATAGCAGGATGCATCACACGTTCTAAATCTTTTCGTGCAACAGAATCGGTAAACACCTGATCACCTAATTTTTGTCGGTTTAACGCGCCATCGTCGTTTAATATCTCGGCACCAAAACGTTGAACCAACTTTATCAACACAGGGCTTCCCGGCTGAACAAGTTGTCGAGACAACTCATCGGCACTGACCACTATTGCACCTTTTTCAGCCAACATTTTAGCCACAGTACTCTTTCCCGTTGCAATACCACCTGTAACACCCAATATCATACCCAACTCCATAGCTAACCTACTAAAACTAGGGGACTATCCAACTCCAGCAGTATTGACATCGCATCTGAACCATGATAGCGTTCGTTGTTCTACTAAATACACATCAAGTAGTTTATCAACTTCAATTCGTTATCACCAATATGTCACTCAAGGAGAACCGATGAAACACGAACAGTCTAACACCTATTTTTCTCAGGCTAAACAGGTTATTCCCGGTGGAGTCAACAGCCCCGTTCGTGCCTTCAAGTCCGTTGGTTGCAACCCACTTTTCATCGAGAAAGCTGCGGGTTCACGCATCTACGATGCCGACAACCAATCTTATATTGACTATGTTGGCTCATGGGGGCCAATGATCTTGGGTCACTGTCACCCAAAAGTAGTTGAAGCCATTCAAAGTGCAGCGAGCAGCGGTGCTTCTTTTGGCGCTCCAACCTACAAAGAGATTGAGCTCGCTAACCTGGTCTGTGAAGCGTACCCAAACATTGAAAAAGTACGCATGGTTTCTTCAGGAACCGAGGCAACCATGAGCGCAATTCGGCTCGCGCGCGGCTGTACCGGTCGAGATAAGATTCTTAAATTTGATGGTTGCTATCATGGCCATGCAGATTCTTTGCTTGTTAAAGCTGGCAGTGGTGCTGCAACATTCGGCATACCGACCTCCCCAGGAATTCCAGCAGATGTGGCGAAACATACCCTTACAGCTACGTACAATGACCTCGCCGACGTAAAATCAATTGTCGCACTTAACAAAGATGAGATCGCGTGCATTATCGTAGAGCCAATCGCTGGCAATATGGGCTGCGTTCCACCAGCGGAAGGATTCCTTCAAGGACTTCGTGACCTTTGCACAGCTGAGGGGATCGTGTTAATCATTGACGAAGTTATGACAGGATTTCGTGTCGCCTACGGCGGCGCTCAAGAGCGTTTCAACGTTCGTGGTGACCTCGTTTGCTTAGGCAAAATAATTGGTGGCGGATTACCCGTTGGTGCTTTTGGTGGCAAAAAGGAACTAATGGACCAACTCTCACCCGAAGGTGGTATCTATCAAGCTGGCACACTTTCAGGAAACCCACTTGCAATGAGTGCAGGAATTGCCACACTAAAGCTTCTGAAAGAGGAAGGTTTCTACCAACAAATTGAGGAGAAAAGTGCATTCCTTGAAGCAGGACTACGTCAGGCAGCCACAGCGGCCGGCGCAACAACTTGCTTGCAACGTGTAGGTGGAATGTTCTGCACCTTTTTCTGCGCTGGCCCCGTCAACAACTTTGATGATGCACTAACCAGTGATACCGAAGCCTTCAGTCGCTATTTCCGTTCCATGCTTGAATCAGGAATCAATTTAGCCCCCTCTCAATTTGAAGCTGGTTTTATGAGTATTGCACACAGCCAAGAGGATCTCGAACAAACCATTGAGGCGGCAGCAAAAGCACTTACTTCCCTATAACTCCAGCTCGCCATTTAACGCTATTCGTGGTGTCTGTGGGGCATTTGACCAGAGGCACCACCTTTATCGAGAATTTATTTACAAATACAACAACAACAGTTAGAGTCGGAAAGTAGGAGCCCGCAGCATCAAGACTGGGCCACAGATTCTAACTCAAATGATTTGATTTGAACCTGTATCACCAAGCCACCCAACGGCACACTGATTCAGTGTTAAAGCCTACAGAGGCCTTATGGAAACAATTCTCAATCAAACTGCTGAAGATGCTTTAATTGGCCTCGCCAAGCTGTTAAAGAGCGTCAGCTATTATCCTGACGGACACCCTTCACTCAATGGTGCAATCAATCAATCATTAGAGTTGTTTTCAGCAGTTACTTCCGTCGATCAAACAGCTTTCACCCTAACGGTTTCCCGACAGGGCTTCTCATTCAAAGAATCACTTCTCGTATTTAAGAGCCCGCTACCCAAGACTCTAGCCGAGCGTTTATTTTTCCATAAAATTAAAACCATTACAATTCTACCTGACCTCATTGATCGCCACCTACTTACCTTTGCTCGAACCTTATGCAGTGAGCCTGTAACGGTTACAGCACAAGGTGGCATCCATGAAATCTTAGACCAGCACCGTGTTTCGACGATTGCGGTGAACGAATTGAACCTTACCTCAATTCTCAACCGTAAAAAAATCCTTGAACAACACAATAGCGGTAACGATAGAAATCTAAAGAACTACTCGGCAGAATCAAATTCAAGTTCTGAGATTTCTGCTCAGGAAATTTCATTAAATGAGTTGCTGCATCGACTTGATGAGATACTACAATCACCATCCAAAAAAAATGAAGGTCCATTTCTTCACGGGTTAAAACAGTTAATCCAAACAGTGCAACAGTCGTTGGCTCGAGCCGAACGACTACAGACATTACGCATAATCCAACACATTGATTCGTGGATACAAAATCCATCGTCACCAAAACGTTACGTTACGGTTCTCTCTCAAGCGATTGGTTCAATCAGCAAAAGACCAATTATCGACCTGCTCATTGATAATGCAACAGACACCAAGGGACAGATTCTTGCTCAACATATCATCCTCCACTTTGACGGCACACTACCAGTACTTCTAGTAAGCCGCTTAATAGAAGAGATCGACCATAAATTACGCAAATTTCTCAGCCAACAACTCATTGACCTTGGTGAGCAAGCCTTTCCAGCATTAATTGAAACCCTTGATGATGATCGATGGTTTGTCGTACGAAATTCCGTTGCGATCTTATCGGAAAGCCGCTGTGAACAACTCATACCAGCGTTTGTTTCCCACCTTAACCATCCAGATGGCCGAGTGGTTAATGAAGCAATTCGTGCCCTTGCGCGGATCAATGCACAAGAGTCAAGTCAAGCACTCATCAGTCACCTCAAATCAGGTTGCTGCGACTTCCCCAACCAGATCATCCTAGCGCTAGGAGCGTTGGGTAACAGCATAGCCACGCCTGAACTGTTACGAATCGCTGGCCAGCGCGACACGTTTCTACATGAGAAGGCGACAACAAAAGTGGCTATCGTGGCCCTGAGTGAGATTGCGGACCCTGACAGCACGCCAACGCTCATCCATCTGCTAAAAAAACTTAAGTTCATCAAAAGAAAAGAGTACAATGAAATTCGTTGCCAAGCAGCATTGGCACTTGGCCGTTTTGACGACGAGAAAAGCCTCGCAGTTCTTAAAAAACATGCTAATGCATCGCAACGTAATCTTTCATCGGCTGCGCGACAAGCATTACGCCTAAGAAATGAATCCCAATGAGGAACCTAAACCACTACGCTTTATTTCTCCATGCTTTCAACGGCGCACTGAACGGATTAAAACTTTATCCGCCACAACATCCTGCGTGCTTGAATCTTTACCAATCTCTCTGGGACAATTTGCAAAACATCCTCGTAGAGGAGCGAACAATGACACTTGGCATCGTCGATGACACTCTATTTATCGGCGACCACCTCTACACTGACGGCAATGCCGCTGCAAACCATATAGCCGAAAGACTTACCCAGTTAAACATTGAGGGGATTGAATTTTCAATTGGGTTACAGCAACAGCGTTTAAACCAATTTGTAGATCTTTTCAGTACGGGAGTGTTGCAAGGGGGGAATTTTAACAACAACGTTCAGCGGGCGAATATCACACATATACGCCACGTACAGCGTGACAACGGCGCCACGAGTGGCAGTACCGCCAAAAAAGCCTATGATGATGCAATTTCAGCAGTTCAGGAGCTATCAGAGGAGATTCTTAACGGAGAAATTCCTCAATCTGATAAAGTGATCACCTCTGTCGACAACATGATCCAACAAATGGTCAAAACGCCCTATGCTCTTCTTGCCCTAAACATGATCAAAGATTACGATGATTATACCTATGCTCATTCGGTCAATGTTTCCGTCATCGCCCTAACCATCGGACGAGTGTGCCAGTTAGATCCTGAGTCATTGAATATTCTTGGTGTAGGTAGCTTGCTACACGATTTAGGGAAGCTTAAAATTGATCCAAAAATCATAAAAAAAGCAGGACAACTTTCCTTTGTGGAATATGAGAAAATTAAGGATCACCCTGAGCTCGGTGCACAAATTGCTCGAGAAATGGACAATATAGATCCACGAGCCATTGATATCATATTGGGACATCATCTTCACTTTAACCACAGTGGATACCCACGTAGCGCACTAACCTCAATGGGTTCAGACACAACGCTCACTGATATCACCACCATCGCTGACACCTATGATGCCATCACCACATTAAGAGCCTACCGTCGCCCCAGCACTCCCCGCCAAGCTATTGCAATCATGAAAAAGCTCGCTGGAGTTCAGCTACACCCTAAATATTTACAACTCCTCGAACAAACACTTGGCTCATTTCCCGTTGGTAGCCTGGTTAGATTAGTTAACAATGAAATCGGCCTCATCGTCGATATGGATGCGCTTAATTTAGAGAACAGTACCATCCGTATCATCAAAGACAACAAAGGGCGTAATATCAGCTCCCCTTACGACTTCCAGTTAACCAACAGCAGTCTTAATATTGCTGGTGAAGTTGATCCAATCAGCCACAATATCGACTTAAAAACTCTCCTATAGTTTTACACAGAGATTATATATCTTATAATGGATGAAGCAAACCCAAGGCTTTCACTGCCGCCACCCTCACCTCTGCCCTGGGATCATCAATGTAACCACAAACACAATCCTCTGCTTGGATAAACCCAAGCTGGCCCAATGCTTCCAGCGATGCACAGAGCAATTCCGTATCAGCCTGACTGCAGATGGCTTGCAGATAAGGAACCAAACGCTCATCGTTATATTGCCCAAGCGCTCCCGCAGCATATACGGCAACAGAAGCACTCTCTACCTTTAGGCACTGAACCAGTAAAGGTAAAGCCTCTGGTAAACGCCTTGTCCCAGAAATTTGTATCGCAACCGCACGAACATCGTCATCATCATCCTTTAACGCCACCATTAACAAAGCATTCGATGCCGCACAATTCAAAGATTCCAATACGTACACCGCAGCAACTCGATCCTGTAGAAGACCAGACACCAAAACCTGCTCAAGGCGACCTAATCCTTCATACCGCTCTAGCAGTTCAAGCGATTCTGCCGCAACCTTCCGCACGCCATTGTCACTATCTTTTAGTGCTGCCAACAATACTTCTCTTCGACTTGATCGCATCACTTCCCCCTCAACTCGATCACTTTAAGTAGGTTTGTTGATCCGGGCTGCCACAAGGGTGCCCCTGCTGTCACAACAATGCGATCTTTTTCAGTTGCAATGTTTCGCGCCAAAACTTCTTGGCGAGCACGGTTGAACATCTCATCGGTATCATGACACGCTTCAATTAATACGGGCGTTACCCCCCAAAGTAAATTCATCTGCCGACAACTCAGCGCATCTGGAGTTAAGGCAACAATAGGACAAGTAGGCCTAAACCTCGACACACATGATGCGGTAAACCCTGATTGAGTGTAAGCTAAAATTGCCGAGGCCTGTAAGTCACGAGCCAACCATCCTGCTGAGCGGCCAACGGCCCATGACACAGAAGGGGGATCAACTTGATCTGTCTGTTTCATCTCTAAATCATGACCAACATGTGGCTCCGTTGCCCGAGCAATTCGATCTAAAACCCGTGCTGCTTCGACAGGATAATCACCCGACGCCGTCTCGTCTGACAACATCAAGGCATCCGTGCCATCATAAATTGCATTAGCAACATCGGTGGCCTCAGCACGAGTAGGACGCGGACTACTCACCATGCTAGAAAGCATTTGAGTCGCAGTAATCACACTGCGCCCCCTTAACCGCGCACTGCGAATAAGTTGTTTTTGCAAAACTGGAACCGTTTCAAGGGGCACCTCAACGCCAAGATCGCCGCGAGCAATCATCACCCCATCAACTAAATCCAAAATCTCATCGATATTTTCAACCGCTTCAGGTTTCTCAATTTTAGCAATGAGCTTAGGGCGAGATTCAGCGGTCGCCAACATGGCACGAATCTCTTTCAAGTCATCAGCCTTACGCACAAACGACAACGCTACAATATCAACGCCCTGTTCAAGGCCAAACATCAGATCAGCACGATCTTTATCCGTAAAAGCAGGGATACTTAAATCACTTGATAATAAATTAACCCCCTTGCGCGAATAAGCAACACCGCCTGTGATGACAACGCACTCCACTCGAACACCTACAATTGATGTCACCCGAAGTTCCATCAAACCATCGGCAATCATGATCGCATCACCAACATGAACATCTGCGTGCAACGATGAATAATCGACAGGCAAGGAGCCTTCAAGTTTCTGATCACTAGCACACAGAGTTAGAGATTCGCCTGGAACCAATTTAACACCTGACTCAGCAACCATACCGAGACGTATTTTGGGGCCACAGAGATCTTGTAAAATAGCAACAGGCTCTCCATATTCATTCGAAAAGTTCCGAATTGACTTGATCAGTTTGCCATGTGACGAATGATCACCGTGAGAAAAATTGAGTCGAGCGACATTCATTCCGGCTTTTATCATAGAGGACAACACATCATCGCTTGATGATGCTGGCCCGACTGTACATACAATTTTAGTCCGTCTCATACTATTTTCTCCACGACAACCATTGCAAAAAAAGAGCTCAACTAACTCACACTGAAATCAAGGGCAAAAAAGACTTCAACAAACAGTCACATGACAACAATATGCCATATTACGTTAAACTTTCACTGCATCTTCAAATAAAATCATGCTATAAATGAAATTGCTAATTTCTTAATACCGTTGGCGCTGATCTTATTAAATACGTCAAACGTTTACGAATCATCCTCTTACTGCAAAATAGGCGACTTACTGATGGCTCAACACCGCACCCTGAACCTTCTCGCAGCAATCATCTGGTATGTCGGCAGCATTATCCTGCTCATCAAGTCAGTTGATTTAATCTGTGCAGCACAACAACTTCGGCCTACGGAGTATTGCCACTGGCTCATCCCTAGCTTCGGTTTCCCTATCGGTGTCCTTAAGGGTTACACCTTCTTCTCCCGCACCTGCAGTAAGAACTTGACCCGCATTGCCCTGCTCACAAATCCTAAACCGTGGCAGTGCTACAGGCCCCGTTTTCTTTTGTTCCTAACACTAATGATTGCCCTCGGTGCCACACTCTCTCGCATATCACAAAACAATTACTGGTTACTGTGTGTTGTTGCAGCATTGGACATCAGCCTATCAACTGCATTGCTGACAAGTGGGCGAATGTTTTGGCAACGTAAGGCCGTCAACCATGAACCATCGCCACCATCAAACTCACTCACTCAACAATAAGTGAATAGCGGCCAGCACTTTGTGTCAGCGCCTGAAAAACCTCATCATTAAAGCAAACAAAAACAACTTGGATTACTGTATCACTGTAGCGGATGGCATTCCACACTTCCCGCATGGCAATTTCGGCGGCAATTTTGATAGGGAATCCATAAACACCACAACTCACTGCAGGGAACGCAATCGTTTCAATTCCACGAGCTATCGCATGCTTTAAACTTTCCCGATAACATGAAGAGAGTAACAATTCCTCATTGTTTTGCCCGCCACGCCAAACTGGCCCCACGGTATGAATAACAAAGGGGGCCGGTAATCGATACCCTTTTGTTAGTTTTGCGCAACCAACTTCACACCCCCCCAAGGTACGGCATTCTGCTAGAAGAGCTGGCCCTGCGGCTTGATGTATTGCACCATCGACTCCACCACCACCTAAAAGGCTTGGATTTGCTGCGTTAACAATGGCATCAACCGCAAGCTGAGTAATATCGCCTTTAACAATCTCTATCCTATTCATCATCGCCTTATCAGCTCAGGACTTCCAAGTTCAAGACCAGAGCTTCATCCTCTAGTTTAAACAGTTGAATAGAACTGCTTCATCCTCGGATGAAGCAGTTCTATCACAACCAGCAGCAACGTTACTTTACGTGACAACCACTACACTTCGTTGGACCGTTTTGGAGTTTATGACACCCTTTACACATAGTATGAGCTTTGCTCTTACCCAGATCAAAGGGCCCTGGTGTCGCGTCACCATGACAAGACTGACAACCATATTTCTCACCATGAACAGCATGTGTTAGAGTGACATTAGCCTTATTATTACTAATGACAATAATTGTTGTTACCGCCACTTCAGGTACCGCTACTTCAGGTACTGCTACTTCAGGTACTGCTACTTCAGGTACCGCCACTTCAGGTACCGCTACTTCAGGTACTGCTACTTCAGGTACCGCTACTTCAGGTACCGCTACTTCAGGAACTGTTACTTCTGGAACTGATACTTCTGGAACTGATACTTCTGGAACTGATACTTCTGGAACTGATACTTCTGCGGCCAGTTGCTTAACCGATGCATCAACAATCGTTGCAACGTGCTCGATCATTTTTTCTTTATCTTGCGTCTCTGACTTAACAACATCATCAATTCGTGCCGAAAGTTCTTCAATTACAACAACGCCTTCCCCTGCCGAACCCTCAACTGCTGGTACCTCAACTGCTGGTACCTCAACTGCTGGTGCCTCAACTGCTGGTGCCTCAACTGCTGGAGCCTGTTCCTTTTGTTGGCAACCCGACATCAATAATCCACATACAATAATAAAGCTAAGAAAAATTCTCATTGTTTCCTCCTTAAAAAATTAATTAAACAAAAAAGTCGCTTTTCCTATTAAAGAAAAAGCGACTTTATTAAAAAACGAGCCATTAACTATTTGTGCGAATCAACCTCATCGCTCATATGACCCATAGCTGAAGAAAGTGCATCACTGCCCTCTTTTTCTTTATCTGTGGCACTATCCATAAGATCATTCACCATATGAGAACCTTCTGCACTTACTTTTGCAGCAGCATCAGCAACTTGAGTTTCTGCCTGCTCAACAACTTCAGTCACAACTTCTGTCGCCTGCTCGACAACTTCAGTGGCAGCCTGTTGAGCCTGCTCTACTACCGATGCACTTTCGTGTGCAGTCTCTTTTACTTCAGTCGAGGTAGATACCTCATCTTTACAACCACCTAAAAATAAACCACACGCCAGGATTGTAATCAAAAATAATTTCACTCTTTCCTCCATTTTAATTTTGCTAGAAATGTTAAATAACAAAGTTTTATACAACACATGAATTTTCGGTAAGTTTAATCTCTTTAGTCGCAACTGTCTAGATACATAATCAAACATTAATACTCTCAACAGACAATATGAGTAAGGTGCATCTTAAACACAAAATCATTCAAGACAACCCGTATGGCAAGCCCCTGGTATTGTAGACACACTGATAGTGTTATGATCACAACATCAGGAGGGTTTTACTGGTTGCACAATCAGTCATATTGCGCCAAACACCTTAAATCGCCAAGTTGAAGTCGATAAACCAAATCAATCGCGGGTAACCGACTTCACTTATATTCGGACCCATGAAGGCTAGCCTTATCTGACGATGGTACTCGATCTATTCTCACGTCGAATCGTTGATTGGAGCATTAAAAACAGTATTTTCGGAAACTATTGAGTGTCTAGGATGATAGGGGCTTGCCAAGCACTGTGGATCACTTGGAATTTTCGTTGAGCAAATAACGGCGGAAGGTCAATGCTGGAATTGCATTGATAAGACGAGCCAGAGCCATGATCACGATAAGAGAAAAAATAAACCTGCCAACCAGTAACCCACTATAGTGCCCACCAAAGGCCATAACAAACAGCGTGTCTTCCAACAGACTATGACACAAGCACATAAAACAGACAGAAAGGAAAATATCCTTCTCAGACAAAGAACCTGAACGAGCCTCTTTGATGATCAGGGCGCCACCATAAGAAAGCCCCAGCATTACTCCCACCATTGTCATAGCGGTCGCTTTTTCTCCGATCCCCATAATTCTCAAAAAAGGAGATAAGACCTTTGCTATGAGTGGAGTAATCTTCAATACGTCAAGCATGTTCAATACGAACAACAACACAAGAATAATCCAAAAGATTGACAGAAGTGATTTGACACTACTTAGCGCCCATGGCAGCCAATCTTGTGGTGCTGGATGAATAGAAAGAAAAACAACTTCAGCCGGCTGTTGAAATTGCGTAACGCCTGCATAGAGGACAGATAGCAGCATTCCGTAACCGAGTGCGCAAACCAGACGCAGGCACGTTGTGAACAGAATACCAGCCCCTGCTTTCTGGGCAACTCTCAGCTCTATTGGCATAGAATGGGCAATTAATATCATGGAGCCAAGCACGGTTGCTTGAGCGACAGTCAAAGGGTGTTGCGGCAGCAGGGTGATCAAGGCCGCTGCTCCACCATAAATATTAACAACCATGGCAGTAACCCAGACAAAGCCCATCTCACCAGGAAGTCCAACCAACTGCATCACGGGAGAAATAACTCGTCCGAGCACCTCAATAACCCCAAATTCGACACACAGGCGTACCAATATCATCACAGGGACCATGATTTTAATCAGTTCCCAGTACAGAGAAATGGTGTCGCGCAACAATTTTTTAGTAGCGGGTACAATCCTGCTCATCCGAAATCTCCTAACAATGAAGTGAATGACACGATATGCTATTTTGCTCAGAATTTAGTTTTAAATATTGTGCTAATTTGAGATATAATTTTAAAAAACTGACACAAACGGAGGGAAATTGCGAATGGACGCAATTGACGGAAAGATTGTCGAAATACTACAACACGATGCAAGCTTAACCAACATTGAGTTGTCGGACCGAGTGAACTTATCTGCTTCAAGTTGCCTACGTCGGGTTCAACGTTTAAAAGATCAGGGGGTATTAGTTAAAACGGTCGCGTTGGCAGATCCCGACAAACTTAATCGTGGGCTCATGGCAATTGTCGATGTAACGCTAGAACGTCATGGAGCTGATGCTCGCCAGATATTTATAGATAAATTGATTTTGGAGCCCGCAGTGGGTCAAGCTTATGGTGTTACCGGAGAGACTGATATCGTACTGATCATGAACTTAACGGATATGAAAGAATATCGTGATATTTGTGATCGACTGTTTACCCATGACGCCAATATCGTCAAATTCCGCACTCTGTTTGCAATGGAGTGCCACAAATACGATACAGCTATTCCAGTCAATGCGACCTAACAGGCTGGTGGATTGATCCCGACGTATCGCGCGCGCAGCCGTATTGGTTAGTCTTGGCTGCATGGCTTCAAGACACGAGCGATCAAAACTGCACGTCACCCCCTGCAAAACAGGAGTGAAAAATGAACAACAGATGTAGCTGGTGTGGAAATGACCCATTATATACCGCCTACCATGATGAGGAATGGGGCATTCCTGTTCATGACGACCGCCTACTGTTTGAATTCCTGATTCTGGAAGGCGCTCAGGCTGGACTGAGTTGGCTGACAATCCTAAAAAAGAGAGTAAATTATAGGAAAGCATTTCACTCTTTTGATTGCCAAACAATTGCCAACTATAGCGAAACAGACGTGAAGCGCTTGCTTGCCGATTCCGGCATCGTACGCAATCGCCTTAAAATCCAATCAGCCATCAAGAATGCTCGGGGCGTTCTGAATATCCAAGAGGAGTTTGGCTCATTGGACGCATATCTTTGGCGCTATGTTGAAGGCGTAACGAAGCAAAACGAATGGAAATCCATGGCTGAAATTCCGGTAAAAACAGAACTATCGGAGATGATGAGCAAGGATCTAAAGAAGCGTGGACTGAACTTTGTCGGCCCCACGATCTGCTATGCCTTCATGCAAGCAGTGGGAATGGTAAACGATCACACCACTGATTGCTTTCGCCATGAGGAGATCAAGAGACTTGGCTGCCTGAAAGTTTAATCTGACCTCACCATTCCGAACACAGTATCGAACCTAATACATAAAAAAGCCCAACAGGCGCTCGGCCTGCTGGGCTTTTATTTACACTTTAAATACCTGGCCCCCTAAAACGGAATTTCATCATCAGGATTAAATGCCGGCTCTTCATACACAGGTGCTGGACGTTGTTGAACAGGCTGAGCAGGTTGAGGCGCAGCATAACCTTGATTCTGGTTCTGGCCGCCACTTTGTACAGGTTGAGCTTGCTGAGGCTGGGCAGGTTGAGCTTGACGCTGTTGACCGCCGCCATATCCACCAGCGTTATCGTGCTGACCGCCACCTTGGGAGTCATCACCAGCACGACCGAGCATTTGCATCTGATCAGCAACAACTTCTGTCGAATAGCGGTCATTGCCATCACGATCTTGCCACTTGCGCGTCTGTAGCTTGCCTTCAATATAGACTTGCTTGCCTTTGTGTAAATACTTGCCACAAATTTCAGCCAACTGACGCCAAACAACAATATTGTGCCACTCCGTTTTGCTCTGACGGTTTCCTTCGCGATCTTTATAACTTTCAGTTGTCGCGATAGAAAAATTAGCTACAGCAGCCCCAGCAGGTGTATATTTGAGCTCGGGGTCTTTGCCTAGGTTGCCAACGAGAATAACTTTATTCACTGACATCAGTATTCGTCCTCCATTCGGTAGGAAATAGTCGTAAA
This sequence comes from Desulfuromonas svalbardensis, assembly GCF_055389415.1. Classification (NCBI taxonomy): domain Bacteria; kingdom Pseudomonadati; phylum Thermodesulfobacteriota; class Desulfuromonadia; order Desulfuromonadales; family Desulfuromonadaceae; genus Desulfuromonas; species Desulfuromonas svalbardensis. The sequence goes on along the minus strand of NZ_AP042416.1, from coordinate 1,155,581 downwards.
CTATTGCTAGAAATCTATCGTACTTAACATGAACCTACTGCGAAACATCCGGACTTGGTCCATATCTCCGACTATTTTCGACAAATAGGTTAGCTATTCGCTCTCAAATAATCGAAAATCTGGCCTCAAGCCGAGTGTTTCTCGTTACGGTTCGTCAAGCTCGACAGACTCCTAAAAAAGTAATAGTAAAAAGTAAAAATTGATTGCGGCGATAATACATGCGTAACGGCTAAAGTTAAAGTCAATTCTGCGCTAAAATCAGTACTAATGGCACTGTTTGATATAACATTTGACTCACCGACAGCGCTCCAATACACTGCCGTCATTGACGGATCATTTATCATAATCACCAGATACCAACACACAATCTAGGACAGCCTCCTAACCCTACCATGCGAGTTCAATGTGACCTTTGAATCTGAACAACCTATCAACCCCGACCTGCTGCGTATTGTTGCGCTTGGCGGCCTCGGTGAAATAGGTATGAACATGATGGCAATTGAAGCAGAAGGTAAAATTCTATTGATCGATTGCGGCCTGATGTTTCCCGAAGCACACATGCTCGGAATCGATCTCGTTTTGCCCGACATCACCTCACTTGCTGAGCGCACTGCCGACATTTGTGCTCTGGTGCTGACTCACGGCCACGAGGATCATATCGGCGCTTTACCGTACCTCTACCAGCAACTTGGTTCACCGCCTATTTTTGCCAGCCGATTCACCTTAGGTCTGCTCAAAAAAAAGCTGGAAGAGTTTGATTTGAGTTTGAATAAACAACTCCACCAAATTGAAGCACGAACCACTTTTAGCGTTGGCCCATTCACCGTTGAACCTTTTAGGGTGGCCCATTCTGTCCCAGATGGCTTTGGCTTAGCGATCCGCACCCCTGCTGGTCTCATTATCCACAGTGGTGACTTTAAGCTCGACACGACACCTCTAGATGGTGAACGTACCGACCTTGCTCGGTTAGGACAACTCGGCGACGAAGGCGTTTTACTGCTGATGGCCGACTCGACCAACGTCGAAAGTTGTGGCTACTCGGGTTCAGAACGGCAGGTCGGCCCACGCTTTGTTGAGCTGATGAAGCAAAGTCGCGGCATGGTGTTTGTGGCAACATTTTCCTCAAACATCCACCGCATTCAACAAGCCGTTGATGCGGCTCGTGCCAGTGGCCGCAAGATCATCCTTCACGGTCGCAGCATACTTAACAATGCTTCTGTTGCAAGGCAACTCGACCAATTGACCATCCCTGAACATGAGATGATCGACATCACACAGCTTGATCACTATCCGCGCCACAAAATTGCCGTGATCACTACCGGTAGCCAAGGAGAGCCACGCAGCGCCCTGACGCGAATTGCGACGGATGAACACCCCGATTTTTCGATCACCAGTGATGATTGCGTGATTTTATCTTCGCGCTTTATCCCTGGAAACGAAAAAGCGATCACTGCGGTGATCAATCAGCTCTACCGCCGTGGGGCGACGGTACACTATCAACGCACCAGCGGCGTTCATGTCTCAGGTCACGCCTGCCGCGAAGAACTTAAGCAACTTCTGGCGCTGGTCAGACCAAAAAATTTCATTCCGATCCACGGTGAATACCGCCACCTTGCTCAACATGCACAACTGGCACACGAACAAGGCGTTGACAACAACCATACGGCTATTGTAGAAAACGGTCAGCCAGTGTTAATCTCACGCCACGGTATAAAACGCCTTGAGTCAGTTGCTAGCGGACGGATACTTGTCGACGGCAAAGGGGTGGGTGATGTTGGTGAAATTGAGTTACGCGATCGCCATCGCCTTGCACGCCACGGTACGGTTCTCGCGGTATTAGCGATACGCCAAAGTAGTGGAGCGATCCTACACGGGCCAGAGCTGTTTAGTCGCGGTTGTATCCCTGAGTTCGATCAAGACCATTGGCTGCAAGGTGCGACGCACAAAGTTGAGCAGATGCTTGAAGAACAGCATATTTCATCTAAAACAGATTGGGATGATCTGCGGATCGAGATCCGGCAAACGATTAGTCGCTTTTTTAAACGTTCTTTGCAACGTCGCCCCCTGATATTACCCATCATTATTCAACTGTAACGCTTACACCATTTATTTAAGGAAGATACTGCATGAACCTGCTCCACGCGATACTACTTGGACTTCTACAGGGAGCCACCGAATTTCTCCCCGTCTCATCATCGGGCCATCTCGCTATCGCCCAACATTTTATTGATGGTTTTTCTCAACCCGGGATCCTATTCGATGTTGTCCTCCACGTTGGGACCTTATGTGCGGTGACCATCTACTTTTGGAACGACATAGTAAATATTACCACTTCGCCGTGGTGCAAAAAGCCAGAAGGCCAAGATCATCGACATATGTTGCGGTTGATTCTACTTGGCTCAATCCCGACGGCGGTTATCGGTTTAACGTTCAAAGATTTCCTCACCGAGCAGTTTCACAATATCCCCCTTGTTTGCGCCATGTTGGTCGTTACAGGAATCCTACTTTTCAGTGCTGAACGTTGGCGCAGCAGAACGCGACCACAATCACAACTGACCATGGCCGATGCCCTCATTACCGGACTCGTTCAGGGACTTGCCATCCTGCCGGGGATTTCGCGTTCGGGATCAACGATCGCAACGCTGCTTTTTCGCGGCGTTGATGGGACAACCGCAGCACGGTTTTCTTTTTTACTCTCCATGCCAGCCGTCGGCGGTGCAGCGCTACTCTCGTTGCGCGACATCAATGGCTTAGCCGCAGATCAACTCCCTATTTACCTTGCCGGTGGCGCAACAGCATTTCTTAGTGGCTTGATATCAATCCACCTGCTGATGGCGGTGGTGCGCAATAAACGCCTCGCTGGCTTTGCCGTCTATTGCTGGGCTGTAGCCGCGCTCGTTTTTATGATATATTAGCTCAATTGAACGAATCGACTTTCAGCACTATCAACCGTTGATGGTCTCGAAAAAACGAATTAGCTGGCTAAGCAAAAACTTCGTCCCTCAAGGCGTAGTGGTTGTTCAAGGGTAAAGGCATACATGTTGTAAGTCGAAATCTTGAACAAACGCTGCAACGCAGGTGGGCGGATTTTTTTGCAACGCCATCAACTCTTAGGCTAGGAATGCCCTATGGATGTAGAACCAAAAAATACGCGTCGCGAACATCTAAAAAAAGAGATCTCTGCCCTATTCTGGCTGGCGTTCGGCACGTACTTACTTCTATGTCTTGTCTCATTTGATAATAACGATCCATCGTTTAACAATAACCTGCATCCACAACTGGTTAAAAACTACGGTGGTCCGCTTGGTGCACACCTGGCCGACCTCATGTATCAACTTTTCGGTCTATCAGCACTCATTTTACCACCCGCATGTTTTTTGTTTGCGTGGCGGTTGTTTCGTTTTCGCGATATCCACGTGCGCCTGTATAAACTTGGTGCATTTTTGACCATGCTATTTTCCCTTGATGGACTCATTGCTTTAAAACTTAACCACATCAATGTGTTTAGTCAAACATTGACTGAAGCGGGCGGAGCTATTGGCCGAATGCTTTCGACAACCCTTGTCAGCGCTTTAAATATTGGTGGAGCGGCACTGGTTCTCACTGTCTTTTTCTTAGTTTCAACCATGCTACTGACCCGTTTTTCGTTGGTTCTATTTCTTGAAGGGCTCAGCGTACGATTTGGCGCCCGCCTTGAGCGACGACGCGAACGACAACAACAAAAGAAAATTCAAGCAGGTAAACAGAAAACAGCTGGCCCCGTTATCGCGTCACCGCAGCAACCAATACAACCGGCACAGAAACCAGCCAAAGCTAGCCGCGCTCAAGCAAAAGCTAAAGCGAAGAAAGTAATTCCAGTTGAACAGGAATCGTTCGACTTCCTCGACATTAGTGGCAGCTACCAACTGCCACCATTATCTCTTTTAGATTACGATGCCGAACCGCCACAGCCGCCAGACCGTGACGCACTCATGGCCATGGCACGAATTCTTGAATCGAAACTGAAAGATTTTAACGTCGATGGTGAGGTGGTTGAAGTCAAACCTGGCCCCGTTGTTACCATGTTTGAGTTTGCTCCCGCACCAGGAATTAAAGTCAACAAGATCTCAAATTTATCCGATGACCTATCCATGGCCCTGCGCGCAACATCGATTCGGATCGTTGCCCCCATTCCAGGTCGCGGCGTTGTCGGCATCGAGATCCCCAACACTAAGCGCGAAATTGTTTACCTTAAAGACATTCTTGAATCGGAGCAATTCCGCAAAAGCGGCGGCCGTCTACCCATGGCATTGGGCGCAGATATTTTTGGTCAAACCCGCGTCAGCGACTTAGCAAAAATGCCCCACCTACTCGTCGCCGGTTCAACTGGCAGCGGTAAATCAGTTTCCATCAACACCATGATCCTGTCACTGCTCTATCGCGCCAACCCTGAAGATGTTCGCATCATCATGGTCGATCCGAAAATGCTTGAATTATCCATCTATGAGGGAATTCCCCATCTACTTCTCCCTGTTGTCACCGACCCTAAAAAAGCGTCACTGGCTCTCGGCTGGGCCGTGCGTGAAATGGAGCGCCGTTATCAACTGATGGCCAACAAAGGGGTGAGAAACATTGATGGCTACAATAAGAAGATCGCAAAAGAGGAGAAAGACAAAGAGCGTTTAGCTCGACTCGCCGCAGTAGAAGCATCAAATAAAGTCCAAGATGACGAGTTTGATGAAGAACCGATTGCCCCCGTTGATGTTCCACCAGCAACCGAAGCAGAGCTGGATCATGGCCACCTACCTTATATTGTGGTCATTGTCGATGAGCTTGCAGACTTGATGTTGGTGGCGGGACGTGAAATTGAGGAGCATATTGCCCGCTTAGCACAGATGGCGCGGGCCGCAGGAATCCACCTCATCCTGGCAACGCAGCGCCCCAGTGTCGATGTTATTACTGGGCTGATCAAAGCTAACTTCCCTACCCGTATTTCGTTTAAGGTATTTTCCCGTATCGACTCACGCACAATTTTGGATACCATGGGTGCTGAAAGCCTGCTCGGCATGGGCGACATGCTGTTTCTCCCCCCCGGCACCAGCAGCCTGAACCGTGTTCATGGTGCATTTGTATCAGAGCTAGAAGTACAAAAAGTGGTTGATTTCTTAACCAAACAGGGCTCACCAAGTTACGACAGCTCAATTCTTACCCCACCGCCAACTACTACGGGTGACAGTAACGATGACCAAGACTACGATGAACGTTACGATGAAGCCGTCGCCCTTGTCGCCCAGGCCCAACAGGCGTCAATCTCAATGGTTCAGCGTCGCTTACGCATTGGGTACAATCGTGCAGCACGAATCATCGAGAAAATGGAACAGGAGGGAATTGTTGGCCCTTCAGATGGCACAAGCAAGGGCCGCGAAGTATTGATTCAATCGGCAGATAACGAATTAAGATAGTTAAGCCCTCAGCGCTACTATCAATAAGTATAAAAGTGACCCGCCTCAACGTTCTTACGCTAGCGAGAATGGGTCACCAAGAATATACTTCCCTCTATATTGATCTCCTGCCCTACCTTCTGAGGCAAACTAGGAAAGCCTAACCTTTCCGCCAATCTCAATTATTCCGGCCACCTAAACCAGTTCTTTCGTATCATCCATCAAAAATAGAAAAACACACATTGACAGCTGATTAATAAAAAATTACTATCATTAATGTTTATCGGACAATTAAATCTTGTCTCATAGTTTAACTTAACTTAAAAACTGCAACACATTGAAATTCATTAAAAGGAAGCCAGATGTTTAAACGACTCAAAATTGCGACAAAAATTCTTTTACTTGCAGGATCGATCTTATTCTTGCTACTGGCCACACTCTTTTGTGGCGTCAACGGCCTAACTCATTCAGTGCGTAATGGTGAAGAGATGGCGGCAGGGAACGGTCTACGAGGGGAATTATTGGCTCGGGAGATTGATCACCTCAATTGGGCCAAGAATGTTTCGGTGTTCTTAACCGACGATAGCAACCAAGAACTATCCGCTCAGCTCGACCACACGCAATGTGCTTTGGGGCAATGGTTATACGGTGAAGGACGCAAACACGCCGAACAGCTGCTACCTCAACTTAGTGGCGATCTCGCTGCAATTGAGACGCCTCACCGCTTACTTCATGAATCGGCTCAAAACATCAAACGGGTCTTTAGAAATGCTGACCCTGAACTGCCACAATTCCTAACAGAAAAAGCACTCGACCACCTTGCGTGGGTAAATGCTATCCAAAGCGCAATCATCTCGAACGACACACAATTAACAATAGAATTCAACCACCAGCTATGTGGCTTTGGCCAGTTCCTTTACAGTGAACAAAGTCAAACTGCGGAACAAAACAACCCTGAGTTAGCCAGCATATTTTCTGAAATTAAATCACCGCACGAATCACTTCATCAACATGGAAAATTAATTTCTCAATTACTGGCGACAGGAAAGCAAGCCGAGGCTCGCAGCTACTTTACTACCAACATCATCCCAACGCTTAAAAAAACAACATCATTACTACAGCAAGCAGAACAGATCGCCAGCGAAGCGTTACAAGGTCAGAAGCAAGCCAACACTATTTTTTCAACACAGACACATCAGCACCTCCACGACGTGCAAATGCTGATGCACCACATGGAAAAGACTGCTTCAGAGCATATTATGTCGGACACTCAAATGATTGCCGAGGCGACAACAACACGGACCGAGATGGGCATCATCGGCGGGTTAGCTGTTGCACTGGCCCTCATTCTCTCTTACTTCATCTCATCAAGCATCACAAAACCACTCAAACGCGCCTTTACCGTCGTCGGCCAATATGGCAAAGGGGACACCAGCGATCAAGACCTGCCCATGGGTAAAAAAGTCAACTGCTCAGCTATTTTCAACTGCGGCGAAACCAACTGCCCAAGTTACGGCAAAGAAGATACTTGCTGGGTTGAAGCGGGAACATTTGGACCGACTCCCGTCTGCAAGTATTTAACCAACGGCACCCATAAAGATTGCCGTGACTGCAAAGCATTTCAAGCCAAAGATGAGATCACTGAACTCGGATCTGTGCTCGTCGGAATGGCAAAAAGCCTCCAATGCCGTAGTGAGCTGGCGGAAGCGATCGCTCAAGGTGATTTAACTCAGGATGTTGCCATCACCTCAGAAAAGGACCAACTCGGTCACGCCCTCAAAAAGATGCTCGATGGCTTGCGAGAAATGGTTGGCAGCATCCAAATATCTGGCGAACAGATCGCCGCAGGCTCTCATGAAGTTTCTGACGCGAGCCAGGCATTGTCTCAAGGGGCAACAGAGTCTGCCGCATCTCTTGAGGAGGTCACAGCATCCATGAACGAGATGGCAGGACGCGTTAGCTCAAGCGCCGACCATGCAACATCGGCCAATCAACTTTCCAGTGAATCGCAGCAGGCCGCCGAAAAAGGGGATCAACAGATGGGTGCGATGGTCTCAGCAATGGACGAGATCAACAATGCCAGCCAAAACATCTCTAAGATCATCAAAGTAATTGATGAGATTGCCTTCCAAACCAACTTACTCGCCCTCAATGCGGCCGTTGAAGCAGCTCGTGCTGGACAACACGGCAAAGGGTTTGCAGTGGTCGCGGAGGAGGTTCGCAACCTTGCAGCCCGCAGTGCAAAAGCAGCCGAGGAAACAGCGGAACTCATTGAAGGTTCTGTTGCCCTCAGTGATCGCGGCACTCAAATGGCTCAACAGACAGCTAAGGCTCTTAAAGATATTATGAGTGGAACAACTCAGGTTTCTGACTTGCTTGAAGAGATCGCCATAGCATCTAACGAACAGGCACAAGGTATTAATCAAGTGACAATCGGCCTCTCACAAATCGATACAGTCACCCAACAAAACACCGCCACAGCCGAAGAGAGTGCTGCTGCTGCAGAAGAGTTATCAAGTCAAGCGGCGCAAATGCAGCACATGTTGAAGCGATTTACCCTAAAGCAGAGGTAGCCTCAGCGCAACAGCGATCACTACGACCAGAACACGATCGTTACATTATAATTAGCTGAAACTACGAGTGCTCTTATTCACCCGATTTATCGTCCGCGGCACAATCCCGTTGATACTGTTTATGTGTGTCGTTTTGGCAGGATTTTCTGTGGCACATCTGTGCCACAGAAAGTTTCATCTTTTCGATCCGCAGCGGGATCAATACGTGATTAACGCCATCGGTAAAAGCCTCAACCTCAGCGTTATTGCCGAGGTGATTGAAACCTTAGATCAAACCAATTTCTTGACGCAAAAGGGCTGGGATGAGGGACAAGGCTCTCTCTACAGCCGCCATGTTTCGGCAAACAAGATTGAAGCAATGCTAAAAAACAACAGAACGAGTTAACCATTAGCCACCCTATACAAACCAGCTAAAACACGGTAGAATACCCGTTTGAATCATCCTATTCTGCCCTGAGGTGGCCATGGCACAACCAACAACCGCTGAAAAAAATATTATCCAAGCTATCATCGCCGTAGTGAAAGAGCGCCCCGGTCTTGATGCTGAATATATTATGAGCGACCCCAATTATGAGGCAGAACTATCGCCTATTTTTAGTGGCTCCTTACGCATCTTTGGCGAGTGGGGTAGCGTAGCACTACCGATATTTCTCGCTTGGCGCATCACGCCACAACAGGCGAAGTTGCTTATCTTTCAGCTTCAAGCATTCAAAGATCAACACCCGCTTCTATTGGCTGACTACGTACCTGAAAGCCTAGCAACTCAACTTCGCCAGCACCAACTCGACTACTTGGACACCATCGGCAATGGCGCCGTTTACGCATCGCCGTTGTTCTATGAGGTCAGTGGTAAACGGAAAAAAGCGCCTAAACTACTGACAAATCGTAGTCTGCAAGCTTCTGGTTCCAAGATCCTTTATCAACTGCTCAAAGATCATCAACTTTGCAATCAGCCTTATCGCACTATTTCTCAACGTGCCAATGTAGCGCTAGGTGCTGTTGGCCCAGTCATCAAAGAATTACAGACTAAAAAACTCCTGATCAACGACACACAAAAACAACGCCACGTCAGTCACCGCACGGCGCTACGCAACCTATGGGAAACCGCCTATCTCGGCCATTTGAGACCAAAGCTTGAATTTGAGCGCTGTGCCCTGAGTGCCCCATGGACACTGGACAACCTCCCATCACTGATCAAACAACAACACCTTGAAGACCAAGTGATTATCGGCGGCGAGCTCGCGGCTTCATTTTTTTGCGAAAACATTCGCCCCGAAACCGCAACACTGCACCTTGAAAAGGCAGCGGCGCTAAAGCTCATGCTACGCTTACGTCTTACCCCCTGTGACGATGGTCCAATAACTATTATTCACCAATTTGCCCACAACAATGCCTTTGATCAACGCTCCCCAGAAGGTCTACAACTCGCCGATCCACGTCTGGTGCGTTGCGAACTGCTCTATGGTGAACAGGCGGAGTCCGTCGCCATTGCTGGGGCCATCGAACAACTGTATCTGTTTACTGAAGAACACGAAATTGACAGCTCCGTTTAACAAAGGACTTCCATGAATAAAATCATTCTCTTTTTTGCAACCAATGCAGGCCTTGGTTATGCCCCTGTGGCCTCAGGCACCTTTGGCACACTCATGGGAATCCCTCTTTTCTATCTCATGGCTCCATTGTGCCCTGAACTTTTCGCTCTGACATGGTTAGCGATATTACTCCTGTCATTCTGGAGCGCTAGCGGCGCTGGTAAAATTTTCAAAGTGACCGACGACGGCCGCATTGTCATTGATGAGCTGATTGGCTATCTCACCACCATCGCCTTCTTACCCTTCAATTGGCCGATAGCCATTGTCGGATTTCTCCTGTTCCGATTTTTTGACATTGTCAAAATCTGGCCCGCATCATGGTTTGATACCAAGGTTAAAAATTGCGTTGGCGTGGTGATGGATGATGTCGTTGCTGGCGTTTATGCCGCAGTGTGCTTACGCTTGCTGATAAAATTTGCACCACAACTCTTTTAACCGTAACAATGAGGCCAGCAATGAAACTTGCAATTGTGACCATTGGCGATGAACTTCTCAATGGCGATGTCATTGACACCAACACCGCCGACATTGCTCAGGCGCTGCGCCGTAGGGGCTATGAGGTTGATCAAGCCTTAACCCTAAAAGACACTCCACAGCAGATAGCCGCCACCTTGCAACATCTCAACAAAAACAAGACCATTGCCATCGTCTGTGGTGGACTCGGCCCGACCCGTGACGACGTAACCGCGCGCGCTGCGGCCCAAGCCTATCACCTAACTTTAGCTCTCAATGATACCGCCCTCGGACAAATCAAAGAATTTTTCCAGCGTTCGGGTCGCACAATTCCTGCAGGCAATGAAAAACAAGCCCTTATTCCTCACAAAGCAAAAGTGCTAGAGAATCGTTGTGGCACGGCTCCTGGCTTTATCATTAGCCACAACAACTGCCCTGCTTTTTTTATGCCTGGGGTTCCCCATGAAATGCGCGAAATGCTCCACCGTCATGTGATTCCAACCCTTCAACACCTATTCAAACCATCTCTATATTGCGCGGAGCGAGTCCTTAAAGTATTTGGCCTGCCTGAAAGCAGCATTGAACGTGAACTGCCTGCTAACATTTTCCCCGCTGAGGTCTCGCTATCATTTCGCCTTGAGTTCCCATTGGTACTGGTGAAGTTAAACTCTAAGGGCCACGACGAAACACTTCTTGACCAAGCGGAGCAACTGGTTCGGCAAAAACTCGGCCAACATGTCGTCGCTCAAGGTGATGAGAGCTTGGCTGAAGTTGTCGCAAAAAAACTCATCGGTGCAGAAAAGAATCTCGCCCTTGCTGAGTCGTGTACCGGTGGACTGATTGCAAAACTACTCACCGATTGCGCCGGCAGCTCGGCTTTTTTTGAACGTGGTGCTGTGACCTACGCCAATTCAGCCAAACATGACATGTTGGGAGTCTCTGATCAATTATTGCTCGATAAAGGCGCGGTAAGCGCAGAATGTGCCCGAGCAATGGCGAACGGCATTCGTCAGCGCGCAAAAACAGACCTTGCCCTCGCGGTAACTGGCATTGCTGGTCCAGGCGGTGGTACCGTTGAAAAGCCCTGTGGTACCGTTTTTATTGCTCTAGCAAACCACCAAGAAACAGAGGTTCGAGAGTGCCATTTTAGTGGCGACCGCACACAGGTCCGAATTAAAACAGCCTACACCGCCCTCGACTGGTTACTTCGGAGTTTATAAGCACCACTGAATGTAAGAAAGTATTGAATTAATCACACTTTTCATGCTATCGATTAACGTTTAAGAAAAACAATAAAATACCTCACCAGTTTACAATAATGAAACAACGCTTAACCTGGCGAGTTCACCCATTATTTCTCATAGGAGAACGCATAACCATGGCGACAGACAACCGAAAACAAGCGCTTGACTTGGCAATGGGTCAAATCGAAAAACAGTTTGGCAAGGGCAGTATCATGCGCTTGGGTGAAGACAATATCATGCGCGATATCTCCACCATTCCAACTGGCTCTCTTGGTTTAGATGTCGCCCTCGGCATAGGTGGCGTTCCCCGTGGACGAATTGTTGAAATCTACGGCCCTGAATCATCAGGTAAAACAACGCTGGCCCTGCACATTATCGCTGAAGCGCAAAAAACAGGCGGCATTGCTGCGTTTGTCGATGCCGAGCATGCTCTTGATATGACCTATGGCCGTAAACTCGGTGTTAACGCTGATGATCTCCTCGTCTCGCAACCTGACACCGGTGAACAAGCTCTTGAGATTGTTGAAGTTCTTGTCCGCAGTGGCGCGATTGACGTACTCGTCGTCGACTCCGTTGCTGCTCTGGTTCCCCGCGCTGAGATCGAAGGCGAAATGGGCGATTCACACATGGGCCTTCAAGCCCGCCTAATGTCACAAGCGTTACGCAAGCTCACGGGAACCATTAGCAAATCGAACTGCTGCGTTATTTTCATCAACCAAATTCGGATGAAAATTGGCGTGATGTTTGGTAACCCTGAAACCACTACTGGCGGTAACGCGCTGAAATTTTACGCATCGGTACGGATGGATATTCGTAAAATCGCGACCCTTAAGCAGGGCCAAGATGTGATCGGCAACCGTACCCGCGTTAAAGTGGTTAAAAACAAAACCGCTCCCCCTTTTAAAGAAGCGGAATTTGACATCATGTTTGGTGAGGGGATCTCAAAAGTGGGTGAACTGGTTGACCTTGGTGTCGCTAACGATATTGTCACCAAAGCTGGTGCATGGTTTTCTTGCGGCGATGAGCGGATCGGTCAAGGACGTGAGAATTCAAAACAGTACCTTAAAGAGCATCCTGAACTGGCTAATAGTATTGAAGAACAAGTTCTCGAACTTTACGGTCTCTCTGATATTGATGAACCTGAAACTCAGGAGTAATCGAATATGGAACTAAATGACATCCTCGCTATGGCGATCAAAGCGAACGCATCGGATATACACCTCAAAGTGGGACTACCACCGGTATATCGAATTGACGGCTCACTGCGCCCTCTACCCAAAGCACCACGCTTAACTCCCGAAGAGATTCGCAAAATAGCCTATGCGATGATGAATGAGCAGCAACGTGAACGCTTTGAGCGCTCCAACGAACTGGACCTCGCTTATGGGGTTGCCGGGATGGGCCGTTTTCGTGTCAATATGTTTACCCAACGTGGCTCAATCTCGATGATTCTGCGGACCATACCTTTTAATGTGCAGACACTTGAAGAGTTAAGGATGCCCGCTGTCATCAAAAAGCTCACCCTAGAGCAGCGCGGCTTAATTCTCGTTACCGGAACCACAGGTTCGGGTAAGTCGACCACTTTAGCGAGTATGATTGACAGTATTAATGCCAACCGTACTGCTCACGTGATCACCATTGAGGACCCTATTGAGTTTTTGCATCGTGACAAAAAAAGTATCATCAACCAGCGTGAAGTGGGTGTCGATACCGAGACTTTTGCTGGTGCCTTAAAATCCGCCTTACGCCAAGACCCTGATGTCATTCTTGTCGGTGAGATGAGAGATTTTGAAACGATTGAAACCGCTTTAACGGCAGCCGAAACGGGTCACTTGGTTCTTTCAACCCTACACACCATTGATGCTCAAGAGAGTATCAACCGGATTGTCGGCGCCTTTCCACCGTTCCAGCAACGACAAATTCGCTTGCAATTGGCATCGATCCTCAAAGGGGTTGTGTCACAGCGGCTTGTCCCCTGTGCCGATGGCAAAGGGCGAGTTCCGGCAGTTGAAGTGATGGTTTCCACCGCTCGAATTCGTGAGTTGATTGACGATAAAGAGAAAACAAAAATGCTGCGTGACACCATTCAGCAAGGCTACGATACGTACGGTATGCAGACCTTTGACCAATCGTTAATGGGCTTACTTAAAGATGGCCTCATCACTTTTGATGAAGCGCTTCGCCAAAGTTCGAATCCTGATGATTTCAGGCTCAAGGTTTCGGGTATATCGTCCTCTTCCGACCTCAGCTGGGAACAGTTCGGCACCAATACTGAGCAGGAAGATGAAAACAACTAATCGTGTCGACACCTCCGAAGGCATACCCTCTTGCCCTGCGCTGGTTGACACTGCGCTCTCGTAGCGAAGCAGACCTGCGCCAACGGTTACAGCAAAAAGGCTGCGATCACGATGAGATAGAACACGCCTTGCAGCGCTGCTGTGAGCTTGGCTATATCGACGATCAACGTTACGCCATTGAGCGCGCAGGACAACTGATGCGCCGCGGTCGCGCCGTTGGTGTTCGACTGAAACATGAATTAAAAAAAGAGGGGATCAACGAACATCAGGCACTGCAAGCCATTGAGCTGTGCTGCCATGATCTCGACGAGGGGCAGATTCTTGCTGACCTCGTGCAACGGCGCTATGCGAACACCGACTTCACGCATCTCGACCAACGTGAACAGCGCCGAATCGTCAATTACTTACAACGCCGAGGGTTTCCCCTCGGCCTGATTTTGGATCATCTTAAAGAGAAAAAGGACACCCCATGCTAAGCGCTAACGACATTCGTGCCCGTTTTATCCAGTATTTTGAAAAACAAGGCCATCAGGCCGTTTCATCATCATCTTTGGTGCCACACAACGACCCCACCCTGCTTTTCACCAATGCGGGTATGAATCAATTCAAGGACCTTTTCCTTGGTGCTGAAACCCGCGACTATGTTCGCGCCACCTCATCACAAAAATGTGTTCGCGCTGGCGGTAAGCACAATGATCTAGAAAATGTTGGTCGTACTGCACGTCATCACACCTTTTTTGAGATGCTCGGCAATTTCTCCTTCGGTGACTATTTTAAAACCGACGCCATCCGTTTTGGCTGGGATTTCCTCACCAAAGAGATGGGACTGCCCATCGAACACTTGTGGGTTTCAGTCTTTGAAGATGATGACGAGGCATTCAACATCTGGCGCGATGAGATGGGTGTTCGTGAAGAACGCATTTTACGCTTGGGTGAAAAAGACAACTTCTGGGCGATGGGCGACACTGGACCATGCGGCCCCTGTAGTGAAATCCATATCGATCAAGGGGAAGAGATGACCTGCGGTCCTGATTGCGCTCTGGGTGTTTGCGATTGCGACCGCTATTTAGAGCTATGGAATCTGGTCTTTATGCAGTATGAGCGCGATGCTAGCGGTACCCTGACTCCTCTACCAAAACCATCTATCGATACCGGTATGGGACTTGAGCGCATCACTGCTGTCGTCCAAGGGGTAAAGAGTAACTATGATACCGACCTCTTTCGCGCCATTATTGGCAACATTGAGAAATTGGCTGGAAAAACATACGGTGACAACGAAGAGAACGATGTCTCGATGCGTGTCATGGCCGACCACAGTCGTGCTACCGCATTTTTGATCTCTGACGGCATCCTACCCAGCAATGAGGGCCGCGGTTATGTCCTGCGTCGGATCATGCGGCGGGCGGCTCGTCATGCCAAGATGATCGGTTTCGGCGAACCAGTACTATTCAAAACCTGCCGTTTCGTTATGGAACTGATGATGGATGCCTACCCTGAGTTGGAAGAGCGGCTTGACTATGTGGCTAAAGTGGTTAAAAACGAGGAGGATCGCTTCATCCAAACCCTCGACAACGGCCTACGGATTCTCAATGAGGAGATCGCTAGCCTCAAACAACAAGGGCAAAACATCATCCCCGGTGAAACAGTTTTCCGCCTGTATGACACCTTTGGCTTCCCAATTGACCTCACAGCAGACATCGTTGAGGGGGAAAAATTTACCCTCGATGAAGCAGGATTCCATGTTTGCATGGAGAAACAACGCAGCAATGCCCGCGCTAACTGGAAAGGTTCTGGCGAAGAGGGCATTGGCGCTATCTACAAGCAGCTCACCGAGCAAGGGATAAGCAGTGAATTTACCGGTTACGACAAGCTTGATGACTTTGGTACGGTTTTGGCGATCATTAAAGATGGTGCCAAGGTTGATAGTGCGACAGTAGGCGACTGCGTTGAAGTGATCACCAGCACCACACCATTTTATGGTGAGTCGGGCGGTCAAAGTGGTGACAGCGGTATCCTTGCAACGGATTCTGTTCAGGCTAGCGTCAGCAACACCCTGAAGCCATTGCCACAGTTACTGGTTCACACCACTACCATCACCCAGGGAACGCTCAACTGTGGTGACGCAGCAGAACTTCATGTCGATGCCCAAAGGCGACAAGCCTGTGCCATCAACCACAGTGCAACCCACGTATTGCAAGCAGTTTTATGTGACGTTCTCGGTGAGCACGTTGAACAGGCTGGTTCACAGGTTAGCCCTGAGCGGTTACGGTTCGATTTCATCCACTTTACAGCTATGACTGCCGATGAAGTTACTCACGTTGAAAATGAGGTCAACCGTCGCATTCGGGAAAACGCTCAGGTCAAAACTGAGGTGATGGACACCGATGCCGCCGTTGAAGCAGGTGCGACAGCGCTATTTGGTGAAAAATATGGCGATAACGTCCGCGTTGTCCGTATGGGTGAATTCAGCATGGAACTCTGCGGTGGCACCCACGCTGAAGCGACAGGCAACATTGGCTTGTTTAAAATCATTCAAGAGGCAGGAATTGCCGCGGGTGTTCGCCGTATTGAGGCCACCACAGGTGCCCAAGCGATCACAGCCGTGCAAGATCAAGAGCAAATGATCGGCAACCTCGCCGCACTGGTCAAGAGTGATCCAAGCCAACTTGAAACACGATTGAAAAAGTTGATGGAGCAACAAAAAGAGATGGAACGCGAAATCTCTACCCTGCAAGACCGTCTCGGTGCCGATCGTGCCAGCAGCTTAATTGAACAAGTGCAAACCGTTGGTGACATCAAACTGTTAGCCGTTCGTATCGACAACCTCGACGGCAAACAAGTGCGTGAGCAAGCCGATAAACTTCGTGATCAACTACAATCAGGCATTGTGGTGCTCGGCAGTGTCAGCGAAGGCAAAGTGGCGCTGCTGGTTGCGGTGACCAAAGATTTAACCAAACAAGTCAAGGCAGGCGATCTCATCAAACCACTCGCAGAAATCGTCGGTGGTAAAGGTGGGGGCCGTCCTGACATGGCGCAGGCAGGCGGTTCAAAGCCTGAGCAACTGGATGCCGCTATTGCAGCCGCCACAGACGTACTCAGCGCGGCATTATAGCCTTGAGCCACACATGGTCACATTAAACAGGAGAGATCATGAACGAACAACAAGCAACTGCTGCGATCATTCGTACCGCTGAGCAGCCAGAGTATCTCCACCCAGATCATACGTTGTTCTTTTTACGCGATGTGATCACGGCAGAGGTGAACCCTACGCTATCGCTTCACCGAGGTCGAATCGAACCCGATGGTGAAATAGTAAGTAAGCTTATTGAACGTACTGAAACCATTTACATACTCTCTGGCGATGCCTTATGTAAACTCGTTGGCAAAGAGTCGCGTCTTGGAGCGGGCAGCTGCATTGTGGTTCCGGCCCAAACCCACCTCAGTCTTAAAAACTGTGGTGAGCAACCCATCGAACTATTAATTGCCATGACACCACCACAACCGCAATCACATACGTGATCTACCATAACCAACTGAATCATGAATATACAGTCCCGTCGATTAGGCGAGGCTGTTTTTCTTTTTGCCTCTGCTCGATGCAGGTGGTATAAAAATAGTTTACTCTTGAGAATAAGTGCTCAATATCCAACCACATACTGAGTTTGCAGCTCTGGCTCAGGTAAGGATGATTAGATGTTTAAAGGTACTACGATTGTTTGCGTTCGCTGCCAAGATCAAGTCACGTTAGCAGGTGATGGTCAGGTGACCCTCGGTCACACGGTCATGAAACATGGCGCGTGTAAAATCCGCCGCATGCACAATGACCAGATCATTGCTGGTTTTGCTGGCAGTACCGCCGATGCGTTCACACTTTTTGAAAAATTTGAGGCGAAACTGCAAGAGTTTCGCGGCCAATTAGCGCGCGCGGCAGTGGCTTTAGCGAAAGACTGGCGCAGTGATCGCGTATTGCGTCGCCTTGAAGCACTGCTCATTGTGGCCGATGAAGATCAAACATTGGTGATCTCCGGTGCTGGCGATGTCATTGAAACAGATGACGGTGTTGCCGCGATTGGCTCAGGTGGTTCCTATGCTCAAGCTGCAGCACGGGCGCTGGTTCGCAACACCGATATCGCTTCGGATAAAATTGCCGAGCAATCGTTAAAAATTGCCGCTGAGATCTGCATCTACACCAATGATCACATCAGCATGGAAACTCTATCAAAATCAACAACAGGAACACCATCATGAACAACTTTACTCCACGTGAAATCGTTTCGGAGCTAGATCGTTATATCATCGGCCAAAACGGCGCTAAACGTGCTGTCGCTGTCGCCCTGCGCAACCGCTGGCGTCGCCAACAGGTTCCAGCTGAATTGCGCGATGAGATTTCACCTAAAAATATCATTATGATCGGCGCAACAGGTGTCGGTAAAACCGAAATCGCTCGGCGGTTAGCCAAGCTTGCTCAAGCTCCATTTATAAAGGTTGAAGCCAGCAAATTTACCGAAGTTGGCTACGTTGGCCGCGATGTTGAAAGTATGGTGCGTGATCTTGTTGAACTCGCCATCATCATGGTGCGCGAAGAGGAAGCAAAAAAAGTACGCATTAAAGCCGAAGAGCAAGCGGAAGAGAAACTTCTCGATCTGCTACTCCCCGGTGAGCGCGACACCCTCAACGACGATGATGATGCTGTCACACCAAGTAGCAGTTCTACGCGCGACAAACTGCGCCGCCTGCTACGCATGGGTGAACTCGATGAGCGCTTCGTTGAACTTGAAACCGAAGAGATCAACATCCCTGCCATGGAGGTCCTCACCCCTCCCGGTGCCGAGGATATGGGGATCAACATCAAAGAGATGTTTGGCAACATGTTCCCGAAGAAAAGTAAGCGCCGCCGGATCGCTGTCAGTGAGGCACGCCAAATCATTATTGATCAGGAAGCCGAAAAGTTGGTCGACATGGACAACGTGCAACAACTGGCGCGTGACCTAACAGAGCAGTGTGGCATTATCTTTATTGATGAGATCGATAAGGTCGCCAGTCGTGGTGGTGGCCAAGGACCAGAAGTATCACGCGAAGGGGTTCAACGTGACATTCTGCCGATTGTTGAAGGCAGCACGGTCAACACTAAGTATGGCTCGGTAAAAACCGACCATATCCTCTTTATCGCCGCGGGCGCCTTTCATGTTGCCAAGCCGTCAGACTTGATCCCCGAGCTTCAGGGTCGTTTTCCGATTCGTGTTGAACTCGACAGCCTTGGCGAAGAGGAGTTTGTCCGTATTTTAACGGAGCCGAGAAATGCGCTGGTCAACCAATATCAAGCGTTGATGAGAACCGAAAAGATCGAGCTACATTTCAGCGATGAGGCCATTGCCGAAATTGCCCGCACCGCAGCACAGGTCAACGAACAAACCGAAAATATCGGCGCACGACGACTGCACACCATTATGGAGAAACTGCTTGAGCAGATCTCGTTTGATGCACCCGAGCTCAACGAAAAGAGCATCAACATTGATGCCGATCAAGTGCGTAGCAGCCTTGCAGAGATTGTTGCCGACGAAGATCTTTCACGCTTTATTTTGTAAATTTGGCCACCAACCTTCACCCGTAACGCAAGGTGTGACAAAGGATCAAACAGATGCAAAAACTGATCGACAAAGCCAATATACTCATTGAAGCACTGCCATATATCCAGCGCTTTACCAATAAAACCATTGTCATCAAATATGGCGGTAATGCCATGGTTGATGAGCGCCTTAAAGAGAGTTTTGCCAACGATATTATTTTGCTCAAGTTGATCGGCATCAACCCTGTGATTGTTCACGGCGGCGGCCCACAAATTGGCAAAGTATTGGAAGAGATGGGCCGCAAAACCAATTTTATTCAGGGAATGCGTGTCACCGATTCTGAAACCATGAACGTTGTCGAAATGGTTCTAGGTGGTAAAGTCAATAAAGAGATTGTTGGTAATATCAATCACTTTGGTGGTAAAGCGGTAGGACTTTCAGGCAAAGATGGCAACCTCATCTTCGCTAAGAAGATGGAGATGAAACGGATCAACCCTGACACTCTGACACCTGAGATCATTGACGTCGGCATGGTTGGTGAGGTGGTTAAGATCAATCCTGCCGTACTGACAGCACTCGAAGAGAGCAGTTTTGTTCCTGTTATCGCTCCCGTTGGCGTTGGCGTCAATGGCGAGACATTTAACATCAACGCCGATCTCGTTGCTGGTCGTGTTGCTGGAGCCCTCAATGCCGAAAAGCTCATCTTACTGACGGATATTGAAGGGGTCAAAGATAAGCAAGGACAACTGATTTCAACCATAGACATTGACGAAGTGGCGGGATTAATTAACGATGAAACCATCAGTGGCGGTATGATCCCAAAAATAAATTGTTGCGTGGATGCCGTCAACGAAGGGGTTAAAAAAGCGCATATAATCGATGGTAGAATGGAACACGCCTGCCTATTAGAGATCTTCACTGATCTCGGAATTGGCACAGCTGTAGCGAGGTTTAAATCATGAGCACAACATCTGAACAATGGATCGAACGCGGAGATAAGCACATCGCGACCACCTATGGCCGTTATCCACTCGTTGCCGTAAAGGGCGAAGGCTGCTGGTTATGGGATGCTGAAGGGAAAAAATACCTCGATTTTCTCGCTGGTGTCGCCGTCAACAATCTCGGTCATTGCCATCCTAATGTGGTTAAGGCGTTACAGCAACAAGCTGAAACTCTGATCCATTGTTCCAACTATTACCATATCCCTAGCCAGATCGAACTAGCTGAGATCCTCTGCGACAACTCCTTTGGTGATCGGGTTTTCTTTTGCAACTCTGGAGCCGAAGCCAACGAAGCGGCGATGAAGTTAGTACGCAAACACAGTGCTGACACTCATGGTAAAGATCGTTTTGAAGTGATTACGGCTCTGGCCTCGTTCCATGGCCGCACCATCGGCACCATTAGCGCAACCGGGCAAGATGCGGTACGCAAAGGGTTCACCCCCGTGGTTCCAGGATTTAAATACGTCCCATTTGGCGATATCAATGCCATGGAGAACGCAGTCAGTGAAAAAACCTGCGCTGTAATGCTCGAACCTGTTCAAGGTGAGGGCGGTGTCAATGTTGCCCCTGCGGGTTACCTAAAGGCGGTTCGCGAATTATGCGACAAACACAACCTGCTGCTGGTGTTTGATGAAGTTCAGGTTGGCTGTGGCCGTACAGGTAAGTTGTTTGCTTACCAGCATGATGAAGGTGTTGCGCCCGACATTATGACTCTGGCAAAAGCGCTAGCGGGTGGTCCCCCGATTGGTGCAATGGTCGCCACGGAAAAGGTTGCAGCAACCTTTGTTCCCGGCACTCATGGCTCAACATTTGGTGGCAACCCACTGATGGCAACCGCTGCGGTAGCAGCGATGAAAACTCTCATTGGTGATGGTGTTCTGGACAACTGTGTTGCTATGGGAGCATATTTACGTGACAAACTTGAACAACTCAGCCAACGGTACTCGTTTGCAGGTGATGTTCGTGGGCGCGGCTTGATCCTCGGCATGAAACTCGATATCCCCGGTGCTGACATTGTCAAAGAGGCGATGTCCAAAGGGTTGCTAATCAACTGCACCGCTGGCAGTGTGTTACGCTTTGTACCACCGCTCATTGTCAGTCGCGAAGAGATCGACACAGCAATGGAGATTCTCGACGAGGTTCTCAGTGCTATTAACGTTGAAAACGGGTAAACTCAAAATCAAATATTAATTTTCAGGAGATGATAATGAAGCAACCAAAAGAGGTGATCATCCTTATCACTGTCATTATTGTTATCATGATTATTGCGATCGCCTGGACAATGACCCATAACAGTCGTGGCAAGTACCATGCACCCTATAAGTATTACGAGGGTGATCGCCCCAACTATAATCCAAGATAAGTAGGCCATCAGTTGCAACACACGGCCCTAAAATAGGAGTATTATTGTGAAAAAACATTTTCTCTGTTTATCCGACTGGTCGGTATCTGAACTCGATGCCATTTTAACCCTGACTACTGAATTGAAAGAGAAACAAAAACAAGGGATCGCCCACCCACTTCTTGCGGGTAAAACCCTCGGAATGATCTTCGAAAAAAGCTCAACCCGCACCCGCATCTCATTTGAAGTGGGCATGTACCAACTCGGCGGCCACGCACTGTTTCTTTCCTCACAGAACACCCAAATTGGCCGAGGCGAACCGATTAAGGATACTGCCCGCGTCATGTCGCGCTATGTCGATGGCATCATGATCCGCACCTATTCCCAAGCCGGGATTTCAGAGCTAGCGGAATATTCAGATGTCCCTGTCATCAACGCGCTGACCGACAGCTACCATCCTTGCCAAATCATGGCTGACCTGTTTACGGTGCTGGAACATAAAGGCAGCTATAAAGATCAGGTTTATTGCTGGATCGGTGATGGCAACAACATGGCCAATTCTTGGATCAATGCCGCTGCGGTATTTGGTTTTGAGTTGCGTATCGCCACACCTCGCGGCTACGAAGCCGATGCCTGGGTCATTGAACGAGCGCAACAACGCGGAGCGAAACTAATCTTCACCAACGATCCCCTCGAAGCAGCGGCCAACGCCGATGTGCTCAATACCGATGTTTGGGCAAGTATGGGTCAAGAGGAGGAGCAAGCAAAACGGGAACTTGATTTTGTTGGCTTCCAACTCAACTCTGATGTCGTTGCCGTTGCTAACAAGGACTGCCTTGTCCTCCATTGCCTACCTGCTCACCGCGGCGAGGAGATCACCGCCGAGGTGATTGAAGGGGAACATTCTGTTGTTTTCGATGAAGCGGAAAATCGCCTTCACGTACAAAAAGCAATTATGGCGACCCTGATGGCAAAAGGATAACCGATGAACATTTTATGCCCACACTGTCAATTCAGCAAAGAGGTCAGTGACGCTGCATTACCACCACTACCAAGCAAAGTAACCTGTCCTCAATGTTCGCAACAATTTACCCTTGAGGCACCACCAGAGGAACCACTTTCCTTCGCGACCGGTTCGAGTGAAGAGATCATTACCCCCGTAATTACTTCAACCGCTGCTACAGTGCAAATTGAGGATGAAGTGCCTGCTGGTTTTTGGCTAAGGGTTATTGCAGCCGTGATCGACAGCATCATCTGCAATGTCCTCGTCTTCGTTATGGGCTTCGGTGTTGGCTTCCTCATCGAAACCAATAACTACTCCTTCAACGAGATGGCACAATTACTCATTGTGGCAATGGGAATCATCGTTACTCTGTTTTATTATATCTTTTTTACAGGTTACGGTGGACAAACTCCGGGGAAAATGGCACTACAGATAAAAGTGATTCACAATGACGGCTCAGAGATCGGCTATGGTCAAGCTTTTGTGCGTGAAACCATTGGTAAAATGATCTCCTATCTATTATTGTGTATCGGTTACCTGATGGTCGGCTTTCGCCGTGACAAGCGAGGTTTGCACGACCTACTCGCTAGCACGAAAGTAATTCGACTTTAAACGCACCAACAAATTAATTCTAGCAACCCCAACAATCGATAATCGTGTGGGCAATGCCCACCGTATAATACGATCTGTCACAAGGAGACACTCATGCAAAAAAAAGGAACCATCAAAAAAGCAGTCCTCGCCTACTCTGGCGGCCTGGATACTTCAATCATCCTCAAATGGTTGGGGGAAGAATATGGTTGTGAAGTCATTGCTTTCGCTGCCGACCTCGGTCAAGGTGAAGAACTTGATTTTATCCCTGAAAAAGCAAAAAAAACTGGCGCGAGCAAGTGCTTTATCGAAGATCTACGTGAAGAGTTTGTCCGTGACTTCGTCTTCCCAATGTTCCGTGCTAACGCCATTTACGAGGGTCGTTATTTCCTCGGCACCTCAATTGCTCGTCCGCTTATCGCTAAAAAGCAGATGGAGATCGCTCTAGCTGAAGGGGCGGATGCCGTTTCTCATGGTGCGACAGGAAAAGGCAACG
The DNA here is from genome assembly GCF_055389415.1 of Desulfuromonas svalbardensis. Lineage (NCBI taxonomy): Bacteria > Pseudomonadati > Thermodesulfobacteriota > Desulfuromonadia > Desulfuromonadales > Desulfuromonadaceae > Desulfuromonas > Desulfuromonas svalbardensis. The sequence goes on along the minus strand of NZ_AP042416.1, from coordinate 1,132,002 downwards.
ATCAAGTTCGCTTTGAACTCGGCTACTACCACTTTGACCCTAGCGTTACCGTCATTGCGCCATGGCGTGAGTGGGACCTTAACAGCCGTACCGCACTAGAAAACTATGCTAAGAAGCATGACATTCCAGTACCAACTAGCAAGAAGAACCCTTGGAGTAGTGACCGTAACCTGCTGCACATCTCGTTTGAAGGTGATGTTCTTGAAGATCCTTGGGCTGAAGCTCCTGAGCACATGTACGTAATGAGCGTTTCCCCTGAAGATGCACCTGATCAAGCTGAATATATTGAGATCGAGTTTAAAAACGGCGACCCTATTTCAGTCAACGGTGAAGAACTGTCACCTGCCAACTTACTCGCTAAGCTTAACGAGCTAGGTGGCAAGCACGGTATTGGCCGTGTTGACCTGATGGAAAATCGTTTTGTCGGTATGAAGAGTCGTGGAGTCTATGAAACACCAGGCGGCACCATTCTCGAAGAAGCGCATCGCGGCGTAGAGTCGATCACCATGGACCGTGAAGTGATGCACCTACGTGACTCACTGGTTCCTCGTTATGCTGAGATGGTTTACAACGGTTTCTGGTTCGCACCTGAGCGTGAGGCCCTGCAAACTCTTATCGACGATACTCAAAAAACCGTTAACGGCAAGGCTCGCGTCAAGCTGTATAAAGGCCACTGCCGCGTTGTTGGTCGTCATTCCGATACCAACAGCCTGTTCAATGTCGACTTTGCGACCTTTGAAGCAGACGAAGTGTACAACCAAGCTGATGCAGAAGGTTTTATCAAGCTCAACGCTCTACGCCTGCGTATCCGCACCATGATGAACAACAAGCGTTAAATCGCATTAGAGAACGACCCATAAATCATCGCTGGAGTTGTATGAATAGACTCCAGCGATGGTGTTCGTCAAACCCTGCGTTATTGCCCAACACCACAAGGTGGGCTTTATGGCTTATCCCCTACAAAAGCAGATCAAAACCTCCGTTGTTGCCTGCATCATCGATGGCCAACAACGTATCCTCCTCACTAAGCGCAGCATTCCGCCTTTTTTTGGTCAATGGGTGATGCCTGGCGGGAAAATTGACCACGGCGAAGCGATAAAACAAGCGTTATGCCGTGAAGTTGAAGAGGAGGTCGGCCTAACAGTAACCATTGATACTCTCGTTGATGTCTACGAACACCTCGCTATCGGCGACCACAACGATCACTACATCATCCTCTATTATCGCGCCACACCACTTACTTTCGAGCTCCAAACGAATCCCGATGAGCTCAGTGAAGCGGTGTGGTTTGCACCTGAAAAACTACCCGACCTCGACATACCGCCCGGTAGCCGCCATATTTTATCCCTCATCTACCCAGAACAAACATGGCCCCACCTCGAACCGCCCGGTGACGATGCCGAGTGTGAAATTCCTGGGGTGTGTTCACTGCCATGCGAGAGAGGGTAGCGGATGTTTCATATTGTCGATAAAAGGGTAACCCTCAACTATCTCCTTGGCCATCATCTCCATTGCATGATTAGCCAGATTCCTAATCATATTCGCTTTGATGATGAACAAGACCCCGAGTCCATTACTCAAAAGAAGTGGCTGTTGGTTCAATCAGTCCTTGATCTGGTTGCAACAGGATCTGGGAATCTGAAAAAACTTCATTTTTTACTATTCCCTGAATCAACCTTGCCCTGCTGCCACCTCGACGATGCCCTTGAATTGATTGACAGCCGATTTCGCGCCAACACGGTAACCATGTTGGGGATGGAACACATTGCCCTGCACCAATTTAAAACCATCGTTGAATGCTATCGTGCCGATAACGCCGAATTGCTCGAATCGATCACAACCGATCAGGATTGCGGCGATATCGAACACTTACGCGTTAATTGGGCTGTCATTGCCATAAAAGAGGGTGATGGAACATTACGCGTCTTTATCCAGGCCAAAAGTCACCCCTTTGCCGGCGAAGAGAGTCTCGATCATCGAGATCTGTACCATGGCAAGATTTTTCCGCTGTTTCATAGCCAACCCACTGGGTTTAACTTTATGGCGATGATCTGTTTTGACTACATCTACCGCACCATCTATCATTCTAATATCACCACCGTAATTCAGCGCGCCAACGAGTTATTTTTCAGTTCGCGCCAGCATCTTGATTTTTTGGCGATTCTTGAGTGCAACCCGAAGCCAGAACATGATACCTTTCGCGATGTCATCAACGGTTTTTATGGTGAGCACCTTGCGGCGGCACCCGGAGTACGCGAAACGATTACCACCTTTTGCAACAGTGCCAGCGAAACGCGCGAATCATTACCCCACAATGGTGACCAAGATACCTTTGGCCATTCGTCGGTTTTCATCCATAAAAACCATAAGATGACCGCAGGACAACTCGGCGAATTCACCATCGATGATTTTTCAGGACTTCCTGTCTGTCGCTTACGCTTTGGTGCAAAGTGCCGTTTATACTATTTTAATTTACCGGTATTTCACGAGTTCGACCCACGAACAACGCGAATGCCACTCAAAGTGCACACGATATTTAAACCTACAACGCAAAACGGCTGGCAATCGATCAACTTCAACCCCGATGCGTTATCACATTTGTAAGGAGCACAAACATGAGTAAAAAACTCTGGGGTGGTCGTTTCACCCAGCCAACCGATAAATTTGTTGAAGAATTCACGGCATCCATCGACTTTGACCAACGGATGTTCCGTTACGATATTCAAGGTTCTAAAGCCCACGCGCGGATGCTCGGCCGTCAGGAGATCATCAGCAGCGACGAGGCAGAGCAGATTTGCACTGGTCTTGATGACATTTTATTCGACATCGAAGCGGGGAAAATTGAGTTTTCAGTAGCTCTCGAAGATATCCACATGAACATCGAAGCCCGACTCATCGAGCGTATCGGTAGTGTTGGTGGCAAGCTGCATACGGGCCGCTCACGTAACGATCAAGTCGCAGTGGATATCCGTCTTTATCTACGTGATGAGATGAAAACCATCCTCGATTATCTAGATAAACTTCAGGGCGCACTGCTCAGTCAAGCAGAAGCCAACCTGACCACCATCATGCCGGGCTACACCCATTTGCAAACAGCGCAACCCGTCCTCTTTGCTCACCACATGCTCGCTTACTACGAGATGTTCGTTCGCGATAGCGGTCGCATGAAAGATTGCCTCACACGCATGAATGTACTCCCTCTGGGTGCTGGCGCGCTGGCTGGAACCACCTTCCCTATCGACCGGGAATCGGTTGCCGCTGATCTTGGTTTTGATGGCGTGACCCGTAACAGCCTCGATTCGGTATCTGATCGTGACTTCGCCCTCGAATTTTGTGGCGCTTCGGCAACATTAATGATGCACCTGTCACGCTTAAGTGAAGAGTTGGTACTCTGGTCGAGCGCTGATTTCTCATTCATCGAACTCACCGATGCTTTCTGCACCGGTAGCTCCATCATGCCGCAGAAAAAGAACCCTGACGTGCCAGAACTGGTGCGCGGCAAAACAGGTCGTGTGTACGGCAACCTCATCAGTCTACTGACCTTGATGAAGGCGCTACCACTGGCCTACAACAAAGATATGCAAGAAGATAAAGAGCCACTTTTCGATACCATTGACACCGTTAAGGGTAGCTTGAAAGTTTTCGCTGACATGATCGCTCAAATGAATGTCAAAGCCGAGAATATGCGCATCGCTGCGGCACGTGGCTTCTCAACCGCCACCGACGTTGCCGATTACTGCGTCACAAAGGGAATCCCTTTCCGTGATGCCCACGAAATTGTTGGTAAAACAGTGCGCTACTGCATTGAGAACAACAAAGATATTCCGGAACTCACCATCAATGAATTTAAGCAATTCAGCCCATCGATTGAAGAAGACATCTACGAATTTGTAACCCTTGAGGCCTCCGTTAATGCACGCCGCGCTACAGGCGGAACCGCTCGCTGTGCTGTCGAACGTGAGATCAAACGTGCACGTAGCCAACGTGAGGAGGGTTCATGATCCAGCGTACTGTCTCTCAAATTGCAGCTGTTTTGGCATTTGTACTTCTTGTGGCGTTAACGGGTTGCGGTAATGTTGGACCCGTTCAGCCACTGCTCAAAACCTTGCCAAAAGGGGCTGATTCGATCACCCTGGAGCAAAAAGGTAATGCCTTGCTGCTGTCGTGGAAAATTCCAACCCTGAATCAGGACGGCACAGCGTTAACGAACCTTGCAGGCTTTGCCATCTACAAATCGGATTACGACCTCGCTAAGGGTTGTCCCGAATGTCGGCCACCAAAAAATCTGTATCGTAAAATTGATTTGGCCTACTTTCGCAGCAACAACCGCAATAGCAATCGTATCCACCTATGGGACAACGCTGTTGAAGAGGAGATGGGCTTCCGCTACAAGATCGTCCCCTATACGACAGAGGGTCTCGATGGTGCCAGCACACTCGTTCATCGACCGTGTTTTACCCCACCCGATTCACCAGCGAATCTTGTTGGCACAGGTCTGGACCGCCAAGCCCGAATTACGTGGGATGCCGCGAGCGAAACTCGTCAAGGGGTGAAATTGATCGGCTACAACCTGTACCGTCGTAGTGGTAACACTTACTTTACCTCTACCTCCCTTAACAAGGCACCGCTCACCAGCCTAAGTTACGAAGATTCAACGGTTAAAAACGATATTGTTTACAGTTATGCGCTTCGCAGTGTGATTGCCATTGGCGAGCAACAGCTTGAGAGTTCCTTTTCAGCTGAAGTGAAGGTGGAGCCAAAACGCCCTTAGCAGAGAGCCAGCCACTTTACTTTAAACAAAAGTTATGCTATCAGCTTAAGATTGTATTTATTATTTCGCTACGTGTGGCTACTTCGCGACACGTTCGATGCTTTATACCGTGACTGGTTTGTCTTGAGGAGGACACAATGATTAGAGGATCAATGGTAGCCATTATTACCCCGTTTAACGAGGATGGCTCTGTAAATGAAGATAAATTCCGTCAATTAGTGGAGTTCCAAATTGAGAGCGGCACTGATGTCATTGTCCCTTGCGGCACCACGGGCGAGTCGGCAACACTGAACTACGATGAGCACGACCTTGTGGTTCGGGCCTGTATTGATCAAGTAAATGGCCGCGTTCCTGTTGTTGCTGGAACCGGGTCAAACTCAACAGCTGAAGCCGTTGAGATGAGCTTGCACGCTAAAGAGATGGGCGCAGATGGTCTTCTCCTTGTCAGTCCTTACTACAACAAACCTTCGCAAGAGGGCTTATATCAACACTATAAAACCATTGCTGAAGCGGTTGGACTCCCTCAGGTGCTGTATAACGTACCAGGGCGCACAGGGATGAACATGACTGCGGAAACCACCATCCGCCTCGCTGAAATCGACAACATTGTTGCCGTGAAAGAAGCTTCTGGCGATGTCACACAGGCGAGTGAAATCATCTCTAAAGCGGGCGATAAAATTGATGTGCTTTCTGGCGACGATTTTCTCACCTTACCGCTTATGGCCTGTGGCGCAAAAGGGATCATCTCTGTCACCGCCAACATCATGCCTAAAGAGGTCAAAGCGATGGTCACAGCCATCAACGAAGGCCGTTGGGATGATGCTCGTGCCATGCACTTAAAGATGCTCGATATCCATAATGCTATGTTTATCGAATCCAACCCTGTACCAGTTAAAACGGCTTTATCACTCATGGGTCGTTGCAGTGAAACGATTCGTCAACCATTGGTTGACCTGCAACCTGCAAGCCTAGAGGTACTTAAATCAGTCATGAAAACCTACGGCTTGATTTAACACGAACCACTATTTAATAAAGACACACTCTACCTATCCGAGTCCGTACGCGAACTCGGATAGGTTGTATTTAGCCACTTGGCGAAAGGGAAGATCATGTTGAAAATTGCTGTAATTGGAGCCGCTGGCCGCATGGGAGGTTTCCTAATTAAGGCAGTAACGGAAGCGGAAGGGATTACTCTCACCGCTGCCATTGAGCGCGCTGGCCACCCGATGGTCGGACAAGATGCTGGCCTCATCGCTGGTTGCGGTGCTCTCGACGTGATCATCGGTGACAAACTGGAGCAAGAACTTCTTGCTGCCGATATCCTAATCGATTTCACCTTCCCTGAAGTCACCCTAGCCAACGCCAAAGTGTGCGCTGAACTCGGCAAAATGATGGTGATCGGCTCAACAGGTTTCACCCCTGAGCAACGGCAACAGCTTGCTGATATCACCAGCAACATTGCAGTGATGCTGGCACCCAACATGAGTGTTGGAGTTAACGCCTGCTTTAAACTGCTCAAAGAGGCGGCCAATATTCTTGGTGAAGACTTCGACGTAGAAATTGTCGAGCTGCATCACAATAAGAAAAAAGATTCCCCTTCTGGCACTGCGGTACGCATGGGCGAAGTGGTTGCCGATGCCCTTGATCGCGACTACAACAAAGTGGCCAACTATCACCGCGAGGGGATGTGTGGCGAGCGTAGTCATGAAGAGATCGGCATGCAAACTGTTCGTGGTGGCGATATTGTCGGTGAGCACACCGTCTATTTCATCGGCATGGGCGAGCGGATTGAGATCACTCACCGCGCCATGAGCCGTGAGATGTTTTCCCGTGGTGCGGCCCGCGCGTGTCAGTGGATGCAAGGCAAAGAACCCGGCATGTACGACATGCAAGACGTTCTCGACCTGAAATAGGTCCATTTCGCACAGGGTAGAACAGAGGGGACGGTGAAAACAACACTCAGCGTGATCACACGCGTTAGTTCTAACTCTCATGTTCTCCGGCTGCAAAACATGGCAGGGATGAGGTCACGACGTTAGAGGACTAACCCGCTGGGGCTGCAGCGATTGCGCAACAGAGCAAAACGCCGTGCAAGTGAGCGACCCGCCCGCACAACCTGAACAACAAACAAAATAAATAAAATCATATAAATTTCGATTGTCACTTACTTTTATTGGAGGTCTTCGCACCATGGCTCGTTTAAACGATAACTATCTTAAGCTTCAAGCTGGCTACCTTTTCCCTGAAATTAGCCGCCGCGTCAACGAATTTGTTGCCGCCCACCCGAACGATCAAGTGATCCGTCTCGGTATTGGCGATGTCACCAAGCCCCTCGTTCCTGCGGTACTTAAGGCATTTCACGCTGGCGTTGACGACATGGCACAAGCCAGCTCATTTCACGGTTACGGCCCAGAGCAAGGCTACTCATGGTTAGCACAAACCATCATTGATAAATCCTATGCACCACTCGGTGTTGAGCTTAAAACCTCTGAGGTGTTCATCTCTGACGGTTCAAAATGCGATAGCTCAAACATTCTCGACATCTTTGATCTGAGCTGCAAAGTCGCTATCGGCGACCCTGTCTACCCTGTTTACAACGACACCAACGTTATGGTTGGTCGCACAGGTCAAGCTAACGAGCAAGGCTACTACGAAGGCCTCGTTTACATGCCATGCACCGAGGAGAACAACTTCTCCCCTGCTCTGCCCACTGAAAAAGTGGACATCATCTATCTGTGCTACCCCAACAACCCTACAGGCACTGTAGCAACCAAAGAGCAACTCAAAGTATGGGTCGATTACGCCCTGGCTAACGATGCAGTCATTCTATTTGATGCGGCATACGAAGCATTCATTACTGAAGCGCACATCCCTCATTCAATCTACGAGATCGAAGGCGCTAAACAGTGCGCTATCGAGTTCCGTAGCTTCTCAAAGACCGCTGGCTTCACTGGCGTACGTTGCGGCTTGACCGTGGTTCCTGAAACATTAATGGGCACCACCGAAAACGGCGAAAAGGTATCCCTCAATCAACTGTGGAACCGTCGTCAAGGCACAAAGTTTAACGGTGTATCGTACCCAGTACAAAAAGCAGCTGAAGCCGTTTACTCTGACGAAGGATGGGCACAAGTCAAAGAGATCATCGATTTCTACATGGCGAACGCTAAAATCATCCGTGAAGGCCTCGAAGCGGCTGGCATTACCTGCTACGGCGGCGTAAATGCCCCCTACATTTGGTTAAAAACTCCAGAAGGGATGACTAGCTGGGATTTCTTCGACAAACTCCTTAACGAGTGTTTTATTGTCGGCACACCAGGTAGTGGTTTTGGCCCAAGCGGTGAAGGTTACTTCCGTCTCAGCGCGTTTGGTGAGCGAGCAAATGTTGAAGAAGCGGTTAAGCGGATTGTGGAGAAATGGGGTAAGTAAACTCTATTTGTTTCTGTAATTTTAAAGCCCTCTGCCAAATTGGTAGAGGGCTTTTTTATTTGGTGAGAATTAAAAAATTGGGATGCTATAAATCCTACGGTGCTACCTTCCACTTGAAACGATTTTGACCACCAATTCTGATATTCAAAAGTAAAACAGGCTCCGCTGTTTCAGCAGGAATACAATACAAAACTAAAAAATCTCGCGCCCCAGCATTGAGCACATATTCTCGCACGGTGAGACTCTTGCCCTGAATCACCCTTCTTCGAGCAGGAGATATATCTTGGAAAGTGGTTATATTCTCCACCCTCTCAACATAGCTGTGCCGTAATCGCTCAACAAAACGGACAGCACCGAGTTCAGAATACTCATCTAAAAACTCTTGCAAATTACGTGAAAATAACGGTGTCGCGATAACATTACGCGCCATCAGCGCAACCCCTTTTCCACGTGTTTCGCCTTGGTAAGAGCACTATCGAACATGGAATCAATATCATCAGACGACACACGAACACCTGTCAGCTCATAATCCTCCCACGCTTTTAATGCCTGCGCTTCGAATTGGATATCCTCTTCAGCAGATTCAATCGCCTGGCCGGCCACAGCTTCTAACACGGAGGCCATCGACCGCCCTGTTCTTTTTGATAAACGTTCTAGTTTATTGGCAAACTCATCGTTTACCCGTAGGTTCAATTGTCGACTCATACGCTTCTCCTTTGGCAACAAAGCTCACTTCACAATGCTAGCATGTGCTAGCGCTGTATCAAACTGTCTAAATATGAGAAACAAAAGGATTACATCAAGAACAATGCATTGCACCCTGCTAAAATTTTAATATGGGAAGTGACCTGCTTTTGTATTCGGACCAGTTAATCACAGTAGCCTAAATGATTCTTATTCTTGTCACTGCTTTTATCTTGCCCAACTAATGCCACGGTTGTACTGTTGGACGTTATTAACGATTACTGTTAATTATACAAGCATATTTTACTAGATAGAAACTATTGATATGGTTTTAGACCGAAACCATATAATCAATTCCTGTCTAAAACACTTTATGTTCAATATGGAGCTATGTAAATGCCTGTAAAGATTTTCGGGAATAAAATATCAGATTGTGGCACTGGAATTGGCACCCCAGAAGATGCCAATGTTGAAATTGGAGCAAATGACATCACAAACTGCGGTACGGCAATCGAACTCCGAGACAGACCAAGCTTTATAGAAACTATCGGCCTTAATAAAGATACACCCATTGATAAAGTTGTTTCTGTATTGGAAGCTATATCAAACGGAGCTACGGAAAAAGAAGTCATAGAAGCAGAAGTTCGGAAAGCTGGACTTCTGGACTACCTGTCTGGTACCGCCAACGTAACTACCGTAGTGTCTGCTCTTTATCAATTATCAACTTCCTCGCTGGTTGAACAAGCGTTGGCATTGCTACTAAAATAAACATAACAATAAAATCAACCGGACGGAAGATACGGCTGCTATTTAATTCGAATAACTCGGTAGTATGCGTAAGTCAGTCTGCCGCCGGTTATCAAAAACGCTAGAGTGCGAAAACAATTATGGCACAAAAAACCAACGTAACCAGAGAACTAGCCAAGCTTCAGCAGTCAGTAGAAGCACTGCGCACAGAAAAAATAAGCGTACCAAAAGAGCCGCCAAGAACATTTCTCTCAAAAATGGGAAAATGGCTTGGTTTTCTAGCAAACATATCTTCATTGGGAATACCAATCATTACGATCTACTTGTCCTTTTCTAACTTTATATATGTTCCACCTACAGATTCCTTAATAGAAAACGACCCTCTTACCATTCCCTTTGTTATTGAAAATAATAGTTATGTTAATTTAAAAGACATCAAAATTATGGTTCAAATGCTTAACGTGAATGGAGAATCTCAAACTGGGACAAAAATTACCTATACAAATGTTGGGATAATAAATAATTTCCTCGAAAATATGACTTCCAACAGTAGTCATACTTTACTTTTTAAGCCAGACACGGTTATCGCACCCAAACTCACAAAAATTTATCAAGCCGATGTTCAAATAAATATTTCATATCGGGCATTCTTTTTTTCAAAATCATTCAACCAAAAATTTAGATTTGTTGCGTTGCCTTCGCAAGAAGGTTTTTATAGGTATTTTCCTATTCAAAGTACACTCTAACCATCAAATCAACCGGACGGAAAATACGTCTGCTACTTAATTCGAATAACTCGGTGGTGTACGTAAGTCAACCTGCCGCCGGTTATCAAAAACGTTGGCTGAAGGAAGAGAACCATGCCGTATAGATGGCGAGCGACTTATAATTTTGACTATCCATTGCTTGACAAACCCGTGAGTATTGGAGACATATGCTTTTATCCCGGGTCACCTGAGTTCGACAACAAGCCCCACGCGGTTCACTATTATGAATTTGAAACGTCAACAGTTGATAGGCAGGGCCAAGAAGAGGCAAAAACAAAATACAGTTCACGCCTAGAAGAGCTGCTTGAACTTAGCGTGCTTCTTCCATATTACACTGAAGTATCTTTTCATTCCGCCGTGTTGCTGAACAGTCAAGAGGAAACAGGCTTTCCCGCCAGTGGAATAAATTTTGAATTAGGGGGTGGTAAGCCATACATCCCTCCCGGTCAATCCCCAAAAAAATTTAGAGAAGAACTCGCTAATTCGGGTGGCGTTTTTTCAGATATCCAGTCGATGAGTAGTGACCGCAAGGAATCTTTTTCAAGGGCGCTCCGTTGGTTGTATCGCGCTAACGACTATCGTATATTTGGGGACGAAAAACTTATTTATAGATGGATCGCATTTAATAGCTTATATAATTTATACAATCAGATTTCAGGAAACAATAATAGAGGTGAAAAAGCTAGCGTAGTTGCATTTGAAGAGGAATTTAGGTTGGCAGTTGGTCAAGTGTCAGATCACACAAACCTTCTTGCCTCTTTTAACCTACAACTTGACCGGGGCCAAAACCGAGACGTGAGCGCTGAGCTACAGAATGCAATAAATTCTAGAGATGCGTCCTTAACGCAATGGGCATTAGTTTGTGTATATGCAGCCCGGTGCTCCTTGTTTCATGGAGAAGAAAAGCCGGTAACACATGTGTCAAATAGGATTATTAATGTTTCGGCGACGTACCTTGAGGGGTATCTAAAAAAGGTACTGCCAGAGTTCGTGAAATTTTGCATACAACACAGCTAACAAAACGCTCAAGCCGACGGCCAAAGGCGCGCGCGGTTTAGCGTAAGCGTTATAAGCCATGGGAGAGATTGGTTGACAAATATTGAAGACAGAAACCGTGTATTGATTAAATTCATGGACGAAAAGAATGTTGATACTTTCGTCAACGAAGGTCTTCTTTATATGAATACCATTCAATATTTTAGAGAAGATGAAGATGATGACCCCGCCCTGAGAGCGGACTCTAACGAGGGATTGTCCTCAAGTTTTATACCTGAAAATGTTGTATTAGAATTGAATGGTCATGTTATCACTGCCGCTGTAGACAAAATAGACATGAGAGAATGTCATAATGATGAGACAAATATCTACTGTATGACAATTATCAGTGATAAAAATATTCTTGATGCTGGGGAAGATGGTTTGTACTTATCTAGTAAATTCTCAAAATTCGGAAATAAAGCAGTATTTATTGGTGGTAACGATATCAATAAATTTTTTAATCGTATAAGTGATGCAATAAAAGGCCACCCTTCTATATATACCCTAGAAGAAAATTATATCGTAGGTAGAAAGGTTACATATCTAGATAGACGAGATCATCATAGTAGATTAAGTGTATTCAACAAATTCTCGGAGTATGAATGGCAACTCGAGTGGAGGCTAGCATTGAAACAGAATAATACTAGGCATGCATTTGAACTTAGGATTGGCGACTTATCCGATATTGCTCATATAGCTGATACTGAGTCTCTTGTAAGTGAGCCAATTAAGTTCATGGAAAATGGCTTATAACAATAAGCCCACCCGATTCGTCACCGCTGGCGGCTCCTCTCGGGTGAGCTTAGTCGTAATGCATCTAATAAGTTGCTTTGACGTTCATTGCGTTCGCGGCGGCAAATGGGTAACTTCGACGGTAAGTGACAAAAATAAAACCGTCGGACAGTGCACAACCTACCAAAAGTTACATACCATAGAAAAAATTGAGAGCCTCCCGAACAAAAAACCCTCTATACCAAAGCAACAAAAGGGCACCAACTTGGAGGCCTAAAGGCCGACAAACCACGATGCTATGTAAGCGGAAACAGATTCATTGTAAGTGTGAATGCGACCTGCGGAGGGAAGAGCTTTAATCCCATTTTTTGCATACTTTTTGGAGGCCAGCAAAAACACTATGTGATTTTGGTTGCGAGGATTTCAAGGTCAGCTTTTTCATGCTACGCCAGATATTCAGACAACGTAGTTGCTATGTGATTGATGTGCTCCGGTTTGTGCAAAAAAACCGGAGCACGATCTACCAATTAGAAATTAACGCAAGCGGGCATGATATTCTTGCAAGCTGCGCACTTCACCTTTGCTACTGAGACGCGCGGCGATCCCTTTGGCGGCGGCAATGGCTGCGGCCGTAGTGGTGATATAGGGAATACGGCTTTTTATCGCTGCCTTGCGGATGTAGGAATCATCGTGATTACTCAGCCGGCCTGATGGGGTGTTGACCACCAGTTGAATTTCACCATTGGTGATGGCATCGGCAATGTTAGGTCGTCCTTCATGCATTTTGCTGATGGTCTCACTGGCGATACCATGTATCGCGAGGTAGGCTGCCGTACCGGAAGTGGCGCGCAGGGAAAAACCAAGATCGGCAAAGCGGCGAGCGACCTCAAGAGCGCCAGCGCGGTCATGTTCGGCGACGGTGATTAATACGGTTCCCTGTTGTGGCAAGCTTGCGTTGGCCGCGTCTTGAGCTTTAAAGAAGGCCAGACCATAGTTATCGGCCAGACCCAGCACCTCACCGGTGGAACGCATTTCCGGTCCAAGGACCGGATCAACTTCTGGGAACATGTTGAACGGGAACACTGCTTCCTTGACACCAAAGTGGGGCACCGAGCGGCGCTGCAGTTTGAGGTCGGCCAGTTGTTGGCCGAGCATCATCTGGACCGCTAGCCGTGGCATGGGGATGTTACACACCTTGGAGACCAACGGCACAGTACGGCTGGCGCGTGGGTTGGCTTCAAGAATGTAAACCCGATCATCGGCAATCGCATACTGAATGTTCATCAGTCCGACCACGCCCATTTCAACAGCTATCTTGGCGGTGTACTCCTCAATGGTGTCGATGTGACGCTGAGGAATATTGACCGGCGGAATCACGCAGGCCGAATCACCGGAGTGAACCCCAGCCATTTCAATATGCTCCATCACTGCTGGGACAAAGGCGTCCTTGCCATCGCAGACAGCATCGGCTTCAGCTTCAATGGCATTTTCCAAAAAGCGGTCGATGAGGATCGGACGCTCAGGAGAAACATCCACGGCCTTTTGCAGATACAGGCGTAGGCTGGATTCATCGTAGACCACTTCCATAGCCCGACCACCGAGAACATAGGAGGGACGCACCATCAGTGGATAACCAATGCGCTTCGCGATCGCCAGAGCTTGATCCAACGTGCTGGCCATCCCTGATTCCGGCTGCGGGATGTTCAGTCTCTGCATTACTTCGTTAAAGCGTTCCCGGTCTTCGGCCAAATCAATGGTCTCTGGGCCGGTACCGATGATTTTGACTCCGGCTGCTTCCAATTCAGCGGCGATATTCAGCGGCGTCTGACCACCAAACTGTACGACCACCCCTTCCGGCTGTTCCTTGGCATAGATCGACAGCACATCCTCAACGGTCAGCGGTTCAAAATAGAGCTTGTCCGAGGTGTCGTAGTCGGTGGAGACCGTTTCGGGGTTGCAGTTAACCATGATGGTTTCATAGCCGGCGTCGCGTAGTGCCATGGCGGTATGAACGCAGCAATAGTCAAATTCAATCCCCTGCCCAATGCGGTTAGGTCCGCCACCGAGGACCATGATTTTTTTCCGGTCGCTGACGGCAACCGTATCGGCTGCGTTGTAGGTGGAGAAGTAATACGCGGCATCTTCAACGCCGCTGACTGGCACGGCCTCCCATGCTTCACCCAGACCAAGCGCCAACCGTTTTTCGCGGATTTCAACCTCGGTGAGTTCGAGAATTTTTGCGAGATATTTATCGGCAAAGCCGTCTTTTTTCGCTTGTAGTAGCAGCGCATCCGGTGGCAATTGGCCGCGATAGCCGAGCAACTGCTCTTCCAACTCAACCAGTTCCTTCATCTGTTGCAAAAACCACGGTTTGATATAGGTCTTCGCGTAGAGCACATCGATATCGGCCCCTTTTCGCAGTGCCTCGTAGAGGATAAACTGACGTTCACTGGACGGCTCAACCAACTGTTCCATCAGGCGTTCCAGGGTCTGACTATTGAAGTCGGCGGCAAAGCCCAAACCGTAACGGCCAATTTCCAGAGAGCGAATCGCTTTCTGTAGTGCCTCTTTATAGTTCTTACCGATGCTCATCACCTCGCCGACAGCTCGCATCTGGGTGCCTAGCTTGTCTTCCACCCCTTTAAACTTTTCAAAGGCCCAACGGGCAAATTTGACCACCACGTAGTCGCCGCTCGGCGTATATTTTTCCAAAGTACCGTCGCGCCAGTAGGGGATCTCATCTAAGGTGAGTCCAGCCGCCAGTTGGGCAGAAACCAGCGCAATGGGGAAGCCAGTAGCTTTACTGGCCAACGCCGAAGAGCGTGAGGTACGGGGATTTATTTCAATGACGATCACCCGGTCATCTTTAGGATTGTAAGCAAATTGGACGTTGGTGCCGCCAATCACCTCAATCGCATCGACGATATCGTATGAATAGTCCTGCAAGCGCTGCTGTAACGGTTTACTGATGGTCAGCATTGGCGCGGTGCAGAATGAGTCGCCAGTATGAACGCCAACGGCATCCACATTTTCAATAAAACAGACGGTGATCTTTTGTCCCTTGGCGTCACGTACCACTTCAAGTTCCAACTCTTCCCAGCCGAGTATTGATTCCTCTATCAATACTTGGGTCACCGGACTTAACGATAGCCCACGGCTGACGATGGCTTCCAACTCTTCCATGTTGTAGGCAAAACCTCCGCCGGTGCCGCCCATCGTATAGGCAGGACGGATCACTACTGGCAGGGCGATCTCTTTAATGATCTCTTTCGCTTCATCAAGGGTGTTGGCGATAGCACTACGTGCCATCTCGATGCCGAGACCTTCCATGGTCTGCTTGAAGATTTCACGATCTTCGCCGCGCTCGATCGCCTTAAGATTGACGCCAATAACTTTCACTGCGTACTTATTGAGGACACCGCGTCGCTCTAATTCCATGGCCAGATTAAGCGCCGTTTGACCACCGAGGTTCGGCAGTAAAGCATCAGGACGTTCTTTCTCGATAATCTCGGTGATGGTTTCCGGGGTCAAGGCTTCAATATAGGTGATATCAGCCATCTCAGGATCGGTCATGATGGTGGCGGGATTAGAGTTGACCAGTAAAATCTCGTAGCCTAGTTTGCGCAGGGCTTTGCAGGCTTGTGTGCCGGAATAATCAAATTCACAAGCTTGGCCAATAATGATTGGGCCGGAGCCGATGATTAATACTTTTTTGACATCGTCGCGTCTGGGCATGAATCTCTCCTTTGAGGGGTATAAACTACAACAAGGTGAAGCCATAGGTAGAGCTTCACAACACTATGCCAAAAAGAACAGCAACCGACAAGCAAGTGTGTGATATGGGTGCATTTTTTTTGGCATCCCTAGGCGAATTTTGTTCGAATTTTAAAAAAATATCTTCTCAAATGTCTCCAGTATTAAAATTATCCCTACAAATAATGATTTTACGGCTGAACCCATCACGTTTTCGTCTGCCAATGTAGCGTTCAGGAGATCGAATAAAAGCAGAGCCACGATGGCTTTTCCCGTTACCGATAAAAATCAACTCGCTCTATAAGAAAAAACTAGAAAGGCTTGATTTGCACGAGAAAGATAGCTCTCCGACTTCCAAGCAATATGCAGATCAAGATGGAGCCGAGGTGCAAAAGAAACAGGAACAACGTTGACTTCATCAACAACCACCATACGCAATAAGGTTGCCCCCCCTTCACCAACCAATGATCTCACCAAAGAGTACAGGTTTGTCTCAAAAACAACTTGGGTTTTCGTAGAGAGTTCCTGCTGCAAAGTCTGAATCAGCTCACGCATGTAATAGCCTTGCTTGAACGAGATTAACGGTTCAATCAAAAACTCTTGAACGGTAATACTTTCTCATTTAGTGAAGGGATGATCAGTGGCAACACTTGCGACAATCTCCTCATGTAATAAGCACCGAGAGTCAAAGCCCTCAGGAATACGACTGCCTGGGATGCCCCCCATATCGATACTTTCTGATCCAATCAGCTCTTGAATTCGGGCAGCACCATCACACCATCACACCATCACACCATCACACCATCACACCATCACACCATCACACCATCACACCATCACACCATCACACCATCACACCATCACACCATCACACCATCACACCATCACACCATCACACCATCACACCATCACACCATCACACCATCACACCATCACACCATCACACCATCACACCATCACACCACCACACCACCACATCTAAAGAGCCATCACCTTAACTGCAAATCAGTCGTGAACAAAATGAACAAAATAAACAAAAAAGAATCAATACTTTTTAAGTGCACAATATTTACAGTTAAGCTTGCAACCCCTTAAACTAGCGATAGAATTAATCAGAACAACGATTGTTCTTTCTTTCCGAGCTAGGGACACGCTGTCAACTAAGCTCTCGCACAAGATTCAGTAAACGCACCACAAGACAAACTGAGGAGGCTAGTATGTATTCAAGAAAAAAAATATCATCACTATTGGGAGCAGGAATGTTGTTGACATTGTTGCTGAGTTGGGGTTGTAGCAATACATCCAGAACGACAGACACAGTAACTGACCAGCCACCAGCCAAACAAGAGGCGTTGGCTGATTTTCACGTTGCGAATGGGAGTTGTCAAAGCTGCCATGGTACAGCGGTTGGGCCAACAAATGATAATCTAACCCATGAAAATTCTCAGTGTATTAGCTGTCATGGCACCATGGATCAGATGGCGACTATTGAGCGTCAAGGGATTGTTTCACCGCACAAGTCTCACCTCATCGGCGATATCGCCTGCACAACCTGCCACAAGGGGCATCAGAAATCAGTAACGTACTGCGATGCTTGCCACAGTTTTAAATACGAACTACCGTTTGCCGGCAAATGGCAGCGAGAATTCGTCCCTGTCGATGCAGATAAAGCGGCCCAAGATATTGCCATCGCTGCTGGACCAAGAGAATCTACCGATGTTGTCATTATTGGTTCAGGTGGTGCCGGACTATCAGCTGCAGTTTCTGCACGCGATGCTGGTGTTAACGTCATTTTGTTAGAAAAAGAACCAATTCCTGGTGGCAACACTAAACTGGCAGCCGGTGGTATGAATGCGGCGGCAACCAAATCACAAGCGGCACTTGGCATTGAAGATCAAGAACAAATTATGATCGACGACACTATGAAGGGCGGCCGCGGCATCAACAATCCTGCACTGGTTAAGGTTCTCGCCCACAATTCACCTGCTTCAATCGACTGGTTAACCAGCCTCGGCGCAGATATGACCGATGTTGGTCGCATGGGCGGTGCAAGTGTTAACCGTAGCCACCGTCCAACGGGTGGTGCTGGCGTTGGCGCACATGTAGCACAGGTATTGTGGGATAACGCGGTCAAGCGTGGAACCGATATCCGTTTCAACAGCCGGGTTGTCAGAGTATTAAAAGATGATTCAGGCCAGGCTGCAGGAGTTTTGGTCAAGGGCGAGACGACTGGGTACTATGTAATCAAGGCTGATGCCGTGATCATGGCAACCGGCGGCTTTGCTAGAAACAACGAACGCGTTGCCAAGTATGATCCGAATCTGAAAGGATTTAAAGCGACCAACCATCCCGGCGCAACAGGCGATGGCCTCGATGTAGCAGCTCTCGCTGGTGCTGCAACTCGCGACCTTAAGTACATTCAAGCCCATCCCACGTATTCCCCAGTGGGTGGCGTGATGGTCACTGAAGCGGTACGTGGCAATGGTGCAATTTTGGTCAATCGAGACGGTCAGCGGTTTGTGAACGAAATTACCACTCGCGACAAGGCTTCGGCAGCGATATTGGCGCAAAAAGGTGCCAGTGCCTACCTTATTTTCGACCAATCGGTTCGTGACAGCCTAAAGAAAATCGAAGGTTATATCAACCTACAGATTGTCAATGAGGGGCAAACAGTTGCTGAACTCGCCGCCACGTTTGGTGCCCCAGCAGCTGAACTGGAGAAAACACTGAACACCTACAACGGTTTTGTCGTTGCTGGCACAGACTCCCAGCTTGATCGTCCTAACATGCCTCGGCAACTGAACAAAGCTCCGTTCTACGCCATTGAGGTAACCCCGGCGGTTCACCACACAATGGGTGGCGTGGTTATTGATACCAAAACACAGGTAAAAGGACAGGATGCAGAAAACATTGACGGACTTTTCGCCGCAGGTGAAGTCACCGGTGGCGTCCATGGCGCCAACCGTCTTGGTGGTAACGCAATTTCTGACATTGTCACCTTTGGCCGCATTGCCGGCAACCAAGCTGCTCAATATGTAAAGAAACACAAGTAATTTAGAAAACTACCACAGTTGATTTCCGACTTAACAAGGGCGAAGTGATGTTGTTGCTCCGCTCTTGTTAAGTCACATCGGAACCTCAACAGACATTCTTTTTATTTTAAAGCGCAATGCTGGGGCCAGCATGTTTAATCCGCCCCCCAGCCAATGAAGCGATCAAGCCAGAGGTGCAAACGTTATCCTTGCGATACCACAGCAAAGGAATGAACATTCTTTCGATATCGCTTTGGCACCCCAACAAAAAGAGTGACACGAGGAGGGAATTGTTGGCAAAGAAGTTTGCCATCGAATTCAGTCAACAAACTTAAAGTAGAAATCACCCAGCACATTCAGGAGGTATTAACTCACATGAAGAAATTTTATAACAGTTGTTTTGTTTCTTTAGTGTTTGCTCTAGTGGCAATCGCATTTACGTCAATCCCAGCGGCAGCCTTTGACGGAATCACAAATCAGGACCAGCTGTCCTTGAAACTTAGAACCATTTATTTTGACCGCGACTACGAAAAAGATTCATTAGACGATACTACCTTGGCACAAGGGGTAGAGCTTAACTATGAGTCCGGATTTATCGCTAACATCATCAGTTTCGGTGCATCAGCGTACATGGTTCAAGATATCAACTCAAGCGGCAGCGCAGGAAACAACATTATGCCTAAAGGCGATGACGATGGTGGCATCGACAGGCACCTTTCGAAAATCGGTCAACTATTTGTCAATTTCAATTTGGCTGATCAAGGCAATGTGAAAGTTGGTGCCCAGCGAATTAAGTACATGCTGGTCAGCAGTTCCGGAACGCGGGCAATCCCCAACACCTACCGTGGCATAACGGCTAATTACACGTTAGATAAGTTCAAGTTTTATGGCTATGCTTTCGACGAATGGAGCCGCCGCCATGACGATAAATGGGAAATCTTCACCACCGAACTCGGTGAAGAGATTGATACGGTATGGGGGGTTGGAACCAGCTACAAACATGGCGGATTTAAAGGTGATATTGAATACTTAACCGCTCAAGATTACTTAGCGAAACTTGGTTTACGCGGCAGTTACACCTGGAACCTGGACGGCAGCAAACTGAAGTTGTCAGGTGGCTATTTCGCGTCACAAGACGATGGCAGCCTGTTTAAGTCGGGTGCTGAAAAAGATATCGATGGCAATGACGACAATGATGGCTCGGCCTATTATGTTGACGTGGAGTGGAAAGTAAACATGTTCACTCTCGGGGCTGCGTACACGCAAGTTTTTGATGCATGGATTGAAGATAACTTTTCTGGCGATCATGGCACCAACCCCTTCCCAACCCGCCACCTGATTGGCCCAGACTTCACCAACGAAAATGAAAAAGTATGGCTGGCACGTGTCGGCTTTGACTTAAATCAATTTGTTCCCGGTCTCTCGACTAACATCAGTTACATAAGCGGCACTGGTGCTGAAAACTCACTGACCGGCAAGACGGGCGGTGAAGCGGATGAACACTTTTTCGTTATTGATACCAAGTGGAAAATTCCATACGTAAAAGGTTTGAGTTTCCGTTGGTATTACACCGAGTACAACTCGGATGAAGTTGGTACGGTTGCCGGCGTAAAAGGCGACGAAAAAGATCATCGTCTCTATTTGGACTATGTCGTCAAGTTCTAATTAAGATCAATAGCAATGGTTTTGGTGTTCCGAGGACAGTATCGCTAATTTAAATTATTATGGATGCTTCACGCCGTAATAAAGGAACACCTTGCCAAAGAACACAAAACGCCTGTACTCCAACACGGAGTGCAGGCGTTTTTTTATATTGCCGCCAAATAAACAGGTCAATCACCGCTGACCAGAAGCTTAAAAAGCTAGGGACAGCCATGACAAGTAAAATCAACAACAAAACCTTCCGCCGCGACGCATCTGAGGAGATGGCATCTACCTCCGAAGAACTTAATAGCCAAGCAGAACATTTACAACAGAGTATTGCTTTTTTCAGCATCACCTCGCGTACATAGTAAGTCTTCAATAAAAAACCTACGAATTAAACCAGAGGCACTGTCGGTTATGCCGTTGCCTCTGGTTTTACAGCACTATTTTTTTTAGAATACACGCATGCACTTACAACTTTAATCCTCCGGTAACCACCTTGTCACTCAATGTCACAACCTATCGTAGTCGTCATTGACAGGTCTCGTTTCCATGTTAGATTTAATCAATATGGTGCTGCTGCAGCACGTTAAGTGGTGACACCAATCTGAACGTCGGTCAGCTCTTTAATCTGGAGCTGATCGCTACGTCAAACATGATGCGCAATGGAGGCAAGCCGATGAAAAAAACCGTATTTTACCTTTTGCTCGTGCTGATTACAGGATTGGGAGTTACTGGGTGTAAAGCTGAGAAAGTGGTGCCACAGGTTTCTGGAGCAGATTACTATCAGTACATTACCCAGACGGATGATTACAAATCGTGGGCAATGTGGCCGGGAAAAAATGAATTATATCCAGGTACACAACCTCATGGTGCGTTTCTGACCACCTATGTCAATGGGATTGCCCTCAAGGCGATTGAACAACAGGCAGGCACACTACCTGATGGAGCCATTGTCGTTAAAGAGAATTTTTCGCCCGATAAAAAGTTAGCCGCCATTACGATCATGGTTAAAAAAAGCGGATATAATCCTGCGGCTGGTGACTATTTCTGGGTAAAATATGCTCCTGACGGCACAGTGTTAAAAGAGGGAGCACCTAATGGCTGCATTGGTTGCCATACCGCTGTAGCAGAAAACGATTGGTTGTTTACCGGTAATCTTCGTAAGGCCAAAAAGAGCGGATATGACTATTGATTGACGATTGAAGAAGCAAAGCGGATCGTGAATAAATGGCAGAAACAAGCCCACATTTATTTCACCGATACTTGAAGCCTTCTGCTAATTTGCAGAGGGCTTTTTTATTGGACTATTGAGCGGATAATGGCAGAAATTTCGCCACATACTTCAGCCAATAATTGTTACCATTACCTACTTAAATGTCCTGAATCAATCGACAGACGGCTGTTGCCGGTTACAGGAATAGTA
The DNA here is from genome assembly GCF_055389415.1 of Desulfuromonas svalbardensis. Lineage (NCBI taxonomy): Bacteria > Pseudomonadati > Thermodesulfobacteriota > Desulfuromonadia > Desulfuromonadales > Desulfuromonadaceae > Desulfuromonas > Desulfuromonas svalbardensis. The sequence continues at coordinate 1,109,982 of NZ_AP042416.1, read as the reverse complement.
AAAAGCCACCACCACCACAATACTGGTAAAAAAAGCAAAGAAACCACATGCCAACATGAGTGCATTACCCCAATTTGACCTATCACCCACCCAACCATTAACGGAAACAGCGCGGTAAATATCACATAAACCAGAAACATCCGTACCGACAACACCGTGGCACGGATATCTGACGTAGTGTGATCGTTGATGTAATTTTTCAAGATTGGAGTGGCCAAGCCGCGAACGCAGTAAAAGAGAAACATTAACGCAATGGTCAGAGAGGTAGGGGCGTAACCGAGTGGCTAATTCCTAGAGTATAGGCGAGAATTTGTATTGGAGTACAAATTCCAAGTTGAGAAGGTAATAAGTCAAATAGTCGGTATTTAGTTTTATCGTTGCGAGCAAACCTCTTTTGAAAACATTTAAGGTGTAGCATATCCACATATCGTAAGTATAATAATTATATGGCTTGATCTATTTTAATGGTGAGAGATTAACGACTGCTTTCATAGCTAAAAAACGTTCAATTTTGGTAAATTAAATGCCGAACACCACTTTAATATAGAGCGGGCCAAGCACACATGAGAAATAGTCAAACGCACGGTTGACTTGAACACCTCAAGAAGATGCCATCAAAGCGACTTTGCTGGATTGGTACGGTGGCCTATATCGGCGTCGACGCTCCACCGAAGATTGCCAAAGAACCGCATGAACAGGGCGCATCGCAACATGAGCAACGAGATACGCGAGGTTGTCGCAACACGCCCTGATTAAGGACAACAATGATGAGCAAGCACATTTATCCAGAAAATAACCGCCAGATGACCAGCCTGTTTGAACGCTACCTGACCATCTGGATTGGATTATGTATTATCGCCGGAATACTCCTCGGTAAAATTGCCCCTGATCTAGCCCAAACATTGGACGGCATGGCTATCCACGTCAATGGAGCGCCCGTCGTTTCCATCCCTATTGCCATCTGCCTCTTTTTTATGATGTATCCGATCATGGTTAAAATAGACTTTGCCACGGTTGTCAAAGCGGGCAAGAGCGGCAAACCTGTTTTTTTAACCCTGTTCATCAACTGGTGCATCAAACCGTTTACCATGTATGCGATTGCCTTGCTATTTTTGGGGTTTTTATTCAAGGGGTTGATTGGCATTGAGGCGATAGATGTCGTAAAGATGCCGTTCGGCCTTGATTTGCCGGTAGGATCGGAGCACGGAGTTGGAACGGTTGTGCTTCAGGACGGGATAAAAATGCTTCAGATCCCCTTATGGCGCAGTTATTTTGCGGGTTGCATTCTACTCGGTATCGCTCCCTGTACCGCCATGGTGCTGGTGTGGGGATATTTGGCGCGGGGCAATGATGGATTGACACTTGTCATGGTGGCGTTAAACTCTTTAACGATGCTCGTTCTCTACGGCGTTCTGGGCGGGTACCTGCTTGGAGTCGGCAGACTTCCGGTGCCATGGCAGGCATTGGTGCTCTCTGTTGCGATCTATGTGGCGCTACCGATGGTGGCGGGATACTGGTCACGCAAATGGATCATCGGTCATAAAGGGGAACAATGGTTCAAAGAAAAGTTTTTGCACCTACTGACACCAATCACCATCAGCGCACTGCTGTTGACTCTGATTCTGCTGTTCAGCTTTAAAGGTGAAACTATTCTGGCAAATCCGCTCACCATCCTCTGGATATCGATCCCGCTCTTTATCCAGACCGTTTTCATTTTTGGCCTAGGTTACGTCGCGGCAAAGGTGATGAAACTAAAGTATGAGGATGCTGCACCTGTCGCCTTGATCGGAGCTTCTAATCATTTCGAAGTGGCCATCGCCACTGCCGTTATGCTCTTCGGCCTCTCCTCTGGGGCGGCACTGGCGACCGTAGTCGGAGTATTGATCGAGGTTCCCTTGATGCTAATGCTCGTTGGTCTCTGCAAGCGCACTACCGGTTGGTTTGAAAATTAACAAAAAAACATGGCCCCCTGTCGAAACAGGGGGCCAGCACATATCACCCGCATCATCGCACTGTATAACCAGTTAGATGTGGAGGCAGGAAGAACGGCTAATCAGTAACGCATTGCCGGTGCATCAATCTGCACGCATCGCTTAGAAAATCACCTGAAGCTGAGCAGTAATGGTGGCGAAATCTTCGACCAATGCTGTTTCAGTGCCAAACTCGACAGCTGAATACTCAACAGTCAATTTCAAGTTCTGACCACGGAAGTAGTAGTTAACACCACCACCATACCAATCAACTTCTTGGTCGTAAACGCCGTCTAACTGAGCAAAAGACCAGTTTTCAGCACGAACAAAGAATTGTAATGGTGTATTTGGCATCATGTAGGCAAGCTTAGTGTAACCACCATTCTTCTCGCCGTTAAGGCCGATGACGTTATCATCAGGATCGATCCCTTTGTACGCATCATCCAAGTCATACTCAACATAAGCGGTAGAGAAGGTAAAGGTACCGATATCCTCGACTGGATACTCAGCAAAGAGGTCAACAGTCCACCCTTTGTAATCCACAGCATCAGACTTACCTGCGTAATCAGCATAAGCAACATCTTGCTCCATCTGATAGGCACCGCCAAGGGTGATCACTTTTTTCTTGCCCTGATACGTACCTTTGTAGCCATAGCCTTTTTCGCCATCTAACAAAGTAACGTGAGCACGTGCACCATAACGGAAGTTAGAATCAGGTGAAGAAACTGAATCGTTACGACCATTCATGGCATCGAGACGATACTGGAAGAGGCCATCAAAAAGGTTCCCCCAAAGAGTGACCCCTTTGTCGCGAGTTGCAACAAATGGCGCACGAATCATCAGTGAGCGATCCAAGGTCAATGGTGCTTCACACGCTTCGAGGTTTTCACGGGTAAAGTTATACTTATACTTACCTAAGCGAAACTGAAGGGCGTCGTTGAACTTGTAACGGATCTGAGCATCGATCACGCGGAAGTTACCATCGGCGCCATCATTAACAGAGAAGCTGTTGATGTTGTTATCTTCGTTGTACTCGGTTTGAAAATAAAGCCCTAAGCCGTTGTACGCAGCCATCAAAGCCACACGGTTACGACGAAAGCTAAACTCCGAAGTATCGGCATCACCCTGTGCGCCAGCACCAGTATCACGGTAGTCTAACTGAAATTGGCCTTTGTACTCCAGTTTCATCAAGCCTTCATCTTCAGGGCCGAATGTCCATGTTGGGCCAGCAAAAGCTGTTGATGCCATTAAAACCAAACCAGCAGCAGCAGTTGCCAGCACACCTATTTTAAGTTTGAACATATATATCTCCTTTATTTTATTACTTAATCAGTTAAGTCGTGCGATTAACAACCACCACCAGCAGGAACGAAGGCAGTAGGAGCATCACTGCCACTGGATGTTCCAGTACCCGGAACATAAGCTTCATCTTGGCTGCTGATTTCGTTGCCGTCGCCAGCGTAATCTGGGTAGGTCTTGAAGGAAGGCCAATCCGTTGCGCTGTTATAGGTGATGGTGCTGAAAAGGCTAGTAGGCGCAACGACTGAGCTATTTAAGCTTGCAGTCGGACGGAACATGACATGGTCAGAACGAGTGATGGTGTCCCAAGTGACATTACCGTCTAATCCACCACCAGCGACGATATCAGTGTTTATAACTGCACCAGTGCGGGTATCGACAAACTGATCTGAAGTTACATCGTACTCAAAATAATTATTCATTCCAGCAAACACTGGAACTTTAGGAGATCCTGCAGGGTAAGCAGGAAAAACGTTATAATCATCAGTCATGACGTATTTGGTTGTCGCTGGTTCAAAGGCTGTTAAGCTGGCCCATTCCTGCCAAGAGCCATCATACATAAGTACAGCGGAGAAACCGCAGACCTCTTTGAGAACATAGTAGTAAATTGCGGCTAAAGCCCCTGAGTTACAGTAGGTGATAATCGGCTTTGTACCGTCGATACCAGCTGTGGCAAACAATGGCAAAAGTTGTTCTTGAGTTTTGTAGCTACCGTCTGCATTGGTAAACGTTGGGATTGTGATGTTGAGAGTAGGGGTCTTGGTGATCTTAGCGCCTTTGATAGTTCCTTCAAAGGCTGCTGGCTTAGCACCCAAAGGAATAGCAATTGGACCTATTACAGGAGCGGCATTGATACCGAAATATAGACCGGCCAGATCAACTGGTGGATTTGCCATCTTAAATTCTTGGTTCAGGTAGTCAGCACCGAAAACAAATTCACTCAGAGTGATATGAGTTGTTCCGTTAGAAAAATCTTTTGTTGTCGCGTCGTAGCTATAACCATCGGCAACAGCTTCAAAGACCTCCGGGATACCATTGGCATTGCCATCTTTAAAGAATAAAGCGGCTGGCGGTTGACGAGCGTCAAGTACAATCACTTGATTGGGGTCAGTATCAGGCAGTACGGTTCGACCTGAATCGACCAACGAGATCAACTCACCAAGGCCAATACGCGTATCAAGAAAACGTTTCCCTAAATCGGTAGGACAGAATGTCGATGGGATGATGGTTGGTAAAGTCACACCGGTTTGCAACGTGCCACCCGCATTAACATACGCTTTATTGCCACCATTTAAGACCAACAGGTGGTCGCGAGCAATGCCCCAATAACGTAAAGTCCACCACAGGCGTGCTGGACAAAAGCCAGGATAATCGAGTCGCGACGTGGTGAAAACGAGGACATCATCTTTGGTAATACCAGAATCTTGGATCATCTGATCAATCAAGCTTCCAGTACCAACTTCATGATCCGCCAGAATTGGACCGTCATTGCGCGCGGTGACTTCATAGCCTTCATGTGAGACATTGATAATGGCTCCAGGAATATGACCGAGGTAACCAGCACCATTCAGCATATCGATCATTTTGTATTGCGGAGCAGTTGTTCCACCATACTGGGCCGCCATATTAACTTTAATCTTACCGACATCGCCGGCAAACCATGAATCCATATCAGAGTTAGGAAAGACTCCGGCCGGGTTTGGTACGCAGTCGATCACAACAACACGTTGACCACTTTCGGTCATCATACCATTTTCTACCCACGACTTAACTGTGGCAGCATCAATCGTCGTGCTGCCAGAAGCATCATTGGCGTAATACTCAGCTTGTGGATCACTATAACTGTCTGACGAACCACCAGAGCCAGTACCACAGCCACACAGCAATATCGCGCTCATCAAGCATGCACCTAACGCATACCAACTACTAAGGCTTTTCCTCGGTCTTACTTCCATCAATACCTCCACTGATTTGTTCGCAAAAATAGGGACTTCTAACTTTTAATCCTAAATAACCATTGCAAAGTACCGCGGGAAAACCTTATAAATAAAGTGAAACGAATTCATACTCACTATGCGCATCACGCATACCGTACGTATACAATAAGGAGTGATTCTAAATGGATCTTCTCAATCTCAAAACACTGATTGAAGTTGCCGCAATAGGAAACATCTCAAAAGCGGCATCAAAGCTGTGCGTCACCCAGTCGGCGGTGTCACGGCGGATTAAATCACTCGAAGATCACTGCGGAAAACAACTATTAGACCGAAGTGGGTCAAAACTCACCTTGACCGAAAATGGTCGTGTGGTCCTAGAAAAAGCGCAGCGCATGCTGGCCATGGAAAAGGAACTGCTCAGCAGTCTTAAAGATGTGGAAGAGAAAGACAGTTTTTCTTTTGGCTGCACTCCGGCTTTTGCCATTGCTCATCTTCCCAATATCATGAAAGATTTCATGCTGCAAAGTGGCCATGTTTCAGGTTTGGAATTTATGTTTGATATTCCCGAAGCGATTCTTGAGGGATTGAAGAGAGACAACTTCGATTTAGCGATCATCGAGCACTGTCAGTGTCTGGATCTTTCTGAATTTATCACTGAGGAGTTGCCTGGCGATGACATTGTTTTTATTAGCTCACCCAAGCTGGGGCTACCAACAGGGAAAATCAGCATTGATGACCTCACCAGCCTAACCCTGTATGGCCGTCAGGAAGGATGCTGCTCGCGAATTTTTCTCGACAAAAATCTGTCGTTTATTGGCAGGGATTTTTCTGAATTTAAACGTTTCATTGTCTACGACGACATCCACTTAATTATCAACGCTGTTATTAACGGCGATGGCATCGCCTTTATCTCTTCGGACGTTATCGCTGAGCAACTAAGATCAGGTCAACTCCAAAAGAATACGGTGCAAGGGTTTCAGCACGCCAGGCAGCGCACCTTGGTACAAACCAACCCTAACGCCACCAAGGAAGCACTCCTCATGTTTCGCCAAGGGATTTCGGCATATTTTGACTGTTTAAACACTGGGGCAAGTTCGTGTGAATAACCTATAGATAATCAAAAAGATGGTTTAGCCCGCCGGGTTGGTGAGTTAGCCGGGAAACACTCTGCCGTTGGCGGGCGGTGCGAATCACGGCATCACCCGCCAATCATATGGAGAGGAAAAGACAAATAATGCTCCACCTAGCCAGCCGTATTGTCGTTTACATTATGAATGCAAGCCCCGCTACTGTCTTTTGTGTTTATTCTTAAACGCACAATCACGAGATAAATCAAACCAAGGTCCGCCACGAGGATGCTGCTAACTCGGTAAACTTCCCAGTTTCCACACGACCCTACTCAGCCTCTGCCCCTTGTGCCCTCTGTACACAGTAAAATACAACCACCGCAATACTTGTAAAAAAAGCAAAAATAGTCCCCGCCAATATCAACGCATTACCCCAATTCGATAGCTCTCCCACCCAACCCATTAACGGAAACAGCGCGGCAAATATCACATAAACCAGAAACATCCGTACCGACAACACCGTGGCACGGATATCTGACGTAGTGTGATCGTTGATGTAATTTTTCAAGATTGGAGTGGCCAAGCCACGAACGCAGTAAAAGAGAAACAGTAGCGCAATGGCCAGATAGGTAGGGGCGTAACCGAGGCCAATAAAGCTTAACGAGACCACGAAACCAATGATTGCCATAAAAACCAAACGATTGATTTTACGTTCCAAGCGATAGGCATAAGCCGAGAACAGTGCCGCGCTCAGATTTAGGGCGCTCCAGAACAATCCTAACTCGAGTGCTGAGGATTGCACGGTTTCGTTATACCAATACGGGATTGATTTCGCCATGGTGTAGGTTCCGCCACCAATCAATGATGAAAAGCCAACCAGCAACAGCAGCTTGCCATCCAACAACAATGACTTTTTCAACGCTGGCAGCAAGTTTGCCGAACGACCTTGGGCCGACAACTCCCCTTGCGGTTCAACTAAGGTCAACGCAGCAGGCACAGCGATAAGCGCAACGACGGCTTGAGCAATAAAGGGGTAGCGTAAACTCATCACGGCAAGCAATCCACCTAACGGCGCACCGATGGTTTCCATTAAACTACCAAAGGCGATCACTCGCCCTTCGTATCGAGAGTACTCCCCCGCTTTTTTCATCGACATCAGAGTCTCATAAAGCATGGCTGAGTCCGAGCCAGAGATCAGGCTTTGGCCTAAGCCAAGAGTAACCAGTGCCAACAAAAAACCAACAAAGCTGAAGGAAAGTGAATAGATGACATAACCCAAAGCGCCTAGCATAGAACCAATTACCAACGTCCTCTTGCGGCCAATGGCATCAGCAAGATAGCCAGAGGGGATTTCAAAAACGATAATCGACATGGCATGGATCGCTGCCAACAAACCATAGCTGGCTTTATCAATACCGTTGTCCCCCATGAATAAAGGAAGATAAGGGGTGGTCAACATCAACCAGCGTGCCGTTTTAATCAGATAGATCTTAGTGATATTATGTTCAATTTTATTCATTTAGGCAGGCAATCTAATGCAGGGACAAAGAGTTATGGTATTCAGTTCGCTTAGGTTGACGATGTAGATTAAATTAAAACTTCGAGCTAGAGGCCTTTAGACGACTTCACCTTCTGTCATAATTTTCTTTAAACTTAAAATTTATTGATAATCGAGTGAAGATTCAATGCTATCATTCCACTGATTAAAAAATTGAATTATGACAAAAAAGAACTGCCAGAACCAAACCAAGCCTTATACGACAATCGCTAAGATGGCTAGGAAGAATTTACCATGAACTCAGTAGATCAAAACAGCACCATCGCGCATATTGAGCAAATCATTCACGATTTCTGGGCCAGTTCCCCAACCAATAGTTTACATCTCTATGATGATGAACAAGCGTGGTGCAAACCACATGTTGCCATTGCCGCAGGGAACGATCCGCTGTTTGCTACGCTAAAAGAACAGATCGGCCCATTTCTTTGGACCCCCCAAGAAGCTTATGCGCTGGCGTTTCCCGATACCCCAGTATCAGCCGCTGAACTGCGAGTGATCAGTTACGTACTGCCGCAAACCGAAGCGACTCGCAACGACCAGCGACAGGAAAAAGAATTTCCTGCCAAACGCTGGGCAAAATCTCGCTTTTATGGCGAGGAGTTCAACTGCGCGCTGCGCTCACATCTGGCCAAAACTCTCACGACCTCAGGTTATCCAGCGCTAGCGCCAGAGCGCCTACCTGACTTCGGCACCCATAACTCAAAGAACTTTGGTATCGCTTCTAATTGGTCGGAGCGTCACGTTGCTTTCATCGCCGGACATGGCACCTTCGGCCTCTCGGATGGCTTGATCACCCGCTGGGGCAAAGCGGTTCGCTTCGGTTCAGTGGTGGTGAAAGCCGACCTGCCACCGTCAAAACGGGACTACGGCGACAACCATCACGCTTGGTGTCTATGGTACGCTAAAGGCAAATGTGGAGCCTGTATTTCTCGGTGCCCAGCCGCTGCGATTACCACCGATGGCGGCCATGATAAATCAGCATGCTTCAACTACATTCGTGAGGTAACCGCCCCGTACGCGACAAAAACTTACGCCACTGGCGCTACCCCTTGCGGGCTGTGTCAGGTAAAGATTCCATGTGAAGCTCAAATTCCGCCCGTACTGCTAGCGTAGTGGTCCAAAGCAACCAGCTCAACCCATGGCATTGATTAAACTCCATTTTTTCATACGGTAAATTTATACAATGAGGTTAACTTTTATGAAATTCATACTAAAAATAGTTTTATTTTTACTGAGTCCACTACTACTTCAAGGATGCTCTACTCATAACTTCCTCAATCTAGTAGGGCTATCAGGTCTAGCAGCCAATGAACAGTTAGCAGAGGTTGACCAGCTGTCGCTACTTGAAGGTAAAGTAAAAAACAACCTCGGCGGCGAAGGACCTATTGTGCTGTTAGTCATCGCCCTTGATGAAACAGGGAAGAAACCCAAATCAATTGTCGGTGAGCGTTTGATTTATGGTGACGGTTCATTTCGCTTTAGGCAGGCGAGCGGAAACTTTTTCCTCTTCGCATTCCAAGATGAAAATGAAGATATGGAGTTCCAATCTACCGAGCTTGTTGGCTGGAATGGCGATGCAAGGATGACAAGAGTCACCGCTGGAGTAGATATTCTCGATCTTCTGATAGAGATGCGCCCGATTGAAGTCTCGCGTAAAGAGCTGCCTCAACTCTACATTCCACACCTTGAGCCACTACCCGTTAAGATTCCACAAATGGTTTTTGGCGAAGTGGTGACTCTCGATGATCCGCGCTTTACTGCCGAAAATGGCAGCCTCGGCATGTGGAAACCGAGCAAATTCATGAAAACCATCGAGTCAGGAATCTATTTTCTCGAACCCTACAATCCCGACAAGATTCCAGTGCTGTTTGTGCATGGTGTGGGCGGAAACCCCAGTGAATGGCGCACGTTAGCGCAAGGACTTGACCGCGAGAAATTTCAGCCATGGTTTTATTATTACCCATCAGGATTACGCTTGCAGGCGCTTGGTGAAGTGCTCAGTGAAGAGCTACAATATATACAAGAGGAATATGAATTTACCCAGATGGCGGTTATCGCTCACAGTATGGGCGGGCTGGTCTCGCGCGCAGCGATTAACGACCTGGTCTATGAGGAGCGCAGCGATTTCATCCACTATTATTTAACGATTTCGACACCGTGGATGGGTCACGACATGGCTAGCAAGGGAGTGGAGTACTCTCCAGTCATTATCCCCTGCTGGTACGACATGGCCCCCGGAAGCCCTTTTTTACAGCAGTTATTCACTAAATCTCTGCCACGGGAGCTTCCTTACCACCTTTTGTTCAGCTACGGTGGTGAGCAAAGTATGTTTATTAACGAGAGTAGTGATGGTGTCATTGCATTACGCAGTCAACTACGCACCGAGGCGCAGAATGCTGCCGTCGACATTCGCGGATTTAACGCCGATCATGTCGGAATTCTTCATGATGCTGAGGTGGTAGCGCAATTAAACGGGGTATTGTCGAACCAAAAGTGATGGGATAAGTATAATTACTCAGCAATGATGCAAAAAGTTCGGCCCAATCCAAATAATTTCAAAAAGTAAAATACAATTTTGAATATTCATGCGCCTAAATAAATCAAATCATTTTATCGGTATCTGCAGAACGGATACCGATAAAATGCAACACAGCTATAATAAAGTATTTATCTCGGTAAAGAACTCAGTCACTATTTTTATCGGCAGCTACGGATTCAACCGTTCCAACTACATCACTTCACAAACACCCTACTTTTACTTAAGTAATTCAAAGTTAAAAACACCTACAAAACCCCTTAAATCCACAACACAAAAATCGACACGACAAAACAACATCGACGACAGATATCACTTAGTTAGCAATCGAAACAGCAGAAAAACAGTTACAAACAAACCTCAATTTACACAGATCATCGGTGGCTTAATTTTAGAGTAAAATCAAAACAAATAAAAATTGACCCGCCCTCTTCTCCCACACGTACAACACCATCTATTTCAGAAAATTAGATAAAAATTGACATTTAAAGCGAAACATAAAATTATATCTAATCAATTAAACTAAAAACATTATATTCTCAATTTTATAAAAATATTCACAAAATTGCTTTTTTGCGTTAAAAACCGCACTTTTCGCCAAAAGAACCCCCAATTTTAATCTTTCTGAGCAAAAACACCCAATCGAATTCCTTATACCTTCATGGATAATACTTATACCCCCTCTAATGAAGCGCAAACAGGCGTATGAGAATTACATACACCGAACTGGCACGCTCAATGCAAAAAGGTTGAATGAACGTTCGATTTCCAACAGATTTCAAACTTTGTTCTGATATTGCTGCTAACTCACCTTATGGGAAGGAGAGCATCTGAACGAAGTGCTTCACGGGGCAGCAATCTTTCAGTTGTGTACCACCGAAGAAGAGGAGTAAGTAGATGAAACGAACTAAAAACTTAATTTCAACAGCGGTTGCTATTGGAGTCGCTCTCGGCACCATGGCAACATTTAATGCCGCCGAAGCATCTCAGGTTACGGGATGGGATATGGACGCTGTTGAGATTGGGCCTGCCACCAACGTTACAAACCCTGCTTTTGTTTTTGATCAGTACAATTACATTCCCGAAGGGTCTTTGGTTGATCCGACTACAGGTTCCGTAGCAACCGGCGGTTTCATGCCAAGCGGTTATGATAAATACGGTGTTGGCACGAACTTCTTCACCAATGGTGCGATGACCTGGAAAGAGCGCGACACTCAAGGCCCCGGGCTAAGCGTTGTCAATAACGATGACTCAACTGGCGAAAACTGCATTATGTCAGCAGGATGGAACCCAGATTCAACTCCTACCGCCACCGAGATGAGCGACTGGTGGGGCGTTGACCTCAAGCAATGTTCTGATCCTTGGCAGTCAAGCAAGCGTTTTAAAATGGTCAGCTATGTTATTGATGGCCCAGTTGATTTAACTTTTAACGTTTCCGATACAGGCAGTGAAGATATCTACCGCATTTTGCAAAAATATGGCAATCAAACAACTGAGCGCATGACAGGCTACACCACTCAACTCGGTTTTGTTGATGCCAACGGCAACTTCGTTGAAGCGCAATCGGGTCAAGGACTCGCCTTTGGTCTGCGCGACGGCACCAAGTTCTCCAACAGCGCTCCGACAGCGAGCAGCATGGCTAACCAAGGTGAGCTCGACTCGCTGATGGCTCACGGCCTATTTGGCGCTCCTGACAAGCACCACGCAACGGCAGGATACTTCTACCCATACGCCCGCGCATCATTTGGTCTTCTTGCTGGTGAAACCAACATCGTTACAACAGGCTTAAGTCAAGTCCACCGCGATCTATTCGGCGAGTGGCTCCCTTCAAACCAAATGAAGGGTGGCTATTTCTTCGACATGGACGGCATCTCCTACACTGACAACTCTCTCATGGCGAGTTGCGATGGTGCTTTTGACGAAGAAGCCGCTCTAGCTGGTGCAGCGAATGCTGGCTGCGACGGCACATGGGTAACCTATCGTGAGTCTCTTGATGTCGTTGATAATGGTGACGGCACATGGACCATTCCACCATCCGTTGGTACGGACATTCGCCAGCCAGTTGCTGTTGACGCAGCAACACTCGCAGCATGGGCAGCAAACCCACTCTGGGGCCCTGCCGATATCGACGACCTCGGTAACGTTAACATCAACACCTACATCACTGTTGGCAGCACAAATGATTGGCCAACCAGCGATGGCAACGGCAATGCAACATTCACTCTACGCATGACTCCAATCTTTGATGCGGCTGCCGCCCAGGCTGAGCCTGGCACAACTGATGCGCAGGACTTTATTGTCACCGTTACCGCACCTACAACGGTCATACAGTAACGGCCACGACGGTCACTGAAACTTAAAACGTATCGAACCTTGGAGGATAGAATGAAATTGTCAAAAGTACTACTTTTTGCGCTGGTATTCGCATTAGCAATGGGCACCATGGCACACGCTGGAAGCCAAGTTCAACTCAACCAAGCAGCACTGGTTAAAGCGGCCATTCAGAACACAACTAACACCAACGTTAGCGCTGCGGTGAAGCTGACGGGCTATGACGATGTGGGCACTATCATCGGCCACCTATGTCAAGAGACCTATCTCGGTGCAAATAGCACTCAAAGCCTAAGCTTCAACTGGCAAGCACCAAGTTATGCTACCGGTATTTACTGGTCACCGAAGGTTGTTGTCGGCGGCAGCTGCGAGACTCAAGATGTTAGCTATGATCGTGACAGCGACAGCGACAGCGATAGTGATGGCGACAGCCATTAAGGTTCCAAGATTAACATCGGCCCTTGTCGCCACCATTGCGGCAAGGGTCTTTTTACCCTCAACATGGAGCACACATGAATTCAACAAAAGAGTCCGTCACCCCATACGCTTTATTCATTTTGCTTATGACCTCTTTTGCTGTGATTGCCGTGCAATTTCCAACACTGTATATCTGGCTTACCTACGAAGATCTTTTCGGCGAGTGGTGCCAATTTTACTTGTTTGCCATCGCCCTTATCATCAGTGCACGACTGGCATTCTCGCGTTCAGAGTTTGGAATTTTCTTTGCGCTTCTCGCCGTTTCCTGTTTTTACGTTTGCGGCGAGGAGATCTCATGGGGACAACGATTATTCAATCTTGAAACACCGCAGTTTTTCCAACAACACAACCTGCAACAAGAGACTAATCTGCATAATTTCATTACTGGCCCTTACGACACTGGACTCAAACGAACAATTGAAACCGTTCTCGCACTCGGGCTGATCGGTTTCGGTGCTATTTATCCGCAACAGTGGACCAATGTTTGGCGCCCAGTTCGGCTACTAAAAAAATTCATCCCGCCTGCTCCCATCTATTTATGGCCTTTTTTCTGTGTGGGTGCGTTACTTGAGTTGCGTTTACTGCATTTCAATGAGGCTGAATTGGCTGAAATTCTCATCTCGCTTGCCCTCGCCCTTTATGCACAACATTATTGGATGCTCCATAAACAGCAACAGGTAAAAACGTATCGCGCCACAAGCAACAAAACTATCATCGCCACAACAGCCATCGCTCTCACATGTGCCGCACTAACCAGTACCGCACTTTTTTCTAGCCCAAACTTTCGCCCCCAAATAGACAACCGTATCAATAAAGGGATGAGTAAGTTTGCTGAGCGCTATCAACGCTACAATCAATGGCAACACAGTCAGTTTTTGTATGTCGAGCTGCTAAAAAAGAAACCCAAATCAGTCTCATTATTACGCAAACTTGCCCTAACGCAGCACCAACTGGGCCACGTAGACCAAAGTCAAACAACACTGACAACAGCCATCCGCCTTGACATGATTAAGTACTCTAAAGACCCCAGCAACACTCCGCTCAATCTCTCCCTCGCACGCAGCTTTAAGCAGGCGAACAATGAGGAGCGTGTTGCATTTCACCTACAAAAAGCCATCGATAGCAGCCTACGCATAACCAACCTCCAGCCTGACAATGCCAACGCAATGTACTGGCTCGGCCGTGCCCACCTACAGGCGGGTGATAGCGCAGCAGCAATCAAATACTATGAACGGGCGTGTCACCTCAAACCAAGCACTCCGCGCTACTTAAGAGCCCTGTATAAGGTGCGCAACTCGTAACCTGTACAAAATTACTTCCCAACAAAAAGGGGCAATTGCGCGCAAAAAAGCCCGCCACTGAAAAGTGACGGGCTTTTTTCTAACAAGAGGAATAACAGTATCTAAAAGTGGTGCACAAAACGGATATTATAGCGCTCACCTTCGGTTCTATTTTCAGCACCAGATTCAAAATACGAATTAAAAAATAGATGATTATTCTGATCTAAATGCCACACCAAACCGGGGCCAACGGCAAAGACCTTTTCACCGGTACTTGGCACATTGTGCCCATTAGCTTTAGAGCTGCCAATTTGCTTGAAATAGTAACCGTTGATACCAATACGTAACGCATGAGGAATCACCTCATAGGCGACAGCAAAATTTGCGTGAGCCGCTTCACCGGCCTGAGTATCGTCAGCACCAGAAACAACAAACGGATCGTCATTCTCTCCATTCCACAAATAATGGATACGCCATGTTGCCGTCAACTTGGGGGTCACAAACAACGTTGCCGCCCAATAGGGATTAAACGCCCAAGCGTTACTTCCCGGATTTAAGACTTTATCATCGTCGTATTTACCCGTAGGGAGTATGGTCTGCAATTCGATGCGGTGCATAAACACAGGACCATTTTCACCCATAATCGGATCCCACTGAATAAATGGTCCAATGAGAAGGTCACCAACACCGGCGTTATTGTCTGGAATAAATTGCGATGGATCACTTTCCAAACCCACCACAGGGACAATCACATCAAGACCCCATTTCCCACCAAACAGCACGGGAGTGTCGGATTGATAGATCAACTGATTAAGGCTGACCCACGCCTCAATATCAGCATCGGTTAGGCCAGTGTCGGCAAAACGATCCGCTTGATAGTATTGAATATATTCCGTAAAATACAGACCAGGGCCAGCAGGAGGTCCACCATCAACGAAGCTAGTAAAACCAAGGTTAACGGATGGTTGATCGTAAGACCACGCTGGTGTCGTCATCACTCCAAGTAGACAGATCAACACCAAACAAAAACCAGAACAACATAAGCGCATAGAACATCCCCCAAATTATAATTCAATTCTAAACGTCATCAATAAATGTTGGATAGAGCCGCCAAGGCAGATGGTTATGTCAATCTGTTTTACTGCTACAATATTACTGAAGCACAAGTTCCACCCCTGGATTTCCTGTCTCCACAGCAGCCGTTGGTCGGCACAGCAACACCTGTGCGGCCTCAACTCCACCTTCTAACAACAACTCTTTGACCATCACAGCACGCTGGTCAGCAAGCTCTCTCCGCATTTTTCGAACCAGTTCAACATCGCTCTCTTCCAACATGAACACCTTATGATCGGACTCAGTAAAAACACCACAGGTTGAAATAGATAATTGTGGCCGCTCATTCAACAGAGTCGTGATGTTCGCCAAGTAGTCCCTTGACGTCGTTATGATGACAGCCGTACCCGGTTCAAACACCACTCGTTCAAAATTGAGAGCATTACCAATACCAAGCAGATTACCCGCCTTAGTTACAATTCCCAAAGGAGCAAGGGGAAGCATGACGGTATTATGCAGAGTATGGATGATTGCAGAACGAACGATTGACCCAATACGGATACTCGGATCATTAATTTTTCCATGAACAGGCAGGTGCAAATCAATATCACCACTGCGATCACGTAGCAGAGACAATGCAAGATTGACGGGCAAGCCAATATTTTGTGAGGCTTTCATTTCGTCTTCAGCGGAAAGAGCTTCGAGGCGGAGCTGCTTAAAATTAATATCACTTTCGAGGGCCATTATTCCATTTTCAATCGGCAAAGTGAAATCAAGATTCATCTGCCCTTGCTTAAGCTGATAGCCAATACTTTTTTCGCTGTAGGGTGAAATCGTTGCCAGATTGAACTCACGCAATGTACCCATAAGTTCAAGGCCAAGAGGTTGCATAAACGGCTTAACATGACCGTTAACTGCAATACTCGAGTAATTCCCTAATTTCGATGAAAAGACGACAGAACTCTGCTGCTGTGGCGTATTGCTGTCGAGATCATTGATTTGCAGCAACACGTTATTTAGGGTCACAGGGATCGGCGGGTTCATGGTTGAATCGACGAGGCGCACTTGGCTGTTTTGATCAATTTTAATTTCATCAATCCGAACAGCAAAGGGTGACTCAGTCTTTTCCTGCGGCTCAACCTGCGGCTCAACCTGCGGCTCAACCTGCGGCTTACTGACGTCATCTTCTGCCGCTGGTGAAAACCACTCCTGTAGATCAAGCGCACCATTAACGGTACGCTTCAGACCAACCCGTAGCCCAGCAAGATGGAGGGCAGACACATGAAGTTGATCCATTTCAGCCAGTGCCAGAGTAGAGAGAGAAGTCCGCTCAATCGCCACACTGTGCGATGAGTCTGCTTCAGCTCCACGCTGCAAGGCCTGAATACCTTGCGCAACAATAGTGCCGATATTTATTTGCTCTAGACCATCAATTGACAGTCCGCTTAGATCAAGTTTCTTAAGCGAGAAAAGCTGACGCTGTTTGGCTAAATCCGTAACTGAACTCTCTGTCAAACTCAGATCGGCAGACAAAGTTAGTTTGTCGCCAACGACTGCTCCCTTTCCTCGCCAAGTAACATGCGGTTGTTCAATTTTCAGTCCCGAAGCAACCAAATCAAGATCAACATCAGCGAGAGAGAGAGCACCATCAAACGTCAATTCAGGCGTTGTTGCTAGATCCACGGTGACATCACCCGCCCAATGACTGCTAAGTCGATAGAGAAACGCCTGAGGTGTTCCAGCGCGTAAATCTGTCGCCTGAATCTCGCCAGAGATCGCAAGGCTCACAGTCCGTGCCTCATCATTTGAGTTTGATACGGTCAGCTGCAAAGCACACGCAACAGCTCCAGCGGCCTCACTTAACCCCGAATGATCGAGCGTTTTAGCGATAGTATTGAGGTTAAAGCCCGTCAAACCGATAGAGGTATCCACTAGAACATCAGCCGCAAAAGGTGAAATCGCCCCCTCAAGCTTAAGCGCGCCACCATTAACTACTAAATCAGCACTAATCTGGCTAGCGAGGTCACTGCGCCAACTGACAACAGGCGCTACAGAAAGCTGATTAACAACAACGTTCAGTTCGGTAGTCGGTGTTTGATAGCGTAGTTGGAAGTTATGTGCCGAAACGTGACCACTATGAATTCCCCATTCAGGAGTTTCTGCTGCCGCTGAGGTGTCTGGCAACACCGCAGGTTCTTGCGTTGAACCATCGGCTAAAGAAAAACCTGCAATAACCAGTTGTGCGTCGTGTTCTTGAGTTAGGTAAAGGACCCCCTCATCAACGACGACCTGTTCAACATACAATCTTCGCTGCAACATCGGCCACCAGCTGATTTGAACCTTCATCTTTTTGGCCGCAAAAACGCGCTGCTGAAGATGATAGATCTCAAAATCTTCTAACTGAACTGTGCCGTTAAAGAAGTTTAGATCAACATCGCCAAGCTGGGCGCTCATATCGGGTTGTTCATTCAACCAATACTCGCCACCAAGGCGTAAACCAATCGGCAGCGCGCACAGCAACACGGCCAACAACGCTATCAACCACAGCAATAATCGCAACCAGCGGCGATCACGAAGCAACACGTTCGCCGGTGGCACTATCCCTGACATCGGATAGCACCAGCGGATTCAGTACCGCCCTTTTGCTGATCAAATTCATGCCCCCACTCGCACATCAAATTGAGGATAGGGATCACACTGCGACCTAGGTCTGTCAGGGAATACTCAACCCGTGGTGGTACTTCAGCGTAAACTTTCCGATGCACTAAGCCGTCTCGCTCCAAATCTCGCAGCTGCTGGGTAAGCATCTTTTGTGTCACTCGCGTCAAACGCCGCTGAAGCTGACTAAAACGCAACGTTTTCTCCCGCAAATGCCACAAGACAAGGCTCTTCCATTTGCCACCAATCACCTCTAATGTCACCGCGACAGTACAACGGTACTCCTCAACTTCACTCATAATCCCTCGCTATTCTCCATTAGTATCTTTTTCGACACTACAATCCTTAACAACGACTACTTTCTTTCAATCTACATTCATCAGGATAGATTTGCAACGATGCCGACGGCATCAATTCGCTATATTAAATTAATTATGACACCTCGACACTGACAATATATAAGCGGGACCCAAGCAATGCCTTGCTTTTCAACCGCTACGATTATAGAATTCTAGTAATGTATATGGTAGCCACACTGCCTTGCGTTAACAAAGCCAAAGGAACTAGGAGCGCCCATGCCACTAGCACCCACGTCAACAGCACACAACAGCCCAGCCACTGAACTCACTTCACGCCGTGAGCGCACGCGGCTGATCGTTGGGGTTCGCACCCAAATCCTTAGTGCAGTGGTCCTTTTTTGTATCACATCAGGGCTATTATTATTCAATAGTGATTCCAGCTTTCACCTCAGCATTCTACAACTATCCCTACTGCTTGGCACCCTGTCTACGGTCAGCCTATACAATCTTGTCTATCGTTTTTATTACCACCGCATTGAACATTTTCTCTATATCGACCACATCCATATCCTCTTAGATATCATCGTTATTACGGTGCTTATCCACTTCACAGGCGGTGGTTCAAGTTGGCTGTGGCCACTCTATATGGTTACCACCATTGAAGCTGCGATTCTACTTGAGAACCGCCGCGATGTACTCGGTATTGGTGCTCTCAATGCCCTATTTTATGGTTGGGTACTCATTGCTGGCTATTATGACATTCTGCCCTATATCTACCGGCCGATTTCTGCTGAGACAGGTAGCCAAGATTCAATCTTCTTATTACTGCTGTGGTTTTGGGTCAGTTTTATCAACACCACGGTTGCCTTCATTTGTACCTTTTTGATGCAAGCATTGCGTCGCCACTCAAACGAAGCGAACCAGTGGGCAAATCAATTAAACAATTTTCTCGACAATGCCAACGATCTCATTTTTAGCTTTAGTGCCGATGGCTCCCTCAAATACGCCAATCAAGCCTGCAAAAATGCACTCAATCTAAATAAAAGCAACGCCCAGTTAAACATTCATCAACTCATCGACAACAATCACCTCGTCCGTTGGAAAGACCACCTAAACAACCTTGAGGACAAAGGTCTCTTTGAATTGGGTGAATTTTCACTTACACCATCCGAGCAGCAACATCACGTACACATTCTCGGCAGCGTCACTCAGGACAACTCGGAAGAATCTACTTTACTGTGGGGGATATTCCGTGATGTCACTGAAACTAATAAAGCGCAGCAACAACTCGACAAGCTTAACAACTTTGATCACCTCACTGGCACAGCAAACCGCAATAGTTTTATAGAACGTGCCAGCCAAGCGACGCTGATGGCTAAACGCGATAAACGTAATATAGGTTTTGCCGTCATCAATATTGACCGCTTTAAAATGATTAACGATACCCTTGGCACAGCGATAGGTGACTTGGTGCTAAAACTCTTTGCTCATCGACTCATGCGCAATGTACGTGAAGTTGATGTTGTCGGTCGCCTTGCAGGAGATGAATTTATTGTGATGCTTGTCAATGTTGACAGCGTATTGATTGTTGATCAGTTGGCCAACAACTTAAGCAAAGTACTCGCTGCCCCCATGCAGATCGAGAATCACGAACTCTATTTAACATCGAGTGTTGGCCTTTCGCTATTCCCCCATGACAGCAACGATCCTGAAATTCTCATCAAAATGGCTTCTCTGGCCCTTTATCATGTCAAAACAAGCGGTCGAAACAATATTCAATTTTACACCGATAGTATGGATCAAAAACGTGACAACCACCTACAGCTACTCAATGCCCTTCATCACGCCCTCGACAACGATGAGCTAGAGGTTTTTTATCAGCCAAAGGTCAATATTCAAAGCGGCAAGATCAACTCGGTTGAGGCTCTTTTACGCTGGCAACACCCACAACTTGGACAAATTATGCCGGGCGATTTCATCCCGCTCGCTGAAGAGTCTGGATTAATCAATGTCATTGGTGAATGGGTATTGCGCCAAGCATGCCGACAAAGTGTTGCATGGGAAAAAGCGGAGTTACCGGGCATAAGAGTGGCAGTCAATGTTTCAGGCTACCAACTACAATTCCACAGTTTCTTAGCAACGGTGACCAACATTCTTGCTGAGACAGGGCTGGATGCTGATCTACTTGAACTAGAAGTGACGGAAACTGTGGTGATGCAGAATCCTGAATCGGCACACAACATCCTAACGGCCATTCAAAAATTAGGTGTCCACTTGGCGATTGATGACTTTGGCACAGGCTACTCATCATTAGCGCACTTAAAGCGGTTCCCAATTTCCTCGCTTAAAATTGACCGTTCTTTTGTGATTGATATCGAAACAAACAGCCAAGATGCTGCCATCGCATCAGCGATCATCGACATGGGGAAGACGCTTGAACTGAATATCATAGTTGAAGGGGTCGAAACCTCGGGGCAACTACACTTCTTTAAAGAACGGCAGTGCCATGAGATCCAAGGTTTTCTCTACAGCGCGCCCGTTTCGGCAGATCGATTAACTGACCTGCTCGAAAACGGGTTCAAAGCACAAACATCTTAATACCACAAACACCAACGGGGGCTATTTGAGACGAATCTGTTGATCTTCGAGGACAATCAAGCCCTCCTTGTACAGAGCGCCAACGGCTCGTTTAAACGCTTTTTTGCTTAAACCAAGTAACGCCTCAATTTCCCCGGGCGAACTTTTATCGGTCAAAGCCACAACGCCACCTTCACTCTGCAAATATTCGAGTAAAAATTGGCGCGCATCCTCTCGACCTGCCTTGCCAACTTTTTTCAAAGTTACATCAATCAGGTAATCTTCACGAACACGTTTTATATAGCCCTTAACGGTAATGCCACGGCCCATATCTTTGGTTAATTCATCGCGATAGAGTAAGCCACCATAACGATTATTGATGATCACTTTAGCGCCAAGATCCGTTAACTTCCACAACAGCAGATCAACCTCTTGGCCGACAGTTAAATCAAGATGTTCGATTTCCAAATGGCGATCAATTCGAGCACTGCCGATCAAACGTCCGGTATTATCTATGCAGACGCGCACCAAATAATAGCGGTCAATGCTCATTCGATCAGGTTGTTCGCTAAAGGGAACAAGCAATTCCTTATCGAGGCCCCAATCTAAAAAGGCACCAAAGTTATTGGCCTGACTGACCCGCAACATCGCAAATTCACCAACCTGAGCAGCTGGCGGGGTAAGGGTCCCGACGAGACGGTCTTGACGACCGCGATAAACAAAGACGTCCAACTCCTGACCAACATGCATCGTTGGCAATACTTCGCGGTGCGGCAACAACAGCATCTCATCGCCAAAAGGCAAATGGGCTCCACTTTCGTCGATTTGACTAATCGGTAACGTATGAACGCGGCCAATTTCTAACATAAATAATCTCCACAGCTAAACAGCAGCAAGCATATCAAAGTGATGTCATTTTATTTATACGAACACACATATTCGGTAACACCATCGCTGACTTCAATTTCAAAATAAGAGTTTGCTGGCACATCAAACCAATTATCATCTTCAAAACCGATCCACTCTCCTTGCCCAGCAATCTTTACGCGACAGGAGCCAGCGATAATTTCCATTCGCTCGGCGGCATCAGTATCAAATTTATACGTTCCCGGAAAAATAATTCCGAGGGTTTTTTTTTGCCCATCAGCGCAAACCACACTGCGGCTAACCACTTTACCATCGAAATAAAGATTCGCTTTACAGGTAACAACGACATTTTCAAATTGGTGCGGCGAACAATAATCCATTTAACAACCCTCCAAATTAAAGCTATTCCCAATCCATATTCGTATTTCCATCTTTTATTGACTTCTGCTTTGGTAGCACAACTTCCTGCAACTTCACAAGATATTTTGGTACAGCCGAGAAGTAACGGCTCACCTCTAGATTTTCACCATCTCATGCGCTAACCGCCCAAGAAGAGCTACCCCTTGCGCTAAACGATCATCCCACACCCCATTACAACTAATACGGATAAAATTGGCGTATTTTTCTTGCGTGGTGAAAATTGGCCCCGGTGCAATACCAATCCCGTTTTCCCGTGCACGGTAAAAATATTCAGTTGCATCAACGCTATCGGGCAACTCTAACCACAATACGCCACCACCGCCAGGCCGAGTAACCTTGGTTCCAATCGGAAAATGGCGGCTCAATTCCAGCTGCATGGTTCTCATTTGCTGTTGTAATGCATGACGTAAGGTTCGCAGCTGTCGCGTGTAATAACCACCATCGAGATAGGCTGCTACGGCTTTTTGGGTTGGCGTAGCACAACACACGTTGGTGGTATATTTCACTTCGAGGGCTTTATTATAATAGCGCCCTGGCAGCATCCAACCAAGACGATAACCTGGAGCCAGTGTTTTTGAGAACGAGTTACAGTGAATGACACCATTGTGCCGATCAAACTGCTTGAGTGTTGTCGGTCTATGGTCGGTGAAATGAAGGTCGCCGCCAACATCATCTTCAACCAAGGGCACATCATAATTTGCCAAGAGTTCAACAACCTGCTGCTTGCTTGCATCATCCAACTGACTGCCATCAGGGTTATTGAAATTTGCGGCAAGAATACACGCCTTAACCTCATGACGTTGAAGTATTTTTTCAAGCTGTCCTGGACAAATCCCCCGTTGCGGGTCACTGGGTAATTCAACGGCGCGCAAGCCACAGTTTTCAAGCAGTTGTAAAAAACAGTGGTACACTGGTGATGCAATGACAACGGTATCACCGGGACGGGTCAAGGTGCGTAAAGCAATGAACACAGCTTCCATAGCACCACAGGTAATAATCACCTCATCAGCATTGACCTGTATTCCTATTGATAGAGCATGTAGAGCGATTTGTTGCCGCAAATAAGTATCGCCACTAATGCCGCTATAGGCAATCCCCTCGGCATCGTTGGCACGCAATTGCTGGGTCATTAAACGGGTTAACATTTTAGCAGGCAACAGCGATGCATCGGGGCAAATTACCCCCAGTGGCAAAAGATCATGTTGACCTAAAGTATCCAGAACTTCGCGCGTTAATTGATGGCGATTGCTCATCCTCGGTTGCAAATCTAAGATCGCTGGTCCTTGCGGTTCAGGCAACTGTGGCTGTGTAGGCAAGAGATAAAATCCCGACCGATCTCGTGCCTGAATAATACCACGCCGCTCCAACTCGACATACGCCTGACTTACAGTTGAAATAGATACCTGTAATCGCTGACTTAATTGGCGTAATGACGGCAATTTTCCATCAACGCTAATCGTACGGTTTTCAACCATCTGCAAGATATAGTGTTCCACATGTTGATAACGAAACCGTTCCTCTTTCATCGCCCCTCCTAGAAAACTGTACTGCTTGATTTTTAAAGTATCTGCATCTGTTTTGCAAACAGATTTTGTA
The DNA here is from genome assembly GCF_055389415.1 of Desulfuromonas svalbardensis. NCBI lineage: Bacteria > Pseudomonadati > Thermodesulfobacteriota > Desulfuromonadia > Desulfuromonadales > Desulfuromonadaceae > Desulfuromonas > Desulfuromonas svalbardensis. Next base: position 1,086,057 of record NZ_AP042416.1, on the reverse strand, counting down.
GTTGAATCTCTGCAACGCAATTAAAAGGGGTAATCTAATTCTTGCTTTAGGGAGGGGGAACAAACATGAAAGGAATATGGATCGTATTACTATTGATCTTAATGGTGTGCCTCAGCTGCCAATTGAACATGGAGCAGCAAGAGAACAACACAAGCAACCGCTCTGTTGAGGAGCTCAAGCTCGCACCACTATAAGATCGCGACAACCACCAGATAACGGCCGAGTTTGCCCACGGTGACTAACGCCATAAACAACCAAAGAGGCGTTCGCATCCCACCAGCAATAACAGTTAGCGGATCACCGATCACGGGAACCCACGCCAACAATAAGCTCACACTACCATAACGATTAAAACGATCACGAGCCTGTATAAGCTCTCGATCTGAAAGTTTCAGCCAGCGCTGCAACACAGGCTGACTGGCCCACCAGCCGAGAGCATAGCAGGTCAGTGAGCCAAGCACGTTGCCAACTGTTGCCACGGTAACCACTAAAACAGGATCGGCACCATTGGCCACTAATAGGCCCAGCATAAATTCAGAGCTTAATGGTAGGACTGTGGCGGCTAGAAATGCCGCAAAAAACAAACCGATCACACCGTAATCGAGCAACCATTCCACTCTGAACCTCTTTTTCTGTATAACGAGATAAATCAACATAACGCAACAAAGCCGATTCGGAGGAGGTATCCGAATCGGCTTTGTTTAATATACTATTAGGAAGAAAGGAGGTATCAAAACTTGCCTGCCACGCCAAGCTTTGATGGTCGTGACTCTAGCAAAGCAAATCAACAACGAACACCGTCACTTTCGCATTTATCCGATGGTCGAGCCACATCGTGAGACTGTGCTGATGCACAGCTTAACCTCAATATAACCCTTAACGCTCCAACGGAAAGCCGTTTCGCCGCCACGTCATCATATGACCATCCAAAAGTTGAACCGGCTTTTTACCCACCAAAGACAGCAACCCTCTTGCCAGCACTGCACGACTACCCGATTCACAATAGATCACAGCGGGCGATTTCTCAGAGGTGACAATCTGTTGGCGCCGCAGAATCACAGCCCAAAATGGGATATGGACAGCACCAGGGATATGGCCATTTTGATACTCTCCCTGACTGCGAACATCAATAATCATTGGAGTATTTTTTTGCTTTAATTGTGTCTTCAATCTTTTTGATGAAACCTGATCACTACACCCCGTTACGGCAAATAACATCAACAATGAACAACTTACCAACGGACGATTTAAGTGTTGACATCCAACCATAAAAGATTCTCCAAATCGAAAGTAGGATCGATCGGTTATTGCAAAAGAACAGTTAATAGGTCATCGTAGTGAGCTGGTTATAACGAATTGAAACAAAAGATGCAACAAGGAGCTCACAATGGACCTGTTTGAACGTTTGACTCAATCAATCATTGAAGAATATGACAATGGTGAACTGCCCCTTAACCTCGTTGCCCCGCTACAGCAGGTAGCGAACAATTCTGATCAATTCAGCGATAAACTTAGTATTGTTGAACTCCTCCTCAAGCAGGTTAATGCGTTTGAGCCTTATTGTGATTGCGGCTGCTTCGCCGAAGGGTTCAATGCCAAAGATGTACTTAAAACATTATCACAACTTGGAATCAATCCAGAGCTTTAGACCGCCCGAAATCGCAACGCCGTTACAACCAGTAAGGACTTTCTTGCGAGTGGCCACTGCCCTCGTCAACGGTCTGCCATACCTGTTGCACCATATCGACCACGGCGCGAATACGCGACTGGCTGGCATTCTTGCTTGACCACGCAATCCCCAGCGGTAAAGTCAGCCAGCCGGGCTCCCAAATTTTCACCCGCCCCCGCTTTACCAACGGCAGTGCTTCATCTTCACGCATCATTGCAACACCCTGACCATCAGCAACCAGCTCACGAACGATCTGCTCGTCGACAGCGATAATTCGCCGATGTGGCATCAACTGTTGCCGCTCTAAGCGCTCCATTAGCATGGTATAAAATGGGCAATCGTTGCCGACCCATATCCACGGTAGATCAGCAAGTCCTGACCAATCAAGTTGGCTCATATCGGCAACCATCCGCGTGGGAACCACCACACACACACGCACCTGAGCCACCACTTGATGAACAATATCGCCCTCATTCATTCGACCATAACAAAATCCAACATCAATTTGACCATCACGTAACATCTGGGCGGTGTTGATCGTTTGACTAATTTGAAACACCGGCTGTACTTCACCATGCAGTTGGCCCAACCGGCGGCTAATATCGGCAATACGCAAAAAGGCGGGGCTGGCGTTTAGGCCCAAAGTCACCATCTCACCGGCTTGATGATGTAATGATTGCGCCTGCTCCCTCAACTCGCGCACAGAAGCTAACACCGTCGTCGCATGTTCAAGAATCTGCTCCCCCTGCAGAGTCAAACGCATTCCGCGAGCGCCGCGTTTAAACAATACCATCCCTAAATCCTCTTCCAATGCTTTGAGCTGACTGGATAAGGCCGACTGGCTTAAATTAAGAGTTTTCGCCGCCCGCGTTAGGTTTTGAGTCTGAGCAATAACAACAAAAGATTGCAATTGATAGAGTTCCATCGTTTAATCGTTCGAAAATATCGAACGCTCCATTCGAAAGGTTCAATTGGATAATTTATCAAAATTCCTATATAAAATAAGAAGATACAACGTTTGACAGTTTTCTGTAAACACAAATCACCACAATCGTCAATCAATTACAAGGATGACTAAAATGCTTGGACTCGAAGGCACAATGGTTCCTCTCGGACTTATTTTAACACTGGCAAGCACCATCGTCTGTGTGATCTATGGTATTCGAAACTGGAACAAAGGCTATATCACCAAGGAAGAGTTGGCGCGTGAAGCACAGTGGGATAAAGAGCAAGCCGAAGTCGAAAAACAACTCTAATCGTTCAACATCAACCTGCCTGGATCTGATTTTATATAAACGACCACTGCACCACGGAGAACAAAACATGAGCATCCCTTTACTCACCAGCGTTGTTGTTGTCTATCTCGCCATTATTGGCTTTTTATCGCTACGCGCATGGCGCACCACCACCAGCACGTCGGACTACCTTATCGCGGGCCGAGAGATCCACCCGTTTGTGATGGCAATATCATACGGCGCAACCTTTGTCAGCACATCTGCCATCATCGGTTTTGGTGGTGCCGCAGCGGTATTTGGTATGAGCCTACAATGGCTCACCTTTCTGACGATCATTATCGGTATATTTATCGCCTTTGTATTCTTCGGCCGGCGAACTCGGATTATGGGCCTCAATCTTAACGCCCACACCTTTCCCGAATTAGTCGGTATGCGCTTTCAATCCACCCGCCTTCAGGGTGCGATGGCAACTCTAATCTTTATCGCCATGCCACTTTATGCCAGCGTGGTGCTGATGGGCGGGGCAAAATTTGTCGCCCAAATCCTTGCCATTGACTATAATATCGCCCTGTTTTTTCTCACCATCATTATCGCCATCTACGTCATTATGGGCGGCCTCAAAGCGGTGATGTACACCGATGCTTTTCAGGGAAGTATCATGTTTTTAGGCATGGTAACTCTGCTCTGCGTCACCTATTACAAACTAGGCGGCATCATCACAGCTCATGAAAAATTGACGAGCATGAAAGAGATCGCCATCACCATCTTTGGCGCCAAAGGACATACTGGCTGGACCAACTTTCCCGCCTTCGGCTCGGAATATTGGCTAGTTGTGGTCACCACCATCATTCTTGGGGTGGGCATCGGTGTCTTGGCCCAACCGCAACTTATTGTCCGCTTCATGACAGTTAAAAGTAATCGCGAACTCAACCGCGCAGTGTTGATTGGTGGAATTTTCATCTTGGTTGTCGTCGGTGTTTCATTTGTCATCGGCCCGCTATCAAACGTATTCTTCTACTATGAGAACCCCGACACTTTAGGCAAAATCTCTCTCATCGCCGCAGACAAAAATGTGGCGCAAATCATTCCGCTCTATATTAGTGCGGCCATGCCACAATGGTTTACCGCCTTGTTCATGATCACCCTCCTTTCGGCAGCCATGAGCACCTTGAGTTCACAATTTCATGCCATGGGCGCAGCTCTTGGCCGCGACATCTACGAAAAAGCTCTCGGCCAAACAGGTAACACCATCGTCCTAACTAAAGTGGGTATCCTGTTTGCAATTTTAATCAGCTACATTTTAGCTTGGGCGTTACCAACATTTTTTGAGGGTGGAACAGCAATTATTGCTCGCGGTACGGCCATCTTCTTCGGTATCTGCGCCGCAGCATTTCTCCCCATGTACTTTGGTGCGCTATACTGTAAGAACATGACACGCCGCAGTGCTTGGGCGGGATTCTTCACGGGCACCCTCGTCAGTGTCTTCTGGCTATTCTTTATCCACATTAAAGAGTCAAAACCGTTACTTCTTTGCCGCAACCTATTTGGTGTCGATTCCCTTGCCGAAGGAACCCTGTGGACAGTGGTTGATCCTCTGGTGATTGCCCTGCCCGCGGCAATTATTGTCACGGTTCTTTTTAATATCAACCAACAGACAGAGTGCAGCAAAGCACACATTGATGCCTGCTTCGACAAGATAAAATAATGCACCAAAACGGGGACAGCACCCTGCTGTCCCCGAGCAAATCTGCTGATTCGACCTTAAACGGTTGCCGGCATCGACCACCTCACCTATACTACCTGATGATCTCTCACCCTTGATCTGAGGATATTATGGAACAACTTCATCCGTGGTTTAATCTCGTCTTTTTCGGTATCAGCGTTAAACAATACGCCCTCGCTGGTGCCATTTTACTGATCTGCCTAATCTTCAAGAAACTACTCAGTGGCCTCCTGTCGCGCGTCATTTTCCCATTCGTTGATCGCACCGAAAATACCTTTGATGATCTATTACTGCAAAGCATTCGCCGTCCCCTTGAACTACTAGTACTCATCAGCGGCCTCTTTATCGCCTTGCAAGTATTACAATTGCCGACGGAACCCATCAATCTTCAGCAGCTGGGGCAATCTCTGGTCAAAGGGTTATTCACCTTCAATATCGCCTGGGTGCTATTTAATGCCGTCGACATCCTTGAACAAACCACAGCGCGCTGGGCAAGAAGAACAGGCTCGCCACTGGATGAGCACCTACTGCCATTTATTCGCAAAACAACGCGCGGCTTCATCGTCGTACTGGCGATTATTCTCGTTATTCAAAACCTCGGCTATTCGATCTCGGGACTCCTTGCTTCGCTTGGGATTGGTGGCTTAGCCGTCGCTTTGGCGGCCAAAGACACCCTATCGAACATTTTCGGTTCGATCATGATTCTCCTCGATCGACCATTTCGTGTCGGCGATTGGGTTAAAACAGGCGACCTTGAAGGGGTTGTTGAAGAGATCGGCTTTCGCTCGACAAAAATCCGCACCTTCGCCAAAACCATGATCACCGTACCCAACAATATTATTGCGACCACGGCAGTCAACAACTTCAGCCGTATGCCAAAGCGACGCATCAAAATGACCATTGGCGTATCCTATGACAGCAGCCCGCAACAGATGCGTGATGCCGTGACGGCCATCCGCACCATGCTTGAACAGAACCCCACCATCAACCAAGACTTTATGTTGGTCAACTTCACCGCTTTCAGTGCCTCGACTCTTGACATACTTGTTTATTGTTTCACCTCAACCACCAATTGGGGCGAATACCTCCAAGCGCGTCAAGATGTTTGTCTAAAAATCATGGATATAGTCGCCGACCTCAAAATGGAACTGGCCTTCCCAAGCCAGAGCCTCTATCTACACGATATGGGATCAGCAGATGAAACACGTGAGCCGAGCCAACAGCAACAGGAGAGATTGACACCATGAAGAACGAGCAGATCAAAGGACGATTAATTAAAGCGATGGTCGGTTTTTTTGAGCACGACTACCGCCGAATTAACCATGCCATTGAAGTGCTGAAATATGCCGAGCAAACGGTTGAGAACACTCCTGAAGCCGATGAAGAGATCATGATTGCCAGCGCCATCTTACATGATGTTGGTATCAAGCCATCTGAATCAGAACTCGGCTACAACAATGGCAAAACACAAGAACAGTATGGCCCGCCGATTGCGACAACACTGTTAGAAGAGAACGATTTCCCTGCTGAGAAGATCGAAAAGGTTGCGCAGATTATCAGCAACCATCACTCAGTCTCACGCTACGATTATGTTGAACTTGAAATTTTAAAAATAGCGGATCGGATCGTCAACAACCTCGATGCCGAACAACAGGCGTAACGCTATAGAGACCGAAATGAAAACCTTGACCAACCAAATTGAAGCAAACAAAACCCCAGACCTTGCCGAATTAAACGCTCTCAAGCTCGAAGACCGAGAAGATTACGATCTCGCAGTGACGTGTTAAAGAGAGTCAGAAAAGACGAGGAGGAGATTCTTTCATCGGCTGAGTTAAGGAGGTCTCCCGACCTGAGCGACTGAATACACCAAAATAGTGGCACATCGTACTGTGCAACCACACAGAAACGATGCGTTAATTAGGTGTCAAACTTATACGGGTGTGACCGTAGGCGAAGATAATTTGGTTTGTTAAAGTAACAACCATCAAGGCTTGTTGTGGCAGGCGAGACTTGATAAACCTCCTTTCTTCCTAGTTATAAATAAAACAAAGCCGATTTGGACGCCTCCTCCGAATCGGCTTTGTTGCGTTAAAAATAAAAATCATAAGATAAAATGGACCAGACAATGAAAGGCTGATAGCCTTGCAGGCTAAATTGGCCCAGCACAAAGGAACATCCATGCTAGCAACCATCACCTTTCTTTTTCCACTGTGGGCACTGCTCTGTTCGGCTCTCGCCTTCTTTGCCCCACACTATTTTATCGCTCTTAAGCCCTACATCATCCCCCTGTTGACCTTTATCATGTTCTCGATGGGGATCACCCTGACACCCAGTGATTTAGTGCGCGCGCTGACTCGGCCCAAAGCAATTATCCTCGGCGTTAGCTTACAATATTTAATTATGCCTGCCACGGCCTACCTCATATCACGTCTTCTTGGACTCCCCACCGAACTGATGGCTGGAATGGTCCTCGTTGGCAGCGTGGCTGGCGGTACAGCATCAAATGTCATCACCTTTCTAGCCAAGGGAGATGTTGCCTTATCCATCACAATGACCCTAACCTCAACACTACTTTCCGTACTAGCAACGCCATACCTCACCCTACTTTACGTCGGTCAAACGGTTCCCGTTCCAGCAACAGCAATGTTAATCAGCATCGCCAAGATGGTCCTCATCCCTCTGCTTTTTGGTGTGCTATTCAACAGAGTACTCGGTGAAAAACGTCAGCGAGTTGAACCCTGGATTCCTCTTTCCTCCATGATTGCAATCGTTACCATCATCGCCATCGTTGTCGCTTTAAATCGAACAAACCTCGTTACCGTTGGCGTCCTCGTTTTTGTCGCCGTCATCCTCCACAATGGTATCGGTTTGTGTATCGGCTACAGCGCAGCCCGGTTAATGAAGTTTGACAAAAAGGTCGCACGTACCATCGCCATCGAGGTCGGCATGCAAAATTCCGGTTTAGGTGTCGCGCTGGCGAGCAAATATTTTGCCCCACTGTCAGCTCTCCCCGGAGCGGTATTTAGTGTCTGGCATAACATTTCAGGATCACTGCTAGCGGGTTACTGGAGCAAACGAATTTAAGTTAAAACACCACCCGCTGCCGCCACAGCAAAAAAATCTATTGCACTCGCCCTATCATTTTATCTATTATACTTGATTATAATTTTTCACATTCACTGCACTGTATACAGTGCGGATAAATTTAATACTAAAAGGAGATCAACCCATGCCCATGTCTGAGGGTTTTAAACAACGTCTATTTAAAGCACTACCTGAAATTGCTGCACACTACGGCACCCCTTTTCACATTTACGATGAGCAAGGTATTCGTGAGACTGGCGAGCACCTAAAGCAAGTTTTTTCTGGCATTGACGGTTTTCGCGAGTACTTTGCCGTTAAAGCTCTGCCTAATAAGCGCATTTTAGAAATCATGAAAGAGATGGGCTTCGGTTTTGATTGCAGTTCGATCCCTGAGCTAATTATGAGCCGTGAACTCAACGCAGGGTTGGAGGAGATCATGTTCACCTCCAACAACACCAGTGATGAGGAATTTGCTTTTGCTGAACAAGGTGAGGGCTGTATCCTCAATCTTGACGATATTTCACTGATCGACAAAGTTCCTAATTTTCCTGAGCTGATCTGCTTCCGCTACAATCCAGGGCCACGCCGTACCGGTAACGTGATCATCGGCAACCCTGTTGAAGCAAAATATGGCGTTAGTCACGAACAGGTTGTTGAAGCCTACCGTAAGGCGCAACAACGTGGTGCAACCCGTTTTGGTCTGCATACCATGGTCGCTTCAAACGAGTTAGACTACAGCTACATGGTGGAAACATCACGTATGGTTCTCTCTCTTGCTGAGCTGGTGAAGAGCGAGTTAGGCATTGAGTTTGAATTTGTCAACATCGGTGGCGGCTTCGGTATCCCTTACCAGCCTGAGCAAAGCGCTTTGGATATTGACACCATGGCTCAAGAGATCACCGCTTTGTTTGATGCGTTTAAAGCTGAGCACGGTTTTGCCCCGCGCATGTACATGGAGAGCGGTCGCTTTATGACTGGACCTCATGGCTGCTTGGTCACTAAGGCGATCAACTTTAAAGATACCTATCGCCAGTATGTGGGCGTCGATGCCTGCATGTCAGCGTTAATGCGGCCAGCACTGTATGAGGCGTATCATCACATTGATGTGGTCGGCAAAGAGGATCAAGCTGCTGACACCACCTATGATGTTGTCGGCTCACTGTGTGAGAACAACGATAAGTTTGCCGTTCAGCGTCAACTACCAAAAATTGATGAGGGCGATCTGCTTGCTATCCACGATACCGGCGCACACGGGCACGCTATGGGCTTCCAATACAATGGCCGCTTACGTCCACAAGAGTTGCTACTGCGCAGCAACGGTAGCGTTGAACTGATCCGTCGTGCTGAAACAGAGGCGGACTACTTTGCTACACAGAACTTTACTAGCAACGAGTTTTCTCCTGCTAAGTAATTGAGAATACATACAGTTGACCAGTGCCCCCTTTGAGGCGCTGGTTAACGTATTGAAACACCTCTGAATGAAATGAGTGATATCCCATGACCACGTTTGAAGTGCATTATCAAAAAGGAACTGAATACGGCGAGGCACTGGTTGAGGCTGAATACCCCGAACAGGCACGCCAAAAATTCCTCATCGAGACTGAAGAGAAAGACCTCATCGTTCTGTGTGTCCTGCGGCACCAACTTCCCTACTAAGACGAGGAGAGAACAATGGTTCTCCACCCATTTCACACGTCAGTTAATCACGTTTTTGATAAAATAGAACACGCCTTTGAAGGGGTCAAAGGTCAGCGCAATGTTGGCAACCTACTTGTTCTTGTCTTCATCTTCGGCCTTGCAGGGATTCAACTCAACCGCTTCAACATGTTACCTGAAGCCGTTGCCGCGCTCACGCCAACCAATCACCTCGAAGCCATCGAACTGGTGTTCACAGTATTACTTGCCTTTGAGGTTCTTAGCTTACTATTTAGCCTTGTTTATTCCGTCTCAATCTCGGTGGGTAAACAGGTAGAAATTCTATCGCTGGTATTGTTGCGCAATATTTTCAAAGAGATTTCAACACTCCACGAACCGATCATTTGGAGCGAAGTGTCCCTTTTTATGGTCGACATCGGCGCTCTTGCTCTGGGGTCGTTACTCATTTTCATCATATTAAGCTTTTACTATCGCCAAATTGAACAAAAACCCCTTAACAATGACGAACGAGATACAGCAACATTTATTATCATAAAAAAGTTAATTGCCTTAGTGATGCTCGCTGGCTTCTTAGTTATCTTAGGAATGAATTGGTGGTCTTCTCTGTTCTATGGTCTACCAAACAAGACCTTTGAGTCATTCTACACCCTACTTATTTTCAGCGATATCCTCATCATGCTGATCTCAATGCGCTATGGTTCATGTTACCGCGTCGCTTTTCGCAATAGTGGCTTCGCCATTGCCACCCTTATTATTCGGGTCGCATTGATTTCACCACCCCTTTACAGCGCTATTATTGGTGTCGGTAGTGCCTTGTTCGTACTCGGCATCCGCATGGCATACAATAAATACATCCCCTCAGACTATCAACAGCAACGTGAAGACCGCCGTCGCACAAAATGCCATGGGCCCAACTAAGGAGTTAATTCAATGAATCAAACACCCGACAATAGCAACGCTCCAACAGCTGAAGGTTTTTTCGGTAACTATGGCGGTCAAGAGATTCCACCAGAGCTCAAGCAGGTAATGGATGAGATCTATCAATCTTATAACGAGATTAAAGATTCTGACGAATTCAAACAGGAATTACACGATCTACAACGTCATTATGTTGGTCGCCCCAGCCCTGTTTACTTCTGTCGCCGCCTCAGTGCTCAACTCGGTGGTGCTGAGATCTACCTGAAACGGGAAGATCTAAATCATACTGGCGCGCATAAAATCAACCATTGTCTTGGTGAAGCACTTTTAGCTAAAAAGATGGGTAAAACTAAAATACTCGCCGAAACAGGTGCAGGCCAACATGGTGTTGCCCTCTCGGCAGCCTGTGCACTGGTAGGCATTGACTGCGAGATCCATATGGGCGCGGTAGATGTTGCCAAGCAAGCTCCCAATGTGACTCGCATGAAAATCATGGGCGCAAAGGTGATCTCCGTCGAACGCGGAACAAAAACCCTCAAAGATGCCGTAGATAGCGCCTTTGAAGAGTACCTAAGAGATCCACAACACTTTTTCTACGCTATTGGTTCAGTCGTTGGTCCTCACCCCTTCCCACAGATGGTTCGTGACTTTCAGCAAATTGTCGGCATTGAAGCGCGTCAGCAATTTCAAGAGATGACTGGCGAGCTACCCGACACCCTCGTTGCGTGCGTGGGTGGCGGCAGTAACGCAATTGGTCTCTTCACGGCATTTCTTGACGATGAGGTTGAGTTGGTTGGCGTTGAACCAGCAGGCTTAGGACTCGACACCCCTGATCACGCGGCAACCATGGCCCTTGGCTCTCCAGGCGTACTGCACGGCATGCGCTGCTATGTATTACAAGATGATGCGGGTGAACCCCTGCCTGTCTATTCCATTGCCTCGGGTCTTGACTACCCCGGCGTTGGCCCACAACACAGCCACCTAAAAGATATCGGTCGCGTTAATTACCACAGCGCTACAGATACCGAGTGCATCGAAGCCTTTTTAGCCTTATCGCGCACAGAAGGAATTATCCCGGCCCTTGAAAGTGCTCATGCTGTCGCCTACGCCATGCGTGTTGCGCCACAGATGCCCGGGAAGAGAATCCTGATCAACTTAAGTGGTCGCGGTGACAAAGATATCGATTTTGTTGCTAAAAAATTAAATCTGTAGATGCTATCTATTTCGGGATGGTGGCGGCACTGGCGACTGCGCCGCTCAGGTAAAGAGTTGATTTTAACGGGGCAATGCCGCCAATGTGGTGCGTGTTGCCGTCGATTACAACTCCAATCAGGCAAAAACTGGCTTCGTTCTAAGCGCGACTTTAAAGCATTAGTAAAAAGCCATCCAGAATTTAGCCGTTTTGAAATCAGTGGCCGCGACCCGCAGCGGCTCTTGGTCTTCAACTGCACCAAACTTGGCAGCGACAACCGATGTCAAGACTACGAAAACCGACCGCAACTATGTCGCGACTTCCCCAACAAGGCCATCTTCTTTTGCGGTGGCGCGTTGCCCGAGGGCTGCGGTTACACACTAAGCGAAGGAATTCCATTTAGCACCCTGCTCGATGAAAAGCAACAACAGTATCAGCCTGACACTACCCGTTAAATCCCACCAACCATCGCGTTTGCCATTTGACACAAATTAGGCTTTACTATAGCGTTATTAATAACTTTGTGGCCCTTTTAATTGGTAGCACTTATGACACAGTCACATGACGTAATAGATAAAAATCTCCAGCCTGACCTAACAGGTGATTTGCGTGGTGCAGTCCTCAATGGTATGGACTTGCGGCAGGTGAACCTTGCCGGTCGCGACCTCAGTGGAGCGCAATTTTTTCAGGCCGATCTTCGTGGCGCGAACTTTCAGGATGCTAACCTTGAAGGAGCAGAGCTTTCAGCTACCAACCTAGAGGGAGCTAACTTCGATGGTGCAAACTGCCGCCGGGCGGGATTTGGTCGCGCGAACCTAAACAACGCGAGTCTTTTCCAAACCAATCTTGAGGAGGCCAGTTTTTCACAAGCCAGCCTTATTGGTGCCAATCTCCATTGTGTTAATTTAAACCATAGCCGCTTACGTGAAGCCGATCTGTCTCACGCGGACCTATCAGAATCTGATCTTCGTTACGCCGACATCTCCATGTCGAAAGTGGTTAACACTACCTTCCGTAACGCAGATTTGCGCCATTTGCGCTTGAGAATGATCCGTGGTTTTAAATCAGCCGATTGGATTGGTGTCGATATCCGTGATATTAATTTTGCGGGTGGTTATATGGTACGCCAAGAAATTATCGACCAAAATTTCATTATGGAATTTCGCTCTTACAGTAAAGTATCCAGCCTAGTCTATTACCCATGGTGTATTACCTGTGACTGTGGTCGGAGCATGTTTCGTTGGTGTTGCTGTATCGGCTTCCTACTGGTTGTCTTTTCTTACCTGTACACCTTGGTTGGCATCGACTATGGCCCCTATACCACAGCGATCTCGCCGCTTTACTTTAGTGTTGTCACCATGACCACCCTTGGCTTTGGCGATGCCGTACCAAAAAGTTTAGCGGGGCAAATTTTGACTATGATTGAAGTCTCAACGGGCTATATTATGCTCGGCGGATTGCTTTCAATTTTTTCTAATAAGCTGGCACGCCGCGGCGACTGATAGGGTCCTGATGTTTGGTTTTAATAAAAAAAAGAAGTCCGATGCGTTGTTGGCACAATACGACATCCCGACGTTCCCCTCTACGGTGCTCAATATTCTCAGCAAATTGCGTGATCCTGAGGTTTCAATCAACGAACTGGCCTCATCGTTAGAAATTGATCCGGGTTTACATGTTCGGGTACTAAAAACGGTTAATTCCGTTGCTTTTGGACTGTCTCACAAGGTCAATAACATTAGCCACGCTGTGAATCTTCTCGGTCGAGGTCGACTTGAATCTTTAGTCCTCTCGGTGGCAGTAAAAGATGGGCTAACAAAAAGCAATCAGGCTCAATGGCTGGACATGTCAAAATTTTGGGCCATTTCGGCACGGCGTGCCGCTATGGCTCGTGGCTTGTCAAACATTCTTCATCCGAATGTTCAAAGTGATGTGTTTACCATCGGCCTACTCCAAGATATGGCGGTGCCCGTACTGGCCAATTCAGGTGGAGACCGCTATCGCGACATCTACCAGAGTTGGCTCGGCTGCACTCAGTGTGACCTGACAGAACAAGAACAGGATCAGCTCCAGATGAACCATGCTCACCTTGGTGCTCAGATGGCTGAATATTGGGAGTTCCCTCAACCTCTGATCGATGCAATCAAGGGCCACCATGAGCTATCGGACGAAGCACCGCTATCGGTACGCATCGCAGCACTGATTAAGGGTTCTTCTGAAAACGATACCAGTGAGATCATCGTAGAGAAAGCACAACAAATGTTTCATATCGGCTCAGCCATCACAACAGAGATGGTTGATGAAATATTAAATGAAAGTAGCGCCCTCGCTGCAGCCCTCAACTGAGATGGTCTCGCAAAAACGAAATATATGGCTAAGAAAAAACTTCGTCCACAAAGGCGTAGTGGTTGTTCAAGGGTGAAGGCATACCTGTTGTATGTCAAAGTCTTGAACAAACGCTGCAACGCAGGTGGGCGGACTTTTTGCGACGCCATCAACTAACACCTGAAGGATAGGGGTATAGAGATGAATAAATCAACAATTCTAGATCAGATAGGCAACACGCCACTTATCCGTTTACAAGCGATGGAAACAGAAAACAGTGCCGCAATATGGGCAAAACTTGAAAGTGCTAACCCCGGAGGTAGCGTTAAAGATCGTATCGCTCTCGGAATGATCGAACAAGCCGAAGAGGATGGCCTTCTTTCTCCTGGGGCAACGATCGTCGAACCAACCAGTGGCAATACGGGTATCGGCCTCGCATTGGTCAGTGCCGTCAAAGGCTACCGCGTTGTCCTAGTCATGCCCGACAGCATGAGTGTCGAACGACGACAACTATTACACGTCTATGGCGCTGAGCTCATCTTAACCCCTGGCAGTAAAGGGATGGCGGGCGCTATTGCCAAAGCGGAACAGCTCAGTGCGGAAAACGGCTATTTTTTAATCCACCAGTTCTCAAATCCAGCAAACCCCGCCACCCACCAACGCACCACTGGCCCTGAAATTCACCGACAACTAGGTGGCAAAGTAGATGCATTTGTCACAGGAGTTGGCACAGGTGGAACCATCACGGGGGTTGGTCATTATCTGCGGCAACAAAACAAAGAGGTCCGAATCGTTGCAGTAGAGCCTGAGGCTTCAGCCGTTCTGTCTGGCAATCCTCCTGCGCCCCATCTGATTCAAGGTATTGGTGCAGGATTCATCCCAGACGTTCTCGACACAACCATCTACAATGACATCATAAAAGTCAGTAACGACGATGCGATTTCAACGACTATCACTCTGGCGAAGAAAGGTGTTTTTTGTGGTATTTCCAGTGGCGCAAATATTTTTGCGGCACAACAAGTTGCCGAGCAACTAGGTTCAGGGAAACAGGTAGTAACCACGATCTGCGACACGGGTGAACGTTATCTTTCTACTGGGCATTTTGGCTCATGCTAACCAACGATAGTCGCTCCCCCATATACAGTGCTGCACTTAGCATAGCGCTAGTGCTTCTAGTCATTGCGCCAACACTACTTTGGGCCAACGGACAACACGCCAGGCAGGGACGGGTCACATGGGTCAACGATGGGGATACAATTCAGGTTCAAGGGATTGGCACCATTCGCCTCATTGGTGTTGATTGTCCTGAAAAAGAGCCAACCGACCGCGACTGGAAATACCTGCGTCACGGCTGCAGTAACCAAGATCACTTGCGCCTCAGTGCCGCATCAACCCTGAAACGGGTAATCCATCTATGTAAAGGGAAGCAGGTTAAAATTCAGGTTGGCGGTGACAAACGCGACCGTTACGGACGGACACTTGCCTATGTGTGGCTGCCCGATGGACGCATGTTGAATCAACTGCTACTTGAGGAGGGGCGAGCCATGGTCTATCGCCGCTTTGACTTTAACCATAAAAAAGAGTTTATCCGCCTTGAAGCAACTGCGAAGCGAAGCCGCGCTGGGATCTGGCAATAAACTACCGACCAGATTATTTCTGACCATGACCCGTCAAATCCGGCAGTCATCTAGGCAAATAATAATGATCCAATAAGAATCGGGCGATGCTGCGCTTTGATGGCAACGATGGGAGATCATCGCGTGAGAACCAGCGCGCATCCTCAAGTTCATCGGTATCTACTTGCAGTTCTCCGCCAGCATATTCGGCGACAAAGCCAGTCATGATTTGGCTGGGAAACGGCCACGCCTGACTGCCAACATAGCGGATATTTTCAACTTCGATGCCCGTCTCCTCTTTCACCTCACGAACAAGAGTCTCCTCTAAACATTCACCCGGCTCAACAAATCCCGCCACCAAACCGTAACGGCCTGCGACCCAATGTGGCGCTCGTGTCAACAGCACTTCATCACCGCGCGTAATCAACACAATAATACACGGATGGATATGCGGATAATGCTGTCTTCCGCACGTACCGCACTCACGACCCCATTGACCTGTCAAATAGGACATTGGGCCACCACACGCCGAACAGTGTTGACTACTCTTTTGCCAACGCACCATCTGCTGACCAAGGGCGGCAAGGGATAACAATGCGAGGGTTATATCTGGGTTTTCGGCCATTAAATCAATGGGCACCAAACCAGTAGGTGTTGATGACGTGAAGGATAATGTCACAACACGGCACGCTTTTTCTTGCCATAAGCCGATAAAAACAGGGGCAGAGCTTTCCTGTTCTGGCCGTTTTGATGGCATCGATCGCGTTGATTCATCAACGAGCAAACACCCCTCTTGAAATACCAGCCACAGGTCATCTGTTGAAATCGCTGGATCACGATTGGGTGTGAGAAATTCAAACTCGTCTTTCAGACTTTGCGCGTTAAAGGGCAGATAGAGCGTTGACTCATAGGATTCAGGATACATGAAATTTAAATCTCCGTCGGCTTGGGAACATTGATCCCAGTCCAAAGTTCTTAGTTATCTTTTGATCGCCGCAGCATATCACCAACCTGTGCCCCAGCAGGCAACACCATCCACACTTGAGCATTGGGTTGAATTACCGCGAGCGGTTGATCATTTTTATCGACACAGGCGGGTGCGGTAAAGGAAACCTGCCACATCTTTGGCCCGATTAATTCGATAGGGTCGCCGACAAAAAAGCGATTACGCCCTTCAACACGGGCAAGATTGCACTCATCGATCTCACGAACAATACCGATAAAATCATACGTTCGGATATAACTTGAATCCTGTGCGTGTACAGCGGCATCGGCGACAGGGAGAAAGTCAGTGGCGTAAGGGCGATGGCTGACTTTTTCTAGTTCCTCGCGCCAAAGGGGATCACATTGATAGTTCTGCGGATCAGCAAGGTAGCCATCTATGGCAGCACGATACACCCGCGTGACTGCAGCAACATAATAGAGTGTTTTCATGCGCCCTTCGATCTTTAAACTATTCACTCCTGAATCGATCAATTGCGGCACCTGCTCGAGTAAACACAGATCCCGGCTGTTCATAATATAGGTTCCGTGCTCATCCTCCTCGATGGGAAACTGTTGTTCGGGGCGCTTCTCTTCGACAAGATGATAATTCCATCGGCAAGGTTGCGCACAGGCGCCTTCATTAGCGCTGCGGGCGGTCAAAGCCGTCGAAAGCAGGCAGCGCCCTGAGTAGGCGACACACATTGCACCATGAACAAACACTTCTAGCTCAATATCGGTTTCGTCACGGATAGAGGAAATATCGGCCAAATCCAATTCTCGCGCCAAATTAACTCGCTGAACACCTTGCTGCATCCAAAACTGACACGCTGAAGCATTAATGGTATTGGCCTGAGTCGAGAGATGAATCTCCCGGTGAGGGTCTTTGTTCTTGATGCGACTCAACACACCGGGATCGGAAACAATATAACCATCGATCGCTAGAGGGGATAACTGGTCGAGATAGAGATCTAAGGCGTAAAATTCGTTTGGCTTCACATAGGCATTCAGGGTCAAAAAAATCTTTTTACCAACACAATGCACTTCCTCAACCGCTTGCTGCAAGCGTTCTAAACTGAAATTACCGGCACTGGCACGCAAGCCAAATTGATCACCACCGACATACACGGCATCGGCGCCGAAACGTAATGCCACCCTTAATTTATCCATATCGCCCGCAGGGACGAGCAATTCAACCTTTTGCATTAATTTTCACCCTTTCAACACCAATTGAAGCCCATTAAGTTGTTCACAACCAACGGCCGTACTATATACTATGCGTGCATTGACTTCGACCTTGATATTTTAAAGACGAAATGGTTACGCCTACCTAGGTCGCTACAATCACGGTTTCGTCCTTGACAAGGTTAGAAAAAGACTATAAAAATTAGAATGTTTTGCATTATACAGGCAGACTGTCGGACTTAACATGGACCTACTGTTAAATAGCCTGACTTGGCCCATATTGCCGATAATTTTCGACAAATAGGCGAACTAATCGCTCTCAATTTCTCGCTACGGCCCGTCAAATCCGACAGCGACTAGCCAGAGATCGACGGCCGGCAGTAGTCATTAATTCAATCCATTATCCCCATCAAATTGCGGGATTTTCATCTATTCCATTTAGCGGGAAGGCATGCTTCATGCGTTGCACGGTACTAATCCTCACTTGTTTATTCGTTACCCTGTTCGCTGGTTGCGCACCCACCACTGCTCCATCACGAAGCGTGGTTGCATCATCGCGCCCACTTGAACAAAAAGTGATGGCCCAAGAAAAGCAACTTGTCGCTCTTGATACAACGGTTCAGCAACTCTCCACAGCCCTAGAAACCACTCAAAATGAGCTAACAGAGTTACGCCGTGAAGTTTCTTTATTAAAAAAGCACCCCACGACACCGTTACAAAACGAGCAATGTCTCCCCCCTGTAACCGTCACTTCAGGTACTGGCAGCACTCAACCGTCGGCAACCGACACATATTTGCAAGCGTTCTCAGCCTATACTGCCGCAGACTATAGCGCAGCAACTCAAGGCTTCAGTACATTTATTCAACGCTATCCACGTAACCCCTATATTTCCAATGCTTATTTTTGGAATGGTGAGGCCCTACTCGCCCAAAACAACTTAGAACAGGCCGTTGAAGCATTTTCAGCCGTTGTAACGGAATACCCCGAAGCGCACAAAGCACCGGATGCGCTGGTTAAGTTGGCACAAATCTACGCCCAGATCGGCCAAAAATCTCAAGCGCAACAATTACTACGTCAACTTGAGCTGAAGTACCCAAAAAGTGCGGCACGCAAACGGATTCCTCAAACATTACTTGATACGTTAGCGCAGTAAATTCTTTCGAAATACACAGTCTCCGCGAGACTGAAACAGACAAATACCACGCTGTCTGTGAACAAAAAAAGGAGATCACCATGAGTTTACGCAAACTGATTATTTTAGCCTGCTTAGTGATTTTACCCTCTGTAGCCAGTGCTAAAGAAAATCCCCGTATTTACACCATCCAAAAGGGGGATACCTTATGGGGGATCTCACAGCGATTTATTACCGATCCGTTATATTGGCCAAACCTGTGGGCTAACAACCCCTTCATTCGTAACCCGCATCTGATCTATCCCGGCCAAAAAGTTGCCATCTATGATGGCAGACTTGAGCTACTTCCCAAATATCAACAACAGGAAGAAGCCGTCGCAGCTATAGAGCAGCCAAAAGAAAAGCTCCCCGTCCCCGAAGAAGTTCTTACTTTTAAGGCTTACGGTGACATCAATAGTTTTATCAGTATCGACGCACTCGAAAACGCAGGCAGAATTGTTGACACCGTTGATAATCGCATCATGATGACCCAAGGGGATGAGGTGTTTATTCAGATGACGGACAACACCGCTGAAGTCGGCTCTGAATACAGTGTTTTTTCAGTTGGAAAGATGATCACTCATCCACAAACAAATGAAAAACTTGGACACCAAGTCACATGGCGTGGTCAAGCTCAACTTACCGCTGCCCATGAGCAGGTTTACTCTGGAACCATCACCCGCGCAGTAGGCGAAATTACTCGCGGCACCATTTTATTAGCCGTCCCTGAGCAACAAACAACCATCGTCCTGCAACGCGCACAGCAGCCTCTTGATGGTTACATTATTGCCGCCCACCCTGAAAAGCTGACGTTCGCTCAACACGACATTTGCTATATTGATAAGGGCAGTGATGATGGCTTAGAGGTTGGCAACATGCTGACGATTGTTCGCCCACGTAACGCCAGTGCCCTTGCGCTTCAGGATCGCAATATTGTTCTGCCTGACACCTTACTCGGGCGCGCTGTAGTTATCAAAACAGATCGCAGCGTCGCAGCGGCTCTGATACTTAAATCGTCAGAACCAATCCACCGTGGCGACCTGATCTATACTGAAATGAATTAAGTTACACGCAATACGCTTCACCATAAGAAAAGGATTGGACAACCGTTCAATCCTTTTCTTTTCAACTTAACATTAGCAAAAACCAACCGGAGGTGGCAATGAAGATACAACAACAGAAAGACTGGCTACGTCTCCACCTCACGAAAGGGGTCGGTCGGGTCGGAATCATCAAGCTCATTAAAGCCTTTGGTGATGCCAATACCGCGCTGGCTAAATCTCGTCAAGATTGGCATCATTGCGCAGGGTTAAAATCATTACGAATCGGATCACCACCCGCAGAAGAAGACAAGCAATTCATTGCCGCATGGGACAAGTTGATCGCACTCCAAGGTCAGATTATCAGCGTATGGGACGATCATTACCCAAGCCAACTACGCACCATCCACGACCCACCGGCACTCCTTTATGTGTGCGGCACCATTCAGGAAACGCTACGCATTGCCATTGTCGGCTCGCGTAAGTCAACAGCAGAAGGCAGAAGGCTGGCCAACGAAACAGCCACCACCTTATCTAATTACGGTGTTACTGTGGTCAGTGGATTAGCACGTGGAATTGATACCGCCGCCCACTCGGGTGCCGTTTCAGGGCAAGGATCAACCATCGCGGTTCTTGGCGGTGGGATTGACATCATCTATCCTCCAGAGAATTACGCCCTATTCGAACAAATTAAAACCCAAGGCGCAATTATATCTGAGTACCCACCAGGGACAGAACCCCTTCCCGGACACTTTCCTGCACGCAATCGTATCATCAGCGGCCTGAGTCACGGGGTATTTATTGCTGAGGCAACCCTTGCCAGCGGCTCCCTGATCACCGCTGATTTCGCATTAGAACAAGGGCGTGATGTTTATGCCGCACCAGGGTCTGTTTTCAGTAAGTACTGCCAAGGAAACCTTCAACTTCTTAAACAGGGGGCAATATTAACGACCGAAGCAGAAGATATTTTAAACTTTTGCCACATCGACACCTACCCTCAGCACATAAAACAACCACCGAAGCATGATCAAACAAAACTCACTGCGGAACAAAACAAGGTATTCGACTTACTCCATGCAACACCACTCCATCTCGACCAGCTCGCTCAGGAAAGTGGCTTGACAGCTATGGAGGTTTCGGCTATCGTGCTGCACTTAGAGCTAGAAGGACTGGCTTCATCACAACCTGGAGGCCGCTACATACGTGGTTCTGCGGCTTAAACATAGGGTCTACAGCACGATGTTCGACCTAACGATCGTAGGTATATTTTGAACGAACGAGTACTGATTATTGTTGGAATTATTGCTCAATATTTCATGAATGAGCATGATTTTTCCAATGAACGTGAAATTGTTGAAGAACTTCTCGGTGCAGGATTTAAAGAGGAGGAGATCAATGAGGCGTTCACGTGGATGGAGACAATAACGCTCAACCCCAGCCATCCGCTGCTAAAACAACTCAGAACACCCCAATTGAGAGTTTTTTCCCCCTTAGAACAAAAAAAACTCTCAATTGAAGCACAAGGTTTTCTGACTGACCTACGCATGAAAGGGATCCTCCCCAGTGACATTGAAGAGGAGATCATTATTAGAGCGTGTCAGGATGATGAAGGTCAAAACAGCTTGGAAGAGATCAAATCGATCACAATCCTAGCGCTATTTGCAAGCATACAGCATGATCACTCTCGCGAGATTGACTGCATCTTCGAAGACAAACTCGACAAACTATATCATTAAGCTCGTCGTTCTGCTGGTACTGCCAGCAGTTTTTTGTCCAGCTTAAATTGTTGTGCAACGACCCTTTGCACTGACTAACCACTCAAGGACCAATTCATGGCACGCTCACTGGTAATTGTGGAATCACCGGCAAAATCGAAAACCATCGAAAAATTTCTCGGCGAAGGCTATAAAGTCCTGGCCTCCTATGGCCACGTGCGCGCCTTACCTAGCAAACAAGGTTCGGTTGATGTTGACGCAGGGTTTGTCCCCAACTACCAGATTATGCCTGAAAGCAAAAAGCATATTGATCTACTTAAAAAAGAAGTAGCTGAATGTGAAGAACTGCTTCTCGCAACTGACCTCGACCGCGAAGGTGAAGCCATTGCATGGCATCTTCTCGAAGCGCTTGGTGTCTCGGAAAAAGGGAAAAAACCCGTTGTAAAACGGGTAACGTTTCACGAGATCACTAAGCCTGCTATTCTCGAAGCCGTTGCTAACCCACACAAAATTTCTCACGAACTGGTTGATGCTCAACAGGCCCGAGTTATTCTTGACTACCTTGTCGGCTTTACACTGTCACCATTTCTATGGAAAAAAATACGCTATGGTCTCTCTGCCGGTCGCGTGCAATCAGTGGCATTACGCCTAATTTGTGAACGTGAAAAAGAGATCAGCGCATTTAAGTCGCGTGAGTATTGGAGCATTGAGAGTCAGCTTGCCAATAACCTTGGTAAGGGGTTTGAAGCCAAACTACAATCAGTAGACGGCGATAAGCTAACCAAATATGCGATTCCCGATAGCGATTCGGCTCAAGCACTTGTTGATGCAATTAATGGCCACCCACTTCATGTTGAGTCAGTCGTCTGTAAAGAGAAAAAACGCACCCCGGCAGCACCTTTTACCACCAGTACGCTGCAACAGGAGGCGAGCCGCAAACTTGGATTCTCAGCGCGAAAAACCATGACGATAGCGCAAAAGCTTTATGAAGGAATCAACATTGGTGACGGCGCAGTCGGTTTAATTACCTATATGCGTACCGACTCGGTCGCCCTTTCTACTCAGGCTACAGACGAAGCACGTGAGGTGATCACTGCAATGTACGGTGAGGAATATTCCACCGCTAAACCGCGTGTGTTTAAAAGCCGGGCAAAAAATGCCCAAGAGGCGCATGAGGCAGTACGACCTACTGGCATTGCCAACCATCCTGAAAAAATCAAATCTTCTCTGAGCTCGGACCAATACAAGCTCTACCGTCTTATTTGGATGCGTACTGTTGCGTCACAGATGGCACTCGCTCGCCTTGATGCTACAAGCGTCGATATCATTACCCAAGGTGCCGACAAAGTTTATAGTTTTCGTGCCACAGGTCAAATTATCCGCTTCGCTGGATTTATGAAGCTCTACATTGAAGGAACGGATGACGAAGACCAAGAGGACGAAGAGGGAATGCTGCCCGCCTTGGAAGAAAACGAGGAGATCTCGTGCCAAGAACTGTGTCCGAACCAACACTTTACCCAGCCGCCACCACGTTACACTGAGGCAAGTTTAGTGAAAAACCTTGAGATACATGGCATTGGCCGGCCATCAACCTATGCCTCAATCATGAATACTCTCGTTACCCGTAAATATGTCCGCCTCGAAAAGCGTGCATTTTATGCCGAAGATATTGGTATCGTTGTCAGCGATTTACTCAGTAACCACTTTGCCAAATATGTAGATTACGATTTCACCGCGAAATTCGAAGAAGATCTCGATGCGGTCTCTCGTGGTGAGAAAAAATGGAAACCGCTACTTAAAGAATACTGGGAACCATTTGTCGCCTTGCTACAACAAAAAGACAAAGAGATTAACAAGGCAGATATTACCACCGAAAAAACAGATAAAATTTGCCCAGAGTGCAATAAAGAACTGGTCATTAAACTTGGTCGCTCTGGCAAATTCTTAGCCTGCAGTGGTTTCCCCGATTGCCGCCATACTGAGCCACTCGATGGTGCCGAACAAGAGGAACCAGAGATTTCAGATCAAAAGTGTGAAAAATGTGACGCACCGATGCTGATTAAAATGGGCCGTTATGGCAAATTTCTCGCATGTTCAGGATATCCAGCGTGCAAAAACATACAGCCATTGGTTAAACCTAAAGCACTCGGCATCAACTGCCCCAATTGCGATGATGGCGAACTGATGGAGAAAAAAAGCCGTTATGGCAAAATATTCTTCTCCTGTAATCAATATCCAAAATGCAAATTTGCTTTATGGGATCAACCATTAGAGCAACCTTGCCCTAAGTGTTCTTTCCCGCTGACGGTTGAAAAAACAACCAAACGCTTTGGCACGGTCCATAAGTGTCAACAGGAGGAATGCGATTGGGAGGTTGTGATCGTTGAGCCGGTGAAAAAGCCAACCAAAGCAGCAGCCAAAAAAGCTCCGGCGAAAAAGGCAGCGGCGAAAAAAACACCCGTTAAAAAGGCTCCTGCTAAAAAAACAGTGGCTAAAAAAGCTCCTGCTAAAAAAGCACCCGCTAAAAAAGCTCCGGCTAAAAAAACAGCCAAAGCCAAAACAACTGAAGAGTAGTTCAATCCCTCTCGTTTCGGATTAACGTCAACGTGTGTGTCTTTACAACAAAGACACACACGTTTTTTTGTTGTACAACGTTACTATGAGCACTCAAGATAAAACCTGGATAAGGAACTATCGATGCAAAAATTAACCATTATTGGCGCAGGACTCGCGGGGTGCGAAGCCGCATGGCAAGCCGCACAACTTGGGATCTTCGTGACCCTCATTGAGATGAAACCTGAGCATTATTCTGAAGCCCATGAACTTCCCGGACTTGCTGAACTCGTTTGTTCTAACAGTCTACGCGGTATGGGGATGAATAATGCTGTAGGGTGCCTTAAGGAGGAACTGCGTCGCGCGAACAGCTTATTCATGCAGGCTGCCGATGCCACAGCTGTTCCCGCAGGTGGTGCTCTAGCGGTTGATCGCGCTGCTTTTAGCGACTATGTCAGCCAACGCATCGAAGAGTGTCCGCTGATTGAAGTCATTCATCAACAGGCCTGTCGCATCCCAGATGAGGGACCAGTCATTGTCGCCAGCGGTCCGCTCACCTCAGCTCCCCTTGCCCAGCACATTGCTGAACTGACGGGTGACGAGGATCTCTATTTTTATGACGCTATTGCCCCGATCGTTAGTGCCGACTCAATTGACCACAGTGTGATTTGGCGTGCTTCACGCTACGACAAAGGGGATGCTGATTATCTCAATTGCCCCCTTGATGAGCAGCAATACAAACAGTTTGTCGCTGAACTCTGCGCAGCAGAAAAAGTCCCTGCGCGTAATTTTGAAAAGATGATCCACTTTGAAGGCTGTATGCCCATTGAGGAGATGGCCGAGCGTGGCGAACAAACGCTAGCCTTTGGCCCGATGAAACCTGTCGGCCTACCCGATCCACGCACAGGAAAAGTTCCCCATGCGGTGATTCAACTACGCCAAGACAACCACCATGCCACCAGTTACAATATCGTTGGCTTCCAAACAAAGTTGACCTATCCAGAACAACGACGCATCTTTCGTACGATTCCTGGACTCGAACAGGCCGAATTTGAACGCCTTGGCAGCGTCCACCGCAACACCTTTATCAATGCCCCGCATTGCCTCAATGGTCGACTACAACTCAACAGCGACCCACGGATCTATTTTGCCGGTCAAATAACAGGAGTCGAGGGTTATGTTGAATCTGCGGCCTGTGGTTTTCTCGCTGGACTCATTGCCAGTTATGACCTGCTGGAACGTGAGCTGCCGTTACCTCCGGCGGTAACAGCCTGCGGTGCCCTGCTGAACCACTTGAGCAACAAAGATCAACCCAAGGGCACCTTTCAACCACAAAATGTTAACTACGGCCTCTTCCCGCCACTTGAAGGGGGCAAAATGAAACGGGCACTCCGTCGGCTAGCTATGGCCGATCGCGCCCTTGACGCGTGGGACAACTGGCGCGCTACCCTCACACAGGAGAACGATCATGCCTAATCAATACCCGCAAATTGTCCTTGCTTCAGCATCGCCTCGCCGTCGTGAACTACTGGCTAGCGTCGGCATTCAATTTCAAATCATTCCAAGCAATATTGATGAGATACAACAGCCCGATGAAAAACCTGAAGACTTTGTCTTGCGCTTAAGTCAGGAAAAAGCTGCTGAAGTCGCACAACGATCAACAGTTTCTGGCCGCTGGTTTATCGGTAGCGATACGATTGTGAAATGCGATGATCAGATTCTCGGCAAACCAGACTCCCGTGAAGATTCTGCCACCATGTTGCGCATGCTGTCTGGCCGCAGCCATCAAGTGATTTCTGGCTATGCGATCCTTGATCGCAACACCAACCAGTGGCTGAGCCGCAGTATCACCACCGATGTCACGTTCCGAACATTGACAGACCATGAAATTGATGGGTACATTGCCAGCGGTGAACCCGCAGATAAAGCAGGTTCGTATGCCATTCAGGGACTAGGGGCGTTCATGGTAACAACGATCAACGGTAGCTACAGCAGCGTGGTCGGCCTGCCTTTAGCGCAAATATTAGATGACCTACAACAACTTGATGCCTTTGATCTGTTCGCCAAATAAGATCAACGGGAACCCCATTAGCGAGTACTGTTATGCCAATTGATATCGCCACCAATCTCCGCACCATTCAACAACGCATTGATCATGCGTGCCAGCGCAGTGGTCGTGACCCACAACTGGTCTCCCTCATTGCGGTATCAAAAAAGAAACCTGCGGACTTGGTTATTCAAGCTGCCACGGCTGGACAACCACTGTTTGGTGAAAGCTACGTGCAAGAATTTGTCGATAAGCACCAGCAGATCTCAACTCCAGTACGCTGGCACTTCATCGGTGCACTGCAAAGCAACAAAGTTAAATACCTGCGTGGCACAACAGAACTGATTCATTCCGTCGATCGTTACTCACTCGCCAAAGAGATCAATAAACAGTGGGCAGCCATCGAGCAAACGGCCAACATCCTCATTCAGATCAATGTCGGCGCAGAACAAAGTAAAGCCGGCGCGACACCTGATAATGCAGAGGAGCTGGTTCGGCGTATTGCAACACTGCCAAACGTAAGAATTCAAGGGCTCATGGCCCTGCCGCCATACCATGACGACCTGGAGCAGGTACGGCCATGGTTTCGCCAGCTGCGCCAACTTGCTCAGCAGATTGATGATCTACACATCCCAAATGTATGTATGGAGACATTGTCGATGGGGATGAGTCACGATTTCGAAGTCGCTATTGAAGAGGGGGCCACCCTCATTCGCGTCGGGACAGCTATCTTCGGTGAACGGGAGTAAAAAATGACTCAATCGACCACTAACCGGCCAATGTGGGGTTCACGACTCGGATTCATTCTAGCTGCGGCAGGAAGTGCTGTCGGCCTAGGTAATATTTGGAAGTTTCCTTATATCGCCGGCGAAAATGGTGGCGGTGCGTTCGTTTTAGTTTACCTCATCTGTATTGTCGTTGTCGGCCTACCCATCATGATTGCCGAGCTAATGATTGGCCGTCACACGCGCAAAGATGCCATCGGTGCCTTCATCGCCTTAGAGCACAAAAATTCGTGGTGGCAAACCCCAGGTTGGATTAGTGTCGGCGCCGCCTTTATCATCAGCTCCTACTATTCAGTCGTCGCAGGCTGGACACTCGATTACATCTATCGCTCGCTTATTGGTAGTTTTAATAATAAGAGTACGGTCGTCATTGAAGGGATGTTTGACTCACTCATTGCCGATGGTGGGCGGCAAACACTGTGGCATTTTATCTTCATCATCCTATGCTTAGCGATTGTTATCAGCGGCATTCAAAAAGGGATTGAGCGCTGGAGCAAGATCCTTATGCCCGTTTTGTTGCTCTTGCTTACCTTACTGTTCGTCAATGGCATGATGAGTCCTGGCGCGCAACAAGGTCTAGCGTTTATGTTTCGACCTGATTTTGCCAAACTCACGCCAAGTTCCATTCTCGAAGCGATGGGTCACTCATTTTTCACCCTATCCCTTGGTATGGCAGCGATGATCACCTACGGCTCCTACCTGAAAAGTGATGAGGACCTATTTGCCGTTGGCATACGCGTTGCCGGCCTTGATACTCTCATCGCCATCATGGCGGGACTGGCCATCTTCCCAATCGTTTTTGCCGTCGGCATGGAACCCGCTGCGGGGCCCGGCTTAATCTTCAAAACCATCCCGGTGGTTTTCTCGCAAATCCCAGGTGGCTCAATCTTAGCAATCCTGTTCTTTCTCTTACTTGCTTTTGCGGCACTCACCAGTAATATTTCCCTTATCGAAGGGCAGGTTGCCTACCTAATTGATGAGCGCAAGTGGAGCCGAAAACGCGCCACCTGTACCATTGCATCCCTTGCCTTTGTCGTCGGTATCCCGACGGCGTTATCATACAATTATTTTTCAGGTTGGACCCCCATCGGCGATCTGTCGTTTTTTGATTCAGCCGATCTCATTGCATCAAACTACCTCCTGCCCATTGCCGGACTACTGACCGCTATCTATGTCGGCTGGTTTTGGCGTGGCGGTGAAGAAAAAGAGGAGTTAATGGCCGGTGGTGCGGGCTGGGTTTATCCCTTATGGCACTGGCTTATTCGCTTTGTCGCCCCTATTGCCGTCACCATCGTTCTTTATTACAAAATTCAAGAAACAGGATTATTCAGCTACTTCGCTGGGTTGTTCTCCTAACATGGATATTCACGCTTTTTTATTTGATCTCGATGGCACCTTAATCGATTCGGCACACGACTTAGCCAGTGGCGTGAATCGCTTACGTCAGCACCTCGACCTGCCACCACTTGATCAAAACACAGCATTAAGTTTTGTTGGCGATGGCGCCACAAAACTGGTGCAACGTGCCCTGCCTGAAGGGATGTATCACCCTAAACATCTAGCTCTTTTTTTACACTTATATGAGCAACATCTCGTTGAGCACAGTGCTTGTTATCCCGGCATCCGTGAGTTTTTGCACCATCACCGCGCACTGCCCCTTGCGGTAGTTAGTAACAAGCCACACCATCTCGCCGTGGCACTGCTTGAACAACTTGACCTGATCAAGCCGTTTTCACTGATCATCGGTGGCGATAGCCTGAGCGAGAAAAAGCCGCACCCGCTGCCGATTCTGTACGCAGCAAAGCAACTCAATGTTAAGCCACAACACTGTGTCATGATCGGTGACCATCATACTGATCTCTATAGTGCTCAGGCTGCAGGGTGTGCCAGTTGTTATTGCCATTACGGCTTTGGTCAACCAGCGGATGCCCCGATGACATGGAGCGTGAATAAGGCTGATGAATTATTGACGTTGTTCCCATGAACAACACACCAACAAAGCCCACCATCACGTTAGCAGAGATCAGTATCTTTTTCTTTCCACTACTGCTCAATATTCAACTGATGAGCGTTTCCCACTCAATCATCAATGCCGCGCTCGCCCGTGTTGATGATTACGTCCTCGCCCTCGCTTCATTTTCAGTGGCGATGGTCGTTCACCTACTGTTTGCGTCGCCATCCTATCAAAACCACACCATCACCATCGCTATTGTCCGTGGCAAACGCTCGCTACGCGGCATGGTGATTTGCGTTGTCCTTATCGCCTGCTATGTTTCAATCATGCTCAACCTGATCGCCTACACCTTTGTCGGTGACATCCTGTTACAAACAATTCTCGGTGTATCTGAACCTGTCGCCAAAGGGGCACAACGCGTATTAATGCTACTAGGACTCCTGCCATTTTTCACTGGATTTCGTGGATTATTTCAAGGATTAGTCATTAAAGCACGACGAACCAACCTTGTTTCCATTGCCACAGCAGTACGAATTGTAGCCCTACTTGGTTGGCTCTATGCTGGACAACGCTGGTTTAACGGCCCAGAATTGGGAGCCTTTGCACTATTGATGTGCATCATTGTTGAAACAAGCTTGATGGGATTGTTTGCCTGGCGCTATCATATTCTCCCCAGCGAAAACACAGCCGTCGATGAAAAATCGACTGGCGAAATTCTACGCTTTGCCCTACCCGTTGCATTTTCGTCAGGACTACAACAAACAATTCCTGTGGTTATTAATGCCATCATAAGCCGCCTACCCGATGCCAATTTAGCTTTAGCATCGTTTGGTATAATTCGGGCGCTACTGTTTATGCTTTCAGGCCCAATGCGTAATTTACAGCAAGTGTACTTGACTCTTATTGAAACTGCTGAAGACTACCGCGTTCTGTTCCGTTTTTTCCTGTGGACCAGCTTAGGCATGGCTGTATTAACCATCGCCATCGCCGTACCAGGAAATCAACTTATTTTCGAACGTGTTTTTGGCTTAGCTGATGAGTTACGCCACTACATTGTTCTACCATTGAGTCTGTGTGCGATCTATCCACTCATTTATGGTGGCACTAACTTACTGCGTGCTTATTTTACCGCAAATCATCACACTGTTATTTTAGGCCAAGCAACCCTAGTAAAATTCGGCTATCTTCTTTTTTGCTGGCTGGCAAGCCTCATTATATCAGTCCCTATTTCAGGGATTATTCTCGCAATATTTCTCCTTATTAGTAGTGAAATTGCTGAAGGATGTTTTTTGCGAGCAAAACGGTTTAAATATCTGACCCGTTAACCATTGCTCTCATGCCAACAATTCCGTATAATGATAGGATCATTGATTATTAGTTTTCGTCGCGTGGAAATGAAATATAAAGAGTTCTTATATGATCAAAAAAATCCTTAATTCTCATAAAATAGAGTCGATTTCAAGCGCACGATTTCTAATCATGATTTTCATCGTCATTTCTTTATTTGTCACTCTCACGGGAGGGCTGTTTTACCAATACCAAAAACAGGCCACCATCACAGCGGCACGAACAAATCTTATCATGCTCGCCGACCTTAAAGCGCGACAAATTAGTCATTGGCGCCAGCAACGAATTTCACTTGCACGACTACTTACATCAAATTCCTCCATTAACGACCAAATCGTACGTTACTTGAATGAGCCTACGGTTGAGATAAAAGAAACAATCAGCAACGCTCTTTGGCCGACGTTAAACGAATCAGAGGGACACACGATCTTCTTGGTTGACAACGAAGGTAACGTTCAACTTAATATTGGTGATGTGTACAACGAGGGAGAACATATTGATCACCAGCAACTGACTCTAGCCCTTCAACAACATCAAATTGGATTTGGTAAAATCTACCATTCTCATGAAAATCCAAATGATATGGCGGCGAATCACGACAATCATTTACATATGAACCTGATTGCTCCCATCTATCTCAATAACAATCAAAACAATCCCTCTGTCGGGGCATTAATTATCGTCATTAATCCTAACCACTTTCTGCTGCCCCTCATGACATCGTGGCCAGTGCCAAGTGAAAGCGCCGAGTCTGTTCTTGTGCGCAAAGCAGGAGACCAGATTCAACGCCTTACCCCTGTACGCGGCATGCCAAACGAGGAAGCTCTTAACACACGCCAGCCACCAGAAGGGGTAGCCTCTCCAGGAAAGTATCTCAGGGAGGACAAAGAGGGCTTTTTGGAAGGTTACGACTATCGGCGCGTTGCTGTTTTTGCGGTGATCAAGAAAGTGGCCGACTCACCATGGATTCTAGTCGCGAAGGTGGCACAAAGCGAAACAACCAAGCCTCTTAAAACGTTACAACTGATCATCTTTGTTGTCACGGCGATCATTCTATCAATTACCGCCATCATTTTAAGATTATGGTGGCTGCAACAGCAGGCTGAAAACCAAGCAGCCTATTACCAAAATGAGTTACAGAACCGCACGATCATCAGCCGCTTTAACAATCTTACCCGCTTTGCCAACGATATTATTCTCCTGTGCGATGAAGAGGGGACCATTATTGAAGCAAACGAGCGTGCAATTGAAGCGTATGGCCAAACGCTTGACGAACTACGACAAAAAAAATTGCGCTCCATCTGTGATATGGGCGATGAAGAGTGTAGTTTACTGTGGCACCAATTAGCTCATAACACAGAGATTAAATTCCAATCCATCCAGTTTCGCGGTGACAATTCAACCTTTCCCGTTGAGGTCAATGCCAACTGGATCGAGATCGAAGATCGAAAACTTTTACAAGCGATCATACGCGACGTATCAGAGCGTGAGCTGGCGCAAGAGCGCTTAACTCACCAAGCGGAGCACGACCACCTTACCGGGCTACCAAACCGCACCTTGATTACTGCGTTGATCAAGCAAGCTCTGGCAAAAGGGGTTCGCAACAACACTAAAACAGGTTTGTTACTGCTTGACATTGATCGCTTCAAAAACATTAACGACACCCTTGGTCACACCATTGGCGATAAACTGCTGACAACGCTGTCCGAGCGCATAAGTAAGACCTTACGCGACACAGACACTGTGGCACGTTTTGGTGGTGATGAGTTTGTGGTAATGGTTGAAAACATTCAAGAAATTTCTAATCTGGCCCTCTTGGCTACGAAACTTTTAAAAGTGATCTGCAGTCCTATTTTTATCGACGATCAAGAGATGTATGTTACCACGAGTATTGGTATTAGTGTCGCACCAGACGACGCAACGCGTTCAGACCGATTGATACAATTTGCCGATACAGCGATGTCTCGTGCAAAGGAATTGGGCCGCAATAATTTTCAATTTTTCACCTCTGACATGAATGCCCACACCCAAGAGCGATTACAACTTGAAACAAGCTTGCGCAAAGCTCTCGACCGCAATGAGTTTGTTGTCTATTACCAACCTCAGTTTGACCTGAATACTCAACAGATTCTCGGTAGTGAAGCACTCATTCGCTGGCAACATCCTGAGCGGGGCCTTGTGCCCCCCAACGACTTTATTCCCCTTGCTGAAGAGACAGGATTAATCGATCAAATTGGTCAATGGGTTCTCGAACAAGCATGCAAGCAGAATAAAATCTGGCAACAAGAGGGATTTACAGAACTAACGGTTGCAGTCAATCTTTCTGCACGGCAATTCTTAAATAAAAACCTATCAAGTGATGTATTTAGTACACTGGTTGAAACGGGGTTAGCCCCCCAATATTTAGAATTAGAACTTACTGAAAGCCTGTTGATGTACGATGTGGAATCATCCATCCGGCTGATGAAAATTCTCAGCGACAAAGGGGTCACTCTTGCCATTGATGATTTTGGTACCGGCTACTCATCCCTGAGTTATCTCCATCGTTTCCCCATTGATAAACTAAAGATTGATCGCTCATTTGTTAGCCCTATTGGCGAAAACGACGACACCATTATTGCCCGAACGATCATTGCTCTCGCTCAAGAGATGCAACTCAAAATTATCGCTGAGGGCATTGAAACTGAAGAGCAATTAAATTTTTTGCGTCAATTTGATTGCCATACTGGCCAGGGTTACCTCTTTAGTCGTCCCGTTCCAGCCCGTGAGTTTACAGCGTTGTTACAAAAACAAAAAATACTGTCTGAACCATAATACTTATCAGCACTTCGACCGATAAGTACACTAGGCGCTTCCATACACTATATTTGCTCAAATCAGGACCAATTAATGGCAGAAACCTCTGAATCAGACAACAATACATTCCCACCAGCTTCGGGCAATATTGTTTACGAAGAAGATCTGAAAGAATATAAGGTTCAACTCGTCATCAGTGATGATGAGATGTCTGCCAGCTTAAGTCTCTATCCCGACAAATCAAACAAAGCACTTATTGACGCTCAGGGCGTTATCAATATCCTCGATAAAAATGGTGTTGTCGATGGCTACCAGATTGAAGAGATTAACAAGTTTTGCGCTTTTGCCTGTAAAGGCAAAAAACAAAACAACATCATTCTTGCCGCCACCTACCCTCCTGTCCCAGGGGAAGATGGCTGGATTGAACCACTGATACGTACAGACGAAGATGCTGCTTCTGAGTTTACTGAAAAAGAGGATGGCAAGCTTGACCTCTATACCCTAGACCTATTCACCTGTGTTGAACCTGAACAATCAATAGCGATCCTCCATCCACCAGAGATTGGCGAGGGATCAAGCACCGTCACAGGGAAAGTTCTTGCACCATTGCTTGGTAAAGAACTTGAGGTCCGCCTAGGTATTGGTGTTCGAATTGGCGGTGACGGATGCACATTTATTTCAGAAATTTCAGGTCGTGCCGATCTAAGCGAAAATACACTATCTGTCAGTGAAGACTACATCGTTCACGGTGATGTTGATCTACATATTGGCAACATTAAGTTTCCCGGATTTACTCAAATCAGTGGCGATGTGCTGGATAACTTTGATATCTGCGCCCTTAAGGGGATAGAAGTGACAGGAACCGTTGGCAGTTGTCACCTGATATCAGATGGCGACATTACCCTCGGCAGCATGACAGGCAATGGTGACGGCTTGATTCGTTGCGGCGGCAACCTGACAGCAAACTACCTCAACGGCGTCACCGTAGAATGTATGGGCACGGTTACGATTAAATATGAAGTACGTAACTGTATTATTAAATCAGCAGAAAAGATTATTGTTGAAAATGGCGTCATAAGTGGTGGCCAAGCCATTGCTTTACAGGGAATTGAAGCAAAAGATATTGGTGCCGAAGCAGGCGTAGCAACGCTATTACAATCAGGAATATATTTTCCCGAAGAAGATCAGCTGCAAAGGCTCAAAATTCAGCAAAAAAGTATAGCAATCCAAAACCAATTCATCAAAAAAAGCCTTGGCCCGCTGAACAACCAATCAAAAAAAGATACCTCCCTAACTGGTGCTATAGAAAAACGGCTTGAGATCCTCCAAAATCGCCTCGAACTCCTCATCGTTATGCAAAAAGAGGTCAAAGACAAGCTCAATGGCTTTGTTTTTGGTGAGCATGAGGGTAACGCCAAAATCAATGTGCACCGCCGTTTAAAAGAGAAGGTGACGATCTCGTTAGATATGGTTACTGAAGAAATCCGCCTTGAGCATCAGGGGCCACTTTCTGTCGTTGCTGATTCAACAAATGGTATCCTGCGCTTTTGTGACATGACGGCGTTAACGGTCAATGCTGAAGAGATGGAACTCGATGAGCTGGAGAGTGCCGCAGAACCTGAGCCCTCTGAATTCATATAATAACGTACGGTACATTGTCGCGCTGCGGCCCGCATGGCAAACCGCAACGCTAAAGAATCAACCTAACTCTCGTGAGCGTTTAGCGGAGCAATGAACCGCTTCGATCAGTGCGGCGCGTACACCGCCCTGCTCTAACGCCCTAACCGCAGCAATTGTGGTCCCCGCTGGGCTACAAACTCGATCGCGTAACACGGCGGGATGATCATCACCATCCAAGACCATCTGTGCCGCGCCAGCAACGGTTTGAGCCGCAAGCATCAACGCGGTGTCACGTGGCAGTCCTTCAAGAACTCCACCATCGGCCAATGCTTCAATCATCAAATATACATAGGCTGGACCTGAGCCTGAAAGCCCCGTTACAGCATCAAGCAACGATTCTTTAACGACCTGAGCAACACCAACACATTCGAACAGTGCACATGCCGCAGATAGATCATCAACACTGGCATTCGCCCCCGCGCAAAGCCCAGCAGCTCCCGCACCAATAAGCGCTGGAGTATTTGGCATAACGCGAATCACTCGCGCACCCACACCAAGAATCGCTTCAATCTTCGCTGTTGATACTCCAGCAAGAATAGAGATTAAACATTTATCGTCACCTAGAAGTGCTGCAATTGGTTGCAATGCGGCATCAAGAACCTGAGGTTTTACCGCCAGAATGATTGCTGAATGTTCAGCAACTACATCACGGCTACTTTCTGTTGTGACGACACCATAGGTATGCTCTAAAAATAAACGGCGCTGTGGCATCAACTCAGCAACAGTAATACGGGAAGCGGAAACACCACTGGCAACTAAGCCACGAATAAGGGCTTCTGCCATGTTCCCTCCGCCGATAAAACCAATTTCCTCAATTTTTTGCATTACAATGATCCTTTCACCGTCTATGATTTTAGCTAAATCAACGTGTTCTGCAATTGTACTAACGACTGAACTAGTGTGACCATTCAATAAAGCCAACAAAATGTCAAGTTCTAGCGTCTATCAACGCTAAATCTTAGAAATAAACATAGCCCCCTATCGAACCTATTCGCGAAAACCCTTGATGTAGTGTGTCACTGCTGGGTGTTGTGTGCCTTTAATTGACGATATCGTTCTTTGTCTGAGCCAAATTATTAACATCGTCAGGACACTGTCTTGAATATCTAAAATATAAGGTTGAGGTTTCGATAATTTTACGGCATAAGTTGATGACAACGCATTACACAACCGTTCAGCAAAGGATAATGATAATGGAACTTTGGTATACTGAAAAACATTCTGAAAATGTCGGCATCACCATGAAAGTGAGTCGTAGTCTATTTTCCGGTAAAAGTGAATTTCAACAACTCGAAATTGTTGAAACCCTTGAGTACGGAAAAATGATGCTCCTCGATGGCCTAGTCATGGTGACTGAGCGCGATGAATTTATTTATCACGACATGATCGTTCACCCCGCGTTGTTCACCCATCCGAGTCCTAAAAATGTTTTGGTTATCGGCGGTGGTGATGGTGGCAGTATCCGTGAAATAATGAAACATCCTGAAGTCGAGCAAGCAGTTTTATGCGAAATTGATGGATTAGTGATCGAAAAATCAATCGAATTCTTACCCACCATGGCCAGTGAAATTGATGGCAACAACCCACGGGTTAAGCTCCATGTTGATGACGGTCTCGCTTATATTCGTGACCATCAAAATGAGTTTGACGTGATTCTTGTCGATTCCACCGACCCCATCGGCCCAGCAGTTGGCCTCTTTGAAGAGGATTTCTATCGTCTTGTTTACGGTGCATTAAAAGAAGATGGCATTATGGTCGCACAAAGTGAATCCCCTTTTTATCATGCAAAAATTCAACAATCGATGTACACAAACTTGCGTAATGTATTTCCTATTGTTGAGATGTACCAAGCGTTCATTCCAACCTACCCCAGTGGCTTTTGGAGTTTCGCCTTTGCCAGCAAGCGCTACCATCCGGTAACTGATTTTGATGCACAACGCGCCGCTCAGCGAGATTTTTATACCAAATACTATAATGAGCAGCTCCACCTTGGCGCATTTATGTTGCCAACATTTGCCCGCGAAAATATTGCTCAGTAACCACCCCCCTTTCCCCCTACCAAGGCAGAGATGGCCCATGAATAAAAAGCGTATTAACAATTGGTCTCTTGATGACTCTGCTGAACTGTATGGCGTGCATCACTGGGGTATGGGGTTATTTGGTTTAAATGAGCAAGGTGACCTTACGGTTCAAATACCTGCCAACACCGACACCATAAGCACGAAAGACACACCCGCTGTATCACTTATGGATATCGTCGAGGGGATAGAATTACGTGGCCACGATATGCCGGTATTACTGCGCATTCAAAATTTCCTCGATACCCGCATCGCCTTGCTCCACAACACCTTTCGCTCAGCAATTGAGCAAGGAGGTTATGACGGCAGTTATCTCGGCGTTTTCCCCGTTAAGGTAAATCAGCAATGCCAAGTGATCGAAGAGATCACCCGCTTTGGTGCCCCCTTCAACCATGGCCTTGAGGCGGGTAGCAAAGCCGAACTTCTCCTTGCGCTGGCTCACATAAAAAACGATGGGTTACTGATCCTAAACGGCTACAAGGATTCCGAATTTATCGATTTAGGCTTATGGGCAACCAAATTAGGCCATCGTTGTTTCTTTGTTATTGAATCCCCTGCGGAATTAGCCTTACTCATTGAGCGTAGTGTAAAGCTGGATATCAGGCCTAATATTGGTGCCAGGATTAAAGTCAGTGCCAAGGTCAGTGGCTTATGGACAGAAACCAGCGGTGACCGCAGTAGCTTTGGCCTCAACAGCAGTCAATTGCTGGCTATGACCAACACATTACGTGAACACAAAATGCTTGATTGCTTGCAACTTCTTCATTGCCACCTCGGCTCACAAATCCCCTGTATAGAGGATATCAGCACCGGTGTTCGCGAAGCATGTCGCTACTACACCAGCCTCCTTAGCGAAGGTGCTGCGATGCAATATCTCGATTTAGGTGGTGGTTTGGCCGTTGACTACAGTGGTGTACGCAGTGGCGCTGAACATTCACGAAACTATTCCCTCAAAGAATATTGCCAGGCCATCGTCAATCAAGTTCGGTCCGTTGTTGATCCCCTTAACATCCCACATCCGCACATCATCACCGAATCAGGCCGGGCTACTGTCGCCTATGCCAGCATGCTATTATTTGACATTTTAGATGTAATGAAATTTGATGCGGTGACACTGCCGCAACAACTAGAGAAGGATGCCCCCACTGTTCTACAGCAGCAATTCGCTCTGTATCACGACAACAAGCAACCCGTTCAACAGCGCCATCAACAGGCCCAACTCTATCGAGAGCAAGTACGTCAAAGCTTTGAAGCGGGGCAGCTAACGCTTCAACAACGGGCACTAGGAGAAGAGATTTATCTCGCCACGGCGCAGGACATTGTTGATCACCTAAGTGATGACAACCACCTTGAAACGCCACCACAACTCGAAGGGCTAAGGGATAGTTTAGCCGATATCTATTACGGTAACTTTAGTGTTTTTCAGTCACTACCAGACACGTGGGCTATCGGTCAACGATACCCCATTGCCCCCCTGCATCGCCACCTTGAAGCACCATCGTGTGATGCAATCATCTCGGACTTAACTTGTGACTGCGATGGGCAGCTTGACCAATTTATTGTTAAAGGGCGCGAAAGTAAAACGTTGCCGCTGCACCCGTTCAAAACGGATGAGAAGTATTATTTAGGTGTGTTTTTGATCGGAGCGTATCAAGAGACTCTCGGTGATATCCATAATCTATTTGGCGATACCCATGTGATAAGCGTGCGAATTAATCCAGATGGCGGTTTTGATATTCTAAAAGAGATTGCCGGTGATAGTATCGGCGATGTCCTAGGTTATGTGCAACATCAGCCTCAAGCGCTCATTGAAAGTATTCGCAATAAAGCCGAAGGAGCAGTACGCAACAACGTCATCACCATCCAAGAGCGGCAGCAGATTCTTAATTCTTTTTCTGACACCCTCGACGGTTATACCTATTACAAACAAAAACAGCCAAGGCTCTGAATCTACAGCCTTGGCTATCGTCGAATCTCTTGCATTTACGGGCAGAGCTAGGCCACACTACTTAGTGATGCTCTCAGCCCATGCTACGGCCTCCCAATAGGACTCAACAATCACTTCACGGTCATAACCACAGGCATCCACTTCAGCCCAGTTGGCTTGTTCATAGTTTTGCACACAACCAAGAACTTCACCGAAACATCCAGTGCCATGCAGTAAAGCTTGGTTAATCTCATCTGACAATGGCAATTCTTCGAGAATCTGCTCCATAGGAGAATCAAGGATACTTTCAAGCAATGAAAACAAACCAACGGTAAAACTACTGGTTTCATCTCCACAGTGGCTTTGTCGTGCTAGCAATTCGCACATTTTCCCGCGCACTAACGCCATGGTCATCAACTCGTCAGGCTTATCACTTACACTGCCCATAATCATGACACTGGCCCAGGCGCGAATATGTTGTAACCCAACTCGTACGATCGCCTGACGAATTGAAGTCACTTCGCTAATCAAACTATAATAACTTGAA
Organism: Desulfuromonas svalbardensis; assembly: GCF_055389415.1. NCBI lineage: Bacteria > Pseudomonadati > Thermodesulfobacteriota > Desulfuromonadia > Desulfuromonadales > Desulfuromonadaceae > Desulfuromonas > Desulfuromonas svalbardensis. Next base: position 1,046,835 of record NZ_AP042416.1, on the reverse strand, counting down.
TTAACTTGGCGCAATAACTTTACACTGAGATTTACATCAGCCTGAATAATTTGTTCAATACGCTCCATACTCACATCAGGTTGTTGCAACTCAGCCATCAATTGCACCATTGCAAGTCGCGCAGGGGGCATCTTTTTACCCGTAACAACCACAGGCTTACTGAAAAAATAACCCTGAAAATAATCAAAGCCCAGCGCAAGGCATTGTTCATACTCTTCGCGTGTTTCAACTTTTTCAGCTAAAAGCTTTAACGGCTTAACCGATTTAAGTATTTTGACTTGCTCGGCAACTTTCTCCATGCCGAGTTCCATCACATCAATCTTAATCAGATCCGCCAGTTCAACTAACGGCCGCAAAGCTTCACTGTAAACAAAGTCATCCAAAGCAATCAGGTGACCGCGTTCAGAATAGCCACGCACAGCATTAATGATCGCATCTTCAGCCTCTACGCTTTCCAATACCTCGATCACCAATTGATCCGCAGCAAAGGTCAAATCTTTCTCTTCGAGAAGAAAACCCCGAGTGAAATTACAAAATGCTTTATGTTCACCAACAAGACTGTTCAAGCCAATCTCTAGTAGTAGATTGACCAATACCGTACCGCTCGCAGCATCATCATCGTCAATCACAGCATGATTGACAAGCCCATGTCGGTACAACAGTTCATAAGCATAAACGTTTAAATCACGATCTAAAATCGGCTGTCGACCGATAAAGGCATCTTGCTGCATAGAATGGAACTCCATATCAGGTAGAACTTAACAACTCGTTCTCGAGGTCATATCTGAACATAGAACAGATAACTAAATACTTATTTTAATGTGAATTATAGCATCATTAACACTGGGTGAACACTCAAATTAACCCGCTAGCGCCAGGTAGTTTCACGAATGTAGATAATATGTTCATTGCCTTGATAGATACCGAAGGTGGCTCTGGAGGTTGGGTTTTCGTTGCCAGCACCTTGCCAATCAAACTGCAGATAAGCCGGTACGGTTAATTCAACATCGACCCAACCGTCACCACCTAACCCCGGTGCACTAAACTCCATATCACCATCACCGTCAATCAAAGGTTTACTACCAATCGTTGCAGAAGTCGTCACAACACCTTTCACCCTGATCGTGTTTGTCCCAGATATACCCGTTTGCTCGGCGCTATCTAAGGTTAAATCGGACTCCGTTAGTAACGTACACAAATCATCACTGTTTAAACTGAAAGCAGAACCCGTCCAATATTCACCGGACATCAACATCGGTAAATCAAGCATTTCTGAGCCATGGGCATTATCTAACCGCAATCTTCCATAACGTAAGACAGTCGCATTCGCAACCTGAGTGTGGTCCATCACCGTATCAGTATTGGCATCAAGATCAGGAGTGGTGATTTCAACGCCATCGCCATCTTGTATATAAACACCAAATCGCGCATCGTCAAAAGGACCGTCTGGAGCCGTATCACGAGAAACATTGAGATTAACACTAAAGGTCGCTACACCAGCAGCCCAACCATTTGTTTTGCTTGCGTCAATATTAGAGATATCAGGAAGGCGGGAGCTTAATTCAGTAGTTGGCGTACCGAGAGGATCATTCACAGCACAAACGGTGTATGTTCCACCAGAACCGTACTTAACCGCTCCCAGACCTGTAAACTTGGCAAAATCATCGACATAGTTAGTAGTAGCTACTCCTGAACTATTTTTTGCCGTCAATAGATAGTTGAATTGCAGGTCTTCACCGAGATAGGTAAAACCAGAGGGGGATGAACAACTACTATCAACACGATTCGTTATCACCCCTTGAGTGAGTTGAAAATGATCGGGATAAAACCGGCCAATAAACGGTGAGCACACTGAAACGCTTTTTTCGAGAAAATCATTCATTCCATTCTGCTCAAGCTGAACAATTCCTACTTGGTCATAGGTAATATTAGCTACAGAAACAGTCGTTACCTTTGTGGGGATGATGATATTACCATCACCATAAGTCCACGTTCCTGAATCGCCACCGGAGGGCTTTTCGAGAGAGACCGTAGGTTGACCAAGCTCCCATTGTGGAACCCGTGCATAGCCAGAACTGGGATCAGAAAGTGATGAACTACCACAACTATCCCACAGCCCATCGTTATTGCCATCTCTAGCAGCAGTCCATGCCAAACTTTTAAAACTCAAACTGAAATTCTCGCCCGTTTTTTTATACGCTTCGCCACTGCCATCCATAGCGTTCTTATTGCCAACGGCTTCGGCAAACACAGCCAAAGGGCGTACAACAAAGGCATTAGAAATATCACTAACATAGAAGGTTTCACCCGTTGGGACCCCTCCATCATTGGTGAGTTGATTACCATCAGAATCGGTAACAAGGATCTCCATTGCTACCTTCAATTGATATTTCCCTGCATCAACCGAGGTCAGCCAAAAGGCTGCTGCACCATCCCCGTTAAAATCAAGCTCTAACTCTTTCGTACTACCAACGCTATTTAACATCTCACTTTCAATATTCGATGTCAGCGTTATGCTGTTATCATCTAAACCATTATCGGCCTCGGGCACCAAATAACTAAACAGAGCATTCGAATTATCAACAAGAGACGCAATACACGCACCGCTATTGTCATCTGTTCGCAGTACGCGTACCTGAAAAATCTGGGCAACAGGGAAAACATTCGAGGGTTTTCCTGCTATCTGAGTTCCGATATCACTATCGCTCGTGCTCGCATCAGAATCTCCATCAATAAAAATTCCAGTATTGTAAAAAACGATGGAGCAATCGCCCTCCACACCATCTTCGTAGCAACGGGTCACATTGGTCGCCACTGGGGATAATGCTGTTAAACCTAGATCCAAAGTTGCTAGGGTGGTCTGCTGAAGCATGACATCGCTATGGCCAATAAATGTTCGGGTATCGCCACCAATCCAATTCGGTGGATTTGATGTTGGTGGGGTCAGAGTTGCGGTGACCGACTCACCATATTCTTCCGAGCAATCATCATTGGCACAAGCACGTAACGTTACGGTAGAAACCTGACAGGTAATTCCTGTCGAACTATGTTCAATGCGATAGTGATCAACACTTGGAGTACTCGTCTTTGGGGTAATAATTATTTCATCCCAACTAAAATCGTCATACTCAGGAGACCACCAAGATCCTTGCCGTGTGGAAATCACTTTTAATTGATGTAGCCCTGCCGGCCAGTTGCCATCAACACCTAAGTTATAAGGGTCATCCGTTAAATCAACGCTGTCTCCGCCCTCAAAAATTGTTCCAACTTGAGTATTATCAATCGCAATAGAGTTACTAAAATCCAAAGATCTTAACCGATAAAAATCAATATTTAAGTGTGTTGTTGCGGCGGCTAACCTGAACCCTATTGTTACCGATGTACCATCTATTTCATCGGGATAATAAGGAGTACTATCTGTCAGGTCATAGCCATCTGAACTATCGTTATTATCACCAAGATGATATTTTTGAATAAAATGCCGAGCATCCGATGTTTGGCTGGGGTCAACAGTATTTAAAACAATCTCGTGAAAAGTAAAATCATCTTCGTCAACATCAACTGTAGAAACCGTATCTATACAAATAATTGTTTCAAAGCTTGACACATTATACCTTTGCCAACTAATTGCCCATTCTGACTCAGTCATGTTGACGTATAGCGTATCAGAACCGATACCACCATTCACTGAACTCGATATCTGACCATCAATTTGGAGAACATCATTACCTCTCCCCATATCAATTCCAGCACCAGAAACGTTACCGTGAACATATAATTGATCGTTACCTTTACCCATTTCAATGCGTGAATTATTGTTACCTAAGACTTCCATGGCATCCGTGCCACCATTTAATTCAACGGGCGCCTTAACATCTCCTTTAATTTTCACAACATCGTCTTGATTCCCTCCTGACAGGGTTCCACTGTTCACATTTCCGTCAATCTGGCACTGATTGTTATTATTGCCCAACCCTAACGGTGAATTTTTGTCACCCGCAATGCGAATAATATCATCACCATTACCTAAATTAATGGCATAAACATTATTAGTTGAACCATGAATATAAAGACGATCCGCTCTATTTCTCAGATCAATTCCTCTATTCGTATTACCTGTTATCTCAATTCCGTCGCTTTGATTTGTGCCAATATAAGTCGTATTTAAATCGCCCGTGATTAAATCTGTTACAGGATCAACAAAGCGTTCGGGCAAATCATCAATAGAAATATTTGCAGAGCTACCCATCCCTGAACATGGGGTCAAGATACCATTATCATAACAGCTTCCCCGCAATGAAAGGGTATGTAGCCCTGCGGCAAGAGAAAGGTTAACTGCTACCGAGGCACTACCCTGACTTCCTGTTCCAACCTTTACATCATCAATAAAAAATACAAGAGACGAGTCGGGTTCTAATCCAGAAACGTTATTGAGATCGATCGAGGATAAAGAGACATCAGAGCTCAACGAAAAATAAAACGGTGACGTACGCAATTGATCATAAGTCACAGTAAGGTTGGAGTTATCTCCTAGTTGCTGAAACCCAGACAATGAGACATCGGCCCTGCCATTAACAGGGCAAGCTACAAAAAGAAAAGTAAACAGAAATATCAAGCCAAACAGAGGATTCTTATCCTTTATTTTAATCATGAATCGTCACCTCCACGGTGCGAGAAACATAGTCAGGACTATCGATATCAGCAAAGGTGGCAACAGCAGTTAAATTATAGATATAAATATCATCACCACCTTCGTTGAATGGCCCTGAGCGACGACATGAGGTGTTAACGGTATAGCCATCGACCAACCACGTGGAATCAGCAAAACAAGCTGCAGCATCAACCACCTGTTTAATTCCCCACTCGACACCACTACGCCCCGCTTGATAGGCCCGTGCTTGCAACACAGCCTGAGTGGTGGTGCTTTGCTGCACAGTACTCAGCTTAACCATATAGGTGCCCAGCAGAGCCAATACCACGAGGATAAAGATCGCTTGGACGATGGTGAAACCATTTTGATTGTTTATATTCATCGCAACCTACCGTGATTGATTTTCAATTGGCCGTCGTTCCTACGGAGCATTATCAACATGTACCTGATGGAGTAGGGTAATTCGTTCCCCCGCTTTTTCCAAGGCTAGTTGCATTCGAACCAAACCACTACGGCTTGCCGTTCCGGCATCGTAAGCAAATTGACTGGCGGCTAAAACAATATGGCTGGCAACCAAATCTCCTGGCGCTGCCCCGGGATCAAATTGAGTGGTATTGGAGGCATAACCAGTGTGGCGAGTTAGTTCACCGTCGCGCAGCCGATAGGTGATAGCAGTATCAACAATAAAAAAACGTTGCAAGGGAGATGCATAGGGAAACTGCTTTGAAATGATTAAATTGCTCGCTGTTGAACCAACGTCAACAGGTGTCGAATTGTCTCCAGTATAGGCGTTAGCGGCTGTTCCTGTCGCCGAGAGGTTGTAGATCACCACGAGATCTCCGAGCGTTACTTCACTAAAATGCTCTACCCCTCCCAATACATCGAACCCTGTATCAACCGCAGAAAAATCAAGCATATCGCCAACTCCCCCACGACGATAACGACCACCAGCAACCACATGTAACATTTCAAGACGCTTGCCATCAGCACTAATGCGAACACTATTCGGTAACGCCGCACGAATATCACGCTGCATACGCCGAAGAGCCATCTCCGCTTGATCCACCAACTCGGTTCGGCGCTCTAAATCGATATAGCCTTCAATCGGCTGACTGATAAACATGCCGCCGAGAGAGGAGAGGATGCCGATAATGACAATGGTCACCACCAACTCAACCAGAGTAAAACCTCTATGTCGTAGGATAGGATCAATCATAATCAGTCCGATATCCTGTTAAGGTGAGATCCATTTCGGTTCCACGCTGTACGCGAACGGTAACCTTACGTGCTTGCACCACACTTCCTGCTGGACCAAAATCGGCTGGGTCAGAGACGATAACAGTTACCGTATAATTTTCGAGGCCCGCAATCGCATTACCGTTTTGATCTTTCGCACCAGAATCATTCATTCCGTTGTAATCAAACACATCATCAAACAGGTTTCTCGTTGTTCCGGTGTAGCCTCCAGGAGGATTATTGTAGCGTTGCAGAACAATCTCTTCCATATAAGACTCAGCAATAGCAATAGCTTGATGTTGAATCATCGGGTCAGCACTATGACTCACGGTAAAGTTCATCACCATCAACACACCACCTAAGGCGATACTGATAATCACCATCGACACAATTAACTCAACTAATGTTAACCCGCGCTGACATCGAGTGAATTTATGACATGATTTCGCTATTGAGTAACGCATCCAGTCTCTCCATCGATAGCAATTGCCAAACCAGCAACATTGGTGAAATCACTAATTGCGTAACTTTCATTACGAGTGCGACCTAGAGCATCAAAGGCCAAAGTAGCGGGTGTCAATATTACGGGGGATTCAGCGGTAAAATCTCCGCCACTGGGGTGGGTTAAAACAACGGTGGCTGGAGGGAGGGTGTTACAGCTCGCCGTATTCTCATGACGATAGAGGGTGAAATCTGTGGCGGTGATACCAACACGAACGGCGCAACCGCTAGCCACAGCTCGTTTTTGGGCGTAGCGCAAGGCGGAGACGAGCTCATCCTTAAAAGCGCGTTCATGATATGACTGTTGATCGAAAAACTTCGGCGCGGCAACAGCCGAAAGGATGCCGAGAATGACAATCACAACGATCAATTCAACTAAGGTGAAGCCTTTTTGTTGGTTGAGCGTTCTGATCATGACTCTCTTCTTTCAATAAGAACTCAACGTTTGTTGATGTGCGTTGATCTGCATAATGGTTTCATTATACAGATCAACACATTTACAAAACGACTAATATTCCCACGTATAGTCATAAGAAGTTGTCGGAATCAGCTCCAAACCAACAACCTCACCATTATCAACAACCGTTTCGATCCGATGAATAATCATGGTGTTGCCATTGTAACCACCTGTAATAATATCTTCGTTCTTTAAATTATACATCAACCAATGACCAACGCTTCTATCAAACCAAGCACCGTCGCCGGTTTGATTTGCAGCAAAAACACCTAAATAAGATTCTGGTTTGTTGGACAAAAGATCGTTCATTGGATCAAGCGGTGCCGTTCCATTGTACGCAAGAGTCGCTAAATCTTCACTGTCGACCAAAGCACGAGCCACTCGTAATGATAACGCACTGCGAACATTCCCCAGCACCTTTTTAACCGTCGCTGCCTCAGCTTGCTTTTGTAGGTCAATAAACTTAGGTACGGCAACAGCCGATAACAGAGCAACGATAACCATCACCACCACTAATTCGATGAGGGTAAAGCCTTTTTGTCCTCTTAAACTTGTTTTCATACATTCTCCTCGATTCAACCTGTATAGGCACGGCAAGCCGTGTCCATACGCGATTGATTATTCAAAATTCCATTGATGCAATGTTGCTGGTTGTAATACCAAACCAATTAGTTGCTTTTGTTGCGATTGCCGCTCGTCATAAATGACGGAGATATGCCAACGCACTTTTTTAGGTGAGCTATCAATTCCATTAACGATCTCATCATTTCGTACGACATACACCAACTCATGCGTTTTTTTATCATCGTACCAACTGCCGCATTGGTTACTATCTTCTACAATTCCAAGATAGTTTTCAGGCTGTTCAAGTAACAAATCGTGCATGGGATATAATGCCTGTAGGCCATCATGCGCCCACGCAGCTAAATCATCCCCTTGATACAAACCACGCGCCATCTGTAAGCTTAAGGCACTGCGAAGTTGGCCAATCATCCCCTGTGTACTTAATGCTTCAGCACGTAGGGTCATACGATAAAACCTAGGCAAAGCAACGCTAGCCAGTATTGCCACCACGGCGACCACCACGATCAATTCTAATAGGGTGAACCCGTTGTGGTTTCGCATGGCGTTGGCCTTTGCTGTGTGCGATAGATAAAATCGGCGGACAATGCCCGCCCTACCTGCTCACGTAGGATGCCGGTGAACGTAGTGAACCGCATCATTTTTGTACGTCAGATAAGAACGATGCGGTTCGTTGACCTCACCGCATCCTACCTAGCTATCAAGGACTTACCAGTGAGACTGCTGGCACTGCATCAGCGACACCATCTGTATTAGCATCAACAGCCGGCGTATAAGTAAAAGAGTATGCTCCATATGTTACAACCAAATCAGTTCCAGACAATTCCGCTTTAAATTCATCAACTGTCGTATCATCAGCGACAGTAAACCCATCTAAATCAACTAAATCAGACAGATTCGCTGTCGTTGCATCAGGATATGCTAAATTAACTTCGACATCAGATCCTTCGACATTAATAGTACTATCCCCGATAACATTAGACACTAAACACTTACCATGTGCCATCATAACAGCAGACTTAAAAGACCCGCGAATACCTTCTAATACAGCCTTTTTTGCCTCACCTTGCATATCAACAAACTTAGGCACAGCCACCGCCGACAAAATACCCAAAATTACGATCACTACGATTAACTCAATGAGGGTAAAACCTTTTTGATTGTTCATGTGTTACTCCTTTGTGTTGGTTAAATAATGTTGCATTATTTAGTTAATAAAACAGACTTCGTTATTTCTCGCGCCCGTGCGCTACGCTTACTTAAGCCGCAAAGAGCGCAAAGTAAAATCTAACGCTTTGTTTTTGACCTTAAACCTTGGCGTTCTTTGCGCCTTGGCGCGATAAGGCCCTTATACTTATCGACCTAAACTTCTGAACTCTTTACCCTACTTCATCATACTGCCTAAATTCCACATGGGTAAGAATACACCCAAAGCTAACACCAGCACCATGCCACCAATTACCACAATCAGAATCGGCTCAATGGCACTGGTTAAGTTTTTCAACTCATACTGCACTTCGCGCTCGTAAAATCCAGCCACCTCAAGCAGCATGCTATCAACGGAACCTGTCTCTTCACCAACAGCGAGCATCTGTAATACCAGCGGGGTGAAAATCTCCAACGACGCCGCACTACGGGTGAGTGTTTCACCGCGCTCTAGGTGATTACGCATCTCATCGAGTTTACCACCAAGGTACGCATTCTCTATCGCCCTAGCGGTAAAGCCAAGGGCTTGAACAAGAGGCACACCGCTACCGTAGCCCATTGAAAATGAGCGGGCAAAACGGGCTAATGTTGAACGCAATAGTATTGACCCGACAATGGGAATCTTGAGTTTGTAGCGATCCCACTGCAAAGTTCCCCGTTCGGTACGTAAATAGCGGCGCACAGCAAAAATCGTAGCGATAAGCGCAGCAAGGATATGGGGCCAATACGCAACAGAGAACTGTGAAATTCCCATAATAATTCGCGTTGGCAGCGGCAAATCGGCACCAAAACCGGCAAACACTTTTTCGAATGTTGGAATAACAAATAAGCTCAGTATTGCCATAGCAATAGCGATAGCAATGATAACAAAGCTAGGGTAACGCATCGCCGCTTTGATCTGCTCGCGAGTCATTTTTTCAAATTCAAGATAATCGGCAAGTTGTTCAAACGATTGCTCTAAATTACCACTGTTTTCCCCAACCTGAACCATCCGAGTCATGAGATTTGGAAACACGTCAGGATATGACGCCATGGCTCCGGACAGGTCGCGGCCTGATTCGAGGTTTTCGATCACGCCACGTAAGGCTTCTTGCAATGAGGGGTTTTGCGACGACTCGATGAGACCTTGAAGTGAGCGCATCATTGGCACACCAGAGCGGGTCAAGGCAAACATCTGGCGGCAAAACAGCACCAGATCGTCGAGGCCAACCTTTTTTTTCCGTTTTGCGAAGCTAAAGGAAAGACTTTTGCCCTTTTTAGCCGCAGTGCTCACCCCTTGCTGAATACGGATAGGAATTAAGCCATTTTCTGCCAATTGCGCCGCAACCGCGTCACTCGAAGCCAATTCGAGTTCGCCGTTTACTTGTTCACCGCTAGGGCGACGAGCGGTGTAAATAAAATTTGGCATAGTTTAAATCTCCTACTCGCTCTGGCCTGAAACGCGAATCACCTCTTCGATACTGGTGACTCCCTGTTTCGCATAGTCGTATGCACAATCAGCCAAAGAGACAAACTCCTCCTGTTGCCGGGCCAAACGAGCAAAATCAGCACTATCGTTACGCCGTAACGCATCAGCTAGATCAACATCAATTTGCAGTAATTCAAAGATACCAATTCGGCCATGATAACCAGTGTTGTTGCACTGGGTGCAGCCTTGACCGCGTTTGTAACCCTGCACCGGCTGATCGTCACCTAAATAACCGTGCAGCCAACTCAGGCTTTGCGGATCAAGGGGATCATCAACTCGACAGCTATCACAAATTCGGCGCACTAATCGCTGGGCTAAAACAGCTTGTAGCGAACTGGCCACGACATAACCCTCTGCGCCCATATCTAACAGACGCAAGGCGGTGCTGATGGAATCGTTAGTGTGCAAGGTTGACAGCACTAGGTGACCGGTCATCGCCGCACGTAAGCCGATCTCTGCGGTTTCTTGATCACGCATCTCGCCAACCATAACGACATCCGGATCTTGGCGCAGGGCGGTACGTAACACGCCAGCAAAGGTCAAACCGACCTTAGTATTCACCTGAACTTGATTGATGCGTGGTAAGCGATACTCGACGGGATCTTCGACAGTAATAATCTTTTTTTCAGGGCTGTTCATCTCATTGAGAGCGCCATACAGAGTGGTTGTTTTACCACTACCTGTTGGGCCTGTAACGAGAACGATACCGTGCGGTTGATGAATAAACTTACGAAAGCGCGCTAAAATATCTGCTGGCATACCAATATGATCGAGCTTCAACAACCCACCAGATTGGTCCAACAAACGCATAACAACGGACTCGCCATATTGTAACGGCATGGTAGAAAGTCGAATATCGATACTCTTGTTTTTAACACGGATATTAAAGCGGCCATCTTGCGGCAAGCGGCGTTCCGAAATATCGAGACCACTCATCAACTTTAAACGTGACACCAACGCGCCAGCGATCCGTTTCTCCTTCATCACCTGCTCATGCAGTACACCGTCGATTCGTTGACGAATCCGCAAAACATTTTCATCTGGCTCAATATGGATATCCGATGCGCCAACCTGCACCGCATCTTCAAACAGTGTCTGGAGCAAACGGACAACGGGTGCATCTTCGAGCTGGCTATCGGGTAGAAGCTCAGACAAATTAAAGTCAGTTTGCGCGAGCTCTTCGCCAAGCTCTTCGGCAATATTTTCGATCTCGTCGGTACGACGGTAGACATTATCAAGGGAACGCAGCAGGTCCGATTCGCGAACAACGGCAGGAACAATCGGTTCGCCAATGAGTGATTCCAACTTATCTTGAGCAAATATGTCGGTGGGGTCAGCCATGCCAATTAAAATAGCACCCGCTTCACGCGTTAACACAATGACTCGAAAACGGCGAGCTAGGGTCTCAGGAATGAGCCTAACGTATTGCGGATCGAACTTAAAATGGCGCAAATCAACCAGTGAGATTTGTAGCTGTTTTGACAAAAACTCTAACATCTGGTCTTCGGTAAGATAGCCAAGCTCAATCAAGGTATGGCCAAGTTTGCCACCCGTCGATTTTTGTGCTTTCAACGCGTGCATTAACTGGTCTTCGATGATAATCCCCTCAGAGACGAGCAGGTCACCGATCCGTATTTTTTTGCGTAGTGCCATAAATCTACCCTTTACCCAGACGCGTTAATTGCTGTACGGCAAATTGCTTAAGTTGAGGATTAAGCTGGCGACAGCTTATTGCCTGTTGATAACAGGCCATGGCTTGCTGTGGTGATCCAAGCTGATCGGCACAGATAGCGCGACCAATCCACCAATCTCCTTGGTGCGGATAGGTCGTTGTCAGCAACAGATACTGCTCAGCCGCCTCATCAAATCGATTAAGTTGTTGCAGGACACTCGCCAGCAAAGCGTAATAATCACTTGATGCTTCAATCGTTGGTAACGCCCCAGTTTGCAGTACGACTAACGCTGAACCGTGTTCGCCAGATTCAACCATTAACCGCGCTCGATAAACTCGTAAACCGACATCCGTTGGATACACTTCACAGCCACGTGTTGCAACATCCATAGCAGAAGCAAGATCACCAGCTTGCACCCAAATCCGAACAAGTTCTTGCCATGGTTGGGCGCTGGAATGATCAATTTGTATCGCCTGATTGAGCAGTTTTGCACCAGCCTGATAACGTTGTTGCTCAACAAGAGCCCGACCTTCGATGCGGAGATGTTGTACTTGCTCGGCTAAACTTGGCGGCTTAATCACCATGCGAACGGGTAACGATGACACGCCCTCTAACGCCACGGCAAAAGCCGTCTCATCTCGCCGATTAGAACTTTCAGCAGGGATGTTCGCAGCAGGAGTCTCCGCCAGAGCTACGGCTACATCAGGTAGTACTGGCGCCATAACCGGCGCCGAAAGTTCTTGTACGACAGAGGATTCAAGCCGAGGAGCAACCTGCTCTTCGAGTGTGATAGGTTCCTCAACAACGGTTTCAATCTCCACAACTGCTTGCGGCTCTACCGCAACAGGCGCACCATTTACGGGTGATTGAGTCAGCGCTGAAAGCTGAGGCGTTGCCACGGTGCGTGGATTAAAAAACCACCACCCACCTAGTGCACTCACTGCCAACACAACAACCAGCGCAACAATGACAGGCAGGAAACGAAAGCGTTTAGGCGTGTGGTAAACAACGACCTCCACTTCTTGTCCACCATGGTTTGGCCCTTGCTGCTTACGCGCGTCTAAATCTTTCAACATCTGATTAATCAGACTCATCGTTGCTCTACCCTCCCATCATGGGAGTAAACAACAGTCCCGCAAAAAAAAGAGTCATGAGCAATCCGATTAGCACAATGCTAAATACCCAGTTATGTGGCTGCGCAATGCCATCGGTATCAATAATGGCCGCCTTGACTTGACTGGCACCAACGTGATGCAAGCCACAGCCATAACTGACCATCAATGCCTTGTGGGCTAAAATATTGACTAAGCGCGGCACACCTTTAGCGGCTTTGAATAATTTACGCTGTGCCGCAACAGTAAACAGTGGCACACCTTGATAACCTGCCATTTGAAGTCGATGGGATAAATAGCCCTGAAATCCATTAAAATCAAGGGGGCCAAGGGCATAAGAGAAGCTGATTCGCTGGCGTAATTGGCGCAATTCGGTCTGTGCCAGCCGTTCGTTTAGTTCCGGTTGGCCAAATAATACGATCTGAAGTAATTTTCTTTTTTCTGTTTCTACATTACTCAATAACCGCAACGCTTCAAGGGTTTGCGTTGGCATCGATTGCGCTTCGTCAACACACACGACAACATTCCGGCCTGATGCACTAAGGTTAATCAACCGAGTATTGAGTTGATTCAATAGATCGGCAACAGAAACATCCGTAGCCGAATCAAGACCAAGTTCCTGAGCGACGGCACGGTAAAGCTGCTGCGCTTCCATTAATGGGTTGGGCAAATAAACGGTAAGCATCTGATCGGGAAGATCATTGAGCAGTTTGCGACACATGAGTGTCTTGCCTGTCCCCACTTCGCCGGTTATTTTAACAATCCCCTCACCGTTATTTAAGGCAACAAGAACCACGTTCATCGCCTCCTGACAGCTAAAGTTATTGTAGTAATAACTGGTATCTGGCGTGAGAGAAAAAGGACGATCATTCAGATGAAAATAGTCCAGATACATGAAGTTCCCCTACAACAACTGCTGCATGCGCTGACGCGATTGATCAATATCATTAGCCCAGTCTTGATCTTGATTCACCACTTGTGGCCGTAATAAGATGATCAGCTCGCTCTTCCGTGTCGTTTCCTGTTGATGACGAAAAAGATAGCCGACGCCGGGAAGATCACCCAAAAGAGGAACTCCGGCGGTCTCTTGACCTTCAGAATTTTTCATCAAACCGCCGATTACAACTACTTGACCATTGCGAGCACTAACAATCGTATCAGACTCGCGCACACTGCTAAACGCCAAGGGAAGTGACTGTTCTTGACCATTGACGGTGATCACTTTTGTCTGATCTTCAACCTCGCTGACCGTCGGATGGATATGTAATGTCACTCGACCATTTTCACTGATTTGCGGTGTCACGTCCAAGGCGATTCCAGAGAAGAATGGTGTTAAGGTAATATCGGCAGTTGCGGTATCCGTTTCAGTATCGGTATCACTTGACACCTCGGTAACGAAAAACTCATCAGTTCCAACCTTAATGACTGCTTTTTGATTGTTAAGCGTCGAAATACGCGGACTGGAAAGTACCTGCACGTCGCCTTGCGTTTTAACCGCTTCAACAAAGGCTTGAAAATCATCAAACTCTACTGCCGCCGAAAACACTCCGCCAAAAGCAGAGGAGATCAAACCGTTAATTGGTGTTGCGTCACCTGGGTTTAGATTCCCATAGTTACCCGAGATTTCACTTGAATTATTACTTAGGCTGGTGCCACCGCCCACTTGACCTATTCGCGCCAAATTAGTGCCATTATGGATAAGAGATCCCCAGTTGATCCCTGTTTGAAACCCATCATTAAGTTGAACCTCAATAATTTTAGCTTCCAGAATCACTTGGCGTTGCAAGGAGCCTTCCGTTCTCTGCAAATAGTTGGCGACAATATCCAACTCATAAGGGAGTGCACGGACAACAACTAATCCAGCATGAGGTTGTATGATAACCTTACGACCATCTTCTGTGCCAATGAGAGCCTCAAGTGCCTTTTGAAAGGCTGGCCAAAAATCGGTTGTCGAAGTGGTCTCAATTTGACTGCCAGTTCCACTCTCATTACCTGAAGAGCCTCCTCCTGAACTGTTACTACTATTACTACGATTACTGCTACTGTTCGATGAGTTACTCCCATCAGTTACTTGCCCCGAACTCACTCTCATGGAGGAGGTTCCGCTGCGCTGTAATGTCAAGTAATCAACTTCGTAAATCCTCGTTTGAAGATTATTTGGTAAAATCTGGTACCCACCTGCAATGGAGCGAAAATGGTAGCCATATACCTCCTGAACGATATTCATCACCTCGGACAAGGTGACATTTTTGAGGCGTAAACTAACCTTTCCCGTAACCTGAGGGTGCACCACCATGTTGGTAGTTGTCCCTTCAACGAGGCCGGAAAAAAATGCGCTGGCATCAACCTCCTCCGCAGCAACATCAAAACGGTGCTCCTCTTCAGCCGATCGACCCTGCTGTTCAGAACTAAAGAGAGATGGCATAAGAGCCTGCTGAATCGCCGCAGGTAACGGTTGCGCTGCCTCAGCGTCCAGCGCGGGGCGTTGCATTTGCTCAAGGATAAGGGCTGATGGCGATGATGGTAATGGTGTGGAAACAGAGTCTTTTGCCACGGTTGCACTGCAACCCGACATAAAAAGTACGCCACTAAATATCAACAGGCTTGCTATGTTCCGTAATTTCACCATCTATTCCACTCCACGTAGGTGATGCAACAATCCACTCGCTGCATCCGTTCGCGTTTTAATTATCGGTTGCAAGGTCAATGAGGTCTTCTTGCCTTGTTGCGCCAACACCACACATCCTTCGTCAATCGAGGTAACGAAATGCCCTTGATACCGGTCACCAACGCTAACGGTTAACCCATCAATGATTGCAACCCGGCGCTGGGCTGAAACCATGGTTGCTTCAAGATGAAATTCAGTCTTTTCTACCGCTACGGAATCAGCAGCGAAACGTTCAACCTGAGGCCGCATCGGGTCATGTACGCCTGCACGACTCGGTGTCGCGATCATCAACCCAATAACAACGATGGCCAGAGGTAATATAACGCCACGACATTCAAACTTCGTTCTCTTTTCTCGATTAACCACCAATCCAGCCTTCCTGAAAACTCAAGGTATACACATTGAGCATAACTCGCGCACTTGGATAGCGATCAGACATCTCAATGTCAACACTCTCCCAAAACAGCCGCTGTGAGAGCCCCTGCAACTGATGTAAATAATTCAAGGTATCAAGGTAACTTCCCGTCAACTGCAACTCCATGACATGTTGATACAATACCGGCGCTGTTTTCTGACTAAGAGAAAGCTCTTCGCCCCCAGAGGTATCTTTACTGCTCGCGGCAGAAGGTGTAACGACTGCAACCAGAGCCGAAGGGACACGATTTTTTAGTGACATAAGGGTCAACCCTTTATGCTGGGACAACATACCACGCAGCATTGCCGACATCTGCTGTGGTGGCACTAACCCAGAAAGGTTGCGCTGCAACGATTGATCAAACAAAGTAATTTCCTCGCGCAACAAGGCGAGCTGATCTCGCTTGCCTTGATCAGGATCATTATTTAGCGCATTTTCTAACTCAAGCAACTGTCGTTGCAACGACACAACATCTTGTTGTGCAGTTTGATATTGTGTCGTTAATCGTTTTTGTTCCTTTTGAGCGGGGAAAAACACCAACTCAGCAAACAAATAAATAGGGACCAAAAACAACGCAATAAGAACAATGATACGTTCCCTCTTACTCAGAGCAGAAAACAAATCATTTAACTTCGCGAATGTTTTACTTTCCAACGCCATCGTTGCCTCCCCTCTGTGTCGAGAGTAAGAATTGATATAAGCCATTCTCCTGCCGTTCAAGCTCTAATTGCGAAAATTGCTGGTGACGGAAAACTTCCTGCGAAGAGAAACCCTCGATTAATGTCGGTATATTTTGTGCGTGGGGCGTAAGTCCGTGCAACTGAATGGTTGCCCCTGAATTCATGAGCAAAATCCGGCTAAACCATAACTGCTTAAGGGGCTTTGCAGCTAAGGCATCAAGGCTCTGAGGGATGGTGTTTTCCTGTGCCATGGCGTGGTCCAATGCCACACGGAGTGGTTGTCGCTGCACCAACTCAGCCCGAAGCAATTGTAAGTCACGTCTTAAAGACTCACTCGGCACCCGTGCCGACAGCCGTTGCTGGAGCAGATCCACCGATTCAACCAACTGTTGCTGTTGCGCCAGTTCACGATCTAAGCGAAGTTTAACCTTCTGAACCGTCTGCTTTTGACTCCAACTGACAACGGCCATCACCGCCAACAGCAAGAAAAAGCTTGCAGCAAAGATAAGCACCCACGGAATTTCACGTTGTGGCTTAAATTGATCCTGATAGAGATTGATTTGCTGCATGATCAATTCCAATCACTGCGTAATGCAGCGCCAATAGCAGCAATGCAGCGGGACTGTTCAGACTCAACAACAGAACAATTGCCGAGCCAACGACTCAAATCGAGCTCTTGGACATCGGGAGTTAAATAGGTATCGAGATAAGACTGTAACCCCGGCACAGGAGCGGCCAGTGGTGCCAACAGAACGGCGGCAACAGGTTGGCGCGACACACTGCTTTCGTAATAGTCCAGCGAGCGCTGAATCTCCAACACAACACTATCAAGAATATTTTGCTGCGCCTGAGAAATCTCCACACCATCGACAGCGTCCATATCAGCAGCGGCAACCAGTTCCTGGACGCCGAGATTGATCCGTCGGGCCATACACAGTTCACCATTACGAACGATGGTCACCAGACCGTTATCACGCCATAAGCTCAACAAGGCAACCCCACGATCCGACTCAAACGAACGATCTATAACATTACGCAAAGCTAGTTCAGGGATATCAATCACTTTGACATCCAAATGAGACTGCTGCATGACATCGACCACATAACGGATATTTTCTTCCGCAGCAGCCACAGCAAAGTTCATCGGACTACCACCCGCACCCAAGGTGGAGAATAGATCAATGACGGCATGGTCTGCGGGAAAATCAAGTAGATCTTTGACTTGCCACCGTACCGCATCGCGCAATTCAGCTTCAGGAACATCGGGCTGATCAATTTGAATCAGATTATAGGTTCCTCGTGCTAAGACAGCACAACACGGCGCGCGTTGTAATTGGTGACGCTGCACAAGTTCAGCCAGAACCTCAGCATGATTGGTACGGCCACAGTCGACGCTTTCAGCGACGCGCAAAGAGACATCACCTTCAGCGGAGGTTTCAAGCTGGACCAATGCAAGGCCATCCGAAAAAAAAGTCAGACCGACTACCCCTTTATGGATGGAACTTTTTCTTTTAAACAACGCCAGTTTCGCCTCCTGCTGATCAGCAAACAACAAAAATTAAGCGAAACCAAATAATCGGCCATTCGCTAATGAGACTCATAGTTCATTCAAACAAAAAGCATACACATTTACAACCACTTTCGCCATTCATTAGTCCAATAAGTCCTTAATTCCGCTAAAAAAGTCGCTTGCCATCGCCTCTTTCTCTGAGGGTGATGCCTCAACAGCCATCGCTCCTTCTTTTTCGATCAGTTCCTCTGGTATCTCAAGCAAAAAGCGACTCGGATCTTTCGGCTGCAATCGACCATATTTTTTACGCCGCGCAGCACCCAACATCACTAGTTTTTGCCGCGCTCGGGTCATACCGACATAACACAAACGACGCTCTTCAGCAATATCGCCACCCTCGTCAACAATTTTATTATGAGGCAAAAAACCCTCTTCCATGCCGACCAAAAAAACACAGGGGAATTCCAGCCCTTTACTCGAATGAAGACTCATCATCACCACAGCATCTTGCTTGAGCTTTTCCTCTTTACTGCCACGAGCTGGCTCGTCTCGATCCAACAGTGAGACCTTTTCAAGAAAACCACCGAGGGTTGGCACCGGCTCGCGTTCGACATAAGTAGAGAGGGAGTTAATCACCTCATGAAGATTTTCAACCCGACGGCGCGCCTTAACGGGGTCATCGGCCTGACGAAACAACTCCTCTTCGAGTTTCAACTCACGAAACAGATCCTGAACAATCGCCACCATCTGCTGAGGTTGACGAAATTCACGCTGATAACGCTCAAGCAACAGCACAAACGCTTCGATTGAGCCAATGGCTTTCTCACCCAACTCAGGAATGTGCCGTGCCTGTTGCAGAATCTCCCATAACGGTTGATCCTTCTCGATGGATGACTGGATAATCTTTTCTGCGCTGGTTTCACCAATTCCCCGTTTCGGATAATTGAGAATGCGCAACAAATTGACTTCGTCGTGCGGATTGGCCAACACCTTTAAATATCCCAAGGCATCCTTAACTTCCTTGCGGTCAAAAAATTGCTGGCCACCGATGATGACATAGGGGATATTTTCATAGCGTAACTGCTCTTCAAAAGCGCGCGACTGGCCATTGGTGCGGTAGAGAATTGCAAAATCACGATACTCTAACTTGCGACTAAAGCGCTCTTTATGGATCGTTTCAACGACCGCCATCGCTTCATCTTCACCATCATCACAACAGCGGTAATGAACCGGATCGCCCTCTTCACCATCGGTCCACAGCCGTTTACCGTGACGTTCAGTGTTGTGTAGAATCAGGGCATTTGCTGCCGCAAGAATACGCCCCGTTGAGCGATAGTTCTGCTCAAGCTTAATCACCTTTGAATCGGCTTTGTCTTTGCCAAAATCGAGGATATTGCCGGGTTCAGCACCTCGCCACCCATAAATTGACTGGTCATCATCACCCACAACACAGAGGTTATGGTGATACGAACTCAGAAAATGGAGCATTGTCGACTGAACCACATTGGTGTCCTGATACTCATCAACCATGATGTAACGGAAGCGCTGACGATATTGATCTAGAACAACGGGAAACTCGTTAAACAGCTGGATCGTTAACTGAAGAATGTCATCAAAGTCAATAGCATTGCAGGCCTTGAGCATCCGCTGATATCGGGGATAGGTGTGCGCAGCGATCAGGTCATAATCATCGTGTGGATTAGCCTGATAGTTTTCCGCCGTAACCAGTCGATTCTTTGCCTGCGAGATCAGCCACAGCACGCGATCAGGATCAACCTTTGTCCCCTCAATGTGATTCCCCTGAACCAGATCGCGAACAAGACGCAATTGGTCCGAAGCGGAATAAATTGAAAAGTTTTTTTTATAACCAAGGCGCTGAATCTCTTCACGTAAAATCCGCACACCAAGCGAGTGAAAGGTGGAAACAATTAAACCTTTGGCTTTTTTACGCCCCACCTCTTCGATGACGCGGTCACGCATCTCTTTCGCCGCTTTATTGGTAAAGGTGAGCGCAACAATCTGATCGGCACTAATGCTGCGGAGCAAATAGGCAATGCGGCAGGTAATAACGCGCGTTTTACCAGACCCAGCCCCAGCTAATACCAGCAGTGAGCCCTCGGTATGTAACACCGCTTCACGTTGCGGCTCATTTAATAGTGATAGATCCATTATTTATTCCATTCAAGCAAGAGCACGCTATCGAACGTTTGCTAAATACTTGTCTTGATTTTAATGATAAAGGTCGTGTATGGTACCCGCCATGTCACGATATTTCATTATAGTAGTCAGTATTTTATGGGCATCAATGGTCTTTATTTCATGGGACGGTGTTGCTGAAACAGCAACAGCACAAACACTCCAAGACGTAGAAATCACCATCCACTAGAATCCTCTTTTAGCAGCATTTCAGCGTATGTGTTGGTGTACCCAGACCACAGCAAACCATCCTTAACACTCATCGTCCAGCTGCAACCCGCTAAACGCAACCCTTTCAGCAGTTAAAAACGGCAGTGACTTCCCTGCACCGTTCCCCTTTTGGCCATTTCATCCTCTATGGCATTGAGTACTTCCCATTTTTTTAGCGACCAGCGTGGGGCCAATAAAATATCGCGTGGGCCATCACCAGTTAAACGTTGAATTAACGTATCAGGGTGTATTCGTTCTAAAAAATCGACCGCTAACTGCACATAGGCTTCACGTGAAAGAATTTCGAATTCTCCCCGTTGGTAACGTTCGCCCAAAGCCGTATCTTGCAATACATGTAACAGATGAATTTTAATTCCATCCACCTTTAAACGCGCCATCTCATCGGCAGTGGCCAGCATATCCTCATGGCTCTCTCCTGGCACTCCTAAAATAACATGCGCGCAAACACGTATGTCACGCTCCTTAGCCGCCGCATAAGCACTGAGGAAGCTCGCATAATCATGGCCTCGACGCAGGTACTTGAGGGTTTTATCGTGACAACTTTGAACCCCAATCTCCAACCACAGATCGGTACTCTGGTGATATTCATGCAGAAGATCAAGAACTTCAATCGGCAAGCAATCCGGTCGGGTGCCAATGGCTAAACCAACGACATCACTGACTGCCAGCGCTTCATCATAAAGGGCGCGTAGTTTTTCAACAGGAGCATAGGTGTTCGAAAAAGGTTGAAAATAGGCAATAAAGTACTTGGCTTTATATTTGCGAATCATCACCTCTTTGCCATGTTCCACCTGCCCTGTCACAGATAGGCGGCGGGCAATCGCGAATGATCCTGAACCATTTGGTTCACAGAACAGACAGCCTGGGTTGGTTCGCGACGCACCACGATTAGGGCATGAAAAACCTGCATCAATCGAGATTTTATGTACACGACCACCAAAGCGCTGTTTAAGATATTGAGAATAAACAAGATAGGGTTTTGACATGGCGTGACTATGACATTGCAAAGGTGGCGGTGCAAGGGTTAAGCACTAAAAACGACATGGGCGAAGTATTAAGCATCGAGCGTCTCTAAGTGATTCAAATATTCCTGCCACTCACTTGGCAACAGGTCTTGTTTTTTACTATTACAGGCCTTACATGCAGGGACACAATTCCCTCTGGCTGTCTTACCGCCACGCACCAGTGGAACAACATGGTCGAGGGTTAACTCTTTGGCCGCAAACGTTCCAGCACAATAGTGGCACGCACCCAAGGCAATCCGGTTTTTCCACCAACCACTTTTACGTAGCTCTCGTGCTTTGGCGCGCTCCTTGCGCAACACCTCTTCGGGAACATCCACATACATCATCATTTTTCTCCGTATTTTTCACAAAAAGTGGTCTACCGCTGCGCAAAAACGATGAACCGCCCCTTGCAGATTATCGAAATTTATGCCAAAGATAGCACGTTTAAACCTTAATATGGTATCGACGTCATTCTGGCAAACGATCAAGGCTGTCGGAAGCTACGACACAATAGCAGATTGTCGGAATTGACGGGCCGTAGCGAGAAATAGACTGCTTGAGACCAGATTTTCGATAATTTGAGAGCGAATAGCTGGACTATTTGTCGAAAATTATCGGAAATATGGGCCACGCAGGCTGTTTTGCAGTAGGTCCATGTGAAGTCCAACAGTCTGCTAGTTGCTAGCACGATATTGTAACTATTTTGGAGTACCGCATACTTTATGAAAATACTTATCGTTGGAGCAGGACAAGTTGGTTTTTTCCTGTGTGAACGGCTATCTCAAGAGGGTCACGAAGTCACCCTTATTGATCGAGATGAAACCCACCTACGAAAAGCTCAGGATCGCCTGAATGTTATGGGTCTTCCAGGTAATGGTGCCAGTGCTGAAATTTTAGAGCAAGCGGATATTAAGAACACAGATATCTTCATCGCCGTAACAAATATGGACGAAGTCAATATCCTCGCCTGCCTTCTTGCGCGTGAATACGATGTTAAAACACGCATAGCGCGAGTCAAAAGTATTGAATATCGAAGTCACGGTGCCATCCTTTCAAAAGAGAAGCTTGGCATTGATCTGCTCATCAATCCAGACGATGAGGTTGCCGATGAGATGGTCAAAATCTCTTGTCGCAGTGGCGCGTTTGATGTTGCAGAATTTGTTGAGGGGAAGATACAGTTTCTCGGCTACCGCATCGACAGTGAAAGTCCACTATGCGGCATGACCTTACGCGAACTTGGCGAGCTGCGCGGAATGTACCATTTTGTGGTTACTGCGATCACTCGCGACAAAACGACCATCATCCCCCGTGGTGAAGACCGCATTGAAAACGGTGACAGCATCTTCCTGTTTGCTCACAAAAAAGACTTGCCCGCAATCCAATATTTGCTGCGCCCGAAGGAAAAGAAAAAAAAGATGCCCCGCGTCTTTATTCTCGGTGGTAGCAAAATTGGGGTTCGTATTGCAGCACAGCTAGAAAATCGACATTTCGATGTCCGCCTCGTTGACCGCGATGAACAACGCTGCCGCAAAGTTTCGGCGAAATTAAAAAAAACCATGGTTATCAATGTTGAAGGCACGGACATTCATGCCTTAGTTGAAGAGGGGATCAACAACGCCGATGTATTTATCTCAGTAACGGAGAAGGATGAGACCAATATCCTTTGTGCGCTATTGGCCAAACAGCATGGAGCAAGTCGAACGCTGGCGCTTATCAACAAACCAGAGCTACTCAACCTTGCTCCGTCACTCGGTATCGATGCCTGTGTTTCGCCACGATTATCAGCAGCCGGAGCAATCCTTAAATATGTCCGCCGCGGTGGCGTTATCTCGCTGGCAACCATTGAGGGTAGTAATTCCGAAGTGCTTGAATTTGAGGTCCAACAAAACAGTGAAATTATCGGTACCCCCCTCAAGGAGATCAATTTTCCAAACGGGGCGATTATTGGTGTTATTGTTCACGGGTCAAGCTATGAAATCGCGACAGGGGAATCAGTTCTGGCTGCAGGAGACAGGGTGGTTGTTTTTGCCCTGCCAGACTCATTGACCAAAATTGAAAAGTTTTTCGAATAGATGAAAATTACTTTTATTCTTCATATTCTCGGCGCACTGCTCGTATGCCTATCGCTGGCGCTACTCACGCCATTGCCATTTGCTTTTTACGAGCATCAGGGCACCGTCACCGCCTTCACCCTCTCATCAGCGATCTGCCTGATCACCGGCTTAGCGCTAATAAAAATATTTAAAAACAAAAAGGAGCTCTCAGTGCGTGAAGGGTTTGCCGTCGTCACTTTCGGCTGGCTGACCTTTGCTGTATTCGGCGCACTGCCCTACCTTCTGTCTGGTGCGATCAGTTCCCCCCTTGATGCCTTATTTGAAACGATGAGCGGCTTCACTACCACAGGCTCAACCATTCTCGCCGACATCGAGAGTCTGCCGCGCAGCATCCTTTTTTGGCGTTCACTGACCCACTGGCTTGGTGGCATGGGGATCATCGTCCTATCGTTGGCCATCCTACCCATGCTTGGCGTAGGTGGTATGCAGCTATTTCAAGCTGAAGTTCCTGGACCGACGGCCGACCGACTTAAGCCTCGAATTCAAGATACCGCCAAGCTACTCTGGGGTGTCTATGTAATCTTTACAGTCCTCGAAACATTACTATTAATGGCTGGCAACATGTCGTTTTATGATGCCATCTGTCACTCTTTTGCAACCTTAGCAACGGGTGGATTCTCAACCCGCAATGCTTCAATTGCCGCCTACGATAGCGCCTATATTGACTGGGTAATTACTCTGTTTATGTTTTTAGCAGGCGTCAACTTTTCCCTCCACTACTACGCCCTAAAAGGGCGCATTGGTGAATATTTCCGCAACGAGGAGTTTCGCTTCTACCTCCTCATTACCTTTAGCGCTGTTGCTATTTTGATGTGGATGAACCAAGGGACAGTTTACGATTCTGTCGTTGACAACCTCCGCTACAGCGCCTTCCAAACGGCATCGATCTTAACAACTACTGGATTTGCCACAGCCGACTTTGAACTGTGGCCTGTTTTAACCCAATATATTTTATTGTTTTTGATGTTTATTGGTGGTTGCGCAGGATCAACGGGTGGCGGAATGAAAGTGGCGCGGATTTTATTGCTACTTAAACACGGCACCGTCCAGCTTTACCACCTCATCCACCCTCGGGCGATACGTTTAGTTAAGCTCGGCAATAACCCTGTTGACCAAGATGTGATGCAAGCGATCCTCGGCTTTTTTGCGCTCTTTATGGGGGTCTTTGTTACCGCATCATTTCTGATGGCGGCCAGCGGCATGGATCTCATCTCAGGTGCAGCGGCGGTTATTGCAACCTTAGGAAACATTGGCCCAGGACTCGGAAGTATCGGCCCCGTCGATAACTTTGCTCATGTTTCAGCCTTTGGCAAAAGTGTTCTCATTTTCTGCATGCTGCTTGGCCGGCTCGAACTTTTCACCGTTCTCGTCCTCTTTTTACCCTCATTTTGGCGTAAATAGATTCCACCTATGGGTTAAGCGCGATTTTTATAATACTTTGGTGATTCAATGCCTTGTGCTGTTGCCTCAGCCGGCTCACTGATTCAAGTTGCAGTTCACAAAACAACAAAGGGAGGCTCGAAAGCCTCCCTTTGTTGTTCTAATCTCAATTTTGATTCAATCGTTAATCGTTATCGTTAAACATGATAAAACCAAGTTGCCGTCCTGTTTGGCCTTCATCACGGCGATACGAGAAAAACAACTCGCGCTGCTTCCATGTACAGAAATGACTCATTTCACGCTGTTTGCCAACAATACCAGCAGCGGCCAATTGAAGATCAATACTTCGCTGGATATCAAGCTTCCACTGTCCAAGCTCAACCTCTTCTGCGATATCGTTCCAATTGCCTTGTCCGGTGCGAAAAGCATCACGAACATCTTTACCAACCTGATAATGATCAGCACTGATTCCTGGGCCAACCATCGCTTTAATCTCTTTTACATCGCAACCAAACTCTTCGACCATCGCGGCAATAGCTTTGCCAACAATCCCCTGAGAAGCTCCGCGCCAGCCAACATGGATAGCCGCTGAAACCTTTTTAACCGGATCAAACAAAAGTACGGGAAAACAATCGGCAACCAGAATACCGATCATCAAATTAGGCTGATTGGTAACAATGGCATCGGCGGCGACATCTTGAAAATGGCTCACGTCATGGTTTTTACTATCGACAACGAGGACATCGGCTCCATGAACTTGTTTTACCAACAAAAAATGGTGCGTTGACACACCAAATGCATTGAGAAATGTCGAGCGATTGCCCTCAACATTATACTCTGGATCATCGGTATTGGTACTCAAGTTGAGCGAGTTATATGGTGGACGACTCAGGCCGCCATTTCGTGTTGAAACACCTGCAACAACAGAACCCTCTTGCGACCAACCCGCCTGTAAACAGGTTATCTTTCCACATTTGACCAAATCCATGGTTTGCTTTGCTCCGATACTATTTTCGTTAAACGTGATTTTCATCATTCAATGGGACATGAGAAAAAGAGAGTGGCTCAATATCATACTTTTCATCCAAAACGCAAAGAATACTTGCCATATCGTCTGGAATTGGCGAGGTAAACTGCATATACTCACCACTTCGAGGATGAATAAAACCAAGTAAACGAGCATGAAGTGCTTGCCGTTTCAGGTGTTGAATCTGTTGCCGAATTTCCGGATCATTCATCCCGTTAGCGCGTGACCGATTGCCATAAAGAGGATCGCCAATAATCGGTAAGTTGAGCTCAGAGAAATGAACACGTATTTGATGTGTTCTCCCCGTCTCTAATCGTAATTCGACCAACGTCAAGCGGTCTGACTCATAGCGACGTAGCACCTTCCAGTGGGTTACGGCATGTCGACCATTGCGACATTGTGAACTCATTTTTTTGCGCAGGGTTGGATGGCGGCCAATGGGCTGATCAACCGTGCCTCGATTGTCATCAATGAGTCCGTGAACCAATGCAACGTAACGGCGATTCACCGTGTGAGCTTTAAATTGTGCCGCTAAACTAGTGTGACTCATGTCGTTTTTAGTTGCGACCATCACCCCCGAGGTATCCATATCAAGGCGATGCACGATACCAGGTCGTAGTTCACCACCAATCCCAGAGAGATCTTGGCAATGATACAGCAAGGCATTAACAAGCGTCCCACTCGCGTGACCACAGGCGGGGTGAACAACCATCCCTGCCGCTTTATTGATCACGATCAGATCAGAATCCTCATAGAGCACCTCAATAGGAATCTGCTCTGCAACGGCTTCAATCTCTTCCGCGGGTGGAATGACAACGACAACTTTTTCGCCACCACGTAGACGCAGGCCTGCCTTTACCGCCTCACCGTTGACAACAATTTGCTGTTGATCAACCAGTTTCTTAAGCTGGGATCGACTCATCTCAGGTAGTTCATGAGACAAAAACCGGTCCAAACGTTCAACGCTTTGGCCCGGTTCGAAGTATAACTCTATTGTTTTATCCATTTACCAAATAGAACTCTCAATTTTTCCAGCTTGCTTAATCATGACATCAACAATGGCACGATCATAAATTTGATTACGCTCAGTCATCGTATCAGCAGTTCGTTCTGCAAAGTGATCACGCCCCTCTTGCAACTCATCAGACAATAGATCGAAAATGTTATCATTCTTGACCCCTTCGCTGACTTTATCTGCATTGTAAAGCGCAATATCAGAAACAATTGCTCGGGCTAACCGAAAAGCGAGTTCAGGATCATCTACTTGTCGTGCCATCAATATCTCCTGTGTTGGGGGCAAATGTCATCAGTATAAAGAGAGGATTATCCTACACTTTTAGTGTCGCAAAGGTTAACGAAAAAGTACTATTTTGTCAAACACATCAATGATCACTGCTTGTTAATCCGCAGCCTCTAATTGATCTATAAAGTGATACAGATCTAAATGACTACCACGGTAGTCGGCAATAAAGGTACTTTCACGATCAATCATCCATGTCTCAACTAAAAATGTAGTGACACCTAACTGTGAGGCACTTAGGTCATGTTCAGTGTCGTTACCGACCATCAAAACACTTTTCGGGTCGCAAGATAATTCATCAAATATGGATGTAAAGTAGCGTGGATTGGGCTTACAGTAACAACTATTTTCGAAACTTGTAATAAAGCGATAGTTAATGTCACCCACGCCAGCCCACTGCAAGCGGGCATCGACAACAGGGCGAGGAAAAACTGGATTGGTAGCGATAACAACATCGAAACCAAGTGATTGGCAGCGCTCAATCAGCTTTCGCGCTAAAGGAAAAGATGTTACCAGCGGTTCTAGTTGACCGAGATAATCACGATAAAAACGTTGCAGTCCAGCACCGAACTGGGTCGATGTAATACCTAAATCAGACCAAACAATTTTACGATAAAAATCTTCGTTTGTTTGCGAACCATCATCACTGGCCAATAGTTCCATGGTACGCGAGATCATCGTTTCAACAAATTTCTTGCGATCCAATTCAGGGTCGATGCTCTGGGCCAACCCGTTAAGATATGCAGGGATAAACTGCTGCATATCAACATCGAGTAGCGTACCATCAAGATCAAACAAGACTGTTTTAATTTGTGTTTGTGCCATCAATAATTCCACGATAAAGATAAACGTTGTTGCAAACGAAAAAAGGGAGGTAGCATCGGCTACCTCCCTTTAAATTCTTTTCAAACGATATAGCTACTTACTATGGCACGTCGCGCATGCTTCCATATCTTCCACTTGATCGTGGCAGGTACCACATAAACCGTGACCAGCGGACATGCTAGAGACATCAATTTTTGCAGGTTCGCCGTCATGACAGCTACTGCAATCTTGATCTAACATTTCATTGTGCATATTGTGATCGAATTTAACAAAGCCCTTGCTTGCGCCTTCGTATTTATACACGCCCTGCTCTAATACTTCTACTTTTGTGATCGGAGAGGTCGTTCCATCTTGCTGCGCCAGAAATACAGGCACAAAAGCAAACACAACAGCCAAAACCGCAAACATCAGATTTTTCATCTACTTAACTCCTTCGGTCAAACATCCATAACAATTCATTTAAACTTCCAGCCTCCTTTTCTACATCGAACCTCAACCGATGTCAATTCACATTTAACCAGAATGGCCCATCAAAGTAAAAAAACGACTAAAAACATCCAGATAACAGCATTTTTCTGTATACAATCATCACTTTTCACCTTTCCCACACCCTGCTGTGCGAGTATACTAAAGAATTAAAATAAGGAAAATATCCATCCCAATCGATTTTATTCATTTGAGCATAAAAATATTGGGACACCATCTTCGCTTTAAGCATCGGATTCTTTTTATGGAAAACATTCGAGATGAGGTCAAAGAGTTTCAAATTGGCATGAAGATTCGTACCTTACGCCAAGAACGGAGGATGACCCTACAAGACCTTGCTAACTTAACAGCACTCTCTAAGCCGCTCTTGTCACAGATTGAAAACAATCAAGTTATTCCCCCCCTAGCTACTCTACTGCGTATTGCTAAATCATTTCAGGTGCCACTAAACTGTTTTTTTGACGATGAACGCAACGACACAAAATGCTTGCTGGTTCGTGCGGGAGAACAACATGCACGACAACTGCGGTCAGCACATGACCACGGCAGTCAATCATACACTTATAATTCACGTGCCTTTGGCAAAACACATCATCATATGGAGCCATTTGATGTCGAATTCTTTGCAGACAACTGGACCGATGATCTAATGGTTCGCCACGAAGGTGAAGAGTTTCTCTATCTTCTTGATGGCCAACTAGAGTTCCGCCACGGTGATCAAGTGATCTATCTCGAACCAGGCGATTCAGTTTATTACGATTCGACAGAGCCCCATGGTTACATTGCTCGTGGCACAATCAGGCCTCGGGCGATTGCTGTGCTTTATCAAAATCCAAATAGAATTTAAAGAGAATAGGAGTAAACTGTTATGGTGAAAGTTGGTGTAATTCTCTCAGGATGTGGTGTTTACGATGGCAGTGAAATCCATGAAGCTGTTATCACATTGCTGGCATTAAGCCGCGCTGGGGTTGAAGCGGTCTGTATGGCGCCAAATATTGATCAAATGCATGTCGTCAACCACTTAACAGGTGAAGTGGCCGAATCTGAGCGACGTAATGTTCTCGTTGAATCGGCTCGTATTGCTCGGGGTGAGGTGAAGGACATCAGCTCCCTCAGCGCCAATGACTTTGACGCGCTTATCATCCCTGGTGGGTTTGGTGCTGCTAAAAACCTCTGTGACTTTGCCGTTAATGGCTCGGATTGTACGGTAAATAGCGACGTTGCACGACTCGTCAACGAGATGGTCGCGGCAAAAAAACCTTTTGCTGCACTCTGTATTGCACCGGCAGTTATTGCAAAAATTCTTGGCAATAATTCACCCGCTCCTCAGCTTACAATTGGCAACGATTCAGGCACCGCTCAAGCTATTGAACAAATGGGTGCGCAACACATCAATTGCCCCGTATCTGAAATTGTCATCGATGAAGAACTCAGCTTTGTCTCCACCCCTGCTTACATGCTTGCCGGATCCATACGAGAAGCGGCAGAGGGAATTGAGAAAACAGTTCAAGCATTACTAAACCTCATATAGGAGAGTTTTTAAGTTCATGCCTATTCCTGATCCGAACAAATCTGGCTTAATTCCCGAAGAGCGCGATGCGTGCGCGATTATCGGTTTTTTTAATAAAAACGGTTACCCTAGTCACAGTAATGTTCAGCGTACCATTGATGCGCTGATCAAGATGGGCCATCGTGCTGGTGAAATTGGCGGTGAAGGTGATGGCTGTGGAATTTTAACGGACATTCCACGCCAACTGTGGCGAGAGATCCTTGAAAAAGAGGGCAAAGAGGCTGCGCTGGCCGACCAAACGAGTTTTGCCATCGCCCATATTCTGGTCCCTCGTGAAGAACTTATCAAAGACGAGCAACTGTTAACTCGAATTCTCACCCTGTGCGGTCGCCACGGTGCCCAGTTGTTAGTCGAGCGTCACGGTCAAGTGCGTAGCGACGCGCTCTCGACTATGGCCAAAGCTGGTGAACCTCTTTTTGTTCAATTGGCCCTGCACTTTGACGATGGTAAAAACTGTGGTCGCACGCTGTATGAATTAAATGTCGCCATTGAGGAAAAATTTCCTGTCCATGTCGCCTCGCTGTCTAATACCGTTACAGCCTACAAGGTTCATGGCGCACCCGAAATTTTAAGCCTGTATTATCCAGAATTGAAACGGAGAGAGTTTCAATCCTCGGCGACCATCGGTCACAGCCGTTTTTCTACCAATACCCTGCCCACCGTGCTACGCGCTCAACCTTTCAGCCTGTTAGGCCATAATGGTGAGATCAACACCATTGCCCGATTACGTGAAGAGGCACGGATGCTCGGATTATCGCTCCCCCTTGGTGGCAGTGACTCACAAGATCTCAATCGCACCCTTGAAGGGCTGATTCAGGTACACGGTTTGAGTCTGTATGAGGCGATGGAGGTTTGTTTCCCACCGATCTTTACCGAAGCGGCAAAGTTACCCGTCAATCAACAGCAGATGTACACGCTGTTACGACAATTTTTCACCGCCAGCGCTCAAGGTCCAGCAGCTGTCATCACCCGCTGGCAGGATCAATGTGTATTTAGTGTTGATGCTATGGGACTTCGCCCACTATGGTTTGGCGAAACCAACAAGTTCTATTTTGCCTCGTCTGAAGCTGGTGTTGTCGCTCAGGAAGAAATTCTCTGCGATCCAAAAGTGCTGGCTCCTGGGGAAAAACTTGCCCTTCAGCTCCATCCACAACACGGGATCGATGTTTACCCTCACGATGAATTGCGTGAACTGGTGTATCAACGCATGAGCAAACGAGCAAAACTTGGACGCTACACCGAGCACCTATCGGATGGTGCTCAACTGCCAAACGCAGCCATTAAAGAGACCGAACTGTTTCAAAAAATGGCCAACTTCAAACTGGACAACCTGTTGTCTGGGTTTGCTTGGAAACGCAGCGATCTGCTCAACATCAAGGAGATCACCAAGTCGGGCCAAGACCCTATTGCGTCCCTTGGTTATGATGGCCCCCTTGCCGCGCTAGCAACGACCCATCAAAACATTGCCGACTACTTTAAAGAGCAGGTGGCCGTGGTGACCAACCCCGCCATCGACCGTGAGCGAGAGACTGAGCATTTTTCATCTCAAGTTTTCATTGGACCTCGACCCCATTTTTCCGGACGAGTTGCTTCAACCACCAGCCTAGCTGCACCATTGTTAACAGGCGGGCTGCGTATTGTCGCTAAAACGGACCAGAATAAAACAGCTCAGCAGTTTGGCATCTGTTCAATTGAAACCCTTCTCGGCCAATATCAACCCGGTAGTGGCAAACGCTACAAAACAATTTCGTGTACTTTAAAGCGGGATGAATCAATCGAGAGTGCACTGGCTCGGCTTGAAGAGGATGCCCTTCAAGCCGTTCGTCGCGGCACGCAACTTCTATTTCTAGATGACAGTCGTGCCTTTACTCCGACACAAAGCTTTCTTGATCCAGCACTGGTTGTCAGCAACCTCCATAAAGCGCTTAAAGCTGAACGTAGCAAAAATGGCCAGAGTTTACGTCGTTCAACAGCAATGGTGTTGCGTTCGGGCGCATTACGAAACCTTCACGACATTCTATTTTGTGTTGCCATGGGCGCAGATGCCGTTTGCCCCTACATGCTGTGGGAGCTTGCCGATCAAGTGCCAAGCAATGAAACCGATAGCGGACTAACAAACGTGCTTAACGTGATCACTCGTGGTATTGAAAAAGTGATGTCAACCATGGGGACGCACGAGATCGGTGGCTACGGTAAATATTTTTCCTCCATCGGCTTGAGTCCCGAGATCGTTGATATCTTTGAAACGCCAAACTTTTGCGGTTCAAGTCAACGCGGTTTAAATTTTAGCCGCCAAGAGGAGAACAACCGCAGCCGAACGGCTATTGTCCGCAGCAAAGAACTACAAGCCGTGCCAGCACAGTTTCGTCTTTATCCTAAAATCTGGAAAAAGGTTGGGGCCGTTGCTAAAATGGAGGAAAGTTACAACGATCTATCCCGGTTAATTCGCGAATATGAGATCGACCACCCATTGGCTATTCGCCACCTCCTCGATTTCAAATTTGAAAATGAGCTGAGCGTTGACCCGCAAGAGGTTGACACCTCAATCGGTAATCACGATTTTCCATTCTTGATCTCAGCCATGAGCTTTGGTTCTCAAGGGGAAACCGCTTTTAGAATCTATGCTGAAGCGGCAAAAAAACTCAACATCATCTGCATGAACGGCGAGGGGGGAGAGATCCCCGACATGTTGGGAAAATATCGTAAGAACCGTGGCCAGCAGATTGCTTCTGGCCGCTTTGGTGTCCATATGGATCTGCTCAACTCTGCCGATTTTCTTGAGATTAAAGCGGGACAAGGTGCTAAGCCCGGCGAGGGTGGACATCTACCTGGCTTTAAGGTGACTGCAAAAATAGCCGCCGCACGAAATTCAAGTGTGGGTGTCACCCTGATCTCGCCATCCAACAACCACGATATCTATTCAATTGAAGATTTAGCACAAATCATCGAAGAACTGCGCACCGCCAATCCACAGGCGCGAATCTCAGTTAAAGTACCTGCCGTAGCAGGAATTGGTACCATCTCAATGGGGATCGCCAAGGCTGGCGCCGATATTATCACGATCAGTGGTTACGATGGCGGCACTGGCGCGGCACGTAAACATGCGATTAAATTCGTTGGTTTACCCGCTGAAATCGGTGTGCGAGAAGCCCACCGCGCCCTCTCCTGTTGTGGCCTACGCGATAAAGTTGAGATTTGGGCCGACGGTGGTGCTCGAACAGGACGTGACGTTGTGAAGCTGATGCTCCTCGGTGCGAACAGAGTTGGCTTTGGTACCTTACCAATGGTTGTCATCGGCTGCACTGCATGCCGTAATTGCCACCTCGGAACCTGCCATGTTGGTATCGCGACTCAAATTGAAAGCGAGCAAGAAGCACACAACAAAGGGATTAAACGCTTCATCCCCCGGGTTCTTGAAAACGGCATCATCTATGAAACCACGTTCTTCCGCGCCATTGGCGAGGAGATTCGCAACATCACCGCTAAACTCGGTTATACCCGCACTCAGGACCTTGTCGGACAATCGTGCTTACTTGAACAAACCCACGGTCTTGAAGTACTAGAGCTCGATGAGTTGTTACGCATCGAATCGTGCGAAATAGGTCAAATCGGCAAAGATTCAACACGATTGATTCGTAAACCACTCAACTACTTGACCTCATTACTGTCAACATTGGTGACCGATGCCTTTGATGAAGGGGAAGAGCGGGTACGCTTTGTCGATGACGGTGTCAATAGTTGTGACCGCTCCATCGGTACTCGACTGGCTGGAGCGATGACGCAAGCCTATCGAGATGGACGTTATCCAGCAGGAAAACAAGCACACCTCCATTTTCGCCGCGATTCAATTCCTGGTAACGGCTTAGGCGCATTCAATATTGACGGCATTAATATCAGTGTCGAAGGAGGTGCTCAGGATGGTGTCGGTAAGGGGGCACTCGGCGGTCGAATTGTTATCTTAAAAGGTGAGAATATTGACGGCAAACGGGTCGGTGGTTCCGTCGGCAAAGGGCTTGCATATGGCGCTCAGGGTGGTTTATTTATCATCCAAGGTGATGCTGACAGTCGCGCATGTATTCGCCTTTCAGGGGCCGATGTGGTTCTTGGTGCTCGCATTCTTGAACCGCGTAAAGATACCCTGGCCAATATTGCTGGCCACGCGAACCTCAAAGGGTTTGCTTTTGAATACATGACATCCGGCCGTGTCGTAGTTCTAGGCGACCCTGGTCCATGGATCTGTTCGGGTATGACAGGCGGAACAGTCTACTGCTATTTAGACCCCGAAATGAATATGGATCGACCTGCCATTCGCCAGCGGTTAGCATGGGGCGCTAAAGTTGAATTGAATGATGTCGATGATAACGATATTGAACAAATTGATGAGCT
Source organism: Desulfuromonas svalbardensis (assembly GCF_055389415.1). Lineage (NCBI taxonomy): Bacteria > Pseudomonadati > Thermodesulfobacteriota > Desulfuromonadia > Desulfuromonadales > Desulfuromonadaceae > Desulfuromonas > Desulfuromonas svalbardensis. The sequence goes on along the minus strand of NZ_AP042416.1, from coordinate 1,012,154 downwards.
CCTAATGGAATACCACAAAGAACTACTTCATTCTAATCAGCACGATGAGGCTCAATTAGTTGGCCAAATCATGGCTCACAGTAGTGATCAATTTGTCAAAATAATCGCCAAAGAGGAAGAAAATTAACAATTATGACAGATACAAAAGATAAGACAGCAGACTCAACACATCAGTCACAGCAACAAATCAATATCGAAGACATCGGCTTTGAATACATTGCTGAGAATCTTTTTGACAGTATTTACCTCGTCGACACCAACCGAATCATCCGCTACTGGAATAAAGCCGCAGAATTACTTACGGGTTTCGAGGCCAGCGAGGTTATTGGCATGAGCTGTTCAGATGGGCTTTTATGTCATGTGAATGAAAATGGGTCCAATTTATGCAAAATAGCCTGTCCGCTGGCCGCGACGCTAAACGATGACCGAATGCACCATGCAAATGTTTTTCTTCATCACAAAAAGGGCCACCGCATCGAGGTCCTCGTACGAACCATCCCAATCAAAAACTCGGCAGGTGAGACAATTGGTGCCACTGAATGCTTTGTTGATAACAACTCCCAGAGTGCCAATCAGCAGCGGATAAAGGAACTCGAAAGATTGGCATTGCTCGACACCCTAACGCAACTGCCTAATCGTAACTACTTAGAGCGAGAGCTTACAAGCATCATTGATGAGCATCTGCGCAACAAGGTCCCATTTGGACTCTTTTTCATCGACATCGATCACTTTAAACAGGTCAACGACACCTTTGGCCATATCATCGGCGATGAGGTTCTTCGATTTGTCTCCAAAACACTGGCCCACAACTCGCGCCAATTTGACATTTATGGACGCTGGGGAGGCGAAGAGTTTATCGGTATCATTCGCAATGTCGAACTCAACATGTTACTAAAACTTGGTGAGAGAATGCGCATGCTCATCGATAGCTGTTACATCAAAACCGCTGTGGAACCAATCCATGTCACGGTCACCATTGGCGTAACAATGCTCCAAGAGGGTGACACGATTACAACATTGATCGACCGCGCAGACACCCTGATGTATAAGGGGAAAAGTAACGGTCGCAATCGAGTCGAATGTGAGGAATAAAATTCGATCACATCGAAACTACTTCACATAAAGTTTCAAATTATTCCTTAAAACTAATCGCTCCATGTGGACACGCTGGGATACACAAACCATCAAAATCACACAGATCATGGTCAATGTTCGCGACACCACCAATTAGGGTTATCGCACTTTGTGGACATACCAAAAGACATTCACCCGATGCCGTACATTTTTCTGAATCAACCAACATTTTCATTATTTAAAACCTCCCAGACAGTTCAAGTTATTGAACTACTACCGCAAAGATATCTACTTTGCGGTAAAAAAAACTGCAATTTGTTCAGGCTTCAACAACTTCCCCTGAGAGACTAACGTCCCGTCAACCACAAGTCCTGGTGTTGTCATACAACCGTACGTCATAATCTGATTGAGATCAGTGATCTTGTCAATACTCACTTCCATATCCCGATCAGCAGCGGCCTGTTTTACATTCTCCACCAAGTCATTACACTTTTTGCATCCTGTTCCTAAGACTAAAACTTCCATAATTCCACCCCTTATCTATGGTTAATCATTTCCAAAAGGTTCCATAAATCAAACCACTCATGGTCGCCATCACAATAACTAAGCAAACAAAAACAACTGTTTTCTTTGTCCCCATCACACTGCGAATCACCAGCATATTTGGCAAAGAAAGCGCTGGCCCAGCTAGAAGTAAAGCCAACGCTGGCCCCTTACCCATCCCAGCTCCCATCAATCCCTGCAAAATAGGTACCTCAGTCAATGTAGCAAAATACATAAATGCGCCCAACACCGAAGCCATCAAGTTCGCCGACAACCCATTACCGCCAACGAGCGTTGAAATCCACGCTGTTGGAATGATTCCTTCATGCCCAGGCCGGCCCAAAAGGACCCCCGCAATTAACACTCCGTAAAACAACAATGGTAAGATCTTTTTAGCAAAATCCCATGAATTTTCAAACCACTCTTGAAGTTCCTCATTATCTTTTCGTGTTGTTAAGATAAGGCTTAAGCCAAAAATACCAACTACAAAAGCAATGACTGGCTGCGCAGAAAACATAAAGGCCAAGAACAACACTGGAATTGCAATCGCATAGATCGCACTAGCCGCCACACGAAACCACAACACTAAGCACAAGCCCAACAGTGTGGCAAACCCACCCGTAATTAACCACTTACTAGCCCATATTTCATGCCATAGCCCTTGAGAACTTTGTGGTTGTCCCCAATTGGCAAACACCAAAATTCCAACCATGCTGAAAAAGTAGATTGAAACCTTCCATAATGGCCGTGTCACCTCGGGTTCAGGCATAGCAGCCGCAGCGAGTACTTTTTCCATCTCCTCTTTTCTAAAGAAAAAATGCATCAATACGCCAATCACAACACTAAAAACGATCGCACCTACTGCGCGGGCTATCCCCATTTCAGGACCCAGTACCGTCGCAGTCAAAATGATCGCTAAAATATTAATAGCTGGGCCTGAGTAGAGAAAAGCACTCGCAGGACCAAGGCCTGCCCCCATGCGATAAATACCCGCAAACAAAGGTAAAATTGTACAAGAACACACCGCTAGTATTGTTCCTGAAACCGAAGCAACCCCATAGGCCAAAATTTTATTCGCTTTAGGACCGAGATATTTCATCACCGCAGCTTGGCTAACAAAAACACCTACCGCACCAGCAATAAAGAATGCTGGAACAAGGCACAGCACCACATGCTCTTGGGCATACCAACGAACAAGATACAACGCTTCCCATAGCGGGCTAGAAGGCCAGACAGCTGCTTCAATTTGTTCGACTGGCAACGTATAGCACACAACAAAAGCACTCAATATTACTAAAAATGTTTTCCATTCACGATTCCACTGCATTGTTCCTCACACCCTTTTTCTATAAAAATAATGATCAAGTATTTATTATTTCTTTGGTACTTGCCGAAGCGAAGTGTTCGCCCCAATGGCCAACGATTGTTGCGCATGTTGCTGAGTAAGTACGGTTTCAATACAACCAAAAAAATTCGAGATGCACGGAACGGTCAAGCGATAAAACACTTGATTCCCCCGCTTCTCATCAATAACAATTCCAGCATGTTTAAGTACCGCAAGATGTTTTGAAACCGTTGACACATCCGCCTCAATCATTGCAGTAAGGGAGTTGACGCTGTTCTCGCCTTTCTCAATTTCCTCAATAATAAATAGCCGCGTCGGATGTGCCAGCGCTTTAAGAACCTTGGCGCGTGCTTCTAAGTGCAATTTTTTTTCTGACAACATCATAAACCTCGCTGCAAGTGTTTGCCTATTTGGTAGTTTAGCCAAATAGGCAAATAAGTCAAGTGTTCAATCTATATTGATAGCAATGAGAAAATACGTTCTCACGAGAACGTGGAATTACAATCAAGACAGCTGATCACCTATAGCCGCTGATGGCTTGGGTTTACCAATAAAATAGCCTTGAGAATAATCGATACCCATCTCTTCGGCTCTCTGCTGTAACGATTCATCGCTAACATATTCAGCAATCGTTTCAATCTCTAACTCTTTGGCAAAATGGATAATCGCTTCGACAATTGTCTTAGAACGATCAGAGTTATTCAATTGCTCAATAAGGCCACCATCGATCTTGATATAATCGACATCCAAATGGGAGATATGATCAAAATTAGAATAGCCAGTACCAAAATCATCGATCGCTACGCGTACACCATAAACGCGAACCTGATCAATGAATGACTTGATCACATCGTAATTATCAATCCCCTCCGACTCAACAATCTCAAAAATAAGCTTCGAACGCCCGCTGTCCTTGCGAATCCGATCAACAATTCGCTGTCGACTCTCTTCAACGACAATATCTTCGTTAAGCAGGTTTACAGTACAAGACACATCGTTCTCATCAATAAAGGCCAGCGCCGCATCAATAACAATAAGTGTTAGCTGACTATAAACTCGCGAACGACGTGCAGCCTCCATAAAAAAGGTGGGTCCAACAACTGTACCATCCTCCTCAACGAGTCGAATTAACGTCTCGTAATGACTGATTTTGTGCTGCCTATTATCATGGATAGGTTGAAAATAAGCGACAATCCGATTGCCGTCGATGGCATCCTTTAATTTAGAAGTCCAAAGCAAATTAGCTTGGCTATGTTGAACTGTATGTAAATAAGAGGAATAATGTTTGTACGGTTTCAAAACCCGCTTTGCCTCTTTTAATGCCAAGTCAGCATGTTCAATTAACTGCGTTGTCCCCTGTGCCACACCTGCGGTAACAGAGAGGCGAAACTCTGTATCATCAATCTCAATACGCTGTTCATTAATTCTCGATATGAGGTAATCAACAGAGATACTTCGTGGTGACGATTCACACAACAACGCATATTCGTCACCGTCGAGTTTGTACAATCGTGTTCCTGCTGGAATAAGTGACTTTAGACAGCGGCCAACACGGACCAGCAATTGATCGCCAATATGAATTCCATAATAGTGATTAATATCTTTAAAGCCATCAATATCAACTAAAATTAACTGCGGTAAGCGACACGAAGAAAGGTCTTTTTTCAAGCGAGCGCGATTTGGTAACCCGGTTAATTCATGGGTATATAATTGACAAAGCAGCGGCCAAACAAAGAGAGCTGTCAGCGGGAAAGAGAGTAACAATAAAATGGAACATTGAATCAGGGCGCGCTGAAACGTAGCGGCAACAGCACTGTTGACATCATCAACGTCAATATCGGCACCAACGAGATAGCGGCTTCCACTCGCTGTCACACAAGGTATCAATACTGAGCGGCACTTACCCTTGTCATCAGAAGCATCAAAATATCGTGGTTCTGCACCACGGTGTGCAGCTAGGCCCTCTGCTACTGATTTCGTATAACGAGCAATACGAGGGCCCTGCTCTACTCGGCAGCCTTCGTCTCCGTATCGGCTCGACAAAGTGAGGTAGAGCTCACCCTCCGACTCAACCAAAGTATATAGATGTTTCAGCCCTAATTCAGTGACAAGTTGCTTCAGTGTCGCTGTAATCTGAGAACAATTTCTCAGCGCTGATCCTTGTAGAATCAATGTTTGATCATGATACGAATCGCCTACTGCATAACGCAGGGCTGTTGCCCCGGCAAAGAGGCGTTGATCAACTGTTTCAATCACCTTTGAACGATTTTCGTAATAGTGATACGCCGTCAATACCGTGAGCACCAACATTAATACAACCATTCCGCCTGCGAACAATCGCAACCGGTGACCATTTATCATTTTACATGGCAAGCTACGCATTGATTTTCAATACCGATCTCTGTGCATTGACCACCTTGGGTGGCTCAGCAACCTCCACACGATTTCTGCCATTTTCTTTTGCACGATAAAGTGCCTTATCCGCTCGCGCCATCATAGTGCCGACATCCTCAACACTTGAGCACAGACAACTTACACCAATGCTGATCGTGATAGAGATCAATGAATCACCGCTTTCAGCCATTGAACGAGCACCAACCCAGTCACAAAGTCGCTGACCAAGGACCTGTGCCCCTTCACAGTTCGTATAGGGCATCATAACGGCAATCTCTTCCCCCCCATAACGAAAAACTCGATCAAAATCACGAACACTGCCCTTAATCATTTGGGCTAAGGACTGAAGAACCTCATCGCCAACACTATGACCATAGGTGTCGTTGATCTTTTTGAAAAAGTCGACATCGATCATCATCACAGAAAAATCTAACCCGTAGCGCTTCGCCTTTTCCCCCTCCTGTTTTAAACAACGGTCCATATAGCGACGGTTATAAATTCCCATCAAGGGGTCTGTTACATTTTCATGTTCTAAATGGCACAAACGGGTCACATCATCGGCAGTCTTAGACGATAGGCAACAGACAACGAAAACAAACACAGCACCAAAAAAGAAGATCGCTGGAACAACCATATCGGACCAATGGTGCATAAGCCCCCAGAACAAGTAGGCATACACAATATAACCGATAAAGAAGAAAACAATCAGCACCGATAAGAACATCCACGATTTCCGACAACGACCACTCGGGAGGCGACGGCGCAGTTGATTTACTGGGTACAGGGCGACAACCAGAGTCACAGCACCAAGAAGAACTAAAATATTTGCAAACATTTCCACAATAAAAACCCTATCAGCCATTGGTACTCAATAGTCATTTAACGACGTTAGAACACGTAGGCATATTTTCTATAATTACACAGTCGTAATAAATGAAATCAATTATCATTAAAACTTCAACAACTTAGCAACAATGCTTAATTTATCTAGCTGTCAAAAAACTCATATATTAACCACTATTTCAGCGATTCTTATTCATGCAAAATAAAGTCCAAAAAAAACAGCAGTATAGTCACTTAATCTACGATAAAATATCTCTTTGATTAAAAAACAACCTTGAACATCTCTGAGGAGACAAATAAATGTTCCATAAAGTACCGCTCGCTGAATTAGAACAGCGTCTATCCAGACTACGCGAACGCATGAACAATGACTGTCCCGACTGGCAATTCATTGCTATTTTCAGTAAAATAAACCAATTCTATTTCACAGGGACCATGCAGGATGGTGTTGTACTCATTCCACGCGACAAACCCGCCACGTACTGGGTACGGCGCAGTCTACAACGCGCCCATGATGAATCAGAATTTTCTGATATCAGATCGATGAACAGTTTTCGTGATGCGGCAACGGCGATGACCGCGCTACCGTCAACCGTTCACCTTGAGACAGAACGAGTACCATTAGCAATGTACCACCGGTTCAATAAGCATTTTAACTTTTCTCAAATAGAGTCTGCTGATTTTTCAATCGCTGCAGTTCGAGCGATTAAGAGCCCTTACGAACTTGAGAGGATGGAACAATCAGGAATAATCCACAACGATATTCTCGTCAATAAACTGCCAGCACTACTTCGTAAAGGGATGTCAGAAGCCGACTTAGGTGGAGAACTCTACTCCTTGATGGTTAGGGAGGGACACCATGGAATCGCCCGATTTAGTATGTACGACACCGAGATCCTCCTCGGACATATTTGCTTCGGTGAAAGCTCAATTTATCCAACATCCTTCGATGGCCCGGGGGGAAATTACGGCATGAGTCCTGCCGTTCCTTTGCTTGGTAGCCGGGAAAGAACGCTCAAACAAGGCGATTTGGTTTTTGTCGATATTGGTTGTGGTATTGATGGCTACCACACAGATAAGACCATGACCTACGTCTACAAGGGGCAACTGCCTGATCAAGCCATTGCAATCCACAACCGCTGTGTTCAGATTCAAAACGACACAGCCGCCCTACTCAAGCCCGGTGCAATTCCATCAGAGATTTATGCCTCGATCACAGCAGAGCTAGATGCCGAATTTCTCGCTGGCTTTATGGGATTTGGTGACCGCCAAGCACGTTTTCTCGGCCACGGCATTGGACTCCACATTGACGAGTGGCCAGTGTTAGCCAAAGGATTTGACGAGCCACTTCAAGAAAATATGGTGCTGGCCATTGAACCAAAAAAAGGGATTGCCGGAATCGGCATGGTGGGAACTGAGAACACATTTATCGTAACCGCTCAAGGTGGTCGCTGCATCACCGGCAACCACCCAGGATTAATTCAGGTAGACTAATTGAGAAAACAACTAACGCACGGATTGCTGATAATTCTCAGGTGACAACCCTGTAATCCGTGCGCGGGCAATCAAAACAATCTCCACTGCGCCAAGAAAGCTCTCCCTCCGATTTTCAAACGAGTTCACTTTTATCAATAAACATATCCAACAAAATCACTAGACCACAAACGTTCACCACACATGAACAACCAACAAAGAGTGGACATGACTGTAATAAAACTAAAAAAGCTACAGGCCTATTTTCAGTATCGTTCGTTATTTCACCTGACAATAATGCCAAAAATTTCTAAGAGAACTCACAAAAAACACAATAAGCGACCACCCTGAGGGGTGGTCGCTCATAAAAAAAGATCACTAAACACAAGCCATTTAACTATCGAACAAACGACAATACCGTGTAGGCATAATGTAATTTAAAACTACCTTGCGCTTCGTTGCTCACCTTTTTTACCACGGCGCTTTGGGGCCATTACTTGCTTAAGTTTTTTAGCCTTTTCTCGCTGTTCCGGGGTCATCACAGCAAAAACAGCCTGACGCATTTGTACTCGCATCACCATCATATCAGTCTTCTTTGCGGCAACCTGTCCTGCTGCAGCTCGAAATGCCACCTCGTCAAAGCGTTCATTCTCCATCAGCTGATGAAGTTGTTGCCGCCCTTGGTGTAGTTGTTGACGCAGAATCCTCTTTTTCTCACGGTTTACAGCGGCAATCTCTTTGACCTGCGCATTCTGCGCATCGGTAAAGTCCAATGCGACAGCGAGCATTACAAGGTGCTGCATACCACCACGCATCTCCCGTCTAGCAGATTCGCGTCCTTCACCTCTTGCTCCAGCCATATCACCCATTGTCATCATGTCACCATTGGACCCCAATGGACATTCGATGGCGTGAACACTAACTAAACCAATGGATAACAACACAATAAGGGTCAGTGGAACCAATACGTAATTCATTTTTTTTGTCTTCATTGTTCTTCTCCTATTTATAGGGCTAATAAATTCTTTCGTTGAAAAAATATATCAAAGTTACCAGCCAAGTAGGGTTAAGAGCTGTGAAATTCAGGTAAAGTTTTGTAAACAAAAAACGCCCACTGATCAGTAAAAATCAATGGGCGTTTAGGACTCAATTATAAACAGAGCATGTTGTTATTCGGAACTTAAACTCGCATCAATAATACCGATCCACACATCCTCAGATAAAAAGCCATCCCCCCACTTTTGCCACTGTTCTGAAAGCCCTTCGAACTGCATCTCTTCAAGATCCATCCCAGCTGCTTTCATCTTGCTTACCTCGGCCACGGTACCGATCAACATCGCATAAAAATCTTCTAGATCGCTTTTTTTAGATAACGGGCCATGACCGGGAATCAAGATTGTTTTCTCATCAATCAATGGCAAAATGGCTTTAACATTCTCGGCCATGCGCAGCACATTGCCACCGTTTTGGACATCAACAAAAGGGAAAAACCCAGCAAACAAATGATCGCCCATGTGGACAACATTGGCCTTCTTAAAAAACACCACCGAATCACCATCAGTATGGCCATTAGCATAATGAACCAACTTCACTTGTTCGTCGTTAATATGCAGGGTGATCACTTCGCTATAGGTGATTGCTGGCAGCGCTACCTTTGGATACGGTTGCGAAACCACCTTGAACAGCGCCACTTCTTGAGAGGTAAGCAGCCGAGCACGCACGTTATCGTGGGCAACAATCAACGCGTGCTCGCCTAAGGCCATGTTCCCCTGAGTATGATCGCCATGCCAATGGGTGTTAATGAGGTAGGTCAGGGCATCTAATCCACCGTGTTTGCCCACTTCCTCTTTAAGGGCAGCTGACATCTCTTTATAGTCGGCATCGACCATAAGCGACCCTTGGTCACCCGTTAACAGGGCGATATTGCCCCCTTTACCCTGCAACATCCAAATATGATCAGTAACCTGAGTGGTGGTAAACGATAGCGATGGTGCGTGATGGTCCTCCTCTGCGCACAAAAGGCACGGCGCGAGCAGCATCACGACAACAGCGAAAACAACCTGCAGTTTTATTTTTTTCATTGCGACCTCCAGCATGGATTGATGTGTTTTATTTAACTTCTATACACATCACAACAGCCATAATGGCGCAACAGAAAAGCAACAGCCCTTAACACACAGAATATTAAGGGCTGCCTTTCATAATGCGTTGACGCTAGAACTAAGGTTCATAACGCCGTGGTGACATATGATGCTGACCACGGAAGTCTTCAACAACCATATAGAGTACAGGGACCAAGATAAGGGCAATCAAGGTCGCGAACAAAATACCAAAACCGAGAGAGATTGCCATGGGAATCAAGAATCGTGCTTGGCGCGATGTTTCAAAAATCATCGGCCCTAAACCACAAAAGGTGGTGAGGGTGGTGAGCAGAATTGGCCGAAAACGTTGAATCCCTGCCGCCAAAATCGCATCGTGCGGTGTCATCCCTTCACGGCGACGGCGATTAGCAAAATCAATCATCACCAACGAGTCATTCACGACGACACCCGACAGCGCTACCACACCAAATAAACTCATGATGCTCAGGCTATAACCCATCATCACATGACCGATGATGGCACCGATCATACCAAAGGGGATACTGACCATGATGATCGTCGGCTGAATATAGCTACGAAACGGGATGGCTAACAACAGATAGATAAGCATCATCGCCAACAACAACCCCATAGCAAGACCACGCATACTTTCAGCTAAATCGGCCTGACGCCCCTCATAACTTACTGTCAAACCGTGATAACGCTCCTTGATTTGCGGCAGAACCTCCTCTTCAAGAGAGCTGATCACTTGGCCCGCCTGAGCGCGTGGGGTGACATCGGCAGAAAGAGTGACCACGCGCCGACCATTACGACGGTCGATGGAGATATAGGCGCGCCCCCGTTTAATGTTCACCGCCTCACTCAGGGGTATTTCAATCCCGCTCGGTGCGCGTAAAATCATCTGCTCTAGATCAAATTCAGAGATACGTTCTGTTTCAGGCAGACGGACAACAACCGTTACTTCGTTACGACCGCGCTGCTGGCGAAGCACATTGATGCCGTCATAGGCATAACGCACTTGCCGCGCTACATCGCGCGAGGTTAAACCAAGACTGCGCGCGCGCTCGGTGAGGGTAAAATCGAGCTGCTGTTTTCCTGGGGCAAAACCGTCATCGATATCGCTAACACGCGGATAAAAACGCAGTGCCTCAGCAAGTTCAGCACTGGCTAATTCCAACACATTCAGATCACGGTGACTCAGTTCAATAGTGAGTGCTGAGCCTGAGCCAGGGCCGCCCGAATCGGAGGCAAAACGGATAAATTCAATCCCCGTAATTTCGCCAGTTTCCTTACGCCACTCTTTGACAAATTGATCGGTAGAGATCGGTCGAATCTCTGGATCGGTGAGGTAGATGCGCAATTTCGCGATATGGCTACCTTTCTTGCCAACCTCTACAAAATCACCGATCACCAACGACTCTTCACCGTGACGACGGGCAACTTTACCAGCCGTTGCGAGTAATTGCTTACTAATTGCCTCAGTTTTTTCAACTGGCGAACCATACGGTAAAGTCAAATTCACTTCGGCAAAATCTGATTCCACTTTGGGAAACATGGTCATCCCCATGCGGCCACTTTGAACATAAGCGACAGCAATAAACAGCGTCGCCACAGCGATAGCAATGGTGATATAGCGGGTATCGAGCACCCGATTGAGAAACGGGCCATAATAATTTTCAACCAGCCGTTTAAATCCAGCACTAAAGCGTTGCTGGAAGCGATGTAAACTTGCCATCGGCCCTTTGCGCTCGCCCTTCTCTTTTAAATGAGCAAGGTGAGCAGGGAGGACAAACAATGATTCAACCAACGAGATAGTAAAAACGCTAATGACCACTACCGGGATTACCATAAAAATTTTGCCCATGGTCCCGGGGACAAAATAAAGTGGTAAAAACGCCACAATATTAGTGAGAACACTAAACGTTACAGGGACAGCGACTTCGCGCACCCCTTTCACCGCAGCCTGATGAAAATTCATCCCCTGCTGGCGAAACTTATAAATATTTTCACCGACGACAATGGCATCATCAACGACAATACCCAGCGAGATGATGAAAGCGAACATCGACACCATATTGATGCTCACCCCCGCTAACGAGATGAGGAAAAATGCGCCAAGAAAGGAGATGGGAATGCCCATGGTGACCCAAAAAGCTAACCGCGCCTCAAGAAAAATACTGAGTAGAATCAGCACCAACGCCAACCCTAAATAGGCATTTCGTAACAACAGGTCAGCACGTTGGGTATAAACAACGGAACGATCATTTAAAATAGTCAGATCAACACCCGGTGGCATTGATACCGTGCGCCACTGCTCCATCTGTTCTCTAACAGCCGCCGCTACGCCTGTTGGTGTTTGCTCACCAATACGATAAACACTTAACATCACCCCGGGCTGACCATTATACAAAGCGCGATAATCACTATCTTCAAAACCATCAATGACAGTCGCCACATCATCAATGAGAACCTGACTGCCATCATTTTTGCTAATTAACGGGATCGCCGCGAACTGTTCACCGGTATCACGCCGTTCGGTCATCCGTACTAATACTTCGCCTGATTCTGTTTTTATTCCACCACCGGGCAACTCAATCGCCGTGCTCGCCATGCGACTCGCAACCTCTTCCAAGGTCACCCCATAACGGCGTAATTGCGCTTGAGGAACTTCAACGGCAATCTCTAGATCGCGGGTTCCGGTCAGTTCAACCTGAGTAATCTCTTTATTTTGTAATAACGAATCGCGAAACTGTTCGGCTAAATTGCGTAAAACCATCTCACTTTGGTCGCCATGCAGCACCAGCGTCACCACCTCGCGCTTGCGACTGACCACGTTCACTTCAGGTTCTTCAGCATCTTCAGGGAAAGTGGTGATTCGGTCCACTTCGCTTTCGATATCACGCGCCAATTGTTGCAGATCGGCACCAAGAAGCAGCTCGACAGTTACCTGACCTACCCCCTCTTGCGAACTAGAGATCACCTCATCAACACCGTCAATCCCTTGCACGGCATCTTCAATGGATAAGATAATCCCCTGCTCCACCTCCTCAGGACTCGCCCCAGGGTAGACGACAGTCACCGTAACCAGGTCGAGATCAAACTCAGGAAAAACTTCCTGTTTCAAATTGCTGCCGACAAAAATGCCACCGACCAACAACAACAGCATCAGCAAATTTGCCGCGACAGAGTTTCCTGCCATCCATGAAATGGCCCCGCGTGAGGTTGATTCTGTTTCGTTTTTCATCACTGCGCCTCAATAGAAGAGGCAACGGGACTATCGACACGAATCTCCATCCCCTCGACCGCCGCAGAAAGATCGGAGACAATCACCTGATCTCCCGCTTGCAAGCCATCTTCACCGTCACCATCACCACCAATATAAATTTGCGTGCGGTCTTTCCATAAAATTTCAACCGTACGGATAGTTAAGGTGTTATCGGCCTGAGCCACCCACACCTGATTGCCATCATGCACCGCATTACGAGATAACACGATGACATCATTGAGATCACGGCCATCCAACACCACATCAACATAATCACCCAGCAGCAACGGCTGACGTTGTCCCAGTGGTTTATTCTTATCGAGAGGATCAATGATGGCAATAAGCAGCCGTGCCATCCGCCCGCCCTCTTCTAAATTACCTAATAGGCGAACAACGCGCCCGCTACGCGGATGACTAAGACTGGGGGTGGTCACCTGGGCTGAGGCACCAACGGAACTGTTGACACCGGGCAATTTCAACCACGACAATTGAGCGACAGGGACAGACACCTCAAGCCAAAAAGTGTCCGTTGCCACCAATGTTGCCACAGCACCTTGAGCAACCAACTGGGCACCAAGATCTACTTCTTTACTTAACACCAGAGCATCAAACGGCAGCGTGATTGCCGTACGTTGCAACGCCAACAGGGCTTGATCTAAAACAGCTTGAGCCGCAGCAACCTCAGCCTCAGCCTGACGCAAATAGGGTTCACGTAGCGCCAATGCCGCCGACAGGGAGGAGGTCTCATTATTCTGTTGGTACATCTGCCATTCGTGCCTGGCAACCCCTTGCTGACCTTGCTCTAACGCTAACGTGGCCTGAGCTTTTTTAAGCGCCGCTTGCTGGCGATTGATATCAAGCTGATAATCGCGCGGATCAATGTGTAAAACAGTCGTTGCCATCGGCAAACAAGCGCCGACATCAAATTTCGGATTGAGATCAACCACTTGCCCAGAGACTTGACTCTTGAGAACCACCGTTCGCGCCGCAATCACGGTACCATAGCTATAGACCTGTGATCGCGCATCCTCACGAACCACCTGCTGAACGTTGACCAACTGAGCTTGTCTAACGGGGGCAACTTTCTTGGCGTGGGGAGCCGTTTTTTTCAAAAACACGGCGACACCAACACCCACAGCAAGGATGATGACTATAATTAGAACCCGTAAGGGTACGTTCTTTTTAACTGGTATATTTTGCGCGCTTTGATTTTGATTCGACATACAGAATTACCCTTCTGGATTTTCTTTTAAGGTCACACTCTCTTGATGGGCAACGATCACCCGTCCACCTAAGGCTCGATGCAGTGCCGTGCGCGCCAACAACAGATCGCGTTGTTGTTGCAGCTGTTGCTGCTTGAGCAACGTCAACGCTTGTTCGACACCAAGTAGAGACAAGTAACTATCATCCCCTTGCAGATATCGTTGCCGCTGTTGTTCGCACACCACTTGCTGTTGCGCTATCTGATCGCTGATCGCAGCCAATTCATTTGAGCGTTTATCCTCTTGCATTAATGCCGTTTCAACTTCACTCATTGCTGTCAAAACTGCTTTTTTATAGCTTGCCAAGCGTTCTGCCACCACCGCGTTAGTACGCTTCACTTCGGCCGCACGACGATGTCCATCAAATATCGGTCCAGTAACGCTAGCGGCAAGGTTCGCCAACCAGTTATCGAATAGATCAGCCACATGGGCACTATCGGTATTGGCACCCGCACTCAACCGTAGCGCGGGTAAACGGTCTGCTCGAGCAGCACTCACACTCCACTCAGCAGATTGAAGCCGCAGCCCTGCAGCGCGAACATCGGGGCGTTGAGCCAAAAGATCTGCGGGAAGGCCCAGGGCTGCAAGTTCTGGCAACTGTGGCAACTGGTTTTGCACCGGTTGCCAGCGCCATGAGGGCAACTCGCCCAACAGCAGAGCCAGATCATAATTAAGTTGTTGCTCCCGCTCTTCAAGGGGTAACAGTGCAGCACGATATTCCGCCACGCGACGTTGCTGTTCAGCAACGGCAACCCCTGTCACCATCCCCTGTCGATAACGCAATTGGAGCAATTCCAACTGTTGCTGCGAGCGCTGCCAGCGCTCCTGCGCTAACGGAACAAGGTGATGCTGAGTAATAAGTTGAATCCATGTATCGGCAATTTGAGCGGCAATCGTCACCTGTGCCGTCATCCAGTCCGCTCGACTTGCTTCAGCAGTCAAACGATCAGAAGAGACCTCCGCGGCCACGCGTCCCCATAAATCCACCTCATAACTACTTGCTAACGACAGGGCAAAACTTTGTCCAGTAACAATCTGTGTATCATTACCGACCTGTTGACCGCGACGATTGTGGCTGGCATCACCGCCGTAACTTAAATCAGGATACTGACTTGCCCGACTCTTCTGCACCAGTGCTTGAGATTGTTGGAGCCGCGCCCAGGTTTCATGCAGGGTGAGATTTTGTGCTAACCCTTTTTCGACTAATTGATCAAGGTCTTGCCAGCCAAAATCGTACCACCAATTTTCACTTCCAGCCTGATGCGCACTGTAGAGGGAATAACTTTCAGGTAATGAAACAGCCTGTTCAGCACGAGGAGTTGGGGCAAAAGGGTGACAGGAGCTCAGCACCAACAGCGTTAACACCGAAAGGGCAACACCAATTTCCCTAAATTTTTGAGATATTTCCATCACCAACTGTTTTCCTTTTTAAGCGGATAAATTAAAGAGATTAACCCTCGCTAAACCGAGAATATCTTAGTTTAGCATGACCTTCGTGCCATTTTCTCTAAAGAAGTATTAAGAGCAACACGACTCTTTTACATTTCTTAACCCTATTAAAAAGGATTTCCATTACAATTACGTTAGAGACAATCGAATAATTCTTAAGCACAGGACGAGGGCAGCATGAACCATATACTCTTAATTGACGATGATACCGAGCTGTGCGATCTGCTCACCGAATATCTGCAAGGGGAAAATTTCACCCTAAGCGCGATACACGATGGCCAACAGGGTGCAGACTTAGCGATGAATGATTACGATCTTGTTATTCTAGACGTCATGTTACCCAACCTCAATGGCCTTGAAGTCCTCAAACAGATCCGCCTTAATTCGCAGATTCCTGTGTTGATGTTAACCGCACGTGGTGATGACATTGATCGAATTGTCGGCCTTGAACTCGGTGCCGATGACTACCTTGCTAAACCCTTTAATCCACGTGAACTCCTCGCTCGCATCCGTGCGATTCAGCGGCGCACCGCAACCAACACCGCAGCACCAGCAAACAACCATATTAATGTCGGCGACATCACTCTTTCCCTTGCCGCTCGGCAGTGCTACCTCAATCAAGATGCGCTCAAGCTCACCTCCGTCGAATTTTCGCTATTAGAAGCATTGCTGCTCAAAGCGGGCCAAGTGATCAACCGTGAAGATCTGGTTATCCAAGTGTTAGGCCGTGACCTATCACCCTATGATCGCAGTATTGACGTTCATATTAGCAATCTACGTAAAAAACTCGGCCACCATAGCGACAACTCTGAACGGATTAAAACCGTGCGCAGCATTGGCTACCTCTATACCGTAGCCCAAGATATAGAGGCCCACCATGCGTAGTCTGTTTGTCAGAATATTCCTCGCATTTGGTAGCATCATTCTGCTCTCTGTTGCCATTGGTGCGATCTTCACCTACTACAACAAACCTGAGGGCATACCTTACAGCCTTAAAAACTTTGCTGGCGCGGCGATTCACCAATACACAGATCAAGCAGCTCAAACGTTACGTACCGGCGGCGATGAGGCACTACAACTGTACATCGAGGACCTTCATGCCCAAAGCGGCATCCGTTTATTTCTCTTGTTTGAATCGCAACATTCAACCAACCTACCGCCACAAATTCGTAAGACCATGCGCCGCGCTATCAATCGGGGCAAACTTGTTCGTTCAAATAAAATGGATCGTCCAAACATTGCCATCCCTTTAGCGCCCTCATTTCGTCCTATTATTGCAGCTGCCGTACAGTTGCCACCATTTAATCCTGCTCATCATCCACGACCACTATTTCTTAATCCACGCTTTATGGCACCAAGGCTATTGAGCTTAATCGTTATCGCGAGCCTTATCTGCTACCTGCTTACACGCTCGCTTACTTCACCCATTCGTCAATTACGCACCGCCACCCAAAATTTTGCGTCTGGTGATTTAACTACTCGCGTCGATACCTCAACGGGTGGCAGTTCAGAGATTAATCAACTCGGCGATGATTTTAATGCGATGGCAGAGCAGATTGAAGACCTTGTTGTGTCGCAACAACGGTTACAACGCGATATTTCCCATGAGCTGCGCTCGCCTCTCGCCCGCCTCAATATTGCCCTTGAATTAGCTCGCCAGCGTGCAGGTGATAACGCAACAGCAGAGCTTAATCGCATTGAACTCGAATCAGAACGACTCAATGAGATGATCGGCCAACTGTTAAGCCTCAATCAAATTGATTCACAACCCGTTGACATAACCACCCAGGTTGATTTATCAACGCTACTGACACGATTAGCGGCCGATGCAAATTTTGAAGCACAGCAGCAGGCAAAAGTCACTCTTGAACAGCCAGCGTCATTACGGGTCAACGGTTCAGAAGAATTACTGGCTCGTGCCATTGAAAACATTATCCGTAATGCAGTTCACTACAGCCCCGAGGGGGGAACCGTAGCCGTTGAGGTCGAACCACAAAACGATGGTGGTGCGCTGATTCGTATCAGCGATGAGGGAGGTGGCGTTCCACAGCAGCAGCTCGAAAAGATTTTTGAACCGTTCTTTCGCGTGGCCGATGCACGTGATCGTCGTTCAGGAGGAACGGGAATTGGCTTAGCGATCAGTCAACGCTCGATCAAGCGGCACCATGGCACTCTAAGCGCACGTAATCGCCATGAAGGAGGTCTTGAGATCACGATCTCTTTGCCATCGCTTTAAGAAAAGCAACCATCGCAAGAAATGGGCGCTGGTTGTTATTGCAAATCAAGCAATAATACGCTATTCAGTAGCACTATGACACCTACAGAACCCACCATCATTCAGCCGGACCCAAAAGATTTTATCGACCTTTACACCACCCGTATGCCGTATGGTAAATACGAAGGCTACCGCCTTGTTGATCTACCCGAGCCTTATGTGGTGTGGCTCGCCAATCAGGGCTTTCCCCACGGCAAACTTGGAGAAATGCTGCAAAGCGTCCATGCCATTAAAGTAAACGGCCTTGAATATCTATTTGATCCACTCCGAAATAAATAGACTGTCCATCTTTAAACCAAGCAAGGTTTTCCCCTTATAAAACTCAGGGTTACCCCGATATTTTTAATTACCAACCAATGCTAAACTACACCATCGATATAAATCAAAATGATGGTGGTCACAATTACTAAAATTTTGGCCCTAATTCCAACTCAGGAAGTTACGCATGAATCTATATTCATCAGCACTCAAACTAGAGCCAGCAGTACCCGCCCCTCTCACCGTAGCAAAACAGATGACAACGCAACCACTAAAAAACGGCGCATGCCCTAACTGCGCGACTACGTCGTTTATCATCATTGCTCGAGTTGACCGATTGGGAACCTATTTAGAAAAAATAGGTGGAGCACGCGTTGCGTACTGTGAAACTTGCGAACAAAAGGTTCAGCTTGGTTGAACAAAAAAATAGCCCCCTAGTTAACAGATTAGGAGGCCATCTTACAATATTTGTCTTCGCTATGATCAGAGAGTAGTCAACCCTTCACGAATCGCATACTTAGTCAGCTCAGCGACACTATGGGTGTTCAGCTTTCTCATAATTTGTGCGCGATGCGCTTCAATGGTTTTGACACTGAGGAAAAGCTTTTCAGCAATGTCGCGAGTGGAATGACCTTCGGCAAATAATTGCAGCACTTCACGTTCTCGCGGCGTGAGGGTCATCGCTTTTGCGGCAGGATTTTTTTGTCCCTGTGCGCGATAATCATCGACAAGAATACTCGCGACTTCAGGGCTCAGGTACGTTTTCCCCTCGCACACCAAATGAATCGCCTTAACCAAGTCATCGTAAACACAGTCCTTCAGTAGATAAGCCGAGGCCCCCGCCTGTAGCATCTCGACGACAAAGCGTTGATCCGAATGCATCGACAAGGCAATAATATGTGCATCAGGGTACTTGCTCATAATTTGCCGTGTCGCGTCAATGCCATTAAGATTAGGCATAGTAATATCCATCACCAGTACATCGGGCTGCAATATCTCGTTCATCTGAATCATTTCGCGACCATCGTTAGCCTCACCCACCACATCGATATCGGGTTCACGGCTCAAGAGTGTTTGAATCCCCTCCCGAATAATACGATGATCATCTGCCAATAACACTCGAATAGCCATAACTTCTCCTTACGATTGCCCATCAAGAGGGATCTGCAATGCTACAATCGTTCCGTGATTGGGCTGCGACATAATTTTGAATTCGCCACCCAAATAGGTGATTCGTTCGTTAATACTCATAAGACCAAAACCGCTAGCTGATTTGGAAGATCGATCAACAGTCACATCAGGCATCCCGATACCATCATCGTGGATAGTGAGGTAAAGTGTCGTGTCGGTGTAATTCAAATCGATTTGGACATAACCAGCCTGTGAATGCTTAACACTGTTTACCAGTAATTCGCGCACTGTTTTAAACAGCAGAACTTTGGTGTTTTCAGGCAAGACAACACTTTTACCGCTACTGACCACCTTATGCTGAATCCCATTGACTACAAAAATACGATCGGCCAGCCACTTTATTGCAGCAACAAAACTCAAATCGTACAAAACTGGCGGACTCATCTCAGCTGTTAGCGAACGCGTTGAGTGAATGGCTTCAGTCAAAAAAACCTTAATTTCACCTAAAGCCTGCTGGCAACTTTGCCCGCCATGAGCCGCAGCCATCGAACACAAGCGTATTTTTGCCAACGCCAAGTTTTGCCCGAGATTATCATGGAGCAACTCAGACAAACGGCGGCGCTCTTTCTCTTCAGCTAGCGTTAATGCCATTGACAGTAAACGTAATTGATCATTTTTTTCTGAGATCTCGCGCGTTTTTTTTTCGACTTGATAACGAGCAAACAGCGAAAACCCGATTAAGGAGAGTACAATGGCGACCACCATCACAGCAACTTCAACTAACCAACTAGGTAACCCCGATTTCATGCTCTGACTGAACCAATGGTCCCAACTGCGATAATAGATCGAGCTGCGGTCGCCCTTCATCTCGTCAACATAGTGATCGAGTACCAGCAACAACGAAGATTCCTTACTTTTTGAACTACCAAAATAGCTGGTTATTGGATTAAGCAAGATAGGAGTTTTGACAATATCATCGCCCAACGTCGGCATATTGTTATAAAAACGACCAAGGACAATCGCATCGACCTCGCCCCGACGCAGTGCTTGCAATCCTTTCGAGGTCACATCAAAAGCAACGAAGTCAATGTTAACATTGAACCGATCAGCAAGATCTTTAATCCCACCGATGCCATCATAAAAGATGCAAGAACTCTCAACTGCCACGCGCTTACCGTCTAAATCGAGAATCGTTTGAATCTGTTCGGGGTTTAAACTATACACCTGGCCCCAATCGAGAAGAACGGGAGAACGTGATAAGGCAATACGATGATGAGCTTTTATTTCTGGATAAACGGATGGCAGCAGGTCAATATCACCATCTTGTAGCTGCGGAATCAGTTCACACCACGAACCAGAAACATATTCGAGCTGCCAGTCTTGTTGCTCGGCAACATAGGTCAGGATATCAGCAAAAAAGCCCTTCACCTCACCCTGTTCATCCATCCACAATATCGGTGGGTCTTGCGTGATCCCCACCCGCACAGCGATGGGCTTGGCCCAGCACAAAGGACTGAACAAGGTAAGCAGCAAAATGACGCTCACCGCCACAACAGCTATAACGTTTCGATCAGGAGATATCTTTATTTTAAAAATAGATCGCATCATAAAACCATTATGGCGCAACGCCCCTCATTAAGCCATAGGGGAAACCCCTATTTTTTAACCATTGAACAGCGAAGAAACAGCACCTTACGTTAAAAACCAAGGCGGTTAAGATTGGGAACCAAACGCAAATAATCGTTATAGGTCAAGTCGGTTTGCCAATGCCCTGTTGCCATTCCCAAACCAACACCACCCACATAGAGGCCAATGACTAATAAGGGAAAAACCCAACCCGGCATGGGCCGAACCCACCAAGAGAGTGTCATGTGCAACGCATCATCTCGGCACTGATCGACACAGCTCAAACAGCCCGTACATTCAGGACTGTGAATCGTCCGTTTTGTATCGACAGGCAAAGAGGATGGACAGGCTTTACGGCAGCGTTGACATTGGGTGCAAAGAGAAAGATCGCGGCGAATTTTCATCGGACTTACCATGCTCACCAACCCAAGCAGCGCACCATATGGGCACAGATAACGACACCAAAAGTTCTTAATAAACACCGATATAATCGCGATTACTGCTACAACGGCAAAGGTTTCAAACGAAATATCGGTGAAAAAGTGCAACATCTTCACATCACTCATTGCCCAATAGTCTGATTTTAAAAAGCGACCAAGAGCCTGACTCGGCATATCGAGCAATAATATTTTACAAAAAAACAGCAGCAACAGATATTTAGCGCTGCGTAGTAGCACATCAAGCCACCGCCAAATTTTGAGGTTGTTGCCCATCAACCAATGCCCCGCTTTCCACAGTAACTCGGAAACG
Organism: Desulfuromonas svalbardensis; assembly: GCF_055389415.1. NCBI lineage: Bacteria > Pseudomonadati > Thermodesulfobacteriota > Desulfuromonadia > Desulfuromonadales > Desulfuromonadaceae > Desulfuromonas > Desulfuromonas svalbardensis. The sequence goes on along the minus strand of NZ_AP042416.1, from coordinate 990,364 downwards.
GTGCCGACAGGACACAGCCATGAGCAAAATGATTTTTTGGCTAACATGCTCATCAGCAAAAAGGTGATCAACAACACCAAAGCCGCGGGGTGAACGACATTGAACTCACCGCTTAACACCAAATGACGCAAACTCGCCAATGCACCAATAGGTAAGAAACCTTCCACCCCAGGTGGTCGTGAATAGTATGCGCTGACACCCCCCATCTCAAAATGGTGGACAAACAAACCAAACTGAATACCAATTGCGACGATCCAGGCAAAAAAGCACCATTGCACAATCAATCGCCACACACGGGGTGTTGTTTTACTTAACGGGAACAACATTGAGCTATTTCATCCTAATTAGAGGGAGCGCTATTATCACTGACAGCATGAACTAGAGAGATTAACTGCCAGTCGGCTTGCGGTGTAAACTGCTGGTCAGGGCCAAAAACATGAAGACCCCCCTTACTGTCGATGGCAAACAATGCAACACCCTGACGCTGTTGCTGCTGTTGCTGCCACTGTTCGTAATTGAAAGAATTGCTGAGGTTTGTCGTTTTGATCTGACCACCACGATCAAGAATATCTCCTAACGCAGCGTAGGTGACATGGCCACCGAAGAGCATCTGTCCGCGATCTTTTTCAGCCACCTTCCACTTTTCGGCAATCTGATCTTCGGCGTGAATTTGCAGGGAAAACACCTTCTCTGCGCCGATATCGAGACGATAGTGAAGTACGGCATTAACATTATGCTCCTGTCGCCGCGACATGGCGAACATGTGACCGATACCGACCAGATCGAGATGGCGGTCAGCGTGGTCAGAAATGGGGTTACCAAAGTAAGTCGGCAAGCCATCCATACGTGATTTAGAGATATTCTCCCAACCGGCATCGGCGAGAAGCACACGAAAATCATGATCTTGCAACGACTTAGCAATCGCCCGCGCAACATGGTTAGCACCGACAAACAGTATCCCTCGCGGCTCAGGTTCAGCAACCCCCAACCACAGGGCAATTGGCCGTGCCGTAGCACTTTGTAGCAATACTGTGCCAATAATGATTAAAAATGTCAGCGGCACCAGTGAGCTCGCACCAGCAATCCCCGCTTGCTCCAGCTGCATGGCAAAGAGTGCGGCAACGGCTGCGGCAACAATACCACGCGGAGCAATCCACGCCAGCAGATGACGTTCCGGCCATGAGAGCGATGAACCGCGGGCTGAAATCATAATATTCAGTGGTCGCGCCAAGAACTGAATGGCTAAGAAGATCATCACCGCTGGCCAACCGAGCTGAGTAAACTCAACAAAATCAAGGCGTGAAGCAAGGATAATAAACAGCAGCGAAATCAGCAACACACTTAGGCTCTCCTTAAAATCAAGGATCTCCTCCATATCCACCCCAGGCATATTCGCCAACCACATCCCTAAGACCGTAACCGTGACCAATCCCGATTCGGCTTGCAACAAATTCGACAGGGCAAAGGTGCCAAACACCAACGCTAAGGCACTCAGGTTGTGCAAATATTCGGGAATAATATGACGCCGCAGAGCAATACCGAACAGATAACCACCTAAGGCTCCGACAACAAAACCGATCAGCACAATCAAACCAAAGGTTTGTACCGTCGAACCAATGGCACCACGACCACCGCCAGCAATAATGAACTCATAAACCAAAACTGCTAACGACGCACCGATGGGATCGATGACAATCCCCTCCCAGTGCAAAATTTTGGCAATCGAAGCTTTCGGTCTCACAGTACGTAGCATCGGCGCAATCACCGTTGGACCTGTGACCACCGAGATAGCACCAAACAGAAAGCACAGTTCCCAATCCAAGCCCAACGCCCAGCGGGTGGCAAGAGTGGTGATCGCCCATGTCACGCACAAACCAATGGTAAGCATATTACGCAGCACCGTTTGCATACCGCAAATGTCACGATATTTAAGGGTTAAACTACCCTCAAATAAGATCACCGCAACAGATAACGACACAAACGGAAACAGCAGATCACCCATAATTTCATCAGGTGAAACAAGCTGCAGCACTGGCCCAGCGACAATCCCCGTCAGCAACAAAAATATAATTGCGGGTAACTTCACCCGCCACGCAAACCATTGGCACAGGCTGCTTATCACAAAAATCGCAGCAAACAGGGCAACCGTTTGTTCAATACCGCCATGCTCCATTACGATTGGTTCCAATCTTTATAGGGATGTTCGATTAAGTTCGAATTAAAATAGCGGTGATCATGAGTTACCTCATGACCTAACCAAAGGGGACGAAAGAACTCTTCATCTTCACTCGTCAATTCCACTTCGGCAACAAGGAGCCCAGCGTTATCACCAAGAAACTCATCGATCTCCCACAAGTGCCCTTTAAATTCGATGCGATACCGCCATTTATCGATAATGGGCTGCTCACAGAGCTGATCCAACATCTGGTGCGCTTCAGCAACAGGGATCTCATATTCAAACTCGGCGCGGCTGGCACCCAAGTTCTTCCCTTTAATCGTCAACCAACCGCGTTCATCGGCCACACGTACACGGACGGTACGTTCCGGAGCGAGAGATAAATAACCTTGAGTAAATTTTGATTTAGATAGCACCTGTTCGCGCCATTGGTCATCAACTAATAAAAACTTTCGCTCTATTTCTACCGCCATATTAACCTCATTGAATATTAAATCAGACTAGCAAAATTTACACCGGCCAGCACCACACAAGCAACTATCATTCAACATCGTATCACGCCTCATTTCTTAAACAATGACCGCTTCAAATTATACCACCGCCAGCACTGAGCGACAAACAGTCTCCTAACTTTCCCTTGACAGCGCACAGCAAACTGAACGAAGGTTTAGCAGACTATTTCTCGCTACGGCCCGTCAAGTCCGACAGCCTTCTAGCAACCTTTCAACACTCCATGGACTTAATTATGCCAGTAGATAAAATCGGCAATAGCGGTGACTGTCAGTCACTCGACATTCCAATGTTTCTCGAATCCGTTGCGGCGGGATTTCCTAGCCCAGCTTCCGATTATTGCGAGCGCACTCTTGATTTAAACGAGCTATGCATCCAAAAGCCAGCGGCGACCTATTTTGTCCGCGCTCAAGGTGATTCGATGATTGATGTTGGCATCTTCCCCGGCGATGTAATTGTCGTCGACCGCTCTCTGACAGCGCGTCACGGCGATATCGTTATCGCCTCGTTTAACGGTGAACTGACGGTAAAAAAGCTCGAACTTCAGCCACAAACACGCCTCGTCGCCATGAACAGTAACTATGCCGACATTAGTATTCCCGAAGGGGCCGACCTTGAGATCTTTGGCGTCGCCACCAATGTCGTCCACTCACTGCGCAAGCCATGAAACCAATTTATGCCCTCGTCGATTGCAACAACTTCTACGCCAGTTGTGAACGACTGTTTCAGCCCCAGTTGAACCATCAACCTGTTGTCGTGCTGTCGAACAACGATGGCTGCGTTGTAGCGCGCAGCAAGGAATCAAAGGCGCTGGGTGTGCCGATGGCGGCGCCGCTATTCAAAGTACGTCCGCTACTCGAAAAACATAACGTCCACATATTTTCCTCCAACTACACCCTGTATGCCGACATCTCTTCACGGGTAATGCGCACCCTTGAAGAGCTGTGCCCTGTTGTCGAAATCTACTCTATCGACGAGGCATTTTTAAATCTTGCAGGGATGGAAGAGGGTCGCCCTTTGGCTGAAATTGGCCAAAACATGCGCAACACAGTATTTAAACATGTTGGCGTGCCGGTCTGTGTGGGGATTGCGCCGACAAAAACCCTCGCCAAACTGGCCAATCATGGTGCAAAATCTTATCCTGCCACCAACGGTGTGGTCGATCTGATGGATGAGAAAAGACAAAAGCGCTTACTGGAGATCACCGATGTCGGTGAAATTTGGGGGGTGGGAAAACGAACCGCAGAGAAGTTGCGCAATCAAGGGATAACCACCGCGTTGCAACTCTCGATGCTCGATCCACAACGGATGCAGCGGCGCTATTCAGTGCTGTTGAACCGAATCATTCGTGAATTGAACGGTGAGCCGTGCATCACCCTCGACGAAAACCCTCCGAGCCGCCAACAACTGATCTGCTCACGCTCCTTTGGCGAAAAAATCGAAGATTATGATTCTCTGCGCGAAACCGTATGTGAATTTGCCGCCCGCGCCAGTGAAAAACTACGCACCGGTCAACAGGTTGCACGCCATATTCAAGTTTTTATCCGCACCAGCCCTTTTGATCCACGAGACATCTGCTACAGCAACTCGGCCAGCGGCGTGCTGCCTATTGCCAGTCACGATACGCGCGACATTCTCCACATGGCGACAAAGTTATTTGATCAAATTTGGAAATCAGGCTACCGTTACGCCAAAGCAGGGGTGATGCTCGGCGACCTATCACCCGCCTACAACCGCCAGCCTGGCCTGTTTGATGCCGAGCACAGCTCACCGCATAGCAAAGAGCTGATGCAAGCAATGGATCAGATCAACCACAGTGGTCGCGGCCATGTATGGCTCGGCTCACAGCGTCCCGACAAAGATTGGTTTATGACCCGCAGTCATCTATCCCCCGCCTACACCACGCGCTGGGATTGTCTGCCCCTCGTAAAATAGAATAAAAGTGAGGATCCGATGAAAAAAAGCTCGTTATGGCAACTGATTCGCACCACCCCCCTCGGCGCATGGCGTAACCTGCTCACCAAATTTCGCCTCTATAAAGCACTGTTCTTTGCCGCCACCACACCACTGCACGTCAAAGGGTTGATGGTGTTTTCAGTGCTCTATTTGCTCATGCCCCTCGACTTTATCCCCGACACCATCCCCCTACTGGGCGTGATGGATGATATAGCGATCATCAGCATTGTTTTAAGCTATGCCGACCAATTTATCACCGCTGAGATTCGCCAGCAGGTTGAGTCCTCCCCCAAGTAGCAGCCATAAAAAATGGCGGCCTCAAGGGCCGCCATCATATTATTCAATCTCTTCTGTATTCTCTTCAGTGTGCTCTTTTTCTTTGTCTTGCGGCGGTATTTCAAAGCTTATTTTACCTAACTTAGCGCCACGGATCTCTCGCAACAACGTCTCCGCGGCCCGCACCATGTCCACGGTGCCACCACCGACTAGACATCCACGGCGACGACCAATCTCCTCAAGCACCACATCGGGATCATCGCTTAATTCTGTGAGCTTATAACGCTCCATCAAACGCTCACCATAATACTTCACCATAAAGTTCGTCGCGAAACGACCGATATCAACGGGATCAATGGCCTTGTAACCAATCGCACCACTGACCGATAACCGATAGGCGCTACGTTGATCTTCAATCTTGGGCCATAACAACCCCGGCGTATCAAACAAACGGATACCGTTGTGCAACTCAATCTGCTGTGCACAGGTGGTTACTGCTGGGCGATCACCCGTTTTAGCAATCTTGCGCCCGGTCATGGTATTGATCAGTGTCGATTTCCCCGCATTCGGTATTCCCACCACGAGGGCGCGAATCTCCTTACTCGGTCCACCACGCTTTGGCAACAAGTTGCGACACAACTTCAAAATTTTCTCAACATCGCGCTTATTGGTCGCCTCAATGGGTAACGCTTTCACTCCTGCAGTTTTCTGCAGATAGTTCACCCACGCCTTGGTTATCTTTGGGTCAGCCATATCGTTTTTATTCAATAATTTAATACACGGCTTCGTACCACGGATCGATTTAAACAAAGGATTCGCACTCGATTGCGGCAAACGCGCATCAAGAACTTCAATCACAATGTCAATATTTGGCATCATTTCATTCAGAAGCTTATGCGTTTTACGCATATGCCCCGGAAACCAGTTAATATTACTCATGTTGTCCCTACTCTTTTCTTGTTACTTAAATCCAAGGAGATGGTTCTTCTATTGCTGCCCACGATAAGTTTTGAGCGCAGATTTTGTCAATGTAGCGTTACCGAAGGGGATAAACAATCTTATTTTATAAATAGGACGAAAGGGAGCAAAGGGAACAATCAAAAACACTCTCAATTTGCCTCTGCATTAAAAGGACATCTTTATTAGATTTCTTAAGTAAAGTACGTTACGCTATTTCTCTAGCGGACGGCTAGAGAACCTCTCTCTCAATCACATTCACCATAAAGGTTTAACATGGAACATGAAGGATTGATTCGACTCACATGTTTTGTGACAGTCTTTGCGCTAGTGGCTTACGCTGAAACCGTTACACCACGCCGCGCTCTTTGTGTTTCAAAGGGCGAACGCTGGTTTAATAATCTGGGCATAATTGCGCTCGGCAGCATCATGATTAAGGGGATATTCCCCCTCGCGGCAACAGGCGTTGCCATGGCCGCCGAAGCAAAGGGCTGGGGCTTATTCACTCTGCTTCAATGGCCACTATGGTGCAGAGTTATTGTTGCCATCTTAATTTTAGATTTGGTGGTCTATCTACAACACTTAATGTTTCATGCTGTACCGCTACTATGGCGGCTGCACATGGTACATCATGCTGATCTCGATCTTGATGTCAGTAGCGGATTACGCTTTCATCCGCTTGAAATCGCGATTTCGATGGTGATTAAGATGACAGTGGTCGCAGCCCTCGGTGTGCCAGTTATCGCCGTGCTACTGTTCGAGATCACCCTTAACGCCACGGCGATGTTTAATCACGGCAATCTCCATCTGCCACAACGAGTGGATCGTATGTTACGCTGGATTACCGTCACCCCAGATATGCACCGCGTCCACCATTCGGTATTGATTCGTGAAACCAACAGCAACTTCGGCTTTAATTTTCCATGGTGGGATCGACTGTTTGGCACCTATCGCGCGCAACCCGCAGCAGGACACACAGGGATGAATATCGGTATCGGGCCGTTTCGCGAGCCACAACAGGTCACTTTGCCGCGCTTACTGATTCTCCCCTTTGGCAAAGACGAAGGCCGTTATTCGCTTAAATATATCGGCGCTGACCCACCCTCCGCTAGCGACAACGACTGAGTATGATATTATTTCAGGTACACGAATTCAAAGGAGGGGCGTATGAAACGTTGGGCAGTACTGACCATTGTTCTTTATGTTGTTTTACTGACGATTCTCATCGTTCCGCTATTTTTAGTTGCCGCAGATCAAGGGGAACAAGTTAATCTACTCAAAGGGTTTTATACCCTGTTTGTCCCCGTTTTCATCCTGATTCAATTCGCGCTACTGCTGTTACCGACCAATGTTGTCAGCGGTAGGCCCATCACACGGCGCAGAGTTTTATTTTCAGCGGTCATCGGCGCCATCCCCATGGCGGCACTCACCGTGGGTTTTTTCGGTTCCATTGCCCTGATGATTTGGGGTGAGAATCGGCACCACGACCAAATATACAGCTGGTCAATGATTGCGATTCCCACGATCTCTTGGTGTGTTTGGGCCCTCATCTTTCACAGAAACTATTCCGACACCAACACCAAAGCGATGATACCAACCATTACCCGCTGGTTATTGCGGGCCAGCATCCTTGAACTGATTGTTGCTATCCCCAGCCACATTATAGCTCGTCAGCGTGATGAATGCTGTGCGCCACACTTCACTCTACTTGCCATCGCCACGGGATTATCCATCGCCTTAGCCTCATTTGGGCCGGGTATATTTTTTCTGTTCATCAAAAAAGTTAAAGAAAAAAAGGCCCGCCGAATGAAGGTAGAAAAGTAACTCTACCCACTAAATCCCTTGACGATATGAAGCATTAGTGGTGTGCTTCACCACCCGCTCAAGTTCCTGTTTCACCCCACTGTCACCGGCCAATAACGTTTCAAAAAGTTCAATGAGATCCGCTTGATTCACCGACACAGTGGTTTCATTTGCAACAGGACTCAAGTCGATCAAAAATCCTGAAAAAAGTTTCGGCAGATCGCTGACAATATCGCTATTTAAGAAGTGGTGTGAATGATAGAGGCTCGGGTAATTCCCTTTGCTGTTCTGAACAACCAGGGTGTCTTGTTTCTCATTGGTGATTGTCGCCGTCCGGGTGCAGTTTTGGTGGCAATCATCATCCATCCGGTTTTTTTCGCAACCATCAACCTGGTGCAGCAAACATTGACGACTGGTGAGTAACATCAACGGGTGATACAGGCTGTAGTGGAGATCAAAATTGTCGGGTTTGGCGATCATGGCGATTTGCTCACGACTCAATTCACTGGAGATAAACGCTCCAGCGCAATTAAAGCGCTCTTTCAAACAGTACAGAGTGTAAGAGTTGATGCTGTTCAGATACGGCCCAGCTAACCAAGAAATACCTCGTTTATACGCCTCATAGGCGATGCCACTATTGTTGGTAACAATCTGCTCAGGGTGCAACTGTACCAACAAATCAACTGCGGCAGAATAATGTTCACCGATCAACAGGGATGGAAACCATGGGACAAGTCGATTATTTTGACGAAAAATATCGACAAAATGGGCTAAATCATGCTGAAAACAGCTCGGCAATTGAAAATAGAGCGTTGCCGTCGAATCACCACAGGCGGCAAGTTGTTCAACGGAAGAGATCATCACGGCCAACTTTGGCTGGGTCGCGACCTCCCGCTTTGCAGTCAAACGAGGCAACTCAACGGGAGCGATATTTTTTTGTTCGCCAACTAAGCGCGACAGAATCTTTTTAGTGATCACCGTCATCTCTTTAAACGGCAGAAACAACTGCGGCTCTAGCTCGGTTAAATCGAGTTTTTGCAGCTGAAAACGGATCTCGTCGAGAGTTTCAAAGCGTTGACGTAAACTCGCGTGATCAAGACCGTTTGGCCGAGGTTTGTGCTGTGGCGGCTCGGTAGAAACTTTGTCCACAAGGCAAAGACGACCCTTTGACCACAGACGGAAGGCCTTATCACCAGCGACCACTGCAACCTGTAATAGCTCACCATTACGCCCTGCCAGCTTAATACTCAGCGGAACCCTTTCAAAGGTGAGTGTTTCAATCTGCGCTCGCACATCCTCCATGATGACGGTTCTGGCATCGTAAAGATCGCGCTTCGCCCCCTTAAGACCATCATCTGCATTGCCAGTACTATTTTTCTCCGAAAAATGGAGTGCCGAGCTATCGCGTGGATTATCAATAAACATGTTTTTATTGATATCACCAGTCAGAAAGCCGTTGGTAAAGGTGCGATTAAACACCCGATAGAGAGCGGTATCATCACTGCGCGCATTCCCCGTTGCATAAAATTGATTGAGCAACTTTCGCCACGAATCCACTACGGTGTAGACGTAATGAAACTTCTTCATCCGCCCCTCTATTTTCAGCGAATCCACCCCCGCTTGCGCCAATTGGTGCAAATCGTTAAATGCCGAATTATCTCTGAGGTTAAGCGGATAGCTCATCCCCTGAGCTGTTGGCTGGTAGGCATCGCGGCAATGTTGACTACACCGACCACGATTACCTGATTTCCCTTCGAGGGCAGAACTAAGGTAACAAATCCCAGAAAAGCCGATGCAATAGGAGCCATGAACGAAAACCTCAGTGGAAATCCCCCGCTGATGACCAATGTCGACCAGTTCTTTGATCTCAACAATATTCAGTTCACGGCACAGGTTGACCCGCTCTACATCCAACTGATCTAAGAATTTAATTTGTCCGGCATTGTGGGTGGTGAGTTGGGTTGAGGCGTGAACCTCAAGGGTTGTAAAATGGGTCGCAAGAAGATGAAACAAGCCTAAATCCTGAACAATAACACCATCGAGAGTGGTATTAACCAGCTTGTTGAGTAAGTTGATGAGAGATTTGAACTCATTTTCGATGATGAGAATATTGATGGTTAAAAACACCTTGGACTGGTTTGCATGTGCAAGGTGTAACACCTGATTCAGGTCGCCAATTTCAATATTGGTGGCACGATTACGGGCGTTAAAATGATTCAGACCACAATAAACAGCATCGGCACCCGCTACAATAGCGGCCCTTATTGATTCAATGTCGCCACCTGGGGCGAGTAGTTCAAACGTGTGTATTTTAGCCATCTAATCCGTAACTCTCGACTGCTTTACCGTCATTTCATCAATATCTAGACGAAAAACAGCTGTCTTTTCGATCATATGATCGGGGAAGGAAAAAACTTCATCGCTGTAATGGGTCATAAAAATTTCCAGACCACGCCGTTTATCGTCCAAATTATCAAACAAGGTCAACGCCCCAGAGCCAACGACAGACTGAAAACGGGTAGTCCACGTGCAGCCACTCTGGCCTTTGATTAAACCCAAATTACGCACCACGGTAAAAGCAACGGTTTGAGTCGATTGCATCAGCTCAATTTTCCGCCCCTCATTCGCTGAATGGAAATAAAGCGCCCCTTGGTGGTACGCATAGTTAAGTGACACCAAGTAAGGGACGGGTTGATCAGAAAAGGCCAGCTGGCAAACGGTTCCTGCCGCAAAAATCGCCGCTATCACTTCGACTTGCGTTACCGCTTTATCACTGCGTCGCATAGTATGCTCCAAATTTGCTAATGATTTATCCCCATGTCCATGTTAAGAACAACAGATCTTAAACGCAATCTACACCAAAAGGAGAATTTATGTTTATCGTTTCTCTCAACTATATCCAACCAATTGAAGAGGTCGAACGACACCTCGAAGCGCATGTTGACTACTTGAAGCAACACTATGAAAAAAAAAGCTTTATTGCCTCGGGGCGTAAAGTTCCCAGAACGGGTGGGGTAATTTTATCAAACCTAGAATCTAAAACTGAATTAGAGCAGATATTAGCGCAAGATCCATTCAGTTTAAACAAAGTGGCTGAATTTGAGATTATCGAATTTGTCCCCAGCATGACTCTGCCACAGTTTTCAAACCTGTTACCTGAATAAAGACCTTACAGGTTCATTCCTTCAAACAAAAAAACGGCGACCTAAATAGGTCGCCGTTGGCATTTCATCACATAAAATTAAATCAATATCAAACAGTTAACTCGCGCCAAATATCGGCGCAATGCGCGACCATACTGGTGTTTTCTGTTTTTCGCTGGCTTCACGCGCGCACTCTAAAACCAACTTCAATTCGTGACTATCCTCTTCACCTTCAGGGGGCAGCGCATGATAAAAGATGCCTGCGGCTCGTGCCTGACGTAAGAAACCGACGGAGGTGGTGTCAGCGAGAAGGATAATTTTTAACCCTTTACGCAGATGCTTAAATACTGGGATCAGATCCAACACTTGGCCGCGATCAAAATCTTCACTTAATAATAGAATTGGTGCTTGTTCCTCACGCAGGATATCGATGGCATCTGAAAAAGTCTGAACCTGCTTGGGATCACAGCCAGCATTATCCACAATCGTCTGTAGCAAAGTATTCCCTGCTCCGGTTGGATGTGCGATAAGTACTTGCATGATGTCCTCCAAAATTGAAATACTGACCTGAAACCAGTTAGTTTCAGGTCAGCGTTATGTGTTATTAGTGTTTTTTTTGTTGAGCGAGCTCTTTAGGACTGGCAACCGCTTTCACAATGCCAAGCATTACCATTAGTGCAGGAACCAGTTGAGCGACAACAATTAATGCACAAAAGCCAAGGAAGGCCCAAACGATGAAGCCACTGTTATCGACCCGACCTGCAGTTGATGCTAAAGCAGGTGAAGAAGCCATAAGGGTAAACAGTGCAGTGAGGACGATGTTTTTAAGTGCTTTCATGGTGTGTTCCTTCCAAGTGTTTTAAGTAATATATGCGATTAGTACCGATTTTAATAATTAGGCGTGTTGATTTGCATCAGCAGGGCTGAATACCCCTTTTGCAATTCCGATTGCCATAACACACGCTGGAATCAGTTGACCGACAACAACCAAACCACAGAAACCAAGAAACAACCAAGAGAGTAGACCACTGTTACCAGCTTGTTCTGCTGCGAATGCTGGAGATACCGCTAATAGTGTAACCAGTGTGCTCAAGGCGATGTTTTTAATAAGTGCTTTCATGATTTCCTCCTGTTTTATAATTATTTGTTGCGTTCAATTCGTTGTCGTTTTGTTTGTCTCTTGCCTTAGCTATATAGCGAGAGGCGTGCCAGTTTAAGAAAAATAATTTCATTTCTAGCTAACCATCTGTTTTATAACGTTTTTATTTATAAACCCTACCTTGATGAATCAATGACTCGCGTACCCAGGTGTATAAATCAGCTATGCACTTCCCTACCGAACTCCCATTAAATAAAGCCATACTAGCAACAGTTAACCTACCGATTTTACGACAGAAAATAGGCTGTATTTAAAAGTGATACGTTCAACAATATTTTTAAAGGTCATTGTATAAAGCAACTATTCACACAAACATGTTGCATATCTCACGGGTTTTCCCTATATTGATAATCACTTTCATTATCACAAAGGCACAACAACAGAGTCTGAAACAAATATCGACATTGGTTCAGCGGTTCTTTACTGCCAGTGCCATGTATTGCTTATGTCTCAGCACATCAACCAATTGATAATAAAAATCAAATTCACCGAATAGGTTTAACTGGAGGATCCATGCCAACACCATTACCGCTACTCTGCCCATGCGCAGAATCGCCACACAGCAAAAATGCACACCAACTGTGCCAGCGAACATCATGGAGAGAGGTTGCAGGTCAGTACCCTGAACCGCGACACTGCTTAGCGGCCTTTTTAACCCTCGGTACAGCGGAAGTTCTCGCCGGTGTGAAACCAGCGAACTTACTGCGAATCAGTAATCGCCGTTATCCCTGTGGGCGGAATATGTATCACCTATGGCAACGCTACGGGAAACAACTGTTAGAAACGTCATCAATCGTTGCCGCCACCATGCGCAGCGATGAGAGCGGTGTTTTACTCCTTATCTACTCGCCTACACTCTTACAGCGCCGACTTAATAGTCGTAGTGCTCGCACGTTCTTACGGTCATTGCACTACCGCAAACCACTCCATATTGCGACAACTCTCGAAGACCTGACCAGCCACTTTATTGATGAAGAATTCCCACATGAGATCGGCCTGTTCCTCGGCTATCCCTTAAAGGATGTCAACGCTTTCATGGGCCGGACTCAGCTCAAAGCCACAGCGCAACGGTTATGGAAAATATATGGTCATGGACGGCGCAGCCATGCCCTTGCCGACCTCTATCAACACCAGCATCAACGTGTTGCCACTCTTTTGCGTAGTAATCGCAACAGTACATTTCAACTATTAAAAGGTGGCGCACTGCAACATGGCTAACGAACCAAGAAAAACCCATTTAACACGATGATTAATTAAGGAGGCACAGTGACCACCGCTATCGCACCTATTTTTTTAGATTTAGCTGCTCGGGAATTAACGATTATTGATGCGAAAACAGAAGAAGGGCATCACAACAAAGCCTGTAAATGCGCTGGGAAGTGCCGCGTTTGCCGCTGCCAAGAGAAGAAAAGTATTGTGGTGGGATAGTCATGAAGAATCGCTCCTACAGACCACAGGGGAACCGTAGGAGCGCTGTTCGTAAAGAGAGGTTATAAATGCTTACCCTTGACATTGACCGTCTGCGTTGTTTTCCCCTCAGCGGGGCCATGAGAATAGCCAATCACATCAAAATCTTTACCGATCTTGTTGACCAACTCAGCGTAACCAGGATACTTGCCGCGCATACAGGTTGAAACATGGATCACCTGAACGCCAGCTTCCTTCATTTTAGCTAATTTAGAATCCAGTTCACCGCCACTGTGGAAAAAACCACACAGTTCAACGTCTCTATCTTGGTAAATCTCAAAGCCCTCTTTTTTAGCAAAAAAGGCATTTAAACACCCCTTGCCAGTACAGCGCAATGCGGTCTCTTCACGCATCAGTATTGCAATCTTAATGGCAGATTTATTGGCATCCATTTTGAACTCCTTCATATCTCTAGTTACTATATCAATTCTAATATGACTACGTTAAACAACAATACAGACTCTGTCGATCTGAGTTTTCAATTTTTTTGATGCCAATCAAGTTTTAGCTATTTATCCCTTCTGTTCACCTCAATCTGGGGGAAATACTCAAACTATTTGCGACTGCGCTCCTGCGACGGGAGCGATGTGCGGCTTCGTGATGATATTGCCCGACAGCGCTGTTTCAATCCACGCTCCCGCGAAGGGAGCGACGCGTATAGCTGCGTCATCACCACTCCCCATTATCGTTTCAATCCACGCTCCCGTGAAGGGAGCGACCTCAACGTGGCTATCAGACATTGTCCAAGGTACTGTTTCAATCCACGCTCCCGTGAAGGGAGCGACCCCCGTAAGCGGGCGGCTCAAACTCTTTGGTGGTGTTTCAATCCACGCTCCCGTGAAGGGAGCGACCGAGTTCTTTGCCGGTGCGGAGTGCGGCTTCTTTGTTTCAATCCACGCTCCCGTGAAGGGAGCGACTCATTGCCATCACGATCTTGCCGCTTTCTTGTTTGTTTCAATCCACGCTCCCGTGAAGGGAGCGACTGGTTATGGTAGTCAACTATCATTGCAAGCGTAGTGTTTCAATCCACGCTCCCGTGAAGGGAGCGACCGATGGTTATGGTAGTCAGCTAGCAGCTGGTTGGGTTTCAATCCACGCTCCCGTGAAGGGAGCGACTACTGAAGGGCGCTAGATATGACACGCGAACAAGTGTTTCAATCCACGCTCCCGTGAAGGGAGCGACCGCCACCGGTGAGCCATTTGACGCGGGAGCTTGAGTTTCAATCCACGCTCCCGTGAAGGGAGCGACGATTTACCGTTGCGGCCGATGCCGTGCCATGCAAAGTTTCAATCCACGCTCCCGTGAAGGGAGCGACAGTAAAGCTAAAGGCGGCAAGCCTGTCGAAAAATGTTTCAATCCACGCTCCCGTGAAGGGAGCGACCACCCGCTGACGGGTCCATATCATCAGCGGTCGACACGTTTCAATCCACGCTCCCGTGAAGGGAGCGACGCTCGATGCCTGTTGATGCACCGCCACCACCGGCGTTTCAATCCACGCTCCCGTGAAGGGAGCGACAATCACGGTTCGCTGTCGATATACCGAGATCGATAGTTTCAATCCACGCTCCCGTGAAGGGAGCGACACGCTGCCACCAACAACACCTGTGGCCGCCAGCCTGTTTCAATCCACGCTCCCGTGAAGGGAGCGACCCACACAAACAGGCAGATCAACCGAGGCATAGGCCGTTTCAATCCACGCTCCCGTGAAGGGAGCGACCTAAAACAGTAGCTATCGACGTTGCTCATTACAAGTTTCAATCCACGCTCCCGTGAAGGGAGCGACTGTTACTTTTTAACCAACTTGAATCATTAAGGTATTTCTACCCTTATTGCGAACCTCTTATGATCGACACTCAATCAACATGTCAAAATAATTATCAGTGACGAGAGTTCCTTAAACTATAACTGGTTACTGAAGTGGTCTACTAAAGCCGGACACAACTTAAGGTGGTATATTGAGCCATCAACAAGGAGTGTTCATAGCTATGGGAAGACGATCATTTACGAAAGAGTTTAAACGAGAAGCCGCCAACTTGGTTATCAATGAGGGCTACTCTGTTACTGAAGCCAGCCGTGCGATGGATGTTGGTACTACCGCCATCAGCCGTTGGGTTAACCAACTCGAACAAGAATATGGTGGCGGAACTCCTAAAGCTGCAGCGTTAACGCCAGAGCAGCAACGTATTCAACAACTGGAAAAACGAATCAAAGAGTTAGAGACCGATAAAATGATACTAAAAAAGGCTACCGCTCTCTTGATGTCGGACGATATAAAACGTTCAGGTTGATCACCCAATTAAGAGAGCATAGCAATGTTCGCAAACTTTGCGCACTATTTTCAGTACCACGTTCAAGCTACTATGATCATCTACAGCGACGAACAAGGATAGATATTACAAGGTTACGTCTTCGAGCCAAAGCAACGGAAATATTCAATGCCAGTCGCCAATCAGCGGGCAGTCGGAGCATCGTCACCAAATTACGTGAACAGGGTGAAATCATTGGTCGGTTTAAAGTTCGTCGCTTGATGAAGGAAGCCGGTTTAGTTAGTAAACAACCCAAACCACCCGCATACAAAGTAGCAAAGGTGGAGCGACCAGACATACCGAATCATTTAGACCGTCAGTTCGATGTGAAACGACCGAATCAATTATGGTGCGGCGATATTACCTATATTTGGGCACACGGACGATGGATGTATCTTGCCGTCGTTTTGGATCTTTGTAGGCGCCGAGTTGTTGGTTGGAGTGTATCTGAAAAAGTCGATGCTGATTTAGCCATTGCAGCACTTGATCATGCATATCAACTACGAGGAAAACCACAGGGTGTGATGTTCCACTCAGATCAAGGCAGCCAATACAGCAGCAAAACCTTTCGTCAGAGATTATGGCGTTACCAGATAAAGCAAAGCATGAGTCGGCGAGGAAATTGTTGGGACAATGCCCCAATGGAACGCGTATTTCGTAGCTACAAAAGTGAATGGATGCCATCAAAAGGTTATTTGAGCTTCAGCGAAGCAAAGAAAGACATTGGTAAATACTTGATGGATTACTACAACTGGCAACGGCCACATCAGAGAAATGATGGGCTTGCACCAGCTGTTGCAGAAAAAGAACCTAACGTACTGTCCGAAATTAGTTGACCACTACATACCAATTCTGCGAACCTCCCCGCTTTTTAGCAAACACTTAGGGTTCGCTAAAGAATCAGTGGCCCTTCTTGATCTATCCCCTCTTTAGCCCCAACATGCTCAATTCTTTTATGCCAATTGGAGCCGAGAAAATAAAATCGCAAGCTATCACGTTCTTCATTAATGGCATCGATTAGTTGCTCTCTCATCTTAACCCACTGCCCAGGATCAACGATACATTCAAACACCGAATATTGTACGCGCTGACCATGGTTAGTACAAACTTTTGCAACCCGCCTTAGTCGGCGAGAACCACCAGAGTCAGATGTTGCGACATCGTAACTGACTAAAACCATCATCGCGTCACCTCCAAATATAGGGTGGGTAGTCGTCGATATCCCCGCGTAAAAATCGACTAAGTAGCTGCGCTTGAGCAAATAATAACATCCCTAATGGCATTTTTTCTTGTAAATAGGGGTGCTCGATTTCTGTCTGTTTTCGTTTTTGATATTCAACCAGAAGCGTTTTGCGCGTGGCATCACTCATAGTTACTGCACCCGATTCAGTAATGGTAAACCCCTTCTTTTTAACCTGACCACGATTAATCAATGATAAAGCGAGCCTATCGGCAAGAATGGGGCGAAACTCTTCCATCAAATCTAAGGCTAAACTTAAACGACCGGGTCGATCTCGATGCAAAAAACCGACGGCGGGGTCTAATCCAACTGATTCAAGGGCTGATCGAGCATCGTGATAGAGCAGTGAGTATAAAAATGATAACAGGCAATTCACCCGATCAAGGGGTGGCCGTCGATTACGCCCTTGAAAGGTAAAATCATCTTTTTTTGAAACAATCAGGTGATCAAACACATTAAAATAGTCGTTGGCGGCTTTGCCTTCGACCCCACGAACCACATCGAGGTCATCCTCTTTTAACAGCCGCCGAACATGAGCTGAAAGATCATCACACCGACGGCGTAATATAGCGGTATCAAGTTTATCGCCATGATCGCGCATCGCTCGACTAACAACAGTGCGGCTATTAGTGATTTTGCCCGCGATAAACATTTTAGCAATTTGTGCCGAAGCATTCTGGTCATCGGCTAATCGGTATTGCGTTCGGCGTAATAGAACATTGCCCGCTACGGGGCCCTGAACTCGCGCTAAAAACTTGCCATATTCGGTCATGAAGCTGATCGAAACGTCGTTGTTAACACAGTGGCCGAGCAAAAAAGGGCTACATAATACATTACCAAAGCACACAATCGAGCCCAGTGTGTGCACTGGCAAACGGATCTTAACCTCACGATCAACCTTAACAACGACGGTTTCACCCTCTTTGTGCAAATAGGTTCCTTGGGTCGTCACGTACAGAGTATTGAGCATTTTTCTCATAATTGACCTTCCAGCATGCGCTGCATATAGCGTTTAACAGAGCGCCCCTTAGCACAGCTTTTTGGCAAACAGATACGTAACAGAGAACACTGATCACATTTAGGTTCGTAACGTGCTGAGGGGGTCACGCCGTCGATCAACAGGTGATGTACGTGATGGATAACCTGCTCCGTCAACTGACGCAGTTCATCATCGAATGCAATAACGGTTCTACGGCGGCGTTTACCATAGAATAATGCGCCTTCGTCTATTTGAAGGGACAGCATCTCCTCTAGACACATGGCTTGAGCGCACAATTGGACTTCATCGCAGCGATTTTGCTTCGGCTTGCCGCGCTTATACTCAACGGGGAAAACCGTTCCGTCATCATGAAATTCAACCACGTCGGCCTGTCCGCTCACCCCTAAGCGATGTGAGCAAAGTGGCAAGGTACGAACAATGCGCACATCACCAGCAGTATCACTTTTGTTGCTATCCACCCGTTCATGCAACACCTGACCCTCGGCGGTGTAGCGATTTTCGGCCCATTGTTGTTCAAGATGGATCAGTGCGCATTGCCGCGGGCAGAATAGATAGTGCTGTAAGGCCGAGAGCATGATGAAATCAGATTCGGGGATCATCAATCGTTCCTTAGCCGTTTTTGTTTTTCCGTTATCTCAAGGAAGTTATCGTTTGATACCACTTTGCGCCCCGATTTTTCTTCCAATTGCTGTCGTGCATCGCCAGCAACCGTACCCCCTTTATGCGCAGCATCTCGATTTTCATCAAACCCTTGGGCGTCGTGCGCTTTAGTGATCTCCGTTGTGGCAGCTTCGCCAAGCATGGAAAAAATCAACTCAAGATCACCCATATGGTCACGCAGGTTTTCCCGATCTAACCCTTTTAGCTGTTTATATTCAGATGGCGTGACTCCAAATGCCGCTTTAGATATTTCAGCCGTGAGGATGGCATATTCTCGACTTTCACCGACCTCACGGTTTTTCCACTCCTCAGTTAATTCAACCCGAACCGCAATACCACGCATCCGTTTTTCAATCCATGCATCAGAATAACCCTTTGCCTGATATAGCTCTCGCGTCCGCTTGGTTGCCAGCTCAGGATCTTCAATCTCCTGAACACGCTCGTAACCCACTTTAGCTAACCAGCGTTTAAAGGGTTCGGCTTTGGGTGATGGAATCGATTGAATAATACGGAATATGCCTTCCGTGTTGGCACAGTTAAGCTTCTGTTTACCGCCTGAAGTTTGAATTGAAAGGGGGGTGGCAATTTTCCCCCACCCTTTCGCTAACTCCTTGTCTCGTCTACGCATATCCTTAATATAACCTGCGGGATTAACCGAATCAGTTAATGCCGCGACAACATCTACGATCACAAACCACCACACATTATTATGTAAAGTACGTCGAATTTCTTTACCTTTAAAGATTGCCAGTTTGTCAGTCATCATCCTTCTTCTTTCCATTTATTGCAGGGTACAATTTGTACCCTGCTTGACAATACTTACAACTTTTCAATTATTTCAACACCAGATGGAGCCACTCCAACAGTTACTTCATAGTCATTTTTAAATGAACGCGCTGGCCCTTCAGACCCCTCTTTACGCTCAATATTCACTAGATCAAAAAGCGTATGTGCCGGAGCATTACCGAGCTTATTGTCATGCTTAAAAACAAACAGCTTACGGCTACTCATCATTCCACGAGCAGCTGAACGGTCATGCTCAAACATATTGATCAACGCATCCCACAATAGCTCTAAATCATCCTCACTAAAGCCTGTTTTAGCCGCCAATGGTGCTGAAATAAATCCGTGCGCCACATATAAACCATACGGCACAATATATTTACGCCCCATGGTGCGCTCTTTTTCTAAATCCTTTTCGTTGGTAACAGCCATACGGGTAATGGTCACTTCTTGGGGCACAATCGGTTCAACACTCTTGGCAAAAGCGAGTTGGATTGGCCCACGCACTTGACCGCAATTGACCTCTGTTGTCATCACCGCACCAAAGGCACGAATATCGTAAAAGTTGGAGCACATCCAACCTGTCACCCGTTGGGCATCTTCGATATTTTTAGGGAGCTTTTTGGCCACTGGTTTCAGATCGAACTCTTTGTAGGCCAGTTCATTAGTTCGATTGAGAACCGCTTTTTCCTGAACGTAAATATTGAAGCCTTCTTCCGCTTCTTTAGCCAACGCCACATGGTTACGGATTTTGCGCTTTAAGCACACATCGGTTACTAAACCATGACCTGTTTCAGGGTCAATACGTGGCATGTTTCCCGCATCAGGGTCACCATTTGGATTGCCATTTTCAACATCAAAAAGAAGAACAAACTCGTAACGATTAGTAATAGCTGGCATGGATTAAACCTCCTGATTTTTTTTAGTGAAAAATGCTTTTCGCTGATGATAATAGCCAATCATAAACAACCCCTGCTGCTCAGCAGATTGTGTTTTAGGGAAGGTATGAAAGCCATCAACAATTTCCTGAATCATTATCTCGTAGTGGATTGCCTGACCTTTGCGTTCTGGGTCCTTACGAAGTTTGCCAATATGGTTAGCTGAATTTTTTAATAGCAGATGAAAAACCTGCCCCGGTGTTGCCGAAGCTGAACCAATATAACGATCTTTGATCGTTGCATTGGTTCCCGGAATTGCATCTTCCTGCGCTTTTTCTAAGGTGGCAAACAGCCGCCCGAGTAAATAAGGTGAATCTTTACGTTGCGTATCAAGTGACATGGAAACCTCCATTTGGTCGTTATTGCGAACGAGAAATGCCTTTAAAAGTGCGGCCCTAAAATAGGTCACATCATGTTCAGCACGAATACGACCCAATACTGCCGATAGCAAACTTTGCGGATATGGTGCGCCCGTTAGCATAGCCCGCGCTAAACCTCCGGCCAATACAGGTGAGATATTTTCACTTTTACCAAGGGTTGCCGTTTGACACAGCAATCGCCACATGGGGGGGAATTCAGGTTCGTTATCAAACTGGCGCACAATCGAAAGGTCATCAAAATAACGACCAATCTTTTTTAATAGATCACCAAGTGAATTAGATTCCCAAAAACGAATAGATAACCGTGCGGCATTGGGTGCTAACCCTAAAAGGTAAAATTGTACTGATTCATCTAGGTCGGGAACAATATCTTCAACCCGCTTACCATCGCGTACCGCCGTTAATAAGCTATGAATTTTTTGGGTTGTTTGTTGGTCATCTTCACTGGTTATTTTCTTATCAGTAACGGATGGGGGGTCAAATAGGTCGGCAAGTAAATCTTCAGCAGGACTTGCAGATTCAGCCCAAAATGCGATGGTTGTTCCACCGATGGTGATTTTTTGTTTATTCTTCCCTGACAACAATGCATTTAACGCTGTAGTGTAAGCAAAGGAAGATGTTTCAGCGATATCGACCTTGTCTTTTCCGTACGAGGTAAATGCCGTAGCATTAAATGAAACGAGATACCCGCCAGAGGTTTGACCGCCAAGCACCCCTTTAATCGGAGTATGAACCAGTGCTTGCGACAAATTCTCCGCGCCTGTAATTAAGCATTGAACTTTGGGAGCGGTATCTTGTGTTTCACCGTATGCGGTCCAAGCATTCTGAATCGGCACACGGTTATGGATAAAGCCCTTTGTCCCATCCAGTCTAAAAACGAGATTTGCATTGCAGAGATCGGCCCATGGTTGAAATTGAGACGTAACCTCTTCCGAATTTTGGCAATTGTAGTTATGTAGAAACTTCAACACCGCTTGTAACGCGGGATCGGCTAAATCTAATCCGACATCTTCAAGCATTGCTATAAACGCATCAAATTTTTTTCGGTTTGACTCTGTTGCACCAGAATCATCTGCACCGAGTACGTAAGCAGCCTTATCCCATAAAAAATTAGCCTTAACTCCTGATGTTCGAGTTACCGCTGCGGGAACAGCCAATTTACAGGGGCGTAATTTTTTACCTTCTAGGGCACGCAAGTCCTCAATATCCTGCAACTCACCATCATCATTAATTACAAGGGCAAACGAGATATTTTCAATACTGGTTCCGTAAGGTGGCATTCCAGAGTTCGGATCATCGAGCATACGGTGATAATAACGATTGAGTGCTTGCAAGATCATGCGTGAACCTCCTTCGAGAACCTGGAAGGGGGTGAAATAATACCATTTTCCATTGTTGCTCTAAAAAATATTGGCGTCATGTTGTTATCAAAATCAATATCGAGCAACATATAACCAAGTTCTTTCGATTGACCGACATAATGTGATGGTGGAATCTCTTGCTGGCAGGGTTCAAATGAAACAGGGAATTCACGACAACCAAAACAGGGTTGATGGAAGAACTGCCCATTACGCGCGCGGCGATTAAAAATATCCAGGTGCTTGCCCACACTATCCTCCGAACTCGCCTTTTCTGTCATTTCAAAATGAGCCTCAATGACATACTCAACATCACGCAACAAGGTTGTTGCCCGTTGCTGGCGGTTTTTCCCTTCATCGACAAGGAAAAAGAGTGGTTTGTTGTTTGCCATAACCGTTTTAGGGTTAGGTTTGGAAATTTTCGAACTGACTTCATTACGCCGCACATTATCGAATTTAATCGGTCGTTGAACGTGAATTTTATCAATAACCCAACGGATTGCGGGCTTCCAGTGGATCGCCTCCAATATGCCCCGCGCCGCAGAAGGGGTCATTACATCATACGAGACACGTTCAACTTTCATTTCAGGGCGGGTAAAACAGGCGTAATCGCCCCAAACCCGCAGTTTGATACCAAATGCCATAAATTCCTCCATTTTAACCTATTAATCATTCGGATCCCACACGCCACTCACATCAACACATAAGCCCACCCTTTCATCATAAGCAGATTGATTACTTAGCAACGGAAACTGTCCATCTATTAACTCAATTGCTCCAGATTTTGTTAATTCCTGATATTCTCGCGACCGCACGCTTACGGTGTATTGCTGTAATTTCCTTAAAATAGATCGTGGATGATCGGCGTAGCGCAATTGTTGCACCAATTTTTGCGCGTCACCCTCAATTGCTACAATCACCCCCGTGCTATCATCCTCAATAAACTTGAAATGGTTGGCGACCTCTTTAAATGGTAAAAGCAGTTCGGAGCCAAGGGGCCGATTTAACCTCGACATAATCTCTTTTTTATCTAACTCTTGAATATCGTAGAGCAATTCAAAGTAACGGCGCATCGCACCGAGCCCTATGGGATCAGCATTAGGAAGCGTTCGTAGCGTTTCGCTAGCGCGGGTAATGCACCTCTTCATCCACGGAACGGACGGTGGCTTTTCTGTTTCAAAAACTATCACTTTTCCGAGTTGACCTAGTTGCCCTTCTCGATTACAACGGCCTGCGGCTTGGGCAATAGAATCCAACCCTGCCATGGCGCGATAGACAACTGGAAAGTCGAGATCCACCCCTGCTTCGACCAGTGAGGTGGAAACGACACGACAAACCTCTCCTGCTTTCAAGCACTTTCTTATTGCCGTGAGAACCTCTCGGCGATGATTGGGATACATATTTGTGGAAAGGTGAAAGACCCCATCTTGCTGTGCTAATTGTGTAAAAACGGCTCGCGCTTGTGGTTTTGTTGAAACAATGCACAGCACTTGTTTTTTACTCTCTAGCTGTTGCGCCAAACATTCATCTGTTAATGTGCCAACAAAGGAGACTTCTGTTCTCTTAAGTTGTTGATATAAGAGAGTTGGTTCGTGAATGATCTCTTTAACCTTTGGCAGTGCCATTCGGAGGGAACTTTTATCGTCAAGAGCGGGCTGTGTTGCCGTACACAAAACAATCGTGCATTGGTAATGCTCAACTAATTCCCGCAAGGCAGCTAAGCAAGGCTCTAAATAATCGGTGGGAATGGCCTGAGCCTCATCCAGCACAATGACGCTGCGAGCAATGTTATGTAATTTACGACAGCGTGATGATTTATGAGCAAACAAAGATTCAAAGAATTGTACGTTTGTTGTCACCACAACGGGCGCATCCCAATTCTCACTGGCGAGCCCCCGCTTGCGATCGTAAACGTCTTCTTCACTTTTATCTTTCTCTTTGTAATTGCAGTGATGCTCGATCACATTTTCACGACCCAATATGGATTGAAACACTTGAGCATTCTGCTCAATAATTGAAGTGAACGGGATAGCGTAAATAATACGATCCAAGCCATGTTCAACCGCGTGATTAAGGGCAAACGAGAGCGAAGAAAGTGTTTTCCCACCTCCCGTAGGAACGGTAAGAGAGAAAAAACCAGCAGGTAATGTTGCTGCGGTACGGCACTGCGATAAAACTTGTTGTCGGATGGAATTGACGGGCGTTGTTTCAGAATTGCGTTGCAATGTCGTTAAGTGTTGATCTATCAAGCCCTGCAACTGTAGCAAGATTTGATCATGATCCTGTACGGGACGATCATCGGCTTTTTCTGGTGAACAAAACGCTTCGGTATCTAAGAAATCTGCATCGGTCAAACAGGAAAAGATCATACGGGTAAAAAATGCGAGACAGAACCCTGCTGACTCTCTAGTAATTTTAAAAGGTAACTTTACGTGTGAAAGGTCACCGACCATTGATAATAATTTTACATCAGGCGGAACTTTATCGTGTTTAAGGCGAAAATGGAGCTGTGTCTCCTGTGCACCACCATCTGGCAAGCCACCATGATGACCGGCAATCACATAGGCTAAAAGAAGGCCAAGTTTTCCCGCTGATTGCTGTGCATGATGAGCACCATAGGTTGAATGATTCACCCGTTTTGGACTGCCTTCCAAGCGCTCGATAAACTGCTGCGTCGCTTTACCCGCATCGTGAAGCAAACCTGCATTACGCCCCCACTCTCCTGCTCCAAAGACACTGGAAAATTCCTCTGCCAGCTTCGCCACCCCTTCCAAATGCTCCTCAAGTGTTTGCCAATCGGTTTTATCAGGGTTATCTGTCGAATGAGCATAAAATTGATCCATAAATCCTCCACACAACAAGCTACTCTCATTAGTCAGCGCATTCAATATTTTTAATAAACATTAGTCAATCAACCAACAACCTAGCAACACGCCAATCATCAGGCCTGCCACCTGCTTAGTCGTTGACTGTGGTGGCACCTCACCGCGCTGCATGGAATGGCGTGACCAACGTTGCATCCAGTATTCAACGGTTGGGTTTTGCTCTAATACTGTGGGGAGCTGCCAGTGACAACTGCTGGCTATAAAGTAGATGGGAATAAGTGCCAGCCACAGCAGTAGGCCGAGAACAAACATGATAATAACAATAGCGATACCATGAACAAGGGCCATCACCATGCCAAGGGGGATTCCGAACATCGTGCCGTTGATGAGTCCATAGTGATGGATGCTCCATCCGATACTGGCGATAGTGACAATTAAAGCATAGGGTGTAATCAATTGCTCGAGGACATCGAAAAAGCAGACCACTTGAGCGAGGAGTGTTTCGAATAATCGGCTGATGAGGGTCAGCGCCAATGGAGCTGATGGCGCGGCTGGATTAGCGGTATGACAGTTTGGCATGATGGCTCTCCTGTGTTGGCAATGTGTCTGTATTAAGAGACTAAGACACTGCCGTGACAAAACATGTCACCCCACAGGAGTTTTTTTCATTTAGCGGTAGTTATTTGTCATTTTATCGATTTCTGTAATCACCTTTTGGCGTAGCTCAAGGGGTTCAAGCACTTCAACTTCACTGCCGTGCTGAAGAATTTTCATAATAATTTCACGATGATCGGCAACAGGAATGGTGAGTTGCAGGCGGCCATCTTCTAACAACTGGTGCTGTTGCCCATCGCACCAATGTTGTTCTCTCACAAACGGTGCCCGCCTGGCGCTGAACAACAATTTAACCAATTGGCGCTGGCCGTCTTGAAAAATACCGCACGCGCCCTCTATTTTATGCTGCCATGTTGTCGGGTCTTGATAATCGAAGGTTTCACCACACAGATGCAGATCGTGGATACGGGAGATCTGAAACGTCCGCCATGCTTGACGTTCCTGACACCAACCAAGCAGATACCAACTACCATTGTAATGTTGTAGGTGATGGGGATGAACAGTGCGGGTAGTGGCTGTGATTTGGGTTGGCGCATGATAGCTAAAGTAGACTTTATGGCGAGTAAGCAGTGCTTCACCAAGGCGTTGGAACACCTCTTCATCGACAGGGATATAAGCGTTCCAATTGGCTGAAAAACAACTGGCTAGATGCTGTTGATCGATGCCGCATTGCTCAAGGTTGTTAAACATCTTTTCGCAGAGGGCATTCAGCTCATTGCTCAACGGCGTTGAACTGGTGCCAGCTAGAAGTTGGCGTAAAATGAGAATGGCCATCATCTCTTGATGAGAGAAGCGCGTCCAACTGAGGCTGTAGCTGTCATCGCTATAACGGTAGCCACGGCGAGTGGCGTTATATTCGAGGGGTGCGCCAACGGTGGTGATCATCGCTTGAATATCGCGCTTGGCGGTACGCTCACTAATATCGAAGTGGCTGGCCAGTTTCGGCGAATTGGGATAGTTCTTTTGCCGTATTTGATGATCGAACCAAAAAAAACGCTCTATTCGTGGCAACATACGTCGTTATTCCCTCGATTAAATCTCGTTCAATTATAGGTTATGTCCTTAATCCAAATCGATCTCAACCACATCACCGACAATGCTCTCATCGCCAACGGTTATGTAGAGAGTTTTATCACTGTTGGTGAACTGCCAATTCACGCTGCGGCTGAGCTGAGCAACAAGGGGTTCAATCAGTTCATCACTGAGATAAAATAGGCGGAAGTTTTTCATGCCGGCCAGTTGTGTTTTGCTCGCCGCCAACCAGCGCTCAAAGGCTGAACCATAAGCGAACAAGGTCACCTGCTCACAATGGTTCCCCGCTTTAACAAGTCGTTTCGCATCAGGCAGACCAACTTCAATCCATTCCAGCAAACGGCCATCAAGGCTTTTAATCCACAGATCGGGTTCATCAGGCTCACAAATACCACGAGTAAAAGCAATATCCTCGTGATAACTCAACGCATACGCAATGAGCCGAGCGATAAGACGTTCAGCGGTTTCTGACGGGTGGCGCGCAGCGGTTGTACTAATTGATGCATAACGGTTTTGATCAACATCAGATAGTTCAATCGAGACGCGGTGAATCGTTGCGGGCAAAGCCATAAAGGTATCTTTTTCTTAAGGGATAAAGTGATGGCCAACATAGCACAGCCATCACCGTTTGCGATATCGCCATCCTTCAATCTTGATGGTCTCGCAAAAACGAATTAGATGGCTAAGCCATCAATCGTGGCAACACGAACTTTTACTGCCACCAAAACGGGTTACAACATATAACACCAACAGCACCAACGCAGAGAGCGTGCCGAGTATTGAACTGTGTTCCTCTGCACTGCCAATTTTCCAATCCATGGTCATATTGGTCAGTGAATAAAGTGCATCAACGCCGATACCTAATGCAAATGAACACATTAGGATACCAGCGAGATAGATCAACATTGATCGCTTTCCCAATATTTTGCTAATCACCGCCAGAGCCGCAGCATTGGTTGCGGGGCCAACGAGCAAAAACACCAACGCCGCCCCAGGGTTTAATCCTTTAAGGACCAGCGCTGCCGCAATGGGAGTTGAGGCTGTTGCGCAAACATATAATGGTGTGGCCACTGCTAACATGGCGACCATGGCAACCAAGGGATTACCCAACCATGCCTCCATCAAATCAGCTGTAACAAAAGTACCGATCAATCCCGCCAATAATGTACCGACAAAAAACCAGCTGGCAATATCAGCGAACAGGTCACCAAAGGCAAAGCGAAGCCCCCCTTTTAGGCGAGCAGCCAATGGCTCCTGTTGCGCGACACTAGCTTCACAACTGCCGCCACAACATGAACCTTGTTCACTCACCTGGGGTTGTAACCCCACCTCAGCACCATTTGACGTGTCAGGATCAAACATTCGCACTAACTGACCAGTAACCAGCGCCGTAATAAATGCTGAAAAAGGGCGCAATATCGCCATCAACGGATCAAGCAAGGCCCAACTCACGGCAATGGAATCAACCCCAGTTTCAGGTGTCGAGATCAAAAAAGCCGTCGTCGCTCCTTTGCTTGCCCCCTGCTTCCGTATGCCTGCTGCTGCGGGTAACACGCCACAACTACACAACGGAATCGGCACACCAAATAGTGCGGCCTTAAACAGATTGGTTGCACTATCTTTTCCGAGATGTCGGGCAATAAAGTCATCGGGGACCAGTGCTTTAAGTAAACCAGCCACCAGAAAGCCAAACAACATCAGCGGTGCGGAAAGGGTCAGCACATGCCAGCTTTCAATAAGAATTTGTTTTAGTAAGTCCATTATAAACACCTCAACACGTGAGTTTTATACGTTTCAGTTTAAATAATGCAACACCGTCTACTCTTTTACGTGCTCCAAGCCTTGCTTTAGCAATGTAACAACATGGTCATCAGCTAAGAAATAGATGACGTTTTTGCCCTCTTTGCGGTAGCGGACAATTTTTTGTCCGCGCAATACCCGTAATTGATGGCTTACCGCCGAAGAACTCATACCAAGTAATGCAGCGAGATCACACACACATAACTCTGAAAAAGAGAGCGCGTGAAGAATTCGTACCCGAGTTGAATCGCCCAAAGCCTTAAACAGATCCGCTAAACAAAACAGCACTTCATCGGCTTCCATATCCGAACGTACGAGATTAACCACCTGAGAATGATCGCACTCGCTATGACACATATCTTTCATCGGCACACCTTTCATGTTATCAATTGAACAACTGTTCACATGTTAATATGTCAGTCCTCTTCGCACCTGTCAACGGTTTAAACTTCTCAAGTAAAATAAACGAAAACAATATACAAAAAATATCTTTGCTGCATGTGTTTAGCATACACAGGCTAACTATTTGTTATTACACAACTATACCAAATTACGGTTTGTCACAATTATCCCTTAGTCACCATAAGTGCATAACTTATATATGCGCTTCACAACAAATCACCATCAACAACAAGACAATCGACAGCACAATAATCCCAATAATTGCAGATAGATACGCGATAAATAAAAATAATTTCCAGAGTTGGCACGACTCTCGCTACATAAGGAAGACAAATAACAAAGAAAAACAAATAGATGACAGACACAGGAGGACGCCATGAAAAACTTCAAAAAAATCGCCATCAGCCTTTGGATCGTAATTCTTGCCGCAGCACCTGCTTTCGCGGGTCAACATACAGAGAACAGCGGCTTACTTGCATGGGTTTTCATTGGCTTCTGTGGATTGATCGTTATCTGCCAACTTATCCCCGCATTGGTCCTAGGGTTCGGCATGATCAAAGGCGCTGTAACACACGCCCATCACCATTAAACAAAATGGTCATAGTCAACAGACTTTATACTCATAATTGAATCAGGAGGCACACCATGAAAGCACTCAAAAACATCACCTTAACCGCCCTTATCACCCTTGTTGCTGCATCACCTGCTTTAGCATCCAGCGCAGCACGCGTCGATAACAGTGGTTTCATCGTTTGGGCTTTTCTCGGATTTTGTGCCCTCATCGTTGTGGCTCAATTAGTCCCTGCAGTAATGGTTATGATGGGTATTGTTAAAGCGATTGCTAGCCCTAAAGAACAAACTGAGCAATAACAACCAATCACATCAATAGAAAAAGCCGCCCTTAGCAAGATAATGCTAGGGCGGCTTTTTTGCGTCTAATCGGTTTGACTAGCAATGAGTAACTATCTGCTACCCATTGTAAACATAAAAACCTTAATAACACTGATCTTCAACCAGTACCGAAAAGATCGTCTCTCCCGCGAAGGCGGGTATGAGGCAAGAACCCAATGCGAACAATTGATATTAATCAGGCAAAAAAAATGCCCTCAACCGGAGGAACCGAATTGAGGGCCAGGAAAACTAGGGTAAACTGTTAAACTTAACGTTCTATGCGAAGCCGACTGCTAAACGTGCAGCGGCTGGGGGATTAAGACAGGCATCAATCGCATCGAAATCCAGTTCAGTTTCCGATAGCGTTTGCAAGTAACTAATCTTCTCGACATCCTTCGCGGTGATCTTCGACACATCATCAGTGATCGATAAAAATGTCTCCGCCGTTGTTCCGTGGGTACGGAAATACGGGATACCGCTATCATCGAGAAGCTGCTGAGTAATTTTCGACATCTTAGTACTGCCGGAGATCACTAATCCCGCTATTTTCTTACGGTACTCTTCTAAATGGTACAGAGATGACAACATAACCAGCAACTCTTCGCGGCTACTGGTAACAATCAACAACGTTGAATCCTGTAATAGATCGACAACCCGTTGCGATGAGGCCGCCCCCAACTGTACGGTGTTGATAATCCGATTGATCTGCTGCGAATCGCCCTGAAGTTCGGCACCAAGCAAACGCGAAATCCGCCCCATTGTTGGATTTGCCAGAATCGGTGAAAAATTAAAGCCACCAGCAACTTGCATCGGATAACTAGCAAAAGCCTGTTGCAAGTAACCCAAAGTTTCCTCGCGCTTTTCCGCAATCAACTTATTGGTCAGCAACATTTTAACGTCCACCCCTTCACGCTCATACAGAGCAAGGTTAAGACTAACGTTATCAATCACATTACCAATACCACCACCAGCGACCATCAACACTGGCGCATCAAGAATCCTCGCCACCGTCGCATTATTTAAGCCAACCACCGAACCCACGCCGCCATGTCCTGCACCTTCGATAATCAGAAAGTCACAACGCTTTTCCAGCTCACGGGTTGCGGCAATCATCTGCTCACGCAGAGAATCAGCACTAATTTCGCCACTTAAAACACTCTTGGTATTGCCACGTTGAAGCACAATCGGCGACATATATTCTAAATCTTCATCTAGACCGCAAACTTGAGCCGTTAGCGCAGCATCCTTATCCATAATACGACCCTGATAGGTGATCGCCTTCGGACCAAGCGGTTTAATAAAACCAACACGCTGGTAACGCTTTGCCGCCAAATGCATCAACGACAGACTAATAGTTGTCTTGCCGCAATGCTGACCTGTTGCTGCGATGAATATTTTTTTACACATAATGACAGCCACTTTCCTAAACATAGGGCAATCGTTAACTGCTACGTTATTAACCTTGCAACGTTGCGGCCAATTTGTATAAAAAAACGTCATTCTTTTAAAAGATCAATAATATAAGACACTTAAAAGAGGATAAAGATAAAAAGGAAGTGTAACTGTTCCAAAAGAGTAAAACAGCAGAAGACAGAATGGGACAGGATTGTATCAATATAGCGCAGCAACCAACAACCAAGGTAGTTGCCGAACGGAACATGTCACTATTTAGGACGGTGGCACACCATACACTCCATCTTATGAGGATGTGACGACGGTAACGCAGCAATTTCGTGGCACTCAGCGCACCCCTTCTCTAACTCAATACGGCTGCCACCCTGCTGCAATTGCTGATAAAAAACGTGGTGTTCCTCAGTTTCAGGGACATCGCTGCCAAGCTTCTTCAGCGTACCAACATATAAAAAGGCACCAACAGCGAACAACACGCCACCAACGATCCAATCTTTTTTAGATAACTTCATACACTACAGCTCTCATGAGGAATTGAAGCCAGCGTTAAAATGGCCAACATAAATAAACTCGCACAACAAGCCTATCACAGTAACAGATCGGTAAGGATAGCTTTAAGCGCGTTAAACTGGTCGTTTCGATTTAGGCAGGCCCTGCACCACTAAACTATACGAACCATCAATCATCGACAAAATATCCACATCGGCAGAGAGCCATCAAGAACCACCGAATTTCAATGGCACTTATCCATATGGTAGCCCCGCACAATAGCCGGGTGTATATTCCGATGCTTTAATAGACTCCTATGCTTGAATAGTCCTTTTTTTATTCAGAGCAGATGTATTAAAAAGGAGAATTATAGCTAACTCAACACATTATAAAAATAACTATTACTTTATATTAGTACACTGCACTGGAAAGAGATTTCATGTCCACCTTGTAAAACTCAAGGGACGGACACAGCGTCAAATAAAATCTGGATCTGAATAAATGGATAAGATATACTTAATTGAGCATAATTAGCCCTTACTTCCTTCAGCAAATCTTGACTTTATGTTCTATTAGATATATTTTCCTTTTAAACCTAATTCAATATATGGCTCGGAGACAAAATCATGCACAAAGCCATCTCACCCAAAATTCTAGGTCAGTTGCTCAAATCTACCAGAAGACAAAAAGGACTGACCCAAGAGCAAGCAGGAAACCTTGTCGGGATTACTCAGGCTATGATCTCGCGCATTGAGCGTGGAGAATCCAATGCCCGCGTTGATACCCTGTTTCGCCTGCTGGCTGCTCTGGAATTGGAGATGACGTTGCAGCCACGAATGGATGATATCGACAGCGAAGGAGACAACTGGTAAATGGGGCGCAAACGTCAAAGAGCAGAGCTGTTCGCCTACATGAACGGAGAAAAGGTTGGCACCCTAACACGCTCAGCCAATGGCAAACTAGAATTCAGCTACGCGCTATCCTGGCTCGGAAGCAGTTCAGGGCGGCCACTATCCCTCTCGCTTCCTTTTACCGAACAGATCTACGCTGGTGATAGAGTCGAAAACTATTTCGACAACCTACTCCCCGATAGCCAGCCGATTCGTAACCGAATCCAGAAACAATTCGAGACCACCTCAAACAATGGCTTCGATCTTTTGTGGCATATTGGCAGGGACTGTGTCGGCGCGCTCCAACTCCTCCCCGAAGACCACCAGACCGATGTTCGTAAAATCGACGCTGAACCGCTCAGCAATGCAGAGATCGCCTCAATCCTAAAAAGCGACCAAACCATGCCATTGGGAATGTGTAAGGATAAAGATTTCCGCATCTCGATTTCTGGAACCCAGGAAAAAACTGCCCTGCTCAAACTTACCGACCAATGGCACCTGCCACTGGGAGCCACGCCCACCAGCCATATTTTCAAACTACCAATCGGCCAGATCGAACACAGCAGCATCGATCTTACTGACAGTGTGGAAAACGAGTGGCTTTGTCATGCCATCCTCAAAGCCTTCGGACTTCCTGTTGCCAACACGGAAATGCTCACCTTCGAGGACACAAAAGCCTTAGTTGTTGAGCGCTTCGACCGGCGCTGGTCGAGGGACGAATCCTGGCTGATCCGCCTGCCGCAGGAAGACATGTGTCAGGCGCTAAATGTACCGCCAGCACTAAAATATGAGAGCGATGGTGGCCCAGGTTTCAGGCAGGTTATGGAACTACTACTAGGATCAGCAGACAGCTTGGCTGATAGACGGCTATTTATGACTGCGAATTTTATCTTCTGGCTACTGGGTGCTATTGATGGACATGCTAAGAACTTCAGCATCTTCCTGCTTGCAGGCGGAGGCTTCAAACTGACCCCACTCTACGATGTGATGTCGGCATTTCCCCTGATTGCAAAAAAACAACTTGACCAGCGCCGACTAAAAATGGCCATAGCGCTAATGGGCAACAACCGACACCACGAGTGGCATATGCTTTATCGTCACTGGCTCTCCACGGCAAAGGCGTGCCACTTCCCTGTAGATGAAATGGAATCGATCATCGCTGAGACTTTAGACCGCTTGGATCAGGTAATAGACGAAGTCAGCACCCAACTACCAGAAGCATTCCCCGAGTCTGTCGCTGGGCCGATTTTCAACGGAATGAAAACGACACGAGATAAATTAATTCGATCAAGACTGCCAAAAGAAGACTGGCCCCCTGTTTTATCCTAACAAGCTAAACAGGGCGTTTCGATTTCGGCAGGCCTTGCACCACCAGAGCATACGACTCATCAATCATCGCCCAAATATCCGCATCAGGCAGAGAGCCATCAAGCACCACCGTATTCCAGTGGCGCTTATTCATATGGTAGCCCGGCACAATCGCCGGATGCAATTCGCGCAGCACTTCAGCCTTATCAGGGTCGCACTTGAGGTTGATTCGTAACGGGTCGTTGTTGATCCCCACCAAGGCAAACATCTTGCCGCTGACTTTTATCACCTGAGTTACGTCATCAAAGGGGAATGATTCAACGGCGGCGGGTTTTGCTAGAAGGTAGGTGCGTAAGGTTTCGAAATTCATTGGGTTTCATTCTTCCTTTAGCAGCTAAGGGATCAAAATTCTGAGGTTACCGATGCGGTTCATCCTACGAATTTTACAACACGCGTAGGATGCCGTGAATGAAGTGAAACCGCATAAACTGTCAAAAAACCTATTCCGCATCATCCTTCAGTTCCAGCTGTCTAATCAGCAGGTCGAAATCGCTTTCGAATAGTCCGTCCTGAACAATGCGATATTTTTCAAATTCACTCTCGGCATGGGATTTAGCCAGCTCTGCTGTCACTTTCCCTGCATCCTGAAGGGTTTCTCGATCCCAAAGTTGCAAAAAGCCCGTTAACCGTTTTTCCCAGTCATCCATAGTCATGGGTATTTTACGCATGGCTTGCAACTCAGCCATGTCAAGGTAGGCAGAGACTATGCGCTGTATCTGTGCCAATTCGAATTCAGATAGATAGTTCTTAGCGATAGAGACATCGTATTTGTGAATTTTCCCCTGAGGAGCACCTTCCCAATGTGTCAGCCCCATGCTTTCCTTACTGTGGTCTGCGCGACCCACAATGACTTCCGCTGCGGTCTGTCCGTGGATAGCGTAGTGCATCTTATTCTGCATGGCAGCAAAAAACCGCTTTGTAGTGGTGGCGCTCGGGTCGTAATCGAGTGCGCTGGCATAGATGTCGGTGATCTTCTGGTAGAACTTGCGCTCTGAAAGGCGGATTTCCCGAATTTTGTCCAGCTGACGTTCAAAGAACTCATCAGTCAGATTACCACCGTGTTTCAGGCGCTCCACATCCATCGTCCAGCCCTGAATGGTGTAATCCTTAACAATCTGGTTGGCCCATTTGCGGAACTGCACGGCACGTTCGTTTTCGATTTTGAACCCGACAGCGATGATCGCCTGCAAACTGTAGTGTTCCACTTCGCGTCGTACTTGTCTTTTACCCTCAGTTTGAACTATTAAGTAGGACTTAACAGTTGCTCCGTGCTCCAACTCATTGTCGGCGAAAATACGTTTCAAGTGTTGGTTGATAGCGGGCACCGAAACAGCGTAAAGGGTTGCCATCATTTTTTGCGTTAACCACAGATTTTCGTCCTCGTAGCGCATTTCCACGCTAGCTTCTGAGCTACCCCCTGCCGCGATAAATGTCAGATATTCAGCAGCCGATGACCGGATAATGGATATACCGTTCTTTTCAGATTTCAGCTTACTTTTGTCTTTATCGTTCTTCATTCAGTACCTGCTCCAGATTGTAAATTTCCCAATCGCCATCTATTCGCATCAACTACCGATGCGGTTCGTTTTACTCACCACACCCTACTGTTCTTTTGGCCGCAGCAAATCAAACACCACTCGCGAAAAGCCCTTCGCGACTTCTGGGTTAGATAAAATCTGTAGCATCTGATTCTGATGCGCGTCACTACTGTCCATCACGGCATCATCGATCGCTTTGAGGAAATCACCTAACATCGCCTGTTCAGGGCTATTGTTTTCAATTTGATTCATCACACGACTGTTTTCACTTATCTTGTCGCGAATGGTGTAAGCATAGCTGATCAGATCTTTATCGCTGAGTTGATCAACAATAAACAGCTCATTCAGGCGTTCCAAAATTTGCGACAGAAACTCCTCTTTCTTATCTTTTGCCTTGGCGCTGCCCACTTCATTTCCCGGCTCTAACCCGTACTCGGCTTCTGTTTCTAACACCAAATCCTGATGACGTAGCACCGACAAGCGATAATGACTCAGGGCAACATTACTCAGATCGACATCATCTTCATCGGTCACTTTTTCGCGCAACATGGGGCGTAAGTGGCGTGCATAGAGACTGAGTTTTTCCAAATCCTTGTTATCATAATCGACAATCTGCGACATGAACTCATAGAAACGGGTATAGCTGCCGAGATCTTTTTTGAAGATCTCCAACCGATCCTTTTCCTGCTGGCAGTCTTTGAAGCTCTTTTCAGCATTGGCAAATAATACAGGGTCGCCCGTATGCTTGGTGCGCTCAAACATCACTTTCGCCAATTTTAACGCATCGACTGCTGATTTATAGCGCACCTGCCAACGTTGAACCGCTGGTTTGCAAATATTACTGATGGCCGCATTGCTGTTATTTTTAGCAAAGAAGGCGACAACAAACTGCTCAA
Organism: Desulfuromonas svalbardensis; assembly: GCF_055389415.1. NCBI lineage: Bacteria > Pseudomonadati > Thermodesulfobacteriota > Desulfuromonadia > Desulfuromonadales > Desulfuromonadaceae > Desulfuromonas > Desulfuromonas svalbardensis. The sequence goes on along the minus strand of NZ_AP042416.1, from coordinate 954,095 downwards.
CCTCCTGCGTAGTGAAAATGTTCTCACTGCGCAATTTATCAAACAGATCAAAAACCTGATTCGGATCAGATACATCAGTCAATTCAGCCGTTTGATAATAGGGCTGAAACGCATCAAGGATATCTTGCGGATCATTGAAGAAATCGAGGACAAAGGTGCCACTTTCATCCTTGCCAGGATAAGTGCGATTCAAACGCGATAAGGTTTGCACACAATCGACGCCACCGAGCTTTTTGTCCACATACATGGCGCACAATTTAGGCTGATCAAAACCAGTCTGAAACTTATTCGCCACCAGCATTATCTGATAATCATCCGAATCAAAGGCCTTACGCATATCGCGCCCCTTCAACGCTGGATTCATATTCTTTTCGGTGAACTTATCGCCTATCAACGCCGTGGCATTTGGATCGCCGTCGTTAAATTCCACCTCACCAGAAAAAGCCACCATCGCCCGAATCGAATCGTAGCCCTTATTCGCCACGTATTTATCAAACTCTTGCTTATAACGCACCGCCTCCTTGCGCGAACCAGTGACCACCATCGCTTTAGCTTGACCACCAAGTAAACCCAGAACGTTATCCTTAAAGTGCTCAACAATCACCAACACCTTTTGGGCAATATTGTAGTCGTGCAGTCGCACCCACTGGCCTAGCTTCACCTTGGCTTTCTTGCTATCAACCTCTTCATCTTGAGCCTGAATCCGCTGCGCCAACTGATAGGCCACCTTGTAATTGGTGTAGTTCTTAAGCACATCGAGGATAAAACCCTCCTCAATGGCCTGACGCATGGTGTAAACGTGGTAGGCAACAGGTTTGTTTTGTTTCGATGCTGGCAATTCAGGGTTCGGCACTCGACCAAACAACTCCAGCGTTTTGGCCTTAGGGGTCGCGGTAAACGCAAAGTAACTAAGATTCGCACTATTGCGCCGCGCCGCCACCGTCGCATCAAGAATATCTTCTGCTGATAATTCCACATCATCGGCAGAATTCTCCACCATCAACACCTCTTTCAACTTGCTGGCGGTAGATCCCGTCTGAGAGGAATGAGCCTCATCGGCGATAATCGCATAGCGCCGCTCTTTCAAGCTCAAACTGTTTTCAATGGCATCTAAAACAAAAGGAAATGTCTGAATGGTAACAATAATGATCGGTTGTGACTGTTCCAGCGCTTGCGCCAGCTTTTCCGACTTCGACCCATCGCCCTCTTTATTGTTGATGCGACCGACAACGCCATCAGCATGTTCAAACTGATGAATCGTATCCTGCAACTGATCATCCAACACCGTACGATCGGTAACAACGATGACAGAATGGAACTGCTTGTTGCCCTCGGTATCATAAAGCGACGACAGTTGATGCGCCGTCCAAGCAATGGAGTTCGACTTACCCGAACCGGCACTGTGTTGAATCAAGTACCGTTGCCCAGCACCCTCACTGCGCGCCGCAGTCAACAGCCGATTGACCACATCCCACTGATGATAGCGGGGAAAAATAAGCGACTCTTTCTTTGATTTCTTTCCCTGCCAATCTTCGATCTCTTCGATCTGTAGATGCGCATAACGCGCAAGAATATTGAGCAGATTATCGGGCAGCAGCACCTCATTCCACAAGTAACCGCTGGAGTAATCCTCTTGATTCTCAGGAATATCGTTGCCAGCGCCGCCCTCTTTCGTTCCCTTGTTAAAGGGGAGAAAAAAGGTATCGCCGCCGGCCAACTTGGTGGTCATGTAAACCTCGTACTGACTCACAGCAAAATGGACCAAGGCGCCACGTTTAAAGGTCAATAGCGGTTCTAGCTTCTTCGTCACCGGGTCTTTTGGTGGGCGGGTGTACTTATATTGCTTTATGGCATTTTCAACCGCCTGTTTAAATTCCGACTTCAACTCCAGCGTCGCAATAGGCAGGCCATTAACAAACAACACCAGATCAATGCGCCACTTTTTCGCCTGCTTCCCCGTTTCAGCCAAATGCTCATCCGTAGCATAAGGGCTATAGACCAACTCTGGCACAAGACGTAAGCGGTTGTTCTGGTAACGACTTAACGTATCGGGATTGAGATCATGCTCTGGTTTAAACTGACACAGCTTGAAGCGCGCGCCGCGATCACGCAGTTCATGGCGCAGCACACCCAAGGTACCAAAGGTGCGCAACTCACGGTTTGCAGCGTTAGAATCAACTTTATTAAGCTGATTGGCGACCCTTTCGAGAAAATGTTTTTCAGGATTTTGTGGATAGAGTTTGTAGTACTTTTGCCACTCTTGAGGCTGAGTGTCTTGAACAAAGCCGAGCACGTCTTCCTCGTATAAAGCGAGTTCACGGTTATAGCCTGTCGGTGAACCTAACAGCCAGCCGTTAGCGATCATCTGCTTGATGATGTCATTTTGAAAGGTAAGCTCATTCGATTTGTTCTTCAAAGTCAACACCCCCAACAACCAAGAAAGCTCTCTTCCGGCTGCGATGAAATAAAATTACGCATAAATATCAAATAGTTACACTGGCCTCATTACCCCTAAGCAGGTTCCGGTGAAATAAGATTTTCACAGACACGCTCATTCCTTGCCCTTTTTCTGTTCCAACTGCTGCGCTAATGTCTCCAGCTCCTGCATATCATCGGCATCGGCGGCGGCCTTTTCAGCGCTCCGACGCTGGGAATCAAAGGCTTCGTAGCGTGTATGCACAATCGACTGCATCTTCTTGTGACTGACGGAACCAGCTCCCAATAATAGTGGAAGGTCATTAAATTCCAACGTCCGATCAACGTTATTGCGCCAAAAATCGAGGGTGAGTTGCTGACGCCCCTTAACCCGTAATTCCGCCTGTTCAAGAAAGATCACCACCAGACGGTTGAGAGAATCGATCTCATCTTGCGTGAGGTAGTTTTTGGCGACAATCACATCCTGTTTGCGCACACGGCCACCACCCCAACTGCAGAGATTCATATTGGGTGCGTCCTCATCGGCACGCTCCACCACGATTTCTGCAGCGGATTTATGAGCGACAGCGTAGAGCAACTTATTCTGTACCTCGGCAAAGAAACGGTGTGCCGCTTGCTCATCATTGTGATAATCGACGCTCAAGGAAAACAGTTCTCGAACCTTTTGATAAAAGCGTTGTTCCGATGCCCGTATCTCGCGGATGCGGGCGAGGAGTTCGTCAAAGTAGTCCCATCCGCCCGGATTTTTGAGGCGTTCGTCATCCATTACGAAGCCCTTGACTAGGTATTCGGTTAGATGCCGCGTAGCCCATTGACGAAACTGGGTCCCACGGGGAGAACGAACGCGATAACCCACTGCCAGAATAATCTCTAGGTTGTAGAGTGAAATCTTACGCTTAACCGCCCGCGTACCTTCACTTTGAACTGTCAAGTAATCCTTGACAGTTGCCGCCTCACTCAACTCCCCTTCTTTGTAGATGTTTCTGACATGCAGGCTGACATTCTGCTTCGTCGTCGCAAATAACTCCGCCATCTCTAACTGGCTCAACCATACCGAGCCATCAATAGCCTTAAGCTGAACCTCTGATCGACCATCATCGGAGCCGTAAAGGATGAACTCCCCTTGTTCTCGATTGTCACTCATGCGCGTGACTCCTTGCGGGGTTCAGTTTGATCGGATTGCCAGTTGCGGACGTCGATTTTGCCGGTGACGGCAGCGGAGATGAGGGCGGTGCGGCGCTCCTGCATAAGCTCAATTGACTGGGAAGCTTTTGTTGTCAAGTCGTCAAAACGCTTTTTTTGTTTACTCACATACTCGACGATATATTTTTCCTCGACGAGCGGAGGGAATGCTATTGGGATGTTCTGCAATATAGGTACACTAATATTTTTCTGTGCACTTCCCCAGCCAAGCAGTTCAAAATAAGACTTCCCTGTATGAGAGTTGAGATATTCAGACAAAAACTCTGGGACATGGCTTTTAAGGGGCGTTGCTATTAAATTCGTGAAGCACTGCGACTTATTCAAACTCTCAGGGATGACTGAACTGATACCAGGAAAACCAGTTCTAACAGTTACCACGTCTTTGGCATATAGATATTTACTTTTGTTTTGTTCGGCAAAAGCTTCCTTAATGTACAAAAGATCTGATGTTCTCAACCCATCTTCACCAATATTTGTCGAACGAATAATAGGAACTCCCGAGTCAGCATAAGCGTGAGTCGCCGCTTCAGCGATACCAACAACTACTCGCGATGCACAAAACTTGTATTTCGCGACAACCCAATGCTCCGGCACCTCGCCCAACCACTCAACACCGGAATCTTTCATCGATGCATCGGGATTAAGTCCTTTGGTGACGGCATGGCTGATCACTGCCTGCCGCTTTTCTTTCAGCAATTTGATCAGTTGTTGTTGCTTGGCGATCAGGGTGTCGATTTTGGCGGTTTCGTGGTCGAGAAAGTTGGCGATCACCTCTCTTTCACATTCCAATGGCAAGGCAACCAACTGGGCGTGTATATTGTTTCTATCTAATGTTCCAACGACAGATCCCGCACTGAGACGTTTGGGACTTAGTGCCAGCAACAAATAATATAAAAACTTTGGTGGTGACCCCTTAAATTCCTTCAGATAAAGTGCTGTATTATGAGCCCAGTAGTCCTCTTGGACGTAATTCACCTCACCAACGCTCCCGCTCCTGCCAACAGTCACAGATGGCGCTTTTGTATTAAAAATGTTGTGCATACCAATGACACCGTTTGAGCCGTAGACAGGGAAATCTCCATTAACCATTTTATCCGAAGAGAGGTCATGTCCACGTTGAAGTAAAAAGCAGTGTTTTGCTTGCATTAAAACCCAATGCGCTGGAACGACACCCAACCATACTTCGCCAGAGTTTATATATTCTGAATACACAAGATATCTGCCAGCCATCAGCTATGCACCTCCCGAAGAAGGTCCATTATTTCCGAACTCACCAAATCTAAATCCCGATCAATCTCCTCCAATGAACGCGGCGGAGTATAAACATAAAAATGGCGATTAAATGGAATTTCGTAGCCGACAATCCCTAACTCACCATCCTTATCATCGCGTTTGTTGGCATCAATCCAAGCATCCGGCACATGGGGCGCAACCTCTTTGAGAAAATAGATCTCGACGGTTTCGCTGACACTTTGCGACGGATCGAGGGGAATATTTTCGTTATCGCGCAAATCGCCATCAGCCTGAAACTCAACCACCTTGCCATCGACGGCAAACAGGCCGTAGAGAGGGGTGCTGATCACCCCTTGTCCTTTATGAATCTTCTTAATCACCCGCTCGGCCGCTGGATTCTTCCAACTCACGGCATCGAGTAGTTGTTTTTTCTCTTTTGTCTCAAGTTTTAAATCACTGCTTTTCAGTGCCTGTTTCAATTGCTCATCAAAGTGGTTGAAATCATCGCAGGGGCTATCAACAATGGCAGCAGCACCCATCTGCTTGGCTAAGGCGGTTTGCAATGCTAGACCTTTCTCCAACAACTGCTTTTGAAAGCACCACAGTTTGCTATTGAGCAACTCTTTAATCTGTTTCTCTTTTAGCTCTTTAAAGTTCGCCTTAATGTGCGCCCGAACTTCGACGGCAACAGCTGAAAGATCACCATAGCTTTCATTGATCCAGCTGTGGCCAAACTGCTGATAGGCCCATTTCATCACCGCATTAAATGGTTTCGGCGCAAAGCGTAGTTCATTGATCCGTTGGTTGGTGAACTGAACCGATAAGCGCAAGGGTCGTTCAACGGTAATGCGCCGATAACCAAAATCGGTGGTGGCAAAAATCTTACTAGCAAAGGTTTTGGCTGCTACAGCCTTCGGGTTGGCAGACTGCCGCCCGCGGTTACTCTTAACCTCAGCAGGTTTATCGAGTTCGACGGTATCTACTTTTTCGAACTGGCCAAAGCTACGGGTGATGGTGGCAATATCCTGTTCTGACATGACATGGCGTTTGGAACCAAGGGATTTACGCATTTTGCCACACAGGTTGACACCGTTGATAAGCTGTACTTTATCTTTACGTTCTTTCGATTTTTTGTTGGACAGCACCCACACATAAGTGGCAATGCCGGTGTTGTAGAACATATCGGTCGGCAAAGCGACGATGGCTTCGAGCAGATCAGCTTCGAGAATATAACGGCGGATTTCACTTTCGCCACTGCCTGCGCCACCGGTAAATAGAGGTGAACCGTTGAGGATGATACCAATGCGGCCACCGCCGTCCTTGGCATCACGCAACTTGCTAATCAGGTGCATTAAAAACAGCAGTGAGCCGTCGGAAACACGCGGCAAGCCGGGGCCGAAGCGGCCAGCAAAGCCTTTGAGGCTATGTTCATCCTTGATAGTCCCTTCGACCTTTTTCCAATCGACGCCGAACGGTGGGTTGGAGAGCATGTAATCGAACGGTTCGCCATATAGTTGATCGTTACTGAGGGTGTTTCCGAGTTTGATGCGATCGACCTCTTGCCCCTTAATCAGCATATCGGCTTTACAGATGGCGTAAGATTCGGGATTGAGTTCCTGACCGAAGGCACGCATTACCGCATTGGGATTAAGTTCGTAAACATATTCCATACCGCTGGAGAGAAAGCCGCCAGTTCCCGCTGTGGGGTCATAAATGGTGCGAATGATCCCTTGCTGAGTGAGGGCGTCGTCATCTTCCATAAACACCAATGAGGTGGTTAGGCGAACAATATCACGCGGGGTAAAGTGCTCCCCTGCTGTTTCGTTAGAACTCTCGGCAAAACGGCGAATCAACTCTTCGAACACTAAGCCCATCTCGTAGTTAGAAATATTCTCGGGGCTAAGATCGGTGTTGGCAAACTTTTGCACCACCTTGTAGAGCAGATTGGCGTCACTGAGTTGAGCGATAAACTCGGTAAACTTGAAGTGCTCGAAGATCTCACGGGCGTCCTTGGAGAACGACTGAATGTAGGTTTCAAGGTTGTCCTTGATTCCCGCTTCGCCAAGCTTAGAAAGGTCCATTGCAGAGGTGTTGAAAAACTTTGCCGAGGTTGAACGCATGATAAGCTTCTCGATAGCTTCATCAGGCAGATCCATACTGCTAACTTCGGCAGCTTTGGCCAGCACAGCGGCCTTGTCTTTTTGTAGGACACACTCAAGGCGACGTAATAAGGTGAATGGCAGGATAATACGGCCATACTGGCTTTGTTTGAAATCGCCGCGCAGCAGGTCAGCGACGGCCCAAATGAAGGCAGCGGTTTGTGTGAAATTGGTGGTCATATTAGATAACAGGCTTTCTTATAGGTTGTAGTTAAATGCGATTATCGGTTAAGCCACAACCCCATTTGATTATTGTACTGACGGTAGGTTGCCGGCGAACAGAGTGAACCGCATCATTCATCTATTGGTAACGGAGACCGGTGCGGTTCGTTGGCCTCACCGCATCCTACGTGCTCCACATAAAACAGTTAAACACCTTACACCGCGAGTTAATTTCTGTAAATAAATCTAACCATTTAGAGTGGCTCACCAAACGACAACAATCACACCACTTGCATCCCCGCCCGACCCTGATATCGTTATTAAACATCCATCAATCATTTTCAGGGAGGTTTGCCATGATCTTGAAGGAAAAGCTCGAAGCCATTGCTACAGATTTTGCTGCTCAGGTTGATCCAGTTCAAATGGCGACAATGCAAACTGCGTCGCAGCAGTTGCTTAACTCGGGCATTTTGGCGCGCGCGCTTAAACCGGGCGATAAGGCCCCAGAATTCACCTTGCATGATGGTTACGGGTTGGAATTTAATTCGGCTCAGTTGCGCGCCAACGGCCCGCTGCTAATCCATTTTTACCGCGGTGGTTGGTGACCGTTTTGCCTCGCGGAGCTGGACGCTCTGCAACAAGCATTACCGGCAATTCAGGCAACAGGTGCGACATTAGTGGCGATTTCACCAATGTTGACTGAATATGCAAAACCGCTGGTCGATCAATATCAGCTCGGCTTTCCACTGTTATGTGATCCGGGCAATCAGCTTGCAGCACAGTTTGGCCTGAGCTATGCTCTGGCACCAGAGTTACACGATATTTATATGAAATTTGGCCTCGACGTACCGCGCTACAATGGTGACAACTCATGGCAGATACCGATGCCGAGTTGCATCATTATTGATACCAACGGTGTGATCCGCGAAACGGAGATCCACCTTGATCACTCCACCCGCACAGCACCGGAGAAAACCATCGTCATGCTTAAGGAATTAACCGCACACTAGCAGTCTGCGGGCTTGGTGAATCGTAGCGAGAAATTGGCTGATCGAGAGCAGAATTTCGAACATTTGAAGGCGAATAGCTAGCCTATTTGTCGAAAATGTGAGGGAATATGCGCCGATCAGATAATTTCGCAGTAGATTCTTGCTAAGTCCGACAGTCTGCTAGACAAGGAGCGAAACAATTAGTGATCAACGGTACCCTGAATTTAACCAGCTGAAGTGTAGAGCTAATAAGATATTCAAATATGTCACATTGTCGTGTCTTATGTGTGCGACAGCACTAGTGTTGCCGTGTTACGCCAGCGACTCAGCCTCAGTGGTAATAATCGACAATTTCGATCACGGACTGAGCCCACAGTGGCAGGCAAAGGAATTTAACGGTCAAACTCGCTACACCACGGCCACTGAACCAACGGGGGAGGTACTACAGGCCGAGAGCCACGCCGCAGCTTCAGCGCTGATTTACGAAAAGCGCTATAGCTTGCACGACTACCCGCTGCTGAGTTGGCGCTGGAAAGTGAGCGATGTGATCGCCAACGGCGATGCCAGCCATAAAGCTGGTGATGACTATGCGGCACGACTCTACGTAGTTTTTCCCCATTGGTTTTTCCCGATGACACGTAGCATCAACTACATTTGGGCCAATAAACTGCCAATCGGCACCCATATTCCCAGCACCTACACTAGCCGTTCGATGATGTTGGCAGTGCAAAGTGGCCGCGAGAATATCGGCAGCTGGCACGTTGAGAAGCGCAATGTGCTGGAAGACTATCGCCGTTTGTTTGGCGAAGAACCGCCTATGGTAGGAGCGATTGCCATTATGACCGATACCGACAACACCAAGGGCAGCGCCTTGTCATGGTATGACGATATTCGTATTGAATCAGCGCCCGCCCCCATAACGATAAAGGAGTAGGCCTATGTTTAGATATTTTTTTTCAACAAACAATGACACCAGCAGCCTGATACTGCGTGTCACCCTCGGTGTTGTGATGCTACCCCACGGATTACAGAAAACTCTGGGCTTGTTTGGTGGCCACGGCCTAACTAACACCATGGCTTTTTTTACCGATAAAATGGACGTACCGATGGAGGCGGCTATTTTAGTGATCTGTGCCGAATCACTTGGTGCGCTGGGGTTGATCTTTGGCTTCTTAACGCGCCTGTGTGCGTTAGGCATTGCAGCGGTTATGACTGGCGCCATTGTTATGGTGCATACCCAATACGGCTTTTTCATGAACTGGCAGGGTACGCAAGCGGGGGAAGGCTTTGAGTACCACCTCCTAGCCATCGGTATTGCCCTCGCCCTGATGATCAAAGGTGGCGGTGCGGTGTCGATTGATCGAGCGATAAGCAACCAACAGTAGGAGAGTAAATCTAACCGTTACTCACGCTCAACCTTCCCTACCGGAGCGAGATACAGGGTAAACTCTTCCTCGCCATCCACCCCAATCAACGCATCCATTTCCGTTTGATCATAAGCAGCGATGGCGCAGGTTCCTGCGCCAATCGCTGCACAGGCTAAATAGAGGTTTTGACACACATGACCGACATCCATGCCAATGACGCGGTGAGCAGCTTGGGCGTAGCGCCACTCCATACGATAGGGGATGACGCTCCAAACGATGGTCAGTGGTGCTTGGCTCACAAAGTGTTGATTAAGGGCGGCGGCGCTAAGTTGGTTGGGGAAATCGTCACCTAACCGTTCACAGACTAAGGCATGTTGTAAGGGTAAGTAACGGTATAGCCCCGCTTCGAGTCCTTCGACATTTGCAACAACGAGATAGCTTTCAAAAGCATGGCGGCAGCCCGCAGAGGGCACGGTACGCAGGGCGCAGCCATCGTTGATGGTTTGACGAATACCTTGAGTGGCCCAAAGGAGCAAGCCAACTTCGGCAACAGAGAGTGGTTCGACTGTGTAGTGACGGTGACTTTGGCGTTGTTCGATGGCATCGAGTAGATCCGTGCCAGCAAAGGCGGCTCGGCTGTCGGCAGCGGGAAGTTCAATCACTGTTTGCTCAGGTCGAGGTGGCCGTTGCACTGGCGGCGGCATCACACCGCGGTTTTGATCGGTGAGGTAAAAGTCGATCTGCTGACGTAGGTGATCTTTCAAAAAATCACGTTGCTGTTCTATGCTTGGTAACGTCATGACATCTCCTGTTATCGATTGTCCATCATAGCAATTATGTATGTCGGCCACCGACCGATGAGTTTTGATTGTACGCTGAAGGATCTACAAATGTTATTTAGGGTTAGTGTCCTCTGCGTTGGCGGACAATGCCCGCCCTACCAGACTTTTTCCCTCATCTTGAACTACCGAGGAATCCTCGGTAATTCCCTCAATATCAAGCCCACCCTCTTTATAAATATTACGAACATGTAACCCTATCGTATCAGGATTTTTATCAAACAGCTCGGCCATCTACTTTTGAGATAACCAGACAGTTATGTAGGTCGGGCACTGTCCGACGAGTTTTGATTGTACGCTGAATTGGGGTTAGTGTTGGCGGACAATGACTGCCCTACCTGATCTAACCTGTTTAGTTATACCTGTAACGGCAAGCCAATTTCCCCTAACAACAACTTGAAATGATCTTCCGTCGGCACCTTTTTGTAACGACGCAATGCGGGCAGTAATTCGTCTCGCTGCGGAACCGTGATCCATTGTTGAATGATCTCGGCGAGTTTTGTTCCCCACAACAAACCTGCCACCAGTGAGGTCACATTATTCGGATGGCGTTGATCACTGCTGTGACTAAAGTCGATGAGGGTCAACTGCTCGCCATCGACAAAGGCGTGTTCACTTACGCAGCGCAGCGCACCATGATCGATCCCCGCTTGATCGAGGCGAAACCCTTGCCAAAATAAGCGATTTAGAATGATCTTTAATTGTGGAATTTGACTGGAGTTGAGTTGTTCGAGCCAGCGACCCATAGGCAGACCAGTTAATCGCTGCATGATGATGATATCACCCTGATGACAATAGAGTTGCGGGCCGATACCTAAATCGTTAGCACGTTGGAGTAAGCGTGCCTCATTATCGAGGTTAGCTTGTTGGCAACTGCTGCGGCGCACTTTAATGGCGGCACTGTGTTGCTGCCAACTACCAGCGAGCACCACACCACAGTAGCCGACACCAAGCACAGCAAAGCCTTGGTGGTGAACTTCCCCTTGTGGCAGAAGATAATCCACACCCAACTGATCCAGTTGATGGACTAACCGTTGCTGACCGTCGCCCTGTTGCGTATCAGCGAGCAGACGGTGATACGGATCTGGCTGATTAAGGAAGATTCGACACATAGATACCGCTTTCAGAGTTATGGAATGAGTTATGGCTATAAAGTGTAATCTCGCAGATGAACAAACTGCGGTCAAGTGTCACGAAAGCTTTCCCTAACGGGTTGGCTTCACGTATAGTAGCTGACAGGTTAACCTTTTCTAGTCCACTAACAATGATCCTGTAATGAAACGAGTATTGCCATGTCAAAAATGAATACCGATGCTGCTATGCCCATTGCCTTGACCCTAGAGCCAGGAACCTACTCACGCTGCACCTGTGGCTCATCACAAAATTTACCCTTTTGCGATGGCAACCACCCTTCTGGTTCGCCATTACCGATTCAATTTGAGATCAAAGAGAAACAAAAGGTTTATATCTGTAGTTGTGGAAAAAGTGAAAACCAACCCTTTTGTGACAGTACTTGTGGCGTTAATCTGCCTGAGTAATAACATGTTCAACGGCGAGCAGGCTGTTTGACGTGACAAAAGCCGATTTGCTGTGTAAGCGAATCGGCTTTTTTTATTGCCCCTAAATCCAACTCTTAACGCTTCAACATCAATGAATATGTAAAATATATTTAGCGTATATTTTATCTATTACTACTTAACCTACTGATAAAATTGAGCTTTCCTCTTTTTCCACTCTTTGTTTGTACTCTTTCTTATAATCTTCTGAATAATTTTTTCATACGTTTAGCACACTCACCACTGACTAGACCGGCTCAAGAATCCTATGAAAAACTGTAGAATATCAGTTAGTTAACTTTTTATTTATCGATAAATCATTTCTTGGCACAACTCTCGCTATATAAGAAAGACAACAACGCAACAACGAAGCATCAAACACATATTTCGGAGGACGCCATGAAATCACTTACTAAGATTACCACAAGCCTATTAATTCTCGCTCTTACTGCAGCTCCAGCATTCGCAGGTCAACAGGGTGAAAGCAGTGGTTTAATCACATGGTTGTTCCTTGGCTTCTGCGGCTTGATCGTTGTAGCCCAACTGGTACCAGCCTTTATTCTTGGATTTGGAATGCTCAAGGGTGTATTTGGTCACGCTGAAAACCACTAAATTATTTAATTGAACGATTCATACTCATATTTTCTTAAACAACTTGAAAGGGACCACAACCATGAAAGCTCTTAAAAACATCACCTTAACTGCTCTGTTTACTCTTTTCGCTGCTTCTCCTGCATTGGCTTCAACTGCAGGCCGTGTTGACAACAGCGGATTCATCGTTTGGGCTTTCTTAGGTTTCTGTGCACTGATCGTGGTAGCGCAACTGGTTCCTGCAGTGATGGTTATGATGGGTATTGTTAAAGCGGTTGCCAGCCCAAAAGAGCTTGCTGAGCAAAAGAAATAACTCAGAAACTCGTTAACTTTCATCCCCTGGTCATGAGTCAACGCTTTTGACTAGGGGAGTTCTTTTAAGATAGGAGGAGCGCTATGTTCCCAGTCATGATTGCTTACAATACAGAACATGATAAGTCGTCGTCATCGTTATTACATAACGCGGTGCGTAATGCTGACTGCACACCCTATCAGGTTAACAGCGTGTCTGAGTCGATTGAGGTGTTACGTCAGCAAAAACCGGCAATCTTGATTGTTGGTGCCACCTTTGATGGCAGTAACGTTCTCGATGTGATCCCGATCTTTCGTCATTTGCAGAAAAATATCAAAATCATCTTGCTCGCCGATTCGGCTTCAGAAGGGTTTTTACGTCAGGCACGGGCGGCGGGAATCTTTTATCACGCTCTTGAACCACGCGACACCGAGGATTCTGAAGAGTTGCAACTCGCCCTGCAATGCGCCAAAGAGGCCAGTTTGAAGAGGTCACAAGGGGTATGGCAGCGACTGACACCGATGTTTGGGGTAAGATAGCTTACTTTATTCACTTAAATATTTTGAAATGACTTTGTGCGGCGACCTTGATTTAGGTCGCCGTTTTTTTATGGCGCTACGATTGAATCCTTGCTGGTACAAATAAGAGAGAAGAGGTCGATCAGTGAAGGCTGCGGGTTTGCTTCTGTTCTGCTTCATCTAAACTTTTATACCCTTTTTGCTGCACAAGTATTTTATAGACCTCTTCGGACATGCTCCGTCCCGAATTCCTGAGGTCTTCGGTATCGAGGAACAGGCCGCGAAGCGTTTTTTCAGAGTAGCTTTCTAGTTCACAACACAAATAATTTTTAAAGGAACCCCAGTCAGTGCCAGAATCTCCCCCAGAGAGTGAGCGACCTCCGGACATGATTCGTGGGTATTTATCTATGAACTCTTGCTGCCACTGAAGCAGTATTTCGGCAATCTTATCAATATAGATGCTGTTATTTTCACAGGGAATAAGGTTATCCATCCTAGCGTATTTATACGTCATAAGGTTTCGTCTCGTATTGCGCGCTGCATTGATATCATCTAAATAACTGACCAAGGTTCTCTCTGACCATGCCATGAGTGTTGCGATTCTGTGAATCTTGAATTCCTCTGGAAAGTCTCGGCAGGTGGGCTGGCCCTGGGTTAAAGGATCTGAATCAGCCATGGCGTTGACGCAAGAAAACATCTCCCACTCACCTGCTACTATCCTTTTTACGGTCTCATCCTTAGCCGGCAGATTCATTGTTACTCCCCTCGGGTTGTTTTTAAATTCCTGATCCTTGATTCGGGCCAGGATAGATGGAGCGTGATCCGTTAAAAAGGGAACCTTTTGATCGCTAAGGCCAAGATCTTGGAGTTTAGAACTAACTTTTTGACAAATAAGCGCCATGGTGGCCTGCTGCTGTTTCCAGCCGCTCGGCCCAGAAGTCGTTTCATCTTGTCCGGTCAGAACCTTTTCAATCAGAGGGGCAATTTCTGCGCCCAGAATCGGTAACTGACCAACGCCCTTTAACAGCCATTTATAAAAAGGGGCATAAACTTTGTTCAACAGATAAATCAGTTGCATGATCTCTGTGCAAAATTTCACCTTGGCGGCGTTGATGACATACGGGTCGTTTCTTAAAATCCCCCGCTGCCAATTGTATTGACCGGCTTGCCCTGCATGCATGCAGCAGTCGGCTATTTTCTTCAATCGTAGGCTTTCGGGATAAAAATTAAGCAGAGCCGTTCGCCATTGGGAAAATTCTCCCAGCGGGTCAGAAAAAACCTTGCCGTTGGTACACAGAGCTAAGTTCTCGGATGAAATGTTCCAATCCTCGATGGAGTTCGGTGCGCTCGTTAAACCTGTATAGTGACCGTAAAAACTGCTGATCTCCATAACGCCAACACGACCCTCTTCACCCGGGCTCACCACCCGCGGACCAAAGCCTAAATACTCTTTTGGCAGCGCATCATAGCAAGCTTGAAGTTCCTTACCATAGCGCTGAAAGTCCTCCCGGGTTACCCAGAGGCAAAAGGAGGGCCCCCAATCATGATCACGTGAGAATTCATCATCAAAGCCGAAACACTCGGAACCAGGACCAACGAGACCAATCGCAACCCGTTCCATTAGAGCTTTAAAGGTGTTTTCGAAAATCTCTTTTCCGCATCCATTGTAAAATGATTCACTAAGATTAAGTCCGGTCATAATAGTCTTTATCCTTGTTTTAGGAGCGAAAGAGATCGTTTCGAACGAGTCTATTCATTCCCAACCAGCCTAAACCGTATAACTCAATTAGCTCAAGTTACCGGTCGGCTAGTCATCAATGCTAGCAGGCCGTCGGATAGTGCTTATTTCAAAAATGCATAGGCAATATCGGCAAACTTATCAGGATCGATGAGACTGTCTTCAATGTAAAATTTTGGTTCTTCATCGCCATGAACAATTGCACCATATTTGGTGAAAAATTCAAGTTTTCTGTCATGATGTGTTAACAAGTTGAACAGTTTTTCAAAACACTTCCATGTGGAAAAATCATTCTGGGTGAACTGAAAATCCTCATCGTTGAAACGGCTTTTCCACCTTGAGCCTTGGCCACACTTGCAGAGTGCTTGAGCTGACCCCGCGTTGTTGCGGTACTCGTCAATCTCAACGCCATGCCAACATTCATTCATTACTTTTGTTAAAAACTTATCTCTGTCGATGTTCATGGTTATCTCCATGTTTTAGAGTTGTAGCCGTTGTTTCCAAGCAACGAATCATTGGAAAACAACGACAAGATTTAAACTTATTGCTGTTTAAAATCCGTGCTGCAAAATGTGTACGGATAGCTTAAGTGGTCGCTATAAGTGCCCTCAAGAATACCGACAACGTCCTCGGTAAACACCAGCTCCTCATCGGTGGGGATGACGAAGACTTTGATCGTAGAATCTGCCGTGCTAATCAGGGTTTCCCCACTCTTACTGAAGGTTTTTTTGTTCTTTTCAATGTCAAGTTCGACACCCATGAACTCAAGACCTTCGAGAGCCTTCTCACGAATCAGACTGGCATTTTCACCAACTCCAGCAGTGAAGACAATGGCATCAACACCACCCAGTGCCGTGGCATAAGAGCCGATATATTTTTTCAAACGGTAGCCTTCGATCTCCAGCGCCAACTGGCACCGCTTATCGCCATTTTCGGCCCCTTCAATGACATCGCGGCGGTCGGTGTACTGGCCAGTGATGCCTAAAACGCCTGAGCGATTATTCAGTACGGTATCAATATCGCTGGGAGTTAGACCCTCACGTTCCATGATGAATCCGGGAATCGCAGCATCGATATCGCCACAGCGAGTGCCCATTATCGATCCTTCGAGGGGGGTCAGACCCATGGACGTGTCGATGGAGATACCGCCCTTAACGGCGCAGTGCGAAACGCCATTACCGATATGCATGGTGATGATGTTGCACTCTTTCGATTCTTTGCCGAGCAATGCCGCCGCACGCTTGGAAACATATAGATGACTGGTGCCATGGAAGCCGTACCGGCGTACACCGTGGTTTTCGTACCACTCGTACGGCACCGCGTATGTGTAAGCATGTTCAGGCATACTTTGGTGGAAAGCGGTATCGAAAATCGCTACATGAGGGACATCGGGAAGATTGACCTTAGCCGCCTCAATGCCAGAGATATTCGCCGCATTATGCAGCGGTGCCAAATGTTGAACCTCTCTGATCGCCTCAATGACTGAATCGTCGATAAGCACCGAACCGGTGAATTTCTCACCACCATGGACAACACGATGACCAACGGCCGAAATCTGAGACATGTCCTTGACGACACCGTGATCGGCGTTGGTGAGAGTTCGCATGATCAGAGCAACGGCGACCTTGTGATCGGGGCATGCAAACGCTTCACGATAGGTCTCGCGGCCAGGTACATCATGAATGATGTAAGAGCCGCCAATGGTAACTCGCTCGACCATCCCCTTGGCGATGACTTGTTTCTTCTCCCAATCGAATAGCTGGTACTTGAGTGAAGAGCTGCCGCAGTTTAAAGCTAAAATATCCATGAAATTGATACTCCTCGGTGTGAAACAAATTAATGGTTAAGTAGTGTTTTTTATTTATTGTTTATGCTTTAGCGGGCCCTGATCCGGTAATATCTCAGATCCCTTTAGGCCGCCAAGCCACCGCAAAAGGCTCGTAGCAACCATCTAAAAGGTAGGGGCGCGGCCATTCCGGCCCCTATCTTTTTTGTCACTTATGCAGCACCTCATCACCAAGGACGAGGTTTTCTAGAAGTACAAGAACGCTGCGACTTCTAGCAATTTGGTATCTTCAAGATCGCCGCCTGCTTCCCAAGCGTCGCCTGCCTTTGCGTAGCCAAATACAGCGGTCAACCAAAGGTGATCATTCACAGCGTAATCCGCATAGATGTTAACTTCGTCAGCAAAATCGTCACCGAAGCCAGCTTCTTCATCGAGTTTAAATTCGTAGTAGATCGCACCAATAGAAAGACTGTCGGTTGGTTGCAGGTTTAGCTTAACCATGTGGGTTTTCTGATTCGAGTTGAACAACCAGTACTCACCAACGATTTCACCCATGAAGTGAGAACCCCAGCCGCGAGAAAAGCCGTAAAATAGAGGATCAAACGCTTCGTCATCAGTGGTGTCTGCTTCGTCTCCACTAAAGAATGCGTACTTGTAAGTTAAGGTTGGAGTCCAAGGAAGAGCAGAAATGGTGTAGCCAGCTTCTGCGTACCAACCGGTAGCATCCTTCTCAGCGCTATCACCTTCGAGTTCTTTGACATACTCAAAAGAGAGGAACAGATCGGCTAAACCCATGCCAGCGAATGGAGTACCTTGACCGCGAATGCTATAAACATCCATGCCGTCGCGATTTTCGTAGTAACCATAACCATCTTGATTGGCATCACTAACGCTCATCCACGTCGCACCGATCGTGCCTAGAGTGTCGTTGATGTGCTCAACATTGACACCGTAGAGTTCGGTATCGTTGTAATCGTTGTCAGACTTGAGATAGAAGAAGTCAGCACGAACGGGCTTGGTGTTCAAACGAACAATGGCAGAGTTGTCGAACGCCTTGTGAGGAGCGGTCCAGTACGCACCGTACTGACCGTCGAATTCAGCATCATAAACAAGGAAACCGTCGCCGATGTGAAACTCTTGCTCACCGAATGAGATATCGATAAGGTCTTCGCCGAGGGAGAAAAGCTGACCAGATTTCCAGCCAACATAACCTTGTTCAGACTTGATCTCTTCAGTGTTTCCTTCCCACATCCCCCACGCGCCGTCATCGCCAAAGCTGGCACTGGCCACGTAGCTGAGTCCGCCGTAGAAGCTTCCAACTGATTCTGTGGCATAGCCAACAGTCACAACAGGCTTTATGAAACCATCGAAGTAACCTTTGTCTTCTTCAGCATCCCAATGGGCATTCTGGATAGAGAACACGCCCGCAGCCATCTCTAGGGAGATATCAGCGGTGAAGCCATTTTTGGCGTAAAGAGAATATGCCATAGCGTTCGTTGATGTAACGACGATAGAAACTGCGAATAAACAAAGAATCAAAAATCGTACTGATTTTACCTTTTGCATCATTGCCTCCTGATAAGGATCGTGCTCTTTATTATCTTATGGGTGGACAAGGGCTTAGCCCCTGACCTCGAAATAAGTCATGCTCTTTTCTAACTCGAATCAAACCTTCTATTCTAAGTGGGAGCGCTCTCCTTTCTCATTTAGAGAAGTCCACAATCTTTCGGATCATCATTCCAAAAGGCTTCCTATAGAAAAACAGCTTACGTAAGTGTTGCCTTACAACAACTGTGCTTTGAGATCGTCACTTGGCGATGGAATCACTACGTGACTCAGGACAGGTCCAGACTCTCCCACCCCTTCGATTCCGGCGGCTACCGCAGCGTTCACCGAGCCAACGTCACCGGTCATAGTGACGAAAGACTTGCCAGCCAAACCAGCTGCAAAACGGATCTCGATGAGGTCTATTTCGGCGGCCTTAGCAGCAGCGTCAGCGGCGAGAATGCAAGCAGCCACGGTAAATGTCTCAATGACACCCAACGCATTAATGCTGTCACAGGTTGTGGTTCCAGACAGAGCTGGGAGCACTGTGGGGTGAACGCTGGGAATGACAAGCCAATCCACCACCACTTCACCAGCCAACTCGCAACCCACTTCTACTGAGTTTTTAACGGAACCCGTGTCACCGGCCACCATCACAAAGTAACGACCGGGGCAAATAGTTCGAGCAAACACCAATTGCACGCTGGCTGCCTTGCTCATTTCATCTGCGATCTGCATGCCTAGGGCGATACTGGTAAATTCGATAACACCGATTGTTTTGTAATTCATACTCGCACCTCTTTTTGCTAAAGCCGGATCTTCCGGCAAATTCCTTTACATAAAACGACTGATGTCGCACTAGCAGCCTGGCAGACTTAACATGGACCTACTGCGAAATAGCCTGACTTGGCCCATATCCCCGATAATTTTCGACAAATAGGCCAGCTATTCGCTCTAAAATTCTCGAAAATCTGATCTCAAGCAGTCTATTTCTCGCTACGGCCCGTCAAGCCCGCCAGACTGCTAACCTCGTGAAATCTTGACCACACCACCGTCAACATCGGTGACCACACCGTCGATGCTAGCGTGAATACGTGCGCCAAGAGCGCCGTCAGGAATCTCGCCGATAAGATCACCCTTAGCGACCCGATCGCCCGCTTTCACTAGACACAGCGCCGGAGCGCCGATGTGCTGGGAAAGTGAGATGGCAACACGTTGGGGAACAAAAATTTTTTGTGCTAACCCAGGGTGGGTGTCATACTTGACCACGTTCAGACGCTGCATCAGTCGGGCAGTGGGCACGGAGCGTATGTCACGCATGGGGTGGTTGGTTGGTTCTTCACCGCTAGCGGTCCAACGAATGCCCTCTTGCATCAACTCTTTCTTGATCAGCACGTTCACCTCACGCGGGGAAATACCCATGGGGCAAGCAAACTTTTCACAGATGCCACATTCACAGCACAACAGTGCTTCCATGCGCGCCTTAGGATCATCGACCAAGGAGGACAGGGAGCGCATAAGTTTGTGCGGGTGGATCTGGTGGCCGAGAAGCATGCGCGGACAGAGTTCTGTACAATGGGTACATTGGCAGCACACGGTGCTAGTGATACGCTTAATGACCGCCGGATCCTTGATCTTTCCCGTCACGATGTTGTGGTCAGGATCAAGAACGATTAGACCGCTGGTCACCTTGGTTACTGGCTGATCGGTGCTTTCTAGGACACGACCCATCATCGGACCGCCATCGACAACTCGGTAATCGGTAAGTTTTGCACCACCAGCAAATTCAAGCAGGTCAGAAACGATGGTTCCCACGGGAACCTTCACCACCATGTCGTTGACAATTTCACCGGTGACGGTGACATAACGTTCGGTAAGAGGAATGCCATTCATCGCCTTGGCGACGTTGTAAAGGGTCTCAACATTACTGACCACCACACCCACCTGAAGAGGGATACCCGCCTCAGGAACTGTGCGACCAGTGACCTCTTTAACCAGAACGTGCTCGTCACCAGCAGGATAGAAATCTCGCAGTTCAAAGACCTCTAAACGTCCACTGGTGTCGTTGGCGAGCGCATCTTGAACTGATTTGAGCGCATGTTTGTGTTTGCTCTTGAGGCAAATGACACCCCTTTGAGCTCCGGTAGCATCGAGAACAGCGTTGAGACCGTCGATCAAAATCTCAACCTCATGCTCCATAATGTAGGGGTCGCTCATCAAAAGAGGTTCGCAGGAGGCACCGTTGACCAGAACCGTGTCCACTGTGGCGTTGATCTTTACGTGCGTCGGGAATCCAGCACCACCAGCGCCGACAACTCCAGCCTGTCGTACCTTCTCTATAATTTGATCTTTCATATCGACCCTCACTTTATTTTTTGCTTGCACCGTTAACGACATGTCGCTTTTCAGTGCTTCGTCTAATACGCTTTACGCAGCAACTCCGTAAGATCCCTTTGTGAGGGACGTCGCGGGTTAGTGGCCGTGCACCGATCGTCCATGGCGTTGTTGGCCATAACGTCTAAAGAGCTGTTAAACTCGTCCTCATCAATCCCCAGATCGCGTATTCTGTTGGGGATATCCATCTGGCTGTTGAGCCAGCGTACGGCTTCAATTAAACTTTCATTGCCCTGCTCCACACTGTCACAAGGCAGATCGAGTTCGCTAGCGATGGTGCGGTAGCGATCACGCACATCAAAGCTGTTAAAGCGAATCACGTAAGGGAGCAGTACGGCATTGGCCTTGCCATGGGGGATATGGAAAATTCCGCCCAAGGTGTGAGCGATACTGTGTGCCACGCCAAGGCCGCTGTTATTAAAGGCCATGCCCGCCATACACGAGGCGAGCAGCATGTTCTGGCGCGCTTCCATATCGTCGCCATTGCGGTAGCACCGTAATAGGTAGCGAAAGACATACTTTATGGCATGCACCGCATAGAGATCGGTAAACGCATTGGCGGGGGTAGAAACATAGGCTTCCAAAGCATGAACAAGAACATCCATACCCGTCATAGCGGTTACCGCTGGTGGTACCGAGCGGGTAAAGCGCGCGTCGAGTACAGCCATGTCGGGCAGGAGCAGATCATCGATGAGGGGAATCTTCACCTGGCGTTCGGTATCGGTAATGACGCTGAAAGCCGTCACTTCGGAACCGGTGCCACTGGTTGTTGGGATCACCACTAACGTCGGCTTCCCTTTAGCAGGTTCGGCCTGGTAGGCGAAGTACATCATCGCCTTGGCCGCGTCGATAGCTGAACCGCCGCCCAAAGCAATAATGAGATCCGCACCAGCGGCAAGTAGCTTGACAGTCCCTTTTTGCACGGTTTCGAGGGATGGGTTGGGCTCCACCTCGGAAAATATGCTATGGGTGATCTCTGCGCGTTCAAGACAACTGATCACACGATCGGTAAATCCCATCTTCACCATCAAAGGATCGGTGACGATAAAGGCGTGGTTGCCCGTCAATTTGTCCAGATTGCCGATGGCGTTTTCGCCGTAGCAAATTTTGGTGTGACCGTTAAATTGAGTCAAGAGAAGTTCCTCCAGTGACAGTTCGTCCCCGTTACGGGATTGAAAACGTTCAAAAGGTTAGTGAGTTAAAGAGTGGCCGGCAGCGCAAAGCACTCATGCTACCGGCCAAAAAACGTTATACTTCTCTTTTTTTAGGAAGAATAAGTTCCACTTCTGATTGTGGGCGGGGGATCACGTGAACACTAACGAGCTCACCCACACGGCTAGCAGAAGCTGCGCCAGCGTCAGTAGCAGCTTTAACAGCGCCAACGTCGCCACGAACCATTACCGTTACAAGACCAGAACCAACCTGCTCACGGCCAACTAACTCAACGTTAGCGGCTTTTAGCATGGCATCTGCTGCTTCAATAGCACCTACAAGACCTTTAGTTTCAATCATTCCTAATGCGCTCATCGTGTGTATCTCCTTTTAAAAAATAGTGGTTCTGCTGTGTATTCAGGCAGAGTGGCAACAGTCACCAAAGCTACCTAAAAAAAACTATGCTTCTCTCTTCTGGGGAAGAATACGTTCCACATCCGATTGAGGGCGGGGGATCACGTGAACACTTACAAGCTCACCAACACGCCCAGCAGCGGCTGAACCAGCTTCGGTGGCAGCCTTAACAGCGCCAACGTCGCCACGAACCATTACCGTTACCAGACCGGAACCAACCTGCTCACGGCCAACCAACTCAACGTTAGCGGCTTTTAGCATGGCATCTGCTGCTTCAATAGCACCTACAAGACCTTTAGTTTCAATCATTCCCAATGCGCTCATCGTGTGTATCTCCTTTTTTAATAGTAGTGATTGTGCTTTTAAAAAATTAAGCGTTGCTGTTACTCAGATAGGCTATTTTTTTTCGAACGGTTCACCAGCGCGTTGACCACCGAAGGGTCGGGAGAGGCAATGACAACCGCCTCTAGCAGGTCTTTGCCAAGAACCTCCCTTACCGCCGCAACGGACTCTTCTACGGAAGCGATATCACCGGTGATCACAAAGTACGATTTGCCGTTGATACCTTGGCCAGTCACAATGTGCGCTAACTGGATAACCGACCGCTTTACAGCGTGATCAGCGGCGACGATCCCTGATGAAGCCGTGCGGCACTCCACCACGCCAATTGCGCCACGTTCGCTGACGACTGACACTCGGTTCAGGGCGTCAACGACCTGCTTGGAGACACCGCCAATGGTGTAACTTCCCAGCAAACGATAGTTGGTCGCTTCGGCAGCGTTCACCGCGGTGGCCACAGATGCCCGGTCCCCTGATACATAAATCATGTAACGGCCGGAGCAAATGGTTCCCGCCTTGACCAGCGTTACGCCAGCGGCTTTTACCATGATGTCAGCCAGCGCCGCTCCTGCTGCGATGCTCTTGCTTTCTACTATGCCCAGTGAGTCCAACATCTATCCTCCTGCCTGAACCTCGACCTCGTCGATGATTCCAACGATGGTGGCATCTACGGGTGTATCGAGGCTGTTTCCTGCATAACGTGCAGAACTACCGCTAGACACAAGAACTCGGTCACCGATGCCTGCGCCGATAAAATCGACGGCCACCAATGTGTCCAGTTCCTCATTTGTGGAAGGGTGAACCTGTTGAACGATCATCAGTTTCATCCCTTTTAGGCCCTCTTCTTTGCGCGTGGCCCACACGTTGCCGATCACTTTGCCAACTATCATCTTCGTCACCTCGTTAGGTTTAGTAGGAAAAGCCTGCTAAGGCCGCTCCGATTATCCCCGGGAAATAGTCATCCCGAGTTCTCTGGCACCTTCAACAGCAAGAGGCGTTATCAGAGCATCCGCAGGGATCAACAACTCAAGTGCATCCCTTTGAGCGGCTTCAGTGACATCCGCTGCTGTTACCAGCGCTTTTCTGATCCTGACGGTGTCACGCTTGGTCATATCCAGTGCAGTCAGACCGTATGAAACGAGCGCTGCTTGCTGGCCTTCGAACAACCTCATCAGCCCTTCGGAGGCGGTGTCGACATAGCGCTTATATTCAAACTCCATCACCTCTACTGGCTGACCAGCCAGCAAAGCACCGAGGACCTTCTCCATCAACGGCCCTTCGGCTTTGCCGATAGCGAGATCGGCCATGTGACGGATGGAAAGGTAAGGGACGATGCGGCGTAGTGCCACATCGGTACCTGGGTGCTCATCGGGGTAGAGGAAACGAACTCCTTGGCCCAGCTTCTTTTCAGTTGCTTGGCATTTTCCGCAGCCCTTCTCGCCGATGATCAGTACAGAAGGTTTTTCCTCCATACCGTCCACTTGCTTAAAAACCTCTGCAGCAATCGCTTTAACTAGTGCTTCCACATCCATGGTGTTTCTCCTATTCGCCTTGATTTACAGAGCTCAAAGCAATGCCCATGGGGGTGACAAGAAAAGGGTTGGCCGGCTTGTAGACCGGGATTCCGAGCTCTTGTTCGAACACAGTCTCCATATCGGTCAAGCAGCAGGTACCCCCAACGAGGTAGACAGCTGAAATGTTGCGCCCCTCGATGTGTTTTTTAACGATGGTGGCCATCTTTTGAACCACAGCCCGAACAACGGGGAAAATCTCTTTATGGCGCGAGTTGTCTTTCTTCATCAACTCGGCCTCTTCAAAGCTGACCTTGTAAGCCCCGGAGAGCACAAGTGACAGATGCGTTCCACCTGTCGCTTCATCGGCCACATAGATAACCTTGCCGTCTTCGAGAATAGAGAGGCCAGTGGTTCCACCGCCAATATCGACGATGACCCCATTTTCAACTCCAAGAACGGCATTCGCCGCCGTCGGTTCATCCAACAGGTTGGTTACTTCCATCCCTGCGCCTTCAACCACATAACTATGGGTCTTGCAGTCCGACTCGCTGGTACCGGGAGGTACGGCGATGGCCGCCTTCTCTAACTCCCGTCCGAGACGTTCTTCCAGCTGAGCCTTTAATCGGCTCACTGTCTGCATCGCCCCCATGTAATCCACTACCAAGCCGTCTTTAACAACTTGGGCAAATTCCATAGCACACGCCACAGGCTCTCTGTTGCCGTTCATCACCACCAGTACGATGTAAGCGGTACCGAGGTCGACGCCAACGAGCAATTCTTCGCTGGAAGTGACTTCCCGAGTGGTTTCAAGGCACATTTCTAGGTCGGCAATCAGCCGATCAACGGATGAAAAGTCCAAATCACGCCTCCTGAGCTACATCCATAATTCTGCCCTGAGCGTTTTTGCCCAGACCGCAGCTGTTACCTTCATCAAAATCGATGTGCATGGCCAGGCGGTAATCCTTATTAACCCTGACGACGACATCCTTAAACACCGTGGGACGTTCACCGTCCATGTGGACTTGTACTTTTTGGTTATCGAAAACGCCGTATTTCGCCGCATCATCTGGCGACATGTGGATATGACGAGCGGCGACGATAACGCCCTCAGTCAATCCTGCTAAACCATTACCGGAAGTGAGAACAATACCGGGAGTTCCCGCTACGTCACCTGACTGTCGGACTGGCGCTTTAATCCCTAAAATACGGGCATCAGTGAGAGAAAGTTCAATTTGAGATTTAGGTCGGGCAGGTCCAAGAACCGCCACGTTATCGATGACGCCACTGGGGCCGACGAGGCGAACTCGCTCCTTGCAAAGGTACTGACCCGGTTGGGAGAGTTCCTTGGCATAGTTCAGGGGCGCGCCGAAGAGCTCCATAATGTCCTCTTCACAAAGATGGACATGGCGACCGGAGAGTTCAACAGGGATAGCGTCATTGCACGATGCCGCCTCTACCGTTTCAAGCTCCCCCATCTGGCCCATAACCTTTTTGATAATATCTTCAACAGTTGTCTGATCCATCTGATCTCCTACTTATAGATACTGCCTATTTCTTTGAGCATCATGATGTAAAGGGCACTGCTCATAGGGAGGGGGGGCAGGTACAGCCCCCTCCAGTTTAAAAGTTCAGGATTGAACTATTTGAAAAGTTAACCAAATAGGATCATCCTATAACCTTCATGGCTTATTCCAATTAAACTTTAGGAAGAATAAGCTCCACGTCGCTATGAGGACGAGGAATAACGTGAACACTGACCAGCTCGCCCACTCGGTTTGCAGCTGCTGCACCAGCGTCCGTGGCAGCCTTAACAGCACCGACATCACCGCGAACCATTACGGTCACAAGACCAGAACCAACCTGCTCACGTCCAACTAGCTCAACATTGGCTGCTTTAACCATGGCATCTGCTGCTTCAATAGCGCCGACGAGACCATTTGTTTCGATCATTCCAAGAGCATTTTGTGAACCCATATCGTTTCTCCTTATTGTGTTTTATTACTGTTTCTAAATTTAAAAGTGATTGCGTTGAATCACTTTAGTGGCCTCCCTTGAGGAGAACACCATTCTTTTAAATAGTTCCGCTCATCTGTTTAAGATGTTGCATGATCAAGTTAGTTACCGCCTGAACATCAACACTTTCACTCGGAGTTGACAACGAGGTAGCTGCCGCATCATCGAGCCCATAAGCCATACGACGAATGTTAAAAAGTTGCTGAGGACCGACGTTCTCAGAAGTTGCGCTGCCGCCGACGGTGCCGCATCCCAAAGTAAAGGAGGGAGGCATGTTGGTGGAGATCCCCACAGAACCTTGAGTGGTAGGAGTGTTGACCATAAAACGTGATACGGGCTTTTTCATGGCAAACTCACGAATGACCGTCTCGTTTCGGGAGTGAATACCCATGGTGTGACCGAGGCCACCGTTGTGCAGAAGTTTGTGGCAAAGCTCGCACGCTTCCTGCCAATCGTTAACGACATAAAAGCCGAGCAGTGCAGTAAGCTTCTCTTTAGAAAATGGGAATTTTGGACCCACGCCCTCCTCTTCACAAAGAAGTATGGTGGTTCCCTCAGGTACCTCAATATCGGCAATCTTGGCGATATCCATGGCACAACGGCCAACAACAGCGGGATTCATGCCGCCGTTTGGACGCTCCATGACACGCTTGACCTTGTCGAGTTTCTCCCCTTCGAGGAAGTAACCGCCCTGAGCAATAACACTGGCTTTAACTTTGCCTGCGATGCACGCTTCAGTAACAATGGCCTGCTCAGAAGCACAGATGGTGCCGTTGTCGAAGGTCTTGGAGCTAAAGATTTTCTGTACTGAGATGTCGATATCGGCGCTACGCTCGATGAAAACCGGAACGTTGCCAGGGCCAACGCCGAGAGCAGGGGTGCCGGAGCTGTAAGCTGCCTTCACCATTGCTTCGCCACCAGTTGCAAGGATCATGTCTGAGATCTTCATCAGCTCATCAGTGCCCTGCAAAGTAGGAACGCTAATAACACCGACGAGATCTTCACAATGACCCATGGCTTTCAGAACCCCTTTGATCATGTTGACGGTAGCAGTGATGCACTTCACCGCTGTGGGGTGGGGGCTAAATACGATGGCATTACCACTTTTCAGGGAGATAATCGCCTTGTAAAGGGTGGTGCTCGTTGGGTTAGTAGAAGGGATTAAACCGGCGATAACACCCATTGGGGTGGCGATTTCAACGATTTTCTTATCTGTATCTTCGTTGATGATCCCCATTGTTTTCATGTCTTTGTAGTAGCTGACCAGTTTTTCAGACGCGAGGATGTTCTTTTGTGCCTTGTCCTGCCACTTGCCAAAACCGGTCTCTTCGCTGGCCATCTTGCCCAGCTCTTCAGCCATCTCGACACCTACTTTGGCAATCGCTTCCACAAGGGCGTCTACACGCTCTTGACCAATCGTTCCGAATTCAGGCTGCGCCGCGCGAGCGGCTCGAACCAATGCTCGTGTTTCCTGAATTGATAGTAAATCCTTGTCGACCATCTTACGTCCTCTCTTATTTTTCTAGAGTATTCATGTATTGAGTAAACGCCTCGAGGAGATCTTTCTTCCTGGCATACTTGATCTCACCTACCGCAATGGTAAAGGTGGGAAGTTGCCGAGCAAGACGCCTCAACTTGGTTACTCTCAATTTTTTAAGTTCTTCTATGTCAAAGCCTAAAACGTTTCCGTCCTCGGTTTTAAAAACGTCTTCGCACTCCGGTTCACAACCCTTGAGATCAGATTCTTCAGGTTGAACCGCAGCGGGGGGAACTGGTGTGCTCTGCTCTTGGACCTCTTCAGACCTTTTAGGCTCTGGAGAACAAGCAGGCGGTGTGCCTCCTTCAATCAAAATCCCGTCAAGACCTTCAGCACTGCGAGCAATGACTGTTACCGAATGTACTTGACCTAAACGTTTGGCAGCGGCGCTAGCAGCATCGATAGCGGCCTTGACAGCGGACACATCGCCCGTTATCAGAATAGAGACGAGACCACCACCCACCGCCTGAGAACCAAGAAGAGTGACATCGGCAGTTTTCAACGCCACATCTCCAGCTTCCACAGCGGGTACTAAGCCCACAGTCTCAATCATTCCTAAAGCCTTGCCGTTCATAATGACCTCCAAAGGTTAGTCATTTACGGGGGTTTCAGACTCAGAGCAGCTCAGCTGTTTATTTAACTCTGTGCAAAACTCAGTCAAAAGACCCTTGCTCTGTACAACCTGAAGTGCAGAGTAAATTAGCTCGCTGCTGACGTGATCCTCACAGGAATCTGCTCCGCAAGGCGTATCAGTGCACTCAGTTTTTCCGACACAAATTTCCAACTTTGCGGCCCTTGCGGCATCTTTAGCCGAAGGAGTTAAGATCGTACCCGTTTCAATACAAAGTGTTTTTTCACCCTGCTTGATGAGCGCTTCAATATCTTCCGCACAAATCAATTTCTTCATGCATCCACCCTCTTTCAGTTAGTTAATTGGCGTTTCCCCGATCGATACAATCTCAGCCTTCGGGGTTTCACCCACCCTTCCCTGCTGGTGGTCATCAATGTCTGATAACGGCAACCGGGAAGTTGTATTTTTTTATCAAATTTTCGAGTCGATCTAGATCGTCATCACTCAAACTCGGATCCCCTTCGATGGGGTAATCCCAGCCCAACTGTTCGTATTTGTTAACACCCATTTTGTGATAAGGGAGTAGATCTATCCCTTTAAAGTGCTTGGAATCGCGGAACGGAGTCAGAAATTCAATTAACTGAGCAATTTCTTCCTCACTGTCATTGGCATTTTTCAACAGGGGTAGCCTGACTTTCACATTGTGTCTGTTTTCAAGAAGCATCTTCAGATTCCTCAAAATCAACTCATTGCGAACCCCTGTCAGTTCATAATGACGATCAGAATCCATGTGCTTGATATCATAGAGAAATAGATCGGTGAACTCGGCAACTTTCATCACCTCTTCAGGTTTTGCATAACCGCATGTTTCGATGGCGGTATTGATACCTGCTTGCTTGCAAACCATCAGCAAATTCGCTGCGGCTTCCGGTTGAGCCAAGGCCTCACCGCCGCCCAGTGTCACGCCGCCGCCGGACATCTCGTAAAAGGAACGGTCCTCTTCGATAATTTCCATAAGTTCCGAAATACTTTTCATTTCACCAACAATGGACAGTGCAGATGGCAAACACGCCTCTTCACATTTGCGACAGCCGATACAGGCACTGCCTTCGACAAATTCATGAGTCTGAGTTAGCGCTGACATTTTATGAACGCCAACAGGACAGGCACTGACGCAGGCGCCGCAATTAACACACAGCTCCTTTTTGAACATCACTTGGTATATTCTCTTTTGGCTTTCAGGATTTGAACACCACTTGCAGCGCAGCGGACAGCCCTTAAAAAACACGAGTGTTCTTAGGCCTGGGCCGTCATACATATTGTATTTCTGTATGTTGAAAATGCGTGCTTTTCGTTCGATCATGGCGTCCCCTATACTGTTCAGAGTGTTCAAATCCCTCATCACCTGCCTAAACTCAGGCAAAAACCCTACGACTTCTCAGTCCTACTTTAGCTATAATTTTTCCAGCATGGTTCTGCTGATGATCTCATCCTGAACGT
Source organism: Desulfuromonas svalbardensis (assembly GCF_055389415.1). Classification (NCBI taxonomy): domain Bacteria; kingdom Pseudomonadati; phylum Thermodesulfobacteriota; class Desulfuromonadia; order Desulfuromonadales; family Desulfuromonadaceae; genus Desulfuromonas; species Desulfuromonas svalbardensis. Next base: position 924,247 of record NZ_AP042416.1, on the reverse strand, counting down.
CCTTACACAGCTCAACAAAGAAAGCGCTGTACCCTGCAACACGGACCACGAGGTCACGATATTTTTCAGGATTCGCCTGAGCATCAAGCATTGTCTGATTATCAAGGTAGTTGAACTGCATCTCGCCGTTGCCCATCACTGAAGCGGTACGGATAAGCGTGATGAGGCCCGCTTCACCTTCTGGAGTGTCGAGAAGACCCTTCATCAACTTGAAGTTGTGAACCATGCCAATGGGCATGCTGTCGGCAGACATTTTTGATACCGATTTGATGATGGCGGTTGGTCCCTTAAAGTCGGCGCCCTGTGTTGGGCTAATACCGTCGGAGAGAGGCATCCACGCATCACGACCATTGGCTGAAGCACCAAGAAGCTGGCCGAACGGGGTGTTATTGGAAATTGACAGGGTACCGTGACTCAACACAGAGTAAAGCGTCTTGAATTTGCGGTGCTCGCGCTCGGTAAAGTTGATGAGATCATTGACGATAAGGTCAGCGTAGTCATCATCATTGCCATACTTTGGCGCGCCAAGACAATCAGCCTTGATCTGATCGTAGCCCTTAAACTCAGCCTTCAAGGCTTCGTTGAGCTGGGATAAGGTGTACTTTTTATCGTCATAGACCAACTTTTTGATCGCTGCCATGGAGTCGGCATGTGTAGCCAGACCACTCCAGATAACACCAGGGCCAAAGTTATACATGGCGCCACCAGCAGAAACGTCTAAACCAGACTCCATGCACCCTTCGTACATCATCGACATCAACGGCTTGGGAGCCAGATCGCGGTGGATGCGTTGAGAGATAACGGTACCGACACTGGACCATTTGGTGATGTGTTTGATCAGTTCCTTAACGGCACCATCAAACTTTTCGTAGGTGTCGAAAGACTCCAAAGGACCCATATCAGGACAAACTTGCTTCTCATACCAAAGCGGCACACCGTGGTTGAGAGCCATCTCAATGCAGATGGGCCATTGGGTATAAGCAGTGGAGGTCCACTGGTAAAGACGACCGGACTTCTGCGGCTCGACGCAACCCATGAGGCAGTAATCGCGGGCATCTTCAATGGAAAGGCCCTTGGCTAGCATAATCTTGATGTGGGCGTCGTCGAAGTGAATGGCTGGGAAGCCCATACCGGCACGAATGACGTCAACAATCTTCTTCAAATATTTCTGCGGAGACTTGTTGTGCACGCGGGTCGCAACAGAAGGCTGATAGGTCTTGACGTGGCGAACCGCGTCCATGATCAGGTAGGTAAGATCGTTGGTCGCATCACTACCCTCACGGGTCACCCCACCTAGGCACATGTTGACGAAAGGCTGGTAGCCTGCGAAGAATTTTGATGCCCCTTCACTGGTGATCCACATCATTTCGGAACACTTAACAAGCAGACAACCGGTAAGGTCGAAGGCCTCATACTCAGTCATACGGCCAGCGTCGATATCTGCCTTGAAGAAGGGGTACATGTACTGGTCAACACGACCGATAGACATGCCAGTTTGGTTCTCTTCAACAATGAGAAGCGACTCGATGGTCCACACCGACTGGATTGCTTCCCAGTAGGTCTCTGGCTTATGAGCAGGAACGCGGGCATTAATTGCTGAAATTTTCTCAAGCTCTGCTTTACGCTTAGGGTTGGTCTCCTTAGCGGCCAACTCGCAGGCATAATCAGAGAGGCGCTTAGCGTAGATCATCACGCCTTCGGCGGTGTCGATGAGGGACTTATAGAAGTAGATCTTGTCTAAGTCAGTGGGATTTTCGTAATCCAACTTGGCAAGGGCCTCTTGAGCTTCCTTGACGATATCGAGCATCCCTTTTTTCATCAGGATCACGTCGTAGCCAGGGTTGGAGTCGCCGCCACCGTTTTGAGCGTGGTAGGAGCAATCGGTGACATAAGACTCACCTGAGAGTTCCCACATACCCGCTTCACGGTACTGCTGCTCGCAATACTCATCGACAGACTGCCCTTCCCAGAACGGGAAGAGTTCTTCACGCATCACCTTCTTGTCTTCTTCGGAGATGTAGAAAGGATCTTGAGGACGGGTGCTAATAGTCTCAATCTCATCTTGCATCCAACGCCAAGCGATGTCTGGTGAGAAAGCGCCCGCGCGAGGAGCGCCGCAAGGAGAACCGACGATGAGTTCATTGTCCTGAATCACCAATGGTGCCGTCTCACAGCAATACTTGAAGCTCTTGCCACGCAAAATCGCCTTCGGTAGACCGGGGTTTTCCTTGGCAATTTTGGTGATAGCACGTGCACGGTGGATGGTAACGGTCGGCACGTGGGTGAGGAATTTCTCCTTCAGTTTTAAGTGACGCTCGGTGGGGCCATTGGGAATGCCATCGCACGGCGGTGCCATGGTCGCAAGTTCAACAGACGTACCATTTGCAATGTCTGAAGAGATCCCCTCAAACATCTTTTTTAAAGATGTACGCTCTTCGGGGCTTAGGTTTTTTGTCGCTTGTGCAAGCTGATTTGAAAATTCACGGATATCCAAAGGTACTACCTCCTTACGGTTAATAGTGCTTTTTGTCATATATTTTAAGAACTACCGAGGACACCAATCGCTTCTTTTAAAATGCGCTGGATGGTCTCAATATTCCCGACATCACTGACGCTCTTCTGGGTTGAATTCTCCCGAGAAGAGGTCGCTTGGTTTGTTATATCGATGCCAATGGCATCCACTTTCCGTACTCCGTAACCGACCTTACGGGTGTAAATAAGATTCAGCGGCGACACATTGTCTGAAGTGAAGCCATAGCCAGCTGATCCGCTGCCGAGAGTCATGGAAGGAAAGAGATTTGTCGTTGCGCCCATACCGCCAAATGCTGCTGGGGTATTGACAAGAATTCTGCCCACAGGTTTTTTCAATGCGAACTGGGCGATGACATCTTCATCTTTTGAATGAATCACCAGCGTGTGGCCGTTTTTATCGTTGAGAAGCAACTCGATACACTTTTCACAGGCATCCATCCAGTCGTCTTCAACGTAGTACGTCAAAACAGGGCAAAGCATTTCGCGTAAGAAAGGATCTGTCTGCGACACGTACTTTCGTTCCGCAATTAATACGGTTACGTCAGGCGCAACAGAAAAGCCGGCTCGTTTGGCCAGAGTTTTAGCGCAAACTCCAACCATCTGTGGGTTGAGTTGGCCGTCAGGTAGGAAGTACAGTGCTGCAAATTTCTGCGCCTGTTCTGCCGTCATAAAGTGGCCGCCACAGCTCTCCATCTCACGCTTAACGTCTTTTGCAATACAGCCGTCAACCACAACTGACTGCTCTGCTGAGGAGGCAATGCCATGATCAAATGTTTTACTGGTGACAATATCTCTCACCGCTTGCTTGATATCAGCGCTACGCTCGATAAACGCAGGACCGTTGCCTGTGCCACCGTAAATCACTGGTTTTCCCGCTGCATACGCTGCCTGAAGCATGGCTGGAACCCCGGTATTCAAAATTAAAGCTGTCGATTTATGCCCGATAAGCTCAACGGTTCCACTGGGTGTTACTGTATGTAAATAGGCAAGGGAACCTTCTGGAAGGCCACTGGATTCAGCGACCTCAATTACAATATCGAGAACTTTGCCGATCACTTTTCTTGCCCGCGGATGGGGTGAGAAGATGACGGCATTTCCAGATTTTATCGCAATCAGGGCTTTATATATGGTTGTTGAAACAGGACTAGTTGCTGGACATAAAGCGACAATCACACCAACAGGAACCCCAATATCCATGATCTGGTTCTGCCGATCCTCATCGATGATGCCGACGCAACGCATGCCCCGCAATTTTCTGCGCGCAGCGCCACAGACAAATTTATTCTTGATGTATTTGTCCTGCCATTTGCCGTATTCCGTCTCTTCATGAGACATCACAGCAAGGGACTGGATATGCGTTTCAACAACATCCGCTACAGATTCGACAATTTCATCCAACTTTTCCTGCGCAAACGTTGCCAGTCGTTTCTGTGCTTCGAAAGCATTTTCAGCAAGAATTCGAGCTTCTTGGATGGAGAGCAAATCATTGTCAATAATCGTCATCTGTATCTCTCCTTGCCTTTGGAATGCGTTGCGTTGTCGTTACGTTTCCTAATTGCTCAGTCATCATGTCTACCAACCGGTTATGGCAGCAGATTATCGATGGCATAGATACTGGTTATTTTGGCGAGATCTGGATGAGGTGTCGGGATAACAACCGAGGCATGGACTTCAGCGCCCATCTCCTCAACAGCCCTAACACCGGACTCAACGGCTGCCTGAACAGCACCGACATCACCTTGAACCAATACGGAAATGTAGCCTGAAGCGGTATTCTCATAGCCGAGCAGTTCAACGTCCGCCGCTTTCATCATGGCGTCTGCACCTTCAAGGACAAATACGATGCCAAAGGTTTCGATCATACCCAGAGCTTTTGGTCTTCCTTGAGGCTCTTGGCACTCACCACCGCCAACAACATCAACGTCATGAACCGAAACAATGTCGCCAACGCCTTTGATAGGTCGGGGCATAACATTCTGCGCGGTCAGTGTTCCAACTTCCTGAGCTGCTGCGGCGCCCGCTTCTACTGCTGCCTCAACAGCGGCAACATCGCCTTTGACAAAAATCGTCACAAGAGTTGAGCCAATATTCTCGTAAGAAATCAAATCAACGTTTGCTGCTTTCAACATCTGATCTGCTCCGGTTATTGCCGGAATCATTCCCAATGTCTCAATAAGTCCTAGTGCCTCTTCTCCTTGATATCGCATCCAAATCCCTTCCCTACTCTGTCGTTAGTTTAAAGAATTCAACCTCTACTGAGTTCCAACCTAATGCTTACCCCAAAGGGGAGAGTCAATACTTTTCTGCACTCAGTACCCCACTTGGTCGCTCAATAAACAGATGACTACCCAACAACAGATAAGCAAACGATATCATTAAATAAAACAGATTCCATCCTTGGTCAAAAGGTGATTAAAAACCAAATTTTCCCCACTGAGTAAGATTATATTTAAGCAATGTTTGCTTAGTTGATCTCCTAAGAAGTAAAACTAAGTGACAGAATTAAAATCTGAAGAAGCGGGAGGAGCAGGGGAAGTAAACATGAACCTAAGTGAGAAGCTTAAAACAACAAAAAGGCCCTGTCTCATTATCTGAGACAGGGCCTTTTTAGGCAGATAGCCGGGTAGTGCAGTTCTGAGCGCAGTAACTTAAGGCTGCTTTAGCCCTTAATGTACTGGTTAATCGTTGCTGCACCTTCTTCGTGAGCGTGATAATAAACTCTCAATTCATTGTTGTCGTCCATATCAAACCTAGCTTCCTCAAGGAGACCATTTGCCTCAGCAGTCATGATCGCCGCAACAAGGTCATGCTTATTGAAAGCTTTGAAGTGACTGTACTCACCCTTTAGAGCGGCCATTACATCATCGGCGCAGGCTTCTTTTACGGTGGTGAAATATTTTAATACTGCATAATTAAGGGGTTTCATATTACACCGCCTCCTTTTTCTTCAACAGGTCCAATGGATTCAACGCGATAACAAAGATACCGACCACCATCACAACTGCGGCAACCCACGCGATTGGCGCAATAGCCCAGCCATCGATGCCGAATGCCACACCGAGGATGAGCCAGCAACAGAAGGGTCCCCAGAAGGAGAAGGTACCATTGCACGACATTCCAAGAGCAGCACCGCACATGCTGTTGCCTTTATACCAGAACATGAAGGCACCATAAGCAGAAATACCGGCTAAAACAAAGAAGATCAGTGAAGGGCCATCAGTAAAGGACTGAGTGATCAGGCCAAAGGTATCGACATCACCAGCAATCATGCCAAAGACAGGAACAAGAATAATCAGGTTAGAAAGACCAGAGGTCACCTGACGGATGGTAATGCCAACTTCTGAGTCAATCATGGATGTGCCGTAACCACAGACACACCCTTCAAAACCCCAGCCCAAAGCAGCGAGGAAACCAAAGCAAATCCCCATCAACATGCCTTCAGGAGCATCGCCACCAAGAGTCGGATAGGCAATCATGAAGCTGGCGCCAAAGCAGATGGCAATACCGAGCATCATGCGGGAATTAAGCTCCTGTTTAAACCAGATCCTGGCCAGAATCGCACCAATAGCAGGGCATAGGGCGGCGATAGGCACAACAATGGAACCCGCCTTCATAAGACCAACAACATAAGCGGTACTGGCAAGGGGACCGCCGATCAAGGCACCAACAACCATAACAAGGCCTGGCTTAGTTTTAATACACCTGAAAAAATCGCCCAGTTTGCCCCTGACGATAGCGAGCATCACGGCCCAAATGGCACTGAAGATGTCTGTTGTCGCTGCTCCGAGCGCGCCCAACAGAAAAGTGATAACAAATGGTGACAAGCCGGCGGTGTTTGCGCCATACCAGTCGGCCCAGACCCCTTTCGACATCCCTAAGGTCATAAATGCCGTGTAGAATCCATAACAAAGACCCGAGAACAAGGCGACAAGAATCCCTTTTCTCTTAAAGCTGGCAGCCAACTTATTTTTGGCAGCTATAGCTGCCAAACTTTCCGTACCCGATTCCTTCAACATAAATAAACTTTCCTCCCATGAACCTGCTATTCCTGTTAGAAAATGCCAAACGCCTATTGATCCACAGTGGCCACAGCATTTGACCTTAGGGAAAAGCTACATGTTACCCTTAAGGGGAAGGTCAATATAAATTTTCACCCACATCACAACAAGATGAAAGATCGTTCGATCTATTCTATTCTAATTAGCTAAAAACACTTAGTTTAATTGATTAACCTGCAACATACTGAAATATCGAAAAAAATTATGACAGCCAAAATAGCGTTTGATTCATGACGAGCAAACAAGTCCACTTCGGCTAAGACGCAATCGTTGACGAAAACATTGTCCTAACTAGCAGCCCCTCAGTTATTCGTTGGTGCACCAAATTGGTACCCCTGTCCCATTATGATCGTCTCCTGTCACCTCTTTTTGCAACCATATGGCTTCTATCAGTCTTTAAGTGGCTGATATTGTTTTGTCTTTCATGTGGATGGCGTTTTTTATCCAAATTGGCCGCAACATTGCAGCAACTACTAACGTGGCCGTATACGATTGAATTAGACTTTACCAAAGCGAATTTCATTATGTGTAAAAATATATATCGTAGCAATAGTGTTCGCCTGCGCTAAAATAACAAGAAGAGAAGTTAGCCAGACACCTGACAAGTCATCAGCATGATACGAACGGGACGTTTATGAAATACAAAAATCAATATTCAATCGGTGAAGTCAGCAAAATCTGCAATATATCGACAAAGGCACTTCGCTACTACGACAAGCTCGGCCTCATAACCTCCGAAAGAGACGATATCAACAACTATCGATATTACTCAAAGGAAGCGATTTTAGCCGTACCGGTAATTAAATACTACAAACAGATGGGATTTACCCTAGATGAAATGAGATGCTTCCTTGAGGGTAAAGTTGACGTTGAACGTTCCATTTATAATACCGTTAAGAGATCATTTAACTCAAAGATTGAACATCTACAAAAAATACAAGAAGAGACACAGCGGCAGTTGACCTCAGTCAGAGACTGGTTCGACCTCATCACCGAAGCAGAGATGGTCATCGACAACAACATTAATGAGGTGTCCGTTAAATTTATTGAACCATCAACCTATCTGTATCAGGAACAACAGTTCAAGAATGACATTAAAGCATCAGTTATCAATATTAAATTCACAAATTATGTTGAAGAGATAAACAATGAAATTACTGGACCAGTCATAATAAACTTTTCATCTTTTAAAGATCGGATGGAAAACAAAGATCAGCCCATAAAGGTTCTGCAGAGAACATTAAGAAAATGCAAAGAAAGTGAGACCATCGCGTTTGGTAAACACATCATGGTTTCGTGTTATCACATCGGCTCGCATGACAACATCAATGATACATACGAAAAAATATCTTATTGGACTTGCAAGCACGGGTATATTCTCGGTGAAGAATCATTCGAAAGGTATGTTACCGATTACTGGACGACAAGTAACAAGGCCCTGTATGTCACAGAGGTGCTGATGAATGCTTCAAGGAAATAACCTGCGGATGATTGTTACCATTAAACCAGCACCTCGATTGCCGTGACCCCAACCGCCGGAGTATTTGCACAGAACCCTTTGTAAGTTCAAACTTACATCACTAAAACAACAAAAGCCGATTCGCTAAGTAAGCGAATCGGCTTTTATTTTATTGGTTGCTCAGAATGTGTGATGGACCTTAAACATGACGAATTGCTGCAGTTAAGAAAAGAGTCAATCATGACTATCTCTAATTTAGCTTGAGGCCGTTTGTTGTTCCAAGATCTCTCTTTGTTTCTTGAAGGACATCTCCGTTATATAATCCTTATATCCTTGAACATTTGTCGTTTCTAGTGGTGGTGATGAATATGGTTACCTAATCACCATTTCCGAAAATACGAAACTCGAACTGATTTAAGCCGTTAAAATACTCTGCAATCACCTGTTTACCCCTAAGGCCCCAACCCTACTGATACTAGCCATGACATATAATGAATTTGGTCACTATAAAAAGTGATTGTTGCTTTATTGCAGCCAATAATTCTAGAGATCTCAGTTAGCGCATGATCTGCTGATTTTTGCGTAAATCTGCTATCTTTCTTCTCGGATAAGCTGCGTGCAGTAACTCATCATGCTCCTCTAACTTTGGCTTAAAGAGTTTGAGCTGCACTTGTGAGTTGAATTCAAGATTCTTGAATTTTATCTAAAGTACTTTTATCCATTAAACATTACCTAACATTTTCTAAACACAGCAATCAAAAATACTGGTTAGCATTCGAGCATTGCTATATCTAACGTTACGTTATTGATAAACCGTGTTCCACGCACACTGAACCACTTGCTCTTTTAGTTTCCTGTCATCATGTGAGCCAATGAGTCCGTTAAGAAAAGCTTGAATGGAATTGATGATTACGCCCAAATAGGCGACTGACTTGATTAATGGATCTCCAGGACAAAGATCCCCATCAATAATCCCTTCATCAACAATCTGATAGAGCAAACACTTGGAAGAATTTGCCAACACAGGACGATAGTCCTCGAAGAAGTCCTGATGGCGAGTTAGGAATAAAAATTCAACGAAAGTTGAATCTTCATCCGCCAAAGTCATCAACAGTTCTGTCACAGCTTTTAAGCGATTGTAGCTGCCAACCTGATACTCTAAGCGATCAGACAATAATTGATAAAGCTGATGTGATGACTCATCATATAAACTCTGAGCAAGGCCTACCTTACTACCATAATAGTTATAAATTGATCCTGTGCTGACCCCTGAATCGGCGACAATATCCGGTATTGTTACGCCATGAAAGCCACGGTCGACAAATAATCGGCGAGCTGAATAGGCGACTTTTGCTCTTTTCTTTGCAATATTTTCCCTTTGCTTTTTCATTGAATTCTCCCTAGAACTGCCCTAGTTGCCGTGAATAAGTCACCAGAACTCGATCCGAAAGGTCAACATCAGTTATATACATAAGTTTTATTCCTCAAAATTCAAAAAAATGAATATTTCTTCTTTATTTGCTGCTCTTTGAAATTTGATACCAACTATCTGTTTCAGTTTTGCTGTAATGAGTTTCGCAACCGTGGCCTGAAGGCGTTTGACCATCGCAATCGTAACAAGGCACCCATCTACCAGCCATGATCGACCCTTAATCACCACAAGATTCAGCTGACAACATCGCCCAGTTGGAGTTCCAGTGACAACTAACCAGAACAGAGACGATATTCAGAAACTACCCTATAGCCACAATTACTAGAAACTACCTACGATCGTGGATTACTTTGAATCGACAGCAGTTCATCCTAAAAATACGCTAAATAGTTGCCATACCCCTGACCAAATTGTCACCAGAGTACTTGATAGACAGCGGAGGAACTATCGGGGAAATCCTTAAATTTCGGGAGAAAACCCGCATAAATTTGAAAAATAACACGCTATGGAGGGAATACATGGTCGGTGAAAAAGAATAATCCTGAACAACAAGCACAACACACGCTTGTTGTTCAGGGTATGGTGATTTATCACAGTTGAACTACAATAAAGCTAAACTAAAAGCGTTTCATCCTTTATTGTCACTGGTTATACTATTGTTGCGGCAGCAACTATGGCAGTACTTAACCATGCACAGTATTCTTGATGGCATAAAAAAAAATTTGAACAAACTTTAAAAAAAAGAGGCTGATGGCAGTAAAATAGGATGAGTCCATCAAAGATCCTTTGCTTCTTTACAGACAGCTAGAATTCATACAATTTTTTATAAATTTGTCACACGTACGGCACAGGAAAAATTTAAGGGATTAAAACGACAAAAGCCGATTCGCTAAGTAAGCGAATCGGCTTTTATTTTATTGGTTGCGGGGGAAGGATTTGAACCTCCGACCTTCGGGTTATGAGCCCGACGAGCTACCAAACTGCTCCACCCCGCGTCATGTTGTAATGTGCGCTCTCTCAAGCGGCCCTATGTTTACCAAATAGGGGATCGCCTGTCAAGGACTCATATCAATAATTTCAACTTAATTACGGTGTGTCGACAAAACTCTTCAAACGCTTGGCGCGACTTGGATGACGAAGCTTGCGTAATGCCTTGGCTTCAATCTGACGAATCCGCTCACGGGTTACGCTGAAATCTTGACCAACCTCTTCGAGAGTATGATCCGATTTTTCACCGATACCAAAGCGCATGCGCAACACTTTCTCTTCGCGCTCGCTAAGTGTCGATAACACATCGGCAGTTTGATCGGAAAGATTGCTTTTAATCACCGCTTCAAGAGGTGAAACAGCTCCTTTATCTTCAATGAAATCACCGAGAGAAGAGTCTTCCTCTTCACCGATGGGGGTTTCAAGGCTGATGGGCTCTTTAGCGATCTTCAATACCCGACGCACTTTTTCTAGAGGAAGATCCATCCGATCAGCGATCTCTTCAGGGATCGGTTCACGGCCAAGCTCTTGTACCAACTGACGGCTGGTGCGGATCAACTTGTTAATGGTTTCGATCATGTGAACAGGAATACGGATGGTACGCGCCTGATCGGCAATCGCCCGAGTGATCGCCTGACGAATCCACCATGTTGCATAGGTGGAAAACTTATAGCCACGCTGGTACTCAAATTTATCGACCGCTTTCATCAGGCCAATGTTGCCTTCTTGAATGAGATCAAGAAATTGCAGCCCACGATTGGTGTATTTTTTAGCGATTGAAACAACCAGACGTAAGTTGGCTTCCACCAGTTCGGTTTTAGCCACTTTAGCGCGCCATTCACCACGGTGAACCTCTTTAAGAGAGTCAACCAGGTATTCGGTTGTGAAACCAGTCTCCTCTTCAACACGCTTGAATTTACGCTGCGCTCCCTTGAGACGTTTTTCGACCACCAACAGTTCATCAGCCGTTTTACCCAGCTCTTTACAAACAGCGGCAGCTTCGGTTTCCCCTTTATGAAATTTGCGCAGTTGACTGCGAATTTTCTTATGGGAGCAGCCCATCTCTTTTTCACAGGCGGCAACTTCGCTCATCCCTTTTTTAACTTGATCGGTCAGTTCTTTCAAACGTACCGCAAACTTAGAAACGATCTGATCTTTCAAGCGCAATTTACCCATTAGATCGCAGATCTCTGTTTTAAGCTCATCGACTCGAATCGTCGCTTGCTCTTTTTCTTTCGCACTACCTGATGTTTCGAGAGCGCCTTGCTCTTCTAACAGCACACTTTTTTCACGGATTTCAGTGATGATATCGAGAACGCGTCTGTACTGGCGTTCTTCCGCCGCAGCACCCTCTTCCTCATCGTAATCCTTGGTTAAATCAGTGATACCAATATTGCCTTCGCTCAACTCATCGCCAAGAGCAAGAACCTCTTCCAACGCGATAGGTGTACGCAGAACAACTTGATTGATGAGGCCCTCTCCCTCCTCAATCCGCTTGGCAATCTCGACTTCGCCTTCACGAGTTAACAGGGACACTTGGCCCATCTCACGCAAGTACATCCGTACAGGATCACTGGTTCGACCAATGACACCTGCTTCAAAACTTGGGCTATTCTCTTTGGTTGATCTTGAAGAAGGCTCTTTTGTCACCGGAGCCTGGTCATCATCTTTGTCGTTGCCATCAACAATCTCAATATCGAGATCACCGAACATGGTCATCACCTCTTCGAGTTGACTCGGTGACACCATATCTTCGGGAAGCGCATCACTTACCTCTTCGAAAGTCAGGGAACCTTTTTCTTTCCCTTTTTCGATGAGTTGTTGAAAATCTTCCTCTTTTGTTTTCTTTGCCATAAAAATGTTCTCCTGTAGGCTGCGTTAACAGCTGTACTTTTATGCGGTATTAGCCTATCCGGCTTTTAAGTTGGCGGTTAATTTGAGTCAGTTCCTGTAAGCAGACTGTTTGGCGGTCCGAATCACCACTGTGTTCGGCCTCACGCATCAGCGCATGCAGCTCTGCCCTACGTTGTTTTAGCTGACCCTTGGCCACTGCCAACTGGCAATCACCGAAAATCTCCTCTATATTTTCATTGGGTAACTCCTTACCCTGAATCAAAATCTGTGTCATTAGTGCTTGGTGTTCAGGCTGCTCACACTGGTCAAGCAACCATTCTCCGGGCTGTTTCCTCTGTTGCCATGCTTGTCTAATGAGATCGGCAAGGTAGCGACAAGAGGGATCATCAAAAAGTGTTTCAAGCCCTTTTTCTATAACGGTGAGGCTCACGTTCTCATCTACCATCATCAAACTTAGGAGCCATTTTTGTGTCTTGCTATCCGTCATTAACTGGGCCGCACGTTGACGCTGTGGTGCGTCGTCATACGCGTTCACTGCCGAATGAGGCGGTTGGTCCTGCCCCGCATAATCGTCATCCCCATGCGCGGGTGGCTGCTCCTGCTGTAAAGCAGGCGAAACCGGCACCGGTGCTTTACGCACAACCTCCTTCGGAATCACCGTACGCTCTAATTGTCGCCGGAGTAAGTCGGTTTGAACTCCGCTAGCGCTAGCCAGCGATGGCAAATGCACATCTTGCTCAATTTCACCGGGGACATGACGAATCATCACCAAAATTTCATTGACTGCTTTGGCCCGTGCTTCAGCGTTATCTCCTGCTTCGCTGAGTTTCACCTCCATATAGTAATCGACGGCTGAACGTGCTTTATCAAGTCGCTGATTAAACTGATCAGCCCCTTCGCGATTAACACAGGTATCAGGGTCATCGCCATCGGGCAGTTCCAATGTCAACACCTGCAACCCCGCCTGCAAAAGGATCGGCATCGCCCGAAAGCAAGCTTTCTGCCCTGCTTTATCTTGATCAAAGAGTAATACCACTTGTTCCACGTAACGTTTCAATACTCGACCGTGCTCTGTAGTGAGAGCCGTACCGCAGGTGGCAACGACATTCTCAATCCCCGCTTGCACCAAAGCTAAGTGATCAAAGTATCCTTCGACCACCACTACATTGCGTTGGCGGCGCATCTCGTCCTTTGCCTGAAACAGGCCGTATAAAACACGGCTTTTGTGGTACAACGCCGATTCCGACGAGTTGATATATTTGGGTAAACTGTCGTCGAGTACTCGGCCACCAAATGCCACCACATGACCAAACATATCGCCGATGGGAAACAGTAACCGCTGGCGGAACATATCGTAATCGGGTCGCCCCTCTTTACCGCTACGGATCAAACCAAGTTCTTTGGCCTGATCGGCATCAACACCTTGCTGTTTAAAATGCTTCGCCAGTGCATCCCATCCATCGGGCGCATAGCCTAAGCGAAAGCGACGGACCGCTTCACTATCAAAGCCACGCCGACGGATATAACCACGAGCATGCGCAGCGCGTGGATCATTGAGCAAAAGCTGATGATAAAAGTCGGTGGCAACCTCGTAAATTTTATTGAGGCGCTCCATCTCTTGGCGGCGCTGCACTTCAAACGCATTCGGCTCATCTTTGGGAATATCAATTCCCACTTGCTCTGCAAGTCGACGTACCGCCTGCGGAAAGGCAATGCCATCCATCCGCATTAAAAAGCTAAAAACATTGCCACCAACACCGCAGCCAAAACAGTGAAAAATTTGGCGGGTGCTATTAACATTGAATGATGGGGTCTTTTCGTTATGGAACGGGCACAATCCCAAGTGGTTTGCGCCAGAATGTTTCAACGACACATAACCTGTAACCAGATCGACGATGTCAACCTGCTCACGTACTTGCATGATAATGTCGTCCGGAATTCTTCCGGCCATCAGTTCCCCCCATGAATAATTTTATCTGCCCTCCAATTAATTGCCGAGCTCGATTTCTGTAATGGCGTTGCCACCTTGTGCATTGTCAGCGGCATGAAATGCCGTCACCGCACGATGTTGAGCCAGTAAATCACGAATCGCCTGACGCAATGCGCCCGTACCACGACCGTGCACCACACTAATATTTTTCCAACTGTGCAACAACGCGTCATCAATCAACTGTTCAACCAGTGGCAATGCATCTTCAACCCGCAAACCCACCACTTCGAGGCGTGGATTAAAGTGTGGCCGTTCGATGTGGCTGCTCGCGCCAGTGGTTTGCTTTTTCGCGACAGCAAAACGGCGCGGCTCATATGCTTCTAATGCCGACAACGAAACGCGCATCACCTTGCCTTTTAACGACAACTCAATGTTTGAACCTGAAATACGTTGAACGGCAGCCTCAGCATCGAGAGCGACCACCCGCACCAGTTCACCCACACTAAGCTGTGCTGGAGCCTGACTGCGGCGACGCTCTTGCATCGGCTGATGGTGCAACTGCTCTTTGGTTTCACGCACTTGACGCATCAGATCTGCTTGTTCGCGACCATCACCCACAGTTTGTTGCCGTGCTTGCTTCAACAATTGACGCATTTGACTCTGCGTTTCGCTAACAATCTGCTCAGCACGTCGACGTGACTTGTCTAATAATTGATCACGCTGAGTCTCAAACTCATTCAGTAGCTTTTTCCGTTTTTCTCGCTCTTTTTCGGCTTCTTCACGTAGCTGTTGTGCCTCACGCAAATCACGCTCTAACTCAGTACGCAACTGATTAAGCTGCTCCACCATCGCCAAGCCATCGCGCTGTTCACGACCGAGATAACTTTCGGCTTGAGCAACAACTTTCTCTGGCACGCCCATCATTTTAGCGATGGTAAACGCGCTACTGGCTCCCGGAACCCCGTAGTGGAGGCGATAGCTGGGTGCAAAGGTCTTGGGATCAAATTCAACCGCCGCATTCTCGACCCGATCATGCAGGTAAGCGTAACTTTTAATCATGTTCAGATGAGTCGTCACCACCGTTCGTGCGCCAACTGCGCGCAACCGATCCATCACCGCCAGAGCTAAGGCACCCCCTTCAGCAGGGTCAGTTCCCGTTCCAGCTTCGTCGAGCAACACCAATGAATTGCCATCGACCTGTTTTAAAATTCGCCGAATTCGCAACAAATGGCCCGAAAACGTCGATAAATTCTCTTCAATACTCTGTTCATCGCCAATATCGGCAAAAATTTTACTAAACAGATACAACCGACTTTTCGGATCACAGGGGATTGGTAGCCCCGCCGAAACCATCAAAAATAGTAAACCAACTGTTTTTAGCGCAACGGTTTTCCCGCCGGTGTTCGGCCCACTGATGATCAGCGTGTCGTGTTTTTTTCCTAAGCGTAAATCAATAGCCGTCACGGGTTGGTTACGCTCACAACCCTCTTGATCGACCAACAGCAAGGGATGACGTACTTGAAGCAGCTCCAGTTGACGCTTCGCTGTCAATTGTGGTGCGCGTGCTTCAGTGATCCGTGCAAAACGCGCCGCCGCCGAAAAGTAATCCAAGCGCGACAAAATCATTTGATTGCTTTGCAATGCTGTGCGCGATTCTCCCACTTGCGCCGCAAGCTGGAGTAAAATCAGTTCAATTTCGCGCTGCTCTTCACGTAACATTGATTGCAACGTGTTATTTCGTTCCAAAACCGAAGCAGGCTCGATAAATAATGTTTGTCCACTCGATGATTCATCGTGAACAAAGCCTTTTACTCGGCCGCGGTAATCTGCCTTAACAGGGACAACATACCGTCCACTGCGCTCAGTAATGATATGATCTTGAAACACGTTGTCGAAATGGCTATCACGCAACATCGATTCAAGCATTGATCGGATTCGCACCCGCAATACTTTACTCTGGCTACGCAGATCTGAAAGCTTCCACGATGCGCCATCAAGAACTTCACCACCATTACCAATACTGTGGCGAATTTGCTCACGTAACTCCGAGCACAATTGCAGTTGGCCAACCTCAGCGGTTAGACAAGGTGCCATCAACTCAGAACCAAAATAACTTTGGCAAAGCCGTGCCGCATCCAGACTACTGACCACTTCAAGGAGTGCCGTCGCCGACAGCCAAGCTCCTTCGGTTCGAACGCGCTCTAACGTCTTGCGCAGGTCAAAACTACCACCCAAAGGCGGTGAACCTTTATCATCCAGTAGTGCTTGTGCCTCAGAGATCCGAACAAGCGAAGCTGTAACCGACTCGACATCTTGCAATGGTTGCAATGCCAGTGCGCGCTCTTTACCGGGTTGCGTGACGGTAAACAACGCAATCAAGGCAACAACTTTATTGAATTCTAAAACATCTAACGTCGCTGTAAGCATTCAAGTTCCATGATTCAGTAAATTAAACCTTAGTCAGGAGAACTGATCCAACAATCGAACGCTATGTTTCACGATTGCTTCACCAAGCTGCACAAACGGCGGTTGTAACTCTGATTTAGTCATTAACGGTTTGACTGAGCTGGGCAAGCTTGCCAACGACAAACCATACAGCACCAATGCCAAAACTAAGATCCCTTGAACTAAGCTAAACAGTGCACCAAAAACACGATTTAACCCGCCCAGAAATAAAAGCTTAACAAATCGTGACAAAACCACACCCGATACTGAAAAAATAATCATGGTGCCGAGAAATAAAGCCACCATCGTAATCATCACGCACAACTGAGAAGGCAAGGAACTGGCCTGTTCAAGTTGTTGCGCTAAGGGAATATAGAATCGAAACGATACGGCTGACGCCACAACAAGACCAACAAGGGTACTCACCTCTTTAATCAACCCCAATATCGCACCCTTGGCGATAAACAGAGTCAGAATTACCAATATGCCAATATCGAGTGCATTCATAGCAGGTCCTTGTTATCGCAACGTTAGCCTAAACAGCTTTTAACCAATTCACTGACGACGCGACCATCAGCACGGCCAACGGTTTGTGCGGTGACTTTTTTCATCACCATCCCCATCTCTTTCATGGAGGTCGCACCCACTTCAGCAATCACACCCTCGACCAACGCTTTTATTTCATCGGCCGTAAGTTGTTGTGGCAGAAACTCTTGTAACACAACGATCTCTTGTTCCTCTTTTTCAGCTAAATCAATGCGATCATTCTCACGGTAGATTTGCGCTGATTCACGGCGTTGCTTAAGCAGTGTCGACATCACGCTGATGATTTGCTCATCATCCATCACAATTTTCTTATCGATTTCAGCATTTTTTATCGAGCTACGAATCTGACGAATGACCCCTAAACGGAGAGGTTGTTTTGCCTTCATAGCTTCTTTCATCGAATCCATCAATTGTTGTGCGATGCTCATAAGTGCTCCTGTTACGTTATATTTATGATTTAAACCAATAATTTTATTTGGTGACTACTTGGTGCGCGACTCTTTTTCTTCAATTCCAGACAAACCAAAACGACGACGCAGCTCGGCGTAAATACGCTCGGGTGGTAGATCGTAATAACCCAACAGTATGAGGGTATGGAAAAACAGATCGGCAACTTCGTAGATAATCTCTTCTCGATCACCACCCTTACCTGCTACAGCGGCCTCGGTTGCCTCTTCGCCAACCTTGCTTAAAATCTTATCTAACCCTTTAGTAAACAACGAGTTAACATACGATTTTTCATTGGGATTACGACGACGATCTTGAATGACATGGTAAACGGCATCAAGAATATCTTTCTCGGCATAGATCGCAGTGGTATCGCTCTCTGGCTCGGCATCGATACGAACCTCATTGCCATCGGCAACGGTATAAAAGCAAGAACGACGACCGGTATGACAGGCCGCACCTTCCTGATCGATCTTGATCAACAGGGTGTCACCATCGCAATCGTAGCGAATTTCGCGTACGATTTGCACATGACCTGATGATTCCCCTTTCATCCATTGCTTGCCGCGTGAACGGCTGTAGTAATGAACTTTACCTGTTTTAAGGGTATTCTCAACGGCTTCGGCATTCATATAGGCAAGCATCAGCACTTCGCCATTTTCGGCATCTTGAGTGATGCAAGGCAGGAGGCCGTCTTTATCAAACTTTAACTGATCAAGTAAACTCATTCATAACTCCAAGGGAACAATCTAAAACATATGAACAATTCAAACCACTCACCCAATATGTCCATCCGCTAGTCACTGCAGGAAGTCAAGTGATCAACGTTGGATGCAGGGGCTAGCGGATGGACATCGCCAAGCCAACCAAATTAAATTCGTACTGGTACGTTATTCTCGAGCAAAAACTCTTTACACTCATTGATAGTATATTCACGAAAGTGAAAAATACTCGCCGCCAATGCCGCACTCGCGCCACCGGTGGTTAAGCCCTCTTTGATGTGCTCCAAGTTACCGACACCACCCGAAGCGATGACGGGGATATGCACCGCATCGCTGACTGAGCGCGTTAAAGCTAAATCGTAGCCATCTTTCGTGCCATCGCAATCCATCGAAGTGAGGAGAATCTCCCCTGCGCCGTACTGCTCCATCTTTTGCGCCCACTCGATAACATCAATCCCTGTCGCATTACGGCCACCGTGGGTATAAACCTCCCACCGTTGCGGCTCACTATCTGGAACGCGGCGAGCATCGATAGCAACAACAATACACTGAGTACCAAAACGTTGTGACGCTTCACGGACAAATTCAGGCCGAGTGACAGCGGCAGTGTTGATACTTACTTTATCGGCACCGGCATTGAGTAAGTTGCGAATGTCTTCAACCTCGCGTACACCACCACCAACCGTTAGCGGCATAAACACCTGCTCGGCAGTACGGCGGACAACATCGAGAATAATGCCACGCTTGTCACTTGAAGCGGTGATGTCGAGAAACGTCAGTTCGTCAGCGCCCTGAGCATCGTAAGCAATCGCTGCTTCAACAGGATCTCCCGCGTCGATCAAATCAACAAACTGAACACCCTTCACCACTCGGCCATCTTTAACATCAAGACAAGGGATAATTCGTCGTGTCAGCATGTCTACCTCTTCTGGCGTGTAAGAGCGACGGCTTGCCGTAGATCAAGAGCACCGGTGTAGATCGCCTTACCTGTAATGACACCTGAAACACCTTTATCCTCAATGGTGAGGAGGTTTTTGATATCTTGTAAACTTGAAACACCGCCCGAAGCAATGACAGGAATACTGATGGCAGCAGCCAGATCACCGGTCTCTTGCAGGTTAGGCCCTTGCATCATGCCATCACGAGCAATATCGGTATAAATAATGGCTTCAACGCCAAAATCTTCCAACTCGCGAGCGAGATCAATGGCCTTCTTTTCGGTGACATCAGCCCATCCACGAACAGCAACCAAACCTTGGTTGGCATCAATACCGACAACAATTTGGCCGGGGAATGCTTGACATGCCTCTTTAACAAATTGTGGATTTTCTTTGGCAATGGTACCGAGAATGACGCGACCCACACCGAGCTTTAAGTAGGCTTCAATGGTCGCCATGTCACGAATACCGCCACCAAGTTCAGTTGGGATATCCAATGCCTTAACAATCGCTTCAATGGCCGCATGATTTTTCGGCTCACCAGCGAAGGCTCCGTCAAGATCGACAATGTGAAGCAGTTCGCCACCTTGATCTTGCCAGATTCGCGCTTGAGCGCCAGGATCATCTGAATAAACTGTATCGCGATCCATCAATCCTTGTTCGAGTCGAACACAGGCACCATCTTTTAGGTCAATTGCAGGGATGACAATCATCTATATCTCTCCAAAGTTCTTTAACATTTTCAGACCAACTTGCTGACTCTTTTCAGGGTGAAACTGAGTCGCCATTACATTGTCACGACAGATAGCACTACAGAATTCAATGCCATAATCGGTGGTCGCAGCGACAACACTCTGATCCGTCGGTTGCACATAATAGGAGTGAACAAAATAGACATAGCTGCCCTGCTCTACCCCTTTAAACAACGGAATATCGGTGTGTTGAATTCGATTCCAACCCATGTGTGGTACTTTTAGAATCTCTGGCCCATTAACGCCAGCGATCTGCATATCTTCAGCAAAACGGGGTACACGACCGGGGATGATATTCAACCCTTGGTGCTGGCCGAATTCATCGCTTTCAGTCAGCAGCATTTGCAAACCAAGGCAGATGCCAAGAAAAGGACGCTCGGAGGCAACAAATTGTTGAATCGGCTCGATAAAACCGCCATCACGTAAATTGGCCATACAGTCGCGAAAAGCACCAACTCCGGGTAATACCAGGCGATCGGCTTGCGCCACGACACGCGGATCATCCGTTACTTGGGCATGGTAGCCCACCTTTTCAAAGCCCTTCTGCACACTGCGCAGATTGCCCATTCCGTAATCGATAATTGTAATCATCGTTTATTCCAATTTTCCTTTGGTCGACATCACACCAGTAATACGTGGATCACTGGAGCTCGCCTCATCAAGAGCGCGACCAAAACCTTTAAAAATCGCTTCAATGATATGGTGCAAATTACTGCCATAAGCGAGATTAATATGTAGATTAACGCCAGCATGATTACAAAAGGCGACAAAAAATTCTTCAACGAGCTCGGTATCAAACGTTCCCACTTTAGCCTTGGGAAGATCTACATTAAACACCAGAAATGGCCGTCCTGAAAAATCAAGAATTATCGACGCCAACGCCTCATGCATAGGCATGGTGCAACGACCATAACGACGCAACCCTTTTTTATCTCCAAGAGCTTTTTTAAAGGCTTCGCCGAGGCAAATACCAATATCTTCGACGGTGTGATGGTCGTCAATCTCAACATCACCCTGTGCTTTTAAGCTGAGGTCAAAAAAACCATGGCCCTTGAGCAACATCAACATATGGTCAAGAAACGGTACCGAAGTGGAGATCTCGCCTTCCCCTTTACCGTCAAGATTTAAAGTCAGATCAATACTTGTTTCTGCAGTGCGACGTTCTATATGGGCGGTTCGTGACATACACTCTCTCCCCTCATTCTTGATCTCTGATAAACGTTTCGACTATTACAGATCTTCTAAACGATGGCTCACCGAACGTGCGTGAGCATCCAACCCTTCAAGCTGAGCAATTTGCACTGTTGGTGGCCCTAAACGCTGTAAACCGGCCTTTGAACAACAGATCAAACTCGACTTCTTAACAAAATCATCGAGAGACAGTGGCGAGTAAAACCGCGCCGTACCACCTGTTGGCAAGGTATGGTTTGGCCCTGCAACGTAATCACCCAGCGCTTCGGGGGTGTAGTGACCCATGAAGATCGCTCCAGCATGACGTACCTGCGGCAACAGATCGAACGGGTTATCCACCGCTAACTCTAAATGCTCAGTAGCAATGCGGTTGCACAGTTCAAGAGCTTGATCGATGTGGTCGGCAACAATAATGGCACCATAGTTTTCGATGGAGCTACGGGCGATAGCGTTACGTGGCAATAGCTCGAGTTGCTTTTCCACTTCCGCTTGCACGGCAATGGCCATCTCTTCACTGGTGGTGACCAACACCGATGACGCTAACTCATCGTGCTCTGCTTGTGACAGCAGGTCGGCAGCTAAGTGCCGTGGGTTGCCACTGCCATCGTTAACCACCAAAATTTCACTCGGCCCGGCAATCATGTCGATATCAACGTGGCCGTAAACCATCTTCTTAGCCGTAGCAACATAAATATTGCCTGGCCCAGTAACCTTGTCGACGCGCGGGATGGTGTCAGTTCCATAGGCTAATGCACCAACGGCTTGCGCGCCGCCAACACGGAACATACGATGAACTCCAGCAATGTGCGCCGCGGCCAAAACATGATCATTGGCTTCGCCACCCGGCATAGGAACCACCATGATAATCTCTTTAACCCCTGCGACTTGAGCAGGAATGGCATTCATCAACACCGATGACGGATAGGCCGCTTTGCCCCCCGGTACATAGATACCGACACGATCTAACGGTCGAACAAGTTGACCGAGCATGATGTCATTCTCATCCGTCGACAGCCATGTTTCCTGCTTTTGGCGACTATGGTAATCTCTAATACGCTGAGCAGCAAACTCAAGGGCGGCATAATCGTCCTGTTCAACGCGCTCAACGGCTTGGAGAATTTCTTCAACGCTCACCTCTAAACCCGCGGCGTCAATGTCCATACGATCAAATTTGTTGGTATACTCACACACTGCAGCATCACCACGTTGACGTACTGCCGCCAAAATCTCACGCACGGTATCATCAATCCCCGCAGGAATCTCTTCGGCGCGATGTTCAATATGGGCAAAAGCCGCAGCAAAATCGGCATCATCAAAACGGAGTAATTTGATCATTGTTCGCCTCCCTATTCAGAGATCTTCGGGGTATCACCAATCACTTTTTCGAGGTCGTTAATAATCTTGCTGATGCGCTCATGCTTTGTTTTCAAACTAGCGCGGTTAACGATCAAGCGCGTTGTCACCTCAGCAATGGTTTCTACTTCCACCATGCCGTTATCACGAAGTGTTGCCCCTGTTGAAACGAGATCGACGATCCGCTCAGAGAGGTTGACCAACGGTGCTAACTCGATGGAGCCGTAAAGCTTAATTAGTTCAACCTGAATCCCTTTACTGGCGAAATATTTTTCAGTAACGTTTGGATACTTTGTCGCCACCCGAATATTCGACCACGTTGATGGATCATCCTGTTCACGCAACTCTTTCGGCTCAGCAACCACCAAACGGCAATAACCAAAATTAAGATCGAGAGGTTCATAAAGATCCTTCATTTGCTCTAACAGGGTGTCCTTACCGACGACACCAATATCAGCACAGCCATATTCAACATAAGTGGGAACGTCTGTGGCACGAACGGCCATAAAACGGAATTTATCTTTTTTGTTCTCAAAAACCAGTTTACGGTTTTTCTCCTCCATTTCGGGGCAGGTGATACCGATTTTGGCGAACAGTTCCATTGAATCTTGCAAAATACGCCCCTTAGGGAGGGCAAATGTGATGTAATCACTCATAGTATCATCCTCATTTTATTCAATAGCGTGGAATAAATATCGTTCTTATCGTCAACAAACGGGTAAAATATAATGTTTTTATATCGCTACGCGTTGGATATCGGCACCAAGTGCTAACAGTTTCTCTTCCAAACGTTCGTAACCGCGATCAAGGTGATAGATCCGCGACACCTCAGTGGTATTATCTGCGGCAAGACCAGCTAAAACCAGTGATGCACTGGCGCGTAAGTCCGTTGCCATTACTGGAGCGCCAAGGAGCATATCAACGCCCTCAACCAGTGCTTGCTTACCATCAATTCGAATATTTGAACCGAGGCGCTGCAACTCGCAAACGTGCATAAAACGGTTCTCAAACACGTTTTCGGCAATCACACTGGTGCCGTTGGCGAGGGTCAACATCGCCATAAACTGTGCCTGCATATCAGTGGGGAAACCTGGGTGGGGGCTGGTTTTAATCTGAATCGGTAAAATCTCTTCAGCCCCCTTGACACGAATTCCGTCTTCACACAGATCAACCTGCGCTCCGGATTCGCGTAACTTACTAATCACCGCTTCGAGGCAAACAGGGTCGGCATCCTTCACCAGTACATTGCCCCGAGTCATCGCAGCAGCAACCATAAAAGTTCCAGCTTCAATGCGGTCAGCCATAACGCGATGGTTCATCGGTTGCAAAGCCTCGACACCCTCAATGGTGATGGTATCGGTACCAGCGCCACGAATCAGTGCGCCCATGCCATTGAGTGCAGTAGCAAGATCTATAATCTCAGGCTCACATGCGGCATTTTCGAGGATGGTTGTCCCTTCGGCAAGGGTCGCTGCCATCATCAGATTTTCAGTACCACCAACGGTGGGCATATCAAAGTAAATCGTGGCCCCTTTGAGGCGATCAACACGTGCTTCAACATAACCATGATCGAGGGAGATTTCAGCACCCATGGCAGCCAGACCTTTGAGGTGCAGATCGATTGGCCGCGCACCAATAGCGCAACCACCAGGTAAACTCACCCGAGCATGACCATAGCGCGCCAACAATGGGCCTAACACCAACACCGAGGCGCGCATGGTTTTCACCAAATCATAAGGCGCTTCGATACTCTCAACCCGATCAGAATTGATCACTGCACTATCGCCAGCAAAATCAACCTCGGCGCCGAGCGTCTTCAATAATTCAAAGACGGTATGAATGTCTCGCAACTGCGGTATATTACTTAAGCGGTGGTTACCACCCGTTAGCAAGGTCGCACAGAGTAACGGCAACGCTGAATTCTTAGCACCACTAACTTGAACGGTTCCATTCAATGGATTGCCGCCATGAATAACAATTTTATTCACACTTATCCTCGCTATAACATCGACGCCGCGGCAGGTGAACGTCCACCAACCACCCGCGCAATACCACTATAATCTTGGCGTTGAAACGTTTGTTCCAACCCAGCTTGTTCCATCATCGTTTGCACTTCTACAGCTTGCGTTGCACCGACTTCAACCACCAACCAACCGCTTGGCTGCAATGCCGATAACGCCTGTGCACACAACAACCGATAACATTGCAAACCATCGTCTCCCGCCTCTAGGGCGAGATGAGGTTCATGATCCAACACCTCAGGCATCAATTCTGCCATCTCAGCCGTGGTAATATACGGCGGATTTGACATAATCATGCGATAGGGCTTCGCACCACTCAGCTGATTGAGATCGGCCATATCACATTGACGGAAACGGATCTGATCATCCACCTGATTCTGTTCGGCATTGTGTCGTGCCAGTGTCAGGGCTTCGTCACTGATATCAATCGCATCCACCTGCATTGTCGGACAGCGCTCTTTAAAGGTGTGGGCAATCGCAACGGCAATGGCGCCACTACCGGTACCAACATCAAGAATTAAATCATCTGCCTCGGGCAACGACTCTTCGAGCAACCGCTCGACCTCTTCCACCAAAATTTCAGTGTCACCACGGGGAATTAACACTCCCGGAGCCACCTTAAATGGCAAGGACCAAAACTCAGTATGACCTAAGATATACTGTAACGGCTCGCGGTTCGCCCGCCGGGTCACCAATTGACGAATCTGCGTTAACTCCGTCGGCTCAAGCGGTTGGTCGTAACACAAATAAAGGCCAACTCGATCTTTATCCAATGCCGAACCGATCAGCAATTCAGAATCGAGGCGTGGACTGGAAATCCCTTTTCCGGCAAGGTAGTCGGTGGTCCATCGTAAAACCTTGAGGACATTCCAACTCTCGGTCACTCGTCATCCTGACCAGACATCATTTCAGCCTGATAGTAAGTGGTCAAAGCATCAAAAATCTCATCTAAATCACCCTGCATAATGCCATCTAGCTTGTACAAAGTGAGTCCAATTCGGTGATCCGTACAACGGCCTTGAGGAAAATTGTAAGTACGAATTCTCTCACTTCGATCACCGCTACCAACTTGGCTTTTACGGTCTGCGGCCATCTGAGCATGTTGTTCAGCCTGCATGGCATCGAGAATACGAGAACGCAACACCTTCATGGCGCGGGCTTTATTTTTATGCTGTGATTTTTCATCCTGACAGGCAACAACAACCCCTGTCGGAATGTGAGTAATCCTCACTGCTGATTCCGTTTTGTTAACGTGCTGCCCACCCGCTCCCGAAGCGCGATACACATCAACCCGCAAGTCGGTTGGATCAATATCAAGATCGACATCTTCAGCTTCAGGTAACACCGCTACGGTACAGGCTGAGGTGTGAATTCTTCCCTGCGTTTCGGTGTCAGGTACACGTTGAACGCGGTGGGTACCGCTTTCATACTTAAGTCGAGAGTAAACATTTTGTCCCGTGATCATGGCGATCACTTCTTTAAAGCCACCAACACCAGACTCCGACGAGCTCATAATCTCGACCTTCCAGCGATGACGCTCAGCATAACGGCTATAGGCACGAAACAGATCAGAAGCAAACAGCGCCGCTTCATCGCCACCGGTTCCAGCTCGAATTTCGAGGACAATATTTTTGCCGTCGTTGGGGTCTTTCGGCAACATGAGCAGTGTTAGGCGTTGGCCAAGCTCTTCACTCTCTTTTTCCAACACAGGAAGCTCTTCACGAGCCATTTCGCGCATGTCGGGATCATCATCGCGCAAAAACTCTCGATTATCTTCGATCTCTTGCTTGACCACTTTATAGCGTCGGTACACCTCAACAGGCTCCGAAAGTTCAGAGTGCTCGCGCGTTAAATCACGAAACCGGTTTTGATCCGATAATACCGTCGGATCAGACAACAAACCTTCCACTTCCATAAAACGGTCAATAACGCCTTCAAGCTTATCAAAAATAGCCACGATCATTTATCCTATCGGGAACACAAGGTGTCCCACATATCAAAACAGCACCATTACTGATGCGATTTCATTTTCCATTATCACTTCAGCTACAGAATTAGCTGAACTGACGGATTGCCTAATTGGCGTATTCCTCACGGACTTCAGTAGCGTGACCACAGCACATTTTACCTTCTGGACACGCACCACGCAGACAACCGGGTCCAGAATCGGCAAACAATAACGGTGCAGCATCGCGGCACAGCAACAACATCTCTTTAGCCATGTCACGAATTTCCCATTGCGCACGACGACAACAGCGCAGACTGAAAAAATGGTGCAACTCGCGCGCATTCATGGTCATAACTAACTTGGTTTCGGCGGCATTGGGTAAGACAAAGCGTGCATCTTCAGCGGGGACCCCTGCGTCAAGCATCTCTCGATACAATTGGTACACCTGACCAAACAGTTCATGGTAACGCTGCTGTAGTTCGGGATGTTGGTGCAAAGTGGGCGGTTCAACGGCTGGAAATGGCGCATCACTGGCCACATAGCGTTGGCTCTGCTGTGAATACGATGCCAGTCGATGGCGCACTAATTGGTGCGAACACGCCCGACTAACGCCCTCAATTCCAAAGCTAAAACTGACATGCTCAAGAACTGAAAAATGGCCAAGGGAAAGAATTTTTTCAATGAGCCGTGCATGTTGCTCAGCAGATGCCGACAAAAGATCATCAATACCTGAATCGGAATAGCATAGACGAGCTGCCGCAGCGACAATTTTCTCTGGCTCAGGGGTATGGGTCAGCAACTGAACGAGCATGGATGCAGCCTCTGAATCGGTGAGTTTACAAGGGGTAATCATGGTGCCCCGTGCAATGAGTTGAGGTATCGAAACGAACTACCAGTCAACGTGAAACAGCCGCAAGGGACAAATATCCCTGCGGCTGATCCAAAGTGTCGAAGAAAACAATGGTGCAAAGTTTACTTCTGTGAGTACCGCTTGCGGAAACGCTCGATACGACCAGCGGTATCCATCAACTTCTGTGTACCTGTGTAGAAGGGGTGGCACTCTGAGCAAATTTCAGTGGATAGCTCACCTTTTTTAGAAACAGTTGAACGGGTTTGGAATGTGCTACCACAGTGACATTTAACGGTAACTTCTTCGTACTTAGGGTGGATACCTTGCTTCATGGTGTTTCTCCTTGGTAGCGCCTGGCTTTGTACAGGCAGAATATTCTTAAACGATCAATAGCGTTACATACACTGTTTACTGACACCATGCAAGAATTTTATCGCTACAGTGTTGAACCTAAACGCTCATTATTTATTCATTGAATCTAAAAATTCTTGATTATCTTTGGTTTCCACTAGCTTTTCGCGAACAAACTCCATGCTGTCAACCACATTCATGGTGGTCAACACTTTACGTAATAGCCACATCCGTTGCAAGGTAGTGCTATCTTGAAGAAGTTCTTCACGACGGGTACCCGATTTATTGACATCAATGGCCGGGAAGCTCCGCTTATCGACCAAGCGACGATCGAGAACCAGCTCCATATTACCGGTACCTTTAAACTCTTCGAAAATCACTTCATCCATCTTGCTGCCAGTATCAATTAAAGCGGTCGCGATAATAGTTAAGCTACCACCCTCTTCAACATTTCGTGCGGCACCGAAAAAGCGCTTCGGTTTATGTAGGGCATTTGAATCAACACCACCCGATAAAATTTTTCCGCTCGAAGGGACAACCGTATTGTAAGCACGAGCTAAACGGGTAATTGAATCAAGAAGAATGACTACGTCGCGCTTATGTTCCACCAAGCGACGTGCCTTCTGAATCACCATCTCAGCAACTTGGACGTGACGAGTCGCCGGCTCATCAAATGTCGATGAAACCACTTCGCCCCTTACCGACCGCTGCATCTCTGTAACTTCCTCAGGTCGCTCATCGATCAATAAAACAATCAAATAGCAGTCAGGATGATTAGTGGTAATAGAGTTGGCAAGATTTTGCAACAGAACCGTCTTACCTGTACGTGGTGGCGCAACAATTAGGCCACGCTGCCCCTTACCGATCGGTGACACCAGATCGACCACGCGCATAGGGATGTTATCGCTGGTGGTTTCAAGAGTTAATCGTTGATCAGGGTGCAAAGGGGTGAGATTGTCGAACAAGATTTTCTTACGTGCGACAGCAGGGTCTTCGAAGTTGATCTCCGAAACTTTCAGCAGAGCAAAGTAACGCTCGCCCTCTTTCGGAGGTCGAATTTGACCCGAGACCGTATCACCCGTGCGCAAACTAAAACGGCGAATTTGCGATGGCGAAACATAAATATCATCGGGGCCAGGAAGATAATTGGCATCGATAGCACGTAAAAAGCCAAAACCATCAGGCAGGATCTCTAACACTCCTTCGCCAAAGATAGCTCCCTTTTTAGCCGCTGTTGAACTCAGAATCGCAAAAATCACATCCTGCTTACGCATTCCCGCTACCCCTTCAATACGAAGGTCGTTGGCCATGGTAGTCAGGTCGGTGATCTTTTTAGCCTTGAGATCTTTTAAATGAATGGCTGAACCTTCAGGCTCAACAACATCTTGCGCAGGACGAGGCCTAGCAGCAGGCGTCCTTGTCTCAGCAGGCTTCCTTGTTTCAACAGGCTTCCTTGTCTCAGCAGGCTTCCTTGTTTCAACAGGCTTCCTTGTCTCAACAGGCTTCCTTGTCTCAGCAGGCTTCCTTGTTTCAACAGGCTTCCTTGTTTCAACAGGCTTCCTTGTCTCAGCAGACTTCCTTGTCACAACAGGCTTCTTTGCCTCAGCTGATTTCTTTGTTTCAGTCGGCTTCTTTGTCTCAGCTGGCTTCCTAATTTCGATCGTTTGCTTTGGTTCGGTCGTTTGACTGTCAGTTTTTTTCATTAGTGTGCTGATGCGCGACAACGATCACTGAAGTACCGTTGAGAACAACAGGCCCCTCGGATTTAGAGTGAAAGGAATGTGCAGGATTAATTATTTTGGGGGAAATACAGAAAAGCATAGTTAAACGCTGCATTGGCAACCGTGTAACTATCTTTTTATCTACAACCTTTCTCCGCAGTTGTCAATCAGTTAAATGATTCATCAACCAACAAAAATAGTTAGCCAGCACCCATTTTCCATGGAATCACCCCAGCAACCATCGACTAAACCGAACATTGATATTTTTTCCAGCAGATATGGTCAGCAATAAAAATATCAGCTATCAGTATTATGGCGAACAATGGTGCCATCGATCATATAGACCACATCTTCAGCAATATGAGCCGCTAAGTCGGCAACACGCTCTAAATGACGCGACACAGCTAACCATAACAACATCCCTTCTAGGCAATGGGGTGTGGTGCGAATTTGCTCTTTAACATGGATATAGGTCTGACGG
The DNA here is from genome assembly GCF_055389415.1 of Desulfuromonas svalbardensis. Lineage (NCBI taxonomy): Bacteria > Pseudomonadati > Thermodesulfobacteriota > Desulfuromonadia > Desulfuromonadales > Desulfuromonadaceae > Desulfuromonas > Desulfuromonas svalbardensis. The sequence continues at coordinate 894,229 of NZ_AP042416.1, read as the reverse complement.
TGCATATCGTCGATCTCATCATCCTCTGCAATCACCTCGCCCGCAGCATCGGCATCGAGGGTGACTAACGAATCAAGCGCTTTTTTAAACATCGCCAATACCCGCGATACCATCAGGGTGTAATCGAAAGGTGGCTCACTATTATTGACATCATCCAGAGCCAGAGTACGTTTTGATATATTGACCGCCACATCGGCGATACGCTCTAAATCGCTGTTGATTTTAATTACCGAAACAATAAAGCGTAGATCTGTGGCCACCGGCTGATGCAGAGCTAAGATCTTTAAGCACTCCTCCTCCAGCTCGACCTCACGTCGATTGATCAACTGATCGACGCGAATCACTTCACTCGCCAAAGTGGTATCTCCACGCTCTAGCGCTTGAACCGATTTAAGCACACTGCCCTCAACAAGACTACTCTGTGCCAGCACCAGCCTCTTTAAACCGTTCATCTCTTCTTGTAAATGGATTGCCATCATTTCGTACCCTTTCTAAATATTCTTGTAACAACACGTTTCACAACATGACAGTAAAATTTCCGCTAACCAAAACGACCAGTAATGTAATCTTCCGTCTGTTTATGGGCGGGCTTAACAAACAACTTGTCTGTTTTGTCATATTCGACCAACACCCCTTCAAAAAGAAAGGCGGTATAATCGGAAACGCGCGCGGCTTGCTGCATATTATGGGTGACAATTATAATGGTAAAATCATCGCGAAGCTCCTTAATCAACTCCTCAACTCGCGCTGTCGATTTCGGATCAAGAGCTGAGCAGGGTTCATCCATCAAGATCACTTCAGGGTTCACAGCAATGGCGCGGGCGATGCACAACCGTTGCATCTGCCCACCTGACATCCCCAGGGCTGATTCGTGCAGACGATCTTTCACTTCAGCCCATAACCCTGCGCCAATCAAGCTTTTCTCAACCACTTCATCAAGGCTATTTTTGTCGTTAATGCCGGCAATACGTAGCCCATAGATCACATTTTCGTAGATCGACTTCGGAAACGGGTTCGATTTTTGGAACACCATGCCAACACGGCGACGCAGCTCAATGACATCGAGATCACCGGAATTGATTTCGGTCCCATCAATAGAAATACTACCCACCATACGCGAGACATCAACTAAGTCGTTCATGCGATTAATGCAGCGTAAAAAGGTCGATTTACCGCAACCAGAAGGGCCAATGAGCGCGGTGACTTGGCGGCGCGGAAAAATCATGTTGAGGTTGAACAAGGCTTGCGAAGAGCCGTAATAAAAATCTAAATTTTCAACTTCGATCACCGGATCAGTCAACGGATTTGCCGGTATCACAGTATTTTTTTCCATGCTTATTTCTGTCCTTTTCATAATGTCTCCTATTCGCAACCGTTAAAAGGTTCCGAAGGTATATTTCTTTTTCATCTGATTGCGTAATCGAATTGCGACACCACTCATCACAATGACAATCAGCACCAGTAATAATGTTGTCACAAACACCATCGGCCGCGCGGCTTCAACGTTAGGCGATTGAAAACCGATGTCGTAGATATGAAAACCAAGGTGCATAAATTTGCGTTCAAGGTGGAAGAACGGGAACGTCCCATCAAGCGGTAGTGCAGGAGCAAGCTTCACCACACCGGTGATCATCAAGGGAGCAACTTCTCCTGCCGCCCGCGCCATCGACAGAATTAGCCCCGTCATAATTCCCGGTGACGCCATAGGGATTAATATCCGAACCAATGTCTGAAAACGGGTGGAACCTAACGCCAACGATCCTTCACGAATGCCACCCGGGATCGCCCCCAGCGCCTCTTCGGTAGTAACAATCACCACTGGAACGGTTAGCAAAGCCAAAGTCAAACTGGCCCACAGCAAACCACCGGTACCAAAGGTTGGCGTTGGCAGGCGGTCAGCAAAAAACAATTCGTCAATCCCGCTACCAATGCCATACACGAAAAAACCTAAGCCAAAAATGCCGTAAACAATCGAGGGGATACCCGCTAAGTTATTCACCGCAATCCGTACCAAGCGCACCATGATGCCATCCCCCGCATACTCACTAAGGTAAATGGCAGCGATCACACCAAGAGGGAAGGAGAAGATGCTCATGACAAAGATAAGGACAACCGTACCGAAAATAGCCGGAAACAGTCCGCCTTCCGTATTCGATTCACGCGGTTCGCCGATAAACAGTTCCAATAATTTATCGGCGTAGATGACAACCGAGTCAAAAACAGATAATTGATTGGGTCGGTAACTCCGCACAATATTAGCTAATTCAACATGAACCGCACGACCATTGACATCTTCAAACTCGGCGTAATATCCATCAAGAACGCCACTCTGTTGGCGCTGTTTGGCCAACTGTGCACCAAACTCAACTTGAAGCAACTCGATCTGTTGTTTTAAATTTAATCGTTCAGCGGAGTTCTCAGCCACCTCATCATAAGCGAAGCGATGGTCTGTGATCTGCCGTGCTTCAATGCGGCTGCTGATATCACTCACTTCATCGACCAAATCATCGAGAATTTCCTGCTGATCTGCGACCTGATCGCGCCCCTGCTCCAATTGTTGCCACAGAGATTCAGATTCACCCTGCACTGGATTTGGCACCACCACGGCAACCAAATTGCCATAAAAGTTGCCGTACTCCATCCGCTCGATGCACACAACATTCTCTGGTTGTGTTTGTTGGCTAAAATCGGCAACGCTGATCCAGCGAAAATCGATCCCGTACAGATCACGGTTACCCACCTTGAGTTGAATCCGGTCGCCGCTGCCATCGGGCAACGGCTCCTGTTGCAGCACTTCACCCAACACCTGTTGACCATTATGCATGGAAAATTGACTGAGTTGTGCTGGCCAAAAAGTCCCTAAGCCATTGACCAACACCACTATTATGAGAGCTAAGCCCATCAATAATGTTGCGCTAAGAGCTGCTGCGGTTAACCACACCTGCGGCTCACCGCGAGTCACAAACTGTTTCATAGATTCCTCGACTGTAAAGATATCTGCGCGACACTTACGTGCAACGCTACGGTTTTCAAATTTGCCGCTATCATCTGAACAAACCTAAAAGCGACCATACTTGCGCCTTAACCGTTCGCGAACCACTTCGGCGACCGTATTCAAAACAAAGGTCAGCACAAACAGCAGAACCGCCGATAAGAACAGCAATCGATACAGAGTGTCACCATGAGGTGCTTCAGGGATTTCAACGGCAATATTGGCGGAGAGAGGCCGCATGCCGTTAAAGATACTCATCTCCAGGATTGGCGTATTGCCCGTGGCCATCAACACAATCATCGTTTCACCAACAGCACGACCGAGACCGATCATCACCGCAGCAAAAATTCCCGGACTGGCTGAAGGGAGAACCACCCGCCAGACGGTTTGCCACCGACTGGCTCCCAACGCTAACGAGGCTGCCTTGAGACTGCCCGGCACGTTGGATAGCGCATCTTCGGTAATGGTAAAAATAATGGGGATTACGGCAAAGCCTAGGGCAAAGGCGATAACGATACTGTTGCGCGAATCGTAGCGTAAGCCGGTTGCGCCAAAGAGCCATAATTTAAAGTTACCGCCAAAAAACAGCTGTTCGAACCACGGGCCACACTCAACACCAATAGCAATGGCAAACACCAGCAACGGTGCCATGACTAAAAATTCATGGCCACTCTCAATCCGTTTAGCCCAAGAATGACCCCGTATTGGCTGCCAGAGAATCAACAGCATGATAAACACCAACGGCACAATAAGGATGCTAAGTAAAAAACCAGGAAAGTGTTTCTCTAACAGGGGCGCAAACCACAATGCGGCCAAGAAACCGATAATAACCGAAGGGACAGCCGCCATAATTTCGACTGCTGGCTTTATGACATTACGTAAGCGACGGCTACCAAATTGGCTGGTGTAGATCGCCCCAAACAGCGCCAACGGGATGGCGAAAATCATGGCATAAAATGTCCCCTTGAGCGTGCCGTAGACCAACGGCATCAAACTCAACTTGGCTTCAAAGTCATCACTTGCCGATGAGGATTGCCACACCCATTCTGGCTGCTGATAACTTTCGTACCACACCTTGCCAAATAGCGAGCTGAAACTGATTTCAGGATGGGGGTTGGAGATCGCCCACAGCGTTAATTTCACCGTTGACGATGAGTTCTGCACACCAATCACCGCATCGCCACGAACAGAAAGAGCTGCTAGCTTCACCGCTTCAGTTTCAACAATCGACAGCAGGTGGCGTTCACTAGTCGAATAGTCAAGATGGATTGCGCCATTGTCGTCTAAACTGAGTAAGGTGCGATTTCTCGGTGACGGGATCAACAGGTCGACAGCCGAATCATGTTGTGACAAGGCGTGGATCAACTGGAGACGCTTGGTGCCGTCGCTCTCTTCTGTCGGTGCGGGAAACCACACCGTGACCTCACCATGACTGTCACCGACCGCCAACGACAACTCGCCAATCAACATCCGCAAGGCACTGATCTCACGGCCATCACGAAAGGCCTGCACTTTATCGAGCAACATTGCTGAACCTGGTGTCGAGAGATCCCAACGCAACAAAGCACCACCGTGCGTTCCGGCATAGAGCGTTTGGCCGCTACCATCAAGAGTCAGAGCGGTTAAATCATCGGGATGCACATTGCTCAGGCGATAGGAAACCTGTGTGGTTTCTACATTACCAAACAGATCTTCCTCTTCAAGCCACTGAACAATGTCCAATTGATTGTTGTGGTTCTGACGAACCATCGTCAGTCCCTGCTCACTTTGACGAACCACACACCGAACTACCAGCTCAGAGCTGGCATCAAAGTGGGCTACGTTTTTCAATGATATTTCAGCGAACCGTTGCCCCGTTTGATCGTAATCTTGGCGAAACACCACCCGCTCAAGCGAGATTTGTCCATCGCTCCAGCGTAACGAAAACGTTTTTTCATCAACACTCTCAACCGCAACAATTCGATTACCATGGTGGGCCAATTCAGCGCTTAACATTTTGACCTGCGCGCCCGTTGCCACATCGACAAAAACAAAAAGACCTTCAGCAGTGATCACATAGGCTGTTTCCAAGTATTCATCGATACCAACAGCCATCAGCTGTTGATGAGCCAAATGAACCGGCAACGCTAAGCGTTTCACCACATTGGCCTCAGGTGAGGAGAACAATGGCAACGCCTCGCGACCAATCAACAGCAGAATCAGAATGACGCTGGCGATCACCAACATTCCACCTGCGCGTATAGCTAATGCTGCAAGAGAATCGTTGCGTTTAATTTTTCGTAGTATTTTCTTATCCATGACTCACCGTTACGGGAGAGAGGGGGGGGAAACCAGCCAAACAAACTGGCACCACAGGATACAACAACACAACCTGCAAAAAGCCCACTCCTCCCGCAGCCGAAAACTGCGGGAGGAGATGAAATTATTGAATAACAGCCAACTGCTGCGCAGCAATCGGTGCAGGCAGAGGTAGATAACCATCTTTAACAACGATCTCTTGGCCCTCTTTTGACAGAACAAAAGCGATAAACTCAGAGATTAGAGCGGGAAGGGGCTCGTTTGGCTTCTTAGCAACGTTGAGATACAGCATCCGACCGAGTGGGTATTTGCCATTTAGCACGTTGGCATAGGTTGGCTCGTACGCAACACCCCCCTGCTTTTTAGCCAAAGCAAGAGCTTTAACACCTGAAGTGCGGTAGCCAATACCGGAGTAACCGATGCCGCCAAGGTCTTCTGTTGCCGCAAGAACAACCGATGCTGAACCGGGTTGCTCCTTTACGGTATCTTTATAATCACCCTTGAACAGAGCGTGCTTTTTGAAGTAACCATAGGTCCCAGATGCGGAGTTACGACCATACATGCTGACAGGGAGTTGAGCGAAATCACCCGTAAGACCTAGCTGACCCCAAGTAACGATACTTTCAGCAACGCCACCCTTGCGGTTTTTAGAGAAGATGGCATCGAGCTCAGGAAGAGAGAGGGAATTGACCGGGTTATCCTTATTAACGAAAACGCCTAATGAATCAAGGGCAACACCGATAGTTGTTGGCTTAAATCCGTAACGCCTTTCAAATTTTTCGATTTCACTTTTCTTCATTTTGCGTGACATCGGACCAATTTGAGCTGTGCGCTCGATCAGCGCAGGAGGAGCAGTACTTGACCCTTTGCCTTCGACCTGTATGTTGACATTTGGATATTTAGCCCGAAACGCTTCTGCCCAAAATGTCATGAGGTTGTTCAGGGTATCGGATCCAACACTGCTCAGGTTGCCACCAACACCTTGGACGAGGACATAATCCGACAGGTTCACATCAACCCTTGGCGCACCAGCATGACTAATCCCTGCTGACAAAAATGTTGCAACCAAGACAACAAGACCAGCAGTGGCCCTCTTAACAAAATATCCTACTGCGTTTCTTCCCATTTTAACTCTCCTTAGATTTCATCATCATGTACTCTGAGCTGAGCAATGTATTCCGCCCACCAAGAACCGCGTCTTGTTCCTGTGCAAAGTGCCGTTCAATCGTTAGGATTGTGTTAGCGCTATGTGAGAAGAGCGCTAAATCGAGCACTGAGGGCACCTCATCGCACTTGCCAAAACAGGAGATTCAGCAGTATTTCGCTGATAATGGTGGAGAAAAATAGACAAAGCACCAGCCGCAGGTTTACAGTTCGGTAGTGATACGGTAAAACAAACCACCTTTTTTATATTAACCACTGGAGTATGACGTATGATTCTCGCATCTGATTTAAAACGAGGGGTAGTGTTCCAACTCGACAACGCCCCCTGTGCTGTAATCGACATTAATCAGCAATCGCCAACAGCTCGTGGCGGCAACACCATAATCAAGACGAAATACCGCAACCTACTCACCTCTCAGGTACTAACCAAGAGTTTCAAATCGGGTGATAAGCTCGATGAGGCCGACTTCGCCCGCCGTAAAGGTCAATTTCTTTACGCCACTGGTGATGAAGGGGTGTTTATGGATATGGAGAGCTATGAGCAGTTTGAACTTAGCGGCGATCTCTATGAGGATGTCCGTGGCTATCTGACCGATGGTTTAGATCTCGTTCTCGGTGTATTCAATGAGATGGTGATCACCATTGAATTACCACTGACCGTTGAATTAATGGTGACTGAAACCGCCCCAGCCATTAAAAATGCCACAGCCACGGCACAAACCAAAGAGGCCACCCTTGAGACAGGGATGATTATTCAGGTACCGGGCTATTTAGAAAGTGATGAGCGAATCAAAGTTGATACGCGCGAGGGTCGCTTTATCTCCCGCGCTTAGTCGATATCAAGCACACTTCCCGCTTAAATGCGCGGGGAGTATGCCTGTATTGATAACGACAACAAGAGGAGTAACGGATGAAAAGGCTCAAGCTACACCGTAAAGTTCAGCTGGCTCTAGTGTTCCTCTCTCTCATCCCTCTTGTTATCCTAGCGGTCAACTCGATCCTCACTTTGCGTAAAAGTGAAACCTTCCTACTTCACAAATCAACCGAAACCATCGATCGACAAGTCAAAAACAATCTTGAACTACGTGCGACCATGGTATCACGCAATGTGAGTGATTTTCTCAATTCGGTCGTCGGTGATCTACATGATTTAGCCAGTCTCCCTGCAACAGTCGATCACTACCGCAGTTTTCACCAGCGCCATCAACGCACGACCCTCTCCTGTCAGAAACCGAAACAAACCCCAGCCCTCACCCGTGAAGCGGCAGCCCTTTATTCTGAGTTAACCTTTATTGACCAGGGCGGACAGGAGCAAGTTCGCATTGTTTCAGGTATCGCCAGTTCAGAACTGCGTAATATCTCGATCCGCGCCAATACCACGTATAAACAGGAAGATTATTTTACTCGTACACAGTCATTACCGAAGGGGGAGATTTACGTTTCCCACCTTACCGGCTGGCATACCAGCACCCATTCACCGGAACAGAACTACCTTGGGGTCATCCGCTTTGCTACCAATGTATTTGATCGTAACGGGGCGAAATTGGGGATGGTGGTACTGTCTCTCGACCATTGTCATCTGATGGAGTTTACCCAGCACATCAACCCGACGACCATTGACGGTGAAAGCTTCCCGTCGTATGACAGCGGCAACTACGCCTTTATGTTTGATGACCAGGGGTGGATGATCACTCACCCGAAACAGTGGGACATTCGCGGTGTTGATGAGCAGGGAAACTGGGTTGCCCCCTATTCAGAGATCTCTACGGCTGAACAGGTCCAGCAAAAACGCATTCCATTTAACCTCAACTCTGCTGGTTTTATTCACCCCAACTATCCCGTAGTAGCCAAAGCGGTTCGCAATCTTGATCATGGGGTGGTTGATGTCACTAATATCGGTGGTTCTCATAAAATCATGGCTTATGCCCCCATCGAATTTAATTACGGTGCCTACCGCCACAGCGGTATTTTTGGTGGCATTACCATCGGTGCTGAACTGAATGACTTTCACCAACCGGCCCTCGATGCTTCTCAGGCAATACGCTTTCAGTTTAGTCAGTATATTGCCACGAACTGGCTGATCATTCTCCTTACCGCAATACTGGTGCTTTTTTCCGCTTGGGTGCTGTCGATCAATATGACCCAACCTATTCTTGACCTCATTGAGGGAACCAAACGGATGGCCGATGGCGAACAGGATGTGCGGGTCATGGTCTCATCCAGCGATGAGATTGGCGATCTCGCTATTGCCTTTAACACCATGGTGGCCCAACTCGGCAAACGTAGCGACAAACTAATTCACACCTTAGATGATTTGCGCCGCTCGCAACACGATATCCTCCAAGCACGTAATTTCAATAACGCCATTATTGAGAGCATGGAAACAGGCTTAATGACCCTCAACGAAAATGCCGAGGTGTTAAGCATCAACAGTGCCGCCCGCCGTATTTTAGCTATTCAACCCGCACAACGAGGTAGTGAACTCAAACAGGTTCTCGATCTTTGGCCGGAAATATATGACGCTATTATTTCAGCCATTACACATGAACTTCAAGACTCAGTACAGCCGTGGAACCGCTATCTTGAGGTGGACCGTCAAGGGGTGCACCGCACCATCCGTTTGGCGATTTTCCCTCTCAATCAACAGTCGCAACGTGGCCATATTGTCACCATCGAAGATTTAACCAAGCGCGTCAACCAACGTAAACACTTGGCCCGTATGGAACGCCTCGCTGCGTTAGGTAAATTTTCGGCTGGAATCGCTCATGAGGTACGCAACCCGCTAACAGGGATCAGCCTGTTACTTGATGAGTTACATGACCGCTTGCTGTCGTCGCCGAAGGATCAAAACCTTATTCGCAAAGCTCTTGACGAAATTGAACGCCTCGACAACTTGGTCAACGAACTGCTGCACTACACCACCTCATCGGTCAACCGCACCGAGCGCAGTTCTTTACTGCCAATTGTGCAACAATCCCTTGCCACCATTGCCAGACAATGTGATCAAGCTGGAATCAAAGTCAGTCAGCATAACGTCGGCAAGCAGGTGGAACTACTACTTGATCCGTATAAGATCCATCAGGCCTTGTTAAATCTTTATACCAATGCGCTACATGCTATGCCTGATGGTGGAGAACTGACCGTCACCCTTGAGCAGAGCAACGAAGGCGTACTTTTGACCATCCGCGACACAGGTGCTGGTATTTCAGCCGAGCGCTTGCCGATGATCTTCGAGCCTTTCCACACCAGCCGTGGCGAAGGTACTGGACTCGGGCTGTCCATCACCTATAATATTATCATCGAGCACGATGGCACCATTGAGGTCTCAAGTATTGAGCATCAAGGGACAACCTTTACACTATTTTTACCTACTCAACCTGCTCCGGCACGGTTTCCTGTGTAGGAAGGGGCAACTGTGGAACGAATCTTAATTGTTGACGATGAAGCCTTTATTCGCGAGAACTTAGAACGTATTCTCACCGATGACGGCTACCGCACTTACTCGGCAACGGGTGGTGACGAAGCCGCTACGTTGTTGCAAGAGGAGGAGATTGACCTCGTCTTACTTGACCTCAATCTCGGCCCAGAGAGCGGTATTGATGTCTTGGAGCGACTCAAAAAGATTGATCCCAAAGTGTTGGTGATTATTATCACTGGTTATGCAACGGTTGAGAGTGCTGTCAACGCCTTAAAGCTCGGGGCCTACGATTACATAAAAAAACCGTTTAAGGCCGATGCTATCCACCTCATCGTCCGTTTAGCCCTTGAAACTCAGAGCTTGCGTCGCGATCTACGGCGACTCAAACGTCGCGGCGGATCCGCCCCCCTTTCGCGCAGCGAGATGATTGGGGCCAGTGCCGAGATCAATGAGGTGTTTCATCGCTGCCGCGAAGTCGCGCAACACGATTCAGCGACGGTACTCATCACTGGTGAAAGTGGCACGGGTAAGGAGCTCGTTGCGCGAGCGATCCACACCCTTTCTGCGCGCAGCCAACAACCGTTTATCGAAATAAATTGTGCCTCACTCCCCTACAATCTGCTTGAATCGGAGTTGTTTGGCCACGAACAGGGCGCGTTCACCGATGCAAAATCAAAGAAAATAGGCTTATTGGAAGAGGGCAACGGCGGTACAGTTTTTCTCGATGAAATTGGTGAGATGGAGATCAACCTTCAGGTTAAAATACTGCGGGTACTCGAAGAGCGTAAAATTCGTCGTTTAGGTGGAGTTCGTAACATCGATATCGATATCCGCATTATCTCCTCGACCAATCGTGATCTGAAGCAGGCGATTCAAGAGAAGCTTTTTCGCGAAGACCTTTATTATCGCCTCAACGTTTTCCCGATCACCGTGCCGCCATTACGTGAACGTAAAGATGATATTCCACGTCTCATGCAACACTTCTTACTCCATTTCAATGGCGAATTTAATAAAAAAATTCAAGATGTCTCCAAAGAGACCCTTGAACTGCTGTGCCATTACCATTGGCCAGGAAATGTGCGCGAGTTGCGCAATGTGGTAGAACGAATCTGTATTATGCACCGTGGTGATACGATTTTACCCGAACACCTGCCCCAAGAGATTTGGGGCCAAAATCATGAGATCGCTTCGTCACTTAACCTCGACCTTCCCCCCAGTGGCATCGATTTCGACAACGTAATTCTCGACATTGAGCGCCAATTGATACTCAAGGCGATGGAACGCACGGCGGGAAATGTTGCCAAAGCGGCGCGACTGCTAAATATGGCGCGCGGGACATTACGCTATAAGCTAGAAAAGTATGCCATCGAGAGCGATCCTTCACTTTAGCTGGCTGTCGGACTTAACATGAACAATCTGCTAGATAGCTGCACTAAACTTAAGTGGCCGACATTGGCCACTTAAGGCGATAGTCCTCCACAATTGTATACGCATTCCCCTCGACCACAGACTCCGATCCGTCTACCATAAAATCTTCAAACAAAACAACTTCCCCATAATTACCTGTTATTAAACAACTTTATTTCTAATAGGCAAACAAAACGCTTTCCCATCCAGTCTCAACTCGTCATTGGCACTGCCATTGCTATATAGAAGATATGAAGACAGCACATCTCTGCCACACCACAATCGCAGTTTTCAACAACTAAACATATATGAAGATGGGAGTCTGACAATGATTCATTCGGCATGGAATCGTATGTGGGAGATGCACGATGACGTAAAAGCGTTAGTGCTGTTCTCACCCGTAGCTCTACTGAAGCGGGTTAAAGGGCAAATAGACCAACCTTACCACCTCAGTGAAGGACGGCATGAGGACGATGTTGACCTCGCCGATGAGATTGATGAGGCCCCAGCAGAGCACACAGGTCGACTCAGCAGTGGCCCAGACGGTGTTAACGAAGGGGAACCACGCGAATATACCACGCGTCAGAAAATTGGCCTGGTGTTAGGCCCTTTATTGTTTATTCTCATGCTAGTGATCCCCACTCCGAACCAGATGGAACCTGCGGCGCAGAACATGGCAGCGATTGCGCTGCTCATGGCCACATGGTGGATGTGCGAATCGATGCCGATCCCTGCAACCAGCTTATTACCCATCGCGTTGTATCCCATTATGGGGATCATGCACACCAAAGCTGCTACGGCTCCCTATGCGAGTCATTTGATTTTCTTATTCATGGGTGGATTTATTATAGCCCTGTCAATGCAACGTTGGAACCTTCATCGTCGCATTGCAATGAATATCATCAAAGCGGTTGGTTTCTCTCCGGGACGATTGATCTTTGGTTTTATGGTGGCAACTGCCACCCTATCAGCGTTTGTATCCAATACGGCAACCACCGTAATGATGATGCCGATCGGGCTAGCAATTATTGCCCACGTTGCTGAAGAGGGCCGTAAAGAGGGCCTCGATAAAGAGATCGACTTCTCGCAAGGCAACTTCAACTTTGGTCTCAACCTGATGCTCGGTATCGCCTATTCCGCATCGATCGGCGGTATTGCTACCCTTATCGGTACCCCTCCAAACACCATTCTTGCAGGTTATTTACAAAAAACATATGGCTACGAGATCACCTTTGCATCGTGGATGAAGGTTGGAGTTCCTTTGGTGTGTATCATGTTGCCACTGTGCTGGTTTTGGTTGATCAAAATTGCCAATCCACTCAAACTTAAAAAAGTACCGGGTGGCCGTGCTCTGATCACCAAAGAACTCGAAACAATGGGCAAAATGAGTGTTGGTGAGCGCTGGACATCCGTTGTTTTTGCTTTGACAGCCCTGGGTTGGATTTTCCGTAAAGACCTAAGTTTTATCCTACCGAATCCATCTCTTGTCACCGATGCCACAATTGCCATGGCGGGTGCACTGGTTCTGTTTATTATCCCTGTTAATTTTAAGCGGAATCAATTTGTAATGGATTGGCACTGGGCCTCTAAAATGCCATGGGGTGTTCTTATCCTGTTTGGTGGGGGTCTTTCGATGGCTGCAGGTTTTAAAACAACCAAACTAGCAAACTGGATCGGAAGCCAAGTTAGTTTGCTCGCCGATGCACCAATCTTATTATTGATTATCGCAGTCGTTACACTGATCATCTTCCTTACCGAGTTAACCAGCAACACCGCAACCTCAGCGATGGTGATGCCTATTCTTTCCGCCGTTGCCATCGGCCTTGGCCAAAACCCACTGCTGTTGGTTATACCTGCAGCGATTGCGGCATCCTGCGCCTTTATGCTTCCGGTCGCCACACCACCTAACGCGGTGGTATTTGGCTCGGGATATGTCACCATTCCGCAGATGGCTCGCAGCGGTTTAGGCCTCAACATTTCTGGCATCATTATTACCGTTGTGATTACCTACCTTTTTGTCATGCCTAACTTTGGTATTGTCATCGACCAGATCCCCGCGTGGGTCGAGGCAGTCCCTAAATAAATATTCATCCACTACGCCGCTGCCATCTAGTAGCGGCGTAGCCAATTAGTTCAATCGTTCCACCCATTCTCCACCCATTCTCCACCCATTCTCCACCCATTCTCCACCCATTCTCCACCCATTCTCCACCCACTTCATCGTCCCCCAGTTCGTTCTCAAAAAAAACACCTCTATTAATAGATCCAACCTAAAATTAATTGTGTTGAAACTCTAACTTTATTTGTCTACTCTTAGAATAACAGTGTTCTACTCTTCCGGTCAGCCCTTTTGAACGCTCACACAATTGTTTGGTCATGAATTTGGGGAACGATTTGAGACTATTTTCAAAAAAAATTGAACAACCGGGTGATGAGCAGCGTTATTTTCATCGTATAGCGTGCCTCGCTCAATGTCTTTGGGCTGGTCTGCTTTGTGCCGCCTTAGTCATTCAACACCACCAAGGCGATCAAGAGGTTCTAGCGTTAGCTCACCAATCAGCAACCCTCTCATTCGCTTACAACGACAGTGTTAGGCGTTGGAATCTACACACTGACGGCGTCTATCTACCAACAAACGAAGCAGGACCTCTTCAGGTGATAACTCACGATGGATTGCGTTTACAACGAACCGTTCCTGCACAAATGTTAAGCCAAATACAACAATTTTCATCTCAGAATGGCGTACAAGGTAAAATTACCAGCCTCAATCCCATCAATTCCATCAATGCACCCGACCAATGGGAACGGGTTCAATTAGAAAAAGAACACCCTACATTTTTTTCACAAGTAACCCGCTATAACGGTCAGGAATACTATCGAACCTTTCACCCGATCCCTTCAGATGATCAATGTTTTACCTGTCACGACCAGCACCCCAACTCACGCAATTCCATTGATGGTGCCTTGAGTATTCGGGTACCACTGCAACCGCTTAAGATGATGTTACGTAATAAAGTGATCGGAACCACTGTTAGCCTGTTTATGCTTTGGCTATTGGGGTGTATCGGAATTACGACCATGACACGGAGCTTAATTAAGCGCATTTGCGCCCGTGACAAAGCTCAACAACAGATGTCACATAGTAAAAACCTATATAGCGCCCTGTGCGCAACAAACCAATCAATTGCCAAGCAGTTACCACAAGCTGAACTGTTTCAGGAAGTATGCGACATCGCAATTAAATTTGCGGGGTTTAAATTAGCCTGGGTTGGCATTGTAGATCAAGAAACACAGCACGTAATACCTGTTGCGCGTGCAGGCAGCATGTGCGATTACATCGACGAAATTAACGTATCGACCAACCCTCTCCTGCCCGAGGGAAAAGGACCAACAAGTATCGCTATTCGGGAAAACAAATCGGTCATCATCTCTAATTTTTTACAAGAACTTCGCGGAACGACATGGCACGACCCAGCTCAACGTAACGGAATCCGTTCTTCTGCAGCCTATCCCATTTGCTCTAATGGTGTCGCCATCGGAGCACTGAAGGTTTATGCAGACCAGACGGACTTTTTTAATGATGAACTAAATGACTTGATGCAACAAATGGCAAATGATCTATCGTTTGCCATCGACCACCTTGAACAACAAAGTCAACTTGAACATTCGCAAACACTTAACCAAACACTTATCGATGCTCTCCCTTATCCGGCGGTTTTAGCGCGCTATTCAAACCAACGCGTTATCACTGCAAATCGGAAAGCACTTGAAATGGGCATTGTGATTGGTGAAGTGAACCACTGTTGCCAACTGCCTGAACTGCACGATAACGATCAAATCAATGTGAAAGAGAAACAACGCGAAGATGGGCGCTGGGATATGATTTGCTGGTGTCCCGTCGATGAATCAAATGATGGCGATATCTATCTACATTTTGCTGTCGATATTACCGATCGAAAAAAACAAGAGTCACACGTTATTGATATGGCCCACCATGACACCTTAACGGGACTGTTCAATCGTCGCTATTTAAACACCCAACTTGAGCAATCATTACAACAAAATAAAAGGGCACCGTTCACCCTCATTCTTCTTGATTTAAACGATTTTAAACAGGTAAATGATCAATATGGTCATTTAACAGGTGATAAACTTCTGATTCAAGTATCTCGACGCTTACGTGGCGTACTGCGCGATTGCGATATTCTCAGTCGATGGGGCGGTGATGAATTTGTCATTATGATCCCAAACCGTTCGCTTACCATTGATGATGATCTGGTGCATAGAATCTTGCACATTTTTGATCAGCCTTTCCAATTTGAAAATCACCTCATCCGTTCTTCGTCCAGCATGGGTCTGGCAATCCACCCCGAAGATGGTTCGGCAGCCGAGGACTTACTAAAAACGGCCGATCGCAACATGTACCAGAATAAGCAGTCGACAAAAGTTAACCCGTAGCACACAATGATTAGCCATACAGACTAAAGGTGTAGTGCTCCAGAAGAGCTTCACCCTCCTCAATATTATTGCTTACAACTTAAGTCTATTATATTGACAACTCAAGATTAACAACCAATCGTCAGCTACCATTTCATCAAACAAGGCCGTCTAATTCATGCGCCAATTATTCCAAAAAACGGGACGACATTTTTATGCCATCCTCTTTGGTGAAGATGCTCTGGAACGATCCTGTCGTGAAATCTCCGATTCTGACTGTCACGAACAACGCTACAATCGTAGTTTGAATGTTGCCAATGGTGCGGCAACAAAGCTTGCTGAACAGCTCGCAGGACCTAACTTGGTTCTTATTTGGCTCCTACAAGTGCTTGGGAGCCCTGTTTGGATGCTCGGTTGTCTGGTTCCCATCAAGCAGACGTTCTCACTACTGCCACAGATGGTCGCTGCAGGGCAAATTCGCCGCTTAGCCATAAGAAAATGGGTATGGGTGTTTGCAGCACTCATTCAAACACTCTGCTTACTCCTCATTACATTCATGTCAACCACTCCGTCACCACTAATCGCTGGTCTGGCGATATTAATCCTTTTTTCAGTCTTCAGCATAGCCAGCGGCACCGCGTCTGTCGCCTTTCAGGATGTCATTGGCAAAACAGTAACGAAGGGCCACCGGGGTAAATTACTGGCCACGCGTTCGCTGATCGGCGGTGTTCTCACCCTCATTGCTGGCACGCTACTCACTCAATTAAGAGAGTGCCAAGATCCGTTATGGACCATTCAAATACTGCTGGTCAGTGCCGCTACGCTTTGGGCCATAGGCGGGCTGTTCTTTGCTGGAATTCGCGAAGATGCTGGAGCAACCAGTGGTGCCAGAAACCCCGTCAACGAAGTGAAACACGGGCTGATATTTTTCCGCCAGCATCTCGGTTTTCGCCACTTCATCACTGTACGCGCCCTATTACTAAGTGTTGAACTTGCGACCCCTTTTTATTTTATTCATGCGCGCTCCATTGGCTCAATCGATAGTTCTGATATCGGACTTTTGGTTGCGGCAATTGGTTTATCACAACTCCTCAGTAGCCCTTTTTGGGGACGCTTAGCAGATAAGACCAGTCGTAAGGTGATGCAATACAGTGCCCTCATCGCCGCAGGTGCGGCGCTGCTTGCTCTGAGTTTAATGTTGGTGCCGAGTGTTGATATTCAGAAATGGTTATATGTTGGGGTGTTTATCTTAATTGGTTTGGCAGAATCTGGAATTCGCCTTGGTAGAAAAACCTATCTTGTTGATGCTGTACCCAGCGAGGAGCGAGCGACCTTTGCCGCCCTCAGCAACTGCATGATTGGTGCTTTGGCCTTGGCCATGAGCGTACTCGGTCTAGTGGCTCAATTTTATGGTATCTCACTTTTGATTGCCCTACTCGGTGGCCTGTCCCTAATTGCCACCATCGCTTGCCAACGACTTCCTGAAGCCGACCACATGCTAAGTCATCGTCTCAGCAGGCTGTCGGACTTGACGGGTCGTAGGGAGAAATAGACTGCTTGAGAGCAGATAGTTCGCCTATTTGTCGAGAATTATCGAGAATATGGGCCAAATCAGGCTATTTCGCAGTAGATCCATGTTTAGTCTGGCAGCCTGCTAAAGCACTCTCTAACGTCGCATGCTGAAAGCGATAGCCCGACTCGATGAGTTTAATGGGTACGATACGGCTACTGGATAACAACAGCGCTTCAGCCATCTCACCAAGGATAATTTTAGCGATCCAGCTTGGTAACGGGAGGAATGTTGGACGATGCAAGCAACAACCGAGTGTTTTGGTAAACTGCCGATTGGTAACAGGTTGAGGTGAACACAGATTGATCGGCCCCGACAAACTCTCATCTTCGACGATATGTGCGACAGCACCGACCACATCAGCCAGGGCGATCCAACTCATATATTGTTGACCGTTACCGAAAACGCAGCCTAAGCCCATTTTGAATGGCACGAGCATTTTTGCTAACGCACCACCCTGAGCATCAAGAACCATCCCTAAACGGATATTCACCACCCGAACACCCGCATCGACAACGGGAGCAAGGGCTTCTTCCCACTGTTTGCACACCTGCGCTAGAAACCCTGTACCTTGCGCACTGGCTTCAGTGAGCTGTTCGTCGGCTCGGTCACCATAAATGCCCACTGCTGAGCTACAGATCAGCAGTTTGGGGCGATTCTCAGCTTGCGAAAAATATTCGGCAATACATTGTGTCCCTTGAACTCGACTCGATAAAATTCGTTCTTTTTTCTTTTTTGTCCAACGGCCACTGGCAATATTTTCACCAGCCAGATGAATCACCACATCGAAACGTTGATCACCAAGATCGATCACCCCTTGGTCTGGTTGCCAATATGGCGGCGTGGTCGAGCCGCGCCGTAAAGACACCACACTATGGCCTTGATGAGTAAAGTAGGCGGTTAGTGCCCGCCCTATAAATCCTGAGCCACCCGTAATCAAAAGTTTCATTATCACCTCAGTGTCATGTTTTGATCGTTAACAACTGAAGTAAGTTTAGCAGATTCTTTACAGTTGGATAGCGCGGGCCAATTCACGATCCATTGGCGCAACGGTGCGAATAGATTCTTGCCCGTTTTCGACCACCAAGACCTCAACCAATTTCTCTTTCGCGCCCTTACCGAATGAGGCGACAATCCCAGCAGCACGGTCTAAATCATCTTCGCTCGGCACACCACTTACCACGCCAAGCGGCCCAGAAAAGTCACAACTCCGTAGCAAAAATCCAACATCGCCGGCAACTCGCTTCAACGAATCGTTATTTGATTTATTACGCCCCAAAGTTAACTTTGCCTCCGGCGACAACCGAAATGGGCGACCATATTTAAGCAACTCAACATCGGTAACATTACACTGGGGTTGGTGATCAAAGAGATCTCTGAGTCGGCCTGAAAACGAGTTTTCAGTTAACATGCAACCACCGCCCGAGGATGGGTAGTCGGTCAAACCGAGATCGTGGGCAAGTTGTTCTTGCGGTTTACGTGAGCGACCTTGAATATCCATCAGCTGTTCACGGTCGACCAGGCCTTCCTCTTCCATCGCCGTAATAGGAAGTAGTTTGGCACTTAACGGCCGTAAAATTTTCGCCGCACATCCTGATGCTTTATTGACCGACATTAATGCTGTATGCACCTGACTTTTAGGTCGCTGACCAAGCACTTCACCTGAAAAGAGAAAATCGTAACCTTGCTCTTCCATCACCTTGCTAGCAAACTCAAACATTTGTGCATGACAGTCAATGCAGGGGTTCATATTGCGGCCATAGCCATAACGTGGATTTTTCAACATCTCCAAATGTTCCGCACCAATATCCATCACTTGCAATGGCAAATTGAGCACCTTTGCCGATTCGATGGCTTTTTCAGCATCAAAAAATGGGGTAACAAAACAGATACAATGGACTTCAATCCCCTGCTTGCGTAACAGTAATGATGCAAGAATACTATCTAACCCACCTGAAAAAATCCCTAATGCTTTAACCATGAACCAAGTTCCCTTTGACAAAAGAAGCAGGTCACCATGAGTGGTAACCTGCTTCAGCTTTATTTATGTTATCGATATGCCATCACTCAAGTGTGATGTACTTTCAACATTGATTAACGTTTATGACACCGCTTGCAATTTCCCTTGGCAGCAAAAGCTCGGCCACCATTATGACAAAAACCACATTGCTCGCCAGCATAAATATTTGCCATGGTAATTGCAACAGTACCTTGCTTCATTTTAGGAAATAAATCTGGATTATGACACTCGCGGCAACCTTTGGTAGCAATCTCATTGTGACGGGCGCCATCAAATGTAACCGCACCCATTCTCGCCTTTTCAAAGGACAACGTTTTCCCTTTTGATACTGCCATAACATTTGTTGCTGCCATCATGCACAACAGTGCACAACCAAGTAAAATCAAACGTTTCATCATCTCATCTCCTTTAAGAGTCTATTCGGGTAGGCAATCTGCCACCAACTGTAATACATGCGTTACCTTTTGAGGTAATTTGGCATGATTAATTGAATCCTGCAATTGCATCATACAACCAGGACAAGCGGATGCAACAATTTCAGCATGACTCGCTTCAATACCATCGGCCTTACGTGAACCAATCTTGCGACTGGTGTCATAATGATAAACTGAAAAGGTGCCACCGAGACCACAACACTTATCGGCCCCCTCCATCTCGACAAAATCAACACTTGGTAGGGCTTTGAGAATAGCACGGGGTTCAGCGGTGATCCCTTGAGTACGTAAGTGACACGGATCATGATACGTCACCCGTTTTTTCACATCACAGGCAGGCAATTGTGCCAACTTTTCAAGCAAACCGTTATCGACGAGATACTTCAGCGCATCGACAACTTTATCGCCCATCTGCTCATAGTCACCGCCCAATTCTCGATAATGTTTTCCTGCACCGGCAAAACACGATGCGCAGGCGGTCATAATCACTTCGGGAACGTTAGCAAAAGCAGCCACATTGGCATCGGCAAGTTGATCAACCGTATCACCATCACCCGCCGCAAGGGCAGGCAGTCCGCAGCAGCCTTGAGTCTGAGGCACAACGATTGGATAACCCATAAAACGCAGCACCTTAATCAGTGCTTCACCCACCTCTGGATAGGTAAAATTGATCATACAGCCGGTGAAAAACGAGATCAGTGGTTTATCACTGTCGCCAGCGATAGGGTCAGGGTAACGGTCGCGAAAAGGGGTGGTGGCGAACTCTGGAATACTGCGCTCCTGAGCGATGTAGGGCACAGGAAAACGCAGTCGTAAGCCACTGTGATCGGGGATCTTTTTAAACAACAACCCGCCCAATTTGTTACCACTCTTAACGAGGGTATTCATTAACTTTGGTCGTTTTATCACCGCAGTCAATGCCTTACCGAAGGTGGTCATCCCTTTACGATCAGATATCTCACGCCGTGCTGCCATGACAATTTCTGCCGTTGGCACTAAGTTGGGGCACTTATCATAACAAGAACCACACAGTAAGCACTGCGACATATCGAGAACGAATCGATCATTGAGGGGCAGCTCTTTATCGAGTAGCGCCTCAGCGATAGCAATTTTGCCACGGGCGACAGTTGACTCCCGCTTTAAGGTCTTGTACACCGCACACTGGGCCTGACAGGCACCGCACTTGACACATTTATCGATATCGTCACGGAAATCTTCTAATTTTTTATGATTACTCATCCGCTTTATTATCCTACCTGACCTGCAGTTGTGGGCAGGTCTTCAAGCAAAATCTTACCCGGATTCAACACATTTTTTGGATCAAGCGCCTGCTTAATTGTTTTCATATAGGCCACGGCTGCGGGATCAAGCTCCATGGGGATATAGGCCGCTTTAGTGTTACCGACTCCGTGTTCACCACTCATGGTTCCACCAAGTTCTAATGCTCCAGCAAACACCTCTTCAATGGCTTTTTCTGCCTTTTCAGACTGCCCTTCAATTTTACTATCGATCATCACATTGACATGAATATTACCATCACCAGCATGACCGAAATTGACGATGGGTATTTCATATTTCTCAGAGATGGCATTGACCTTGCGAATCATCTCAGGAACCTTACTACGTGGCACACAAATATCTTCGTTAAACTTATCAGGATTCACATTGCGTAAACTCGCTGATACCGAACGGCGCACTTTCCAAATATCTTCACTCTCCGCTGCAGTAGTGGCAATA
The DNA here is from genome assembly GCF_055389415.1 of Desulfuromonas svalbardensis. Classification (NCBI taxonomy): domain Bacteria; kingdom Pseudomonadati; phylum Thermodesulfobacteriota; class Desulfuromonadia; order Desulfuromonadales; family Desulfuromonadaceae; genus Desulfuromonas; species Desulfuromonas svalbardensis. Next base: position 872,752 of record NZ_AP042416.1, on the reverse strand, counting down.
CGCGTGTTCACCACTCCAAGCGGCTGCACAATTTCAAGAATGCGCGTTGCTTGTTTTTCGATCATATCCTTATCACCATCAACCTCAACGATTAACACCGCTTGAGCTTCGACGGGCAAATCTAAGTCTGTTGATTGACGCAAACAGTCGAGGGTTGCGGCATCCATAAATTCCAACGTTGTCGGAATAATTTTACCGCGAATAATGGCGGAAACGGCCTGCGCTGCACCATCGATTGAATCAAACATAATCAACATGGTTTTTTTGGCTTCGGGAAGTGGCAACAACTTGATAATCAACTGAGTAATGATCCCAAGCGTCCCTTCACAACCGACCATCAGCTTAGTCAGATCGTAACCAACAACACCTTTCATCGTCGCGCCACCAGTGCGGATCACATCACCTTGCGGGGTTACCACTTCAAGGCCAAGGATGTAATCTTTCGTCACCCCGTACTTAACACAACGGGGGCCACCAGCGCACTCGGCGGCATTGCCACCTAAGGTGCTGAACTTGAGGGAGGCCGGATCAGGAGGATAAAACAAACCCACCTTCTCAACTGCCTGCTGAAACTGCTCCGTCACCACCCCTGGCTCAACGGTTGCAACGAGATTATCTTCATCAATCTGGATAATGCGATCCATACGACTGGTCACCAGAACAATGCCACCCTTGGTCGGCAAGCTACCACCGGTAAAGCCACTGCCGGCACCACGTGGAAAAACGGGAATATTCTCAACATTGGCCATCTTCATAACTAAGCCAACTTGTTGCGCATTTTCTGGAAAAATAACGGCATCAGGTAAAAATGTCTGTTGGGTTGCATCATACGAATAACACAACATATCCGTTGACTCGGTGGTGACATTTTCTGAACCAACAATATCTTCAAGTAAGAGAATCACTCGTGGAGCTAGCATGGTTTTTATCCCTTTTTGTCGTAATAGTTGTTCAAACTCAAACAAACTAAGTCTGAGGGCGTTAGCGATTGTTTAAAATTAAGACCATAACGGTAATCTTTTGCCATACTAAGCCATAACTATCTAACGTGCAAGCGTTAAATCATACGCTCTTTGATCCAAACAATAAACCTTATACTCTTAAAAAACACAGGACAACCGCAGCAGAATAGTGTCTAATCACAGCACTGATTAACTATGAACTATCACCCTATTAAGTAGCGATTTATGGCCCAGAAAAAAACAAAAAGTATCTTCACCTGCTCACAGTGTGGCTACCAAAGCCCTAAATGGATGGGAAAGTGCCCCGATTGCCAACAGTGGAATAGTTTTCTTGAAGAGTCGGTACCGACGGGTCGTTCCCATGCGCACCGCTCAGTTACTGGGCCAACCCCACAAATTCTACGCCTTGACGAGATATCCTCATGCACTGAAAAACGGCAACAGTGTGGGATTACAGAACTAGACCGGGTTCTCGGTGGAGGCATTGTACCGGGTTCATTCACCTTAATTGGCGGAGATCCAGGCATTGGCAAATCGACCCTGCTGTTACAAGCTGTTGCCCAGTTAGGCAAGGTCGGCAAAGCCCTCTATGTCACGGCGGAGGAATCCTGCTTGCAAGTTAAGCTGCGAGCAGAACGCCTCGATGTTCAGCCGCAGGAACTTTACTTGTTAGCTGAAACATCCCTTGATTCAATCTTAAAAAAAGTCGATGAACTTAAGCCTGACTATCTGGTTATTGACTCCATTCAAACCATCTTTACATCACAAATTGAATCGGCACCAGGAAGCGTTAGCCAAGTGCGCGAATGCGCCAGTCAATTGATGCAACGCGCTAAACAAAGTGAACTGCCTACTTTTATCGTCGGCCACGTTACCAAGGATGGAAGCATTGCTGGACCACGTGTATTAGAACACCTCGTTGACACTGTGCTCTATTTTGAGGGTGATCCCGGCCATCCATATCGCATTCTACGTGCGGTGAAAAATCGCTTTGGCTCCACCAATGAGATTGGTGTCTTTGAAATGAGTGACTGCGGCTTACGTGAAGTAAAAAATCCGTCGGAGATTTTCCTTGCCGAGCGTGCCGAAGATGCTGCAGGGAGCGTTGTCATCACCTCATTGGAGGGAAGTCGCCCGATACTCGTGGAGCTTCAAGCGCTCGTTTCCAGCGCTCCGTACGGCACAGCACGGCGTACCGCTATGGGTATTGACCATAACCGCGTATCACTATTGGTGGCCGTGCTGGAGAAAAAAGCGGGAATGTCACTCCTGAGCCACGATATTTTTATCAATGTTGCTGGCGGAGTCAAAATTGATGAGCCTGCTGCCGATCTTGGCATTCTGGCAGCGCTAGCTTCGAGCCATCTCAATAAAGTAGTGCCGCGACGCACCATTATTTTTGGCGAAGTGGGACTCGCGGGTGAGATTCGTGCGGTATCAAGGCCTGAGTTGCGCGTACAAGAAGCTGCTCGGCTCGGATTTGAGCGCTGCATTTTACCCGCAGGAAACCTTAAAAACCTTGAAGCGCCAGCAGGATTAACATTGCAAGCGGTTAAAAACGTTCAAGATGCCCTTGACCTTCTTTTTGATTAGCCACGAGCTAATAACAAGATATGTAAAATTGACAGAACAACAAAACGGGTTTACTTTATGAACAGATTCACATTCGCACAACGATAAACTCTCTTAAATATCACCATCGGCAATGGAGCACACGATGAATTTCCGTATCCGCAAAGCATTTCTTTTTCCACTAGGCATACTCGCTATTGAGATCGTTGCTCTACTCGCTAGCTGCATTGTATTTAAGCAACCCATCGCGAAGTCGATCATTCTCGGCGTCATGATCCTACCTGTGCTTATTTTGTTTGTTGAATGCCTTTTTCGAAGCACAACCATAGATAGCGAAACGATCATGACGCGTAAGTTTTTGCGCAGTAAATCGATAAAGTTGTCTGACATCTCGGAGGTAGAGACCATTCAGGTTAAAAAACGCGCCTTTGTCACCCTGTGCGCTGGCGATGATTTTCTTATTTTCTCCAATGCATACTCAAAGTTTCCAATCATGGTCAACACCCTGCTCTCACACTTGCCAGAAGAGGTGATCACTGAAGAGACTGCCGCTATGGCAAGCGAACCACCGCGCAAAAGTACGGACATTGTCTCGTGTTGGCTTGCGGCCGCACTAATGGGCTTTATCCTCTACGCTCAACTCAAAATGTTTTTGTAATCACAACAAATCGAGGCAGGGCGACTCTATGGACAGAATGCATCGCATTAAAGATTGGCCTGAAGGGGATCGCCCACGCGAAAAACTGTTGCAGCGTGGAGCAGAGGCACTCAGCGATGCGGAGCTATTAGCACTCATTCTGCGCACGGGGGATGCAGGTTCTAAAACCAGCGCTGTCGACCAAGGTCGTTTGCTTCTCCATCAGTTCAATAACCTGCCACAACTTGCCCGTGCCACCACCACTGAACTGTGCACCATCAGTGGTATCGGCCCAGCAAAATCGGCAGAACTTCACGCTGTTTTTGAACTGGCACGCCGTCTCAGTGACCATTCGTTGCAACCCGGCAGCGTGTTCACCAGCGCCGATGCAGTTTTTCAACGCTATCGCAATCGCTTTCTTAATCACAATAAAGAGGTCTTTCTCGCCCTACTTCTTGATGCAAAAAATCGCCTCATAAAGGACATTCGCATATCCGAAGGCAGCTTAACAGCGAGTATCGTTCATCCACGCGAGGTTTTTAGTGCGGTGGTACGCGAATCAGCCGCTTCAGTTCTTTTTGTCCACAACCATCCATCGGGAGACCCATCCCCTAGCCCTGAGGACATTGCCATCACCAAGCGCCTTCACGAAGCGGGAACGATTCTCGGCGTGAGAGTACTCGATCACATTATCATTGGTCGCGACAGTTATATCAGCTTGGCCGATAAGGGCCATTTATAATGGTTATGAAGCGTTCATTTGGATTACGCAGTGAAATCGTGGTTTCGACAAGCTTGCTTGTCGGAGCAGCCCTACTCTTTGTGGCCCTGCTGCTGTTGCGCCTTAGCGAAAATCGATTACTCGAACAAACGATTACTCTGCAATCACGTCATGCTCAGTCAATTGGTAGCCTCCTTGACAACAAGCCGCAACAGGAATTAGCAGGTCATATATCAAGCTATGCCAAAGCCAACCACCTAGGGGGCTGGTGCCTCAGAGATTCAAGCAATCAACCGCTGGCCGGAGACACCAAACTCTTCCCGGCCAAAACGACTTTTAAAATACAACAATCGTTATTATTTCAACCTTTGGTTGCCACGCTACATTATCCATCCAGCTTAACGGGATTCTTCAAATCAGACGATGTACAACGCTACCTAGATCTGAGTATTGCGATCCGTCAACCATCTAAACGGCCACTGATGCTTCAAATGCGTCACTCCCTTAATGGTATTTATCATCAAATACGTGAGCTACAAAAACTAGCCCTCGCATGTTGCCTCGGTTACGGTCTTGTTCTAGTCGTCACGGCAGTCTACCTGCTAAACCGGTCAGTTATTTCACCGATAATCCAGCTGACGAAATCCACACAGCAAATTAGCCAAGGAGACCTAGAGCAGCGAGTTACCCTATTGGGCCCACGTGAGATCACCACTCTTGGGCAATCATTTAATCACATGGCACAAAACCTCCAGTACAGCGTTGCTGAACAAAGCCGCCAACTTGAAACGCTACAGCACACCTACGAAGAGCTACAACGGACTCAACAACACCTTGTTCAATCAGATCGAATAGCCTCAATCGGGAATTTAACTTCTGGAATAGCGCACGAGCTGGGAAATCCACTCAGTGCTGTCATCGGCTATTTAGAACTGCTTAAAAGACAACAATTCGACCCAAGCCAGCTCGACCTTGTTAATCGAGCCCTGATTGAAAGTGGGCGAATGGACCAACTGTTAAAAGATATGCTCGACTTTGCCGCACCAAGTCCACTACATTCCAATGCAAACTGTTATCCTGAACATGTTATCGCTCAAACCTGTGAGATGCTCACGCTGCAAGGAGTACTTACTCATCACAGTTTGGAGATATTGGTATCCAGTGATTTGCCTCTCGTTACAATTGACTCGCATAAGCTGCAACAAGTGTTAGTTAATCTCATCCTTAATGCTCGTGATGCTACACAGTTCGATAACATGGATACAGTTGGAAAAAAGGGCATGATCACTGTTCGAGGCAGCCAAAGTGATGAGATAGTGTCGATCAACATTGAGGACAATGGACATGGGATGGATGAAAAACAGCAACTCGCTATATTTGATCCATTCTATACAACAAAAGACCAAGGAAAAGGTCGCGGACTTGGACTGTACGTATGCTATCAACTCATTGCGGATTGCGGTGGACAGATAGAGGTACATTCAGTAATAAATAAAGGAAGTTGCTTTACCATCACCCTTCCCATCACCCCTTGCACAATAAAGGATATCTCTTCATGAATTCCGTTGAGCGGTTGCTGATCATCGACGATGAACCAGCATTGCGTCACCTGTTACGCACAATTTTAGAAGAGGAAGGCTATCAGGTCGAAGAAGCAGAAAATGGCCAGCGCGGACTCGAACTTGTCGCCACAACAACATTTGATCTAATCCTTTGCGATATTCGCATGCCAGAACTTGATGGTATGGGTTTCATCAAAAAAGCCCTGACAAAAAACCCAACACTTACGATCATTATGATGAGTGCTTATGGCTCACTTGAAACAGCACTGCAATGCATGAAGCACGGTGCATATGACTATATCTCCAAGCCGTTTCGCCCCGACGAGGTGATCCTTACCCTCAAAAAAGCCCTGGAACGCCTTAAGCTTCAAAATGAAAACAAACAACTACGGCACGAGTTACATCGCAGTCGGCCCACATCAAAGACCATCGGCAACAGTCAGGTCATACGGGAAATTTTGGATAAAGTTGGCACCCTCGCCCAAGTTAAATCACCCGTATTAATTTGTGGCGAAACAGGAACAGGTAAAGAGCTCATCGCCCGTGCATTGCATGAAAACAGCCCGCGAGCCAAAAAGCCATTTATAGCAATAAATTGCAGTGCGATTTCCGCTCACTTGATTGAAAGCGAACTGTTTGGCCACCGCAAAGGATCATTCACTGGTGCGGATAAATCACACACAGGCTTGTTTGCAGCGGCAAATGGTGGCACCTTGTTTTTAGATGAGATCGGTGAGCTACCGCTTGATGTTCAGCCGAAACTGTTGCGCGTATTACAAGAGGGGGAAGTGCGGCCCGTTGGTGAGACAAAACCGAATAAAATTGATGTCCGCATCGTGACCGCAACCGCTTGCAACCTTAAAGATGGGGTGCAAAGTGGTTCATTCCGTGAAGATCTCTATTATCGCTTAGCTGTTGTTGAACTAAACTTACCAGCACTTCGTTCGCGGCCTGATGATATTCCTATTCTATCCAACCACTTTCTGCAACTCATCGCCCAACGCGAACAACGCCCGATCCCTTTTTTAACACCTGAAGCCATTACCACTCTGCAACGCTATCAATGGCCAGGAAATATTCGAGAACTTGAAAATATGATGGAAAAAATCATGATTTTTCATCATGGTGAGCAAATTAGTGCTGAACACCTGCCGCTAGAATTAACCTCCGACTTTCAATCAAACCAACAATCACAGACCGGCAGCCTTTCACTTAAAATCTCAATCGCAGATCTTGAAAAACATCACATTACTGAAGCATTAAAGATAACAGTTGGAAATCGTGTCCAAGCCTCCAAAATTTTAGAGATAAGCCTGAGATCGTTGCATTATAAAATTAAGGAATATAATCTGAATTCAGCTTATAAGCATCCTGGAAGCAGCTAGGTTTCTTTCATGAAGAGCACCATGAGTACCTAAATGCATCTCCCACAAGAAGAACGACACAAGATCTACGCTCTAAAATCAGCAGACTATCCGCCAGTTAAGATCTCCAGAATTCACTGTAACCATAATGCCAAAATCAACCACAAGTTGTGGCACCATGATGTGCTTAGAGGTTATCGGAACACAGGTTAGGATCGTGACTATTCCCTTGATTCCCCGTAGGACATGGCATTGCTAAAGCCATATCTAAGTGGCCCAGCGGGTCAAAACTGCAATCCTATACTCCCTACATTCGTTCGTCTTCTTGGTAAAGTCGACAACCTATGACAATAAAAAATTTCTCTCTCACCAACAGGTAAAACAGGAACTTGGTACCAAAAAAGTTTGCTTTATCCTGATCATTCCTACGAGAGGGAACAAACGAAAAAACCTGTGCATTAATTAAAACAGGATATTACAAAGAGAAGAACATCGAAGTATTAACGACATTCAAATCCGAATCATCAAAGACAAAATCAACCTTTCCCAGAAAACACCCTGGGTACAAAGCACCCAATAAGGACGACTAGGTATCAGATCACAGATTTCACTTTTGGGTGAAATCCAGAAATTGATTCGTGTCAAGACAGTGTAAGTGTTTGTATTACATCTCCTAATGGACAAAAACTAGTGCACAAATTGCACTGCAGTGCAATTTGTGCACTCGGAATGACTAGTAACTGACTGTAATAACACAACATATCTTCTGGCACAAAAACTGTAATATGTCTTTAGTAAATACAATTTACAATAAAAAGGATTTTTTATGCGGAAATTAACTCGCAACGGTTTCACACTCATGGAGGTAATAATTGTAGTGGCTATTTTGGCTATTACAGCAGCTATTGCCATCCCTAGTATTATGTCGTGGATGCCCAATTATAGATTAAAGGGGGCTGCGAGGGAGTTGTATTCCAATATGCAAAGAGTTCGCTTTGAGGCCGTCAGGAGAAACACATCCGTTGCAATTGCATTTGTACCGGTTGTATTTCCTGCTACTGGCGGTAATTACAGGGTTTTCGTCGACGACGGCGCCGGAGCTGGCGGAACTCAAGGTAACGCCATTCAGGATGGAACTGAAGTGACGCTATTTACTGTAACCATGCCCCAATCTTGTACGCTCACCAACGCTAACTTTTCAGCACAGACCACCGCGGGTTACACCTATCAAGGTCTACCACTTAACAACCGGTTTGGATCTGCAACAATCCGCAATAATCTATCACGATGGTATCGTATAACATTGTCTATTGCTGGCCAAGTGCGGATACAAGTAAGTAGCGATGGGATAAACTGGAGTTAAACTATGACAAAACATAAAAATGAATCTATCAATAGTATAAAGAATAGCGGGTTCACGCTGATAGAATTACTTATTGCTCTGGCAATATCTGGAATATTAATGGTTGCAGTGTATTCTATGTTTCAAACACAGCAGGATAGCTATCTTGCCCAAGATCAAGTTGTGGCAACACAGCAGAATATCAGGGCAGCCAGTTTCATGCTCATCAATGAAATCCGTATGGCAGCATACGACCCCACCGGGAGAGCTGACTCCAGGATAAGTAGCGCGACAGTAAGCAGCTTGTCATTTACCAAAGACGATAATGCCAATATGGTCACAACCGATGCTAATGAAAACATAACCTTCGGCTTTGCTGTAGCCGACGACGCGAATAGCGATGGAATAATTGACGATCTAAATGGCGACGGTATTATCAACGACATGGCATCTTTGCGCCGGGATACTGGTGGTGGTCTTCAACCCCTTGCCGAGAATATTGAATCAGTAGAGTTTAACTATATCATGGATGATGGCACCACCTCCACCGCTGTAGCTGAACCTACAACCACTGCTGGCACTGCTGCAACTGCTGCCATAACTGTTAAAACTCTGGATGATATTCGTGCTGTCCAAATTTCAATTTTATCCAGAGCAGAGAACCCTGACCCTAAATTCACTAACAACAGAACGTACACAACAGGTTCAGGCGCTATTTGGGGGCCATTTAATGATAACTTTCGCCGCAGGTTTCAAATAAGTACAGTTAAATTGCGCAATATGGGGAGGTAGCCGATGAAAAAAATTCTTATCCATAATCAGTCAGCGTTCACCCTCATAGAAGTTTTAATTGCTATGTTAGTTTTTTCAATTGGCATCCTTGGCGTTAGTGCCATGCAAATCACTGCTATTCGTGGCAATAGCAACGCTAACGACGTTAGCCATGCAAGCAATTTCACTTCAGATCAGATTGAGACACTGATGATTGTAGATTATTCCGACCCTCAATTGGCGGATGATGACAACGATGGCACCGGTCAAGATGCTGATGCTGACGGCATCGATGACGATGGAGGCAATTTTGGCCTTGACGATCTAGTAAACCCAGATGGTCAAGTTGTATCAGCAGATGGCGCTTATGATATCTACTGGAACGTGGCTAACAACCATCCCGTATTAGACTCAAAAACGATAAAGGTTACCGTGCGCAGAACGGGAAGAACGAACACAATGTCAATAGAAATTATCAAAGATAATGGGTGAACGAGTATCTATCCCAATCAATTTAAAACAATGCACTATTTTTCAGCTGGTACGTCTATTCACCCTAGCCCTGGGGGCTTGCAATGAAACTTAAACTTATTTCAAACGTAACTAACAACCAAAATGGATTTGTGTTGGCAACGTCTATGTTGGTCCTAATGGTACTTACTCTTATCGGTATTTCTGCGACAACCACTACAATAACCGAGTTGCAGATTGCTGGAAATGATCGTTTTTCCAAAGAGGATTTTTATAATCAAGAAGCAAGTTTGGTCAACGGCAAGGTCAGAAGTGATGACTGGTTACCCACTTTACTTGCCGGTGGTGTTAATGCATCTTTTCCACCTGCACCAACCACAGCACCAAATACCGACCTTAACGGTAATGGTATGGATGATCGTAGTGATTATATAGATTCCAATGGGAACGTTGTTGGCTCGTATAAAGTTAGAAGAATCGAAAACCCGGGCGTTACAATCGCCGCGTGGGATGATGTCGCTAATTATAACAATGCTGCGAGTCATCCTGCGAACCAAGTGCCCATTTTGGACCATACCGACAAACCCCCAGTGGGCAGTGGCTATAGTGCGATACTGATGATTGCCCGCTACGCAATCACCAGTTATTCGAATGACAATAATAGAAATACGGTGCTGCAAGAGGGTGCTTATAAAGTGTACCAACAGAGCAACCAATAGCACGTAAAGTAAGGTAGTAACGCGCGCAGTTGAGTACAACCGTCCAATACGTCGATGAAACGCCATATTTTTACACCGTAGGAGTCTGTAATATGAAGAAATACTTAATTTTGTTGCTGTTGCTTTTCTTTGGGCAACCGGTTAATGCCGATGACGTTGATATTTATGGTGTTTCAACCATCAATGTTAAACCCAACGTTCTCATTATTTTTGACAATTCTGGCAGCATGAGCGAAAACGATATGCCAGTTGACGTGTACGATCCATTAGTAAATTATTCTGGACATTATACTAGTAATAATGTGTATAAGAAAACATGGAGTTATTCAAGGAGGTCTGGTTGGTCGTACAGTTGGGAGTATTTTTTCAGCAGCATCGATACCAACTCTAAATGGCAATGCTCTACGGCAAAAGTTTCCTTAATAGCAGATGGATATTACGCTGGTGATTTATCTAGAACCAGAAGTGGTTATGTTAATTGCGATACGGGAGATGTTCAAGAATATCGGCTGGGTAATTATATTAATTTTGACAATAGCGGTAACGCTTATGAACGGCGTATGGTCGTTGCAAAAACCGTGATAGCCAAGCTTATTTATGACAATTCTGCCAACGTAAATTTTGGTGTCATGAAGTTTCATTACGATGAGGGTGGTTTTATTGTTAAAGGTTGTGGTGCAACCCAAGCTGAGCTTATTGGCAACTACAATCCTGCGACAACAATTTTTACCGATAGCAATCAATCATATTCCTTTGGAGCAATCGGGGGTATGTACCATCAAGGTTGGACCCCTCTAGCAGAAACGATGGCAGAAGCTGGGCTTTATTTTGCTGGCAAGAAAGGTTGGTTTAACAATACTACCTATACTAGCCCAATTGATTACCGATGCCAAAAAAACTACATAATACTAGTAACTGATGGTGAGCCAACAAGAGATGGTCATTACATAAGTGCTACGACTTACTTAAATAACAAAAAAATTCCCGCCTTGGGACACGATGGTGACGGAACCTACGGCAGTGGTTTACCAAGCTATCTTGACGACGTCAGTCACTTTTTAGCTAATGAGGATCTGCGTTCCGATCTAGGCAGTGCTGGTGACTTTGAAGATCAAAATATCACCACATTTACGATAGGAATGCTTGGCACCAAAAGCGTGAGCGGCTCTCTTGATTTTCTGAAACAGGTAGCCACTAACGGTAACGGTCAATTTTATCCTGCAACCTCTGCCGCAACTCTAGGTGAAGCACTCAATAATATCATTACAAATATCGGCGCCCAGAACGAACAATTCTCTTCAGCAGCAGTACCCGTCAATAGTGACGATGGCTTTACTGCAGGTAATTACGTGTATTTTGGCTTATTTCAGCCACTGAATACTGGTGGCTGGGCGGGAAACCTGAAAAAATATGCCCTAAGCAATGGGGTTATCAAGGACGCTAATGACAATGATGCATTGCTTGGAAATGGTAAATTTTCTGACAACGCTATTTCATTTTGGAGTTCAACGGCCGATGGCAATACCGTAACAGCAGGTGGCGCTGGTGAACAAATAAATGGTGTGCTTCCCGACCGTAATATTTATACCTATACTGGCACTAATAATCCACTAACGGATACCAGCAATCTTTTTGTTCCCACGAACACAGTATTAACTGGGGGTACCTTTTCTGGATTGACGACTGAAGTAATTTCGGCAGTACGTCATGATGGAACCAATCCAACTTGGCCGATGGGCAGCCTGATCCACTCCGAACCACTTATTGTGCATTATAGCTCGACCCAGTCCATGATTTATGTCGGCGCCAACGATGGTATGCTACATTGTATTGATGATGAAGATGGCAGTGAACAGTGGGGCTATATTCCGAATGATTTACTGGGCAACCTTAGTGTTCTTGAGGCTCCAACGGGGTTACATTATTTTGTTGATGGTTCGCCCACTTTATACAGTTACGATGAGACAGGAGAAACCCACAGAATATTGATTTTTGGTGAACGACGAGGTGGTTATAGCTACTCAGCACTTGATGTATCTAACCCATTATTGCCACGCTATAAATACTCTATAAATCCTGGTTTTTTAACTGAAGGCTTGGGTCAATCGTGGGGTAAACCACAACGGTGCAAGATATCCAGTGTTGCATCAAGCACGACCACTGATCATTTTTTGCTCTCTGGCGGATATGATACAAATCAGGACAGTTTAACCCCTACAGCGACCGATACCATTGGTCGCGCGGTCTATGCTATAGACAGCAAAACAGGAACACTTTCTACCAGCCTTAATTTCAATAATTCCAATTTTAGCAGTATGACTCATTCTATTGTTGCCGCAACTGCCTTTGAGAATCCATTATCTAGAGTCGTATCAAGGGTTTATGCTGGTGATATGAATGGTAATATGTTTGCCTTTCGTGATGACGATTATTGTAATGTTGACGATACTAGTTGCGTTGCTGCGGCAAATGGCGTTTGGCAGCAAAGATTGAAGTTATTTTCCAGCCCTGGTAAAAAAATATTTTATCCCCCAAATATCACAAATGAATATTTTTGGGTCAAATACCCATTTACTGGTACAAGAAGCGACCCACCCCACCTCAAAAGGGTAGCTGGCGACTATGTTTTTTATGGGACTGGTGACCGTGCTCACCCAACCCGAACGGATATTGTCAATGACTTTTACTCGATTAAGAACAGTTGGCAATGGGAAGACACAATTACTGGCGCAGCAACAGAAACACCTACTATTATCAGAGCGTATGTTGATAAAACTGATGGGAAAATTAAAACGGTAGGCACTACCGCCGAAATCAATACAGACGACTTATTTATTCTCGATGTCACGGATGATTTATACCAAAACACCGAAGCTGACAGCGCGACACAGAGCCGATACTCCAATTACATAAAAAATGCTATTGGTAAGTTAAATAACCGTGGATGGTATTTCCGTTTGGAGGAGATTAGTGGAGCACAATTGGGTGAAAAGGTGGTATCAACACCCATTATATTTGCTGGCTATGTGATTTTTACTACCTATATACCCGACGCTGATACTGGAACAACAAGTAGCGACCCTTGTGCTAACCCTGGAGCTAGTGGCACAGGATATTTATATACTTTAGATTATAAATATGGAGGAGCAGTTCTGAAATTTAGTACCTCTAATCCCGGTAGTGAGGAAGTGCTAGAAAGAAAAGATCGCAGGCTGAAACTAAAAACAACAGGTGTGCCACCCGAGCCGCGAATAATTACGTCGGCAAAAGGTGACCCGTTTCTTATCATCGGTAAGCAAAAAATTGCTTTGCCACCAGCGAAAAGTATGGAGAGTTTTTATTGGCAGCAATTAGACTAACTAAGACCTCGCAAATATTTACACTCATTATGACGACAGGGGCTTATAATTGTGCCCCTGCCGTCATAAACACAGTCAATGATTCATAAAATCACAACCTAAACAAGGAGCGTCTTCCCATGATTGACATACAAAGATATGGAGCTAAATTTTATTTCTGCATAATTATTTATTGTGTAATTTTTTCTGCAACCCCGTGCATTGGTCAGCAATTAAATTTAGCTAACAATCAAGCTGCACAACAAAATAATAATCCTGTAAACGAGCAGTCAATTCTGGCTACGATACCAGTAAACATCAAATCGTTTAAGTTTGATGCTAGAATAATGGAGATTGATTTAAGCAACAGCTTAATCATTGTTGCGGAAAAGGCTATAAAAGTTCCTACGTACATAGATCAAGCAGGGCAGACTCAGTATATGGTAAATTTAGTCAATGATAATGGGAATAAATTAGTTATCTCAGATTTCAAAATTGGAGATCACGTAATTGTTGAAGGTTACAAAACCTCCCCTGATGAACTCACTGCAAATTCTTTAATGTTATTGCCCCAGCGTTAATTATTCGTGGTCTACATAACTGCTGATGTGACCTATTTTGCAATGGTCAACTAATTTCGGATAGTAAGTTAGGTTCTTTTTCTGCAACAACTGGAGCAAGCCCATCATTTCTCTGATGTGACCGTTGCCAACTGTAGTAGTTCATCAAGTATTGACCGATGGCTTTTTTGCCTCGCTGAATGTTGAATAGATTTTTAGTGGTATCCATTCACTTTTATAACAACTAAATACGCGTTATATTGTGGCGTTGTCCCAACAATTTCTTCGCCAATCATGTTTTTCTTTATCTGGTAACGCCATAACCTCTATCAAAAACATTTACTGCTGTATTGACAACCATAATCTGAATGGAACATCACACCCTGTGGTTTTCCCCGTAATTGATATGAATGATCCAGAACTGCAATGGCTAGATCAGCACCGACTTTTTAAGATACACTCCATCCAACGGCTCAGCGCGTACAAAGATCCAAAACGACAGCAAGGTATATCCATCGTCATTGTGCCAAAATATAGGTAGTATCTCCGCACCATACTTGACTTGGCTACTTAACATCGAACTGTCAGTCTAACTGGTTCGAGATGTCTGGCCACTCCACCTTTGCTACTTTTTGTGCGGGTGGTTTATTAACTAAGTTGGCTTCCTTCCTCAAGCGACTAACATTAAACTCATCAATGATTTCTCCCTGTTCACGTAATTTGATGACAATACTCCGACTACCCACTGATTGACGGCTAGCATTGAATGTTTCTATGCTCTATTAATTGGATGATCAACCTGAACGTTTTATATCGTCCGACATCAAGAGAGCGGTAACCCTTTTTGTATCATTTTGTCGGCCCTAACTCTTTGGCACATGCTCGTCTTCCCATAGCTATGAGCACTCATTTTAGGTGGATCAATATACCACTTTAAGTGTGTCCGGCTTTAGTAGACCACTACAACATTATAAAACAACAACGCCGAACTGATGGATATCCTCCAGTTCGGCGTTGTTAATTTGTAGAACAATTCTAAAAACCTAATTCTCAGTCAAAAAGTGCTCCTCATACATGTCTTCAGCTTGCTGTAATTGCCTGCGTACACTCGTACTCAACTGCTTGTAAATCGGAGCCATGGGCGCTCCTTCGCAACTACCAACCAGTTGATCATAAAAATCGATACTGTTTTTTTTCATATGAATGATATATGCCAGAGCCTCACGAGCCGTGGCATCAGCATGAATGCTCTCCTGTTTGAGCAGCATATCAAGTTGCATGATTGGCACCTCTTTTTGCATCTGATGCAAGTACTGGGCGCTCCCTTCAAGAAGAGCAATTTCGAGCTTTTGCTTATGCTCTGAAACTTCGATCGCAGCATCTTTCAATAACGACTGTGCCGCTTTGTCTTTAACAAGACGCAGAGTATTTAAATAAGCTCGATAGCAACGCTCTTCCATCGATATTGCCATATCCAATGCGGTCTCAAAAGTGTAGCAAACTTCTGATGTAGTGGTCATAATACACCTCGCCATAATAATTAAACTTCCACGATTGCTTTTCATTAATTTTATCATGACACAATCCACTGTCAACATAGCGTATCAAATATGGAGAACGAACATGACCACTGAACATAAATTGCAATGTAGTAACTGCAGCACTGTCATGCAGATAAAAGGCAAAACCCACTGCTGGAGCAATGACCCACAATCAAAGGCACCACGTTATTGCCCTGAGGGGCAGCGCCAAATCATCGAGAATTCATTTGCACAGTATCAAAATAAGAAAGGTGGAGAGGAAGAATCTTCGGATGCCAAAATAGCGCGTGTTGCTGCTCGCGTTGAGGGATTATGTTATCAGAAAATACCAGGTAGTAGTGCCATGAACGCACGTTGGACGCGGGTTGAAGATACCATCGCCTTTGCAAGCTGATGGGCTATCGCACCATTGGTATTGCTACCTGCCTTGGCCTACTTGCCGAAACTCAGCAAATGGTCAACATCCTCAAAGCACAAGGATTTGACCCACTCAGCGTATGCTGCAAAGCGGGCCGGATTGATAAAGGTGAACTCGATATCGATGAAAACGATAAAATCAACCCTGGGACATTTGAACCAGCCTGTAACCCTATTGCTCAAGCCGAGTTACTTAATGCGGCGGGAACTGATATGAACATCATTATCGGCCTATGTGTCGGCCACGACATGCTGTTCAGCAAATATTCCCACGCCCCCGTGACAACACTGGTTGTTAAAGATCGCATGACGGGTCACAACCCTGTAAGTGTGTTATATGGTCAAAATACCTATTACAAACGACTACAAACGCAACCGTTGGTGATTGAACCGGATCCAAGCGCTAGCGAATAATGTCAGTCGATGGTAGGTGGCTACTATCGACTTCGTTTCTGTTTTCGGCCGCCCTGATTCGTTGCTTTTGCTTTTCCTGCTGAAGCAGGCTTACTTGACACCATGCTTGCAGCAGTAAACTCTGCCTCATAACCAACAGTGAAGCTATGTTGTGATGGGTTGCGTAAACTAAGAAAGTGGCGATTGTTTTTATCAAACGGGCAGACAGGTTGCTGGCACGGCTCAAAACCGAATTTTTTATAATATGCGGGTTTACCGAGAACAAACAACGGCTGGCTTTTAATTTCACCTTGGCGCAGGGCAAAATTAAGCAGTTCGGTACCAACCCCTTGTTTTTGCAGATCAGGGGCCACCGCCATAGGTGCTAAATGGAGACCACATAAGAGATTGCCATGAAACGCATTTGAAAAGGCGATATAGGCAATCGCTTTATTGCGATGAATACACACCCAATCGTGAATTGGTCGCTTATTCTGATGTAATTTTTCCACCAGCGTTGCTTCATAGTCACTACCTGGAAAAGCTTGACGCAATAGGGCATAAACCTTTGCTTGATTGTCCGCATTGACCTTTTGTATTTTCATATACTATCTACCTATCTGTTGTTTGTAGTACCACTAATAAAGGCTAAATTGGCCCTCATCATCGGAATTAAATTGTTGTTCTCTATCATTATCCTCTGCATCAGACACGCTAGGAATTTCGGGAACCGTCGTCGTACAATCAGCCACCTCAGCTTGACACGGAACAACGGGTGTTGGCTGTTGCTGCTCTTGTCCACGAATTCCATCAACTACAGCCTGCTTGGCCAATTTGTCGCACCGTTCATTGAACGGATGTCCGGCATGACCTTTCACCCAATGCCAACTAACGCGATGTACTTTTGACAATGCGTACAACTGCTTCCACAGATCCTGATTAGCCAGAGCAACAGAACCATCAGGGCCTTCAGAACCATTAAGGCGGCCATTACGTATCCACCCCTCAATCCACTCATTCATTCCGCGTACAAGGTACTGTGAGTCGCTGAACACCTGAACTGTTTGCGGTTTGGTGATCGCTTCTAAACCTCGGATGGCGGCCAATTGCTCCATCCGCTGCGAAGTCGCCTGAGGCTCAAAACCACTGACATCTTTTTCATGTTCACCATAACGCAACACCACACCATAACCACCAGGGCCTGAAGCGGTACCAGAACCATCGCTATACAGTTCAACCACACCAACGGGCGGCGGGGTAAAAGCAACTTCCAGCTCATCAAACTCTAATTTGCGTAGTAGTGGGATTAACTGACCAAGGCTGGGCTTATGGCACCTGAGTTTCTCAAGATCAACAGCCAATTCAACATCGTAGCGCACGGTTGCCAATGTTTTAGATAACAGTGCTTGCTGCTCAAATTCAGTTAAATTTTGTCGCCGTTTTTTTCCATCAACAAAACGTTTAAGTCGTAACACCTCTTCAAGTGAGCCGAACTGTTGAATCAATTTAGCCGCAATTTTTTCACCAATACCGGGCACTCCAGGAATATTATCTGATGTGTCGCCTGCTAAACCTAATACATCGGCAACTAACGCCGCAGGGACTCCAAACCGATCAACCACATCGGCCGGGTAAGAGCGTTTATCCTTCATGGTATCGAGAAGACTGATATGTTCATCAACAATTTGCATCAGGTCTTTATCACCAGTCACCACGGTAACATCAATCCCCTGAGTAGAAAAACGACGCGCTAACGTAGCAATAACATCATCGGCTTCAAATTCTGGAGCTTCTAAGGCTGGAATATTAAACGCTTCTACCATCTGTTTAATATAAGGGATCTGATCGACAAGATCCGTTGGAGTCTCGTCCCGGTTGGCTTTATATTCAGCGTAGAGTTGGCGCCGAAATGTCTCTTCGCGGGGTCGATCAAAGACAACGGCTAGATAATCGGGATTGTTATCCTGCAAGAGCCCAAGAAGCATACGTGTAAAGCCGAAGATGGCATTAGTCGGCAAGCCTGCAGCCGTTGCACGATCTCGAATACCATAATAGGCGCGATAGATAAAACTGGAGCCATCCAATAGATAGAGTTGCGGCGCTATGTTCACATTGGTTCTCGAATTAAAGTTGTAGGGGGCTGTCGGCTTGGCAAAAAAGTGGTGAATCAATGGCCAGAATGAGCCTAACAGGCGGTTAGAATCGCATATTTACCAAAGAAAAAATAGGGGCATGGTTCAAGTGCTCTTTACACCCTTTACATTCTACGATTCAAAACGAGCAAACTCTAATAAGAATTGCACTTTATTGTCTCAAATCACTATCACCGCAATTTCAATAGCTCTCATATTTGTTTAATGGTAGCGTAACCGCGTCGAATAGCCGATAAGTACAGCATATTCTATATTTAATCCACCGAGAATTATCTCCGTTTCACACACTAAGAAAGAAATTGTTTTGCACCTACTAGACAGGCTCCGCACTCTTGACCAAGATCTCTTCTGCTACTTAAACGATGGCCCACTCAAGAGCGCTTTACTCGAAATCTACCTTGATGAAGCAGATGCCCATAGCGATATTATGGAGTTTGAACTCGATACATCGTTGTTGCTCAAACACAACGCAAGTGCATCAACAACAATAACTCTACGTTTAGAATGTGATGAATTCCTTTATCAGACGACCCTCGACCCGAATGAGTTAGATGTGGAGCAGAGCAACGAATTACTTGAACTCCTGGACCTTCATTGGCCGAACCAATCGACAACAAAAACGAGTCCAAGTGAAAATATTATCCGTAAAAAACATGGCGAAAATCTACTCAATATTGCTCAAGCCTCTAAGTCACTCGGTCTGTCTCAGCGACAGATAAAAACGATGATTCCGTGTAGTGAAATTCGCATTGTTGAAAACGATTCCAGCAAGAGCATTGAGGGTTACTACTGGGATACGCGGTTAGTTCAACGCTTTATCCTTATGCGCGAGAATCAGCAACAAGGCTGTCGATACAGCGACGACGACATCAACTATATTGCTGCAAACTGTTGTGAAGACGATGTCAAATGGGCGCGTGACACCATTGCTAACTACCTGAAGCAATGCATCATCTCGACTTGAAGCAGCGGTACAGAAACAAAAATGCTTGCCATCCATTGTTCGGTAGCAAGCATTTATATATACCCATGTGTCAAATTCTAGTGGTGGACTAAAACTGCTGAGTTAATGACACAGGTTCATTCCCATGTAGATGCTGATACGCTTCAGCAAGCCCACTGAGGTGCTGACTATCATAGGTGCCAAGCGACATAAACAAATTACGCAGTTGATCATCGTGAAACTCAACAGAGCTTCGTGAGTGAACCACCATCGCTTCCACTTCAATTTCTACGGCCAATCTTACTGCTTCGCCATCGCAGATAGGTCCATTCTTAATAGAACAATAAATCTTATTGAGATGGTTAAGCAATTCATCCAACAAGCCAAGCGGGATCGAGGTGCTTAAATGCTCATTTTTCAACGAAATACGACTTGCGAGTTCTAAATCAAGAGCATGGCCCTCTTCATCTTGACTTAACTTTGTCCACATCGAACGCCGTGATTCGTCGTAATTTTCATTTTGAGCAAATTGGGCATAAATCGACCCAATAAGTCGTTCAATTTGAATGCATTTTGAAAAGAAATTACCGGGAATCATCTAGTGCCTCCTGAAAGTCATTTATGCAGCCAATAATATCTGACACCACGAAACCAAGCCCAAGTGTAAAAAAAGCACAGGACAAAAATCCCCCACTGTTGCGCCTTCCATGAGCTATAAAACCAAAAGGGCTGGCCTATAAGTCCAAAAACACAGGAATAACGACGACAACTTTCCCGCTTATCCTGACTTAACCAGATCGCGGTAACTCCTGTTAAGGCGATGGCAATTTGTTCCAATGGACAACTCCTGTTACTGCAGAAAGCTCAAATTAACCCGCAAACTTTTCAATCATGCGCCTTTTAGTAACAGGCGATAATTTTTTAATTTGTCCCTCGCGTTTACTGGCGGTACTACGATTATGACCCATCTCTTGGTACACAATCTGTTCAGGTTTGTGTGCACGAAAATACTTGGCCCCAACTCCTGATTCCTGTTGCTTAAAACGCCGCTCTACATCGGTGGTAATACCAGTATAGAGTGAATCGTCATGACAGCGAATCATATAAACATACCAATTTAACGCTGTGGCTGTTGTTGACACCTTACGACTCCGAACATGTCATTTCACTCGCAAGTTTATTGACTGTTTCTATCTCTTTTTCATCAAATTCTTCGACCCACAAAGCGGTCGCTAAATATAAACGGATATATGGATTATCTTTAAATTTACAGCTCAACTGAGCATAAATCGACAGCTTAGTCTCGGGTTCTTCATTGTCGCCACTCTCTAGAATTTCAAGATACTGGCTATTAATTTCGGGAGCCATTCCAGTGAAAAATGCAACCAATAAATCAACGGCAAGATGTCCCTCTTCCGCTTTAAAAAGCACCGCGTCAAGCCGCGATGCAGAACCCGCTTTACGGCTAATCAATGAATCGTGACGGAAACTTTTTAAGCCTGCAGCAGTACTCCAGCGATCAAAAATCATTGGTTGTTGTTTAGCGCACAAACGACAGATCGCGACTTTATTTTTTTCAGGCAGATCGAGCCAAGCAGTCGTAACAGATACTGGAACCATTTGATTGAACCTTTCGTATATAAATTAGTGAGATAAGTAGCGGAAGCAGGAACCTTTACAAGGTGAGAAGAACCACCTTTCTTAACTGTGTACTATGCCACTATCGCGCGTTGAGAACAAGGCCCGATTCGCTACAAACAACACGGGCCCCATTGCTAACAATGTGGCCCGTGTTGTTTCAACTTATTTTATAAAACGACATTACAACCCTTTTTTCTCCGCCCAAACAAAAAAAACAACACCAGCGAAAATCCACGCTAAAATAATAATCCACGGTGAAACACTCAATACTTCAGGCAGGGTCAGCTTGCCATAATTCCCCCACGTTAATACACTCGTTTTCAAGGCAGGATAAACTCGAGCATAGGCGGCAGCACCAACAAACATTCCAACAATCGCCCACAGTGCATGCCAACGTCCTTCTGCCAGAGCCCCAACCGAAGTACCCGGACAAAACCCTGCTATGGCCCAACCTATACCAAAAATCAAACCACCAATCACTAACGCACCGACATTCGTTGCTTTAGGACTCAACGCAATCAAACCTGCCTCATGACACGCATATATACCAACCATACCGACAAGCACAGCTGTCATCATAAATTTAATAATCGTCATATCCTTAAGCAGCATAAAACCAATCTGCTTTTCAAATCTAAGGATTTGCGCCTTTTGTAGTAAAAAACCGAAAAATATTCCGGTGATTACGCCAATGATTAATTCCATTATTGGCCCCCTTTTCGATACAAAATATTGGCGGTGACAACGCCGCCAACAATAAAGAAAATTAAGGCAATTAAGCTACTCAGCGAAAGCTGCATATTGCCAGACATTCCATGTCCACTTGGGCAACCACCGGCAAGCCTGGCACCGAAGAGCAACACCACCCCGCCAACAAAGGCACCAACAGCTCGCACCACAGCGCTTGAACCAAACCGATTGCGCCAAATCGGTGGTACAGATTCATTTTTTGCTGTTTTACCGAGACGAGCTGAAATAAATGCTCCCGCAAAAATCCCCACGACAAACAACATTTGCCAGTCAACCTTGACTTTTTTGCTTTGATAATAAGCATTATCGGCAACCAGTTCCGGTGAAACAGCCTGCTCGACCAATCCAGCTGCGCGAACAAAAGTGGTTGAAGCGCCAAGATACTTACCCTTATTCAACACCGTCGTCGTCACTAGTACCGACGCAAGAGCTAACAGACCAACCAGCGCTCCGGCAACATAAGGGCTCCATACTGGTGACTTTAAATAGTTCAACATTGTTACGGCTCCTTTTATCTTTGTAGTAGAGAGTGTTTCACGTGTTGGAAAAACACTCTTAGTCGGACTAAATTATGAAAGAAGGTATGTACGTTTGATCTCATCGGCATCAAGAGGTCGACTATATAAGAACCCTTGAACCTGGTCACAACCTTGATCGATTAAAAACTGTTTTTGCTCAACCGTTTCAACCCCTTCTGCAATGACTTTCAGTCCTAAACCATGACTCATAGAGATAATCGCTGTGACAATTGAAGCATCATTCTCATCGGCCGGCAAGTCACTGATAAAAGACCGGTCAACTTTCAACTTAGACAGAGGAAAGCGTTTCAAGTAACTCAGAGATGAATAGCCAGTACCAAAATCATCAATTGCCAACATCAAGCCCCGTTGTCGAATCGCTTGCAATGTTGCAACAGACGCATCCAACCGATTCATAATGGTACTTTCGGTGATCTCTAACTCTAAAAATTCAGCTGGAATATCCGAAATTGTCAGCGCATCATCAAGGACATCAATAAAGTCCACTTTTTGCATCTGTAAACTTGAAACGTTAACCGCTACGGGTACGACATTGAACCCCTCAGCGATCCATTGACTTATTTGTCGACACGCTTCACGAAGAACCCACTCACCTAAAGATTGAATCAAACCTGTTTCTTCGGCGAGAAAGATGAAATCGCTAGGTGGTACTGTTCCCTTAACGGGATGTTTCCAGCGAACCAATGCTTCCATACCAACCAGTGAGTTATCCTTTAAGTTAAATTGAGGCTGGTACTGTAAGTAAAGCTCATCTCCTGAAATTGCCTGTTTAAGCTCTGCTTCCATCATTAAAAATTCAGATGCTCTTTCGTCCATCGTATCGAGGTAGTGCACAGCAATATCACCACCTTGATTTTTCGCACTATACATTGCAATATCGGCAAACTTCATCAAATCAGAAGGCGAATCGCTATGATCTGGGAAAATCGAAACACCAACACTAGCGGTGATATTAATTTCACGGCCATTTAAATCAATACTCTTTTTTAGAGCGGATAAAATATTACCAACCACAAGGTCAATGTTTTTCCCATCATCAATACTTTCTAAAACAATAAAAAAATCATCTCCACCCACTCTAGAAACGGTATCACCAATCCTTAAAGTATTCTGTAACCGCCGGGAAATTTCCTGTAGGACCTGATCACCAGCCTGGTGTCCGAGAGTGTCATTTATTTTTTTAAATCGATCCAAATCTAGACACAGCAATCCGACATGTCTACTTTGGTGTTTAGCCCAGTAGATAGCTTGAGATAACCTGTCATTCAATGCTGTCCGATTTGGTAAGTGAGTAAGAGGATCGTAATGAATGAGATCGTGAATCTTACGCTCATTTTCTACCAACACCTTTTCTACATTTAATCGCTGCGTAATATCACGAAAGCACTCAATAATTCCGACAACATTTCCCTCATCATCGAGATAAGGAGATGCCAGAATTTCATATGATTTTTGTACCTTTTCAAAATGACGAATTACTGTTGTTGCCTTACCTGTGGAGAGCACTATTTTTAACGGGCAGCCATCATTTACTTCATCGCATATTAGATGCTTTCCCATTAAGGCTTCGTAGCAACACCTATCCTCTTGTGGCCCGCCCACTTGGCCGACAAGTTTTTCCCCCGCAATATTTGCAACCTTTATTTTATAGTTGAGTCCTAGAACAAATATCGGATCAACAATTCCGTCAATGACTGTTTGGAAAAATTTATGCTCATCATGAACTTTGGTTTCCGCCCGCTTTTGCTCGGTGATATCGTTTACAATGGTAAACAAGCAGGTTGCATCATCTACTTCAACAGGGCAACTCCTAACCTCTACATCGCGGATTTCCCCACTTGATAACCGATGACTATATTGCATATAATTTTTCATTCCCAGCATACTATCGCGCAGTTCTGCACTCACTTGATCAACGGGAAGAAGGTTTATTTCACTTAATTTCTTCTGTCGCAACTCTCGTTTAGTAAATCCATAAAACTGCTCAGCGGCTAGATTCACATCAACAATGGTATGATCATCAGGATTTATCAATAACATGACCGATTTATGATCATGAAACATGCTATACGCTTGACGATGCTTTTTCCCTAAGTCCAACTCCCTTTTTTTAATCGCTTTCTGCATCTTGGCAAAGATGGCCGTCAATTTGTCAATCTGGTTATCACTCTCACCTAAATACTCAGGTAATGATTCAGAATAATCCCCTTGAGTTAATGATTGAGCAGCTTTCGTCAAACGGTCTAGACGACGCATCACTGTTGAATTAAGCAAGGCGGCCAAACCAAAAAATGCAATCAAATAACCCGATCCCGTAATAAGAGCTAAGTTGATAACTTTTGTCTTTTTCTCTGCGCTAACACGATTAAATGGTAGATCAACCATCATTACGGTGTTATCCAAATCATCTGAACCAATACGCTCATGACAGACACGACAACTCTCGCCAAAATGGACGACTTGTGCATAACGCAACAATTCGCTGCCATCGTCCGCAGTAATTATTTTTGAAAATTCGTCTAAATCACGATTTTGTTCAAATTGAGAAAAAAATTCTTGCTCGAGTGCCGAACCGTGATTATGCGGATCAAGGGGATACCTTGAGATATATTTTATCGAAATACTACTATGGTCTAGTTCTGACAGGTTTATTGAAATTTGTGCCACTGGCTGAGAGAGGTGACGAACAGCAGAGACGTCTTGTGGCGAGGGTTGATTTGCTTGGCACTCATATTGAGAGGATTTGAGTAAAGCACAGATTCCACGTGCTTCTGAGACGAGTCTTCCTTCGATATTCTCATTTACCTGTCGATCAAACCAAAACAGAGTCAAACCGAGCGATACAACAAATACCGTTACGAGAACTAAAAAGAACTGACTACGTATACTCATATGCCTTACTCCAAGACCATCCATTAAGTAAACTTTGCCACGATTAATCAGGTTAAACTTATAGTTTAAATTAATCTACACTTATTTCACTATAAGAATAAAGCAATGCTCCTTTACAGTTTTGTGTGCGCATCACGAGCTGCATCGCGAACTAACTCAGGGAGGGCAGGATGGATAAAAATCATGTCAAGCAGATCCTGTATCGTACCGTTTTTTTGCAATAGGACAATAAGCATATGGATCATATCTGAAGCTTCTTCACCAACAATATGGGCCCCTAGAAGATGTTGAGTTTCTCGATCAAACAGTAACTTCACGAAACCATGATCGAGTTGACGCGCCAAGCCCATGTTACTATCTACGTAGTTTGATTTTCCGACCACAAAATCCACATGGTTGTGCAAAAGATCGGCTTCGCTGGCACCGACTGCAGCAACCTCAGGAACGGTAAACACGGCTCTTGGCATCGCGCCGTAACGAATCGGAGTCTCAATGGGAGAGTCAAACACCGTGCGCATCAAATATTCCCCTTCAAAATTTACACTATGGCGGAACATATAATTACCAACACAATCCCCAAGAGCATAAACACCCTCAACCTCTGTTTCAAGGTGCTCGTTAACCGAAATAAAACCCTTTGGGTCACGGGATATTGCTGTATTTTCCAATCCTAATTCAGCCGTCGCAGGCTCAACACCAACACTGATCAATAGTGCTTCAGCCTCTAAAATTTCCTCTTTACCGCTGTTCTGATGACGGACCGTAACCGCAAAAACACCATTTCGCCAGCTAACGGAATGCGGAACAACTCCCTGATGTATCTGATGTTGTTTTTGAAAGCACTGAGTGAATTCGTTGCGAACATCTTCATCCTCTTTGCGCAATAATTTGCTGCGCACCAAGAAATGAGTTTCTGTTCCAAAAGCTCCATATACGTGACCTAATTCACAGGCAATATAGCTTGCCCCAATAACGATCATTCTCTTCGGCAATTCTCGACACCGTAAAGCTTCATTACTCGTCATATAGGGTGTATCTGCCAACCCGTCTATCTCCGGAATAGCTGGAACAGCGCCCGTAGCGATAAAAACTTTATCTGCCTGCAACAACCTTCCATTCACTTGAACAACTTTATCGCTGACAAACTTAGCTTGTCCTTTGATCAGTTCAATATTACTTAATTTGCTGACCTGATCAGCCATCTGATTTGACATTTGAGATACGGTGCTGTTAACTCGCTCTACCATTGCGGTAAAATCTGCACCAATTGGTTGTTTTATTGACAAATTGAGTCGATGCGCTTGCTTCAATAGCAGGATGACATCGGCGGGGTAAATTAACATTTTAGATGGGATGCAGCCTCGATTCAAACACGTGCCACCAAAGGAATCCTGCTCAATTAACGCCGTTTTTAATCCCCGTTTCGCAGCGGGCAGAGCGATCTTTGTCCCACCACCTGAACCAATAACAATGACATCAAAGTTTTCCACACCACCTCCAAGGTTAACTTAACCAACAAAAACTAACAATAACAAGGCTTTGGCCGCCCCCTGTCTTTTATTAAAGATTACCTCAAAACAGACTTGGCGGTCTAATCACTTAGTTCCCCTTACCGTTCCCGAAAAAACCACAAACAGTTTGAGATCAGATTGTTACAAACAACATACCGGCTTCCAGTTCCTTATACTTTAATATAATCGATCTATTGTGAAATGCGAGCATGGGGCGGAAAAAGATGCTAGAATCACATGGCTTAATCTGGCAACAATAAGTTGCTATCTGTTTTAATTTACCGTTATTTGTATTGATCGCGAGGAGAACCACCATGCTAACGCTACCATTAATCGATGGCTCCTATGACTCACCTACCTACGGTGGCATTTGGCCGTGCAACAAAATTCCAACGGCCTGCTTCTATCCTCAAGCATTTTATGTTATCTGGAAAGCAGCTCAAATGGCCAAGCAAGGGATTTATACCGACGGTGATTGGGCGAAAAGTAGCTTTGATATTATTAAAGCACTTGAGAGTTGTGGTGTTCAACTTCAGGTACGAGGAATGGAACATGTCATGGCGAATACAGGTCCTTGTGTTTTCATTGGTAACCACATGAGCACACTAGAAACATTTGTGCTACCCACACTCATTCCGCCGTACAAGCCTGCGACCTTTGTTATAAAGAAAAGCCTTATCGATTATCCGCTCTTTAAGCATGTCATGCGCTCCCGCAACCCTGTTGTAGTCAATCGAACTAACCCTCGCGACGACCTTAAAACAGTATTGAGTCAAGGCTGTGAGAGGCTCGAAGCAGGAACATCGGTGATCGTTTTTCCACAGACAACCCGAACGACCACGTTTGATGCTGAACAATTTAACTCCATCGGTATTAAATTAGCTCGCAAAGCCAAAGTGCCCATTATCCCTTTAGCACTTAAAACAGATGCATGGAGCAATGGCCAACGGTTGAAGGATTTTGGCCCGATTTTGGCGGATAAAAAAGTTTATTTTGAGTTTGGCGCTCCAATTGATTCAACGGGCAACTCAAAAGAGGTTCAAGAAACTATCATTCAATTTATTCAGCAAAACTTAAATGACTGGAAAGAATAGAAGTCTTCAATACACACAAGATCAAAACAAAAAGAGCCGTCCTATTTAAGGACGGCTCTTTTTGTTTAAAACGATATGAGCACGCAATTAGCCGCAGCTTCCGCCACAACTTGAACCACAGCCACCACCCTCTTTTGCGGTAATGGTGAAACCATCTTGTACATAGTGGATCACTTGATCATCGGCAAAACGGACAACCTGAGCATCAAGCAACACTTCAATTTCATTAACAGTAACGACTTTATCTTCATCAGTTGACTCATCCAGAGTCAATCCCAAAGAGGGACCACCTCAACCAAAGCCTGCCATGGTTACCCGTAATGATTTACCTTCATTTTGCTCTAAAATACTTTTCAGCTCAGTACGAGCCTCATCAGTAATGGTCAACATGTTTCTCGTTCCTTTCACGTTATAAAAGTCATCTTACACAGACAGAAGCTTATCATCCATATCACTCTTGTAACTGGGTGACATACATCTCTTCGTTAAATCCAACCACATAATAATCTCCCACCTTAAAGGTTGGAGCACGTAACTTTCCAGAGGGGCCAATCACACTTGCTAAAATTTCTTCGTGGTTTCGTTCTGAAACAAGCAAATCCTTAAGCACGGTTCCCTTAACGACGACAACCCGCTTCGCGTCTAGAATTTTCTGCCAAGCAATTTCAGCATCGATGGGTTCCTTACGAGGGTCAACAGACACCTCAATTTCTACATCATTTTGCTCAAAAAACTTTTGAGCTTTTTTACATGACACTCATCCCTTACGGAAATAGATCCATTCAATTTTTTTCATGGCACTCTCACCCCGTTAGAATAGGCTACACACATCAATATTCATTTTTCTATATATAAAACCGATAGAGCTAAAAAGTCAAATGCATTATTACCTAAATAGTAAGTAATCATAACTCGGCGGACAATCTAAAACATTATTGACGAACACGCGTAACGCCACCAGGCCCACGAATGATTCTTACTCGATCCCCAACCCCATAAATATCATCGGCCTCTTGTACGATCGCAATCACTTCACCACTATCGAGCTCTACGGTAATCTCAACACCATTTTTTCGTGTACTACCCTCTTCCACGGCGGTTCCAATCAACGCACCGCCAATCGCGCCGACAGCTGTTGCTAGAGCACGACCATGTCCACCACCTACAGTGTTACCAGCAATCCCGCCAAGGACTCCGCCCGAAACGGTACCTAGGCCTGTTTGTGAACCTTCAATGGTAACGGTATCAACAACCAAAATTGTGCCATAAAACACTGACAACTGACGTTGAGTTTGTGTGCGACTATAAACATCACCCGATTGACTCGCACAACCAACTAACGAAACAACGCATATGATTAGTAGTAATCCAACTTTTTTCATCTCATTCTCCTCGTCGCTATAGCGGTGACGTTTTATAAATCACCACAATTCGAGTTTAATTTACCTCCAATACAGCGCCAACCGACCCGTAAAAGAACCGCTTACCAAACTCATTACGCAACAGTGCAGCACGGGGTTGACCTGTACAATGCGAAACGCCAATTTTTTGTATATTAAAACGCTTCAGTTCCAACAACGTACGATTAAACTGCTCGGTACTAACAGGGCCAAGGTGCGTACCACCGACAACAGCGTAAACCTCATCACGATTAAATTGGTTACAGACATAGTCAAGAGTATTAATAATTCCTGCATGGGCACAACCGAGAACGACGACCAATCCCTTAGTGCTATCAAACACCACAGCCATATCATCATTGAAAGGATCAGGTTCAAACTGGCCGTCCTTTTTGCGCTGGACAAGATTTGCATCTCCCTGTTCAAAATCATTAACGCGTGGGATTGTACCCGTTACATACAGGTTTGTTGCAATTTGCTGAAATTCTGGCGTGAAAGTAAAGCGAGCACCCAAGGTTTCAAGCAGTTCACGACGCTGCGGTATGCCTAAAAAGCGTAGAGTATGCGATCCCTTTGAATAGCGCTCGGCAAAAATATCTGGATGTGCGAAAACTTCGAGACTATCTACATGACGCAACACCTGATCCAAACCGCCAGCATGATCATAATGTCCATGACTAATAACCGCTGCACTCAATTGAGTGAGTGGTAGATCAAGCACCTGGGCATTTTTAATAATCCCTAAACCTTGACCGCTATCAACAAGATAATGCTTATCATCCATCTCGATCCAACAAGCGAAGCCATGCTCGCCGATTACAGGAATCGCCCGGCCGACACTATTTTCACATAAAATTGTTATTCGCATTAAACCCTCCACTATTACCAATAAAAGTGTACCATCATAGCTTCATACTACAACGGTTCAGGCCATGCGTCAGCCAATTTTGTTTTTCGTTAGCTATGCTAGCAAGCTATTTTTTGCAACAGTTGCCATGTCCGATAGCTCTTTTTAAAAATGAATCCAGAGAAAAATAGCGTTACACGCCGATAAATCGTTATTTTTGTTTGACAATAAGCAATGGAAACATCTACACTCGATCCTCTGTTTTCATGTGGGCCTATAGCTCAGTTGGTCAGAGCCACCGGCTCATAACCGGTTTGTCCCAGGTTCGAGTCCTGGTGGGCCCACCACTTTTGCAGACGGCAAAGGGTAGTAATGGTTAAGATACGAAGGCGATTTCGCCACCAACATAAATGCAACAAAATAAAGGGAGTGCAACCATACCAGAGTTGCACTCTCTTTTTTTGACGAGCACTATGATGAAAAAAACACCCAGCATTCGGCTGCAGGATTTGATCGGTCTCCTCAATAGCCACTACCCACAGGACCTAGCAGAAGACTGGGATAACGTTGGACTGCAAGTCGGTGATCCTAAACAACAAATCAGCAAAACCATGATCGCCCTTGATCCAACCCCTAGCACCATTCAGTCTGCCATAGCGCAGCAATGCCAAGCTCTCATTACTCACCATCCCCTGATATTCAAACCACTCAAAAAAATATCAACCGACAGCGAAACAGGTCAAATTCTCTTCGAAGCCATCCGCAACAACCTTGCTATAATCAGCGTACACACCAACCTTGATCGTGCAGCAGATGGTCTCAACGACTGGTTAGCCCATGCGCTTCAAGTTGAACACTCCAAGCCGCTGTTGATGCCGAAGTCAGGAGATCTTGTTAAGATTGCCGTGTTTGTTCCTCCTGAGAATGTAGAGATGCTTTCTCTGGCACTCTTCAACGCTGGAGCTGGTCATATTGGTCGATACGATCAATGCTCATTTCAGCATGAAGGGTTCGGAACATTCCGCGCCCAAGCGGGATGTACACCCCATATAGGTACTATTGGTGAACAAGAAAAAACAGCTGAGATTCGCCTCGAAACGATTGTGCCACGCGCATTAGTCAATCGAGTGGTGACAAAAATGATTAAAGCACACCCTTATGAAGAGGTTGCCTACGACCTTATCCCCCTAGATAACCAACGCGGCGACATTGGCCTCGGTCGGATTGGCACCATCTCTAAACAAAAAAATCTGGCCGAATTTGCCAATGATTGCATGCAGCAACTCGGCTGCAGTGGAATGCGCCTTGTTGGTGATTCTGATTCGAATGTCCGCAAGGTTGCCGTTTGTGGTGGCAGTGGCGCGATGTTGATTCGCGAAGCAGCCCGTCAGGGCGCCGATGTTCTCGTCACTGGCGATATCAAATATCATGAAGCCCAAACAGCTCAATCTCTCGGTATCTCTCTCATTGATGCTGGACACTTTGCTACTGAACATTTGATGGCAAAAGTATTAGTTGAAAAGCTTGAACAACACGCACTACAACAGGCTTGGCCTGTTCAGTATATTGTCGCACCGAATGAGCGTGATCCATTCACGTTTATCTAAAGATGCGAAACCTATAATTAAGCACGTAAATATACAACCGACCACGGAGGTAACAGGGTGAAAGAAGACGTACTGCTGCTAATTGACTTACAGGAACTTGATCAAGTGATCATCAAGGGGCGCAACCAACAAAAAAAATTGCGCGCTGAGAATGAACTTCTCAATGCTCAAGCAGGAAAGCTCGTGACACTTATTGAGCAACTAGACAAAGAGCTTGATGCGATCAAACAGGATCGGGGCGAAGTAAATCAAGGCCTGTTGCAAGAGATGGACAACGTCGAAAAGGCAGAGTCTCGTCTCCCTGAAATTAAAACCCAAAAAGAATATCTTGCGGTTTTAAAAGAGGTTGATGTTGCTAAAAAACAATGCAAAGACCTGCAAGACCAGCTAGATGGCAGCGAACAAGCATTTGTGACCCTCGAAGAAGATCGTGCTGAAAAGCAACAGCAACTCGACGATTTGCAGCTGAGCAACACCAGTCGTGCCAGTGAGATCAAAGCAGAACTGACCAAAATTGACAACTCTCTCAAATCAGAAGATGGTAAACGAGAAGGCTTGGCAGAAAAAGTTCCAGCTAAAATCCGTAAGAACTATGAGCTGCTTTTGGTTCGTCGTAAAGGCTCTGCCCTTGTTGAAGCACATAAAGGTACTTGTTTGGGCTGCAACATGCACCTGCCACCACAGTTTTTCAACTCAATGCTTAAAAAGAAGGGAATTGACAGCTGCCCACACTGCAATCGTCTCCTTTTTATTCGCCCCATGGAAGGCTAACCACCTCCTGCAGGTAATAAACAAATGAAACATGGTCGAAGAAGCACAGATGATCGCCGGTTTCGCAAGAAACGGGAGGAAAGTCCGGGCTCCATAGGGTAGGATGGTTCTTAACGGGAACCGGGGGTGACCCCAGGGCTAGTGCCACAGAGAGAAGACCGCCTGCCACTGGTAGGTAAGGGTGAAAGGGTGAGGTAAGAGCTCACCAGCTCTGATGGTGACATCAGAGGCTAGGTAAACCCCATCCGGAGCAAGGCCAAATAGAGAAGCGCTTGAAGGCTACCCGCCTGAAGCTTCTGGGTTGGCTGCTTGAGGCCGTCGGCAACGGCGGCCCTAGAGGAATGATCGTCCCCTGATTTTGGGTAACCGAAATCAGGTACAAGACCCGGCTTACGAGCTTCTTCGACCACCTTCAATTAAGAAACGAGCCTGTTCCATTTAGCTCGTTTGATGATATGAATTTATGACTAGTACAGTATCGCCCAGTGAACGCTGGCAGAACATAACCGTTGCGATAAGCAAGGAACTTTCCTGCTTACCCGAATCGGAACGTCAATGGATTGAGCAACAGATCGCCCACATCCATCAATTACAACGACAGCTTCACGCCCTATTTGTTCAAGCACAGGGATTGAAGCACTGTCAAAGTTGCCTAGGTTCGTGTTGCGAACGAGGCAATAACCACATGACCTTGGCTAACGTTCTCAGTTGCCTCCTTGATCACACACTCCCTGCAGCCGACTTTAGTCAAACCTGCCCATTTCTAACCGATCATGGTTGCGCTTTACCTGCCCAATCGCGTCCATTTAACTGCGTTACCTTTATTTGTGACACCATCGAAGAGTGTTTAAGTCCTGAAGACCAACAACAATTTTACTCTTTTGAGCGCCAACTACGGGAACACTATACCGCATTTGATCAACGCTATATTGGCTCAAGCCTGCAAGGGCTGTTAATCCGATCTCAGAGTATGCCAGGCAGCCAATTTCTTGCGCATAGACTTTAACCGGAAACGATCACTTCAGGAGCCAACCTCGTCGCTATGGATATAAAATTCACACGCAATAATGGTAAGCTAGACACCCTCGTCGATGAACTGATTGATCATGTGGGTGTCCACCATCCTTACATTATTCGCGAAATGATCCTCAGCGCCCTCAAGGTTGGCCAAGATAGTGACTATCTCGCCGACCTAAAACTGATCCGAACTACCATGAAAGAGATGCGCTATACCAGTAAGGTTTTTGCTCCGTACCGCTCACGGCGCAAGGTGACCATTTTTGGTTCTGCTCGAACAAAACCTCACCAGCCTA
This sequence comes from Desulfuromonas svalbardensis, assembly GCF_055389415.1. Lineage (NCBI taxonomy): Bacteria > Pseudomonadati > Thermodesulfobacteriota > Desulfuromonadia > Desulfuromonadales > Desulfuromonadaceae > Desulfuromonas > Desulfuromonas svalbardensis. The sequence continues at coordinate 838,921 of NZ_AP042416.1, read as the reverse complement.
TCTACCAAAAATGTTTCAAATTCTCTCAACTACTGGCACAAAATAACTATATGGTCATTACTGGCGGTGGTGGTGGTATTATGCAAGCGGGAAACGAAGGCGCTGGCGCCGAAAACTCCTTTGCCGTTAACATTGAATTACCGTTTGAACAAGACACCAATAGTGTCATGCAAGACAGTGATCGCGTGTTGATGTACAAATATTTTTTCAATCGTAAAGTTGCCTTCTTAAAAGAAGCTGATGCAGTTGCGCTATTTCCTGGTGGCTTCGGTACCATGGATGAGGCGATGGAAACCTTAACCCTGCTGCAAACAGGCAAGAATCCACCGATTCCATTGGTGTTAATCGATGATGATGAGGGCAGCTATTGGGAAGAATGGCTCGAATTTGCCCGCGACACCATGTTAACTAAGGGGTTAATTTCAGGCGAAGATTTCGGCCTATTCACCATCACACGCAGTGCTGAAGAAGCCCTCGAAGTGATCCACTCTTTCTATAAGATCTATCACTCAAGCCGATACGTAGACAAACTTCTTGTGATTCGCTTAAATAGGGCGCTTACCGGCGAACAGATCGAAACACTTGAAAGTGAGTTTGCTGAGATTTTACGGCCAGGCACACGAATAAAAGCAACGGGGGCCTTTGTCAAAGAGAAAGATCAACCCGACTTATGGCATCTACCACGTTTAGCGATTGAATTTAATCGCCGCAGCTACGGCTTGCTGAATTCATTTATTCGTCGCATTAATTCGTTTTAGGAGATTTGTTGTGGGTTATAAAAATCTACAGACTTGCGTTCGCGACTTAGAACAACATGGCAAACTGCTTCGCATTAATGAAGCGATTGATCCACATCTGGAGGCCGGTGCGATCCAACGTCGTGTCTATGCTGCGGGTGGTCCTGCACTGCTATTTAGCAACGTGACAGGCAGTCAGTTTCCGATGCTCGGCAATCTATTTGGCACCCTTGAGCGCACTCGCTTTATCTTTCGTGACACCCTCGACACGGTCCAGCGTCTTGTCGATGCCAAACTCGACCCTGCTGCGGTGATGAAACGGCCATGGCAATTTATGTCGGCACCACGCGGGGCATGGAACCTGTTACCCAAACGGGTCAAAAAGGGACCAAGCCTAGCAAAACAGACCACCATTGATCAACTCCCTCAATTGGTTTCATGGCCAGATGATGGTGGTGCCTTTATCACCCTGCCTCAAGTTTACAGTGAAAATCCTCTGCAACCAGGTCTACGTCACTCAAACCTCGGTATGTACCGTGTTCAACTGGGCGGTAATGACTACATCCAAAACAAAGAGATTGGTCTGCACTACCAAATCCACCGTGGCATTGGCGTTCATCACGACACTGCCAAACAGGGCAATCAACGCTTGCCTGTTAACATTTTTATTGGCGGTGCTCCGAGTATGTCCGTTGCGGCAGTGATGCCTCTGCCCGAAGGGATGCCAGAGTTATCTTTTGCTGGTCTACTTGGTGGCCATCGTATAGCGATGGTTCAACCAGCCGATCTACCGTTTCCCGCCGAAGCTGATTTTGTCATCTGCGGCTCTATCGATCCCACAACTACGCGCCCTGAAGGCCCCTTTGGTGACCATCTGGGATACTATAGTTTAACTCACGAGTTTCCCGTTATGCAGGTTGATGCGGTTTACCACCGTAGCGATGCCATTTGGCCATTCACCTCCGTTGGACGGCCACCACAGGAGGACACCAGTTTTGGCGCTTTCATCCATGAACTTACCGGTGATTTAATTCCCACAGTACTGCCCGGCATTAAAGCCGTTCACGCTGTCGACGCTGCGGGAGTTCATCCGTTGTTACTGGCCCTTGGTAGCGAGCGTTATACACCGTACAGTGCTGACCAGCAGCCACAAGAGTTACTGACCCAGGCCAATGCCATCTTAGGACAAGGGCAACTCTCGTTAGCCAAATACCTGATGATTGCCAACAGTGGCGATTGCCCGCAACTCGACTTGCATCACATTGATCAATTTATCGGCCATGTTCTGCGTCGTTGCGATTGGCGCCGTGATCTCCATTTTCAAACCTGCACCACCATCGATACCCTTGATTACAGCGGCAGCGGCCTCAATCGCGGCTCCAAAGTGGTGATTGCTGCCAGTGGCCCTGAGCTGCGCACTCTACCAACCGAACTCCCTGTTGATTTACGCTTGCCTGACGGTTTTAACGCTCCACATGTCGCGCAACCCGGTATCTTGATTCTCCAAGGTCCAGCCTGCCAAGAGCACGACAGTATTCCGCAGCAGACGATGGATCAACTGAGCACATTCTTCAGCGCGACGGATAGTATCAACCAATTCCCGCTTATTATTGTCAGCGACGACAGTGGTTTTGCCGCGCAAACACTGAACAATTTTTTATGGACCACCTTTACCCGCTCCGACCCAGCTCAAGATATTTACGGCATCGAATCGTTTACCGACAACAAGCATTGGGGTTGTCGTGGTTCATTGCTTATTGATGCACGACGCAAAGCTCACCACGCCCCTCCCCTCATCGACGATCCCGCTATGGAAAAGCGCGTTGATGCTCTCGGGTGTAAGGGTGGACCATTACACGGGATTATTTAGCGCCCGAATCTCGGTCTATCCATTTTATATAAATGCGGTGGATCACTTTTTTCAACCCAGAAGCTGTTTCAACACCAATAACAGCAACGGATGACAGCATGTCAACAAACACTTATTCACTTCCGCAAGCCATTGGCAATACACCACTGGTTGAGCTTAAAAATATCAATCCAAACCCTAACGTATTGATTCTAGCGAAGCTGGAAGGGAGCAATCCCGGTGGCTCGGTTAAAGATCGTCCTGCATGGTATATGATTAAAAATGCCATTGAATCGGGTCAATTAACGCGTGACAAAACAATTTTGGAACCCACCTCAGGCAACACCGGTATTGCGTTGGCAATGATTGGCGCATCGCTGGGCTATAAAGTAAAACTGGTCATGCCCCCCTGTGTCAGTGTTGAGCGCCGTCGTGTTCTTGAGGCTCATGGTGCCGAGGTGGTGCTATCAGCACCAGGGCAAGCAACGGATGGTGCCATCCGCCTCGCTCATCAAATCGTCAATGAATCACCTGAGCAATACTTCATGCCCAATCAATACAGTAACCCTAACAACCCATTGGCCCACTATGAAACAACTGGACCTGAAATTTACCGCCAATGCGATGGCAACATCGATGTCTTTATTGCAGGGATTGGGACCTCGGGCACTCTTATGGGTACCGGTCGCGCTCTGAAAGAACGCAACTCAGCGATCCGCATCATTGGTGTTGAACCGACCCTTGGTCATAAAGTTCAAGGGTTGAAAAATATGAAGGAAGCGATTGTGCCGGCCATCTATCACGAGGAAAACCTTGATGAAAAAATCGTTGTCGAGGATGATGAAGCCTTTGAATGTGCGCGTAAATTAGCCAACGAAGAAGGATTGTTTGTTGGCATGTCGAGCGGCGCAGCGGTTGCTGGCGCACTACGCATCGCTGCAACTATGGAGCGTGGTGTCATTGTCACCTTGCTGCCTGACCGTGGTGACCGCTACCTCAGCACCTCATTGTTTCGCTCAACCTGTGCCTGCTGCCCACCATAAAGAAATCGCTCACAGTTAACATGTTTATTTCAATCATTTTCCTTTGACGGGAGACCTTCACATGCAACCTCACAATCAAATCCTTGGCACGGGTCACGCTGTCCCCGAACGAATACTAACCAATGCCGAACTTGAAACCATGGTCGACACCACCGATCAATGGATTGTTGAGCGCAGTGGAATTCATCAACGTCATATCTGCGAACCGGGCAGTTGCCTCTCCGATCTGGCAACTGCAGCGGCGAAACAAGCACTTGCAGCGGCCGACACCAGCGCCGAAGAGATCGATCTTATTATTGTCGGTACAGTAACGGGTGATATGAAGTTTCCGTCAATGGCCTGCTTAATTCAGCAAAAAATCGGTGCGGCTAACGCTGCCGCTTTTGATCTTTCTGCAGCCTGTAGTGGCTTCCTGTACGGTTTACACTTAGCCGACAGTTTAATGCGTACCAACGACTATCGACGGGTTCTGGTGATTGCTGCCGAAATGCTCTCTAGTATGATCAATTGGCAAGATCGCAATACCTGTGTGTTATTTGGCGATGGCGCTGGTGCGGTGGTCCTTGGCCCAGCGGATAGCTCATGCGGCCTACTCAGTAGTTACATCAAAAGTGATGGTAGCCACCACGCGCTACTTTTTAACCCTGCCGGCAGTCAACATCCGCCGACCCATGAAAATATTGATTCAAATCTAGCCACCATCAACATGGCAGGTCGCGAAGTGTTCCGTCACGCGGTGGTATCGATGACCGATGCGCTCCACGAGGCCCTGAAACGCGCAAATTTAACCCCTGACGACCTCGACCTCCTCATACCACACCAAGCCAACATTCGCATTATTGAGGCCATTGGCAAGAGATTTAAGATCGACAGCAGCAAAGTCTATGTCAATGTCGACCGCTTTGGTAACACCTCAGCGGCAACCATCCCCATTGCCCTCAACGAAGCGATCACCACTGGTCGGATTCAGCCCGGTGATATCGTTGGTCTGGTCACCTTTGGTGCTGGGTTAACGTGGTCATCATGCATTGTTCAATTTTAGCAAACTCACTGACTCTCAATCGCAGCCATCACCTGCGAAAAGAGCAAATGAGCGCAACAACCAAAACGGCGGTCTTTCGTTAACTTCGCTTTGGTTGTTGCCGGGCTGCTGATGCCACACAAAAACCGTCCAAGTTGTCTTGGTTGTTGCAATGCGCCATGTTGTTCGGCGCTAAGCTGATGGATGATTTTTTCATCGTCAGCAGTTAATTTTTTCAGGGTCGGCTTCTGCTGCGGCTCGTCCTCCACGGCTAGACACCGGCTGCATTGACCACAGTCATCACTGAGCTGCTCACCGAAATAATTCAATAGATGACGGACAACACATCCTTTTGCCTCAACCAGAGTTCGAATTTGCTCAGTACGCTGTAAATTTTGTTGCTCTTGACGATAAAACGATTCAACCATTGAATTGATCAACGGTTCTGGATTCTCTGGTGAATTCGCTAACCGATAGCCATAGCGTAATCCCGAGCTTTGCAGCACAATCTCCCCTTTTTCTTCCAAATACGTTAATGCAGCCGTGATCCGATCGCGCGGTTGGTCTATTTGCTGTGCGACCTGATCAGGTATTAAGTGATTCCATACTCGTCCACTTTTAGCGCTGGAAAAAATGGCCGCGAGGAAGGAACTACGGTTTTCATCATAATCGGCACAAATCTGTTGCGCGCTTCGATTGAACTTAAACTTGTATCCTTCATAAAATGGTCCGAGCGGATCAAGGGTGCCATTTAGCTCTAAATAGGTAAGCACAGTTGCTACGACTAAAGGTCGGATATCATAGTCAGAAGACAACTGGTAACGGGAGATATCAAATCGTTGTCCCTGGCTCAGAAGATAACGGATCATGCCATTCAACGCTTCAAATGTTGGCGTGTCACCATAGCTGAAATTTTCCAGCACAGTATAATCGTCATTACATGCCAACATTTCACAGCACGACGGCAAACCATCACGGCCCGCACGACCAATCTCCTGCATATAGTTTTCAATGGTTTTGGGTAAGTTATAATGAATAATAGTGCGGATATCAGCCTTATCAATTCCCATTCCAAAGGCGATCGTAGCAACGATGACAGCACAACGCCCCTGCATGAAGGCTTCCTGTACACGACTGCGTTGCTCATCACCTAAACCGGCATGATACGCCTGAGCATCAAAACCATGTGCCACCAATCGCTGCGCCACCTCTTCGGCGGTACGCTGCAAGGTAACATAAACAATCGTTGCTCCCGATTCCAACGCCTTAAGCCGTTGCACCAGTAACCCGGGTCGCTGATTAGCCGTACACGCAGTGATACTTAACGCGAGGTTTGGACGATTAAAACCCGTCAGGACTTGATCTGCAGAATCAATCGCAAATGCCTTGCGGATATCGTCTGCAACCTGTGGCGTTGCCGTCGCCGTTAAGGCCAAAACACGTCCGACACGCAACTGCTTCGCCAAACGAGCAATTTTCAAATAATCTGGCCGAAAGTTGTGGCCCCATTCTGAAATACAATGCGCTTCATCGACCGCGAGCAAATCAATGGAAACGTTGCGCAATCGAGACAGAAAACGCTCATTTGCCAATCGTTCGGGGGCAATATATAGAATTTTCAAACTTCCATCTGCCATACTGCGATAGATCTGCTGCACCTCATCATAGGCAATACTCGAATCAAGCCGTGCAGCAGCCACACCCGCACTCTTCAGGGCATCCACCTGATCCTTCATCAATGCGATCAGTGGCGAAATAACGACAGTCAAACCATCGAACATCAATGCTGGAAGCTGGTAGCATAAGCTTTTCCCGCCACCTGTTGGGAAAATTGCTAACGCTGATCGCTTAGCCAACAACAGATCAACGACCTCTTCTTGGCCTCGGCGATACACGTCAAATCCAAAGGTATCACGCAAAACCGATACAGCATTTTTCTCCATGGAACATCTCCTACTCTTAAGAAATCAACGAATGAGGTATGGTACTCACACAATGTTTTTGAAAACTCTAATGTATAGTTCGGAAAATAACGCGCGCTTCAGCACCGTTGAAACGATGCAGGTAAGATTTAATCTAACTAGTTATTATAATGGAATAAAACAGCGACTGATTCCGTTCAAACACCATCAAAGGTTTTAAACGATCCCTTGTTGTTCTGTTTGACAAAATACATTGCTTGATCAGAACTCTTGAGAAGTTCTTCGACCGTTTCACCATGAACGGGATAACAACTAATACCAATACTAACGCCAATTTTGACTGGATGTCCCTTAATCGTGAATTGACGACTTAATTCTCGATTTATTTTATCTGCAACAAGTTCGGCGTCCTTCTCGTGTTCAATTTTAGATAGAAGAATAACAAACTCATCACCGCCAATTCGAGCAACGGTATCTGCACGGCGTGTTTGATCAATCATACGAGCTGCAACTTCAATCAAAAGATGGTCGCCAATATCGTGGCCGAGTCCATCATTGACGGCTTTAAATCTATCTAAATCTGCGAATAAAATAGCGAATTTTTTATTATAGCGCTTACTTTGGTGAAAAACTTGCGTTAGACGATCATCAAGCAATGTTCGATTCGGTAAATTAGTTAACTTATCGTAGTTAGCCATACGGACTAACTCAAGTTCTTTCATTTTTCGTTGCGAAATGAATTGGGCAATAAACCACGATGATACTGTTGCTAACAGAAATAGCAGAATAGTTAAAATAGCAAGTCTTGCGAGTAATTTACCACTGTGGGCAAAGAGAACATCAGCAGGAATATATGCGATCAGAATCCAACAATAATCAAAACTTGCTACTTTACCCATTCCGAGAGAACAACTGGTTCCAGAATTGGCTTCATTGAGGATGGGGTAAATTGTCGAATACGTAAATAACCCGTGCTGGTTCACGATCTGACCTGAGCTCTCGCCATTAAGTTGCTGCCATTCTAGCGGAAATTCATCCTTAAATTTCCTCTGTCTCTCTTTGGCATACATAAATCCCCATTCATCGTCTACGGACAATCCACGTAACCAGTAGCCATCGAGATTTACTAGCAACATCTTGCCATACAGCAAACGATCAGCACTAATGAGTTCATCGAGAAGATTTTGGCCAAGATAATTTAAAATCACCACGCCACGTTTGTTGCCATGCCTATCAAACACTGGAGTACCAAAGCGGATCATTGGCTTCAGTGGCAACTCAATGGCACCTTGTTCCATATTGAGATCAAATGGAGAAACAAACACCTGTCCAGCATCTAGTGATAATGTGTCATCAAAATAATACCGTCCGCGCTTATTTTGCAACTGTTCCGCAGGTACAACCACAGCTTTACCATCGACATAGTTCACCCGAACAATCTCATTGCCGTCTAAATCGATATAACGGATCTGATCATAGACACCACGAGCATTAATAAGAGCCGAATATTCGTCTGCACAAGCGTGTTTAATATTTAAATCAGCTGATTCGAGATACGTATGGAGTTCATTTTGTTGCGAGAGGAAAGTAATATCGGAAATGATGGTAGAAAATTTACCTGTAACAATTTGTTCAACAACATCAACAGCGTGCTTTTCTTGCAACTGAGTACGCTTCAAAAAATCATGACTCTCTAAATTATAAAGAATCGTAATCACACCAGTAAGAATTGCACCAGCCAGTAAAAAAATACGAATAAAATAATACAGCACACTTTTATGGCTGCGATTCAATACATCATTATCACTTAAATGTTCTGCGTGCTTCATTCTGAATGCCTCTTAGTCGATTAACTTCACCCTTCAATATTTCATTAAGATAGCACCCAGTTGTATTGTTGTACATCAACAAAAAAAGGCACCCAAATAGGAGTGCCTTTTCCAGTAAAACTATGTTCGTGCTGATTACTTACCAGCTAATGCCATTACCTGCTCGGTAAATGGGTTAGCGAACAAGATGATCATTGCTACAACGAATACGTAGATAGCAAGTGACTCGATCATTGCAAGACCGATCATCATTGTAGTAAGGATTTTACCGCTTGCGCTTGGGTTGCGAGCAACACCTTCAACAGCAGCTTTAATAGCAAGACCTTGACCAAGACCTGTACCGAAAGAACCAATTGCCATACCAAAACCAGCTGCGATCATACACCATGCGAAAAATGTCATGTGAATCTCCTTGAAACAAAAAAAGTGGGTTATTTTTCCTATACAATATAGGACTTATCTAAACGTATAAACGTTAAGAACGAAATTAATGCGCCTCTTCCAACGCGCCAGCGATGTAGATCATTGCCAGCAAGGTGAAAACGAATGCCTGAATAAATGAAACCAGAACACCCATCAACATCATTGGAACAGGTAGGAACAATGGAACCAAAGCAAAGAAAATCATCAGGACAATTTCATGACCGTACATGTTACCAAACAAACGTAACGATAATGAAAGTGGACGAGCCAAGTGGCCAATGATTTCAATAATGAAAATCAACGGAGCTAAGACAGCAATAGGGCCCATAAAGTGCTTGAGGTAGCCGATGCCGTGCTCTTTAATACCAATGATATGGGTCATAGAAAAAGCAGTCAGAGCTAAGGCCGCATTGGTATTAAGATCTGCTGTTGGAGGATACATACCCGGTACCAAACCGATGAGGTTGGATACGAGGATAAACAGTGAAAAGGTTGCGATCAACGGGAAGTACGTCTTCCCCTTAGGCCCCATGGTTTCAACCATTAGGTTTTCAATGCCGCTAACCACACTCTCCATTAGGTTTTGCCAACCACTCGGAACCATTTTGATTCCACGTGATGCGACGAATGCCACCGCAAACAAAATCAGCATAACCAACCACGTATAGGTCACATGCTGGCCAATGTGGGTGTTTAGTTGTTGTTCAACCCATTGTAGTAATAAAAAAGGATGTACCATTTAAGTCGTGCCTCCCTACTTGATAGCGCGCATAACCGTGGTCATCATAATATTGATCACCACAACTGAAAGTCCAATAATAAGTCCCAGTGGATTAACCTTAACCACCGCAATTAGTAATACCAGCATGACTGCAAGTGCACCCAGCCTGAGAATATAACTAACTTGAAACCCTTTAACAGCTGGCTGACCCGACTCAGCAAGAGCCCTTGTCAGCGAGCGATGTAACCATTGATAGCCACATACTGCAACCAAACCACCACTAGCAACACCGATGGTAAGATCTTTATTCCTAAACAGTAAGCTCGCAGCAACAAGCCCGATCAAAATAATCCAATTACGCCGAGCTATTTGCCCCAGCAATTGATCATCGTTATCGGTCACAGTCCACACTGCTTTCCTGTTTCTGACGTCGCAGTTCGCGATTGGTCAGGATGAAAATATTCCGAAAACCAGAGACAATACCAAAACCAAGAAAAATCAACAACATCCAAGGTTCGGTTCCAAGCCACTGATCCAGATAGTACCCCATCGCCATACCGATAAGAATCGAGGCGACCATACAGATACCAACGCTTGAGAGAAATCCGAGAGATTTATATAGCTCCCGACGCTCAACTGCCCTTTTTTCTTTATCATCGCAGGTCATGTGAGCCTTCTTACTCCTCAATTTCAATGTCTAATACAAACGCGGTTTTGTACCACAGCGGCCACTATGTGTCAATTTGTTTTCTGCATTGTATACAGTTTAACGGTGTCTATTCGTGACAACTTCATCATCATAACAACTCCAGAGAGCCAATTAAAATCTGCCCTTTCTTAACGATTAAAGAAAATCGTCCTTTCAACTCGGGTAACCATTCTGCTACACTTCATCAACTTTTATTTGACCCATTCAAGAATGACACCCCACTATGTTTAATGATTCATTTATTGTCGATATTGAAACAGCCCTGAAACGGCGCGCAGATGGTGCTCTGCTTGTTGATGTTCGCACTGCGTTAGAATTTAACGAAGCGTCCATTCCCGGAGCTGTGAACGTCCCTATCCTTAATGATGCCGAACGCGTTGAAATTGGCACCTTATATAAAGAACAAGGCTCTGATATTGCTCGCATTCGCGGTGTCGAACTGGTTGCGCCCAAGATTCCACAATTGATCCAAACGATCAACAGCCTACGTACCAACCAGCGCCGCCCTATTGTTATCTTTTGCTGGCGCGGTGGTCTGCGCAGTCGCGCCATGACCGCATTTTTACAGCTCGCCGGCTTTCCAGCTTTTCAGCTACGCGGTGGGCATAAAGCATTTCGTCGCCATGTGGTAGACTTTTTTGATCATGGTGAGTGGGGCCGCATGTTGGTGTTACGCGGCTTAACAGGTGTTGGCAAAACACGTGTTTTGCAACAACTCTCGAAGCAAGATCAACCGGTGATTGATCTTGAAGGACTCGCCAATCACCGTGGCAGTGCCTTTGGCGGTGTCGGACTTGGTCAACAACCAGGTCAAAAACAATTTGAATCGCTGCTATGGGAGGCCCTACAAAGCGTACCAAAGGGGAGCTGGGCCTTAACTGAAGGGGAAAGCCGTCATATTGGTAAGATTATTTTACCGGCGCGTTTTTTCCAAAGCCTACAAACAGAAAGAACGCTGTGGCTTGAAACAGAGCTCGAAAAGCGGATCCAAATTATTTTAGAAGACTATACGGTATCAGAACTTGCCGAAGAAACATTTATTCAACCGATTCAGTCACTACAGCGCCGATTAGGCATAACTGAAGTTGAAAATATGCTTGAATTGTTGCGCCAGAAGAATTGGCATGAACTGGTTTCTGAGCTGATGTTGAAATATTATGATCCGCTCTATTGCCACACCAAACCTGACAATCGAATCACGGTAGAGATTGACCCCTTTAACGACGACCACACGGAGTTACTAGAGGCCGCTAAAACTGTTTTAGCCACCGATCCGGCAGCATAGCAATCACTATGTCGAGGAGGAAAGTGTGAAATCAGAATGCGTTGATCAATTCAATCCACTGTGCGAAAAATGTATCCGCAGTTGTCGCCAGCCCGCAGGGTGCAAACTGCTCGAATGTCCCCGTTTTTCACCACGGCCGTTCAAATTAAAGCCACAACCGAAAAAGCAGCTCAATCTTTTTTAGACGAAAATTACCCCTCTAAACGGGCAAGGAATTCCGCCACATAGGGGGTGAATTTTTCGGGTTCAACCAAAAAAGAGTCATGGCCATAATCGGACTCGATAAGGTGGTACTCTACCGGCTTCTCTAACTGGCGTAAAACCTCCACCACCTCTTCTGTTTGTTCAGGCCGATACAACCAATCAGAACTAAATGCAAACCATAACGACGGGCACGTCAACGGCTCCAAACCATCCTCTAAACAACCGCTCTCCCACGCCACATCGTACAGATCAAGCGACTTCGCCAAATACAAAAACGAATTGCAATCAAAACGCCCGGGAAAGCTGTTGCCGTTATATTCAAGGTAGCGCTCCACCTCAAACTGACCAAACAGATCAAATAAGCCGTCACGGGCTGAAAAACGGCGGCCAAACTTCAGCGCCATCGACTCTTCCGACAAAAATGAGATATGACCCACGGATCGTGCTAAGGCGAAACCACTCATCGGCGGATGTTCAGGCCTATAGTTACCTTTTTTCCACAGTGGATCATTATAGATCGCCTGTCGCGCCAAGGAATTCAGCGAAATAGCCATCGGCGAGGTGCGTCCTGTGCCAGCAATCGGGATAATGGAACGGACGAAGTCAGGATAAACAAGCCCCCATTCCAACGCTTGCATAGCCCCCATACTGCCACCGATTACCGTCACCAGTTTGGTCACACCGATCTTATCCAGTAACAACTTTTGCGCCCGCACCATGTCGCGCACCATCACAATGGGGAAGTTGAGGCGATAAGGCCGCCCCGTGGCCGGATTAATACTGGTTGGCCCTGTTGAACCTTTACACGAACCGATCACATTCGAACAGATCACCTGATATTTATCGGTATCGAGGACCTTACCTGGACCAATGAGGTTATCCCACCACCCTGGCTTGCGATCATCCTCATGATGACGACCCGCAGCGTGAGCATCACCGGTCCACGCATGAGTGACTAAAATCGCGTTATCACCCTGATCATTCAGTTCACCATACGCTTCATAGGCAAGAGTGAGAGGTCCAAGCAAACGACCGCTCTCCAAGCGAAGCTCTTGATCAATGGTAACAGTTTGAGTTGTAACTAATTCAATCGCTGTAGACACAACCTACTCCCATAACGAAATATATGACGTGGAGTAAATAAAAAAAGCCCCACTCAAAAGATGAATGGGGCCTTGCGAATACGTCGATGGATACGGGTATCGTAAGACTCCGTCTCATCTTTCCCCTATAAACAGGGGTTGGAATTAGCACCTGGCATCCCCTAAGGGATCGGTTGCTGTGGTTTCAAAGGGCCAATCCCTCCACCACTCGAGATAACACGATGTCGATGTCTTTCTAACCTAGAGGATAGCGAATCGGTTGTCAACAGATGTTAAATAGTGTGATCAGGATAATTCATTGCTACGATGAGAGAGCGAACCGCTCTCAGCACCCAAAAATTCAGCCGAAAAATGCCAACAAAGCCCTCGCCGCCGCCGCTGACGATGCCGGATTTTGACCGGTAATCAGCATGCCATCGCAAACCACATGGGAGTGCCAGTCCGCAACTTTTTCATACTCACCACCGTTGTGTTTGAGCATATCCTCCACCAAAAAAGGGACCACTTCGGTCAAACCAACGGCCTTCTCTTCACTGTTGGAGAAACCGGTGACCTTCTTACCCGCCACCACCGAATGACCATCGGCTTTACGTGGGTAGCGCAACACACCGGGCGCATGACATACCGCAGCAACAGGTTTCTCGGCGGCAACCATCGCTTCGATCAAGGCAATAGAATCTGTATCTTCGGCCAGATCCCACAAGGGGCCATGACCACCCGGATAAAAAACACCATCGAAATCATCAGCGATAAGTTCAGATAATTTAACGGTGTGTGCTAAAGCAGCCTGCCCCGTACTATCGGCCTTGAACCGCCGTGTCGCTTCTGTTTCGGCATCGAGATCATCACTCTTAGGGTCGATAGGCGGGTGACCGCCAAGAGGCGAAGCCAGCGTGATCTGCGCGCCCGCATCTTTAAACACGTAGTACGGAGCAGCAAATTCTTCCAGCCAAAAACCGGTTTTTTCTCCGGTATTACCAAGCTTGGCGTGTGAAGTCAGAATCATCAGTATTTTCATGTTATCTCCTAACCTGAGCAACGAACTGTTGTTAACGAGGTGAATATTCAGTTTAGCAGAGATATTACTTATGAGAAGGTTGGGGAGGTTTGCTACTTAGAAGCGTGGGATGTGATCAACGGTGCGATTGTGACAGGCGGTAACTTGGGCTGAAGTAAACTGGGGTTGCGCCCCCAGACCTCGCCCCACTTTTTGCACCGTCAAAAAGTAGACAAAAAACGGCCCACAATTGTCTGGCCCTGCGGGTTCCCTCACTGCAATAGATTACAGCCGAGCGTGCCAAAAAACTCGCGTTGCTCAAACAGTTTTGGCACAAGCAGCTCAGCTGACGCTCATTGCGTTCGGCGGCGGCAAATGGGGGAGTTTGGTTCATAAAAGTCATTCAATTGTTTTCGAATAACGGAGAATGATAAAACAACCAACAGGATCTGGTACTACAGCACCACGGACAGAATAGAAAATACCATCACAACCAAACTATTTAATGCCACAATAAGGCAAAGGAATCAAATCAGTCGGCCGAGAGGTCCGACTTACCGCCATGGTATAGCATTACGGAAACCGACTCATTGTAGGTGGATTGGCGCCCCCCCCGGAGGGAAGAACTTAAAGCCCATTTTTTGCTTACTTTTTTGGGGCCAGTCAAAAAAGTACGTCGGCTGCGGGACGAGACCCGCGAACTTGAACTGGGTTTAATACTTCAATACACCACTCTGTCATACCACAATGAAAAAACGGCTGATGCATTTCTAAATGCATCAGCCGCTTATCTAACAAATCGGTAAAAATAAAAGACTCTTAAGCCACCAGCAACCCTACCAACTTTTAGATCAAGCCGGATGGCTACAATTCCCCTGAACAGTCGAAATCTGCCGCTGGCGTCACCGTCATCGCGCATCGCAACAATTGTCTTCTTTCTTTATTGTTTCAGCCCTTGTTACAGCCAAGCTTTCAATTATTGAGTTCATTGGGGTCTACCATCGGATTATGTAGATGACGGGACCAGTACTATGATGGCGGTTTGCTCTTGCCATATCAGTTACCCCTTTTAAACACCAATTTTCACCCTCAAATGGGCCTTCTAAGGCTGTTTTTGGCCCACATGTTGTACATAATCGCTGTCATATTATTCAGTTGGCTTGGTCCGACCCCACCACACCCAAAGAAAACTGCCCCTTCCGCATAATCTGTGAACAAGAGTTGCCCGCCATTTCCAGACAAGAATCCATAAAAGGACGAGGGAAGCTGATTTGCCCAAGGCGGTTCAGCAACCCATTCTCCAGACCAAAGATGATTGCTAGTGGGCATCGCTACGAAAGTGGCAGCCTGATTGTCACATCCAATCAACCCTTCAGCCAATAGCGGTAACTATTTCCCGATGCATTAATGACCATGGCTACGGTCGATTAAATTATTCACTACACCATTATTATTGAGATCGAAGGAGGGAGTTGTGAGAATAAAACACTTAGCAAAATAGCGAAACACAACCAGTCTTCTTAATTATCGTCAAACCGGACAAGATATTTGACGCGAGAAAGGATCCCTTAATTGAAATCAACAACAGTTCTTTTGTGCAAGAAATACCTTCTTTATCTCAGGATTAAATCCCTTTAAAAAATAATGGAAACGAAATGGTTTAACTCGGGCAGGAGAAATATAAAAGGTTACGTTAGGGTGCCCGCTATCACACCAACGTCTGGCAGAATCTAACAAAAGCAGCATTCCCCATTGTTCACTACGGAATTGCTTATTCACATAAAGTGATTCAAAAACACAAGATCCATCCGATTCCAGTCTAGTTATCATCCATCCGACAATTTTCCCCTTATGGCACAATCCAACGCTGGTGTAAGGATCAATCCTATCTATAAAGGGTGAAAGATACAGTCCGTCATCTTTTCTTATCCTAGACTCTGAATCCTTTAACTGTTTTAGGTTCGCCACACTCAGCTCTGTCCATTTAACTAGCTGGAAAATATCAGATTTTTTTTCACTACCGCCAAAACGTTCCGTGAAGGCCGCAGAAGGATATATTTTAAATAATAGATATTGAATTTGAGGGTCACCCCAACCGCATCTGTTTAATGTGGCCTCGACAGACAGACCTTCATCTTGTTGTGACTTGATAAATCTAAAGTAAATACATTTAGTTCCAGATATGGAAAGGTGTTTTTCTATTTCATTCAATAGCTTCGACCCAACTCCGCGTTTGCGAAATTTTCGTGCAACAGATAGAAAAACAATCAGTGCATCGTTCGATCCTGATTTCTTGCTCGCAATAACAATACCCACAGGTTTTCCAAAACATGTCGCCCCCATCGCAAAGTAGTCTAGACTAGAGGCGTTCGTTTTAACTTTATCGTAAGTTGAACTAGGCAAGAGGATCTTAAAATCATTTAGACCTTCGTCCGAAATCATAAAAACGTCGACCGGCAATTCTACTGTGGATTTTTTTTTTACCGTACTCGCAATGCTACAGTGACCTTTATGCATAACTTACGACTCCGTTGTCATTTTTTTAATGTCGTAGTAAATTGATAGCAAGTCAGAAAGTTTTCCCTTGAAAAACGAACAGGAATATGGCGCATTTTCAATCTCTGCACCCATAAACTTTTTCTGGTAGCGCAGTTCGGGGCAGCCACCATCACAGACCGGCAAGTAAAAGCAACGTCGACACTCATAATCGTTAAAAATATCAGTACCAACAATATAGTTTGCGATAGTGTTAATATCCCAATGAGTATCAGGATTGATGTTTCCTATAATTTTATCTTGCACCCCGACGTCTCGCCAGCAAGAATATGTCTCACCATGTGGGCCAATTATAAAGCCATTATCTTTCGTAGCAACACATCCAGAATTGTCTTGTTTTGGGAAAAACCGAAGATCTTTAATGCCATGTTCTCGGTATTGTTCAATATTAAATTCAGCTGCCTCCTCGCGGTTAAATTGACAACTAGATTTAGAGGAATTCTCTAAAGAACATACAAATCCTGGGGTAATTGTAATATTATTACCTTTGAATTTATCCTTAAACAATGTGTAAACATGGTGGTATTGGTGTTTGTTTGTCTCGTCAATATTAACGCGGATATTAAGCTTGCCGCTCCAAACTTCCAGCAGCTTATCTATATTTGAAATAATTTGATTGTAGGTTCCCCCCCCAGTGCGCGTACGGCGGCGACTGTCATGCATCTCCTTGTCCCCATCAATGGTTATTTGAATATCCCTGATTTTCAACTCATCAAGCCTGTTAATGATCCGACTTGAAAGCAGGTAGCCATTTGTAACAATGGAGGCGACAAAGGGGATATCAAGTTCCTTTATTTTCTTAGTAATGCTTTCTATTCTGTCAAAACAAAGGAGAGGTTCCCCGCCATACCAATTGATGTCAATATATCGTAGTGGCTTAAATCGCTCGATAAAGTTAATAAGCATCCCCTCAACCTCATCATCCATAGAATGATTCAACGTTGATTCTTCGAAACAATATGAACAGTTAAAATTACAGTCAAGTGTTGGGGCGATTGTGAGACTTAAGATTTTATTGTCAAATTTACGTCGTGATCTGTTGTAATTTATCACATTCAGGAGAGTCTCCTCTTCTCCTTCGCTGACA
Organism: Desulfuromonas svalbardensis; assembly: GCF_055389415.1. Classification (NCBI taxonomy): domain Bacteria; kingdom Pseudomonadati; phylum Thermodesulfobacteriota; class Desulfuromonadia; order Desulfuromonadales; family Desulfuromonadaceae; genus Desulfuromonas; species Desulfuromonas svalbardensis. The sequence continues at coordinate 821,435 of NZ_AP042416.1, read as the reverse complement.
ATGACTTTAGCCGTTGAAAGTTGCATAAAAAAAGCTGGGTCTTTGCAAAAATCGATCAGATGAGGAGCGTCTTTAATCCGTAAAAGCTCTGCATGGCTTTCATCGTCAAGCTCTAAAAATGAATTGGTTAGAGAGTTATATAAGAGTTGACCATGTTTTTCACTTTCGAATAAGTGGTTAAATCTCGAATATTTCATAGTCATCTTTATCTCGCTCCCTAGCGTACGACGAATATTAATGAAATGGGCTGCAGATTAATACGACCTGCAGCCCATAGTGTGGCAGCGATGTAAACATTAACAAATGACCACTATTTTAGGATATTATTAATCTCACCATCAGCCCTTATGGGAGAGGCAAATACCATCTCCCCCTGCGATTTTATCCAGATCATTGTCAGAAAGCTCTCCACCCTGAAAATCTGGCAGGACATAGGTTTGATCTATACCAGGTTCGTTTTCTATCACCTTAATATTGAAACCAGCAGGAACCGCTATGCCACCAACACGGGCAATAGCCTCTTGTGGATTGGAAAGAAGTTCCTTCCGGAACTCCATGTCTAGGGCAGATTTTTCCTGAACCTTTTGAATTGCAGCTGCAATTGTTTCTGGTGTTAGTTGGGTCATTGTATAACTCCTTTTGGTATGTATTATACATTTCTTCGTCTTCTAAGCTTACCGGTGCGAAAAAACGCATACGTTTGAATCACATTAAGTCTGTATCTCTCGGGTACGATACGTTTCCCTAGCCTAACCTGACAATTCAATGTTCTGCCATCGTCACCCCCTTTTAAATACCCTGCTGTTTCACCAGGACACGCTTCCTGCCCGTGGTTTGCGAAAAGACCACATTCGGCACTCGTCGCATCAGCAGGTGAACCATAAGTGGAAAAACCTTCTTTAAACGCAACTCACTGTCAATTTTCACCGCTTCCCATTTGTCTTACAGGGGCGCATTGCTATTCCCCTCCAGAAAAAACGCTTAATGACTAGTATTGCTGTGCTTATTTCGGCCAATAATTGTCGGCACTCTCCTCGTTGAGGCCAATGGAAATCAGGCCGCTGTTTTCACATCATTGTTGCCTTTGGTGACCAAATTTTTGACCGTCGACGAGACCAACAAATTGACCATTTCTGACGATCTTTTGTGTAATCGCCTTATTGATCAGATCCCCGTTGGTGGCGAAACTGTGGGCTCCAGTGACCCCTTGCCAGCCCTTGACCGCCCGAAAGGCTTCAGACACTCGTTCAGGTTCTGTTGTCCCAGCCTGCGCCATGGCAAAAACTAGCAGCTTAGCCGCATCATAACCCTGAGCGGCTGTCGAATCAGGCAGAATGTCGTAACGATCCCGGTAGTCTTCATTAAAACACTGGACCTCAGGCCGCGGATCGTCTGGATTGAAAGTCGAGGCGACAATTGTTCCATCGGCCGCTGAATCACCAGAGATGAGCAGCTGATCGGTATCCATACTATCACCGCAGAGTATCGGAACCTCTATCCCCATCTCCCTGACCTGCTGAATAAAGGTCAGGCCTTGCGGAACCATCCCGACAAGAAAGAGGGCATCAAAAGAAAAATTTTGTTTCCAGATTTCAATATCTCTTTGGAAATCGACCTTGTTATAAGTGTTATCGTAAGAAAGGCGGTCGACGACATTGAGGCTCAGATCTTGAGCTTTTTTCTCAAAAGCGTTGGCCAGACTACGACCGTATTCTCCCTGAAGATAATAAATAGCAATTTTTTTGTATCCTCGATCGCGTGCGAAGCAGGCCATTTGTTCACCGATACTCTCGTCACTGGGGACGTTACGGAAAACATGCCTGTAACCCTGTCGGGTGAGCTTGGCGCTGGTTGCCTGAGGCGATAGCATCACCAGTCCATAATATTCATAAATGACGGATACAGGAATCGAGACGCGTGACGTAGGATGACCAATGACGGCCACGACGTCGAGATTTTCTGCTAGTTCCTCAGCGACCCTTCTTCCCTGAGCAACGGAGCCACCATCGTTCTTAACAATAATCTCGATATTTCGCCCCAATACCCCGCCTGCGATATTGATCTCCTGTACAGCCATTTTAATGCCGTGTAAAATCGGTTTTTCGCTCTCATCATCCCAATCTCCGGCGACACCCAACAGAATCGGCCCTGCCGCCTGTAGAGCCCGCTCAGAACGTGCTTCTGCCACGCCACGACGCATGTTTTTGTCGGCAGTTGTTCGAATGACCAAGACACCCAACCAACTGATACAGGTTGCGGTGAGGATTAAGAAAACAGTCCAAAAAATAATTTTCAGTGCCATGTCAAATTCTCCTGCTCTATATTTTAAGCTATCTGCCGCTTGGCCAACTCGGAAAACAGACCTTCTTGACTGACCAAATCCTGATAACTGCCGTTTTGTACAACCTTGCCCTGATCAAGGACATAAATACGATCAGCATTTTTAATCGTACTCAGGCGGTGAGCGATGACTATTCGGGTGGTCTGTAGCTTTTCAATACTCTCATTGACGATGGCCTGAGTTTTATTATCCAGGGCACTGGTCGCCTCATCGAAGAAGAGAATACGCGGCCTGTTTACCAGAGCGCGGGCAATGAGCAGTCGTTGCCGCTGGCCACCAGAAAGTGTGCCACCACCTTGGGAGATAACAGTATTCATCCCCATAGGCATGCTCTCAATATCCTTATCAAGCCCGGCCATACGGGCCGCATCCCAAGCATCGTCAATGGTCATCAGGGTGGCTCCAACGATGTTATTGAAAATATCTCCGGCCATCACCTGCCCATTCTGTAATACCGTCCCCATCTGTCGCCTCACTGAACGCACGTTGATGCCGGACAGCTCCTGTCCATCGTAATAAATCCCGCCATAATTGGGCATTTCGAAGCCGAGAAGCAGGCGAAAGAGGGTCGATTTACCCGAGCCAGAGGAACCGACCAGCGCAATGAACTCGCCGGATTTAATATGCAGTGACACATCATCAAGGATCAGGGGGCTATCATCGCTGTAACGGAACGAAACCTTGCTGACTTCGATCTCACCGGCCAATTCCCCAGGATCGGCCTGCGTCGCATCCACCTCAGGAATCGCTTTAAAAATCGGCTCACAGCGTCGATAGAGGGGAATAATTCCCAAGACCGAAAGCAGGCTGGAGCTTAGCGACATCATGCCGCTTGAAAACTGTACGAAGGCCGCGTTGAATGCCAGAAACTTGCCCGTCGAGAAAGTCCCTACCTCGATGAACCAAACCATACTGGCAAAAATAACGACGCTCGATAATAACGAATAAACACTATTGAAAGTGCTGGTTATATTGCTGACATTGCGTGCCTTGCACGCTAAGCGTCGTTGCAATATGAAGTATTCTGACCACCGGACAAAAGCACGTGACTCTGCACTAGAGATCCTCAACTTAGCAATTCCGCCGATAAGCTCCAAAACCATGCCGGAAATTTTACCCTGAATCGCAATGAGCTGACCTTGATACTGCAATTGAAAATATCCACCTGCCGTGAGGACAATCAGAGCGGCAAAGGTGACAGCAATAGCGATTAAGGCCATCTTTACGCTGTAGTAAAAAAGAAGTGCGAGACTGAAAACCGAAAAGACTCCTGAGAGGATCGCGTTGATGGTTGTTGCAGAGAGGGTTTGCCGAATGCTGTTTATTCCCATGACCCGCTGGGCGAGATCACCCGCGGTATAATCCCGGAAAAATGTAACCGGCAACTCCAGCAGCCGATCAATAACCGCACTCTGAACATGCTGATCTACGCGCCCCTCAAGGCGCAGAACAGCGATATTACGGGTAAACTGGAAAATCATTGTCGCTATAGCACCCACAATCAGGGCCAGGGTCACGACAAGGAGCTGGTTTAGTTCAGCACCAGGAATAATCGTGTCGAACATCACTTCGGTAACCAACGGGGTGACTATCCCCAGTATGCCCACAGCTAATCCCATAAACAGGATCATCATGAAATCACCGCTTCGACCCTGGATGGCAAATTTGAAGAGATCCCATCCTGTTAGAGAGTGTGAGGGCAATGAGCGATAGAGAATTTGGCCGAACGGGCTTAGCTGGCCCGCAAGCTCAGGGGTAATCTTCTTTCGGCCAGTTTCCGCAGGGTTTACAAGTACGTAACTGGTTGCAGATCTCGGAAGTAAGGCTACCGGGTGCTCCCCCTCCGCCAGATAACCGATCATGGGGCCATTGTCTTGCTGCCACCATTTGTCCGACAGAATAACTCTGCGCGTACGAACCCGTGAAGCCTGAGCAATAGCTTCAAGAGGGTTCAGGTTCTCGAAACTGCCGTCACCGCCAATAGCGGGTGTCATCTCAATCCCCAGAGGCTTGGCTACGGCACAACAGACGGCAAAGAGCGCATCGTTGGTTCTGTGATCAATTAGCTCATCTTTTTTCTCTAGAACAGTGGACAGCCTTCCGATTGAGGCTCCAAAGTTTAGGCGGTCGGCTTCATTTTTTCGAAAAACACACTCTCTCTCCTCAGAGCGGGCATCATCGACAGATTGCCGAATTCTCTGCAGTGAAAGACGGTGAAACTCTTCCAACCCTATCCATTCAGGATCCTCCTGTAACCAGGTAGGCGTATCAATCGCATGCAGGCTGTTGTGATCGGCAGCTTCCAGCCAGGACTGACGGGAGAGGGGGAGGTAGCCCCTGATATTGATCGGTTCAAGGCTCTGGTCGCTGCAATAATGGGCTGTCCCTTGTTGGTGGGTAACCCAGAGAACTCCCTGACTTGGCTTGGCGAATTCACCGAGACCGAGCATTAAATCCTGGCCAGCGACCAGTTCTCCCTCAAAAATCTTCGGCATAGCGTTGCGCCGTAATCCCAAAATAAGGCTTTCAACCCAGTTATTCACCAGAGCCGCAACACAACCACAACCCTTTTTGGTTCGGGCTATTGCCTTGAGCTGGTCATGTTTGAAGCCCAGCAATCGGGTGCCGATTGCACCACAGGCCAAAAGTCCAAGTCCCTCACTAGCGATGTTTTCCCGAGGGAAACTGAACATGGCCTGTCCCTTTTTCAGGCGGATAACATGGCGGCGCGCACCGGAGGGCAGACCATGTTCAACTCGCACGGCAAAGATGTCTACCCTTCCCTCCTGAACCACAAAAACGGATTGAGGGTCGTCTAAAAGAAGAGGACTCCCCCCGCTGATATCCAGAGTGACGTTTTCTTCTCCGATGAGGTCTAGAATTTTCTGAATCAACATCCATCTCCAAGTCTATTCACTCTATTCGGCAAACACTTTATCCAGCTTGAACCAAACTGGCATAAAGGCCCTGAATTTCTATAAGATCTGCGTGAGTACCACGTTGGACAACTTGTCCTTTATCCAGAACGATGATCTCGTCACAGTCCCGTATGGTACTAAGTCGATGAGCGACTATAAGGCAAGTGCAGCCCCGACGCCGTAAATTGTCATCGATAATCTTCTCTGTCACCGGATCGAGAGCGCTGGTCGCCTCATCTAGGACCAGAATGGTCGGGTTCTCCACCAGAGCTCTGGCTATCTCAATGCGCTGTCGTTGCCCTCCACTAAAGTTTCGGCCCCCTTCGCTAACGACACCGTCGTATCCTCCGTTACGAGAAGAGATCATGTCATGGATGCAGGCATCCTTTGCGGCGGCAATGATCTGGCGTTCGCGGACAGAGTTATCCCAAAGGGTAAGATTCTCGCTGATGCTCCCTTCGAACATGCAAATGTCCTGATCGACCATGGCCATTGAATTGCTGATCACGGAACGGGGAAATTCACGGCGAGGCTTACCATCAAAAACGACCTCACCTTTCCAGGGTTCGTACAGACCGGCGATAATTTTCGAGATAGTCGATTTTCCGCAGCCAGAGCCACCGACAAGTGCAACACGAGAACCAGGTTGTAATGTCAGACTGAAATTCTTGATCAGCGCTGGTTCTAGACGGTTGTAACCAAAGGTGATATTACGTAACTCCAAAGCTCCGGAGAGCTTGTTATGTAATGTGGATTCAAGCGTGTCCACATCGTCATCGGTTTTGTGACAGGCCTCATCATAGGTCACCTGAGAATCTAGACCATGGGCCAGTACATCGTCGAGCCGATTCAAGTCGCCCTCTACCTCCTGAAGGGTGCTACCCAGTCCGACCAACTGGTTGACTGGATCCAGAAAGCTCAACATCAGGCTCTGAAAAGCCACCAACATCCCCATACTGAGATGACCATCCATTACGCGAATGCCGCCCACACCGAGAATCAATGCAGAATTCAGCGCGGTTAGAAAGAGGGGGACCATATTAAGCATGTGGGACGAGAAACCAAGTCGCTGTTCGGCATCCAGAACTTTAGCGTGACAACCAGCCCATTTTGCAAAAAAATCGGATTCACCTCCCGAGGCTTTAAGGGTCTCAATAAGCTGCAACCCACCCATCGCCGTTCCCATAAGTTTGCCCTTTTCCTGTAACCGCTTTTGATTAGCATCTACACGCTTACGTGACACTAATTTGAGAAAAACGAGGTTCATTGTCGCAACGGCGATGCCTGTCACAGTAAGGACAGCGTCATATTGAAGCATCAGAAGTGAATAGAAACCAACCACCAGGATGTTGAGCAGATTGGTCGCTAGGACCCCGGAGATCAAGTGGGCCAGCTTATCATTTATACCAACGCGGGTGCCGATTTCACCCGCGTAGCGTTGGGTAAAAAAGTCCATCGGCAGCCGCAGCACATGCCAGAAGAACTGACTGGCCGCACTGAGTGCCAGCTTAGTTTCCAACCGCATCAGATAGTACTGCTGGATCCAAGTCAGACCACCTCGCAATGCAGCTGTGAGGGTCATCCCGATCAACAGGGGCTTGAGCCAGTCCTCCATGCCACCTACGAGAATATTGTCGACAAATATACGGGAAAATGTTGGTATCACCAGCCCCGGAATAACCAACATCAAACTGACGAGCATGACAAAGCCAAGCGCCATTCTGGAACCTGGGAGTCGCGAAGTCAGCGACCGGATCAGACTGCGTTTTTTACCGTCCTTCTTAAAACCAACCTCTTTTTCAAAAACCAGCACCACTCCGGTAAAAGATTGGTCGAATTCTTCCTCACTTACCGTCCGTGGCCCCGCAGCAGGGTCATTCAAGTAGACACGCCCCTTGCTAAACCCCTCGACCACCAAGAAGTGGTTGAAGTTCCAAAATACGATCATAGGCAGGGATAGCGATCGCAGCCCCGCTGGCTCTTTGCGATAACCCTTGGCCGACAAACCATACTTGCGGGCGACCTTGAGAATATTGCTTGCCTTGCTGCCATCCCGCGAAACCCCACACTCAACCCGCAGCTCCTCCAGAGGGACGATTCTTCCGAAATAGCCCAAGACGATACCTAGAGCTGCTGCTCCACACTCTACCGCCTCCATCTGAATAACCGTTGGCGTTCTGACTCTTCTGTTTTTCTTAAACTCTCGGGGTTGCATGCTGTTATATCCCCAGAGTTTGCTTGAGGTAAGGAATAACGAAGCTTATAGGTAGACGATTCTCGACAATGATTTCACCGAGGCACAGAGTTCCACCCTGTATGGTCGTATCGGGCCCCTTGCCTGATGACCACTTATAGCCACTAACAGTTTTACTGTCGGGAATCATGTCGGCATAAACAACCATCGGTGCACCGGATTCGGAGAGGGTTTGCACGAGCTGTTCATTGCCGAGCATATGAACCATCCCCCTGTAAGTGGCCGGATATTCGGACACATAAGTGACTAATCCCAGCAGGCTACCATGCTCCTCTTTCTTGACCGTGGAAGGTACCAAGTCAATTTCCATTCCTGATTTGATTTTCTTCCCATCGGCCGAAGGAACAAAGAGTATTGCTTGAAGTGTTTTATCCATGAATTCCATGTTTACGACAGGATCCCCCGCATTGATCACTTGGCCAGCAGATACCAGAACCTCGATCACTCGCCCCGATATTTTGCTGACTACTCTGGATTCAAACGCAAGCCTTTTTTCCAGAAGAGAAACTTTTCTCGCGCAAAGGCTGAGATTTTCCTCACTCTTATGAATCAATTGGCGGTGACGATTTTCCAAGGTATACCTCTGGATCGTAATATCTTCCAGTTTGATGCGCAGACCATCGATCTGTTCCAGAGTCAAATTCAAGTTCTTGCGGGTACCCTCCACCTTGACTGGAATAATGAGCCCTTTTTCAAGCAACCCTTTTTGCTTGAACAGCTGCCCCCTGTAAAATTCAACCTGTTTTTCCAAACTCTCTACCGAAAAGCCAATACTTTTTCGCTGGGCACTGAGCCTTTCAAGTTGGTATCCAATATCTTCATTAGAGAATTTTTGCAGTTGGGCATGTTGGATCTTTGCTTCCTCTTGTTCGCTGCGAGCATTGCGTAGCTCTGCTTGCAACAACGGCTGTGAAAGTCGGGCCACGATCTGACCGTGACGTACAATATCCCCTGGCTCCACCACGACCTCAGAAATCTGCCCTTCCCCCAAGGTAACGACACTCTGAATCCCACCATGACGCATAAAAATGCCTTGGCCTTTCACCTTGACTGGTATATTGCCAACAAATCCCCACATGAGGGCCATGCCCAGAAGCATGCCAAGAGTGAGCAATGCATACCAGCCCGTTGGTGTCGTTACTCGAACTAACATATCGAGTTGCTCAGGCGATGAAAGCCGAGCCAATGAAACCTTGCGGAACAGTTGCTTTTGAACCATGATAAATCTTCTCCTGTGGATTTTTCAGATAGTCAAAATCATCTGCGCGCCGGCAGTGTAGTCAGTTCAGCTAAGTCGAGGGAATATCCTTCTGCAGCGCTGCGGACCAAGGTTCCAGTTTCAAACCGTAGCTGAACCAGGGAACCGGCCAAGCGCTGTCGAGTAGAGATACGGTTCAGCAGGACGGAATCCATGCGATCTTGGATATTTATGAAATCCAGCAGGGTGGCTTCCCCCATTTGAAACCTCAGTCGCTCATTTTCTACTGCCTCCGAGTATGCCTGGGCCGACTCATCCAATTTCTCTAATTCAGCAACAACGTTCGTTAAGCTGTTAACGACAACCATCACATTCGACACGATGATGCGAGCCTGGTTTTCGATCTGCACCTGTTTCTGCCGATATCTGACAAGATCTTGTTCTAAATTCCCCTTAGCGAGGTTATTGCCGAGATTGTATTCGAAATTCAAGCCGACAGACCAATCCATTCCGCCTTGCTTGGACTTGAGCGCATCGATATAATCCTCCCCCCGACTTCCAGAAGAAAAGCCGTTGTAGCCGCCCATCGCCCCTAGGTCGAGTCTCGGTTTGAGGCGATTGCGTGAGGCCTTTATTTGAGCATTTATGGCTTCGACCCGCCTTTTTTCAGCTCGAAGATCACTGCGTTTAGACATGGCCAGATTGGTGTAGGTCGAGAAATTGAAAACCATTTTGGCCTTTGAGCCGTCCTTAAGTTGCGGGAATTTCTCTTTCGGTGCAGGCAACCCTGCAATGACAGCGGCAGGGGTACCCATTGAAATACCAAGTGCAAAGCGGGTTTCAATGGCCACCTGCTCTGCGGCAATGCGCATGCTTGCCTTGTCGGCCAAGTTGGCTAGAACATTCTTGATGTCCGATGCAGGTAGTTGCTCGGCCTGGATCAGATCTTCAGTCTTTTCCGCTAGAAGCCTGGCCCTATCCTCGGACTGTTGAAAGATGGTAAGTCGCTGATAAGATGCAACAAAATCCCAATAGGCCAACGTCGTATCCAGAACCGCCAACGAGACCCTGTGCAGTAAATCATTCTGACTGGCTTCAAGCTCATACGCTGCAGAAATTTCACGAGATGCGACATTTTCCTGGCCGAACCCCTTGAGCAACGGGATAACAACTTGAAACGTGATCCTGCTAGCGTTCTGAAATTCGTCCGCTGAAGATGGCTGCTGGTCGACCTTTGTAAGTTCAAGCCCAGAAATCAGTTGCGGACCGGAACGGAATTGCTTTATCAAGCTCAGGTTAAGTATCGTGGTGTCTCGATTCTCTACAACGCTAGGCGAGTTATTCTCTTCAAATCTGGCTGAAGCTTGCAATCGCAGGTCAAAATCACCAGCAGTGCTCTGTAGGATGCTACGGCTTAAATTCACCTGCTCTTCCTGAATGGTGATTTCCGGCTGTAGCAACAAGGTGGATCTAGCCGCATCCAGCAAACCAATTGCCCCCCCTGTTTCAACTCCTGAAGCAAAAGTAGCTAACGGAAAAAACAGACTCAAAAAAGTAAAAATAAAAAAATATATAGTGGACAGAACTACGCCCCGACTACATGCTGGAAACAGTTCCAATAAGTCGCTGCCAATCGGGTTGGGGGTCAATTCAATAATGGCAGATACGATCCTTGTAGGTTTCTGTCCAGCAAAGATGGTTCTCGCCTTTTCACTCCCTTTTCCCAATTTAATACTGCCTCCTATTGATTTCATGAATCCGTGAGTACTCGACGGCTAAGAACCGTAGTTATTGTCTTGCTTAAGCGTCAAAAAAAAATTAGTGAGCCTGCTATAAACTGTCATAGAGGAACCCAGAGGGGACATTCTCTGTAGAGGTCAAGCAAACTGTCGTATTTTTGCCTATCCATTTGCTCGGAGTAACAACTGCACATTTTCCGTTTGCTCATAGTTCAATGTAACAACTTCAAGTCGTTCCGAATTTCTAAAGTTTCCTGACCATCTCTCTGGTCGTAGGTTTTTAGCTGCAGCGTAAAGTTCTTTCCTTGGTTGCAGAATTTCGCGATCATCACCACGGTGGCGTTGCGCTGGGGTTACAACTTTAATCGCGCTCTGTTGATGTTCCTCATGGTACCAATCTACAAATACTGCTGTCCACTGCCGTGCTTGGCCTACAGAGGCAAATGTTTGTTCTGGAAAGCAGCGGTGATATTTTACCGTTTTAAATAATACTTCAGAATATGGATTATCGTCACTAACAGGTGGACGGCTTAATTCAGGCAATTTATTTTGATCGCCACCACAAATAAATACAATTTTTGGTAGAAAGTAGTGGAGGTTTGTGAGTTACCATGGAAATGGATCTGAAATAAATTTTTGTTTTGCGAGCAGATATTGTGGGTGGGAAACCTAAGTCATAAAAAAAGATCCCTATTATTCACTGCGAACACATATTTGTTGAATACGAGAACCGAAGTCTTTGGCAAACATGTGTTGACGAGATTCAAACAATATATTCGGGTCGGCTATACACCCACCACAGAAAGGACCGCTAATCTTTCCTTTCAACTAAGGACCTTAAATACACTACCATAGTAGATTTAGAATTAAATAAAAATGTATATTAATTAACAAAATAACAACATAGTTTATGTTCAAACTGTTATTGAACTCACGAGAGTAAAACAAAAAACGGCTGATGCATCAAAAAATGCATCAGCCGTATTTTTAGCAGATCAATATAAAGGGTAAGACACTCAAGTCACAAACCCTACCAACTCTTAGACCAAGCCGGATGACTACAATTGCCCTCAACGGTCGAAATCTGCCGCTGACCACTACCATCCACCCGCATCACATAGATCGCCTTCTTGCCTGAAATATCGTTGGAGAAAGCGATAAAGCGACTATCGGGACTCCAGCGCGGATGCTCTTTATTGCCAGCACCAAAAGTCAATTGTCGCTCATCGAAACCGTCGGGATCAATACTGAACAGATTAAAGACTCCACCCTCAAGACGGCTAAAAACGATGAGTTTACCATCGGGACTCCATGCTGGGGTGGCATTGTAGCGGCCTGCATGGGTTAACCGGTGCGTTTGCCCTGACAGGACATCGGTAATGAAAATATGGGGATTGCCTTGGCGGTCGGAAACAAAGGCGAGTTGATCACCAATTGGATTCCAGGTCGGATCAACATCGATACCCCAGGCGTTGGTCATCCGCTTGTGAATTTTGCCATCGAGTCCGATCAGATAAAGTTCTGCATTGCCATCGCGCGACAAGGTGAGCGCAACTTCCTTACCATCACCGCGATAACGACCAGCGATATTCAACCCTTTGTGGCTGGAAATTTTGGCTTCGCGACCAGTGTAGATCTCTTTACGATACAGATCGGGATTGCCCTGATGGTACGAGGTAAAGATCAGTTCGTGACCAAGTGGGGAAAAATCAGGATTAAGGATCAAGTTTGCATGATTGGTCACGCGCTGACTATCGTAACCATCGGATTCGCACAGATACAACTCTTTATTGCCGGTGCGATCACTGATAAAGGCGATGCGGGTATTGAACGAGCCGAGCTTACCGGTGAGTACTTTCATGATTTGATCGGCAAAGCTGTGGCCCATCCGCCGAATTTCGTGCGGTTGACCTTGGTAATTGTGGCCGATAAGCAAGCGCCGTGTCATGACATCGAACAGACGAACTTTTAATTCGAGTTTATTGCGGCGTAATTTATAGGTTCCCTTGAGTAATACTTGGGCGCCAAGCATCCGCCATTGGGGGAAGTTGATATCAGTACTATTTAAATCATCGTTTTGGGCATCATCGAGAAAAGCTCCTTCATCGACAAAGTCAAACAGACCACTGAGGTCGAGATCGGCCTGGATGACGTCGTGAAAGGTTTGTGCTAATGCGGCATCTTCAGCTGATGTTGCTAAAAGTGGTGCATGAGCTAACGGGATGGTCTGCCGTCCCGGTGTGGTAATGACGATCTCTTTGGCTATGGCGAAGGTGTTGAATAACATGAGCAATAACACCCCACCGATACAATAGTTTATTTGTTTCATCATTGGGCTAACATCTCCCTTGGATCAAAGGTCACACTGAGTTCCAATTGTTTTTTAGGTTCGTTGGGTAAGCGTTGTAACTGCTGTACCGCACGTTTGACGCTGGCATCGAAAAAGCCATCACCAGAGGAGCGGAGCATCTCGGTATAGATCAGTTGCCCTTGGCGGTTGAAGCGCAACAACATAGTGGCGACCAAACCGCGCTGACGGTAATGGGCTGGCAGTGCCCAGGCTTGCGACAGGAACGACTTAATCCAGCCATCGAAATCAACACCAGCTTGATCACCGCTACCGCCAACCACGCCAACCGGTGCAGTGGAAGGTTCGGTGGCTAAGCGCGACAGTTTTTCCTTCAAATCGGCAATCCGTTGTTTGCGCCGCATCTGCTCGATGGCATCCATGGGATCGCTGACCACTGGCGCGACAATCGGAGTGAGTGTCGGTTCAACCTTTTTCGGCGGAGTAACCCTCGCTTGCTCCACGGGTACAGTCTCGACCACTTTTTTGACGACAGGGGGCACTTTTTTAACGGGAACTGTTTTCTTCACTGGCGGCTTCTTTACCGGTGGTTTCTTTATGGCCGGTTTCGCCTTTTTCTTCGCTGGTATTTTCTTTTTTACGGCTGGTGCATCGGGGCGGCCAGCACGGGGATTTGCCACGGGAGGGTTGATCAGGTCGACATAGTAGACCGGCTTGTTATTCTCTTTAATACGCGGGACAACGAAACCACCGAAGATAAGAAACACCACCACATGCAAAGTAAATGACAGCAATAGCATGCGGCCAATACCTGGGGTACGATTCTGTGTTCGACTTGTTTTTTTATTGGTTGCGGGCTGCGACATAATGAACCTTGTAGTGACTTATTTTTCTGGTTCCAATGCAACCATTCCAAGACGTGTGACACCAGCACGGCGCACGGCGGCCAAAACCTGAACGACTCGCTCATAGGGTACGACCCGATCAGCCTCAAGGTACACCTGTTTATCGCCATTAGGTTGTAACACCTGTTGCAACACAGCGACCAATTTATCGGTGCTGTCAACTCGCTGTTTACCGACTGAGATCTGGCCTTTGCGATCAATACTGACAATCAAAGAGTTTTCAGAAGCGTCTAGGTTTGGCGCATGGGTGACTTCGGGCAGGTCGACATCTACCCCCTTTTCGAGCATTGGCGCGGTCACCATAAAGATGATCAACAATACCAACATGACATCAACAAAAGGGGTCACGTTGATTTGTGACAGCGAACTTCGTCGTCGCCTTGGTCCGACCTCCATTAGCCCCTCCGTGTCATATGTTCGACAATATTGAGAAACTCTTGGCTAAAATTATCCATCTCACCAATTAACACATCCACTTTATTGAGAAAGTGATTATAGGCGACGACGGCAGGGATCGCTGCCATCAGGCCAATAGCTGTGGCAATGAGTGCTTCGGAGATCCCTGGTGCGACGACAGCCAACGATGCGCTACCCGTTTGACCGATACCATGAAACGAATCCATAATGCCCCACACGGTACCGAACAGGCCAATAAAGGGGGCTGTTGAACCAGTAGTGGCTAAAAAAGTGAGGTACTTTTCAAGACGATGGGTTTCCTGTGTCGTCGCTCGTCGTAACGCGCGGGCAACGTTATCGGCACCACTTAAACCGGAAGTGAAACTCTGCGCTTCACCACCACTTTGGGTTCGCTGGACCTTGAGTAGCTCTTGATACCCTTCGCGAAAGAGGGTCGTCAATGGCGAGTTGGCGTAAAGCTTTACATCTTGAGCAACGGCATCAAGACGTTTTTTTTTCCAAAAGGCCTCAAGAAAGGCATCAGAATCATGGATAGCCCGTTGCACTACTCGAATTTTGTAGAAAATAATTGTCCATGACACGACGGAAAAATAGACAAGAATAAGTAATACCAGTTTTACGACGGGTCCAGCATTCCATATAAGATCTAACAAGGTGATTTCTCCTGTAGGGTGATCAGGTCAGTTGGCTGATTATCTTAGATCTCCGTGTGCAAGTCAATCCTTGCCCAGGGAGCGTAAACAACGCTGTGCATAACGGCCGGTTGGTGTCGAATCACTGCGCTCTATAAATGAACGCAAACTTGGCAGATCATCGATATCCTGCCATTGATCTATTTCTCGGTAGCTATATCCAAATTCTTTAGCCCGTTGACATGTTTGCTGTAAAACCTCAGCGCTACTCCAGCTGATCTGCTCAAACAGTGGTGCGCAATCGCATCGAGCGCCAAGAAGGACATAGCCACCATCAAGTGCTGGAATGGTGACAGTATCGCAACAGTTTAACTGGTCAAAGGCCTTTAACACCCAATCTGGTGGAAGATCTGGGCTATCAGTGCCGACAACACAGATTTTATCCACATTCTGGTTGAATTGGTGGCGAAACATTCGCTGCAGCCGTTGACCTAAATCGCCATCACCCTGAGCCATAAGCTGACACTCTGGATAGCGTTGCTGAAAGTAAGCTTTTTCGCCACTGTAACAGATGACAGTCGAGTAATTCACATGTTGCAGCTGGTGAATGGTTTCACCTTGTGCGAATGCATATAGGGTTGCAGCTTGCGGCCCCGTTAATGGTGGTGTGAGTCGGGTCTTAACCTGACCACTGATCGGTTGTTTTGCAAAGATCAGTAACACCTGTGCATTGCTTGATTTCATTTGAGCGTCAAGACTGCCTGTGGATAACTTTGGGCATATCACAGAGTTATCCACAGCTATCCTTGCTTTTGATATTCGAGTGTGGCATATGCTGAATGATTATGGATTGATTCAAAATTCTCACATTCGACGCAAAACCAATCGACGGCCTCTTTTTGTTTTAACAGCTCTGTCACCGAGCGAACGATATCTTCAACAAACATCGGATTCTCATATGCTTGCTCAGTAACAGCCTTTTCATCTTCACGCTTGAGCAGTGAATAAACGGGTGCACTACCACACTGCTCAATCCAAGAGATAAGGTCTTCGATCCATACCATCTCATGGGCGCGAATCGCAACGGTAACGCAACTACGTTGGTTGTGGGCACCATAGTCACTGATCTCTTTTGAACAGGGGCACAGTGAGGTCATGGGAACTTTGACTTCGAGGACAAAATCTTTAGTTTCGCGTAGAGTACCAATAAAACGGCACTCGTATGACATCAACCCTTTGGCCAATGAGACCGGAGCTGTTTTTTCAATAAAATAGGAAAAGCTCAGTTCCATATGAGCACAATCAGATCCAAGTCGATCCTTCATCTCCTGAAGAATCTTATCCATATTGTGAAAGGTTACTTCGCCGCGATAATGATTTAAAATCTCAACAAAGCGACTCATGTGAGTGCCTTTAAATTGATGGGGTAATTCGACGTACATGTTTACATCGGCAACGGTATGTTGACTGGCGTGATTTTTATCCAAAACCACAATCGGATAGCGCACCCCTTTGACACCCACTTTATCTATGGCAATTTTTCTCGTATCAGCCGATTGTTGCATATCTGGCATTGCCATCAGCAGTTCTCCATATAAGGGACAGGGTCAGCTTGACCGGCTTCACTAAAACCTTTGAGACGTAAGATGCACGAATCACATCTACCACAGGCAAGACCATCATCACTGGGATCGTAGCAGGAATGTGTCATGGCGTAATCAACACCAAGCTGTGTTCCTTGACGAATAATTTCCGCTTTAGTCAAATGAAGTAATGGTGTGTGAATTCTGTATTGTCCTTGCTTGGTAACCCCGGCTTTTGTTGCTAAGTTGGCCAGTGTTTCAAAGGCGCTTATAAACTCAGGTCGACAATCGGGATAACCCGAATAATCAAGCGCGTTTACACCGATATAGATATCAAAAACACCAAGGACTTCTGCCCACGCTAATGCATATGACAGAAAAATAGTATTACGTGCGGGAACGTAAGTAACCGGGATCTCTTCATCTATGGCACGATCTTTCGGCACATCTATTTCTGCGGTTAATGCACTGCCTCCAATTTTACGCATATCAATATCTATAACTAGATGCTGATCAACACCAATGGTTGGAGCAAACTTTTTTGCTTTATCAAGTTCGATACTATGTCGTTGGCCATAACTAAAACTCAATGCATTGGGTTCAAATCCATCGGCTTGAGCCATGGCAATACAGGTCGTTGAATCAAGGCCACCACTGTAAAGTACAATTGCTTTTTTTTTCATATTTATCTTTCATGATCGCTAGCAGGCTGTCGGACTTAACGGGCCGTAGCGAGAGATAGACTGCTTAAGACCAGATTTTCGATAATTTCAGAGCGAATAGTTGGCCTATTTGTCGAAATTATCGGCAATATGGGCCAAGTCATGCTATTTCGCAGTAGGTCCATGTTAAGTCCGACAGTCTGCTAATGGTTAAACATTTCTGACACAATTATCTATTTAACATTTTAGGCCGTGCAACCACACATAAAAATGTCTGCTACTCCACCTTTTACCTAGTTATAACATTTCAGTGTTCTTATCAGCCGATAAACACCATTTTTGTATATATTTTAATACAAAAAAAGGCTTGCTGAGTTTACTCAGCAAGCCCTGATCTTTATTCTTTAATCAAACAATTAATCTTCAGACATGCTCTTGATCAATACTTGACCACCATAAGCTGCATTCTTTTGCACTAATTGGTCAGCGGTATCGCCATCGTGATTCTTAAACGCTTCAATGATTTTTTCGTGTTCTTTGACTGAAATTTCCATGCGTCCAGGAAGAGATAATGATGCCACCCGTAGACGATCAAATTTTTTCAACAATTGTTGGATCAGTTCGAGTAGTTTTTCGTTACCAGAAGCCTTGATAAACAGCTCATGAAACTCATTATGAATCCGAAAAAAAGACTTCACATCTCCAGCAGTTGCTAACCGCCCCAATCGTTCGTTAATTGTCTCGAGACGTTGTAGTTCTTTTACCGTTAACTTTACGGCAGCTAACCGTGCGGCATAACCCTCTAAAATACTTTTTATCGAATAAAATTCCTCAACGTCACGTTCCGACAGAGAGGTCACTACTGCGCCTTTACGCGGTACAACCGTTAGATACCCTTCCGACTCAAGCTGCCTAAATGCTTCACGAATCGGGGTACGACTAATTCCGTAACGTTCAGCAAGATCTGGTTCCGATACGCGCTCTCCAGCCTTTAATGTTCCCTTAAGGATCGCATCACGGATATTTTCTAATATTTTTTCACGTAATGTTTGATGGCGCTCTATTGGTTTCTTTTTCATCTATTCCTCAATGACTTAAATTACTATTTTTACTTAACAACTAATTTTATTGATCTTTTTTATGATTATATATGTATACAGTATACAGCACAACAACTTGTTTACAAAATTAAACTATACTCACCTTTAAATTATTTTATTTGAATTACGTCCTTAACTAAGACAATCCTTGAAAAACGACAATCACACCGTTATTGTCAAAGAATGGAGGTGTTATGAATCCTGTCCGAAATATTATTGTTTCCTTGTTATGCTTAGTATCAATTCTTATATTTGGTACAGTGAGTTACCGGTACATTGAAAACTGGTCGTATCTCGACTCTCTATATATGACAGTTATCACCCTCTCAACTGTTGGTTTTCGTGAAGTACATCAACTTTCTGATGCGGGTCAAATTTTCACCATAATCATTATTTTATGTGGTACTGGAATTGTTGCTTATGCGGCAGGTAGTGTCATTCAATTAATTGTTCAAGGGCAATTTCGCCAAATTTTGGGGAGAAAGAAATTGTTACAGAAAATTTCAAACCTTGAGAATCATTATATTATTTGTGGTTATGGTCGAATTGGAAATTTTATCTGTCATGAATTTCAGGCCAAACCAGTACCATTTGTTGTTGTGGAAAATAATCCAGAATTATGTGAAAAACTTCTTGATGAGGGTATTTTTTTTATTCAAGGGGATGCAACAGTTGACGACACACTTATAAAAGCAGGTATTACACGCGCAAATGGTCTAATTACAGCCGTTACCTCGGATACTGCTAATGTTTTTATCACCCTAACAGCGCGTGGCTTAAATCCGGATCTTTTTATCCTCGCTCGTTCTGGAGAAAAGAGTACTGAAAAGAAACTGATTCGTGCTGGTGCAAGCAAAGTCATATCACCCTATACCATTGGTGCTAATCGAATGGCACAAGCGATATTACGCCCATCTGTTATGGATTTCATTGAAATTGCCACGGCACATCAAAACCTCGAATTACAAATTGAAGAGATCTGTATCCATTCAAGTTCTAACTTAGTCAATCACACTTTGATGAGTTCAGATATTCGAAAGGAACTGGACATCATTATTGTGGCTATTAAAAAATTGGACACGGGGAAAATGCTATTTAATCCATCGTCTCAATCTCTTTTTGAGGATGGCGATACGTTGATTACCCTTGGTGATCCGGTCGCAATTGAAAACTTAGAAAAAAGAGCGAGAGGGATATCTAAATAGGTTTTTTCACTATATTTGTTGCATAAAAAAAGGCAGCCAAGGCTGCCTTTTTTTATTTAAAACTATGTAAAATATACCGTTATTTATGGCCAGCAACTTGAATACGAATAATCGCGCGCTCAAGTGCCGCTTCCATAATACGGAAATCTTTATCTTCAGGCTCAAGCTTCTTCAGTGCATCTTCCGCACGACCTAACGCTGCCTTAGCCCGAGCAAGATCAATTTGATCTGACGGTTCTGCTGTTTCTGCGAGAATAATAACTTTATCATCCTCAATCTCAACATAGCCCCAGTTTAGTGCCACGTAAAACGTGTTACCACCTTGACGATAGGTTAATTCACCAATCTTTAAGGTCGTCAACAAAGGAGTGTGGTTCGGTAAGAAACCGAGCTCGCCAGCAATGCCAGGAGCAATAATTTCGTCAACCTCTTCACTGAGAACTCGTTTGTACGGAGTTACCATCTCCAATTTAAGTGTATCTGCCATGAGCATCATCCTTTATGGTTGCGGGCGACTTAAGCCGCCCTCAAACTCAATCGATTAAGCTTCCAAAGATTTGGCTTTTTCAATAGCCTCTTCAATGGTACCCACGAGATAGAAAGCTTGCTCAGGTAGATCATCGTGCTTACCTTCGAGGATCTCTGTGAAACCCTTGATGGTGTCTTTAAGCTCAACATATTTACCAGGTGAACCGGTAAAGATCTCAGCAACAAAGAATGGCTGCGAGAGGAACTTTTGGATCTTACGTGCACGAGCAACAACTTGCTTATCTTCTTCTGAAAGCTCATCCATACCAAGGATAGCGATGATATCTTGCAGATCCTTATACCGTTGCAGTACGAACTGAACTTCACGAGCAAGCTTATAGTGAGCTTCACCAACAACTTGAGGATCAAGAATACGACTTGATGAATCAAGTGGGTCAACCGCAGGGTAGATGCCAAGCTCGGCAATTTGACGCGAAAGAACTGTGGTCGCATCCAAGTGAGCAAATGCTGTAGCAGGCGCAGGGTCAGTCAAGTCATCAGCAGGAACATAGATCGCTTGAACAGAAGTGATTGAACCTTTATCTGTTGTTGTAATACGCTCTTGAAGCTCACCCATCTCAGTACTAAGAGTTGGTTGGTAACCTACCGCTGAAGGGATACGACCGAGAAGCGCCGAAACCTCAGAACCAGCTTGTGTAAAGCGGAAAATGTTATCAACGAAAAGAAGAACGTCTTGACCTTCTTCGTCACGGAAGTATTCCGCAACAGTCAACGCCGAGAGTGCAACACGAGCACGCGCTCCTGGAGGCTCATTCATCTGACCATAAACAAGGGCAGTTTTATCAAGAACGCCTGACTCTTTCATCTCTTCCCAAAGGTCATTACCTTCACGGGTCCGCTCACCAACACCAGCGAATACAGAGAAACCACCATGTTGCGAAGCGATATTATTGATAAGCTCCATGATAAGTACAGTTTTACCAACACCCGCACCACCAAAGAGACCAATTTTACCACCACGTGCATATGGAGCGAGGAGGTCGATAACCTTAATACCTGTTTCAAACGATTCAACTTTTGTCGATTGACTAACAAAATCGGGCGCAGCACGATGAATGCCCCACTCTTTATCATTGCCAACAGGACCACACTGATCAATCGGCTCACCAA
The DNA here is from genome assembly GCF_055389415.1 of Desulfuromonas svalbardensis. Classification (NCBI taxonomy): domain Bacteria; kingdom Pseudomonadati; phylum Thermodesulfobacteriota; class Desulfuromonadia; order Desulfuromonadales; family Desulfuromonadaceae; genus Desulfuromonas; species Desulfuromonas svalbardensis. The sequence continues at coordinate 800,514 of NZ_AP042416.1, read as the reverse complement.
CGACATTAAGAATACGACCGAGAGTCTTTTTACCAACCGGCATTACAATTTGCTTGCCAGTATCTAGAACATCCTGACCACGGATGAGACCTTCTGTGGCGTCCATTGCGATCGTACGGACAGTGTTCTCACCTAAATGTTGTGCAACTTCAACAACAAGGTTCCACTCACCACCATCAAGTGACGGATTGGTAATTTTAAGAGCATGATAAATTTCAGGAAGCTTACCCGCTTCAAACTGGACGTCTACGACAGGACCGATGACCTGTACAATCTTACCTTTGTTCATGAGAAGTACTCCTTTTATACCCCAACGTGTGGAGATATTCGTTACTTAATTGATTCAGCACCAGAAATGATTTCCATCAATTCACTGGTTATTGCAGCCTGACGAGCGCGGTTATACTGCAAGGTGAGTTTATCGATCATCTCTGCAGCATTTTTACTTGCACTGTCCATACTACTCATCCGAGCACCTTGCTCCGAAGCAACAGATTCGAGCAATGCTCTAAAAATCTGAACTTCAATGTACTTCGGTAGAATTGATCCAAGAACTTCATCACAACTTGGCTCGTAGATATAATCTGCTACATAACCTTGCTCCTCAGAAAGTTGCGGATTAATCGGCAACAATTGAGTAGTTGTGACTTCCTGGTTTAAAACACTGAAAAAATGGTTATAGATCATGAAAACGCCATCGAACTGACCATCGATGTAATCTTCAACAATCTCACGGCCCAGCAACGAAGCCGTTGCATACGTGATATTACCCGTCAAATTCTCATAGACTTTGTCGATCACAATATTAGGACGATTTTTTAGTGCTTCTTTGCCTTTACGACCAATGATCCGTACAGAGTACTCATCAAACCCTTCGGTCTTCTCTTTTACGAATGCCTCGGCTGCCTTGGCAATGCTGCTATTAAAACCGCCACAAAGACCACGATCCGCTGTCATAATGACAATAAGCGCACGCTTTTTTTCACGCGTTTCTAATAGAGGGTGCTCGCTCTCAGTATTTCTCTGCGCCAAGCTGGACAGTACGTCCTGCATTTTATTGGCATAAGGGCGAGCAGCGACTACTGCTTCTTGTGCGCGTCGCAATTTTGCAGCAGAAACCATTTTCATAGCTTTGGTTATCTGCTGTGTATTTTTAACGGATCCGATCCGTTTTTTTATGTCCTTCAGATTTGCCATTTTTGCATCCTCAGGTAATAGTCTAAGCTACAAACTGACTTTTGAATTCGTTAAGTGCAGATTTAATGCGCTCTTCTAACTCGGCATTAATTGCTTTCTTTTCATCAAGTTCAGCCATAACTGCAGCATGCTTACTATCCATAAAGGACAACAATTCTGCTTCGTAGCGTTGAACTGACGTCACTTCATACTCATCAACGAAACCATTGTTTACCGCATAAATAGCGATAACCTGTTTGGTTACAGTCAAGGGCTGATATTGACCTTGTTTGAGAATTTCGACCAAACGCTCACCACGGAACAACTGTTGCTGAGTTGCCGCATCAAGATCAGAACCAAACTGAGCAAACGCTGCCATTTCACGATATTGAGCCAAGGCGAGACGCAAGGTACCAGCAACTTGTTTCATCGCCTTAACCTGAGCACTACCACCAACACGAGATACGGACAGACCAACGTTGATTGCTGGACGAACACCGGAATAGAACAGATCAGTTTCGAGGAAGATCTGACCATCTGTGATCGAGATTACGTTCGTTGGGATATATGCAGAAACATCACCCGCTTGGGTTTCGATAATTGGTAGAGCTGTCATTGAACCAGCACCTAACTCATCATTAACCTTACAAGCACGCTCTAGTAGTCTACTATGGAGATAGAAAACATCACCAGGGAACGCTTCACGTCCAGGTGGGCGACGGAGCAACAATGACAACTGACGATAAGCAACAGCTTGTTTAGAAAGATCATCATATACAATCAATGCATGCTTGCCGCTATCACGGAAGAATTCACCCATGGTAACACCAGTATATGGTGCGATAAATTGAAGCGGTGCAGGGTCTGAAGCTGTCGCAGCAACAACAATGGTGTAATCCATTGCGCCGTGTTGTTTCAGCTTATCAACCACCTGAGCAACCGTTGAACGCTTTTGACCAATCGCGACATAGATACAAACAACATCTTGTCCCTTTTGGTTAATAATCGTATCAACAGCAACGGCTGTCTTACCTGTTTGACGGTCACCGATAATCAACTCACGTTGGCCACGGCCGATTGGTACCATTGCATCAATCGCTTTAAGGCCAGTTTGCATTGGCTCATGAACCGACTTACGAGCAACAATACCAGGAGCCTTAACTTCGACCTGACTGTAGGTGTCTGATTGAATCTCACCTTTGCCATCGATAGCAATACCGATACCATTAACAACTCGACCAATCAAAGACTCACCAACAGGAACACGAACAATTTGTTCGGTTCGCTTAACAGTGTCACCCTCTTTGATATGCTCAGAATCACCAAGGATCGCAGCACCGACATTGTCAGCTTCAAGGTTAAGAACCATACCCATGGTACCACCAGGGAACTCAAGAAGCTCACCCGACATCGCTTTGTCCAAGCCATGAATACGAGCGATACCATCACCAACTGAGATAATGGTGCCTGTTTCACTTACTTCAACCTCACGGCCAAAGTCCTGAATCTGCTTCTTAATGATTGCGCTAATTTCTTCTGCTTTAATTTCCATGAGTACTTCCTAACCCTTCTTTAAGGTATCTTCAATCCGCTTTAACTGGGTTTTAATGCTACCATCAAATACTTTGCCACCGACTTCAGCTTTCATGCCCCCTAGCAATGTTGCATCAACCTTTGTTTGCAGATCAATTTTTTTGCCAGTTTGCAGTTCAAGTCCTTCTTTAATGCTATCGGACTGAGCTTTAGTCATTTCAACTGCTGAGGTGACACATGCCCGAACAACTCCGGAGATCTCATCAGCAAGGGCTGTATAATTATCATAAATTTGTCCGACATACTTGAGGCGGTCTTTAACCGTCAATAAGCCAACAAATTTTTTCATACCATCTGACAACTCTAGTTTAATGCCGATATCGGACATTATTGCTGATTTACTTTCAACCGCAACAGTCGGACTCTCCATTAAAGATTTCAAGTCATCTTCACGAGCTAACAGGGCACTGACACTACCTAACTCAGTACCGTATTGCTCTACCAATTTTCCTTCAACAGCTAACTCGACAAGAGCCTGAGCATACCGTTTTGCTATCGCGCTAGTACTCAATGTAGTTCTCCTACCTTAAGCTTATATTCATCAACCAATCGAGATTGATCTTCCTTAGTAACCGCTTTTTTCAATACATCTTCAGCAATCTGCACTGCCATGGTGACAGCTTCCTGCTGTAGTTGCAGACGAGCTTTTGCAATCTCATTTTCAGATGTATTTTTTGCTTCTTGTTTAATCTTATCTGCCATCTCACGTGCTTCAGCAATAATACGCAGTTTTTCGACTTCAGCTTCTTCTTTAATTGAAGCCTTGATAGCTTCAATTTCAGATTCCGCAGCGGTGAGTTTTGCATCATATTCTGCATATTTAGTTTCAGCAGCTGATGCTGCATCACTTGAAACCTTCAATGCTGTCTCGATCCCCTCGCGGCGACCAGCCAATGCATTTTTTAAGGGCTTTGATACAAAATAAATTAGAATTCCAGCTGTGATCCCAAAGTTAAAGACACGCCATAAAAAATCTTTGAGTAAAACGCCACTATCAACATGGTGTGCATCACCTGACGCAATGGCTACGCTAGCTCCAGCAGCAAGAAATCCAAAGCTTGCCGCTGCTGTCAGGGCTTTTTTACGTCCCACAATCTTATCAGCAAACATTACTTAACATTCCTTCCTAGAACTTTAGATGCAATCGCACTGGCAATAGACTTTGACTCTTTTGTCAAAATCTTACGCGCTTGATCGGCTTCTACAGCAACACTACCCTTAAGGTCTGACACACTTTTGTCAGCAGCACTACGTGCCTCACCAAGAATAACTGATTCCTCTTTAGCTGCTTCAGCACGTAATGTTGCGGCCTGAATACTGCCCTCAACTTTAGCTTGTTGCAACTTGGTTTCGTAACGTTCCATTTTCTCGTTTATTGAATCTTCGAGATCACTTGCTTTTTTGTGACCACCATCAATTGCATCCTGCCGTGCACTCATCACACTGCGTAAAGGACGATACAATAGAATATTGAGTACTGCCATCAGTACCAGGAAATTTACGAACTGCACCAACATGGTCCAATCAATGCTTATCACTACGTTACCTCTTTTCTTCCTTTTTCATTCAACTTGATTTAAATTTACTAGAAATACTCTAGGAACGCTCCACTACAATAGTTGATACAAAAATACCCTACTGATTAGAGCAGGGCATTCCTATCATGCAGTAACGTCTTTTGTCAACATATTTTGAATATTGTATACAGTTTAACATCGCGTAAACGCTTATCTACACAACATTCATGTAATCCAAAATTCGCTGTAGTTCTTCATTATTGTAATAACTGATCTCGATTTTGCCACCATCGTTTTTTTCTTTTATTTTCACCTGTGTTCCAAGGTTCTTTTTTAAAATATTTTCTAAATGCTGAATTTGGGGATCAATTACGACTTTCTGTTTGGGCTCATCCTCTAATTTTTCAAAATTTTTTATTTTTGCCACCAGAGCTTCTGCTGCACGTACTGACAATTTTTTGCTTTGGATCTGACTACCCACTTCAACCATATCATCGTGCTCATCGAGAGAGAGTAAGCATCGAGCATGGCCCATACTCAACTGGCCATTCAAAACGCTTTCCTGTATCGATTCTGGCAAATTGAGTAGCCGTAAAGTATTGGCCACAGCTGATCGACTTTTACCCACCCGCTTAGCCACCGCTTCTTGCGATAATTCAAAGTTATCGATTAAGTATTTATAAGCAATTGCCTCTTCAATAACATTTAAATCTTCACGTTGAATATTTTCGATCAGGGCAATCTCTAAAGCCCAATCTTCAGATACGTCTTGTATGGTAACCGGAAGTTCCGTTAAACCAGCTTTTTGCGCGGCACGCCAGCGTCGTTCGCCAGCGATAATCTGATAGTGATCGTCAACCCTGCGAACGACCAAAGGCTGAATAACCCCTTTTTCACGTATCGAAGCAACAAGTTCATCCATTTTTGTGTCGCAAAAAAACTTTCGCGGTTGATTAGAGTGCGGTTTTAGCTCCTCAATTGCACACAAAAAGAAACGACCGTTGGTATCTGGAGTTGCGGCACTAAGCAGTGCCCCCATCCCTTTTCCTAATGCAGGTCTTTTAGCCATGACTTCCTCCAACGAGAACCTCTCCTGCTAGCTCCAGATAGGCCTGTGCTCCACGAGAGTTGATATCATAAAGCAACACTGGCTTTCCATGGCTTGGTGCCTCAGACAGCCTAACATTGCGAGGGATAACGGACGTAAAAACTTTAGGTCCAAAATGATTACGAACTTCCTCACTGACCTGATGCGACAGATTATTCCGTTTATCAAACATCGTCAGAACAATTCCTCTTAATGTCAATTTGGAATTAAGTCCTCGCTGTATTAAATCAATCGTTTTCATCAACTGACTCAATCCCTCCATTGCGTAGTATTCGCATTGCAACGGAACAAGAACAGAACGTGCAACAACCAGACAATTAATTGTTATCAACCCAAGTGAAGGTGGACAATCTATAATTATATATTCGTAATCATCCTGTATTAATTCTATTGCCTGCTTTAAGCGATACTCTCGTTCACCAGCATTAACCAATTCCAACTCTGCGCCAATTAAATCTGTATTTGAGGGCAGTACAGTTAAGCAGGACAATTCCGTTGGAACGAGGCACTTTTTTACCAAGGAAGAATCATGAAGAGCATCATACACAGTATACTCAAGTGTATCCGTTACTACTCCAACACCACTACAGGCGTTACCCTGAGGATCCATATCAATCAGGAGAGTTTTTTTTTCGGCCGCAGCAAGAGAGGCAGCAAGATTGACAGCGGTTGTGGTTTTACCCACCCCACCTTTTTGATTCGCAACGGCTATAATATCCGCCATAATTGGCTCCTATAAAAGTGATAGGTTCCGATATTAACACACTCGTGTTTTCGAAAACACATAAAAGCTATTGAAAGGCTGGCTCGTCTATACGCTTAATTTCAATCAAAACTCTCTTACTTTTTGAAGGTGACAAAACGACCTCTTTACGGCTCACTACCGTCAACCCTAAACGCTGTAGCGAGACTTGTGCGAGCAACAGTTCATCATCAGCAGCGGAACCTTTCATTGCTAAGATCTTCCCTTTAGAATTCAAAAAAGGAGCCGCTATCTCTACAAATTGAATCAGTGAAGTAAATGCTCGCGATATAACGACATCAAACTTTCCCGCCATCTCTTCCTGCAAGGCTTCAATTCGTTCGGCATGAGCACTAAAATTTTTAACACCCAAATTACGAATGCAATGACGCTGAAAACTTATTTTTTTACTAACGGAATCAACGGAATCAACAACCAAACCTTCATATACAATTTTTAAAGGAATCGAAGGAAACCCTGCTCCTGAACCAATATCTAGAACATGTTCATTTCCATCAATAAAACAACTCGCCAACAAGGAATCGACAATATGTTTCTCCCAACACTGATCTATATCAACAATTGACGTCAGATTTATTTTACGGTTCCACTTCAACAATTCAACTAGGTACCATTGCAACTTTTCAAATTGTTGAGGGTCCACAGTTACATTCGGCTCTAGCTGTTCATTTAGTTTCTGAATATCCATCATCGCGACCTAAGCATCACTGACAAAATAGAAATAGCAGCGGGTGTTACTCCAGGAATCCTTCCCGCCTGCCCTAAAGAAATAGGCCTTACCTTTTCAAGTTTTTCTCTTACCTCAGCTGACAAACTACTCACGGCAGAATAGTCAAATTCAGCAGGTATTCTTACAGACTCAATCTTACTATACTTTGCAACCTGATCTACCTGTCGCTTTATATAGCCTTCATATTTTGTCGCAATCTGCAATTGTTCCGTAACTTCACTAGATAATTTTGCTAAGTCATCACACCGTTCGACCAATTGAGAGATGGTTACATCTGGGCGTTTCAAAACATCACGATACGACTGACCATTACTAATAGCATCAATACCCAAATGTTTAAGCATTCCTTTATCACTAGGCACAATCCGAGCTTCAGACAATATTCTATTGCCAACCTCAAGTTGTTCCATTTTGGTTTGAAACAACCGCCAACGTTTATCGCAAACCAGTCCCAATTTTCGACCTATTTCGGTTAAGCGTTGATCAGCATTATCCTCACGCAACAATAGCCGATATTCTGCACGTGAAGTAAACATACGATAAGGCTCCTTTGAGCCCAAACTAACGAGATCATCGATAAGAACGCCAATATAACCCTGATCCCTTTTTAAAACTAAAGGGTCCTTATCTTGTATTTTCATTACCGCATTAATTCCAGCAATCAATCCTTGTGCCGCAGCTTCTTCATAACCTGAGGTTCCGTTTATCTGACCGGCATTAAACAGACCACTAACAGCTTTTGTTTCCAAACTAGGTTTTAATTGAATAGGATCGACATAATCATATTCTATGGCATAACCAGGCCGCATTATTTCGGTATTTTCAAGTCCAGGGATCGTACGCAAGAACCTTAATTGAACATCAGCCGGCAAAGACGTAGGCAGTCCATTTGGATAAATTTCAGCCGTATTCATACCTTCAGGTTCTAGGAATATCTGATGGGTATTCTTTTCAGGAAACCGAACAACCTTATCTTCAATTGATGGACAATATCGTGGACCAATTCCCTCAATAACTCCGCTATATAATGGCGACCTATCTAGGCCAGCACGTATTTCATCATGAGTTTGCTCATTTGTCGCAGTGATAAAGCAAGACACTTGTTTGGTATTTATTTCATTAGTTAAAAATGAAAAAGGACGAATAGGCACATCACCTGGCTGTTCTTCCGTTTTTGAAAAATCAATACTACCACTATATAATCGTGGTGGAGTTCCAGTTTTAAGCCTACCAACATCGAGACCCAATACTCGTAACTGCTCAGATATTCCAAAAGACGGCGGTTCACCAGCCCTACCCCCAGAATAATTATTTAAACCAACATGAATAAGTCCTCGCATAAAGGTCCCAGTCGTTAAAATAACAGAACTTCCAGAGAAAACAATACCATCCCTTGTTTCAACCCCAGTTACACAATCATCATCAATCAGCAATTTGACAACTGACCCCTGCTTAAGGTCAAGTAACTTCTGATTTTCTACAATTTGTTTCATCCGCTGTGAATACTTAGCTCTATCCGCCTGAGCTCGAAGAGCTCGAACTGCTGGGCCCTTTTTAGTATTTAATGTTCGAAACTGAATGCCCGTTGCGTCTATATTGTGGGCCATCTCACCACCCAATGCATCAATCTCTCGCACGAGGTGCCCTTTAGCTAAACCACCAATTGCGGGATTACATGACATTTGAGCCACAGCATCTAAACTCAAATTCAACAATAATGTTTTACAACCCAGACGAGCAGAAGCTAGAGCAGCTTCACAACCAGCATGACCTGCACCAACAACAATCACATCATATTTAACGCCATACGTTGACATACTTCACCCTCCATGTTTCACGTGAAACACTTATTTACCTACGCAAAATCTAGAAAAAATAGTGTTCAATATTTCATCAGGTGTGGTTTCACCGGTAATATCACCCAAAGCAGATAAGGCATCCCGTAGGTGAATCGATAAAAATTCAGGTGAACAACTGTGAAGAAAATCCTGCTTAAATTGAAGCAAATATTGCTGACAGCCAAAAAGAGCATCACGATGTCTCCGATCTGAAACCAGATAACTTTCTCGTTCTTCAGAGCCACTAATTTTAAAAACATCTAAAATCTCATCAGCAAGATGATCAAATCCTGAACCATCTTTTGCCGAAAGCAATAAGGAACGATGCTTACTTAAAAAACCAGGGGTAGCACAACCTACAACATCGGCCTTATTAACCAAAACAATCACAGGAACATCACTTAGTAATCCATAAACTTCATTAAAGCCAGCTAAATCTTCTCGCGTTCCATCAACAACATACAAAACAAGATCAGCACTATCTATCTGTGACTTAGCACGATCAACACCGACACTCTCAACAGGATCATCCGTATCTCGAATACCAGCAGTATCTATGAAGCGTAAAGACAAACCTGATAATGTGACACTTTCTTCTATAAGATCACGAGTAGTACCTGCAATATCAGTTACAATCGCCCGCTCTTGACCTACTAAACGATTTAAAATAGAACTCTTACCAACATTAGGTTTACCCAATATCAAGACAGACAAACCATCTTTTATAATACGTCCCTCTTCAAAACCACATATAAGAGAATCAATATCGCAAAGCAAAACCGATAGATCAGATTCAATACTATCAATATGAGGAGCATCCATATCATCTTCAGGAAAGTCAATATAGGCTTCAACTAAAGATAAAATACCGATAATAATATCTCTAAACTCATATATTTTCTTAGATAAACAGCCTGATAACTGATCAGCAGCGATTGAAGCAGACAACTCAGAACGTGACGCAATAATATCTGCTACCGCTTCAGCTTTTGATAAATCAATTCGACCATTTAAAAAAGCACGCTGGGTAAATTCACCAGAGTGAGCCATACGACAACCATTTTCCAACAATGTATCAAGAATAAGTCTAACAACTACCCGACCACCATGACAATGAATCTCAACTACATCTTCGCCAGTATAAGATCTAGGCGCAAACATACACACACACATTACCTCATCTAATACATTGCCAACAACATTGTGGAAATGACCATAATAAAGGGTGTGACTACAAAAATCACAAGATCCAGATGGTGTGCGAAAAAATGGTTTAACAGAAGATAAACAGTTGATTCCAGATAGTCGTATTATAGCAATACCACCATCACTTACAGGGGTAGCTGGAGCAACAATAATATCAGTCATCATTTATCGCCTCTCTATAATAATGATAAATAAAAAAGCCGACTTAGATACAAGATCTAAATCGGCCATTAATTATAAACAAGAAACCGACACTAAGCGGGTTTTTTGTAAATTAAGTACTGTTGGAAAATAGTAAGTAAATTATTAACAAGCCAGTAAATTACAAGACCCGCAGGGAAATTTAAGAACATGAACGTAAAAACAACAGGCATTGCCATCATCATTTTAGCCTGCATAGGATCCATTGTACTTGGAGTTAGTTTCTGCTGAATAAACATGGTAAGCCCCATAACCAGAGGCGTAATATAATAAGGATCTTTTATAGATAAATCGGTGAGCCAAAACATAAAAGGTGCGTGACGTAACTCAATTGTATCGAGTAGCACTTTATATAAAGCAAAAAATACAGGTATTTGTACGAACATCGGCAAGCAACCCCCTAAAGGGTTAACTCGATGTTCTTTGTACAATTCCATCATCTTTCTATTTAAACCTTCTTTATCATTCTTAAATTTCTCACGCAATTTCTTCATCTCAGGCTGCAAAGTTTGCATCGCCTTCATAGAGACATAACTTTTTTGAGTTAATGGCCAAAAAATCAATTTAAGAATCACAGTAAGTAGGATTATTGCGATACCATAATTACCCACATACTTATAAAAGAAATTTAAAACAATATGTAAAGGCTTTGCTAAAATTTTGAAAAAACCAAAATCAATGGCTTCTGACAAATTAGAACCAACCGACTTGAGTATGGTTACATCTTTAGGTCCATAATATAATGTGAAATCATATGATTGAATCTGAGATGAAGATAAATTTATAGGTGTAAAATCAAATGAATTTACAATTTTTCCATTCTTTTTAAAAACTGTAAGTTGAACCAAATCATCATTATTGGAAACGATCATAGCTGAAATAAAATATTTATTTTCAAAACCAGACCACTGAACTAAATTAGTGTAATTAACTGCTTGTTCGGCAATATCTTCCACATCATCAGTCGATAATTCGTCATTTGAAAAGCTAACAGGACCAACAAATTCCAGCCTATTACCCTCCATTTCATCATTCCAGAATGAATTTAACGATATTTCAACCGATCCATTTAATGGCATAGTTGAAGTATTTTCTAAAAATACTTCATATTTCATATCATAAGTATCAGAATTAAATTTATAGATTTTAGTAACGAGTAAACCGGAAGATGTAAGTGCCCTAAACTGAAGAGTCTCAGTATTTTTTACAATTATATTTTCAACAGATTCAACTTCATAAACAAGTTTATCGTGAATAGATAAATTTCCCGTAGAAATCATAGCTGTTGAGGGTACCTGGTTCGAAATATCTATAACCGAAACCAAATCAGAATCTAAATCATTAGCAACGCGATAATCTTTAAGTTGTAAAGAAACAATCCGACCGCCAACAGTTGAAAATGTCGCAATAAACTTTTCATTTTCTACAGAAAAAGTTGTTTCAATTACTGGTAACGTTGAAACTACAGGTACTGATTCAACAATAGTTTTATCTGAAATACCTGTAAGAGATTGTTGCGCCTCGACTAATGTAACATCAGACACGGTGTCTGCAATTGAACCATTATCACTAATAGAATCAACAGTATTAGGAGGAAACAGATACGTAAAACCAGACCAAACAAGAAGCATTAAAACAAGTGCAACAATTGTATTTTTATTTTCCATATTATCCTCTAATCGACCGGATCATATCCGCCTTTAAACAGTGGGTTACATCTCAATATACGAAAAATGGACTTATACAAGCCCATTAATAAACCAAATTTTTTAAACGATTGCAGTGAGTATTCTGAGCAGGTAGGGGTAAAACGACAAGCTGGAATAGTAAAGGGTGAAATTGCTTTTTGATAAAAGACTATTATTAATACAAAAAACTTAGCTAACATTGTAATTTTTCACCCGACTACATATGGCAAAAAGTTCTTGATTCAGTTGTTGATAATCAAGGAAACTTGCATTTTTTTTTACTACTATCATTATATCGGTATTTATAAGACTAGATGATATTGATAATCTGAAAAGTTCTCTCAACTGTCTTTTAATTCTGTTTCGTACAACAGCCCCACCAACTTTACGGCTAACCGTTAAACCAAGTCGAGTGGGGCCATCATTTTTTTTCATAGTAAAAACTATCAAATGTTTTGAATGTTGTTTAACACCCTTATCGAATAATATTTTATACTCAGACGATTTACGCAAACGCATAGAAGGTGTAAAACTGAACATAAATTCTACTTAACTGGGATAGTTACTACCAAATTTTTTCTACCACGACTACGACGACGCTTGATTGCATTTCTACCATTACTAGTAGACATCCGTTGACGGAAACCATGGGTTCTTTTTCTACATACACGACTTGGTTGATACGTACGTTTCATTTTAAACTTCCTCCAATTATTTTTTTTCTAAGAACTGATTATTATATTCCCAATTATAAAATAAAGTCAAATACAAAAAACTATCCACTTTATAAAAATATTAAACCTTGCTAGGTTAGGTCTTGTTTGGTAATTTTATTCACAGGAAACGTCAAAACAGAATAACATACTGAATTTAAGTATAAATATAAAAAGATAAGCTGTTTATAACTTGTTGATAACTAGGTAAAATAATATGTCGAACACGCAATTATGGAACAAAGTAATTATAGAAATTGAAAAAAAAATAAGCCCACAGCACTTTAAAACCTGGATATCACCAATAAAATGTAAATCAACAGATAAAGAATCAATAACTATTACAGTAAACAATAAATTTATAAAAGATTGGGTACTTAAAAATTTCAACACAATTATAATCGAAACAATTAAAGAAATAACAGGCTTAAATTACGATATTATTATTGAAATAGATATAAACAATAATATTGTTAGGGAAGATAAAACAAATAAGCCAATTGAAAAAAAAACAATTGTAGAAAACAATAATATTAAACCACAAAATAAAATTTATAATATAAATAGAGAATATACATTCAGTAAATTTATTTCTGGTTCATCAAATCAATTTGCATCAGCTGCTGCTATGGCTGTGGCCAATAGTCCTGCCACTATATACAATCCGCTATTTATTTATGGTGGAGTTGGTCTTGGTAAAACTCATCTCATAAATGCAATTGGTAATGAGATAATAAAAAATCATAAAAATATAAATGTAAGTTATTATTCATCGGAAAAATTTACAAATGAACTTATCAATTCAATAAGATATGGAAAAATGGATGAATTTAGAAATAAATTTAGATCCATAGATGTTTTATTAATAGATGATATCCAATTCATAGCAGGTAAAGAAAGAACTCAAGAAGAATTTTTTCACACATTTAATTCACTATATGAATCACATAAACAAATTGTAGTTACTTCCGACAAATTTCCAAAAGAAATTCCAGGATTAGAAGAAAGACTAAGGTCTCGATTTGAATGGGGTCTTATTGCAGATATTCAACCACCTGATATTGAAACCAAGCAAGCTATCCTTGAAGCAAAAGCAGATCAAAATAAAATAATACTACCTAAAGATGTTTCTCTATTTTTATCTAATTCTGTTATAAATAATATTAGAGAATTAGAAGGTTATTTAGTGAGGATTGGTGCTTATTCAAGTTTAACATCAACACCAATAACCATTGAAATGACAAAAAACATTCTTAAAGATATTATAGTTGAATCAAGTAAAGAATTAACAATAGAAGACATACAAAAAAAAGTATCAATCCATTTCAATATAAAAGTATCAGAAATGAAATCTGCAAAAAGAATAAAAAGCATTGTCATGCCAAGACAAATAGCAATGTACCTATGTCGCCAATTAACTACGAGTTCCTTTCCTGAAATTGGTGACCATTTCGGAGGTAAAGACCATTCAACCGTTATTCATGCTATACGCAAAATAGAAAAGAATATGGAAGAAGATAATTATCTCCGAACTACCATAAAAACAATTAAGAATACACTTTTACCAACCTAGTGGATAAATTGTTAAAAAAATGGTGTATAAAATACAAAAATAATAATAATCAACAGTAATTTAAGTTATGAACAATTTATCAACAAAATAAAATTTAAAAAATAAACGTAAAAACAGCACTTTGCGATTAAATAACATTTCAACAGCGCCTACTATATCTTTACTATAAAAACTAAAAAACAATACTAAGAAAGGTGTATAAAATGAAATTCAAAATTAAGAAAAATATTTTGCTTAAAGGATTAACTCTGGTTCAAGGAGTAATTGAAAAAAAGAAGACTTTACCTATATTAGCTAACGTACTGATTGAAGCTGAAAACAACGTTATTACCCTAACAGCTACAGATTTAGAAATTGGTATTAAAAGTAAATATGAGTCAGAAGTAATAGTTAATGGAAAAATAACAGTTTCAGCAAAAAAATTATTTGAAATAGTAAAAGAATTATCTGATTCAATCATTGAAATTGAATCAAAAGATAATAATTGGATTGAACTTAAATGCGGCAATGCAAAATTTAATATTGTTGCATTACCTCCTGAAGAATATCCTTTTATAAATGATGTTGAAGAAGGAGCTAATTTAAAGATAAACGCTAAATTAATAAAATCACTTATTGATAAAACTTTTTATTCTATTTCAACTGATGAAAGTAAATATAATCTAAATGGTTTATATATTCATAATGTTGATAATAAATTAAAAGTTATTTCAACTGATGGGCATAGATTATCAATGTTTCAAACAGAAATTAATGGATCAAACATAGATAAACTTAATAACGGCGTAATAATTCCAAGAAAAGGAATAATTGAATTAAAAAAAATCACTGAAGATTATGGAGATGACTTAGATATTAATTTTATAGATAACAATATTATTGTTAATAACTTTGAAACTACTCTTATAATGAGATTAATAGACGGAGATTTTCCCGATTACAATAGAGTTATTCCTGAAAAACTAGAAAATTTTGCAATTATTGAAAGTAATAATTTTTTACAGACTTTAAAAAGGATTTCTATTCTTGCTAACGAAAAATCACGTGGCATCAACTTAAATCTAAGCGAAGGAAAACTAGAAATTACTTCTTCAAATCCTGAATTCGGAGATGCAACAGATTTTATTGATATTGAATATAGTGGACCCGAAATTTCTGTCGGTTTTAATGCAAAATATTTACTTGATGTAATGAATACACTGAATAGTGGTTCAATTAGGTTTTTTATTAATGATAATATATCTCCATGCCTAATTAAATCATTAGAAAATGATCAATACCAAGCTGTTATAATGCCCATGAGATTATAGATGTATTTGAAACACTTAAATCTTATTAATTATAGAAATGTTGAAAATTTAAATATAGAATTTGATAAAAAATACACTATTTTTCATGGAGATAACGCACAAGGAAAAACAAATATAATAGAATCTATATATTTATTTGGTTATTTAAAGAGTTTTAGACAATATAAAAATATAGATCTAATTGGTCCAAATTATAATGAAACAAGTATCACATCATGTTTAAATGATACTTATTCAGATTATAAATATAATATAAAGATTAGTAAGAATAATAAAAAAATTTATATAAATAATAATTCAATAAACAATAACGAATGTTTTAAATATTTAAAATCAATTATATATTTTACAGATGAATTAAATGTCTTAAGAAATTCAAACACCTTAAGAAGAAATTATATAGATAGAGGTATTTTTTTAAACGATAAAAGTTATCTTAATTTAGTAAATAGATATTTATTTGTAATTAAGTCTAGAAATACTTTACTTAAAAAAAATAAAATTAAAGATTTAGATGTGTGGACAGATTTATTAGTAGAGATAGGTACAGAAATAAGAATTAAAAGATATAATTATATATTGGAAATTAATAAAATTATTGAAAATATATATAGAAAAATATTTAATAATCTAACCTTTGTACATATAGAAAACAGTGATTTTTCTTTGTCGGTAGACACCCTCAAAAATAAATTTCATACTTCACTACTAAATAAAAGAAATTATGAAATAAGTTATGGTAAAACACTTGTTGGTCCACATTTAGATAAATTCGATTTTTTAATAAATAATAAAAATGCTCGTTTTTATGGTTCACAGGGTGAATTAAGGGCTCTTCTTTTTTCTCTTAAATTTAGCCAAATATTTTTACATAAAAAAATATTTGATGAATTTCCAATTTTTTTAATAGACGATATTTCAAGCGAAATAGATGATAAAAAATTGTGTTCTTTATTTGATTTTATGGATAGTGAATTAGGTCAAATAATAATAACAACTACAAATAATAATTTTATAAATTTTGATAAGTATAAAAAAAAATTAAATTATAAAATAGTTGATGGGCATATTAAATAAATTATTTTCAGAGGTATAAATGACAACTAATAATGATAATTACAATGCTGATAATATAAAAGTTTTAGAGGGACTCACTGCAGTTCGTAAAAGACCAGCTATGTATATAGGTTCAACAAGCAGTCCAGGGTTACATCATTTAGTTTATGAAGTTGTTGATAATTCTATTGATGAATCACTTGCTGGTTTTTGTGATGATATAAATGTAACACTAAATTTAGATGGCTCGGTTACTGTTTCAGACAATGGACGAGGTATCCCTGTTGATTGGCATACCAGTGAAAATAAGTCAGCAGCAGAAGTAGTTATGACTGTTTTGCATGCTGGAGGAAAATTTGATAGCGACACCTATAAAGTTTCTGGTGGTCTTCATGGGGTTGGAATTTCAGTTGTTAATGCGTTATCTAGTCGTTTAGATCTTGAAATATACAAAAATGGCAGAGTTTATAAACAACGATATTCTTGTGGCATACCTGAAACTGAACTTATTGATTTTTCGGATACGATAAAAAAAGGTACAAAAGTAACTTTTTGGCCTGATGACTCAATTTTTGAAACAGTTGAATTTTCATTCGATATTCTATCTAAACGTTTAAGAGAATTGGCTTTTTTAAATGCTGGTGTAACTATAAATATTACCGATGAAAAAAATGAAAAAAATCATTGTTTTAATTATGAAGGTGGAATTAGCTCTTTTGTAGAATATTTAAATCGCGCTAAATCTCCTGTTCATCCCAATGTTATTTATGTTGAAGGTGAAAGAGGGGGGGTTCAAATTGAATTAGCTTTTCAATATAATGATGGCTACGATGAAAAAATATTCACATTTGCTAATAATATAAATACACATGAAGGTGGAACCCATCTTGTTGGTTTTAAAGCCGCTTTAACACGTACGATGAACACCTATGCAGCTAATAACAATTTTATGAAAAATATTAAAGCAACGGTATCGGGGGATGATCTTCGAGAAGGTATTGTTGCTGTTATTTCAGTTAAAGTTCCAGATCCACAATTCGAAGGTCAAACGAAGACCAAATTAGGTAATTCTGAAATAAAGGGTTATGTAGAAACCTTATTAAATGAAAAATTAGCAACATATCTAGAGGAAAATCCTCAAATAGCTAGAAAAATACTAGAAAAAGGTATTGAAGCGGCTAGAGCACGTGAAGCCGCTCGTAAGGCGCGCGACTTAACTCGTCGTAAAGGTGCTTTAGATGGATTATCTCTTCCGGGAAAATTAGCTGATTGCCAAGAAAAAGATCCAGCTCTAAGCGAAATATATATAGTGGAGGGCGATTCTGCGGGTGGAAGTGCAAAGCAGGGTCGCGATCGTTCTAATCAAGCTATTTTGCCACTTAAAGGTAAAATATTAAATGTTGAAAAAGCTCGTTTTGACAAAATGCTTACGTCAAATGAAATTAGAACTCTTATTACAGCAATGGGAGCTGGTATTGGAAAAGATGATTTTGATGTCGCTAAATTACGCTATCATCGTATCATTATAATGACGGATGCGGATGTTGATGGTTCGCATATTAGAACATTACTTTTAACCTTCTTTTTCCGTCAAATGCCTGAACTTATTGAACGTGGATATCTTTATATTGCTCAACCTCCTTTATACAAAATTAAAAAAGGTAAAAAAGAAACTTATTTAAAAGATGAAGATGTTCTTCTTGAATTTTTACTTACTATTGGAGTTGAAAATTGTACTCTTGAAATGAATAATGGCGACAAAGTAATAAGAGGAAAGCAGATAATTCCTACTTTAAAAAATATTATAGAATATAATAACTTATTTGAAAAACTGATAAAAAAAGGTATAAAAAAAGAGTTATTAGAAATTTTTGTCACTGGAAATATTCAAGGTAATCTTGTTGATTTAATTGATTTAAATCCTTTAGTTGAAAAACTACATGACGTAGCACCTCATGCTGAATTCAAATTACATAGTGATCCTACTCGAATTTTATTTACTCTTGGTAGTGTTAGGGCACGTATTGACCAAAAAAGTTTGGATATACTTTCTACAAACGAATATAAATCATTACTCCATTCTTATAGGGCTGTTGCTTCACTGTGTAAAAATGAAAAAATAAAGATAACTCAAGAAGCAAAAGAATCAGTATTTGTTGATGATGTTTTTGAGTTACTTAACTTTTTTATAGATAAAGCAAAAAAAGGTCAATATATACAAAGATATAAGGGATTAGGTGAAATGAATCCCGATCAACTATGGGAAACAACCATGGACCCCGAGAAACGAGTACTCCTTCAAGTTAAAATAGAAGATGTTGTTGCCACGGATGAGATTTTTACCATTTTAATGGGTGATCAAGTTGAACCACGCCGTGAATTTATTGAGACGAATGCTCTTAACGTGTCCAATCTTGATATTTGATTTATAATTTTCCATTTTTGGAATTTTCGGAGGAAAATAGTAGATGCTTTCACAACCCAATAAAGTAAGTGTTAATATTGAAAGTGAGATGCGTAAATCGTATATGGATTATGCGATGAGCGTTATTATAGGACGCGCTTTACCTGATGTAAGAGATGGTTTAAAGCCAGTACACCGTCGTGTACTGTTTGCCATGCATGAATTAGGCAATGAATATAATAAACCTTATAAAAAGTCAGCGCGTGTCGTAGGCGATGTTATTGGTAAATACCATCCGCATGGTGATACCGCGGTATACGACACAATTGTAAGGATGGCTCAAGGTTTCTCTATGAGAAATATCTTGATTGATGGTCAGGGTAATTTTGGTTCTGTCGATGGCGATTCGGCAGCGGCGATGAGATATACAGAAGTTCGTATGTCAAAATTATCATCTGAACTTCTTGCTGACCTTGAAAAAGAAACCGTTGATTTTGGCCCTAACTACGATGATTCCTTAAAAGAGCCTTTAGTTTTACCGTGTAAGTTCCCTAACCTATTAGTGAACGGTTCTGAAGGTATTGCTGTAGGCATGGCAACGAAGATACCGCCTCATAATCTCGGTGAAGTGATTAATGCTCTTGTCTCAATTATTGACAATCCGACATTAAGTTTTGATGAATTGGTCGAAATAATTCCTGGTCCTGATTTACCTACCAGTGGTTTTATTTTAGGCCAAGATGATGTGCGTGATGCTTATCGCTGTGGACGTGGTATTTTTCAGATGCGCGCAAGAGCTTTAGTTGAGATTGATCGTCGCACGAGTCGCGAAAGTATTGTCGTTAACGAAATTCCGTATCAAGTCAATAAAGCAAGATTGATTGAAAAAATTGCTATGTTGATTAAAGAGAAGAAAATTGAGGGCATTTCTGATTTACGTGATGAATCAGACCGCGATGGCATGAGAATCGTTATTGACCTTAAAAGAGATACCGTAGCCGGTGTCGTTTTAAACCAACTGTACAAAATGACTATGATGCAAACGTCATTTGGTATCATCATGTTAGCCATTGTTGGTGGGCAGCCTAAAATATTATCATTGCGCCAAGTTCTTGATCATTTTATTGATCATAGAAAAGAAATTGTAACGAGGCGCTGTGTTTTCGAACTGAAAAAAGCGGAAGCACGAGCCCATATTCTTGAGGGTTTGAAAATTGCTCTTGAGAACCTTGACGAATTAATAACGATAATTAAATCTTCAGCTAATTCATCTGAAGCTAAGATGCGCTTGATTGAAAGATTTAGTTTTTCGGATATACAAGCTCAAGCTATTCTTGAGATGCGCTTACATCGATTAACAGGTTTAGAGCGCGATAAAATTCTCAATGAATACCAAGAAGTTTTAGGACAAATTGCACGCTTAAAAGAGATTCTTGGTAGTGAAATAGAAATTCTTAAAATAATAAGAGTAGAATTACTTGAAATAAAAACTAATTTTGCCAATGAGCGGCGTACCGAGATCATTGCAAAAACTAAAGATTTATCGATCGAAGATTTAATTGTTGAAGAAGATATGGTCGTTACCGTGTCGCACACTGGTTACATCAAAAGAAATGCTGTTTCACTTTATCGCTCACAACGACGTGGTGGTAAGGGCAAAACAGGGATGCGACCTAAAGAAGAAGATTTTGTTGAGCATCTATTTATTGCTTCAACACATTCGTATATTTTAGTATTTACGGACAAAGGTAAAGTTTATTGGCTTAAGGTACATGAAATACCACAGGGCGGTCGTGCAGCTCGTGGCAAAGCCATCGTAAACCTTTTACAACTTGCACCTGAAGAAAAGGTGATGAGTATTCTTACTGTTAAAGAATTTGTTGATGATAAATTTATTATTGCGGCAACAAATAATGGTGTAGTTAAGAAAACTGAACTTATGGCGTATGCTAAACCTCGTCAAGGTGGAATTATTTCAATGACCATAGACGAAGGTGACCATCTTGTTTCTACTCGGATAACAGATGGTACTATGGATGTTGTTTTAGCCAGTAATCATGGGAAGTCAATCCGTTTTGCTGAAAAAGATGTTCGACCTATGGGACGAACAGCTCGCGGTGTTCGCGGTATGCAATTAGAGGGTAGCGATCATATTATTGGTATGGAAGTGGTTACGGATAATACCTCAGCAACGTTAGTTAGTGTCACTGAAAATGGGTATGGTAAACGGACAAACTTGGATGAATATCGTGTTCAAAGTCGTTCTGGAAAAGGTATTATTACGATTAAAACATCAAAAAGAAACGGAAATGTTGTTGATATAAAACTTGTTTCTGACGATGAAGATTTGATGTTTATTACCGACAGAGGAAAAATATTAAGAACTCGGGTCGCTGCATTATCTATTATTGGTCGCAATACTCAAGGTGTCCGTTTAATGGTCCTTGAGGACGATGAACGAATAGTGGCGGTAGCGAAACTAGCTGAAAAAGAAGAAGATGAAGAGTTAGACGTTCAAGATATTGATGATTTAGCTGGTGAAGAACAAGAGATTGATGACCAAGAAATTGTTAGTGATGATGGCGCTGAGTGATCATTATGAATGCGAATAATCAATTAGGTAAAAACATGAAAATTGGTGTGATAGGAGCCGGCAGCTGGGGAACAAGTTTAGCCAACCTTCTCGCAAAGAAGGGGTACTCTGTTGTTTTGTGGGCGTATGAAGAAGATCTAGTTGAGAAGATGTCACGAACTCATGAAAATGATCGTTACTTAGCTGGTATTCAATTATCAAACAATTTAACTTTTAGTTCTAATATTTCATTTGTTTCAGGCTTGGATTTGCTGTTGCTGGTTGCACCATCACAAGTGATGCGCTCGGTGGTTAAGCAAGCCGTTGCAGGTATACGATCGGATGCGATTATTGTTTCAGCATCAAAAGGGATTGAAAATGAAACCCTTTTACCCATGTCGGATGTATTAAAAGAGATTTTGCCAGTTGAACTCCATGACCGGATGGCTTTTTTATCAGGGCCTACTTTTGCAAGAGAAGTGGCCCTTGAACAACCTTCTGCTGTTGTTGCTGCTGCTGAAAA
This sequence comes from Desulfuromonas svalbardensis, assembly GCF_055389415.1. Lineage (NCBI taxonomy): Bacteria > Pseudomonadati > Thermodesulfobacteriota > Desulfuromonadia > Desulfuromonadales > Desulfuromonadaceae > Desulfuromonas > Desulfuromonas svalbardensis. The sequence goes on along the minus strand of NZ_AP042416.1, from coordinate 778,543 downwards.
CAATGATATTTGTAATCAGGTACAGGAGATCTTTAACACAGAGTATTTTCGTGTTTACACCAACAATGATGTTATCGGTACTGAACTTGGCGGAGCACTAAAGAATGTGATTGCCCTGGCGGCTGGTGTCTGTGATGGTTTGGGATATGGCTGTAATACTCGGGCAGCGTTGATAACACGTGGGTTAGCTGAAATGAAAAAGTTAGGCATGGCTATGGGAGCCAAAGCTGAGACTTTTTCTGGTCTCGCAGGTATGGGTGATTTATTGTTGACCTGTACAGGTGATCTATCGAGAAACAGAACCGTTGGTATTGCGTTAGGAAAAGGGCGTTCTTTGGATGAAATATTGTCCGAAATGTCGATGGTTGCAGAAGGGGTAAAGACGACTCTATCAACCTATCAATTAGCACTTAAGTTAAATGTTGAAGTACCTATTATTTCGGAAATGCATGCTATTCTTTATGAAGATAAAGATCCGCGCCAAGCTGTTGTAGAATTAATGAAGCGTGAATTAAAATCTGAATATATTTAAAAATAAGGATCTCGCACATGAAAGCGTTTTTGATTTTTTTAGTATTATTGGTTCCTACCCTCTGTATTGCTGAACCATTTGTTATTATTAAGACCGATATGGGTAATATTGAGGTTGAATTAAATCAACAACAAGCACCGATATCTACAGAGAATTTTTTACACTATGTTGATACAGGCTTTTATAGCAATACTGTTTTTCATCGTGTTATTCCAAATTTTATGGTTCAAGGTGGTGGATTTACAAGAAGTTTATCTGAAAAGATTACTGGCGCACAAATTAAAAATGAAGCTGCTAATGGTTTAAAAAATGAGCGTGGCACCATTGCAATGGCACGAACCGGCGTGGTTGATAGTGCGACAAGTCAATTTTTTATAAATCATGCGAATAATAGATTTCTAAATCACCGCTCTAAAACTACTTCGGGATATGGTTATGCGGTGTTTGGTCGAGTAACATCAGGGATGGATGTTGTCGATGCGATAGCAACTGTTGCGACGGGGAGAAAAAAAGGGATGAGTGATGTTCCTTTAAAACCTGTAATGATTCAAGCGATTGAGCGACTTGAGAAACATTAATTAGTCGTATGGCTCAACGCGGACAATGAGGCCTTTATGACCACGATCCGCATCATGTCGTACAACCTAAAAGGATGCCACGATACATCGGCATTATTTAAAACGATACAAAATTGGCAGGCTGACTTGATTACATTACAAAATGTAGTTAGTTTGTCTGCTTGTCGTCGTTTGGCTAATCAAATGGGATATTCGTTATATTCGAACACTCAAGAGAACCATCTCGGCGTCTTAGTTTTATTATCTAAACAAGCGATAAAAATTAGTCACACCTATGATTTGGGATCTGGTGCGAGATGTATGTACTCTGAACATACAAACGAAGAGTCCCGCTTCAATCTATTTAATGTCGATATGACGGGTGGTTTTTTTAAGCGTCCTGATCAGATTGGTAAGTTTTTAAACCTTAGTCCTTTCCAGTCACACAGCCTTCAATTCCCGACAATTGTTTTGGGAGATTTTTACGATAGTGTTTGGGTTTCAGGTCACTTTCGTTTTCAAGATAATTTTACACGCCTATCGCCTACATTTCTGCGCGGTACTTATCCGTCCTATTTCCCTTTTTTAAGTCGTGACCGTGTTTATGCTACAGATCATATCAAATTATTAGCCATACATATTGATAGAAGTCGGCCTGCCCGTAAAGCGACCCTTCACTTGCCGATAATATTGGATTTTGAGGTTCAAGATAATCGTATCTCTGTATCGGCAGAGCATGCCTTACAGTCAAGGATGGAAGTTGCACCTGGTCCTTTATAGGGCTGTGGATAACATTGTGTATAAAGTGGATAAACTAATGCTTACTGGATTAGAAGTGGTCTCGTATGTCAAAAAACAAAAAAAAGTTAACTAAAAAATCCGTCGCTAATACCCTTGACGTACTCAATCAAACTTATCCAGATGCTCGCTGCTCATTGAACTTTAGCACCCCCTTCGAGTTGTTGGCTGCCACTATTATGTCAGCACAAGCGACTGATGTTCGGGTAAACATTGTTACGCAACAACTGTTTCAAAGGTATCGAGCTGTAGAAGAGTATGCTGCGGCGAGTGCTGAAGAGGTTGCTGAAGTGATTCGTACGGTGGGTTGTTTTCGCAATAAGGCTCGAAGTGTTGTTGAGTCAGCGAAAATTATTTGTGATCGTTACGGTGGAGTTGTTCCCGAGACGATGGCTGATTTAGTGACCCTGCCTGGCGTTGGCCGAAAAACGGCAAATGTGGTGTTAAGTAATGCATTTAATGTCGCTGGATTCGCTGTCGATACCCATGTCAAGCGTGTCTCATATCGGCTTGGATGGACAACTTTATTGGATCCAGAAAAGATAGAAAAAGAGTTGTGCTCATTGATTCCAGCACAGCAATGGGGTCACACATCTCATCTGCTTATTTATCATGGTCGAGCTGTGTGTAAAGCTCGAAAACCCGACTGTGAATGTTGTCCTGTGGAAAATCAATGCGCAAAATGTTTTTAATAACAACTTGAAGGCTTAAAAAGACACCGTGTTCAATGTATAACGCCCCAACCATCACTAAGTATGGCTGGGCGTTTATTTTATCATAGAAGCGATGTGAAACGTTTAGTCGAGACGGAAAAAGTCTTGAGGTTTCAGTTTGTCTTCGTCTAAGGCATAACGTGTTGGTGCCGTACCAGGTGCAAACATCTCGATATGGGCTGTAACGCTATCTTCAGGTTCAAGCAGCCCCGTTTTGGGATCGATGGGGTGGAATTCCATACTATCTGGAATTGAAAAATTTTCAGCAGGAAGTTGCGTTATTGCGTGTTTCATAAAGTCAACCCATGCTGGTGCGGCCGCTTTGGAGCCAGTTTCATTTTTACCAAGATATCTTTCTTGATCGTAACCTACCCATGAAACAGTCACCAATTGCGGAATATAACCCGCAAACCATGCGTCTTTAAGGTTGTTGGTTGTTCCTGTCTTGGCAGCGACTGGCCTTTTAAGGGCTTTTGCGCGCCACCCTGTTCCCTTTTGAACAACGCTTTCAAGCATATTTGTTATAAGAGAAGCTGTATGTTTAGAAATTACCCGTTGTCGTTCAAGTCGAATTAGTTTTTGATCCTCAGCAAGACCATGTGGAAAATCAGCGGGATCAATTGATTGTAAAATCCGCCCATTTCTGTCGGTGATTCGAGTGATATAGTTTGCCGCGGTCTTGACTCCGCCGCTGGCGAAAACGGAATAGGATGTTGCAAGTTCAAGTGGGGTAACGGCGCTTGAACCGAGTGCCATAGTGAGATCACGGTTTACGGGTGATGTGATACCTAATTTTTTAAAATATCGGGCAGTGTAACCAATGCCAATTTTATTTAATAATTTGATAGTGATAATATTATATGAGTGGGTCAGAGCTTTACGTAATGAGGTTGGGCCGGAAAATTTATTGCCATAATTTTTTGGTTTCCACTCTCGTTCTTCACCGTCTGCGGTTGTATCTTTATATATCAGGGGAGTATCAAGAATCACAGATGCCGCAGTGTAGCCCTTGTCTATTGCAGCAGAGTAAATAAGGGGTTTGATGGCTGATCCAGGTAAACGATTGGATTGGAGGACCCGGTTAAACTGGCTGGTTGCAAAATCGTATCCACCCACCATTGCTTTGACAAAACCAGTGTGTGGATCCATGGCAAGTAAAGCACCTTGAGCGAGAGGTTGTTGAAATAGGTCAACATCAAGAGCTTGGTTTTCAATTTTTAAAATTTTGACCAAAATTACTGAACCAATACTTATGATTGATCCTTTTGATTCAGTTTCTTGAATAATAGGTTCTTGTGTCGCTGAAACGATTGTAAAAGGACCTGCCCAAGCTATTTTTTTACGTGCTAGAGATGTAGAAAATGAACCGACTTGAAGGGCTAAGTCAGTGTCGGAACTCCCCGTAATGATCGCTTCAACGATTTGGCCCACCTTAATTGGTGATTTTTGGTGTAAAGTTTCTTGCTCTTGAATTGCCGCAATGGCTTCTTGCTCACTAAGCTGACGCACCACACCGCGATACCCTTGCCGTTTATCGTGGTTATGTAAATTCAGACGAACTGCTTGTTGGGCGGCTTGTTGCATTGTTAAGTTCATGGTCGTATGAACTTGTAGCCCGCCCGTATAGAGGCTTTTCTTGCCATATTCTTTTTCAAGGTAGCGGCGAACTTGCTCTGAAAAATACCCTGTTCCTGCAGCAGAATTGTCTATGCGAGGGTGAATAAGTAACTCGGTTGCGTAGGCGCTTTGGGCTTGTACTTCGTCAATGTAACCATTGGCGAGCATCCGTCTCAGTACATAGAGTTGACGGTCTTTAGCCCGCTTATAATGTCGATAAGGTGAATATCGACTTGGTGCTTGGGGTAACCCCGCCAAAATACTGCATTCAGCGAGTGTTAAATCCTCAACATTTTTATCAAAATAGTTTTCAGAGGCCGCTTGCACCCCGTAGGCACCATGGCCGAGATAAATTTGATTCAGATAAAGATAGAGAATCTCACGCTTAGAAAAGCGTTGTTCCATTCTCCATGCAAGAATGGCTTCTTTGAATTTTCGTGAAAATTTTCGCTCTGGAGTTAAAAGTAAGCTTTTCGCCACTTGTTGGGTGATGGTACTGCCACCTTGAACGATTCCGCCAGCTTTAATGTTTTTCAGTGCTGCGCGAAAAATCGAAATAATATCGATCCCTTGATGCTCAAAAAAATTAGAGTCCTCGGCAGCAACAAAGGCTTGGATTAATTTTTGTGGCATGTGGTTTACGGGAACGACAATGCGCCGCTCTTCGTAATACTCAGCAATTGTTTGGCCATCTTCACTGTAGACACGGGTGATCGCAGGTGGTTGGTAATCTGCAAGAGTGGCGAAATGTGGTAACGAACTGGCGACGTAGAAGTAAGCACCAGCTACTGCAGAGAGTGAACCGATGCCGCCGGCGAGGGTTAACCACGCCAACCAGCGTAATATTTTATAAAGTGTTGTCATGAAAGGTTTACTCAGTCTTCAGGTTTTTATTCAACAGTTACGCTTTTAGCAAGATTACGCGGTTGATCAACATCGGTCCCTTTGAAAACGGCAATATGGTAAGACAATAACTGGAGCGGGACCGAGGTGATGATTGGCATCAAGTCATCGCAGATGGTTGGAACAGGAAATGCGACATTAGATGCGGCGAGTAAGCTTGGACAATTGGAATCACTAATAGAGATGATCTGACCACCGCGAGCACGAACCTCCTCCATGTTGGAGATCACTTTCTCGTGGGTTGCATTAATTGGTGCAATGACCACCACAGGCAGTTCTTCATCAATTAAAGCAATCGGTCCATGCTTCATTTCGCCCGCAGGGTAGCCTTCAGCATGAATATAAGAAATCTCTTTAAGCTTAAGAGCCCCTTCTAGCGCGATGGGATATTGATTGCCGCGACCGAGATAGAGAAAATCGTGCACGTGGATGAATTGACGCGCAGATTGTTCGATAGTGCTGTCAAGTTCGAGGGTTTCTTCTAACTTGCGAGGTAGCGTTAATAGCTCGCTAATCAACTCTTTTGCCTTGGCTGTTGTTAGGGTTTTTCGTGTTTGAGCAAGATGAAGAGCGAATAAAAATAGTGCGACGAGTTGAGTTGTAAATGCTTTGGTCGATGCAACGCCGATTTCGGGGCCAGCATGGGTGTAGATTACCCCTTCACTTTCTCTGGCGATGGATGATTCAACGACATTACAAATAGCAACAACTTTGCCGCCACGCTCATGTGCCTCGCGCAGTGCTGCGAGAGTGTCCGCTGTTTCACCACTTTGGCTGATGACCAAGGTTAATGTTTTGTCGTTGACCAACGGTTGCCGGTAACGAAATTCGCTCGCAATATCAACCTCAACGGGGATACGTGCATGTTTTTCGATAAGAAATTTGCCCACTAACGCTGCGTGCCACGATGTTCCACAGGCGACAATATAGAGGCGTTCAAATCCATTTAGTTCATCAGTACTGAGGTTAAGTTCGTTCAGTAATATAGCACTTTTGTTTTCGGTGATCCGCCCAGCAATGGTATCAGCAATAGCGCGTGGTTGCTCATGGATCTCCTTAAGCATGAAGTGGCGGTAACCACCCTTCTCGGCCATTGTCGGATTCCAGGTAATGGTTTTAATTTTCGCTTCTACTGGGTCACCTTCGAGGGTTGTAATTTGCATCCCCGCTCTATTGAAGAGTGCCATCTCGCCATCATTCAAGAAAACCATGTCGCGGGTGTGGGAAAGCATTGCCGGAATATCAGAGGCAACAAAGTATTCACCCTGCCCTTGCCCGATAACCAGAGGTGAACCAGCTTTTGCAGCAATAAGCTGGTCTGGGTGTTGGTCATTAATGACAGCAATTGCAAATGCGCCCCTGAGTTGTTGTAGGGTGTCGCGTACTGCTTGTTCAAAGTTGTTATTTTTTTGGAAATAATCTTCAATAAGGTGGGCAATAATTTCACTATCGGTTTCCGAATTGAAATGATGACCACTTGCAACGAGCTGTTGTTTGAGTTGAAGATAATTTTCTATAATTCCATTATGGACGACTACAAATCCACCCGCACGATGAGGGTGAGCATTCTCTTTAGAGGGTTTACCGTGGGTCGCCCACCGGGTGTGGCCAATACCAAGAGTCCCCGATAATGGACTTGTCTTTAAATGTTGCTCTAAATTTGACAGCTTGCCTTCGGCTCTTAGGGTATTTATTTGACCGTTGTTCAGCGTTGAAATACCTGCCGAGTCATAGCCACGATATTCAAGACGGCGCAGTCCCGCAAGTACGACATCGACTGCCTGTTGTTCACCAATATATCCAACAATTCCACACATATATAAAAATACACTCCTAATGATTCGGGGACAGATCTTTCGTTAGGTTATTTTTTGTCTCGATTACGCCAACCAGAAATTGTTTTCTGTGTTGTTCTCGATAAGGCGAGTGCATCGGCAGGAACATCTTTAGTGATCGTTGATCCTGCACCAATTAGGCTGTTGCGACCAATGGTCACAGGAGCAACAAGTTGCGAGTCACTACCAACGAAAACATCGTCTTCGATAATTGTTTTATGTTTGTTAACGCCATCGTAATTACAGGTGATGGTGCCACAGCCGAGGTTCACATTTTGGCCCAACTCTGCATCACCAATATACGTCAGATGACTCGCTTGAGAATAAAGACCAATAGTTGATTTTTTTGTCTCAACAAAATTGCCAATTTTATTGTGCCCTTCGAGAACCGTGCCGGGCCGCAGGTGTGCCATCGGCCCGATTGTTGAATGTTCACCAAGTGTCGATTCCTCTAGAGCACTTCCCGCTTTAATGATGCTGTGGTCGCCAATAGCGCAGGAATCAATCACCACACCCGCTTCAATGGTGCAATGGCAGCCAATTGTCGTAGTGCCACGCAGTTGAGCGCCAGGATAAATTATGGTGTCAGCTCCGATCATCACCTTTGAGTCGATGTAGGTGGCGTCAGGGTCAATCAGTGTTACGCCATTGACCATATGATCATGATTGATGCGCTGGCGGAGAATCTTGGCGGCTTGTGAAAGTTGCACTCGGTCGTTGATCCCCATGCTTTCAGCAGAATCGTTAAGAATCGATGCCGTAACTTTATGGCCCAGTTCTCGAGCGAGGGAGATGATGTCGGTCAGGTAATATTCCCCCTGAGAATTTTGATTGCCGATTTGAGCGAGAAGTTCAAAAGCTAAAGGTGCTTCAAGGGCATAGAGACCGGTGTTGATCTCTTGAACCTTTTTTTCTTCGTCAGTTGTGTCTTTTTCTTCGACAATTCTGTCAACACAATCACCATTGCGGATGATGCGGCCGTAACCCGTGGGGTTTTCAATTTTAGCCGTTAATACACTGACGACCGCTCCTGCTTGTTGATGTTCCGTGAGCAGTTGTTGCAATGTTTCTTGGCGTAGGAGTGGAACGTCACCACATAACAGCAACAATGTTCCTGAAAAGTCTTTTAAAACAGGTTGAGCCATTTGTACGGCATGTGCGGTACCAAGTTGCTGTGCCTGCTCAACAAAGAGTATATCCTGAGCGGAAAAAGTCTCTTGAACCAGCTCTGATTGGTGACCAACAACCATGACAATTGGTGAACAGCCCAAATGTTGAGAACTTTGAATTGGATAAGCTGCTAAGGGGGAGCCTGCTAAAGGTTGAAGAACCTTTGGTAGGCTTGATTTCATGCGGGTTCCCTTGCCGGCAGCAAGGATGATGGCCGCTAGATTATGTGTAGGCATCGTATTCCTTTTTAGGTTATGGTAAACTCTAATTTTAAGCTTAAAATAGGCGGTTCGTCAAGCGGCATACGTGTTACTGCGTGGTTAACGGTTAATTTATATAAGGAAAGAGAATGGTTATGAATGATCGTGATGACCGCAGCAATATTATCCGACAAATTACAGAGATAGAACACAAAATAAAAACATTGCGAATTCGTTATGAACAGTACTTTGCTGGGGTCGAAAAACGAGCGCCTTTGCGCGAGCGCGATGCCTTGGAACGCGATATGCGCGAGTTTAATAAACGTACAATTATGCAGACCGAGTTGCGCTATAAATTTCAGAATTTATCGAGCACATTTCATTCGTACCAAGGGATGTGGGAACGAGTCCAGCGTGAGATGGATGAGGGACGTTATCATCGCCATGTCAACAAAGTGAGTTCTATTGATGATGTAAGCCATGCGAGACCTGAAATGGAGAGGCTTTACCAAGATTACGAAGCGGTATGCAAACAAAGTCAGTCAAAGCCACCGTCACGCGGTCAGTTGGAGGTTTTTATCGAGCAACAAAAAGAAAAAATACGGAAAAAATATGGCAATGTTGATTGTCAATTTAAGGTGACAAATGACCATGGTAAACCAAAAATTACAGTGAGTTTTAAACGATCATGACACAACTTAGCCAAATTTCTTTTGTTACCCTCCATGTTCGTCGTTCCCCTCAAGCGGTTCCTTTAGCCGCAGCATCTGTTGTTGCTTCACTGCCACCAGCTTCTCGTGAGATGACCCAGCTCATCGATGCCTATCTGTGTGAACAAGATGATGAAATCCTTGGTCGGATTTTTAGCACAAACCCCGACTGTGTTGCTTTTAGCTTGTATGTTTGGAACAAACAACGAGTTCTTGGTTTGGCCCAAAAAATTCGCCAGAAAAATTCAAAGATCGTATTAGTCGTTGGCGGACCTGAAGCGACAGCTTGTGCTCAACAAATCGAAGATCTAGATCTTTTTGATCGTGTTATCTCAGGTGAAGGAGAACGCGTTTTTAGTGCTGTCATTCAGGGTGATATACAGCAAGGTTTGTTGACACAACGAGGACTTGATCTTTCACCAGGAAAAGGAATTGACCTGAGCAAACAGGTTTCCCCTTGGTTGAGTGGCGTTTTGGAACCTGAACACGGTGTGTTGTGGGAAACGTCGCGAGGCTGTCCTTTTCAATGTTCTTTTTGTTACGATGCCCGCGGCAGTTCAGGAGTCCGCGAAATCCCTTTTGATCGTTTAGAGAAAGAGTTGAAACTTTTTGTCCGTCATGGGGTTTCTCAGGTTTGGGTGCTTGATTCTACGTTTAACTTCCCTGCCGAGCGGGGGAAGAAGTTATTACGTTTGATTATTGAGCACGCGCCACAACTTCATTATCACTTAGAAGCTAAGGCTGAGTTTCTTGATCCGGAGACGGTGACATTGCTTCAACATGTCTGTTGTTCGGTGCAGGTTGGATTGCAGTCGGCACGACCCGATGTTCTCAAACATATCAATCGCTCGTTGGATGTGCAGGGTTTTAGTGACAAGGTTAAGATGTTGAGTGACGGGGGCATCACTTTTGGTATTGATCTGATTTATGGTCTACCGCATGATGATTATTCTGGATTATGCGAAAGTATTAACTATGCTCTTGAGTGTTGTCCGAATCATGTCGAAATATTTCCTTTGGCATTGTTACCTGGAACAAAACTGTTTGATCAGCGTGAGCAGTATGGTCTTCAAGCTTTGTCCGTTCCCCCTTATACCGTGACTCAGAGTTCCCACTTAAGCCCGCAGCAATTCCAGAAATGTCGGGAATTGGCTTTGGCCTGTGACCTGTTTTATAACACCGGACGTTCGATGGCCTATTTCCTACCGTTGTGCCGTGCTAGTCGGTTGAGTGCTGTGGAGTTTTTAGATCACTTTAGTCGCTGGTTGATTGAACAACGCAATGAAGGAGAAGATGACGACACGACTTACAGCCCAGTGCAGGTTTTTGCGATGCAACAAGCCTTCATCGAAGCGTTATTTTATCTACAACAGGTTGAAAATCTAATCCCTATTGCCCTTGATCTGATTCGTTTTCATACCCATTGGGCTGATACGCTACTCGGCTGCGAAACTCTTCCTTGTCAATCACCCTTAACAGAGGAGAAAATGTCCCTGTTGGAACGCTGTTGGTGTTTGTCGCCTTCGTTACGGATTGAATCATTTTACTATGATGTTGAAGAAATCGGTATGCTCGGAGACGTTGATTTGGTTGAGTTTGTTGTACTCGCTGACCAAAGTGGATCGACGGGATTGTTTTTGCGACGTGGTGAAGAGGTTTATTGTGAGTCGATTGATGATGTGTTTGCAACGCTGCTCGTTCAAAGTGATGGCAAAACAACGCCAGCACAAATCTTTGCGCCGTTTTCAATGGCACTCACGACGGAAGATTGTGCTGACTTAGTGCATTTTGCAGTGAGTGAGGGGCTGATTGTTTCCGCTACACACTCTTAAATCTTAGCCGGTGTTTCGAGGCTTTCATAACATAAACGTAGGGCACTTTTTGTTCGTGTAACAAGGCGGATTGCGTTAACAGGCTTAGCAATGAAATCAATAAAGCCTAGATCACGTAATTTTGCTTCATCGTTAGCTGTCGATCTGTTTGAGCACGTAATGACGGGAATCTGTCCTGTCTGTGGGTTTTTTTTCAGGGATTTAAGGAGTTCAACACCACCTATTCCGGGCATAGATACTTCAGTGATGATGAGGTGGGGAATTTTTGATGGATCATTGTTAATGCTTCATCAGGCTTGGATACTTTTGTCACCTCAAAACCTTCTTTACTCAATGCTGCTGCTGTTGCCGACAAGGCTAGTTCTTGATTGTCAAAAACGAGAATTCGCCACCAGTCGCCATGATTAGGGCTATTCATCGACTTTAAATAATGACGATTGATTGCAGCATGAATCTCTTTGGCGGTGGTTAAGTAGGGAACAATTCGTAACCCTGTGCCAAAGGATAGCGTGTCGAGAGGATTAACCATGGCGAGATACATGGTTTTATCTTCAATGCGTAGAGGGAAAATAAGTTTTTGTAACGCTTTTTTACTATTCACTAGATCAAGCAGTGATTTTGGGAAATCATGCCCTGAGATGTTCCTAACTGTTTTGAGCCAAAAATGACGAGCTAAGCCAAGGGCAATGTCTCGTTCTGAGATAACACTTTGTTCTTCAGGTACTTGACCAAGCCGTTGACCGCTTTGAGATTGTTGTTCTAGTGCCAACTCGAGGTTACTTGAGTCGATAATCCCCTCTTCAATCAATACTGTATGAAAGCTGCACGCTTTAACTTTTCTTGTTGTCTTAAGCTAATAGTTCTTTAAGTTCAAGAGGTGAAAAACTGTAATTATTATTACAGTATTCGCAAGTTATTACAGTATTTTCACTGCGCTCCGAGAGCTCCAGTAAATCGTCGAGTGGGATACTTTGTAACATATTGACAACTTGCTGTTGGCTACAATGGCAGCTAAAGTTAAGCGGATACTCTGCATGAACTGTAAAGGGTATGCCAGTCATCAGCTTGTCGAGAATCTCTAGCGGAGTGGCTCCGTCACGTAACTGGGTTGAGATAGCGGTAAAATTTGTGAGTGTGAGTTCGAGATGGTCTAAAAGTGAGTCGTCACAGTCAGGCAGTGCCTGAATTAGGAAGCCACCGCTTGCCGCAACTTCAGCATCTATATTCAGTGTAACCCCGAGCGCAACAGAAGTTGGGGTTTGTTCGGAGGTGGTAAAATAATGGGCAAGGTCCTCTGCCACTTCACTGGTCGAAAGTTGAACCATGCCACGATAAGGTTCTTTGAGGCCTAAATCCTTTACAACATGAAGAAACCCAGCTTTGCCGATGGCGTTGGCAACATCAAACTGGTTGTCGACGGGGGGAAGATTGCAGCAAGGCACTTTAATCGTGCCACGTATTGTACCCGTCGCATCGGATTCGGCTTGAAGTTTCTGTAATGGGCCGTTGCCTTCAATGCTTAAGGCAACACGCTGATCATCCTTCAGTAGGCTGCCCATGAGGGCAGCTGCTGTGATGAGGCGGCCTAAGGCGACTGTCGCTGTGGGGTCAGTTTGTTGCCGTTGACAGATCTCTGCGACAAGTTGTGTTGTGCTGGCTACCGTGGCGCGCAATGAGCCATCATCGCTCATGATTCGTATTAATTGGTCTGAAATTGGGTTGTTTTTCATAGAAATAGATTCTTTCATTCGTTGCTTATTGCCATGTGGGTAGGCGGGTTTTGGCTTTTTGAGCTTCTGGACTTTCGGGGTAATTTGAAATGACTTTTTGTAAGATCACTTGGGCGTTGTTGGTATCGCCAAGAGCATAAAATGCCAACCCTTGTTTCATTAAAGCTGCGGGTATTTTTTGATGTTCGGGGTGTTTTTGAATGACATCCTGAAATTGGAGAATAGCACTTTCGTATTGCTTATCGCCGTAATAGGTTTCGCCAATCCAGTACATGGCATTAATAGTTAGATCGTGCGCAGGATATTGTTGGATAAATTGTTTAAACAGATTGCGAGATTGACCAAAGTCACTGCTTTGTTGCACTAATTGTAGGGCGTGTTGGTAAAGTTCATCCGCTGAGGCGGGTGCGTTTTGTGTCGTGACAATGGGTTGTTTAACCGCAACAACTGGTGTTTGTACCACGGCTGGTGTTTGTACCACGGCTGGTGTTTGTACCACGGCTGGTGTTTGTACCACGGCTGGTATCTGAACAACCGGTTGCTCCAAATTCGCAGCAGGGGGTGGCGTTGAACGGGTTGTCGTTCTATTTTCTAGTGTGGAAACCTGTAAGCTCAAGTCATTTTGGGCCAAAGTGAGTTCGTCGCGTAGTTGTTGTATGCTGTGTTGTTGATCTTCAAAACGACCAGCAAGGGTTTGTACGTCAACACGCAAACTGTCCATCTCGGCATTAAGGTTGGCCTGTTGGTGACGTATGTTTGTTAGCTGGTTGTTGTCTAATGATTGTGGTGTTTGCTGAATTGGTCGTTGCTCTATTGATCGCAAGCGTTGATCCAATGATTGGATGTCTGATTGAAATTGAACTTGTTGCTGCGGCAAAAGACAGCCTGTTAGGAGGGTTGCGAGGCCGCTGATGATCATGATTTTTTTGATTTGGGACATAGAATATACTCTCCTAAAAAAAAGAGGGCTGCGCATTTTTATGCACAGCCCCGAGTATCAATTTTGAGTCACGATGGTTTAAAACTGAGGAGTAAATTCAGCACGACGGTTTTTAGCCCATGCTTCTTCACTTCTTGCCATATCGACTGGCTTCTCTTCACCGTAAGAGATGGTGTTGATGCGCTGAGAAGAAATCCCCATTGAAACGAGATAGTCGCGTGTTGCAAAAGCACGACGCTCGCCCAAAGCTAGGTTGTACTCATCAGAGCCACGCTCATCGCAATGACCTGAAATGGTAACTGTTGCGCTTGAGTTAACCTGTAGGTAGCGGGTGTTTTCGTCGAGAATTGTGCGAGCTTGCTCGGATAGGGTGTGCTGGTCAAAAGCGAAATGAACATTTTGTAAAACAGGAGTGGCCACGACTGGAGCTGCGATTGGCGCAACAACTGGTACAACAACAGGCTCATCTTTGTAGGTTGGTACGACAGGTGTTGGCGCGGTCACGATGGTCTCACAGGCCTCACCAGAAGTGTCCGCCGTTAGGCTGGCACAACCAGTTGTAAGTAGAACACTAAGAGCCAAAAGTGATAATAATTTAAAAGTTTTCATTGCTGAAGTTCTCCTTAGGTTGAATCCAAATTAAGTCTTTAACGTTAACCATTAGTTACATAGTCTCTAATCTAATAGCAAGTATACAGACAACGAACTAAAAAACAAGAAATTATACGGTTTTTCCTCTTGCTTTTGTTGTCCTACGTACTTATACATACCTAGTGTTTGATACAGAGAATTCCTTTTCATTATTGATCCGCAGACTTAAAAATAAGTTCGAATAAAATATATAGGGAGAGCAACCTATGGATACAAAGCAGATAGTAGAAGATATTTTACGTTTGGCCAAAGAACGCGATGCGTTAATTCTGGCCCATAATTACCAGCGTGATGAAATTCAGGATATTGCTGATATCACTGGTGATTCACTTGCTCTATCTATCGCTGCAGCCGAAACAGATAAGAAGGTAATTGTCTTTTGCGGCGTTCATTTTATGGCGGAGAGTGCTGCTGTCCTTGCACCCGATAAAACGGTTTTGTTGCCAGTCGAAGGGGCTGGGTGTCCGATGGCAGATATGGTCACCCCAGAGGCTCTACAGACGATGCGCGATGAATATCCTGGAGCGCCAGTTGTTGCTTACGTTAATACCAGCGCTGCGACCAAGGCTTTAAGTGATATTTGTTGCACCAGTGCCAATGCAGTCAAAGTGGTTGCCTCGCTTCCCGAAAAAGAGGTAATTCTGGTGCCAGACCGTAATCTCGGTAATTACATTGCCACTCAGGTCGATAAGGAATGTCACCTGTGGCCTGGCTTCTGCCCGGTGCATGATCAATTGCTACTTAAGCAGATTCAGCAATGTAAGGCTGAGCATCCCGATGCGATCTGCATGGCGCACCCTGAATGTCCGCCAGACGTTCTCGAAGAGGTGGATCAAATTCTTTCCACCGGCGGTATGCTTGAATTCGCTCGCACCAGCACTCACCCTCAATTTATTATTGCTACGGAACGAGGTATCCTTTGTCAGCTGCGAAAAGACAGCCCAGATAAAGAGTTTATCTTCCCGAACTATGAATTTATTTGCGAGGATATGAAACGGATCACTCTCAATGAGTTGTTGCGTTGCCTGCAAACCATGGAAACACAGATTACCGTTCCTGAAGAGATTAGTGTTGCTGCACGCCGATCGTTAGAACGGATGTTGGCGATACCAAGAGATTAGTGGCATCACTTAGTAGCTGAACGATAAGGGCGTGTTTCGACACGCCCTTTATTTTTATGCTTTTGGAGGCGCAGCGTGGCCGAGGAACAACAGTCCTATACAACTCTGCATTCCTTTGTTGATGGAGTGAATACATTTACCGGCCCCTCTGAAGTCCTTGGCTTGACAGGTTCTAGTGGTGCGCGATTTTTAGCAGGTTTGCTGCCACGGAAACAGCCGCTACTTATTTTGGTGGCAAACCTAGACCTTGCTCGACAAACAGTACAAGAACTTCAATTTTTTTCCCCCTCTCCGAGTCAAATTCATCTTTTCCCGCACTGGGAGATGGCCCCTTATGAACCGTTAACACCTCATTGTGAACTTGAAGCAACACGGTTAGCGACATTGCAAGCGTTACTTGTTGGTCAAGCCCAGGTTGTTGTTGCCACAGTTGCTGCCTTGCAGCAAAGGGTGATTCCCCGGACTGTATTACAGTCACTGCGTGAGGAATTGCTGTTTGAAGAGGAATATCCTCGACCAATTTTGCAACAACGGTTACATGATTTAGGCTATCGCTGTGTTGCTCTCGTTGAGGATCGTGGCACCTTTTCATTTCGTGGTGACATTGTTGATATCTTCCCGCCAACGCAAGATCAACCAATCCGCATCGATTTTTTTGGCGATTATGTTGAACGGATGCGTTGTTTTGATCCCGTAACCCAGCGTAGCAACGAGCAGGAGATCAAACGGTTAGAGTTGTTGCCGTCACGCGAGATGGTTTTGGCAGGGGAGCATCTGGATCATTTTATTAGTAGCTTGAAACAACGCTGCAACGATTTGGAACTTTCACGGACAAAGCGTGAATCAGTATTAGAAGAGGTGCGAGAGGGGATTTTATCTCCCGGCCGTTCTTTTTTGCTGCCATTGAACTATTCTAAACTCGACACTCTTTTTGATTATCTCAACGCCAAACAATTTATCGTGATCGATGCACCGGCGGTTGAACAGGCAATGGACGAGTTTAGTCAGCAGGTTCAACATGGAATTACTCGTATGGCTGCTGGTGATGAGCCCTATGTCGAGCCTCATTGTTTGTATTTGGCGCCGCAGGAGATCGAGACGCAGCTGCAGGCCATGCGCCGCATCGATCTATCCAATTTGCATGTTTATCAGCTCGAACAACAGCGAAATGTTTATCACATTCACAGCCAAGGAAATGCCGAGTTTAGTCAGCACGATGATGCAACACAGGCCGATGGTGGCCGCATTCAGCATCTGGCTGATAAATTGGAAGTTTGGTTACAGAATCAGTGGCGTGTGGTGCTTGTTTGCCGTCAGGCTGGTCGGGCGCAACGGTTGTGCGATCTGCTTGAACCGCACTCCTTAGTGCCGGCCCTGTCCGCTGGTCAGCGCTGGAAAGAGAGTCAAACTGCAGGATTAACCCTGTTAATTGGGGATCTTAGTCGTGGTTTTCAACTCAGTGATGAGCAGTTGGTTGTTTTAACTGAGGAGGAGATCTTTGGCCAGCGTGTTCGCCGTCATCGTCGCTCCGAGTTGCGCTCCAAGGTGTCCCTGTCATCGTTGGCTGAACTAAAAGAAAACGATTACGTTGTTCATGCTGACCACGGTATTGCTCGCTATCATGGCTTGCAACAGATGAGCAGTGGTCATTTGAATGGTGATTTTTTACAACTTGAATACTCAGGTGGCGACAGGCTGTTTCTCCCCATTGAACGAATCGAGAAGGTACAAAAGTATGCCGCTGGCGAGGGCCAGAGTGTTCGTCTTGATAAAATGGGCGGAACGGCGTGGGAAAAAACATGTCACAAGGCCCGCGCTGTGGTCGAGGAGATGGCTCGTGAACTTCTTACCATCTATGCCCGCCGTCAAATGGAGGAGGCGCAACCCTTCTCAGCTCCCGATGAAGTGTTTCGCGAGTTTGAGGCGGCATTTCCTTATGAGGAAACCGCCGACCAAATGGCCGCGATTCAAGATGTTCTAGAAGATATGCAGTCGGGCCGACCAATGGATCGTTTGATCTGTGGTGATGTCGGTTACGGAAAAACAGAAGTCGCTATTCGGGCGGCGTTTAAGGCGGCACTCGATAGCAAACAAGTCGCTGTGGTCGTGCCGACGACAATTCTCGCCCGACAACATTTTGCTACCTTCCTTGAGCGTTTTAAAGATTACCCTGTGAATATCGAGATGGTCTCCCGTTTTCGCACCCCAGCCGAGCAGAAAAAAGTGATCGCTGGCTTAGCCGATGGTTCTGTCGATGTGGTCATTGGCACTCATCGCTTGCTTCAACGCGACATCTATTTTAAAGATCTCGGTTTAGTTGTTATTGATGAAGAGCAGCGATTCGGCGTTTCCCACAAAGAACGTTTGAAAAAAATGCGTGCTCAAGTGGCTATGTTAACCCTGAGTGCCACACCAATACCCCGTACTCTCAATATGGGGATGATCGGCATGCGCGATATGTCAATTATCGACACCCCGCCGGTGGATCGCTTGGCGATTCGAACCTACGTCACTCGCTTCGATGATGATTTGATTCGCAGCGCCATCATGCGTGAGTTACAACGGGGCGGCCAAGTCTACTTTGTCCACAATCGGGTTAAATCGATCGAGGCCATGGCTGAATTTTTACGCACATTGGTTCCTGAAGCTAAAATTGCAGTCGGTCACGGCCAGATGGGTGAAAAAGAGCTTGAGAAGGTGATGCTCAGTTTTATTGATGGTGAAACCAACGTCCTCGTCGCCAGCACTATTATTGAAAATGGTCTCGATATATCGCGAGCTAATACCATTATTATTAACCGTGCCGATTGTTTTGGCCTGTCGCAGCTCTATCAATTACGCGGCCGTGTCGGTCGCAGTAAAAATCGTGGTTACGCCTATCTCCTCATTCCGGGTGAAAGTACTTTGACCAAGGACGCTCGCTCACGTCTACAAGTATTGCAGGATTTGACGGAGCTAGGAGCTGGTTTTCGGGTGGCTAATCACGATTTAGAATTACGTGGTGCAGGAGATCTCCTCGGTGGTAAACAAGCTGGGCAGATTGTTGCCATCGGTTTTGAGATGTACACTGAACTGCTCGAAGAGACCATTCAGGAGCTTAAAGGGCAAGAGAAAGAGGGGCGTATTGATCCTGAAATTCGCTTGCGTATGGCAGCGTATTTACCCGATAATTATGTGGTTGATCCCAATCAACGCTTAGTGTTCTATAAAAAACTGGCTGCTGCGGAACAGGATGAGCAGATTTATGACGCTATCGATGAACTTCAAGATCGCTACGGCGCACTACCTGAACCGGGAAAATTGCTATTAGAGCTGATGAAACTTCGTGTTCATCTGAAGCGTTTACGAATCGACCTTGCTGAGTATGATGGTCGCCGCTTAACTTTTGGTTTTCATGCGACCACTACCGTGGCTCCTGAAAAGATTTTGCATCTGATTCAAACTGCCCCAGAGCAGTATAGTTTGTCACCAGACTTCAAATTGAGTATTCTTTTGGAGCGTAGCGATGATTATCAGTTGTTGCGTGATGCTAAAAAGCAATTGCAGCAATTTTATTGACCGTGATAACGTAAGCGGCTCTGAACAATCGGACCTTAACTGTGTCGAGTTAACCCCATTAGGAATGGTATTCATATGTTGAAAAAAATTGTTTTCGTTAGTCTTGTTCTCGGTTTAATGGCAGCAACTGCTAGTGCTGAAACATTGAGTAAAATTGCCGCAGTCGTCAATGAAGAGATTATTACCACTAGGCAGCTGGACTCGCGCCTCAGCGCCGAAGCTCCTGGAGCCAGTGCGGCTGGGCAACAGCGCCAGATGCTCGATGTGATGATCGGTGAATTGTTGATGCAACAACGTGCCGAGGAGATCGGTATTGTTGTTAGCGACGAAGATGTCGAAAAGGCGATCACAGATGTTGAAACTCAAAACAATATCAGCCGTGAACAACTTGAGCAGGCGCTGATCGCTCAAGGGTTAACGATGACCCGTTATCGCAACCAATTAACAAATCAAATATTACGTTACAAATTGATGGGTCGTGAGGTGCAAAGTAAAGTCGATATTACCCGTCAAGAGGTACGAAATTACTACCAAGAGCACCTTGAGGATTATCGCCAATCTGCCCATACCCGTTTAAGCCGACTCTCTTTTCCTGTTACTGCCGATAGTCAGCAAGCTCACCAAGATGCTGATCTTGCGCGGCGTAAACTGGTTGAAGGAGCAACGGTCGACCAGGTGTTACTCGACCTTTCTGGTCATACACAGGTTGAAGGCGGTGACATGGGTGCCTTTAAACCTGGTGAACTGTCTCCTGCGTTTGAAGAGGCGATTTCTGTTCTCGAGCTCGGTGGTATCTCAGAGATTGTAACCCTTGGTGGTATGCTGCACTTGCTTAAAGTTGAAGAGCGCAGTAGTGGTGGTGTGGCTGATCTCGCCAGCGTTGAAGCTGAAATTGGTGAGTTGTTGCGTAAGAAGAAGATGGATGAAAAACTTGAGCAGTGGCGCAGCGATCTTAAAGGTGAGGCGTACATTGATATTCGTTTGTAATAAAGCGCCAAAGGAAAATTAGATGATTAAAGCCCCGCTGTGTGTGATTCATAGAGCGGGGCTTTTTTTTATGCTACACTAACTCCGTTGTTTCAACTCTGGCGAGTAATTCGACAAAATTGTCGAGAGAATGTTCGATTTGTCGCCTTTTTACGAGTAATGGTAACTATTCACCCGTCTTTTAAGATTGGAACAAATTTTGCTTCAGTTATTATTACGCTTAGTTTTCGTACTGATTGTGATTGGAATTGGGTTACTAGAACCAGTTTACGCATTGACGGCCTCAGTTGATGTTTCGGCAGGCTACAGTGACAATGTTTTAGCTAGCTCCGATAATAAAAGCTCAGGCTATTCGCAATACCGTATTGATGTGGATCAAACGCTAAGTGAAAACGATAATTGCTCCTATGGATTGTACGTCGCGGGGCGGTATCGCGATTATTTTCGTTTTACCAATCAATGGCAAGCAACGGTTGGTACATCGAGTTGGAATCGGTTACTGGATGGGAAACTGCATAGCTATAATTTTATTGAAGTCAGTGCTTTTCGTGATGATTTGATCCCAGAGGACGATAACGATATTGTCAGTGTTGGCAGTCAGTGGCGTTGGTTTTTTGATGATAAAATGAGTGCTTCGGTTAAGGCCGATTATCAGTTCAGTGATTATCGCATTAAGGTGGTCGATCGCCAGCAATTGTTTTTGAATGGATCGGGTAGCGGGAAAAAAAATAAAGGATCCAGTGGTCGTGATGCTGGTGCAGATATCGAGCAGCGCACTGATCACCTGTGGCGTGTTGTTATGAATGGTAAATATCTCTTTAGTGCCGACTTGAGCTCAGAGCTGGCAGTGATTGTGAGTCATAATGATTCAAGTCTTGATTCTGAAGCTTACGATGCTATCGGTGTCAAAAACCGTTGGCTTTATTATCTTTTAAACGATGTCAGTCTTGTGTTGGCCGGCAGTCACGTGTGGCGTGATTATGATGCGTTTTCTGAGCGCGAATTTATTTTAAACTCAGAGTTAACGTGGCAGTATTCTGAGTCATACGTTGTTTATCTACGCTGTGATAAACGATGGAATGACTCTCCCATAAACCATGATAGCTATAGCGAGTTGGTGAGCGAATGCGGTTTAATCTGGTCTTTTTAAGTCTTATGATCATCATGATGACAGGGGTTTCTCACGCAGAAACTCTCCGTGGTCGTGTGATTAAGATAGATCGAACCCCATCTGGAGTTAACCTTGGCCTTGAAATGGTTGATGCTCTAACCCAAGCTGACCGGCAGGTGTTTTTAACACTGCCTAACCTTCCTAGAGATATTCAATTAAATAGTCGTATTGCGGTTGAGGCCACTCCCCGTGAATCGGGTACTAATCAAGGTGCACGCTATAGTGCTACGGTAGTTTGTTTTGATACAGCCGATAAAAAAGGGCAAGATAGGACAGGCGTTCGTTCACGCATGAAGCAGTCGCAAGGAAACCGTTCCTCGAATCGTGGTTCACAGCGGGGTCGAAATTGATTGATTCACTCAAGCATCGAAATGGCCCCCTGAAAATTAATTTATTGATTTTTGGTTTGCTGTTTTTTCTGGTCTTAAGTTATTTTTATTGGCAAATATATCAGTCACGGCAAGCCTTCGAGGATCATGTTGGGGAACATGCGAATCTTGTTTCAGAGGTGGTTGCCACCAACCTAAATAGTACTCAGTTGTCGTTAGGGGTGATTGAGAAAGTGGTGACTTCATTTCTAGCTAATACGGCCCGTTTTATTAGCTATCTCGATGAAATTGAACCTTTTTCGACGAATGAGTTGGCTGCTTATATTGAGGAAAATGGTTTGGCTGGAATTTTGATTTATCGGCAGGGGCAACCGATTGTTATGGCCCCCGATAATTGGTTTACCATGGCTCAAGGTCGTGATTACGACCATCAAGAGCTCGTCCATTTAGCTCAGCAACAACTCTACGTTTTGATCTGCCCCGATCCTGATCATCAGCGAACTATTGTCCTCGGTCTTCCATCCCAATCTATTGAGCAGCTTAAAAAGCAGATGGAAGTTCCGCAATTACTCCAATCACTAAGTCAGTTAAGTGGTATTGCTCAATTACGCTTAGAACCATCATCAACGTTGAGTTTAGAGCCTTCCAATACGCATGAACGTCATCTTCCCATGGGTGACAAAACGGTCGTTTTAGAGATTGAATCAGAACTTTTGAGTGTGCGAGAAGCGGAGTTGTGGCAGCAGTTTCTGGTGTTTAGTTCCTTATTGGCGTTTGCTGCAGTCATATTGTCGTGGGTGTTGCAACGCTACCAGAACCGACATACTCATTATTTGCTCGGCTTGCAACTGGAATTAGCGCAACAACGGGAAGATGCATCATTAGGGCGAGCCGCAGCGACTATTAGTCACGAAGTTCGAAATCCGCTTAATGCCATTAGTATGGGATTGCAGCGGCTTCAGCTTGAGGTTAAACATTTAGATGATGATCATCAGTCACTGATACGAGCAATGGGTGAAGCGGTGCAGCGTACCAATGGCATTGTTGTTGGTTTACAGCGTTTTGCACAACCACTGCAGCCGCGCTTGCAGACCGTTGATGTCGACCAAAAGATCCGTCACGTCATGGCGTTGTATCGCCCTCAGGCTGAGAAACAACAGGTAGCAGTTGCCTGTACGATGGAGTCTATTCATTGGCGTATTGATGACGAATTGTTGGGTTTACTACTGGAAAACTTAGTTAAAAACGCCCTTGAGGCACAGCTTATAGGCGGTTTTGTCCATGTAGTTTTACAGCTTCAAGGGGACGAGATGGTACTGATCGTTGAAAATGGTATCGATGAAGAGTTGAGTAACGTCGCTGATTGTTTGGAGCCTTATTATACTACCAAAACTCGTGGTACTGGTCTCGGTTTGACAATGGTACGCAAAATTGCTGTTGCCCATGGTGGTGAGGTGGTGTTGGATCAACCTGATTCCGACTGCTTTCGGGTTCAGGTTAGTTTTCCTTTGAAAGAGATCGTATGACAATTTTAGTTGTTGATGATGAAGCTGTTCAACGTGAAATTTTGCAGGGATTTCTTGAAAAAAAAGGGTATCACGTGTTAACGGCTGTTGACGGAGAAGATGCTTTGAGGTGCTGCGCCCGCTATCCTCTCGATTTAGTATTAATGGATCAGTGTATGCCGGGTTTGCACGGTGACGAAGTCTTAGCGCGTTTACACCAGTCGAATCCACAACTTCGAGTGATTTTAATTACCGCTTTTGGCAGTGTTGAAACGGCGGTGAAGGTGATGAAACTTGGAGCGATAGATTTTATTGAAAAGCCTGTTGATTTGAGTCTGTTGGCTGAAAGAATTGATTCAATTGAACAACAGATCGTTGTCGATAGTGATGTCGAAGCATTACACGAAGTGTTTATTGAGCAATCTCTTCCGTTTACCGTTATTGCTGAGAGTGAAGTGATGCGCGAACTGTTGTCATTGGTTCGCCAAGTGGCTGGTAGCCCTTGGACCGCGCTTATCCATGGTGAGACAGGCACTGGAAAAGAACTCGTTGCTAAGTTGGTTCATCAGTTAAGTCGACGAAGCAAAGCTCCTTTTGTAGAAGTCAATTGTGCGGCTGTTCCAGAAAATTTGTTTGAATCTGAACTGTTTGGTCACGAAAAAGGGTCTTTTACGGGTGCGACAGCATGCCGTTCGGGTCGTTTTGATGCCGCTGAAGGGGGCACCCTGTTTCTCGATGAAATTAGTGAATTACCGTTGTTGCTGCAATCGAAGCTATTGCGTGCGTTGCAGGAGAAAAGGATCTGCCCAGTTGGTGGGGATCGAGAGCATCAGATCGATGTTCGAGTTGTTGCAGCAACCAACGCTGATCTACCCGCTATGGTCGCCGCAGGAACCTTTCGCGAAGATCTCTATTATCGTTTAAACGTATTTGAAATACCATTACCGCCGCTGCGGCGACGCCGTGGTGATGTACCGTTGTTGATTAATCATTTTCTTACTAAATATTCTAAACACACCATGCAATTTGATCACGATGCTTTGGATGCGTTGGTTAAATACGATTACCCGGGTAATGTCCGTGAGTTAGAGCATCTAGTACAACGCCTTGTAACGCTTGTTCGCGGCACGTTGATCCGTCGTCGCGATCTCCCCATGTCGGTACTACAACCTGCCGTTACTGGCCCTGATTGCGAGTCTCTCGATGCACGTTTGGAGGCGGTGGAGCAGCAGATGATGTTGGAAACATTAGAGCAACATCGTTGGGTTCAAACCCGTGCAGCAAAGGCCCTTGGTATTAGTGAGCGCGTGTTACGCTATAAGATGGCCAAGTATGGTATCAAGCGAATGGTGAACTAATTAGATTTCTAAAAAGGACTTCTGAGGATAAAATAATGGCCCATGTTACTTAAAATGTAATATGGGCCATTTTTATTAGAACATACGGTATGAGAGTTGAGCTACAGCGTAGAGGCTTTTGTCCTCATCATCGCCTGTTTCTTGACTGTATTCAAGGCTGGCACGGGCGGTCCAGTGGGGGGTGATTCTATATCGAGCGACCAGTTGACCTTGATTCAATATTGATTGTTCATCATCTGAGTATTCAAGTTGGTATTCAATTTGAAATGTTAGATCTGAGCTGACCTGTTTTTGGTAGCGCAGGCATAAGTTAATCAAAGTATCTTGCTCTTCGGTGTAGTAACCGACACCGAGAGCGGTTTGTAATCCTGCAAGCCAGAGTGGTTTATGAGTCAACTCGGCGGTGTAGTTGAGTTGGTCAGGTCGTGTTGAACCATACGCTTCATAATACAAGCCAACAGCGGTTTCCCATTGTGGAGTCCACATTTTACCAACAGTCAAACCGACTAATTCTTGCGCACTGATATCGAGATCAACACGGTCATTAATTGCATCATAAATCGGTTCAGGATCACGGTTACGCGCATAACTTAAATTAAGCCACCATTGCATGTCGGAATAGCGCAATGAACCATAACCTGTCCATAAATCTTTATCTTCATCGAGTTGATAAAACCCGGAATTGCCATCATTGCTAAAGCTTTCAAAGCGAATTTTTGTATAAGCAGTAATCTGTGGTGAAAATTTCCAATCAGCTAAAATGAAAAGAGCTGTTCGTTCTAAGGCAAAGTCAGTATCGTTGAATTGTTCATTTTCCTGCTTGATGGTTCCTTCACTGTAGCCGAAACCAAATCTCCCAGATTGAAATGTTTTAGCAACCTCCACGGTAGTACTGCGCTCTTTCCATTGATAGGCATCGGCATCGATTTCGGGAATAAACTCTGTTTCGTCTAGCCAACTATAGTGCGTGCTTATCTCAATCCCTTTGCTAAATTCCATAAGAGGTGTTGCTCGAAGAATCTCGGGCCAGTTACTACTTGTTGAGTCTGCGAAACAGGGGGTAGTGAAGGAAAATAGTGAGGCAAAAAGTCCGATAAATAAGGGCAGCTTCATAGAGTGTGATATCCAGTTTATGGTGGCAGGTTATCAAAAAAGGAAACCCATGTTAGTGAATGTTTTCACTAACATGGGCACGTTAAACTGGGTTGGCTTAATTCCGACCGCGCTGAGCACGAGTTTGAACACGAGTAGCGGTTGCATCAAGAGAACCTGAACCGTCTAGTAGTTGTTGGCCGCCAGCCTCATAGGTGTCGCATAGTCCGTTATCGTCGCTATCAACAAAGTTTGTTGCCGCTGCGCCAACCCCTGTACCTGGTTCAGGGCGAGTATCGCCAATGCCGTCGTCATTGGTGTCAATCATGTTTAAGCACGTGCCACCATCGGCTCCGCGAAATTGAGATGCCTCAACGTGTGCAGGTAGGGCAAAGAGAGCGAGTGTAAGAGTTGCGACAGCTAATTTTGTGAGTGTTGTTTTCATGTTTTGTCCTTTCGTGACAAGTAAGGTGAAGTACGTACAGTTAAAATTTAATCAGCGCTGTGTTTGTACTTACCTATAGAGCAATGGCTGTGCCAATCGAAAGGTTAAATTAAATATGAATGATTCTGGGTGCTTAGCGTCTTTAGTGCTTGTTGAGTCGAGGCTGGGTGGTCGACAAATCTGGGATCTGGTCGACAGTTTTGTCGAACTAGGAGGGGGGGGGGACCTGATATTTCATGACGAGAATGAACGGAGAATTATGGGAGCGCGCGTGTCGTGTCTTAAATGGAAAACGGTGGAGAGGGTTAGAGATGGCTCCATAGGACAGTGCCCCAGACGTAGGTCATGAGGAATAAGCTGACAAGTACCGCAGCAGAGCCGATATCTTTAGCGCGCCCTGAAAGTTCATGATGCTCTGTACCAATTCGATCAACGATCGCTTCAATTGCAGAATTTATCAGTTCAACAATGAGGACTAGTATTAACGTTGCCACCATAATAAGTCGTTGCGTTATATCGATATCGAACAAAAAAAGCAAAGGGAGGAGGATGACTGCCAGCAGAAGTTCTTGGCGAAACGCCGCTTCATTCTTAAACGCCGATCGAAGTCCCGCCAGTGAGTAGCCAAAGGCCAGAACAATTCGTTTCACTCCTGTATTCTTAACCATGACGTTTTTCCATTCTTTTTGTAGTGGTGTAATCGTGAATTTGATGTTGGTAAGATTACCATAATGGCTGCGGTTAGAAGAAATAATTAAATCACCACTGTCAATCATATCGAGTAGAAAATGTAAAACATGGTTTGGCTGGTAATGTGCATTGATGTATCAAAGGGAATACAAGTGTATTGCGATTCTCTGAGTTGATTGAATGCAGCGTTGCTAACTTCCGTTGTCAAGTTGGTACGGAATGGTTATAGTGTTTATGTTGTTCGTTGGAACCTGGGTGTGTTGTGAGGAGGTTGCTGTGTATACAAAGCTGAGTAAATTGATGACCTTGTTTGGCCTGTGTGCCATGGGTTTTTACGCTATCATGCTGTCATCAGGGAATTTTTCACTAAATGTAATGCCGCAATTCGCCATCTCGGCCGTGATGTTTTTAAGTTCTGGGCGGATCATGAGAAAGATTGCCAAACGTATTCGCGCAGGTCAGGGTAAGGAAGAGGAAGAGAAACATCAAGGGATGGACGTTCAATTGCTCAGTTGGGTGATTGGTATGTTTGTTTTAATGGTTGTGTCGTTGATGCTGTTAGTTCCGTTTGGCGTATCTCTTGAAGATACTTACCTTTTCCGCATAACTCACCAGTTGTGTGATAGTGGTTTAATCCCTTAAGTTTCTTTTACGCCTAGTTTAGCCTCTCAATTTCGCAAAAATGCAAATTAACCCTGTTTCGCATCACAAATATGCAAAACAGGGTTTTATATTTCCGGCTATATCGTCTGTAAACCCGTTTAATCCCTGCCTCTGCCACATTTCACCCGTATACGCTTAGATTGTACTGTGCTGCCCCCTCTTGTTATTCAATTCCACTACAAATGTGCAAAAGTGCAAATCCGCTCAGATTACGAACTCAGTAAATCACAATAAAATTACCGGTTAACCTGTCGTTATTATTCGTTTATATTTAAAAAAAATCCATTTTTTAAATGTTGGTATACAGGTTGCTATTACTACTAGGTAACGTCTCTGTAGGTCACATCGTTATATTTAACTGAGGTGGTTATGCCCGATCAAGGTGTTTGCCCGTTTTTTCGTCAAGATGAAAATAAGTGTGATGTTGGTTGCGGTCATATTTCGACCCACGATGTCAAAATGATTATCTCCTATTGCGATCGACGTTATACGGAATGTTCAAAGTATCAACAATTAGAGATGAAGTACCCAGCAGAGCACTGCCAACATCAGTTGGAGCCAACTGTTACACGAAAACAAATGGTAGAGGGGGGTCACACTGTCGCAACGAAGCCCGTTGTTGCCCCTTTTAAAGTTAAGTGGCCAAGCGCATTTCAACTTAAAGATGTTACGGCCCAATATAATGCAGATACTAATTACTCACAGGAGAAACAAACCATGGCACAGCAAATCAAGAACAAAGGGTTGCAGGTCGTTATCGCCGCAACAGGTATCAACTTAGCACTGGGCATCCTCTATACTTGGAGTATTTTTAAGGGCGCTATCGCTGATTCAATCGCAGCAGGCGGTCCAGGGGCATTTAATTGGGATAAGTCTTCAATTAATGATCCATATGCGGTTGCGTGTTTAGCATTTGCTGTATCAATGATTATCGCTGGTAAGTTACAACAAAAATATGGCCCTAAGGTGACCTGCGTTCTCGGTGGTCTAATGGTTGGTGCTGGTTTTATTTGGATCTCACAAACAACGGACTACTGGTCATGGATCGCTGGCTTTGGCATCATGGCGGGTATGGGTATTGGTTTTGGTTATTCAGCAACCACCCCTCCTGCACTGAAGTGGTTCTCTCCTGCTAAGACAGGTTTGATTGCTGGTATCGTCGTTTCAGGTTTCGGTCTTGCTTCGATCTACATTGCTCCTTTAGCAAAAACATTGTTGGCAACTCAAGGGCTACAACAGTCGATGTTCATTTTCGGTGTTGCGTTTGCTATCGTTGTCAGTGTTCTTGGTTTATTCATTGAAAATCCACCTGAAGGTTTTGTTCCTGCTGGTACACCTGCCGTAGCCGCGGCAAGCACGAGTGTTGACATGACTGCGGGTCAGGTTTTGAAAACATCTAAATTCTACATCCTCTGGACCTGCTTCTTTGTTGGTGCGGGTGCTGGTCTGATGGTTATCGGTAGTGCAAAAGGTTTGGCAAAGGCAAGTATGGGCGAGATGGCTTTCCTTGTTGTTGCTATCATGTCAGTGGGTAACGCTGCGGGTCGTCTGATTGCGGGTATCGTTTCTGATAAAGTGGGCCGCGCAAACACCCTAACCTTCATGCTCGCTTTTCAAGCATTGTTGATGTTTGCTGCCATCCCTGTTCTTGGCAGTACTGACAGCAGCCCAGTATTGGTTGTATTGCTTGTTACCTTCATGGTGTTCAACTACGGTACCAACCTCTCACTCTTCCCTTCATTTGCTAAAGACCTTTGGGGTGCTAAAAACCTTGGCATGAACTACGGTATTCTGTTCAGTGCTTGGGGTGTGGGTGCATTCGTTCTGGTACGTGTTTCACAAATGATGGTTGTTAATACTGGTAACTTCAACCTGTCCTTTAAATGCGCAGCGGTCATGTTGCTCGCAGGTTCAGCTCTGTCGTTAACTCTGCGTGCCAAAAAAGCAGTTACTGCTACCGCAGCAGCGCCTGTTATGGACACCGAGGAGTACGAAGAGGAAGATCTCATCGAGAACTAAATTACTCAAGACGTTACAGTTTGATTCATAGAGTTATGGATGGTTGATGGCAACCATCCATAACTATTTCTAGGGGGAATTATGGATTACCAGAACATCATGTTGAGTTACTCAAATCCTGATCGCGATACGGAAGCATTGCACGCAGCTCTTGATCTTGCTTATCGTCATGAAGCACAGTTGACGGTCCTTCAAGTGAACGGTCAATGCGATAATGACAACTGCACCCGCCATTATCTCTACTCAGTAGATGAGTTAGCTCTGCAGGTTGACAAGGCCAATGGCCATGGCGTACCTGTTGAATATCTTGTTGCTGATTGTGGTAACCTGGTTCAGGCAACTCTCGATCAAGCGGCTGATTTCGATCTTCTCGTCGTTGCAGATAGCCATACATCCTGTTTTGCTGATCAACTTGATCCATCACTGAGTCAAAAGCTTACTTCACCCGCTCAATTGCAACAATTAGAGTTGGCCGTGTAATTCTCACCCAGCCATTGCATTGTGGTTGTAAGCATGATTAATTAAAGCCGTTCTCCGTTGGAGGACGGCTTTTGTCGTTTAAGATCATCCTTTTTTGTTTGTTGAAACGAGTCAAAATGAAAGCGTATCAGGATTATCAACGCAAGAAACTACTCGATGGGCCGTGGACCCTTGAAGGCGATACTCATGCATGTCAACAAGC
Source organism: Desulfuromonas svalbardensis (assembly GCF_055389415.1). Taxonomy (NCBI): domain Bacteria; kingdom Pseudomonadati; phylum Thermodesulfobacteriota; class Desulfuromonadia; order Desulfuromonadales; family Desulfuromonadaceae; genus Desulfuromonas; species Desulfuromonas svalbardensis. The sequence continues at coordinate 748,735 of NZ_AP042416.1, read as the reverse complement.
GGTAGTTATTCCAGCGCTGGGTGAAGGGGAGCAGTTGTGGGCAACGCTTGAGAGCTTAGCAACCAATCCTGTTGATGTATTAGGCCACTGCGTTGTGGTGGTGGTGATCAACTCTCGTTCTGATTGCCACGCTGAATTGATTGAGCAAAACAAACAAGATCTCAATGAACTTCGCCAAGGACGCTCTTTTGGTGAATTACGTTTGGCCTGGGTGGATGCCACCTCTCAGGGGCGCGAACTTCCGTTGAAAACTGGTGGTGTGGGCATGGCGCGTAAAATCGGAAGTGATTTGACCCTGCCCCTATTGAGTCGCGGTGGGCAACTGATCCACCTCGATGCCGATACCATTGTTGATGGTAACTACATGGCAGCCATTGGCGCTTCATTCAAAAATGCACCGTTTGGTGGTGCTGTGATCCCCTACTGTCATCAACCCAGTGGTGATCCAGACCATCATCAGGCAATCACCCTTTATGAACTGTATTTGCGCAGTCACGTGCTTGGTTTGCAGCACGCAGGATCACCTTATGGTTACCACACCATCGGTAGCACTATGGTCAGTACGCGTGAGGCCTATATTAAAGCAGGGGGGATGAATTGCCGTCTTGCTGGTGAAGATTTTTACTTTATGCAACAACTGGCGAAAACCAGTGGTGTTGGCCATGTACGTGGCACCGTTGTTGCCCCAGATTCGCGCGTGTCGCAGCGCACTCCCTTTGGTACCGGACAGGTGGTACTCGAACTGAGTTCGGATAGCGCTGCCTCGCAGCGTTTCTATGCGCCACAGTGCTATCAAGTGTTGCGGCAATGGCTAACCCTTGTTAAACGCGAACAGAGTGCTGACGCGGATGCCCTACTCTTTCAGGCTGGTGAGATCTGTTCGGTGTTGCAGGACTTTCTCAAACAGGAGAAGTTTGTCGCAACATGGCAGAGAATCTGTACGACCCATAAAGATGTAACACGACGACAACGGGCGTTTCACGAATGGTTTGATGGTTTAAAAACCATGCGTTTGATCCACGCTCTGAGTGATCAAGCGTATCCCGTCGCTGAGGCGGCCGAACATGTGCCGAGTCTATTGAATTTAACCGCTATTGAGTGTGGCGAAAATGCTGAACAATGGTTAGCCGCCTTACGCAAGCAGGTTTAGTTAACACTCAGAACCATAGTAAGTAGTGGCATCAGTAGCGCAGTGATCATTCCACTGAGGCCAATGGCTAACCCCGCAATCGCCCCACCGAGTAGATCGATCTCAAGCATGCGGCCCGTACCAATTCCATGCGCTGCGGTTCCCATCGCCAATCCCATTGATGCCGGATCGTTGATTCCTAACATGCGGCAAAAAGACGGACCAATCACCGCCCCAAAACAGCCTGTCGCTACCACCATTGCTGCTGTTAATGGCACGATGCCACCAAATTTTGTCGCGATACCGATAGCAATCGGAGTGGTTACCGATTTTGGCGCCACAGTCAGCGCTAATTGCTCACTGCCACCCATCAATAAAATAATTCCTGAAGCGGTAATGATGGAGACAATTGACCCTGCGGTAATTCCTGAAAAAATAGGTATCAGTCGCTGCATCACCTCGGCACGGCGTTGGTAGAGCGGCACACCTAAGGCCACCACCGACGGGCCAAGGAGAAATAAAATAATATCACCACCTACAGAATAATCCTCATACGAGATATTGCATTGTTTTAAAATAACAATCACTGACACAATCGAAACAATAGCTGGATTCAATACGGTGTATTGGAAACGCTTATGCAAAACGGCGGCAAGCTGAAAGGTGATCAACGTTAGAGTGATGCCGAACAGTGGCGATGACAGCAGGCTATTGGTCATTGCAGCCCCCTGTTTTCGTAAGCCATTTCGATGTCAGCCCCGTTGCAGCGAGAACCGCTAAGGTACTGACTACTGTAGCAACCAGCAGCGGTAACCACTGTTGTTCAATCAGATCAAAATAGACCATCACCCCGACACCGGCAGGAACAAATAGCATCGTAAGATTATTTAACAGGAGAGATGCTGCATCGGTTACCCACTCTAATTGGATGAGGCCGAAGCGCAAACCAGCCAGCATCAACACCATCCCCACCACACTGCCGGGTAACGGTAAGTCAAGCCATTGTGACAATAGCTCACCTAACGTTTGTAAACTAAAGAGAATTGCGAATCCGCGGATCATTGTGAACTCCTGCATGAACTACTTAGTTATTTGTCGATAATTTCAACACTATATACCGTTGATTAGCTTTGCTAAACCATAAAAAGGTCGATGTGTGCTATAGTTATCAATCAATTTTTTGTAGTGATTCAAAGGATGGTGGCTGGATGGTAACTGAAATGGAACAACCTTATATTATTACCATGGGCGACCCTGCGGGGATTGGCCCTGAAATTATTATTAAAGCGCTGATCGATGGGCAGTTTGACGCACTTCTTGATCAAATTGTTGTCGCTGGCGATGTGGCGATATTGCAGCGTGCGGCGAAGGTTTTTAACGTCGAGGCTTCGCGTCGAACGGGCGATGATGGCGAAGTTGTCCTCGTTGTTGGGCCACGGCAGTTGCGCGTACAGCCGTTATCGAATCTCAATCCAGAGAAGATCCCTTTTGGTCAGATTTCGCCAGCTTGCGGTAAGGCGATGCTCGATTATATTGAGTGGGCCTGCGAGCGGTGCCGTACAGGTCAAGGCCGCGCTATGATCACCGCGCCGATTCAAAAAGAGGCCATTCGTGCGGCGGGCTGTGAATTTCCTGGACATACTGAACTGTTGGCCGAGCGCTGCGGCGTTGATAAAGTGGTGATGATGCTTGGCGGTTCGCGGCTCAAGGTGTGTTTAGTCACCACCCACCTCGCCTTACGCGACGTGCCTTCGGCGGTGACAGCGGAAGAGATCGATGCCACTCTACGCGTTACCGATGCCGCCTTTCGCCAACATTTTACCTCCCATGCACCACGAATCGCTGTATTAGCCCTTAATCCCCATGCGGGTGAAGGGGGGATGTTTGGCGATGAGGAGCAACGTATTATTGCCCCAGCCATTGCCCGCGCCAAAGCAGCGGGGATGGATGTCAGCGGCCCCCACAGCGCCGACACCTTGTTCCATTTTGCTGTGCAGGGTGAGTATGATGCCGTGGTGTGCATGTATCACGATCAGGGGCTCATTCCCCTCAAGTTGCTCCATTTTGATGATGGCGTTAACGTCACTCTTGGCTTGCCGATTATTCGCACCTCCGTCGATCACGGTACGGCGTATGATCTCGCCGGAACGGGACGTAGCAGCGCTGAGAGCTTGGTGGCCGCGGTGCAGATGGCCATTGAAATGAGTGGTTCAGACCAGCAATGATTTTTGCGTAAAACTCAGCAAAGGTGAAAACCATGATAGATAAAATAATTGTTAAAGGTGCTCGCGAGCATAATCTGAAAAATATAGATGTCGAAATTCCGCGCGACAAGCTGGTGGTGATCACCGGTGTTTCAGGTTCGGGTAAATCCACCCTCGCCTTTGATACCATCTACGCCGAGGGCCAGCGGCGTTATGTTGAGAGTTTATCCTCCTATGCGCGTCAATTTTTAGAGCAGATGGAGAAGCCCGATGTCGATAGCATTGACGGTTTATCGCCGGCAATCTCCATTGAGCAAAAAACCACCTCAAAAAACCCGCGTTCAACGGTGGGAACTGTTACCGAAATTTACGACTATTTGCGTTTGTTGTTTGCCCGAATCGGCAAAGTCTATTGCCATCATTGCGGCCTTGAAATTGCCGCGCAAACGGTACAGCAGATTGTTGATCGGGTGATGAGTTTTCCCGAGCGCACCAAATTATTGGTGTTGGCGCCGCTGGTTAAAGGGCGTAAAGGGGAATACCGCAAAGAGTTACTCCAACTGCAGGCCGATGGCTACGTGCGTGTGCGTATTGATGGTGAGCTGTTTGAACTAGCTGAAACACCCGAACTGGATAAAAAGAAGAAGCACACCATCGAGGTGGTTGTTGATCGCTTGGTGGTTAAAGAGGGGATTGAGGGTCGTTTGGCCGATTCGCTCGAAACCGCGTTAAAACTCGGTGACGGCTTGGTGATGGTGCAAGATTTAGCCGGCGAGTGTCATAACTTCTCTGAAAAACATGCTTGTGTCGATTGCGGTATCTCTTATGCTGAGGTGGAGCCACGGATGTTTTCATTTAACAATCCGCATGGCGCTTGCCCCGATTGTTCGGGGCTCGGCACGCGCAACTATTTTGACCCTGATCAGGTGGTTCCCCATCACGATTTGACCCTGCGCGAGGGTGCTATTGCCCCGTGGGTGACTCGTAAAGGGTTTTATTATCAGCAACTTCTTGAATCTTTGGCGAAGCATTATCAGTTTGATGTGACGATCCCTTACCGTAAATTACCCGATAATATTAAACAGACATTGATGTACGGTTCGGGCACCGAAGAGGTGCAATTTTATTACGATCAAGGCGACCGTCGTCACTATTACCATAAGGTTTTTGAGGGTGTTATCCCTAACTTGCAGCGCCGTTATCACGATAGCGATAGCGACTCGATGCGTGAAAAACTTGAGCAATTTATGGATATTATGCCGTGCCCAAGTTGTGATGGTGCGCGCTTACGGCCAGAATCGTTGCATGTAAAAGTCGATAAGCAAAGCATTTACGCTCTGTGTGAGTTGTCGATTGGTGAAGCACAGCAGTTTTTTGAACAATTGCAACTTAGTGCAAAAGATGCCGCCATTGGCGAACGAATTCTCAAAGAGATTCGCGAACGGTTAGGCTTTTTATCCCAAGTTGGGCTCGATTACTTAACCCTTAATCGCGCAGCAGGAACGCTATCGGGAGGAGAGGGGCAACGAATTCGTCTGGCCACTCAAATCGGGTCATCACTGATGGGCGTTTTGTACATTCTTGATGAGCCATCGATTGGACTTCATCAACGCGACAACCGCCGTTTGCTCGAAACCCTCGTTCACTTGCGCGATTTGGGTAATACGGTGCTGGTGGTTGAGCATGATGAAGAGACCATTATGGAGGCCGATTACGTTCTCGATATGGGCCCCGCTGCCGGAGTGCATGGTGGCGAGGTGGTCGCCCAGGGAACCCCGAAACAGGTAATTGAAAATCCACTGTCGTTGACTGGTCGCTACATTAATGGTGATCTTGAAGTGCCGGTTCCTGCCAAGCGCCGCACCAGCGAACGTTGGCTAGAGATTGTTGGCGCCGAGGGTAATAACCTGCAACAGGTGGCAGTGAAATTCCCCCTTGGTGTGATGACCTGCGTGACGGGGGTTTCTGGTTCAGGTAAATCGACATTGGTGATCGATACCTTATACCGTAGTTTGGCGCAGCAGTTGAATCGTAGTCGCCAAAAAGCGGGTAAGTTAAAAAGCATTACCGGTATGGAGTATCTCGATAAGGTGGTGGATATTGATCAATCGCCGATTGGTCGCACACCGCGTTCTAACCCTGCCACCTATACGGGGGTGTTTTCTGACATTCGTGACCTGTTTGCCCAGCTACCCGAATCAAAAATTCGTGGCTATAAAGCGGGTCGCTTCTCCTTTAACGTCAAAGGTGGTCGTTGCGAAGCCTGTAGTGGCGATGGGGTGTTGAAAATCGAGATGCACTTCCTTCCCGATGTGTATGTGCAATGTGAGGTGTGTGGCGGTAGCCGTTATAACCGTGAAACCCTTCAGGTGCACTACAAAGGGAAAAGTATTGCCGATTTGTTGAACATGACGGTTAATCAAGCGAGTAAATTCCTAGAGAATATTCCGCGTATTCATACCAAGCTGCAAACGGTGCGTGATGTCGGCTTGGGCTATATCAAGCTCGGTCAAAGTGCGACGACCCTTTCAGGCGGTGAAGCGCAACGGGTGAAGTTGGCCAAAGAATTAGGTAAACGCGCCACAGGGCGAACGGTTTATATTCTCGATGAACCGACCACTGGGTTGCATTTTGATGATATTCGCAAGCTAATGGAAGTACTGCACCGGTTGGTTGAAACCGGTAATAGTGTCATCATCATTGAGCATAATCTCGATGTCATTAAAACCGCCGATCATGTCATTGACCTTGGCCCCGAAGGGGGTAGTGGTGGTGGAACGATTGTGGCCTGTGGTACGCCAGAACAGGTGGCGCTGAATAGTATTTCCCATACTGGACGCTATTTGCGGGCTTATTTGGATCTGTGATGGTGATAGCGGATATGTTTTGTTGGGAGGCTTGATTGGCAGATTGAATGGGAATGATCTGAAACACTGATGATTAATGAGGGCCAGAGATAATTTCTCTGGCCCTCATTGCTTTTAGCATAAAATTACTGCTCGTAGTCATACGGCCAGCCTAGCACGCCACCTTCCATGTAGCAGATGTTAGTGAAGCCTGCTTGCTGTAGAATCACTTGTGCTTCAAAGCCGCGCAAACTCACTTTGCAAAAGGGCACGACCACGCGGTCTTTGGGGATCTCATCGAGGCGGGTGCGGAGTGCGCCAAGGGGAATCAGTTTTGCCCCAGGGATGCGAATCTCTTCGTATTCGGCAGGTGAGCGAACGTCGAGTAGTAGAAGGTCCTCCCCTTGTTGAATGCGCTGGTAGGCTTCGCATGGGCTCATGCTGTCGGCCATGCCGTCGAGCTTGTTGCGCAAGGCGTTGGCGGCTTGGATGATGGCGTCCATCGCCCCAGCGAACGGTGGAGCATAACAGAGGTCAAATTGTGCCAGTTGATCGATGGTGCCTCCAAGGCTTAGTGCTGTGACGATTACGTCAATACGTTTGTCAACGACACCTGTTCCAACCACTTGTGCGCCGAGGAGTTTACGTGTTTTACGATCGGCAATAAGTTTGATGGTGATCGATTTGCAGTCGGGGTATAGGTGGGTTTTGTCGGGCGATGATGAGGTGTGGCTGATGGAGTCATATCCGTGTAGTTGAGCGTCTTCAGCACTGAGTCCAGTACGGCCAATATTAAAATCAAACACCTTGACTGCTAAGGAGCCGAGAATGCCGGGAAAGTGTTCTGTTTGTCCACAAATATTATTTGCCGCCACGCGGCCATGTTTGTTAGCAGTGGAGCCGAGAGGAATATAGACTTTTTTACCAGTGATGATGTCGGTGGATTCAACACAGTCGCCAACGGCATAAATAGCGGGATCACTGGTTTGCATCTGGTCATTTACGGCAATCGCACCGGTGGTTCCAAGCTCAACGCCTGCATCGCGGGCCAGATCGACAACAGGGCGCACGCCAATCGCCATCAATACAAGATCGGCATCGTAGCTGCCTTGATCGGTGATGACGCGCTCTACCGTACCATCACCTTCAATGCGTTGCAGTGGTTCCGCAAGACGAAGGTTGACCCCTTTGTTGCGCAGTTCACGGTGAACCAAAGCAGCGGTGCTAAAATCCAATGCCGTCGCCATCACTTGGTCTTTCATCTCCAACAGGGTGACGTTGATGCCACGATGAACCAAGGCTTCAGCCACTTCAAGGCCGATTAAACCAGCACCGACAATCACAGCATTTTTAGCTGTTTTAGCAAGTTGATCGATCTGAGCTGCGTGATCCATTGTTTTCAGTGGTAGGACACCGTTTAGATCAATGCCGGGGATAGGGGGTAGAATGGGCGTATTTCCTGTGGCCATCACCAGAGTGTCGTAAGGAAGAGTTTGTGTCTCACCGGAATCGAGGTTGCGTACGGTCACGGTCTGTTGTTCCCGGTTGATGGCGTTCGCTTCGGTGCGGGTGAGGGTGAGGAAACCCTTCACCTTGCTAAAGAATGATTCATCACGTAGCACACCCGCTGGTGTTTTGCGCACTTCGTTGAGATCTTCGTAAAGTCCTTCAATATAATATGGCAGTGGGCATGCCCCGTAGGAGATCTCTTTGGTGCGATCAATAACGGTGATATTGGCGTGTGCGTCTAAACGTCTCAAACGGCACGCTGTTTTCATCCCCGCAGCGACTCCGCCAATGACAACAATATTACGTGTTTCCATGTTATCTTTCTCCTAACAAGATAATTAAAATCTCAGAGCTGTATTGGGCTTATGTCGGGCAACACCCTTGAATATCAGCATAATATAAAGGACAAAAGCATATACTGAATACGTGTTGTATGCCAGCGCCAACCGTGTATATTTACAAAACATAACGAACGATTTTTACAGAAATTATATGAATAATTGGTAGGGTTTTGAATTTATAGATGTTTTTTATTGTTTTTGTTGCTTGATCTGCTAGCGTTAAAAAGTTGGTAATCCGTATAGGGGGACAATGATGATAGAACTTTTTTGGATCATCATAATCTATTTTATCTCTTCTTTAGCAGCGATCCATGTACTGCTGTACAAGCGTGATCCTCGCTCTGCTTTAGGTTGGATTGCGGTATGCATCGGTTTGCCGGGAATTGGCGCACTGCTGTATGTGCTGCTTGGCCTCAATAGAATTCGTAACCGAGCGCGAAGTTGGCAAGATTGCGGTCGTGGTATTCATTCCACTGTAGCGACGCAAGAGGTTGCGGCTCCCCTCACCCCACCCTATCAAACACAAAACTACCAATTACTGCGTCAACTATCCGATCGGGTGACGCGGCGACCATTGATTAGTGGTAATCGCGTGCAGCCGTTATTTAATGGCGATCAGGCCTATCCTGAGATGTTAGCAGCCATTGGTGGCGCTCGGTATAGCGTCGCCCTTTCAACTTATATTTTTGATACGCGACAGACAGGGCAAAGCTTTATTAATGCGTTGAAACTGGCGGCAGAGCGTGGCGTTGAGGTGCGGGTGTTGATCGATGGTTTAGGTGGTCTTTATTCATGGCCACGAGCTTACAGACTCTTTAAGGGTTCACAGGTCAAAGTTGCGCGATTCTTGCCATTTACCTTTTTACGCCGTGGGCTTCATTTTAATTTACGCAATCATCGTAAACTATTGGTGATTGATGGGGCGCTGGCGTTTACAGGTGGTATGAATATCAGTGAACGCCATGTTCACAATAGTGGAAAGTCATCACTAACGGGTGTTTTAGCTACAGGTCCGGTGGTCGATCTTCACTTTAAGGTCGAGGGACCCGTAGTGGGTCAAATGCAAGAATCATTTCGCGAAGACTGGAATTTTGCTACGGAAGAAACCTTTGAGGGGCGCAGTTATCCCGAAGCGGTTGCTGGCGGCGATAGCCTGTGCCGTGGCATAAGTGCTGGCCCGAATGAGGCCTATGAAAAGCTTGTGTGGATTGTGGTTGGCGCGCTTAATTGTGCACGCCAGCGGGTCTCAATTATGACTCCCTACTTTATCCCCGATAGAATGGTGGTTTCAGCATTAAATGCGGCGGTGTTGCGTGGCGTTGAGGTGGAGATTGTCTTGCCGCAAAAAAATAATCTCCCTTATGTTCATTGGGCGAGTCGTGGTTCGTTTTGGGAGTTACTTGAATATGGGGTAAAGTTGTATTATCAGCCCGGCCCGTTTGTTCATAGCAAGTTGCTGCTGATGGATGATCATTATGCATTAATTGGTTCAGCCAATATGGATCCACGCAGTCAACGACTCAACTTTGAGTTTAACCTTGAGGTGTATGATGATGCGATCAATACTCAATTACGCGACCATTTTGATACGGTGAAGCAAGCCTCTCAGGTCATTACCCTCAATGAGATGGAGAACCGCCCTGTTTTGGTAAAATTACGTGATAATTTTTTCCGTCTATTTTCCCCATTTTTATAATATTCCTGGTCAATCAACAGGCAACTTTTCATCGTAGTTTGTCTGTAAAAACTTTTCGCCAAGGGGCGATTCAACAATCTCACGTAATGCTGCCACAACCAGTGAATCGTAGTATTGACCCATCTCTTCTAGTTCTGTTAATGCCTCTGCGCTGTTTTTCTTGGTGCGGTAGGCTCGTGGTTCAACCATGGCACAAAAACTATTCACTACGGATAGCACTCGTGCTGGGAGAATGATTGCATCGCCCTGAAGGCCTTGAGGGTAGCCGCTGCCATCGATTCGCTCATTCATTTGATAGACCGTATCAGAGACAGGTAATTCGAAAGCGATAGGTTGTAGGATACGTGCTGCGTGCTCGACGTGTTGTTCGATCTCAAGTCTTTCTTCATTATTGAGTGGTCGTTGTGCTGATAAAAGCTCTTTGTTGACAAACATCTTCCCTATTTGGGATAAATTTGCGGCAATTTCGACCGTTGTTTGCTGTTGGCTATTGCCACCGAGTTGTTTGATCGCCTCGCGGCCCAGAAGTCGTAGGCGGCGGCTGTGTCCTGCTAAATAGGGATCATTCAGTTCAACGGCACTCACTAACGCTTTCACTGTGCGAAGTATCGCCTTTTCGTGTCGTCTTTGACCTTCAATCAGGTCAGTAATATTGGTCATTACCGAGATGATGCCACTCAGACTTCCATCACTCTGAGTGAGGGGAACTTTAGAGATAATAAGGTGGAGGGGCTGAGATTTGAAATAAAGAGTCTCTTGGATGTTCACCTCTTGCCCTGTGGCGATCACTTGTTGATCCCAATGCTCAAGCCGTTTCGCTGTATCAAAGCCAAAGACTGCGTAATCATCATGAGTTAAAACCTCTTCGATGCTACGTCCTAGAGCTTCCATCATCGACGGGTTAACGTACTGGTAGATGCCGCGCAGATCTTTAAGACTGATAAAATCACCGATATTATCGTTGATACTGTTGAGCAGTTTGCGTTGATTGTCAATTTGGGCTGCCAGTGTTTGGAAGTGCTGAGCGATTTGGCGATTTTTTAATCCCACTTGTTGAAACCAGATGGCGCTAAATGTTACAGCAAAAACAATAATTAGAAGTGCTGAAATGCTCCATGCAATACGAGCATGGCGGTTAAGAGCTAGTCGCGCGGTGTTGTAGTCGGCCTCCTCAATGACCCACCAGGGTAATGTATCAAGTGTGGTGGCAACGGAGTAGACGGTGTTAGGGCCTTGAATTGATGTTCGTTTTTTAAATTCTAACCACTGGTCAATTTCGTTACCAGTGTCTTGTTGTAGCGGGGAAATAAGATTCGGGCTCCACGGGGTGACAACAGCGAAACCCACTGTTGTTTTTTGGATCAGATAAACGCGTTCACCATTTTCAGATAATGGTGATGCGGCAAGGAGCTGGTTGATTTTATCCGTAACAATTTTACTTAAAATGACAACCGCAACGACTTCTGGTTTGGGTGATGTGGCCTCTAGGGAAAATAACGGTAGAGCCATATCGAGGCTGAGGCCAGCGGGTGTTGATTGAAGCGTCGAAAACTGAGGCGTGCGGGTTGCCATGACTTGACGACTGAGTTGTTGCTGCTCAGCACTGAGATGGCTGATACCATTATCGGTAGAAACATACGCTTGACCGTTGCGATGTACGAGTCGACCTGAGTGGAAATTGGTATAGCGGGTGAACTCGATGAAAAGACTTTGAAGTTCTGGCAATTGAGCTATTAACCCTGCTTGGTCAGATTGCGTGTTGCTATGGTTAGGGTTAATAAGATAGGAAATATCGCCCTCAATCAGGTCAACTTCGGTAGCGTAAAGGCGAAACAGGTCGGATTTAACGATACGGTCACCTTGATGCACAAGGCCATCTAACCATGTTTCGATCACTTTTGCTTGACTGCTGGCAACCAGAGTTAAGCGTTTATTTAATGAGCTTTCGAATTGCAACTCTTTCTCATTAATGCTCCACATCGGGCCGACAATTGAGCCGAGAGAAATAAACGTAATGATGGCGATGGCCAACCACATGGTACGACGGTGGGACATCCAGCGTACCGATGTGGCTGGTGTGTCAAATGATGGAGTAACGGCCATGGTTAATCTCCTGTCGCGCGTTCTAGAGGCAGCGATGCTTTGCTGCGCGGCTTAATATGCATCCAACGGTGGTGTTCGTTAACCGAGTATTGCGGTACATAATGTTGATAGCGGTGGTGCGAAAATACTGGATCCGATAAGTTGTCTAATATGAGAATATCATTATTTAAATAAACAGCCAGTACTGCATGGGTGATAGAACGGATGGTGTCGCGCAGTATGACAATTCGTAGTTGATCAACATTAAATCCTAGATAACGTAAAGCAAAATATTTGCAGATGGCGTAGTCCTCACAATCGCCTGAATGGCGTAAGAATTCGAGAGGCGTCGCCCAGTAGTCATTTCGTTGCCAGATGTCTTGATCTTGACGGTATGGCCAACGATTGAAAAATTGATTGATGGCCACTACCTTTTGTTGTGCCGTTGAATCTGCAATGTGTTGCACAAGCTCTTGCCATGCTGCTGCTGATTGAAGGTTTTGTTCATCGTTTGAAGTACTGAACTGCTGAAATTGATCTGGAGCGAGTGACGCGATTTTTTGCCAATTTTTCAATACATTGAGGTTGCCACGAAACTCGATTGTTCCAAATAGAATCTCTTTTGTACTCTTCAGAGCTGGATCGGTTGGCGTAGCGGTCTGATTGGCACAACCGTTTAGGGCGGTGGCAAACAAAAGCCATAACGTAAAGCACACCATATGGATGAACTTTTGTGGCAACTGCTACCTCTCTCTCAGTGCCGTTTGTTTTGTTTTTATGATGGGCTTGAGCAGGTAGCTTAGCACCGATTTTTTACCTGTTAAAATATCAACACTCGCTGTCATACCTGGGATGATTGGAAGGTTTGATCCTCGGTAGGTGAGTGTGGTGTTTTTTGTACGTAACTTGACACGATAAAAGCTCTCTTGGCGTTCATTTATGATGGTGTCAGCGCTAATTTGCTCAACATAGCCATCTAATCCGCCGTAAATTGAAAAGTCGTACGCTGTTAATTTTATTTTAGCGGGTTGGCCTGGATAGAGGAAGGCGATATCAGCTGGGCGAATTTGAACTTCAACCAACAATGCATCATCTAACGGAACCACTTCAAGTATCGGCTCACCCGAGCGGATGACACCACCAACCGTATTAACAATGATCTGCTTAATTGTGCCGCGAACGGGGGAGCGAACATCGGTGCGCCCTACTCGATCTTTTCCCGATGTGATCTCTTCTGTCAGTGAAATGAGTTCAAGTCGCCGCTTGGTAATTTCATTGAGAATGCCCGTACGGTATTCCGCTTTACGTTGCCCTATCCGCCGTTGCGCTTCATTGGCTGCTTCACGAATGCGGGGAATGGTAAGTTTAATGGTGTCGAGATCACCACTCATGGCGGTTACATCGCGTTGTAACGATAGAAATTCAACGCGCGAATAAAGTTCCTGATCAACAAGAGGTTTAGCAATGTCACGCTGTTCTTGCGCCAAGCTAAGTCCTTGTTCCAGCTTGCTCTTTCGGCTATAGAGTTCTTTGATTTCGTACTGTTTTTGTTGGTACTGCGACTGAAGAACCTTGATTTCAAGGGACAGTTGTTGTTGCCGTGCTTGAAAGATTTGTAGTTGATCAGCAACCAGAGAGGGATGTTGTTGCTGCATTTCAACCGAAAATTCTGGCTGAGTGTTGTTTAGTTCACCATTGAGACGTGCTAAGGCGGCTTGATGTTCCAGGGCGGTGTTGACAGAGTCGCGATATTGGCTTGCTGCGCGTGTATTGCGAATTTGAACGAGAACATCACCCTTTTGAACAATCTGATTCTCCTGCACCAAAATCTTTTCGAGAATTCCCCCTTCAAGGTGTTGAATAATTTGGACACGTTGTGATGGGATCACCTGCCCCTGCCCACGCGTTACCTCATCAAGAACGGTAATGTGTGCCCAAGCGACAAAGGTAATCAGCAATAAGCAGATCATAAATGAGATCACGTAGGCAAAGCGATGACCGGTGCGATAAATGGCCGCATCAACTTCACCAACATAATCAATATTGTTACGTAGCTGTTTACGTTCCTTACGATTCAAAGGTTGATTGTCTTGTGAAGATTTCATCAACAGACTCCTAAGGTGCCGTTGCGTGTATTTGGTGTTTTTTTAACGCCTCAAGGGTTTCTCTCTTGGGACCATCAGCGACAATTCGGCCATTATCCATCACAATCAGGCGGTCCACCATTGTGAGCAAGCCAAAGCGGTGGGTGAATAGCAGTAGCGTTTTACCTTCAAGTTCAGGTTGTAGCCGGTTGCAGAGTAACTTCTCTGAACCGTTATCCATGGCACTGGTTGGTTCATCTAAAATTAAAATTTGCGGATCAGACAGTAACGCTCTGGCAATAGTAACCGCTTGGCGTTGACCTCCAGAGAGGGCTTGGCCACGCTCACCAACAGGGCAGTCAAATCCTGCTGGGTGTTGATGAATAAAATCACCAACGCCAGAAATTTGCGCCGCGCGTAAAATCGCTTGCTCATCGGCCTGTGGTGAGCCAAACGTAATGTTGTCACGAATGCTGCCGAAAAACAGATAGTTATCTTGTGAAACGTAGCCGATTCGGCTGCGAAGATCAGCAACGTGGAGTTGACGAATATCGATGTCACCAATACTGACACGCCCTTGTTCAGGATGGTAAAGCCCCAGTGCTAAACGACCAAGAGTACTTTTCCCACAACCCGTTCTCCCTATGATGCCTACACGTTCACCAGGTTTTATTTTTAAGGTTAAATCTCGCAAAGCTAAATTTTGAGATTGTGGATAGGCAAAGCGAACCTCTTCAAATGCTAACGAGCCGCTGAGGTTCGGTTGGTGCATGAAGTTCTGCCCTGAGGGTGATTCGGTGGGTATTTTCATCAACGTATCGAGGGCATGAAGAGAAGTTCGAGCCTGTTGTAGCCGAGTTAGCATGGCAGCAACCGTTGCCAGTGGTGATAAGGCGCGGCCGACTAGAATATTACAGGCGATTAGGCCACCCAGTGTCATTTCCCCTTTTGAAATTTGATACACACCACCAATGATGATTGCTACGCCGACCAATTGATTGGCAAACATTGAAAAGGAAAGTGAAAAGTTTGCCAGCCCTTTAATGCGGCTGCTGGTGAGTGCATTGGCTCCAACCAGTTTCTCCCAGCGGTGTTGAATCTGTCCACCAGCTAACGCTGTCTTGATTGTTTCTAAACCAAATATGGATTCAACGAGTAGTGCGCTCTTTTGCGAAGATTCGCGGTAACCCTTGTCGATAACGTGGCGAAAAGGAATTTGAATCGACAGGCCGACGAGAAGTACAATTGGCACAGCGATAGCTGGCGCCCATGCGAGTGGTCCGCCAATATAGGCAATCAGGGCGATAAAGATGGCGATGAACGGGATATCGACCAATGCTAAAAGAGTGGTTGAGCTAAAAAATTCACGTAATGTTTCGAATTCGCGCAAATTGTTGGCGAGAGTTCCCGTTGATTCAGGTTTGTTGTCAAGGCGGATACTCGTAAGTTGTTGCATGAGGCGACTGGCAATGATGACATCGGCATTCTTTCCCGCAATATCAACAAAGTAGCCGCGTAAGTTGCGGAGAATGAAGTCAAACGAGTAGGCAATTGCCACCCCTAATGCGAGCACCCACAGGGTTTCAATGGCATTATTGGGTACCACACGGTCATAGACATTCATGACAAAAAGCGGGCCGGCAATACCAAGAATGTTAATGACAGCCGTAGCGAGTAATACGTGCTTGTAGATGGGCCAAAACCTTAAAATTGTGCCCCAAAACCAGCGTTTTGTTGATGTGTTTTTGCCCGGGTCAACGCGTTTATCGAGATGGTTGATGAGGTGAGCGAAAATACAATAGCCGGTGTAGTTTTTCTGTAGATCTTCTATGGCAACGGTTTGTGGGCTTGAATCGTTTTCAGCCAAGATAATCGTCGCCTGATCGTCGGTGTAGTCGAGCAATAGGCAGGTGTTTTGCTCATTGAGGAGCAATAGGCAGGGTAACGATAACTTGGGTAGTTTTTGAAGATGGCGGCGGCGAAAGCTCCGTGCTTGGATGCCGTGAGGTTCGAGTGCGCGTAAACAGGCTGCAATAGAGGGTGGTTCTTTGTCCATTGGTAGGTTTGTTTTTAGAACATCAAGGGTGAGAGGTAACCCCAAAAAGTTAGATAATGTGCACAGGCTTAGCAGAATAGGTACCGTGGTCTCGACCTCAGTAGCCTTAAATGATGGCATCGATTTTTGTGGTGGAGGTGTTGATCTCTCATGGAGCAAGGATGATGTATTTTTCATTGATGATCCATTATGAAGTAAGGGTTCATAAGTGATGTCTAAAAAATAGCTTGTACCTCACTTGGCATAAGTAAAAAACATGTTAGATTTATATTGTAGGAGATAATGAGAGAAATACAAAGATTTTTTAAGAATTAATTATTTTATGGAGGTTAAAGATGAGATCCTTATGTCGCTATTATTTATGGATTTCTATTGTCGCTTTGGTTGGAGCCATAATGGTTTCTCCAGCTGTTGCAGTGGAAACGACATTGCAAGAAAGCGTCAATGGAGCATTAAACACAAACCCTCGCCTTGATATTTTGCAACACAATCAACGGGCCATTGCCCATGAAGTGAATCAAGTTAGGTCGGGATATTATCCTCGTCTGGATATGACCCTTGGCTATGGAACTGAAGCGCACGATGATGAAATTACTCGTGGGCGCGGCGATGACGAGACCTTTCAGCAACGTGGTGAAGCTGCCCTTATTCTATCACAACTCCTTTATGATGGTGGTGAAACCTATCGACGTGTTTCCGCAGAACAAAGAAAGTTAGTTTCCGCAGAAAAACGAGTGTTAGATAACGCCGAAGCCATCGCTTTAGATGCCGTGATTGCTCACTTGCAAGTTTATCGTCAACAGGAATTGTTGGTGCTGGCAGAACAAAATGCTCGAGACCATGAAGAGATTATTGAGATGCTTCAGGAGCTTCGAGAAGGTGGCGCTGGTAATCGTGCTGATGTGGTTCAAGCTCAAGGGCGATTGGCACGAAGCCGTGTGTCCGTTGCTGAAACAAAAAGTGATTTGCGCCAAGCTGAGGCAAATTATATTCGAGTTGTTGGTCACCCCGTAGACAGCGTTGCTTTCTATCGCTTAGGTGCGGTCGTCGCTCCAGAATCGCTAGAACAAGCCTTGAATTTAACTGAGTGCGGTAATCCAAAGGTTTTAGCTTTGCTCGCTAATATGAATGAGGCCAATCAGCGCATAGGCATTGTCAAAACCAAGTTTTATCCCAAAACATACCTCGAATTGAGAACAAGTTACGAAGAGGAAGTGGAAAGCTCACAAACGTACGAAAATAACCATCAAGCAATGATTCGCTTGCGTTGGAACCTTCTCAACGGTGGTGCTGATACTCATGAACGAAGAGCCGCTACATCGCGCCATGCACAGGCATCTTCTGCTCATGCGAACCAGCTTGTCGAAGTTCTTGAAGAAACGCGTAACACCTGGGCTCAATATATTGCCGCACAAGAAACCAAAGCTGCTTATACTGACGCGGTAAATTACAATCAAAAAACTTTAGATAGTTATCTCCAACAGTTTAAAGTTTCTCAAAGAACGTTACTCGATGTTCTTGACGCTCGTAATGAGCTATTTCAGTCATCAGGCCAACTGGTCACCACGAGAGTCAATGAAGTGGTTGCCGCGAGTCGATTACGCGCCCTAGCTGGCCAGCTCAACGAAACATTGAGCATCGACCCTCAGCTGTATGAAGTCGCAGCCACTGAATAAACGATAAACTTAATAGTCGCCCCTGTTTAAATGTGTAAAACAGGGGCGTTTTTTTGTCAAAATGGAGATAAGTCCTTGTAAGGTGGTTCTATTTGAAAAGTACGCTATAATTAGAATAAATATGACAATAACTGTCTTAAATAGGGAATAGTCGCTTCAATATAAACAGTTCTGGAGGACGTTATGGCTGACAATAAAATATTTACTAGTCCGATTGAAGAAAGCTCTTCACAAGTTGACATTCAAAACCAATCAGGACCAGAGGATAGTGCAGCATTGGCGACAATTACAATACCCGACGTCGATGTAGTTGAAGTGGTAAATGTCAAAGCTGGTGCAGAATTGCCCATAGCTTTTAGCCTTGACGATGCCGAAGTGGAAATTGTTGAGGGAGATTTGCGTTTAGATTTTGACAACGGTTCGACACTTATTTTGCAAGATTTTGTGGCGTTGTCGGAAATGGCAAATCCACCATCCATTGTCATGGCAGATGGAACAGTCTTGCCGGGCGATGCGGTAATTTTCCCTTATTTAGATGCTGCTCCCGCTGCCGGGCCGACTGTATCAGGTGGTGGAATTGGAACCTATCGTGATGATCTGGGTCAGGTCATTGAAGGGGTTGATCGACTGGGGACACAAGGTCCGCCAGCTCTTGACTCCGCAGCAGGAACGGAACTCGATGATCAGAGTTTGCCTTTAGAGGAAGATAGTCCGCCCGATGCGGTCGATGATATGGGCTCCACAGATGAAGGTGGCACGGTAATCATCCCTGTTTTAACCAATGATAGTGATCCCGATGGTGACGCACTGTCGATTGTAAGTTTTACCCAGCCAACGTTGGGTTCAGTGACTCAAAATTCTGATAACACCTTTACCTACGATACCGACGGTAATTTTGAGGCATTGAATACAGGTGACACCGCGACAGAAACCTTTACTTACACCATTACAGATGGTCATGGTGGTACCGATACTGCAACCATCACCATCACCATCAACGGCACCAACGACAGCCCAATTGCCGTAGCCGACAACAACCTCATCGTTGAACTCGCTGATGACATCGTTACTGACAACGCCGTCACCGGCAACGTCCTTGACGGTAACAGCAGCGCCGGTAGCGACAGCGTTGACGACAACGATCCAAGCGGCGACAGCCTGTTCGCCGACTTCTTCGTCGCCAGCGTTGACGGCACAGCCGTAGGCGATGGTGCCACAAGTATCGCCATCAGCGGCGACTACGGCGCCCTGACCATCAACGGTGACGGAAGCTACAGCTACGAGCTCGACGATGCCAACAGCACCGTCCAAGCCCTAAACAGCGACAGCACCGCGATCCAAGACGTGTTTAGTTACACCATGAACGACGGCGATGGTGGTACCGATACTGCCAACCTCACCATCACCATCAACGGCACCAACGACAGCCCCATCGCTGTCGCAGACAACAACCTCATCGTTGAACTCGCTGATGACATCGTTACTGACAACGCCGTCACCGGCAACGTCCTTGACGGTAACAGCAGCGCCGGTAGCGACAGCGTTGACGACAACGATCCAAGCGGCGACAGCCTGTTCGCCGACTTCTTCGTCGCCAGCGTTGACGGCACAGCCGTAGGCGATGGTGCCACAAGTATCGCCATCAGCGGCGACTACGGCGCCCTGACCATCAACGGTGACGGAAGCTATAGCTACGAGCTCGACGATGCCAACAGCACCGTCCAAGCCCTAAACAGCGACAGCACCGCGATCCAAGACGTGTTTAGTTACACCATGAACGACGGCGATGGTGGTACCGATACTGCCAACCTCACCATCACCATCAACGGCACCAACGACAGCCCCATCGCTGTCGCAGACAACAACCTCATCGTTGAACTCGCTGATGATATCGTTACTGACAACGCCGTCACCGGCAACGTCCTTGACGGTAACAGCAGCGCCGGTAGCGACAGCGTTGACGACAACGATCCCAGCGGCGACAGCCTGTTCGCCGACTTCTTCGTCGCCAGCGTTGACGGCACAGCCGTAGGCGATGGTGCCACAAGCATCGCCATCAGCGGCGACTACGGCGCCCTGACCATCAACGGCGACGGAAGCTACAGCTACGAGCTCGACGATGCCAACAGCACCGTCCAAGCCCTAAACAGCGACAGCACCGCGATCCAAGACGTGTTTAGTTACACCATGAACGACGGCGATGGTGGTACCGATACTGCCAACCTCACCATCACCATCAACGGCACCAACGACAGCCCCATCGCTGTCGCAGACAACAACCTCATCGTTGAACTCGCTGATGATATCGTTACTGACAACGCCGTCACCGGCAACGTCCTTGACGGTAACAGCAGCGCCGGTAGCGACAGCGTTGACGACAACGACCCCAGCGGCGACAGCCTGTTCGCCGACTTCTTCGTCGCCAGCGTTGACGGCACAGCCGTAGGCGATGGTGCCACAAGCATCGCCATCAGCGGCGACTACGGCGCCCTGACCATCAACGGCGACGGAAGCTATAGCTACGAGCTCGACGATGCCAACAGCACCGTCCAAGCCCTAAACAGCGACAGCACCGCGATCCAAGACGTGTTTAGTTACACCATGAACGACGGCGATGGTGGTACCGATACTGCCAACCTCACCATCACCATCAACGGCACCAACGACAGCCCCATCGCTGTCGCAGACAACAACCTCATCGTTGAACTCGCTGATGATATCGTTACTGACAACGCCGTCACCGGCAACGTCCTTGACGGTAACAGCAGCGCCGGTAGCGACAGCGTTGACGACAACGATCCAAGCGGCGACAGCCTGTTCGCCGACTTCTTCGTCGCCAGCGTTGACGGCACAGCCGTAGGCGATGGTGCCACAAGCATCGCCATCAGCGGCGACTACGGCGCCCTGACCATCAACGGTGACGGAAGCTATAGCTACGAGCTCGACGATGCCAACAGCACCGTCCAAGCCCTAAACAGCGACAGCACCGCGATCCAAGACGTGTTTAGTTACACCATGAACGACGGCGATGGTGGTACCGATACTGCCAACCTCACCATCACCATCAACGGCACCAACGACAGCCCCATCGCTGTCGCAGACAACAACCTCATCGTTGAACTCGCTGATGACATCGTTACTGACAACGCCGTCACCGGCAACGTCCTTGACGGTAACAGCAGCGCCGGTAGCGACAGCGTTGACGACAACGATCCAAGCGGCGACAGCCTGTTCGCCGACTTCTTCGTCGCCAGCGTTGACGGCACAGCCGTAGGCGATGGTGCCACAAGTATCGCCATCAGCGGCGACTACGGCGCCCTGACCATCAACGGCGACGGAAGCTACAGCTACGAGCTCGACGATGCCAACAGCACCGTCCAAGCCCTAAACAGCGACAGCACCGCGATCCAAGACGTGTTTAGTTACACCATGAACGACGGCGATGGTGGTACCGATACTGCCAACCTCACCATCACCATCAACGGCACCAACGACAGCCCCATCGCTGTCGCAGACAACAACCTCATCGTTGAACTCGCTGATGACATCGTTACTGACAACGCCGTCACCGGCAACGTCCTTGACGGTAACAGCAGCGCCGGTAGCGACAGCGTTGACGACAACGACCCCAGCGGCGACAGCCTGTTCGCCGACTTCTTCGTCGCCAGCGTTGACGGCACAGCCGTAGGCGATGGTGCCACAAGCATCGCCATCAGCGGCGACTACGGCGCCCTGACCATCAACGGTGACGGAAGCTATAGCTACGAGCTCGACGATGCCAACAGCACCGTCCAAGCCCTAAACAGCGACAGCACCGCGATCCAAGACGTGTTTAGTTACACCATGAACGACGGCGATGGTGGTACCGATACTGCCAACCTCACCATCACCATCAACGGCACCAACGACAGCCCCATCGCTGTCGCAGACAACAACCTCATCGTTGAACTCGCTGATGACATCGTTACTGACAACGCCGTCACCGGCAACGTCCTTGACGGTAACAGCAGCGCCGGTAGCGACAGCGTTGACGACAACGATCCAAGCGGCGACAGCCTGTTCGCCGACTTCTTCGTCGCCAGCGTTGACGGCACAGCCGTAGGCGATGGTGCCACAAGTATCGCCATCAGCGGCGACTACGGCGCCCTGACCATCAACGGCGACGGAAGCTACAGCTACGAGCTCGACGATGCCAACAGCACCGTCCAAGCCCTAAACAGCGACAGCACCGCGATCCAAGACGTGTTTAGTTACACCATGAACGACGGCGATGGTGGTACCGATACTGCCAACCTCACCATCACCATCAACGGCACCAACGACAGCCCCATCGCTGTCGCAGACAACAACCTCATCGTTGAACTCGCTGATGATATCGTTACTGACAACGCCGTCACCGGCAACGTCCTTGACGGTAACAGCAGCGCCGGTAGCGACAGCGTTGACGACAACGATCCCAGCGGCGACAGCCTGTTCGCCGACTTCTTCGTCGCCAGCGTTGACGGCACAGCCGTAGGCGATGGTGCCACAAGTATCGCCATCAGCGGCGACTACGGCGCCCTGACCATCAACGGCGACGGAAGCTACAGCTACGAGCTCGACGATGCCAACAGCACCGTCCAAGCCCTAAACAGCGACAGCACCGCGATCCAAGACGTGTTTAGTTACACCATGAACGACGGCGATGGTGGTACCGATACTGCCAACCTCACCATCACCATCAACGGCACCAACGACAGCCCCATCGCTGTCGCAGACAACAACCTCATCGTTGAACTCGCTGATGATATCGTTACTGACAACGCCGTCACCGGCAACGTCCTTGACGGTAACAGCAGCGCCGGTAGCGACAGCGTTGACGACAACGATCCAAGCGGCGACAGCCTGTTCGCCGACTTCTTCGTCGCCAGCGTTGACGGCACAGCCGTAGGCGATGGTGCCACAAGCATCGCCATCAGCGGCGACTACGGCGCCCTGACCATCAACGGTGACGGAAGCTATAGCTACGAGCTCGACGATGCCAACAGCACCGTCCAAGCCCTAAACAGCGACAGCACCGCGATCCAAGACGTGTTTAGTTACACCATGAACGACGGCGATGGTGGTACCGATACTGCCAACCTCACCATCACCATCAACGGCACCAACGACAGCCCCATCGCTGTCGCAGACAACAACCTCATCGTTGAACTCGCTGATGACATCGTTACTGACAACGCCGTCACCGGCAACGTCCTTGACGGTAACAGCAGCGCCGGTAGCGACAGCGTTGACGACAACGATCCAAGCGGCGACAGCCTGTTCGCCGACTTCTTCGTCGCCAGCGTTGACGGCACAGCCGTAGGCGATGGTGCCACAAGTATCGCCATCAGCGGCGACTACGGCGCCCTGACCATCAACGGCGACGGAAGCTACAGCTACGAGCTCGACGATGCCAACAGCACCGTCCAAGCCCTAAACAGCGACAGCACCGCGATCCAAGACGTGTTTAGTTACACCATGAACGACGGCGATGGTGGTACCGATACTGCCAACCTCACCATCACCATCAACGGCACCAACGACAGCCCCATCGCTGTCGCAGACAACAACCTCATCGTTGAACTCGCTGATGATATCGTTACTGACAACGCCGTCACCGGCAACGTCCTTGACGGTAACAGCAGCGCCGGTAGCGACAGCGTTGACGACAACGATCCAAGCGGCGACAGCCTGTTCGCCGACTTCTTCGTCGCCAGCGTTGACGGCACAGCCGTAGGCGATGGTGGCACAAGCATCGCCATCAGCGGCGACTACGGCGCCCTGACCATCAACGGTGACGGAAGCTATAGCTACGAGCTCGACGATGCCAACAGCACCGTCCAAGCCCTAAACAGCGACAGCACCGCGATCCAAGACGTGTTTAGTTACACCATGAACGACGGCGATGGTGGTACCGATACTGCCAACCTCACCATCACCATCAACGGCACCAACGACAGCCCCATCGCTGTCGCAGACAACAACCTCATCGTTGAACTCGCTGATGACATCGTTACTGACAACGCCGTCACCGGCAACGTCCTTGACGGTAACAGCAGCGCCGGTAGCGACAGCGTTGACGACAACGATCCAAGCGGCGACAGCCTGTTCGCCGACTTCTTCGTCGCCAGCGTTGACGGCACAGCCGTAGGCGATGGTGCCACAAGTATCGCCATCAGCGGCGACTACGGCGCCCTGACCATCAACGGCGACGGAAGCTACAGCTACGAGCTCGACGATGCCAACAGCACCGTCCAAGCCCTAAACAGCGACAGCACCGCGATCCAAGACGTGTTTAGTTACACCATGAACGACGGCGATGGTGGTACCGATACTGCCAACCTCACCATCACCATCAACGGCACCAACGACAGCCCCATCGCTGTCGCAGACAACAACCTCATCGTTGAACTCGCTGATGACATCGTTACTGACAACGCCGTCACCGGCAACGTCCTTGACGGTAACAGCAGCGCCGGTAGCGACAGCGTTGACGACAACGACCCCAGCGGCGACAGCCTGTTCGCCGACTTCTTCGTCGCCAGCGTTGACGGCACAGCCGTAGGCGATGGTGCCACAAGCATCGCCATCAGCGGCGACTACGGCGCCCTGACCATCAACGGTGACGGAAGCTATAGCTACGAGCTCGACGATGCCAACAGCACCGTCCAAGCCCTAAACAGCGACAGCACCGCGATCCAAGACGTGTTTAGTTACACCATGAACGACGGCGATGGTGGTACCGATACTGCCAACCTCACCATCACCATCAACGGCACCAACGACAGCCCCATCGCTGTCGCAGACAACAACCTCATCGTTGAACTCGCTGATGACATCGTTACTGACAACGCCGTCACCGGCAACGTCCTTGACGGTAACAGCAGCGCCGGTAGCGACAGCGTTGACGACAACGATCCAAGCGGCGACAGCCTGTTCGCCGACTTCTTCGTCGCCAGCGTTGACGGCACAGCCGTAGGCGATGGTGCCACAAGCATCGCCATCAGCGGCGACTACGGCGCCCTGACCATCAACGGTGACGGAAGCTATAGCTACGAGCTCGACGATGCCAACAGCACCGTCCAAGCCCTAAACAGCGACAGCACCGCGATCCAAGACGTGTTTAGTTACACCATGAACGACGGCGATGGTGGTACCGATACTGCCAACCTCACCATCACCATCAACGGCACCAACGACAGCCCCATCGCTGTCGCAGACAACAACCTCATCGTTGAACTCGCTGATGACATCGTTACTGACAACGCCGTCACCGGCAACGTCCTTGACGGTAACAGCAGCGCCGGTAGCGACAGCGTTGACGACAACGATCCCAGCGGCGACAGCCTGTTCGCCGACTTCTTCGTCGCCAGCGTTGACGGCACAGCCGTAGGCGATGGTGCCACAAGCATCGCCATCAGCGGCGACTACGGCGCCCTGACCATCAACGGTGACGGAAGCTATAGCTACGAGCTCGACGATGCCAACAGCACCGTCCAAGCCCTAAACAGCGACAGCACCGCGATCCAAGACGTGTTTAGTTACACCATGAACGACGGCGATGGTGGTACCGATACTGCCAACCTCACCATCACCATCAACGGCACCAACGACAGCCCCATCGCTGTCGCAGACAACAACCTCATCGTTGAACTCGCTGATGACATCGTTACTGACAACGCCGTCACCGGCAACGTCCTTGACGGTAACAGCAGCGCCGGTAGCGACAGCGTTGACGACAACGATCCAAGCGGCGACAGCCTGTTCGCCGACTTCTTCGTCGCCAGCGTTGACGGCACAGCCGTAGGCGATGGTGCCACAAGTATCGCCATCAGCGGCGACTACGGCGCCCTGACCATCAACGGCGACGGAAGCTACAGCTACGAGCTCGACGATGCCAACAGCACCGTCCAAGCCCTAAACAGCGACAGCACCGCGATCCAAGACGTGTTTAGTTACACCATGAACGACGGCGATGGTGGTACCGATACTGCCAACCTCACCATCACCATCAACGGCACCAACGACAGCCCCATCGCTGTCGCAGACAACAACCTCATCGTTGAACTCGCTGATGATATCGTTACTGACAACGCCGTCACCGGCAACGTCCTTGACGGTAACAGCAGCGCCGGTAGCGACAGCGTTGACGACAACGATCCAAGCGGCGACAGCCTGTTCGCCGACTTCTTCGTCGCCAGCGTTGACGGCACAGCCGTAGGCGATGGTGCCACAAGCATCGCCATCAGCGGCGACTACGGCGCCCTGACCATCAACGGTGACGGAAGCTATAGCTACGAGCTCGACGATGCCAACAGCACCGTCCAAGCCCTAAACAGCGACAGCACCGCGATCCAAGACGTGTTTAGTTACACCATGAACGACGGCGATGGTGGTACCGATACTGCCAACCTCACCATCACCATCAACGGCACCAACGACAGCCCCATCGCTGTCGCAGACAACAACCTCATCGTTGAACTCGCTGATGACATCGTTACTGACAACGCCGTCACCGGCAACGTCCTTGACGGTAACAGCAGCGCCGGTAGCGACAGCGTTGACGACAACGACCCCAGCGGCGACAGCCTGTTCGCCGACTTCTTCGTCGCCAGCGTTGACGGCACAGCCGTAGGCGATGGTGCCACAAGCATCGCCATCAGCGGCGACTACGGCGCCCTGACCATCAACGGTGACGGAAGCTATAGCTACGAGCTCGACGATGCCAACAGCACCGTCCAAGCCCTAAACAGCGACAGCACCGCGATCCAAGACGTGTTTAGTTACACCATGAACGACGGCGATGGTGGTACCGATACTGCCAACCTCACCATCACCATCAACGGCACCAACGACAGCCCCATCGCTGTCGCAGACAACAACCTCATCGTTGAACTCGCTGATGACATCGTTACTGACAACGCCGTCACCGGCAACGTCCTTGACGGTAACAGCAGCGCCGGTAGCGACAGCGTTGACGACAACGATCCAAGCGGCGACAGCCTGTTCGCCGACTTCTTCGTCGCCAGCGTTGACGGCACAGCCGTAGGCGATGGTGCCACAAGTATCGCCATCAGCGGCGACTACGGCGCCCTGACCATCAACGGCGACGGAAGCTACAGCTACGAGCTCGACGATGCCAACAGCACCGTCCAAGCCCTAAACAGCGACAGCACCGCGATCCAAGACGTGTTTAGTTACACCATGAACGACGGCGATGGTGGTACCGATACTGCCAACCTCACCATCACCATCAACGGCACCAACGACAGCCCCATCGCTGTCGCAGACAACAACCTCATCGTTGAACTCGCTGATGATATCGTTACTGACAACGCCGTCACCGGCAACGTCCTTGACGGTAACAGCAGCGCCGGTAGCGACAGCGTTGACGACAACGATCCAAGCGGCGACAGCCTGTTCGCCGACTTCTTCGTCGCCAGCGTTGACGGCACAGCCGTAGGCGATGGTGCCACAAGCATCGCCATCAGCGGCGACTACGGCGCCCTGACCATCAACGGTGACGGAAGCTATAGCTACGAGCTCGACGATGCCAACAGCACCGTCCAAGCCCTAAACAGCGACAGCACCGCGATCCAAGACGTGTTTAGTTACACCATGAACGACGGCGATGGTGGTACCGATACTGCCAACCTCACCATCACCATCAACGGTGCTGATGATCTAGCAACGTTGGTTGCAACGAATACAACAGTGTCTGAAGAGGGTCTTGAATTTGGTAATTTAGATCTACTGCCAGATGATTATGTCCTTCTGCCGGGTGATGATGTTCTAAACAACCCCAATGATAATACTAATTTGACGGTCAACACGGGTACGTTTACCCTCACTGATATAGATACGGTCTATACGGTCGATGATATTTCCTTGGCAACCGCCGCTGCCTTGTTAACAACTGATGGCGTGGCTGTGAACTTTGCTTGGAATGCGATTGCTGATGCATTGATCGGAACTCGGGATGATAATGATGATGAGGTCATACGCGTGAGTGTTGATAGTGTGACGCCGAGTTTTGATAACTACGTCGTGGCCTATACGGTGATCTTAAGTGCTCCGATTGAGCATCCATTTACAGGAGATGGTAGCGCTGTGGTCTACGATGAAAGTGTTGTCGCTGAGCAGGACGAAGATGAGATCACCTTCAATATCGATGTCACTGCGGGTAGCACCACCTTTATGGATGCCTTTGAGGTGACGGTCGAGGATGATAGCCCAATAAATATTGTTCCTGAAGATGCCGTATTATCAAATCTTGCTCTGGAATCATTTACGGGAGATTTGGATTTTGATGCTCAAGTTGAGGACAATATTGGTGCAGATCAGCCTGCTAATGTCCGATTCCCTGTTTCTCTTGAGAGTCTTGCGGATACAGGACTTACCTCGGGTGGCTTAGAGATCTCCTACGATGTATCAGGCGATGGGCAAACGCTGACAGGTTACACCGTCGCTGGTAACGTTTTTACCATTGCCTTGAATGTCGATGCAGCAGGTGTTGATCAATACACTGTCACCATGATTGGTACCGTTGATGGTGGTGCATCGGTGATCGATTTTAACGCCGGCGGTTATGATTTTGTTGGTGGTAATGGCGCTTGGGCTGGTTTTAACACCGATGCTGATGACGATAGTCAGGATCTGTTATTGACACCAATTGGCGCCGGTACCGTTAACACCAATGCCAATGAAGGTGGCGTTGGTGGTGGTAACTCGGTCGGCCCAACCGAAGCGATACGTGCAGATTTCGTTATCGATTTAGAAGGTGACCCTAAAGGGACACCGTATACCGATCTTACCAATCAAGATCATACATTTGATAGCCACTATCAGGTGAATGGCTCTTCAGTACTGTTTACCCAGACGGATGGTACTTCGGTTATCGTTAAGGCTTTTGATGATGCCGATGGTAATGATGTCGGTGATGGTGTGCAAGATGCCATCACCGCGGTGGGGATCAGCTACGGTGGCGAAGAGGGGTTTGTCTCCTTTGCTGCGGTGGGCACAACCACCGAGCCGCTAACACTCAACGGCCATGTTTTTAATGTGACCTTTGACGGTATAGAAGTTCAGATTGATGGTGTTATTTCAGATTCCATGATCTCAACGTTTACCGCAGATGGTTATAATAGCGTCGAGTATTGGCATGCTGGTGGTGAAACCTTCAAGGTCGGTGATTTTGGAACGACCGTCATTGATCCAGGTGAACCTGTTGAGTTTTCTGTGCCGCTAGACGTTGTAGATGCCGATGGTGACATAGCTGATGGCACTATTGATGTGCTCTTGACGCCACCCGATGCATTTGATGCTGCTGAGAGTAGCCAGATGCTTATACTTGATGATTCTGCCATTTATGAATTTAGCGCCAATGGTGGCGAGGGAGATCTGGTGATTGATGGATTTAATGTTGATACAGATGTGCTTCGCTTGACCGATGTTTTGGATCTAGATAGCGACGGTACTCTTG
The DNA here is from genome assembly GCF_055389415.1 of Desulfuromonas svalbardensis. NCBI lineage: Bacteria > Pseudomonadati > Thermodesulfobacteriota > Desulfuromonadia > Desulfuromonadales > Desulfuromonadaceae > Desulfuromonas > Desulfuromonas svalbardensis. The sequence continues at coordinate 719,609 of NZ_AP042416.1, read as the reverse complement.
ATCTGGATGATGTGGCAGTCGGTGTTGCTGCTCAAGGAAATGACTTGGTATTAACCATTGCAGGTTCAGGTGGTGTTGATACCAGTGTGACACTCACCGATGTTGGTGAATATCAAGGTGTCGATAGTTTGGACAGTCTTGCTCAAGCTGGTTTCCAAGTGGAGTACACAGGCTAGTTTGGTTAATCACTTTTGAACCAAAAAGCCCCGCTTAATGCGGGGCTTTTTTTATGCTAATTATGATTCTTTGTTGGTTGAGCGATCGTCTGTTTTTTGCTCAGTGGTTGGCGCTTTCTTCCGAACCGGAAGATCACATTGTTGTGGGCCTCAGCCTAAGCCGATTTTTGGTAAAACCCAACGGTTTAAAATAAACCAGATTGCGCCAATAATTAACAGGGGCCAGATTGAATCCATCTGAATCTCCTAGATGTTTTATGGGTTGATGATTTTATTTTTTAGAATAACAGAACGGGGCACTTAACGCCATGTAAGACGTAGTTTGAAACTGAGCCAAAAAGAACATCGCGAATTTCGCCACTGCCGTGACGGCCAATAATGACTAAAGAGAATTCCTCTTTATCAGCAATAGAGCAGATAACGTCGCGGGGGAAGCCTAACTCTAGGCGAGGAATCACTTTTAGGCCAGCAGCTTGAAGGAGTTCAGTTTGAGCAGCAAGAAACTTCCCCCCAGTTTTTGTCGCATATTCGCGGATCATATCAATTTGAAAATCAGGAATCATCCGATAGTCCATTTTTTTCACATTGACGACATGGAGCAAAGTGATGGGATCGAGAAATTGATCTTTATGCTCAATAATTGCGTTCAGGGTTGCTTCACTGGTAACGCCATCACAAATTGGAACGAGAACTTTAATCGACATGGGACCTCCGTAGTTCATTAGTTACCGTAGCCAAAGAAGATACGTGGCAATAATAAAACAGGATCGGGCCAAAAGGTAAGCAATAGCAAAATAGCGATTTGGATCAATAGAAATGGCATGACGGCCCGGGCAACAAACAACATACTTCGATTGGCAACAGCACCCGAAATAAATAAGCTGACTCCCAATGGTGGTGTGCAGTAACCAATACCGAGGTTGAGGGTCATTATCAGACCAAAGTGGAGGGTGTCGATATCAAATTCTGCCAATAGGGGTATGAATATTGGTGTTAATATAATGGTCGCCGAGATGATATCCATAAACATACCAACGCATAGCAACAGAATATTAACGACAAGGAGAAACGCCCACGGAGAGTGGAAGTTACTGACTACGGCACTGGCAATATGTTCGGGGATCTGCTCAAAGGTGAGATATTCACCAAACACCGATGCGCCGGCAACAATAACGAGTAAGCTCGCTGATGTCGCTGCGGAGGAGACGATCACTTTTTTTACATCGCCAATCTTCATATCGCGGTGGATACATAGCTCAACGATAAAGGCATAAACGCAGGCAACGATTGCTGCTTCATTGGCGGTAAAGATACCAGAGTAAATACCACCAAATATGATCACTGGCAGCAGTAAGGCCCAAATACTTTCACGCAGGACACTGAGAGCTTCGCCAACTTTCGGACGTGGACGACGTTCCATACCATTTTTACGGCAAAAAAACCACGCGTAGACAGACATGGCAAACATAATCATAAAGCCGGGGATAAATCCCGTTAGAAATAATGCTTCGAGCGAATCGTTTGTGATCATGGCGTACAGAATCATGGCGATGGAGGGTGGGATGATAACGCCAAGGATCGGTGCGGTGGTCATGACACCGACACTAAATTTCTCGTCATAGCCATGTTCAATGAGCGCGGGGATCATGAAGCCACCAATGGCAACAACCGTTGCTACCGTTGATCCCGAAATAGCACCAAAAAAGCCACAGGCGAGAATTCCTGCCATGGCTAAGCCGCCGGGTAAAAATCCTACCAGCACGTTGGCTGTTTTGATCAGTTTTTGAACGATGCTGCCCGTAGTCATGATGTTGCCACACAGGACAAAAAATAACACAACAATCAGAGCAAACTTGTCCATGCTGCGGTAGAGAATTTCGATGCTAATACGCGGATCAATGCCGACAATGAGGGTGAGTCCGGCTAGACCCGTAAAAAATAGGGCAATAAATACCGGGACCGTAGCTGCCATTGAACCGAAAAGAAGTGCCAAAATGAGTAGTTGAGCATTATCCATTAGTTTTGTCCAAGCTGATTAGTCGTTTTCAGGTTGTGCTGAGAGAAAAAGATCCTCCGTCAACAACATCGAGGTGCGGATAAACATCATTACACCCACTATCGGCAACACAGCATAAAAATACCATTCAGGAATTTGTAGTGTGGCGGTGGTGGCATATTCATCCGCATAGACCTCTATTAACATCCCCCAGCCCAACCAGGTAAGCAAACCGGCAAAGATCATGGTTGATAGATGATTGATGACATTGAAAAACTTTCGCGTCACTGGGATAATTTGCGGTAACGCATCGATGCGGATCAGTGAGCGTTGACGTATCGCCGAACTACAGCCAATGTAGGTGCAAAAAAAGATTGTTTTACGTATCACTTCATCGGACCAATAAAGGCTGATGTTGGTTGTTTTGCGCAAAATGATATTAGCCAGCCCTGAGGCCAGTGCGATGCAAACGACGAGAACCAGTGACCAATCTTCAATAAAGGAGAATGTTTTGTCGATGCGCTGAAATAATTTTTTCAACATGAAAGGTGTCCTGCTTGGGTGGTAAAAATAAAAAAGGCCGGAGGAAAACCTCCGACCTAAGCTGTTCTGCATGATGTGGGTGGCACACCTGATTCAGGCTTTAGTGACCCAATTGTTGCCGAACGGCAGCCAGGTAGTCGGTGCCAATCTTCTCTTCCCATCTTTTATACACGGGCGCGGCCATCTCGACAAGCGTTTGCTTCTGTTCGGCAGTCAGTTGGTAGAAGGTAACGCCTGAAGCTTTTGCGGCAGCAATTTGTTGCTCTTGTTGAATACGGGTACGCTGACGGGTGTCTGCACTTTCTTCAGCAATGACCTTAAGGAGTGTTGCCCGAAGGTTTTCAGGCAGCTCTTTCAACCAGCGCTCGTTAGTGAGGTGGATAAATAACCCTTGAGCATAATTGACTTCGGTAAAATAGGAGGCGATGTCAAACTTTTTGGTGATGTTGCAGACAATGGGGCTGTGATCGAGGCCAGTAATGACACCTGTTTGTAGTGCTTGTGGCACATCAGGCCAAGGTAATGCGGTAAATTTCAAACCCCATGCTTTGTAGATATCGGCATTAACAGGCGCTTGAGCAATACGAAAGTTGACCTTTTTAGCATCGTCTAAATTGGTGATAGGTGTTGTACTTGCCCAACCGTAGGTTCCGTATCCAGTGATATCAAGAACACGGACCTTTTGCGCTAAGGCACATTTGCTAAATGGGATAAAAAGCTCTGGTGTTGCGCGAAAGGTATCGAGTTTATCAAAGCTATCCACGACATAGGGGAGATTGACAACACCAAGTTGCGGACTAAGGTTCGCTGCGGCAACAGAGGAACACAGCATCCCCTGTATCGCGCCCATCTTCAGTTTGCGTAGTACATCTTTTTCACCGCCGAGCTGTGATAGTGGGCGAAAATCTACGTAGAGTTGACCCTTTGTTTCTTCCCACACGCGGTCACGAATGCGAAAGCCAACACCAGCACCCTCAATGGCTGGATGCGACACATTTGAAAGCAAATATGTGTACTCTGCACCTGATGGATCAAAGTCTGGACTCCATTTAGCCAGAGGGTTATCTCCGCTGGCAAAGGCTGTTGAGCTGATCCCTATTGCGAGCAAAAATCCTGTTAGTATCAGTTTTTTTAACATCATCATTATCCTTGTCGAGTGCGTGGTTGTTTATTGCAAATTAACGCGTATTTTGCTTAAGATCAGCTATACCAGTATGTTTTTTCAATAGAAAGATAATGTGTTTTTGGGTGGGTGTTAGTTTGCTGAAAGCAAACTTTGGTTCAGTCTAGATGATAAAAAAATCCCACCGTTCGACTAGGATGAACGGTGGGATCAGTATTGCTTATGTGATGGCGTCGCAAAAAGTCCGCCCACCTACTACGCCTTGGGGCCGAAATTTTTGCATAGCCATCTATTTAGGTTTTTGCGAGACCATCTTAGGTGTTGTCGGTTGTTCTATTGGAGTGTCGATTGAACTTTATTGAAATAGTCGCTGCCGAGGCGTTGTCCCCATTTGTCGTAAACAGGTTGAGTCCTCTCGATTAATTTAGCGCGGTCTGCTTCATTTAGTTCAAAAAATTGAACGCCACTTTCTTGAGCTAATCGCATCTGCTCAGCTTGTTGTTCGTCTGTTTTCCGACGGGCGATAGCGCTCTCCACTTTTACTGCCTCAAGGAAGATGGCGCGTAAGTCCTCAGGGAGTTTTTTCAGCCAGCGCTCGTTGACCATATGAACATAGAGACCCTGGGTGTAATGGAGATCGGTAAAGTAGCGGGCAACATCGAACTTTTTGGTGATGCCACAGACGATAGGTGTGTGATCTAATCCATCAATAACACCTGTTTGGAGTGCTTGTGGAACATCGGGCCATGGCATAACGGTAAATTTGAGCCCCCATGCTTTATAGCTGTCGGTGTTGACCGGTGCTTGAGCAATACGGAAGTTTACGTTTTTTGCATCTGCAAGGGTGCGCACAGGCGTTGTTGTGGCCCAGCCATAGCTACCATAGCCAGTGAAGTCGATGACGCGAACTCCTTGCTTGAGTGCCGCTTCACTAAAAGGCTCAAAAAGTTCTGGTGTGTTGCGAAATGTTTCCAGTTTTTCGCTGGAGTCAATGATGTAAGGGAGATTAACTATGCCGAGTTTTGGAGCCACATTTGCTGCGGCAACAGAGGAACACATCATCCCCTGAATCGCACCCAATTTCAATTTGCGTAGGACATCTTTTTCTCCGCCAAGTTGTGACAGTGGGCGAAAGTCGACAAAGAGTCGCCCGTTCGATTCTTCCCATACCCGATCACGGATCCGGTAGCCAGCGCCGACTCCGGCAATGGCAGGGTGGCCGACATTGGATAGAATGTAGTGGTATTCTGCTCCGCTGGGATCGAAGGCAGGTTGGCATTGTTCTAGAACATTTAAATCGCGTGAATAGCCGATGGACGTTAAGGCAAAAAACGTACAGATAATCAACAAGCTGATCTTAAACAGTTTCATCTACTTCTCCTCATAATAATTTCAACAATATTTTATTCATTATTTGATCTACCCCTGACAGCAGCCTAACGATTGTCAAAAGCTCTGGTCAAGCGATTTTTCTGGTCAAGAGTGTTACATGTTTAGTAAAGTAAGTTTTCAATTTGCTTCAAAATATGGTTTTAATTGAATTTTTAACCTTTTCTGGCAAAACGGTTGCACACACAATAACTTATTACATTGAAATAAAGTATTTTTCGATTTCTATTTCATATGCATAATTAACCTTTATCTGAGGGTAACATGACTGTAGCTATGCAAGATAAAAAGGGCATTCTGCTTGAGGCAGGAACCAATGAATTCGAAATTTTAGAATATTATCTTTATGATCAATCCTTTGGTATCAATGTTCATAAGCTTAGGGAGATTGTTCCTTACAGTGAAGATGAGTTGACGCGTTTGCCCGATAGCCATCCATCACTGTTGGGTACTGTTTTATTGCGTGGTGAAACCATTCCGCTTCTTGAACTTTCACAGCATTTGGGTAAGCAGCTTGATCCTGCGAGTGTTGCGGCAACAGGTGGTGGTGTCCAAACAAGGCGCGTGGTACTGGTCTGTGAGTTTAACGATGCGGTTATTGCCTTTTTGGTTCATGGCGTCGATCAAATCCACCGTCTTTCGTGGTCGCAGGTAAAACCAATGGATCATTTTTTTGACAACTATCATCCTCGCTTCACGGGTACGGTGACGATTGCTGAGCGTGATATTTTAATTGTTGATATGGAGCATATTTCGTATGAGGTGTTTGGCAGTGGCGAACACTTTGCAGATAGTGGTGATGAGACGCTAGAGGAAACCGAAGAGAAAAAACTCGATCGCGGCGACGTGAAAATGTTCTTTGCTGAGGATTCGTCGATTATCCGGCAAGGAATTATGCGGGTATTGAAGCATGCTGGTTATGCTCAGGCTAAGTGCTTTAGTGATGGTTTAGCCTGCTGGCGTGGATTGTTGCAAGCGAAGCATGATGGTGACCTGCCAATGTTGGTCGTGTCGGATATTGAGATGCCAGAGTTAGATGGTTTAGCGTTGTGTCGCAGAATTAAAGAAGATAAAGAACTTCAGGACATCAAGGTAGTGATGTATTCGAGTTTGATTAATGAAAACACCTCACATAAATGCGAAGAGGTTGGTGCGGATGATTATACGAGTAAGCCAGACGTCGCGAAGGTGGTTGCGTTGGTTGATAAACACTGTCTCGTTTAGGTCGTCTCATACCTATTATGAATAATATGAGAAAAACCCGTTACTCTTCTGAATAACGGGTTTTCTTTTTATTGATATATGTTGTTTTCAATATATATAGATTTTGCTTAAATCCTGTGATATAAAGGTTTGGTGTTATGGTTAATAAACGAAGTTCGATGAAACAGTAAGCAGGAGACAATCCGTATGAAACTAACATTGACAAATATAAGTTTAAAATACCCAAAATTGATAGTTGTGGCGACTTTAGCAATTATGCTGGGTTTTTTGATGCAGTTTCCGAAGGTTCAGTTTGATAATGATCCTGAAAATATGCTTTCTAGCCAAGAGCCTGTACGCATTTTTCATCATGAAATAAAGCAGGCGTATGCTCTTTATGATTTTGTCATTGTTGGTGTTGTCAATGAGGAGAATCCCGCAGGTGTATTTAATGTTGATACCTTGGGTCGATTGCATCGTTTAACGCAACAACTACTCAATGTTCAACGTAGCGATTCTGGTTTGCCTGTCGTGATTGTTCCTGCAACAGAAACAGAGGGTGAACAGCGCATAGAGCTTGATCTAACACCAACGAAAAAATGGGAGTATTGGCTCGGTAAAATCTTTAGTCATGAGGCGAATGCTCTGTTTGATGAGCAGGGTCAAAGTGTGATTATTGGCCATGAGATGATGGCGCCCAGTGTTGTGGATAATATCAAACAATCTGAAATGGGTTCATTGAAGATTGAATATTTGATGGAGAACCCACCACAAACCGAGGCACAAGCACTACAGATTCGTGACGATGCCATGAATAATCCGCTGTATCGGGGGACGTTAGTCTCTGAGGATGAGAAAGCGGCGTGCCTGTATATTCCCATTGTTGCCAAGCCGTACAGTTATAATGTTGCTCGTTTAGTCAGAGCATTAACCGCCGATTGGCCTGAGCAAGATCAGGTGTTAATTACCGGATTGCCGGTGGCGGAGGACACCTTTGGTGTTGAGATGTTGCTGCAAATGGCCACTTCAGCACCGTTGGCTGGATTAGCGATCTTCTTATTGTTATTGATGTTCTTTCGTAATCTATCGCTCATTATGGCGCCGATGTTTGTCGCCATGTTTAGCGTGGTTAGTGCCATGGGGTTGCTGATTGGTCTCGGCTATGATGTTCATATTATGAGTTCGATGATCGCCATTTTTCTCATGCCGATTGCCGTTGCCGATGCCGTCCATATCCTAAGTGAGTTTTTTGATAGCTACTCACGCTTTAATAATAAAGCTGAAACCATTCGCTATGTTATTGGTCACCTGTTTAAGCCCATGCTGTACACCAGTCTGACAACCATCGCCGGTTTTTCATCACTGGCTTTCACACCAATACCACCCGTACAGGTGTTTGGACTTCATGTTGCTTTTGGAGTTGCCATGGCTTGGCTGCTGAGTATGACATTGATTCCCGCTTATATTATGCTGTTTGTTTCTGAGCAGCGTTTGGCCAAAATGCCCGACAAAAAACAAACAATTTCTGCATCATCAGGATCCTTCTCTGTTTTGGCACGGATTGGCAATTTTAGCCAAAAATGGAGCGGTATGATCCTTTTCGTTGCCCTCATTTTGGTTGGCATTTCGGCTTATGGTATCAGTCAAATTAAAGTAAATGATAATCCGGTTAAGTGGTTCACGGCTGATCATGAAATTAGAGTGGCCGATGAGATTTTAAATCACCATTTTGGTGGCACTTATACCGCTTATCTAACATTCGAAGAGGTTCGGCCAGAAGCGTGTGATTGCGAAAAAAAATCGCAACTGATTGAGGATCACGCTAGAGCGCGTTTTATGGCACATTCGCCGAAAGAGACCGAAGAATTTATTGTTCGCCTTCATCAACTCAGTGACCAAAGAGGGAAGCCTGGCGGATGTGATGTTGGTGAATGTTTTTATAAATTACTGCAGGAAGCCGACCGCCTTGATCAGAAAGTATTGTCAGGGTGGAACGTGCTTGCCGATGAAATTAACTATCTTGACCCTGCTGATTTGACAACGGCAACCTTACCGATCCGCTTACAATCGATTGCCCGTGATGTTGTCGATGAGTTACCGCTGTTATTGGCGCAACTGTCAGCACAGCATGAGTTGGTTGGTGAAGCATTGCAGGATGCTGCGCTGACGATTTGTGAAACCCATCTCGATCAATCGTACCGCACCTTTGTTATTGAGATGCAGGCCGAAGTGACGGCACCGCCATTTAAACAGCCTAAAATGCTTCGATATATAGAGGGCTTACAGGAGCATTTACAGCAAAGTGGTTTGGTCGGTAAAACCACATCGGCGGTTGATGCTTTGAAGAAAGCAAGTTTTGAGCTGAATTATGCTGAAGCACCTGCTGGGGTTAATGCCTTGGTGCTTGAAGGCTACGCTGCGAGAAACCGTACACACTATGCTGTCCCCGAAAATGCGGCGGCAGTAGGTCAGGTATTTGTCCAATTAGAGGGGATGAAGAAGAAGGATAGTTTGTTCCATATGGTGACTCGCGACTATCGTAAGGTCAATGTATGGATTCAATTGAAGAGTGGTGATAATCGCGATATGGAAGCTGTTGTCGATCTGGTTGATCGATATGTCGCCGCACATGCCGCACCGATAGAGCTTAAATCACGCTGGGCAGGTCTGACTTACCTTAATGTCGTCTGGCAAGATAAAATGGTGCGCGGCATGATCTCCTCATTGCTTGGCAGTTTTGTGGTGGTTTTGGTGATGATGACGTTGCTGTTCCGCTCAGTTTTGTGGGGTATCTTAGCGATGATTCCACTCTCGGTTACCATCACTCTTATTTATGGGATTATCGGTCTCGTGGGTAAGGATTATGACATGCCGGTCGCGGTGCTATCATCACTCACCCTCGGCCTGAGTGTTGACTTTTCGATCCACTTTCTACAACGATCGCGTAAATTATATCGGCAACTAGGTAACTGGAACGAAGTGAGTCAGGTGATGTTTCAGGACCCAGCTCGGGCGATTACTCGCAACGCCATCACGATTTCCGTTGGCTTTTTGCCGCTGTTGCTTGCTCCTTTAGTGCCATATAAAACTGTTGGCTTCTTTTTAGCGACCATTATGGCGGTATCGTGGCTGGCTTCATTGCTTATTTTGCCTGCCTTGCTGAGTCGTTTTCAGCGTTGGGCTTTTCCTCAGATCAATAGTCGTGATGATAAAAGATAATCGGGAGATAATTATGAGAATCCTACTGACAAGTATCATGGTTTGCCTATTTGTTCTTGGCAGCAGTAATGTGTTTGCTCAAGAGCTTAGTGCCGAAGAAATTATTGAGCGCGCCAATCAGGCTTCATACTATGCGGGCGCTGATGGTCAGGCTAATGTCAAAATGACGATCACTGCTAAGGATGGGATTACCCGTGTTCGCGAATTTGCGTTATTGCGCTTAAATGAACCAAATGGTGATCAGAAGTTCTATACCTATTTTAAGGCACCTGCAGATGTGTACAAAATGGCGTATTTAGTCTGGAAAAATTTGGATGATAATGACGACCGCTGGTTATGGTTACCCGCGTTGAACCTCAAAAAAAGAATTGCTCCCGGCGATAAGCGTACCAGTTTTGTCGGTTCCGATTTTGTTTATGAGGATGTGTCGGGTCGTAGCCCTAAAGAGGATCGCCATCGCCTTGTTGATCGCACTGATGACTACTATGTGATTGAAAATGAACCTGTTGATCCATCATCGGTAGAATTTTCCCGTTATACCGTTCAGATTGATGCCACAACCTTTTTACCTGTGCTCGCTGAATACTATGACCGATCCGGCCAATTGTACCGTAAAGTCGAAGCACTTGAAGTGGTTGATGTTCAAGGCTACCCAACGGTGACTGTTGCACAAGCCAGTGATCTGATCAGTGGCAGCGTCACGCGCAATGAGTTTAGTCAGGTGCGCTATGACCTCGGATTGAAGGCTAAAATCTTTACTGAACGATTTTTACGTCGCCCACCGCGCGAAGTGACGCGCTGATACGCGTAATAGGAGTTGGTTATGGTTCGCAGCTTCATATACACGATACTGTTTGTGTTGATTATGTCTACCACTGTGTATGGCTGGCAATGGCATGGTTTTGTCGATGGTCGCAGTGGCCTGCGCATTCAGGATGATGACAGTGGTGCCAATCAACGACGGGCGGTCTTAAACGAGCTGCGCGGTCAGGTTGATTTAAGTCACAGTAGTGATTGGGCACAGTGGCGATTACGCACTGATTTTGTTGTTGATGAAGCCGCCGGCGAACAAAACCTTGATCTTGAACGGGGACATGGGTTTATCGATTTACGTGAAGCGAACCTGGTGTTTTTTCCCCATGATAGTGTTGATGTTAAGCTAGGTCGGCAGATCTTAACGTGGGGAACTGGCGATCTGCTGTTTATCAACGATATGTTCCCGAAGGATTGGCAGTCATTTTTTATTGGTCGTGATGAGGAATATCTTAAGGCACCGTCTGATGCCGTTCTGCTTAGTTTCTTCCCGGAATGGGTAAATGTCGATCTGGTGTATATGCCAAAGTTCAATTCAGATCGCTACATCTCAGGGGAAAGAATTTCATATTGGAACCCAATGCTCAATCGCCATGCTGGCCGAAGTGATTCGTTAAGGGTCGATGACCGGTGTCGTTGGTTTGAGGAAGATGAAGTGAGTTTACGCCTTTACCGTGATGTGAATGGTTATGAACTGGCGCTGTATGCGTATGAGGGCTTTTGGAAAAGCCCTGTTGGTTATGATGCCGTACAGGCGCAGCAAACATTTCCGCGCTTGCGTGTCTTTGGTAGCAGCATTCGCGGCAATCTACTCAATGGCCTGTATAATCTTGAAGCGGGATATTATGACTCTGGTGATGATCACAACGGCGACGATCCGTTGGTGCCAAATAGTGAATATCGGCTGTTGGTTGGTTACGAGCAGGAGGTTGCGCGAAATTTTTCCGCGGCAATCCAGTATTATCTAGAATACATGGAAGACTACAGTGCCTATCGTCAAACTCTGCCAGCAGGCAGCGTTAAAAAAGATCGCGCTCGCCATGTCGTTACCTTACGCTTGACCAAACAGGCCCTTAGCCAAAATCTCCAACTGGCACTGTTTGGTTATTGGTCTCCCTCCGATCGCGATGGTTATCTACGCCCTACCCTTAAATATAAAGCCAGTGATGCCCTCAGTCTTTATCTTGGTGCTAACGTATTCGTTGGCGATGAGAAGCACACATTTTTTGGCCAGTTTGAGGATAACTCCAACCTTTACCTCGGGCTGCGCTACAGCTTTTAATCCTAACCTGCATCAGTGGGTCCAGGGCGGCTCACTGATTCAGGTCTGTTTCTGCTTAAAAAGTGTTTGTCACTAAAAGTAGTTATTCCGTTACAAGACTTTCTCCGGCGCAAAGTTTTTCAAGTGCCAGTGCTAGTTGGTCTGGGCAACTCGACTTTCCTCGACATGGGATGCCGCGCAATAAGGCTGATACGGTTTCCATTTTTTGCCCCGCAACTAAGCGTCCAAGTGCCAATGTGTTTCCGCGACAACCACCCTTAAATTCAACTCGCTTTATGGTATCATCTTCTAATTCTATTTTGATATTCTGCGCGCAGCAGCCACTTGGCTTGAATGAAACTTCCATAACACTCTCCATAATTGTATGATTTTGAACATGAATGATTTCGATGGCCGGAAGAAGTATCACACTCGCTAGTAAATAGCAATTAAGCCCGCTGGATGCTAGCAAAGAGAGGTGCTCTTGTTTGACACACATATTCATCTACACTTGTTGCCTGAACACCTTAATGTTGCTAGCCCTGTGCTCGTACCAGCTGTAACGCAAAAAGATTGGTCCCTCATGTTAGAGCAATTTTCTGGCCAGCCAAATGTTTGGTTGGCACTTGGGTTACATCCCCAGCAAGTTGGTTGTTGGTGTGAGGCGTATCGGCAACAGTTGAAAAGTTTACTCCATCATCCGCAAGTGATCGCAATCGGCGAGGTTGGTTTACATGCTGCGCTTGAATCCAGTGACGAAGAACAAGAGATTGCGTTGCGTCAGCAGATACGTTTAGCATTAGAGGTTGGAAAACCATTGAGTCTCCATTGTTATAAGCGTTATGGCCGTTTATTAGAGATCTTACAGCAGGAATCGGCCGCAACGGTTGGTGGCATTGTCCACGGCTTTTCCGCGAGCGTCGAGGTGGCTCTTGCCCTTCAGAAGCTAGGCTTTGGTGTTGGTGTTGGTCGGGTGATTCTGAATGATAAAGCGCGACGTTTAGCTGAGGTGGTTACGCAGTTGCCTGCCGAAATGCTCGTACTTGAAACCGATGCACCATGGCCGAAGCACTATGGGCCGCAGGACTGGACAGCGGTTTTGACGCATATTGTTGAAAAAATAGCACAGTTACGTAATGAATCAGAACTTGAGGTATTGAACTATACGCAGGGTAATGCGCGACGACTGTTGAAGTTGCCAGCAGAGCCGACAAGTGAGGTGTGAAAGTTGGAGCAGAATCGTTTTAGTCGTACGGAATTATTTATAGGTCATGATGGTGTTTCTTCGCTAAAGGATAGCCACGTTGCAGTGTTTGGTGTTGGTGGTGTCGGTGGCTATGCGGTCGAAGCGCTTGTTCGTGCCGGGGTTGGTCATTTAACCCTTATCGATTTCGATCACTTTAGTGTGACAAATATAAATCGCCAGTTGCACGCCTTAGATCAAACGATTGGAATGTTAAAGGTTGAGGTGGTTGGCAAGCGTTGCCAATCAATCAATCCACAGGTGCAGCTTACACTTCATGCTGAACGCTATCGCAGTGAAAATTCTGAATTGTTGCTCAACGAAAAATACGATTATGTTTTGGACTGTATCGATACTATTTCAGCAAAAATTGATTTAATTCAGCAGTGCAAAGAGCGTCAGTTAAGGGTGATCTCATCAATGGGGGCGGCAAATAAAATTGATCCAGCTCAGGTTAAGGTCGCCGACCTGTTCGACACTCAAAAGTGCCGTTTAGCGAGAATTATGCGTAAAGAGTTGCGTCGACGAGGCATTGAATCCGGTGTCCAGGTGGTGTACTCGACAGAGGAGTTTCACCCGTTAACACAAGGGGGCGAAGCAGCAACGCGCGTAAGCGGTGAGACGTGGCAAAGTGTACCCCTTGGCTCAATCTCTACCCTGCCCTCATTGTTTGGTCTATTCATGGCTGGTGTTGTGGTTAAAGAGATTGTTGGAGGCGATTCCAGTGGCCGCTGATTGGTGGCAGTTGGTCATTTTAGCGGGTGTTGGGGGTGTGAGTGGTTTTCTAAACATTCTCGCAGGCGGCGGCTCATTATTGACGCTGCCGTTATTGATTTTTATCGGCTTACCTGCTGTTGAAGCCAACGGAACAAACCGTGTCGCGATTGTCGTACAAAATCTCTGTGCTTTACGAAGTTATAAAAATAGTGGTGTGTTGAGCTGGAAAATAGCGTTGATGTGTGCGCTGCCGGCCATTGTTGGCGCTGTAATTGGCGCCAGTTTGGCCGTTACGATTGATGAGAAGTTGTTTCGTCAAGTGCTGGCAGTGGTGATGTTGTTGATGCTGGTCGTTACCACGATTGATCCTGTTAAGCGCTGTCGTAACGCCATGCAGGGGGGAGAATGGACGCTACGCTGGCCAATGTTGGTGGTTTTTTTTATAATCGGCATTTATGGCGGCTTTATTCAAGCTGGAGTTGGTTTCTTAATTTTGATGGTCACTATGATGGCTGGAATGGACCTCGTAAAAGGGAATGTTCTGAAAGTTGTGGTGATTTTGATTTTTAACATTCCGGCAGTGATGATATTTGCTTGGCATGGTCAGGTTGATTGGCTTCTTGGTAGCGTTCTTGCGAGTGGAAACGCTGTTGGAGCAATGGTCGCAGCACGCCTCGCTGTTGCCAAAGGTCATGATTGGATTCGACGTGTTGTTACCCTTGTTATTGTCGCATGTGCGGTGCGACTTCTTGTGCTGTAGCAGGCATTCCCTTGGTTCGCGACAAAACAAAATGCACACTGTATACAATTTCCTTTTGCAATTTTATCAAACGATGTTTAGTATTAGCGCAATATGTGATCCTCATATAGGCCTCTCGTTTTAATGTTGGCTGTGAGGTGTTTTGAGATTTAACGTTTTTATGTAGGGGGGTAAAGAATTATGAACTTTTTTGTAAGTTGGAGGCCACCACCGAATTGAAGCCGGAGCCGTAGTGGTGTTTTGACGGGACAGGGGGGCGCTTGTGTTGAGATCAAGTCGTATCCGCTGTTCAGAACAAACTTTTAAGGATAGGTAGATTTATGCAAATGCTTCAAAGTTCTATTGGAAGAAAGCTCGTGATGGCAGCGACCGGCATGTGCCTGGTTGGTTTTGTTATCGTCCACCTGCTTGGTAACTCATCCATTTTTATTGGCGCGGATGGTATCAATGCGTACGCTGAGCACTTACATGCACTAGGTCCAATTGTTTGGATTTTCCGTATTGTATTGCTTGGTCTTTTTGGGTTGCATATCTTCTTTGGTATTCAACTCACTCTGGAAAATCGTGCAGCACGTCCTATCGATTACAGCCAGAAGAAAAACATCCGTACTTCATTTGGTGCTGAGACAATGATCTATACAGGTCTAGCTATTTTAGCTTTCGCTGTATATCACTTGTTCCACTTCACCATGCATTTGACCAACCCAGAGATCTCTGTAAGTGCACTGCCTTTAGATGCTCTTGGCCGTAACGACGTATTCACAATGATGGTATTGAGCTTTCAAAAGTTCTTTATCAGTGCAATCTACGTCGGCGCGATGGTTACTCTGTTATTACACCTGAGTCATGGTGTACAGAGTCTCTTTCAGACATTTGGTGTTCTGAATGGTAGCACTCTTCCTATTATGGAAAAGATCGCACGTGCTGCAGCTATCGTTATTTTTGTTGGTTTTATCTCTATCCCGGTGTCCATACTTCTGGGCCTGATTAACGTTTAGGAGGGTACATCGTGATATTAGATGGAAAGTGTCCTACCGGACCAATTGAAAAGACTTGGGACAAGCATTGCTTTGACATGAAGCTTGTAAACCCAGCAAATAAGCGTAAGTACAAAATTCTTATGGTTGGTACTGGCCTAGCTGGTGGTGCTGGTGCGGCAACTCTTGGTGAGCTTGGTTACGCTGTTGAAGCGTTCTGCTATCAAGATAGTGCTCGTCGTGCGCACAGTATCGCAGCTCAAGGTGGTATTAACGCAGCTAAGAATTATCACAACGATGGTGACAGCGTATTCCGCCTGTTTTATGACACCATCAAAGGTGGTGACTTCCGTGCTCGTGAGGCAGACGTTTGGCGTCTATCTCAGGTAAGTAATAACATCATTGATCAATGTGTTGCTCAAGGCGTTCCTTTTGCCCGTGAGTACAGTGGTCTGCTCTCTAACCGTTCATTCGGTGGTGCTCAGGTTTCTCGTACGTTCTACGCGCGTGGTCAAACTGGTCAGCAGCTTCTTCTTGGTGCATACCAAGCTCTTTCACGCCAAGTGAAGGCAGGTACTGTTAAACTGCACCCACGCACAGAGATGGTTGATCTTGTTGTTGTTGACGGTGTTGCTAAGGGTATTACTGTACGTAACTTGGTATCTGGTGAGATGGAATCTCATTGGGGCGATGCTGTTGTTTTGGCAACAGGCGGTTATGTCAACGTATTCTACCTTTCTACTAATGCAATGGGTTGTAGTGTTACTGCGGCATGGAAAGCATGTAAAAAGGGCGCTTACATGGCGAACCCTTGCTACACACAGATTCACCCAACCTGTATTCCACAAAGTGGCGAGCATCAGTCAAAGCTGACTCTTATGTCAGAGTCTCTACGTAATGATGGCCGTTGCTGGATTCCTAAGCGCAAGGAAGATTGCGAGAAGCCTGCTAGTGAAATCGCTGAAGGCGATCGCGATTACTACCTTGAGCGTAAGTACCCATCATTCGGTAACTTGGCTCCACGTGATATCGCTTCACGCGCGGCAAAAGAGCAATGTGATGATGAGCGTGGCGTAGGACCTGGTAAGCGTGGTGTTTACCTCGACTTCGAAACTTCTATCAACCGTGTTGGTGAGGATTTGATTAGCGAGCGTTACGGCAATCTGTTCGAAATGTATGAGAAGATCACCGACGAGAATGCATACAAGCAGCCAATGCGGATCTACCCAGCACCTCACTACTCAATGGGTGGTTTGTGGGTTGATTACAACTGCATGAGTAATATCCCAGGTCTATTTGTATTGGGTGAGGCAAACTTCTCCGTTCACGGTGCGAACCGTCTCGGTGCTTCCGCTCTGATGCAAGGTCTTGCTGATGGTTACTTCGTTATCCCTTACACTATTGGTCACTACCTCGCGGGCGTGACACCTGGTGAAGTGACTGACGAGCATGCTGAGTTCGCTAAATCACGTGAAGAAGCTCAAGCACGTGTTGATAAGCTAATTAACGTTAACGGTAAGCGTTCCGTAAGTTCCTTCCACCGTGCTCTTGGTAAGATCATGTGGGAGAACGTTGGTATGGCACGTAGCGAGAAGAGCCTTAACTATGCCCTTAAGGAGATCCCTGCATTACGCGAGGAGTTCTGGCAGAATGTTAAGGTTACTGGCGCAGCCGGACAACGTAATGGTCAGCTTGAAGATGCTGGTCGCGTAGCGGATTTCCTTGAATTTGCTGAAGTTATGGCAACGGATGCATTGCATCGTAAGGAATCTTGTGGTGGTCACTTCCGTACTGAGTATCAAACGGATGATGGCGAAGCGATGCGTGATGATGAGAACTTCTGCTATGCTGCAGCATGGGAATATAAAGGCGAGGGTAAGGCGCCTGAGCTGCACAAAGAGCCATTGAAATTTGAAAACGTTAAACTTGCAGTAAGGAGCTATAAATAATGGATTTAACACTTTATGTATGGCGCCAGAATGGCCCTGAGGAAAAGGGTAAGTTGGAGCAGTACGAGGCAAAGAACGTAAGCCCCGACAGCTCATTTCTTGAAATGCTTGATGAGGTTAACGAGGAACTGATTGGTGACGGAATTGATCCAATCGAGTTTGATAACGATTGTCGCGAAGGTATCTGTGGTACCTGCGGTTGTGTTGTCAACGGTGTTCCACACGGACCTCAAGCGAAAACAACAGCGTGTCAACTGCACATGCGTCAATTTAGTGATGGCGATAGCCTTACACTAGAGCCTTGGCGTGCAAAAGCTTTCCCAGTAATCAAAGACCTCGCAGTAGATCGCGATGCTTTGGATAAAATCATTCAGTCGGGTGGTTACACTTCGGCTTATACTGGTGAAGTTGGTGAGGCGAATCAAACATTGATCTCCAAGCCCGACGCTGACTACTCAATGGATGCTGCTGCATGTATCGGTTGTGGTGCCTGTGTTGCAGCCTGCCCTAACGGTAGCGCAATGCTATTTACCAGCGCCAAAATTGCCCAAATGGCTGTATTGCCACAAGGTCAGATCGAAGCAGCTGAGCGTGTCAATAGCATGACTGAAGCAATGATCGACGCTGGCTTTGGTAACTGTACCAACCATTACGAGTGTGAAGCGGCTTGTCCTCAAGGCATTAGTGTTAAATTTATTGCCAAGACAAATCGTGAGTATGTAAAGGCTTTAGCTAAGTAATTTTTCTTAGTTATCGTGTTAAATAAAAAGGCGAGCCCATTCGGGCTCGCCTTTTTTAATGTTTTCAATTCGAGGTTAAGCGTTCAGTTGTGGCTAGTTAAGGGAAATACTTGGTCATTGATTGGGATCTTACCAATTGAAAAATGATGAATGGCCCAAGTTAAAATAGTTTGAGTTGGGAGTTGAGCCAGCTCAAGAGGGGGCGATTGACCTAAGAATGTTAAAGCTTGATAGAGTAAATACTGTGGGGTTTGAGTGTCGCAAAATGAGACCTGATGGTGACGTTTACTAATCTTTTCACCTGAGGGGTCCAAGGCTAGTGGTAGATGAGTATAGCGAGGAATGTTGAAGCCTAAAGATTTAAACAAGTAAATTTGCCTCGGTGTGGATGCCAGAAGATCGCGCCCACGAACGACATGAGTTATTCCGCTGTCGTGATCGTCAACGACTACAGCCAGTTGGTAAGAAAAGACGCCATCACCGCGGCATAAGGTGAAGTCACCGACATCAGTCTCTAGAATCTGTTGTACCGAGCCTTGAAGTTCATCGCGATAGATAGTTGGTGTGTGAGTTGTTTTGAGCCGTAATGCCGGGTTTTTGTCCTTAGCTGTGCCATTATTGAAGCATGTTCGTGGGTATATTGGTCCATCAATGCCAAAATGTGGAGCACTGGCGAGTATTTCCTTGCGTGAGCACCAGCATGGGTAGGTGAGATTGAGTTGGTCAAGGTGATCAATGATCTCAGCATATCGCTTTGAGTGCTTACTCTGATATGAGACGGGACCATCCCAATGGAGTCCAAAGGTATCAAGTTGTTGTAAAATCGTATCAGCCATACCCGAAACAACGCGAGGTTGATCAAGGTCATCAACACGAATTAACCACAAACCATTTTGTTGCTTGGCCAGACAGTAACTAGCAATGGCTGTCACTAAAGAGCCAAAGTGAAGTGGGCCAGTTGGGCTTGGCGCAAAGCGTCCAATATATTTATGTGGTGTGATTTGAGTAGTCATTGATTCAATGATGGTTGTGAAGGAAGTTTATGTCAAGTAACTGAGGGGTAACGAAAAAGATAAGTGGACGCGGTAGGGAGATACGGCCAGCACCTAATTTTTTGGCTAGCTTAAATGCATCTTCGTTCCACTTGATCGGCTTGTTGGGCTTAACCACCTCAAATCGAATAAAACTCCAAGTGTCAGTATTTATTGGTTTTGAACTTATTTGGTTGTTCCATGTAACGACGAAGCTGAATGTTTTTTCCCGTATGAACGTGTTATTCGGAGCAAACATTTAACCCTGTTGATTATCATAGATTCACAATGTTTGCAAGTCGCTCTGTTTTTCACAAAACTCCCTGTAGTTACAGTGTGTTAAGTAGTGGTAGTGCACTTTATCAAGAGTCCAACAGTTAAATAGGTTGACAAAAAATGACAAGAGCCTTATTCATTACAATAACAGTAAACAATTAAGTAGGGACGATTATGATTATTACACGCGCCACAGAATATGCTGTTCGAGCTATCCTGTACATGTCGAAATTTCCTCAGGGAGAAATTATTCTTAAAAAGGATATTTGTCGGACGCAGGACGTCACACCAGCATTTTTAACAAAAATTTTTCAGCCGCTGGTAAAGGTTGGAATTGTCGGTTCACAACGTGGTGTCGGTGGTGGATTTTATCTCAAGCTTGATCCAAAGGATATCACCGTCTATGATATCTTTAAAGCTCAGGAAGATCCGCTGCATATCAATAAGTGCCTTATTGAGGAAGGCAGTTGCGAGCGAGACAAATATTGTGCTGTACATGGTGCATGGCGTGATGTTCGAGAAGGTATGGTGCAACAGTTGTCAGAGTATAATTTTGCTCGACTCGCAAAAGAGGAAGAGCAAAACTTACAGAAAATTGTTGATCTAAAATAGTAACGATTTGATGTTGTTAAATTGCCAGATGATCTATGTTATTAATTAATTATGATTGCAAAAGTAATAAAAAGACTGAAAGATCGGAGTGTAATAAGTAAAAGCATTGACTTAGTAATCGATAATTATTAATATTGCTCGATTTTATTGCGCTGTTAACTCTGTTTAGTTGGGGGTTGGAATATTATGGATGCAGGACAAATAGAAGAATATCGGGCGATTTTACAAGCTCAGCTTGAGGAGTTGTTGCGCGAAGCTGGTAAAACAGTTTTAGGCATGACCGACGAGCACGAAAATTTCCCCGATCCAACAGATCGTGCCTCAATGGAGTCTGATCGTAATTTCGAGTTACGCATACGTGACCGTGAGCGGCGATTGATTGCAAAAATTCGCGATGCTTTATTGCGGATTGACGACGGTACTTTTGGTGAATGTGAGAGTTGTGAAGAGAAGATCGGCAAGGCTCGGTTAAAAGCGCGGCCAGTTACGACACTCTGCATTGACTGTAAGACAGAGCAGGAACGCCAAGAGCGTATTGGCTAAAGATTACTTCCCCTGCTGAACGATATGTTCAGCAGGGTTTTTTGTGCGAGGAAGAGGGAGCTTTCACCCGAGCTTTATTTCACAGCCTCTGCGCTATCCCTTTATATCCTTGTTATTCCCATCTCAAGCAGGTCGAAATGAGCAGCGAAGATTCAATTTATTCACAAGTACAAAGTTCCATTACCCCCTTTGAGTTTAATGATAAAGTTGTACAAGTTTTTGACGATATGATTACACGAAGTGTTCCGCTGTATCGTGAATCACTCTACCGGCAAGCACAACTTGCGGCTCATTTTTATCAAGACAACACTGTCTTATATGATTTGGGTTGTTCTAACGGCAACTTTGGCGTGCAATTTATGCAACAGATGACATCTCAACCTTTTAAGATGGTTGGTATTGATAGTTCTCAACCTATGTTAGACCAGTATGCTCGGCGTTTGAAAGATATGAGCTGCAATGAAGATATCGAACTGTGTCATCAGTCTATTGAGGAGTATCCCTTTAAAGCGACTTCGGTGGTGGTGATCAATCTGACCTTGCAGTTTCTAAGTCTTGAAGTTCGCACTCAATTACTGCAGCGTGTGTATGACGCTCTACTGCCTGGTGGGATCCTGCTGTTGACAGAGAAAGTGGTCCATCAAGATCATGAATTGTCGCAGCTTCAGCAAGACTGGTACTATCGCTTTAAGAAGGAAAATGGATATTCTCAACTAGAAATAAGTCAAAAACGAGATGCCCTAGAAAATGTATTGATTCCTGAAACCATTGAGCATCATGAAAATCGCTTGCGCCAGTTAGGGTTTCATCAAATTGATGTTTGGCTCAAGTGGTTTAACTTTGCTTCACTGGTCTGTATTAAATAATGTCATCAAATCGTCATCATATTGTTGAGGCTCTGGATCCGAACAACGAGTTTTCTTGGGCTGATGAACTTGAATTGCTTCTCGAAGCTAAGGAGTTTTTTCAGAGTCACCGCGACCGTAAGAGCCAAGCTTATATCGATATTATTGAAAATATAAAAGCGCTTCCTTCCGTCACGTGTCAACTTAATCAAGACTGGGTCACCATCGGCAAAGAGGGAGATCTCTCGCCCGAAAGCGCTGAGCAAGTACTGCATGCTCTGTACGGATTACGACCATGGCGTAAAGGGCCTTTTAACGTGTTTGGCACCGCTGTTGATACGGAATGGGTTTCATCACTGAAGTGGAATCGGTTGACCCCGCATATCGCACCGTTAAAGGGGAGAAGAGTTCTCGATATCGGTAGCAGTTGTGGCTATTACCTCTTTCGAATGTGCTCACAACAGCCAAAGTTACTACTTGGGTTAGAGCCCTATGCCACATTTTATTATCAATTTTGTTTGTTGCAAAAGCTAATTCAGGCTGACAATTGTTATACGATTCCGGCAAAATTTGAAGAGCTGCCCCTATTGGAAGGTTACTTCGATTCCGTCTTTCATATGGGGGTGCTGTACCATGTGCGCTCGCCACTTGATACGTTGATACAAATTCGACGTACGCTTCGACGCGGTGGAGAACTTGTTTTGGAAACCCTTGTTATTCCTGGGACGGACTATCTAGCACTCTCACCACAAGACCGATATGCGAAAATGAATAATGTCTATTTTCTGCCTACGGTAAACTGTCTTACTTCATGGCTGGAAAAAGCTGGGTTTACAAATGTACGCTGTGTTGATGTGGCGCGGACAACGAGTGAAGAACAGCGTAAGACCGCTTGGGTGCAAACTGAATCGTTGGTAGACTTTCTCGATGCTGATGATGAGATGAAAACCGTTGAAGGTCATCCTGCGCCTCGAAGGGCGTTGATGATTGCTCAGGTTAAGTGATTCGAGACGAGGAATAACTATGGAACACATCCAGCTTGCACTGCAAGATTATGTCCCGAGTCAGAATGGGGAGAAAAAAACAGACTGTTTTGCCTCGGTCGCTCTGTTGTTACGTCAAGGAGACGATGGCGCAGAGGTTTTGTTTATCCAGAGAGCGCACCATCCTGAAGACCCGTGGTCAGGGAATCTCGGTTTTCCCGGTGGTCGTATTGATCCTAAAGATTCAGGCCCTCTTGCTGCGGCCATCCGTGAGACTGCTGAAGAGGTGGGGATCACTCTGACGGATGATCAGGTTCTTGCTCAATTAGATGATCAGCAGGGTGTAAGGGTTGCTGTTCAGGTTTGCTGCTATGTCTTTATTGTTGATCGCATGGTACAGGTCCGCGAAAATGAAGAGGTTGCTCAAGCTTTCTGGGTGCCATTGCAGCAGCTACGAGAGCAAGTGCGTCACTGTCAACGAGAAGTTGATTGGCATGGAACACTTACCGAGGTTCCATCCATTTATATAAACGATTCAGTTCCCGTTTTGTGGGGCTTAACCTATCGATTTATCGTTACCTTTTTTCGTGCTGCAGGAATTCCGCTGTCGATATCTCCGGTTCGTTAGTTGTGTTCAGTGGTCGGAACGACAAGATTTAGCATGAACTTCGTGGCGGTAGTTGTTTGTTGTCTTGAACCATCTGAATGAAGTCTTGTGCAGCAACGGGTTTGGAAAAATAGTAGCCTTGTAAAATGTCACAATCACATCCTTGTAAGAATTCTAATTGTTCTTGTGTCTCAACCCCCTCTGCGACCGTTTTCAATCCAAGGCTATGTGCGATGGCAATGATACTTGTTGCGACTGCGTCGGCACTTTTGTCGTGCGTTAGGTCGTCAATAAAAGAGCGATCGATTTTTAAGCAATCAACGGGAAAACGGCGTAAATAGTTTAGCGATGAATATCCCGTGCCAAAGTCATCAAGGGCTAAGCTGATGCCGAGCTCCTTGAGTTCATGCATGATCGAGACAGTGGAATGTGGGTTTTGCATAATCATGCTTTCGGTCAGCTCCAGTTCTAATAACTTGGGATCTAATTTATTTGAATTAAGGGCTTTCTCGACTACGGCAAAAAGATCGTTATTGTTGAATTGTTTTGCTGAGAGGTTCGCTGCAACAGAAACAACATTGAGCCCTTGTTTTTGCCAGGTCGCTATTTGAGTACACACCGTTTGAATAACCCAGCTTCCGATAGATAAAATGAGACCCGTTTCCTCCGCAACAGGGATAAATGTTGCAGGCGAAATCATGCCGCGTGTGGGATGTATCCAACGTATCAGGGCTTCACAGCCAGTGATGATCCCAGTGGTGAGGTCAACCTTGGGTTGATAGTGGAGCAGGAATTCGCCACGACTTAATGCAAAACGCATATCGGATTCGAGATCAAGTCTCTCTAGCACCATCTGAGTCATTTTCGAATCAAAGGTACAAGATCGATTCCCTTCAGCTTTAGCCTTGTACATGGCGACATCGGCATTTCGTATCAAAATTTCACTGGAATCCCCATCTTCTGGGTAGATACTAACTCCAAGACTTGCAGTAATGGTAATTTCTCGGGACTTAAGTTTGTAGGGTTTGGAAATATTAGTAAGGATTTTATCTGCTATGTGATGGATATCGTCAAGAGATGTGAGGTCTGATAGTAGAGCAACAAATTCATCAC
Organism: Desulfuromonas svalbardensis; assembly: GCF_055389415.1. Classification (NCBI taxonomy): domain Bacteria; kingdom Pseudomonadati; phylum Thermodesulfobacteriota; class Desulfuromonadia; order Desulfuromonadales; family Desulfuromonadaceae; genus Desulfuromonas; species Desulfuromonas svalbardensis. Next base: position 695,490 of record NZ_AP042416.1, on the reverse strand, counting down.
CGCCGAGCCGAGCAATAGTGTCTGACTCACGCACCGCTTGAGTGATCCGTTCGGAGATAGCACATAAAAGTTGATCACCAATTCGATGGCCGAGACTGTCATTGATAATCTTAAAGCGATCCAGATCAAGGAGCAATATTGCAACCCGTTTTTGTGAGCGCTTGGCTTTAGAAATGGCTTGGTTCGTTCTGTCGTGCAACAAGTTCCTGTTGGCTATTCCTGTTAGTTCATCATGTGTTGCTAGAAATTTCATCTGTTCAGCGTGAATCTTTTTAGCGGTGATATCCTCACGAATAATCAATATGTGGGTGTTGATTCCGCTACTATCGACGACAGGTGTGGCTGTTATCTTTTCCCAGTAAAGAGAGCCATCTTTTTTCTGACTGTGTAGCTCATTATTCCAAGAATTATAGGATAAAATAGTGTCCCATAATGTGAAGCCATTATCGCTGATGTCGGTTTGGCGAAGTGTTCTTTGAATACCTAGTTGTTTCGCCTCTTCAGCTGAATACCCTGTCTGTTTAGTGAATTGCGGATTAACATATTCGATAGTGCCATTTAAATCAGCAATAATCATCGAAACAGGGGATTGATCAATCGCATGGGAGAGTAGGCGAAGTTTTTTGGTTTGTTTGTTTCGTTGAGTAATGTTGTGAAAGCTGCCGAATAGAACCGTTTTGTCACCGAGAACAACTTGTTGTGCTTTGATTTCAACATCAATTAACTGTTGGTCTTTTGTTAAGACTTTTGTTTGGAGTAAGCTGCCATTTGGCAGTTCTAGGTGTTGGGTAAACGTATTTGCAACAGCACGATCGGGGCTCTCTTCTGGGTGAAGAATTGATTGTGGTTGGCCAATTAGTTCATCAAGAGAGTGGCCAGTCAGTAAGCAAAGTGCATGGTTGCATTCGAGTAGCTCGCCCGTTTTGGTGTCGGCCAGAGCGTAACCAACTTCAGCTTCTTCAAAAAGTGTCCGGTATTTGTCTTCTGTTGTTTGAGCACGGAGATGCGCGCGCTGCTCTTGAAAGGCTTGCTTGCGAATGATCCAGTTAGATAGGGAGAGATAAATTAGGCCCAGAAGCCAGATAAGGAATCTTGCTGGCTGACCTTCATTTATTTTTTTTTGCATGGCTAACTCAAGGGGGGCCATGGGAACTGAGACGCTAATTCCACCGCGAATATCACCAATCTTATAATTTTGCTTTTCGTGGCAAAGGAGGCAAGATTCTTCAGTGATCATTGGGTACATCAAACGTAGATAGCTCTGTCCGTCAATCTGCTCAGTGCAGCAAGATTCAACCTCGCCCGTTTCAAACTGAATGAGGCTTTGTCTTTCCCATGGGTCAGGACTGTTGAGTAGTTCAATTGGATTGAGGCTGGTGATATGACCACGCATACCATATTGTTTTGTCGAAAGTTCAAACACTTGACGTGTCATGTAGGCTGGATTAACAAGGGTGAGTTGCTTGCCCGTGGTGCTGGTGAGGTCTCTCTGGGGGAGGTGACTTAAGTGAGGGTTGGGCGGGGTGTATTCAGATACCCTAACGTAGACACCATTTTGTTTAGCGACCCACCTTCTGTAGGCGAGGTCTTTGTTGTAACTGCCCTGTGCTTCGGATTTAGCTATTGCGATGGCGAATTGATGCTCAGCCTTTATCTCTTTCCATTCAAGATAGCACACTAGGGCGGTCCAGAGTGTGACCCCTAAAAGCCATGGGATAATTGAGAATCGAAGTCGTTTCATAAATGCCGAGCCTTGCTTAATAGTAGGATTAGAAATACTAAATTAGGGTGCGAGGTTCTCAGTGTTAACGCTCATTATGCTCCTGTATAGCATTAATTGCGAATAAATTTTTAATGTTTGCTGCTTAGAGGAGTCTGACTAAGTTGAAAATTAGGTTGAATGTGATGTTAAAAAAATATACATTTAATGAGGAAGCTTGCTCTGTTGTGTAATTGATATTTATTGACCTGTGGGGGCTGGGTGCTTATGCAAAAAAGAAGAGTTGTCTTGTTTTCAATTTTCTTTTCTTTTTGTTTATTCAGTCTCGCTATCGCACAGCCAATTCGTTTTGCTCCGCTACCCATGGTATCTGAACGTCAAATTGAAAAAAACTTTCAGCCCTTCGTCCACTATCTCAGTACCGTTACATCAACGGATGTTGAGATGATCCATCATAAAAACTATGACACCATTCTTGATGGTCTTATCAATGATCAAATTGATTTAGCCTTTTTAGGCCCATTACCGTATGTTTTTTTAACCCAACAAGATTTAAGCTATGTGCCTGTTGTGCGTTTTATTAATCAAGGTGGTAATTCGACCTATACCTGTTCCTTGGTCTCTTTTGATTCAAACTTATCTCGTTTAGACAGTACGATGCCGCCAATTGTTGCATTGACCCAGCCGGAGTCAACCTGTGGTTATTTGCTCACTGAGCAGTTACTTCAGTTGTTCCATGCAAGTCTCGATGATCTCCCCTATTATTATGCTGGTCAGCATTCTGAGTGCGCTCTGGAAGTGTTGCGTGGTAATGCCCAGTTCGCTGGTATGCAAACATCAATTGCTCGCCAGTATCATAACCTTGGGTTACGTGTTGTTGCCGAAAGCGATCCCTTACCTGGGTTTTTGTTGTTGGCTAACCCTCGCACTCTTGATAGTGATACCATTCTTAAAATTCGCACAGCATTGTTAGGCTTAAAACCTTATGAGTCGTCGGATGGAGCTGTTACGACAGCCGGTTGGGGGGAGCTGATCCGTTATGGTGCGATCCCTGTTCAATCTTCAGATTATGATGTGATTCGGAAAATGCTTGATGGGGTAACGATCCCTCAGGGTGACCTATGAAGTCATATTTTAAAAGTTGTGCTTTGTTTGTCGTTATCATGGTTTTAATGGGTGGTGTGATCTGGAACCGCTATCAAGCGTTATGTTCTGAGCATTTGAAGATGAGAGAAGCAGCTTTCCATAGTGCTTATGCAAGTATTATCACCTCCTTCCGCTTGGTATCCAAAACAATTGCTGACGAGGTGCTGCAGCAACCGGAAATTTTAAAACTGGTCCACGATGTTGTTGAAAACGAGGGGGGACAACGCAATCATGCACGGGGTTTATTGTATCGTGCGCTGTCACCACTTTATGAGCGTACAAGCCAGTATTCGGTTCAGCAGCTTCATTTTCATTTTGCCAATAACCATTCAATGCTCCGTTTTCACCTGCCACAAAAGTCTGATGATGATTTGACCCTTTTTCGACCCTCTATTGTACGAGCGAATAAACAGCATTGCGAAGTTCATGGTTATGAGAGTGGTCGAGTTGTGGTGGGGTTCCGTCATGTTTACCCCCTTTTCTATCAACGGAAGCATATTGGTTCGGTTGAGGTGAGCAATTCCTTTCAGCAGCTTCGTAGTGAGTTAAATGCTTACGCGCCAGATTCCAGTTTTCAGTTTATGATGTTGAAGTCGGACCTATGGGGGAAATTGATTGTAGGGCAGCAGGAACTGTATGTTGAATCTCCTCTTACTGACGATTATCTGTGTGAGAACCGTCACACAAAATTGTATCAACAGTTCTCTGGCGCTGAGAGTGAGACAGAGATTGATGATCTCCTGCATCGAATAAAAAACCGTCCAGATTTGCAAGCTGGTATCGCGAGCGGTGAAGATTTTTCAATTATCTATTCATCTGATGATGAGGTCGTGTCGGTATTATTCCATTCTATTAAGAATATTGACGGTCAGCACGCAGCCTATATTTTAAGTATTCACGCCGAGCCTTATTTATTTTCGTTGTGGTTTAGTGCGGTGCTACAGTTCATTGTGTCAATGTTTTTTACCTTTGTTATTGTGGTCTTTCGGTTCAAAAATGCTAAACATCGTGCAGAAAAAGAGAGCAATGCCCTGTTTATGCAGACCGTTGCCAACCATATTGGCGAAGGCTTATATACAACAGATAGAGAGGGAGTTGTAACCTTTTTCAATCCTGAATCATTACGTATTTTGGGCTATAAGAGTTCAGAGGTGATTGGTCGAAACGCTCACGATTTGTTTCATGGTCAAGACATTCAGCATAAACAAAAAGGGTGTGTCATTCTGAATACGATTATTAATGATGTGACCTATCAGCAAGAGCAGGCGATCTTTGTTGATAAAAATCAACGTGAATTCCCGGTGGAACTGACATGTACACCAATCCGAAAAGCTGAGAAAATCGTAGGTACAATCACATTGTTTCACGATATTACTGAGCGGTGTAAGCAGAATGACGCACTGAAGGAAGCTCAAGACGCGCTGAAGCATGCAAATTTGAACCTTGAAAAGCTTTCTCGCATTGATGGTTTGACTGGTGTCGCAAATCGGCGTGAATTTGATCGATCAATTGTTAACATGTGGAAAACGGCAAGGCGACGTAGTGCATCGTTAGCGTTGCTGATGATCGATATTGACCACTTCAAGGCGTATAATGATACTTATGGTCATGTTCAAGGCGATGATTGCCTACGTCGTGTGGCAACAGTAATAAAAGATAACTGTCTTCGGCCTGAAGATTTTGTTGCGCGTTATGGTGGTGAGGAGTTTGCTGTGTTGCTCCCAGATACATCACCTGCGGATGCGCGCTGTATTGCTGAAAGAATATGTCAAGCGATGGAGCAGGAGCGAATCCGTCATGAAGGGTCATCAAAGTATCAGATTGTAACCCTGAGTATTGGTGGTAATGGTGTATACCCTAAAGGGGCTGAAGTGGTTGAAAGCATAGTTGTTCGAGCCGATCAGCAATTATATCTCGCAAAATCGTCAGGTCGCAATCGTGTTTGTTTTGGCGACAAAGGAAGCGTTCATTAAGGCCGTGAGTATTCCATTAGATCTCTCGACAATCAAAGATGATTACGATTAATATCTTTTTGACGAAATAATTTTTTGCCTTACCGGGCCAATGAGCCAAGTCTAATAGATTTGGATATTGATTGACTGATTGTTTAATTACTTTGTAATTTATTTGGAGAGTCGTTTAATGGAACCAACTAGCAGAGTGTCGCAAAAATTAATTTATATTGTTCTACTGATAGACCTTGTTGCTGTGGTTGCTACGTTTCTTTGGTTGGATAACGTCACAGCCCTGGTTCCTGTTTTGTTCGTTTCAATTGTCAGTGGTATCAGTTTGTGGATTATGCGTTGCTCATCACTTGCTGATGACTCGAACGCTGATGATGCTCATGAGGCTGACCAAATAATGCAAGTAACGCAGAGTCTATTTGAATATTTAGACCGAGAACTTGCAGGACAATTTCGTGACGCTCGGCAGGAGAATGGTCAAGTACAAGCAATTTTAGCCGATGCCATTAGTAAATTGGTGGAAAGCTTTACCCAGCTCGAACAGGACACCTCACAACAACTAGAGGTTGCAGTTAAGTTATCGGGGAGCGGGGCAAAGCAAGAACATGGTAAAGAAATTTCATTTGCCAATCTCTTTTCATCCATTGAAAATGTCATGCAAAAGTTGCTCAATGCCACCATAGAAAGTAGCGCTAAGTCAGAGCAGGTTGCTCAAGCGACGATGAAAGCGCGGCAAGAGTTTCAAACGGTTCTTGGCATGCTAGGCGAGGTTAAGAAAATAGCAGATCAAACAAATTTACTTGCGATCAATGCCGCCGTTGAAGCGGCTCGTGCTGGTGCTGCGGGGCGTGGTTTTGCGGTAGTTGCCGAGGAGGTAAGAAATTTATCTATTCGGTCCAATCGATTTAGCGAGCAGATAGATGAATCTCTGCAAAGTATTTCTCAATCGCTAGATCACGTCGAAAATTCAATTCACGCATTAGCCAAACAATCGAATAAACTGGTTCAAGAGGAACGTGAGAATATTAAAAATGTGATGGGTGATGCGCAAGGATATTACCAACTTGTTGATAGTAGTGCGAACCAGATATCTGAACTGGCTTCTAACGTATCGCGCCAAGTTGGCTATGCCGTAACGTCAATGCAATTTCAGGATATGTCTACGCAAATAATTGATACCGTCAGTAAGAGACTCATCGCAGCAGAGGAGTTGCTTGATGGCCTTGTTGCGTTATCAACGAGTGCTGATCCTGATGGTTCAAATGACTCTAGTGAACAGTTGTTGCAGCTTCTCAATTCAGCAAGAGAATTGGTACAACAAAGTCATCACAATCCTGTTTCACAAAAAAGTATGGATGACGGTGATATAGAATTGTTTTAAGTTGGCCATTACAGCCTTCTGGTTGGCGAAGTAATGTGGCAATTTTGAAATGGATCCCCGATTATTTACTTGGCGTTGAAGAGCTTGACAACCATCATCGGCACCTGTTTGATTTACTGAATAAGAGCTATGACATATTTGTTGCTGCTGAAGAAATTTTGATGACAAAAAATGATTTCCTAGGGTTGCAACAGCACCATGGGTTACGTCTAACATTTTGTCAGAGAATTAATGAGATTCAAAGAGGTCATCTCCATGGCCGGACAGAACTGTCATTGGAAATTTTGTTGTTTTTAAAAACTGGATTATAGATCATGTGTTCGTCAAGGATGCCGAATATGGGAATTATATTGCGAATACAGTTTAAATTTACCCCCCCCCAACTTAAAATGTTAGGAGTTGCTTCATATGGCAAAAGTAATTTTAGCAGTAGATGATTCACGTTCAATTTTGCAAATGGTTTCATTTACTCTCAAGGGTGCAGGGTACCAAGTTGTAGAGGCGTCAAATGGCCAAGAAGGGTTGGCTGCAGCCAAAAAAACAAAGGTTGACCTAGTGTTGACCGATTTAAATATGCCGATTATGGATGGTATCACCATGATTCAACAATTACGTGCGCAACCCGCCTATCGGTTTACGCCAATGCTAATGCTGACAACTGAAGCAGGCGGGAATTATAAGGCAAAGGGAAAGGCCGCAGGTGCTACGGGTTGGTTGGTTAAGCCATTTGATCCGCAAAAATTACTCGGAGTGGTCAAAAAAGTGTTGGGCTAACACAAAAAGGAGCACGCATGTTTGAATTTGAAGAACACGTTGTTGAATCATCTTCCGGTGGCAGATATCTCGAATTGATTTTATCTGGCGCGGTGAGTATTGAAAATATCAGTTGCTTAAAAGACCTGTTGCTGGAGAAGTTTGAAACGAACGATCATATTATTTTGGATATGGGACAAATATCCGTCGTTGATTTTGCATTGTTTCAGCTTTTGTGTGCGACCAACAAGTACACCCAGCAAAACGGAAAAGTCTTTGAGTTGAAAAATCAATGCACAGAAGCGTTTATTGATCGCGCCCAGTCCTTGGGCTTTTTGCGCGAGCAAGGTTGTGCCGAATCGGAAGACCCAAAAAAATGTTTGTGGATATCGCAAAACATGTAAAGAGTTCTAGTCGAGCATATCTGAGGTTATAAGAGAAGAAGGGTCAAATTACTTATGCAAGATTCACCTCAACAAGCATTTAAAGAAGAGGCGTATGAACTTTTAAGTGAATTAGAGGATTCGCTGATAGAGCTTGAAGAGCAACCTGAAGATATGGATGTTATTGGCCAAGTTTTTCGTGCCATGCATACCATTAAAGGCTCAGGGGCGATGTTCGGCTTTACCGCGATTGCTGAATTTACTCACGAAGTTGAAACTGTTTTTGATTTAGTTCGCAATGGTGAGCTTAAGGTCAATAAACATCTTGTTGATTTATCTTTGCAAGCCCGAGACCATATTTTGGCACTGTTGAATGCAGATAGTGATGATGAGGCTGCTGAGCAAGTTGATGGTGATGAACTCGTCCAGAAGTTTATAACTCTGGCTGGGCAATCCAATAAATCTGAACCTGCAGCGGAATCCACCGTGGAACCCCCACCTGTTGTGCAACAGCCCGCTACAGAGATTCCACTAAAAACCTATCGCATTCGATTTAAACCAAATATTGATATTCTCCATAATGGAACGATGGTCGAAAATCTTCTGGATGAGCTGGCAGAGTTAGGTTCCTGTCGTATTGTCGCTCACAAACTAAAGGTTTTGCCCCTCGATCAACTTGATCCCGAAAATTGTTACGTTGCATGGGATGCTATTTTAACCTCGCAGTGTACAGAAGATGATATTCACGATGTTTTCATCTTTGTTGAAGATGATTGCGAACTAACTATTTCGATTGTTGATACAGGCGCAGATGGTGATAATCAACAGATTACACGACTGGGCGATATTCTTATCGAACGTGGTGAGATAAGTCAGGCTGAAATCGATGTCGTTATGGCCAAGTCAAAACGGATTGGTGATATGCTGGTTGATGCCAATCTCGTCAGTCGTGACCAGATCGAATCTGCCTTGGTTGAGCAGCAAGAAGTTCGCAAAATAAAAGAGACGCGCAAAGAGAAGCCACCCGTTTCAAGCAGTTTACGCGTGCCCGCAGAGCGCCTTGATGAATTAGTCAATCTCGTCGGTGAGATGGTCACGGTTCAGTCGCGCCTGAGTCAAACGGCAAACAGCAAAGCCGACCCAGAGTTGAACTCGATTGCCGAAGAGGTTGAGCGGTTAACCGAGGAACTTCGTGATAGCATTCTCAATATTCGTATGCTGCCAATCGGCAGTACCTTTAGCAAATTTAAACGCTTGGTTCGCGACATCTCCAATGATTTAGGTAAGAAAGTTGAACTTGAAACCGTCGGTGCCGAGACCGAACTCGATAAAACAGTTATCGAACAGCTTAATGACCCGTTAGTGCATATTATTCGTAACAGCATGGATCACGGCATTGAGATGCCCGAAGATCGCTTGAGCGCAGGAAAAACCGAGCACGGTACGGTTCATTTGAGTGCTGAACACTCTGGAGACAGCGTCATCATTCAGATACGTGATGACGGTAAAGGTTTAGACGCGGATGCTCTACATAAAAAAGCGATCAGCAAGGGGCTTATTGGGGCAGAGGATAATCTGTCACGCCAAGAGATTTTGCAACTGATATTTGCACCAGGATTTTCCACTGCTGAAAAAGTGACCGGGCTGTCTGGCCGGGGCGTCGGCATGGATGTCGTTAAGCGGGCAATTGAAGCGTTACGCGGATCTATTTCACTGGAAAGTAAATCAGGCGTTGGTACCACGGTGAGTATGCGAATTCCACTCACGTTAGCTATTATCGAAAGCTTATTAGTCGAAATTGGTGGCGGCAGCTTTGTTCTGCCGTTGTCGGCAGTCGAAGAATGTGTCGAATTAACCTCTGCAGATACCAAAGAATCTCATGGCCGACATTTAGCCAATGTACGTGGCGAACTTGTTCCCTATTTGCCGCTGCGCCAACTTTTTGATATTGAAGGTCCTGTTCCTGAAGTGCAGCAAATTGTGATTACCAGTATCAATGGCCAAAGGCTTGGTTTTGTCGTCGATGGTGTCGTCGGTGAACACCAAACGGTTATCAAAGCACTGGGGCCGATGTATCGAGGCGTACAAAGCGTTTCTGGCGCGACGATTTTAGGCGATGGGAGTGTGGCTTTGATCTTGGATATTGTCCACTTGATGCAGCAATCAGTTGAATGATTATGAACGCTAGGGGGGGATATGTCCGAGCAAGAAAATGAACACTGCAACCAATTTCTGACCTTTGTTTTGTGTGATGAGATTTTTGCTCTTGATATCAGTAAAGTGTGTGAAGTGTTGGATTGTGCCGATATCACCAGAGTACCGCAGGCACCGGACTATATGTGTGGTGTGATCAACCTACGCGGTAGTGTGGTTCCCGTTGTTGATATGCACTGTAAATTTAACCTCGATGCCAGCGCACGAACCGTCAATACCTGTATCATTATTATCGAAGTTGAATTAGATGGTGAAAAAACCGTGGTTGGTGCCGTGGCAGATTCGGTACGCGAAGTGGTCGATTTGGAAGCCGATCAAATTGTTGCGCCGCCGCGTATTGGCACAAAGCTCAATACCGAATTTATTCGTGGTATGGGTAAACACCTCGATGGCTTTGTGATCATCCTTGATATTGATCAGGTATTTAAGTGTGATGGTGAAAACGGGAGCCAGTAAAACATAAGCTGGCGATGATGTGGATTATGTTGCCATGGCAATCATTAGAAGATGGTGCGGTGCGAGTCGACTTCGCTAATGAGCTGAAGGTGGATGGTTAATAATAATGAAATTTTTCTGTAATTTAAAAGAAGATAAGCGAGGAGGCTACTGTGGCGGAGGATGGATCAAATGAGCAAAATCAATATTTAACCTTTACCTTGGATGATGAGGTGTTTGCAGTTGAAATTTCTAAAGTACGTGAGGTGCTCGATTTTTCAGATGTAACCAAGGTTCCGCAAATGCCAGAATTTATGTGCGGTGTCATCAACTTGCGTGGCAACGTCGTGCCAGTCGTCGATATGCGCTGTAAATTTGGTATTGAAATGACCGAAAGTACCGTCAATACCTGCATCATCATTGTTGAAGTAATAATGGATGGTGAATCGAGTGTTCTCGGCGCATTAGTTGACTCGGTGCAGGAAGTGTTGGATTTAGAGCCAGATCAGATCGAACCTCCACCGCGTATTGGTACTAAGCTGAATACCGAATTTATTCGTGGTATGGGCAAGCATAACGATCAGTTTCTTATTATTCTAGATATTAACCGTGTTTTTTCGCACGATGAAATTTCGTCGTTGCAAGGGGGCGGAACGCCCTCGCAAGAGGAATCGACTGGGTAATGCTATCGTAAATGCGTTACTTAATAAGACGCTGTCGGTATGAAATGGTACTTTTTAGGTTTTTTAATTTAGTGCGAGTCGAAAGGAATAAAAGATGAAACTCGGAATGAAGATAGGGCTTGGTTTTGCGACGTTGCTGGTTATTGCCATCACTCTCGGTGGTCTGGCAATATGGAATATGTCGAATGTGGAAAGGGAGTCAACAAAGCTTTCACAAGAATATGTTCCTGAGGTTGAGGTTGCCAGTAATATTGAACGTTTTTCCATGATGGCCATGTTTCAAATGCGCGGTTATGGTTTTACCGAGGATACCCAGTTTTTGGATAAGGGGGTTGCTAATCTCGAACAGGTAAAAAAATATCTCCAAGCTGCCAAAGAGCTCGCCGAAAATTCACTTCATTTGGTGAAGCTTAAGGGGGCAATTGATGGGGTTGAAACTGAAGTTGAGCGTTATGAAGGCCTTGTCGGCCAAACCGTTGAACTTAACCGGTTGATGAGTGAAAACCGTGATCAACTCGATGGCGCAGCAAAAGTTTATATGCAAAATTGTAATGATTTTCTTGCAGGTCAAAATCGTAAAATGTTGGCAGATATTGCCAACGGCAAGTCGCAAGAGAAGCTTGGGAAGCGGTTGCAAAAGATTACAACGGTCAATGATATCATCAACCTTGGCAATGCCTCTCGTTTAGCTGCATGGCGGTCACAGGCCCAGCGTAATCCAAAAATTATTCAAGCTGCCTATGGTAACTTTGATATGATGGCTACCCACTTCGAGACATTACGCAAGCTGAGTATAAGTCCTGACGATATTCAGCGCATTGCTGAAACGGTGAAGGCTGCCTCACAATATAAAGCTGCGATGGGCGAATTCCTCGCTAATTGGCTAAAAAATGAAGCGGTTGGCAAAAAGCGTAGTGAGGCTGGAATCCATGTGCTCGAACTGTCCAAAGAAACAGCCATGGCAGGAATGAACCAAACCAATGAGATTGCAAAAGGGGCTGTTTCAGCACTTCGCTCAGCTTCAACTGTGATGGTTGGTGGTTTGATTTTTGCGGTATTATTAGGTGTAAGTGTTGCGTTCTTTATTACCCGTCTGATCACCAAGCCGATTATTAAAGGGGTTGAATTTGCTCAGTCGGTTGCTGCTGGTGACCTTTCTGCACAATTAGATGTTTCATCAAAAGATGAAGTAGGTGATCTCGGTCGAGCCTTGAATGGGATGGTGCAACAGCTTCAACAGGTTGTCACTGATGTGCGCAGTGCTTCCGACAATGTCGCTTCTGGGAGCCAAGAATTGTCTGCTAGCTCCGAGGAGATGAGTCAGGGTGCTACGGAGCAGGCTGCTGCCGCTGAAGAAGCATCCTCCTCTATGGAGCAGATGGCCGCCAATATTCGTCAGAACGCCGATAATGCCATGCAGACTGAAAAGATCGCCGTTAAATCTTCCGAAGATGCTAAAAGTGGTGGCGAAGCGGTCACCCAAACGGTCAAGGCGATGAAAGATATTGCCGACAAGATCTCCATTATTGAAGAGATCGCCCGTCAAACAAACTTGCTTGCTCTCAACGCTGCTATCGAAGCGGCACGAGCTGGTGAGCATGGCAAAGGGTTCGCCGTTGTTGCCTCTGAGGTACGTAAACTTGCTGAACGCAGCCAAAATGCCGCCGCTGAGATCAGTGACCTCTCCTCTAGTAGCGTCGAGGTTGCTGAAAAAGCTGGCATCATGCTGACTCAAATGGTTCCCGATATTCAGCGCACCGCCGAACTCGTTCAAGAGATTGCTGCCGCCAGTAAAGAGCAGGATACTGGTGCTGACCAAGTTAACAAAGCGATCCAGCAACTCGATCAAGTGATTCAGCAAAACGCTTCAGCCTCTGAAGAGATGGCCTCCACCTCTGAAGAGCTCAGCAGTCAAGCCGAACAGCTGCAAGATACCATCTCGTTTTTTAAGGTGGATCAAAGCGCTCAGCGTAGTTCATCACGGCCAAAGGCAGCCGCGCCAGCGGCACGCATTAGTCATGTAAGTGGTGCACCAACAGCCAGCAAAAAAGCGGATAGCGGTCTTTCCCTCGATATGGGCAGTGGTCGCGATAAGCTCGATGATGATTTTGAAGAGTATTGATCCTCTCGTGTGAAATTTGACTAAAAAATACCCGACAAGACACCGCTTTATGTTGATCTTGTCGGGTATTTTATTCTATTCAATGCTCCATGCTAAGCGTATAATAAGCGTTAATTCCTGACATGATAATTAATGAAGTGCAATGAACTGGGGGCCAGCGTATGGAGCTAAGCAAGACAGATTTTCAGCGCTTACAAAATTATATTTATGAACAACTGGGTATACAAATATCCGAAAAAAAACGCACCATGCTTATGGGGCGGCTAACGAAGCGGCTGCGTGTACTTAAAATGGCAACAGTCAGCGAATATTGCGATTTTCTCTTCACTGCCGAGGGCCAACAGTTAGAGCAGGTCCACCTGTTTGATGTCATCACCACTAATAAAACTGATTTTTATCGCGAATCCAGTCATTTTGATTTGTTGACGTCAACACTTCTGCCGAAGTGGCAGGAGTCCTTGCGTGAAAATCGCAAATTTAAAATATGGAGTGCGGGGTGTTCCTCCGGCGAAGAGCCATATACCATGGCGATGGTTTTAGGTGATTACGCAGTAAAAAATACGGGCCGCTCTTTCGATTACGACATTATCGCCACAGACATTTCAACCCGAGTGTTAGACCATGCCAAGAAGGCTGTTTATCATGCCGATCGAGTTGAACCCGTCCCTGCCAATATTCGCAATAAATATCTATTGAAAAACAAGGACAGGAACAATCCTTTGGTACGGATTGCTCCCGACTTACGTAAAAAAGTTCGCTTTGGCCGAATGAATTTCATGGATCACACCTTTTCTCTACCAGATAAAATGGATGTTATTTTTTGTCGTAATGTCATCATCTATTTCGACAAGGAAACTCAGGAAAAATTAGTACAGAAGTTTTGTCAAAATCTGCGCCCGGGGGGGTATCTATTTCTTGGCCATTCAGAGTCGTTACACGGTTTTGATGTGCCACTTCAGCAGATTGCCCCAACGGTTTATTGTTATCAACATTAGCTCGTCTTTTGTTTGTATACATTTAGGACACTATGAGACCCCAAGCCCCCCGTCAGCCAAATGTTCACCTTAAGCCAGGAGAGTTGGCGATTGTCTCCCAGCCTGTATTGATCGAAACCGTATTGGGTTCGTGTATCTCGGTATCGTTTTATTGCCCCTTTCAGGGTATTGGTGCCATGTGTCATGGCATGTTGCCCACGGGCGATGCGACAGAATTTAAATATGTCGATTCAGCCATCAACCATATGGTTCAAGCTCTAAAGGGTAAAGGGGTCAATTTATCGACTGTGGTGGCAAAATTGTTTGGTGGTGCCGATATGTTTGCCTTGTGTCGTGATATGGGGCCAGCGAAATACCCAGTTGGTGAGCAAAATATCGCTAAAGCGCGTGAGATATTAGCCCGTCATCGCATTAAAATTAGTAATCATGATGTTGGCGGTGTGTATGGCCGTAAGTTACTTTTTTTTAGTGATACGGGTCAGGTGTTTGTTAAAAAATTAAGTCGTAAAACTGTTGATATGGAATTAATGATGTCTCTCGTTGGGGGAAATGAGTGTGGCTAAAATTAAAGTATTGATCGTTGATGATTCAGCTGTTGTGCGCCAAGCTCTGCAGTCTGTTCTCGAATCGGATCCACACATCGAAGTGATCGCAACGGCGAACGACCCCTTTGTCGCCGCTCAACGGATGAAAGATCAAATCCCAGATGTCATCACCCTTGATGTTGAAATGCCACGGATGGATGGCTTGACCTTTTTACAAAAGATTATGTCGCAACATCCTATTCCTGTCGTGATGTGTTCCAGTCTCGTTGATAACGGTTCAGAAACTTTGATGAAAGCCCTAGAATATGGTGCCGTCGAAATTATCCAAAAACCTAGCCTAGGCACACGTAAGTTTCTTGAAGAATCGCAAGTAAGAATTTGTGATGCTGTCAAAGCAGCGGCCCAGTCCCGCCCACGACAGATAACGCCGCGGCGCAAAATTGCACCCAAACTGACTGCCGATGCCATATTAGCCAAACCAAAATCGGAAGCGATGGTGCGTACCACCGAAAAAATTATTGCCGTCGGTGCTTCCACGGGTGGCACTGAAGCACTCCGTATATTTTTAGAGCAATTCCCCATGGACTCCCCGGGCATTGTGGTGGTGCAACATATGCCTGAAAACTTCACTCGTGGCTTTGCTCAACGGTTGGACTCGTTATGTCAAATGAGTGTCAAAGAAGCTGAAAACAACGACACCGTCGTTCGTGGTCGGGTACTCATTGCCCCAGGCAACAAACACATGCTCCTTAAACGCAGTGGTGCGCGCTATTACGTTGAAATAAAAGACGGCCCCCTCGTTTCTCGTCATAGACCTTCCGTCGATGTCTTATTTCGTAGTGCGGCGCGTTACGCTGGCAAAAACACTGTTGGTGTGATCCTCACTGGTATGGGTGATGATGGTGCCAAGGGGATGAAAGAGATGAAAGAGTCTGGCGCTATCAACATAGCTCAAGATGAAGCAACCTGTGTGGTGTTTGGCATGCCAAACGAAGCCATTAAGGCGGGTGCTGTTGACCATGTCATGCCATTGGAAAGTATCACCATGAAAGTACACTCCTTATGCCGATAATTGGAACGAACCTGTTGGATTAGATTGTCCGCATTTTCTCATTATTTGGAAGGAGATTATCGTATGAAATTAGGAATGAAAATAGGGCTCGGTTTTGCTGCTTTGCTGGTTATTGCCATCACCCTCGGTGGTCTGGCAATATGGAATATGTCGAATGTAGAAAGGGAGTCAACAAAGCTTTAGCAAGAATATGTTCCTGAGGTAGAGGTTGCCAGTAATATTGAACGTTTTTCCATGATGGCCATGTTTCAAATGCGCGGTTATGGTTTTACCGAGGATACCCAGTTTTTGGATAAGGGGTTTGCCAATCTTAAAGAGGTAAAAAAATATCTCCAAGCTGCCAAAGAGCTCGCCGAAAATTCACTTCATTTGGTGAAGCTTAAGGGGGCAATTGATGGGGTTGAAACTGAAGTTGAGCGTTATGAAGGCCTTGTCGGCCAAACCGTTGAACTTAACCGGTTGATGAGTGAAAACCGTGATCAACTCGATGGCGCAGCAAAAGTTTATATGCAAAATTGTAATGATTTTCTTGCAGGTCAAAATCGTAAAATGTTGGCAGATATTGCCAACGGCAAGTCGCAAGAGAAGCTTGGGAAGCGGTTGCAAAAGATTACAACGGTCAATGATATCATCAACCTTGGCAATGCCTCTCGTTTAGCTGCATGGCGGTCACAGGCCCAGCGTAATCCAAAAATTATTCAAGCTGCCTATGGTAACTTTGATATGATGGCTACCCACTTCGAGACATTACGCAAGCTGAGTATAAGTCCTGACGATATTCAGCGCATTGCTGAAACGGTGAAGGCTGCCTCACAATATAAAGCTGCGATGGGCGAATTCCTCGCTAATTGGCTAAAAAATGAAGCGGTTGGCAAAAAGCGTAGTGAGGCTGGAATCCATGTGCTCGAACTGTCCAAAGAAACAGCCATGGCAGGAATGAACCAAACCAATGAGATTGCAAAAGGGGCTGTTTCAGCACTTCGCTCAGCTTCAACTGTGATGGTTGGTGGTTTGATTTTTGCGGTATTATTAGGTGTAAGTGTTGCGTTCTTTATTACCCGTCTGATCACCAAGCCGATTATTAAAGGGGTTGAATTTGCTCAGTCGGTTGCTGCTGGTGACCTTTCTGCACAATTAGATGTTTCATCAAAAGATGAAGTAGGTGATCTCGGTCGAGCCTTGAATGGGATGGTGCAACAGCTTCAACAGGTTGTCACTGATGTGCGCAGTGCTTCCGACAATGTCGCTTCTGGGAGCCAAGAATTGTCTGCTAGCTCTGAAGAGATGAGCCAAGGGGCAACGGAGCAAGCGGCCGCTGCCGAAGAAGCCTCCTCCTCTATGGAGCAGATGGCCGCCAATATTCGTCAGAACGCCGATAATGCCATGCAGACGGAGAAGATCGCTGTTAAATCTTCTGAAGATGCAAAAGGCGGTGGTGAAGCGGTCAACCTGACGGTTAAAGCGATGAAAGACATTGCCGAAAAGATTTCGATTATCGAAGAGATCGCCCGTCAAACAAACTTATTAGCCTTAAATGCCGCCATCGAGGCAGCACGCGCTGGAGAACACGGTAAAGGGTTCGCCGTTGTCGCTTCCGAAGTGCGCAAGCTCGCAGAGCGCAGTCAAAGCGCCGCCGCCGAAATCAGTGAACTCTCCTCCAATAGTGTTGAAGTTGCTGAAAAAGCAGGCACCATGCTTACTCAGATGGTTCCCGATATTCAACGTACCGCTGAATTGGTACAAGAGATTGCCGCCGCCAGTAAAGAACAAGATACTGGTGCTGACCAAGTGAACAAAGCGATCCAGCAACTCGATCAGGTCATTCAGCAAAACGCTTCCGCTTCAGAAGAGATGGCCTCCACTTCCGAAGAGCTCAGCAGTCAAGCCGAGCAACTGCAAGATACCATCTCCTTCTTTAAGCTTGATGAGGGTACTCGACGTTCAGCGTCACGGCCCGTTTCGGCAGAACCTGCCGCACGGATAAGTCATGCGAGCAGCGCGCCAGCAGCGGCTAAAAAAGCGACGAGTGGTCTCTCCCTCGATATGGGCAGCGGTCGTGATAAGTTGGATGATGATTTTGAAGAGTATTGATTAAACCATAGCTGAAAAGATTAGAGTCAATGCCCCGTAAGACACACAGATCACTGTGTTGTTTTACGGGGCATTTTTGTTTTTAACGGCAGAGTTCGGTGTTTTTTAATTAAGAAAAACCTCTTAAGGTCTTGTTTGTACGATTATAATTTTGTTTTTCTTGAGTTTTAAATAAATCTACTTCATAGATTAGGCTGTTGTTTGATGGAAAGTTTTTTATTGACTATAGCAGGATGAAAACCCTGTTGAGTATCGCAGCATGGAAGAAATGTGAAGCCTCAATTGCGATAAAATAGTGCGGAAGGTCAGATTTCGACGCTTAAAGCCGCAGAACGCGTGATTCAAAAGGTCTGAGAGGCGTGATTTTACCTGAACTGTCAGGAAGAGTTTCCCATTTTGTGCTCAATAGAATGTTGCTGCCGAAAGCCTAATCTGTATCTGTGAGTCAAAGGCGGCTCACTAATACATCCCGAACTTATAACTTCTGGATTCTCACCATGATCAGCAGGAAAAAAAGTCTACTCCTACCTGTCGCTATTCTGGCAATTGTCATTCTTTCTGGTCTAGTGATGACAACCCAGCTGGTCGATCACGGTCGGCAGGAGTTTCGCCTAGATCTGCTGCGTCATGCCCGTATTTCCGCCAGCAGTTTCTCGCCGCAACAGGTGACGAATCTCGTTAACAGCTCAAAACAGAATCGACAGACTGGTTGTGAGCCGGTGTGGGAGAGGCTACAGAAGATTCAGCAGGCGATTCCGCAGATGCGCTATATTTACCTGATGCATCTGGTCGATGGTCAGGTGCGTTTTCTCGCCGATAGCGATGATCCCCCCTGTAGCGATTACTCGGCGGAGAACGGCATCTATACGGAGGCTTCGGCTGAGCTGAAAAACATTTTTGCCACCGCCCAGCCTTTTGTTGAAGGTCCGTTGGCCGACCAATGGGGGAGTTGGGTTTCGGGGGTCGCGCCGATCATTGATCGACATACTGGCGAGGTCGTTGCTGTTGTCGGCTTAGATATCGATACGGCTAGTTATTATTCCAAGTTATTAATTTATCGTGGTTTCGGTATCACTGTAACCGTATTGACAGCACTCTTGGTGATACTACTGTTGGCTATTCTTTGGCGTGGCCGTAATGCCAGAGATAGGTTGGCGGATCTCAACCGATCTCTTAATTGTGAGATCGTCGAGCGTCAACGCGCGCAGAGCTGCTTACAACAACAGCTGAATTTTCTCCAAGTGTTGATCGATGCGATTGCTTATCCGGTCTTTTACCGTGATGCTTGCGGAAAATATCTAGGCTGCAATCGAGCATTTGCAACGTTGGTGGGAAAAACCAAAGCTGAGCTCATTGGCAAATCGGTTCATGACCATTTCCCACCAGAGTATGCAGATGTATATGCTCAGGCAGACCGAGACCTTTTAGCGCAGGGCCTGGGGGGAATCCAGACCTATGAGTTCAACATTCCCAGTGTCGAGGGCAAAGCCCTTGAGGTGATCTTCTCCAAGGCAACTTTCCCCACCGTGAACGGCAAGCTGGGTGGGGTGATTGGCACCATTGTCGACATCTCCGAGCGTAAAGAGGTGGAGAAGGCGCTCAGGAAAAGCGAAAATCTGTTTCGCTCGATCTTTGCCAATACCGCCGCCGGTGTCATCACCGTAACGTTTAAAGGTGAATTCCTCAAGACCAACCCCGCGTTCTGTCAGATGCTCGGTTACAGTGAAACTGAACTGGGACAGATGAGTCAGCACGATATCACCCATCCCGATGATCTGGAATCCACCGCAAGGATCTATCGTGATGTGGTGCGGCATAAACCGGAGCGATTTGAAATTGTCAAACGTTATCGGTGTAAAGACGGCACCATCGTCTGGGTGCAGATCACCGGTAGCTGGGTTTACGATGGCGAAAATCCGATCCACGCCGTATTGCTGGTGCTGGATATCAGCGAACGTAAACGGGTCCATGATGAACTGTGTGTGCAGAAGGAGTTGTTGGATAACATCATCGACCATGTTCCAGCGTCGATCTTCTGGAAGGATCGCCAATTAGTATTCCTCGGCTGTAATCAGGCTCTGGCGAATCAGGCTGGTTTTGATCGTCCGGCGGAGATGATCGGTAAAACGGACTACGATCTGCCATGGAAAAAGGAAGAAGCTGATTTTTTCCGCGCCTGTGATCGCCAGGTAATGGCATCGGCGCAGCCGATGCTCGACATCGAAGAGACTCAGCAGCAGGCCGGTGGCCGGCAGGCCACTCTGTTGACCAGCAAGGTGCCATTAACGAATCGTGCAGGTGATGTTGTCGGCCTGCTCGGTATTTTTACCGATATCACCGAACGTAAGCAGGCTGAGAAAACGCTGAAAAAAAGTGAACAGGACTACCGGCTGCTTTATAAGCAGTTTCGGGGACTACTGAATGCCATGCCCGATACCATAATGCTGATCTCTGCGGACTTGACCATCGTGTGGGCAAATCAAGGGGCTAGGAGTCAGTTTACCGACTACGGTAATCTCCATAACCAGTACTGCTTTAATGCTTTGGATGGGCGCAATCAACCCTGTGCGAGCTGTCCAGTTCAGCGCTGTTTTGAATCGGGAAAGCATGAAGAACAGCTTGTTTATGGCGGCGATGGCCGCGTCTGGGCGGTGCGCGCCTATCCCCTGAAAGACGAGCATGGCAAGGTGGTCAATGTTATCGATGTGTGCAGTGATATTACCGAGAAAATAAAGTTGCGCACAGAGGCGGATCGTAACAGCCGTTTGGCCTCTCTGGGCGAATTGGCAGCTGGGGTTGCCCATGAGATCAATAATCCCAACGGCTTGATTTTGCTTAATACCCCGATGCTGCGTGATGTGCTGAATGATGCGCTGTGCCTATTTGAGGATCACTATCAACAGCATGGTCGGTTGGAACTGGGTGGACTGGACTATCACGAGCTGCGTGATGAGTTGCCGGCGATGCTGCAACGCATTGAGGGCGGAGCGGTGCGGATCAAGCGTATTGTTGAGGATCTGAAAAATTTTGTCAGTCAGGGTGAGGTTGATCTGTCGGATCCGCTGGATCTCAATGAGGTTGCCAAGACCGCGATTCGATTGGTGGATAATTCGATCAAGAAAACGACGGATCATTTTGAAACTGATTTTGGTACTTTGCCACCAGGTCAGGGTGACTTTCAGTGGATTGAGCAGGTGGTCATCAATCTGGTCCAAAACGCCTGTTTGGCTTTAACTGATCGCAGTGCCAGAGTGCGGCTGGCGACCTATTTCGATGCCGAAAATAAGTGCAATATCTTGCAGGTTCAGGATGAGGGCGCAGGGATTGCTCCCGAAGCATTGGCACACGTGACCGATCCGTTTTATACCACTAGGCGCCAAAGTGGCGGTACTGGGCTGGGGCTGTCGGTCTCGGCGCGCATCATCCGTGAGCATAATGGTCAACTTGATTTCCAGTCCATACTGGGAGTTGGAACCGTGGTAACGATGAAACTGCCTATCGCCGAACAGGGAGAGCCCGCATGAAAAAATTGTTTCCAGCACAACCAGTGCTGTTGATTGATGATGAAGAGGATTGGACCGCGAGCATGGCGCTGAGGTTGAAATGTTCAGCGGGGATTAATCATGTGCTGACCTGCTGTGATAGCCGCGAGGTCACTGCCCTGTTGTCTGAGCATGAGGTCAGTGTCATCCTCATGGATTTGACCATGCCCTACCGTTCCGGCGAGGAGCTGTTGGCCCAGATCCGTGCTGATTACCCCGATATCCCCGTGATTATCATGAGCGGCATGAATCAGCTGGAGATCGCAGTTCGTTGTATCAAAAATGGTGCCTTTGATTATTTTGTCAAAACGGTGGAGATGGAACGTCTGGTGGCTGGACTCCACCGCGCCTTGGCGCTGCGCGAGCTGAAAAATGAAAATTCAAAGCTCAAATCGCTGATGCTGGAGGATAAATTTGACTATCCACAGGCGTTTGAAAAGATCATTACCCGCAACCGTCAGATGCTTTCGCTTTTTCAATACATTGAGGCGGTAGCCCAGAGCCCAGAACCAGTACTGATTACTGGGGAAAGCGGTGTCGGCAAAGAGTTAATAGCGCGGGCAGTACATGATGTCAGTTGCACCGATCAACCGTGGGTCGCTATTAATGTTGCAGGGTTGGATGACCTCGTTTTTGCCGACACTCTTTTCGGTCATGCGCGTGGTGCCTTTACCGGCGCTGAAAAAATGCGGCCGGGGATGATTGCACAGGCCTGCGGTGGTACATTGTTTTTAGATGAGATCGGTGATTTGAGCCTCTGTAGTCAGGTAAAGCTGCTGCGGCTGTTGCAGGAGGGGGAATATCTCCCCCTTGGGGTTGATCGTCCGAAGTGGCATAATTGTCGATTTGTCGTGGCTACCAATCTGGATTTGGAACAGCGGGTAGCAGAAGGAACGTTTCGCAAAGACCTGTTTTATCGTTTAAACGCCCACCGAGTGCACCTGCCAGCGCTAAGAGAGCGGCGCGAAGATATTCCGCTATTGCTGAACCATTTTATCGAGGAAGCCGCCCACAGTTTGGGGAAAGTCACGCCAACCCTGACGCCGCAGTTGCAACTGCTGTTGTCCACCTATCACTTTCCCGGCAATGTGCGCGAGCTGCGGGCGATGGTTTATGACGCGTTAACGCAACATCGAGGACATACCTTGTCGATGGCAAGTTTTAAAAAAACAATGGATAAGGGCCATGATCCGTCACCGACTCAGGCTATGGACTCTACCCTCTGCCCAGTGTCCGATGCGATGTTGACCTTTGGTCCGCAGTTGCCGACTCTGGAAGAGTCGGCAACACTACTTGTTTATGAGGCTCTGCAACGTTGTCAAAATAATCAGACGATCGCTGCGCGGCTGTTGGGGATTACCCGCCAGGCCCTGAATCAACGCGTGAAAAAGCTCAAAGAGTCGTTGGTATCAGCACCGATCTGATGGCGCTGACTGATGGCACGGGGGTGCAAGAATTATTGCTCTGCAACAATTGTGCATATTAGTTTTTGTCCCCTAGCTTCAATAGGTTAGCTCCGAACTGTCTGCTTCTGTCAATGTAGATTGCCCCCCCCTTTTTTTTATTTCACTCTGCACAATTAAGAATAAACTCCTAAATATCAGCAAGATAGATCCGTTCGACTGAAGTGGCATCCTTGTTGCAATTCTCATTAAGAAGATGGTGTTGGTTAGTAGGTGCGGAACATTTTATGGCAACAAATTCTATTTTTAGTTCACCATCGACAGCCACTCATGTGGATAAGATCTGCAACCACAAAGGGTTCTGGAAGCTACGTGATTTACCTAACTAGCAAATGGGTGAAAGCGGTTTTTTCAACTAATAACGAGGGGAACGCTCAGATGGCAGAAGATACAGAACAGACGAATCAATATTTGACTTTTCAACTCGATGACGAGGTTTTTGCCCTTGAAATTTCAAAAGTCCGTGAGGTGCTCGATTTCTCCGATGTAACCAAGGTTCCACAAACCCCCGAATTTATGCGTGGAGTGATCAACCTGCGTGGCAGTGTGGTGCCAGTGGTGGATATGCGCCTCAAATTCGGCATGACCGAGGCCGAAGCGACGGTGAATACTTGTATCATTATTGTCGAGGTGATCATGGACGACGAAGCCAGTGTTTTAGGTGCGCTGGTCGATTCGGTTCAGGAGGTGCTAGATATTGAACCGGATCAGATCGAACCGCCACCGCGTATCGGGTCCAAGTTGAATACCGAATTTATCCGTGGCATGGGTAAACACAACGAACAGTTTGTCATTATCCTCGATATTGATCGAGTGTTCTCCAGTGACGAGTTAGCCATCGTCCAACAACTGGGTGATGGTGCGACACAAAATGAAACCGTAGCACACCAAAAATAATTAACACAATAAAGGAGAATAGCAATGAAACTCGGAGTCAAGATAGGGCTGGGCTTTGCCTGCCTGCTGGTTATTGCCGCCACCCTGGGGATTGTGTCCATCTGGGAAATGTCTAGTGTTAAAGAGGAATCGATTCAGTTGACTGATGAATTTGTCCCCCTTATTGATGGGGCGACTCAGATCGAGCGCGAGTGGCAGAGCGGCATGTTCCAATTGATGGGCTATGCGACAACAGAAAATAATGGCTATCTTGAAAAAGGTAGACAACATATAGCAGCACTTAAAAAGAAGATACGGGAGACCAAAGAACTGGGTGAGCGGTCGGCTCATTTAGTCCGAACACCAAAATTAGCGACCGATATTGAGGATGCGATTCTCGAATATGAGAGGCTTCTGAATGCTACAGTGGCCACCTTCGCCAAGATGGATAACAACCGAGATGCTCTCGATCAAGCTGCTAGACAGTATATGAAAAACTGCACCGATTATCTCAACGAACAGCAGGAGAAACTACGGCGTGACATTGCGTCGGGCGCTTCAGCGGCTCAGCTGAGTCAGCGCTTGAATAAAATTATCTTGGGCAATAAGGTCATTTCCCTCGGCAACTCCTCCCGCTTGGCGGCCTGGCGCTCCCAAGCGCAGCGGGAACCAAAAATAATTCAGGATGCCCAGCAGTACTTCACCGCCATGGATGTAATATTTGCCGAGCTGAAAAAAATTACCAGTAAAGATATCGATATAAAGCGCATTGATGCTGTCCACGCTGCGGCCGGTAATTATAAGGGGGCGATGAACGACCTGCTTGTCAACTGGCTAGCTGTGAAGGAACAGGGTAAGGCGCGGGTGCCGGCGGCATTGTTAGCGTTAGAGAATGCCCAGACCCTGTCGCGTACAGGGTTGGAGGCAACGAATAAGGTTGCCACCACTGCGGTATCTGCATTGCACTCGGCTTCCAACGTTATGGTTGTCGGTCTAATCGTGGCCCTCATTATAGGCATAATTATCGCCTACTTCATTACGCGCGCTATCACTGTACCGATTTTTAAGGGAGTCCAGTTCGCCGAGGCGATCGCCGCTGGTGACCTCTCCCGTCAGCTTGATGTTCATAGTAAAGATGAGATCGGTCAGTTAGCACAGACTCTCAATGGTATGGTTGGCAAGCTCAAGGAGGTGGTAGAGAATGTCAAGGGGGCGTCTAGCAATGTTGCATCGGGTAGTCAAGAGCTGTCGGCCAGTTCCGAGGAGATGAGTCAGGGAGCTACCGAACAGGCTGCCGCGGCCGAAGAAGCCTCCTCGTCCATGGAGCAGATGGCGGCCAACATCCGCCAGAATGCCGATAATGCCATGCAGACCGAAAAGATTGCCGTTAAATCGTCTGAAGACGCTAAAATTAGTGGTGAAGCGGTTTCCGAAACCGTTACGGCGATGAAGGAGATTGCCAGTAAGATCGGTATTATCGAGGAGATTGCCCGCCAGACCAATTTGCTGGCTCTCAATGCTGCCATCGAGGCGGCGCGGGCCGGTGAGCACGGTAAAGGCTTTGCTGTGGTGGCTTCCGAAGTACGCAAGTTGGCCGAACGCAGTCAGGGGGCCGCTGCTGAGATCAGTGATCTCTCTTCCAGCAGTGTTGAGGTGGCGGAAAGGGCTGGCTCCATGCTCAATCAGATGGTACCTGATATTCAGCGGACCGCCGAACTGGTGCAGGAGATTGCTGCCGCCAGTAAGGAACAGGATACTGGCGCCGATCAGGTTAACAAGGCGATTCAGCAACTCGATCAGGTGATCCAGCAGAATGCTTCCGCTTCTGAAGAGATGGCCTCGACCTCTGAAGAGTTGAATGCCCAGGCTGAACAATTACAGGAGACGATCGATTTCTTCAGAATTGATGAGGGCGGTGGTCGCCGTCAACCGCAGCGCATCGCGGCAGCGGTTCCGAGCCTTGGCGCACCGATAAAAACTGTCGCCCCTCGCCGTCAATCCAAGTCGGACAGTGGCCTAACGTTGGAGATGGGAACGGGGCGTGATGCTCTAGACCGTGATTTCGAAGAGTATTAACCTCTGCGGTGCGATCAACCTCTCTGGTTGGTCGCACCTGTAGCTTCCTAGTTTTGAACTTTTAGCAACCGGTATGTCTGACCACCTGCTGCCAAGGTTCAATCTCCTTATTTTTACTTTCAGTTCACACTACCCAAACATTTATCATTCAGAATTTTGATAGTCGATATCGTACACCTATTTATTTGAGGTACTCCATGTTCCAAGGCCATATTCTTATCGTCGACGAACACTATGAAAAAGACCAACAGGTCGGCCTTTTGTTACGACTGTCCGGCTTTAAGATCACTTTGGCGCGTACGTCAAGTGAGGGGATCAATTGGCTGACAAGTTTAAGTGAGGAGTCGAGTGGTTTTGATCTGATGTTGGTCAATAATGTCACGCGGACGACGGATTTATTGCCCCTGTGTGATGTGGCGAGTCGTTTAACGGGAGGGCTGGCTGTTTTGCTGGTCGAACGTCATTCTCTGCCTGAGAGCGTGATAGCCGATATTTGCGCCACTAGTTGTGGTCGGATAGATTCGTGTTGCCCGGAGGAGATAACGCAGCGAGTACGTCAATTGATTGAGCCAAAAACATAGAAGACAGCCATGAGCTATAGATGGCAGTCCATCTTGCAACTGAAGTTGATGAATCTTTTTCTGCATTAAAGTAAGAGCCAAACTGGTCGGTAGAGTTCTCGCTGTTTTTTCAATTCGCCACGGGTCGTCGTTGCACACACATTTTAGTCTTCCACATGCTACGTCCAGTATCCAGCTCCAGCTGGTGCACGGATAAGTCATGTGATCAGCTCTCCAGTAATGACTAAAAAACAACGAGTGGCTTTTGTCTCGATATGGGTAGCGGACACGACACGTTGGACGATGACTTTGGAGAATAATAATTTAGCCATAGATAAAAAGATTAGATTAGATGCCCCGTAAAAAACACAGTAATTTGTGTACTTTATGGGGCGTTTTAGTTTTTGACTGTTGAATTTGAGATCATTTTTAATGAGTGTAAAGCGCTTAAGTCGTTGTATACGCGAAATAAGTTGTTTTTCCCTTGAGATTTTAATAAAACTACCCCATAACATTAGGTTAGACGTGTAGGCATTGAAGTTGTTTTTTTATTGCAATTAGTTGATTTTTTCTAGTCAGATGAGGGGTGGTCGTATGTCGTGGAAAAATTTTCGTTTAAGAACCAAATTTGCGGTCGGGTTTGGTCTCGTTTTACTGTTATTAGTTGGTGTTGGTATTTGGGGCATTGTTGGTATCAGCGATATTGTTGGCAACGCTGACGAGGTGATTAGTGGCAATAAGTTGAAGGGTGATATGGTTCAGCGTGAGGTGGACCACCTGAACTGGGCAGGACAGGTCAATGCGCTCCTGACCGACGACAAAATTATCACTCTTACGGTTCAAACGGATCCGCATAAATGCGCCTTTGGCAAATGGTATTATGGTCAAGGACGACGAGATGCCGAGCAACTTGTTCCCCAAATTAAGACACCGCTAGCAGAGATAGAGGTCTATCACACCAGTTTGCACGAATCGGCCAAGGAGGTTGGTTCAGTTTTCAATCAGGCAGATCTGTCCTTGGCGCAATTTTTAGCTGAGAAAGAAGCTGATCACCTTCAGTGGGTGAATCTTATTTTAGGCTACTTTGCCAGTGATCAAAAGTCCTTGTCGGTACAGGCCAATGAACACCTATGCGGGTTGGGTAAGTTTATTTATGGTGAGAATGGCAAGGCTGCTGCTCAATCCGATGCACGATTGGCAGAATTCCTTGATAAAATTAAAGAACCACATCGCCGCTTGCATCAATCAGCTAAGTTGATTATGTCCC
Source organism: Desulfuromonas svalbardensis (assembly GCF_055389415.1). NCBI lineage: Bacteria > Pseudomonadati > Thermodesulfobacteriota > Desulfuromonadia > Desulfuromonadales > Desulfuromonadaceae > Desulfuromonas > Desulfuromonas svalbardensis. Next base: position 668,202 of record NZ_AP042416.1, on the reverse strand, counting down.
TGCCAAAAACAGAAGCGCACACTGTTTTTGAACAACAAACGTTACCAGCGTTAACCGAGACGAAAACGGTTTTGTCTGACATGAAAGGTCGGGCAACGGAGAGGATTGAGGGGATGGTTGCTGCTCAAGTTATTTACGCAACAAAAACAGTCCCCAACTTGAAAAAGGTTCAAGGACTCCTCGGTGAGATTAGTAAGACGACCGATGAGCACATCATGACCGATGTCCAGATGCTTGCTGCAGCGGCTAAAACCAGAACTGGGGTGATTATCTTTATTGCTGTGGCATTACCTCTCGGTTTCTTGCTCGCGATTGTGATCGCACGCGGGATCATTGGGCCACTGAAAAAAGGGATCGATTTTGCCGTACTCGTTGCCGATGGCGATTTGCGGGCAACATTAGATGTTGATCAACAGGATGAAGTGGGCCAGTTAGCAACGGCGCTTAAAAATATGGTTGAGCAACTTCAGGGTGTTGTCGCCGATGTGCGCAGTGCCTCTGACAACGTCGCCTCGGGTAGCCAAGAACTTTCTGCCAGCTCCGAAGAGATGAGTCAGGGGGCGACAGAACAAGCCGCCGCCGCCGAAGAAGCCTCCTCCTCTATGGAGCAGATGGCTGCCAATATTCGTCAGAACGCTGATAATGCCATGCAGACGGAAAAGATCGCGGTTAAATCGTCCGAAGATGCCAAAAGCGGTGGCGCGGCGGTAACCCAAACTGTCAAGGCGATGAAGGATATTGCTGAAAAGATTTCGATCATCGAAGAGATCGCCCGTCAAACAAACTTATTAGCCTTAAATGCGGCCATCGAGGCAGCCCGTGCCGGTGAGCACGGTAAAGGTTTTGCCGTTGTCGCTTCCGAAGTGCGTAAACTTGCTGAGCGTAGTCAAAGTGCCGCTGCTGAAATCAGTGATTTATCCTCTAGTAGCGTCGAGGTTGCCGAAAAAGCTGGCACCATGCTTACTCAGATGGTTCCCGATATTCAACGTACCGCTGAATTGGTACAAGAGATTGCCGCCGCCAGTAAAGAACAAGATACTGGCGCTGACCAAGTGAACAAAGCGATCCAGCAGCTCGATCAGGTCATTCAGCAAAATGCTTCCGCTTCAGAAGAGATGGCCTCCACTTCCGAAGAGCTCAGCAGTCAAGCCGAGCAACTGCAAGATACCATCTCCTTCTTTAAGCTTGATGAGGGTACTCGACGTTCAGCGTCACGGCCCGTTTCGGCAGAACCTGCCGCACGGATAAGTCATGCGAGCAGCGCGCCAGCAGCGGCTAAAAAAGCGACGCGTGGTCTCTCCCTCGATATGGGCAGCGGTCGTGATAAGTTGGATGATGATTTTGAACAGTATTGATTCAGCCATAGATTAAAAGTTAGATTCGTTGCCCCGTAAAACAGTGAGAACTGCTCTGTTTTACGGGGCATTTTTACTTTTGAAGCGAGGTCGTCGATATTTGTTGTTTTCAGAAGAGGATAGTCCTTTACAGCGAGGAGCGAAAAGACGTAATATTTTGCGTTTATGTTTTTTTGAACCTTAATTCCGCATTCTATTGAGTCGATACACTATTATGAGCAGCCCTCCTATTTCCAGATTTTTTGATTGGTTACGCCACGTTGGTTTGAAAGTTCTCAACCGATTCCGCATTAGCGAAAATACCTTTATGGCTATTTTGGCCGTTGCCATTGGTCTGTTGTCTGGGCTGTGTAATTACGCTTTCCGTCAAACCATTGATTTTTTCCATTGGTTAGTGATCGAACAGGGGATGGAATTTTTTGACATCTCGTGGCATCACTGGAGTAGCGCGCGCTGGTGGGCAATTTTGTTTCCCGTCGTCGGTGGTCTGTTGATGATCCCCTTTGGCATTTGGTTCAAAAAGGACCTAAAGTTCGGTTTCTCCTCCTTTCTCGAGCAAGTGAATCTGCGTGGTGCAAAGATCCCTGGGCGTACCATCATTACCCGTGGCTTAGCCAGTGCCATCACTCTGGGAACCGGTGGTAGTGCGGGGCAAGAGGGGCCGATTGCTCAAATTGGCGGCGCAGTGGGTAGTCAGTTTGGTCAAGGGTTTAAGGTCAGTGGTAACCGCCTCAAGGTGTTGGTGGCCTGTGGTGTTTCCGGTGGCGTGGCGGCGACCTTTAATGCTCCTATAGCTGGGGTATTTTTCGCTCAAGAAATTGTCCTGCTGTCGTCATTTGAAATTTCGAGTTTCACCTCAATTGTTATCGCTAGTGGCATGAGTACCGTGGTGTCGCGGGCGCTGCTTGGCAATGAGATCGCGTTTCATATCCCCCCTTATCAGATGGGTTCACACTGGGAACTGTTGTTGTATGTGGTTCTTGGCGCGATTGTCGGAGTGTTGGCGGCGACCTTTATCGATGTCCATTTTCGCATTAAGGATGTGTTCGATAAGTTGAAAATTCCGCGGTTAATGAAACCGATTGGTGGGGCATTTTTGGTTGGTTTGATTGGCGTCGGTTTCCCGCAGGTGTTTGGTAACGGTTACGATTTCATGAACGAGTTCCTCAACGGTGGTGGCACGTTGTATCTGCTCCTGGCGTTGATCCTATTTAAGGCGATTGCTACGTCGATCACCCTTGGTTCAGGCTTGCCTGGCGGTTTGTTTGCCCCAGTTTTGTATATCGGTGCGGTGATTGGTGGGGCGTTTGGTCACATTAGTCAGCAGCTACTTCCCTCATTAGCGATTTCACCAGGCTCGTATGCTCTTATCGGCATGGGGGCTTTTCTGTCGGCTGCGACCCATGCACCAATGACTGCTATCTTCCTGCTGTTTGAGATGACCGCTTCGTATCAAGTTATTGTACCGATCATGTTGTCGTGTGTGATTGGGACCTCCATCTGCCGCCATTATAAAAAAGAGAGCTTGGATACCGTTGAATTAGCGCGGGCAGGCATTGATCTTGAGGCGGGTAAAGAGCGTAATATTATGAAGTCGATCAACGTGGGTGACGTTATGACCACTCAGCTTGAAACGGTGCCAGAGAGCATGACTCTGCGACAGTTCACCGACTTCATTGCCAGTACTAAGCATACAAATTTCCCTATCACCAATATCGATGGTGAGTTGACAGGGATCATCTCTATTCAGGATTTTCTTGGGGTCGTTTTTGAAAGAGATTTGATGGACTTGGTGGTGGTCAAGGAGTTGGCAACCCCTGAGGTAACCACTATTTTTGCCGATGAAAACTTAGATCATGCGATGCGGAAAATTGGTTATCGTAATATCGAACAGCTACCTGTTGTCGCTAGAGATTGTACCAATAAATTGATTGGTATTATATCGCGGCGCGATATGGTCTCAGCCTACAATAAAGCTTTGATGGCGCGGACTCTTGAGGAAGATGTTGATGAGTAGAATCAGTCCAAATCTTAATCCACACCAGTTGGAAGCGGTGAATCATGCCGAAGGGCCATTATTGATTTTGGCTGGTGCAGGGTCGGGGAAGACCAGTACCCTCACCGGGCGGGTGATTCATTTAGTGCAAGAACTTGGCGTTCCCGCATGGCGAATTCTAGCGGTAACCTTCACCAATAAAGCGGCGTCCGAAATGAAGGAACGCATTGAAAGCCGCCTTCCAGACCAAGAAACGCCGTGGGTTTCCACCTTTCACTCCACCTGTGTACGAATTTTACGCCGCGAAATCAACGCTTTAGGCTTCGAATCGTCATTTACAATTTATGATGATCAGGATCAAGAGCGGATGCTAAAAAACATCCTCAAAGATTTAGGCATCTCCGATAAAGAACTTAAAGCCCGTGCCGCAGCATCGGCTATTGATGCGGCAAAAAATAAAGGGCAGTTTCCTGACGCTATGGCCCAGGACGATAGCAATAACCGTGTTGTCGCGCAAGTGTATGCCATGTATCAAGAGCGGCTGAAGCGTGCCAATGCTCTAGATTTTGGCGACTTGCTCCTCTATTGCGTTAAGTTGTTTGACGAGCATCCTGAAGTATTGGCGCGTTATGCGGGGCGGTTCCTGTATATGTTGGTGGATGAATTCCAAGATACCAATATGGTGCAATACCGACTGGTACAACAGTTGTCCTCCGTGCATGGCAACCTGTGTGTGGTGGGTGATGACGATCAGTCGATCTATCGCTGGCGCGGTGCTGAGGTGGGTAATATCCTCGGTTTTGAGCGCGATTTCCCCGGTTGCACTACCATCCGGTTGGAGCAAAATTATCGTTCAACAGGGACAATCCTTGAAGCTGCCGGAACGGTTGTCGCGAATAATATCGGCCGTAAAGGTAAAACCTTATGGACCGAAAACCCTGATGGTGAACCAATCACTCTGGAAGCACTGCCTGACGATCTAGAAGAGGCGCGTTACGTGGTGTCACAGCTTAAGCTGTTGCGCCAGTCGGGCCGTCATCTGCGCGACATAGCGTTGCTCTATCGCACCAATGCCCAATCGCGAGTTCTTGAGGAGGCGTTGGTTGGCGAGCGCATCCCTTATGTGATGTTTGGCGGTATGCGCTTTTTCACCCGTATGGAGGTTAAAGATATCCTCGCTTATCTGCGGGTGTTGACTAATCCTGCCGATACCATTTCAGCGCAACGAATTGTCAATGTTCCAGCGCGCGGAATCGGTGCGACAACGATTGCTAAAATTGCTAAATTCGATCAAGAGGCGGGTGGTTTTCTTGCCGCATGTCAGATGGCGATTGATCGTGGAGTTCTTAAGGGGGCAGCAGCAAAAAAAGTCACTGAATTTGTGCTGATGATCGATGGTTTTAGGCAGCGCCTTGAGGATGTTTCTTACCCGCAATTAACGGAAGAACTGATTAAAGAAACCGGCTACGAACAGATGCTCAAGGGGGAAAATACTCAAGAGGGCAAGGATCGCCTCAATAACCTTGATCAATTGCTCGCAGGAATGGAAGAGCACCGGGGGCGTGAATTGACCTTGCAAGACTACCTCGAGCAGATCGCTTTGGTGACCGATCTTGATGCCTATGATGCTAGTTTAGATCGAGTGACTTTGATGACCCTCCATGCATCCAAAGGGCTTGAGTTTCCAGTGGTATTTATGACCGGTATGGAGGATGGCATCTTCCCCTCTTCGCGTGCTACGGATGGTGGCGAACAGCTTGAGGAGGAGCGTCGGCTATGTTATGTCGGTATGACGCGGGCGATGGAGAAGCTTTTTCTGACTCATGCGCAACGCCGCCGTGTCTACGGTAGTTATCAGTATAATCCACCGAGTCGTTTTATTGCCGAGGTTCCAGAAAGTTTACTTGCTGATGTGGTAAAAAAACCGCTTCGGTCCACTTCTAAGCACAATCTGTCCTCGTTGTTTGATCAGATTCCAACCACTGCACCCGCATCGAACCCTGCAAGTGCACCAGCGTCTGTGGCGTCGCCGCCGCAGGCAGTCGCTGCAGCGATCGCTGATCAACCCGTCATTGAAGTGGAACGCCCCGCCGCCCGCAGTGATGATTTACGTATTGGCAGTCGGGTTCGCCATGCTCGTTTTGGTGTTGGGACAGTGCGTCGCCTTGAAGGGGCGGGAGATAAACAAAAGGTCACGGTGTATTTTAACCGTTTTGGGCCGAAGAAGTTACTGCTGAAATTTGCCGGACTAGAGCCAGCGTAAAGCAGCTCTGTAGCAATATGCGGTTTTTGAGATGAAAAAAAGCGCCCCTATTATGGGGGCGCTTTTTTTATTGTCAGTAGGCTGTCGGACTTGACGGGCCGTAGCGAGAAATAGACTGCTTGAGACCAAATTTTCGAGAATTTGAGAGCGAATAGCTGGCCTATTTGTCGAAAATTGTCGGGGATATGGGCCAAGTCAGGCTATTTCGCAGTAGGTCCATGTTAAGTCTGATAGCCTGCTAGTTGCGTACTTGTGGCAGTAACTCTTCGAGAAGTGTGAAGTACTCGTGCAGGTCAGCCATGGTCATGTCAGCCATATGGGGGATACGGAACGTTTTGTTCTTAATCTTGCCGTAACCGTTGTCCATCGCATAGCCGCGCTCACCGGCGAGTTTTTTCAGCTGCTCAAGATCGGTGCTGCCATCGTTCTCACCGCTGGTCAAGGTCATGGAGCGACAACCCTCTGGGGCAAATAGGCCAAACCCTTGCTGCTGTAGCCATGTTTGTGTTGCTTCAGCCATTTCAGCGTGACGTTGATAGCGGTTGTCTAATCCCTCAATAAACATTTTCTTCAACTGTGCATCAAGGCCAAAGATGAGGCTGATGCATGGGGTGCTTGGTGTGTTGTGTTTGAGGTCGTTCTTTTCAAACTCCTCAAAGTCAAAATAGTAACCGCGATTGGGTGTGGCTTTAGCCTTATCAAGGGCCGCACGAGAGACTGCACATACCGCTAATCCGGGTGGTAGGCCGAAGGCTTTTTGCACCCCAGCGAGGCATACATCAAGGCCTAGAGCCTTAAAGTCGATGGGAACCGCTGTCATTGATGACACGGTATCGACAATAAAAGAGACGTAAGGGTATTTTTTCATCACCTCAGCGATTTCAGCTAACGGCGACATCACACCTGTTGAGGTTTCGTTGTGAACCATGGTCATTGCATCGTAGTCACCACTTGAAAGAGCCTTGTCAACCATCTCAGCGGTGATGGGTTGTCCCCATTCGGCACTATATAGGTCAGCCGGAATGCCGCATCGTTTGGTGACATCGTGCCACTTGGTGCTAAATGCGCCATTACCAAAGTTAGCGCAGCGTTTTTGCACCAGATTACGCACTGCACCCTCCATGATGCCGAAGGCGCTACAGGTGGCCAAAAATACTGGATCTTTGGTGTTGAGCAGGGTTTGTAATTGTCCGGTAACGCTGGCGTGAAGGGTGGCATATTCGGGCATCCGGTGGCCAATCATCGGTGCGGACATGGCAGCAAAAACGTCATTACTGACTTCTACTGGGCCGGGGATGTAAAGTTTTTTTACCATGATGATTCCTTTCGGGAGCCTCTTTAATGGGAGTCTCATGAGTACATTGATTGATGCGTTGCCTGTGCAACTGCTTGAAATATAACCTATTTTTTGTACTGACTCTGTGGTTTATCATGGGTGAAAAATGGTGTCAAGTTCTTGTGTGGCTGCCGCCGCCTTGTCTGCATGTATTCGTGGTTATTTTTTTACTGAGTTACCCCTTGACTTTCCCCCGTCACTGATTATATTTTCCTTTGTTGTTAGCACTCCAATACTACGAGTGCTAACGTTAATTTTTACGTTAACTACGTCGTTATTTTGGCATGATGCCACAATTTTTTATTTATTAAACCTGAAGGAGACAGAGAATGAACATCAGACCTCTGCAAGACCGCTTAATCGTCGAGTGTATTGAAGAAGAAACAATGACCGCCGGTGGTATTATCATTCCTGATACAGCATCTAAAGAGAAGCCACAAGAGGGTCTCGTTGTTGCTGCTGGTAAGGGCAAGGTCACAGCTGAAGGTAAAGTTCTCCCTCTTGATGTAAAAGTGGGTGATCGTGTTCTGTTTGGCAAGTATGCTGGCAGTGAAGTTAAAGTTGAAGGCAAAGCGTTCTTGATGATGCGCGAAGATGATATTCTCGGTGTGGTTGAGAACTAATCAACGATTATTGAAATAATCTGTACCATCAATATGCTTATTCAAATTACATAGGAGTTTCAATACAATGGCTGCAAAAGAGATTAAGTTTTCCGAAAGTGCCCGCGCTAGTATTCTTGCTGGTGTTAATATGCTCGCTGATACCGTAAAAGTAACCTTGGGACCTAAAGGTCGTAACGTTGTTATTGATAAATCCTATGGTGCTCCATTGATCACCAAGGATGGCGTTTCAGTTGCTCGTGAGATTGAGCTCGAAGACAAATTTGAAAACATGGGTGCTCAACTGGTTAAAGAGGTTGCTTCTAAGACCTCTGATATCGCTGGTGACGGTACAACCACTGCAACGGTTCTCGCTCAAGCGATCTATCGTGAAGGCGTGAAGCTTGTGACTGCGGGTCACAACCCAATGGAAATTAAGCGCGGGATTGATAAGGCGATTGAAGCAGCTGTTGGTTCACTACGTGAGCTTTCACAGCCTATTCAAAATCACAAAGAGATCGCTCAGGTTGGTACCATCTCAGCAAACAGTGATGAGACCATTGGTAACATCATTGCTGAAGCAATGGACAAAGTCGGTAAAGAGGGTGTTATCACCGTTGAGGAAGCTAAATCAATGGATACCTCTTTAGAGACCGTTGAAGGGATGCAGTTTGATCGCGGTTACCTTTCTCCTTACTTTGTTTCTGATTCAGAGCGCATGGAGTCTGCAATGGACGATCCTGCAATTCTCATCTACGACAAGAAGATCTCCAACATGCGTGATCTGCTTCCTATTCTTGAGCCTGTGGCCAAGACGGGTCGTCCTCTTATGATTATTGCTGAAGATGTTGATGGAGAAGCGTTGGCAACTTTGGTTGTTAACAAGCTACGTGGCACATTGAACGTTGTTGCCGTTAAAGCTCCGGGCTTTGGTGATCGTCGTAAGGCGATGCTAGAAGATATCGCAACTCTGACTGGTGGTCAGGTGATCTGCGAAGAGATGGGCTTTACTCTTGAGAGCGCAACAGAAGATATGCTTGGTACCGCTAAGCGTGTTGTTGTTGACAAAGATAACACTACAATCATCGATGGTGCTGGTGATGAAGCAGCTATCAATGGTCGTGTAAAAGTGATCCGTGCTCAAATTGCTGAAAGTAGCAGCGAGTATGATCGCGAGAAATTGCAAGAGCGTTTGGCTAAATTAGTTGGTGGTGTAGCGGTTGTTAAAGTTGGCGCTGCAACTGAAACCGAGATGAAAGAGAAAAAAGCTCGTGTTGAAGATGCACTGCATGCAACTCGTGCAGCGGTTGAAGAGGGTATCGTCCCTGGAGGCGGTGTGGCTCTTATCCGTTGCATCGCAGCGGTTGACGCTTTAGAGCTCCCTGGCGAGCAGAAGTTTGGTGTGCAGATCATCAAGCGCGCTCTCGAAGAGCCGTTACGCCAAATTGCTTCAAATGCTGGTCTCGAAGGTTCTATCGTTGTTAACAATGTTAAGAACAGCGAAGGTTCATTTGGTCTAAATGCAGCAACTGACGAGTATGTTGATCTCCTCGAAGCGGGTATTCTTGATCCAACAAAAGTAACTCGTAGCGCACTGCAAAATGCAGCTTCAATTGCTGGCCTCATGCTGACAACCGAAGCATGTATTGCTGACGTTGCTAGCGATGATGCTGGCGGTATGCCTGCTATGCCTGGTGGCATGGGTGGAATGCCTGGCATGATGTAATCATCAGCTCTCTTAGTTAGATTTAAAGCCCCCTGTCTTGATTGATAGGGGGCTTTTTTTTGATTTAAAGTAAATTATAAATGGACTTTTGTTGTCCGATAGTTATGGTATGTTAGTCCAGTAGAACGCAGTTATTTGGTAATTTGTGAGAGAATGTGTGCAAGCTCCTGAAACTAGGAAATTAAATATAGGAAATTTCTTGACAATGTTTTTATGATGATTGTAAATAGAACGGGGTTTAACTGTTGCTGCTCTGACACGGTGTGTCATGATTTCATCACATTGATGAGCAGTAATGCAGCTTTACCTTCTAGTAAAAGAAAACAGCATCCTGATTAGTACTGATCTTTCGTTATTAACAAAATAGTGCGTCACTCCCGCTAAGGCTTGAGTCTCGAAATCTATGTAAAGCCACTGAATATCTGCCTTCGCAGGTATGGCGAGTTCAAAGAACAGCACCATACGGTAGATTAATACTAATCAAGATTAGCTGCGAAAAGTCGTTCAAGTATGGGGATTTACCAGTTGTTCGATTTATCAACCTTGTTTGGTACGCAAGGTGCATAAGTTTTAATAATGTTAGATTTATTGTTGTGTGGCAATGTTAGCGCTTACAGGGTGGGTATTCCTTGTAGTAGGCAGCGTTTTTGTCACACGGGTATGGGTTATTTAACGAGGATGAAACAAGGAGGAAACACAGTATGAGAAGAATATTTGTAGCTCTAGCAGTAATGCTGAGTATGGCAGTTCCGGCCTTTGCGGTCGATTTTACGTTCAATGGTGATTTTAATCACCGTTTCCGTATGTACACGAATCAGGCTAGCTTCTTTAATAGTGTTGATAAAGGCGAGAGTCTTACCAGAAAAGCGCTTATCAGTAAAGATACAAACAATGATACAATGGGCGAGCTCAAGTATCGTTTGTGGACCACAGCAACCAGTGATGACGGTGCAATCAAGGGTGTATTCGCTATCGAACTTGGTGGTATTCAGTTTGGTAGGACTGGCGACGGTGGTTTTAGTGGCGATGGTAGAACAATTGAAGCGCGCTGGGCATATACCGATTTTGCTTTAGCCGGTGGCCGTGCACGTATGGGCTTGATGCCAGTTAAAGTTAACAAGTTTTTGTGGAATGAGACTGTAACCGGTGTCGATTATAAGGTTGCTGCTGGTGCTGGTGATCTAACTGTTGGTTGGTATCGTGGCTATGAGGTTTTTGATACTGATAACAGCCCAGCTGATCTCGATGCTTTCTTGGTACGTTATGATCTGAAGCCTGCGGACGGTACTAAGGTTGGTTTCTTTGGTTTGTGGCAAACCAGTGATGGTTTTACTTCATCAGACACTGTGACAACTCCTGCTTCAAGTGTTTTGAATGCAGATGGAACAATTACAACGACAGACGCTTCAACCAGTTTTGTTTCAGAACCTGCTAGATATTATACCAAAGCCTTTGGTGGGTATGATCTCGATCTATATACCTTTGGTGTTGATGGCAACATGAAGTCTGGCGATTTTTTCGCTAACTGGGACCTGATGTACCAGATGGGCGACTTCATGGAAGAGTCGGATTTCGGCGGCTATTTTGCGCACTTTGATGTTGGTGTTAAAATGGGCAAAGGTAAGTTGACCTACACATTCTGGTATGCTTCCGGTGATGATAATAGCAATGATGGTGATATGGATGCCTTTGTTGCCACAGATGTCGACATTAACTCCGAGTATTCAGTGATTCTTTTCGAAGGCTACACTGACGACGATTATTTCTCAGCTTCCCCTTACCTCCAGGATAAAGGTCTGATCCTGAACCGTCTTGGTTATGACTATCAAGTTACCGATAAGTTGAAGGTTGGCGCAGCTGCTTTGTATCTGATGACCGCTGAAGATATTGGTAATGATACAACTGGTGATGGTAAAGTTGACCAGTATGCAGATGATACCTTGGGTGTTGAATTTGATGCTTACGCTAGTTACAAGTTGTTTACTAGCACCGAAGCTGCGATTCAGTTTGGTTACTTAATGGCAGATGATGCTATGGACTACTATGAATTTGAACAAGATGGTAATGCTGATGAAGATATCTTTATCATTAGTTCACGCATCCGTTACAAGTTCTAAGTTTAGAAATGTTAGTATAAAAAAGGCCGGGCATTTGTCCGGCCTTTTTTATGTGCAGTGTGGGTGTAAAAGGGTATAGTCTTCGTTTGAAATATAAATTAAAACTGCTCGTCGTGAGCTAGAAATATATGGATAAATTACTGCAATAGTTAATGTTTAATTTTATCGTTGGAGGTACCTGTGAAGTCAAGAACACTAGTTCGAGTTTTGATGCTAAGTTGCATAGCAGTGCTATGGAGTGTGCAAGGGTGGGCGTTATCAACGGCTCAAATTGCTAAGGATTTTAGCTTGGTCTCGGGCTATGTGGTTATGGCAACGGGAAATGAATACATTATCGACCTTGATAGTGCTCAAGGTGTTGCGGCGGGTGATCTGTTTAGTGTGGTCACTAAGGGCGGTAATATTGTTCATCCGGTAACTAAAAAGATTATTGGTAGCCTCGATACCGTTAGTGCTGTTTTAAAAGTAACGCGGATCAAATCAGGTTACTCGTATGCAGTTAAGGTTCGCGGTGAGGGAGACCTCAGTGCTGGTACAGAGATTAATCGCTTCGATAGCATCAATGCCACGTTTCAAGATCAGTCGGGCGATTCTGAAGTGCTGAAGGCTGAATTGATGGCGGCGTTGCCTCGTTTGCAATGGCAAGGTGATACACAGGTCGCTGATGCCGACCTCGCCTTTGTGGCAACCACAGCAGGTTTGCAAGTCCGTGATGGCTCAGGCCAATTGCTGCGCTCTTATCAAACAGGGCAGATTGTTGCTGCACCAGTAACGAGTGCAATGACTTTTCCTGCGGCGGTTCCACAGGTTGCAGTTCCTCAAGTTGCCATGGCACAGCAAGGGCCAGTGACCTATCAAACTCGGAGTCAGGTTGGTGCTTATGGAACCAGTGCTCTGAATATGCAATTCCCCAGCTTTGTTAAGGTGGGACAATTTGATACCACCACGGTGATGTCAGATTTTGAAAAATTCAACGATCAACTGTATCTCGCTTCGACAGACGGTAGTGCTATTAAGGTTTATCGTGTCGGCGAAACACTCGAGCTTGCAGGTCAGGGCGATAGCATCACAATGGGGCAAATCCTCAGTGTGAGTTGGTGGCAACCACAGGGCGATACATCACTGTATTTAGTGGTAACAGTTTGGGGTGATGACCGTGTTGAAAGCGATGTTTTACGCTGGGACGGTCAAGCTTTCAGTGCCGTTAAAAAAGGTCTTAACCGCTTTCTTGCTGGATTTGATGCCGATGGCAACGGCACTTCCGAGTTGTTGATTGGTCAGGATTTTGATCGTGAAATGTTCTACGCACCGCGCTTTAACGCTTATACGTTAAATGGTGACAAGCTGGTCCGGTCAGATCTGCAATTTGAGTTACCAAAGTTATTTCGCATTATTGGCGGTTTGCTCTCTGATGTAACAGGCGATGGCCAACCGGAAGCAATCTTTATTCGTAACCGTCGTTTATATGTCTACTCGGGTGAAAATCAACTCTACAAATCTAGTAAAGAGATGGGGGCTTCACTTTCAGGAGTCACCTACGATATTGACCCAAGTTCCCAAAATCCAATGATTAATACAGCATCATGCGATGTGGCACCTATTGCTGCCGATCTTGATGGTGATGGTAAACCTGAAATTGTTGCCATCAGTGCTGAAGGTACGTACCTTCAAGCTGCGGGTGTCAGCTCATCCATCAACAACAGCTGGTTGTCGGTGTTGAAATATCAAGACGGTATGATGATGAAAGGAACTCTCGGTGATAAGCTAGAGCGTCCTATTCAAGGCTTAGCGGTTGATAACGGCAAGGCGATCATGGTAGCGACCGATGTTGCAGGTATCCTCGATGGTACTGCGGCGAGCTACGTTTTGGCAGTTCCTGTTCAGTAGTCGCTACATATTTTTTGCAATAAAAAAGGGAGGGTGCTGTGGCAACCCTCCCTTTTTTATGCGAATTTTTAGTGCTAGAATGATGATGTCAGGTGTTGCTATAGAAGGATGATAGCTTTGCTTAAGGGATCAATGAACATGCTTTCCATAGAAAAAAACCGTAGCGCTAGTTTTGATGTCGATCCACAGTGGGGCTTTACACCACTGTTCATGAATGGACACCCAGTTGCTGGGGGCAACCGATTACTGTTTGAAGACTGCCGCTCTGCAAAAATTGGTGACATTATGAACCCACCCACTGTTAACCGTTGGCTGATAAACAGTCTTCTCGATACGGATCTATATAAGCTCACCATGCTTCAGGCCTTCTATCATGCGCCAGAATTCCGAGCTGTTACCGTCGAGTGGAAATTTGCCTGCCGTAACCCAGCTATGGCCAATTTTACCAATATGCTGAGCGATATTCATCATCAGTTAGAGCATCTGTCTACCCTCACTTTTACCAATTTAGAGTTAGATTATCTCGACTCGTTTCCATTCTTTAGTCAAGATTTTATCGAGTTTTTACGCATCTTTCGTCTTGATATGCGCTTTGTTGAGATTAAGCAAGTGGGCGATGGTCTGGATATCCGTTTTCGCGGCCCCCTTATTCATGTCACGTTGTTTGAGATATATACCCTCGCTATTATCAGTGAATTACATACCGAATTGGAACATGGTGGCGTTGATTTAGTGAGTGCACGAACCAAGTTATCCGAAAAGATTGCTCTGGTGGCAACACCAGAATTGAGGTCTGGTTTCCATTTTGCTGATTTTGGTACGCGCCGACGGGCAAGTCAAGCGTGGCACGAAGAGGTAGTGAGTACCCTTCAGCAGAAGTTGCCTCAGGTGTTTGCCGGGACCAGTAATCTCGATTTGGCTCGGCGCTATGGACTAACACCAGTGGGAACAATGGCCCATGAATGGTTCCAAGCGTGGCAGGCAATAACGCGACTTGCCGATGCCCAAAAGGACGCACTTGAAGGTTGGGTGCGGGAATATCGTGGTCGCTTAGGTATTGCACTGACCGACTGTTATTCAATGGATGCCTTTATTCGTGATTTTGCCGATCCTTATTTTGGTAAACTATACGATGGCCTGCGTCATGATAGCGGCCCACCCATTGTCTGGGGTGAAAAAGCAATTGCCATGTATAACAAGATGGGGATTGACCCCCTTAGTAAAACTCTGGTGTTTAGTGACGGACTGACGTTCGAAAAGATGATTGAGTTGTATCGCCACTTTAACCAACGAACCAAGGTTTCGTTTGGCATTGGTACCATGTTAACGAATGATGTCGGCCCTCAGCCGCTTAATATCGTCATTAAAATGGTGACTGCCAATGGTAAACCTGTAGCGAAAATATCCGATGAACCCGGTAAAAGCATGTGTGAAGATGATGAATATCTCAAATATTTAGCTTCTGTTTATGATATTAACCATTGTCGTTGAAGTTTATCCCCAATCCCCCACAAATAAGAGATAGCCGATGCGCTTTATTCATTGTTCCGATATCCACCTAGGTAAAACGTATCGAAATCCGCATGCAGAATCCACTCGTTATGATGATTTCTTCCAAACCTTCGATTACATCATTGCCGATGCGGTAAACCAACATGTCGATTTTATGCTGATTGGCGGTGATCTGTTTCATGTCGGTCAAATCTTACCGAAAACCTTTGCTCGTACCATTGAATCACTTCAGCCTCTCAAGGATGCAGGAATCCCCTGTATCGCCATCGAAGGTAATCATGATTGGATCCACCGTCGCGATAGTCTTTCGTGGATGGAAGCGTTGTCGCACATGGGCTATATCAAGTTACTGCGTCCTCAGCGTGATGATGACGGTGGTTATGCGTTTCCACTTTTTGATGACACGGAAGGGATGGGCGGCCATGTCCAGATTGGCGACCTGAACCTGTATGGCCTCGGCTACATTGGCGCGCAGGCGGGCAGTCACGTTGAGCGCATCTGTGATGCTGTCACCACCAGCAACAATATCCTGCTGTTCCATGTCGGAATTTGGAGTTTCTCGCCCGTTGAAATTGGCAATATGAAACTGGAGGAGGCGCAGCCTCTCGCTAAAAAGTTTGATTATGTCGCCCTCGGTCACGGCCACAAACCGTATATCATCAACAGTCCTGAAGGTGGTCCTTACGCTTACAATCCCGGCTCGCCTGAACGGGTCAACTTCGGCGAACAGAAATACGCTAAGGGCTACTACCTTGTTGATGTTGAAGAGGGCGCATATCAAGTGGCATTCAAAGCCACCGACCCACGACCAATGGTGGTGGCCACCATCGATCTCGAAGGTGCTGAAAATAGCGAGGTCGCGCTCAGTCGGTTTTGTACGCAAGTGACGTCGTTGTTAGCCGATTGTGTCGATGTGGATGCGGTTAAACCCGATACTCGTGCGCCGTTACTGGAGTTAAAATTAGTTGGTCAGGTGATGTTTCATCCGTTTGAGTTAAGTCGCGAACGTCTTAGGTTAGCGTTGGATGAGATGGTTAAACCGTTGCACCTCGAAGTGAAAAATCAACTATCCCTTCACAGTCGTGGCTCTGAAGCGGGTGATGCTAACAAGAGCTTAGCTGAAATTGAGAGCGATGTGTTGCATGAGCTGATCGCCACCAATAGTGAGTATCAGGGTCGTGAACAGGATTTGACCCGCCTGGCGCTAACGTTGCGTGACGCCGTCCAGCGCGGTGATACCGATGGCGATGAACTTCTCAGCTTACTCGAAGGCGAGGTGTAGCCATGCAGATTCTCGCCATTCATCTACAAAACATCAAATCGCATCGCGATACCACCCTCACTTTTTCAGCGGGGATCAATGTCCTCTCTGGGCCAAATGGCATCGGCAAAAGCACCATTTTTGAAGCTATTGGCTACGCTCTGTTCGGCGTTGATGCCCAGAGTTTTGTCGGCAACATTGAGCGTTTTATCTCTATTGGCGAAAAACGTGGGCTGATTGAGGTCGATTTTTTACTCAAAGATGAGGAGTTTCGCGTCAGTCGCACTGTTGCCAAAGCATCAAAATGGTTGTTAGCCAAGAAAATTGGCGGCGAGTTTGAGGTGGAAGAGCATAAGGACAGTAAGGAGACTGAAGGGCGAATTAAGCAATTGCTCGGTCTCAATAATGGTCGCGCTCTCGCTGAACAGTTCGAGTTAGTGATCGGCCCGTTTCAACATGAATTTCTTGGCCCGTTTGTTATCAAACAAGCCACCAAGCGCCGTGACAAGTTTGACGAAATTCTCGGTATCGCCAGTTGGCGAAAAACCTTCAACGACACCAAAGCACTGACCAGCGCCATTAAAGCCAAAGTTGATGTTCTTCAGGCAGAGATCGGTTCAAAGCAGGACCAGATTGAGGTGTTGCCGATCAAACGCTTAGAGCTGAAAAGCGCCATCCAGCAAGGGACACAAGCCCAAGCAGATTTAGCGCAACAGCAACAGCAGTTGCGCGAACTTGAAACACAATTGCTCAGCCTGGAGCAACAACAACAGGCTGTACAAACATTGCAAAGTGCCATTGCCACCCATCGCGAACGTATTCAGAATGGGTGTGATAAAATTGCCAGCCAAAAAGGGTTAATTGTCGCCGCTCAGGAAGCGCAAAAGGTAGTTGATGAGACCGTGGCAGGCTTTAACGCCTTTGAGCAAGCGACAGCCGATTTTACGGCGCTACAGGTGCAAGCGAAGCAGCAGCGTCAGCTCGAAAAACAGGTTGCCCAGCTCGATAAACAACATGCCGCAACAACGCAGCGTCATGAGACGGAATCTAAGCAGGTTGAGCGCCAGCAGCAAGAGTTGGTAAACGAACTGCAGCAGCTCGACGAGCAGCAAAAAAGTTTGGTAGTGGATGAAGGGCTTCGTACTGTCGCATCATCATTGGCACCACTTCGCACTGAGATTGCCTCAGTGCAAACCCAGCAAGGGCAACTTGCAGGGCGGCGCGCGGGATTTAAAGAGGGTAGCGAAAAGCTGGCGACCGGGGTGTGTCCATTTTTTCAGGAAAAGTGCCTCAATATTTCTGATCGCCCCGCAAACGATGTGTTTACTGCCAAGCTAGATGATCTCGGCCAGCAACAGCACCAGCTTGAAGGGGTAATGACCAGCTTAAGGCAGCAAGAATCGCACGCTGTCCACGCCGACCAGCAGATTAAAGCAATGCAGGTCAAGCAAGAATCCTTAGCCCAGCAACAGCAGGCTTTACAACAGCGTCAACATACTAACAATCAACGAACCAATGCTTTACAAACGTTATGGCAACAGCAACAAGCCGAGCACAAGGTTCTACTGGAGCAGAAACAGGCGTTAGGTAAATTTTCCGAACTGCAAGAAAATCTTGATCGCGTCGATGAGCAGAAACGGCTCCATCACCCTGCGCGTGATCGTTATGTCGCCAATCAACAGCAAGCCGCAGAACTGAAACAACGTCAGGATCAACTGGTGACATTTGAGCGGTTTTTGTTAAAATTACAGCATGAACTTGGCGAACATGAAGCAAGTCTACAGCAGGCCTTACGTGACTATTGTGCTGAAAGACATCAACAGCAACGAGGGAAGAAGGATCAACTGACACAACAGATTGGTGGCTTAAGCCAAAAAGTGATCAGTCTCGGCGCAGATCAGAAGCGCTTGACCGCTGAGGTTGAACATCTGTTGAAAATCGAAGCTGAGGTAGCTGATAAAAAAGGCCAAGTCAAGGTTTACGCCGACAAAGATGAACTGGTTAAGTTCTTACGCAACAAGGTGTTTCGTAACGTCTCTGGCTACCTCTCCGAGCGTTTTCGTAAAGAGATTAGTCTACGTGCCGACCGCATCTATCGCACCATTGCCGAAGTGGACGAAGAGCTGTGCTGGGGCGATAACTATCAGATTATCTTACGTGATCTCGATGACGGTGAACTACGCGAGCGCATCGATGAGCAGCTATCCGGTGGTCAAATCATGAGCGCCGTAGTTTCACTGCGCCTTGCGCTGCTGCAAACTATTGGCGCGCGCATCGCCTTCTTCGATGAGCCAACCTCCAATCTCGATGCCGCACGCCGCGAAAACCTCGCTCACGCCTTTAGAGCGATTGACGTCGGTCGTGAAGAGGTTACCGAACATTGGTACGATCAACTGTTTTTGATCAGTCACGATGTCGCCTTCACCGAAGTGACCGATCAAATTATTTCGTTAGGCGAGTGACGGCACCGTTCATTCAGCGAACAAAGGAACTGATATGGCAACTTCACCACCACGGACTATTTTAATCACCGGCGCGACAGGGTACATCGGTCGACGTCTGAAAGATCGTCTCCTCGATCGCGATGATTTACGTATCCGCCTACTCGTGCGTAACCCCGATAAGCTGCGAAGCGGTTTGTCGAAAAAGGTCGATGTGGTGGTTGGTGATACCTTTAATGTCGAGTCGCTGCATCAAGCTTTGACCGGCGTGGATGTAGCGTATTATCTCATCCACTCAATGGGGACGGGTTCCGACTACGCTGAAAAAGATCGCCGCAGTGCTGAGAACTTTAGACAGGCATGTATTGCAGCTGGGGTGCGCAGAATTGTTTATCTGGGTGGCTTGGGTGAGGCGAGAACCGCTAGCGCGCACTTGCTCAGTCGTCTTGAAACGGGGGAAGTATTAAGTTCCCACGCTGATGAAATTCAAACGCTGTGGTTTCGAGCTGGGGTGATTATCGGCGCGGGCAGTGCTAGTTTTGAGATGATTCACGATCTGACCCAACGCTTGCCGATCATGTTTACCCCCAAATGGGTGACAACGCGCACGCAGCCTATTGCTGTGGATGATGTGCTGGCCTACCTTGAAGCGGCAAGTGATGTAGAGGTCGATGGCAATTTAATGGTAGATATTGGTACTTCTGCAACCACCTTTAAAGGGATTATGGCGCAAGCCGCTTTAAGCATGGGGCTAAAACGCACCATCATCCCCGTCCCACTTTTTAGCCCTAAAATATCCTCCTACTGGTTGATCTTTGTTACCCCTGTGCCCTTTAGTATCGCCTCGGCATTAGTTGAGGGTTTAAAGTCGGAAACGGTCGCTCAAAACGACCATGCCGCCACATATTTCCCAGATATTGTGCCGAAGTCATTGGAATATGCCTTCACGGTTGCCTTAGCCGAAGTTGAGCACGATCAAGTACTGAGTCGTTGGTGCGATAGCAGTAGCGGTGAAACGTGCGACATCCAGGGGAAACGTGAGATCCCCCGTGGTGTATTACGCGATAGACGCTCCTTTTCTCTCAACGGTGTCGATGAATCTTTGGTGTTTGATCAAATTTGCGGATTAGGTGGCGTGGGTGGTTGGGATGCCTACGATCCGCTGTGGTATTTGCGCGGCATGGTAGATAAAATGTTTGGCGGTGTTGGTTTAAATCGCGGTCGCCGTGATCCGTTACAGTTGCGCGTGGGCGATGCCGTTGATTTTTGGAAGGTGGTTGATCTGCAAGACAATCATCGGCTCCTTCTCAGTGCCCAAATGAAGCTCCCCGGCAAAGGGTGGTTGGAATTTGTCGTTGACCGTGGCATTTTGATTCAAACGGCCTATTTTTATCCCGATGGCTTGTGGGGTCAGCTCTATTGGTGGTCGGTCAGCCCATTACATAGTTTAGTATTCCCGAGAATGGGGCGGAAATTGATCGAAAAAGCGCAACAGAGTCGTTGCCGTTCAGATTTAAACAAATAGGAGATGATATGGACTTAAAAGAGTATTTTTCCAGTCACAATGGTTTGGGCGTAATGTCAACGGCCGATAACGATGGCCGACCAAATTCAGCCCTCTACGCGCGCCCTCAAGTGCGTGATGATGGTACTTTGGCCATGGTGATGCTCGGCCGCTTGACTTACGAAAACCTTAAACATAATCCGTACGCCCATTTTCTGTTTGTTGAGCAAGGCGCTGGCTATAACGGGCTACGTTTGTCACTGAAAAAGATTGCTGAAGAGCATGACCCACAGGTGATTGCCAGTTATCGCCGCCAGCAAAGCAACGGCAAAGGGAGTGGCGATAAGGAGTGTTTCGTCGTTTACTTTGAGATTGAAAAATCACTGCAACTTGTTGGTGGCGAGCCGCTTTAACCCTTCATAAAATAAACATACGTAGTGGTTTGATAAATTCATTAACCTACAGCACTCTGAGAAACATCATTTACCTTGAACATTAAAAATTATAGCAGTAAAATTAATCGTTTGTCGGTCTTTATGTGAAAGCTGGGAGGGGTGTGTGGTTTAATCAATAGTAAACACCCTTAGTCGCAAGGATGCCAACCAATTTCCTGTGGAACTGGCGTGTACACCGATCCGGTCTCAGGGTAAAATATTTGGTACGATTACTATCGTTCCACGATATAGGTGATCGGATAAAAAAAGAAAAATTGCTGCAAGAAATTCAACAAAAATCACTGCAAAGTAACGAACGTCTAGAATGTCTGAGTCGTCTTGATGGGCTTACCAGCATCGCTAATCAGGTATTTTTTGAGTAATCAAATTTATGCGAACTGAAATATTTAAGCATCACCAGCGAGTGATTATTGAACCGGGTGAATTTTATGTCTCCAATCGGCCCGTGACCATATCAACCCTCCTTGGTTCATGTGTTGCCGTGTGTCTATTCGACCCGATCAATAAAGTGATGGGGATGAATCATTTTATGCTCAGTCATAATCATCATCCGTGTGAACAACCTGTCCTGCAAACAGATGCGGGTCGCTATGGCGTAAATGCTATGGAACTGTTGATCAACAATATGTTGTTGGTTGGCGCGGAAAAACGATTATTTAAGGCTAAGGTGTTTGGCGGCGGAAATGTTCTGAAGAACGTTTGCCCACGCCAGGGTGGACGAACTGTTGGTGAGCAGAATATCGAATTTATTCGTGATTTCCTCCAAAATGAAAGGATCTCACTTGTTGCTGAAAGTTTAGGTGGCAATGAGGGGCGGGTGATCCATTTCTCTCACGGAAATTTTAGTGTTTATGCGCGCAAAATTAAAAGTGCCGAGCGCGGCCGGCGGTTAGGTCTGCGTGATCATAATTGTTGGCTTCATGCGATGAGTGAGCAAGAGAAGCATAGCGACAGTGCGAGAGATATCGAACTGTGGGGTAATGATTAGTTTTGTTGCTGTTTTTTTGTCGCTGAGATAATCTCATTTGAAACTATTTCACATGAAAGGATTGTTATGCCTAAGCAAGAAGAATTTCTCGATGAGGCGATTCGCCGCAGCAATCTCTCGAACTCAAATCAGATGGAGATGCTTACCTTTCGTCTCAGCGATAATCAACTTTATGGTATCAACGTCTTCAAAATTATAGAAATTGTCGAATGTCCTGATCATTTGACACGTATCCCTTGTTCGCACCCCGCGGTAAAAGGGGTTGTCAGCTTCCGTGGCGATGCTGTCACCGTTATTGACCTAGCCGAGGCTCTCGATATTGAAAACGTCACAGACAGTCACAATAACGGCTACCTCATTGTCTGTGAATATAGCCGTCAGCTAAATGCTTTCCTAATCACACAGCCTGAATTTTTATTAACGCGTGGCTGGGATGAGATCGTTAAACCCGAGGGTTTTAACGCCAAAGCCCTCGTTGCAATCGCATATACCGATACCGAAGAGATGGTATTACTGCTCGATATTGAAGAGATCTTGGCGGATGTGCTGAGCTTAGAATCTTTTATTGGCCAAGGTGTTGCTGACGATGCCAAGCTACGCGGTGTCGGTAAAAAAGTATTATTACTCGACGATTCCAATACGGCTATGATGATGTTGACTAGCATCATGGATGAGATGGGGATTGAATCTCAGTCATTTGATAACGCACCCTCAGCACTTTCTTTTCTTAAAGAGGTGGCTGGTGAAAATGGTGAGATTCCTGTGGATCTTATTATTTCAGATATTGAGATGCCAAAAATGGATGGGTTTACCTTCGCCCGTACTGTTCGTAGTTTGACTGAAATTACTCAGGTTCCTATTGTTCTTCATAGTTCTATGAGTAATCCAAGCAACCAATTGAAAGCGGAAGAGGCGGGTGCGGACCATTTTATCGCAAAATTTAATCCAACTGCACTGAGTACCTTGGTGATGGAGGTTTTAGGGTGCTAATTTGTCGTTGCAACTTTTGCACTCCTTGGCTCTGAAACCCATTCGTTACACTGTAACAATTCCTCAATCGTGGGCTGTGGCATCCGATATTAATTCACTTGTTTTTCTATAATACCAGCGCATTTTAGCATTTCTCCGTATGAATGATATAATTGGCAAAAGGCCATTGCATCTGTCATTTTTCCAAGGCGAGAGCATGCTGAATCATCCACAATATCCCTGCGCACTCCCCGCGCATCGTACCGCCTATCTTTACAATCTCCCTGTGTGTGACTACGGCCATATCTGGCAACTGCAAAAGCAGTTGGTTGCCCAGCGGTTTGCTGGCGAGCTTGAGCATGACCTGTTTTTGCTGTTGGAGCATACGCCAGTATTGACGATTGGACGCAAGGGTAGCCTCGACCACGTACTGATGGGGGCAGATTTACTTTGCCGCCAAGGTGTCGCTCTGTACCAGACCGAACGGGGCGGCGAGGTCACCTTTCATGGGCCGGGCCAGTTGGTGGTGTATGGCATCTGCAATTTGCGCTCTAGCGGTCTGACGGTGCGTTCTTATATTGATCGCTTAGAGCGGGTAATGCTGGCTGTCGCCCGTAACTGGGGGGTGGCGGCAACAGTGGATTGCCGTCGGCGCGGTATATGGGTTGGCGATAAAAAACTTGGTAGCATTGGCATTGCGGTAAAAAAAGGGATCAGCTTTCACGGTTTGGCGCTCAACGTGGATATGGATTTGACCCCGTTCGGTTGGATCTCCCCGTGTGGTTTACCGGGGGTGGAGATGACCTCTCTGGCTTTGGAATGTGAAACATCGGTAGCGATGAATGAGGTACGTCAACAGATGGCACTACAGTTACAGCACGTATTTGGACTGGCATGGTGCGATGACAAGGAAGGAATAAGTGATGAAACCGATCTGGTTGCGTCAACGGTTAGCGCCTGAGGGGTTGAGCGCTGCGGTGCAGCAGACGTTACAGGCTCATGACCTGAACACGGTGTGCGAGGGGGCGCGGTGTCCTAATCGCCAGCAGTGTTACGCCGACGGTACCGCTACTTTTTTGATTCTGGGCCAAGTTTGCAGCCGTCACTGCCGCTACTGTGCCATCGAGTCTGGCCCGCTGCTACCGATAGATGACACAGAACCCGTCAGGGTTGCGGCGGCAACAAAGCAGTTGGCCCTGCGCTATGTGGTGATTACCTCGGTAACCCGCGACGACCTGAGCGACGGTGGCGCATTGCAGTTTCGTCGCACCATTGAACAAATTCGTGCCATGGATCCAACCATCGGCGTTGAGGTGCTGGTTCCAGACTTTCAGGGCAATAGGCAAGCACTTGAATTGATCCTCGAAGCCCGACCGGATGTGATCAATCACAATTTGGAAACCGTTGAGCGGTTGTACCGCACCGTGCGGCCTGATGCCAATTATCAACGCTCGTTGCAGCTGTTGCGCGGCGCAGCGGATGGGGAAGCATCGCGGATCAAGTCGGGGCTGATGTTGGGTCTTGGAGAACAGCAGCATGAAATTGAACAGGCCTTGCATGACCTGCGTAACGCTGGCTGCCAGATGCTAACCCTCGGCCAATACCTGCAACCGAGCCGCAATCATTTCCCCGTTCAGCGCTATGTAACGCCAGAGGAGTTTGACCACTGGCGGCAGTTTGCTTTGGCACTGGACTTCGCTGCGGTGGCAAGCGGGCCACTCGTTCGCAGCTCATGGCGCGCCGCGGCGTCGTATCGTCAGTGTTGTTGATAGCTGGTGCAGACGATTTGGCCCAGCGCTATCCTCCTTTCCTACTGGGGGTTGCTTGACAACGGCTTCTGGCTTAATAGAATTAAATTGTGAATCATTCAAGAATCGCTTCCATTTAAATCGGTTGAAAATGCATGGGGTAGCCATGCGAAAAGGAGCGTGCGATGCCATATCCACCCATCGACAAAAATCTTCATGGCTTGGCGCTAGCGCCCCAGCTACAGGATTACCAACGAACATGTCGTGAGTTTTCTTGGCAGCAAGTGAGCGATAAGTTGGCGGGGCTACCCGGCGGCGGCCTCAACATTGCTTACGAAGCGGTTGACCGCCATGTACTGGGCGATGGGGGCGAACGGGCAGATCATGTGGCATTGCGCTACCTCTCCAAGCGCGGCAGCGTAGAGGATATCAGCTATCGGCAACTGATGGAGCACAGCAACCGCTTTGCCAATGTGCTGAAACAACTGGGATTGAGCAAGGGTGAACGGGTATTTCTCCTTGCCGGCCGGGTGCCGCAACTCTATTACGCCGCTCTAGGTACGTGGAAGAATGGCTGTGTTCTCAGTCCACTATTTACCGCCTTTGGTCCAGAACCGATCCATCAGCGCATGGAAAAAGGGACTGCGCGGGCGCTGGTCACTACTGCTAAATTATACCAGAAGAAGATTGTCCCCCTGCTGCCGCGTTTGCCTCAGTTGCGTTACGTGCTGGTGATAGATGCCGAACAGGATCTTGACCCACAAGGGGATGTTCAAGTGCTGTCGTTGCCACGACTACTGGAACAGGCTTCTCCTGATTTCACCATTGTTCCCACCACGGCCGACGATATGGCCATCATCCATTTTACTAGCGGTACCACGGGTATGGCCAAGGGCGCGGTGCATGTCCATGGGGCAGTAGTGACCCACTACATGTCAGGTCAGTACGCTCTGGATCTTCATCCGCAGGATATCTTCTGGTGTACCGCCGATCCCGGCTGGGTGACGGGAACTTCGTATGGGATCATCGCACCGTTGTGTCATGGCGTGACCAGCATTATCGATGAAGGTGATTTCGATGCCAATCGTTGGTATCAAACTCTTCAGGATCAACAGGTGAGCGTATGGTACACGGCGCCGACAGCGATCAGGATGCTGATGCGTGGTGCTGATCAGCCGTGTAAGCAGTTCGACCTGAGCCAGTTACGTTTTATCGCCAGCGTCGGCGAACCTCTGAACCCCGAAGCGGTGGTGTGGGGGCAACAGGCCTTGGGGCTGCCGATCCACGACAACTGGTGGCAGACCGAAACTGGCGGTATCATGATTGCCAACTATGCCGCGCTCCAGATTCGCCCCGGTTCGATGGGCCTAGCGTTGCCCGGTATTGAGGCGGCGGTGCTGCGCTATGACGACCAAGGTGGGCTACAGCAGATCAGCGATCCAAAGCAGGAGGGTGAGCTGGCGTTAAGAGCTGATTGGCCTTCTATGTTCCGCAGCTATCTGGACGAACAGCAACGCTATGAAAAGTGTTTTGTCGATGGTTGGTATTTGACCGGCGACCTCGTGCGCCGCGACGAAGATGGCTACTTCTGGTTCATGGGCCGCGCCGACGACATCATCCAGTCGGCCGGTCATCGGATCGGCCCGTTCGAGGTGGAAAGCGTGCTAATCGAACATCCAGCCGTCGCCGAAGCAGGGGTGATTGGCAAGCCGGAGCCAACAATCGGTGAGCTGGTTAAGGCTTTCGTCTCTTTACAGACGGGGGTGGAGCCGAGCGAAGAGCTGCGTCTGGAACTGATCGGTTTTGCCCGCAAAAAACTGGGTGCTTCGGTGGCACCGCGAGAACTTACTTTTCTTGATACCCTTCCAAAAACCCGTAGCGGTAAAATCATGCGGCGGCTTCTCAAGGCCCGAGAACTCGGCCTTCCGGAGGGGGATACCTCAACGTTGGAGACCAATGATGGAAAAAACGAGCCCTAATCTGACAGATGTGTTCGATCAGCCGACGGCGGTGGAGCGGTTGCGCCAGATGATTTTATTGCGCCGTTTTGAAGAAAAATCTGCCGAACTGTATAGCGCTTCAAAAATACGCGGTTTTCTCCACTTATATGTCGGTCAGGAAGCTGTGGCTACGGGCATTATCCCTCAGCTACAACCGGATGACGCGGTGGTGGCGACCTATCGCGAACACTGTCACGCCCTGCTCAAGGGGGTGTCGCCCGGTGCGATCATGGCGGAACTGTACGGCAAGCAGGAAGGTTGTAGCGGTGGACGTGGTGGTTCCATGCACCTGTTCGATGCCGCCACTCGGTTTTATGGCGGTTGGGCAATTGTCGGTGGCGGGCTGCCACTGGCCGCGGGACTAGCCCTTGCCGATACGATGAAACAGCAGCAACGGGTTACCTGTGTGTTCTTTGGTGACGGGGCCATGGCCGAAGGGGAATTTCACGAGGTGATGAACATGGCAGTGCTGTGGCAACTGCCAGTGCTGTTTGTGTGTGAGAATAATCTTTATGCCATGGGCACCCGCCTCGATCTATCCGAGTCGCAGACCAGCCTGAGTGAAAAAGCGGCAGCCTATAATGCTAAGACGTTCACGGTTGATGGTATGGAGTTACTCGAAGTGACTGAGACCGCAAAACAAGCCATCGATTATGTCCGCTCTGGAAATGGCCCCTGTTTCCTCGAATGCCAGACCTACCGCTTCCGCGCCCATTCGATGTTTGACGCTGAACTCTATCGAGAAAAAGCGGAAGTGGAGCAGTGGAAAAAACGTGATCCCCTGCTGACCTATAGTCAATTGCTCAAAGAACAGGGTTATCTAGACGACGCGTTGACTAAGCAACTGCAAACAGAGGTAGATAAAGAGGTGGCAGAGTCTGTGCGTTTTGCCGAAGCTGGCAGCTGGGAAGCTGTGGAAGATTTAACCCGTTTTGTTTATTCAGAGGGGTCTTAAAATGGCTGAGAACACGACACGTCAATTAAGTTATCGCGAAGCAGCGCGTGAAGGGATACGTGAAGCGTTGCAAAAGGATGAGCGGGTATTTCTGATGGGCGAAGATGTCGGCCATTATGGTGGCTGTTTTGCTGTCAGTAAAGGGTTGCTAGCAGAGTTTGGTCCGCAGCGGATTCGAGATACGCCGCTGTCTGAGTCAGGATTTGTTGGCATTGGTATCGGCGCGGCAGTTGGCGGTATGCGGCCGATTGTGGAGATTATGACGATCAACTTTAGCTTGCTCGCACTGGACCAAATCATCAACCACGCCGCCACCCTACTGCATATGTCTGCCGGTCAATTCAATGTTCCAGTGGTGATCCGCATGGCCAGTGGTGCGGGTAATCAACTGGGGGCGCAGCATTCTCACCGACTTGAAGGTTTGTATGCCCACATTCCGGGGCTCAAGATTCTCACTCCAGCAACGGTGGAAGATGCCTACGGTATGTTGTGGCCGGCGCTGCAAGAGCCCGATCCCGTGGTGATCTTTGAACATGCCACCCTGTACAACTTTGAGCAACAGGTTCCAGCCCAATTTGCCGAAGTAGATATCTCTACGGCCAAGATTCATCGCCCTGGCAGCGACATTAGCCTTATCACCTATGGTGCCTCGCTGCATAAATGTTTGGCTGCAGCTGAAACATTGAGGGAAAAAGGTATTGAAGCCGAAGTAATCGATCTGAGAGTGCTGCGGCCGCTCGATGAAACCACCTTCCTCAACTCAGTGCGCAAGACCCGGCGAGCGGTGATTGTCGATGAAGGATGGCGTAGCGGCAGCCTCGCGGCTGAGATTAGCGCCCGCATCATGGAGCAGGCGTTTTACGATCTCGATGCACCGGTCGAGCGACTGTGTAGCGCCGAGGTGCCGATGCCTTACGCTCAGCACATGGAACAGGCAGCATTGCCTCAAGTAGAAAAGATTGTCGCCCTCGTTGAACGGATGCTAAAGGGCGGTGATCATGACTGATTTTACCATGCCCAGCCTCGGTGCCGACATGCAGAGTGGGGTGCTGGTGGAATGGCTGGTCGCAGAGGGTGACACCGTCCACCATGGCCAAAGCATTGCGGTGGTGGAAACCGCCAAGGGTGCTATCGAAGTTGAAAGCTTTGTCGATGGCGTAGTGGCGGAAATTATTCATCAACCGAGTGATGAGGAGATTGAAATCGGGGTTGTGCTAGCACGCATTCGCAGCGAAAACGAAGCGGATTCAGTGCCTTCTCCAGCTCCGGCTGAGGAACTGCAACCCAAACCGTCCGTCACAACAGAGCCCCCATCCGTGCACCACGAAGACGAACCTCTGCGGGAAAAGGCCAAACCACGCATCTCCCCAGCCGCCCGCCGCTTGGCCACCGAGTTACAGGTAGATCTGACCAAAGTGACTGGCACAGGACCGGATGGCGTGATTCAGCGCAACGATGTAGAAAGGGCCCATGGCCAAGAGGACGGCCAACCGCAGGCTCGCCATGAGGTGGCCCCAGCGAAAGTGGTGGCGGTGCGCACTGGACGGGCTGACCCCATGCGCCAGGCAATTGCCAGCGCCACCAGTCGTTCCAACCGCGAAATTCCACACTACTATCTGAATCGGAAAATCAATCTTCAGCGCGCCTTGCAGTGGATGGCAGAGCGCAACCGCTCATTGCCCATTCAAGACAGGATGCTGCCAGTCGCCCTGCTGGTGTGGGCGGTAGCGGCGTCACTGCGTCAGGTCAAAGATCTCAACGGTTTCTGGCTAGATGACCTCTTTCAGCCTGCGCAACAGATTGGGATCGGTTTTAGCGTGGCCCTTAAAACTGGTGGGTTGGTGATGCCAGTGATTAAGGGTGAAGCATTGGACAGCCCGCAACAGAGTATGGCCGAACTAGGCCGATTAATCAGCCATAGTCGCAGTGGCAAGCTGCGCCAGAGCGATATGGAGGGCGCTACCATCAGTGTCACCAATCTTGGCGATTTAGGCGTGGACAGTGTTCATGGGGTGATTTTCCCACCGCAGGTGGCCATTGTTGGCTTCGGTCGCATTGATCAGCAGCCGTGGGCCGAAGGCGATGCCTTAACAGTGAGGCCTGTGGTCACTGCCTCGCTGGCGGCTGATCATCGCGCTACAGACGGCTTAATTGGGGCGCGCTTTCTCCAGCGTCTCAATTGTGTCTTGCAGGAGATGGAGGTTTCCCCATGATGACGGATGCCGACTTGACGGAAGTGATCTTTAACCTGATTGAGAAGATTGCTCCTGGTTGTGAACCGCAGCAGTTGCAGGGGGATGACACTCTTCGTGAAGAGCTGGAACTTGATTCCTTCGACTTTCTCAAATTTCTTGTTGGTTTGAGCGAGCAGCTACAGGTGGATATTCCTGAGGCCGATTATGAAAAAATTCAGACTCTGAACAGCTTGCTGGCCTACCTTCAGGCTGCTAATAGACAAACCTAACTGTTGTATCGCGAGGTAACCATGGCTGAAACTGTCTATGATTTGTTGGTGGTCGGTGCTGGCCCCGGTGGCTACAAGGCCGCAGTGTACGCTGCCCAACGGGGCTTGAAGGTTGCCGTAGTGGATGAACGACCATTGCCCGGCGGCGTGTGTTTGCATGAAGGCTGTATCCCCAGTAAGGCCCTACTGACTTCCAGCGCTCTGTTTGCTCGTAGCAGCCAAGGGCTGCAGGAACACGGCATTGATTTGTTGCCACCGAGATTAGATGTGCCTCGAATGATGGCGCGCAAACAGCAGATTGTTGATCGCCTGAGCAGTGGTGTGAAGTTTTTACTTCAAACTCATCATGTCGATTATCATCACGGACGAGCGACCCTGTTACCGCCAACTCCAGAAGGACATCAGGTTGACGTTGTAACAGAGCAGGAGACCCGTGTGCTGAAGGCGCAACGGCTGCTACTAGCGACCGGCAGCCTGCCTCGTGATCTTCCAGCTCTAGTCGTGGATGGTCGCCGCATTCTCCATGCAAACCATGCCCTAAGCCTAGAGCAGGTGCCAAAGCATCTTTTGATCGTCGGAGCGGGTGCCATCGCTCTGGAACTTGGCTCGGTGTGGCGACGGCTGGGAGCTGAGGTGACGGTGGTAAATCGAAGTGGAAGGATAGCCTCCTTTTCCGACCCTGCCCTGAGCGGTGCTCTACAGCAGGCGCTAGAGTCGCAGGGCTTTAATTTCAAACTTCAGTGTCGGGTTGACTCAGTGGATACCGACAGTGATTGCCTCAAAATACGGTTGGTGGACGGAGCGAGTAATGCGCAGACGGTTACCTGTGATCGTATTCTGGTGGCGGTTGGATGCCGTCCCAACAGCGACAACCTCGGACTAGAACAAATTGGTTTGAGCCCCGGTGATGGGGGTATGCTAGAGGTAGATGAAAACTTCCAGACAGCGGTGACCGGCGTTTATGCGTTGGGCGATCTGATTGACGGACCAAAGCTGGCGCATAAAGCCAGTCGCGAAGCGCAAGTGTTTGTTGACCGCTTGATGGGCCAACCATCCACCATCGATTACACGCAGGTTCCCCGAGTGATTTACACTTCACCCGAGCTGGCGATTGTTGGCCAAAGCACTACGGAATTAAAGCAACAGGGGATTGAATGCGTCAGTTGTCGGCTACCCTTTGCGATCAATGGTCGCGCCCACTGTAACGGTGAAACCGCCGGCACTATCGAAATCGTGGCAACTCCTGTCACCGGCCGTGTTCTCGGGGTGGCGATTTTAGCAGAGATGGCTTCAGAGTTGATCAATCAAGCCGCTTATATCTTGATGACCGGCGGCAGCGTAGAGGATCTGACACATCACTGTCCCGCTCACCCCACTTTTGGCGAGTTGTTAAAAGAGACAGCGGAGAAGTTGCAGGAGAAAATGGCGAAGTGATAAAAGGGAACGGGCCGAGTTGTCGTCGTCCAACGATGAGACTGTCGTAGTGGCTTCTCTTATCTTCTCTTTGATCTATGAGGACGTATTCCAACCGAATCAAATGGGATACCCAGTTCATTTTGAGCATTTAACAGCCGCCAGTTATCGGCCCGAAACTGCCTCAATCCAATGCCTGAAGGCAATCGGTGCAATGAGGACATGCTTAACGCGCGTCACTGCCACGTAAAGAGCTGAGTTTCTTTTGGCGACCCCCTTTTTCCGCTCACTGGAAATTAGATCAATGAGGTCTGGAGTAAGCATCACGCAGTCAAACTCGTGGTTACGTGAATCTGTAGCTCTTACCACGGTATAGTGATTTCCCACACTCTGTTTATGCATGGACTTTGCCTCAGCCCAATTCTCACTCGTATAACCACGATCGAGCATTTCGAATATTTTATTAAAACTGCGATTCTTCTTATAACCTTCAATGAGGCTGTCCCATGTGTCGAATTTTTTGAGGGCTCCGTGGCGAGGTTTAATCCCTTTTTCTTTCAAATTCAGGACAGCGCTTACAAAATTATCGAGGTCCTTTAGGCTGGATAATAATCTATATTCGATCCCTTTATTTGATAACCTCTGTACCCACTCCCAGACGGCCCATTCATCACTTACAATAATTGCAGCGGGCCTCTCTGGTATCGTTGCCTCGTTGTAATACTCAATAGAGGTGGGTACTTCTGAGCTCCCTTGAAACGGTGCTTTAGTGCCAAAAGGGTGTACACGAATGATGGGGTTAATCACTTCAGATAACAGGTTTCCAGATCTGAATGAATCGGTAATCTGGTATTCACGGAAACTGTTAGCAGAACGATTATTCAGACCGTCTAGATTTTGATAGCAATCCCCCAGGCTTATGTAGGGCTGTGGACTTGCATCGAGAAACTGAAGCATGGCTGGTGATAAATCATGGGCCTCGTCAACAATAATATGTTTAAATTTAGAGGGGACGGTCATTTTTAAAATCGTTGCAAGCTTAACCTGGTGGTAAGCACGAATAATAAGCACATCCTGGCTTGCCGGGTTTAATATCTTTGCCCAATAATCTCTCGCCTTGGTTATGATTAATTGCGCTATGCTAGCCTTTAAGCGTGGCTCTTTAGGAAGATGGTTTTTGGTTATAAAATCATCCGTACTATTACAGAACTTCGTTAATGTTCCGGTTATTAACCTGATCACCTCGCTGTCCGTTAATCCTATGATATTTTCTAGCTGGTAACACTTTGCAATGACGTTTTGGCTCAAGTTGTAGTTCATGTTCACGGTGGAATGGGTATGTTGATAATCGCTAGGCAACGCATTTCTAGCTGTCTCGCCAAACGTCTGGCATGAATATTTTTTTCTTATCTGTAGTGGCAATCCATTAAGTTGAGCTTTGTTATGCGTAAGGATCAATAAGGATTCCGGCTTACACCCTTTTACTTCATATCTGCTCAACAACTCTTGGATCATAAATGTTTTACCCGTCCCAGCGTACGCTTGGATGTGTAAATGATCGTTCGTGCCCTCGTTGATAATGGTTGTAATCCTCAATTGGTCATTCGTAAGCAAAGAAGTCGACCCATTTGTTTTTGAACCGTTACCGTTCAGGGAAATCATAGAGGGGTATTTTGTACTGAACTCATAATCCCACTCGTCATAATAGTCAAGGTAGTCTCGTTGTTGTATTACCTTGGCATTGACCAGCCTGAGTCCCAGTCTATACATCTCTTTGGTGCCAATCTTTAGCTTGTCGTATTCAATATGGCTTATAAGTTCTTGCTTTAATGACGAAAGTTGGCCTCTTTTAGATTTATCTTTGGCCAGCAAAAATAAATGTTCTAGATTCCTTTCAAACCCACTGGGATGTTCAGAAGATTGCACGTAGCTTGGTACCATCTGCACGGCACAAAGCCCCAATATTTCGTCAAGACAAAGACCCTCAAGCACCGTTATAAAAGATGCACCTGCTTTGAATATAGCTTCAAGTGATTTCGAAGAAACTGGAATGTAGATATGCTGTGACATGTAAGTTGTTCTCCGTCCGTCAATTGTGCTAGTTCTGGGTGTTTTACCGTCCATTTTCGACAAATAGGCTCACTATTCGCTCTCAAATGCGAACATTACGATACTGTATTGATTGATAGGTGCAGAAAATTGCCACCTATTTACATTCACATCCCACGATAAAATGTACTGACAAACCCTGTCAGCCGTTTGCTTACACGGTTAAATATCGGGTCACGTTGCATGAGTTTTGGTTTGTGCTCCATGGCAGCAAAAATATCTTCGCGCAGCGGTTCTTGGTTGGTGTAAATCATCCGTTCGACCAGCGCTTTAAGGTGGTCTGGACTCAAGTTTTCTTCCTTACACAATACCTCGGTTGCTTTTTCTTTTTCGATTTCCCAGAATGAATCAAAGGCATCCTGAACTTCTGCACCAGATTCGAGTCCCTCTAGGTTTTCCTTGATGAAGGTGTCAATCAGCATTTGTTTACTGCGTAGTTCTGGTGAACCACTAAAGAGTTGCATGATGGATTTGTATTGGTATTCGTAATCTTTGTCATTGTCTGCGCCTTTGAGAGTGGCCAGCAGTTTGAGAATATAGGCAACATTGATTTCATCACGCTGTATCAACTCAAGCTCAAAGTCGACTTCTTGCAGGATAGACACCTTCTCGGTTGCATTTTCAGTACGAACTTTATCGTAGAGGTCAAGATACTTACTCTTGTAATCTTCAAACTCCTGTTCATCGAGCTTAAGATCGTTGTAGCTGAAGTCAGTAAATGAAGCGAGAATGTTTTTGAGCCGCATCAGTTCGCGGAATGCTTTGATGAACTCCAGTTCTTGTTCTTCATCTTCTAGCTCATTGATACTGTCCAGATCGGGGGCTATGGCCAGCAGTTTTCCATAGGCTTTATTAAACAAGCGCACAAATTCATCATAGCTTGGCATGATCACTGTTTCTTTAGCTTCATTGTTGGAAAACAGTGCTAGGGCTTCATCGGTGGCTTTCTTCAGGTTGCGAAACACCACAATGTTTCCTTGCGATTTCTGCTCATTGAGAATGCGGTTGGTGCGCGAATAGGCTTGAATTAGGCCGTGATGCTTAAGGTTTTTATCAACATATAAAGTGTTGAGTGTTTTGCTGTCAAAGCCAGTCAAAAACATATTGACCACCAGCAGAATATCAATCTTGCGCTCACGAACCTTTTTAGAGATGTCTTTATAGTAGTTGTAAAAGGAATTATTATCTTTGGTGGTGAACTTAGTCTCGAATAGGGCGTTATAATCACCGATAAACTGCTCTAGCTTGTCGCGGCTATGGCTGTGCTTTACATGATATGGAGCGGGCTGTTCTGCGACCTTATCGAGATCAATATCTAACATGCCATTCGCATCCTGATCTTCCTCATTGGCAGCGTAAGAAAAGATCGTCGCAATTCGCAGATTATTGCGCTGGCTTTCTTGTTGTTTGCGTTGAAAAATTTCGTAGTATTGAATGAGCGTTGCTACGCTGCTGACGCAAAACATGGCGGTGAACGCT
Source organism: Desulfuromonas svalbardensis (assembly GCF_055389415.1). Taxonomy (NCBI): domain Bacteria; kingdom Pseudomonadati; phylum Thermodesulfobacteriota; class Desulfuromonadia; order Desulfuromonadales; family Desulfuromonadaceae; genus Desulfuromonas; species Desulfuromonas svalbardensis. The sequence goes on along the minus strand of NZ_AP042416.1, from coordinate 633,622 downwards.
TTACTGCGTGTTTTACGGTGGTGTTGAGCCAGAATGTAATCGGCGATTTTTTCAAGCCGTTTTGGTGAATCCATCAGCTCTTTGGTGTCAATCCCCTCGACATCGATATCAACTTCGTTATCAGAATCATGTCGTTTGTAGCGGCCCACATACTCGATTGAAAACTTGAGTACGTTTTCATCCTTAATCGCATCAACAATAGTGTATTTGTGCAAGCACTTATCGAATAGATATTTGGTGGTGTATTTGCGCGAGGCCTTAGTCAGAGCGTTATCAACAAAAATGGGTGTACCAGTAAAACCAAAGAGTTGATGATTAGTGAAAAATTGAGTGATTCGCTTATGGATGTCGCCAAACTGACTGCGGTGGCATTCATCAAAAATAAACACGATCGGTTTAGCGCTGAGCTTGGCCATACGGGATTGGTAGCGCTTATTGGTAATTGCGTTATTCAGCTTTTGAATGGTGGTTACCACCAGTTTGGTATTGCGCCGTTCATTTGCTTTTTTAGCTGGTACAGGTGCATCGGTCAGTTGATCTACCAGCAGTTTGGTGTTGTCGGTGCTATCCACGCAACCCTGAGAGAACGAGTTAAACTCTTTTGCCGTCTGGTAATCGAGGTCTTTGCGATCAACCACAAAGACAACTTTATGAACCTGTGCAACACCTGTTAGAATTTGTGCTGTTTTAAATGATGTGAGTGTTTTTCCCGATCCTGTCGTATGCCAGATATAGCCATTCCAGCCGTTGCCGTTGCCTTCGTCATCTTCATCATCGCCATCATCACCACTAATCCCTTTTGTCTGGTGTCGTTGTTTGACCCGTTCAACAATCTTCTCTGTGGCGTAAATCTGATACGGGCGCATCACCATTAAAATACGGTCGGCTTCATTCAAAACTAAATATTTTTGAATAAGATGTGAAAGCGTCTCTCGTTGGAAAAACTGAGCGGAAAATTGTGTTAAATCGGTATAGCGGTTGCTGTCACTGTCGGCCCAGTAGAAGGTTTGCTTAAAGCTTTGGCTTTTATTGTTTGCGTAATATTTAGTGTTCACACCGTTGGTGATGACAAACACTTGTACATACTGAAATAAGCCATCTTCGGCCCAATACGAATGGCGTTGGTAACGGTTGATTTGATTGAAAGCTTCTTTCAGCTCTAAGCCGCGCCGTTTAAGTTCTACCTGAATAAGGGGTAAGCCGTTAATCAGAATTGTAACATCGTAACGGTTGCGGTAGCTGCCCTCAACGGTTACCTGCTGGGTCACTTGAAAGGTGTTTTTTGACCATTTTGAATCTAAAAAGCGGATGTGACAGTTGGTGCCATCATCGCGGTTAATGCTCAAGCGATCACGTAGCGTTTTTGCTTTATCAAACGCGTTACCCTTGGCAAGGCTATTGCGAATCTGGCTAAATTCATTGTCTGAAAGCTTTATGGCATTTAACGCTTCCAGTTGTGTTTTTAGATTTTGGCGTAGGTCTGTCGCATTGGTAATGTGGACAGCCTGAAACTTTTGGCCCACCAGCTGAGCAACGAGCTTGTCTTCTAATTCTTGTTCTGGTTGGTGAGCCATAATTCTTTGTTCCCCCTACGGTTTTTTATCTGAAAATGTCTACCGAATGTCTAAAAAATATCTAAATGATAGGTTTAGACATTCAAAACACTCATTTTTATTGAATAAAATTAACTACTTATTGGTCTCGTTTTGTTTGCCGATGATCGATTCGATCTGAACGAGGTCGTGAATGTCTGCGTCCGTAGCCGCCTGTGTTAAGCGCGACTGCTGGTAGTTATCGTATTCCAACTCGGCACGTTCTTTCGCTATCTGATGCGATACTTTGCCCGCATGAGTCAAAATGTCACGATCATTCAGGGCTAAAAAGCCATCCAGTTTTTTTGTCCAATCGGCCATGTTCATGGCAATGCGGCGCATCGCTTGACCCTCGGCAAAAATAAGATATTGTTCCACCAAATTGTTCAACGCTTCTAGCTCGGGCTGCGTCAGGTAGTTTTTAGCATTCACCACATCTGCCTTGCGCACCTTGGTGCTGCGCCAATTGGTTAACCCCATATTGGTTTTATTGCTGTCGGCACGGTGATGAATAATTTCTGCCGCTGTTTGCCCCGTGATAGCCCAATGGATTTTGTTCTGCACTGTTTTAAAGAAATTAATGCTGATATCCAAGGTGGGGTCATAATCAACGCTGGTGGCGTAAATATCGGTAATTTTTTGGTAAAAGCGCTTTTCAGAAGTGCGGATGTCCTGAATGCGGCGCGTTAATTCGTCAAAATAGTCAAACGGTTGGTCAGGGTTTTTTAGCCGCTCATCATCGAGCACAAAGCCTTTCACAATCAATTCACTTAACTGGCGGGTTGCCCATTGGCGAAAACGGGTTGCCGTATGGCTATGTACCCGATACCCGACCGAGATGATGGCATCGAGGTTGTAATGTTTTAGGGTTCGTTTAACCTGCCGCTTACCTTCTGTTCGAACTACTAAGAAATCCTTAGTAGTTCGATTTTGCTCCAACTCACCGTCGTTATAAATGTTTTTTAGGTGCATTAGCACGTTTTCAGCGGTGGTGCAAAACAGTTGCGCCATCAGGCTTTGTGTCAGCCAAACAGTTTCGTCTTGAAAGCGAACATCTAACTTGGTTTCGCCATTTTCTGTCTGGTAGATAATAAATTGGGATTGATTCTCCAACGCAGTCACCTCCATTAGACAAACATCTGCTGTAGTAGCCCTTTTTTAAATTGTTCAGTTTGCTCAATTTGTTCGGCAACATGGGCGATTTTTATGTCGAGTGATTTTGCAAAAGAACCGATTTTTTTTTGTTCAGCATCGCACGGTATTGCTAATCTGATTTTTTTTAGTTCGTTAAAGGACAGTACTACTTGCGATGTACCGACGGCATAACGCCCAAAAACATTCTTGTAAAAGCGAGTAAGTTCGATGAAGAAATTTGTCTGGTCATTTTTCATTTTAAAAACAGGATAATATGTACTGATTATGCCAGTTTTTCCGAGGGTGTTAGCATTGAAAAAAAATTGCCTATCATCACTTCTAGAGCGGTAGGTGATAAAGCCTTCTGGGATGATATTAAATCCACAATTCGACTTTTCGCTAATTCTTCCTTCAGTGTAGTAGTCGGATTGTTTCATCAAACCAGTTCTAGCCGAGGTAAAGACTTCATATTCATTCTCAGCTTTTGATTTTTCTTTATATTCTTGGAATAAAGATTTCAATCGTGTTTCATTCCAATCAGGAAACGCATTGCCGTTGTCACCCTTAAAGCGCATTTTCTGGCTGAACAGTTGTTGCATTATCCCTTTTTTGTACTGCTGTAATAAGGTGTGTTTTTCCTTGAGTTGGCTGATTTTTTTGTCGATTGCAGAGAGGAAATCGGCGATTTTATCAACTTCACAGTCGCTCACTGGTATCTTGAGCTTTAGTAGCTTTAATTGGGTGGAATACAAATGAATGACAGATATGCCCTGTGCATAACGAGCAATATCTGTTTTTTTGCAATTATTTAAGTAATAGGCAAGGAAAGTACCATTCAAATCGGTACGTAGTATGTTGATGTCACCACCAAGGGCTACTCCATGTTTTTTAACGCAAGAAGCGGTGGAAATGTCTATTGCTGTTTCACCAGATGCTGGAATGATGACATCATTAGCTTGGCTTAGAAATAAAGCATCCTTACTAATATCAGTCCTAGATTTTATATCGAAAATAAGTTCACAGTAATGCGTGTATAGCTCACCATATCGAATACACTCTAGCTTGCCATTTTTTGTAATATCCGCTTTTGGGAGCCCTTTTCCTTTATGGAAAGTTGTAATTTCCCCGAGGGATTTCCTTATCCAAGATTTAGAAAATTCAGGGAACCGTAAAGATGGTATTGATTGCCTCTTGTTCATTTTGCCACCTTAAATGGTGCATCAATACCTAGTTCTTTACAAAAACTAGCAATAGTCTGATCTGTTGTCTGCATCTCTTGCTCAACTTTATCCAATTGCTCCGTTACTGCGGATAATTCAACCGCTTCTTCCTCTTCAAACGTATCGACATAACGGGGAATGTTGAGATTGTAGTCATTCTCTTCACCAATCTCATTCAGGCTGGCAACATAGGCAAACTTGTCGCTGTTTTCGCGTTTATCTACCGCAGATAAAATGCGTTGCAAATCTTCTTCACGCAGGTAGTTTTGGTTGGTGGCTTTGCCAAAGTGGTTGCTGGCATCGATAAAAAGCACATTGTCACTATGCTGACGCTGTTTTTTTAGCACCAGAATACAGGTGGGGATCGAGGTGCCGTAAAACACATTGGCGGGTAGACCAATCACCGTATCGAGACAGTTTTTCTGCTCAATCAGGTAGCGGCGAATATGCCCTTCGGCTGCACCACGAAACAGCACACCGTGGGGCAGGACTACGGCCATGGTGCCGTCTTCAGCTAGGTGATGCACCATGTGCTGAACAAAGGCAAAGTCGGCCTTGGAGGCTGGGGCCAATCTACCGTAATCGCCAAAGCGGTCATCTTGCATGAAGCTGGGCGAGTTGCTCCACTTGGCGGAAAAGGGCGGGTTAGCCACCACCGCTTCGAAGCGTTTATCTAAATGCTGTGGTTGTTCAAGGGTGTCATCTTGCTGAATATCGAAGCTACGATAATGCACTCCATGCAGAATCATATTCATCCGCGCTAGGTTGTAGGTACTGGGGTTTTTCTCTTGGCCGTAGAAACGACCGACAGCATTTTCTGCGTTTAACTCTTTGACAACGCGCAGCAGCAACGAGCCTGAGCCACAGGTGGGGTCGTAGACGTCACGCAACCGTTCTTTACCTCGGGTGACCAGTTTGGCAAGCAGCTTGGAGACCATGGGCGGGGTGTAAAACTCACCGGCTGTTTTACCCGCACCGCTGGCAAATTTTCCAATCAGGTATTCGTAGGCATCACCGAGAACATCAATTTCGGTTTCGCTGTGTAAAAAGTCGATGGCATCAAGATGTTCCAACACCTTGGCAATGATGTCATTACGTGCGTTAGGAGTTTTGCCGAGTTTGTTTGAGGTGAGGTCAATATCGTCAAATAGGCCGTTAAAGTCATCTTCGCTGGCAGCACCCATGGTGCTCTGCTCAATATGGCTGAGTACATCGCTTAATTCATCAAGAATAAAGCCGCCGTTTTTACCTTTTTCCGCTAATACATGAAACAGCTCTGCCGGTTTTAAAAAGTAGCCCAAGTGGTCAATGGCCTCGGTTTTCATTGCCGCAAGGTAGGATTTTCCATCATCGGTACTGTCATCTAAAGTGTCAAAGGCGATGCCATCTTCTCTAAGCAGCTCGTCAGCGTATAAATCCATCCGTTCGGAGAGGTATTTGTAAAAAATAAAGCCCAAAATGTAATCGCGAAACTCATCGGCACTCATGTTGCCACGCAAGGCATTGGCAATATTCCACAGTTGTTTTTCTAATTCTTTCTTGTGTTGCTGGACCATGTTGGTTTCCTTGCATAGTGTCGAATTTTGATTTTATAAGTCGAGCCGCATAATAGCACTCCAGCCGGTGCATTGGCATAATTTTAAGAACTTGTAGCGTCTGTTAATTCTTTTAGTCGGGACCATTGCAACAGAGTTAGTAAAAACCTCTGGAGATGATGCAAACAAGTGAAAGAATGTATGAAGCTCGACTTAGCTAGACAGGTAATGGTGTTATTGGCGTGGGATATGGCGACCGTCTTATCTTATCGTAGGTGTAGCTAAGTCGGTAAGCGTAACGCTGAGCTGCTAGAGCGGAGGTTGCTGAGGGGGCGGTAGTGGTGAAGTGGTTACATCAATGGTTACAGCACAAACAAAACAAGGGGTCAGCGAATAATCGCTAACCCCTTGGAATATATGGTGCCCAGACATGGAATCGAACCAAGGACACGAGGATTTTCAGTCCTCTGCTCTACCGACTGAGCTATCTGGGCATTGCGGAAAGAGTTATAACTCGCTGGCGTAGCTGTGTCAAGGGGTAATCTCACTTTTATGACAGAGGGGTGATATTTTTGTTGCAAGGCGTATCAAGCTGATTTACAGTGACTTCACTTGAACGACTAACAAACAGGAATTAACAAACTTATGTGCCATAATTTTTCCAGCTTTTTTAACTTTAACTTTTGGTGCGACTCATTTTTGTCGTCTGCCCGGGGTGGAGGTTTGCTGGTTTAACCATAAGCGAATTTTCAAAAATAGACCACGGGCAGACGTTAGACTTTCCGTGGTCTTTCTTTTTACACTTTTAATGGGGTGTGAACATGAATAGAAAAAGGCCGTCGGAAATTCTGACGGCCTTTTTGTTTTTACAAAAAGTGGGGATGGCCCAGTTCCGTGGCAGAACTTTAGTTCATGCAGGGGAAATAGGAGAAGACAATGATTATTGTAATGAAGCAGAAGATCTCGAAGGAACTGACTAAGGCTGTCGAAGCGCGTGTTCGTGAACTGGGTTATGAGCCACATGTGATTCATGGTGAAAAACGTGATGTGGTGGGTGCGGTCGGTGACGAGCGCGGTAAGATGGTGTTGCAGTCCATTGAATCGATGCCTGGCGTTGAGAAGGTGGTGCCGATTTTGAAACCGTATAAGTTAGCCAGTTTGGAAGTTTGCCCCGAGCCGAGCAAGGTGGAGTTGGCGCCAGGGTTGTTTATTGGTGGCGAAGAGCTGATTGTGATGGCTGGTCCCTGTGCTGTGGAAAGTGAAGAGCAGATTATTGCGACGGCTAAGGCGGTTAAGCTTGCCGGGGCAAAAGTCCTGCGCGGCGGTGCCTTTAAGCCACGTACCAGCCCTTATTCCTTCCAAGGTCTCGAAGAGGAAGGCCTTAAACTTCTCTGTAAGGCGCGCGAGATAACGGGTCTGCCAATCATCACTGAGGTGGTGAATCCACGTGATGTCGAGTTAGTGGCAGACTATGCTGATATCTTACAGGTGGGTGCGCGTAACATGCAAAACTTTGCTCTGTTGAAGATGTTAGGCAAGCTGGATAAGCCGATTCTACTTAAGCGCGGCATGTCAGCGACCATTCAAGAGTTCTTGATGAGTGCTGAATATATTTTGGCTGAGGGTAACCGGCGGGTGGTGCTGTGCGAGCGTGGTATTCGTACTTTTGAAACCGCGACACGCAACACCTTAGACCTTTCTGCTGTACCAGTACTCAAAGAGCAGACTCACTTGCCTGTTGTGATTGATCCATCTCATGCGACGGGGCATGTTAGCTTGGTGCCATCTATGAGTTATGCTTCGGTTGCTGCTGGATGTGATGGTTTAATCATTGAGGTGCATCCTGATCCTGAAAAAGCAGCCAGCGATGGCCCGCAGTCGTTGCGTCCAGAGGCCTTTGCCGTTATGATGAAAAAATTAAAAGCATTTGCTGAGGTGGCTGATCGTACGTTGCCGAACGCTTAATTCTCGTTGAGGGGTTGTTATGTATTTTGTTCCATTGTCGCAGTTAGAAAGTGTCGAGTTGATGGTCCACGCCTTGCGTGCCGCTTCGGGTGAGGTGGATTGTAAGCAGTGCCCCGTACGCAGAGTGTGTATGAAGCAGTGTTTGACCATTGCCGATTCGGTGCAATCGATGATTGACAACGGAACGTTACCAGCGTTGGATACTGAAGCTGAGCCAGAGCAGCACGCGCCGTTTCATGATGATCCCGCGCCAGAGCCGAAGAGCAAACCAGCGAAAAAGCCGACCGTGAGAAAAGGTCATCTTGAAGTGGTGAAATGATTTAGGATAAAAAAGCGACAGCCTGCTACCGACGGCTTTGTTGTTTAATCATTATCTTATGCAATACTGACAATTGACACAACGAAGGTAATCAATTTAGAATGCGCCGTTCACTGTATATTAGTGGGACAGCAGCTGTACTTTACTACACTCCGGTCAGTCGGGCCGGGAAGGAGCAACCATGAAGGTTATTATTACTGATGAGATCTCAGAAGCGGGATTACAAGCGCTGCATGAGGATGAACGTATTGAAGTTGATGTAAAACTTGGAATGACTGTCTCGGAGCTTCACCAAGTGATTGGTGGTTACGACGCGATCATTACCCGTAGTGGTACCTCCGTCGATGCCGCGTTGGTCGATTGTGCCACTAACCTGAAAATGGTCGCTCGTGCGGGTGTTGGCATCGATAATGTCGATGTCGATTATGCCAGCAGTAAGGGGATCATTGTTGTTAATGCCCCACTGGGAAACACCAACTCGGCTGCTGAGCACACCATGGCTCTGCTATTGTCGCTATGCCGCCACGTTCCTGTTGCCAATGCCAGCCTTAAGAGTGGCGCGTGGCAACGGGCACCGTTCACTGGCCGTGAATTGAAACACAAAACCATGGGCGTAATTGGCCTGGGTAAAGTTGGTGGTCGTGTTGCCTTACGTGGTAAAGCATTTGAGATGGACGTGATTGCCTATGACCCCTATATCTCTGAAAAACGGGGTACAGATCTTGGCGTTAAACTGGTGAGCTTGGAAGAGCTGATCCGTTATGCCGATGTTCTTACCGTGCATACACCACTGAATGATGAAACGCGTGGCATGATAACATCTGATCATTTCAGCCAAATGAAAGATGATATCATCGTTATCAACTGTGCGCGTGGTGGCATCATTGAAGAAGAAGCGATGCTGAAAGCATTGGAAAGCGGTAAAGTTGCTGGGGCGGGATTTGATGTGTGGAGTGCTGAGCCTCCTGCAAGTGAAACCCTTAAAGCCTTGATCGCTCATCCTAATATGGTGGTCACCCCTCACCTTGGTGCTAACACCTTTGAAGCGCAAAAGAATGTTGCGGTGGACGTGAGCCGTGAAATCATCAATTACATCGATGGTAAGCCGCTGGAAAATGCGGTTAATATTCCTAAATTTGATCCCGACTTGATGGAGCAAATGAAGCCATTTGTTGAGTTAGTTGGCAAGCTAGGCGAATTTATTAGTCAACTTGCTCCAGCAAACCCTGAGAAAATTACTTTTGAGTACAACGGTAAGCTGGCTCGTTTCGATTGCGCTCCATTGACCGTGTGTGGTTTGGCAGCGTTGTTGAATCGTCAGACTGAAGTCGATGTCAACATGGTGAACGCTCGCTTGACGGCGCGTAACATGGGTATTGCTGTGGAGGAGACACGAACCACTGAGTCGAATTCATTCTCAAACTTAGTCACCATCACCCTGTCATCGGCTTCGAGTACACGCACGATTGCTGGAACCATGTTTGATGGCACGGCTAAGATTGTTAAAATGCGTGATTACACCACCGATTTTCAGCCCGAAACACATATGTTGGTGATCAATTACGCAGACCGCCCAGGTATGCTGGGTAAGATTGGTACCATCCTCGGTGAGGCCAATGTCAATATCGGTAACATGAATCTTGGTCGTCGTGAAAAAGCGGGCGAAGCAATGGTGGTCTTCTCCGTTGATACCCCAGTTGATGACGCGACTCTTGAAAAAATCACCACGGCGTGTGATGCGCGCTTTATTAAGGCAATCCGTATGTAATACCACTGTACTCGGTGTACATATTAGCTAAAAGAGGCGACCTGCTATGATGCGGGTCGCCTTTTTTTGTTTGGCCTGAGTATTTAGTCTAGCGCGCCATTTACAGAGTTTTAAAACATGCTAACCTTAAATAGTAATCATTATTTGGGGGCGTATGGAAATTCAACAGGATGGTGAAAATAAAACAGCATTGGTTCTCGCTGGTGGTGGAATTCTTGGCGTTGCTTATGAAGTTGGTGCGCTCGCCGCATTGGATAAGCTTTTTGTCCGCCCGTTTGATAGCCGTTGTTTTGATCAGTATGTTGGTATCAGTGGTGGTTCTATTGTTGCTGCACTGATTGCCAATCAGGTGGCTGCTGGTGAAATTTATCGCGCCATGGCCAACAATGAAAAATCGGTGTTCAATTTTAGTCGTCGCGATATCTACGGCTTTGAAGGCTGGCGATTGTTAAGCGTTTTTGCCAGACTAATCCGCCACTCACCGGATATCCTCCACAGTTTTTATCGTAATCGCTGGTCGTTTAGACCCAATGATCTCTGGCATATGATTCAGGAACAGCTCCCTGCGGGGGTGTTTCAGATCAATAAGTTAGAACAATTCTTGCGGGCCTCATTTTATAAACAGGGGTTACGAAACGATTTCTCATCCCTACGCAACGATTTGTACATTCCAGCTTACGATCTTGATCGTGGTGAACGGCAGGTCTTTTGCCGTGATCAGCAAAGCTCCGTCTCGGTAACCATTAGTCAAGCGATTGCCGCGTCCTGTGCGATCTCATTTTTTTTCGAACCCTATCGAATTAATGGTCGTGATTACATTGATGCTCTAACTGGCCGAGTTGCCCATTTGGATATCGCCATTGAGCGCGGCGCGAAACTCATTGTGCTGATCAATCCACGAGTGCCAATGAAAAATGATAACGAACTGTTTTGTTTACCCACTCTGACATCAGGGCAATGTTCAAAAGTTTCAAGCCTTGGTGCAAGCTTTGCTTGGGAGCAAGCACAGCGGATAGAGTTGAAAGAGAAGTTGGATTTAGCTCTCGAAAACTGTCGGCTGAAACACCCTGAGGTCGATATTGTTGTCATCGAGCCGGGCAGTGATGAATCATTGATGTTTTTCCAAAATCCCATGGGTAATGCCGTTCGCAATCAAATTATGCAGCATGGATATATCACAACGTTAAGTAAGCTTTATCGAGAATACAGTACGTTACAGCCGTTGCTGGCCAAGCATAATATTCAAACCAGCGATCGATATCTGTCTGATCAGCCACCGGCCGTGCTGACTTAATCTGGAGGGTGTTATGTGGATTCTGTTTGTTTTGTTGTTTATCTGCGGTGGATTATTACTTGTATATGAGGCCTCACGTTGGTTGCATGCTGCCTTCGCGCTGGTTTTTGTTGGCTTGTTTAGTCTGATCTATCCCGGCTGGTTAGCATGGCCATTGATTGTCGTAGCACTGTTTATCGCATGTGTGGTGCTGGTCGACCCAATGCGGCAAATGTTAGTGAGTGGGCCAGTATTGAAAATATTTCGTAAGGTAAAGCCGCGACTGTCAGCGACTGAGCAAGCAGCGTTAGATGCCGGTGATGTGTGGTGGGATGGCGAACTGTTTAGTGGCCGGCCACAATGGGAACGCCTGTTGGCAACTCCGCCAGCTAGCCTTAGCGCAGAAGAGCAGGCGTTTGTTGATGGCCCCGTTGAGGAGTTGTGTCAGAAACTCGATGATTGGCAGATCTACCATGAATTGCATGATCTACCACCTGAAGTATGGCAGAGCATCAAACAAAGTGGTTTGTTTGGCATGATTATTCCCAAACGCTATGGCGGCTTGGAGTTGTCAGCGATGGCAAATTCGGCGGTGATCACCAAGTTGGCAGCGCGGAGCTTAACTGCTGCGGTAACGGTGATGGTGCCGAACTCCCTCGGACCTGCCGAGTTATTGCTCCATTACGGCACTAAGGAGCAGCAGGATAACTATCTACCGCGTTTAGCGACAGGAGAAGAGATTCCGTGTTTTGCTTTAACGGGACCACAGGCAGGCAGCGATGCCGCCTCGATCCCTGATTGCGGTGTTGTTTGTCATGGAGATTGGCAAGGTCAGCAGGTGGTGGGGATTCGGTTAAACTGGGAAAAACGCTACATTACCCTTGGCCCCGTGGCGACAGTTCTCGGTTTAGCATTTCAACTCGATGATCCTGATCAAATACTCAGTGACCAACAAACTCGTGGAATTACCTGCGCGCTGATCCCGACTGATACCGCAGGCATCGAGATCGGTACTCGCCATAATCCATTGAACGTGCCGTTTCAAGTCGGACCCAATTGGGGCCGCGACGTGTTTATCCCGTTGGAGATGGTGATTGGCGGCGAACAGGGGATCGGTCAGGGCTGGAAGATGTTGATGAATTGCTTGGCGGCAGGTCGGGCGGTGTCGTTGCCAGCATTGAGTACCGGAGCGGCGAAGTTAGTGACTCGATACAGCGGTGCCTATGCACGGGTGAGGCGGCAGTTTGGTTTACCTATTGGTCGTTTTGAAGGGGTCGAAGAGCGTTTGGCGGTGGTTGCCGGAACCTGCTGGCAGATGGATGCCGCACGCCGATTGACCTGTGCTGCGATCGATCAGGGGGCCAAACCGGCAGTCATATCAGCACTGGTGAAGCAGAACTTGACCGAGAAGATGCGGTTGGTGGTGAATCATGGCATGGATATCGAGGGTGGTAAGGCGATCTGTCTGGGGCCAAAGAACCATATTGGCCATGCCTATCAGGGCATTCCCATTGGTATTACGGTAGAGGGCGCAAATATCCTCACCCGTTCGATGATCATATTTGGCCAAGGATCGATCCGTTGCCATCCGTGGGTTCTTAAAGAGATGGCGGCCGCTGATTTAGAAGGTAAAGAAGCGGTGGTTGCTTTTGATCAGGCCTTCTTTGGCCATGTTCTGTTCAGCCTGCGCAATGCTGTATCGGCGCTGTTTTATGGTTTGACGGCGGGGTATTTAATCGGAGTTCCCGATTCCTCCTATCGGCGTTGGTATCAATGTGCCAGTCGTTTCAGTACCGCATTTGTGTTCACCAGTGATGTGTTGATGGCCACTTTTGGTGGTGGGTTAAAGTTACGCGAAAAACTTACTGGCCGCATGGCCGACATCCTGAGCGAATTATACTTGATCTCGGCGGTGCTGAAATATGGTGAAGAGCGTGGCTGTCCTGATGATGAGCAGTCACTGGTGGAGTGGAGTTGTCGCACCAGTTTGCGCCATATCCAAACGACGTTGTTGGAGATATTCGATAATTTACCCAGCCCTCTGGGCTGGTTACTACGGGCGCTTATTTTTCCTGTTGGCGCGCACTTCAAGGGACCAAGCGATCAACTCGGCCATAAGGTAGCAGCGATTATTTTAGCCCCCGGACCGGTACGTGACCGTTTAACGGAAGGATTAGCAGAAGCTGTTGACGAGGCAGACCCGTTAGCACAGTTGGAAAACGCGTTGCATTTGGCGGTAGCGGCAGATCCGCTAGAGAAGAAATTGCGCGATGCCGTCAAGCTCAAGCGTTTGACTAAACGAGAGTTAACTGATCTGCAGCGGGCGGTGGATTTACAGATTATCACTGATATTGAAAGAGAGTTGTTGATTAAGGCGCGTCAAGCGCGTGATCAAGTGATTCAGGTCGATGCCTTTTGATGTTGATATTACGCGTGTTAGAGGAGAATTTCGATGACAGTAGCCATGATAGATAAGAGATCGCAGTCCTTAACTGGGCGCACGGTTTATGTGGTCGATGGCGCACGAACGCCATTTATTAAGGCACAGGGTCGGCCTGGTCCGTTCAGCGCAGCGGATTTAGCCGTTGCAGTCGGTAAAGGGTTGTTGCAACGCCAGTCGTTTGCCGCCCCGCAGCTCGATGAAGTGATTGTCGGTTGCGTGATTCCTAGCGCAAAAGAGGTGAATGTCGCCCGGGTGATTTCACTGCGCTTAGGCTGTGGTGAACAGGTTCCTGCCTGGACGGTGCAACGCAATTGCGCCTCAGGGATGCAAGCACTGGCGACGGCAGCTGAACGAATTGCTGCGGGCTATTCGGATCTTATTTTAGCTGGTGGTACCGAATCAATGAGCCATGCACCGGTGATGCTTAATCCGCACATGGTTAATTGGTTAGCTGATTGGCGACAGGCGCGTCAGTTGACCTCGCGGCTGAAGTTATTGGGTCAGTTGCGCGCTAAACATCTGTGCCCTGAATTTGCGTTGTTGCAGGGCTTGACCGATCCGACCTCTGGCTTAGGGATGGGCCAAACGGCTGAAAACTTAGCCAGTCGTTTTCAGATTAGCCGCGAACAAATGGATCAGTTCTCTCTTGAAAGTCATCAAAAGTTAGCGACGGGTATTGACAGTGATCAATACTCAGAAATTATACCACTTTATACCGCGGATGGTCGCTGCATTAGCGCTGATGAAGGGCTGCGTCGCGATGGTGATACGGCAAGTTTAGCTCGCTTAAAACCAGCATTTGATCGTCCCTTCGGTCGTATCACCGCTGGTAATAGCGCGCAAATAACCGATGGAGCTGCTCTGTTACTGCTGGCCAGTGAAGATGCCGTTGAGCGTTACCAGTTACCAATTCTCGGCCAAATTGTTGATTGTGCTTGGGCTGGGTTAGCTCCCGAACAGATGGGGTTAGGCCCAGTGTACGCCATGGATCAGTTATTGAGTCGCCAAGCTAATCTTGTTGATATTGATCTGTGGGAGATTAATGAAGCCTTTGCCGCCCAGGTGTTGGCGTGTCTTGTTGCGTTGGCTGATGAGGCCTGGCAGCACCAGCATCTCGGTCAAGTGACGGTTGTGCCACCGATTGATCGGCAGAAACTTAATGTCGATGGTGGTTCAGTTGCCATCGGTCACCCTGTTGGTGCCAGTGGCGCGCGCATTGTGCTCCACCTTTTGAAGGCTTTGCACCAGCGCGGTGGTGGCAACGGTGTCGCTAGCCTGTGTATCGGTGGCGGTCAAGGCGGTGCGATGTTAGTCAGCACAGATGGAGGGCGATCATGAAGGGACTACATTATGACCACTGGCAATGGCAGTTAAGCGATCATTTGCTGACCTTGACCCTCGATCGCGCTGATAGTGCGGTCAATACCCTGTCGCGCGAGGTGTTGCAGGAATTGGGTGATATTATAAATATCATCACCGATCACGATATTGACGCCGTAGTGTTTACCTCTGCCAAGGAGGGTGGTTTTATTTTTGGTGCGGATATTAGTGAATTTAGCGATTTTGATGACTCAAGTGAAATACTGAACTACGTGTTACAGGGACAAGAGATTTTCTCCCGGATAGAACGGCTCAAGATGCCAACTTTTTGTGTGGTTGAAGGGCCGTGTCTTGGCGGCGGTCTCGAGCTTGCCCTCGCTTGTCGTTATCGCATCGCTGTTGAAAACAGTGCCACCGTTTTCGGCTTGCCTGAAGTCCGTTTAGGGATTCATCCCGGCCTGGGTGGTACGGTGCGGTTGATCAAACGGCTTGGGCCGCTGGCCGCCCTGAGCATGATGTTGAGTGGTCGGAGTCAACGCGCACGGCAGGCGGTCAAAAGTGGTTTGGTTGATGTAAGTGTGCCACGGCGGATGCTGAATGAGGCCGTGTGTCAGTTGGTTGCCAAACCGCCCCAGCAAAAACAACCGTCGTGGTGGTGTCAGTTACCCAATCAGGGCTGGTTGCGGCCATTGGTTAGCGTGGTATTAAAACGCAGTGTGGCTAAGCATGCGCCACGGCAGCATTACCCTGCACCCTATGCGTTGATAGATCTATGGCGTTGCTACGCTGGTGATCCTGAAGTGATGTATTTGGAAGAGGCACGCTCGGTGGCGAAATTGATCAGCTCGCCCTGTTCACGTAATCTGGTGCGGGTGTTTTTTTTACAGACTCGGATGAAGCAGGTAAAGCAAGAGTCGGCAACGATCAAGCGGATTCACGTGGTTGGCGCGGGGACAATGGGCCGAGATATCGCAGCGTGGTGCGCCTTGCAAGGGTTGCAGGTGACCATTCAGGAACCTAATGCTCAGGTGTTAGCAGCAGCACTGGCAACGGCGAATAAATTGTTTGCTAAAAAGCTCCGTTCGCCGTCATTGCGCCGTGCCGCAGCCGACCGTTTAACTGCCGATCCGTTCGGTGATGCGGTGTCGTTGGCCGATGTTGTCATTGAGGCCATTGTTGAAGACGCGGCAATCAAAAAGCAGGTCTATGCCCAGTTAGAGCCTAAGCTTAAGTCGGGAGCGATTCTGGCCAGTAACACCTCAAGTATTCCGTTGGAGGAGCTAGCCGCTGATCTCGAACAACCGCAGCGTTTTGTCGGCATCCACTTTTTCAATCCTGTCGCCAAAATGCCGTTGGTCGAAGTGGTGCAGGCTAAGAAAAGTTCAAAGTTAGCGTTGGCAACGGCGACCGCATTTGTTCAACAGATTAAACATCTGCCGCTGCCAGTGAAAAGCGCACCGGGTTTTCTCGTTAATCGAATTCTTATGCCGTACCTGATGGCCGCTGTTGAACTGGTTGAACAGGGCTACCGCCCACAACAGGTTGATAGAGCTGCCCTCGAATTTGGCATGCCGATGGGTCCGTTGCATTTAGCCGATACCGTCGGCATTGATATCTGTTTGTCGGTGGCCAAGGTGTTTGCCGAGCATTTTGATCGCCCTATTCCTGCGGTATTGGAACGGATGGTCGCAGCGGGCAACCTTGGTGTTAAGAGTGGTCGCGGATTTTATCCCTATCGTCGTGGTCAAAGACCTAAAGATCGCTGGCAATGGAAACGTTGGCGACGAGCAGGACGGGATGAAATATTAACCCGTTTACTCGATCCTCTTTTTTCTGAGGCGGATCGTTGTTTGGCCGAACAGGTGGTCAGTGATAGTGATTTGATTGATGCTGGAATGATTTTTGGGACAGGTTTTGCACCCTTTACTGGTGGCCCGATGCACTATCGGCAATCCCCCTCTTCATTACCAAAGACGGAACCATCATGATAGGAGATTGGCGATGAAAAGACAGGATCTGATTTCGATAGAGCAGGCCCAAACTCTAGCTGGGCTGTTTTGTTGCCGTGTTGAACACAGTTCTAATACGGTGGCCTATCGCTTTTACGACACAGCGCAAAACAATTGGACTCAGTACACTTGGAAACAGGTACAGCAACAGGCTGCACGGTGGCAGCACGCGATGCTGTCTGACGGGTTAAAGTGTGGTGATCGCGTTGCCGTGATGCTCAACAACAGTATCGAGTGGGTGCTATTTGATCTGGCAGCTACGGGACTCGGTTTGGTCACCGTACCGTTGTATGTTAATGATCGGCCAGAAAATTTTGCTCACATTCTTCAAGTCACGGGTGCACGTTTACTGGTTAGTGATGGCTCAGAGCAATGGCAACGCATTGAGAAGCTTGGTGATCGTATCGACGGTGTTGAACGAATTGTTACCTTGCGTACCGTATGTGAAGTTGATTGCGATCCGCGCTTACGTCAGTTGGATGATTGGTTGGTGGACGACAGCGCAGAGTATCAATCAGACCCCGTCGATTCAAACAGTTTGGCGACCATTGTTTTTACCTCAGGGACGACTGGGCAACCGAAAGGGGTGATGCTCAGTCATCGTAATCTACTCACCAATGCTGCGGCGGGTTTAATGCAGGTGCCTATTTACCCTGATGATCAGTTCTTATCATTTCTACCGCTATCGCATATGTTTGAACGTACGGCGGGATACATGATTCCCATTATGGCTGGCGCGTGCGTCGCCTTTGTCCGCTCTATTGACCAGTTGGCTGAAGACCTTCAGCAGATTCGACCGACTGTTCTGGTTGCAGTGCCACGTATTTTTGAGCGTATCTATAATAAGATGACCTTGAAGTTGGCCGATGAACCGTGGCGCGCGCAGAAAATTTTTAAATTGGCAGTATGGGCCGGTTGGTATCATTTTCAATATCATCGTCATCAAAGGCCGTGGGGCATTCAGTTGTTGATCTGGCCCTTGTTAAAGAGCTTGGTGGGACGAAAACTTGAACAACGTCTGGGTGGTCGGTTGCGCTTGGCGATTAGTGGCGGGGCGCCGCTGGCGCCAGTCATTGCTCAGACATTTATTGGCCTCGGGTTAAATGTGTTGCAGGGGTATGGCTTGACGGAAACCAGTCCTGTGATTTCCGTTAATACGTTGGAGGATAACTGTCCACTAAGTGTCGGTCGGCCACTTCCTGGTGTCGAGGTGAGAATTGGTGCCCATGATGAACTGTTGGTCCGTGGTGATAACCTGATGCTTGGTTATTGGCAAAGTGAAGAGAATATTATTGATGATAGGGGTTGGCTGCATACTGGTGATAAAGCGCGTATTGATGATCAAGGGCGAATTTTCATTACCGGTCGCCTAAAGGAGATCATTGTTCTCTCTAGTGGTGAGAAGGTCCCACCAGAGGATCTTCAATTAGCGATTGCCGTCGATCCACTATTTGAACAGGTGTTGGTGTTGGGTGAAAATAGGCCATTTCTAAGTGCCATTATTGTTGTTAACCCTAGCCAGTGGCGTTTGCTCAGTGGCAAGCTTGGTTTTGATGGCGATAATTCACAGGCGTTAAATTCAGCGCTTGCCCACAAGGAGATCTTGCAGCGGATTGGCTATCGTTTAAAAGAGTTTCCCGGTTACGCTAAGGTGAATCGAGTTTATGTGTCACTGACACCGTGGAGTATTGATTCAGGCCTCATTACAGCGACCCTAAAAGTGCGCCGCCAACCGATTATTGACCAATTTTCTGAACAGATAGAGCAGATGTATGTTGGCCATTGATTGGGTGTTCCGCTGGCAAGGATAGGTATTTTTAAATAAAAAAGCCCCGCGACCGTTAGGTTGCGAGGCTTTTTTTGTTTGTGGCTATTTTTCAATTAGGCAGGAAGATCGCCTTCAAATGTGTTAAGAACTTCCACTTTAAAGGCGTCGAAACCCATTTTGTCGATGAATTTTCCTAAACGACCTTTTTGATCGTTTTTAACAAACCATTTTACGACATGGTCAACGAGAGCCGTTGCTTGAGCTTGCTCAAGTTTATCGACAAGTAAAAAGGAGAGACGCGGTGCTGCGCCACCATTGCCGCCAACGCGAACGCTCCACCCTTTTGGGGTGCCGATGAGGCCAACATCTTTGATGCACACTTCAGAACAGTCATTGGCACAGCCTGAAACACCCATCTTGAATTTCCACGGTAGCTCCAAACCGTGATATTTCTTATCCATCTCTAAGCCAACGGTAACCGAATCTTGCTGGCCGCGTTTACAAAAAGTGGTGCCGGGGCAAATTTTGATCGAGCGCACACACATGCCGATGGCTGCGCCAACAGGTTGATCGAGATCTGTCCAGATCTCATCAAGTTGCTCCTCTTTGAGGCCGACAATCGCAATGCGTTGCGCGCTGGTTAATTTAATGCATTGAGCGTTGTATTTGTCAGCGACATTAGCGATGTTGCGTAATTGATCCGCCGAAGTAAGACCACCGGGAATATGGGGTGCAACAGCATAGGTTTCTTTGTCACGCTGTAGAATAGCACCTTTTTCTTGAATATCTTTTTTCATAACGTCCTCACTTTTGTCATAGTTTCATATGAAATTCAGTTTGCTTTTCCCATACCTCGGCACGATTGTCAAGGCTGTGCCCGTGTAACTGCGGCTGTTTTTGTCACGTTATATGATAAATGGTTGTCGTTTCAGTGCTTATGAATTAAATAAAGGCAGTGAACATTTAGGGATTAATTGTTGTTTCTCAGCACGCGCTAACAGCTCTTGAACCGCAGCAATCCCTTCATCGCCGAGATCAATTGAGAATGAATTGACATACAACTGAATGTGGTTGTGGGTGACGGTGTCGGAGAGTTCCTGAGCATGACTGCGGATGTAGTGTGTTGCAGCATCGGGATGCTGTTGGGCATAGCGTACGCTGGCACTGAGTGCTGAATCGATCGTATTGATCATCTCACTGGGGAGCTCGCGACGCGCTAAAATTCCACCGAGGGGGATAGGTAGACCGGTGAGTTGTTCCCACCATTGACCAAGATCGAGAACTCGATGGAGCCCTTGTTGTTGATAGGTAAAGCGAGATTCATGGATAATAACGCCCGCATCGGCTTCACCTCGATCTAATGCTGGAATGATTTGATCGAACGGGAGGCATTTTACCTGCTTAAAACCTTCACCATGAAGTTGTAGTAGCAGATGTGCGGTCGTTAGTTCACCAGGAATAAGAATGGTTTTGTCACGTAATTGTTCAATTGAGCAAGGTTGCTTGGCTACCAGTAGTGGCCCGCAGCCGCGGCCGAGTGCACCACCAGAGCGCAGCAATACGTAGCGATCACGTAAATGACCTAACGCATGGTACGAAATTTTAGTCAGATCAAGAGCGCTCGCCATCGCCAGCCGATTGAGGGTTTCAACATCCTCAAGTCGTTCGCTAAAAGAGATTCCGTCGCAAGGGACGAGGCCGTGAATCAAGGCGTTAAAAATAAAGGTATCGTTAGGGCAAGGAGAGTAGCCGAGGGTGAGCGTGGTGTCGGTCATATTAGGTTACTCTTTCTCTGGTGCAAAGCAGTGGATCACATAAAGGGCAGCGTGTTGAGCGCGCGTCATAGCGCCGACAAGGTCCCACTGCGCCATATTGCGATCTTCGACCATATTTGAAATAGCGCGAACCTCACTAAATGGGGTCTGATATTGAGCGCAGATTTGTGCTACGGCTGCGCCCTCCATGTTTTCAACAATACCTTGAGTCCGTTGGTAGAGCTGCTGGCCAGATAACGCCGTGCCGCTACAGGTAGAGACGGTAACAAAACTGCCTGTTTTGCATTGGAGTGAGTGCTGCTGTGCGTAAGGTGTAAGAACCGTATTGAACCGCTCAACCATTGTGCCGGTTGTCGGAAATCGGTTGAAAAAGCGTTGTTCTCCACATTGAACGATGGCAAAGCCGAGTTGCTCCATGTCGACAAAGCCCGTCGGTGTCAATACCCCCTCATCACCCATGATCTCTTCACTGGCAATGGCAAGATCGCCGAGTTTCAATCCCCCTTCAGGGTAGGCACCAGCACAACCGATCATCAACACATGACTCACCATAAAGTGGTTAAGTAGCAATGTTGTCGCCGCTGCAGCCGCTGCTTTGCCGATACCGCAGCAGGCAATTGCTAGATTTTGCGAGCCAATGAGTCCAGTGTGGACATTAAGGTGACCACATTGAATCGTTTGTGGTTGAATGAGGGCGCTGACAAGCTGATCGCTCTCAGCGGCAACTGCTGTCAGGATTAGCAGAGTCGGTTCCGTGGTTACTGGTGTCATCATTTGGTTGCAAACCAGCCGCTACGAATCAGGTCTCGGCGCAGTGTCACGCCTTGTTTGCGGGTCACGCCCCAGCGCCAAAAGGTTTGATCTGAGCGAGTTTCTGATGAACTATCGGGAATGTGACGCGATTTTTCAACCAGTTGATGTTTGAAAATCGTATCGGCACCATCAATAAACTTCAATAGTTTGGTGCGAATGACCTCTTCTGACTTGTCGGTGACGGTGGCAATGATATCGCGAACCTGTAGTCCCGATTCATAATCCTCTAGGGTTCCTTCAAAGCCTTGATTGCATTCTTTGACAAACTCTTTCCAATCGAGAAGCAGATGGATAAATTCATCATCACTTGACCAGTTCAGTTCAGCTTGCTGTTCAAGCAGATCTGAAATGTAATCCTGTTCTTTGCCCGAGAGGTAAAACTCTTCACCCGAAGTTGTGGATTGCATCTCAAACAGTTCCACCAGATCGCCGCAGTAGTTGACATAGTCAAGTTCTTCGGGGCTAAATTTTTTCAGATCATGGGGGAGCTGGCGAGAGTTAAGGCTAACGAGTGAAAGGTGGTCGTGGGCAAAGTCGGCTGGGAACAGCAGTTCATCCTTAAAGCGTAAGCCGTATTGGGTGAAGATGTTCATGGCGCGAATGTGGTTAGCGGTGAAACAGGTGAACGCTTTCTCTTCAGAGTAGAACAGTTCAGCCCCTTGGCGACTATTAGCCATACCAAAGCCGACAAAGCCATCGTGAATTAAACGACTTAAGTAGGGGGCGAGAATCTCAAGAATCTCGGCTGTTTCCATATAGGGCGAATAGAAAATCGTTGGCTCAGCAGGGGTGTCATCATCGACGTTGGTTATTCTGTCGGGATAATATTCAAGAACGAAAAAACTTTCATCTGTTAACAGCACAGCACAATCGTTGATGAGGTCGGGGAGTTTTTTAATGTCGATCAACGCGGCGAAGCGAAATGCATCTTTACACTCCTCAACGCGAGAGTAGCAAAAGCCTTGCTGAATATTGTATTCAGCTCTATTTTTTTCAGCTTCCCATACGCGTAAACCGCCGGGCTGTGGAAATGATAAAAGTGCCACTTGAAGTGTCTCAATCTATAAATTAAATGTGTCGTTATTGTTAAAGTGATGAGGAACAAATTCCATGCGCCAAGATAAGTCATTACGCAGTTGAAAGTCAACTGATGGCTCTGGTTGGCGAGGAAACTGAAAGTGGCGGATTATCGGTGGAGAATGTTGTGGTGCTAATGGCGGCGAAAGCGCTCAAGGAGGCGGTTGCAGGCGGCACTCGGGGTGGTGATGCCGTCGAGGACGGCTTGTTCTACTTGGGGTAGAAGGGGCTGAACATTTTTGTCGTGGATAAAAAGATCTTTTAGGTTGTCGTGAAGCATGGCCCACATCCATTCGCGGGCTTGTTGGCGTCGTTTTTCGTCGAATTCATGGTGTTGCTTCATGGTCGATTTGTACTCTTGTAGCATCTGCCAAACGGTATCGATCCCTTGATTGTGTAACGCACTACAGGTGTGGACGGGAACGGTCCAGTTTGCACTGCGTGGTCGTAAAATGTGCAGAGCGTTGCAGTATTGTTGTTTGGCGAGGTTGGCGCGGGTGATATTGTCACCATCGGCTTTATTGATGACGATAGCATCGGCGATCTCCATTACCCCTTTTTTGATCCCCTGTAATTCATCGCCAGCACCTGAGAGTTGCAGCAATAGAAAAAAGTCAACCATGGAGGAGACAGTGATCTCCGATTGACCAACGCCGACAGTTTCGACAATGATGATATCGTAACCGGCTGCTTCACATAGCAGCATGGTTTCGCGGGTTTTGCGGGCGACACCGCCGAGGGAATCGCCTGCGGGTGAGGGGCGAATGAAGGCGTTGTGGTCGCGGGAGAGGTCTTCCATGCGGGTTTTGTCGCCAAGGATACTGCCGCCTGAAATTTGTGATGATGGATCGACAGCCAGCACTGCAACCTTATGACCTTGTTGAGTGAGATGGAGACCAAAGGCTTCAATGAACGTACTTTTTCCCGCGCCAGGGACACCGGAGATGCCGATTCTCAGGCTGTTGCCCGTATCGGGGAGAAGTTGGTCGAGTAGAGGGGCGGCTTGTTGGACGTGTTCAGGCTTGCGGCTTTCGATGAGGGTGATCCCTTTAGCGAGGGCGCGAAGTTGGCCGTTGCGAATTCCCGTTGCAATCTGTTCGATATTCATGCCGCTGCCTTATTAGAAATGCCGATTGAAAATTGTCTTTTAAGATTAAAGTAGCCGGACGGTGTAAACACCGTCCGGCTGAATTTTATCGTTTTTCGAGAATGGCTGCAAGAGTTTCGCGAGCCGATTTGGTGATGGGCGTGCCAGGGCCAAAAATACGTGCGGCACCCGCAGCAAAAAGTTCATCATAATCTTGACGAGGAATAACCCCACCACAGACAACGGTGATATCATCCGCTCCTAATTTTTTCAATTCAGTAACCAGCTGTGGCACTAAGGTTTTATGCCCAGCGGCTAGGCTTGAAACACCTACGACGTGAACATCGTTCTCAACGGCCATTTTAGCCGCCTCTTCTGGAGTTTGGAACAGTGGGCCAACATCGACATCAAAACCAACATCCGCGTAGGCACTAGCAACCACTTTAGCGCCACGGTCGTGACCGTCCTGACCCATCTTAGCGATGAGAATGCGCGGGCGACGGCCCTCTTGCTCAGCAAAATCAGCAATCATTTTCTTCAGTTCAGTGAAGTCTTGATCATTTTCACACACCGATGCGTAAGCTCCTGAAACGAGTTTTATTTCAGCCTTATGGCGACCAAAGATCTTTTCCATGGCATCTGAAATTTCACCGACAGATGCGCGCAGACTAGCGGCCTTGATGCACAGGTCAAGTAAGTTACCGGCGCTATTCTCGCTCGCTTTGGTGATGGCGTCAAGTGCTGCTAGACAGGCGACCTCATCGCGGTTTTTACGCATGGTGTCAAGGCGCTTGATCTGTGATTCGCGTACGGCAGTGTTATCAATGTCGAGAACATCGATGGGGTCTTCTTCTGTCATCTGGTACTTGTTGACACCAACGATCACGTCGCGACCACTGTCGATAGAGGCTTGTTTTTTAGCTGCCGACTCTTCAATGCGTAGCTTAGGCATCCCCGACTCAATGGCCTTGGTCATGCCACCAAGTTCTTCGATCTCTTTGAGGATCACCCGTGCTTCTTTGATCAGCTCTGCTGTCAGCGATTCAACATAGTAAGAACCTGCGAGAGGATCGACCACATTGGTGATGCCGGTCTCTTCCTGAATCACCAACTGGGTATTACGAGCAATACGTGCCGAGTGGTCAGTGGGTAGAGAAATCGCCTCATCCAATGCATTGGTGTGTAACGATTGTGTGCCACCAAGAACTGCCGCCATTGCTTCAACCGTGGTGCGGATAACATTATTGTAAGGATCTTGCTCGGTTAAGCTCCAACCTGATGTCTGGCAGTGGGTACGCAGTGTTTTGGACTTAGGGTTTTGCGGATTGAACTGCTCCATCATCTCTGACCACAGGTAACGGGCAGCACGGAGTTTAGACGCTTCCATGAAAAAGTTCATGCCGATGGCAAAGAAAAATGAAAGTCGTGGCGCAAAAGCATCAATATCCAAGCCTTTTTTTATGGCTGCTTTGACGTATTCCAAACCGTCAGCCAAAGTAAAGGCCAACTCTAGCGCATTGTTGGCTCCTGCCTCTTGGATATGGTAACCCGAGATGGAGATAGAGTTGAATTTAGGCATCTTCTGACTGGTGTACTCGATGATGTCAGAGATGATTTTCATTGAAGGCTCAGGTGGATAGATGTAGGTGTTGCGCACCATGAACTCTTTGAGAATGTCATTTTGAATGGTACCAGCGAGCTTCTCTTGACTAACGCCTGATTCTTCAGCGGCAGCAATATACATGGCTAGAATGGGTAGGACTGCGCCATTCATGGTCATCGAAACTGAGACCTTATCGAGAGGGATATCGCCAAAGAGAATCTTCATATCTTCAATGGAGTCAATCGCTACGCCAGCCTTGCCGACATCACCAACAACACGCGGATGATCGGAGTCGTAACCACGGTGGGTTGCGAGGTCAAATGCTACCGATAAGCCTTGCTGCCCAGCGGCAAGATTGCGTTTGTAAAAAGCGTTAGACTCTTCAGCGGTAGAAAATCCCGCATACTGACGAACGGTCCAAGGCCGACCCGCATACATTGTAGCAACAGGGCCACGCAGGTAGGGTGGTAGGCCAGGCAGGGTGTTGAGGTGTTCAAGCCCTTCGATATCGGCAGCTGTGTACAACGGTTTGACACAGATCCCTTCGGGGGTATCCCATTTAAAATCAGACAGATCGTCTGTTTTTTTCTCTTTTTTGGCCTTGGCTTCCCATTCGGCCAGTGTCGGTTTGTTCGACATGGACTTTCCTTTCAGTGATAATGACATTACAAAAAAGTGAGTTTATGATTCGATTCCGATGCGAGCAGGCTGCCCAGCATCGTAATAGTGTTTAATGTCGCGCATCTCAGTAACGAGATCGGCCGCATCAATAAGTTGTTGCGGTGCATTACGGCCTGTGAGGACAAGCTCGGTATGAGGGGCCTTTTCGTCAATGAGGTTGAGAACATCATTGAGCTTAACTAAATTAAAATGGAGCGCATTAATAATCTCATCGAGAATAAGAAGGTCAAAATCTCCTGTGCTAGCGAGTACCGTTGCCTTTAGTAATGCTGCTTGAGCTAGATCGATATCTTCTTGTGCAGGATTTTTAAGTGATACAAAGCCTCGCCGCCCCACTTGCTCAACTGTCCAGTTTCCTCCCATGCGCTGCGCGCTGTGCATTTCTCCATAGTCTGGATCGTATTTCATGAAATGCATGATGTGGAGCGTTAAGCCACGGCCTGCAGCGCGGAAAGCAAGACCGAGCGCAGCGGTGGTTTTTCCCTTGCCGTTTCCGGTATAAATTTGCACACGGCCTTGTTGAAGTGCTGGAGTCATGACAGTTTAATTCTCATCCGTTGCTTCGGGTTGCCTTTATGTATTTGAGAGCACGTTTAAGATCAAATACAAAACAAGGGTTTAGCTGGTAAAATGCTTTTTTAAAATTGCTAAAAAGTTTTAGTGCGATGAAATATATCAGTGCTAATCACTCATTGTCAAGATCGATGACTTTGCCTTTGCGATGGATTTTTACCGTTTGAATGGTTCGTGATGACATTTTTTTGATGTATACACGCGAAATTTTCATAGAAGTGAGTGAACACGAAGATCTCCTGTTGCGGCGAGTTTGCGTCATTCGTGAGCTGTACCGCCCTGTGTGCTATGTGTACTTTTATGCGATTTGGGGCGTTCAGCCTGTAGCATAACGTGCTGAAAGTTAAGAGAAAGGCTGCTTTTTGCTCAAGATTTTTGAGATTTATTATGGGTAAAGGTTTTTATTGCTGATAAATAATTGAGTTGACAATTTTAGTCGCTTTGTTTTATATAATCTTGGGAATAAAACTGTTTTCTATTTTTGGGAGTGTGGTTTGGAGTACAATATTGGTGCGAAAATAAAAGAGCTTCGAAAGGCGCGTAAATTGACGTTGCAATCTGTGGCGACCGAGACGGGCTTTTCTCCAGCGTTGATTTCCCAAATCGAAAACAATAATGTTTCCCCTCCTATTGCGACCCTCTCAAAGCTTGCTCGCTTTTTCGATGTCAAAATCAGCCATTTTTTTGAAGAGGAAGAGGAAGTTCGTCGTTATGAGGTGGTTCGTGTTGAGGATCGCCGTGTTGTCAGCCGTGTTATCTCGAAAGCGGGCAAAGGGCATGGTTATACGTACGAAGCGTTATCTGTTCATAATCTCAACAAAAAAATGGAACCTTTTGTCGTTAGCGTGTCAGAGCGTAGTGATGACGAGACCATGTACAGTCATGAAGGTGAAGAGTTTATTTTAATTATTAGTGGTACCGCCGAGGTGCTTCTAGATGAAGAACGAATCAAGCTTGAAGCTGGGGATGCAATCTATTTTGACTCCTCCATGCGTCATCGACTCCTATCTTATGATGGTAGTGAAGTTCAGGTCTTGGCGATTGTGACACGTTAGACCCTATATTGACGCGCGTATAGGCTCAACCTAAACCCTCTGTCGAGTGGTTAAGGTGAATTGAAGTATTTCATGCATGCTCGGTCCGAGCATAAAATTTATCAAGTAGCTTAGTTTTATCGATAGAAGGTATAGGCCGGTTAGTGGCGAACGGGTGTTACTTTCCGAAATATCATTTTAATCAGTAAGGGGATGACGAAATGTCAAACAACGTATGTAAGCCTTCATTGACAAACCCTCTCGCACCTAAAGAGAATGTTGAATTTAACATTCCTGGCGAAATTGCGGGTCAAACAGGTGGTTATGAAGAGGTTATGAAGGAGGGGCACGATCTGATCGAGCGTCCAGTGAGATCAGTACCTGTTGGATCAATTGAAAAACAACACTTCAAGCAACGGATGACCGTTTGGGAGCGGATTAAAGTTCTCACTCAGAGTGAACCCAATATTTTATTCCAAAACTGGGGTAAAAACCTTGATGGTGCGTCGCTGGTCACAGGTATCTTAAATGTCGATGGCCGTGATGTGGCTGTTTATGGACATGATTTTACTGTTCGTGCCGGCTCCATTGATGCAACCAACGGTAGCAAGCTTGCTAAGCTGTTTAATATGGCGGGTGAAAAAGGGATTCCCGTTATTGGTATGAACGACTCGGCTGGTGCGTTTGTTCCTGCGGGCGTTGGTGGCTTGGATGGTTATGCTGAAGCTTTTACGGCGCTACGTAATATTAGTGGTGTTGTACCGAGTATCATGTGCATGTTTGGCTTTAACGCGGGTGGTGGTAGTTATCTGCCCCGTCAAGGTAGTTTCGTTATCCAACCTGAGAACACCTTCTTTGGCCTCACTGGCCCAGGCGTTGTTAAGTCCGTTCTCGGTGAAGATGTGACTCCCGATGAGTTAGGTGGGCCCAGAGTTCACGGTGCCACAGGCGTTGCTGACTTAACTGTCGGTGATGAGACCTCTGCCCTCCGTACTGCCCTGCGTTTACACAGTTACATACCTGACAACAATAGCGTCATGGCTCCCTATCAAAAGACCAGTGATCCTCTCGACCGTAAAACGTGGGAGATCAATACGTTATTGAAAAAGGCTTTTAACTCACCAACAGGGTTCAATACCCCTGTTGATGTTTCAATTATCATCCAACAAATTTGTGATCATGGTGATTACTTTGAGATGCAACCAGATCGTGCTCGCGAAGTTGTGACAGCATTCGGTCGTCTTGACGGCAATGTTGTTGGGTTCTGTGCCAACAACAGTGCGGTGTCTTCTGGTCAAATTGATTGCGATTCAGCGACAAAAATTGCTCGATTTGTCCGCTTCTGTAATATCTATAATATTCCAATTATCTTCATGGAAGATACAACAGGCTTCCTGCCAGGGCGTGAGCAAGAATCACGCGGTATCGTTCAAGCTGGTCGTTCAATGCTGGATTCAATCGTTGATGTGCGTACCCCACGGATTTTGCTGATTCTACGTAACGCTTACGGTGGTGCCTATGCATCGTACAACAACTATGCAACAGGCGCTGATCTGGTTCTGGCGTTACCAACAACCCGTCTTGCGGTTATGGGGCCAGCAGGTAAAGAGTTCGTTTACAAAAAAGAACTTCGTGCTGCACGTGGTTCTATTTCAGCCATGATCGCAAAAGGTGTTCAGGATCGTGTAGCGGCAGGTTCAAATGCTGTTGCGGCACAAAAAGATGCTGAAGCACAAGCGGCTGAGTGGTTACGTTTAGAGGAAGCGGCTTTAAATACTCGCTACGAAAAAGAGCTAATGAACCCTAAAGAAGGTCTGGCTCTTGGTTCGATCTCTTCGATTGTTATGCCAACGGATCTACGTAAAGTGTTGGGGACGAATATGAACTTCTTCCTCCGTCACTATAAGCCAGGTCCTATGCAGTCGGTTCAGCGTGAATTCCATTAATTAGTACAAGTGGAATCACTGTTGGTGAGCGATATATAAATAACCCCATGGTAAGTGGAGATAAAGCCCATGGCACAAGATAATTATAGTAATAACCCTCTGATCCACCGCGATCGCCGTTTGAGCCAATCCGATTCGGCGTGGGTGCGGTCTTTTTCGTGTGAAGAATTGAAGCCATTGATTGTTTGTCGTGGCCCAATTCGTAAAGAGTCAATGGATGTGTATGATGAGATGGGGATCAGCCATTATGGCATCCTGTTATCTGAAAAAGACTCCATCGTTTATCCAAATGCTCTGTCACCTGAGTTACGTAAGCTGACTGATAATAGCCGTGTTCATCGAGTGCCCGATTATTCTGGTGCATCGAAGGAAGAGCGTGTTGAGCGTATTATCCAAATCATCGGTATCGCTAAAGATAACGGTTACGACTCAATCTTCGCTGGTTACGGTTTCATGGCGGAAGATGATGAGTTTGTTGCTGCTATCGAAGATGCTGGTTTGAAATTTATCGGTCCTTGTGCGGCGACCCAGCGCGCAGCGGGTAAAAAAGATGAAGCGAAACGTACCGCATTGCAGGTTGATGTTTCGGTTACTCCGGGTATCGATAATGTTACAGCACGTACGTTAGTCAAGAAATATGAGACCCGCGAAGCATTGGTCGCACTCGTTAAATCGGAAGCACTTGATTGTGACGCTGATGTGGTTGCCAACGGGTCACTCACTCTTGAAGAGCTCGCCGACCAAATTCTGTTTTCATCTTACCGTAAGGGGATCGACCTCTTTTCAGTTGATGAACTCTGTGCTCAGGTTGAAGCAGAGTGTAGTGCCATGTTTAAAGGCTACCCCGGTGCGCGTATTCGCCTTAAGGCAATCGGCGGCGGTGGTGGTAAAGGGCAGCGGATTCTTGGCGAAGACCTCTTAGGAATCAAAGAGCCCAGTGCTGACCAAATTGCTCAAGCTGCAGCGGTTGCTCCTGGTCTCGTTCTTGAAATTTTCAACGAAGTTAAAACAAACGGCGTTGGTGATAACAAGAACGTTCTGGTTGAACTGAATATCGAACAAACCCGTCACAACGAGATTCAACTTCTTGGCAACGGTACATGGACGATTGCCCTCGGCGGTCGTGATTGCTCTCTGCAGATGCACGAGCAGAAATTACTTGAAATCTCAGTGACTCAAGAAGCCTTGGCGCTGGAAATCAACAAAGCTAAAGACGCTAACCTACCAATTCAAGTGAAGGCTCTTGAGTCTGACCTCATGGTTCTCAAGCGGATGGAAGCCGAATCGGAGCGTTTTGGTGAGGCGGTCAAACTTGATTCAGCGTCAACGTTTGAGTGTATTGTCGATGGTGAGCGTCACTACTTCATGGAAGTTAACACCCGTATTCAAGTTGAGCATCGTGTTACCGAGCTTGTTTATAACCTGAAATTTACCAATCCTGACAATGCTGATGATTTCTTCATTGTTGAATCGTTAGTTGAAGCGATGGCGTTGCTCGCTGAGCACAAAGAGCGCTTGCCTCGCCCCGAGCGTCAGCCCCGTTTTGGTGCTGCGGCTGAAGCGCGCTTGAATGCGACAGACGATTCCTTGTCTCCATCTGCTGGTGGTATGATCCACTACTGGTCAGATCCGATCGATGGTGAAGTTCGTGATGATCAAGGGATCTGCATGGCTAACCCTGATACGGGTCACTTTATGAAATATAAAGTAGCTGGTGCGTACGATTCCAACATCGCTCTGTTGTTGACCAACGGTCCTGATCGTGAAGAAAGCTACAAGCGTTTGGCGTGTGTGTTGCGTAGTACCACATTGCGCGGTGCTGATCTGGCGACTAATCTCGAATTTCATTACGGCTTGGTTAGCTGGTTCAAGGCCAATAATGTTATGGCAAAGCCGACCACTCGCTTTGTGGTCCCTTACTTGACTCTTGTCGGTAAATTGAAAGAGGAAGCTAATAAAGTTGACGTTGTCTACGCCTTCTTGCAGATGAAGAAGCATTATAAACAGAAATACACTGACAATCCGGAGGTTGAAAAAGCCGTTTCTGATGCGCTAGACCGCAAGGGGACTCTTCTTACCCGGCCTATGGAGCGCTTGCTTGGCGACCCACACCTACTCTCTGGTTGGTTGAGCTGGAACAAGAAGAATTTCAGAATCGAAAACGGTAAAGTTGTTTGGATTCGCAATCCTCTCGGCGTTCTTTTTGAGACCTATGTTTACATGCATATGGAGTGGAAAGAAAATGCTCCCGCTGCTGAGATGATTTGGTCTCACGATTATGAGCTTCTCGAAGGTTCTCTCAAATTCTACAAAGAGTTACGAATTAAGCTTGGTTTGACCAAAGCACAATTTGTTGAGCTTGATGAGATTATCCGTGGCGATGAGCCGCAACTCGGTTACGATGCTGAAATGTGGGCTAAAATTCAAGAGGCGCACTTTGGTTTCGAATTAGGCAATGAGCTCCTTGGCTTGCTGTTCATGATCGCGGAGAAAACAGGTTTCTACGATCTTAAAGTAGAAGACGATCTTGAGGTCACCATTCCTGAGTATCTGCATGATCCGAAGTTGCAAGCAGCGATGAAGAAGGTTTTGGTTCCACCGCCAGCAACAAAAGCTGATGAGGTTGTTACTCCAGGTGGCGGTATGTATTATGGCCAAGAAGCACCGGGTCTGCCGGCGTTTGTTACCAAGGGGATGCACTTTGAAAAAGGGCAGCCATTATTCATTCTCGAAGTGATGAAGATGTTTAATAAGGTTCCAGCACCATTCTCTGGAACCATTGATGAAATTCTCATCGAAGGTGGTGATGGTACCATCGTTTCTAAGGGACAACCGTTGTTTAAGGTCACTCCTGATGAGAAGTTTGTTGAGGTTGATCCGAAGAAAGTTAAGAAACAACGTCAAGCAACAACAATTGAGTTTTTGTCCGCAGTCATGTAGGCAGCACTCTCGATAGCAACACGATAAAGTGACCTCGCCCTTGTGGCGGGGTTTCTTTGTCTTAATTGTCAACATCAGAAATTCATTAAGGTGTAAAATATACCCTCTAACGCAAAACTAACTAGGAGTTCACACAATGGTAAAGAAAATAAACCATATTGGCATCGCGGTACACAGTATCGAAGAATCTGCTCCCCTTTATCGTGATGTTTACGGTATGCAAGATGAGGGTGTTGAGATCGTCGAAGAGCAAAAGGTTAAGGTTGCTTTTTTTGGTGTTGGCGAAAGCCGCATCGAACTCCTTGAGCCAACGAGTGATGACTCACCTGTGGCAAAGTTTATCGCCAAAAACGGTCCTGGTGTCCATCACATCGCCTACGAAGTCGATGATGTGTGTGCCGAGATCGAACGCTTAAAGGGCGAAGGGATTCGCCTCATCAATGACGTGCCACGCTGTGGTGCCCATCACACACAAATCGCTTTTTTGCACCCTAAAAGCAGTGGTGGGGTACTAACGGAGATGTGTCAAATGCAGCACTGATATTATGGCCTTTTGTCCTAGTGTTTGAGTTTGGTGCGGTAATTGCTCAAGTAAGGCTGCAATTATCTCAAGGTAGATGGTTGAATTTAATCAAGTGGAACCACTAGGAGGAAACAAAGGATGAAGAGAGTATTAGGGTTACTCGCACTGTTGTTAGTAGTGGCAGGGCCAGCATTTGCAGTTGAGTTTAGTTTTCATGGTGATTTGAGACACGAATTTCGTATTAATTCAAATCAGTCAGGGTTTACCGCAGCCAAAGAATTTGCCGCAAAACTAGACCCGACTCAAACAAAAATTAGTAATGATGATGTGAATGATAGCTTTGGCGTTGTTAAATATCGCTTATGGACTGCGGCGTCAAGTGATGATGGCGCAGTTAAAGGTGTCTTTGCTATTGAAGTGGGTGGCCTCCACTTTGGTGACAGTAATGCTGGTGCAGGTTTTTCAGGTGATGGAAAAAACATCGAAGCACGTTGGGCTTACACCGATTTTGCTCTAGCAGGCGGGCGCATGAGGATTGGACTGCAACCTGCTAGAATGAATAAGTTTTTGTGGAGCGAAACGGCGGCGGGTGTTGATTACCGTGTTGGCAATTTTGAAATTGCTTGGTTCCGTGGTTATGAAGTGGTGTCTGATGATAATGCATTTCAAGATCTCGATGCTCTGTATCTACGTTATAACTTCAAGCCTGCTGAGGGAACTAAGGTTGGCCTTTTCGCATTATGGCAAACAAGTGATGCTGCGAATGAATTTGATGCTGGTGAGACCATGGACGATCAAACTTGGAAGGTTAAGAAACTGACCGGTTATGATCTTGACCTCTACACCTTCGGTATTGATGGCGGTACAAAAGGGGACACTTTCTTTGCAAATTGGGACATTTTATACCAAACTGGACAGCTTATGGAGGCCTTGGACTTCGGTGGTTACCTTATTCATGTTGATCTTGGTACAAAAATTAACAAAGCAAAGATCACCTATACGTTTTGGTACACATCGGGTGATGATGATCGTGAAGATGACGATTTTGATGCCTATATCGCCACAGATGTTGATATTAATGCATCCTAC
Organism: Desulfuromonas svalbardensis; assembly: GCF_055389415.1. Classification (NCBI taxonomy): domain Bacteria; kingdom Pseudomonadati; phylum Thermodesulfobacteriota; class Desulfuromonadia; order Desulfuromonadales; family Desulfuromonadaceae; genus Desulfuromonas; species Desulfuromonas svalbardensis. The sequence continues at coordinate 600,135 of NZ_AP042416.1, read as the reverse complement.
GCATCGGTTGTTATGTTTGGCGGTTTGAATTCTGATCAATATTTCTCCGCGGACCCTTATATCCAAGACAAGGGTTTGATGATGAACCGCTTGGCTTATGACACCAAGGTTACCGATAAGTTAAAAGTTGGTGTGGCAGCTATGTACATGATGACTGCTGAAGACCTTGAGTATCAAGACAACACGGGTACTATTGATCACGCGGATGATGCCATCGGTTTTGAGATTGATGCATACGCGAGTTATAAAATCTATAACAGCCTTGAGTTCGCAATGGCTGCTGGTTACTTGATGACGGATGATGCTCTTGATTTCTATGAAGAGGATCATGATGGTTCTGCTGATGAGGACATTTATGTCATCACTTCACGCCTACGTTACCAGTTCTAAATTCTGCCCCACAATCAGTTTCATGTAAGCTGTAGCTGAACGTAATGAAATACCCCGTATCGATACCGATGCGGGGTTTTTTCGTGTGAACGAAGGGCGAAATGGGTACTAATTAGAACGATTACTGCAATGTGGTTTCAGCGGTGTTATACTTAAGGGCTTATAGAAGAATCACTACTACATGAAGCATGATTGTGTGTCGATGATATCGTCGTGCTGGAGAGATCACTGTGAAAGAGAAAAAACATAATAAATCGAAACGCCTTACTGCTGAACTCCTTGCCCCGGCAGGAAGTTTAGAGGCTTTCTTTGCCGCAATGGAATCGGGTGCTGATGCCGTTTATTGTGGTCTGCAATCCTTCTCAGCACGAGCGAAGGCTAAAAACTTTTCTCTTGATGATTTAAGCGCTATGACGCGATATGCCCATGAGCGTAAGCGTAAACTGTTCGTCACCATGAATACACTGGTGAAAGAGGAGGAGTTGCCGCTCCTGATCGACACCCTTGCTGCTGTTGAAGAGGCTGAGGTCGATGCGCTGATTATTCAAGATTTAGGTGTGTGGCGAACAGCTCGTGAACATTTCCCCAATTTGCCTCTCCATTCATCGACACAGATGACGGTGCATAATAGTGCTGGAGTGAAGCAGCTGGAACAGATGGGTTTTGAGCGAGCGGTGCTTGCCCGAGAACTCACCCTGGCTGAGATTCAACATATTCGCAGTCAAACGCAGATGGAGTTGGAGCATTTTATCCATGGCGCGTTGTGCTTTTGCTTCTCAGGGCAATGTTATTTCTCCTCCTACCTAGGTGGTAAAAGTGGTAATCGCGGCCGCTGTACACAACCCTGTCGCCGTCGTTATAACTATCGTGGTAAGCAGGGATACTACTTCTCACCCAACGACCTCTCTGCCATCGAACTGTTGCCTGAATTGCAAGAAGCTGGGGTCAGTAGTTTCAAAATCGAAGGGCGAATGAAGAGTGCGGAATATGTCTTCAATGTTGTTACAGCCTATCGGAAAATGATGGATGCGACACCAGCTCAACGGCCAGATGTTTTGAAAGAAGCACGTGTGCTGCTGAAGCAATCGTTTGGACGTACACCAACCAAAGGGTTTCTAGCTGGTACACAGCCAGCAGATCTTGCGACGCCCGCCTTAAGAGGGTCAACGGGTCGTTACCTCGGTGATGTAACTCGTAGTCAGGGCAATAAACTTTATTTTAAAAGCCGTGACTCACTTCATGTCGGTGATCGAATCCGAATTCAACCGGGGAGCGATAAGGTTGGCACGGCGTTCACGCTAAAGCAGTTATGGGCTGGATCGCGGGCTGTTAAAAAACTTGGTGTTGGACCTGCTTGCGTCACCAATCCATTCGGTGAAAAATTTAAAACGGGTGACGCGGTCTTTAAGGTTTCATCGCAACAAGCTTTTTCTATGAGTGATGCCGCCTGCCGACGCAAGTTGGGGCAGGTTAAAGTAAAAAAGCACCCTCTGGAATTATCGGTTCAGCTTGTCGAGCAACAACTTATTTTGGCTGCCAAAGTGGGTACGGTTACGTTGAATGCTTCGTACGATGTTGACGTTTATCCTGCATCGGATAGCCCGTTATCTGCCGAGGCACTTAAGCAGGTGTTTAGCCGCACCTCTGATGATCCGTTTGAGCTGGTTGAGTTGACCGCCGATGGCCTGCCTTGTGTGGTGATACCGCCTAAGCGATTAAAAGAGATTCGCCGCGATTTTTATCTTCACCTGCGTCAGGATCTTGACAAAGTGAAACGTGAAAAGCGCGACATTCAAAAGAAGCGCGCTAAGGTGGCCTTGTTAACGAAGAAGCCTTATCAGCGCCGGCAGCAGGAAGTTACCGTTGCTGTACGCGACGTGCGTGAGATGCGCACGCTAGAAAATCCTGATGTTGATCGCGTTCTGGTGCCACTTACTGCCGCGGTACTACATCGACGTTGGAAGGCGACCAGTCGTCAATGTTGCGGTGTCGTGTGGGATATCCCCTTTGTGATCTTCGATCAAGAATGGCGGACCATTCAGCAGGCCGTTCATTATCTCGTTGAGGCAGGTTTTACCCATTTTCGCTTGAACAATTTGAGTCATTTTAGATTGTTTAACAAGATGGACGGCTTGCACCTTGAGACCAGTTACCGACTTTTTTGTATGAATACACAAGCAATGTTGAGTTGGCAGGACTTAGGCGCAAGCTCGAGTGAATTATACATTGAGGATGAGCAAAGTAATCTTTCAGAACTGTTCAGTCGGGCAGGAACGTACCCTCTTCAGGCGATGGTTTATGGATCGATTCCACTGATCACATCGCGGATTCGTATTCCTGGAGTTAAAAGTGATTTGCCTTTGGTGTCAGATCGAGGGGATGAATATCGAGTGATCAATCGAGGTGGCTTAAGTGTGCTCCACTCGCAAACCGATTTTTCGTTGTGTGGTGAAATGAATCGCTTACAAGAGCTGGGTTGTGCTGGCTACCTCATTGATATTTCACATCTTGGGGCGTTAAGCACTGAAGGTCGGCGTGTTTTAGAGTCCGCACGTAGCCGTCGTGACCTTCCCAACACATCGAACTTTAATTTTGAAGCTGGAATCGATTGATTTAGCACTGACAATATAACAAAAAAAGGGGGGGGTGACAGAATTTCTGTCACCCCCCTTTTATAATTTGGTGAGAATTGACATCTTTTTATTGATTGAGAGTCGAATCCGTTAAGCCATAACCTTTTTCGCCGTGTAGAGCTTGATCCAAGCCTTCGATTTCACTTTGGGCATCAATACGAAAGCCAACGGTCTTCTCAACAAAAACGCACAACAGGTAGGTTACTGGAACAGCTAAGGCGATGGTAACGCCCATGCCGACAAGTTGCACCCCTAATTGGTCAAAAGCTCCCCAGCTGCCACCCGCCGCTTGGGCGGCACTATCCATCCAGCTTTGTCGGATAAAGAAGCATAGTAGCAGTACGCCGAGTCCACTGCCGACGCCGTGGATGCCAAAACAATCCAGGCTGTCATCGTAGCCAAATTTCATTTTCATCTTTAGTGCATAAAAGCAAACGAGTGACGATGCTGCGCCAAGGAACAATGCGCCTTTCGGTAAGACCACTGCTGCAGCCGGGGTGATCACAACGAGACCAGCGAGAATTCCTGAAGCAAAACCAAGAGCAGTGGCCTTTCGGAAGGCGAGAGCCTCAATGATGAGCCACGTTAAAGCGCCACTTGCTGCTGAAATTTGAGTCATGGTCAAAGCGCGGGCTGTGTCAAGGCCGCTTTGGAGAGTCGAACCAGCATTGAAACCAAACCAGCCAACCCAGAGTAATCCAGCGCCCATCATGGTCATAACCAGATTATTTGGATGCATGGGGCGATTCGGAAATCCTTTACGGGGGCCAATATAGATCGCCGCAACCAAGGCACTGGCACCAGCTGAAACATGGATAACCAACCCACCCGCCAGATCAATAACACCCGCTGCACCGTAATTAAACAACCAACCTTCAGGTGACCAAATCCAGTGACAGAGCGGGCAGTAGACAAAGAGAAACCATAGCGCGATAAACAGTGAATAGCCGCGCAAATATACACGTTCGGCAATTGCACCACTAATAAGCGCTGGAGTGATGATGGCGAATTTACCTTGAAACATCGCCATAATATATTCGGGAATACCATCGACGATGGTGTTGTCGATCCCTTGAAGAAAAAAGTAATCAGAGTTCCAACCGATCACACCACCGAGAATACTTTTGCCGAAAGTGAGGGAATAGCCGACGGCAACCCACAGTACTCCGATAATGGCTAGAGCAATATAGCTGTGCATCATAGTCGATAACACGTTTTTGGTACGAACTAAACCACCATAAAACATGGCTAATCCAGGGATCATCAGTAGCACTAAGGCGACGGACATCATCATCCATGCGGTGGTTCCAGTATCAACGGTAGAGCCGTTGGCCAGTACGGCTGATGGTGTGAGTAGGGCTGTGATAAAAAAGGATAGAGTGTAAATTTGCTTCATTACTTCCTCCTCGAAGTAAACTGAACCGCGTTGATCGTAGCGATACCTTTGTGGGCTACGTCGCGACATGTGGCATCGTTGCTTGGCGAATGTCTAATAAAAAGGTAGGAGACAGATATAGAAAAGCAAGTGCTGTGCCATGATTCTAAGTTACTGATTTAGTAGGAGCTAAACCAATTGTGACGTATTTTACTTCAGTTGCAAGGAACAATGTGCATGAAAAATAGGCAGCCGTGGTTGATAAATAGTCAGCGTTCAAACAGATCAACGGGCGTGGTTACCATTGTAAAAGAAACAAATTGAGCAGCCCGATCAGCATACCGAGGAGAGCGCCAAACAGGTTGATGTATTTAAATTGCTCTTTCATGATCCCCATCAAAAGATCTTCAACCTTGAGGATGTCAAGAGAATTGACTTTGTCTTCAACGATTCGACGAATATCGAGGGTATCGACTAATGGCGGGATCTCTTTTTTAAGAATGGTCACTAGCTGTTCAAATAAGCCATGTTGTAACTCTTCGCGTGCATCGCTGGGAAGTCGTGTCGCCAGCTCACCGAGGGGACGCTCGCTAATCCAATAGTTGATTTTTTGTTCTAACTCTTGATTAATGGTTTTTTGTAGAGACTCTGCTTGTAACAGTTGGATCACTGTTGCTGTAATTTGTTTGGCTAACGCAGGGGTGCTGTCATCGTTGCCGATTTGACGAATAAGTTCCGAAAATGGGCGATCTTTTATGCCATCAATGCTCCGTTCAAGCCAGGTCATGATCTGTTGTTGAGAATGTTGGCTTTGGACAAGGGAGACAGCATGCTGGCGGATAAACTGCTTCATTCCCGCCACTTTTTCGTACGGCATCTGTTCAAGGTAGCTGGATACTGGACGTTCTAGCCAACAATCTAGCCGTTCGCGCAGTGCTTTGGCTACATCTTGTTGAACTTTTTCTGACCTTAACCATTGGCGTAGTTCGTTGCTGGCGTTATCCATAAATTCAGGCAGGCGGGCGTACACTTTTTCCATGTCAAAAAGAGCGGCAACAATCGCTGACAGACCCTCAATCGAGTCGACAAAGCCATCAATCCCTTGGCGAACTTTCTTTTCAAGCTTATCGCGCATTTCAGGGTCATCAAGGGTTGTTGAAAAGTGTTTAAGTACCTGAGGGATCTCCTTCTCCAATTGATCAAGGAGTACATTTTGTAAATCTTGTGGCAGTAGCTGTCTGAGCGATTTTTTAGAGCGGATAACGTTTTCAGTTTGGTTGTCAATGAACTGACCAACCGTTTCGGCAACAGTGTCAGAGGCGAGCCATTGCTGTAGCCGTCGTTCAATATGGTCGCGACTCTGCTGATAGCGTTCCGGGGTGATGAAATAAGTGAGATCGTGCTGTAGAAATTGGTTTAATTGCTTGAGGACAAACTGGTTAAGTCGTTCCTCAAAGGCTTCGCTGGCAAGGGTGTTTCGCAGCGATTTAATAAATTTCCAGCGTAAACCATCAAGTAGTTCGTGAAAGCGGGGATGAAACCGTTTTGGCAGCAACGTGATGGCGGGACCAAGGGATTTTCCGATAAAGGAATCGAGTTTAATCGCAACGGCTTGCTGAAGCTTTTGTTGAAATACTGGTTTTTCTAACGCATTAGCGACGTCAGCAGTTGTCAAAAGGTGCGAGCCAACCATTTCACCCATTTTGCGTGCTAACTCGTGGCGTTGTGATGGAATAATTCCAGGTGTTAATGGGACACGTAGTCCAAAAATATGCCATGGATGGAGTGGCCGAAACAGCATTCGAATTGCAATGTAGTTGGTCACGTAGCCAATAATGGCGCCTAAAAGTGGTGGCAGAAGATAGGGCCAATAGGCGTGAAGCGTTTCGAGCATGATGGATCCTTAAGTAGAAAAAAGGGGGGGCTAGTCGATGTCAGTATCAAATGAGCGGAACGCTGCCAACACCTCATTTTGACGTAACACGCCGAGGAGTTGTTCGGGGTGCTCGGGGTCTAATACAGGGAAATAGCTGATGTGGCGATGGCGGCGCATGGTGACTAATGCTTCGCGTAAGGATTGATCGGGACCAAGAGCGCAATGGTTCGGTGCCAGCAAGTCACTTGCGACGATCAGTTTCGCCAATTCAGGTTCAAAAAGTAAGTTGCGAATCTCAGTATAGTCAATAATGCCAACAAAGCGGCCGGCGCCATCAACAACCGGGAAACGATCATATCGGCTGTGGGAGATAAAGCGCAGCAGCTTATTGAACGGGGTATCGTTGACGATGGTTTCGACGTTTTGGCGCATAATATGGCGGACTAAAATATCACCTGGGTCTTTGACATTGTGACCAGCGGGTAAGCCTAGCGACGAGCGAAAATGGTCGACGACATTGTGTAGCCCCTCAATCGCACCCTGAGGAGCGCGCTTGCGCAGTAAGGATAAAATCGGCACTTCGCCCGAAAGTACTAAGCCATGACGTACCGATAGTGGGCCAATCAGCTCAAAGACTACAACTGAACCAAGGATCACTGCTTCAATGAGGTGGCCACCTTGATCCCATTGATCGGCGAGTGTTGAAGCTAAGCCAATGGCGACTCCTGCTTGAGCCATGAGAGTCATACCAATGGTTTGTTGTTCGCGATGACTGAAGGATGCTAATCGTGCCCCCCAGCGAGCTCCCCACCATTTTCCGATTATGCGTAGAACAACATATGCCACCCCTAGTGAGCCGATGTGAAGCAGTGTTTCAATATGCAGGCTTGCTCCAGCAAGAACAAAAAAAGCGACATAAAGTGGGTAGTCGATCTGTTTGATTGCTGCATAGATTTGGTGCCAGCGAGGTGAACTGCTCGATAAAACAATGCCGAAGATAAGGTGGCAGAGCAAGGCGTTAATTTCAGTGATTTCACTTAATATGGAGATGGAGAAAAGGGCGCCAAGGACGATGCATTTAAATTCACTTGCTAATTCGAGTCGTTGACTCCATGTCGCAATGAGCAAGCCAATGCCGCCACCAATGAGAAGCGGACCCGTTAGGTGCCAAAGGAGTACTAAGTTGCCTTCTTCGGGCGAAAAAACCCAATGCATTGCACATAAAAATGCAATGACAGAGAGCAGGTTGTTGAGGCCGACGAGGGATAGTAAAGTTGATGTTGTTGGTCCCTCCGCCTCATATTCACGAATAACCATCATCGTTGCAGCGGGTGCTGTGGCGATGGCAATGACACCAAAAAACAGCCCCATCAATAGTGAGGTTTGAGCCAAAGTGAATGGCGTAATGGAGGTGTGAAGCCACCATTGATTTGTGGCTGCGCAGCCAAGTGAAACGAGGATAAACGTGAGTGAGGACTCGAAACCAGAGAGGACAAATATTCGCCAGCGTAAGCGGCGTATGCTCTCAAGGCGAAATTGACCGCCAACGTTCATCATGATTAGGGCGAGGGCAAGATTGGTCAGGGGTTGAAGGTTCTCGAGAGCAAGGGGGGAGATCGGTGCAGGATAACCAAAAATTTTGGCCGCAGAAGGACCGAGAATTAGCCCCGTGAGCAGGTAGCCCGTAACGCGTGGCACGTGTAGCAGTGCGGCAAGTCGCCCTCCGAGGAGGGCACCGATAAAAATAGCCATCAGTGCTAGTATGATGTGTAAATCGCCCATATGGTGAATTTTGAGAAGTAATTTTTGTTAAAAAAGTTTATATTAGTTAATGTCTTATTTTTTAATTTACTGTTCTTTTTTAATTCTACCATGTTAGGAGGGGTGATGCTGAAAGATTTATTGCAAAAGAATCGTAGCTATCGTCGTTTTCATCAAAATGAGCCAGTTAAGCCTGAGCAATTACGTTCTTTGGTCGATTTGACTCGTTCGTGTAGTGCCGCAGGAAACGTGCAGTCATTGCGTTACTTATTGTCGTTTGAGCCTCATCGCAATGAGCGTATTTTTGGCTATTTAGGCTGGGCAGGTTATCTGAAGGATTGGTCAGGTCCGCAAGAAGGCGAGAAACCCGCAGGTTATATTGTTGTTCTTGGCGATAAAACCCTGAGTGAAAATTTTGGTGCCGATCTTGGTATTTGTGCACAAACGATCTTGCTCGGTGCAGTCGAACAAGGCTTAGGTGGTTGCATGATTGCCGCGCTACAAAAGCAGCAGTTTCGTGAAGAGTTTAAAATCCCGACCCGTTTTGAAATCTTGCTGGTCATTGCTTTGGGCCGTCCCGCCGAAGAGGTACGCTTGGTGGATAAGGCTGAAGATGGGGATATCAAATATTGGCGTGATGCTGAGGGGGTTCATTTTGTCCCTAAGCGGACATTGGATCATCTTGTTTTAAATTGGTTGCCAACCGATAACGACTGATTTGTCGTAGTGATATGGAAAGGAGAGGGAGGTGATTGCAATCACCTCCCTTTTTTTATGTAAAATCTACAATATGATTCCAAGGTAGATCTTGTTTTAGATGAGGTTGTTTCTCTTCTGCAGGGTGGCCGATACCAATGATGGCAACAACCTGATGGTGTTCGCCAAGGTTTAGTAGTGAAGACACATAGTTCGATGCTGTGGTTGTTTCGTCGTGTGGACGTAATCGTATTTGAGCCCAGCAGCTTGCTAAGTCTAGCTCTGTCGCGGCAAGCTGTAGGCAGATTGCTGCTATTGAACAGTCTTCAACCCAGACATCCGAACGGCTTGTGTCTGCGCTGATCACCACTGCAAGGGGGCATTGGCCAAGAAAGGCGGCAGCATGCGGTTTGGCTTGTGCCAATTTAGTGATCAGATCATTTTGAGTGACGAAGTTGAATTGCCATGGATTGAGCCCACGTGATGTGGGGACGCGGATGGCGATCTCTTTAAGATGGTCAATCTGGTCAGAGCTAAGTGGCGAAGCTGTGAATTTGCGAATACTGCGTCGTTGGCTGAGCAGGTCAAGTAACATTATTTAGAATTCCTCTATGTTGTATAGGTTGATTGAGGCAAGTGTGCGCTGCACTGTAGGGTGATAATACGGTAGAGGATGTCCTGCCAATAGGCAACAGAATTTATTGAGTGAATAATTTTAACTGATAACAGTAGGGTGGCGTAGCTGGGAAGAAATTTGAAGGTAGAACGGTGAGGATAAAAGGTGGGGCAGGGCCATGACATAAGATCACATAAGATATAGAAAAAGGCCCTACCCGCGTATTACATAAACATAGTATAAAAATAATTCATTACAGTGCCAAGATAGCTCCCCTCTCAAAGCCCTCGGCAGATTTACATCGAAGGTGTTTCATTGCATATAATCATTTTAGTTTGGTCGAACCCAACGTGCTGGTTCTTATTGACCATTGCAGGTTGATCTTTCAGCCATTGCTGAAGAGTTGATTTAATGTTTCCGCTGATTCCCCATACTAGCCAAATTCCAATTTGTTGAAACTTCACTTGATGGTGGTGATGTATTCCCGAGCAGATCACACCTTTAATGCCCATTTTATGCAACCAACAACACACATCGAGTTCCTGGGGTGGACATAAACGTGTTGTCAGTGTTTCGACGCAGCGTTCTTCCAAATTGACTTTGGCAAAATAAAATTCATTGGCCTGATCAAAGCGCGGGAAAATACGATCATCGTAACTTGGAATCGCGATCATAATGGACTTGCCCGTTTTTGCATCAGTAGAAACCGTTTGGTTTCTGGTGTGAAATTGAACGCTACACATAGTATTGAAGTTATATTACAAGATAGGTGCCAAAAGTGTTGTCATGCAGGATTGGTAAAGAAATTAGCTAGTTAGCTTGATTGTGGGTGTGTGGTAATTTAATGAGGTTGTTGCATTTGCAACGTTTAGACAGCGATAAACTTTGAAAATGTTTGTAACTATTTAAAAAAACACGGAAATAAATTTACGTTGCACTGCATCGCCGTGCAACGTGTGCAGCACTATTGCGACATCTGATATTTTTTAATCCATCGCCACAGTGTTGTTCTGTCAATGCCAAGGTGTTTTGCAATCTGTTGACGATTGCCACGGTAGCGCTCAATGAGGTGCTGTAGTTCTTGGTGTGTGAGGGTTTTGCGCTGGGGGGACTGAAGTTCTTGGCTTACGGTAAAGGGTAGTTGCTCCAGTTTGATTTTGTTTTCACGGCATAGGATTACCGCTCGTTCGACCATGTTGAGCAGTTCGCGTACATTGCCCTCAAAGGGGTGTTGGAGTAGGTATGCCATCGCCTTAGAGCTAAATCCTTGAATTTTTTTGCCGTGTTTACTGCAAAACTTTTTTAAGCCCATGTCGAGTAGCAAGGGAACGTCCTCTCGGCGATCACGCAGGGCTGGAATTTTAAGGGTGATGATGTTGAGACGGTAGAATAGATCTTGACGGAATTTTTTTTTGTTGACGAGAATATTTAAATCGAGATGGCTGGCGGCAATAAAGCGAACGTCGGCGTGACGGGTTTCATCGCTGCCAAGAGGTTGGTATTCGTTGTTCTCTAACACGCGTAATAGTTTGACTTGTAATGCTAGCGGCAGGTCGCCAATCTCATCGAGAAAAAGGGTTCCGCCTTGAGCTAGAGACAGCCGCCCAGCACGGTCAGCAATGGCACCCGTATAAGCGCCGCGTTTAACGCCAAATATCTCTGCTTCGAGGAGTTGTTCTGGCAGGGCGCCACAATTAATTATGACTAATGGGCCATCTTTGCGTGGACTAAGATTGTGAAGGGCGTGAGCAAAAAGTTCTTTGCCGGTGCCGCTCTCGCCCTGGATCACTGCAGTGACATCGCTGTTGGCAACATCGGGCAAGATGTCGAACAGTTGTTGCATCTGTGGATTGCGGCTGATCATATTTTGAAAGCTGAAACTGTGCTGTACTTCGTTTGCTAACGCGCGTAATTGCGAGAGATCACGGAAGGTTTCGACACCACCAATGGCTTGCCCCGCTTCATTGCGTAATACTGAAGCGTTGACTGAAATTGGAATTTCTCGATTCTCATGATCAAGAAGATCAACTTCGCGGTTGGTAATATTGTGGCCCTTATCAAAGGCTTCCCGTAGTGGGCATTGATCAAAACATACATTGGTGCGAAACACTTCGCAGCACGGTTGTCCCATCGCTTCCGCTCGACTAAACCCAGTAATCTCTTCCGCAGCGCGATTAAATGACGTGATTCGCATCTCGTCATCAACAGTAAAAACACCGTCAGCAACACTGTCGAGAATCGTATGTAGGTGGAGTAAGTTATCTTGTGGTGAACTCATGTGGATCCTAACGTAAAGGTGAGTTAATCCCTCGCATTGATCATGTAACTGTAGAATTCTAGCATAAAATAGGGGCGTTTGTCGCAGTTAGGATCGTTCTTTGTTGTTACTTTTTTTGACAAGCAATTACATGCTTGTTCATAGCACGATGTAGGGCTGATCGGCCAATAACGGTAAATCCGTGTTCTTCAAGAAGCTGCCAAAGCTGATGTTGGGTGAAAATCTGCTTATGGCCAAAACGTTTGGCGGAATAGAGGCTGTTGAGCATCAACGGATTACGACCACGACTGAACCGGTACGACCATTCACTGAGACGGTAGGAGAAGGCTTCACGAGCGGGGGTGTCTAAAAAGAGAAAACCCTGTGGTTTGATCACGCGGCTCATAGCAGCAATGGTTTCGGCAGGGAAGTTTACATGCTCTAGGGTGTCCCACAGCGTTACGATATCAAAATGCTCTGCAAAGCCGTGTTGCCAGTACGGGCTGTCAATCAGTTCATGGTGTGGGGTGATGTCAAAGCGTTTATGGCAAAATTGGCGAAACAGCGGTTGCGGTTCTATGGCGCTTACCGTTGCTCCCGCATGGTGGAGTAGTGATGGAAAGACACCAGCACCGCAGCCTATGTCTAGGCAGGATGATCCTAACACCGTGGTGTGTTGCTGAACAAAATCAAGATTAAGGGTGAGTTGGCGGGTGTTTTGTGTCAATTGGCTTTCGATGTAGTGGTGCTCTTTTGTTGATAATGTACGAGAGGGTGTTTCACTATCATCAAGCACGTCGAGAACATTGGTGTAATGGAAATCACAATCTGAACAGGCGTAGAGCACCATGTTTTTTAGATTGTACTTTGGATAGCCGCTTGGTTTGCCACACTGTTTACACTGGTTGAAATCGTACACTGACACCGCCCTTCACCCTCGTTTTTAGGAATTAAAACGATAAACGGATTCTGGCTGAAACTCAAGTGTAATTGGCGGCTTAGTTCGTTTACGGTGCCCGGCGATCCAAACTACGATACTGAACCGCTTCAGCTAGGTGATGTTCGCAGATAGTTTCACTGCCAGCAAGGTCGGCAATGGTGCGCGCGACTTTAAGGATACGACTGTAGGTCCGTGCGGACAGGCCAAGTTTATCGGTAACAATGGCGAGAAGTTTTTCACCTGCACTGTCTACAGCACAATATTTACGGATATGCCGTGCTTGCATTTGAGCGTTGGCATGAACACCGCAACGTAAGAAGCGTTGCTCTTGATGGCTGCGTGCTTGTTCGACACGTTGACGAATCGCCTCACTGGATTCACCCTCGTTGGGGTTAGCTAACTCTTCATGGCAAATGCGCGGTACTTCGACGTGGAGGTCGATACGGTCGAGTAGTGGCCCCGACAAGCGGTTGCGGTAACGCTGGAGCATGGGTGGTGTGCAGGTGCATTCATGCTGACCATCGCCTAGGTAGCCGCACGGACAGGGGTTCATTGCTGCAACCATCATAAAAGATGCTGGAAAGGTTAAGCTCATAGCGGCGCGGCTAATACCCACTTGGCCATCCTCTAGCGGTTGCCGCAACATTTCGAGGACATTTTTTTTGAACTCGGGTAGTTCGTCTAAAAATAACACGCCATTATGCGCTAATGAAACTTCACCGGGGCGCGGAATGGTGCCGCCGCCAATCAGTCCGGCATCAGAAATAGTGTGATGGGGCGATCGAAAGGGTCGGGTATGGATGAGGGCGTCGCTCTTGGCTAATAGGCCTGAAATGGAATGGATTTTGGTTGTTTCAAGAGCTTCAGCGAAACGTAAATTGGGTAAAATGGATGGCAATCGGCGGGCGAGCATGGTCTTGCCGCTACCGGGTGGCCCCACCATCAGCATATTGTGGCTTCCAGCCGCAGCAACCTCAAGGGCGCGTTTTACGTGCTGTTGACCGCGAACTTCAGAAAAATCTTCACCGTTGCTCTGTCTTGATAGGGGGGCGGTGGTGTTGATCTCAGTTGGTTGGAGTGCCGTTTCACCATTGATAAAGGAGACAACTTGAGCGAGATCATGCACGGCGAAGATCGGTAGCCCTTGGACAACCGCACCTTCGGCAGCATTGTCGACGGGTAAGATCAAGCCGTCTAAGTCCCATTCTTTTGCGGCCACGGCTACGGCGAGGCAGCCGCGGACGGCTTTAATCCGGCCATCGAGAGACAGTTCCCCCATATAAAGATAGCGGTTTGCCTTTTCGCTGGCCACACCTGTGGCGGTCAGAATTCCCATGGCCATCGGCAGGTCGAGAGACGCGGCATCTTTGCGGATGTCGGCGGGGGCAAGATTAACAGTAAAGAAAGAAGTATCCCTATATTAAATACAATAAAGTACTATTTGCTGGGTAAGTAACTGATTTACTGGTTGTTTTTTTACAATATTTAATATTAAGCAGGAAAGACTATGCAATATTTTTAAACTTATTAACTACCTATCTTTCACAGCAGTTTCCCCTTAAATGTCTGGTTACTAACGCAAGAAACTCTACCGTTCAACTGTCTATGTATACTTGACACGGGAACTTACGGCCTGACAAATCGCCAAGTAGAGTGAAACTCGACGAATCGTGAACCATCTCTGCACGGTAGATTTTTAGTGTTTACTCCTCGCAGTTTAGACGAAAAATAGTTACGTCTGAATTGCGTTGATCTCCATAGCCTATTCACTGGAGATGTCTGCCAATAGCGGACCCTAAATCACAAGACACTAAACAAGCGCATTGAGAAAAAACTGCTCATGATTTCCTCGCAGGAAAATAATCTGTGGATAGAACACGATTACAAGACTAGGGTCTTGCCAGTATTTTCGGGAATTATTGAGTGTCGAAGGAGACAAGACTGGAACATGCGCTATCTAGAAATTCTGAAACAGCTCTGGCGTTCAGAGATAAAAAAAGCACCTCAATAATGGGACGCTACTTAACTCATTGAAGCTGGCAGTACAACGCCTACAAAAATGGTCAAACAAATCAACAGTTGAACGAGCAACTTCCAAAAATTGATAGACGAAAGTGACTTTTTACCTAAATTCTCTGCGGCCTCAAAACACTAAACCTCAATCGTCCTGCTTGGGTCCAGATAGAGCTGAAAACAATTTGAGGGATTTATTATGCAAGCACCATGGACCCGAACACAATCTAGTTCATTTTCTACATACAAGTTGCTAATATAACTTACTGATCCGGTGAAACCGCTCTCCATTTTGGATGCAACATATTGCTCAATTACCCTAGTATTACCTTCCCTTAGATCTTTATGCCATTCTTTGAACAGCATCGAATAGTTCTGACTAAATTGTGGCATTTCTGCCTCTTTATGGCAGACCAATACGACATCCCACCCTTCTCTTTCTTTAATATCGTCAAAGTCTTTATTCGATACTTGGACAAAAAGAACACCGCCAAGAACACGATCTAAGTGTTGAGTATCAACATCCGCACTCATTACAATTTTACTCAATGCTCCCCTGATGCAACGTAAATACTCTTCATCGTTCAATCCCCAATCGATGAAGGCATAGTAGGTTAACAATAGTAAAATTCTTCCAGAAACAATAAATGCCTCATTTAAATTATCGATATTTGGCGTTTCTCCGTGGGCGACGCAATCACGTATTCTCTTTATGAAGCTAAAGTCTTCAGGAGTAATATTGATAATCTTGATAATCTCTTCGTTAGTTTCTGATACTACCTTATGATATCGATCTCCAAATGATGCCTTTCTCTTACCTACTCTTTTTATTAATTTATTGACAGAATCTGGCAAAATATCACCATATGCATCTTCAAAATCGGCGACGTCCTTAGTTAGCTCATCGTTCCCAACTCTTGGGACAAAATCACCTTTTGTTTTGATATCTACATATTTATCCAACAAGCTTACATAACTTAAAATTTCGAAGTCCCAGAACCCCTTGTACCGATACATCTGCGCTAAGCGATTCCACACTTTATTTCTGATTGGACTACCGAAGTAACCATTAATAATCTCCTTCCACTTTCCTCTTAATCTCCCCGTATCCGCAAAACATTCCTTTGGATATCGGAATGGATACTTACCCCAATTTGATGTTGGAAAATAAGCATAGTGTTGCCGGTCTTCAATATCTCTTACCTGCACGGTTTCGATATCAATCCTGACACCCAGCAAAATTGAGAATAGGTCTGAGAGACCGTAACACAGGTTTTTTATCCTCTCCGCACTTAAGAAACCCTTCGATGGGATACATCTAAACACAATAACTTCACGAAGAAGCTTTTGATCTTCACTGCTCTCAGTTGAAAAGCCATAGTGGCTCGACAACCTGAATGGACCGTCAGGTGACTCGACCAAAATGTCAAATTCTTCTGTATTTACCTTATGCCACAACTCTCGACCATCAACATTAAAACTGTTATCCCTATTGAACCACTTTGACACACCGCGGAAAGCCACATCAATAGACTTAAACTCTGTATTCGGTACGGTTCCGTGAATTACAAAAGACGATAAAACTGTTTGACGAACAAATTCACAGTCAATCAATGTGAAAGTCTGTGTGCGGTTCCTACATTTCAATAAGTCGTATCGATCACCGTCGATTAATCTCATTTCCCCGCGCATAGGAGAATCAAAACTAAGCGCGGGCCACACTGTCGGGCCATACTTCAGCTCACCATGTGTGACCTCATTGCCATTGCTATCAAGCAGCAAAACATCTTCATCACATTTATTAGAAAAGCTAATCGTTTGACGCATTTTTCTCCACGCTTCAATTGAAATGATTATTCCTTAAAACAGTTTGTAACCAACCCTGTTTTAAAGCCATAGTTATGAGGCCCTGCCAAAGGGGAATTATTACCCAATAACACTTTCAGACCGGTAAGTTATTAGTGGAAATCCTGAGAAGTTCCTAGTTGTCGAGGTAAGATCTATTGTCGAAAATTTTGATTTTCGTCTCAAAACTCTACGAGTTCATGCAGATTCGTATTATTTGCAATATCGACAACTTAACCGCTAGTTATTTTAGACTACAATCTATTATGAGAGTAGAAACCAAACAACCCTCGCTCCGCTCCTGTTCAGCTTGTGCATCAAGGTCATTTTTGGCGGATTCAATATCTGTCCAATTTACTGTAGACCGCTGTCTACTTTTCTCCCAAGCTGGACACTCATACCAACCAAGAAGTAAAATTCCGGCTTCTGCCGTGCCACCTGTCATGTATTTATTGATAAGTTGGGCCCTAAGCGCACCTTTAGCAGAGCTATTCCAATTACATTTTACTTCTATGCATAAAGTTAGAACCTGCCCATTTCCATCAATAGCCTGAATCCAGAGATCCGTCCTTGATCCTGACTGCCCATCAGAATAAAGTTTCCGGCGGATCTGTACTTCCCTGTTAATTATAACTCCTGAAGACAGGGTAAGATTTAAATAGCGGGCTAAGTGATCAGAAAAATATTCCTCACCTCTTGGCTTAACCGTATCAGCAGAATCCCACAAATCCCCTATAGCAGGGATGTCTCCCTGCAAGTTGACTTGATAATCGTGCAATTTTTCCATTACCAAATCATGCAGATCTCCGACAGTACTTACCAAGCGACAGCCGCTACTATGCCTATCCCTTAAAGCTCTAATTTCACCAATTTTAAGCGCTGGGACCTTAGCCGCCTGTTCATTCCCCCTCGCATCCTTTATAGCGTTTTTGAGCCACTCCTCTTGTGGAAAAGCAGCGTAGATATTTCCCATTGCTTCCGTTGTGCCGTCAGAACCACCATCAACAAGGACTTTTAACAGTTGGTTCTGTAGGTCATGAATATTATCTAAAGCCTGTGGTGTATATGCCGTATCATACTCAGGTCTCGTACTAGAGGGATATACACCGTGAAGCCAGATATAAAAGTCAGCCATGATATCTGGGCCACATATCCACAATGCCTGCGAGACACTATCGTGTGAATTAGAAATACCCTCAATCCATTGACTGCCCCAGCTACTATCAACCTGTAGGGTTTTAATAATTTTTGGTCCATAAACTATCGGATTTAGCTTAAGACTTAGAAGCACATACTTGTTAAGTTGAACATCTGGAGTCGGATTCCACATACTGCCAATAAATGAATCCAGAGAAGAGAGGATCAGTCCGCCATATCCGCAGCTCTCAAGTTCAGAGAGAATGAAATAGCCTTTTTCGCTACCCAACTCAAAATCTAATGCTATTTCGAGTATTAATTGTGCCGATTCCTCAGAAAGTCGTTCTTTCCAGAAGTGTAAAATATGAATATGCCCTCTGGATACTTCCTGCGTAACCACCCTAGTCAGTGCCACTTCCGCAACCTCTGGGAAATTAAGTTGCAAAGTGTCGAATATGGGGGTCAAGATCTCCACAGATTCACTAATAAAGGCAACCTTGAGTAGTTCAACACTACATTTATCCCAAACAGAGGTAGGCAAATCACGGTACAGATTGGGTCGTAAATAAAACAGCAGAGTGAATGCTTCTGCTACTGAATTAATGGTCCGGTTAGGTGCCGTTGGCTCGACTGTGCCTTCACGTAAATAACGCCAAGCAAGATCAATTAAAACATCCTTACCTTCAGAATCAAGCTTCTTCCAGCCGGGAGATTGAGTAAGGTCAATTGAGCCAAACTCACACCTTCCATTTTCTGAATTCAACCATGCTGCAATACCAGGAAAAGAATTAGGTGCAATGTCTGGCTGGCTAAGAGTTGTTCTGATTTCCTGATCTATCTGTTCTTGTTTTTCTGTTTGCTTAGCCTCGTATTCAGCGTCCCTTGACTTCCATTCTGCATCTCTTTTACGAGCCTTTACAGCAGATTCTTCGACCAACAATTTAATCTGCTGAGTTGAATCGATTAAATCTGGACGCAGTTGATGAAGTGCGTCGATTTGTTTCGAAAATAGGTCATGATCAACTCTCCAGATCACAGCTTTGATGCATGTGATCCAACTTTCTAAATGAGTTGGTTCTGAATTATCAAGAGCCTTTGAAAAAAGCAAATCAATATCATCTGCACCATAGAGAGGATATTCTTGATATGGAATACGTGAAATCAGCCTATTATTACCGCCTTCTTGTAGCAGCGCCTCTAACACAGCAAACCGTGAGGTTACATCATTGGTAAATTCATCTTGAGATATAATAATATTATTCTGACTTGTCGTATATCTATCTTCCGCAAAAGGCGTGACATGCTCTTTCATTGTTATTCTATAGCCTAATGCTAATAGCGTACATATTTCAGGATTTAAAGCCCACCTCCAGCAGTAAGTGTAAACACAATTAGAAAGATTCCTCAAACTGCCGAATCGATTACTAGCTAAAAGGAATTCCAAACACCATTCGAGCAAAACCCTGGCATTACCAGCCTCAAGGACTGAAGATAAGGACCCCACTAAATCGTGACCTAAGAAATGGCTATATGGTCCGAAGTAATTGCCTTTTTGTGGTGCGACCAGAGTACCCGTAAGCTCCGAGATAGAAAGCGAATGTGGCCAGCAACATCGAAGAATATTTCCTCTAAGATCGTCCCGTGGATCATCTGAAAGGCGGATAGGTAACGCTTCCTTGAGTCTACTTTTCGCATTTTCATCATCAAGACGATAAACAGCATAAGATGCGTCAACTCGCTGAGAAAGTGAGAGCGCACTGTCTAACACTCTATCCGCCAGGATATTTGATAAATCTACACAAGAACACGCGACCGCAATCTCAATAGCGAACTCAATTTCTGCTGCAGATGAATTTTCATCTAATAACTTTTCCTGTAAAACTAAAGTGGTTTCTTGGCCCGCAAGCCGAAAAAGATGGTCAGCATAATTATCCCGCCTCTGACGATAACTGATTTCCTCGGATCTACTAATTAACGAAGAGCATAACTCTGCTTTACCAACAGCCTGAACAGCATCCGAGGACGATAGAAGTATTTCTGATTGAATCCCTGATAGCTCTTGAAGGAAACCGTAATTGGCTGCTGCTAGCCATGTTGCAATCCCAACTCGCGGTGGTGGCACACTCGTTCTATCTTGATTGAGCAATAATGCGGACCAGTGGTCAGCTGGTATAAACTGGGTAAATCCACGCGAACTGAGATAGTCTCGATAGGTGCCATGAGCAAAAGGGATTCGTCCATCGCCGCGGGTTGTGAACACGCCACGCTCAAGTGTTGCTCTAACAAGTTCAACCGGGAAGCCTTCCAATATGACATCAGAAAGACTAAGGCAATTTTCAGGGCAGTGACTTTCTTCACATATCCACACAGCTGTGCGATTTGTCAGAGTAAGACATAAAGCTATCCATGATGCGCAAGCAACAACATCGTCCAACGAGAAAGAGCTTAGTGAAGCCAACCACCTTGAAGGTGAAGGCGTTTCGTCACAGAGACGCTCTACCCCCAGGCCCCATAGGTCTGATTGGCCTATCTCCTCTAAACCATTAACCTTAAAAACAGACAGAGCAAGCTCGCATCCAATTGGTTTAGTACATAGCTCAACGATCCCAACTTGATACATCGCTGCAGTGAACAAGTCTCCATCAACATCATGACATTTTGCGATAGCGATGATGTTACTAAGCGATAGAGGAGCTAAGGAGTAGGTCGAAAGATGGGGGCATGCAGACTGAATAGCACGGATTGCCATAACATCGCGTGAAGCAATCCATACCTTTGTGCCCTCAGGAAACAAACGTATTTGACGTACTATAACATTTGCCAGATCTGTAGCCTCGTCCAGCCCATCGATGATGATAGCGGCAGGCGTATCCGGCAGGCTTTCATTTTTTTTGCGCCAAAAACTTGTAATCTCATCACGAAGTCCGGCAGGGTCTCCAGAGAAAAAGGATAATTCGACTAAATAGCTGACCTCATCAGGGAATATATTTTTTAGCTGACGCATGAGAGTTGATTTACCCATGCCACCCTCTGCCAGTAGGACTCCACCAGAAAGTTCGCTGATCTCATTGAGATTAATAAGATCCGTATATTTCCGAGAATCATCACTGAAATTTTGAAGCAAACCATTGCTGTTGATCGGTGGATTGCTGCCACTAGGGTAGAGAAAACGATCAACCATTTGATCTAAATTCAAAACTGTCACACTTCCTCCCGTCGATCTTTTACTCAAGCCATCGAACAAGCTCACCATAAATGATCATATTCTCAATGAACTTTTCCTGCTGAACCACAAGGCCTGCTGCAAAAAGATCAGCTACCGAAAAAAGGAGGAGTTGTCAAACCTCCCAACAAAAAATCACTAAATATTGTTCCAAAATATGTCGTGGCAACTTTTCGGGCAAAAAAACTCATCATTTTACTCCACATTTCAGATAAGCTATATCATTCCCTCTTGCAGTCTCATACCCATGTCTAACAAGTAGATCGAAATCCTGAACATCCATACGCTTTAACGTGGTTGGATATTCTATTGCAAACCTTATCTCCTCATCCGTTAACCATTCAACATCCAGTAATTCTTTTGCATTTAAACCATGGATCTGATCCTCAGGTCTAAACCCAATTTGCAAATATCTTCCCCGCTCTGGGCTGTCCACTAGATAGCCCACATAAGATCTCACTCTCAATGCTCGCGTTTGATCCATTGCAATATTAACTAGCTGCATAAGACGTCCTGGCCTCAACAAATTAGGCAGAGGCTTTCTTGCATATGGTGCACCTGCATCTGAAACTAACAGAAATTCGATTTGTGTTTCCTTGTCGAGCTTGAGCTTGCGACTACCTACATCAAAAAGAGGCTCTATCCCTAGATTGTCGTAAATGCCACCATCGTATAAATGGAGTTTTTTAAATTTGGGCTGAAATTGGACTTCTGAGTTTGATCCCCAGTTCTCACGCTTGCGCCAAACATATTTTTGTGTCTCCAAAGTTACTGGCCCGATTCCAACAGGAAATGCCGCAGACACAGCCATTGCTTTAGATAATTTCAAATGACTTGCATCGGCATATCCAATCTCATAATCGCCAAGTATTGACCCCTTAACCCTGAATCGTCTTCCTGACTCTGCAGTTGTACCATTGATAGACCAGATTGGATCGGAAGGCACGTCTTCAAGAGTGGCTGAGATCCCCCACAAACCTTCTATGCTCTGTGCTAATATATTTGCTCTAGAAAAAAAGAACCTCCAGTTCAAAGGATTTACGAGAAGTCTCAGCAGTGCATTCGCTTGCAACGATTTCCCAGTAAGCACATTTCGAACACTGGGTAGCACACTATTCAAGTAATCATTTGAGGAAGGCCACTTATATCCTGAATGATGGAATAAAAGGCCGACAAATAAACTTCCACCCGAAACAGTGGATAACTCCTTAATGTCCTTCAGTTGATCCTTTTCAGCTAACCACTTAAGAACACCCGCGTGAAAAGCTGCAGCTCGCACACCACCACCGGAGAGAGCCAACCCAATACAAGGTGCCTTTTCTTGCGAAGCATCATTCATGTCTGATACCTTACGGTGACAGAAAGTTCAGTATCAACACCAACTATCATCATTAGTGCAGGCATACCCTCTATGGCTAATACATCAGAGAGCTTTTCAATCAGAGTCCAATCTAAGGAACTGGGTTTTGCAGAAGAAGATTTCGGGTGACTATGCCACTCTCCAACGTAACCAACTATGTTGGCAGTTCGTTTGGCAATCTCTGTCAAAGCATCATCCAACCCTGCTATGCCACGAGTAAACCCAGAATAGTCAGCCTTACTGTCATAAGGAGCAGGCAAGACGTCAACAACATAGATAGTCTTCAACTTCTGATCAATATATCCGATAATTATGCCACCAGTTTCTTTAGGTAAATGATCTAAACGCATCTCCTTAAGCTGCTTCTTTATGTGCTGATCAAACACGACTGTCCAGCCGTCTGACTTTTCCTTTATTGTTGATGATACGGGTACTTCTTGTGCTATGAAGGATGAGTCAACATCACTTCCGGTCCAGACAGTAATTCTAGGATCAGGGATGCTTTGATGTAACCGGACTTGCTTAGTTAATATTGCTGCTGCCAATTGGATCGATTCATAAGAAATAACTGCCGTCATATCTCGACAACCAGCACCAACCGAGAAGCTCCCTTGATTGCCGGCTAAGTGTTGACTTCCCCACTCTGAATCAATTATTGCTCTATAATACTGTGGTTCCAGAGCATCTAGCCGAATATTTCGACTATCATCTTCAAAAAGCAATACAGCATCTCTCCCAGAAGGAGTAATAAAAACAGATACAGAGCGGGACACTTCATCAACCTGTGAAATTTCTCTCGGAACTTCTAACGTAGTAGTTGCATCAATGATTAATGATGATGAGTTCAAGGCTGTCATCACTTTTTCATTTGAAAAATTAGTTGCGCTGTCGTTTAAAGCATCGGCAACGTAGTGCCCGTCTTGGTAATTTCTTTCTACAATTTTTTTTACAACTTCAGCCTTAAAATGTCCTATATGACAATTTTTTGAAATATGCCTCATGATATTGTGTGCTTTGACAATATCTGGATCAATAAATGTCCAAGTCCCCCAACCTGATTTTGAAGCTAATTCGGCCATTGAACCACCAAGGGCACCTACACCCATCAAAGTACACTTGATATTTGAGGCATCATCTGACACTCCAGAATATTTTCTAGCTAGTGCTCTATCTACTTCGTTGCTGAGTTCTATTGGCAAAATTTCTTGCTGCACCCATTCATCATTGACAAGTTCTTCTCTTTGTCCAAGATTACAGACAGTATAATATCTCCCATCGGTAGGAGCTCGAAATAGCGAACCTGTTTTGATGCCTAGTCCGACCAAGTCTAAAGTAGTCAAAAATGCTTTTACTTCAATTTTTTCCGGAGTCGCGCCTTCATTTCTTAACAAAGGAACCCGAATAATAAGCAAGCACCTTTGTGTTGAATCTTGAACAAGTCCAACTTTCGCCTTTTCGTTGACAATCGCTACTAAGCGCTCAAAAAAAGGAACACCTCTGCTGCTATAGTGTTCATTTAATTTACCAAGAGTATTTGGGATCATATCAACAGTCCCATGTACGACTGCTGGTAGTTCGATATCTAACAATTCTATTTTCGAGAGGTTGAGATCACTTGCATCTTCTTTGCGAACAAATTTCCCTCTAATGACTTGAAAATCATCTCCAGAAGTCTTGATCGCAGAAAAAGTAAGAACCTGATCTCGATTAAGAATTGTCACTTCATAGTCTGGGGGCAACACTATCTCAAAGGGGCTATCGAAATATATATTCTCTAATGGCTGGTCTTCGCTATGGAGAGAATTCTTAGCTGTCTCAGCTAGCCACCAAAGAATTCGTTGTAGATGTTTCTGTGGCGTCCAACTTCTCTCAACAGCACTCCACGTCTGAAAATAAAGACAAAACGATACTGGCTCAGTTGGATGGACAGGATTCAGATGAAGAACATTTGGGAACCCTTTTCTAAGTGATCTGACTTCAGGAGTTTTCCCCTGGTGAAAAACAAGGGCAAGGGGCTCCCTAACCTTGATACCAATATCATTTCGAGACGGTACTTGGTCGTTAATACAGTCAACAACAACAACATCAGCCACCCCCCCACCATTAGGAGTCCATTTGCGCAGCTCAACAACCTCAAAACTGTTATGTTTGATGCATGCAAAGAGAGCTTGTCTGGCACTCTCTGTCACCAATAAATCAGGATTGTTATCTTGGTAAGGTTCACCAAATGAAATTAACTCTACTGGCATTTACCAGCCCTCGGTGCAGGGGTTAAAGTAATGATTTTAGCAGCTGGGATGGTTTTCCGTTCCAAACTGATGCCACGGTCTTCGATTTTAAAGATAATAGGTTCAGGCTTCTTGGTAGTTGGCTCTTCCATTGTGACAAGAAACTTTGCTCCACCGTTTTCACGAAGATGCCGTCCATAACAATTTTTAGCTTGGACATGCGGCGGCTGTACCTGATCATACGCAGCGGTTGTATTCTCAATTGGCTTGCTTGAGCTAACAATGTAGGCACCTTCATTTCCACACTGGAGCAGCTCTTTCACCAAAGGTTTTGGTTCTGTTTCCTTGCCACCCTTAACATCACTCAGAGTTAAGTAGCTGCAATGATGTGGCAAATGAAACAGGTCCCAACTCAAACGATCTTCGTTCTTGTGGTACTTGGATATATTGACAATATCTTCCAGAACGCTCCATTCAGAATCCCCTGTTGCAAAATAATCAAATCTATTGGTTCCGGGCTGGAAGCGAACATTGAAAATTAGAGCTGCGGGGTTTCTTAAAATATCACCATCATCTGAATGTTTAATGAACGGCGAATGACAGAAAAACTCGACTTCATCCTTGTCAAGACTAAATCCATCGACTACTTGCCCTGCATCAGTGATCAAATGTTTACGTGAATCAATAGTAAGATCATTCTCCTCCAACCAAGCCTTCAGTTTATCTGGTTTTGAAAAAACCCTGATATGCTCTCCCTTCTTAAGCCGATATCGTGCTTCTTGACGCCATATTACGAATTCTTCACTTTGTTCAGTATGTGAAGCGGTTTCAAGAATCATAGCTGCAGGGACCCAAAGCTCTTTAATTTTAATTCGACCATCACCTTGATATTTGGCAGCATGTTCTAATTCAAAAAATTCTGTGCTGTTTTCGATATGATCCTTATCGCCATGTGAAAAAGCAACAACATCGAAGTAATCCCTCTTTGAATCTTCGAGTTCGTTTCTGAGTTTTTCTTTCAGATTAATTTCAGGTTCAGCTCCAGTTTCAGTCTTTTTTTGATGACGAAAATCAAAAAGAATCCTTTTCCCATTATCCAAAACAATCTGACTTGTATCTCCGTTACCTACTGGATAAAAAATCACCTTATGCATTTAGCCCACCCTTAGTGTGATCAACTACAGACGCCTATGCACTTGCCAAATCAGTTAGACAACAGCATCGCCAATACATTAATCGATTAATATTTCCATTTATAAGCAACACAGTATTAAACTCAGCTTATAAATGCCAGAAAAAACAGAAAGAGGAATACGTCTCAGCCTATAGAGGCATAAACAGGGACTTCAAAGAATAAGTGATTTAGATAATGACGTTACTACGATGTCAAAACACCACATCTCAACTATCCGCAACACTGAGAACATGGTCTTTTTACCCGCCTGTTTCTTCGTGATTTGCTTTATCAATCATGAAGAAATCAGTGGAACAAAGTTAGGTGATTCAAGATGAGCATATCGTTCTGTTATCAGAATTGTGGAATGGACTAAGACACACCTTATTAGATGTAAATCGACACTATCGTTCACGAACTGACTGGCACAAACATGTCTTAAGGCGTGCGGTACAAACTGATTATTAGATTCAAAACCCATCTCAGAACGAGCATAATACCATGCTGTTGATACCTGAAGTGAGAGCAATACAGGCGGATATTTACTATTCAAAGAGCGAAATTGTTCCCTGTGCCTATATCGCGCGATTTGATATTTTTGTTAGGCGTCAGTGGTTATCTCTGTTCTTCGATGCCCATTTTTGTTGGAAATTTGTTGCGCAAGATTGAATTGTTGACACATCGTTATTGGTGTGTGAAATTATGTGTGCGTCTTGGGCACGCTAGCAGATCCGCATCGCGAAGCAAATGCAGCCCAGCACCGTCCCAATCTACACTCATATACGACGATTTAGCTTTGTAATATTTGAAGTTAGCGGATCAGCCCAAATGAAAGCTAAGGAGTTTATATGATGTTGCCTTACATTCTTGATTCACAAACCTTTATCGACAACTTAAAACGTGCCGCAAAAAAAGAAAAACGTGCGGTTGGTGTGCGCAGTCACAGCTATTATTTAGATCGAATCGCTTCCGTATCGGGTTTTCAATCATGGGCTTTGTTGCACAAAAAAATTGATAATTTTTACGGGTTCCAAATGGAATTTGCAAAGATTCGCCAAGCCATCAATACGCGAATAGCTAAAACCTTGCCACACGCTGCTCAAGATTATGTCATCCAAGACCTCAGGGCATATTTAAAATCTTTGTGTATTGAATATTCAGATTACTATCAACCTCACCCCTCAAGAGATAACTTAATTGACGTGAGAGAGGCGATACTGACCGCCTATGCAAAGGTTTATCCTGAGCTACTATTGCAAAATGCTATAAACGAGCTGGAAAAAAAGGGGCCGTGGATTGAAGACGATGAAATGATCGTTGAATACGACATTTTGGATAGTGGAAATTGAAGATCACAGCGGGCGTATTACAGCGCCCTCTATTTTTTTTAATTTGACCAAATCATGCAAAGGTATATTTTAGAAAAAATAAGCGTTAGACCATATCTGGCCTAACGCTTATTTTTTTGTGCTAAAAAAGTTAAGGCCCCGGGACTTCACCGTTCAAGACGGGAGAGGACTTCAGAGGCACTGCGTAAACTGGTTTATTCTTTAGTAACCTTTTCGTCAATATAAACAAAACTTAGCGTAGATCAATTTAAATATCTGATGTCTTTTTTTAAACTTAACAAAAAAGTAAATGTAATCATATCAAGCAAGCTGTTAGCTCGAAAAAATTATATCATGCTGAACAGTCCCGATGAAAAAATTCCTTTCACATCATACTGATACAGATATGGACTTTACTAAACAATGAGACTGAAACAGCTAATTGTAAGACTCTATGTCTTGGAGAATTATTTTCCATTCAACTCAGCTACTATTTTGTTATAAGAATGACAAGCAGAAAGCATTCCCCCGTACCAGATAGATAAAGGATATTCAGGGTTGCGAGAGATCTCGAATTCTCCATTTTTTTTGAGTTTATCAATGTCGGCTGCTATATGTTTGTATTCTTTAGATCCCATTTCACGACCATTAAACCGCAACGTCCCAAAAATATTATGCGACCACTGATCGCGTCGGAACTGGAGAGGATCTTCCCCATCTTTGGCGTAATCGACAACAACGATTTTACGGCCAGGCTTAATCTCTCGGTATAGATCAAAACATCGATTGATGTGCAAATCATTAAAGCCATATCCTAAAAACAGGACAGCATCGGCTTCCAATACCTTTTTCTCGATTTGAGAGTAGTAGGTCCTAAAGGGAGTTCCTAGGACCTGATTAGCCTTGTCATACCCTGCAATGATCGCCGATGTTGGCAGGTTTAATCCTTCAGTGGTAATAGTACTATTTCGTCCGCCAGCGTTTTTCTCAAAGGCGCTGGTTAGGTCGTCTTGCCAGTGGATAGCATGCATTCTCGTAGCACTTCCTTTTTGATTGAAATGTACGGAACCATGGACATGGTAACAAAATCTCCATTCATCGCGTGAATAGACGCTTACAGGACTGAAACAACCAGTTTCCGGGTCAAAGCCTGTAAAGAGATCGGGGAGCGTTTGTAAAATCAGATTATCGTAGTTCGTCGTAACAACACCTAGAACAAACTCTGAGTCAAGTTGAGACATAAAGGTTTTGAACGAATCAAAGTTAGCCCCATGTGTTTCTTCCACGGAAAGACATCTGCTACGAAATTCTTCAAGCAAACGATCAATAAGGTCGCAAGTCAGACTATGAAAGATAAAGCCTTTTGGATGTTTAAGCTCAAATCGAAAATGATTGATTTGAGGGAAACATTTAGGGTTAGCAAACGCACCCAAAGCATTCTTGCTCTGATTATCGTGGGTCAATGTGTCAAGCATGTAAAGAACATACAGGACTTCCTCAAAGTGTGATGACCTTCCTGTGTGCTGCTCAATTTCCTTCTTTACATAACTAAATAAGCTATTGCTCGAAGATTCAACCGGATAATCTTCTCTTGCCCAATGATGAAATAATTTATCTACAGCATTAACTGAAGGCATACCAAAGTCGATGGATGCTCCTGCGCCAGCAATAATCAATAGTTTCTTTTTCATCGGCTATCTCGCACCCTCCTTAGACATTTACATTAAAACACTTGCATATCCCTGTCGTTCTACCTATTTTTTAGCGTTTATTTGTGATTAGGAGGAACAGTGCAGATTCAAGTATCAACAAGACGAAGATATTAGTCTATAAACATTTTCGACTAAAGCAAAACATTCCGGTCACTCAAGCAGCTGCTAAGATAGGAATAACAGATGAGCATTACAAAATGATAGAGAACGGCTACCACATCCCGAGTATGGTTATGACAAGGAGAATTATTGAAGCTTTTAATATTAATATCGAAAGCTTATCTAACACATCATTAAGTAGCTGCAATGCTCCAGATAAGAGCGGTACAGGTCATTTCGCCATCTAAGCAGGAATTACTATGGAACATAAATCGGAAATCAGAAATCAGGCAATGGGGGGGCATTTGGATATCGGATTGATAGCTGTACCACTAATAGCAACTAAGAAAAAACAAGACCGCATCTTTCCATTTGCCTCGTCACTAAATTACGGCCTGCTCTCTATCGCCACACATCTTAATCGTCATGGTTTTTCTGCGAAAGTTTTTGATCCAAAAGAATGGCAGGCGGGATCCGCTGTTGGCCAAACCCTGGCATGGATTAGGGAAAATCAACCAAAGTATGTCGCGCTGTCGTGTATCAGCGGCTTTAGCTATCCAGCCTTTAAACTTATTGCAAAAGAAATCAGAAGAACGTTTCCAACTCTCCCAATTATCACAGGCGGAAAAGATCATCTCGCACTTATTGCAGAAAAAGCAATGGAGGAATGTCCTGAAATTGATGTGGTCGTCACTGGTGAAGGTGAATTAGCTCTTTTGGAAATCATGAAAAGAGGGATATCTAGCTCCTGCACAGAAGGCCTCAGAGGGTTACCTAATGTTCTTTCGCGTAATAAGGCTGAAAGTCTAGAAATTGGTTTTTCTCATAGCTTATTGGAACCCCAAAAGCTCATTCCACTCGATTTCACTCTTCATGAAAATTTCCTTGACCATCCCCCTTGCATTGAAGTTGGCAGAGGCTGTCCATATGGATGCCACTTCTGCCACAATGATCGAAATAAAATCCTAAAAAAAAGCCCCGAGGCGATTGTCGAAGAAGCCAAAGTGTTATCTGATCTGTACGGAGAAAGAGAGCTACTGTTATATTTCCAGACACCGATGTTTCTTATGTCCAATAAAAACTTATCACTGCTAAGCGATTTACGTACTTCCATGGGGCTGTCTTTTGAGTGGCGTACGCAAACCAGGGCGGACTATCTGCAACCAGAGAAAATTGACCTAATCGGCAAAGCGGGAGGAAGGGTCATTGATCTTGGCTTAGAAAGCGGCTCCCCAGAAATGTTGATGGCAATGGGTAAGACTGAAAATCCATCAAAATATCTTTCTATTACCAGTACAACATTACATGCAGCGGAAAAATCACGAGTCAAAATAAAGCTTAATATCTTATTTTATGCTGGAGAGCGTCGCAAAACATTACTAGAAACGTTCTGTTTTTTGGAAGACCATGCTGATCTTTCATGGACCCTTTCCGCTTACCCCCTCTTGATCTACCCAGGAAATGTTCTGGAAGACAGTATTACGCCTATACTTAAAAAACATGGTGGTTCTGTTTCTCAAACCGCAGAATGGAAAGATCGACATCTCGCTATTGTTAACCCAAGCAATGAGTTTTCCTATCAAGAAATGCAGAAAATTGGAACTTTATTTGGCAAGGCATTTCAGACATTCGATCAATATTTCGATGAAAGGCGGTACGGATATTACAGGCCTGGAACCACATATAAAGAATTTCTTGAGTGTACCAATGGTATCGATCTTGCCGACTTACCTTGCTCAATAGACAACGAAGACATGTTTCGGAACAGGCTCACTCTTAAATCAATACTGGAGAATGATAATGCGGATTGCGTTAACTGGTGCTAGCTCAACGGGGAAAACGACTCTTTTGAATGACTTATTAGCAACAATGACGTTTAAGAATGCAGTCATTGAGAGAAAGCAGCTAAACGTACGTGCGATACTTGATGATATGGGGCTGTGTGCCGATGCCGGGAGCGCAGAGCAAGTAAAGCTGAGGAGTTTTCAATGGACATTGCTTGAAAAAAAAATTCAGCAAGAAAATGAGGTTAAGTCCTATATTACAGATCGCTCTACAGTGGATATGGCATCCTATTGGATTATTCGTGACACAAAAGGAGACATTGATACTGAAGGAGAAAAATATCTGAGCGAATGTCGTTCTTATGCAGAAACGTTTGATGTGCATATCCATTTGCCGTTTGGCAAAATCCCATTCATTGAAGATGGGAAAAGGCCGACAGACATAGCCTATAATGAAAAATCTTGTGAAACGATAGTGTCACTTCTTAGGGAATGGGAATTACTGTATTTCAGTTTGGAAAAAACCGATCCCACGGAAAGAGTGCAAGAAGTTATACAGTTTTTAAATCAGAGGAAAATAGCAACAGTAAAGATTCTCGATATATAGATCCTATAAAGTGAGGCTGTATATGACAAATAGATTCAAGTGCTAGAGGATGAGCACTGGCAAGCCCCTATTTTATTAGACACTCAATAGTTTCCAATAGTACTGTTCTTCATACTCTATTGGCGGTATTTCACCATTGTTGCCATGTCGCCTGGATGAGTTGTAGTAAAGCTCAATATAATTGAAGATTTCAGACCGTTCTTCCACATCATACTGATGCAGAAAACGCTAAAGAGCAAATAAGCGGCAAGACCCTATCAACTTAGATTCTCAATTATTTTCTGAAATACTGTTTTCATGCTCAACAGGCGATATTCCCTCATGATTGCAACACCAAAGCGTCCTCTCTTTGAGGCTACTGCTCCATCGCCGAATCAGCACGTCACAGAGACCAACAAGACTTGCTTCGGTCCAACGCCATCCATCTGAGACCGAGACTTAAAATAACCACGCTAACAGTTAACCACCATGCCCAGGGATCTTTCATCAACCAAGCAAACAACAGCATAAAGGTTGGTCGAATGAAAATTGAGAATTTTAGCGGTTTATTTTGTCTGATTTGTTTACGACCAAAACGCCTATCGTTTGCTATCAGTAATCGAAAGATCACAACAAACAACATAAAAAATAAACAAGCCGCTGCCACAAATCGATATAAGATAAGCCAAGGCGACCAAGGCCAAATTAATTGTAAGGCTCCAAAGACAATCACAATGGTAAATATATTCACCCCATATGAATGGTTCATTTTCATCTATTAACCATTCCCGTAGCTGATACTATCAGCAACTCAATCATCATCCCTACCAACCAACATCTGAAACACCACTGGATGATGGTCCGAAAAATACTTCCTGAAGCTATTGTGTTGATATGGGTCCCCAGGATACTCCCCCATTGTTGATTCATCCCAATCATCACGCATCTCTTCAATCAAATTGACGACTGTGAATTGATATGCGCCATCAATATCATTCTGAGTATAAACAGGTCTATACAACACATGATCATAAGGTTTTGGTCCATTGACATTTGTGTTTGTAGCTAAGCAATTACCGTTCAGGGAAACAAATTCGCTAGGCATTGCTTCTTCGAGCTCATCACAATCTTCGATATTCATATCACCTAAAATTATGAAGTCTTTCTCATCAACATCTTTCACATCAATCCACCTAGAAATCGTATCCAATTCGTGAAGTCGTCGAATTGCATTGCGCCGTTCTTTTCCGGGCTGAAGATGGACAGAGATAAGAACAAAATCCAGATTCCCCTCTTTAGTTCGAAAGCTAAAGGCAAAGGGTACACGCTCAAAGTTTGGGTTATCGGAACGGTCACTATCAAGAAATCCATGCGGCAAATCATTTGCTACTTCGACAACTTCTGGTCTAAAGAACGTCACCCACCATTCTGTTGCCGAGCTATTCTTATGAATTTTTGAACCTGTTCCCGTATCCTCTTCTGATAGAACATAGCTGAATCCACGCGCCTCCATCTCTCCAAAGAACATCGCGGCCTCACTGTCACCTTTACGGGAATCACCATTCGGGTAGCTCCCAGAAAACGGAGGAGCAACCAATTCCTGAATAACGACGATATCATGATTTTTAATAATATCAGCCAAAGCCGAATTATGGCGAGCTGAGGAGTATCCTAGAAACTGAACATTGAACGAACAGATAGAAATGGTAGCGCTGCAAAATGCAACGACGGGAAGCAAAATAAATAATGTTAAAAAAAGAAAACTGAATATCCCCTTGATCGAACAGGTAATTTTCATTTGCTAAACTCCAAATAAACTTCCATGAATTAATAAAAAATACTCAGCTGCCACCTATCTCCATCTTGTCGGCACACTAAGCACTTTGCAATCAAAATTAAGGTAATAAATACCTAACTCCATGCATTTCTCACAATCCATATTGCACTACTAAGATAGTTTTCCCACAAGGACTCTTGGCTTTTGAAGGCAATATGAATAATATTGCGCCATAATATGTCAATCCGATTCCGTCGACACAAGCATTGACATATCTATATGGTATGACGGGCTCAAAAATGAGGCTTTATGGAAAGGGATACAGAATCAGAAATTTGTTGAGAGAAAATGTACCAAACCCAATGATATGATACGGTATCATGATATCTCATGCTATTTGCTGTGCCTACTTTCGATCTGGAGTTGTTTTATGAAGAAAATCGTTACATATGAAAATGTTGCCTTTGCATGCGCAAAACTCAAGGAAGACGGTGAAAAAATAACCGGCCGATCAGTTCTAGAAATGACAGGTGGGAGCTTTGGGACTGTCCTGAAGTACCTAAAACAGTGGAGGGAGCAAGGCGACAACGAGATGATCATCCCAACGCAGATTCCTGATTTTTTGGTAAAAGAAATCACGCAGGCACTGTGGCAAGCAACCAATGAAGGCAAGAGCTATGCTGAAAATCAAATTAAACGGTCTGCTGAAACCGAGAATGAGGCGATAAATGCTCTCCGTGCTTCAGAAAACAAGATATCGAAACTAGAAGAAACGCTGGAAGCATGTCGCGAAGAGCATCGCGCAAAACTTCAACAGTCGGAAACTCAAGTAGCCTTGCTTAGCGAAAAGGTCAGTGTGGCAAACAAGGAGGCAGAACGGCTAAATGCTGAACACGGCGTTAAAGTAAGGGAAATAAGTGGTCTTCAGATAAAAAATGCGGAACTTATGCAACAGGTCAGTTCTGCTGAAAAATCACTTGAAAAATCAGAAACTCGACTTGATGTGATGCAGGGAAGAATTGATCAGCTGATAAATAGCACTATTTGTTTGGAAAAAGAAAAGGCTATCGCGGAACTAAAATTTCAGGATTCCAGACAGTTCAACTTAGATTAGATTTTCTAGTGCTGGTTCACTTTAACTTCTAGGTTTCTCAGCCTGCTTCTCTACTTCAGCAACAATTTGAGATGGTGGAATTTTTAAAACTTTTGCGATTTTGAAAAGGCTCTTGAGGGAGGGCTGACGAAGCCCTCGTTCAAGAGCGGATATAAACGTCCTGTCTAAGCCACATTCTAACGCTAGGGATTCCTGTGAGATTTTCATCCTTGATCGATGTTCCCTTAGGACTAGTCCAAAAATTTTAGCAAGTTGCATAGGATCCCCTTTGACAGGCATCCTATTTTTAGCGCGACAAAGAGTCCACGGACTATAGTCTACAAAGATGGATGTTTTTTTGATAAGATAACTATCAATTCTTATCGAAAGGAATCCATTATGACAACTAAACGTATGACCGCGATTCTTCCGCTAGTTCTAGTGGACCGCGTAGACAACTATCTAAAGTCTCCAGCATCTGTTGCGAACAGCAAAACTAATTTGATTGAAAAAGCTCTGGTTGAATATCTAGATCGTGAGGAGATTATAGCCGAAGAGATGGAACAAATTCGTATGAGAATCAGGGGAGGTCTGTTTTGAAATGTATCGTCCATTTGTTTAGATAAAGAAGGAGGTGTCAATGATTAGGTTTGCTTACGTCCGATGTGCAAATATATCCCTCGGCAAGCAATCTATAAGATGTGCCAGGTATGGCATTGCTGACATTATTTCCACGATGCCACGACAAGACAATTTAGCGACTAGCATCCTTCCTGAAAGCGAAAACAGGTATTTACGGATATTTCAGAAACAATATCACTTAAAAGAAAACTATCGAAATCTTCGCGTTACGGTGGGAAAAACTACGTTAGGGTTGACAATGTTTTTTTGCTGAGAGCTCGCGAAATCGATAATGGTCTAGTTTGAAAAAATTGAAATTATTCTTTTTAGGGAAGTTCCATACCCAACTTTGAATATTGTTCTATTATTCTCATCAAGAATTCGCCCTCTTTCATCAATTGACCATCCCTTCATCGATAGAAGTTCTTCACTTATTGAATGCTTTAACGCAATAACTTCAGACTGAGTCAATTCGAGACATTTTTCGTGAGTACTGTTCCAAGCTATCGTATTTTCAGTTGATCGCATGTCTATTGTTACAGGTTTAAGATGCATGCGTAAGTTCGCCATCTCACTTTCTAACTTCTTTTTTTCGCAGTAAAGGTCCAGAACCATAACCTTAATTGATATGTCAAAAATACTTTCAATCCAATCCGGAATCTTTCTGTTTTTATTTTGATTGCATTTCGGACTTTTTCTCTCGTTTTCGATTTTCCAAATGCTTATGAGATCACGATATATTTTTCCCGTAGAATTTCTTATTGTGCCTGCTGCGGGCCCCCCTATTGCCGAGGAATGTTTCCCAATATGTGCAATTGTAAAATTCGGTGATGCCATCAATGCCTCTTTGTGGCACGCCTTATTAACAATGTCTAGACTGCGACACATCTTGGTTGAGCAGCCTTTTTTTAGCGCACTTACAAGCTCTTCAATTCTTGAATTCAATTTATGCCCTCACGTCGATTGTTTTCGAAAAGTGTAATCAGCTCTTGTTTTATTGGGGTCAACATATTGTCCTCATTCAAGTCAAAGTCGCTGATTTTCAAGCGGCCTTCAAATAATCCTTGAACCTTCTCCCAACTTTTCAATCTGGCCAGAAGCAATCTGGTCATTTGATTTCCAAGTATTAGCTGCTGATTTTCTGAGAGTGAAAACATAATGGGTTTAAACCCATTGTGTTTAACCATCATATCGATCAGTTGTGAGCGCCGCACGTTTGAATGCCTAGCAGAGCAAGACATAAAAATTTCTGCATTTTCACAAAGTTCAGAAAGCTGTCTAATTTCTGAGGTTGACTCCTCAAATGATAGCTTCAAGTCGTATTCATTACCATTTGTAATTAGTGCCAATGCATTTGACGGATTTTGTTCGTCCAGCTTAACCTTGTTGATTATCTCTATTGAGTTTTCAACTAGTCTGGTTACTGATATATAGTCGCATGCTAAAGCATCTACTTGCTCTGTTGCGGCTTCGAGTTCAGCATTGATTCGGCTCAATTCAGCAGTTTCATTAAACAGTGTACCTCCTTGATCACAATCGAACCTTTGTTCTTCCAGTTTTTTTTGCACTTCTTCTATCTCCAGCATTTTTCCAGTAGCTAGTTGAATGCTGTACGCAATCTCATTCCCAACAGCCTGAAGACCGGCTAAAAATACAGGGCCAGAAATAAAGAAGCGACATCTGGGGCAATTTCTTCTCCCTAGGTAGCCAGCTGGCACTGGACCATATGTCTTTGCAGCCGGAAGTGGTTCTCCTCCTTGATTACACAGCCCTCCGCCAACGGGACAGATACCAATGTCAGTAAACAAGAAAGACGATGCATTATGATTCTTGTCTAGTGAACTTAGGATTGTACTGTCATTGGCGACAAATGAAGGACTAAGTTCTTGAATGTTGAAATCTTCACACATTTTTCTTGCCCTATCTACACCTTTGTAAAATGCTTTTTTATGTGCCTCATTCATTTTTTCAGCAATTTCAGTTGCACCAATTTTTGTGTAATAAAGTGTCATCAAGATGCGTGAATGACCAACCAACTTTGATACGATATTTATATCAATATCCCCATCTAAAACGTAGGCAGTAATCAACGAAACTCTCAGTGTGTGCGGAGTGTATACTGATTTATATATACAGATGCCACCGCTGCTATTTAGCCTCTTCGAGGCTAATTGATCTACCTTTTCCTGAATCTGATAAAGCACTGCTGCTAAGGTAAAGTGGAAGCACTGTTTTGGATTGAGAGGCTCACATCTTTTTCCTAAGCTACTTGTACCTGCATTTCTAAATAAAAATGCTTGGTCTGAACGTCTTTCAAGTAGAGATTTGTCAACCTTCCCAGGAAGGCTGATTTCCTCCCATTTTGTTAATTTTTTTATTGGGTTATATTTCTCTTGCCAGTCTCTTAACCTAATTATCCAAGGTATAAGCTGTTCTGGAATCCAAGATGTTTTGTACCCCCCTTCTTTAAGGCAGTTGGAGGTTTTGTTTGTTGTAGCATATAGGCCGACAGCAAACTTCTCATTATCTACAGGGATTCTTCGCAGAACGCCCTGAGTTCTTCCTTTTTGTGCAAGAGGTGCCGTATTCTTGACCCATACGAACTTCTCATTTAAAATCTCCAGCCTATATTCGTCAGCTTCCCCGCTGTCAAGCCAAGATATTTGCTGTCCCCTTAAAGGAAAGCTGAGCAAAAAGAATAGAGAAATCGCCCTGACTGGGCTCCATATTTGGTAGGTATCAACCTTGCACTGCCTTTTGCCGAGAAATTTTTGAGATTTCTTTATGATTCTCCAGACACAATTATTATCATTTTCATCAATCAGGTCTTTACTTACATCATACCAGTCTAATTGTAGGAGGTCGTGCAAGTGCGGTAAAGATTTGAAGCTGCATGAGTCTGCTGGAAGCATCCATGACTTGGCCTTTTCAACAATGTGATAAGGTAGGCATTGTTTTGTAGTCTCTATCGGTTTATATTTGTCGTGCCATTTTACTTTTTTTATTGGATTTAGGTAGCCTGCTAGTGGGATAAATGATCCTGTATCATCATCGATATCACAGCAAGTTTTATTAAATATGCTGGAAAGAAATTCATGTAAATGGTTGTTGGCCACATCCGAATTTGTAAAATTTGCTTTAATATAATTTGTGATTTTTTTTACAGGATAATTGATTTCAAAGATTGCAGAAGGATTTGATAGCCTTTCATCTCCCATTATATAGTTAAAAATAAATTTTTTTATAACTGATGTCTTGACCGAAAGGTTTCTTCCTTTTGAGCAGAAGTCCTCTGCATAGAGTTTCCATTCTTTGTAAGAATCTGTTATTCCATCAAAATCACCAGGGCTGTGAAATACTTTTTTTGCGCCGGTATCAGTGTACCCTTTGACACAATAAAGACTTCTTAGTCTTGGATTCTTCTGTTTATGCTCATTGTATTGTGAGAAGTTTACTATTTCATTCTCTTTACAATATTCAATGATTTCATCTAGCTCTAAATATTTCAATCCTAGAAATTCTTTATATGTACGTATTTTATATCCCCTTCTCCCGTAGAACTGAATTGGGCCAGATGGCAATCTGGAGTCTTTTTTGTGTAACTCTTTATATTGTTCAACATTTTTTATTCCAAGAGCTATTGCCGAATTTCTGGCATCAATAGGATCTTCATAGAACGGTTTTAAAAAAGAAGGCCAGCTAATCCAATCTTTTGGATACTTGTCTTTTGGGACTGAATGCAACCTCGGATCTTGTTTATAATCCCTCACGTACTTAGCACGAGTGTTGAGATTTAAGGCAAAAGCAGCTGCAGACGCTTCAGAGTATGTTGGATAGTGGACAGTGAGTTCTGTACCTAGAAAATTTGCCCAATCTGTCCATTCGTTAGGGTAATGAACGGAGGGGACTCGACAGAGGCGGGGGTCGCGGTACCGTTGTTCGATATGTTGGGATTTGTGCTTTATGCCCAGATTTTTTGCAGCAGCACTAGCCTCTTTATATGTTTCATAATAGTTTGGTTTTTTCTGTAAAAATTCATCCCAACCTTGCCATGGTTCAGAATAGTATTCGTTAGGAGCGTAGGGAAGTTTTGGGTCTTCTTTGCGTTTCTTTCTATAATTGGCGCATGTAGAGATTCCCAAGAGAACCGCAGCTGAACTTGCGTCTTCAATGTTCGAATAAGGTGTTATTTTTGGTCGTGACAGGAAACTAGGCCAGTTTACCCATTTTGATTTATAGGTTCGGTATGGTTTTGACGGCAACAAGGGATCTTCTTTAAAGTGACGAGCATAGCCTTTCGGGTTTCTAATCCCAAGTCTAGAAACGGCCTCTTTCGCTTCGTTGATTGTCTTATAACAAGATTTTTTTCTTCTACCAAAAAAATCATACCACCCTGTCCACTCTTCCGAGAAGTATTTTTCTATGTAACTAGGTAAACGTGGGTCTTTATTGTAATAGCGATTGTACTCTTTACTTGTTGTGATCCCCAATGCTTCTACGGCTTTTTTTGCCTCACCTAACGTTTCATATTTATTGATTGGCGTAGTTGTTTCTAGGAAATCATACCAATTAGTCCAGTCGCTAACATATAAGATATTGGGATGAATTGTGAGGCGAGCGTCCTCTTTGTATCTTCTTTTATATTCTGACATACTTTTGATGCCGAGCGATAAGACCGCATCCTTCGCCATTTTGAATGTTTCATATTTTTGAGGTGGGACACCTTTCCCCAAAAAATCATACCAACTTATCCAATTACTCGAATATGTTCTAGATGGGTTGGAAGGAAGGCGAGTGTCCTCTTTATATCTTTTCATGTACTCAGATGTTGTTTTAATCTGGAGCCTGAGGATGATTTTTTTTACTTCCTTAAAATTTGCGGTGATATCGAGGTTTGTTTTATTCATATATTCAACTCGATAGTGTCATTGAAAGCTTTATTCATCGCTTCACTTATATCGGTAGGGCTTGGCGAAGTATATACTTCTTGAGAAAATAGTGATCGATGGTGCAAAACTTTACGAATTATCTCTTTGGGCATATTTGAATCTATTAGCCTTTTTCCTGTCGCATGCCTGTGTCCGTGAGGGGTCGTTCCATTTTCCTTTCTATGGACGAGCCCAATTCTTTCTACAGCAGTTTTATGTGCAACCATATATTTTTTGTAACTATAGGGAGAACCGTTGCGGTTGGTAAATGCGAATGGATGTAATGGCATCTTGCTTTTCGTTGGATGTATTCGTTGATGGTCTCGGTAAAAGCGCCAAAGTTTCATAAATATTTTTGCATGTTCATCTGCCCAGTAGACGTTGAAGTAGGAACCTTTTCTGTTTTCCAAAGTTGATCCTTTCCAGCCCGCCCGAAGAGCATGATTGGATGGGTATTTATTTCTAGGCAACATGCCAA
Source organism: Desulfuromonas svalbardensis (assembly GCF_055389415.1). NCBI lineage: Bacteria > Pseudomonadati > Thermodesulfobacteriota > Desulfuromonadia > Desulfuromonadales > Desulfuromonadaceae > Desulfuromonas > Desulfuromonas svalbardensis. Next base: position 560,205 of record NZ_AP042416.1, on the reverse strand, counting down.
TATTTTTCAAATATGTATCTCGGCACATATCGGCATGGTCTGGTGCAGCTCCAATTTCGGGATGATAGACGCGAATAAGCGCTATGCTTGCATCCTTTGGGTGGGGGAGAATATCGCAGACCCAAATATGAAAACATTCTGAAAGTCGTAAACCGCCCCAATGCATCAACAATGTTATAAGTACGGCTCGTATATTCATATTATCCAGAAGGTGGCAAGAATTTATCCCCCGGTTAATAAATCCCTCAGTTATAAGTTTGTATAGTTTATCTTCCGGAAAAGATTTGGGTCTATCAATATCTATTGGTGGGGGGAGCCTTGTTCGATGTGTTCTTGAAAAAATTGCAGTGCGCTTTCCCGTGAACAAATGACCTAAGAAACAATTGTTTTTTTTATGATGATATGCCGCCCAAAATAGGCGTTTTTCGTGTGAGTTGGCCTGTCGCCAGGGGTTTAACAACTCAATCTCTTGATTGCTATTTTCATAAAGCCAATCGCTAAATTGGGTTATACAATTCAAGATTTGATTGGCATTTTCCGCTCTTCGGGGTTTCCATCTTAATCCGCTCGGGTCATCTCCGTTTAATCCTATTGTTCCTTCAAACACGCGTCTAGAAAACGTTCTGAACATTTCTTGAGGGCTAGCAAAGGTTCCCCAGTGTGCTTCGGAATATTCGATTAATAATTTGAACGAGTGAATTGTCTTTATTTGCCAAGAATTGGAACGATCAGCCTTATCTATTAAATATTTGACTATTGGAATAATTGGGCGATTGCTACTACTGAATAGCGTGGGAAGCCAAATCTCGGTGCCAGTGTTGTCCAAGATCACCTTAGTGTTCAGTCTATAAGTTGTCATACATCCCTCTCTTTATCTTATTTTAAGACAATATTATGGGGATATATCTGTCATGTGGCAACAACTTAAGATGCTGCCCGAGCACAATAATGTCTATTTCCTATAGTAATGTTACTTTTTCTTATGGGGATATAATGCGCCGAACTGGGAAATCATAGCCACTATTTTTTATCGCTGATTTAACGCGATCCTTACTCTCTTTCACTGCCCCTTCGGGGAGGCCAACTGTCGCAAATTGAGGTAACCCTTGCGTGACATCGACTTCAACTTCAACGGGATACGCATCAATGCCAATCAATGCGCCAGATAGAATATTAGCAAGCATGGTGATCCTGTCGGTTTAGTTTTAGATAAATAACATTAAGTTTTATTATAGACACAAAAAAACCGAAGCGGCAAGAATGACCGATTCGGCTTTTTTGGTAAATATAGTATTGAGGCGTTAAGTGTTACTCGTTTTCAGCCAGATATTTTTCAACCACCCACGCGGAGGTGGCGCCGTCGCCAACCGCAGTAGCGATCTGTTTCAGCACGCCATGGCGAACGTCGCCAGCAGCAAAGATACCGGGTACGGATGTTTGACATTGGAAGTCAGTGATGATGTAGCCGCTATCATCAAGGTCAACAACCCCTTGCAGGAAGCTGGTTTTGGGGGTGACACCGATGGCAACAAATAAACCCTGCGTTTCGAGCTTTGACTCTTCACCCGTCTGAGTATTTTTAAGATTAATGTGAGTCAGGCCGCTGTTGTCCCCTTCGCAGGATTCAATCGTGCTATTCCAAATCACTTCAATCTTATCATTGGCCTTGAGCCGTTCTTGTAAAACGCCTATCGCGCGTAATTGGTCGCGGCGATGAACAAGGTAGACTTTGCTGGCAAAGCGACTGAGGAACATTGCCTCTTCAACAGCGGTATCTCCGCCGCCGTTGATTGTAACAGTAGCATTGCGAAAAAAAGCACCATCACAGGTTGCGCAGTATGAAACACCGCGGCCAATGAGTTCTTTCTCTCCTGGAACACCAAGCTTTCGTGGTTCTGCACCTGTTGCAATGATCACTGAACGGGTGAGAATCTCTTTGTCGTCGACAATGAGACGTTTAATTTTCCCTTGATCATCAATTGATTGCACATCGCCTGTGGTAACCTGAAGGCCGAATTCTTGACAATGAGTTTGGAAGCGCTCCATTAGCTCAGGGCCAGTGATGCCACCGGGGAAACCGGGGTAGTTTTCAACTTCGGTCGTGATCATCACTTGACCACCAAGAATCATTTTTTCAATGAGCAACGTATTGAGGCGGGCGCGGGAACAATAGAGTCCTGCTGTGAGTCCTGCTGGACCGCCACCAATAATGACAACATCGTAAATTGTTTCTGACATGTGCTTTCCTCCAGTAAATCAAATCTGGTTCAGATGAATGGGTTGCGTTTTAATGTTAGCTGTGGAAAATTACCACACAGTTTAAACGTGTTGCTGATAGTCTATCAATGACAACCATTAATGGGTGGTTAAGCCCTATTGTGTTACGGAATCGAATTATGAAAAAAATGACCTTTGGCTTTATTTGGCTCGTTAGTTTTTTACTCTTATTATTGGTGTGTGACCAGTTTTTATTGCGCTATCCGGGCAAAGATTTGCCGGTGTTGAATGATTTCCAACAGTTTTATCAGGATTTCCGTCAGCGTCTTATAAAATTAGAAGCTAAAAGATCAACACCCGCAACAACTCCAATCACCACGGTGGAAGAGGTGTTAGCCGTTCGCGAGCAAGAGGTGACGCAAACGACAACGACAGAGGAAGAAACCCGTTATCTTTACTTGGATGAGGATGGGGCGTTAAACTTCGCTGACCGTTTCGATGAAATCCCCGCCGAATTTCGCCATAGTGCTAAACCTTTAGGTCAATGATATTAGCAGACGGTCGGACTTAACATGGACCTACTGCGAAATGGCCTGACTTGGCTCATATCTCCGATAATTATCGACAAATAGGCAGGCTATTCACTCTCAAATTATCGAAAATCTGGGCTCAAACAGTCTATTTCTCGCTACGGCCCGTCACGTCCGACAGCCTGCTAGGCTATGGCAGCGTGCCATATATTTCAGGCCGCCGATCATGAAAACATGGAATTTGAGAACGATATTTAATCATCTCTTCCCGTTCAAAAGTCGCGATCAATTCGGTATTCTCTTCACCGCTTTCAGCCAGCACATCGCCTCGGGCTGAAATCAACATACTCATACCAAAAAAATCAAGTTTCCCCTGAATGCCACAACAGTTGGCTGCCGCAATAAAAAGTTGATTTTCAATGGCGCGTGCTCTGAGTAGGGTGCGCCAGTGCTCTTGGCGTGGTTTTGGCCATTCCGCGGGCAAGCAGATGATGTCAGCTCCCTCTAGGGCCATTTTACGAAACAGCTCCGGGAAACGCAGGTCATAGCAGATTGCAACACCAAGGCGACCAATTGATGTTGGAACGACGCAGCAATGCTGTCCTGCTGAAAGAAAACGATCTTCACCCATGGTTGAAAAGAGGTGGATTTTGCGATACTTGCCAACTTGCTGGCCGTTGTCGATGACATAAAGGGTATTGTAAAGCGAGTCGCCAGCCTTTTCAGCTAAGCTGCCAACAATCACGATGTTGAGTTCAAGAGAGAGCGTTTGTAAGATGAGAAGGATGCGCGGAGTCTCTTCGGCCAGTTGCGCAAGATGGCGGTAGTCGTAGCCTGTGCTCCACATTTCGGGAAGAACAGCCAGTTGGGCACCGTTATTTGCGGCGCGCTTAATTCCAGCGGTCGCGGTTTCGAGGTTAGTTTTCACATCACCAAGAGAAATATTAAATTGTATAATTGAGGCGGTAACATCTTGTTTCATTGTTAATGAAATCCTAATAGCTAAGGGGGGATATTATATTATGTTTGGCTTATTATAGCCTATCGGAATTCGGTCCCGCAAGTGTTCAAAATAGCCGAATTTTTAACGTATACGTGATGGCGGTAATGAACAAACTATTTGTAATACCGTACATTTTTTATATACAGGATAAGTGGAAATACAAAACAGACATATTGTTCCAAATAGAGATTTGAAGTGTTGACACTCCACAACTCAGGTGATATTTAAATGTACTTTGGTTTGGTAGACCAAAATTATTTATGGGTTGTAGTTAAATTGTGGGCGGTATGTGTAAGTAGTTTGAACCCTTGTTTTGGCGTTCGATCTGCGAATGTAATGTAGTTTTTGGGTGGCCGATCTGATCTCAGATTTGATGCCGATGTTTCCTTAGTTTCTTTGTGTTCATTTGGGGGAAGTTTTGAAAAGTTTATTTACACTGTTGTTCATGTTGATGTCTGGTACTGCTTTTGCAAGTGAGGGTGGCGGTGCTGCAATCCCTGATCTGACTGGATCTGTATATGGGATTTTGGCATTAGTTCTCTTTGTTGGCGCGTATAGCTTGGTAATTATGGAAGAGCAATTACATCTGCGCAAAAGTAAGCCAGTTCTTTTGGCTGCTGGTGTGATCTGGGTGCTTGTTGCTTTGGCTTATAAGCATATTGATCCTATGGCACCGCACAATGCAATTAAGCATAATCTCATTGAGTACGCTGAATTGCTGCTGTTCTTGCTCGCAGCAATGACCTATATCAATGCCATGGAAGAGCGTAACGTGTTTCAAGCATTGCGTTCATGGTTAGTTTCTCGTGGGTTCTCACTGCGTGTCATCTTTTGGTTGACAGGTATTCTAGCTTTCTTGATCTCTCCCATTGCGGACAACCTCACCACAGCCTTATTGATGGGTGCCGTGGTTATGGCAGTTGGTGGTTCAAATCAAAAATTCGTGGTCATGGCATGTGTCAACGTTGTCGTTGGTGCCAATGCTGGTGGCGCATTCTCACCATTCGGTGATATTACAACGTTGATGGTTTGGCAAAAAGGGATGGTTGACTTTACTGAATTTTTTGCTCTGTTCCTCCCCTCATTGGTCAACTGGTTCATCCCTGCATTTATCATGAACTTTATGATCAGCAGGGAAAAGCCACAAGCTATTGACGAGATGGTTGCTATGCGATTTGGCGCAAAGCGAATTATCGTCTTGTTTTTATTGACCATTGTTACTGCTGTCTCGTTCCACAATTTTCTTCACTTGCCACCCGCAGCAGGCATGATGCTCGGTCTTGGTTATCTCGGTGCATTTTCCTACTACATCAAGAAAAAAGAGCATGCAGTACAGATGGCTGATAGCCCATTGAATATGACTGGTGAGCATTGCCAGCCGGGGTTCGATCTGTTCCGTAAAATTGCTCGAGCTGAGTGGGATACGTTACTGTTCTTCTACGGCGTTATCATGTGTGTTGGTGGTTTAGGTCAGTTTGGTTATCTAGCGATGGCTTCACAGGCGATGTACACTGAGCTTGGTGCATTTAATGCTAACGTCCTTGTTGGTATTTTGTCAGCGATTGTTGATAATATCCCAGTTATGTTTGCGGTATTAACTATGGAGCCCCATATGTCTCACGGTCACTGGCTGCTTGTTACCTTGACTGCGGGTGTTGGTGGTAGCTTGCTTTCAATCGGTTCAGCGGCAGGTGTTGCGCTAATGGGTTCGGCTCGTGGTATTTATACTTTCGGTCGTCACCTCAAGTACACTCCTATTATTGCTTTAGGTTATGTGGCAAGTATTGCCGTACATATGATGGTTAATGGCAGTCATTTCCACTAAGCGTTATTGAGTTTAATTGTTAGATTGCAGCGCCGAATCCTTTAGGGTTCGGCGCTGTTTTGTTTGTGTCTAGAGGGTGTAATGGCCAGTCTGTATTTACATATTCCGTTCTGCTTAAGCAAATGTCCGTATTGCGATTTTTATTCGTGTGAACCAAAAACGGGTGACATTGATCGTTATGTCGATGCGTTATGTATAGATTTAAAGACCTCTCGCGCCGCTTGTGGTGATGATGAAGGTTTTTCAGCACCGTTCACCAGCGTATTTTTTGGTGGCGGAACGCCGTCGTTGTTAAGTGCATCTCAGGTAGCGCGGTTACTTGAAGTGGCCGAAGATTCCTATGGTTTTGCTACCGATGCTGAGATCACCCTTGAAGCAAATCCCGGTACTGTTACTTCTGCAAGCTTGGGGGGGTATCGCAGTGCGGGGGTTAATCGATTGTCTCTGGGAGTTCAATCCTTTGATGACGCGCAATTGAAGTGGTTGGGTCGCCAACATGATTCAGCTCAAGCGCTGCAAGCCATTGAAGCAGCACGTAGCGTCGGTTTTGATCGTCTAAGTATTGATCTCATGTTTTCATTGCCCAACCAAACAGTGGAACAACTCCAGCAACAGTGCGAGTATGTCAAGCAGTTGGCCCCTGAACATCTGTCTATTTATGGTTTAACCATTGAAGATGAAACCCCCTTTGCCCACCAACAGCAAAAAAATCTATGGCAGATGCCCGATGATGAACAGTATCGCGACAGTTTTTTGCTGTTAGATGATCGCTTGACCAGTTTGGGCTATCGCCATTATGAGATTTCGAATTATGCGCAGCCTGATCATGAGTGTCGCCATAATGTTGGTTATTGGCGGCGGCAACCTTATTTAGGTATTGGCGCGGGTGCTCATAGCTTTATCGGTCGTGATTGGGGTGAGCGTTGGGCGTGCGAGCCTTCGATTGAAGGTTATCTTCAGTCGGTCCATGAAGGTGTTTCGCCGCGCACTAAAATTGAAGGATTTGATCAGCAGCAAGCAATGTTTGAAACGGTTTATTTGCTGTTGCGTTGTCGCGAAGGGGTTAATGAAGTCGATTTTCATCGCCACTACGGTCAATCTTTTGCAGCAGTCTACGCAACGGCCATCGGTCAATGCGCTCCGTATCTTTCCCTAAATAATGGTTGTTGGTGTCTCTCGGTAGAGGGTTGGTTGCTCTACAACTATCTGATCGAAAACTTTCTGTAAATAGAGGCTGTTTTTTACGCTCGCGGCCCTTGACAAAGGGTAGGGGCGTTGTTACCTTCTCTTCTGTTAGCACTCGCATCTCTTGAGTGCTAAGTTTGTCTGTTGGCCGGCTTGACTGGCTTATTTGTTTTTACAACCAGACGGCGAAGAGGCTGTGTGGTTTTATGCTGGGATCGCGAATATGGAACTCAATGAACGCAGTCTGAGCATTCTCGATGCAATTGTCGAAGGGCACATTGCTTCCGGTGAGCCGATAGGCTCTCGCACCATCGCTAAACGACAAAAACTACAATTGTCGCCAGCGACGGTACGAAATGTCATGGCGGATCTTGAAGAGATGGGTTATCTCATCTCCCCCCATACCTCTGCTGGTCGTATTCCAACGGACAAAGGCTATCGTTTTTATGTCGATACGCTGTTGCAGGTGCGCAATCTAAGTCAAGACGAACGCAGCAAAATTGAAGCGCAATGCCGTACGGGAAATTTAAGAACACAAGAGATGTTGCAACAGGCTGGACGTATTTTATCCGATATGTCAAATCATACAGGGATTGTTCTTGCCCCACGATTTGTGTCGACGGTCTTCCGCCATATTGAATTTGTTCCGCTCAGCCAAGGCCGTTTGTTGGTGATTTTTGTTTCGAAATCAGGGGTAGTGCAAAATAAGATTATTGAGTTGGATGGTGCGATGCCTACAACTCAAGAGCTTCAACATATTACCAATTATCTCAATGAAGAACTCAGTGGCCTGACAATACAGGAAGTTCGCACAAAAATCGTTGACCAGATGAAGCAAGAGAAAAACTTGTATAATAAAATGGTCAGCGGCGCGTTGAATTTTTCGCAAGAGGTTTTTAGCGGCGACATTGAAGATGATGTGATCATTGAGGGCGCGGCAAACATTTTAAACCAGCCGGAGTTTTCCGATCGCGATAGCATGAAGCGGTTGTTTAATGCCTTTGAGCAAAAGAGTAATTTGATCCATCTGTTAGATAAGAGTCAGCAAGCACAAGGGGTGCAGATTTATATCGGCAGTCAATCCGAATATCAGGAGTTTGAAGGCTGTAGTTTGATCACTGCTAACTATACAAACGGTAAGCAGAGTTTAGGCAGTCTAGGGGTGATTGGCCCGAGTCGGATGAAGTACTCACAGGTGGTTGCTGTGGTCGATTATACCGCACAACTGGTTAGTCGTGCGTTGGAACTTGAATCAGAATAAATGAAATTTAAGATATGCCTGAAAAAGGCAAACGAGGAGATTGGTGATCGTGACAGAAACAAAAATTCCTGAAGTGAATGAAGAAGTGAAAACAGAGGCAACGGTAGAGGGTGATGTCGTTGTTGAAGAAACCCAAGTTGAAGTGCTTTCACCTGAAGAGGCATTGCAAGCTGAATTAGCAACGTGTCAAGAAGAGGTGGAGAAGCAAAAGGACCTTTATCTGCGCAACCGCGCCGAAAACGAGAATTTTCGTCGCCGGATGCAACGTGAAAAAGAGGAGCTGGCTAAGTTTGCGAATGAGTCAATTCTGCGTGAAATACTTCCCGTTATTGATAATTTAGAGCGCGCTGTGAGTCACGCTAAGGAAACTGAAGGTGATGCATCCACATTGGTTGAAGGGGTCGAGATGACTCTTAGCCAATTCCAGAGTGTTTTGAGTAAATTTAATGTCTCAGTTGTTGACGCTAAAGGAACTCCTTTCGACCCTGCTTGTCATGAAGCGATGGGCCAAATAGAGCGCGATGATTGTGATGCCAATACCGTTGTTGAAGTGATGCAAGGTGGCTATATGTTAAACGGACGCTTGTTGCGCCCGGCACTGGTAATGGTGTCTAAAGCCCCTGCGGTAGCTGAATAAAATAGAAACGTAACGTACTACAATTAACCAACCTGATAAGGAGAAATTGTCATGGGTAAAGTCATAGGTATTGATTTAGGAACAACAAATTCATGTGTATCGGTCATGGAGGGCGGAGAGCCAACTGTTATCGCCAATGCTGAAGGTTCACGCACCACCCCTTCAATGATCGCTTTTGCTGAAAACGGTGAGCGCTTAGTTGGCACGCAGGCCAAGCGTCAAGCGGTTACCAACCCAGAGAACACACTGTTTGCCATCAAGCGTTTGATCGGCCGTAAGTTCGACTCAGAAGCAGTGCAAAAAGATATTGCAATTAGCCCATTTAATATTATGAAGGCCGATAACGGAGATGCGTGGGTTGAATCGCGTGGCAAGCAATACAGTGCGCCTGAAATCTCAGCAATGGTACTGCAAAAGATGAAGCAAGCGGCTATTGATTATCTTGGTGAAGAAGTGACTGAGGCGGTAATTACCGTTCCTGCATACTTTAACGATTCTCAACGTCAAGCCACTAAAGATGCGGGCAAGATCGCTGGTCTTGAAGTGTTGCGTATCATCAACGAGCCTACTGCCGCGGCACTGGCTTACGGTATGGATAAAGACGGCGATGAGACGATCGCAGTATTTGACCTTGGTGGCGGTACTTTTGACGTATCAATCCTTGAGTTGGGCGATGGTGTTTTCGAAGTTAAGTCAACCAACGGTGATACGTTCCTTGGTGGTGAAGACTTTGACCAACGCATTATTGATTACATTGCCGATGAGTTTAATAAAGAGCAAGGGATCGATCTTCGTGGCGACAAAATGGCGCTACAGCGTTTGAAAGAAGCAGCTGAAAAAGCCAAGTGTGAGTTGTCTTCCTCAATGGAAACCGACATCAACCTGCCATTTATCACTGCGGATCAAAGTGGTCCTAAGCACATGAACCTAAAGTTGAGCCGTGCAAAGCTCGAGAGCATTTGTGGCGATCTTCTTGCACGTCTCGAAGCACCATGCCGTACAGCTCTTAAGGATGCGGGCCTTAACGCTTCCGATATCGACGAAGTTATTTTGGTCGGTGGTATGATCCGTATGCCAGCAGTACATGCAAAGGTTGAAGCGATTTTTGGCAAGGCACCAAACAAAGGTGTTAACCCTGATGAGGTTGTTTCAATCGGCGCTGCTATTCAAGGTGGCGTTCTTAAAGGTGACGTGAAGGATGTTCTGCTTCTTGACGTAACGCCTCTTTCCCTCGGTATCGAAACACTTGGTGGCGTTCTAACCAAATTGATCGACAAAAACACCACCATCCCTTGCAAGAAGAGTCAAATCTTCTCTACCGCAGCGGATAATCAACCTGCGGTATCAGTTCATGCTCTTCAGGGCGAGCGCGAGATGGCGGCTGATAACAAAACCATTGGTCGTTTTGAATTGACCGATATTCCACCAGCACCACGCGGTGTGCCTCAAGTTGAAGTTACTTTTGACCTTGATGCGAATGGTATTATTAGCGTGTCGGCCAAAGATATGGGCACAGGCAAAGAGCAAACAATCAAAATCACATCCTCTTCAGGCCTAAGTGATGAAGAGATTGAGAAGATGGTTAAGGATGCTGAGCTTCACGCTGACGATGATAAGAAAAAGCGTGAGCTGATTGAAGCGAAAAATCAAGCGGATAGCTTGGTTTACAGCACCGAGAAATCACTCAAGGACAATGCTGATAAGGTTGATGATGAGACCAAGGCGGCGATCGAGTCGGCTCTTGAAGAGTTGAAAAAAGTGATGGAAGGTGATGATGTCGAGGCGATCAACAAGGCCGTTGAGGTTCTATCACAAGCTTCTCACAAATTAGCTGAGGCCATGTATGCTGAAGCTCAAGCCGATGCGGGTGCTGCTGGTGAAGAGGCTGGCGCAACAGAAGAGCCTGCTGCCGACGATGATGTTGTTGACGCTGAGTTCGAAGAAGTGGACGACGAAAAGAAGTAAGTGTAAATAGAGTGGATTGACGGACGGGGCCTGTAGTGGGCTCCGTTCGTTGTTAACAATACGCAAGGCCCGACTCGCTACAGAGGATCTAAATTTTGTCAAAACGTGATTATTATGAAGTGCTTGGTGTTAATCGTAATGCCAGCGACGCTGAAATTAAAAAAGCCTATCGTCAGTTAGCTGTTAAGCATCACCCCGATAAAAATCCTGGTGATAAAAAAGCTGAAGAGCAGTTTAAGGTGTTATCTGAGGCCTATGCGGTTCTCTCTGATGGTCAAAAACGGGCAACTTACGATCAATACGGCCATGCTGGCGTTGATGGTAGTGCTGGCGGTGGATACTCTTCAGGTGGTTTTGGCGGTAGTCCTTTCGAAGATATCTTCGGTGATATTTTTGGCGACATCTTCAATGGTGGCGGTGGTGGCTCACGTCGTAGTCGCGGTCAACGCGGTGACGATCTGCGTTACAACCTGACTATCTCCTTTGAAGAAGCTGCGTTCGGTACTGAAACAACGGTTAAGCTTCCACGTCATCATAGCTGTGAAGCCTGTGGTGGTAGTGGTGCCAAAGAGGGCACTAGCCCAGAAACCTGTTCCACATGTCGAGGTGCGGGTCAAGTTCGCTATCAACAGGGGTTTTTCCAGATGACACGCCCTTGCCCTGATTGTGGTGGCAGTGGTAGTCAAATCAGTGATCCATGTCCTGATTGCCGTGGCACCGGGCGAGTGAAAGAGAAGCGTAATCTAGCTTTAAAGGTTCCCGCAGGTGTTGAAACGGGAATCCGCTTGAAATTAACCGGCGAAGGTGAAAGTGGTACCCATGGTGGTCCTGCTGGTGATCTGTACGTGGTGATTACCGTTGAAGATCATTCGATCTTCAGCCGTGAAGGACGCAATGTTATCTGTGATACGCCGATCTCATTCACTCAGGCTACTCTTGGTTGTGAAATTGAAGTGCCAACTCTTGAAGGCCGTGTGAAGATGAAAGTTTCTGCAGGAACCCAGTCGGGTAAAGTGATGAAGCTTTCAGGAAAAGGAATTCCAGATCTGCAAGGGCATCGCCGTGGTGATCAACTGGTGGTGATTCGAGTTGAAACTCCGACTCAATTGACGGCTCGGCAAAAAGAGTTGTTGGAGGAGTTTGCTAAAGAGGGTGGCGAGTCCGTCAACCCTATCAGCAAGGGTTTTTTCGAAAAAGTTAAAGAGATGTTTGATTAATTTCATGGTGCCAATATTTAATTGACTCATTAATTGATCAATTCATGTGTTAAAGTAAACAGCTATATGTCCTCAATGGACATGTAGCTGTTTTCGTTTCGTCTTATACCATGCTTGCTGTTGATGAAAGAGTCATTATGTCTAGGTTTATCCCGTTTATTCTGTTGGTATTGTGCGCTGTTGGTGTGCCTGAAATGAGTATAGCTGTGGAGCTTATGTCAACGCCACAAGCTAGGTATTCTTTGCAGCCAGCTAAAACATATTATGCAGCGGGAGAGACTGAAGCCGCGCTGTCAACATTGCGCCGCTATATCATTGAGAGTCCGGAGAGTCCAAACTTACCCGAGGCCTATACTCTTATTGGCCGTATTCTTCTTGATCAACAACGCAATAGCGATGCTCTTTTTTATCTGCAACGCATTGACGTTGATCAGCGTACGGCAGAGTCGTCGTTATTGATTGTTATTGCTTTACAAAAAGAGCAGCAAATGGAATTGGCTGCAGATTCGCTTGCGACCCTTACTGCCGATCAGTTTTCGGGTGAAGAACAGACACGTTACTACCAGTTGAAAATAGAAGATTTGCTCTTTCGCCAGCAACCGCTGCAAGCTCTCGTTATATTGCGTACGGCACTACAGCAGGCCGCACAATCCGATCAAACCCAACTTTTCGATCAATCTCAACAGATTTTAAAACAACTTGATGAAGCTGAAGTTGCTGAAGTTGGTTTCATGTTTGCCGAAACTGAAATCAATGATGTTTTTTCACTCTTTAACGCTCAAAAGGCCCTCGATCAGGGGGATGAAGCACTTGCGCGTCAAATTGCAGAACCACTTATTTCATGTGCTCAGATATTGTCGGCCAAGATTGGTGCCGCTAACGTCTTGGATCAGGTCTATCGTCACCCATGGCAACAACGGGCCGTTGGTGTGGTGTTGCCGTTGAGTGGCCGTTACGCACCGTTTGGAGAGCTGGTTCGACAAGGGATAGAGTTAGCAATTTCTGAATCGATGACACAGTCGGTTCGCTTTATTTATCGCGATAGTCAGGCCGATGCTCAACAGGCTGCCCAAGCGGTTAACGAGTTGGTGAATGGTGATCGCGTTATGGCTGTTATTGGACCATTGATGGGAGATGCCGCTCAGGAATCGATCGCTATTGCTGAGGCAGCAAAAGTACCGTTGTTGACGCTTTCGCATCGTCAAGGGTTACCGGAACAAGGGGAGTATATCTTTCGCAACTCTCTGACCACTCAACAACAGGTCGACCTACTCGCCGATTACGCTATTGAAGAATTAGGTTTAAATACCTATGCCATTTTGGCTCCAGATTCACGTGCTGGGCAGGAATTTTCCCAGCAGTTTGCTGTAGCTATTGAGAACCGTGGTGGCCAGATTATGTACCGGATGACATTTGCCGAACAGGCGACTGACTTTCGCCGTAAATTGTTGTTAATGAAAGGGGAAGACCCCGATGCGCCACAAGTAGACCACGATAAAGCTGTTGTTGAGGCAACAGATGGTGTACAGGATAAGGTTGAGGACCAGCCTGATTGGTTGCCAACGGTTGATTTCGAAGCATTATTTATCCCTGCTTATGCTGAAAGCATCGCCCTTATCGCACCGCAACTTGCTTATTATGGCATCGAGAATGTGCAACTAATTGGCATCAACGGCTGGAATTCACCGAGCCTTATGCAGCAAGCTGGACGTTATACCCGCGGTGCAATTTTTACAGATGGATTTAATGCTCAAAGTGAAGAGACACAAGTTGTGAACTTTGTTGAGCAGTACAAGAGTCGCTTCTCTGAAACGCCTTCGATCCTTGAAGCGCAAGCCTATGATTGTGCAAAAATAATAATAACGCAACTTGGTCAACCTGGATTAACCACTTCCGCTATGTTGCAACAGGCTTTGTTGTCGTTAGAACATTTTGACGGGGTGACCGGAATTCAGGGGTTTGATGAACTTGGCGAGGCCGAACGGCAACCCGTTCTGTTGAAGATGGGACGTCGTCAATTAGAGCGGATCCATTGGGTCGGCGCTCCCGAACTCGTTCCAGAGGTTGAGGGCTTTAAAATCCTTGATTCATACCGCATCAATGAAAGATAGTGGTGCTGATGAATGATGGTTATCTGATCGTTACTATATTCGGAGTGCTCGCAGGATTGATTATGGGGCATGTCATGTTCCGTGCAGATTATTGTATGGTTGGTATGCTGCGTGATCTGTTTATGTTTCGAAGCACGGTAATGGTTCGATTTCTCGTGTTGCAAATTGTTTTGAGCATGGTGTTGTTAGAGATCGCACATGCTTTTGGAGTCTTATCATATTATCCGTCATTGTTGATGGGGCCTGCAAACCTGAGTAGTGTGGTAGGTGGTTTCATCTTCGGTATTGGTATGGTGTTGTCTGGAAGTTGCGTGGTTGGTTGTTTGTATAAAACAGGAGCGGGCAGTGTTTTAGGCCTTTGTACTGTTGTAGCGATGATCTTTGGCGCGTTAGTATTTGTTGAAGTTGCACCGTTGTGGGGGCACGTGAAGCTGGATTTGCAAGTGAGCCAACAATCAACGTTACCACAGTCGTTGTCCCTTGCGAGTGGTTGGCTGGTCTGGCCAAGTTTTCTGTTGCTGTTGCCATTATTGTGGCGGTGGTATCAAAGTGGGAAATTGCAGTTAAAAGAACGAACTGAGGGATTTATTCAACCTTGGAAAGCTGCTGTTGTTTTCTCTTTTGTTGTCCTGGCAGCGTGTTTTTTTACAGGAATGCCTGTTGGTATTACCACCTGTTATGTGAAAATAGGTTCTTGGTTTGAGCAGATGTTTTTTCCTGCTCATGTGGCGACAACTGCCTATTTTAACAAAGTTGTGTTAAGCTATGTTCCAATGTTTAGTACAGAAATGATTAGTGGCGGAGCTGGGCCGCGTTTAGATGCAATTGCGGCCTTGCAACTGTCTGTGATTATTGGCATAGTGCTAGGAGCATTCTTTTCAGCACTTAAGATCGGTGAGTTTCGCTTAAGGTTTCGAGTTCCAGTGGAACAATATATTTTGGTCGTTGTTGGTGGTGGACTTGTTGGTTTTGGTGCACGAATGGCACCAGGGTGTAATGTGTGGCATGTTTTTGGCGGGGTTCCACTGCTTGCGTGGAATTCATTGTTCTTTGTTTTTGGGTTGCTTGCAGGTACGTGGCTAGGCAGTAAAGTGCTGTTGTCGCGAATGAAGTGAGGATTCTAAGATGGAAACAATCGAGTTTGATAATTGTGGACAGCTTTGCCCTTCTACTTTGCTAACGGCGCTTCGTGAAGTCAATGCACATCGCGAGAAATTGCAGCAAGGGACCCACCAGTTGATCATTAAGACTGATGCCCGCGATGCGACACGAACGATCCCTGATGCAGTTGAAAACATGGGCTATCAGGTTGAAATATTGAAACAAGATGGCTTTTACGTGCTCCGAATTTATAAATAATGGCGATGGATGATGGTGACAGCAAAATCTGATATTCCTGCTCCAAGTGACTGGTTGAAGAACGAGTTAGAACGTCTTCAGCAGGAAAACGTACGCCTTAAATTGGAAAATGAGAAAACCGCAACCTATGTGCGAGCGAAAGTTGATCAACTGCTCAAAATCATGGGGACGTTGCCACTGCGTCAGGAAGAACTTGACGATGAGACATTACTCTCTCTTGATCCTATCGGCATTGTTGGTGACAGCTTTTCTCAGGTGCTAGATCATTTACACCAAACTAATGATGAACTCATTGTTGCGCGTGATGAACTTCGAGCGATATTTGATGCAACGGGTGCTGCAATTATCGTTCTTGATCAAGAGTTAAATCTTCATTCATGCAACTCTCAGTCCATTGAACGCTTTGCGATGAACCGTGAAACGTGTGTTGGTCTGCCATTAAGGGATGCCATCCCAGACTGTGCAGAACTTCTTGACGATGCTTTTATTACCCAACTGACCACTTCTCCTGCCGAGTTTGTTTCAAGCTCACCCCCTGTTGAATTAGAAACTTGTTTTCGTGATTACTGTTACCACCTTATTGCTTCTCCTGTACGTGATTCAAATGATCACCCGTGGTTTTATGTATTGGTGTTCAGTGACATCACCGAGCGAAAAAAGACTGAAGAATCACTTATTGAAGCTGAAACACGGTTAACGGCAATCCTCAATACGATGATGGCAGGGGTGATGATTATTGATCCCGAAACGCATCGGATTGTTGATGTCAACCATATGGCTGCAACCATTATTGGTGACCCGCCAGAAAAAATAATTGGTTCCGTTTGTCATCGCTATGTGTGTCCCTCGGCCAACGGCCAATGTCCAATTACCGATTTGAATCAAGTGATTGATAACTCAGATCGCACTCTTCTTAATTCCTCAAAAGAACGAATTCCGATTCTGAAAACAGCCACCATGATTGAACTCTCGGGTAAATCTTTTATCCTTGAGAGTTTTATCGATATTCAAGCGCGTAAATTGGCTGAAAAAGCATTGTCTGAGAGTGAAAACCGTTATCGTTCCCTTTATTCATCGATGAAGGAGGGGATGTTGATTGGTGAATTGGTCAATTCTGCTGCGGGTTTTGCAACCGATTACGTGATTGTAGATCTTAATCAGGCCTGTGCGAAAATGGTTGATGAGAATATTGATGAGTTGATTGGAGTGAGAGCGTCTTCATGGTATGAGGACGGAGTGATCACTAACTTACAAATTATTGAATCCGTGGTGGATACTGGAATTCCTCAAGAATATGAACTGCGATTAAATCAGTTAGGTAAGATTTTTCATGTGTCGTTGTCTCGACCTGAAAAGGGGCAATTTGCAGCAATTATTAATGACATAACCGACAGCAAAAAAGCACAAAAAGAGATTGAGCGTCTTGCGTACTATGACACGTTAACTGGATTACCCAATCGAGTGTTGATTAAGGACCGCCTTCAGCAGGCGATGGCACAAGCAGATCGCACTCGTGGTCTGGTTGGTGTGTTGGCGCTAGATCTAGACCAATTTAAAAAGATTAATGATTCACTCGGTGTTGGTTGCGGTGATCAAATGCTTATAAAGATTGCTGAGCGATTAAATACGCATTTGCGTCAAGGTGATAGCGTTGCGCGAATGGGCGGAGATGAATTTGTCATCGTCTTAAGTAACATTAAAACGCAAAATGATATCGCAGCAGCGGCGGGTAAAGTGTTGGACTTATTGTGTGAACCAGTGGCAATCGACGACCATGACCTTGTGTGTACGGGTAGCCTTGGTATCGCCATGTATCCGATGGATGCCGATGAAGTCGATCTGTTGCTTAAAAACGCTGATACTGCCCAGTATCAAGCCAAGGAAGCGGGGCGTAATCTTTATCAGTTTTATTCACCAGATATGAACACTCGCGCCTTTGAACGCCTGTTTCTTGATTCAGATTTGCATCGAGCCATTGAGCGTGGTGAATTAGAGGTATATTACCAGCCGCAAATCAGTCTTAAACAGGGAGATATTATTGGTATCGAAGCCTTGTTGCGTTGGAATCACAAAGAAAAAGGTCAGATCTCACCAGCCGTCTTTATTCCGTTGGCTGAAGAGACTGATCTGATCCTTGAGATAGGTAAGTGGGTTCTTGACCATGCTTGCCAACAAGGACAAAAATGGCGCGAAGCGGGTCATGGAGATCTTCGGGTGGCCGTTAATTTATCAGCTCGTCAATTTCGTTCTGATCTGCCAAATATTGTCGCCTCAGCGCTTCAAGTCAGTGGTTTTCCTCCCTATTTGCTCGAATTAGAGTTAACCGAAGGTTTATTGATGGATAAGCCAGAGATGGCACGAGTTATCCTCAATCAATTACAAGATTTAGGTGTTAGTTTGTCTATTGATGACTTTGGCACGGGTTACTCATCGTTGAGCTATTTGAAGCACTTCCCCCTCAATCGATTGAAGATTGACCGCTCCTTTGTTAAGGATTTGAGTGTCGATTCAGACGACGCAACCATTGTTGAGGCGATTATTGCTCTGGCGCACGGGTTACGGTTACATGTGGTCGCTGAAGGGGTTGAGACCGTGGCGCAACTCGAATTTATGAAAGCTCACCAGTGCGATGAAGTTCAGGGCTTTCTTATGGCTCGGCCCATGACAGCAACAGCTTTCATTCAGTTTTTGCAGGACTATAACCCACTCAGCATAGGCTGATATGAGTGATACAACGTCGTCAATGCTTCCGATGCGCACGCCAGATCTCGAACTTCAGCAAACTGCTGAAGGGTTGGTGGGTGGTCTCGATTGCGTAGATCTGGCGCTCCTCGTTACAATCTCTTCCACGACAATTTTATGATTTAGCAAATGAAGTTAAGGGGCAGTCCTCGCCACTGCATAACGTTTATTTACGTTTAGACATAGGCGGTGTGATGCGTGAATTTCATACTGCTGTGGTGCGAGCTGGTGAAACAGGAACGGGGAAGGAGTTGGTAACCCGAGCTATTCACGCTGAAAGTCCCCGTTCATCACAACCCTATATCACTCTCAATTGCAGCGCCATTGCTTGTTGCCGATTTCATGCAGCAACTCAGTGATCGCTACCAGCGACACGTAGAACGCTTAACCCCTGAAGCCATGTCTTTGTTGCAAGCCTATTTGTGTCCAGGAAATGTGAGCGAGTTGCGTAATGAGATTGAGCGGGTGTTTGTTGAAAACTACTCTGAGGTGATTGGTGCTCGTGCTTTTGCCTAATGGATTCGCGAACGGCAGGTGTTTATTCAATCACCGGTGGCTGATAACTAACCCACGCCAGAATCAACGTTGATTTTGCCCTATCGGCCAGAAGCGAAACAGCCAACGCAACCTTTAACAGCAGAGCGTATTCATCAAGCCTACGGCATGTGATGGCAACCATAGTGCCGCAGCACGTGCTCTTGGTGTTCACCGTGCGACACTCTATCGTCATTTATCGCGTCTTGATATGTCCAGAGGTGATCTTCAGTTCTAGAAACTGAAATTTCATTAACAGCGTGGATCTTTTTGTTTGATGGGTATCATCATGCTGTTTAAGAACCATAGGTGTTGCGTACGGCAATAGAAATTAAGTGCGTTGGCTTTTTGACTCAGATATCCGTGGCTGTTTAAGGTGCAGCTGTTGTGCGAAAATCTCAAGGTCCTGTTGTGGAACAGGAGGGCTGTAGAGAAAGCCTTGCAAGCTTTGGCAGTTTAATTTAGCGAGAAAATGTTGTTGTTCGGTGGTTTCTACCCCTTCGGCGACCAGTTCAATTCCCATATGCGTTGCCATGGCAATAATGGTTTCCACCAGACGCATATCCTCTTTATCGGTAGGAATATCTTTTATAAAACTTCGATCAATTTTTAGAGTTTGAACTTGGAAATTCTTCAATTGGGTCAGAGAAGAATAACCCGTACCAAAATCATCGAGAGCGATCCGGATTCCCATCTTTTTCAGTTCATCAAGAACGTAGCGCGTTCGAGTTAGGTCCTGCATCATCGATGATTCAGTAATCTCAATTTCGATGTTTAGTGGATCCACTCCACTTTCATCCAGAGCTGAATTGATAATGTCGAGCAGTTTTAGGTCTGAAAACTGTCGCGGAGAAACGTTGACCGAAAAACGACAGTCTTCGTGACCGGCTTGCTGACAAAAGCGATAGGCGTAGTTAAACGCCTGTCGTAAAACCTGCTCACCCAATTTTAAAATGAGACCTGTCTCTTCGCACAATGGGATAAATTCATTAGGGGGAACGAATCCTTTTTTGGGATTATTCCACCGAACTAAGGCTTCCGCACCAAGGAGGCGACTACCATCAATATTCAATTGCGGTTGATAGTAGACGAGAAATTCATCGTGTTGCAAACCCTTGCGAATATCCTCTTCAAGGGAGATGCGGCGCTTAATCTCTTCATCCATAGATGCCGAGAAGGTGCTCAGGGTGTTTTTGCCCAGATCTTTCGCTGCATACATGGCAATGTCAGCATTTTTCAGTAACTCATTGGTGGTCTTCCCGTTATCTGGATAAATGGCGACACCAATACTTGCCGTGGTACGAATCTCGTGTTCTTCAAGGCAGAGCGGTTCGTTTAAGAGTGAAAGTAAGCGATTTGCCATTGGATAAATGGTGTTTAATGAGTCGATATTGCTTAGAATAATAATAAATTCATCACCACCTAGCCGACAGACTGAATCTTCATCTCTGAATGTATCAAGAAGTAATTGAGCTACAGCGATTAATAGTTTGTCGCCAAAGGCGTGACCAAGGCTGTCGTTTACATTTTTGAAATTATCGAGATCTAGGAAGAGAACGCCCACTTTATGGTCGTGGCGCTGGGCCTGGTTTATGGCAATTTTAAGTCGATCAGCCATCAACATCCGGTTCGGTAAGCCCGTCAAGGAATCGTGTAGCGCTTGGTGGCGCATCAGTTTCTCTTGTTCTTTAATCTTGCGGAGATCATGAAAAATGGAAATGAAGCCATTTGATTCACCACGAAGGCTTTCGAAGGTTGAGATGGTCGCCCATGTGGGAATATCTTGCCCATCTATCCTGGTTAAAGGGAGCTCCCCTTCCCACAGAGATGTTGAATCGGCAGATTTTCGGTGTCGACTTCCCGTTTTAAGCATCTCAGCTGTCAGTAGTTTAGGTTGACGACCATAGATTTCAGTGCCCGAAAAGCCAGTTAGGCGTTCGAACTCAGGGTTGACCTTGATGATTCTCCCTTCACTATCCATAACTAAAATAGCTTCTAAGGCATTGTGAAACACTTGGTCCATGAGCAACAATTGATCATTCGTTTGTTGTAGCTCAGTCGTGCGTTCGCTAACACGCTGTTCAAGTTTTGCATGGGCTTGGTGAAGTTGCTGCTGATTCACGCTGATGTTATCAGCCATATTGTTAAATCGCTCTGCCAAAAAACCGATCTGATCTTTGGTTTTACTATTTATCCGGTATGCAAAATTACCCTGAATATATTCATGTAGGCCAATAACAATCTTCTCGAGTCTTTTATGGAGAAGCGAGCTAAGGGCTAAGGTGAAGATGATGGCCAATAAAATACTTATCGCCGACAGGGTGGAAAATTTTATCTTTCCAACTTGTGCCGTGGTGGCAATAACTTGAGCATCAAGTTGAAGGCGTTGTTTCTCTAGTTTAACGAGATAGGTAAGGGCACTCTGAACACCATCCCAAGCTTTATTTAGTTCGGCAATTTCATCGACAAGGTAAGATAAATTTGGATCGTACTCCCACAAGTTGTAGATCCCAGGGAGGTTGATTTTTAATTTCTTAACGGATTTGCGAAGCTGAGTCATTTGCGTGCAGCATTCAGAACTGTCACAGGTCGAGGTGCTTTGATCTTCAAATTGATTCAGTTCTAATTCAAGATTAGTGAGTAGTGAAACGATAATTTTGGGTTGATGTGTTGGTGTGCTTTTGAGCTGTTGATACGTAGAATCAATTGTTAGAAGTATGTGCTCTAGAGTTCCAATTTTCTGGATGGCGTCAGGGTCGCTGTCGTAAGTAAAGTCGAAAAGTATCATCTGAACCTGAAAGAGTTGCGCTAGCTCTTGTTCAATCTGCTGTTCAAGCAGTTGTAGGTCGGAGTTAAATTCCTGACGTGCTTGATGGTAAAAAGGCAGAGCAGTTAGTATGATCTGGCTGTGGATCTCAATGTTCTTTAGGTGTGGTTGGATTTGTGGTGGAAAGTTGTTTTTTGCAATGTTACGTCGTAGCCCGTGGATGATTTTTTCCAGGTTACCAGTGTTAACAAAGATATCGGTGGTATCATAAACAAAGAGGGAATAAGCTTCATGGCTTGCTCTCTCCATGTGTGCAAGAACCTCTAAGCGAGCTGGCACCTGTTTGTTTAGTGTTTGAATGCTCTCTTGGTCAATATTAATCTGATGAAGGGCAATAAAGATCATTGCCAGTTGGATCAAAATCAATATGCTGAGACCGATATTTTTTACCCAGTGATATGGAATCATGTATATTTTGCTTTATTTAAAGGTCAACGATAACAGCTCAGAAGTGTCACCGCAGCCATATAGGGGTTGTTGGCTTTCAGGTTCTTGATCTCGCCCAGCGATCTCAAAGCGACTAACACCAAAGAGATAGTTGTTGCTTGTATCCATTTGAACATCGTCAAGATTTCCAGTATTGAGCAGGCGAGAAAACTCAATGGTCCACACGCCATTTTCCCACTGCCCCTTTGCGCGAATATCTGCGCGACTTCCCGACGTCTGTGTTTGGCGATACTTTGTAACGCAGTCGCCAACATACTCTGTTTGAAGACTTGGCATGTAGGCGCTCTCTCCCGTATCGGCATTACGGCGTAGGTAAAACACTTTGCCAGATGCCGAAATGATTTGTTGGCTCTGCTTATTACGCGTTGTAGTGTAATACTGAATTTTATCATCAGCATAGCCTGCATGGTCGGTACGAGAAGCTTTCCAAAACCAAATGTCGGCGCGATAGGGGCGGTCAGCGTTTAAGGATAGGTCGTTGTTGTGGGTTGACATATTCCATTTTAAAACCAAAACATCTTCGCGGGTTGGTCCATCGTAATAACTTTCTGTCTCGTTATTCCAGATTAGCGCTCGATGCAGGCGATCCTCAGTTGTGTCCGGGTAGGTTGCTAACAGATAGATACGATCAGCGTCATAACAGGCCTTGAGGGTGATATCGATATTCGCGTGTTGATCGTGAACGACGATTGCGTCGTGGTCCGCCCACATCGTCTCCGTAATCATACCGTCAATTGTTGGTGCTTGATCCGTTCTGGTAGCGAAAAAAGGTGTGCTATTGCTGGCGAAACAGATGTTGCAAAAGATGAGAATTGTGACGCAACTAAGAATAAGAGGTCGCATGGTCTCTCCTCGGTGAAGGTTTAATGGCTAGTATCCGGGACTTAATGGTGGTGGACAAGAAGATTAGCTGCGCTATTAGTACCACATATTTAGCCTTTTCCCCGCCCCAATCGTGCTGCGACGTTGCAGGTGTCGCAGTGATATAAAATATGTAACGTCGCAGTGACAATGGGAAAAAGTTGGTTAAACTGTAACTGTCTGTAGTTTAGTGGTTTTATTGGTTGGTCTAGCTTTTGAAGTGTATTGAGTCATTATCCGCGTAAGAAAATGATGTTAAAATCATGATGACTTAATTTTTAAGGAGTTCACGATGGAACGAGATCAAATGACACGCAATAGTCAACAGGCCTTACAGCAGGCGCAACAGTTAGCCAAACAGCTAGGCCATACTGAGGTTGACGCTGAACACCTTTTGATTGCCCTATTGGAGCAAGGTGATGGCTTGGTGCCGCGTTTGCTGGAGAAAATGGGTGTTACCCTGCCATCGCTACGAGCCGAGCTGCAAGGCCTGATTGATAAAAAGGCGCAGGTGAGTGGTGGCGAGCAGAAGGTTTATCTGTCGCAACAACTTGATCGTATTTTAACTCAGGCGCAGCGGCAAGCCGAAGGGCTGAAAGATGAATATATCAGCGTTGAGCATCTGCTGTTGGCTTTAGTAACAGAAGATAAAAAAAGTGATGTTGGTCGTATTCTGATTGCGAACAATGTGACGGGTAAATCAATTTTACAGGCGCTCGAGTCGGTACGTGGTCACCAACGTGTTACCAGTGAAGACCCAGAATCCACCTATGAGGTGTTGGAAAAATATGGTCAAGACCTTGTTGCTGCGGTGCGCGCAGGGAAACTCGATCCTGTCATTGGTCGCGATGAAGAGATCCGCCGTGTTATCCGAATTCTATCGCGCAAAACAAAAAACAACCCAGTGCTCATTGGTGAACCCGGTGTTGGTAAAACAGCTATTGTGGAAGGGCTAGCCCAGCGGATCGTGCGTGGAGATGTCCCCGATGGCATGCGCGATAAAACGATCTTTGCCCTCGATATGGGAGCCCTGATCGCTGGGGCAAAATATCGCGGTGAGTTTGAGGAGCGTCTTAAGGCGGTGCTCAACGAGATCCGTGGTAGTGAGGGGAAAATCCTGTTGTTTATTGATGAATTGCACACCATCGTTGGCGCGGGGAAAACCGAAGGGTCGATGGATGCGGGCAATATGCTCAAACCGCTGTTAGCGCGAGGTGAACTGCACTGCATTGGCGCGACCACTCTCAACGAGTATCGTGATCATCTCGAAAAAGACGCCGCCTTGGAGCGCCGTTTCCAACCTGTCTTGGTTCAGCAGCCTACCGTTGAGGATAGCATCAGTATTCTGCGTGGTTTGAAAGAACGCTTCGAAGTTCATCACGGTGTGCAGATTCAGGATCAGGCTCTGGTTGCAGCGGCAACCCTGAGTCAACGTTATATCTCTGAGCGTTTTTTGCCCGATAAGGCGATTGACCTCGTCGATGAAGCCTGCGCCATGATCCGCACTGAGATCGATTCGATGCCAGCGGCGATGGATAGTGCGTCTCGCCGCGTGATGCAGTTAGAGATTGAGGAGGCGGCACTGGTGAAAGAATCCGATGTCGCGAGCAAGGATCGGTTGAAAAATCTCCAAGCTGAACTGGCCGAACAAAAGCATATTGTCGATACCTTTAAGGCGCAGTGGGATGTGGAAAAGTCGGCCCTGAATGAGGTGCACCAGTTACGCGAACAGATCGAACAAGCGGGTCATCAATTGGAGGCTGCCGAGCGTGATTATGATCTCAATACCGCAGCCGAAATTCGTCATGGCCGCCTGCCGCAACTGGAGCAACAACTGCAACAATTGGAAGCCACGGCAGCCGCACGACCCGAAGGGCAACGCTTGCTCCATGAGTGTGTTAGTGCCGATGAGATAGCTGACATTGTCGCCAAGTGGACGGGAATCCCCGTCGAACGGATGCTCGAAGGGGAGCGGGAAAAACTGCTTAAATTGGATGAGCATCTCCATCAGCGGGTGATCGGTCAACACGAGGCGGTACAGTTAGTCAGCGATGCGGTGATCCGCGCCCGTGCGGGGATTAAAGACCCGGGGCGACCAATGGGTTCATTTATTTTCCTCGGTCCCACTGGGGTGGGAAAAACTGAGTTAGCGAAAGCATTAGCGGCATCACTGTTTGATAGTGAAGAGCATATGATCCGCATTGATATGTCGGAATACATGGAGAAACATAGTGTCAGTCGTTTGGTTGGCGCACCACCGGGATATGTCGGATATGATGAAGGGGGCCAACTCACCGAGGCGGTCCGTCGTCGCCCTTACGCCGTGGTGTTGTTCGATGAGATAGAAAAAGCGCACCCCGATATCTTCAATGTATTGTTGCAGATCATGGATGATGGACGTATCACCGATTCCCATGGCCGCACCGTCGATTTTAAAAATACAGTGATTATTATGACCTCTAACATTGGCTCAGAATTTTTACTTCAGGATGAGGGTGAAGGTGAGATTAGTGAGACAGCCCGCGATGCCGTACTTGGTCAGTTGCGCCATCATTTCCGCCCTGAATTTTTGAATCGCGTTGATGATACGGTGCTGTTTCATCCCCTACGCCGCGATCAACTCGCCCAGATTATCGATTTACAGGTGCAAGAGTTGCAACAACGACTCAGTGACCGCCGTATCGAGATCAACTTGACCTCTGAAGCCAAGCAGTTAGTGTGTGATCGATCTTATGATCCCCATTACGGCGCACGGCCACTGAAACGTTATTTACAGCACCAGCTTGAAACGAAGATGGGTCGCGCAATCATCGCTGGTGAAATAGTTGATGATAGCCGCGTTGAGGTTGGCGTGACGAATGGGGAGTTGAGTTTGACTGTGTTCCCCTAATGTAAACGGCGGGGCATTAAAATCAAGTGAAAGGGAGTGGGTGTATTCCTGCTCCCTTTTTTTGTAAGAAATGAAGGGTAGGGACTGTGACGAAAATTGATCAATTCAAAGTGTTCGATAGTCATTTTCACATTATTGATCATCACTTTCCCGTTGTCGAAAATCAGGGATATCTACCACCAAATTTTAGCGTCGCGGACTATCGAGAGCAGACTAAGCATTATAATATTATCGGTGGTGCGGTTGTGTCCGGATCGTTTCAGGCTTTTGATCAAACCTATCTTCTTGCAGCGTTAAAGCAATTGGGGCCAAACTTTGTCGGCGTCACCCAGTTGCCAGAATCGGTGACCGATGATGAGCTTTTGCGTTTAAATCAAGCCGGAGTTCGGGCGGCACGCTTTAATTTAAAACGTGGTGGTTCGCAGGGGGTTGCAACATTGAAACACTTTGCCAGTCGAGTGCATGAAGTGGTGGGGTGGCATGTCGAGCTTTATGTCGATGCTAACGATCTCCCTGATCTGCGCCCCATACTCATATCCTTGCCTCGTGTCAGTATCGATCACCTTGGCTTATCTGGGGCAGGGCTGCCAGCTCTTCTCAAGCTGGTTGAACAAGGGGTGTTTGTCAAAGCGACAGGCTTTAGTCGTGTTGATTTTGATGTAACTTCAGCGCTCCAGCAGATCTTTCACATCAATCCAAATGCCCTTGTTTTTGGTACTGATCTTCCTTCGACACGCGCGCCACAACCCTATAGTGATGCCGATTTTTTTCGCGTTATTGACGCTGTTGGCGAAGAGTTAGCACAAAAAGTATTTTACCAAAACGCATTGAACCTCTATGATCTGCACTCTGAAGATTAAATTGGAACGTAGTGTTAGTGTTGTCATTGAAAGGTATTTCCGTTGTTACATGTGAATGGTGAAATAGTGGTGTTGTGGTTGGTGACACTGTTGCCCGTCGTTATTAGCCCAGGACCTGCAAATATTCTCTATGCCGCCTCGGGTAGTTCGTTTGGTGTTCGGGGAACCGTACCCTTTTGGTTGGCGACAAACTTAACCAGTGTTTTTCAAACGTTGGCCGTCGGTTTTGGTCTCGATTTTCTCCTGACAACCTATCCTCAGTCCGTCGTTGTGATTAAACAGGTTGGTATCCTGTTTTTACTTTATCTTGGGTTTAAGTTTTTTAAAATGTCGAACAGTTTGGCCGAGACATTTAAACCGCTGACGTTTAAGGATGGCGTAATTGTTGAGATTCTAAATGTGAAATATTTATTGGTACCAACAATCATGTTCTCGCAATTCTATACCCCTGTTGCCGGTGAGTACGGGCAGATTTTTTTGTTAACCTTTGCCCTCGTCTCGCTCACATTAGCCACTAGTATGTTGTGGATTCTAGGTGGTCGTTCTCTGGCCTTATTGGTCGCTAAAAAAGATTCGCAAAGAGCGCAGGGGTTGATTTTCGGTTCGTTGCTGTGCGTTACGGCGGTGTGGTTGTATTTGAGCTAAACCAAGGTTGTTTGACATTGTTGTCCATTGAAAGCCGCTTAATTGTAATTGATTGAGTGGCTTTTCTGTTATGGCGCTACACTGAACCCTATTGGTGGCAACAGGGGAAGTATGGTAGTTTAGACAGTGTTTAGCTGGTGATTAACTGCACACATGGGGTGTGCACTGTGACTGAGAAAGAATCAAATGGCGAAGTTCGTTTTAAAATCAGAGTTTGAACCCGCCGGCGATCAACCGACGGCTATAGCCGAGCTGGTTGAAGGGGTTAACGATGATGCCCGGCATCAGGTGTTGCTCGGTGTAACGGGCAGCGGTAAAACTTTTACCATGGCCAATGTCATTGAACAGACTCAGCGACCCGCCCTGATATTAGCTCACAATAAAACCCTCGCCGCGCAATTGTACGGTGAGTTTCGCGAGCTGTTTCCCAATAATGCCGTCGAGTATTTTGTCTCCTATTACGATTACTATCAACCCGAAGCCTATGTTTCCAGTACCGATACCTTTATTGACAAAGATTCCTCGATCAATGAAGAGATCGATAAACTGCGGCATAGTGCCACGCGCAGCCTGTTAACGCGGCGCGATGTGATTATTGTTGCCTCGGTATCGTGTATCTATGGCCTGGGTTCACCGGAAGCCTATTTTGGTATGCTGGTCGACTTAGAGGTCGGGATGGAGCTTGATCGCAATGCGCTGTTGCAGAAGTTGGTTGATATCCAATATCAGCGTAATGATACTGATTTTCACCGTGGCACCTTTCGCGTGCGCGGCGATAGTGTTGAGATCTTTCCCGCCTATGAAGAAGATCTTGCCTTACGGATCGAATTCTTTGGTGATGAGATCGATGCCATTAGCGAAATTGATCCGCTACGTGGCATTGTTATCGATAAAGTGGCAAAAACCAGTATTTTCCCCGCCAGTCACTATGTAGCGACTCGGCAAACGCTGAAAAATGCGATCAAAAAAATTCAGGATGAGTTGCAGCAACGGATCACCTATTTTCGTGAGCGTAATCAATTGGTGGAAGCGCAACGGATTGAGCAGCGCACCATGTTTGATATTGAGGTGATGGAGGAGATGGGCTATTGCCAGGGGATCGAAAACTATTCGCGCTATATGGATGGCCGCGATGTGGGCGAGGCCCCAGCAACCCTATTCGATTATTTCCCCGATGATGCTTTACTGTTTATCGACGAAAGTCATGTCAGTGTTTCGCAGGTGGGGGCGATGTATCGTGGCGATCGCTCACGTAAGGAGAATTTGGTTGGTTATGGTTTTCGTCTGCCTTCAGCGTTGGACAACCGACCGCTTAAATTTGAAGAGTTTGAGGGTAAAGATCTCCAAACGGTCTATGTTTCGGCAACGCCTGCGGATTACGAGCTCGAAAAAGCACATGGCGTGGTGGTAGAACAAATTGTTCGGCCAACCGGCTTGCTAGATCCGCCGATCGAGGTTCGTCCCGCCCAGCAACAGGTGGATGATTTAGTTCACGAAATTCATGCCACTGTGGCGATCCAGGCGCGAGTTTTGGTGACCACCATGACCAAGCGGATGGCGGAGGACCTTACTACTTATTTGCAAGAGTTGGGGATTCGGGTGCGCTATCTGCACTCCGATATTGACACCGTTGAACGGGTGGAGATCATTCGCAATTTACGCCTAGGGGAGTTCGATGTGTTGATCGGCATCAACTTGTTGCGTGAGGGGTTGGATATCCCTGAGGTGGCGTTGGTGGCCATTTTGGATGCCGACAAAGAGGGCTTTTTGCGCAGCGCCCGCGCCTTGATTCAGAGTTGTGGTCGTGCGGCACGGAATTTAAATGGACGGGTGATTATGTATGCCGACCGGGTGACGAAATCGATGAAAGCGTGCATTGATGAAACGGAACGGCGTCGGGTACATCAACAAGCATACAATGAAGAGCATGGCATTACGCCACGTTCGATATCTAAATCGATGCGCACTATTCTTGATGACCTTAAGGGTGATAGCGGTGAACTGTTGAAGGTTGCCGAAGAGTTGGCGGCTTGGAAAAATCCAGCCCAGTTGCGTAAAGAGATCAAGCTGATTCGCAAGCAGATGTTGGCCGCAGCGGCTGAACTTAACTTTGAAAAAGCGGCAGAGTTACGCGATCAATTGTTGCGGTTGGAAAAACAGGAGTTGGGCTTGACGGATTAGTGCCTGACTTCTGTTGTGAGTTGCTTCGTTTGAGTTTTACGTTCCATGTGGACTCAGGTCTTGATTTCGTTCAACGTTGGCACTTGACTTTCCGCACTCAAGACCTGAGTGCTCATGGGATTGGTCGTTTGCGAATATCTAACAGTTTTAAATAATATGGTGTTTATAAAGGAGTATTTGTGATGGCAAAATATGGCTTTATTGGTACGGGATTAATGGGCAACGCGATGGCGTTAAATCTGCTCAATGCAGGACATGAACTCACGGTTTTTAATCGCGATGCCAGTAAGTGTAAAAATCTCGTTGAAGCTGGAGCGAAACAAGTGGGCACCTCCCTCGAAGTGGTTGCCGCAGCAGATATCACTTTTTGTATGGTTTCCGACCCGCAAGCGGCATTGTCGGTATGTTTTTCCCCTCATGGTGTGATTCAAGGGATTAGCCAAGGCAAGTGCTATGTCGATATGTCGACGGTTGATCCGCAAACAGCGGAGAAGATTGGTATCTCGGTGCAAGCGCGCGGTGGTCTGTATCTTGAAGCTCCGGTATCGGGCTCGTTGCAACCCGCTAAAGATGGTCAGTTGGTCATTATGGCTGCGGGTGATCAGGCTCTGTGGCAGAAGGTGCAACCTGCCTTTGAGGTGATGGCCAAGAAAAGTGTGTTCCTCGGCGAAATCGGTGCCGCAGCCAGCATGAAACTAGCGGTTAACATGATGATGGGCAGCATGATGTCGGCGTTCGGTGAAGCAATGAGCCTTGTCGATTCGTGCGACCTCAAAGGGCAAGACTTTCTCGATATCCTCAGCGAGGGTGCGTTGGCCTGTCCGATGTACGCTGGCAAGGGTGCCGCAATGTTGGCGGAGAATTACAGCGCCAATTTCCCCCTCAAGCACTTACAAAAAGACCTCCGTTTAGCGATTCAAATTGGCGATGACAAACAGGTGCCTTTACCCTCGGTTGCCACTGCGAATGAGGCGTTTAAGCGCGCCTGTCAGCAAGGCTTGGCCGATGAAGATATGTGTGCCGTGGTAAAAACGGTGAAATAAAAGAAAAAATCTCCCGTTCTCATCAATTCCTAACGTTTGAGGCGTTTAAGTATCTTGAAAGGATGGATATTCGATGAATAAAACAATACTGATTGTTGAGGACGAAGAAGATATTCTTGCCCTGGTGCACTATAATCTCAGTCGCGAAGGGTATAAGGTTGTGACGGCTACCAGCGGTGAAGAGGGTGTGCGTGTCGCTCAGGAAACGCAACCCGACTTAGTGCTTTTAGATTTAATGCTGCCGGGGATGAATGGTCTTGAGGTGTGTCAGACGCTCAAGAACGATGCTGCTTTGCGTGAAATTCCTGTCATCATGTTAACTGCTAAGGGGGAGGAGTCTGACATCGTTGCTGGGCTTGAGATCGGTGCCTCCGATTATGTGACCAAACCTTTTAGCACTAAGGTGTTGTTGGCACGCGTGGCAGCTGTTTTGCGGCGCTATTGTGACGATGAGTCTGAACACGAGATCAATGCTGAAACGGTGATTGAAAGCCATGGCTTAGTGATTCATCCGGGCCGAAACGAGGTGTTGGTTGAAGGGCGTGCGGTTGATCTCACCTATACCGAATTTCGTGTGCTCCATTTTCTTGCCAGCCGTCCGGGCTGGGTATTTACCCGTTATCAGATCGTGAATGCCGTTCGTGGTGAAGATTATTCGGTGACCGACCGTGCCGTGGATGTTCAAATTGTTGGCTTACGACGCAAATTGGGTAACGCTGGTCATTGCATCGAAACAGTGCGCGGTGTTGGTTACCGCTTCAAGGATTGACTCCCATGCAAAAAAATCGTTCCCGCCGCCTTTTATGGCAGATCTATCCTGTTTTTTTCCTCGTAACGGTTGTCGCAATCATTGCAGTGTCGTGGTATTTCTCGTCAGCTCTTAAAGAATTTCATCATCAGGATAGTGTTGCTTCGTTACGCGCTCGCGCTGAATTGATCGCATTTCAAGTGCAGGATCCTATTCGGACTCAGTCATGGAATGAACTCAATCAGCTGTGTCGCGAAGCAGGAGTGAAAATCTCGACGCGGATCACCATTCTTCTGCCGAGTGGTCAGGTTGTTGGTGATACCCGTGAAGAACCCGCACGGATGGAAAACCATGCGGCGCGACCTGAGGTGGTTGAGGCTCTAAGTGGACAAGTGGGAACCTCCAGCCGTTTTAGTCGTACTCTGCAAAAAGAGATGATGTATTTAGCCGTTCCGGTACTAAGTGATGGAGCTGTGGTTGGTGTTGTCCGAACAGCAATGGCGGTGGATGCTGTCGAAGCGCGCATGGGTGTGTTGCGTGAGCGTGTTGTGGCTGGCGGAATGATTGTCAGCATTCTCGTTGCGTTACTGAGTCTTGTGATTTCGCGGCGCATTAGTCGCCCTCTTGAGCAGATTAAGCAAGAGGCTGAACGCTACGCACAAGGGGACTTTGAGCATCACTTACGGGTGAGTGGTTCAAGTGAAATTGTCGCCTTAGCTCAAGCTCTGAACGAGATGGCGGTGCAACTTAATGATCGCATTACCACGATTGATAAACAGCGTAATGAGCAGGATTCGGTTCTGTGCAGTATGGTGGAAGGGGTGATTGCAATTGACTCCAATCAAAACGTATTGCGGATTAATCCTGCCGCAGCGCGATTGCTCGATGTTGATGTTCAGGGTGTGGTCGGTTTAAGTGTTCAACGGGTGGTGCGCAAAGCGGAGTTACTCGATTTTATCACCAATACCATGGGTAGCGAAGTGGCCATCGAAGAAGATATGGTGTTGTTTTCAGGTGAGGCTGAGATGTGTATTCAGGCTCATGGCACCATGTTGCGCGGTGGCAACGGTGAGAGTATTGGGGCTTTGGTTGTCTTTAACGACCTGACCCGTATTCGTCGTCTTGAAACCATGCGTCGTGATTTTGTCGCCAATGTTTCACATGAATTAAAAACGCCTATTACTGCCATCAAAGGGTTTGTTGAAACGTTGCTTGATGGTGCGCTGGATGATCGCAAGAATTCTAAAGATTTTTTACATATCATCGAGCGTCAAGTGGAGCGTTTGAGTATCATCATTGAAGACTTGATGAGCCTTTCTCGGATCGAACAGGGGGAGGAGAAGCAGCACTTCGAGCTTGAGCCTAGTAATCTTGTCACGATTGTCGATGAGGCGATTAGCGACTGCACGATGCTCGCTACTCAGATGGGGATCACCATCGAACCATCGAAGTGCGGTACACTAACCGTCGCCCTAAACGGCGCGTTGCTCGAACAGGCGCTAACAAACTTAATTGATAATGCCATTAAATATAGTGCTGAAGGTTCGACGGTGTTAGTGAGTTGCAGGGAGCGTTCGGGGATGGCTGAGGTTCGCGTTATTGATCAAGGCTGCGGTATTGAGGCCGAGCATTTACCGCGACTCTTTGAACGCTTTTACCGGGTCGATAGGGCTCGTAGCCGCAAGGCCGGCGGCAGTGGTCTTGGCCTCGCAATCGTAAAACATATTGTTCAGATTCATCATGGCGATGTTAGCGTCGAAAGTATCCCCGGTCAGGGGAGTCAATTCGTGATCCGTTTGCCGTTAGTGTAAATCCATTGCTTTACCGCCAAGGTCTATTTCTCACCGAGGCTGAGTAGGCTGTGCAGCATGGTGGTTTGTGGCATTGACACCCCTTGTTGGGCCGCATGCTGCAATGGTGTCGCGTAGATCGATGCTAATTCGAGGGCACGCAGTTGCTGGCGATCGATCATCATACTTGGTTGGTAGTTGCCCATCCCCTCGGTGAGGTGAATGAGTTGTGTTGCAAAGTCATTGGCGATGGGGGTGCTGAGACCTTGAGCGTTGGCCGCCAGAATGACTTCGTCCATCAGTGTTTTTATCAGCTCGCGGCTGGGTGGATGGTTGAGCAGTTGGTCGGTGGTGCATTGTGTTAGTGCGCACAATCCATTAAAGGGGATGTTCCACACCAGTTTTTCCCAGCGGGCCTTCTTTAGGTCGGCCACGGCTTCACACGGAACTCCTGAGCGTTTAAACCGTTCTTCCAGTGCACATGCTCGTGACGATAATCCCTCTGAAAACTCCCCTAGTCTAATTTTACCCTGGCCTAAATGATGAACAGTTCCCGGCTCGCCACGGTTCGAACACAAAAATGCGACACCGCCTAAAATCCGTTTCACGCCAAATAGTGTGGCAAGTTGCTCCTCGTTGCCGAGTCCATTTTGCAAAGTCAGAATCGCTGTTGTTTCATGTAAGAGGGGGCGAATCAATGGTTCCATGTCGTGGTTGTCAAATGTTTTGAGGCCAATGATTACTGTGTCAACGGTGGGCATGTCAGTCGAAGAGGCGTACCCATTTACCTTGTCGAGATGAAAATCACCGTTGGCAGAGGTGATGGAGAGCCCGCCTTTTTTGACCGCAGCAAGATCGCGGCGCATCAGGAAATGAACCTCTTCACCAGCGTGTTGCAGCATGGCACCGTAGTACAGCCCTAACGCTCCTGATCCTATAATAGCAATAGACATAATGTCTCCTGTCTGACCTTAGTTAGAAATGGCCTGTCATTTGAAAGCCAGTGGTCTTGTCATCAAGTAGTAGAGAAAAGTTACATTGCTCAATCAGCCGTGAAAGAGCTGATTGTTGCAGATCGCGATTGTATTTATGAACACTGTTCATGGCATTATAAATATTACCACCGTACCAACCCGCCTCAAAAAAGAGCAAAATTCCACCGACAACATGATTGCCAGTTTTGATCGATTGTATTCCACCACCTAAAAAAGCAGCATTAAGAAGTAGCGACATGCCCGCTTCACGATAGCGACCAGCATAAAGTTGACCACTTCCAGGAAGGATTGCTGATAATCCCCCTGCAAGTTTTGGTGACTTTAACGGCAGTTTGCTTAGTTGTAAAAAATCATCATTATTGAGCAATGAATGATCTGAAAGTTGCTGTTCATCATTGATCAGTTGATCGTATTCACCCAGAGAGGCAAGTGACCACAGACGTAAATCGGTTTGATGGTTTAAGAGTTGTGGTGACTTCTGGCTGGTATTGAGCTCACTGAGGCGTTCAAGGGTGCGGCTGAAATTGTGCTGTTTGTAGGCCGTTTCAGCATAAAGCACCGCAGCGTAATCACTCTCGGGGCTGTGTGGATACAGTTGAATGAGTGCTGTTAATGCTTTCTCGCCACTGTCCCATTGCTCGCCATGAAGAAAGCAACGCGCCATATTTAGTTGGGCACGGGCTGCTTCGGGATGATTCGGTTGGTAATGCAGGAATCGTTTGTACTCGGTTACCGCGCGATAATAATCGCTCTCCTGATACAGTGAATCTGCAAAGCTTAACTCAGAATGGCGAGACCCTTCACTAAGGGCAAAGCTCGGTGTGGCAGGGCTTAGGAAGAGTAAAGAGAGAGATAAGGTTAGGGCGAAAATCACATTCAAGGTTGGCAGCTCCGTAGCAAATTTTGTCAGGCTAACATAGCAGTTACCTTGAATCCAGTATTAAATGGAAGGGTTTTGGCCGTTGCCTTGACGTAGGAGGGTG
The DNA here is from genome assembly GCF_055389415.1 of Desulfuromonas svalbardensis. NCBI lineage: Bacteria > Pseudomonadati > Thermodesulfobacteriota > Desulfuromonadia > Desulfuromonadales > Desulfuromonadaceae > Desulfuromonas > Desulfuromonas svalbardensis. Next base: position 525,349 of record NZ_AP042416.1, on the reverse strand, counting down.
ATTGTAGTACAGTTAGAGACTGTCGCAAAGCTAAGGTATTCGGATGCCTGCTTAAGGTTTATTGCGACGGTGTCATAACTTACGGGGTGTCTCATGTTGTTTAGCATTGGTGATAAAGCTGTCTACCCAGCTCAAGGCGTAGGAATTATAGAAGCAATCGAGACCAAAGAGTTTTCAGGAGAAAAGCACGATTTTTACGTCATGCGTATTTGTGACAGTGATATGATCATCATGGTACCAACGAAAAATGTGGCCCAAGTTGGTATGCGTTGTTTGGTTGCTAAGGAACAGATCCAAGAGGTTTACGATGTCTTGGAAGATAAAGAAGCACCGATCGGCAATATCTCCTCATGGAGTCGTCGTCAGCGCGACTATACTGAAAAAATTAAATCAGGTGATCTGCTCTGTGTTGCAGCGGTATTGCGTGAGTTGTATATAATTAGTGTTGGCAAAGAGCTGTCGTATGGTGAAAAAAAAGTGATGGAACTTGCGCGGCGCTTAGTCGTTAAAGAGATGGCTTTTGCTGAAGATGTTGAAGAAGACCAGATTGGCCTACGGGTTGATAAAGTTTTTAATCGTTGATAAGGCAGGTTTTTTGAGTGTAAAGAGGACCAGGTTGTCATAGACCTGGTCTTTTTTGTTTTTGCTCGAGACCTCTTAGCACCCTATGTGAATATGTTATGAGTGTTATTGTACTGATTCCAGCAGCAGGTCTCGGCCGCCGTATGGGTGGGACTGTTAGCAAGCAATATTTAAGTCTCGATGGTCGGCCCATCTTAGCCCACACTGTCGCCCTGTTTGATTCTCATCCTCGTGTTGACCATATCTACATTATTGCTCCCGAAAATCAGCGTGATTTTTGTCAACGCGATTGCATCGAACCATACAATTTTAAAAAAGTACGTGATATTATTATTGGCGGCGCTCAGCGGCAAGATTCTGTTCGCAATGGCGTTGTCGCTTGTGGCGGTTCGTTTGGCGATACGATAATTATCCACGATGGGGTTCGCCCGCTCTATGATAGCGCGCATCTTGATGTTGTTCTTGATGAAGTCGAGCGCTCTGGCTCCTGTGTTGTTGGGGTTCCTGTGAAAGATACCATTAAGCGTGTTCAGCAGGGTTGTATCGTTGAGACACCACCTCGGGAAGAATTATGGGCTGCGCAAACGCCCCAAGCATTTCGTTATCAATTGATCTTTGCGGCGCACCATGAAGCTCAGCAGCAAGGTTACTGTGGTACGGATGATGCCTCGTTGTTGGAATGGCAGGGAAAGACGGTAACGATGGTTGAGGGCAGTTATCGAAATATAAAAATTACCACCCCCGAGGATCTGCATATTGCAGAGGCTTTTTTAGCGGTGGTTCAGGTTCGTTCGTAAGAGTACTGCCGCCAATCGAAGATGGAGAGAGATTAATGGTTGCGATGAGAATTGGCCACGGCTACGATGTTCATTGTTTGGTCGGCGAGAGGAAATTGATTCTCGGTGGTGTTGAAATCCCGCATTCCTTGGGTTTGCTGGGACATTCCGATGCGGATGTTTTACTCCATGCCATTTGTGATGCTATTTTAGGTGCTTTGGGCGCAGGTGATATCGGTCAACATTTTCCCGATAATGATGCACAATTTAAGGGAATTTCGAGTCTGAAACTGTTAAAAAGAGTGGTTGAACTTGCCGCTGAGTCGGGGTGGACTGTGGGCAACCTTGATACGACATTGATCGCCCAGCAACCAAAGTTAGCACCCCATTTGGCAAAGATGGTTGAAAATATTTCTTGCTGTTGCAATGTGTCACCATCGCAGATTAACGTGAAGGCGACCACCACTGAGCAGCTTGGTTTTGAAGGAAGGCGGGAGGGGATCTCGGCCCATGCCGTGGTTATTCTTGTCTCACAAACAGTTGAATCTGAACGAAAGGTTGTTGCACAGCTATGAGTACTGAGCCGCAAACAAAAGACTTTATTCGCAACATTGTTGCCGAAGATCTTAAAAATAATAAAAATGATGGTCGTTTAGTTACCCGTTTTCCACCGGAGCCTAATGGTTATCTCCATATTGGTCATGCGAAGTCGATCTGTCTAAATTTTGGTGTTGCAGAAGAGCAGGGGGGCGTGTGTCATCTCCGCTTTGATGACACCAATCCTGTTAAAGAAGAGACCGAATTTATCGATGCCATTAAAACCGATGTCAGTTGGTTAGGTTTTGATTGGGGTGAAAACGAGTATTTCACTTCAAGCTATTTTGAGCAGTTGTATCAATTTGCCACCCAACTTATTGGTGCTGGCAAGGCGTATGTGGATGATCTAAGTGGTGAAGAGATGCGTAAAATGCGCGGCACGTTGACTCAGGCTGGCACCAACAGCCCCTGTCGTGAGCGCAGTGTTGAGGAAAATCTTGACCTGTTTTCGCGGATGCGCAACGGTGAATTTGGTGATGGAGAAAAAGTTTTGCGCGCTAAGATCGACATGGCCGCGCCGAACATGAACCTTCGTGATCCAGCTATGTACCGTATTTTGCATGCGCATCATCATCGCACTGGCAATGAGTGGTGTATCTACCCCATGTATGACTTTGCTCACGGCCAATCTGATTCGATTGAGCAGGTTACCCACTCAATTTGCACCCTTGAATTTGCTGATCATCGGCCATTATACGATTGGTTTATTGAGCAATTGGGTATATTTGCCCCACGCCAATATGAATTTGCCCGCCTCAACCTCGGCTACACGGTGATGAGCAAGCGTAAATTGCAACAATTGGTCGCGCAAAAGCTCGTTTCGGGCTGGGATGATCCTCGTATGCCAACACTTGTCGGTATGCGCCGCCGTGGTTTTCCTGCACGGGCGATCCGAACCTTTTGCGAACGCATTGGCGTTGGCAAAAGCGATAGTTGGATCGACATGAGTGTTTTGGAAGATTGTGTCCGCGAACAACTTAACGAAACGGCTCCACGGGCTATGTGTGTTGTTGATCCAATTAAAGTTGTCATTACCGATTACCCCGAAGGCCAAGAGCAAATACTTGATGCTCCCGTTCATCCGCAACAGCCGGAAATGGGTCGCCGTCAAATTCCGTTTAGTCGCGAACTGTATATTGAGCGTAATGACTTCATGGAAGATCCACCGAAGAAGTTCTTCCGTCTCGGTCCTGGCCGCGAAGTGCGTTTGCGCAACAGTTATGTCATAAAATGTAATGATTTCATTTGTGATGAACAGGGTAAAATTATTGAACTGCATTGTACTCATGATACTGCAACATTAGGCGCAGCCCCCGAAGGACGCAAGGTTAAGGGGATTGTTCACTGGGTGTCACAATCTCACGCGTTAAAAGTTGAAGTACGTCAGTATGATCGCTTGTTCAATGTCGAAAGTCCTGGGGCGAGCAAAGAGGGCGTCGATTTTATCGATGAGATGAACCCCGATTCAATGGATATCATCCCCTGCTGTTACGCTGAACCAAGTTTGGCAAACGCTGAAATTGGCGTGCCATATCAGTTCGAACGGTTGGGATACTTTTGCGCGGATAGCGAATCCAAACCTGATGCGCTGGTGTTTAACCGCACGGTGACGTTACGTGATGCTTGGCAAAAAGCGAAGTAGGGTTCATCTGTTCCTTGTGAGTGTTGGTGATCTGTCGGCGGGTGGTAATTCAAGACCCAGATGGAGATTGCTTCCAACGCTTTCGCTTAACTTGCAGCACTCACCATCTGGAGCTTGAAACATTGGTGTGAGTACTTTGAGTTGATTTAAATTTGAACATATTGAAACTATAAAATTGAGATTAATTTAGGAAAGAGGTCAACATGAGCTTGCGCGTATATAATACCCTAAAAGGGCAAAAAGAGCCGTTTGAAACACTAGAGCCCGGCAAAGTTGGCATGTATGTTTGTGGTGTCACTGTTTATGATTACTGTCATATTGGCCATGCGCGCGCGAACATTGTTTTCGATATTATCTACCGTTATCTCCAGTTTAGTGATTACGAAGTGACCTATGTGCGTAATTATACCGATGTTGACGATAAGATTATCAATCGGGCTAACGAGCGCGGAATCACCAGTCAAGCCTTGTCTGAAGAGTTTATTCGTGCGTTTGACGAAGATATGGGTCGCCTCGGTCTTAAAAAACCAACTGTAGAGCCGAAAGCCACCGAGCATATTTCACATATTATCGCACTCGTTGAGCGCCTAATTGCCAAAGATAAAGCCTACGCTAGTGATGGTGATGTCTATTTTGCCGTTGATAATTTCGATGAGTATCTCAAACTGAGTAAGCGTAATCTTGATGATATGCAAGCTGGAGCTCGAATTGCCGTTGGTGATAAAAAACGTAATCCGATGGATTTTGCTCTATGGAAAGCCGCTAAACCTGATGAGCCATCTTGGGAATCTCCTTGGGGTAAGGGCCGTCCGGGGTGGCATATCGAATGTTCAGCGATGGGGATGGAGTACCTCGGGGAATCATTTGATATTCACGGCGGCGGTAAAGACCTCGTTTTTCCTCATCATGAAAATGAGATCGCTCAAAGTGAGGCGGCAACAGGTAAGCCATTTGTCAAATATTGGTTACACAATGGTTTTGTCAACGTCAACAAAGAGAAGATGAGTAAGTCGCTGGGTAACTTTTTCACCATCCGCGACATCTTAGAAACATACGATGCTGAAATCGTCCGTTTTTTCATCCTTTCGGCGCACTATCGTTCGCCCATCGACTTTTCAGACCAGAATCTCAAAGAGTCACGCTTAGGATTGACCCGTTTTTATGAAGGGTTGCAAGCTGCTGCGGAAGTATTGGCCGAATGCACGGTCGATGAAGGCACTACGGCAACAGATGGTGACGAGTTAGAGCAAAAATTTCGCGAAGCGATGGATGATGACTTCAATACCGCTTTGGCCATCGGTCACCTGTTCGAAGGTATTCGCACCATGAACCGCTTGATGGCGACCAAAAAGTTCCGCAAAAAAGCGGATCTTGTTGCATCGGTTCGCGCGTTGTATCACACTTTCCTCAAATTAGGTGGTGTCATCGGGATGTTTGGTTCAGAGCCAAAACAGTGGCTAGAACAGCAAAACCTTGCTGGTTTGGCTGAGCTTGGAATGGAGGTCGCGCAGGTTGACGCAGCGATTGCTGAGCGTTTGCAAGCCCGTCAAGATAAAGACTTTACTCGTTCCGATGAGATTCGTGACGAGTTAGCTGAAAAAGGGGTGTTGCTCCTTGATGGGGCTGCGGGTACAGTGTGGAAGATTAAGTAGGTTATTTTAAAAATGTAAAATAAAGGCCATCTTTTGGAAAGATCAGAAGATGGCTTTTGTGTATAATTAATTCACTCAAGGGGACGACTGTTGCGTCGTTGTACACTCAGTAGAGGATAAAGCGATGCTGTGAGGGAGGGGATAGTGTGAAAATAGAACAAATAATGAGTACCAGATTGGTGACCGTTGAATTAGATGATTCTCTGTCGGTTGTAAAAGAGTTGTTCGATCATGCAGGGTTTCATCACTTGCTCGTTGTTGAGGACGATCGCTTGCGGGGGGTGATCTCAGACCGCGACCTTTTAAAAGCGTTAAGCCCAACCCTTGGTACTGCTGCTGAAAAGGTGAGTGATCGAGATGGTTTGAAGAAGAAGGTTCATCAAGTCATGTCGCGTAAACTCATATGTTTGGAGTTGGGTGCGACGGTTGTTAGTGCTGTATCACTTTTTAATGCGAATACAGTCTCTTGCATTCCCGTTATCGATAGTTTTGGTTGTCCTGTAGGGATTGTGAGTTGGCGCGATATTATGAAACGACTGATTCTTGATGACTGCGGTGTTTGTATCAGACCGCTAGATGATGAGACTAAGTAGTTGTAACAACAGGAACAAAATTCAGTGATAGATAGAACTTGTTGTGGCGGCGGGTAAAATGATGACTGGACTAGCTAACTCTCTAATTAACTGGTAGAATAAAATTATTGAAACACGATTTGTTTTCACTGGATTACGTCGTTATGGTCGCTAAATAGGCTTGTAGACGAGGAGATATCAACATGGATATCAGCTCCCAACAATTAAATACAGCACTATTGCTTCCGTCAGAGTCGGTTCAGCGGTATCAAAAACAAGCTCAAAATGGGATTGTTGATGGCACAACTTCTGGGTCGGCTGCTGCTGAAGGAGTTTCTTCGCAGGCTAAGCGCGAGACGGTTGATCAGGTTCGGTTAAGTCCTGCTGCCCGTCAAGCCTATGAGGTTTCAAGCGATCCGGCCAAAGCGACCAATGCTGAAGCAAAGCAACAGGCTGAAAGTGATGTGTCAGAAACTCCTACGGATCAACCTGTTACACCAAATCGTGCTGTGAGTGCATATCAACAACAGACCAATGTCGCTGATGAGGACCAAGGTCAAGGTTCTGGACAACCAAGCAGCAGTCAACCTGATTCAGTTCGTTTATCTCCTGAGGCACAGCAGAAAGTAGTTGAACTCTCTCAGCGTGATCAAGAGGTTCAGGTTCACGAAGCCGCACATGCTGCGGTGGGTGGCCAGTATGCGGGAGCACCAAGCCTATCATATGAAACAGGGCCAGATGGGAAACGTTACGCCGTCGCGGGTGAAGTGAATATTGATGTCGGTGAAGTAGCGGGCGACCCTGCTGCAACAATGAAAAAAGCCGATGTAATTCGCTCGGCTGCATTAGCTCCAGCCCAGCCCTCATCACAAGATCGTAATATCGCTGCTAGTGCTGCGCAAATGAAAGCAACGGCTCAGGCTGAGTTGATGGCTGAGACGGCTGCGGCAGGATCCCAGATTGTTGAGAATTCTATTTCAACTGGATCGTTTTCTCCTTCGGCTAATAATAAGCCCGCCGAGGTACCATCTGTTTCCTTCAGTGGTGCTGTCGCTTAGTGGGGTGACCTGTTTTGCGAAAAGTTGATTCTGCAATTCTCAAATCACGATTAAGTCTCGCACTATATTTACTCCTGCCCTTTTTGTGGCTCATCATCCCACACTCTTGTTTTGCTCAACCTCAATTAGCCTCGCCAGCGATCACTTCTCCTGTCGTAATTGTTGGTGGCGATCATGCTTACCCTCCTTATGAATTTGTTGATGACGACGGTTTGCCGACCGGTTTTATTGTTGATTTGACCTACGCCATTGCCGAAGTGATGGGTTTTCAGGTGGAAATTCGCCTCGGTGATTGGCACGAGATGCGCCGCTCACTTAAAGAGGGTGAGGTGGATATTCTTCAAGGGGTCGCCTATATCGAAGAGCGACTTGAAGAGCTTGATTTTACACCACCACACAGTACCATCTATCAGTCTATCTGGACCCGAACTGGCTCGCCGATTAAAACATTGCAGGATCTCCATGATAAAGAGGTGATCGTGATGCGCGACAGTGTGATGCACGAGTTTATGGTCTCTCAGATGCCAAAAGTGACGTTGATCGCCACCAACTCTTTGAGGGATGCGTTACAACTCCTTGCCTCGGGGAAGCATCATTGTGCGTTAGTTTCAAAACTACCGGGTGAGTATTTGAAACGTGAAGGTGGGTTGACGAACATTCAACCTATTGCCAAGTCATTGGTGGAGCAGCCCTATAGCTATGCAGTACGTAAAGGTAACCATGCACTCGTGGAACGGTTTAGTAATGGTCTGGTGATTCTCAAAGAGTCGGGACGCTATCAGCAGATCTATAACAAATGGCTCGGAGTATTGGAGCCGCCCCGTTTGTCGTGGCAACGGGTGCTTGAATATAGTGCGTTAGTGGTCGTTCCGTTGTTGATGATTCTAGCCGCAACCGTATTGTGGTCGCGAACTCTGAAGATCAAGGTTGATGAACGTACAGCGCAGTTATCGCAGGAAGTTAAAGAGCGTAAGCGCGCGGTTGAGGAATTACAGTTACGCCAAAAGCAGTTATTGCAAGCCGACAAGATGACCTCACTGGGAATTCTTGTTTCAGGCGTTGCCCATGAGATTAATAATCCCAATGGTCTGATCACTCTAAACTTGCCACTGATCAGCCGTGCTTGGTCTGATTCCTTGCCTATTTTGGAACAACACTATGATCAACATGGCGATTTTAAACTGGGTTGGCTGAATTATTCTCGCATGCGCGATGAAATTCCCGAATTACTGTCCGAGATGCAGGATTGTAGTCGGAGCATAAAAAGTATTGTCGAAGACTTAAAAGATTTTGCCCGCCGCGATGATGAGCCGGTGACCGAGAGCGTTGATGTCAATGCTGTGGTGGAAACAGCGAGCCGGTTGTTGGATAATCAGATTAAAAAAATGACCCGCCATTTTCATCTCCAACTCGCTTCATCCTTGCCGATGGTTTATGGTCGCGCCCAGCGTTTAGAGCAGGTTGTCATTAATTTGTTGCTCAATGCGTGTCAGGCTCTTGATGGTCCCGAACAAGGGATTTGGCTCTCTACCCGCTATGAAGCGGAGGGCCGTTCGGTGGTGATTGAGGTGCGAGATGAGGGCTGCGGTGTCGAGGAGAGTCAGTTGCCGTTCATGATTGATCCGTTTTTCACTACCAAACGTGAAAAAGGTGGCACGGGTTTGGGGCTATCGGTGTCGGCCGGTATTGTCGAAAATCATGGTGGCCGATTAGAGTTTGACAGTACGGTTGGTGAGGGGTTATGTGTCACCCTTTTGCTGCCCGAGGAGGGGGTGATCAATGAATGAGAGTTTGTGTCCTGAGTTTAAAATTTTACTGGTGGATGATGAGCGCTCGTGGCTTAGGAGCCTGAGTATCACCTTAGAGGGCCCTGGCGGCTATAACAATCAACTCATGTGTAGCGATAGCCGACAGGTTTTGGATGTTTTGGCGCGTGAAGACATTGGGCTTGTATTGCTCGACTTGACCATGCCTCATGTTAGCGGCGAGTCGTTACTTGAAGAGATCGTTGCCAATCATCCCCAGGTGACGGTGGTGGTGGTGAGTGGCATGAACCAGATCGAAACGGCGGTGCGGTGTTTAAAGATTGGCGCATTTGACTATCTCGTCAAGAGTGTTGATGAGGAGCAGTTACTCGACTGTGTTCACCGCGCTGTGCGAGTGGTGGAGTTGGAGCGTGAAAATCAGGCTTTAAGTCGCGGTTTGTTGCATCAACAGTTACGTTACCCCGAGGCGTTTAGCTCTATTCTGACTCAGGATAGCAGTATGAAAGCGATCTTCCAGTATGTGGAATCGGTGGCGGCAACGCGGCGGCCAATCCTTATTAGTGGTGAGAGCGGTGTCGGTAAAGAGCTGATTGCTGGCGCACTCCACCAGATCAGTGGTCGCAGTGGCATGCTAGTCGCCGTTAACGTAGCAGGGCTAGACGATAATGTGTTTTCTGACACCCTGTTCGGTCATGTGCGCGGTGCGTTTACTGGGGCAGATACGGCGCGACCTGGCATGATCGAAAAAGCAGCTGGTGGCACCCTGTTTCTCGATGAGATCGGTGACTTAAGTCTTGCCTCACAGGTAAAGCTACTCCGTTTGCTTCAGAGTGGGGAATATTATCCCTTAGGCAGTGATCAGTCCTGTCAAATAAAGGCGCGGGTTATTGTTGCCACCCATCAAGACCTGATTGCTCGGCAAAATGATGGCCGTTTCCGTAAGGACCTTTATTACCGTTTGCGCACCCACCATGTTGAGATTATTCCACTGCGGAAACGACGTGGCGATATCTCACTGTTGTTTGGCTATTTTCTCGAAATGGCAGCTAAAGAGTTAGATGTTGACGTACCGTTGATCCCCGATGGTCTCCTTGGTTTACTCTCTAGTTATGATTTTCCGGGCAATGTACGTGAATTGAAGATGATTATTTACGATGCGTTGAGTGTCAGTCGCGGCGAAACACTATCGTTACGGCCTTTTCAAAAAGCGTTGGGTGTCAACGCCGATGTGCCCGCTGGGCGCGGTGAATTGGATGAGATGTTGGCCGCACGGTTGTTCGGTATGTTAGATCAATTACCGACACTGAACGAGGTTGGCTCTCTGTTGGTCGCTGAAGCGATGCAGCGTTCACAGGGCAACCAAAGTGTTGCCGCACGTTTGCTTGGTATTTCACAACCCGCACTAAGTAAGCGGTTAAAAAATTCCCCAATTAATCCCTCATCTTAATCATTCAAATATTATAACTATAGTTATAGTGAATAGCTAAGGTTATAGATCCTGTTAAACCCTGTAGTTCCAGTAAGTTATTGATTTTCAGAACCAAGACTATAACTTTTATTATAGTTTCCTCGTATGGTGTCCCTCGGTCTTTCTCTCCATTTGTTCTTTAAATACAGCATGTTATATGAATCGCGTAGACTTGGCACTCCCCTTGCTAATTAGTATTAATGTGCAACACTATAATGTGTCGCCAAGGGGGGGATGTGATCAACATCCTGATAGATTGAAATCACCATATGGAGGAATACAGTATGAAGAAAACAGCACTATTTTTTGCCGTCATGGCCGTTTTTACTTTGATTGCAGCACCAGCATTTGCCGTTCGTTACGTCACCATTGGTACGGGTGGTGTCACTGGAGTGTATTATCCAACCGGTGGCGCGATCAGCAAGCTGGTGAATAAAAAACGTAAAGAATATAACTTGCGTATGACTGTCGAGTCCACGGGTGGTTCGGTGTTTAATGTCAATGCCCTGATGAATGGCGACCTAGAGATGGGTGTCGTTCAGTCTGATCTACAATATCAGGCAATGAAAGGGATTGGCGCTTGGGAGGGAGAGCCTCAGGAAAAACTTCGCGCGGTATTTTCAATCCATCCTGAAATTGTCACCATCATTGCAGCTGTTGATAGTCAAATCAACGGTATCGCTGATTTCAAAGGTAAAATTATCAATATCGGAGCTCCGGGTACGGGACAACGGGTTAACGCCTTGGATTTGATCACTGCGGCAGGTCTTGATCCGAAGACGGATCTGCAAACCGAAGGGATTAAACCAGCAGAGTCTGCCAAGATGTTACAGGATGGCCGTATCGATGCGTTCTTCTACACAGTAGGCCACCCAAATGGCTCAATCAAAGAAGCAGTTGCTGGTGCGCGTAAGGTGGCGTTTGTCCCTGTTGAGCAAGCTCTTATCGACAAACTGGTTGCTGAGCAACCTTATTATGCTGCGGCCAACATCCCTGTTGCACCCTATGCCGGCGTTGCGAACAGCGAGCCAGTTCCTAGCTTTGGCGTTAAAGCAACAATCTGTAGTTCAGCCGATGTTCCTGAAGATGTGATCTATACCATTACCAAAGAGGTGTTTGAAAACCTTGAGGTACTGAAAACTCTTCACCCTGCCTTGGCAATATTGACCAAAGAGAACATGCTTCAAGGTCTGAGTGCTCCGCTACACCCTGGTGCGTTGAAATATTATCGCGAAGTGGGTTTGATGAAGTAAACCGCTTTTGCCGAGGTGGGGAGGTTATTCTCCACCTCGGTGAATTGTGCTGCCAACGTAACTGCACTACGGTCAGGAGGTCTGATGAAAATAGCTGATAATCAACACGACGAAAAGAGTGAACGAACAATGCCAGAGCAAGATGATGGGATTGCCGCCGCAAAGCGGATTCAAGAGGAGGAAGAACTCGGTATTCGCTACCTCCAGGGATGGCAAAAGTTCCTCGTTCCGTCGATCGCTCTCATCTGGTCACTGTTTCAATTATCGTTATCGAGCTGGTTGTTGGTCGATTCAACCTATATTCGTGCTATTCACCTGACCTTTGCATTGCTCATTGTGTTTTTGTCCTACCCCATGTTCAAGCGCGATATTCACATTCCGGGCTTGCGTTGGTTGGGTGAAAAACATGGAATACCATGGCCTGATTTTGTTTTGGCAGGTGTCGCCTCCGCTGCTGCATTGTATCTAGCTGTTGATTATGAGGGGATTGCCAATCGTATCGGTCGCGCCAGCGATATGGATATTGTTGTTGGCATTACCTTGGTGGTGATACTGCTCGAAGCAGCGCGGCGGGTAATTGGCCCTGCACTACCAATCATCGCCTCGATCTTTACCGCCTATGCTTTCTTTGGCCGCTATATGCCAGATTTCCTCGCCTTCAAAGGGGTGAGCATTCCCCGTTATCTGAGCCAAATTACTTTGTCGACCGAGGGGATTTATGGAATTCCTCTCGATGTATCAGCGCGTATTGTCTTCTTGTTTGTGTTGTTTGGCGCCATGCTCGACAAGGCCGGAGCAGGTAAGTTTTTTATCGATGTTGCCATGAGTTTGCTTGGCCGCTACAAAGGCGGCCCAGCTAAAGCGGCGGTGTTGTCGAGTGGATTGTCTGGTTTGGTATCTGGTTCAAGTATTGCCAACGTGGTGACCACGGGAACATTTACCATTCCGCTGATGAAAAAGGTGGGCTATCCCGCTCATAAGGCGGCGGCCGTTGAGGTCGCAGCAAGTACCAATGGTCAACTGATGCCACCGATCATGGGAGCGGCAGCATTCATTATTGCCGAATATGTCAATGTTCCTTATCTCGATGTGGTCAAAGCCGCAACGGTTCCAGCTTTCGCCTCCTACGCGGCACTGTTTTATCTGACCCACCTCGAAGCGTGCAAACTGGGGATGAAGGGGTTAGCTAAAGCCGACCTTCCTCAATTTGTTTCCACCTTTATGGGTGGCTTACACTTCCTTATCCCGATTTTCGTTCTACTTTACGAACTCATTATTCCTCGTCACTCGCCCGATTTAGCCGCCTTCCGCGCGATTGGGGTGTTGGTGGTGTTGATGATATTGCAACGGCTGATTCCAGCATGGCGCGATGGGCTGTCGAAACTGGCGGCATTAAGATTGGGTTGTGGTGAAGTGGTGGATGGCTTGATTGCTGGCGGGCGTAATATGGTTAGTGTCGCGGTAGCGACTGCCGCGGCAGGGATCATTGTCGGTGTTGTCACGATGGGCCTCGGCGGATTGGTGACTGATATTATCGATCTGCTCAGTGGTGGGAATCTGGTGCTTATGCTGGTGATCACCGCTATCGCTAGTTTGATTTTGGGGATGGGTCTTCCAACAACGGCGAACTACATCGTCATGGCATCACTCACGGCACCTGCTTTGGTAGCTCTAGCTGACATGCAAGGATTTGCCGTACCGTTGATTGCCGCTCACCTGTTTGTCTTTTATTTCGGTATTTTAGCTGATGATACGCCACCCGTTGGTTTGGCAGCCTATGCCGCTGCGGCGATTGGTGGTGCCGACCCGATCAAGACCGGCCTTCAAGGCTTTATGTATGATATTCGTACGGCCATCTTGCCGTTTATGTTTATCTTTAATACCGATATTTTATTGCTTGGAATCAGTAATCCGTTCCTGGCGGTCTATATCTTTATTATGACCTGTGTTGGCACTTTTGCCTTTGCAGCCGCAACGCAAGGGTGGTTTATCCGGAAGAACAGTTGGTACGATACTCTGTTACTCTTGCTGGTTTCGGCGATGATGTTCCGTCCGGACTTTTTTGCCCGAGTGGTTGGCATTGAGAACCATTACCTTGCGTATCTGCTTGGCGTGGCTCTATGGGCTGGAATCTATTTTTTGCAAAAAATGCGTGGTGGTTCAACACCGGTCGCACTAGCGTAGGAGGTTGTTATGTTGCCAGAGTATAAGACTATTTTACTTGCCATCGATCTATCGGAAAATTCTGCTTATGCGCTACGCCACGCGCTAGCCATTGGCCGCTGTCACAATGCTAAAGTGCATCTACTTCATGTATTACCCGATGTTGAACCTGCGGTGCTTAACTATGTGGCAACGGTAATGGGGGAGAATAAACTCGCCGACTATGAGTTGCAGCATAAGGAAGATATTCGTGATCAGGTTCGGGTGTCGGTTCATGAGTTTGCAAAAGCCGAGTTACTCAATAATCCTGAGTTGTTAGAACTGATCCACGACATTGAAGTTCATCATGGCAACCCGGCCTCTGTCGTGCTGGATGTTGCCGAACGTCTTGATGTCGATCTGATTGTCATCGGCAGTCATAGCAAAGGGCGGGTCAAGCATGCGTTTCTCGGCACTATGGCCAAGCGCTTACTGCGCAAATCGGTGCGACCGGTACTGGTGATTCCTTTACAGGACTGATAAGAGAATGTGTCGGGGAGTGAATTACTCCCCTTCACCGACCATCTCACCAATGAGGTCATACTCGGTGGTGTCTGTTACTGTTACGGCAACGATGTCACCGATGTTGGGTTGCCCTGCTGTGATGTAGACGATGCCATCGACATCGGGAGCCTGTCCGCGACTGCGTCCTTGCAGGAGCAAGTCAGTCTCTTCACTAAACCCATCTACTAACACATCAATCTGTTGACCGAGCAAGGCGTGATGTTTGTTGAGCGAAATCGTACTTTGAGCGGTCATAATCTGTTTTTGGCGCTGCTCTTTTAGCTCTTCATCAATTTGATTATCCATTTTGGCTGCCGAAGTACCATCCTCTTGCGAGTAACAGAACGCACCAACGCGGTCAAAATTCCCCTCATTGACAAATCCGAGAAGTTTTTCAAACTGGGCCTCTGTTTCACCAGGAAAGCCGACGATAAACGAGGTGCGCAGGGTGATGTTGGGTACCCGTTGGCGAATGCGTTGAATGAGTGCACGCAATTGCTCTTCATCAATGCGCCGATTCATCTTTGTTAAAATAGCGTCGTCAATGTGTTGTAACGGCAGATCGAGATAGTTACAAATCTTCTCTTCGCTGGCGATCAGATCGATCAATTCATCCGTTACCCCATCTGGGTAGGCATACAGCAGCCGAATCCACTTTAAATCAGCAATCTTCACTAACTCACGTAGGAGTTTTTCCAGCGTTGAACCATCCTTCAAATCATGACCAAAGGCGGTAATATCCTGCGCGATGAGATTGATCTCTTTTACCCCTGCCTGAACACTGGCTTCCACTTCGGTGACAACCGAAGCGATACTACGTGAACGCAGTGGTCCGCGTAATTGAGGAATGATGCAGTAGGAGCAGCAATTGGAACAGCCCTCGGCAATTTTGACGTACGAGGTGTAGAATGGTGAGGCTTTTACGCGCGGCGTGGTGTGGTCGTGTAGCGCAGTTGGCGCGCTCACCGCCTGGAGTTGCTGCTTCGAGGCGCGATATTCATCGATCAGTTCGACAATCCGCACCGCATCACCCGTTCCCATGAAGATATCCACTTCGGGAAGTTCTTTAGCGAGATCCGCTTTGTAGCGCTGTGGTAAACATCCGCAAACAATCAACAGCTTGCACGAGCCGTCATCCTTAAGCTGCGTTGCTTCAAGGATGGTATCGACGGATTCTTCCTGAGCATCGCGGATAAAAGAACAGGTATTGATGATGAGGATATCCGCCTGTGCTTCATCGTTAGTGATGTTGAAGCGATCACTGGTAAGGTGGCCGAGAATCACTTCCGAATCAACAAGGTTTTTCGGGCAGCCTAAGCTGATTAAACACACATTTTCTTTATTCAAACGAGTTCTCCATGACTATGAGCGCATGTTCGTAAATTGGAGGTCAACTTCAAGGTCGGTCCCTTTGAGCATCTGCATCACTTCTTGCAAGTCGTCAATTTTTTTGGCAGAAACGCGCACTTCATCGTCAGTAATTTGTGGTTGGACTTTGAGTTTTGTCTCTTTAATTTTTTTGATGATCTCTTTGGCTTTCTCTTTTGAGATCCCTTGAACTAAGTCGATGTGTTGACGAACCGCGACGCCGGATGCATTTTCCACTTTACCGAAGTCGAGACACTTGGCCGATACGTTACGGCGGGTTAGTTTGGCTTTGAGAATATCGACAATCGCTTGCAGCTTATAATCATCGGCAGCCAAAATGGTGATGCTATCCTTGTTAAGGGTGACCTCGTTGTGAGTACCCTTAAAGTCGTAGCGCTGATCAACCTCTTTACAGGTTTGGTTCACAGCATTATCAACTTCTTGTAGATCTACTTTAGAAACAATGTCAAAACTTGGCATGAAACTCCTCCATGAAGGATAGATAGATTATTTAAAATCAACGGTTAAATCAGATGGCCGTACGGTATCAACCCCTTCAGGGATAACGAAGGTAAATGATTCCGTTTCGGCTGTTTGATTAATTTTTATCGCACGGAACTCGATCTCAGTGGTGTTCCCGGTGGGATCGAGAACGCTGGCCATGTGTAATGGAAAGCCCGCTTGGGGTTGCGTGTCTGCCAGCCACTTTGGTACTGCGAGCATCAGAGTTTTGATGTAGACCGAGGACTCTTTCGGGGTAAGTTGCAGTAAAAAGTCTTCATCATCATTGCGTTGAGGAACTCCCCATACAACAGAGAAGTGCTGCGAGAGCTGACCTAAATTGCGTAAAAACAGTAAGGGGTCTTCACTGTAATAGCTTTCATCGTTCACTTCTGAGACCATCACCTGATTATTATCGGGTAGATACACCCACAAGTTTTCGCCGTCGGACACCACTTGTTGCTGGTTTGGTACGGTATAGCGCCAGTGGAAGAGGGTGTCGGTACGTTGCGCATCATCCGCACAGATAAACTTCATTGCCATCGTGCCACGTGCTGTTTGGGTACGATTAAGGCTAGCAATGCGGGCCTTTTGATAAAAATCGGCCTCAACTGTTTGTATGCTTTGCTCGCCAGCACTTGCGTTAAAGCGTTGTTGGAAGCGTTCGAGTAGTTGTTCAGGGCCAGGGCTGGTGGTCTGAGCCCATGCTGGACTGGTGATGCAAAGTAAAATTAAAAAAATAACAGTGCGCATGCACAATTCCTTTCGGGAAGGTTGAAACCGGTTGTTACCGGAGAGCGATTAACGAAAATGGTTAAAGCCTGTTGACTGAATGGGCCGTTGCTGACCTGCTAGATCGACCAGTGTCAAACCGTGACTAGCAGGGACGCAAGAGCCGATTTGGGTCAACGGTACTCCGAGTTCAGTGGCAAGCCGATTGATCTTATCATTGTTTATCGCTGGAGCACAGAAAAGGAGTTCATAATCCTCACCGCCGCGTTGGGAAATCTCAGCGTCTTGTGGATTATCTTTAAGGTGCTGCCGTGCTGCATCGGAAAGGGGAAATTGATTTTGAATCAATTGTGCGCCCAGTTGAGAGTGTTCAAGGATGTGGCCAAGGTCGGAAAAAACTCCGTCTGATACATCAATCATTGCCGTTGCTAGCTTGTTTTTGGCAATGGCGTGGCCAAGCTCTAGGCGCGGAGTTGGGCTATGATGACGTTGGGCTAGGTAGGCCGATGGAGTGTCACCGCGCTGAAGTTGAGCGAGGGCGATGGCGCTATCGCCAATGGTTCCAGAAACATAGATGAGGTCGCCCTGTTTGGCACCATCTCGACATAGCAGATGTTCGGGTAAAATAGAACCCTGAACGGTAACAGAGATTAACAAGCTGCCATTGCTGCGACAGGTGTCACCGCCGCAAAGTGTTGCCCCGGCTGCGTTCGCTTCATCAAGAAACCCTGAGGTAAACTGATCGATTTCGGTTTCAGTAAGAGTTTTCGGTAGGCCAACACCTAAATAAAGGTGAGTAGCCTTGCCACCCATAGCGGCAATATCACTCAAATTGACGGCAGCACTTTTCCGACCGAGGTGATACATATCTGTCCAATCTCGGCGAAAATGGACATCTTCGATCAGCAGATCTTTGCTGGTAAGTAGTAGTTCCCCCACTGGCATAATGGTCGCGGAGCAATCATCTCCAATGCCTACAGCAACACTGCTACTGTGAGCAACTTGGTTGCGAATTCGATCTATGAGGCCAAATTCACCGAGTTGGCTGAGGCACTTGTTGGGTTCGACGGATTTCATGGCGATAACTTTATGCAAACTGCGGCTAAATGTCCAGCAGAGACCGTATCATTCTAACCCTTCAAGGTCGTTAATCGCCTGTTTAAATGGTTGTGGCAGTCGACGGGCTTTACGCGCAGTGTAATCAAAGGCGATGAGGACCGTTGTCCCTTCAGCGGTTAATTCCCCCTTTCGCTCAATGCGGTAGTTCATTGTCACTGAGGAACGTCCTATTTCAGTTATCCGTACCCCAATTACCAACTCGTCAGCGAAAAACATTTCGGCACGATACTTTACGTTTGCTTCAGGAAGAATAATGCCACAACCACCAATATCGAGTTCACTGAAATTTCCTAGATGTTTAAGGTAGCGGATACGAGCATCTTGGAAAAAGTTTAGTACCGCAGAATTGGCAACATGGTTACCGTAATTGATGTCGCTTATTCGAACTTGGTAGGGTGTTGTAAACTGAAAGCCTTCCATTTTGTACTCCTAAGTAGTGATGAGAGTACAACGGTAACGTATTGTGCCGCGGTTACACAATGTAAAGTGGATAAATTGTATTTTGCTTGCAATTACAGATATTTGCATGTTTTTGTTCATTTTTAAGTTCTGTGCATTGATTTTGAATATGGTGTTATTTGTGAATCTTCAACTGAAAATGAAGGGTTTGCCAGTTTTGTCTGTTGTGCGGTAGTATGTTGGTCAGATGTAAACAGTCGAAAATAAAACTCAAAAAAGGATGATGAGAATGAAATATATTGGAGCGCATGTTAGTGCAGCAGGAGGGGTCGATAATGCCCCAGGTAATGCAGCCGAGATTGGTGCAACAGCTTTTGCATTGTTTACCAAAAATCAGAAGCGCTGGAATGCCTCTGCGTTGACCGATAAGGTGATTGAAGCGTTTAAGGAACGGTGTCTTCATCATGGTTTTGCCATGGATCAAATTTTACCTCACGATAGTTATTTGATTAATTTAGGTCATCCTGAGGCTGAAAAGCTGGAAAAATCGCGCGTTGCTTTTGTTGATGAGCTGCAACGTTGTCAGCAATTGGGCCTAACTCGACTCAATTTTCATCCTGGTAGTCACCTTAAACAGATTGAAGAGTCAGAGTGCATAAGTCGTATTGCAGAATCGTTAAATATCGCTTTCGCGCAAACGGCGGGGGTTGTGGCGGTGATTGAAAATACTGCTGGTCAGGGTAGTAATCTCGGTTATCGTTTTGAACAGTTAGCAGAGATTATTGCGCAGGTCGATGACAAAGAGCGTGTCGGTGTGTGTTTGGATACCTGCCACACCTTTGTTTCAGGTTATGATTTGCGGACTACTGAGGCGTGTGAGGCGACGTTTAAAGCCTTTGGGGAGATTGTAGGCTTTAACTATCTAAAAGGGATGCATCTCAACGACAGTAAAACCCCCCATGCGAGCAAAGTTGACCGTCATGCACCGTTGGGTGCTGGTGAGATTGGTTGGAGCTGTTTTGAGTACATTATGGGCGATAGTCGCTTTGATAATATTCCGTTGATTCTAGAAACAACGGATCCGCTGTTGTGGCCAGAGGAGATCGCTGCGTTGAAACGGTTGGCGGGAATTACTGTTTAAGGTTTTTGTTGAAAAAAACAGATAAAAAAAGCGGTTATCCTGTAAAGGATAACCGCTTTTTTTGTTGAAGCTATCTAGCTTACTTAGCTAGTGGGCCGGCGTTTTTAACTTCGTCGGTAACACCATCAGCAAATTTCTCAAAGTTGGCGTGGAATGCTTTAGCAAGATGGATTGCTTTGGCATCATATGCGTCTTTGTCTTCCCATGTATTACGTGGGTTAAGAATTTCATCCGGTACGTTAGGGCAGGTCTGTGGAATATGAAGTCCAAAGATTGGATCTTGCTGATAGTCAACATTGTCCAATTTTCCTTCAAGAGCTGCGTTCAGCATCGCACGGGTGTACTTGATCTTCATCCGTGAGCCGATGCCGTATGGGCCACCACTCCAACCTGTGTTAACCAACCAGCAGGAAACTTCGTGTTTGCGAATTTTCTCTTTTAACATGTTGCCGTACTCAGAAGGATGCAAAGGCATGAATGGTGAACCGAAGCACGCTGAGAAGGTTGTTTGAGGCTCTGTAACACCTTTCTCAGTACCAGCTAGTTTTGCTGTGTAACCAGAGATGAAATGATACATCGCCTGCTCAGGTGTTAATTTTGAAATTGGAGGCATAACACCAAAGGCATCAGCCGTAAGCATGATGATGTTCTTTGGGTTGCCACCCATCGATTCAGGAACAATGTTAGGGATCTGCTTGATGGGATACGCCGCACGAGTGTTCTCAGTGATGCTCGCATCATCGAGATCTACAAAGCGGGTGGTGGCATCAAGGCCAACATTCTCCAAGACGGTACCGAAGCTGCGTGTGCACTTGAAAATCTCAGGCTCAGCTTCAGGACTGAGGTTGATCACTTTTGCGTAGCAACCGCCTTCAAAGTTAAACACCCCTTTGTCTGACCAACCGTGCTCATCGTCACCGATTAACTGGCGGCTTGCATCGGCAGAAAGGGTTGTTTTGCCTGTGCCCGAAAGACCAAAGAATACTGCGCTATCACCACCAGGTCCAACGTTGGCGCTACAGTGCATAGGCAGAACACCTCTTTGAGGGAGGAGATAGTTCAGAACAGAGAATACACCTTTTTTGATTTCGCCACTATATGCTGCTGCAGCAATTAAAACAATTTTACGGTCAAAATTGATGATGATGCCCGCTTCAGAGTTTGTACCGTCGAGTTCAGGGATCGCTTTGAAGTCGGGTGCTGCAATAACCGTAAAGCCTGGAGCAAAGTTTTCAAGCTCAGCCTCTGTCGCTTTAATCAGCATGTTGCGAGCAAACAGACTTTGCCATGCTTGGGTAGTAATCACGCGGATAGGCAGACGAAATTCTGCGTCTGCCCCGGCAAAGCAATCCTGAACAAACAGATCACGATTTTGCAGATAAGCCATCATGCGGTTGTATAGGGAATCAAACTTGTCAGCGTCGAAAGGCTTATTGACAGTGCCCCACCAAATTTTATCAGCACTCTCGCCAGCTTTTACAATGAAGCGGTCGTTGGGTGAACGTCCAGTATATTGGCTATTTGAGACGACGATTGGTCCTTGATGAGAGAGGTGACCCTCACCGCGACGAATAATCTCTTCATAAAGTGCTGGGGTGCATAGGTTGCGACTGATGCTTTTGACGTTGGTAATACCGTGTTGTTCCAGGTAATTACCGCAAGGTTTGTTTGACTGGCTCATGGTGACTCTCTTTCCTGAAAATAAAAGACGATAGCAATGTACCACAGGGTACAAAATAGAATGTTGAGCTGTATTGTTTTTAGAGCTGTTACAATAACCTCCCTAAAAACATGGTTAAAATTTTTATTGTTATTGAAGATTCACTTCATAGCCCCTGAATTATCAAGAGTCAAGTAAAACTCGTAAAAAATTAGACTATTCCTAACAAAATACCAAAAATCAACAGGTTGTAAATGGCAGGGTTGGGACGGTTGGAATAATGCGCTAATTATTGGATTCAGTCAAAGTGAAAAAATCGATGACAAAGAGTGATGTCGGTGATGGAAGGAATAAAAAGGGATCAAAGTCATCGACTCTGATCCCTTTTTGATGGTGATATATTTTGAACCGGTTTCGTAATTTTAGTCCCGTAGGTCAGCCGTGCCGCCGCCAGGATTGATACAGCGCAGAGTCAGTTCCTGAGCAATCTCTTGTAGAGCCTGAGCGGTTGGGGAGTCAGGGCAGGATTCAACAACAGGCTTCCCTGTGTCGCCTGCATCAACCATTCGTGGATCCATAGGGATTTGACCTAAAAACGGTACCGTCATATCTGCTGCCATCAGACGTCCACCACCCGTTTTGAAAATGTTGGTGACTACATTACAGTTAGGGCAAACAAAGCCACTCATGTTCTCGATAATGCCGAGAACGGGAAGATCCATTTTTTTACAGAAGGTTACCGATTTTCGTACATCAACAAGAGCCACTTTTTGTGGCGTGGTCACGAGAACCGCGCCTGAGCCTTTGCCGAGAAGTTGGACAATAGTGAGAGGCTCATCGCCAGTACCTGGGGGGCAATCGACAACGAGGTAATCAAGCTCACCCCATTCAACATCTTTGATAAACTGTTGAATAACACCCGCTTTTGCAGGGCCACGCCAAATCAACGCATCGTCATTTGATTCAATTAAAAAGCCGATTGACATCACTTTTAGGTTGCCACGCTCAATGGGAAGCATCCCATTTTCGTTGGTTTCTGGTCGTTGTCCTTCCATGCCGAGCAAGGTTGGGATGGAAGGACCATGAAGGTCAATATCCATTAATCCAACTTTAGCCCCTTGGCTGGCAAGTGAAACGGCAAGGTTTGCTGCCGTTGAGCTTTTACCAACGCCACCCTTACCTGACATAACGAGAATCTTATGTTTGATCGCCGCTAAATTATTAGCCAAGCGTTCTTGTGCTTTCTCTTTATCGCATGCTTGTTTCTCATTGTCGGAACAATTGTCACTTTTAGAACATCCGCTACAGCTGTCGTTTGCCATGTTTGATCATCTCCTTGGTAAATTTATTTTAGTTATTCAGTATATCAAATATAGGTTTTCACGCATTGAAGACTAATCCTCTCAGGTATAATTTGTCAATTTAGAATATGTGCTGGATGGTTTAGATTGAAAATTTCGTCGTAGTATCTATTTCGTTTAGTCAGAGTAAACATCCTATAACTCTGTTTTATTTATCTTGACGGTCAGGTTAGGGGACTGTTAGTTTCACCCTTTAATTATACCTGCCACGTATAATTCGTCTTGCATTTCTATTTATGGAGGAAAGTGATGAAAAGATTATTGATGTTGATCGCTGTGCTCGTTGCAGTATCTCTTGCAGCCCCGAGTTGGGCGGCGATTGAATTTTTTGGTACAGCAAAAGTAAAGCCAACATATTACTCAAATTTTGATTTCAATGATGACGCTAACGATAAGTTTGTCGTGAACGAAGGTGGTTTAGTTAAGGGCGCCCATATGCGTTCAGAATTACGCTTAGGCTGGAAGGCCGCAGGCGATAAATGGTCTGTTAAGATGATTGCTGAAGCGGATGTAATCATGCAAAAAGATACAGCTGATCGTTCATTTTACGCTAATGCAACAAAGGACGGTAATCCTAACACTGGTGGTGAGTTTGGCATTGAGCGCGTAGAGTTGCTCTACAAATTTAATCCTGCATTTGAATTGCAAACAGGTTGGGATATTCGCGCATTAGATATTAAGTCTGGTGGTTTACTGTATGGTGATGATCACCCCTTCATCGGTTTCCGTGGTCAGTTAGCTGAAAACACCAAATATGAGCTTCTCTTCCTCCCTATTCAAAACATGACGAGCCTCCAAGGCTCTGGGCCATTTGATAGTGACGAAGTGAATGACTGGCGCGTGTATTCATTGAAATTGAATCAACAAGTGGGTGGTTTTAACCTTAGCCCATTCATTGC
Source organism: Desulfuromonas svalbardensis (assembly GCF_055389415.1). Classification (NCBI taxonomy): domain Bacteria; kingdom Pseudomonadati; phylum Thermodesulfobacteriota; class Desulfuromonadia; order Desulfuromonadales; family Desulfuromonadaceae; genus Desulfuromonas; species Desulfuromonas svalbardensis. The sequence goes on along the minus strand of NZ_AP042416.1, from coordinate 502,097 downwards.
TTATAGTGACAACGACTCTCGCGAAGCCCAAGTGGCTTACTACGGTTTCGAGATGACAGGAAAAGCGGGGGCATTTAAGCCATCGTTTGAGATTATTGCTGCAGACGGTGAGTTTGATAACGGTAAAGATATCTCATCATGGGCGATGTTCGCAGGTGTTGAGATGGACGTATGCAAGGCCTTTACCCCTTATGTCGCTTTCCGCTATACACAGGGCGATGACGATGCCAACGATGATGATGTTGAGGGCTGGGTTGGTATCACAGATATTGGTCGTTTCACTCCATTGATGGGAATGGACGGTGGTATCCTTAGTGAAGACTTAGGTCAAAGTTACGGTGCGACACTTTATTCATACACTCCTGAGCGTTCACCACTGGCTGATGGTCTAGATGCTGACAATTATGGCGGTATCAGTAATGGTGGCAAGGGTAATAACCCTGGTCAGGTTTTGTTAGCGATTGGTGCTAAGGGTGACCTCTCTTCAGTTGTTGATAAGTTAAGTTATAAGACTCAGGTATTCTTTATTTGGTACGATGAAACAGGCAACCTTGCAAACGTGAAGGATCCTGGCTCTAATGTAGACGATTATGCTGGTACAACTTTTGACTTTCAATTGAAGTACGCGCTTGATCCAAACTTCAGCATCGATTATATCTTCGGTGTCTTCGTTCCAGGTGATGGAATAGAAGATCAATATGGCGACGATGTTGCGATGACAAACTGCTTAAGCCTGTGCTGGAAATATTAATTCCGAATGGGCTAGATAGCTGATAAAAAACTCCCCAGTAGGATATGATTCTGCTGGGGAGTTTTTGTTTAATATTGACTGGTTTATTTGCATAGGAGATGTACCAATGCGACGAAGTGTAAAAGGGTTGATCATTTGTGTGTTGTTGTGTGCGACTACGGTTGTAAGTGCGGCCAGCTGGCCGCAAGTTGAAAATCGTTTACAGCAATGGCAGGGTGCAAAAGAGATTGCTTTGCCGCTGGGTGTTGATCCTTTTGAGGACGAGTTGTTTGCTCCTGTTGCTGAGGCAGCTTTGATGCAAGGCTATATGATCTTGCCTGATGGCGTGACGACAAAGGCTGGGCTCGTTTTCTCCGTTCGGGAAACAAGTCGCGGTGAAATGCTGGTTTTGAAACGCGGAGAAGATGGTGCTTTGTTGGCTATGGAGAAAATTCACGTTACAGCAGCACCAGTGGTGTTATCGACCACGATACAGCAACAAGTAACAGCTCCGATGGTGGTTGCTCCCGCTTTTTCTCCAACAGTGGCTGTTCAATCTGCACCGATGGATCAATCGGTTATACTAGCTACCCCGCAGCGCTCAATTTCACCCGTTATCTCGGCAACAGCAACAACTCTTTCGGTTCAGCATCCAGCTCCAGCGCTGCCACAAAGTGAAGCGGTTTTTGAGATGGATGGAGCACCCGTGCAGATTGTTGTTTGGCCTATAACAAGTGGTGGCGTTGATCTGTATGTGATGTACGATGATGCGATTCAACAGATGCACAGTGATGGCAGAAGTTTGCAATTGGGGGAGCGATTTGAGACACCTGTTTCTCCCGCTCGCGCTTTACGTCTTGATATTGGTGATATGGATGGTGATGGTCACCCGGAATTGGCTGCGGTATGGGCTGAAGATATTCGCGGTGTTTCAGACGGTACTAATTCATTGATCCATAGTTGGATCCTAGCCACAACGAACGGCAGCTTTAAAACCCTTAGCGATGATCTAGGGGGCTACGTGTCCTTGGCTGGCAATCAGGCTTACTTGCAGAAACGACTTGAGTTTACAGCTTTTTCACCAGAGGTTTATGCCTTATCTTTGGCGGGTGGCGCGGTGACTGTCAGTGAAAAACCGCTACGCCTTGATACGCGGTTATTATTTAATCAACTGGAGTGGCCTGACAACGGCAGCGCTCTGGTGTGGAATGATGATGATCGCTTGATGTTGGTGGCTCAGGGTAAAAACACGCGCATTGCTGGCTCGACGTTGTTGACCGATTTTGGTCGTTATCAGGGGCCAGTGGTATCGATTCCGCTGAAAGATCCAGAGTATCGCAGTGGTTTTTCCGCAGGTGATCGTGTTATGGAACGCGATGTGGTCCTTGGGCGAAGATTGATTCAGCAACAAGGATCGGTATTTACATTAGTGCGTGGTCGTAGCGAAGGATTGCCGTTGGTTGGTCGTCCGAGTGGGGTGGATCGATTGGTGAAAATTGATCGTGTGGCAAATGGCTTGAGTGCAGGCTATCCATTCGCGGCAGTCGAAGCATTTATGATCGATTTTTCTGTGTATGGTCAAAATGGTTTTGAAGCCATTGTGCTGTTAAATGAGAAGGCCGATGGCAGTGGTCGTTCCTATTTACGGATGCAAGCACAGCACTAACAGCACCAAGTTGAATTGAATAAAAAAGGGGATGACCGTTTGGTCATCCCCTTTTTTGTTGAAGCGGTTTGTTGCTTTATTTAGCCAGTAACCGTTGAGCTGCTGCGAGAACATTTTCAGGGGTGAACCCAAAGTGCTCCATCAACTTGCCACCTGGAGCGCTGGCACCAAAACCTGTCATGCCGACAATATCACCGTCGAGGCCGATATAGCGTTCCCAGCCAAATGTTGAAGCGGCTTCTACCGCTAAACGGTTGCGGCAGCTGTTAGGCAACACTTGTTCCTTGTATGCGGCATCTTGTTTCTCAAACAGTTCCCAGCACGGCATAGAGACCACGCGAGTACCAACACCTTGTTGTTGGAGTTGTTCGCGCGCTGCCATAGCGTGTTGAACTTCGGAACCGCTGGCGAGAAGGATCAATTGTAATTCCCCCTCCTCTTTAGCGAGAACATAGCCGCCCTGTTGCAATCCTTCAGCAGCACCGAATTGTGTGCGGTCGATGGTAGGAAGGTTCTGACGAGTAAAGATAAGAGCGGTTGGTGCGGTGCGATCCAAAAGTGCCACGCGCCATGCCTGAGCTGTTTCGTTGGCATCGCAAGGGCGGATGACGTTCAGGTTGGGCACACTGCGAAGTCCAGTTAGTTGCTCAACAGGTTGATGAGTCGGGCCATCTTCGCCAACTCCGATTGAATCGTGAGTAAATACGTAGATGGGGGCGATACCCATCAGTGCTGCCATACGCATTGGTGGGCGCATATAGTCAGAGAAAATCATGAATGTTGCCCCAAATGGGATCAGGCCGCGTGTATGACAGAGGCCGTTTAAGATCGAACCCATCGCGTGCTCACGAATACCAAAGTGGATATTGCGACCACTGCTTGCTGCGCTAAAGGCTCCCTCACCATTGAGGTGAGTATTGTTGGATGGTGCCAAGTCGGCACTGCCGCCAATCATCAAAGGCAAGCCTGCTGCCAACGCATTAAGAACCTTGCCACTCGAAGAGCGAGTTGCCATTGAGCCGCCCGCTTCAAACTCAGGGAGTAATGCATCAACGGTCTCGGCTGTGAGCGGCTTATCGGCGCACCAGTCAGCGAGAGCGGTGTTGGTTTTACACTTTGTTTCGCACTTTGCTTGCCATTGCTGCTCAAGTTCAGCACCACGCGCTTTGAGTTCGTCCATGTGGCTGTAGACCGCCTCGGGAACAACAAAGCTTTGCTCTGGATCAAAGCCAAACGCTTGTTTGGTCAGTTTAAGTTCATCAGCGCCGAGAGGAGCACCGTGTGCTGCTGACGTTCCTTGCTTGTTGGGTGATCCTTGGCCAATGTTGGTACGGGTGATGATCATTGATGGGCGTGGGTCGCGTTTTGCGCGCTCAATGGCTGCATCGACTTCAACGAGGTTCTCACCCGTCACACGCTCAACGTGCCAGCCATATGAAAGATAGCGGGTTGCTACTTCTTCACTAAAGGCAAGAGATGTATCGCCTTCAATGGTGATTTTATTATCGAGGTAAAGGTAAATGAGGTTGCCCAGCTGTAAGTGACCTGCCAGTGAAGCGGATTCAGCGGCAACACCTTCCATCACATCACCATCGGAACAGATGGCGTAGATGTTGTAATCAAACAATTCGGGGTCAAGGGTGTCAGCAAGAAATTTTGCACCCATTGCCATACCAGCGCCAACAGCAATCCCTTGGCCGAGTGGGCCAGTGGTTGTTTCAACGCCTTGGGTGTGGCCAAATTCAGGATGCCCTGGTGTTTTGCTGTCGAATTGACGGAAGTTTTTCAGATCATCGAGGCTCAGATCGTAGCCACTAAGGTGCAGTGTGCTGTAGAGCAGCATCGATGCATGACCGCATGAAAGGATAAAGCGGTCACGGCCAGCCCATTCGGGGTTAGCGGGGTTGTGACGCATGTGGCGATTGTAGAGAAGATACGCCAGAGGAGCCCCTTCCATTGGGGTTCCGGGGTGACCGGAGTTGGCTTGTTGAACCGCATCAGCGGAAAGCAGGCGGATCGTGTCAATCGTTTGCTTGGTAACGTCAGAATCGAGAGGTACAGAGTGCATGGATTAGGCTCCTTTGGAGGTTCTATATAATGAAGCCTAATTTTAAACAGTATTAGCCACATTTTGCAAGGTGTGATCGTCGTGGAGCAACCGTTGGGAAATTAAATTTGCTTGAAAATTGGCTTGTTGCGCACCATCTGGTAATTGTTATCCGTATTTTGCCTTGCGAGAGACTCTTTACATCGGGGGCGTAGGGCGACTATGATTGCGACAAACAGAATTTTTAGTGTTTCTCAAATGGGGTCTGTAAATGGAACAGGTGGATGTTGTTATTATCGGAGCGGGAGCTTCAGGGCTCATGTGTGCTGCGGAAGCAGGTAAGCGGCAACGGCGCGTCGTTGTTCTCGATAGTCAAAAACAGGCCGGGCGCAAGGTTCTTATGTCGGGAGGCGGGCGCTGCAATTTCACCAATTATGATGTTGAAGCGCAGCATTTTATCTCAAAAAACCCCCATTTTTGCAAATCAGCTCTAAAGCGTTATACGCAGTGGGATGTGATTGATTTATTGCAAAAACACGATGTTGCTTACGCCGAGCGTGATCACGGCCAATTGTTCTGTGTGGAAAGTGCCAAGGATGTTTTGGATCTGTTGGTGCGCGAATGTCGCGATGCGAATGTTTCGCTGCGATTAGGACAGCACATTGGTAAAGTAGATCGTAACCCAGAGGGTGGTTTTACCGTAACGACCAAGAGCGGAAGTTTGAGTTGCCAATCGCTGGTTATTGCATCGGGAGGGTTATCCATTCCGACAGCAGGAGCTTCACCGTTCGGGTTTCAGGTTGCCGAGCAATTTGGTGTGCCTGTGCTGCCGACGCGGCCAGGTTTGGTTCCGCTCACGCTTCAGCCTGCGGATAAAAAAAGATTGTCGCCGTTGTCAGGTATTGCGGTTATGGCTGAAGTCTCCCTCGGCGAGGTGAGCTTTCGGGAAAATCTGTTGTTTACTCATCGTGGCTTAAGTGGTCCTGTCATTTTGCAGATCTCATCGTATTGGCTTCCCGGTCAGCCGGTTCATGTGAATCTGTTACCAACAGAGGATGTTGTTTTACTGATAAAAGAGATGGAAAAACAGCAGCCAAAAATCCATCTACGTTCGCTGCTGACAAAGTATTTGCCGCGCCGGCTTGTTGATATATTTATTCCTGAACGCCTTTGTGCTAAGGCGATCGGTCAGTTTACCGTCGCTGATATTGCTGAAGTTGAGACTCTCGTGCACCAGTGGCAGGTGATCCCTAATGGCACTGAAGGCTATCGAACTGCAGAGGTGACCCTTGGTGGTGTCGATTGCGATGCGGTGTCATCAAAAACATTTGCAGCGAGACAGGTTGAGGGTTTGTATTTTACTGGTGAAGTTCTCGACGTTGCTGGTTGGCTTGGTGGTTATAACTTACAGTGGGCATGGTCGTCAGGTTGGTGTGCGGGGCAGTATGTGTAGGTGTTGAATCGTGTCAAATTCATTGGCCCCTTACTGCTGTGCAGTAAGGGGCCAATGCGAACCGTTAGGACTTAAGGTAAGCTGTAATGCTCGCAGCAATGGTTTTGAAAATTTGGGTAAATTCCTTTTCATTGCGCTCAAGCAGGGTGATACGGAACCCTTGCTCAGCGGTTGAAAATGAGGTTAAAGGAACCACGCAAATTCCTGTCGAAGCGAGAAGGTAGTAAACAAAACGCTTATCGTTCGACGTGCCTGGTTTGTCAACCAACTCCTCAATCATCGCGCGAACTTCTTTGTTGGGGATCGGCAAAGATTGGCTGGGGTTCAGTTTGTTCGCTTCAAAAGCGATGCTCATATAGAACGCCCCGTTGGTTCGATTTACTTTGATACCGTCAACTGCTTTTAGTACATCATAGGCGATATTAGAATGCTTTTCATAGCGACTGGTACGCTCTTTTAAGTAAATAGGATACTGAGGGTGACTCATGATCGGTGGAATCGCTTTTTGCGGTAACGTTGTCGAACAGACTTCGACCATCTTCGAATCAACGATAGATTGAATATAGCGGGCAAACATTGGATCCTTATCGCGATTATAGACTTCAATCCAGCCACAGCGCGAACCTGGCCAAGGCAGTTCTTTGCTAATCCCCTTCATAGCGATAGTAGGAATATCGCCAACAAGGTCAGAGAGCGGCTTGGTCGACTCACCGTTGTAAATAATATTGTGGTAAATCTCATCGGCAATGATGAACAGGTCATACTCTTTTGCAATCTTGATCATCTCCACAAGAATCCGTTCAGGGTAAACGGCTCCCGTTGGATTATCAGGATTAATGATTAAAATGCCACAGATCGCCGGATTGTATTTGATCGATAAGCGTAGGTCGTCAAGGTCAGGATACCAATTGTTATCAGGATCTAAACGATACGATACTGGAGCTTGTCCTGCATGTGAGGCCTCGCCCGAAGAGTGAGTTGAATACGTCGGAGAGGGTCCGATAACACGCGCTTCACGTTTGAGGAGCCCATACACTTTTTGGATGGCGTCACCAAGCCCATTGAAGAAGATAATGTCTTCAGCGGAAATCTGTGCTTTGCCACGCTTATTGGTCAGCTGAGCTAAAAATTCACGTGTTTCGAGAATCCCTTTTGTTGCACAGTAGCCGTATGAGCAGTCAGTCATGGCAAGATCGGCAACGATTTTCTTCATCCATGCAGGAATCTTTTCCCCTTTTGCAATGGGGTCACCAATGTTCTCCATGTTGGTTTTAATTCCCAATTTACCAAGCGTTTCGGCAATCTCGACGATTGCACGAATTTCATAGGTAAGTTCTCCAGCTCCGATATGTACAATATTGTTTCTCATGATTATATCTTTCTTGGGCGACAGTTATTTGCACTGCGATACGAGTATGTCGCTATGCAGATCATTAAATATTAGCCTGTGTGGTTAGCATGGCGTCAATTTGTTGTCAACGAATTAAGTTTATTAGCTCCAGGCAAGGCGTGACGTGGAAAAGAAATGGATCAGGTTGAACTGTATACAGTATCCAGCATTAAGGTTTATCGTGTATGCGCCGGAACGGGGGTTCATTTTCATGTAGTGTAGTAATAATAGTGGTTTATCTGTTGTTTTGGCCTTTAAGGAAACTTTGTCGACAAAACTTCCCTATTAAAATCTTGACAAGCTGTGGGCATTCCGCTAGAAAATACGAGGTTTGTTTACACTGTTTGTATTGTGTGCAAATGCACGTTTGGGATGAGAACCTGTGCACAGTCACGAGTGATTTGTGTACAATTTGCCCTTCAGGGAGGCATGAATCGGTATGGCCGAACAGTATTTGGTCGATTATATGTATGTGTTGGTGCTTTTGATTGCAGGTATTGCTTGCGGTCTTGGCCCTCTGGTGATCTCCAGAATTTTTGCGCCGCGGGAATTGTACCGTAAAACATTGGAACCATATGAGTGTGGTATGGATCCTTACGGTACGGCATGGAATATCCGTTTTGATATTTCATATTACCTGTATGCGTTAATTTTTTTGGCGTTCGATGTTGATGTTCTGTTTCTGTTTCCTGTCGCGACAGCTTTTGACATGGTGTCGGCGGTACGGGGGATTTCTGAACTGTTAATTTTTGTAGGTATTTTGTCTCTGGCGATTGTTTATGCCTGGGTCAAGGGAGTATTCACGTGGCCGAACAGAAGAAAAGTCTGCTAAACGTCCACTCCTATTCTAAGGAGTGTCTAGAGCGCTATGATGGCGGTCTACCGCAGAGGACTAAGACCTCAGACGCAGAGCCATTGCTGCAAATGAAATTGTCCGACACGATCTTGAATCTGTGCCGGGCGAACTCGTTGTGGCCAATGACTTTTGGTTTAGCGTGTTGTGCAATTGAGATGATGTGCTGTGGTATGGCACGTTTCGATATGGCACGCTATGGTGCTGAGGTGTTCCGTCCCTCACCTCGACAATCAGATTTGTTGATTGTTGCAGGGACAGTTAATCGTAAGATGGCTCCAGCAGTGATAACGCTCTATGAGCAAATGCCAGCGCCTCGCTATGTTATTGCACTTGGTAACTGTGCAATTTCTGGTGGCCCATTTGCTGTTGAAGCAAATTACGATGTTGTTCTCGGTGTTGACCAACTGATTCCAGTTGATATTTACGTTCCCGGTTGTCCTCCACGGCCAGAAGCTCTCATTGAGGGCATTCTTCAGCTGCAAGAGAAGATTACTGGTAAACGTTTCCCATTCCCTCAGAACAAAATGCCGGAGGGTAGATGATGGACGTTAAAAAAGTAATCAAGCAATGGAAAATTCTGGCAACGGATGTTGAAACCGTAGATCGCTCAGTGAGTGGTTACGATTACAGCCTGAGCCTTGACGGAGCAAAACTGCCTGAGTTAGCCAGCTTTATGCTGAAGCAGGGCTTTTATCTCGTTGATCTGATGGCTGTCCATGTGACGCCAGAGATTGAAGTGGTTTATCAATTTGCTCACTTCGAAACACGTTGTCGTGTGTTGGCCCGTGCTTTTGTTGTGAACAATGAGCTTCCAACAATCTCTGATATCTATCAGGGCGCCAATTGGCACGAGCGCGAAACACGTGATTTTCACGGTGTCGTGTTTACCGACCACCCAAATCTGGAGCCGTTGATCTTAGCGGAGGAAGATGTGGACCTGAAGCCGCTACTTAAGGATGAGAAAGCATTGAAGGATGTTGGCGCAATACGTCGTCAACCACCTGAGCCTAAAGTAGCAAAACCTGAAGTTGTCAAGAGTCAGGAGCAGAGCTGATTGCCATGAATGTTGAACCATTAGAAGACGACAGACATCATCGCTTCGTACTAAATATGGGACCACAGCACCCTAGTACCCACGGGGTATTACGCGTGGTGCTGGAGCTTGAAGGTGAGTACGCTATGAACCTTCATCCTGTACTTGGTTACGGCCATAGATGTCACGAGAAAATTGCCGAGCACAAGCCTGCAAAATCATTTATGCCTAATACGGCACGGATGGATTACTTAGGTGCCCTGATTTATAATCATGGCTATGCTCAAATTTTAGAAAAAGCAACTGGTGTAGAAGTTCCACAACGTGCTGAGTATATTCGCGTTATCACCTCAGAGCTTAACCGTATCCAAAGTCATTTACTTTGGTATGGTGCCTATCTTCTTGATTTGGGTGCGTTTACACCCATCATGTATGCTTTTGATGATCGTGAGCACATCCTTGATATTCTTGAGGATATCACCGGGTCACGATTAACATATTGCTACTGCCGAGTTGGCGGTGTTTGCAAAGATATTGATGATAAGTTCATTTCATCAACGCGCGCTTTCATTGATCGTTTGCGTGGCCGCTTTCCGATGTATGAACAACTCGTTAACGGCAACATTATTTTACAAAACCGTTTGAAGGATGTTGGCGATTTAACTCCTCAAACCTGCGCTCGTTATGGCATTACAGGACCAATGTTACGCGGTACTGGTGTTGCATATGATCTGCGTCGTGCTGAGCCGTACTCTGTTTACCCTGAGTTTGATTTCGAGATTCCTACCGAGACAAAAGGCGATTGCATGGCCTCTTTCTTGGTGCGTTACCGCGAGATGGAGCAGAGCTTACGGATTATTGAGCAAGCGCTCGATAAATTGCCAGAAGGTCCTGTTATGGCAGCTAAGGTTCCTAAAAAGCTGAAAATCCCAGCTGGCGATTACAATAGCTCAGTTGAGGCTCCACGTGGCGAGTTATCCTACTATCTTGTTTCTGATGGCTCGGATACTCCTTATCGACTTAAGGTAAGAACGCCATCCTATTCAAACTTGAGCGTTGTCCCTGAAATGTGTCAAGGGATGTTGCTTTCTGACGTGGTATCAGCCATGGGTTCTTTGGACCTGGTTATCCCCGAGATTGACAGGTAGAGAATATGGAAATCTTATATAGTATTTTCCCGGAATTGATCCGGATTATTGTCTGTGCAGCCTGCGGGGCAGTGATTGTCTTCGGCAACGCACTGGTGATGGGCTATGCCGAGCGTAAACTTGCTGGGCATATCATGTTGCGTCCCGGGCCAATGGAAGTTGGTCCTCACGGTCTTATTCAGCTTGTCGTTGACGGCCTGAAGTTGATGGGTAAGCAATTGGTTGTGCCAGCTCAAGCTGACAAGCCTTTGTTTATGCTGGCTCCTCTTCTCTCCTTTGCTCCTGTTTTTGTCCCTCTGCTCGTCATCCCATTTAGTGATAAGCTTCAGGGCTTTGATCTCGATGTTGGCTTATTGTTGATTTTGGCGTTTGCTTCAATCAACGTTTTAGCCGTATTGATTGGTGGTTGGAGCTCAAATAACAAGTACTCTTTGTTTGGAGCGTTTCGTTCGGTAGCACAAAACGTTGCTTACGAAATTCCAATGCTAATCTCGTTGCTAGCAATTGTGTTTATGACCAACACTTTCAGCTTACGTGAGATTGCTGCAGCGCAAAGCCCAGTATGGTTTATTGTTCTACAACCTCTAGCATTCATCATCTACATTATTGCTATGGTTGCTGAAACAAACCGCGCACCTTTTGACCTTCCTGAGGCTGAAAGTGAGCTGACTGCAGGTTTTCATACTGAGTACAGCGGCATGAGTTTCAGTTTGTTCGTGCTCGGTGAATATGCAAACATGTTTATTGTTTGTAGCGTTGCAACGGTTTTCTTCTTGGGCGGAAGCTCAGGAATTCCATTGCCATACTTTGAGTACAGTGGTGCGATTTGGTTCTTGATGAAGGTTTACGCGCTGATGTTCTTTTTAGTGTGGATTCGTTGGACTTATCCTCGTACTCGTTTTGATCAGTTGATGAACTTTTGTTGGAAGTATTTGATTCCATTTTCACTGGTTAATCTTTTAATTACTGTCGTGGTGGTGAAACTGATATGAAATCCTATTTCTCAGTAATATTTACGGGAGCATGGAGCCTTATCAGTGGCCTAAGGGTCACTATCAAGGCACTGTTCTCACCTATTGTCACTGTTCAGTATCCACGTGAAAAACTTGTTATCACGCCAAACTATCGTGGTCATATCGACCTGATTAAGTTTGAGGATACCGGCAGCCATAAGTGTATCACTTGCGGAAGTTGTCAACGTGAGTGTCCTTCTGATTGCATCGTTGTTGAAGGCGAAAAACGTGAAGGAGTTAAGGGCAAGGTATTAACCGTCTTTACTCTTGATTTCACCAAATGCAGCCTTTGTGGTGCTTGTGTTGAAGTTTGCCCAACGAGCGCACTCGATTACTCGAATGAGTATGAGTTGGCTGGCACAACACGTGAAGAGTTCCATTACGACATTTTGAAGAGAGTGGAGGAACGGGAATGATTGTTTATGAGTACATCGCCGAAGCCCTCTTTTATGGCTTTATGATCCTAACGTTTATGGGCGGGTTTATTGCAATTCGTTCCAAAATGTTGATGCATGCAGTTCTCGGGCTAACCGTGTCACTGTTTGGTATCGCAGGGTTATATTTCCACCTGGGCAGTCCATTCCTTGCCATGATGCAAATACTGATTTATGTCGGTGCCGTTTGTATCATGATTGTTTTAGGGGTCATGCTCGGTAATACACCTGATCAACTTGCTGCGAAGAACTTGACGGGCCGCAACATGATTTTAGCGCTCATTGCATGTACAACAGGTTTTATCTCACTGTTCGTTGCAATTGGTCAGACAAAATTTGCTCCAGCAGCTGAGCAGATTGGCGATATGTCGATTCGCTTTGTTGGTGAGAACTTACTGTTTAAGTATTGCCTCGCCTTTGAGTTGATTTCGGTCGTATTACTGACCGCTATTCTCGGTGCTATTATTTTGGCTCGTGGTGGTCGGGAGGAAAAAGCATCATGATCAGTGGTAACTTAAATACTTATCTGATTATTTCAGCGATCCTGCTGATAATCGGACTCTATGGCATGATTCAACACCGTTCGTTGATCGGCATGTTGATTTCAAGTGAATTTATCCTCAATGGTGCAGCGCTGAACTTTATGGCATTTAATCGCTTTGTTGCACCAAACCCCGCTGTTGGACAGATCTATACGCTATTTATTATGGCAATTGCAGCAGCAGAAGCAGCAATTGTGATTAGTATGATCATCGCGGTGTACCGCAAGTATCGCAGTGAAGATCCTGAGCAGGTTCAGGACTTGAAAATGTGATATCGCTTTTCTGGCGGTTATGAAATCTGTAACGGCAGTCACGCGGCTTAAGCTAGCGCGACACACCACTTGAGAAAGTACTTGCAATGAACACTATTATCACCAGCAAGATTCTAATAACAATGTTGATTCCGATGATTACGGGTCTGCTTGTTATGTTTTCGGGGAAAAAGCCGAATTTGCGCGACAGCTGGTCGACGCTCGGCGCTATCCTTACTTTTGCCTCGGTATTAAGCTTCTTACCCACCATTCAGGGTGGGCAGCAGCTTAAATATACTCTGTTTGAGTTATACCCGGGGATCTCTATAACCCTGAACCTTGATCCACTGGGTGTGATCTTCGCTTTGGTTGCTTCGTTCCTCTGGATCTTAGCCAGCCTGTACTGCGTCGGTTACATGCGTGGTCTTGATGAGCATGCGCAGACCCGTTTCTATGTTTGCTACGCCGTTTCAGTTGGCGCAGCAATGGGCGCTGCCTTTGCCGGTAACCTCTTTACTCTGTATTTCTTTTATGAAGTCGTATCGATTTTCACTTATCCATTAGTTATGCATCATCAGGATAAAGAGGGATACGAAGGCGCTAAGAAGTACATTGTTTACTTGATGTTTACTTCCAAAGCGTTCTTGCTCCCAGCCATGGTTATTATTTATGTGCTGTGCGGGACTCTTGATTTTAACACCGCCAATATTGCTCAGGGTATCTTCCCTGCTGAAGCCGATCGTTTCATGGTGGGTGTTACCTTCATTCTCTGCCTGTTTGGTTTCGCTAAAGCGGGTATCATGCCATTCCATAACTGGCTGCCAGATGCGATGGTTGCACCAACACCCGTTAGTGCTCTACTTCATGCGGTTGTTGTTGTTAAGGTTGGTGTCTTTTCAATCTGTCGTGTCATGCTGTCAATCTACGGTACAAATATCCTCGCTGAAACTGGCTTGGGTTTATTTACCGCTTACTTTGTATCATTTACCATCCTTACGGCATCGGTGATTGCGCTGACTAAAACGAACCTCAAGGCGCGTTTGGCCTACTCAACAGTCAGTCAGCTCTCCTATATTATTTTAGGTGTCGCGATGTTGACACCGAATTCGATTACAGGTGGTTTGATCCATATTGCTAACCATGCGCTGGCTAAGATCACTCTGTTCTTCGCAGCGGGTTGTATCTTTGTTGCTACTGGTAAAAAAGATATCTCGGAAATGGGTGGCCTAGGCAAGCGGATGCCATTTACCATGCTTGCTTTTGGTGTGGCTTCGTTAAGTATGATTGGTGCACCACCGGTTGGCGGCTTTGTAACCAAGTGGTATTTAGCTCTTGGTACTATGGATATCCATAATTACATTTTGCTCAGTGTTCTGTTGATTAGTAGTTTACTTAACGCTGGATACTTTGTCCCTGTCTTCTTGCAGGCTTTCTTTGGCAAGCCGTTACCTGCTGATGAAGGGGTTACAACTAGCCTAGAGAAAAAGCCATTGATTCTGTTTATGGTGATCCCTCTGGTCATTACGGGAACACTGTCGGTGTTGATTGGTGTTTACCCTGACCTGTTCCTAGACCTCATTAACCTAATGGTGAAGTCATGATTGTAAATTTCCTTACTTACTTGCGTGAGAGACCAAGTTTGCTTAAATGGTTGTTTCTAGCCTATTTAGCCTTTGCTCTCGTCTTTGATTTCTTTGCTGATCGTTCCCATGGTCACTTCTGGGGAGACCACATTGTTGGCTTCTGGGCAATGTTTGGTTTGGTTGGTTGTCTTGCAATGATTGTATTCTGTAAAGGGCTGTCACACGTATGGCTGGAGAGGGACACGGATCATTATGACAAGTAGTATTTTTATGCATCCAGCCACGATGTTCATCATCGGCGCGCTGTTATTGCCCTTATTTAAAAAGTTCAATGCACAAAAGATTTGGTTGGTCGCGGTACCGCTAATTGCTTTTATTCAAATCAAGTACCTTCCTTCCTCATTTGGTTGCGTTGAGTGGCTCGGTTTTAAATTGCAGTTTGGTCGTGTTGACGAATTGACAATGGTTTTCTTGCATGTCTTTACCTTGATGGCGCTCATCGGTAGTATTTTTGGCCTTCATGTTAAAGAGAGTGGTCAACATGCCGCTGCATGGTTATATGTGGCAGGCTCTTTGGGAACCACGCTTGCTGGTGATTACCTGACCGTGTTTATCTTCTGGGAATTGATGGCTTTTGCCTCTGTTTTCCTTATTTGGTATCGTAAGCGGAAACGTTCCATCGATGCTGGTTATCGCTATCTTCTGGTGCATACATTTGGTGGGTTGGTTCTCCTTGCGGGGATCTTCTTACGTTACCAAAATGTAGGTGATCTAAGTTTCGATTTGATCTCTGCGGATAATGCAGTGCTTGCTGATTATCTGATTATGATCGGTTTCATGCTCAACGCGGCGGTACCACCAATTCATGCCTGGCTACCTGATGCGTATCCCGAAGCAACTGTTACCGGTGCGGTATTTATGTGCGCCTTTACGACTAAGACAGCGGTTTATGTTTTAGCACGTGGTTTTGCTGGTTTCGAAAGCTTGGCCATTATGGGTGCGATTATGACCCTGTATGGTGTTGCCTACGCGGTTATCGAAAATGATGCCCGCCGTATTCTGGCCTACCATATTGTTAGTCAGGTCGGTTACATGGTGTGCGCGGTTGGTATCGGTACGGAGCTCGCCATTAATGGTGCTTGTGCTCATGCTTATGCACACATCCTTTACAAGGCCTTATTGTTCATGGGCGTTGGTAGTGTTCTAGAGATGACAGGTCGCTCGAAGCTGAGTGAACTTGGTGGTCTCTATAAATATATGCCGCTTACTATGATCTTTACCGTTATCGGCGGTATCGCGATCTCAGGTTTCCCACTTACCAGTGGTTTCATCAGTAAATCAATGATCATTTCCGCTGCAGGCGCTGACCATCAGCTGATTATTATGAGTATGTTATTGTTGGCTGCTGTGGGTACCTTCCTATCTGTTGGTATCAAGCTGCCATACTTTATCTGGTTTGGTCCTAATGATTGTGGTTTAAAACCAAAAGAAGCGCATTGGAATATGCAACTCGGTATGTTTATGGCAGCCTTTATGTGTATTTTCCTTGGTTTCTACCCTGATTATCTCTACGACATGCTTCCATACGCTGTAGAATATCACCCTTATACAAGTTATCACCTTGCTGAGACTTTCCACCTTCTCGGTTTCACAGGTTTAGGTTTCTACATGATGGTTAAGTATCTCAAACCGCATGATGTATCTAACCTTGACCTTTGCTGGTTCTATCGTCGCGGTGCAGGTTGGTTTATGTGGGTTGCTCGTAACCCTATTAGCGCCACAAACGAATGGGTGAGTAACATATATAAAACCGTTGGTTTACGTTTTACGATGGCTCTGGCTCGTGCACTCTCTTGGTTCGATTGGGAGGGCATTGATTGGGCTCTTGATGGTAGTGCACGTGGTGTTGTCAAGGGTGGTGAGCAGGTACGACAGTTCCAAACGGGTAAGTTGCAACATTATATCGGTGCAGCGGTTGCTCTGCTGTTTATCGTACTCATTGTTGTAGTTTTGATCTGACACTGCCTGCTTGTTAACGGCAATTACTCATAGACAGTAGGAAGTCATGGAAAAGTATCTAATCCTGAATACATTGAATTTCCCGATCTTATCGATGCTGCTGATCATACCGGTAGTCGGGGCTATTGTTGCCATGTTTTTACGTGGTGATACCTTATTGAAATACTGGGGTCTTGCAGTCACCCTAGTCACTGCTATCATTTCACTGCCATTATGGACGTGTTTTGATAAGACAACAGCGAAGTACCAATTTGCTGAACTGCGGCATTGGTTCCCCGCTTTGAACCTCGACTATGTTGTTGGAGTTGATGGAATAAGCGTGCTGTTAGTTCTGCTGACAACATTTGTGATGCCGTTGTGTATCCTTTGTTCATGGACTTACATCAAGACGCGGATGAGAGAGTTCATCATCGTGACATTGCTAATGGAAACTGCCATGCTTGGTGTTTTCATGAGTATGAACACGGTGCTGTTCTACATTTTCTGGGAAGGTATGTTGGTTCCAATGTACCTGATGATTGCAATTTGGGGTGGAGCACGCAAAGATTATGCTTCAATCAAATTCTTCCTCTATACCTTTGCAGGAAGTATCTTTCTGTTGGTTGCGATTGTTGCAATGTATATCAAAACAGGGACGTTCTTTATTCCCGAATTGATGGCTCATAGCTACAGTTTCTCTTTCCAAATGTGGGTGTTCTTGGCGTGTGCGATCGGTTTTGCAATCAAAATGCCAATGTTTCCATTTCACACTTGGTTGCCAGCAGCTCACGTTGAAGCGCCAGTTTCTGGTTCGGTTATCCTTGCCAGCATCTTGTTGAAGATGGGTGGTTATGGGTTCCTGCGCTTCTGTTTGCCAATGGCACCTGAAGCAACCCTTTATTGCATGCCTTACCTCATCGTAATGTCGCTGATTAGTATTGTGGTAGGCGGATACCTTGCCTTAGGTCAAACCGATATTAAGAAGTTGATCGCCTATTCATCTGTTGGCCATATGGGATTTGTTACCCTAGGTATCTTTTTACTCAATGATGCAGGGATCAAAGGAGCAATGCTCCAGATGCTGAATCACGGTGTAACGACAGGGGCGCTGTTTATCTTAATTGGTATTATTTATGAGCGTACCCATAGTCGTGAGATCTCTGACAACAGTAAACTCGGTATGTTTATGCCGATCTATGTCACGTTCTTGGGTATTTTCTCGTTATCATCTTTAGCATTTCCAGGAACCAATAGTTTTGTTGGTGAGTTCCTTGTTTTATTCGGTGCGTTTGAAAAGTATCCATTGGTTGGCGCCGTTTCAATTCTTGGTGCAGTCCTTGCCGCAGCGTATATGCTTCGTCTATTACAAAAGATGGTCTGGGACGATTCAGATGGTCACGGACATCACGATCATGGCGATGACCATGGTGACGATCATGCACTTACCGATTGTAACTTTCGTGAAATTATTCAGTTGGCATTTTTAACCGTGTTTGTTTTTTGGATCGGTTTTCACCCAACGCCATTATTGGACATGATGGACACAACTGTCGCTCACCTGATTCATCAAATTGATGCGGGTAGTGCGGTACACGAGGCTGTTCAGCATGGTGAACACCATGCCCTGCTAAATAACGCAGGTGCCTGGGTCAAGAACCTCTTTTAACTAAAGGATCGGATCTATTATGTTAAACACAGTTTTTATGCCTGAATTGGCACTGATGTTAACGGTCCTGGTCTTGTTCTTCATGACCTTGGGCAAGTTTCGTACAGGTACTATCCAAGCAGTGAGCCTTGTTCTCACTGCAATCACCATTGTTGCAACCTTTGCAAGCATGGGCAATGAAGCAAACATGTTTTATGACGCATACCAGATTGATGCGTTGTCACAACTCTTTAAGATGGTCATTGTTGTTGGTCTGTTTCTCATCTTCTACCTTGGTAGTGGTTTGACAGGCATTGATGATAATTTGCATCCTGAATACAATATGTTTCTTGCTATCAGTGCCCTAGGATTGATGTTCCTGAGTAGTTCGGTTGAACTGTTGACCATTCTTCTTAGTCTCGAAATTTCATCTTATGCATTGTATGTTGTGATCCCATTTCGGCGCGGATCGGGCCGTATGCACGTCGAAGCTGGCATTAAATATGTACTCTTTGGTGCTGCTTCAACAGGTTTGACTCTGTATGGTATGAGTTACATCTTTGGTCTTGCTCATACAACTTACTTAAATGAATTGGCTGAATTGATGCCTTCTCTGATTGCTACACAGCCTCTAGCTGTTATCGCAATGGTGTTGGTTATGACAGCGTTCTTTTATAAGTTGGCATTATTTCCAATGCATTTTTGGACACCTGATGTTTATCAGGGTGCATCCAATGAGACCACAAGCTTCGTAGCTACCTTACCTAAAGTTGGTGCGGTGCTGTTGTTGCTTCGCTTTGTTGCTGTTGCAGGAGTTGATGTTTCTCAACTTACTTGGGTTTTGGCTACGATTGCCGTGTTGTCAATGACACTTGGTAACATGACTGCCCTCGTTCAAACAGACCTTAAGCGTTTGTTAGCTTACTCAAGTATTGCTCATGCTGGTTATGTCATGCTTGGTATTTTGACTGCTGATGAGATGGGTATGGCTGCGGCAGTTTTTTATGTCATCGGTTATCTATTGATGAACCTTGGCTGCTTCTTCGTTATTTATAATATTTCTCCTGAAGGCGAAAACGTAACCTTTGATGACCTAAAAGGGTTGTCACGTCGTTCTCCTCTCCTTGCTTTAACCTTACTGGTTTCAGCTTTTGGTATGGCAGGTATTCCTCCGACGATTGGTTTTATCGGTAAGTTTATGATCTTTACCGGTGCGATCCATAAGGGCTTCTATGCGCTGGTTATTATTGCGGTAATGAATGCTGCTGTTGCGGCATATTACTACCTCAAGATGGCACGTGCAGCCTACTGTGGTGCGGACGATGATCAAGAGTTAATCGTGCTACCATTTGGTACTAAAGTGATGGGAGCTTTCTTCATCCTTTCAATCATTTTGATTGGTTCCTTGCCACAAAGTTTCCTAGCTGCTGCCAAAGCGGCGGTTGTTACTTTGCTCTAGGGTGACAGTAATACGTTAGACTTAAAAGGCCCGCCAATTGGTGGGCCTTTTTTTGTGCAATAAATATGGATAATATTAAGAAGGTAAGTAGATATAAAAGAGTTTATGAAAGTGGGGATGAAGATCGTCTAGCGGTCTGTCGGACTTGACGGGCCGTAGCGAGAAATAGCCTGACTTGGCCCATGTTAAGTCCGGCAGGCTGGTAGGATTAAATTGAGATGAGCAAATACAGTCAACAGGTATACTTTAGACTGTAGGATTGTTGAATATGGGAGCACATTGTGCTCCCATATTCTTAGTTGCGAATAACTTTATTGAGTTATCCTCTTTTTTGTAGTTCATCTAACATTTGCTGATATTTTTCTGGTTCTTGTTCTGGGCAAATCACTTCGACTTCGATATCGTTTGCACATGAGATAGAAGAATCATTATCCCGACCACAGGAACAATCGATGTCAGCAAGGTTGCCTTCATTACTGCTGCATCCCCCAGAGATCCCCTTGCGACCGAAAATAATTCCAATCGATAATCCGGCAAATGCGAGTAAAAATATTATCAAAGCAGGTAGTAGTAATTTCATTCTTAGCCTCGTTACTTCGTTAAATAATGGGTAAAGAGTTCATTGTTACGTTCAGTGAAGACTTCACCCTCTTTGATAATCATAAGAATTGCAATATTATTTTTATTAGCAAATTCCATCCCTTTAATTGGTCCAAGTACCATTATGGCAGTTGCATAGGCATCAGCAAGCATACAAGTAGAACCGATAACTGTAACGGATGCTAATTGATGGTTGATAGGGTGGCCAGTTCGGGGATCAATGGTGTGTGAATAGCGAACGCCATCTTGTTCAAAGTAGTTGCGGTAATCACCAGAAGTCGCCATGGCAATATCTGTTAAATAAAGTCGTTTTTGTACACTCTGTTCGACTGTGGCGGGGCTTTGTACACCAATAACCCAAGGGTTGTTCACTGACTTATAACCATGGGTAACAATTTCACCGCCAATTTCGACCATGAAATGTTCAATATGAAGATCGAGTAGTACTTTAGCAATTGCATCGACAGCATATCCTTTGGCTATTGCTGATAGGTCTAAATAGATCTGTGGGCTCGTTTTTAATATTTGGGGTGGCTGTGATGTGAGTTGTAACTTTTGATAGCCGATTTGGTTGATTAGTGCATCAATCTTATGTTGTTGAGGAATGGAATCAAGGTTGATAGTCGGACCAAATCCCCACAGGTTAACAAGATTGCCAATGGTCATATCAAAGGCACCATCACTGAGTTTGCTGACCTGTTGACCTGCCTGTATAACATTCAGGGTCTCATTACTGATATCGACCCATTGGTTCTCATGGTGTTGATTAAATAAACTGACTTCAGAATCGTTTTTATAGGTCGACATTAAGAGATCAATATCGTTGAGGCGATCAATAATCGTGTCTGAAACGCTCTTGACATCTATTTGGGTACTAAGTGTCGGGATCACCTTAATATGGTAACTAGTGCCCATTGTGGCGCCCTCAAACAATATTGGCCCCGTTGGTGTTTGGTTGTTTTTGTTTAGATAAACAACCAGGGTGATCATTAACAGTAATGGCAGCGCAATTATTACAATCCGTTTTTTCATTTTAACTCCGCAAAAAGGGCCACATCAAATGACGTGGCCCCATAATCACATATAAATAACGCGAACAATTAACTACATGTCGTTAATCCCAAGAGCTATACGGGATTTCTGGTGTTTTTCTTGTTCTTCCATTTGGAGCAAGTTTTCGAAAATCTCACGAACTTCAGGAGTTGAAGCTGTGTCTGCGACACCTTTGTACGATGCTATTAAGCAGTTGTCAATCGTTTGACCAATCTTTAGTACGTCATCAACTGACATCGTTGGTGAGTATTTAATGGCATTGAGAGGTTCAAAGGTGCGCTGGTCTTGTGCGTATTGATACCAAGTGTTAAGCGCTTGAGAAGATACCGATTGTTCGAAGTCTTCTAATGCTTTGGCAAGATGTATCTCATGGCGAATTAAATAGTCCAATAATAATTTCACACGTGAACTTTGAGCTTTATCTGCGAGTTGCTGGTAAAAATCGCTTACTTGACAGTGGAAATTACGAGCATAGGCTAAAATCTCTTTTGCTTGTCCGTATGGCATAACAATCCCTCCAGAATAAAGTACGCCCTCTTGCGTATACGATTAAAGCGTAACACAAGAGGGCGTTATTTCAACTATTACTGATTAGCCACCAAAGTCATCGAACATAACGTTTTCACGTTCTACACCTTGATCAAGCAGCATCTGCGTTACCGCATTTGCCATCATTGGGGGACCGCACATGTAGTATTCGCAGTCCTCAGGAGCTTCATGATCCTTGATGTACTCATCGAAGAGAACTTGATGAATAAATCCAGTGTAGCCTGTCCAATTGTCTTCTGGCATTGGGTCAGACAGAGCAATATGCCAACTGAAGTTAGGATATTTCTCTTGAAGACCGTTAAACTCTTCAACGTAGAACATCTCTTTTAAGCTACGAGCACCATACCAGTAGGTCATCTTACGGGTAGAGTTCAAGCGAAGCAATTGATCCAAGATGTGGGAACGCATAGGCGCCATTCCAGCACCACCACCAACGAAGACCATCTCGTTTTGTGTGTCACGAGCAAAGAACTCACCGTATGGGCCTGAAATTGTAACTTTGTCGCCTGGCTTCAAGTTGAAAATGAAGGAAGACATTTGTCCTGGAGGTGCATCAGGTGCATTTGGAGGTGGAGGACATACTCGCACGTTAAGCATAATCATCCCTTTTTCAAGAGGGAAGCTCGCCATGGAATAGGCACGCATAATTGGCTCTTTTACTACCGATTTATTGTCCCAAATGTTGAATTTATCCCAATCAGACCGGTACTCTTCTTCAATGTCAAATTCAGAGTAAGATATTACGTGAGCAGGTGCTTCGATCTGAATGTAACCACCAGCACGGAAATCGCAATCCTCACCTTCAGGAAGATCAACAATAAGTTCTTTGATGAAGGTTGCTTTGCCATCGTTTGATCTAACGGTACATTCCCATTTTTTGATATCAAAGATTTCAGCTGGGATACCGAGTTTCATGTCTTGCTTAACACCAACTTGGCAGCCTAGACGTAAACCATCACGTGCTTGACCTTTGGTGATAAAACCAGTCTCAGTAGGTAAAATGTCACCTCCACCATCATAAACGTGAACATGACATTGACCACAAGTACCACCGCCACCACATGCTGAAGGGATAAAGATACCCTGTTCAGCTAAGGCACCGAGGAGTTTACCGCCAGGTTTGGTTACAATTGTTTTACTTGGGTCGTCGTTGATGAAAAAACTAATGTCACCGCTGGGCACCAAGCTCTTCCGTGCTACCAAAATAATGGCAACCAGAGCTAGGATGACACCGGTAAACATCGTACATCCGGCTATTACAAGTGTGAAATCCATACTATTCATCCAATCTTTAGTATCTGCTTTAAAACTACGAAAATTTCAGCCCGGAAAATGCCATAAACGACATTGCCATTAAGCCAACGATGATGAAGGTGATTCCAACACCGCGTACCCCTTTAGGGACATCGCTATAGGTCAGCTTTTCACGAATACCGGCTAACAGACAGATTGCCAAGGCGAAGCCAACGCCAACTCCTGCGCCGTAAACGGCACTTTCTCCAAAGTTGAGGTCTTTATTGACCATGAACAATACCGCACCAAGGATGGCGCAGTTGACCGTAATTAATGGCAGGAAAATTCCCAAGGCATTGTAGAGAGCTGGAAAATATTTATCGAGCGCCATCTCCAGAATCTGTACAATTGCAGCGATAACTCCGATATAGCAAATTAAACCGAGAAAGCTCAGATCAAGGTTAGGATATCCTGCCCATGCTAGTGCTCCCTTTTTTAATAAAAATGTGTAGAGGAGATTGTTGACTGGGACTGTAATGACCTCAACAGCAATAACCGCTGCACCCAGCATTAACGCGGTATCTACTTTTTTAGATACAGCGATAAAAGTACACATGCCTAAAAAGAAAGTTAAGGCGATGTTGTCGATAAATACAGATTCAAAAAATATTGTAAAATAATGTGACATAACGTCTATTCCTATTCTTGGAGTTCAGGCTTCCAGGTCCGCAAACCCCAGATGATAAAGCCAATCAGGAAGAAGGCGCTGGGTGCCAGCAGCATCAAGCCGTTAGTAACATACCAACCGCCATCATTGACAGGGCTGAGAATAGTCAGGCCGAAAAGCTTACCTGAACCGAACAGTTCCCGAACAAAGCCGACGGCTAAAAGCACCAGACCGTAGCCTAGACCGTTGCCGATGCCATCAAGGAAACTCAATCCAACTGAGTTTTTCATCGCAAATGCTTCAGCACGACCCATAACAATGCAGTTGGTGATAATCAGACCAACATATACCGATAGAGCTTTACTCATTTCGTAAGCAAAGGCCTTGAGCATCTGGTCGATGATAATAACTAGCGTTGCAATAATGGTCATCTGAACGATGATACGAATGCTGTTAGGAATATGGTTGCGAATTGCACTAATTGACGCATTTGAAAATGCAGTAACAAGTACTACTGCAATCGTCATTGTTAGTGCCGTCGACAATTTGTTTGTAACCGCCAAAGCAGAACAGATACCAAGAATCTGGAGTGCGATGGGGTTGTTATTAAATAATGGATCCAGCAGTGCGTCTTTTGCTTTTGCCATGATTAACCTCTCTCTGCTTTTAGTTTGGCTATGAATGGGGCGAAACCGTGCTCACCAAACCAGTAGCGAACGATGCCATGTACCCCTTTGCTGGTGTTTGTTGCGCCAGCAAGGCCATCAATTGTGTTTATAGCATCCGAAGCGCTTGGGTTGAACTTGCCGTTTTTCACGACCTTTAGAGCGACAGTACCTGAGTTGGAATAGATTTGCTTACCAGGCCATTGAGATTTCCAGCGTGGGTTGTCAACTTCAGCACCCAGACCCGGAGTCTCGCCGTGGCTGTAAAAGGTTAATCCATTAATTGTCGTGCCATCAGTTGCGACAGAAACGTAACCGTACATCATTCCACCGAAACCAATTCCACGGATTGGCAGAACTGCAGCGCCGCTCTTTTCAACGTAAACCGCAGCATATTTAGCGCGAGTGCGGATTCCTGCAACATCAAGATCGGCAGGTATTTCGACCGACAATTCTGGGTTGTCGACGGCTTCTTTTTGATTGTATGTTGCAGCATCAACTGCGGTCGTGTATTCGCCCGTAGCTAGATCAACAATTTTAAGCTCAAAGTTCGCCGTGAAGAGTTCATCTACATCACCGCCATCATTAATTTGCTGCTGGTACCCACCTGCAGCAAGGACGGTTTGGCGAAGTTCCAATCGCTGGTTAACTGCTTCTTTATCGATCCGTACGATTGCTGCGAGGCAAACGAGAACCGAGCAGACAACACACAGCAGGAAGGCGACCAAAAATGTTTTAAATATGGAGTCATTAGACATGGCGCATCTTCCTTTTCTTGATGTGTGCATTGACGACCAGGCGGTCGATCAATGGTGCAGAAACACTACCGAACAGGATGATGATGCCAACACTCTCAGGCATCATTGGGTTAAATACCCGAACAGTAACAACGAGAAGACCAATAAGAAGGCCATAGATCCACTGACCTTTAGTCGTCATCGCTGCTGATGAGTGATCTGTCGCAAGGAATACCATACCAAAAGCAAGGCCACCAAGAACAAGGTGCCATGCAGGACTCATTGCTTCAGGGTTAAACATGCATAAGGCTGAAGACAGACCAATAACACCCAAAAGGACCGCAGCAATGATTCGCCATGAAGCGATTCCACTAATGATCAGAACAACTGCACCAAATAAGCATGCTAAGGCTGAGGTTTCGCCCATGCTGCCTGGGATTGTGCCAAGAAAAGCTGATTGCCAAGTAATTCCTTGAGCCATAATGCTTGGGACACCGTCGCTTAGAGCCATAGCAAGTGGTGTTGCTCCCGTATAGCCATCAACGGCTGTCCATACTGCATCGCCTGACATGGAACCAGAATATGCGAAGGACATAAAGACCCATGCAAGTAACGCAGGGCTTAGGAAGTTCATGCCAATACCGCCGAATATTTCGCGGCCAATAACAACACCAAAAGAAGTAGCAATAGCAACTTGCCACAATGGTGCTGTTGGAGGCATGAGAAGAGCAATGATTACTGCAGTTACAAGAAACCCAGCATCAATGCTTTTCTTACGCATTGATGCGAAAACGGTAACCCAGATTGCTTGAGTGATTAGCGCAATGAGAAGAACGGGTAAAAATGAACCTGCGCCAGTAATCAGGTTAGCAAGGAGTGAGGTGCTATCACTGAATCCTGGAAGTTGGCTAATTTGGCCAGCTGCCAGCATTTGATTCAATGTTAGATTTTCTTGGAAACCACTGTTCCATATTGCCATCATGATGCATGGCAACAGCGCGAGCATTATGATGCTCATCACCCGCTTGTGGTTGATACTGTCCCGAACTTGAACCGTACCAGTTGTTACGGTTGCGGGAGAGTATAGGGTTGTGTCGATCGCTTCGTGTAGGGCAGCGTACTTTTCCCACTTACCACCCTTATCAAAGTGAGGTTTCAATTCGTCGAGTAATTTCACGGCTCTTATCCCTCTTTCTCGATAGTGGTTAGTGTGTCTCGCAGCATAGTGCCGTAATCATTTTTACCCGAACAGACATAAGTACAGAGGGCGAGGTCTTCCTCAGCCAACTCCATGCAGCCTAAAAGTTGAGCTTGGTCTTCATCGTTAGCAGCAAGGCTACGTAACAAGAAGTTAGGTAGAATGTCGAGGGGCATTACCTTTTCAAATGAACCAATGGCTAAGATATTGCCACTGCGGCCATACTGGCTTGTGTTCATTGAAGAGGATGGGCCGCCGGTAAAGGCTGACAGAAAAGCTCGTTTGATTGAGAATTTGTCGTCACCAGCAGTAAGTGATGCAAGGAATTCACGCTCACGCTTCTCGGGTAGGGCAGAAACTTGTTGATGGAAGCGGCCTAGGAATGCCAGCGGTCCTTCAGCAATTGTACCGTCAAGCACAGAACCTGAGACAATACGTTGCTCGCCGTTAGCTAGTTCACCGGCAGTCAACTCTTGGAGCGATGCGCCGATTCGAGTACGAATTAAGCGAGGCTTGTTGACACTTGGTCCAGCTAGGGCAATGATTTTCTCTACAGGAATTTTTCCTGTGGTGAAAAACTTGCCAAAGGCAATAACATCTTGATAGCCAATAGACCAAACCGTTTTATTCTCATTGACCGGGTCGAGAAAGTGGATGTGAGTTCCAGCCAAACCAGCAGGATGTGGTCCGTCAAACTCTTCACAACTTGTTCCTGCAACCTTAGGAAGTACCACGTTTGGCTTCTGGCAGATAAAGACATTGCCCTCAGTGAGGCGGGTCAATACCTTGAGGCCATTTGTGAACGCTTGCTCCTCCTCTTTAATGATCAGCTCTGCTTTCGCTGCAAGAGGGTTGGTGTCCATCGCTGTAACAAAAATGGACCGAGGTGTGCTGTCGATCGCTGGAGCTTTGCTGTATGGGCGAGTTTTGAACGATGTCCATAGCCCTGAGTCAACAAGGTTTGTAACAACGGTCTCACGCGCTAGGTTATCGAGCTCAGCTTCGGTTGATGATGTAAACACTTCAGCATCGTCACCGTTGAGTTCGATAACAACCGATTGCAACGCCCGGCGATCACCACGATTGATTGCAACAACTTTACCGCAACCAGGAGCAGTGTACTTAACACCTTCTGTTTTTTTGTCCATAAAAAGTACTTGGCCAAGCTTTACTTGGTCGCCTACTTTTACATTCATACTTGGCTTCATGCCGACATAATCTGGGCCCAGAACCGCAACGGTTTTGATGGCAGGTCCGTCATAAATTTTTTGTTCAGGGCTACCGGTGATCGGCAAATCCAAGCCCTTATCAATTTTGATCATTTCCAATGCACTTTCTAAAAAGGGTTGAGAATCAATCTATGTTCAACTTTGCTTGATTTCGCTCTGGGGATTCAGAGGCGGTGTGCAAAATAGACGCAGTTGATTGGATCGCTCACGCCTTTATTCGGTCCTGCACGAACTGTTGTAGTCTTCATTTAATACATACCTCCCCTTTCAAATAAAACCAAACGCCGGATCTCGAGATCTCTCAAAATCATCGGCACCACATAAGCATTGTGAATAATACTACGATTACTCACTCAAATACTCTCATCAAATTGTATACAGTATATAGTATATATTTAACGGTTAGTATTACGATGTAATGCATATCTGTGTCAATAGCGGATGATGGAAAATGGCTGAAAGATGTCATTTCTGAAGTATTTTGGCTGGAAATAGCTAATATGTTGTCAGTGTAGGGTTTTTCTAGTTTAAATGTATGTATTTTCTATACAGCTTGATGGGGTATTTGTTGCTATTTCCCCGGGGCTTCAACGCCCTTGATGAAGTTACGTAATGCAAACAAATCAGAGACTTTAAGTGAAGCAAATTGGAGGCCAAATCCACCTGGCATTTCAGGGTGGGAAGGTTGTTCGCTGTGGTTGTGCCACGTGACAACACCTTGGCAAAGAATAGGATTCTCTGCCGTGGATAGATCTAGCTGTATGAAGACGGTTTCGTCAATTTTGGGTAGATGTTCGGTGGCAATAAATACACCACCGCTACTCAAGTTAAATGCACACGCTGTGCGAAGGATGTCTTCGTTGAGGCCAAAGTGGATGAGTAGGCTCGTTTGCTTCCGAGAAAATGAACGGTGGGAAAGTCCTAGAATCCGTCGGGCTGAAGCGAGGAAAAGGTGGGTGTTGATTGGCGTAAATAAAACGTCAGCGGGTCGGTCATGGAGAACGTGGTTGCTTTCGGCGAGTTTGCTACTGTCGACAATCGTCACCATCGGAATTGATGAAATTCGATTGTCCTCTCTGAGGAGGCGGCAGAAGGTGAAATCATTTTGGTTGCAAGAGGGTGATGCAAAGATGATATCTGGCGTATCTCCGCGCGCTTGCTTTAAGAGGTCAGCGCAATCTTTACCCACGTAAATTGTGAAGCCCTCGCGCGCAGAAAAGTTGTCATCGATCGTGAGAAGGTCTTTTACTGTTTCAGAGATAAGGATTTTTTTTTGTTTCACCGTCATGCAAATAAGGCCTTCCTCTGATTGGTGTCGCCCCCTTTGTGTTGAAGGCACAGAATGATTATTGTTAACAACATGACGTATGTTGTGCGGTGGTGCAAGCTCTTTAATCTAAGGGTAGGTCTCTAATCAGGGCAATGGCTTCTAGTACATATGGGTCGGTACTGATTGTCGTTTGCCACTTTTTATCGTCATTGCTTGGTTCGTGTGAAGGAAGTTCGCCAGCGTCTGTTTCGTCATCCGCGTCACGTGAGTTTCTTTCAGTGATGATACTCGCTAACAGGAGGTTGCGCTGAGTGTTTTCTATTCGACTCTGTGTTTTGAGTGATTGTTCGCTGATCTTCTGCATTTTCAAGCTTGTGCTGACGCGCTGTTCGCTTGCTTGTTTTAATCTGGCAATGGGAAGTGTGTTTGGTAATGGTTGGTAATCACTGCTGAGAATCGTGTCCCAAGGCATAGAGTAATCAAGATATTGCTCGCCACTTTTAATCGACTTAAAGCGGTCAGGGAGGGCAATGTCGGCCTCAATTCCACGATATTGAGTTGAGTCGCCACTGATGCGGTAGAATTTTTGTACCGTGATCTTAAGCGCGCCAAGAGGTTTGAACTTCTCCATATTGCGTAGTGGCATGTTTTGATCGAGGTCAATCACCGCTTGAACGGTCCCTTTGCCGTGGGTGTGCTCGCTGCCCACAATGATTGCCCGGTGGTAATCTTGTAGGGCGCCTGCGAGGATCTCTGAAGCTGAAGCGCTAAATTTGTTCACCAGCACAATGAGTGGTCCAGCATATTGCACGGCTGGATCGTGATCAGAGAGTACTTCAATTTTACCGGTACTGTCTTTGATTTGGACAACGGGGCCTTCTTTGATAAAGAGGCCAGTCGTGTCAACGGAGTCAGAAAGTGATCCGCCACCATTATTACGCAGGTCGAGGATCAGGCCGCTGATGTTCTGTTGCTGAAGGGTGATTAGTTCTGCGAGGGTGTCATCGGTAACGTTGCGCGCATCGTCAGCGCCATTGTTGAAATCACGGTAAAAGCTTGGGATTTTTAAGTAACCATAGAGTTCGTCGTCATCGGGCTGTTCAATGACGGTGGATTTGACAAATGTTTCTTTTATTTGCACCACTTCTCGAATGATTTTGATGATTTTTCGTGAGCCATCGGCCTTACGCACGTGGAGTCTTACTTCTGTCCCTTTGGGGCCACGAATTAGAGTTACGGCATCACGAATACGCGTATCAGTAATATCGACAGGTTCCTGATCGCCTTCAGCGACCTTGAGGATTGTATCTTCACTTTCAAGTTGGCCATCTTGCTCTGCTGCACCGCCAGGGATGACATTGACGACTTTGATGTAGCCATCCTCTTCACGTAGCAAGGCACCGATCCCTTCAAGCGATCCGCGCATGTGGATATCAAAATCTTCTTTTTGATCAGGTGGTAGATAGTTACTGTGTGGATCGTAGGCTCGAGAGATGGAATTTAGGTAGCGGTCGAAGTGGTCTTTGCGCTGGTCTTGGAGCATTCGTTCTAGGAGATGGGTGTAACGTTTGGCAACTTTCTCTCGTGCTTGCTCACGTAGTTGGGTGTCTGTAGCGATGACAACTTCTTCTTGAGTGTCAGCAGGTTCTTCACTTGTGGTGAAAGTTGTTTTTTCATCTTGCTCATCCTTGAGGTCAAGGTAGCGGTTTGCGACTTGGTATTTTAACGTTTTGCGCCAGCGTTCACGAAGTTGTTCGTCGGTCTGGCAGAACGTGAGTTTTTTGGTGTCTGTTTCTAGCTCTTCTGAGAGAGTTAGGTCGAACGGATTGGCTAGGAGGTCGAGGATCATCTTTTTAACGATGGGGATTCGTTGGCTCATGATCTCGCTGCTGTAGATAGGCAGGTGGATCATGCCGCGTCGAATTTCATTGTCGATATAGTTTTCATAGGCTCCAAGCATTTTGATGTCTGTTTGGAGTAGGAATCTTTTTTGAGCATCAAGTTGCTTAATGTACAGATCAAACGCAGCGATTGAAAGCTCGTCGTTAAGGCGTTTGTGGCTGTAGTGGTGTCTGGTGAGGTGCTCGCTGACGATATATCCCAGTAGCTTTGCCCGTTCTGGGTTGAGTTCGTGATCGGGGAGCGAGTTGGCTGCCACGTTCGTTGCGGAAAAAGTAAGGCAGAAAAATAGGATGTAGAGGGTGGTGCGGTGGAAAATGTTCATATGATTGCGTATCCTTTGGCAGGTTGTCGATTTATTATCCACCAACATTAGCATAAACAATTGCTTTAAATGAAAAAAAAGGCCGACAGCTGGGAAGCTGCCGGCCAAAAAGTAGGAGGTTTTTAGGGGAAAACCTTTTCCTGCTGTTGATGGCTAAACTATACCGAGTTGTTTAATTGGCGAACACGTGCGAGTGCGTAAAAATTTGAGAGAATGTGGCCGGCACTTGACTGTGCATTTACACAGCCGACAGTATGGTCCCTGAGGGCTCAAGCAGCTATGCATCGCTGTCGTTTGTTGTGGTTTGGTCGAAAAAGGTGGCCAGGGTCTGTTGTATCTCGGCCGCTGGTGCTTTGATCTGGCGCGCAGGCGGCAGCGAGTTGAGAAATAGGCGGCCGTAGCGTTTGCTAATAACCCGCTTGTCGAGAATAAGGACGACACCGCGGTCGTTGCGGTGGCGGATGAGACGACCAAACCCCTGTTTGAGCCGTATAATCGCTTGTGGTACGGTGTAGAGCATGAATGGGTTTCCCCCTTGTTGCTCAATCGCTTCGCTGCGGGCAATCTGTATCGGTTCGGTGGGCACTCGAAACGGTAGCCGGGTGATAATGATCTGTTCCAAGGCTCGGCCTGGAACATCAACGCCTTCCCAGAATGAGTCAGTACCAAAGAGGATATTTCCGTCGCCATGTTTAAACTGCTCAATCATTTGGTGACGAGAGGTCTGTCCCTGGCACATGCAGTGAAAGCCATGGGCATTAAGGGGTGCGTCAAGCTGGTTATAGATTTTTTTCAGTAATGTGTAGGCTGTGAACAGGATGAAAGTGCGGCCATGCGATGCGCGAACAGCTGCTTCAATCTGTTCGGATAGCATGGTGGCAAAGTGGTCATGGTTGGGCTCGACGATATCAGTAGGGACCGCGATGACCGCTTGATTGGCGAAGTCGAAGGGCGATTCGATCTGTCGTTCAGTGCGCCGTTCTGGCGGGCAGAGGTCAAGCCCGCTACGTTGATTGAAAAAAATAAAGCTATGGTTTGTTGTTAGGGTAGCACTCGTTAGGATGATGGTGCGAAAGCGATCATATAGGGCCCGCTTGAGCTTATGTGCCACGTTGATTGGCGCCATGTTTAGCCACAGTACCATCTCTCGGTTGCGTCCTAGCCCCGGGGTGATCTCAATCCAGGTGCATGCGTGATCATCCAGGGTTAAGAGGAGGTTGAGATCGTTGCTGAGCCCGGCGAGGCGGTCGCACACGCCTTGAGTATCAGTGAGGCTGCCGATAAGCGCTTCTGCTGTCTTGTCAGGCAGGTTTTTGTTGCACTCTTTTAGCAGCCGCTCAAGTTTTGTGGTAATTTCGGCACTTTCTTTCGCTAGCGGGGTCAGGCTTTTTCTGAGCTCTTTCCAGTCCGACGTTTGTGCTTCTATTGCGGTGATGCGCCAGCGTAAATCATTGCGTGATGATGTGTGCTCTATTGATTGAGAAAGTGCGTCGCGTTGTGACTGGAATTGTTGATGAGAATTGTCGCGTAGTTGGCGGCAGCATGAAACGAGCTCCTCAATCTGAGTATAGAGGGAATCGTAGAGTATGGCCTCAGTATCAGGCAGTTCTTTTGCGAGGCTGCTGAGCAGCCGTGGCAATAGGCCGCGCTCTTGCTTGCGAGGGTGGCATAATCTATTCAGGATTCGTGAGAAGCTGAACTCACTGATGCGGATGGAAAAATTTCGTGTTGCTGCATCCTCGAGGTGGTGTGCTTCGTCGATAACAATACGGCTGTAGGGTGGAAGGACGGCGGCCGCTGAATAGTTTTCAGTCTGTGAGCGAACGGCTAGGTCAGACATGAGTAGTGAATGATTGACAATTAGCAGGTCTGCATGGGCCGCACGACGGCGAGCTTTGTGAAAGAAACAGCGGGTGTAGTGCGGGCAGCGAGTTCTTGGACATTGGTCCATCTCGCAACATACCTCATTCCATACTTGGCTGGCTGGGACGATGTTGAGCTCATCTTTGCTGCCGCCTTTAGTGTCTGTTGCCCAACTGCGTAGGTTTTCAAGGTCGCTGGTGTGCTCGTTGTTAAATAAATCGGGTTCGCGGTAGGCATTATCAAGGCGCCGCAAGCAAAGGTAGTTGCTGCGTCCTTTGACTAAAACAGCTTGAAAATCTTGGTTGATTGCTTTTTTGAGTAACGGTAAGTCTTGGCGAACCAACTGTTCCTGCAGATTAATGGTGTTGGTAGAGATGGCTATCGGTTCTTCGTTGCCAAGGGACCACAGTATCGCGGGAATAAGGTAGGCGAGACTTTTTCCCGTCCCTGTTCCTGCTTCAATGGTTGCAAGTTTGTCTTGATTGAAGGCTTCAGCACAGTCAAATGCCATGCGTAGTTGCTCGGGCCGCTCTTCATAGTTTCCGAGGTGTTGCGCCAGCGGCCCTTCAGGGCCGAGATGTGCCGCAAGTATTTCGGGTTTGAGTAGCTGTTGTGCTTGAGGTGGGCATGCCTCGACAACTTTATACACGTTTTCAACAGTGTTATCCACAATGTGGAAACCGATCCCTTGTTCGCCAAGGGTCGCAGCGATGCTGAGGTCGGCATTGGATGGGGTTAGATTTCCAGAAGGATGGTTGTGGATAACTGTGTCGCCGCTATGGCATCGGCTAAGTAGCGCAGGAACCGATTGTTTGTTGCCGCGTGCGAGAACCGTTACGCT
The DNA here is from genome assembly GCF_055389415.1 of Desulfuromonas svalbardensis. Classification (NCBI taxonomy): domain Bacteria; kingdom Pseudomonadati; phylum Thermodesulfobacteriota; class Desulfuromonadia; order Desulfuromonadales; family Desulfuromonadaceae; genus Desulfuromonas; species Desulfuromonas svalbardensis. The sequence goes on along the minus strand of NZ_AP042416.1, from coordinate 468,720 downwards.
CCAAATGGATAAGTTAGTATCGGTGTGTCCAAGAAAAAAAACTTCATTGCCGTGACTGTCGGCGATCGCTTGGCGCATAGAGAGCCGACTGCTTTGACTGTATGATTTCATTGAGGTGGTCTACGCATTTTCTTAGAGTGTTAAAGTTGATGTTCTTCTTATATCATTAAAATAGTGAAGGTGACGCTTTTAAATATCTAGACAACTGTGTTGTTGTCCTTGACTCGGCAGGGCAAGCACTTTAGAATCCAGACAAAAGTCAGACAGAATTGGTCAAGTAAAGACAAGCTAGTGTATTAACTTGTGTGGGAGAATTTATAGTTATGTATACCGATAAGGTGATGGACCATTTTTCGAATCCGAGAAATGTCGGACAGATTGAGCACCCAAACGTTGTGGTAAAGGTTGGTGATCCAGGCTGTGGGGATGCGGTATTGATCTTTTTAAAGATCGATAACGATATTATCACAGACGTGAAGTATAAGGTCTATGGATGCGGTGCCGCGATTGCCACCACATCAATGGCCAGCACCATGATCATGGGTAAGTCGTTGGACGAAGCCCTTGAGGTGACCGATGACACAGTAGCTGAAGCTCTTGGTGGTTTGCCTGAAACGAAAATGCATTGTTCGAACTTGGCGGCGACAGCGATTCGTGCCGCGGTGACGCGCTACTTGCACCCACCAGAAAGTGCAGAGTCTTAGCCTGAAATCTGGGGTAAAATTTTCACAGTTGATACGTTAGGTAGGAAGAAAGCCCTGAATCGAACTTATTCGAATCAGGGCTTTTTTTGTCGATTGAGGTTAGATTAGGGTGTTTACGCTGGGTAAAATAAAGCAAAAAAGTGACATTTTTGACCCCGTATACGGGGTGTAAAATCTGGTACCATTCTAGTGTAAGTAGCTGTACTTTATAGTGTTTACGCTGCCTTGATTGCATACTGTATACTATATTTTTAACTTGACAAAGCCGTGATTTTGACTTAACTTGCACGACGCTGAAATGAGTAAAATATGTCTGTTTGTATGACATGAATTAACCCTGTCTGGAGGAGCTGTTTCATGCTTGAGAGTTATCTACCGATACTCGTCCTCATAGCCATCGCGCTGATGTTCGCATTGGGTTCGGTGACTTTTTCATTCTTGTTTGGGCCAAAGAAGCCAAGTGCGGTTAAACTTGCCCCATATGAGTGCGGTATGCCTCTTATCGGAACTGCTCGCGAGCGGTTTTCCGTTAAATTTTACATTGTCGCTATGCTATTCATTTTGTTCGACATCGAGACGGTATTTCTATATCCGTGGGCTGTTGTCTTCAAGAAGTTGGGCGTATTTGGTTTTGTAGAGATGGGCGTCTTTATCGTGATCTTGTTAGTTGGTTACGTTTACGTCTGGAAAAAAGGAGCATTGGAATGGGAGTAGTACAAGGAGTTGAGCAAAGCTCTGAGCCTGACTACAGTAAGGTCTTAGGGAACAACATTATGACCACCTCACTTGATTTGGTGGTTAACTGGGCGCGCTCCCGTTCATTGTGGCCCATGACCTTTGGTCTTGCTTGTTGCGCGATTGAGATGATGTCTACAGGTGCAGCGCGTTTTGACCTCGACCGGATGGGGGTTCTCTTTAGAGCCTCACCCCGTCAGGCTGACGTTATCATTATTGCGGGTACCGTTACGCATAAGATGTTGCCAGTTATTGAAGTTGTTTATGAGCAGATGCCTGAGCCCAAGTATGTTATCGCAATGGGCGCTTGTGCTTCCTCAGGTGGTGTGTTTGATACCTACAGTGTCGTGCAGGGGATTGATCAGATCCTCCCTGTTGATGTTTATATTCCAGGTTGTCCACCACGTCCCGAAGGGTTGTTGTACGGGTTGATTAAGCTGCAAGAGAAGATTATGCGTGAGCGTAATAGTTTCGGAGCTGCTATCGGTGCAGGTGATGTTATCCAGGGCTAGTTGTTTGCTAGAACCGAACAGATAGGAAAATAGTATGAGCCAAGCTGTTGTAACAAAGCTGAAGGGTGCCTACGCCGCATCTGTCCTTGAAGTTAAGGAATATCGGGGCGAGGTGACGGTTACGGTAAAGAAAGAGGATATTGTAGCGATTTGCCAATTCCTGAAGGATGAAGCTGGTTATAATTTCCTGTGTGACCTTTGTGGTGTGGACTATTTAGGGCAACAACCACGGTTTATGGTTGTATATAATCTCTATAATATTACTACCAAGGAGCGGTTGCGCGTCAAGGTAGCTGTCGAGGAAGAAGACGCTAAGGTGGATACTGTTTCCACTGTCTGGTCTACAGCGAACTGGCATGAGCGTGAGTGCTGGGATTTGATGGGCATTGCTTTTAATAATCACCCTGATCTTCGTCGTATTCTTATGGCGGAAGACTGGGAAGGCCATCCATTGCGTAAAGATTATCCACTTCAAGGACCTGGTCGCGAATTGTATCAGGGCCGAATTTCATAATCTAGCGCATTACCGATCTAAATAACGAGGCTTGAAATGGCTAAAAAAGAGACGATGACAATAAATATGGGGCCGCAACATCCGTCAACGCACGGTGTGTTGCAGTTGGTTCTTGAACTGGACGGCGAGACCGTTGTCAGTGCCGTACCCCATATCGGTTTTCTCCATCGTGGGGTGGAAAAACTAGCCGAAAATCGTAGTTACCACCGTACGCTTCCATTGACGGACCGCCTTGATTACTTGGCGCCTATGAGTAATAACCTTGGCTATGTGTTGGCCGTGGAGAAGTTGCTCGGAATTACCGATAAAATTCCTGAGCGAGCAAAAGTTGTTCGGGTAATGATGTCAGAGCTGACGCGGATCAAGAGTCACTTAGTTTGGTTAGCGACACATGCTCTTGATATCGGTGCTATGACCGTCTTTTTATATTGTTTCCGTGAGCGTGAAGATATCATGGATATGTATGAAAAACTTTCGGGTGCACGTATGACATCAAACTACTTCCGTGTTGGGGGGTTGTCGTTGGATCTTCCCGAAGGGTTTGAGGATGATGTGCTTAAGTTTATCGATGGTATGCCAGCTCACCTTGAGACGTATGAAGGTCTTTTGACGGGTAACAAGATTTGGCAAAAGCGTACCATCGGCGTCGCTGAAATCAGTGCAGAAGATGCTATTGATATTGGCCTTACTGGCCCAGTATTGCGTGCTAGTGGCGTTGATTGGGATCTGCGCCGAGATAACCCGTACTCAGGTTACGAAGACTATGAGTTTGAGGTTATAACACGTGACGGGTGCGATACTTTTGATCGTTATAAGTTGCGTCTCGATGAGATGCGTGAATCGTGTAAGATTATCCGCCAAACTCTCGATAAATTACAACCTGGTCCGATCCTTGCGGATGTTCCATCAGTTTGCCTACCTGCAAAACAAGATGTTACCAACAGCATTGAAGGTTTGATTCACCAATTCAAAATTATCACTGAAGGCTTTAAACCTGAGCCTGGTGAGGTGTATCAAGGCATTGAAGCGCCAAAAGGTGAATTAGGTTATTACATTATTTCAGACGGTACAGCTAACCCGTTCCGTATGAAGATTCGACCTCCATCGTTTGTCAACCTTCAAGCGTTGCCACAGATGATTGAGGGCAAATTGCTGGCGGATGTTGTCGCAGCAATTGGAACGCTAGATATTGTCTTGGGTGAAATTGACCGTTAGTAAGTAGTGGCTTGGTATTTGCCAGCCTTAAGTGTCCTGCTTACATATAAATGGCAGGAATAGAGAAGAAGGAAAGAGGAAAATCATGCCAGAAATGCTTAGCCTCTCGAATGACCCGATATTGTTTTTAAGCGTCATGCTTGCCAAGATCTTGGTAGTGTTTATCGTGGTTATTTTGATCGTTGCTTATGCAACATATGCCGAGCGGAAAATCATTGGTCGGATGCAGACACGACTTGGACCCACTATGACGGGCCCATTTGGATTGTTGCAACCAATCGCTGATGGTTTGAAGCTGTTTTTTAAGGAAGATATCATCCCCTCGCAAGCAAGTAAGTTAGCCTTTGTTCTTGCGCCGATGATGATTTTAGTTCCTGCCTTTATTACTGTGGCCGTTATCCCTTTTGGTGGTTATGTCGTTATTGAAGGCTATACGGTACCGTTGCAGATCACCGATCTCAATGTTGGTATCCTTTATATCCTCGCGATGGCAGGTCTTGGTGTTTATGGGATTGTTCTCGCAGGCTGGGCCTCAAACAATAAATATTCTTTGTTGGGTGGTGTTCGTTCGGCAGCGCAAATGGTTTCCTATGAACTTGCTGCTGGACTCTCCATTATTGCGGTGTTCATGCTTTCAGAAACATTGAGTCTGCGTGGCATTGTAGATGCTCAAGCAGGATCAATGTTCAACTGGTATATTTTCTCTCAGCCGCTAGCATTTTGTCTGTTTGTGATTACGTCACTAGCTGAAATTAATCGGACACCGTTTGACTTGCCTGAGGCTGAAACTGAGTTAGTTTCTGGTTTCTGTACTGAATATTCGTCGATGAAATACGCATTGTTTTTCATGGCGGAGTACGCAAACATGATTGTTGTTTCGGCTCTAGTTGCGACGCTATTTCTTGGTGGCCCCGCTGGTCCTTTTGCCGGTCCGATTAATCTACTCTTCAAGATCTTTGGTTTTATGTTCTTGTTTATTTGGATTCGCGCCACGTTCCCACGTGTTCGCTATGACCAGCTGATGTTTATGGGCTGGAAAGTGTTCTTGCCGTTAGCATTGCTGAACATTGTCATTACTGGTGCTGTCGTAGTTTTTTTATGATGTAACCCCTGTTCAAAGGATCGACCCATGATTAAAGAGTTTATTCAGGGCCTAAGCATAACGGCAAAGCATCTTTTGCCGGGTCATTCAACTACGGTTGATTATCCCAAACAGAAGCTCGAACCGTCTGAGCGATTTCGTGGTTTACACCGTTTGGTGCCTGACCATGATCGTGAAAAATGTGTCGCATGTTATCTGTGCCCAACGGTTTGCCCGGCAAAATGTATAACTGTGGAGGCCGGCGAGGATGCTAACGGTAAAAAGTATCCGACCGTTTACCAGATTGATATGCTGAGATGCATCTTTTGTGGATACTGCGTTGAAGCATGTCCCGTTGACGCGATTGAAATGACTGGTGAGTACGAATTGGCCAATTATAAGCGTGAAGACTTCTGCTTCACCAAGGAGCGTTTGCTCAAATAATCGGTATAGGAGCCACACTCATGGAATTATTGCAGCTGTTCTTCTTTTATCTTGTCGCGTTTGTCGCGATTCTTTCAGGGTTTTGTGTGATCACATGCAAAAACCCGATCAATAGCGCTATCTCATTGGTCATGACATTTTTCTGTCTTGCAGTCTTTTATGTCATGTTGCATGCACCGTTTATGGCTGTCGTGCAGATTATGGTTTACGCTGGCGCTATCATGGTATTGATCATCTTTGTCATGATGTTGCTAAATCAAGGCTCAGAAGTTGTGTCACGTTATCGTCATGCCGTTACGGGTGCATTTGTCGCCGCCGGATTGATGATGGTTCAAGTGATTATCACCATCAAGCAGGGTGACGTAAGTAGCACTGTTGGCCCGATTAATAGTGAAGTAATTGAAACCGTTGGACACACTGAGCTGATTGGTCAAGCGATGTTCACCGAATTTCTACTTCCGTTCGAAATCGCTTCGATTTTACTGTTGGTGGCCATTGTTGGTGCCGTTGTATTAGCGAAACGGGAAGTATAAAATTTAGGAGCAGGAGTTTTTATCATGATTACGATCACTCACTATATGGTTTTAAGTGCCATCTTGTTCTCAATGGGAACGGTTGGTGTCTTAACCCGGAAAAATGCCATAGTTGTTTTTATGTGCGTAGAGTTGATGCTTAATTCCGTCAACCTCACCTTTATCGCACTTTCAAGTCATCTCGGTAATATGGATGGTCAGATATTTGTATTTTTCATTATGACCGTTGCTGCTGCTGAAGCTGCTGTAGGCCTTGCGCTTATGATCGCCTTCTTCCGTAACAGTGATTCCATAGATGTTGAGGACTTCAGCCTGTTGAAATGGTAACTTCTTCAGGGCTGTTGATAGTTCAGTCCGCCTAGAGGAGATGTAGATGTACGATAACTTATGGCTCATTCCGTTATTCCCTTTTATCGGGTTTTTAATCAACGGGTTATTGGGCAAAAAAATCAAAAATGAAAAGGTGATTGGGTCTATTGCAACCCTTGCAATCTTCAGTTCATTTTTAGTGTCTTGTAACTACTTTTTCAAATTGCTTGATGATCCTGAAAAAGTTCACGAAGTAATTATTTGCAGTTGGATGACTGTTGGTACCTTACAAGTAGACTGGGGCTTCTTGCTTGATCCTCTTTCTGCCTTGATGATCATGAATGTAACAGGTCTAGCGACGCTGATTCATCTTTACTCAATTGGTTATATGCATGGCGAAGAGGGCTACTATCGCTTTTTCTCCTACCTGAACCTATTTAGTTTTGCGATGCTAATGCTTGTTCTTGGTAACAATGCTCTCGTCATGTTTGTTGGCTGGGAGGGCGTTGGTCTGTGTTCTTACCTTCTTATTGGTTACTACTTTGAGAAGAAGAGCGCGAGCGATGCCGGTAAGAAAGCATTCGTTGTTAACCGTGTTGGTGACTTTGGTTTCCTCCTCGGTCTATTTACCCTGTTCTGGTCTTTAGGCAATGAGGGTGTGTGGACAGTTCGCTTTACTGAGATCTCTGCCAATGTCCATCTGCTCGAAAATGGTGGCATCGTTGTTACTGTTATCACCTTGTGCTTCTTTCTTGGTGCGACAGGCAAATCAGCACAGATTCCACTCTATACATGGCTTCCAGATGCGATGGAAGGCCCGACACCAGTATCTGCATTGATCCACGCAGCGACAATGGTTACTGCGGGTGTCTATATGATCGCACGGATGAATGGTCTGTTTGCTATGTCACCTGATACCATGATGGTGATTGCTATCGTTGGTGCTTCGACAGCCCTATTTGCTGCAACCATTGGCTTAGCCCAGAACGATATCAAACGTGTCCTTGCTTATTCAACCGTATCGCAATTAGGTTACATGTTCTTAGCGATGGGCGTAGGCGCATTTGGCGCTGGTATCTTCCATCTTCTTACTCATGCATTCTTTAAGGCCTGCCTGTTCTTGGGTTCAGGCTCCGTCATTCATGGTATGCATCATGCTTATCATCATGCACATTTAGATGATGATGCACAGGATATGCGTAACATGGGTGGCTTACGTAAGAAGATGCCGATCACATTTATTACGTTCTTTATTTCTACCTTGGCTATTTCAGGAATCCCATTTTTCTCAGGCTTCTTCTCTAAAGATGAGATCCTTTGGTGGTCATTAGCATCAACGCGTGGGCACTGGATTCTTTGGGTTATGGGTGCACTCGCCGCGATGATGACGGCATTTTATATGTTCCGTCTCGTCTTTATGACCTTCTTTGGTGAGCAGAAAACTGATGCTCGCGCAAAGGATCATATCCCTGAGTCGCCATTGGTGATTACTTTACCGCTGATGATTCTTGCTGCTTTAGCAATGTTTGGCGGTCTACTAGGTATTCCTCATGTCTTAGGTAAAGTTCTCGGACATGTGCCAAATTTACTTGAGAACTTCCTAGCTCCAGTATTCGAGCAGACACAGCACCTGCATGGGATTCATGCTCACGGTAGTGCCGCAACAGAATATACCTTTATGGGTATCTCGGTTGGTATCGCTGTTGTCGGAATCGGTACAGCGTGGTTGCTTTATTGCAAAAACCAAGAACTCCCTGGCAAAATTGTGGCGAAATTTCCTCGACTTCATCGCGCTATCTATAACAAGTGGTACATCGATGAGTTCTATGATGCGTTGATCATCAACCCAACAAAGAAATTAGGCACAGTGTTGTGGCTTTTCTTTGACGTACGTATTGTCGATGGCTTGGTAAATGGTCTTGGTTGGATCGTTAAGGGAAGTGGTCGCGCGCTACGTTATACGCAAACCGGTTATACACACAACTATGCGATGTCGATGGTGGTTGGTGTTGTAGTTATCATTGCTGTCTGTGTCTTTAATTAAATGATAACTGTGACTATAACCTCATATACAAGGAGCAACTTATAATGTCAGAACATCTTCTCAGTCTGATGACATTCTTCCCAATCTTAGGCATGCTGATTGTTCTCATGCTACCTAAGAATAATGGCGGTTTGCTTAAAGGTGCGACACTGGTTGTCACACTGATTACATTTGCTATCAGCATGCCTTTAGCTCTTGATCCTGTATTCAAGACATCAGGTGCGATGCACTATAAAGAGTTTGCTGAGTGGATCCATGTCGGCAATTACTTTCAGATGAACTACAATGTTGGTATTGATGGAATCAGCCTTTGGTTGGTGATGTTAACCACATTTATTATGCCTATCGCTGTCTTGTCAACGTGGCAAGCTGTAACGAAATACGTTAAAGGTTACATGGCGTTGCTGCTGTTACTTGAAACTGCGATGCTTGGCGCATTTATCTCCCTCGATCTGTTCCTGTTTTACATCTTCTGGGAATTGATGTTGATCCCAATGTATTTCATGATTGGTATTTGGGGTGGTGCGAACCGTATTTATGCCGCGGTTAAATTCTTCATTTACACGGCTGTTGGTTCACTGTTGATGTTGGTAGCGATCATCTATATCTACTACACTGCGGTTAATTCAGGCATGGATATTAGTGGCTTTAGTATTGCGGATTTCTATAATCTGTCACTTGATTTGGCGCTGCAAAAATGGTTGTTCCTTGCCTTTGCACTTAGCTTCGCGATTAAAGTCCCCATGTTCCCTGTTCATACTTGGCTTGCCGATGCTCATACCGAAGCACCAACTGCAGGTTCCGTCATCTTAGCTGCGGTGATGTTGAAAATGGGTACTTATGGTTATGTTCGTTTTGCTATGCCACTGTTCCCAGAAGCATTAGATTACTATCTTCCTTATCTTGCCGGTTTAGCTGTTATCGGTATTGTTTATGGCGCCTTAGTTGCCATGATGCAGAAGGATGTGAAAAAACTAGTTGCTTATTCATCGATATCTCACCTTGGTTTTGTCATGTTGGGTATTTTCGCCTTAAATACCATTGGTATGAGTGGTGCCGTTTTACAAATGATCAACCACGGTATTTCGACTGGCGCATTATTCCTTATCGTTGGATTTATCTATGAGCGTCGCCATACCCGTTTGATCAGTGACTTTGGTGGACTGTCAAAACAGATGCCTGTTTTCGCCACGATCTTCATGATTGTCACCCTCTCATCTATTGGTTTACCGGGGACAAATGGGTTTGTTGGCGAATTTATGATTCTGTTGGGCGCATTCCAAAGTGAGTTACGTTGGTTTGCTGTCGTTGCAACATCGGGTGTTATCCTTGCCGCTGTCTACATGTTGTGGATGTTTCAACGTGTCATGTTTGGCAAGCTAGATAATCCTAAAAATCAGAATTTAAAAGATCTTTCTATCCGTGAGCTGTGCGTGATTGCACCGCTACTCATTTTCATATTCTGGATCGGTGTTTACCCTAATACGTTCCTAGAGAAAATGAATCCTGCCGTAGATCAATTGATTGAGCAGGTCACTGGTGAGAAACCTCAGATCGTCATTCCTGTTGCTCCAGCAGCGGTTGATGGCCATGCGGTACAGCACCTCGAGGTTCCTGCACACGGGCAGCATCACTAACGGATTTTTAGTTCAGTACGGTTAACTTTAATCATGACTTTGCGTTAAACCGCTTCTAAAGGAGCATCTTACATGGAAAATCTGGTGCAAACTGCCATGCAAAATGTAAATTTTGCAGCCATCATGCCTTCAATAGTTCTGGCATGTTTCAGCATGGCCTTGCTATTAATCAATGCTTTTTCTCGCCGTGGCGCGACTGCACATGTTGCCGGAATTAGCTTGTTGGCCCTCGTCGTGACGGGTTTCTCTGCACTCTCTGCATGGAATAACCCACAGGTCGGTTTTGCTGGACATGTTGTTCTCGATAATTATGCTATCTTTTTTACCTTTGTATTTCTTATTTCCGCTGCATTGACGGTTCTTATGTCTGATGCTTACCTGAAGCGCGAAGGTTATCCGATCGGTGAGTTTTACTCTTTAATCTTATTCAGTACCGTTGGTGCCATGATTATGGCATCTGGTACTGACTTGATGACGATCTTCCTTGGTTTGGAAGTTCTTTCGGTCGCACTGTATGTTTTGGCTGGTTTTTTTCGCGGCCAGAAAAAATCAAACGAAGCAGGACTCAAGTACTTTTTGCTTGGTGCCTTTTCCACCGGTTTTTTACTCTACGGTATGGCACTGATTTACGGTGTGGCTGGAACAACAAACCTTGTCGATATTAGCAAGCACTTTGCGATGTCTCCACAGTCGGCAACAAACCCTGTGGCGATTGCAGGTATGATGTTGATGGCAACAGGCTTTCTGTTCAAAATAGCTATCGCTCCATTCCATATGTGGGCACCTGATGTTTATGAAGGCTCACCGACACCTATTACAGCATTTATGAGTGCTGGGCCTAAAGCCGCTGCCTTTGCTGCATTTATGCGTATCTTTCTTGTCAGCCTTTCTTCAATGCAGGCTACATGGGAAGCAGCTTTCTGGGTTCTAGCAGTATTAACCATGATCGCTGGTAACTTCTTAGCGTTAAATCAACAGAATCTAAAGCGGATGCTCGCATATTCCTCCATTGCTCATGCAGGTTATGCAATGGTTGGTCTGGTTGCGGCAAATGCGATTGGTATCTCTGGTGTTCTCTATTATATGCTCGCTTACAGTTTTATGAATATCGGTGCTTTTGCGGTATTGGTACTTATCGGTAAGAAGGGTGAGGAGAATCTGACCTTAGATGGAATTCGTGGTTTCGGTTATAAGCGTCCGCTGCTTGGTGTGCTGCTGACCATCTGCTTATTCTCTTTAATGGGTATTCCACCTTCAGCAGGATTCAGTGGCAAGTTTTACATCTTTGCAGGTGCGCTAAATGCGGGCTTTGTTTGGCTTGCTATCTTAGGTGTGTTGAACTCTGCAGTTTCACTTTATTACTACCTACGTGTTATGGTTGCCATGTACTTTAAAGATCCTGAAGAGGACTTTGAGTGGATTAAACTAACACCTGGTGCTACGATCTGTATCGTAATCTCAGTAATAGCTGTTTTATATATGGGTATTTTACCGAGCGGCATCATGTCATTAGCTCGACAAGCATTATTGTAGTCGATCTTAAAATTGACAAAAAGGCCTCGGTTTTACCGGGGCCTTTTTTTATGGAATTTTATGAAATTTCGGTGCTGTATTGATTCACTTCAAAATAATGGCGAACTGAAAGAGATCACTGCTTCCGTATCTCCACACCTGGAGATGGCTGCGATTGTGAAACGGATGATTAAACAATCACCTTTTTCTCCAGCGCTGTTGTTTCGTTCTATTGAAGAATCTTCCTTTTCATGCGTGGCAAACTTTTTCGGCACCCCAGTTAGAATATCAATGATCCTGTCAGGAAATGATGGGGTAAGCCTAGCTCAGCGTATGGCACAATTGGATGACTCTCTCGATAGTTTCTCATCGTTTATGAGTTGGTTGTCGGCAGTGGTTGAATTTGAACCAAAGAAGGTTAGTCCTCCCGAGATGATCCGTCTGGATGATTTTACTGACCTGCCTGCAATCAAGGTTTGGCCTGATGATGCGGGTCATTACTTGTCCCTAGCTGTGGTCATTAGCCAAACGCGACAGGGTCAACGGGTTAACTGCGGTATTTATCGCGTACAAATTCATGGGTCGCACCAAGCAACGATCCATTTTCGTCCTGGATCCGATGGTCAGAAGATCTTTTCTGAGTATCAGAAGTATAACGAATCGATGCCTATTACGATTGTTTTAGGTTGCGATCCGGCATTAATGTTTGCTGCGGTTTTCCCCCTTGGTTCTCACACCAGTGAGTTTTGTTTTGCCAGTTATATTCAGCAAGAGCCTGTCTCTTTTTATTGTAGTGAATTAAGTTCATTGCCAATACCGACACCCAGTGAAGTCGTGATTCAGGGATCGCTGGATCCTGCAATGACTTTACCTGAAGGCCCTTTTGGTAATCATGAGGGCTACTATAGTGATATTGAGCAGTGCCCAGTATTCAATCTCGAACGGATTGAATCGCGTCGTGATGCAGTGATCCCAACAACAATGGTTGGCGGGCCACCAACTGAGAATATGGTTCTTGGTTCTTACCTGTCTCAGTTAATCATCCCCTTGGTTAAACGGCAAATCCCGCAGGTGTTGGAAGTCTTTATGCCGCCAGAGACTGTTTTTCATGGCTGCGCTTTTATTCAATTGCGAGTAGATGATCAGCTTGAAACCGTTAAGCAACAGGTCCAAGCTCATCCATTATTTGTTCACAGCAAATTTCTTGTTTTTGTTGATGGCGAAATCGATGTTAACCAACCTCAGGAACTTTTTTGGCGGGTAATAAATCATTATCGTCATAGTGGGTTTAAATTGAATAGTGCGAGTTCTGAGCAGATTGTCATCGATACGACGGGACGTTGCTTTACTCAGAATCAACGTTTACATCCGAGTACTGAAATTGAAAAAAAAGTCTCTTCTCGGTGGCATGAATTAGGACTAGACTCCTAAATTTGTAACAAAGGATCGGTAGAACTATGAATCTTATTATCTTGTATCCTTCAGATTACACTGTTGATGGGCGAGTACGGTTGAATGACTATCGACACAAGCATGTTGTCGAGGTTTTAAAGGCTCAAGTGGGAGAAAAGATACGTGTAGGTGATCTCAATGGTTGCATGGGCTTAGGCTCCATTCTGGCATTAACTGAGCAACTACTTGAAATGTCAGTTGTTTGTGATGATGACCCGCCACAAGCTGCTCCATTGAATTTGGTGTTAGCCCTGCCAAGACCTAAGGTTTTTAAACGCATTTTGATCACCGCAACCACTCTTGGAATCAAAAGGATTTGTCTGATCAATAGTTGGCGTGTAGATAAAAGCTACTGGGGCAGTCCGTGTTTAGCTCCAGATGAAATTAATAGGCAATTGATTACAGGATTAGAACAGGCCCGCGATACCGTACTGCCAGTTGTGACCCTTCATTCACGCTTTAAGCCCTTTGTTGAAGATGAATTACAAAACATTGCTGGGGGGGGATCCTGCTTTGTGGCCCACCCACATAATGCCAAGCCTTGTCCTCAGTTTCCTTTTCGCTCAGCAGAACAGATGGTTACGGTTGCCGTCGGGCCAGAAGGGGGCTTTATTGACTATGAAGTGGACAAGTTTATTGAGTGCAATTTTACCCCTATCGAAATCGGAGCGCGTATTCTTCGAGTCGAAACAGCCATTACCAAATTAACTAGCTTGCTTGTTGAGTAAATATTTCACTATTTATATTCGCTCCAGTATAGATATGCGATGAGAATTGTTAAATGAAATTTTAACATTATTTCAGTTAGTTATTGTTCTATTTACCTTCTTGCCTACTTAACCCGCAGTAGTAAGGCCCCAGAGATTATCACTATAATGGTAATCTTTGCAAAAAAAAGATTGCATAAGATGAAAACAAACGCTATTCTATTTTTGGTATTGGAAATTGGGGCCTGTTTTATTTTGGTAAGGCTTACCGTGTCAGCCGGAGTCAGTTGCCAAAATAGAACAATAAGGCAAGGTATGTTTGGTATTGGATGCCGTAACAGTAAAATGGGTACTGTTCTGGTTATACCAGCTGGCAAGAAAGGAATATCGTCATGACTGATTGTGCATTAAGTAACTGTGACTTCAGAGGCTTGATTGAAAAGACACGTAATTACCACTATTTTGTTGAGTCTGAAAAGGTAACAGAGGAGTTGTTGCGTAAGTTAGTTGATTATGCGCGGCTTGCACCGTCGACGAGTAACATGAATATGCAGCCACTGCGTTACCTTTTGTCGTGTGAGGAAGAGCGCAACGAGGCAATCTTTGAGACCCTTGCATGGCAAGGCTATCTACGTGGTTGGGGCGGCCCAATTAAGGGTGTTAAGCCAACGGGTTATATTGTTGTTCTTGGTGATAAAACGGTTTGTAGTAGTTATGTCGCCGATCAAGGTATTGTGGCTCAATCGATCTTGCTTGGTGCTACGCATAATGGTCTTGGTGGCTGTATTGCGGCAAAAGTGCAGCGGCGTAAGTTACGCGAAGCACTAGATCTTCCAACTCGTTATGAGATTCTTCTTGTTGTCGCTATTGGTAAGCCTGGCGAGGAGATTGTTCTTGAACCTCAAGAGGCTGGTGCGGATGGTTATGGTTGGCACGATGAAGCTGGTAACTATCATCTGCCTAAGCGTAGCCTTGACAGTGTGATATTAAAATATTAACCGAATGATTTGTCTAATTGTTTACAATGGCCCCTCAGAGTTTTCTCTGGGGGGCCATCTTTGTTAGAACAAAATAAAAACGGTTAACCAGATAAACTTTGCTGAATAAACATCGATAATGAACGACTTTGTAGTGTGTACAGGATGACATAGCTGGCCAATATTAATGCAACCCATAACGCGATACTGCCTGTTGGCCACGAACGCGCTAAAATGCCTCGTGGGCCGTGATAGCGAAATAAAAACATAAAACTGCGCACTAAAGCTGAGACAAAAATATCACGGGCCTGAGCACCAATATCAAACAAGGTTAAGATGATATTGTTCCAAAGGCTTAGTAACGGACGACGAAACAGCCAGTCAAAATCCAATTGAACCACTACGTGCGTGGCCGGTTGTGGCACAAAGCAGAAAAAAAGTAATGCTGCTGGAATAAGTAGTTGGAATTGTTCGATAACATGGCTAAGTGTGTAGGGGTGGTACGGCTGATGTGGTGGCAACATTGAATAAAATTGCTGAGGTAAAAAGCCAATCAATAAACAGATTGCTGCGCCACAACACATCGCAAAAATAGAAGTCATGTTTGGGTCATGACCCGCTTCAATAGCCTCAGATTGCTGAGGCTGAAAAAAAGTGAGCCATGGGAAACGTACTCCAGCATTAAAAACAACCGCTGCTGAACAGCCTGTTAAGATAAGCCATGTCCACGTTAAGTGTTGCTCTGTTGCCGACTGAAGAATAAGCGATTTAGTAATAAAGCTCGATGTCAGCGGAACTCCCATGCTGGCTGCAGCGCCAATGACAACACACCCTGTTGTCCATGGCATCTTGCGGAATAGGTTGCCCAATTGATCTCCATGCTGTTTACCAACACTTAACAGCACGCTGCCCGCTGTCATAAGCAGTACGGTTTTATACAAAATATGGGCAAAGGCGTGGGCTGTTGCGCCATGAATCGCTATTTCACTGCCAATGCCCACCGCAACCACCATAAAACCAACTTGATTAACAATGCTATACGCAAGAATTCGGCGAATATTGTTTTCTCGCAATGCATAAATCACCCCATAAATGGCCATGTAGAGGCCAATAGGGATAAGAATCTGTTCACCGGCAAAATAGGCAATGAGAACATATACGGCAGTTTTGGTCGTAAAGGCCGAAAGGAATACCATCCCTGTTGGGCTCGATGACGGATAGGCATCGGCAATCCAATGTGAAAAGGGCGGGGCACCAGCATTGATAAGAAATCCAGCTAATACGAGCCAGCGCGCAACGCCCGCTGCTGGGAGCATACCAATAGCTAAACTTGAGCCTGTAATGGCAATCCCCGCAATCCCAGCTAGTAAGATCACTCCGCCCGCTAAGTGAATTAACAGATAGCGTAACCCTGCTTGCCACGATTGTTGAGTTCTATGAGACCAAATTACAATCGTTGATGTGATTGCCATCAGTTCCCAAAAGAAGAAAAGACTGATGAGGTCGCCACACAAGGTAACGCTTATTGCACTGCCGGCATAAATGAATGCACTCGCTAACTCCGAGCGACTTGCCGATGCTAAGGCAAACAGGCCGCCGAGCCATAGTGCAATAATAAAAGCGCAGGCAAACATGCGCCCAGTGGCAGTGATGTGGAGAATGTCAAGATTGAAACTGGCCACCGAAACAGTAAGGTGCAAACCTATGGGTAATGACCACAGTTGCCACAGCGCAATAAGTGGTGAAATAAACACAACCATTCGTTGTTGCCAGCCAGAAAAAAACGAAAGCAGTAACCCTGCGACAATAACTAGCAGACCTGGTGTGAGCAGAAGATTAGCGGTCATAGTAATCCTCCTTGCGGCTTAGTAAGGGAGCTAGTGCTCGTGCAAGGGCGATGAAAACAATCCCGGCGCCGAGGCTGATGAGTAGATAAAGGCCAAAGTGAGGTAAAAACGACACTTCTGCGTGATGATGTATCATCAGATCCAGCGCCGCTAAAATCAGCGTTAATAGTGCAAGGGTGACAATGATACGCCGAGGCACAGCTATTTTTTTCATCGGCCAACTCCTGGAAGTTGAGCGGCCAACTCGAGTGGAATCTGTGGCCAGAAGAAAAGGATCAATGTTAGCAGGGCTGTTGTCGTTAGGGCCAATACCATTGTCCATGGTGCTTCGCCGTGAGGGTGTGCTGGTGCTTCGTCCTCTTTTTTGAAGAATGCGGCATAAACGATAGGGATGAAATAGCCCGTATTAAGTAGAGTGCTTAAAAGCAATACGGCAATAATGGGCACACTATTGACACTTAGAGCGCCTTGTAGCAGATACCACTTTGAGATAAAACCCGCAGCAGGTGGTAAGCCGATCATTGAGAGTGAGGCGATGGCAAAGGCAGCCATTGTCCACGGCATGCGCTGACCAATGCCATTAAGTTCACTGACCTTTGTTTTGTGCGCTGCGGTGTAAATGGCTCCTGCTGCAAAAAATAGAGTGATTTTGCCAAAGGCATGAGCAGTAATGTGCAGTACGGCTGCCGTGATTGAGTGCGGGGTTAAAATTGCCACCGCTAACGTGATGTACGACAGTTGACTGATGGTCGAGTAGGCCAGGCGGCGTTTTAAATTGTCTTGGCGTAAGGCAATAATGGAGGCTGAAATAATAGTAAAGGAAGCCAGCCCGATCAAAACTGAATTGCTGCCAGTGGTGATTAAAAGCTGTGGGCCAAAAATATAAAGAACAATTTTCACCATACAGAACACTCCCGCTTTCACAACGGCAACCGCATGGAGTAAGGCACTGACGGGTGTTGGCGCAACCATCGCTTCGGGAAGCCAACGGTGTATTGGCATCAACGCCGCTTTGCCAATGCCAAAGGCGTACAGGAGCAACAATAGAACGACTAAGCTGGGATCAATGGCACCAGCAAGAATTCCGCCAGGGGTAAAGGTGGTAGTGCCAGTAAGATGCCACGTCCAGATGATTGCTGGTAACAGCAAGCCGACCGAAGTGCTGATCAGGATACCGAGATAGTAACGGCCACCACTGACGGCATCATGATCTTCATTGTGAGTGACCAGCGGATAGGTGGAAAGGGTTAGCATTTCGTAAAACAGAAACAGAGTGATGAGGTTACCCGATAACGCAATACCCATCGTACTGGCCAAGGCGAGAGCAAAACAGATATACAGTCGAGTTTGGTTTCTTTCTTTATTACCGCGCATGTAACCGATGGTGTACACCGAGGTGATGAGCCACAGTAAGCTGGCAATTCCCGCAAAAAGGAGCCCTAGGGGTTCGAGGCACAGTTGAAGTTGTAGCCCTGGTAACGGTTCAGCGAGGATGATAGGCGCATGATTGAGGGCATCGGGACGCTGAAATATAGCCACCACCAGACAAAAAAGTCCTGTCGCGGTACTCAGTGTTACCGCTTCACGCAAATTCGGAAATTTCGCGCTGGCTGCAATAAACAATGCACCACAGGCTGGCAATAAAATACATAATTGGATGAGGGTTTCAGTTGTCATCAGATTCCCCCTATTAATAGCGTTGCCGCCCGCTGAGCGAATGTGATCGGGATACTGGTGTCGATGCCAAAATAGATGTTGGCAATGACAAGGGTCCACATCGGGATCAACAGTGACAAGGGCGCTTCACCAGCATCCTCTTCGTTTTCATGGGAGGGGTTGAAATAGGCGGTTTCGACTACGCGCCAAATGTAGACAACAGCCAACAACGAGCCGAGCAAAATCAAGATGATGACATCCCACCAGCCATTTTCAAGCGCCGCCTTAACCAGATACCATTTACTGATAAAGCCAGCGGTCATGGGTACGCCCATTAAACTTAATCCACCGACGACAAAGGCGGCCATCGTCCACGGCATTTTTCTACCGAGACCTCGAAAGTCGTTGATGTAAACTGAGCCGACGCGATAACTCACTGCACCCATCACCATAAACAGGAGTCCTTTCATCATCGCATGATTAAACATGTGGAGAATCCCTGCGGTGAGCCCAGTTTTGGTGGCAAAGCTGATGCCAAGGATCATATATCCAATTTGCGCAACGCTTGAATATGCGAGCATCCGTTTAATATCGTACTGGAAAATAGCCACTATCGAGGCGACAACAATTGCTGCTAACGCAGGAATTAGGATGATTTTTCCCAGAGTCATTTGGAAAATGGTTCCGTTGCCAATGACGCCAAAGCAGAAGCGTAGCAACATATAGATGGCTACCTTGGTTGCTGTGGCAGCTAAGAAAATTGTGACCACTGATGGTGCATAACTGTAGGCGTTTGGAAGCCATAGGTGGAGTGGAAATAATGCCAGCTTTAAGCTTAAGCCGACGGTTAAAAACGCAAAGGCGGTGAGGAGTGTGCGATTCCCGCTGCCTAAAATATCGTTTACCCTTAATTGATACGCCATGTCTTGAATATTGAGTGTACCTGTTAGGCTGTAGAGCAAGCCGATGCCGATGAGGATAAAGGTCGCACCAATGGTGCCCATAATGAGGTACTGGTAGGCTGCTGTTAACGCGCGTCGTCGTGGTCCCATGCCAATGAGGGCGTAGGAGGATAACGAAGAGAGTTCGAGGAAAACATACATGTTAAAGGCATCACCCGTTACGGTGATACCGAGTAAGCCTGTTATGCATATTAGCAATAGACTGTAAAAGTAGGGCTGGGTTGGACTGTCGATCTCCATTTCGACGCTTTTTCTGGCATAAAGCAACACCAGAGCGCTCATTCCTGAAACAATCAGCAACACAAAGGCGTTCAGGGTGTCAATGTAATAGGTGATCCCCCAGGGAGCAGGCCAGCCGCCGATATTGTAGCTTAGAGGGCCGATTGTGGTGACATGGATGGCCAGTAAAATACTGACACAAAAACTGGCCCACGTGGCAATGAGAGCGATAGACCATGCCATCTGTTTGGTGCGAAAAAGAAGGCACAGTGGCGCAGCAAGCAGGGGGATGACAACTTGAGCAACGGGTAAATGGATCATAGCGAGTCATCCTTAGCGCGAATTTCATCCTCTTCAATGGTTCCGTAACGCTCGTTGATGCGAACTGTTAAGGCTAGACCGACGGCGGTGGTCGCCACACCGACAACAATTGCTGTAAGAATTAAAACATGGGGTAATGGGTTTGAGTAAAGTTGTGGCGCTGATGATGACAACGAAGCCTCGGTTAATATCGGTGCGGTTGCCCCTTTAATTTTACCCATGGAGATATAGAGTAAAAAAACCGATGTAGAAAAAATATTGAGCCCAATTAGTTTTTTGATGAGATTGCCGCGTGAGATCACCACGTAAAATCCTGACATCATCAAGAAAACGGCACCCCAATAGTTATAGTGTCCTATCCATGTCATGATGAATGTCTCCCGCGCGAGCTGAATGCGTAGAACATCATCACCATAATGGCAAAAACGGTCGTCCCAACGCCAAGTTCAATCAGAAAAATCCCTAAGTGTTGGCCGTCAACAGGTCGACTGGCGAGAGTATTATAGTCAAGGAAGTTGCCACCGTTGATGATACAGAGAATTCCGACACCGATATAGAGGATTAAGCCCGCAGCGCCAAGTATTCGTAAAACTGTTGGACTGATGACGCGCATGGCGGTATCAAGGCCAAAAATTAAGCTGTAGAGGATGATGCCACTGGCAAAGATAACACCTGCTTGAAATCCTCCGCCGGGGCCATAGTCACCATGAAATTGAACGTACAGGGCAAAGAGTAAGATCAGTGGGATAAACATTTTGCCGATAATGCGCAAAACAAGGTGATCATGTAGTGTTGCTGGTTGAGTGGTTGCTATGTTTCGTTGTTCATTCTTTTTGCGCGGTGCACTTAGCAGTGCTACGAGAGCAATCCCCGCAGTGAAGATCACGGCTGTTTCCCCCAACGTATCGTAGCCACGGTAACTGGCTAAAACCGAAGTGACCATGTTTGGCGGCCCAACTTCGAGGGGAGATTGTTGAATATAGCGCGGTGCTACATGGAGGTGAATGGCTGCATCGGGGGTGCCAAAAGCAGGGAGATCCATGGTGCCATAAATGAGAACCGAACCCGTCACTAATACAACAAGTAGAGCAATAAATGGCTGATATGGTGGCCGTTTTTCGTGGGAATTTGTTTGCCCCATCGCGCCAAGAAGGAGAATTGTCGAGATCCCGGTACCCACTGCTGCCTCGGTAAATGCGACGTCAACGGCATCCATGGTGACAAATAGGCACGCCGACAGCAAGCTGAAAATCCCCAAAAGCATAATGCCGCAAAACAGTTTACGGATATGGATAATCGCCATGGATGTGATGCACAAAAAAGTGAGCAGGACGATATCAATGGTCGTTTCCATTAACGTTTATCCTCTCTGCCGAGTAGTGGTTCTAGGCCTCGGCTTCGAGCTGTTTTTGCCAAGGCATGGGTTGCGGTTGTGCTGCTTAATACAAGAAAAAAGAAGATGAAACATAGTTTAACGGTGGCTAAGGTGAAGCCACTTTGTAGCATAAGGCCAAACAATATGAGAAAAGCGCAGGCTGAATCAGTAACGCTGCTGGCGTGTAGTCGGGTGTAAAAATCAGGTAGGCGATAGATGCCGAATCCACCTGTAATGCCTAAGAAACACCCTGCCGTCAAACACAGCGCTGTAATGATGTCGATTGTCGAGGTCATCATCCCTCCATATTGTCGGTTGGCGTGGACGTCTGCTGCTCGAAATAACGTAATACGGCGATGGTACTTAAAAAATTGACCAAAGCGTAAACCAGTGCAATGTCAAGGAAGTCGGGCCGATTGGTTAAAAAGCCGATAACGGAGATAAGCAAAACCGTTTTAGTGCCAAACATATTGACCGATAACAGACGATCAAAGGCCGTCGGTCCCAGAATTGCTCTGATCAGTGCTAGTCCCATCACCACAAGGATGGCAAGTGAAGCTGCCGCATACATAATGATTAAATCTCCAATTGAGAAACGCGTCGATCCATTTCACCACTCAACAAATCCTGTGCGGCACTCCATGTTAGGGCATGCACTTCTAATTTATTGCCCTCAACGTTGATGCACACGGTTCCAGGGGTAACTGTAATGGAGTTGGCGTATAGCATAATCCCTAGTGGGGTTTTCTGGCTGGCGTCAACGCAAATTACTGTCGGGCTGATATCGAGACGTGGCGACCAGATGCGCCGGGACACTGCAATATTGGCAAGTATGACCTCTCTTGTGAGCCATACCCAATAGATGAGGATGCCGGATGTGAGGTGGATGGGTTGTGCTTCGTCGTCAACAACATCCATTCGCCGGGCGATATAGACGGTGATGATGATAGAAAAAAAACCGCAGGAGAGAACGAACGGGGTGTAGTGCCCCGAAAGGAGAAGCCAAAAGGCGGCGAGTGTCATCGTGAGGTACAACGTATGCTTCATGAGTCCTCCATTATCTTTAATTGATAATATAACACTGTGTTATTTAAATATTAACTATTATTTTTGTTGCTCGGGGAAATTAATATTTCCAACACGCGCCTAAATTATTTATGGCAACAGTTGATCTTTGGCAGTTGTTCTGTATTTACCAATTGGACCATACCAACTGAAAAGTCATACTATATCTGTTAGGGCAGTTTGCATGACACGTGTTCTTGGTCGTTTTTTATTCGTTTTCTCTTCATTATGTTCCCCTGTTGCTTGACGTGGATGAAAACAAATGATAAATAGCAGTTAATTATCGTTTGTTTTTATTTGTCGTCATTTTTATTTTCTTAGGTGTTCTTGTGGCTGATACGTTTGTATTTATTGCGTTGTTCGTTTTAGTCGTCGGGTTGATGATTTCAATCTATTTTGTTCGTTGGTCAACCGAGAAGCGCTTAGGACCACCTGCTCCCAGACAGGTTTTGGTGCCGGCCAACGAACAGTTGTTTATGCAGCAACTTGGTGATCGTTTCAATGATCGTTGCTGGTTGTTTTGGAACGTAACGCTACTGGATTTGCTACGCATCGGAACGGGAACATCTTGGCATAAATACGAAAAACACAATATGCTGTTGGAGCGTCGTTTCAGTTGTGTCATTTGTCGGCGTGATGATTTTTCCATTCAGGGCATTATTGATTTTGTGCCAGATAATCGAAGTGTTTTTGATGCTCCAGATCGTATCGTTCCAGAGCTAGCGTTAAACATTATCACCGTTACAGAAAAAGAGTTGGAAGATGGAGCTCTTGATTCACTTTTGTTGGCAGGTTTCCCCCACCTGGAGGCGTTGATTTCCGGAGCAGTGTCCTCGCCCTCGTACCGTAATTCCTGATCGATAATTCCCTTTATTTCACATTTTGCGTGACTCTTTACCTCGTATGACATGAGTTCGTCCTTGATTCGACCTTTGCCGCAGGTGTAAAGTAGTTCGGTTTTGCACCAATGCTGAATTTCATGCAATAAAATGCTGCGCCGAAAGGATGATAAGTCATGGCTACTGCGATGATTACAAAAATAAAATCACTGTTGGAGATGATTAAATTCTCCCATACCATTTTCGCTTTCCCCTTTGCTTTGATCGGCATGGTGCTAGCGGCTCAGGCTAATGGTGAGATGCCTAGCGTGGCGCAACTGTTTTGGATCTGTATGGCCATGGTCGGTGCGCGCTCAGGAGCGATGGGCTTAAATCGTGTCCTCGATGCGCGAATCGATGCGCTAAATCCACGCACCGCCGAACGGCATATCCCTGCGGGAATTATTGCGCAGTGGGAAGCGTGGGTGTTTGTTAGTGTTTCCTTTGCAGGTTTAATACTGTCCGCCTATATGCTAAATCCACTGTGCTTTTATCTGTCGCCTATCGCGTTGTTCTTTTTAGCACTGTACTCATTTGCTAAACGCTTTACCGCTTACGCCCATCTGGTGCTTGGTTTGTGTTTGGGCGCAGCACCCGTAGGCGCTTGGATTGCGCTACGAGGTGATGTGACCGTTTCAATTGTGTTGATCGGTTTAGCGGTGTTGCTGTGGGTAGCTGGTTTTGATATCCTTTATGCCCTACAAGACCTAGATTTTGATCGTGAGCAGGGATTGCACTCGATCCCTGTGATGTTAGGTGAAGAGGGTTCGTTTCTCGTGGTGCGGATGTTCCATGTCGGCATGGTGGTGCTACTGCTGTTGGCAACTCCAGGCAGTGGACTTGGTTGGATCTACCTTCTAGGTGTGGCAACCGTATCAGCGATGCTGGTGTATGAGCATACGTTGGTAAAACCAGGCGATTTGACTAAGATGGATGCGGCCTTTTTTACTTTAAATGGTTACATCAGTGTGACGTTGTTTTTCTTTGTTTTAATTGATGTGGTGGTCTGATGAAGCAGGACTCTTCACCCGTTCATATTGCCGTAGCACTGACCGGCGCGTCAGGAGCTATTTATGGTATCACCTTGATTCGACAATTGCTCCAGTGCGGCCACCGTGTGTCATTTTTAGTGTCCTCAGCGGGTCGCCAAGTGATGGCGTTGGAGCAAGGATTATCGTGGTCAGAGGATTTGACGCAGTTTCAACAGCAAGCGCGTGAATTCTTCAACGATGAGCAGCAAAATTTGAGTTGCTATGGGGAACAAGACTTTACCGCACCGTTAGCCAGTGGTTCCTCCGCTGCCGATGCGATGGTTGTTGTCCCCAGTTCGATGGGAACAGTGGCGCGAATTGCCACGGGAATTAGTGGTAATCTGATAGAGCGCGTAGCCGATGTGATGCTGAAAGAGCGTCGGCCACTGATTGTTGTGCCGCGTGAAACCCCTTTTAATACCATTCACCTTCAGAATTTGCTGACGTTGTCGCAAACTGGAGCGATTATTTTGCCGGCTATGCCAGCATTTTACAGTCAACCGCAAACCATGGATGAGTTGATCAATTTTGTTGTCGGGAAAATTTTCGACAGCCTTGATCTGCCTCATCAGTTGTTTAAGCGGTGGGGAGAACAAGAATGAGTGACATTGTTTCACAGGTGAGGGAAAAGATTGCTCGGGGGCAACGTATTAGTGATGCCGACGCATTGCAGTTGTTTGAGTCTGATGATCTGTTTGGTATCGGTCAGCTTGCAGCGCAGGTTAACCGTGAAAAGAATGGCGATCAGGTGTTGTTTAATGTCAATCGACATATCAATTACACCAATTTTTGTGTCAATCAATGTAAGTTCTGTGCCTTCTGCCATCAGGCGGGTGAAGCGGGTGGCTATACCTATAATTTGAGCGAAATTCTCAATAAAGCCGCTGAGGCTAATGCCGCGGGGGCGACGGAACTGCACATGGTCGGTGGTTTGCACCCCGAATTGCCGTTTGAATTTTATCTACGCATGATGGCGACAATTAAAGCCAATAATCCGCAGATGAAAATTAAGGCGTTCACGGCGGTTGAGATCGATTACTTTTCGAAAATTTCCGAACTGCCCATTGAAGAGGTGATCTCTGAACTCAAGCGTTTGGGTCTCGATTCAACGCCAGGAGGTGGCGCTGAAATTCTTGATGCTGAGGTCCGTAATCAGATCTGTCCTGAGAAGATTTCCGGCGAGCGTTGGCTTGAAGTGACCGAAAAAATCCACAACGGTGGCCTGAAAAGTAACGCTACCATGCTGTATGGTCATGTTGAGAAGTATGCTGACCGCGTTGATCATATGGCTAAACTGCGAGCATTGCAGGATAAAACAGGTGGTTTTCAAGCATTTATACCGTTGGCATTCCAGCCCGATAACACCCGTATTCCCAATGCCAAAGGGCCTGATGGTATTGATAGCCTAAAGACGTTGGCCATTGGTCGTATCTATTTGGATAACTTCCAGCATATCAAAGCCTATTGGGTGATGTTGGGTCTTAAAATTGCTCAAGTAGCCCTCGCATTCGGTGTCAATGATCTCGATGGCACAGTGGTTGAAGAGAAGATTGGTCACGATGCTGGAGCCGATTCACCGCAAGAGTTGGATAAATCAGAAATTTTACGCCAAATACGTAACGCAGGTAAAATTCCTGTTGAGCGAAACACCCACTACGAACAGGTGAAAGTGTACGCTAGTGAGACATGCGATGGACAAAATGACTAATCTGGATCGCTTTACTCAAATTCAGACTAAGGTGGAAGCAGGGCAGTCGTTATGTCGTGATGAGGCACTGTTTCTGTTGACCGAAGCTGATTTTCTTCAGGTGGGTCAATTAGCCGATGAGCAGCGAAAATTGCGTCACCCCGAGGGCCATGTCAGTTTTGTCGTTGATCGTAACGTTAACTACAGCAACGTCTGTTGTTGTAAATGTCGTTTTTGTGCCTTTTATTGTGACGAAGACGATGACTCAGCCTATCTGCTTGATTACGATGAGATCTTTGCCAAGGTGCAAGAGCTTGTTGATTACGGTGGCACGCAGCTGTTGATGCAGGGGGGCGTTCATCCCACGTTGACGATTGAATGGTTCGAAGAGCTGTTTCGCCAGTTGGGCCAACGTTTTCCTACCGTTCAAATTCACTCGCTGTCGCCCGCCGAGATCGTTCAGGTCGCCCAACTTTCTGATCTGACGGTTAAGCAGTGCTTGCAGCGCTTGCAAGCCGCTGGGCTCAAGTCGATCCCCGGTGGTGGAGCTGAGGTACTGGTTGATGAGGTGCGCACGGCCATCTCGCCAAATAAAATTGGTTGGCGACAATGGGCCGATGTGATGGAACAGGCCCATGCGTTGGGGATGCAAACTACCGCAACCATGATGTTTGGTTCGTGTGAAACCGATGAGCAGATTGTTGAACACCTGTTTCGGGTGCGCGAAATTCAACAGCGCAGCGGTGGTTTTAGTGCCTTTATCAGCTGGTCGTTCCAGCCTAATAATACTGATTTAGGTGGTGAAACGGCAACGGGCTGTGATTACCTGCGCGTGCTAGCCTTGTCGCGTTTAGTGCTCGATAATATCGACAATATTCAGGCAAGTTGGGTTACTCAGGGGGCTAAGATTGCTCAAGTAGCGTTACGTTTTGGTGCCAATGATCTCGGTGGAACGATGCTTGAAGAGAACGTTGTCGCTGCGGCGGGCGTCTCATTTCGTATGACTCAGCAGGAATTGATTGAACTCGCTCGCAGCGGTGGTTTTATTCCTGTGCGGCGGACAACTGGTTATGATGTTTTAGAGGTTTATTAGCGTAGCGCTTGCTAGGGGATAACAGATGATTCCGTTAAGAAAAAATATTGTCGAAATGGCGGGTTATGTCCCAGGGTTTCAACCTGAAGATGCCGATCAGTGGATTAAGCTCAATACCAATGAAAATCCCTATCCGCCCTCGCCTAAGGTGTTTGAAGCCATTCGTCGTGAGCTCGGTGTTGATGGTGCGTCGTTGCGCCAGTATCCCGATGCAGCCAGCCGTGCGGCCCGTCAAGCAGCAGCAGATCTCTATGGTTTTGATGCTGACTGGTTAATTATGGCCAATGGTTCCGATGAATTGCTGAATAACCTGATTCGCGCCTTTGCCGATGATGGTGATGAGGTCGCTTTTGTTCAACCTTCATACTCGTATTATGGCACGTTGATTGATATTCAGGGGGCGACGATCCGCACCTTTAGTTTAAACGATCAGTTCAAACTTGCCGATTTTCCTGAGCGTTATCAGGGGAAGTTGTTCTTTTTGACCAGCCCCAATGCGCCCCTCGGGGTGAGTTTTAGCCTCGCTGATATTGAAGACATTGCCCAGCGTTGTGATGGCATGTTGGTCGTTGATGAAGCCTATGCTGATTTTGCTAGCGAAACGGCTCTGCCGTTGGTTAAGAAGTACAAAAATGTGATCGTCACGCGGACGTTTTCCAAAAGTTATGCCCTCGCTGGCATGCGCCTTGGTCTTGCAGTTGCTCACCCCGAAGTGGTTGCCGCCCTCGATAAAATTCGTGATCATTATCATCTTGATCGTTTGGCCTTGGTCGCCGCAGAAGCGGCATTAAACGATCAGGATTATCTGCAAAAACGGATTGAGCAAATTTGTGCAACACGCGAATGGTTCAGTCAGCAATTACGCGAGCTTGGTTTCTTGGTTCTCCCCTCGCAGACCAATTTTGTCTTTGCCAGTCCTGCTGATGGTGATGGTCAGCGTGTCTTTGACCTGCTCAAGCAACATAAGATTCTCGTGCGTCATTTCAGTGATCCGTTGTTGAAGCACGGTTTGAGGATTTCGATTGGTAACCGTGAGGAGATGGAAACAACTCTCAATGTATTAGGTGCAGAGTGCTAATGTCCGTTTGTTGTGATGATTAACACTGAGATTTTCAGCCGTGCGTTGCTAGATTGGTATCGTCAACATGGGCGAAGCTTGCCGTGGCGACTTCAATGTGATCCGTATCGTGTATGGCTCTCCGAGGTGATGCTTCAGCAAACGGGGGTGAAAACAGTTCTCCCCTATTATCAAACGTTTCTTGAAAATTTTTCTGATATTGAAGCCTTGGCCAGTGCGCCAGTAGAAGAGGTGATTGCACTGTGGGCAGGTTTGGGCTATTACTCGCGTGCACGTAATCTCCATGCGAGTGCGGTACAGGTTTGTGAACAGCACGGTGGTGAGTTTCCTGGTAGCCTTGTTGATCTCATGGCACTACCCGGTATCGGTCGTTCCACAGCTGGGGCTATTCTGGCTATCGCGTTTAAGCGTAAAGGGGTGATTCTCGATGGCAATGTGCGGCGGGTGCTGTGTCGTTTGTACGCGTTGCAGGCTGACCCGCGTAGTCGTGAATCTGAGAAGGTGTTGTGGCAGTGGGCCGATCAATTGACCCCCGCAGATGATGCCCATGATTATGCTCAAGCCATTATGGACTTAGGTGCAACGGTGTGCACCCCACGTCAGCCTGACTGTGATCAGTGTCCTGTTTCGTTCTGTTGCGCGGCACGAGAGCACGGGTTGCAGCATCAATTACCACAGAAGCGCAGCAAGAAAATTGTTCCAATTCGGCAAGAGGTGGTTGTCGTCGCACGTTCACAATTGGGCTATGCGGTTCGACAGCGGCCGTTAAAGGGCATGTTGGCTGGATTGTGGGAGTTCCCGACTCGGCAGTTTACTGACCCTCTCACAAAGGAACAGCTTTACGCTGAGGCTGTCGCGTTGTCCGCTGCTGAGGAAATTATTGGCCTCGGTAGTCTCCGTCATATATATAGCCACTTTAAGGCTGAGCTCCATGTCTATAGTCATATTGCTACGCTGCAAAGCATGGCATCGTATCCCACTTTTGAGTGGGTGAGTTTTGAGAAATTAACACAGTTACCCTTTCATGGTAGCCACAAAAAAATAATTCAAAATCTACTTACTGATTGAATTCAAGGTGATTTTTTTAAGGAGTAAGTTATGTCCGATTTTCCCATTTTGACCACTCTTGCCGAGGTTGAAAAATTGGCACAAGATCTTGCAACGCTTGATGTGTTTGCTGTTGATCTCGAAGCCGATTCAATGCACTCCTTTCAAGAGAAGGTCTGTTTACTCCAGTTTACTTACTATCTTAACGGTGAGGAAGTAACGGTTCTGTTAGATCCTTTAGCGGCCCCTGAGTTAGCGGTTTTGCGGCCAGTGTTGGCTGACCCCGCTATCCGTAAAATTTTTCATGCTGCTGATTACGATATTCGGTGCCTTTCTCGTGATTTTGAAATTGAGATACGGGGCCTATTTGATACCATGATAGCGTGTCAATTGTTGGGTGAAGAGCGCGTTGGTTTGGCAGATGTTCTGGGCAAGTATTTTGATGTTACCCTTGATAAGAAATATCAGCGAGCAGATTGGTCGAAACGTCCATTGCCTCCTGAGATGTGCGATTATGCGGCTGGAGATACTCGCTATCTACACGAATTGGTGAAAATTTTAGAGGCACAGTTGATTGAAAAAGGGCGTTTGACGTGGGCTGAAGAAGAGTTTTTGTTGATGGAGCAGGCGCGTTTCAGGGTCCACGAAGGACCTTCTTTTCTTCGAATGAAGGGTGCCGGAACACTCCAGCCGCGTTCGCTACAAGTTTTGGAGAATGTGATTCGTTGGCGGGAGACGGAGGCCGAGCGCCGCGATTGCCCAGCGTACAAGGTTCTTGGCAGCAAAGCGTTACTGTCAACAGCACGTCATTGCCCAGAAACTCTCGATGATTTTAAGAAAGTCGATGAGTTTTCACCACGCTTAGTTGAACGTTATGGCCGACGAGTTCTTCATGAAGTTGAGCAAGCGATGTTGGTTGCCGAAGCAGATTTACCTCTGTTCCCGCGGCCTGAACGTCGGATTCGCGATGCAGCGGTCGATAAGCGTTTTGCCTGTTTAAAGCAATGGCGTAAGCAAAAAGCCTCAGAGCTAGAACTTGATTCAGGGGTGCTGATCAATAATACTTTGCTCGAAGAGATTGCCCGTGTTTTCCCAAGTTCGTCGGAGGAGCTCTCACAAGTGTGCGGCTTGAAAAGGTGGCAACAGAATGTTCTTGGTGGTGAAATGTTAAAAGCCCTCGTATAACGAGGGCTTCCAGCTGTTGCGATGGTGCTACTTCGAACAATGCGTTATGAGTAGATCGATGCAACGACCTCATCAATTAATGCCAAGCTGTCTGTTAAATCTGCCACCCTAATGTTTTGTGTTTTAAGGTGTTTGCATTGCGCGATGGCGTCATCTATATCGCCAGATTGAACCAGAAGCTTGTGGCTGAGGTAGATAATTTCAACAAGTTCCTGATTCTCTTTTGCACTTTGTGGGTCATGGTAGCTTTTGATGCAGTTGTGAACCTTGGGGTCAAGGTTCCACCTTCGAGAGAGAAGGGCTCCGCAATTTTGGTGGTATTTTGCTACCAATGGTGGCAGCTTTTCATCGGCAATATTGTTTTTTGTTAGTAATTGCAGTAGTAAGATTTTGCCAATGTTGTGGAAGAGTCCGCAAGTAAATGCCATCTCTTGATCTTCATTGAGTTGGGCCGCGAGCTGTTCTGATAAACATGCACAGCGCAATGCATGTTGGAGTAGCTCAGAAACCGTATCGGATTGTTTTGGTGGCTGAGCGCAGGCCATTTGAGCATGAACAATACCGATTAAATGATCTGCGGAATAGGCTGCTATGGCTTGCTCGATTGTGGCACAACGTTGTTGGTCTTTGCCAAGTGCTGAATTGATAACGCGTAGCAAGTAGGCGCTTAAAACTTGATCTTCACGCACCAGTTTTAAAATGAGTTCTGTTTCGATTTTGCTGTGTGACCAATGTTCCTGCAGCTTAATGGCAATGGTTGGCAGTAGGGGTAAAGAAAAGCTGTCGGTGACAATTTCACGAGCAAAGGTACGCAGCAGTTCATCGGTGTCGTTCGATGCCTTTGTTTCGCCACCTTGTTGAATAATTTGTTGAAGTGCTTTCGCCTCACTGATACGGATCGGGCCATCAAGAGCCTGTTGCGGTACTTTGTTACTAAATTCATAACTGCCAGTTGTCCAGGTCATGACATCGGCTAACGCTGAATTGGCAAGGTCAGATAGTGCCGACTCAAGTTTGTCTTTTTCGAAAATATTTTTCTTTAACAAGCTGCTTGTGAAAGCAATTCCTGTACGTTGGCTATCTTTAAGGAGAAATCCGGCCCATGTGCGAGTTAATTCACCGCGTTGAATAAGGTATTCCCCAACCCGTTCCCCCATTTTATTTGAGGTAATATAAATTAACTTGCCTTTGTTAAAGTAGAGTTTTTTATTGATACCTGAGCGCGTTAATACCAATGTCCCAGTTTTTTGTTGAACGGAACAAAGACGCAATATCTCTGGCAATGAAGTGGTGCTAAGGGAGCCGTTTAATTTGTTCATACAGCAACTCCTTTTAGTGTGTTAGGAAGGTTGGTTGACTTATCACTATATCAGTTCTAGTCCTTGTTGTGTGACTATTTGATAGCGTTTTTTCAACCTAAGATCGCTGTTGTTGGGGGGATAATGAGTAATTTGGCGCTAAGTTTTATCGTGTTCTCTGCATTGATGCATGTCTTATGGAATGTGCAGGTTAAGCAAAGCCGGGATAAGACCATTTTTATCTGGTGGATGTTTATCGCCTCCAGCTTGCTGATGAATTTGTTGCTGCCGTTTTTGGATGGCCCTTTTCCTCGGCCTAGCATAACAGTTCTGTTGTTGGCTTTTTTTGGCGCAGTCTGCTTTGTCCTCTATCATCTATTTAATGGACGAGCGTATCGAGAGGGTGATTTGTCGCTGAGTTATCCCCTCGCGCAAACATCGATGATTTATGTACCAATTTGGGGTGTGCTGATTTTGCGTGAACAGATGACATTTTATGGTGTCATAGGCATTTTGTGCATTGTTGCCGGGGCATACACCGTGCAGTTGCCGCAACTGTCATGGTCGGCATTGTCACGACCGATGCGAAACATGGGTAATCCTTCAGTGAAAGCAGCCCTCGCAGCGGGATTTATCTATTCTATTGGTTCTATTCTTGATAAAAAAGGGGTCAGTTGCTATCCGCCATTCTATTTCACCTATCTGTTGGTGATGATGATGGTTGTGGTCATGACGGTTAATCTGTGTCGGAGTCGTTATCGAGGCCGAATTTTACGAGAATGGCAGCATAACCGTCGCTTAATTTTATGGTCAGGTCCTGTTATGTTAGGCTCGTTTATCACTTTTAGGTATGGTTTGAGTTTGGCTCCAGTTGGTTATGCCGTTGCCGTTAGACAAGTAAATGTTCTGTTTGGTGTTTTAATCGGGGTATTGTTTTTGAAAGAGTCCTGTGGCCGGGTGCGTAGTCTTGCTGCCGCGATGATTTTTGCTGGTGTTGTTTTAATCCGTATGGCGGGTTGATTGAACCTGAACTTAGGAGCTAGTTGTGAAAAATATAGCCAATTTTTTCTATGAAGTGGGCATGTTGAAAAAAACACCCCGCAGTGGTTTTCAGTTTTTAGGCTCGGGAGCTGAATCTGTCGCTGAACATTCATATCGGACGGCAATGATCGGTTATGCGCTGGCGAAGATGTCAGAAGGGGTCGATTGTAGCCGCGTGGTGATGATGTGTTTATTTCATGATCTTCCCGAAGCGCGCATAGGTGACTTGAATTATGTCAATAAGAAGTATGTGCAAGCCAACGAAGAGAAGGCCATTGATGACCTTGCGGCCACGCTCCCTTTTGGCAAAGAATATCAGGAGACATTGACCGAGTTTGGTGCTCACGATAGCCCTGAGGCACGATTAGCCCACGACGCTGATCAACTTGAGATGATTCTTGCGCTCAAAGAGCGCAAAGATCAGGGTAATCGCTACGCCGATGAATGGTATTCGTTTGCCGTGCGCCGATTGCAAACCGATTTGGCCAAAGAGTTAGCCGTCACCATCTGGGAAACAGATTCAAGTTTGTGGTGGTTTGATACACAAAGCGATTGGTGGGTCACAGGAAAAGAGCTTGGCTTCAATAAAGAGGAAAAACAGCCATCGGCGGTGCCAGACGATGCAAATCAAGTTGACGATACGCCATAGAAGTGTTACGAAAAGTGTCGGTTTTATCCAAGGAGAAGGACTCTGCCAAGGTTTGTTTTGTGGCGGCTGTAAATAAGGGAGCACGAATATGTTAGATGTGAAATTTTTACGCGATAATTTCGAGCAAGCAGAGCAACGCCTTGCAAC
The DNA here is from genome assembly GCF_055389415.1 of Desulfuromonas svalbardensis. Taxonomy (NCBI): domain Bacteria; kingdom Pseudomonadati; phylum Thermodesulfobacteriota; class Desulfuromonadia; order Desulfuromonadales; family Desulfuromonadaceae; genus Desulfuromonas; species Desulfuromonas svalbardensis. Next base: position 435,765 of record NZ_AP042416.1, on the reverse strand, counting down.
GCGCGGTGAAGCAGTCAATCTTGATGCTTTTCGTCAGTTGGATAGTCAGCGGCGCGAACTTCTTGGTCAGGCCGAGACACTTAAGGCAGAAAAAAATCGCGTCTCTGCTCTGATTGGTAAAACGAAGGATAAAAGTCAGGTTAAAGACGAAATTGTAAGGATGAAAGATGTCTCTTCTCAAATTAAGGGACTCGATGAGCAGTTACGTGAAGCGACCGAGGCGCTACAAAAAATCTTAATGACCATCCCCAATCTGCCGCATGAATCGTGTCCTGTTGGCTTAACCGAGGATGATAATGTTGAGTTGCGAGCCTGGGGTGATCTCCCTGAATATTCTTTTGAGGCCAAAGCCCATTGGGATATCGGTGAAGCGTTAGACATTCTCGATTTTGAGCGTGGCGGTAAGATAACTGGTGCCCGATTTACTCTGTATAAAGGAGCGGGGGCCCGTCTGGAGAGGGCGTTAATCAACTTCATGCTCGATCTTCATACCGATGAACATAAATATGTTGAAATGCTTCCCCCGTTTATGGTAAACAGAGCTTCCATGACGGCAACGGGGCAGTTACCTAAGTTTGAAGATGACCTGTTTCATGTTGAGGGGCCGGATTATTTTTTGATCCCAACTGCTGAAGTTCCAGTAACTAATATTCATCGCGATGAGATTTTAGGTGCAGAACAGTTGCCATTATGTTATACCGCCCACACACCTTGTTTCCGGAAGGAAGCTGGGTCGCATGGACGAGATACACGAGGGCTGATTCGTCAGCATCAATTCAACAAAGTTGAGTTGGTTAAGTTTGTAGAGCCGGCAACATCGGATCAAGAACTTGATAAGTTGCTCGCCAATGCAGAAAAAGTTTTACAGTTACTTGAACTACCATATCGTGTTGTTGATTTGTGTAGTGGTGATATAGGTTTCTCGGCAGCACGGACTTTTGATATTGAAGTATGGTTGCCAGGCCAAGAAGTTTACAGAGAGATTTCATCCTGTTCAAACTTCCGTGATTTTCAGGCACGACGAGCAGCAATTCGCTATCGTCCTGAAGAGGGAGCCAAGCCAGAATTTGTACACACGCTCAACGGATCAGGTTTAGCCGTTGGACGTACCGTGTTAGCGGTGCTAGAGAATTACCAGCAAGAAGATGGGAGTGTAATTATTCCCAAGGTGCTTCAGTCTTATATGGGCGGTTTAGAGCGAATCACCAAGAAATAGATTTAAAGTTGCGGAGGAGTGGCCGAGTGGCTTAAGGCGGCGGTCTTGAAAACCGTTGTACGCAAGTACCGTGGGTTCAAATCCTACCTCCTCCGCCATTTACACAACGCTATGCTTAGTCCTTGATTGAGCATAGCGTAACATTTTGTTGCGGAGAGGTGGCCGAGCTGGCTGAAGGCGCTCGCCTGCTAAGCGAGTGTATGGGGAAACTTGTACCGAGGGTTCGAATCCCTCCCTCTCCGCCATTTAAAACCGATGAATTTGATTTATTTTTCATCAAAGTAAAAAGTTTGTTGACAACATCGCTCAAATGCGAGATAAACAACATCCATTGCGCCAGTAGCTCAGCTGGATAGAGCATCTGACTACGAATCAGAAGGCCGGGCGTTCGACTCGCTCCTGGCGCACCATAAAAAATCAAAGGTTTCAGCTTCTTAGCTGAAACCTTTTTTTTTTGGACCTCAGCTGTCATAGCTTGGGACTTACCTGCATTGCCTTTCCCTTAAGTCTAACCCCGCAACGACCGTTCATAGTGCGAATCGTTTCTTCATTGTTGATTTTGTCTGGCTTTAAAAGTACATGGTTTCGTGTCAGTTTTCGAAGTACAGTGAACGTGCCAACGACCCTTTCGATCTCAACCTGAATATTTCCAACTGATTGCAAAGCGTAAAGCGGGTATGTCTCTTTGCGGGTAAGCTCAGTGCCGTGGCTCCTTGTGAATTAAGAAGGGGTGACAGGGTTGAAAAATAGACGATTATAGTTTAAGGTCCTGACTTGCTCTAATTTTGATCGTCATCATCATTAAGTTGTCTGGTGGGTCGAATGTCGCCAATATTAAATATGCAAAGCGTAGAGAGAGTCCCCCCCCTTATGGACACAACACTCGTGCTGGCAATGTCAATCATCCTGCAGTTTGCCGCGGCTTTCTTGGCTATAAGGCTGGTGCCGACGACTGGTAGGCGTACGGCTTGGATTCTGATCGCTACAGCGATTGTTTTTATGGCTATCCGTCGCTGCATCACACTGATAAATTTATTATCCGAAGACTTGCCACCTGTCCTTCCCCTCGATCCGGAGTGGGTGGCTCTTATCATCTCAATCCTTATGCTGTCAGGTATTGCCAGCATTGCTCCCCTTTTCCGTAACGCCCAAAATACCGCAAAAGCACTTCGAGAAAGTCAGGAGCGTTTCCGCTCTTTTTTCGATCATAGCGGTGCTGGGATGTATACCTACAGTCCTGATGGAGCCATTCTTCAGGCAAACCCAGCCTTATGCCGATTGTTAGGATATTCCGAAGCGGAATTACTGATCATGTCTGTTGTGGATATCACCATTGCGGAAGAACAGGAACTGACTCGGTGTCGTTTAAACGGTGCACAACCCAAACAGGACGAAGCCTGTGATTTCGAAAAATGCTACCTCTGCAAGGACGGATCAACCATCATGGGGCATTTCACTGGCAAGTGGGTCTTTGATGACCACGGAATGCCTGTATATGCCGTGGCTCTGGTGCAGGACATTACTGAGCAAAAACAGGCTGAACAGGCGGTGGCAAAGGAGCGCTCATTTCTACAGGCTGTGATCGACGGTGTTGTGGATCCGATCATGGTGATCGGGCTGGATTACCGAGTGATTCTGGCCAATAAGGCAACCCAGGACAGCCTGCCAAAGGGCTCACCGGCAGCGGAAACTCTGAGTTGTCATCAGGTTTGTTATCAAACCGACTCACCATGCTGCCCTGAAGATCATCCTTGTCCATTGGTGGAAATTCGCCAGACTGGCAAGCAGGTCAAGATGATGTACCGTGAAGGCCGCGGTGTCAGCGAAAAACGAATTTTTGAAATAAAAGTTTCGCCACTGCTGAATGATGACGGGACAATCTTGGGCATTATCGAAACCTCTCGAGATGTTACGGATATTCTAAGGTCCAAGAAACAACTCAACGACAAGGAGAAGCGCCTCAGCTATCTTTCCACCCATGACCCCTTGACGAAGTTACCTAACCGTGGATTGCTGCTGGATCGACTAAAGCATGCCATGAGCAAGGCTTTTCGTTCAGGGAGTCAGACCGCACTTCTTCTCCTCGACTTGGACCGCTTCAAAAACATCAATGACTCTTTGGGCCATGAAATTGGTGATCAAGTGTTGCGCGAGGTTGCCAAGCGCTTGAAGCATTCGATACGTGATACGGATACTTTAGCTCGATTGGGGGGAGATGAGTTCCACATCATTCTCGAAGAGATAGAAGATGTCGCGGATATTGGTGTAATTGCCCTAAATATTCTTAATAACCTGTCGCCAGCTATAAAAGTTACCAATCACGAGTTTTTCATCACCGCAAGTATCGGTATAAGCCTTGTTCCCACTGACACTAAAGATGCAAAGAGACTGCTGACCTGCGCTGAAGTGGCCATGTACCGCACTAAGGAGCAAGGCGGGAATAATTATCAGTTTTATACTCCCGACATGAATGCCCGTACTCATGAACTACTGCTGCTTGAAAGCTGCCTACGCAAAGCTATTGAGCAGGATCAGCTGGTGCTCTATTACCAGCCGCAGCTAGATTTGGCCTCCGGTGATTTGATCGGTAGTGAGGCTCTGCTTCGATGGCAGCATCCTGAAATGGGCATGATTTCTCCCGGTGACTTCATCCCTCTGGCAGAGAAGACAGGTCTGATCGTCATTATTGGTGAATGGGTGCTGCGCAGCGCCTGTGCGCAGAACAAAGCCTGGCAACAGGCCGGGTGGCCACCGATTAGGGTAGCCGTAAATATCTCGGCACGACAGTTTAGAGAACCTGGTTTTTTTGAGATGGTTGAACGTGTGCTTGATGAGACGGGCCTCGATCCTGAGTGGGTGGAGTTGGAAATCACCGAAAGCCTTATCATGGAAAACGTCGGCGATGCGATTATGACGCTTAACAAGCTCAAAGAACGGGGCGTTCACCTTGCCATTGATGACTTTGGTACTGGATATTCTTCGCTTAGCTATCTGAAACGCTTTCCTCTTACTCACCTCAAAATAGATCAGTCTTTCGTGCGGGATGTTACCACTGATGAAAACGATGCGGCGATCACAATTTCGATTATCGTTCTGGCTCGCAGCATGGGTCTGAAAGTCATTGCCGAAGGGGTAGAAACTAAGGAACAGCTATGCTTCCTCAGGCAAAATGATTGCCAACAGGGGCAGGGCTATTTGTTCAGTCGGCCCATACCAGCCGATGAATTTACCAATTTCTTCGTCGGCTAACTGATATGGTTACTGGTCTAAGTTTTACTGTTTTGTCGAATAAGTATTTGTTATATTTTAAAATGGTTTTTATTTGACGGGTTGAGGTGTGTGATTGTGATTTACCCTGTCATTCATTGTGTTTTAAATTCCTATGTTAATCTATGGAGATAATGGTGTTTTTTCAGACCAAGTGGCGAGTTGTTTTAACGATTACCGTTTTGATTTCAGCCGTTTGCATTCTTTTTTCTGTTCTGTTTATCTCTAAAAATAATGATTATTTAGATCGTGAAATTTCACTTTGCGTTGAAAATATTAAGATGCTTGCCTCGACCTTGGAGGACGAAGTCAATCGGAAGTATCGTGCCCGCATTAAAAGCTTTGTGAATAAAACCGAATTGTTGGAGGCTTTGGCGCAGGATAGAAGGGCTGAATTGACCGCGATGTCGTGGAAATATTTGACCTTGATTGAACGCGAGAGTCCCTATTTTTCGGCGTTTCGGCATTGACCTCAATTGATGATGTTTCCACCTTTCTTGCACGAACAGACAAAGCACTCTATATTGCCAAGGCAGCGCGAAATAAGAGCGCATTTCTCTAGTTATTTACCTTTCATACATATAAGAGATTAATCCTATGACTCCTTGGACCCTTTTGGATAGTGCACCGATCCCGAGTGGTGGCGGTGAGCTACGACTTCATCGACGTGCTGATGAATTTATGATCAGTATTGTTGGCGGTGGTGTTTTAATGACAACTCGCATGCACGGTTCAGAAGATGTTTTGGCTGAGCGTGCATGTAATGGCCTTGCTAGCAGTTCCAGTGTAAACGTATTGATTGGCGGCTTAGGAATGGGCTTTACCCTTGCCAGCGCTCTCTCTCATCTGGGCGCAGAGGCTCAGGTTACCGTTGCTGAGTTAGTGCCAAAAGTGATCCAGTGGAATCAAGGTGAGCTTGGCGAGGCGGCAGGTAAACCATTAGGTGATCAACGGGTGACCGTTTTTGCAGGCGATGTCGGTATATTGATCCGCAAGGATTCGCGGACTTATGATGCGATTATTTTAGATGTCGATAACGGCCCCGATGGTTTAACCCGTAAAGATAACAATTGGCTGTATACCCATAAAGGATTGATGGCTTCCTTTGCAGCATTGCGCCCTTGTGGTGTTTTGGCGGTGTGGTCAGCTGCCGATGATCGCCGCTTTAGTGAGCGCTTAAAAAAGGTAGGCTTTGCAGTCGAAACCGTTCATGTTGGAGCGCATAATAACAAGGGACAAAAACATACTATCTGGTTGGCGCGGCGCAAGAGCTGAGGTGCGCTAACGTTAAGCATAATGGTGGCTGTAATTGTGCTTAATGTGATTGTTTCTCATATGTTGGTCGCTACGTTCGCTAATGTCGATGGTTGAGGGTTTTGAATTTGACAGAAGGTCGGAGCGCACTGTATATAGAAACATTGGTTGTTTTGTCCGTATGTTGAAAGTCACTGAAAAGTGCTGTTGCAATGAGTTATGAAAACAATGAAAGAAAACGCTCAAGCAAATCTTGAAAATATATATCGGATTTTTACTGTCAATGAAGGACGTGAGTCAACATTGGGTAGTATTGATCAGGCGATCTCCGAAAATGTTGCTGGCTTTTTGCAGGAACATATTGTTGCGTTAGAGCGTCAGCTTAAAGAGATTGAAGTTGATTTCGCTTTTTCAAAGATTCCAGAAAATCCCACCTTTGTTTCTGAATATACTGAATTTGTAAAAAAGAAATTGGTCGCTCAATCGGTTCATACTGCATCGCCAGGCTTTGTCGGTCACATGACATCGGCGATGCCCTATTTTATGTTGCCGCTGTCGCGTATAATGATCGCTTTGAATCAAAACTTGGTTAAGGTGGAGACCTCTAAAGCGTTTACTCCGATGGAGCGTCAAGTGTTGGCGATGCTCAATCGACTGATCTATAATCAAGATGATGAATTTTACGAGCGCTGGATTCACGATAGCCAAAGTGCCTTGGGTGCGTTTTGCTCGGGTGGAACCGTAGCCAATATTACCGCTCTGTGGGCTGCTCGTAATCGCTTGTGTGGACCAGAGGGTGATTTTAAAGGGATAGCGCAGGAGGGGATGTTTAAGGCACTACAGCACCTGAACTGTAATGGCTTAGTGATTCTTGTTTCCCGCCGTGCTCATTACTCTCTTGGTAAGGCGATTGATCTGTTGGGGATAGGCCGTGAGAATCTTATTGCGGTCGACACTGACGATAATAATCGTGTTGATATGCGCTTGTTGCGCGGTGAATGTCAGCGTGTTCAGAGCGAGGGTAAAAGGATTTTGAGTCTCGTTGGCATTGCTGGTACCACTGAAACAGGCAGTGTTGATCCTTTGGAAGAGATGGCTGATTTGGCTGAAGAACTTGGCTGCCATTTTCATGTCGATGCAGCTTGGGGGGGACCAACGCTATTTTCTAATACCCATCGTTGGCGGTTACGCGGTATAGAGCGTGCCGATTCCGTCACCATTGATGCCCATAAGCAATTGTATGTCCCCATGGGTGCAGGAATGGTGCTGTTCAAAGATCCAGCCGCCTTGTCAGCGATTGAACATCATGCCGCCTATATTTTACGCCACGGTTCCAAGGACCTTGGTAGCCATACCCTCGAAGGGTCACGACCCGGTAAGGCGATGTTAGTTCATGCGGGACTCTCTATTATTGGCCGTCGCGGCTATGAATTATTGATAGATCAAGGGATAGAGCGTGCACAACGTTTCGCTAACCGTATTGAAGCACATGATGATTTTGAGTTGGTTACCGCTCCTGAACTGAATATCCTTACCTACCGTTACAACCCCTCCTGGTTACAACGGATTTTAGCTCAAGCCAAGCCTGAAACTAGCCGTAAAATTAATGCAATTTTAGATACTGTTATCAAGGTAATTCAAAAACGGCAACGTGCCGCAGGTAAAACATTTGTTTCGCGTACCCGCCTAGAGCCAGCTTGTTATCATGGCGATACCATCACCGTATTTCGCGTGGTATTAGCGAATCCATTAACGACCGATGAGATTCTGGATACCGTGTTAGCTGAGCAGTGTGAAATTAGTCAGCAGGGTGGATTACCTGCGTTGTTAGATGAGCTGAAGCGGCTTGCGGCAAGTTTTATCAAGTAATCCGGCAACTAATTTGGCAACCATTTTTCTGGTTGATCTATTGATGAAATAAAGAAAGGCCTGCATTGTTTGCAGGCCTTTCTTTATTTCTGTTGGCACTGTGTTGTTAGCCCTTTGGGTAGAAATCGGGTAATGTTGGTTGGGGTTTATTGTTATTGTCCTCAGACCAATTTTCAACTGCTTGAGCCAGTTCTTCACCGCACCAAGTCTCCACTCCCTTGGCAGAATATATGGCGCGATTCAACGCTGAAATCTGCTGCTGTAATGGATCTTCCACACGTTGAGTAAAGATTTCGATGTCAGATTGTGGGGCAATAGCGTGAATCCAAATCAGTAATGCGGCACGCGTTGAAGCCGCTTCGTTACCACGCGCGCAGCGGATCACCTCATCTCGTGCCTTACTCTGTGGCAGAGCAGTGCTGCTTGTTTTATGCTCTGGTGTGGTTATTGTCTGTTGCTTCTGTTTGCGAGAACGCAACAGCAACACCAGGGTAATCCCCCAACCGACAACGCACAGCGCGCTGATCCACATCCATAAGGGGGTTGATGGGCTGTCATTTACAGCGGGCGTGCCGAGAGCTGATACCGGTATTGGTGCAACGGGCGACTGTACTGGTGTTGGAGCAACCGTTGGCGCTTTAGGTGGCGTAGGTTGATCTGGCACGCTGACATTTATGGCTGGACTGGCATCACGTTGAGCAGGAAGCACCTGAACCGTCACCTCTTTTGTCTGTTGAGTGCGCCATTTTTTGCTGCCAATATCCCACCATTTTAATTGCAGTGCAGGCAAGGTAAAGGTTCCCGCTTTGGTTGGAACAAGGGCAACTTTTTGCTCCATCATGCCACGAATACCTGTAGGTTCGAGTTGATCCTGACGCATTGTTTGATCGGGATATACCTTAAAACTTTCAGGTGAAACAATGGTTAACTCTGGAAGCTGCGCCGCCGCAAGGCCGGTTGCTGTGGTGATAATGGTTCGCGTTGCTGGTTCACCAACGGTGAGGGTGGGTGGTGTGTGTTGCCAGTCGTCGCCTATAAGAAACTTTTGTGCCGGAAGCCACGGTTGCTGCGGAGGAGCTGTGGGTGGTTCCGTAACGGTAATATCGATCGATTTTGAGCGCAGGCGGAGCATTTGCCCCCCTTGGCGGAAGCTGTCAAAGCGCGAGTTGAAGCGTGAATTGGTGTCATCCTGTACTTGGCCATTAAAGCGTAATGGTGGCAAGGTGAGTTGTCCCGCATGTTGTGGAAACAGCGCATAGTTGCGCTCGATTACCTGATATCGGTATGTTCCGCGCTCGGTTTCATAACGTACATCTTCGCCTAAAAGGTGGACTGTTGTTTCAACTCCTTCTGGACTGAGATCACCGAGGCCTGCTTGCAGAAGTGGTTGGCGAAACAGCAATCGGATGGTGTATATCAGTTGTTGCCCTGCCATCACTTCAACGCTTGAAACCTCTGCCTCAAGTATCACTTTGGCGGAGGCACTATCGCTGGTTTTTTGTTCGCGAACGATCAATGCCGTTGGCTTCGAGCAATCCGATCCACTACACAGCGCGGGGATAATGAGCGTGCCACTGCGCTGCGGTAATAGGGTCAGGGTCCACACTTTCGATTTACTGTAATCGCCATTGATAATTTGAACTTGAGAGCTTTGCGATTGACCAACAATCTCAAAATCGTCCTTCAGCACCGAAAAATCAGGGTCACCATCAAGGCTACCGATAGCGGTGAGTTCCAGAGTCACGCTCTCGTTGATACCGACTTGGCTACGATCCGTGCGCGAACGCAGTTCGGCGGCGTGGAGTGTCGTTGCGAAGATAAAAACAAGACAGACTATTGAGAGAAGCAAGATACGCTTTACCATGTTTTATCCCCTGTGCTTCGATGTTGCCGTTGATTGTATTGATATTGAAATTTGCGTCGTAACAGTTCACCCGGATCATCGGGGATGCGTTGCAACCATTGCTGTTGCTCCCAGTCCTCGACCTCTTCATCGGTGGCCGCTGTGTCAGCCTGCTGCTCCTGCTGCTCCTGCTGCTCCTGCTGCTCCTGCTGCTCCTGTTGATCCTGTTGATCCTGTTGATCCTGTTGATCCTGTTGATCCTGTTGATCCTGCTGATCCTGCTGATCCTGCTGATCCTGCTGATCCTGCTGATCCTGCTGATCCTGCTGATCCTGTTGATCCTGTTGATCCTGTTGATCCTGTTGATCCTGTTGATCCTGTTGATCCTGTTGATCCTGTTGATCCTGTTGATCCTGTTGATCCTGTTGATCCTGTTGATCCTGTTGATCCTGTTGATCCTGTTGATCCTGTTGATCCTGTTGATCCTGTTGATCCTGTTGATCCTGTTGATCCTGTTGATCCTGTTGATCCTGTTGATCTTGCTGATCTTGCTGATCTTGCTGATCTTGCTGATCTTGCTGATCTTGCTGATCTTGCAGTGCTTTTTCGACAGTTTCTTTATTGGCAAGGGTGTCAACATCGTCGGGCGCCAGTTTTAATGCTTCGTCGTAAGCATCGATTGCCTCTTGTAGTTTTCCAGATTTTGCCAAAGCATTGCCACGGTTGTACCAATCTACTGCGTTTTGAGGATCGCTTAAAGATCGACTCGCTTGAGCAAATTGCGCTTGTTTATATTCAGCAGCAGCTTTCCACGCAGGGTCTTGAAATAGCTCCGCAGCCTGTTCATAATTTCCTTGTTCAAACGCTTGAGTGCCACGTTGGTTATCGTTGAGCCACAGCTCATCCCATTCAAGCGCTTGAGCAGGCTGCGGGTGTAAGAGCACCAAGCACAGCATCAATAACCAACCGCGACGAAAAGCCAATGCGGCAAGGAATGCCAATGGCCATAATAACCACGGCCCCTCCTCGCGCCACTGTTCGCCAAGGCGCTGATTGGCCTCATCCTGTAGCGGATCGGGATGGTCTAAATCTTTCAGCACGGCATTGAGGTCGCTATCATCAATCGCGAGCTGGTGGTAATGACCGCCGCCCGCTTGAGCGAGTTCGAGTAGGCGGTTCCCTTCGAGGCGCGGTAGAACCATCTGGCCGCTGCGATCTTTTATGAAGCCCCCCTGTGGTTGCGGTATCGGTGCGCCATCAGCGGTACCAACACCGAGTACCGACAATTTGTAGCCATTATCCTGTAGGGCACTGGCAGCTTTTAACGCGCGTTGTGGTGTGTCTTCATCGGTGATAAGCAGCAGTGTGCCCTGTGGTTGACTGCCCTGTTTAAGGAGCTGTTCGCCGAGGGCAATTGCTTGGTTCAGATCACTTCCTTGAGCTGGCATCATGGTTGGATCGAGGCTACCTAATAGAGCGATGATGGTTTTGGTGTCATCGGTAAGGGGGACAACGGTAAAGGGTTCTGCCGCAAAAACAATTAACGCTGTCTGTCCTTCACGTCGCTGGCGTAGTAAGTCGGTTAGTTTTAATCGCGCTTGCACTAAACGACTTGGTTTGAGATCGGTTGCTAACATCGATTGAGATAGATCTAGCAAAATAACCAGCGCCGATTGTTGTTTAAATAACGGTTGCGGCTGGCGTTTCCACGTGGGCCCAGCGAGGGCGACAATAGCAAGAATGCCCGCCGTAAGGATTAAACCACGGTGCCATGATTGTGAATGATCTGGCCCCGTTGATTTATCCTTTTGATTACCGATGAGGATATGCGGCAATAGCTGGGCATCGCATAGGGTTTGCCAGTTTGATGCCACCGACATGCGTCGTTTCCACCACAGTAGGGTGAGTAGCAACAGCGGTAACAGCCATAGCCAATGGGGGCGCAAGAAATGGAAGTTGGCCCAAATTGTCAACAATACCTCTTTCATGGCCGCCTCCTTACGATTCGACTACCAAACAATATCCCGCACAGAATCAATGCTGCACCGAGGGGCCAAAAATAGAGGGCGCTGATAGGGCGGTAGATTTTCTTCTCTTTCTCAACGGGTTCCATGCTGTCGAGTTGGCGGTATATCTGTGTCAGTTCCTGCGTGTCGTGGGCGCGGAAGTATTGGCCGCCAGTGGTATCGGCTAAATATTTGAGCATCGTTTCGTCGAGGTCGGCAGATGGATTAACGGTTCGTTTAAAGATAAACGAGCCCACCTCCATCGAATCGGAACCAATACCGATGGTGTAAATTTTAAGCCCCGCCTGTTGTGCCAATTCGGCTCCTTTTTCTGGGCTGATGGTTCCAGCGGTATTAGCGCCATCGGTAAGCAGGATCAACACCTTTTGATTGTCGGGTTGTTTTTTTAGCCGCTTAATAGCGAGACCGATGGCATCTCCTATCGCTGTTTTTTTACCCGCTAAGCCGATCACCGCTTCATCTAGCAGTTGAGTAACGGTGATGTGGTCAAAGGTCAGAGGCACCTGAATATAGGGTTTATCACCAAACAGAATCAAGCCGAGTCGATCACCTTGGCGCCGTTCAATAAAGGTGGTTGCCACCGCTTTTAAGGCGGTGAGGCGATCAACCTTGTCACCCTCTAGCTCAAAATCTTTCGCTTGCATACTTCCCGATAAGTCAACGGCCAGCATCAGGTCACGGCCAGTAACAGGGAGTTCGACGGGCTGTCCTAACCATTGCGGCCGCGCACAGGAAATGATGAGCAGCAGCCAGCATAGCAGCGCTAAAATTAGCAGCCAGCGCTGCTTCGGTGGGGCGGGTTTCCCAGTTTTAGCCACGGCAAACGGGGTCAGCGAGGGTACCCAGAGCGCGGAGTCCTCAAATTGCTCCACTTTAGGTGTTAAGCGATAAACCAAATAGGGCAGCGGTATGAGAATAAAGGCCCATGGCCAAGCAAACTGAATCATGCTGACCTCCTCTGTTTTGGCGGTAGAGGGAGTTTTTTGATCCATCGTCGGCAAAGGCTGAACAGCGCTGCGGTGTCGATCTCATCGATATTTTTCTGATACGGGCCAGAGCCTAAACATTGCCCCGGTCCAACACCAAAGGGTTGATTATCGGGAGCGGATTTTTTATGGAACGGCTGATCGAGAAAGTCCAGCCACTGTTGCCCCTCTAGTCCTGCGCAGGGTTGCTGGTAATGGAGGATCGCCATGTGACGCAGCAATTGCGATAGCTGTTGGATGAGGTGACGCTGGTCGTGTTGTGTCGCCATATCGGCTTCAATCGTTGCTAGCTGTTGCAAGCCTAAGCGGCGATAACCGCGTTGTCGATAGCGGCGGATAGATAAGATGGCTACTGTTATTACAATGATGACGAGGGCAAGAACCAGCCACCAGCCCAGGGCGAGTGGCCACCACGATACAGGGTCGGGGAGATGGATGTCGCGTAATATCAAAGTGGTCTGTTGATTTGGATTCATGGCATTCACTTATTGCGCTGCCCAAGGCGACCGAGACATTCGTGGGCGGCATCGGTGGTGGCGCAAAGACTAAATCGTGCACCATGGCGGAGGCAAAATTGCTCAACTCGTTGCTGATGCGCTAAAAATTGCTGTTCATATTGCTGCCGCACCGCTGGAGAGGCGGTATCAAAGTGAAACGGCTGACGACCATCTGAAACGGGGTAGCTTCCTGCGGGTGGTAGCTGTGCTTCAAGAGGGTCGTAGCAAAAGATTAAGGTTAAATCGTTATTCCGTTTAAGTAACGATAATTGCTTTTCCACCGCGTCATCCCATTGGGCAAAATCACTAATAAGGGTCACTAAGCTACCGGGACGCACGACACGGCGCAGGCGCGTTAAGGTTTGAAATAGCCGTTGTTGTGGTTCAAAAGGGTGTTGCAGTGGCCGTTGCCACACGGGGTCGTTGACCATTTGGCGTAACAGGGCGAGTACCCCACGTTTTCCCGATTGGGGGCGTAATTCGGTATGGCGTTCTTCTGAAAAAATAAACGCACCAAGGCGGTCCCCTTGTTGTAGGGTTTGCCAGCCGATCAATGCGGCAATTTGCGACGCTTGCACTGCTTTAAATTGGCCACGGGTGGCAAAAAACATCGGTCGGCGGTAGTCGATTGCTACCAATACCGGGCGTTCGCGCTCCTCTTGAAACAGTTTGGTGTGCGGTTTGCCTGTGCGCGCAGTAACGCGCCAATCGATGGTGCGCACATCGTCGCCGGGTTGATAACCACGCACCTCGGCAAATTCCATCCCTCGACCGCGAAAGTTGGAGCGGTAGCCACCACCTTGAGCCGCTAGAATGCGACCGCGTGGTGATTTTCCTTGCGTACTTTGTTGGCGTAATGCCATCAAGGAGGCGAGGTCGATACGAACAGCGGAGGCTGTTGATTCGTTTTGTTTGTGTGCTAAAAAAGCCATTATGGGATTGGAATCCGTTGTAGAAGTTCGTTAACAAGGCGGTCAACAGTGATCCCTTCGGCCTCAGCTTCGTAGGTGAGGAGTACGCGGTGGCGCAACACATCGAAAGCCACATTTTTAATGTCTTCAGGGGCGACATAATCGCGCCCATGTAGCCACGCTCGACTGCGCGCACAGCGGTCGAGAGCGATGGTGGCTCGCGGACTGCCACCGTATTGGATCCAACCCGCCAGATCGTCACCAAAGCGTTGTGGTTGGCGGGTGGCTAAAATAATCTGCACCAAGTAATTTTCTAAATTGTCAGCCATGTAGGTGTTTAACACTTCTTCACGAGCTGTTTTAAGTTGCGTTGAGCTGATCGGTTTAATCCTTGCTTCATTGGCTTGCGGTTGCTTAACGGTAGAGGCCTCACGTCGCGCAAGGCGCAGGATCTCACGCTCGGCATCCTCAGCAGGGTAGCTGATGGCGACATGAAGTAAAAAACGATCTAATTGGGCTTCAGGTAACGGATAGGTGCCCTCCTGCTCAATCGGGTTTTGTGTTGCCATAACTAAAAAGGGGTCTTGAAGTGGATAGGTGGTTTGGCCGACGGTGATCTGCCGCTCTGCCATCGCCTCAAGTAATGCCGATTGCACTTTCGCTGGGGCGCGGTTGATCTCATCGGCTAATACCAGGTTGTGAAAGAGTGGCCCCTGTTGAAATTCAAATACCCCCTGTTGCGGGCGGTAGATTTCGGTGCCAGTTAAATCAGCAGGGAGCAGGTCGGGGGTGAACTGAACACGATGAAAGCTACCCTCAAGGTGTTCACCAAGCAGACGAATGGCGCGTGTTTTTGCCAAGCCCGGAGCACCTTCAACAAGGAGATGGCCGTCAGCGAGCAGGGCAATAAGAAGGCGTTCAATCAACTGGGGTTGGCCAATGATTTGCTGACTGAGGGTATGGGATAATTGAACAAATTGGTTTTGGATCGTTTCCATAGCTGTTCTAAATCCTTAATCGTTATTATCCTGAATCAGTGAGCCGCCCGACGGCAAACAGCACAAGTCATTGAATCACCAAAGCATTCTAAAAATCGCAGCTTAACCCACAGGTGGAGCCAAGATTTTAACAACACTTATGCAATCCAAGCACTTGCACTCTTTATCCGCCTTGGATTCACTGATGCAGAATTATGGGTAAGAGAGGTTCGATTCATTATAGAGATACAGTTTTAACCCTGCGCTCCTTGAAAAGGAAGGTGTAAATGCACAGTTCATCGTTGCAGTTTAAAAAAAACAGCAACGTGCTATGATAACCGTGTTACCAGTGTAGACTTGAACCATAACGTTCCGTTTTAAGCGCCATGATGATTGACGAGAAAAGGCAGAACCATGACCCAGCACCAAAGTGAAATTCCCCTCGGTAAGCAGAGCGAGTATCCGCAAGACTATGATGCCAGTTTGCTCTTCCCCGTACCGCGGCAGATGAAGCGCGATGAACTCCATATTACTGGAGTATTACCTTTTTGTGGTGAAGATGTATGGAACGGCTACGAGTTGTCGTGGTTGAACTTACGCGGCAAACCCGTGGTAGCGTTGGGTCGTTTTCGCGTCCCGTGTGATTCGGAGTTTTTGATCGAATCGAAGTCATTTAAACTGTACTTGAACTCCCTTAATCAATGCCATTATGCCGATTTTAATCAGGTGAAAGAGCTGTTGCAGCGCGATCTGTCTGCTGTTGCCGCCGCCCCTATTACGGTGGAACTCTTTGCTGTTGATGACATTCAGCAGTGGCAAGTGGAGCGATTGTCTGGCTATTGCCTTGATGAGCTTGAACTTGATGTTGAGCACTATCAATTAAAGGCTGACCTCCTTGATGGCGCAGCAGATTCTAGCTCAATCGTGACCGAAACCGTCCACAGTCACCTGCTTAAAAGTAATTGTCTGATCACTGCACAGCCCGATTGGGCCAGTGTTTGGATCGATTATCAGGGGGCTAAGATCGACCAAGAAACGCTGCTCGCTTATTTAATCTCATTTCGACAACATAATGAATTTCATGAGCAATGCGTCGAGCGGATTTTTACCGATCTGATCCGTTATTGTCATCCCGAAAAGTTGACCGTTTATGCCCGTTATACCCGTCGTGGCGGTTTAGATATTAACCCGTGGCGCAGCACTCATTTGTGCGAAGCACCCAGCTGGCGTTTAAGTCGTCAGTAATATTGAAAAGAAACCACAAAGGAGCACGTGTGTGAAAGATTCACTCAATATAGATACCACTAATGTCGATTTGAGCGGCGAGAGCGATTGGACCTCTTTTGATGCCCCCGCCCTTGTTGGCGCGTCGTTACGTTTTGTTTCTGGTGAGCCTGATGGTGACCGCTATCGTGTTCATTATTATAAAAATAGCGAGCAAGAGTTGCGGGCGCGTATTTGGTTTGGCCCTGAAACCGAGGGTCCACCCGGGCATTCACATGGTGGCGCAATGGCAGCGGTGCTGGATGAAGTATTGGGTCTCGCTGCGTGGACAGCCGGGTACGCCATCGTGGTCGGGAATCTCAATATCAGTTTCCGTAACTTGCTCCCCCTTGGCGCGGTGGTGACCGTTGAAAGTCGTGTCGTTTCAGCGCAGGGGCGTAAAGTGATGGTGCATGGAAAAATTTGTCAGGGTGATACGGTTTTTGCTTCGGCAGAGTGTTTGTGTATCACCATTCCACAATAGCGAGCAGAAGGTCTGTTTATCCTAAATAAGGAGGTCAGTATGAATGTCGTTGATGCAATTACCTTACGGCGCGCGGTGAAACATTTTGATGCGTCACATCGTATGGAGCAACAAGAGATTGATTCATTGCTAAAGTTGGCAATGCTGTCGCCAACGGCATTTAATATTCAGAACTGGCGCTTAGTTGTCGTGACCGATGATGCGTTGCGCGCGGAAATTAGATCTGTCTCCTGGGGGCAAGCGCAGGTGACCGATGCTTCGTTGTTTGTTGTGCTGTGCGCCGATCTCAAAGCGTGGGATCGCCAGCCTGCACGTTATTGGGATAAAGCTCCGCAAGAGGTGCAAGACTTTATGCTGCCAGCCATCGATGCTTACTATCGAGATAAAGATCAAGTGCAACGCGATGAAGCGATGCGTTCTTGTGGCATTGTCGCTCAAACACTGATGCTTGCAGCTCAAGATATGGGCTATGATTCCTGTCCGATGGATGGCTTCGATTTTGATAAAGTTTCCGAACTGGTAGGGCTTCCCGATGATCATGTGGTGACGATGTTTGTTGCCATCGGTAAAGGTGTTGTTGCCCCTTTCGCGCGACCTAGCCAGCTTGAACTGGATGAGGTGGTCATCAACAATCGCTTTGGTTGTTAGCGATACTCAAGGTACGTATTTAATTAATGATTAAGTCATTGAAAGAACAAAGAGGACGGGGAAACCCGTTCTCTTTTACGTTGGTGCCAAGGTTGGGGCGGTGATGGTCTTTTACAGGTTGCTATCACAGCGTATGCGCAGAAATACTGGAAACTTTGGGATTCCAGATGAGTATAAACCATTATATTTAAAAGTAATGGTGGCTCCAATTGATGGTGGGTTTTTGCGCTCTTCACGGCTAAATCCTGTGCCAATTTTAAATGTTATTCCATCAGCCCTTTGAACCAGCAACGCCCCAAGATGACCCGTATTTTTTCCTTTGCCGCTAAGGTGGGCGAGAACGATCGCTTCGTCATCTTGATAGGGCTTTATTTTGTAGATTGAGCTACTGCGTCCGGTGCTGTAATGGGCGTTTGGATCTCGAACAATGAGACCCTCTCCCCCAAGTTGGTGGATCCGTTGCTGCTCCTGCTCTAGTTGGCCTTCGCTAGTGATTGGGGTTTGTTCAATGACGAAGGCATGGTTTGATGGGTGGCGCTGAAGCCATTCTTTGATGAGGATAATCTGTTGACGAAAGCATTTGTCGTTATCGGGTACATCAAAAATTGCAAATTTAAGCTCAAACCAGCCATCGTGTGGTTGTTGGCGTAAAACCGTAGCAGCAGTACGCTCAAAAGTTCCTCGCCCGCCCCATAATTCTCCCTCTAGAGCAAAGGGCGGTAGCTGTTGAGTGAATTGTGCTGGGGGGTGGAAGGGGTGACCATTCTTTGACCATAGTTGTTCTCCATCCCAATAACCACGAATGCCATCTAGCTTTTCGCTCATCCACCATCCAATAACATCTTGGTGTTTGCTGTAGATTTTTGGCAGCATAGGTTGGTGAGCGAAGCCATACAACGGCTGCATTGCCAATAGGATGAAAACAAATAGAGCTGTTATTCTAAGCGGTGAGATGTTGAAGGGCATGAACTTCTCTGTGAACCAATGGAATGTTTTAAAAATCACAATGGTCTTGATCTTTTGGCAAAGGCAAGATGATGTGAACATTACTACCGATACCAATTTCGCTGTCTACACGAATGGTTCCATGGTGAGATTCAATAATGTTCTTAGTAATAGACATGCCGATTCCTAGCCCGCCGACAGCAGTATTGGTGTTGTCTGCACGGTAGAATTTATCAAAAATCCGTTCTAGTTGAGCTGATGTCATACCAATGCCTTTATCGCAAATGGACATAATAAAGTCTGTCGAGTTTTTGTGGGTTGTGATCGTGATCTTTCCACCTTGTGGCGAATACTTAATAGCATTACTTAAAATGTTTTCGATCGCCTGTGTCAGTTTGTTTTTATCAATACAAAGTGAGGTATCTAGGTCATTAAAGTCGGTAACGATATGGTGCGTTGGGCAACCTTCACGGTATTGATTGATTAATGGTTGTATCACCAAGTGTAGCGGGTGGTGTTGTGGGTCAAGAGTGATAATGCGTCCCGCTTCAATGCGGCTAAGGTCAAGGAGTTCGTCCACGATTGTCGATAGCGCCTCTGATTTGTCGGTAATGATTTTGAGATATTCCTGCTGTGTTTTAGGTGGTAGCTCATTGTTTTCAAGTAGTAGTTCAGCAAAGCCCATGATGGCAGTGATCGGTGTGCGTAGTTCGTGAGCCGCCGTGGAGATGAATTCACTTTTAAGTCGCTCCATTTCGCGGATGCGGGTGACATCTTGCAGGGTTGTGATAATGCTATTTAGACGATGGTTGTTGTCGTAGCTGGGGGAAATTCGGGCTTGGATCGTCCGAGTTTGTTGTTGCGAGCCGTCGTATATTTCAAGGTCAATACTTGCATTCTCTTTATTGCCATTGAGCACTTGTGATAGTTCATGCGCAAACTGAGTGTCTTCGATCTTTTGGGTAATATTGAGATCGTGTTCTTGAAAGTCATTAATTTGCAGCAGTGCTTTAGCGGCTTGATTGAGTAATACAATTTGATTGTTCTGATCTGTAACGACTAAGCCATCGCCAATAGATTTCAGGATTGCATCAACTTTGTTGCGTTCGGTTTCAGCAGTGTGGAGTGCTTTTTTTAAGGCTAGCTCAGCTTCTTTTTGTCGTGAAATGTCACGGTGGGTTCCTGCTAGGCGCAGGGGGCGTTGTTGTGAATCGCGTAAAACGACCATTCCCCGACCAATCACCCACTTCCAGCCACCATCTTTCATTTTCATGCGAAATTCAGTAGCAAAGTGGGAAAATTCTTTATTCATGCAGCGTTGTAATGTTTTTTTTGCAAGAGGAAGGTCTTCAGGGTGTATTAACCGTTCCCATTGTTCAATTGTTGGTTCAATTTCGTTAGGTTGGTAACCCAACATGGCGCACCACTGATTGTCGACTAGATTTTCCCCTGTTTCAACGGTCCAGTCCCAGAATCCGTCCTGAGATCCATCGAGTGCTAGCCGCAGGCGCTCCTCTTTTTTTTCGAGGAGTTTTTCTTTTTGCTGCTTGTCTCGCAAGGTGCGTAAAAGGATAAGACATAAGAGGAGAAGTAGTGCACCAAGGACAACAACCAGCCAAAAATGATCGTGAGCTATGTGGTAAAAAAATGAATCTTGCTGATGGATCGGTTGCAATAGTTGTTCGACGGCGGCCATGTCTCGATCCTTCAACAGAAATTATGTTTAGCGGCTCAATAGAGCTTAGTCTAATGATTATTTATCAACTATACACTGGTTGGTCAGTATCTGGCAACTTCGTAGGGAGCGTGATACTATGCGGCCTTTATTCTTTGGTTTTATTGTGCAGAGGTTAGAGGTAGGGTATGCCCGTTTGTGATGATAAAGAGAATCGTACCAGTTCAAGTTCGCAGGCGGCAACACTTGCTGTGGTGTGTGTCGCCCACTTTTTAATGCCATTTATGATGTCGGCTGTCGGTGTCGCACTCCCCGTCATTGGTCGAGAGTTTTCGGCTAGTGCGGTTCAATTAGGCTTGGTCGAAACCACTTATGTGCTGTCGGCTTCGGTATTTTTGTTAGCGATGGGCCGTTTGGGTGACCTTGTCGGGCGACGGCAAATTTTTCGCCTTGGTTTGGCAATTTTTACCGTTTCTGGCGGTCTTATCTCACAGGCATGGTCGATTCATGGTGTGATTCTGTTGCGATTTTTTCAAGGGATGGGTGGCTCCATGGTGATGGCGACCACCATGGCGATGGTGGTGACGGCCTTTCCTGCTGCGCAACGGGGTCGAGCATTGGGGATTGCCACTGCGAGTGTTTATGCCGGGATCTCCTGTGGGCCCTTTCTTGGTGGCAGTTTAGTCACGTGGTTGGGCTGGCGCTCTATTTTTTATCTATGCGTACCGCTCGGTATTATGGCGTTTATTGTTGCCACGGTGAAATTGGCAGAAGAGGGTGCAACGGCTAAGGGCGAATCGTTTGATTGGCGTGGTTGGATTATCTATGCTTTATCGATTATGGCGTTGATCTCGGGAGTGATGCGACTTAATTATGGTCAAGTGTGGTGGCTGGTCGCGAGTATTGGCGTGACTGGGCTTGTCCTGTTTTTGTGGTATGAATCACGGCAGCGTTATCCGCTCCTCAATACCAACTTGCTCCGTCATAATCGCATGTTTGCTCTGAGTAATATTGCCGCACTGTTTAATTACGCCGGTACGTTTGGTATTACGTTTTTTTTAAGTTTGTATCTACAATATATCAAAGGATTTCCACCACACACTGCGGGGTTGATTTTAATTGTTCAGCCCATTGTTCAGACGGTTTTTTCGCCGGTGTGTGGTCGTTTGTCGGATCGTTTTCCCGCTGCTAAGGTGGCAACTATTGGAATGCTTTTTTGCGCCGCTGGTATTGGTGTTGCTGCGACTATTTCCAAATCAACATCACTGGGTTTTATTGTTACGGTGTTGGTGATGCTCGGTGCGGGTTTTGCGCTGTTTTCAACGGCAAACACCAGCGCCATTATGGGGAGTGTTGCTGCACGTGATCTCGGTGTTGCCTCAGGGTTTTCTGCCTGTATGCGAACCCTTGGTATGATGGCCAGTATGGCGATTATCACGGTGATGTTCTCGTTCTATATGGGTGAACAATCGGTGACGGTGGCGACCCAGAATGAGTTTATTCAAAGTATGCAGGTTTCATTGATGGTTTTTAGCGGGTTATGTATTGTGGCCGTTGTTAGTTCGTTTGGTCGTCATCCCTCCGCATAAATTACGATTTATCTTTTTCACTTTAACGTTGGAGTGTTGTTCTGATGCCAGATCCCCTTATTTCACGTACTGAATCCGCCTATACCTATCCGCTATTGATTAAAAACTTGCTTCAATTTCCGTTGGTGAATTGCCCAGATCAAGAGATCGTTTACCGTGATCAACTGCGTTACAATTATAAAACATTGCACGAGCGTATCTGTCGCTTAGCTAATGCTCTTATTGATATGGGCGTGAAACCGGGCGATACCGTTGCCGTGATGGATTGGGATAGCCATCGCTATTTGGAATGTTTTTTTGCGGTACCGATGATTGGTGCCGTGCTGCATACAGTGAATGTCAAACTTTCACCCGAGCAAATTCTTTACACGATCGATCATGCAGAAGACGATATCCTACTCATCCATAGTGACTTTATCCCTATTATTGAGCAGATCAAGGGGCGCATCGCAACCGTTCGCGAGTACATTCTATTGAAAGATAGTGATGATGCTTTTGCGAGCAATATCGCATTTAGCAATGATTATGAAAGTTGCCTCGCACAAGCATCGCCCATCGCCACATTCAATGATTTTGATGAAAATACCCGAGCGACAACATTCTATACCACGGGAACAACGGGGATGCCAAAAGGGGTTTATTTTAGCCATCGTCAGCTCGTGCTCCATACCTTAGGTGTTTTGGCTGCTCTAGGCAGCGCTGAAACGCAAGGACGAATGCATCAAGGTGATGTGTATATGCCCATCACGCCAATGTTTCACGTTCATGCTTGGGGCTTACCCTATGTGGCAACAGTTCTCGGGGTGAAACAGGTTTACCCAGGGAAATATTCTCCCGATGTTTTGTTAGATTTGATTGAACGTGAACAGGTTACGTTCTCCCATTGTGTGCCAACGATTCTGCATATGTTGTTTAAGAGCCCCAAGATTGATCAATGTGATCTGAGTCGTTGGAAGGTGATTATCGGGGGGTCAGCGCTCTCCAAAGTTCTGTGTAGCGAAGCCTTAGACCGAGGGATTGATATTTTTACCGGCTATGGCATGTCTGAAACCTGCCCGCTTTTATCTTTCGCTCATCTTGATGCCGAGATGCTTAAACTTGATCGTGATGAACAGATTGAGTATCGCTGTAAAACAGGTCGTCCCATGCCTTTAGTTGATTTGCGTGTCGTAAATGAGCATATGGAAGATGTTGAATATGGCAGCCAAAATAGCGGTGAAATTGTTGCTCGTGCGCCGTGGTTGACTCAGGGTTATTTGAAAGATACAAGAAATTCAGAAAATTTGTGGCAGGGGGGCTATTTGCATACCGGTGATGTTGCCATGCGCGACGAGCGCGGGTATGTGAAAATTACCGATCGCACTAAAGATGTCATCAAAAGTGGTGGCGAGTGGATCTCATCGTTAGAACTTGAAGATATCTTTTCTCATCACAGTGCTGTGGCCGAAGTGGCCGTTATCGCCCAGCCCGATGAGAAATGGGGCGAACGGCCTCTGGCTTTGGTGGTGTTGAAGGCTGCTGTCGAGAATTCACCGAGTAAAAAAGAGCTTCTGGCCTTATTGCATGAATATACTGATACCGGTGTGATCTCAAAGCTGGTGATTCTGACCCGGGTGAAATTCGTAGATGCTATTGATAAAACCAGTGTTGGCAAGATCAATAAAAAGCGCTTACGGGAAAAATATTTGTCATGATCTCGGTTTACGGAGTAGATTAGTGTGATGGGATAGTATTTTTGTTGCGAAGGACGGAGTAGGTTGTCAATGGTGCGCTGGGATGTGCGGGAACATATAAGTTTGGTGTGGTTTGTGTTGCGCTGGCTGTTGATGGTGACTCCCGTAGCGATATTGATCGGTTCCAGTGTCGCATTCTTCCTCTGGCTGCTGGCTGAGGCAACGCAGGGGCGTATCGCCCATCCTGATTTGGTTTATCTATTGCCCTTCGCTGGCGTGGCAATCGTGATGATCTATCATCATTACGGTGATACCGCTTCAGCAGGCAATAACTTGGTGATGGAGCAGATCAATCAACCCGGAGCGGGAGTGCCTAAGCGGATGATGCCGTTGGTGTTGTTCGCTACTGTAGTGACCCACCTGTTTGGTGGTTCCGCAGGTCGAGAGGGAACGGCGGTGCAAATGGGCGGCAGTATTGCTCAAGTGTTTGTTGCGCCATTTAAACTCGATCGTAACGATACGCGCATCCTTTTAAGTTGTGGTGTTGCCGCTGGTTTTGGCGCAGTATTTGGCACCCCGTTAGCTGGAGCTATCTTTGCGCTCGAAGTGCTGGCCATTGGTAAGATGCGCTACGATGCGCTGATCCCGTGCCTAATGGCCAGTGTGATCGGTGATCTGGTCTGCACTAGCTGGGGTGTCGGACATACCCAATATCAAATTGTGGCTCCCGAGCTGCACATTGATGCAATCGTAGCTCATGTTTCACCGCTGTTGGCCGTTAAGGTGATGCTGGCTTCAGTTCTTTTTGGATTGGCAGGCTTTCTCTTTGCCGAACTGACTCATCTGTTTAGTCGTGTATTTAAGCAGTTTATCTCCCGCTACTGGGTGCGGCCCATTATCGGTGCCCTACTGGTGTTAGCCATTAGCGCCTTACTCGGTACTCGTGATTATCTTGGTCTTGGCGTTGGTTCTGTCGGTGTCGAAGGGGCTTCAATTGTCAATGCTTTTAGTGGCGTTGGGATCTCCCCTTGGAGCTGGTGGTGGAAGCTGCTGCTCACGGCTATTACTCTTAGTTGTGGTTTTAAGGGCGGTGAAGTGACACCGCTGTTTTTTGTTGGCGCTACCTTAGGGGCAGCTCTAGCCAGCTTTTTAGGTGTTCCAGTAGACCTGCTCGCGGGGATCGGTTTTATCGCTGTCTTTGCTGGTGCAACCAACACACCTCTGGCATGTACGGTGATGGGGGTTGAACTGTTCGGTGCACAGTATTTAGAGTATTTTGCCATCGCCTGTTTTTTGTCTTATCTATTTAGTGGCCATTCAAGTATTTATTTATCGCAAAAGATCGGGGTAGCTAAAGGTGGAGTTACCGGTTATTCCAGTACAGAGTCTCTTAAGGAGGTCCGGTCGGTACGTAAGGGGAAAGAATAAACTTAGTTTAGTGACTTTTAGGTTTTGTGTTTCTGTGGTTGAGTCACTTATAATCGAGTGATACATTAGAGTGGTATTTATTATTATAATCCGCATGTGTGAAGTAATTGCTGATCTTTTTCGGCGATCTATTTAGTTTGATTTAATTTAATCTGGGGAGTTTTTATGAAAAACCTGTCTATCAAGGTGAAAATTATTGGGGTAAGTATTCTTTTACCCACCCTGTTATTGGTTGCCCTATTTGCTGCTTATATTCACCAGAGTAAGCTCGATGCTATCGAGGCTTATGTTGATAAGGCGCGTTCCATTACCATTACCATTGAATCAACGCGTGAAGGGATGGAAGATCTTTATAATAAAAAAGTATTTAACCCTGAAATGCTGCGCCAATTTGCTGATGCGGGTCACACCGATAAATTGTTGGTTTCAGTTCCAGTTGTTTCATCCTGGAACGCTGCAATGCGTAAAGCTAAGGAGGGCGGTTACGAGTTTAAGGTCCCTAAATTTCAGCCGCGGAATTCTGCCAACGAGCCCGATGTGTTAGAAGCTCGCGCACTTAAAGCGATGAAGGCGGGTGGGCTTGTTGAGTATTACGAAATAGATGAAGTACGCAATGCTGTGCGTTATTTTCGGCCAGTTGTTTTAACTGAAGTTTGTCTATTGTGTCATGGTGATCCGAAGACATCACAAGCGGTGTGGGGTAATGATCGTGGTTTGGATCCTACCGGTGTACGCTTAGAAAATTGGAAAGTTGGAGAAATTCATGGCGCTTTTGAGGTGATTCAATCTCTTGATAAAGCGGATGCTTATCTTGCTACCTCATTGTGGAAAGCCGGTGCTCTTGTCTTTGGTGGTCTAGTCATTTTTGCTATTGCATTAACCCTGTTCGTTCTACGCTTCTTGATTAAGCCGTTGGACCAAAGTGTTGCTATGATCGAGGCGATGGGTAATGGTCAATTGGATCAGCGCCTTCGCTTCGACCAAAATGATGAAATGGGTCGTATGGGAAAGGCAATGGATGCGTTTGCCGATAACTTACAGCAAGAGGTTCTGACCGCATTTAACCATTTGGCACAAGGTAACTTTACGTTTACAGCAAAAGGGTTGATCAAAGATCCCTTGGCTCAAGCGAATAACGCTCTCAATGATAGTATGGGCCAGGTTCAGACTGCCGGAAGCCAAATCTCAGCAGGCGCCGATCAAATTTCCGATACCAGCCAGCAGCTTTCACAGGCCGCAACAGAGCAAGCCAGTTCTCTCGAAGAGATTAATAGCTCTATGACAGAGATGGCCTCACGGACCAAGCAAAATGCCGAAAATGCTACGCAGGCTAACGTACTGGCAATCGAATCACGGACTTCAGCGACTAAAGGTAACGAGCAGATGCGCGACATGGTTGAGGCAATGGGCGAGATTAACGAATCAGCTCAGAGCATTTCACGTATCATCAAGGTTATTGATGAGATCGCCTTCCAAACCAATCTGCTGGCTTTGAATGCTGCGGTTGAAGCCGCGCGTGCTGGTCAACATGGTAAAGGCTTTGCTGTTGTTGCTGAGGAGGTACGTAACCTTGCTGCGCGAAGCGCTAAGGCAGCCAGTGAAACTGCTAGCCTCATTGAGGGTGCGGTGCAAAAAGCGGGTAATGGTACCAAGATTGCTGAAGGTACGGCTGCAGCACTGGATGGTATCGTTGATTCGATCACTAAAGTATCTGATCTTGTTGGTGAGATCACCTCTGCATCCGATGAGCAAACGGTCGGAATTGAGCAGATCAGCATCGGTTTGACACAGATTGATGAAGTGACTCAACAGAATACCGGTAATGCGATTCAGTGCGCTGCCACAGCTGAAGAACTTGCTGCTCAAGCAGGGCAGCTTCGTGAAATGCTTGATCGCTTTACTCTTTACGGCAGCGTGCCTGCCATGCGAACCGCACCGACCCCTGCAGTTCGGCCAGTACGTCAACCACGAATTGCACCTGCACCAGCCAAGGATGGGTGGGGTGGTGGTCAGACCGCAAATGGTGATAATTTTATTGCCCTTGATGATGATGAATTTGGTAAATTTTAATTACCACTGCTTTGTCAATGGTTGAATAGGCAAAATAATAGCCCGTGAGAAAACTTCTCACGGGCTATTATTTTGCCTGAAAATGATCCGTCACCGTGAAGTAAATTTTAGCTTGACGGTATTATAGATATAATTATATGTTGCCAGAAACGAATGGTCGTTCTTTTTATGGATTCAATCTTTCTTTCGGAGAAATCCTCATGAATAAAGTATTGGTTACAGTGATCGGTTTAACCCTCGTTCTATTGACTAGCCAAGCTGTTTTAGCGAAAGTCTCTTGGCGTGATGGTAAGGTGATTTACAAGCAAAGTTGTGCCACGTGCCATACTTCAGGTGAGGAAGGTGGGCGTTTGAAAATTAGTGCGCACGGCCTTGAGTATTGGGCCCAGCAAGTACGTTCACCGATCGATGAGCAACACTCTCAGGCATTATCGACGATGACTGAAGCCCAAAAGAAATCGTTGATTCGTTATTTTTTCAAGTATGCCAATGATGATGTTGCTGAACGGACGAAAAAGCTAGGTTGTGCAGGGTAATAAAAAAGAGAAACGCCAGCTTTTATCAAAAGTTGGCGTTTATTTAGCGAGGGGTTGCTTTGTTATTAAAAGATTGAAGCAATCCGTTCGTAAGATTTGGTCAGACGTTTGCTCGTCATCTTAAAGAGTCCGCGCAATAGTTTTAAACCGAGTTCAGGATGGTTTTTGATTAATTGCTCAAAACGGTCATTTGACAGCAACAGAAGTTCAACGTCGGTAATCGCTTCAGCCGTTACTGCGCGTTCATTATCCGTTAACAGGCACAGCTCACCGACAACAGAACCCGCACTGTAGGTGCCAACAATAATGTGGCGATTGGAGAACTCGGTCATCTTTTTTATTCCCAGTTTCCCTTTGAGAATAAACGCCGCTTGGTTGTCTTTGTCGCCCTCATTCCAAATAATTTCACCCGCTGGCGCCTTATGGTGGGTGCAAAATTCCATTAAATTACCAAATTCACCATTGGGTAAGTTTTTGAAAAAATTAAATTTATCTTGCGCCAGTATGGGTAATGAAGTCATTCTATGTCCTAGTTTTGGTAAGCGAAGTAAGCAATAATCAATTATTTTTAAGGGTAAGTCAATACCTCTAATTATCCACGTTAGTTGGAAAAAAACGCATCATGAATAAACTGTCATGCGAAACACAGCATCTGAAATATATGGATTTGGCCTTAGATCAGGCGAAATATGCCGAATTGTTAGGTGAAGTCCCCATTGGGGCGGTGTTGGTTATCAACGATCAGGTGATCGCAGCCGCTGGAAATCGGCGTGAACTTTGGCAAGATCCTACCGCCCACGCTGAGCTAATTGTGCTACGTGAGGCAGCCAAACGCATGGAGTCATGGCGGCTCGATGAAGCAACACTCTATGTCACCCTAGAGCCATGCGTGATGTGTATGGGTGGCATCATCCTGTCACGTATCCCACGGCTGGTATATGGTGCTCGCGATCCCAAAGCTGGAGCCGTTGGTTCGATTTACAACCTCTCTGTTGATGAACGCTTTAATCACAATGTTGACGTTACGGAAGGGGTGCGCGGTAAAGAATGTGGTGCCATATTGACCACCTTCTTTCGCCAGTTGCGTCACAAGAAAAAGGCTGCTAAGCTCTGTAAATTATCTGAATAAGCATATTTTTGGTACCGTATAATCAAAATGCGGAGAGGTGTCCGAGCGGCCGAAGGTGATTGACTCGAAATCAATTGTGGCGCAAGCCACCGGGAGTTCGAATCTCCCCCTCTCCGCCATTTATAACAAACAGCCACTTGCGTTAATTCGCAGGTGGCTTTTTTTGTTTGTACCGGTGATCTAAATTTGGTCGTTATAGATGGCTTTTGTCTCTCGTCAACGTTGTGGATTGCTTATTGTTATCCTTGACATGGAGGCGTTTAGTCGATAAGAAATAAGCCGTTTTTTGTGGGTGTGAATTGTAACTATTTATTTTTAAAGAAAGTGTGAATGATGAAGTCGATTAATGTGATTGTTGTTACTTGTTTGGTGGGTTTAATTTTCATAGCTGCAGGATCAGTGTGCGCTGAAGTTGGACAGTGGGGGGATGAGGCTGAGTTGTCATACGTAGATACCAGCGGTAACAGCGAAGTAACCACCCTGTCAGCAAAAAACAAGCTCACCTATCAGTTTAGCGAGAAGATTACAGGTCTTTGGAAGGTTGAAGTACTCAACGGTAAAAGTGATGGTGAGCGTAATGCTGAATCTTATTTTAGTGAGTTACGTGGCGATTATCTCTCAACAGAGCGGCTCTTTTATTACGCCAACGCGAGTTGGGGTAAAGACAGCTTTGCTAATGTTGATTCGCGCATCATGTTCGGAGCCGGTAGTGGTTATAAGGCACTGGTTGGCCCCGAGCAATTCCTTCAACTCGAAGCGGGTCTAACCTATACGATTGAAGAACTTACTGGTGATTCTAATGACGAATACGTTGGTGGGCGATTATTTGGCATTTACGAGTATCACTTTAACGAGAAAAGCAAGTTTTCCCAAAGTCTTGAGTTATTACTAGATCTTGAAGAAACTAGGAACTATTTGATTAATTCTGAAACGGCTCTCATCACGGCACTTAACAGTGTCCTATCGTTTAAGACGAGCTATGTCATTGCTTACGATAACGAACCTGCTGATGGAACCGATGATACGGATACTGTCCTTGGTGTTTCTTTGGTTGCAAATTTTTAAACTATTACGATAGTTCGTAGCAGAACAAAGGTGGCACTGAGGTGCTGCCTTTGTTTTGACCTTATCTGTTTTACGTTTAGAGGGCCTTATCTTTGGTTGTTTTGAATCTTTAGCTCATTTTTTGGAAGATAAGAATTAATATTGTTAACGTGTCGACATAGATTCCCTCTGTATATTGGCTTTCTCTTGGCCCTGCAATATTGATTGTCTCGATCTTGTTTGTGACCCCCCACTTACGGACCCCATTAATATCAGGATTGTTAAGTTCTAGAATTAAAAATGGTTTGTTGTTCTTTATCGCACACGTCTTGGTCAGTAAGGTTCCGCCCGTTAGTTCGCCTTTGGTCAAAATAAGGGTTCCATCGCTCTCTAAAACATTGCGTTCCGTGCGCATTGTATAGCTACGGCTTTGAAGCTCGACGAGGTTATATTTTTTAGGAACTTCACCGTCTTCCGCCTTGCGCCCCTTTGGAATGAAGCCACCAATTGGTATTTTTAAGCGAACCGCAGCGTCCAGTCCCGCCCGATCTACCCCTGTTTGTCCACCTGATATGACCTTTAACGGGATCCACGATAATTTTCTCATTTTATTTCAATTTCCGCTTAAGTAATTGTGGTTTTACTCTTTGTTCTTTTATGCCAATTTGCGCAGGGGGGTGACTGTTTAACGTGGTTGTGTTGATTGTCTCAAAGTAGATAGTGTTTTACCCTTGCGCTCTATTTTTAAAATCTATCGTTTTGCAGCAGATACGCTATGCTTAAAAAAGATGAATTGCAATAGAGGATTTTAAGATTTGGAGGGTATGATATGACCATTCTATCTCGTTTTCTGTCAAAGCTTTTTCCCGAATCATATGATTACAATTTAGTTGTGATCGGAGCTGGTTCTGCTGGGCTGGTGAGTGCTTATCTCGCTGCGGGATTGCAGGCAAAAGTATTGCTGGTTGAACGTAAAAAGATGGGTGGAGATTGCTTGAATACTGGTTGTGTGCCAAGCAAGGCGCTGATTCGTTCGGCCAAATTAGTGGCTCAGTTACGGAACGCTGAGTCGTATGGTTTAGGTCGTGTTGAGGTTGATGTCGATTTTGCACGGGTGATGGAACGCGTACAACGGGTGATAACTGAGGTTGAACCGCATGATTCGGTAGAGCGTTATGAGGGACTTGGGGTTGAGTGTGTCATGGGTTCGGCGCGAATTGTGTCACCTCATGAGGTTGAAGTGGATGGTCGCGTGGTGAGTGCGCGACGAATTATTATAGCAACGGGTGGCGCACCGATGGTCCCTGAGTTTCCCGGTTTAGAATTGGGCGATGTTTTAACGTCGGATACCATTTGGCGCTTACGCCAGAAGCCACAGCGATTAGTGGTGGTGGGTGGTGGCCCGATTGGTTGTGAACTGACGCAAGCATTCTCCCGCTTAGGTTGCCATGTGGTGCAGGTGGTTCATGGTGCTCGGCTACTCAAGCGTGAAGATGCTGATGTGTCGGCGGCGGTGCTGAAAGTATTCGAAGGTCAAGGAATTGAGGTTTTGTTTAATCACGACTTAAATTCGATTGTCGCTGGCGAAAACGGCCGCAAGTTAGTGTGCGATGTTGACAGTGGCACGGTTGATCTCGATTTTGATCAGATTTTGTTTGCCGTAGGCCGCCAACCTGTGACCGCGGGTTTAGGTCTTGAAGAGCTAGGCATAGAGGTGGGTCGTCGCGGTGGTTTACTGGCCGATGGTACCTTGCGAACCTCGGTTCCGAGTATTTATTGTGCCGGTGATGTGATAGGGCCGTATCTGTTTACTCATATGGCCGCACATCAAGCAGGTTACGCAACATTGAATGCGTTGTTTGATCGTTTCCGGCGCACAAAGGTCGATTACCGTCTTGTGCCGTGGGCTACTTTTGTTGATCCTGAGGTGGCGCGAGTGGGGATCAATGAGCAGGAGGCTGAAAAAAGTGGCATTCGCTACGAGGTGACCCGTTTCGAATATGGTGAGCTGGACCGATCCATTGCCGATTCGGAAACTCAGGGTTGGATAAAAATCATTACGGCACAAGGCAAAGATACGATTCTCGGAGTAACGATTGTTGGCAGCCATGCCAGTGATTGCATTGCCGAATATATATTAGCGATGAAGCACGGTTTGGGATTGAAGAAAATCTTATCCACCATCCATATTTATCCCACCGTATCAGAAGGCAATAAGATGGCGGCGGGGGTGTGGCAGCGCAAACATCTGCCCGTTAAGGTGTTGCCGTGGCTGAAGCGTTTTCAGCGTTGGTCAAGAGGGGCGTGACGGTGAAGTTTCTTTGCGGTATTATTTTGTGGGTGATGATGGCCAGTAACGCATTCGCGTCTGCAGATTTCGATCATCAGCATGAATTATGGAATCAACAAGTGGCACGCTATGTCCATTGGCTCCCCTCTGGTCATGATTCCTTGGTAGATTACACTGGGTGGGGAAACGATCGTAAAGAGCTGTCGCGCTATTTACAACAGTTGTCGTCTGTCACGCGTGAAACCTATGAGCACTGGTCAAAGGCCGAGAAATTGGCATTTTTGATCAATGCTTACAACGCATTTACCGTTGAACTCGTTCTTAATTCGTATCCTAATATTGATTCGATTAAGCAGATCGGAGGATGGTTCCGAAGTCCATGGCGGCTCACATTCTTTCACTTGTTAGGACAACCGACCTCTTTAAATGACATTGAGCATGTCTATCTTCGACAGCAGGGTGTTTTTGATGATCCACGCATCCATTTTGCCATTGTTTGTGCCTCGCTGAGTTGTCCTCCACTTAGTGATCAGGCATATCAACCGCAGGTGATAGATGCTCAACTAGAGGTCGCAACGCAGCGGTTTTTGTCGGACCGCCAACGTAATCGCTTTGATGTGGATCAGCAAGCGCTGCTGGTATCATCAATTTTTAAATGGTTTGGTGAAGATTTTATCGGTTACCGAGGGAGTCAGTCCTTGGCTGATTTTTTTCGTCCGTTCGCCGGCGTGCTGACGGATCACGGTCAGGATGAGATAACGCTCGGGGAAGGGCAAGTAACCGTTCAATTTCTCGATTACGATTGGGAGCTGAACGATTATCACCGCTAAGTCAATGGGCGGGGTCGTTTTGATGACAATAAACGCTTTACATGGTGTCCGATGCTGTGTACTATTTGCCGCTCGTGTGGAGAGGTGACCGAGCGGCCGAAGGTGCTCGCCTGGAAAGCGGGTGTACTGCAAGGTACCGAGGGTTCGAATCCCTCCCTCTCCGCCATTTTTAAGAGTTAAGCGTCGTCGAGTGGTTGGTTTGCTCATGACGTTGGTTAGTTTGATGTGTGGAACAACCGATTGCCGTTAGAAGCGGCAACCAGGTCCCGCGCAACGGACGGTCGCGAACTCCGTCAGGCCCGGAAGGGAGCAGCGGTAACGATGCAGTCTGTGTGCCGTGGGGGTGCCTGGTTGCCACTTGTAACGGCAATTTTTGTTTGAGTGGTTTATCCCCCCTTTGTTAGCGTTGGTGTCATTTTTTTTAATGCGCCGAGCGTTGATTTTTCAACCGTTTAACTTCATACTACGATGATTGCTGTACGTTAGAGAGTACGTTTCAACACCTCATGTGGAGGCTCGGCCTTTCAATGTCCTATCTGGTTTTAGCGCGAAAATGGCGACCACAGCTTTTTGTTGATTTAATTGGTCAAGAGCATGTCAGTCGTACTCTGGCTAATGCGATCACCAGCGGTCGTGTTCATCACGCCTTTTTATTCACTGGCGCTCGTGGTGTTGGTAAAACGTCTGCCGCACGGATTTTGGCCAAGGCGCTGAACTGTGAACAGGATAATGCTGTTGAGCCCTGTAATGCCTGCCGCTCTTGCACCGAGATCACTGACGGTCACAGTGTTGATGTGTTCGAGATTGATGGTGCATCAAACAACGGTGTCGACGATGTGCGAGAATTACGTGAAACATTGCGTTACATGCCTGCACAATCGCGCTATAAAATCTTTATTATTGATGAAGTACATATGTTGTCAATCAACGCATTTAATGCGTTGTTGAAAACCCTTGAAGAACCTCCTGGGCACGTAAAATTCATTTTTGCTACCACAGAGCCGCATAAGATCCCTGTTACCATTCTGTCGCGTTGTCAGCGTTTCGATTTTCGTAAGATCCCTGCACCTAAAGTGGTGGCTCAATTGCGCCGTATTGTTGATGCTGAGAAGATTGAGATCTCGGATCGCTCACTTGCGCTTATTGCGCAACGAGGTGGCGGCAGTATGCGTGATTGTTTATCGACTCTCGATCAGGTGGTCGCATTTTGCTCTGAAAATGTATCCGACGATGATGTGCAGGGACTTCTTGGTATGGTCGACCAGCGTTTGCTGTTTGATGCCTTAGAGGGCTGTATGCAGCAAAACTGTTCGATGGTCCTTGAGGTGATTCGACGCGTTGATGATCTAGGTCACTCGTTTCGCCAATTTTCACAAGAACTTGTTGAAACGGTTCGCTTAGTCATTCTATGTGAGTTGGTTGCTGACCCTCAAGAAGAGCTTGGTTTGTTTGGTGATGAATTACAGGCGTTGAGACATTTGGCTGGTTTGGCTTGCCAAGAGGATTGGCAGCGTTTGTTGAGCTTGTTGATTAAAACTGAATCGGAACTTGCGGGGTCAGTTTACCCAAAATTGCTGGTTGAGATGAGTTTGATTCGTGCTGCGAGCTTGCCTCCGTCTCGTGAAATTTCGGAGTTGATTCAAAAGATTGAAGGATTAGAAGGAGCGAGTTCTAGTCAGTCATTCCCGCGTCGTTCACCTGTTGTGCAACGCATGGCTCCCGTCTCTGCACCGGCTGCGGCTCCTGTCTCTGTTGCCCCAGTTGCCCCAGTTGCCCCAGCTGTTGCTGAATCTGTCCAACCTATTATTGCTCCCGTTCAAGCGGTTGAAGTTGGGTTTGAGGTTGCATCGAGCGACTCAGCGCAGATTTTGCCGACACCTTCACAGTCGAGTGCTGCAACTGTTATACAACAACCCTCTGTGGTGGTTGAAGCTGAAGCGAGCTATTCCTCCAACTCACCAACTGCGGTGGTTGCTGGTGTGGCTCCTTCTGAAGCGCGTGGCTGGATGGAGTTTGTCCAGTTTGTCAAGGTTGAACGACCACGGATTGGTTCTTTACTTGAACACGGTAGTTTATTGTCACTTGAATTACCGTTGTTACGCGTTGGCGTGACGGCAGGTTCTTTTTTGATGCAACAATTGGGAGATGCAGAGACAAAAGAGCGACTTGCTGTTGTAGCTCAGCAATTTTTTGGTCAAGATGTTCAGGTAGTGATTGAACCGTTATCGCGGCAAAAAGAGGCCCCACTGTCGTTGGTTGCAGAAGAGGAACGAAAAGAAAGTGACCGTGGTCGTCGTTTACGAGAAGATGCCTTGGCACACCCTTTAGTTCAGAAAGCCGTTGACGTTTTTTCGGGTGAAATTGAATCGATTAAGTCGATTGATAAAGGGTTTGTATAAACAGAGTTCTGTTGAATCTAAATAATTGTATTGCGGTTAAGGTAAGCATATCGTCTTATTATAATATTGATTAGAGGAGAGTATCGATGGCTAAAGGTTTAGGTAACATGATGAAGCAAGCGCAGCAGATGCAAAAGAAAATGGCGCTGGTTCAAGAAGAGATGGAAAAGCGTGAAGTTGAGGCAAGTGCTGGCGGTGGTATGGTGACGGCTGTTGTCAACGGCAAGCAGCAGGTTTTGTCTATTAAAATTGATCCAAGTGCTGTTGATCCTCAAGATGTTGAGATGTTGCAAGATTTGATTATGGTTGCAATGAATGAGGCGATTCGTCAAAGTCAAGAGATGATGCAACAAGAGATGTCGAAATTGACTGGTGGCATGAATATCCCTGGTTTGTTTTAACGAGGTGGTGTTTTTGTCTAAAAATTGATTGTTGAGAGCCATCATCGAATTTAATTTCGCTGGTGGCTTTTTTGATTTTGATGGCACGAAAATCGTGTTTGAACACACTGTGTTTTTTGTGAAAAAACAGCGTTAAGTTTTACTGTTGCTGAAAAAAAATACAATCAGGTTAAAAAATAGAACGCTATTCTAAACGGTTGTAATTCTGGAGGGCTTCATGCTAAACTCTATTCCTTCATTGGCTCGGTTAACGGTTGAATTAGGTCGTTTCCCGGGGATTGGTCGCAAAACAGCGGCACGATTAGCTTTTCATGTTTTGCAACAATCTGAAGTTGAAGCTCAGGCTCTGGTTGCTGCAATTACCGATGTAAAGGCGAAGGTCGGTTATTGTTCGTGTTGCTTTCATGTGACAGAACAGGACCCGTGTTCAATATGTCAAGCAGCGGATCGTGATGACACGCTCTTGTGTGTTGTTGAACAGCCACGGGATTTAATGGCCATTGAACGTGGCCACTCCTATCGAGGTCGTTACCATGTATTGCATGGTGTGCTTTCGCCCCTTGATGGTGTTGGTCCCGATGATCTGAAGTTTGAAGCCTTAGTTGAGCGGGTTCAGCAGGGTGCGGTCGCAGAAATCATTGTCGCTACCAATTTTTCAATCGAAGGCGAAGCGACTGCGTTATACTTGGGGCGCATTTTACAACCTCTCGGCGTGAAAGTGACCCGTTTGGCTCATGGGATTCCCATGGGAAGTGACCTTGAATATGTTGATGAAGCTACAGTAGGGCGTGCGATTGAGGCGCGTCGAGATATCTAAATTGTTTGTACCACCTGAAATTATAGGTTTTTTTGTATTGCTGATCATCGTTGATCGGTAGAAGTTTATGACAACATTTAAAGGAGGAACACATGTCGCGTAAGATGGTAAACATCGATGGCAATACTGCTGCTGCTCATGTCGCTCATGCTACCAATGAGGTTATTGCGATCTATCCCATCACCCCGTCTTCAGATATGGGTGAAATTTCCGACGCTAAGAGTGCTGCGGGACAAAAAAATATTTGGGGTACGATCCCTCGGGTTGTAGAGATGCAATCTGAAGGAGGAGCTGCTGGTGCTGTTCACGGTGCATTGCAAACTGGTGCGTTAACAACAACATTTACTGCATCACAGGGTTTGTTGTTGATGATTCCCAATATGTACAAGATTGCTGGCGAGTTGACCTCAACGGTCTTTCACGTCTCAGCTCGTGCGATCTCTGCTCAAGCCCTTTCAATCTTTGGTGATCACTCCGACGTTATGTCTTGTCGTGCTTGTGGTTGGGGGATGTTGTGTTCCAATACCGTTCAAGAGGTAATGGACTTTGCCCTGCTTGCGCAGTCAACGACATTGCGTAGTCGAATTCCTTTCATGCATTACTTTGACGGATTCCGTACTTCTCACGAAATTCAAAAAGTTGAGCAGTTGAGTATGGACGACATTCGCACCATGATCGATGATGACTTGGTTCGTGAGCACAAGGCGCGTGCATTGTCGCCAGATCATCCAGTATTGCGTGGTACCGCTCAAAACCCTGATGTCTACTTCCTTGGCCGTGAAACCGTTACTAAGTTTTATGAGTCTATTCCTGATGTTCTTCAAGGCGAGATGGATAAATTGTCGGGGCTTGTTGGCCGTCAATATAGTTTGGTTGATTACGTCGGTGCTCCTGATGCAGAGCATGTTGTTGTGGTAATGGGTTCTGGCGCTGCAACCATGGAAGAGTTGGTTGAGTATCAAGTTTCTCAAGGTAAGAAGGTTGGCCTACTGAAGGTTCGTCTGTTCCTACCTTTCCCAATTAAGGCATTTGCTGCGGCGCTGCCTGCGTCAGTGAAAAGTATTGCTGTTCTTGATCGCACCAAAGAGCCTGGTTCATTGGGCGAGCCACTCTATCAGGTGGTACGTACTGCTCTTGGCGAAGCGATGGAGACCGGTCTGTATCAAGGTCAAGGCTATCCGAAGGTTGTTGGTGGTCGTTTTGGTCTTGGCTCTTACGAGTTTACCCCAGCTATGGCTCAGTCAGTATTTGACAACTTAGCTGCTGACCAACCAAAAAATCACTTTGTTGTTGGTATCAATGATGATGTGATGGACAAAGGGTTGGCATACGATCCAAGCTTTAGCGTGCCGACTGATCGTTATGCGGCAATGTTCTATGGTCTTGGTTCTGACGGTACTGTTGGTGCCAACAAGAACTCGATTAAGATCATCGGTGAGACCACTGATAACAAAGTTCAAGCCTACTTTGTTTACGATTCAAAAAAAGCGGGCAGCATGACTACAAGTCATCTGCGTTTTGGTAAGCAAGAGATTAAGTCACCTTATTTGATTAAGAGTGCTGACTTCTTGGCCTGCCATAATTTCTCATTCCTTGAGAAATACGATATTCTTTCGAACGCAAAACAGGGTGCAACCTTCCTGCTGAACAGCCCTTATGGCAAGGACGAGGTCTGGAATCACATTCCGGTTGAAGTTCAAAAGCAAATTATTGACAAGCAATTGAAGTTTTATGTCATTGACGGCATCAAGCTCGGTGAAGAGATCGGTCTTGGTTCGCGCATCAATGTTATCATGCAGACTGCATTCTTTAAGATCTCTAACATCATTCCATTGGATACCGCTTTAGCTGAGATCAAAGCTGCCATCGTTAAGTCGTATGGTAAGGCAGGCGATAAAGTGGTCAACATGAACAAAGCGGCTGTTGATGTCGCTCTGGACAATATTCATGAAGTATCTCCTGGTGCTGTGGGTGGCGCGTTGCGTATCCATGCTGCCATCGAAGGAGACGCTCCAGCGTTTGTCAAAAACACCCTTGGCCCGATCATCGAAGGTAAAGGCGATAAACTACCAATCTCGGCCATGCCGTGTGACGGAACCTTCCCTGTTGGAACCGCCAAGTATGAGAAGCGTAACCTCGCTGTTCATATCCCAGTATGGGACGAGGAACTGTGCATTCAGTGTGGTATTTGTTCCTTTGTTTGCCCTCATTCGACGATTCGTATGAAGGCTTACGATGCGGAATGTCTCGAAGGTGCACCGGCGGCATTTAAGTCGGTCGCTGCCAAAGGCAAGGACTTGGCGGGGATGAAGTTTACCCTGCAGGTGGCTCCTGAGGATTGTACTGGTTGCGGCTCCTGTGTGCACAACTGCCCAGCGAAGAGCAAGACAGTCGAGGGCCATAAAGCGATCAATATGCAAGCACAAGTTCCTCTACGTGAGCAGGAAGCTGCTAACTGGGACTTCTTCCTTGATCTACCAGATACCGATGAAAAACTGTTTAAGCGTTCAACTCTGAAGGGTAGTCAGTTCTTACCGCCAATGTTTGAGTTCTCAGGTGCGTGTGTAGGTTGTGGTGAGACACCTTTCGTTAAATTGCTGTCGCAGTTGTTTGGTGATCGCGCTCTGATCGCAAACGCTACGGGTTGTACCTCTATCTATGGTGGCAACTTGCCGACCACGCCTTGGACCACCCGTAAGGATGGCCTCGGTCCCGCTTGGTGTAACTCACTGTTTGAGGACAATGCTGAGTTCGGTTACGGCATGCGTCTGACCGTTGATAAGTTCAAGGAGTATGCACATGAGTTGTTAGCAAGTGCAGTTGAGAAACTGTGTGATGCTGGCGCTGAATTTACTGGCTTGATCAAAGAGATTCAATCTGCTGACCAAACGACCCAACAGGGTATTGAAGATCAGCGTGCACGGGTAGCCACGTTAAAGGCTGGCCTTGAGAAGTGCCCTGAAGGTGATTCAAAGCAGCTGTTGTCTGTGGCTGACTATCTTGTAGAGAAATCAGTGTGGATCGTTGGTGGCGATGGTTGGGCGTATGATATCGGCTATGGTGGTCTTGATCACGTACTCGCTTCTGGTGAGAATGTTAACATGCTCGTCCTTGATACCGAAGTTTACTCCAACACGGGTGGCCAAGCCTCTAAGGCAACTCCTCTTGGCGCCGTTGCACAATTTGCGGCTGGTGGTAAGCGCATGGGTAAGAAAGACCTCGGCATGATCAGCATGACTTACGGGAACATCTACGTTGCTAAGGTCTCCATGGCGAACCCAGCGCAGTGTGTTAAGGCGTTTATCGAGGCGGAAGCCTATGATGGTCCTTCCATTATCATGGCCTACAGCCACTGTATCGCTCACGGTATCAACATGACCACTGCGGTTGATGAATGTAAAAAAGCGGTGAACTCTGGCCACTGGCCACTGTACCGCTACGATCCCCGCTTAACTGACCAGGGTAAGAATCCTCTTCAGCTCGATAGTAAGGATCCAAGCATCACCTTCGAGGACTTTGCCTATGGCGAGAACCGTTTCCGTGTCCTGAAGAAAGCTCAACCTGACGTTGCAGCTAAACTGATGGCGCAGGCTACGAAGGAAACCTCTGCACGTTTCGATCTTTACAAGAAACTTGCTGGTATGGAGCCAGATTGCGGTAAGAAGTAAGATTGTTCCGCAGTTGTTTGAATCAAAAGCCCCCGCAGAACATTGCGGGGGCTTTTGCTATTTATGGCACAACGATATGAAATAGGTATCGCTTGCGTGATCGATAGGCATGGTGTTATAAGTTTAAAGGTTAAATCTAAAATTAATGTATGTGGATAAAACATGTTTTCGGGAGACTGTAGATGTTTGGCTCACAAGCAACTTTTGTTCTATACGATGAAGAGGTCGCAGCGGTAAAAGAGATTCTTGATGCTCTCTTGAAGGCTTCGAACTCGAAATCAATTTATCTGGTTGATAAAAATGGTCAGATGATTGCGACTTCAGGTGACATCTCTGAAATTGATACCACAAGTTTAGCTTCGTTGACGGCGGGTAATATTGCAGCAACAGGTGGGTTGGCAAAGCTTGTCGGTGAAAAAGAGTTTGCGATTCAGTTTCATGAAGGCGAAAACGACAATATTCATATATCGATTGTTGGTAGTCGTGTCATTCTTGTTGTTATTTTTGATCAGCGAAGTTCATTGGGATTAATTCGTTTGCGTGTTAAAAAGGCAAGTGCTGCACTCGCGGTGGTCTTTGAAGAAATTAGCCAAAAGCACAAAACTCAAGCAAGTGGTCGAGATCGGGCAAATCCTTTTGCTGAAATTACCGATGACGATATTGATAACCTGTTTAACTAAGGACAGCCACTATGTCGTTTATTAATTACGCCTCACGCGAGATCAATTGTAAAATTGTTTACTATGGCCCCGGACTGTGTGGCAAAACAACCAATTTACAACATGTTTATCAAAAAACCGCCAATGAGTCCAAGGGCAAGATGATCTCGTTGGCAACCGAATCAGAACGAACTCTGTTTTTCGATTTTCTACCGCTGGCACTCGGAGAAGTTCGTGGTTTTAAGACACGCTTTCATCTTTATACTGTACCTGGGCAAGTTTTTTATGATGCCTCACGTAAGTTGATTCTTAAAGGTGTTGACGGTGTGGTATTTGTCGCTGACTCGCAAGAGGAGCGTATGGATGCTAACATTGAAAGTCTTGAGAACCTGAAAGATAATTTAGAAGAACAGGGCTACGATCTTGATAAGCTACCGTTTGTCATACAATATAATAAGCAAGATCTGTCTAATCTCAGCCCAATGGACGAACTGCAACGGTTTTTGAATCCCAATAAAGTTCAAGAATATAAAGCCTGCGCCATGAGTGGTGTTGGTGTATTTGAGACCCTGAAAGGGATTGCGAAAATGGTATTGATGGATCTAAAAAAAGGATCTCGTTAAAAACAGAAAAAAATGTTGACAACCGTGTGCGGAAAACAGTATATTCCCACGCGTCGAAAGACTGATCCCCGATAGCTCAGTTGGTAGAGCGGGTGACTGTTAATCACCTTGTCGCATGTTCGAGTCATGCTCGGGGAGCCAACAAATTCAAAGAGATCACAGTGTATTCTGTGGTCTCTTTTTTTTATGTCGTTTTTTGTGATTTTTGGATCTATTTCCCTCCTTAGTGTTCCCTATGTGTTAATTCGCAATTTTGTAGTTGAATTTTTTGTTCTAATTGACGATAAATGTTATATGAGAAATTTTTTTTCGTTTACTATTTGTGGTGAAACGTTTGGTTTGCCATTATCTTCAATTGAAACGGTAGTCCGTTCTGCGCAGTTGTTGCGTTTGCCTAAGTCCTCGACCGAATTACTTGGTTTGCTTGATCTTCGTGGCGTTTTAATCCCAATCATTAATATTCCTGCTCGACTTAATCTTCCCGAACAATCGATTCATGTTGATCAGCGGATCGTCATTGCGCGTAGTGAAAAATGCACGGTAGGTTTTTTTGTTGATTCAGTCGAGTCTGTACAAATTTCTGAAGAGGTGGCTTCCGTTGCTAGTGATGCGATTTATCCCGATATGGATCACTATGTGATAGATGTCATTTGGCACAATGGTAATAAGATACTTTATTGTGACCCTGACAAATTTTTGTTTGTTGATTCTGTCGATTTCACAGTAAGCCCTCTTGCCAGCGATGAGGGTTAATGACATCGACTCCTAGTCTGACCATACAGCAGAAACAATTTGCTAGTGATTTTATTCATGACCGTTTTGGTTTGTTTTACCCGCCAGAACGATTTGCTGATATGTTGCGGGCATTGTGTAAGGCAACTGAGGAATCAGGTTTTGACAGTATGGATCGTTATGTGAACTGGTTGTTGGCTCATCAACTTAGCGATAAGCAACTTGAGCCGCTCATAACTAATTTGACCATTGGGGAGACTTATTTTTTTCGAGATAAGAAGCTTTTTTCAGGCCTTGAGAAAAGGGTGTTCCCTGAGATAGTAAAATCAAATTCTTCGCATGATGTTCGTATTTGGAGTGCTGCCTGTAGTACTGGCGAAGAACCGTATTCGTTAGCAATATTGTTAGATCAAGGGCAAAACCTCCCACTTGATTGGCATGTGCATCTTTATGCGACAGACGTTAATGTTAAGTCTTTAGCAAAAGCACGCAAGGCTGAATATTCTCAATGGTCTTTTCGCGGTATTGATGAAACATTGAAAGCTGGCTATTTTAGTCCCGTTGATAAGAACCACTGGAAACTGGTTGATAGGGTGCGTCAACGAATTGAATTTTCATATTTAAATTTGGCTGTTCACCCGTTAGCGGTTGGTTCGAACGGCACGCGAAAATTTGATCTCATTTTATGTCGTAATGTCCTGATGTATTTTTCATCAGAGCGGCGTGACGAAATTCTTGGCCATTTAACCGATATGCTAACAGATACAGGATGGTTGATTGTTAGCCCGAGTGAGGTGGCCCTTGTCAACGTGCCAGCACTAAGAATTGTTGATGTTGATGGTATGTTGATGCATCGTAAGGGGATCAAAGAAAAAAAGAAAAATTCTCCTACGGTATGGCGTAATGTTGAGAGCCCCGTAACACGGCAAATCAAAACGACTCGGCCACGCCATAAAGTAAAAGAAGTTTCCACGGTTAGTCAGCGGAAAATTATTCTTAGTTCAGTACCC
Organism: Desulfuromonas svalbardensis; assembly: GCF_055389415.1. NCBI lineage: Bacteria > Pseudomonadati > Thermodesulfobacteriota > Desulfuromonadia > Desulfuromonadales > Desulfuromonadaceae > Desulfuromonas > Desulfuromonas svalbardensis. The sequence continues at coordinate 393,005 of NZ_AP042416.1, read as the reverse complement.
CAACCATCTGGGGTGTTACGAACGCCCAGTGGTGTTGGTATGTCCACTGCTGTAGCTTTTATTGATGAACGAAATTATAACGCTGCGATTGATTGTTTACTGTCATTAGTTACCGATGAAGGTGTTTCTGGTCCAGTTGGGGCTGAAGCTGTTTTTATGTTGGCACGATGTTTAGCAAATGTTGGTCGTGCGGATGAGGCTGAAGAGTGGCTGAAAAAGGCACTTGAATTGGATCGTTTGAATCCCACGGGCTACTATCTGCTTGCTACAATTCAGCAGGAGCGTGGTGATTTAATCCAAGCAAGGCGGTCACTAGACCAGTCTCTCTACCTTGATGGTAATTTTATTATGGCGACATTTTCCCTTGGTATGTTGTTGACACTACATGGTGATGAAAAAGAGCAAGGTGGGAAGGTATTAAGGCGAGCGAAGGCGTTATTGATGCCTTTTGATCAGGATGAAATTGTCCCTGATTCTGAAGGGCTGACAGTCGCGTATTTGTGTAAAATGTTAGAGAGTTTAATCTGATTATTTTGTCAGGATTAATATTAGGGTCGATAACGTGAGGTTCGCGGATGGAAGAACAGTGTGATATTTTACGTCGCCGTGCGGCGTTGTTAGCAAAACCGCCAGAACAAATTTCAACTGAAAAATCGATTCAGGTTGTTGAGTTTCTGTTAGCAACCGAAATTTATGCCTTTGAATTGCAGTATGTAAAAAAAGTTCTTCCGCTAAAGGAGGTAGTTATCCTGCCTGGTGCGCCCTCTTTTGTTTATGGAATTACAAACTATCTGGGTCAAATTATTTCAGTTTTGGATTTGAGAAAGTTTTTTGAGTTACCGATTCGCAGTGATGAGTCGCAGTATAAAATAGTGGTACTGCAATCGCAGCACATGCAGGTTGCAGTTTTGGCTGAAGAGATCATCGGTGTTAAGGATTGTATTGTGCCTCAATTGCAAACAGATATACCAACTTTGACTGGCGTGCGCTCTAGGTATTTAAAAGGGGTGTCTCCCCAGCAAACGATTGTATTAGATGTTGTTTCATTATTGGGTGATGAATCTCTTATTGTTTAGTCGTGAGAGTTGTATTTAAAAAAGAGTTCTTAACCGTTGGAGGAATTAATGAATTTCCTGCGTTCAAGTCTTAAATGGCGCCTGATTGTACAGTTTCTGTTTGTTGCCCTAATCCCTGTTCTCATTGTGGGGATGCTCAGTTTTAACGCGATAAAGAAGGAGCTTGAGCGGACAGCTTTTGAACATGTGCAAACGGTTAATACTGTTAATCGTGAGCAGGTGATGCAGTTTTTCTCTGAAACCATTACGGACCTTGAAATGTTAGCTATTTCGGAAAATGTTCGTACGGCGACGACCGAGTTGAAACGTTATCACGTTAAGGTGAAAACCGCAGATGATGGTACTTTTGATGTAAATTCCTCGGCCTATAAAAAAATACAGCAGCGCATTGACCCTTATTTTGCTGAATATTTAAATAACTATGAATACGATGATCTGTATTTAGTTTGCACTAAGCATGGCCATGTCATGTACACCCCTGTTCGCGGATCAGATCTTGGCGCTAATTTAAAACTGGGATCGTTAGCTACGTCTGGTTTAGCCTCGGTGTGGCAGCAAGTTGTTCAGCTGAATGATATGGTTATTGTGGATTTTGTTCAGTACGCTCCTACAGGCCGACCCGAAATGTTTGTTGGTGTTCCCGTTCCTGATAGCGATGGCGGAATCCAAGCAGTGTTGGTACTGGCGGTGAGCATTGATAATATTAATGAGGTGATGGAAGAGTCCGGGCAGTTTGGTGCTACAGGTGAGAGCTATCTCGTTGGTACCGATCACCTGTTGCGTTCCGAGCTACGTTTCGACGAGGGGCAGATTCTTCGTAAGGTGGTCAATTCCGAGTCGGTTAATCTGGCCTTGGAAGATTTGTCGGGTAGCCACTTTATCCAAGATGACAGTGGCAATGATTTGCTGAGTGTGTATTCCGATCTTGGTCTTAATGAAATATATGGTCTTGATTTTGAATGGGTTGTCATTAGTGAAATACAGCTTGATGAAGCCTTTGCTACCGTCAATATGCTGCGCTCACGTATTTTGTGGACCTGTTTTCCCGTCGCAATTATTGCCTGTTTGTTTGGTTGGTTTGCGGCTTTTAGATTGGTTGTGCCTGTGCGCGAGATGCTACACGACTTTGAAACCTTAGCAGATGGTGATTTGGCGATTGATAATGACCGCGTAACGCGTGCCGATGAACTCGGCCGGATGCAGATTGCTTTTATGCGCATGGTAAAAGGATTTCGTGTTCGTAGTGATCAACTGACCCGCATCGCTGAAGGTGATTTGAGTGATGATGTCGATATTGTTTCTGAGCGCGATGCCGTCGGTAAGGCGATGCAGCAGATGGTGATAAGTTTACGAGCGATTACCGTTTCAGCGCAGCAGATTTCTAAAGGCGATCTAAGTGTTGAGATTGCTGAACGTAGTGATCGCGATGAGTTGGGCATAGCGCTGCGCCAGATGATCGATAATCTTCGTGAAATTATTGGTGAGTTGGTTTCGGGGACCTCAACCCTTGCCGCTTCGGTGAGTCAGTTGTCCTCAACGTCATCGTTGTTGGCTGCTGGTGCGTCAGAAACCTCAAGCTCAATGGCCGAGGTGACCGCCACAGTTGATGAGGTTCGTCAGACATCACAGATCTCCAGTGACCGCGCTAAGCAGGTGTCCGATTCTGCTGAAGATGCCAATGGTTATGCTGAAAAAGGCAATGAGGCGACACAGAAGACCGTCGCTGGCATGGATCTCATCAAAGAGGAGATGGACTATATTGCTGAAAGTATTGTGACTCTCAGTGAGCAGAGCCAGAGTGTTGGCGATATCGTTGATTCGGTCAACGATCTGGCGGATCAATCCAATCTCCTTTCAGTGAATGCTTCAATTGAGGCCGCCAAGGCGGGAGAGCATGGCAAAGGATTTACGGTTGTTGCTCAAGAGGTGAAATCGTTGTCGGCCCAATCGAAGCAGGCGACAGAACAGATCAAAACGATCTTGAGTGATATTCAGAAAGCAACGGGTTCGGCTGTTATGGCAACTGAGCGTGGCGCTAAGGCGGTGCAGTCAGGTGTTGAGCTGATGTCGCAATCAGACGAAACCATTCAAATGATGTCAGGGAGCATTGGCACTTCGGCTGATTTCGCCTTGCAAATTGCCAGTTCAAGCCAGCAGCAGTTGGCGGGGGTAGAGCAGGTTGCTCAGGCGATGTTGAGCATTAAAGATGCTGGACAGCAAAATATGGATAGTGCGCGCCAACTAGAGGATGCAACGCTCCGTTTAGAGACTCTTGCTAACAATCTTAAACGGCTATCTGAGCGTTTCACCCTGTAGGCAACTGGAGTAAGAATGGACGAGCAGGAACTACTAAAAATGCTTCGTGAAGCATTTCGCGAAGAGGCTGTAGAGCGTCTGGCCAGTTTATCTAATTGCCTGTTGCAGTTGGAACGTGTGGATCCGAACGATGTTGCCCTCTCTGAGGCTTTAGAGGTCGCTTTTCGCGAAGCCCATAGCCTCAAAGGAGCAGCACGCTCCGTTTCATTGTTAGATATCGAATTGCTCTGCCAGTCACTTGAGAGTGTTTTGTCGAAAATGAAACAGGGCGAACTCGCTCTGCAGCTTCATCATTTTGATGTATTGCATGACTGTGTTGCGGTGATGGAAGATTTTCTGACCAGTTTTGCCACCAATGATGATGCGACCTGTCGTGATGCGGTGGTGCCGTTGGTCGAGTTGTTGGATCAAATACAGCAGGGGCAGCCGGTTTCCCCTGTTGTTGAAAAGGTGGTTGCTGCACCCGTTGTTGAAGTTCTGGTGGCGACCAGTGTTGCTGAACCTGCGGTCGCATCGCGCGTTGACAGCAATAACCCGATTGTCGATCTAGGCCCCTCCCCAGATCTTAGTTCCACCGTTGAGCCCGTCGCTGAGGTGGCCAGCCCTGTTGCTGGTGAGTTGTCCGCTAATGTCAGGGGATGTGATACCACATTGCGCGTTGCCTCTATCCGTCTCGATGAAGTGATGCGCAAGGCTGAGGGGATGATCTCGTTAAAGTTGGCATCGACACAGCGCCATGTTGAGGTGGAGAAGATCGGCACGATCATCCCAGTATGGAAGAAAGAACGTCTGAAGGCCGCGCAACAGTGGCGCAGTCGTTTAAAGCATCTCGATCAGCTGAACGCCGATGAGTGCCGAGCTGTCATTGCACAAATTTCTGATGCCTTCGATCAGTCAACGCAGAATATCTGCATCTTAGAGGCTGGTATTGCCGATTTGACTCACCGCCTTTTTCAAGATTCGACGATTATCAATACGCAGGTTGAAGAACTTCTGGAGGATGTCAAAGAGATCCTTATGGTTCCCTTCTCGAACACTGCCGCTAGTTTGCCACGAATGATTCGTGACATCTCGCGTGCGCAAGGCAAGAGTGTTGATTTTAGTGTTCGCGGTGAAGAGGTTGAGCTTGACAAGCGTATTCTAGAGAAAATGGTTTCGCCGTTAACACATATTCTTCGAAATGCCATTGATCATGGGATTGAGTTACCTCAGGAGCGCCTTGCCGCTGGTAAGGATGCCCAAGCACAGGTTGAGATTGTCGTCAGTCGCACCCGAAGTGGTTATGTTGAAATTCGTATTAAAGACGATGGTGGCGGAATTGATGATCAACGGTTGCGGGATAAGGCGGTGGTGCAAGGTCTTATGACACAAGAAGCTGCAGCAGAGTTGGGCCATGACGACGCAGTTGGGTTAATTTTCAACTCAGGATTGTCCACCAGTGAGATTTTGACTGAGATTTCTGGTCGCGGTTTGGGGATGGCGATTGTTAAAGAAGACGTAGAGGGTTTAGGTGGACATCTGCATGTCGAAACGACACTTGGTCAGGGCACGTGTTTTATGTTGCACCTTCCCGTTACGTTGTCAGTGTTTCGCGGGATTTTGATTCATGTACGTGGTCACGATTTGGTTTTGCCAACAACCGCAGTAGAGCGGGTGATTAAAATTCCACGGCAAGAGATTAAGACTCTTGAAAATTGCGAAGTCATCGTAATTGATGGTGTAAATCTTGCAATCACAGAGATGGGTGCGGTACTTGGCATCACTGAAAAACCGATTACTCAAGGGGATACTTTACAGATCGTTGTCGTCAGTGATTCGGGGCAGCGACTTGGTTTCGTCGTTGATTCTGTCGATGGTGAGTATGAATTACTGGTCAAAGGGTTAGGTCATCACCTTCAGGGTCTACGTTATTTTTCTGGAGCCTCTGTTCTCGGTGATGGTCGTATTGTACCGATTCTTGATTCGCGCGATCTTCTTGCTTCCCCACAAGAGGGAAACGTTCTTACAACAGTGCGACGAAGCAATGACGAGCGTGTCGTGAAGAAGATTTTGGCCGCAGACGATTCGATCACCTCGCGGATGTTGATTAAGAACATTCTTGAATCTTCAGGTTATGATGTTGTGTCGGCTGTTGATGGTGCGGATGCTTATGAAAAACTAACAAACGGCAGTTATGATCTTGTCGTAAGTGACGTTGAAATGCCACATCTGAACGGGTTCGAGTTGACGACACGTATTCGTGCCACAGATAGCGTGGCAGATATTCCGGTTATTTTAGTGACCAGTCTAGAGACGACGGAAGATAAAGAAAGAGGGATTGTTGCAGGAGCCAACGCATATATTGTTAAGCGTAGCTTCGATCAAACAAACTTGCTGGATACGGTTAAACGATTACTTTAGGATGCAGTGGTAGCTCTATGGCTGAAAATGGATTTAAAGTTCTCTTAGTTGAAGATAGTCGCACTCAAGCGTTACGCTTGCAGTTTATTCTGCAAGCCAATGGTTTTGAAGCAGTTGTTGCGACCAACGGCATTGAAGCTCTGGAAAAACTGTCTAACGACTATTATCCGATTATTATTACTGATTGGGTGATGCCAGAAATGGACGGAGCTGAGCTGTGTAAAACCATTCGTATGCGCCAATTTGATGGCTATGTTTTTATCTTTTTGGTCACCTCTAAAGATGATCCTGCCGATATTGTTGCTGGCCTTGAAGCTGGTGCCGATGACTATTTAACGAAGCCTGTTTCAGAACTCGAACTTATTGCTCGGCTCAGTACCGCAAAGCGGGTTATTGAGTTAGAGCGCTCGCTAAAAAAACGCAATGAAGAGGTATTGCATCTTTCGGTAACAGATGCTCTGACAAAGATCAATAACCGCAGTTATTTCAATACTCATTGTCCGGCATTTATTGCCAGGGCTGCTCGGTCAGGTCATTCAGTGTCAGGGATTATTTGCGATGTTGATCATTTTAAAAAAGTGAATGACACCTATGGTCACCTTGCTGGTGATAGGGTTCTTGAGGAGTTTTCGGCCTGTTTAAAAGGGTTGGTGCGTGACGATTTAGATCTGTTGGTGCGCTACGGTGGAGAAGAATTCGTCATCATGTTGCCCGAAACTGATGCTGCTACAGCGGTGGCTGTCGCCGAAAGAATGCGTCAAGCGATTGAGGGTCTCCGAGTGCCGTGGGAAGATGGAATTCTTGAAGTGACGGCTAGTTTTGGTGTTGTGACTTACTCGCCAACAGGACAAGAAAAGCAGGTTCCTGTCGAAGAGTTCATGATGGTCGCGGACAATTGTCTTTACAAGGCTAAGGGCGATGGGCGTAACTGCGTACGCAATGCGTTATTATGATTCGAGTTTTAATCGCTGAAGATTCAGCCTCAGTCAAAGCCTATCTTGAATACCTCATTAAATCTGTCGTTGATATGGAAATAGTCGCCGTGGTGTCTAATGGTGAAGAGGCCGCCCGGCTGACGTGTGAGTTGAAACCTGATGTTGTGGCGATGGATATTCATATGCCTGTGATGGATGGTTACAGTGCGACACGGCGTATTATGGCGCAGTGCCCGACTCCGGTAGTGATTGTTAGTTCATTGATCCATGGTAGTGAGGCACGGGAAATCTTTCGTATTATGGAGGTTGGTGCCGTGGCCGCAGTGCCTAAGCCCCCCGGGCCGGGTTCTGCTCATGCCAAACAGGAAGCAGAGACCTTTATCAGTACATTGCGTAAAATGGCGGGAGTTAAAGTGGCAAAACCTGCTGTAGTACCAGCATTAGTAAAGGTGCATGCTGTGGCTAAGAAAGGCTCGGATTATCGTTTAGTTGTCATCGGTTCTTCAACGGGGGGACCTGTCGCGCTACAGTCCTTGTTGCGTGAGCTGCCTGCTGACTTCCCTCTACCTATTGTCGTTGTTCAGCATATCTCAGTAGGCTTTATTGCTGGTATGGTCAAGTGGCTGTCGCAAAGCTGTGCGTTACCTCTTTCCGTTGCTCACGATGGCGATACGGTGCAAAATGGGCGGGTTTATTTTGCTCCAGATGGTGCACATATAGTCATTAATCGACAGGGGATTCTTGCGCTGAACTACGATCCTCCTTTCCATAGTGTACGGCCATCGGTGTCCTACCTCTTCGGTAGTACCGCACAAAATTACGGCAAAAGAGCGATTGGTGTTATGTTGACGGGCATGGGGCGCGATGGTGCTCAAGAGATGTTGGCAATGAAAAATACTGGTGCTGTGACACTGGTCCAAGAGGAATCAAGCTGTGTTGTTTACGGCATGCCGGGTGCGGCAGCACAACTTGGCGTCGGAGACTATCATTTGGCACCCGAACGAATTGGTCAGCAGCTTATTGCGTTAGCTGCTAAATGAATCAACCCATCTGTGGATCCATTTGGGGTAAATATTCATGGAAATTGATATGGTTAATCTATTAGATGTTGCTCCTGATACGCTACTTATCGTTGAAGATAGTCATACTCAGGCGCTCGTTCTCAAGCAGTTTCTGACTGATAATGGTTTCGATGCCGTGTATGTTGAAGATGCTCATGCTGCCTTGACATGGTTACGGTCGAATACTCCCGCATTGATTATCAGTGATGTTCTGATGCCCGACATTGATGGTTTCGCTCTCTGTGAAACGATAAAAAACACCCCGCAAATTAGAAATGTTCCGGTTATGCTATTAACGCGGCTATCAGAACCAGAAGATATTGTTCGTGGCTTGGAGTGTGGTGCCGATCATTTTGTCACCAAGCCTTTTGATAATGCTTTGCTGCTGGCGCAGGTCAGCAATATCCTTCTTAATCAACAATTGCGTTCTCATCCTGTTGGTGAGGAGAGTGTTGAAGTCTATTTCGGTGGGAAACGCCATGTTATTAATTCTGAGCGTTCGCAAATTCTAGATTTGCTACTGTCAACCTACGAAGGTGCTTTGCAGCAAAAGCGAGAACTTGAGCAGACAAACGGTCAACTCAATGAAGCATTAGATACCATTAAAAAGCGTAATACTGAAATTGCTGAGTTAGCGGTTCGAGATCCGTTAACAGGTGTCTTCAATCGCGGTTACTTTAATGATACCTTTCCTGGCTCGATCAAGTGTGCGCTGCGTTACCGCCAGTCCTTGTCATTGGTCATGTGCGACATTGATCATTTTAAACTGATCAATGATCATTATGGCCACCAAGCGGGCGACAAGGTATTGAAGCAAGTTGCTGACTGCTTGTCGAATAGCCTACGTCAGGGTGTTGATTGGATCGCTCGATATGGTGGTGAAGAGTTTGTTATTGTGTTGCCCGAAACGGATAAAGAAGGTGCTTTGGTGATGGCTGAACGGATGAGGAAATTGGTCGCAGAATTTTTAATTAATTGTGGGCCACAGCCAATCCGCTTGACCGCTAGTTTTGGTATTGCTTTTTGCCCACTGGAAAGTGTCGCTGAGTTAACGCTCAATAGTATAGTTGAGGTTGCGGACCGTTGTTTATATCAAGCGAAAGACCAAGGGCGTAATTGTTGTTGCTACGCTGAAGTTAGCGAATAGTAAAAAGCCCGCCAACAACGTTGACGGGCTTTTATTTTTTTCGCAGCCGGGTAGTCCTCTGCTTTAGTCCAGTTTCCCCATGATCTCTTCAAGGGGGTTGTTTTCACATTCTAGCTTTGGCGTTACATCTTCTACGCGGATATCAAAGATTAGTTCTTTACCTGCAAGAGGATGGTTGCCGTCAAAGGTGACTTCGTCATCAGTTGTATTGGTCACCATGACATGAAACAACGAGTCATCCTGATTGGTGATCTCGATTTGTGAGCCCACCTTGTAATCAACATCGGTAGGCAAGTTGTTGCGTTTGATCACTTCAATTAAGTTAGGTTTTGATTCACCGTAGGCTTGTACCGCTTGAATGGTTACGGTCTTCTTTTCACCTGGGACCATTCCCATAACAGCCGCATCAAATCCTTCAACCACCTCTTTTTTACCGAGCATAAATAGCAATGGCTCTTTGTCTTCTGAAGTGTCAAAAACTGTACCGTCTGTTAGCCGTCCCGTGTAGTGGACTTTGACAGTATCCCCCTTTTTTGCATTAAACATAAAAATTCCTTTCAAGAAACAATGTTTTTCTGAGATTATGAGGAATTTATCAGCATGTCAATGCTACATTCCTGTGTTTGGTTTATTTATTGTATTAAAAGATTGGGGGATTGTGTGAATCAGACTGACTTACGACAGCAAATTGAGAAAAAACGGACCGAAGAGTTACCATTCATTCTGTGGCGCTCAGAAGCGGGTGGCGAGCCACAGGTCGAACTTGTTGACTATTTTTTAAAACGACTGATCACCACTGTAACAGTCGATAGTTTTCACTTGTTAGATTTGGAGCAGATGTGGACAGAGCTTATCCAGCTGAACGAAAAGCGACATTGCGGAACATTTTCAAGACATTGGCGCAAAAAAGTTGAAGTGATCGATTGGGAAACGAAAAAGAATGATGGCAGTGCTACATTGAGAAGCTGTTGTTTTCGACCCGAAGGACTGTTGGCGATGTACGAAGAGGTTGCGGCACGATAAGGACAGGTTGGTTTGTTGTAATGTTGAAATCGTTAAGGTTGAGTCATCGGTCTTGTAATGGTAGTGTTGCGACCTTGTTGCTAATATCTCTTATCGGAAAATATTATTGTGGTGAAATGTTATGAGTTTTGATGTAGCTGCATGGCAGCGGATCGACCATCCGCAAGGTGGCATCTATTTACGAGGTGATCTTCCGAGTTGGTTTGTTCCTAACAGGGCAGGAGATCTGATTTTACAGCAGTTGATGGCGGGTGAATGCATCACTGATGATCCGATTGTTCAGCGCTTTCTTCAGCGTTTACCGGCGGGGCCACCAACCACCTATTTAGGCCGATATTCCAACCTTGAAACGGATCGTTTGAGCGAGCTGTGGTTACATATTACCAATCGCTGCGATTTGAGTTGCCGTCATTGTTTGTTTGCTTCAGGGCCGCAAGAAGCGGATGAACTGAGTTATGAAACTATTGTTCAGCGCGTTGATGAGGCGGCGGAACTTGGTTGCCGGGTGTTTGCTCTTACCGGTGGAGAACCATTTGTTCATCCCCGTTTTGTCGATATTGTCCAACACATTCAATCTTATGCGGGGGCCCATGTCGCGGTACTGACGAATGGGATGAGCTTACAGCCTGTTCTCCAATCAGTTGAATGGGATTGGAGTCGTTTTCACATCCAGCTAAGTGTGGATGGTTTGTCTGAGCGGCACGATCATATCCGTGGAACTGGCAGTTTTGCCCAGCTGCAAACACAGATGAAGTGGTTGCGCGAACAGGCTCGGCCGTTCACGCTGTCAATGTGTGTGGAGCGGGATAATCTCAATGATATGGTTGCAGTGGTTGATGTTGCCGCGGATTGTGGTGCCAGTAATGTCCATTTTATGTGGTATTTTGTCCGTGGTCGCGGTAAAGCCGAGCAGTATGTTGAACCCTCACAGATTTTTTCGCAGTTAGGTGAGGCGTGGCAACATGCCCAGCAGCGAGGGATCAGTATTGATAATCTCGACGCCTTAAAAACGCAAGTGTTTGCACCGTCAGGAACCATCCATGATGGCAGTGGATGTGCGTGGAACTCGGTGGCGATTGGTCCCGACGGGGCGCTGTATCCCTCTGCAGCATTGGTTGGTGTTGCTGAGCTGGCAACCCCTATCGAGAAAAGTTTGTCACACAGCTGGCGAAACAGTGACACCCTAGAGCGGATTCGGCTCAGCAGTTGTGTCTCACAGTCATCACCATGGCGTTTCATTCTGGGTGGTGGTGATAGTGATCACAGCTACCATTATGCGCAAACCTTTGTCGGCGATGACCCCTACCTGCCCCTATATGAACTGTTGGCAATTGAATTGATCCAGTCTGTGGCTCAGCGTTTTGAAGAGCAGCAGGGGCCAGCTTTGCGGTTGAAAATGGGTGATTATTTGGAGAGTTGTGGCGCGCACGGCAAGGTGGCGTTGCTGCATTCAAATTGTCTGCTAGCGCTGACGCAAGATGATAGCCGCAGCGTCGTTAAAAATTTCTACGCTGAAGCTGTTGGTGATACCAAGGAAGATATCCTCAATCCAGTCTGTTATGAAGCTGAGATTATCAGTCATATTCCCCCTGAATTTCGCTTACGCGGCTATGGCTGTGGTAGCCCCGTTCTCGATGCTGAGATTTGTCCTGGGGAAACAGTATTAGATCTCGGTTGTGGTAGCGGTGTGGAGTGTTTTATTGCGGCCCGCTTAACGGGAAGCAGTGGTCAGGTGATTGGTGTCGATATGCTCGACCCCATGCTTGATTTGGCTCGTCGGGGAAGTAAAGGGGTCAGTGATAATCTTGGTTATGATAATCTTGATTTTCGTAAGGGATTTCTTGAGCAACTTCCCGTCGCCGACAACAGTGTTGATCTGATCTTATCTAATTGTGTGTTGAATTTGTCTAGTGACAAGCGGCTTTTGTTTGCTGAAATCTTCCGTGTTCTCAAGCCCGGTGGGCGGTTAGTCGTTGCCGATGTGGTGTGCGAAACAGAACCCGATGCGGCGATTCGTAACGATGAAGTATTGCGTGGCGAATGTATTGCAGGGGCGCTGAGTCAAAAGGATTTAAATGGCTTACTCGACGAGAGTGGCTTTCATGCGTTCTTTTGTTTAAAACGGGTGCCTTATCGTTGTGTACAGAACCACCTTTTTTATTCCTTAACATTTCGTGCTGCTAAACCCGAGCCTGAAGCCACCGTGCGGGTGATGTATCCAGGGCCGTTCCCAACGTTACAGCTAGCCAGTGGTCAGGTTGTGGTTCCGGGGCAGGTGTTTCACGTTTCTGCTGTTGAAGCTCAGGCTGCTGGTTCTCAATTGTATCACCTTGATGAAGCGGGGCACATTACCAATGTTGTCTTTAGCTCCAGCTGCAATTGTGCTTTGCCGCAGCAGCTCAATGAGGTTGATGGTGGCAAAACGACTGCCGATGAAAAACAATCTCAGGGTTGCATGGTGTGTGGTGCGCCGCTGATTTATGAAACGTTATTTCGTCGTCATGAATGTCATTATTGTGGTCGTCACGTCGAGGCGAGTGAAAATTGTGAGCAGGGTCATTATGTGTGCGATCAGTGCCATTGTACCGATTCTGTTCGTGCCATTGAGAGTATCTGTTTTAGTTCGACAGAAACGGATATGCTGCGTCTGTTTCATCACGTCCGTCGCCACCCGGCTATTCCGTTACATGGGCCTCAATTCCACGCCCTTGTCCCGGCGGTCATTTTAGCAACGTATCGTAACCGCGGCGGTAAGCTTGGTGATACGGTACTTGCTACTGGCATTCGTCGCGGTTCTCAAGTGATTGGTGGTAGTTGCGCTTACAATGGTATTTGCGGCGCTGCGGTTGGAGTTGGTATTGCCTTTAGTCTGATTCTTGAGGCCAATCCCTTGAAGGCTGATCAGCGTCAAACGGTACAGACTGTGGTGCAACGCGTACTTAAAGAGCTTGCGGACTTTAATGCAGCGCGGTGTTGTAATCGTGATTGTGTGGTGTCGTTACAACAGGCAGCAAAATTATCTCAACACTATCTACCCCTTCCTTTGGTGGCACAGGATTGGCTTCCGTGCGATCAGCATCAACTGAATTCAGATTGTTTAGGTCAAGGGTGTCCATTGTTTTAGGTTGTGTTGTTATTGTGTCAGGTTATTAACTGTTTTGAGGAGGATTTATGGTTCGCTTGTTGGTTGTGTGGTGTGTTCTTTTGGCTCTTTTAGTCGGTGGCTGTCAACGTGATGAGACGACAACAGATGCAGCTCTAACGCAGGAAAGTGTGACGCTCTCTTATGCTAACTTTCCCCCTGCAACGACATTTCCCTGCGTGCAGATGGAACATTGGAAAGAACAGGTTGAGCAGGACAGTGGTGGCAGTTTGGCGATCAATACCTTTCCTGGTGGTACCCTTTTGGGTGCCAAAGATATGCTTGCTGGTGTCATAGCGGGGCAAGCTGATATCGGTTGCCTGTGCATGTCATATCAGCCGGGGGCTTTCCCCATGACAACCGTAACTGAATTGCCGCTAGGTTTTAAATCATCCACTGTGGCGAGTAGCGTGCTGTGGGATCTGTACGAAAAATATCAGCCAAAAGAGTTCGCTCAAGTAAAAGTTTTGGCCATGTTTACCAGCGCGCCTACGTGCATTATGAGTCAAGTTCCTGTGCGTAGTTTAGAGGATTTATCAGGCTTAGAACTCCGTGCCTCGGGAATTGCTTCACAAATATTGGATAAATTGGGGGCAACACCCGTCTCAATGCCGATGTCGCAAACACCTGAAGCCCTCCAAAAAGGGTTGGTTAAGGGATTGCTCTCTTCAATGGAGGTGCTCAAGGATCTCAATTTTGCTGAGTACTGTCGCTATGAAACGTTAACGAACTTCCAAGTGTATCCCTTTGCGGTGGTGATGAACCTTGACAAATGGAATGGTCTTTCAACTCAGCAGCAAACGGTGTTAACGGATCTCTCTCGCGAACAGGCGTTATGGACGGGGCGCTATATGGATGCCCATGTTGCGGACTCACTCAAGTGGGCCAGTGAAACATACCAGATCGAGCAAATTAATTTGTCGGAGCAAGACCAACTGTTAGCTGAACAAAAAATGAAGCCACTATTAGATACCTGGCGTAGTGCTGCTTCAAGTCGTGGTGTCGATGCTGATGCCGTAATGGCCGATGTGTTGAAGTTGAAAACTCAAGCCGAGCTTACACTGACAAAAGGGATGTAACGATTGAAGTTGCTACCGTATTTGGAAACAATTAATAAAAAAATATGTTTAGGGTTGCTGTGCCTCGCGGGCTTTTTTATGGTGCTGATGGTGCTTCTGGCCTGCTCAAACATGGTGCTGCGGGCAGTGTGGTTGCCAGTGAAAGGAACCTTTGAGCTGATGGGGTTTTCGGGCGCGCTGGCTGCCGCCTTTTCTCTTGCTGCAACCCAGCGCGGCAAGGGCCATATCACTGTGACGTTATTAAAGGGCCGCTTGCCAGAATGGTTGGAAAAAACGTTGGTGTTGTTTTCGTTTATCATTAGTAGCAGTTTTTTTCTGTTGGTCAGTTGGCATTGTGGTCAGAGGGCATTAGGTATTTGGCGGCTCGGCGAACTTTCAGAAACGTTGCAAGTGATTTATTACCCCGTTGTGTTTGCGGTGGCATTAGGGTTTATCGCATTAGCATTAGCGCTGGTGACTGATTTTTTCATCGTCCTTTTTTCATCTACTAAGCGGGGCCATTCATGAGTTTATTTGCCCTTGGTGTTATGGGTATCATCGTTTTGCTGGTGGTGATCTTTGCGTTGCGTGTTCCTGTTGGCTTTGCCATGGGCATTGTCGGTTTTATCGGATTTTGGAATGTGGTCAATCTACCCGCTGCGATGGGGATGATTGGTGCAGAATCGTGGAAAGTTTTTTCGTCCTATGGTTTAACCGTTATCCCATTGTTTGTTCTAATGGGCCAGATCTGCTTTCACTCGGGTGTCAATGAACGGCTTTACAAGGCGGCTCATGTTTGGATGGGTGGGGTGCGCGGTGGTTTAGCTATCGCTACCATTCTTGCCTGTGCAGGGTTCGCTGCTATTTGTGGTTCTAATACAGCGACAGCTGCAACGATGAGTAGTGTGGCCTTACCGCAGATGAAGAAATATGGATATAGTCCACTGCTCAGTACAGGTTCAGTTGCCGTTGGCGCGACTCTCGGTGTGGTGATCCCGCCTTCGGTGGTGCTGATCTTAATTGGTTTGCAAACGGGGCAGTCAATTGCTAGCCTTTTTTGGGCGGGGCTTGTTCCTGGGGTTTTGCTGACGGGGTTATTTTTACTGACGGTGCTGGTGAGTTGTTTGATCCACCCTGAACTTGGTCCAGCGGGTGGCAAAACATCATGGCGCGAAAAAATGGCGGCATTACCAGGAGCCATTGAAATGCTCGTGTTGTTCGCACTGGTGATGTTAGGTTTGTTGCTTGGATTCTTTACCCCCAGTGAAGCGGGTGCGGCAGGAAGTGCTTTGGCACTGCTCATTAGTGTGTTGGGCGGCCATATGAGTTGGCGTAAATTTGTTTGCGCTGTTGATGATAGTTTGCGCATCTCATGTATGATTATGATGATTATTTTTGGTGCCGTTGTTTTTGGTCGTTTTTTAACGATTACTCGGCTGCCCTATCAGGTGGCAGAACAGGTCTCACATGCTGATTTGTCACCAGTAATTATTATCACCCTGATCTGTATTATTTATGCGATTGGTGGGGCGATTATGGATGCCTTAGCACTGCTGATTATTACGATACCGATCTTTTTTCCTGTTGCCCAGCAGTTGGGCTATGACCCGCTATGGTTTGCGGTGTTGATCACTGTTGTCACCACGATGGGGGCGGTGACTCCGCCAGTTGGGGTTAACACCTTTATCGTTTCTTCCATGGCTAAAGACGTTCCCCTTGGGCAGGTGTTTCGTGGGGTAAGTCTTTTTTTACCCTCCTTTTTCCTGTGCTTGTTTCTTTTGATCGTTTGGCCTCAGTTGGTACTATGGTTACCTAATTGGCTTCATTAGATTAGAAAGTGTTGTGAGATTTAGGCAGAATTGGTAAACTCTAGCCGTCTTTTATATTTTTATTGAGGAGGTTTATGCAATGCGTTTATTGACCCGTTCAGATTTTGATGGCATCGCTTGTGCCGCGTTATTAAAAGAGATAGGTGTGATCGATTCGATGGAATATGCTCATCCTAAAGACCTTCAGGATGGCAAGGTCGATGTGACTAAAGATGATGTGTTGGCCAATGTCCCTTATGTGGCAGGCTGTGGCTTGTGGTTTGATCATCACAGTAGCGAGCATGAAAGAATGTCTCTTGAGGGGCAGTATCAAGGGTGCAGTGCTGAAGCACCGAGTGCTGCTCGAGTGATCTATGACTACTACAAAGATCCGCGTTTGACTAAATTCGATCAGATGCTCAAATATGTTGATCGTGTTGATTCGGCGCAGCTGAGTGAAATCGAAATCCTTCATCCAACAGGGTGGGTATTGCTTGGTTTCTTGTGTGATCCACGCACAGGGTTGGGTTACCATAAAAGTTTCACCATCAGTAATCTACAACTGATGCGCGAGTTGATGGAAGCTCTGCGGACGCAATCCATTGAATCAATTATGGCAAATACCGATATTCAAGAAAGAGTTAAACTCTATTTTGAAAACGATGCCCAGTGCAAAAAGTTTTTGACCGAGCAGACCAAAGTTGATGGGCCTATTGCCATTACCGACGCACGTGGTTTGACAGGGATGCCACCGGGAAATCGCTTCTTAATTTATTCACTGTTTCCTGAAACCAATATTTCTATTCGGATGATCGATGGTCGAGGCAAGGAATTTGTCGCTATCTCGGTTGGTTATAGTGTTTTAAATCGTACCGCAAAAGTAGATGTTGGCTCGTTGATGCTTAAATACGGTGGTGGTGGACATAAAGCTGTTGGCACCTGTCAGGTTCCCTATGCTGATGCCGATCGTGTATTAGCTGCAATCGTCGAGGCGATCAAAGCTGAATCTTAAATTGTTATCATTGTATGACACAACAAAGGGCCGCACAGTGAGACTGTTGCGGCCCTTTTTGTTTTCTAGATTTGACGATCAAAACAAGGTCGGTTGAGCTTCGTTGCCGTAAATATAGTACGTGTTGCGACCTGCCTGTTTGGCCTTGTACATGGCATCGTCAGCGCACTTGAGTAGTTCGTCGACGGTGTTGCCGTTGCGAGGGGAAAAGCACAATCCAATGCTGGCTGATGTGGTTATCTTTTCATTTTCGATCGTAATAGGTTTAGCTAGCGCATGGAGTAGGGCTTCAGCTAAGTTTTTCGCGTGTTCATTTTTGCAACTGTTGTGATAAATAATTAAAAATTCATCGCCGCACATTCGTGCCACAGTATCCGACTCACGTACGCATGAACTCAAGCGTTCCGCTACAATTTTGAGAACTTCATCACCCGCGCTATGGCCAAGGCGATCATTGACTTCCTTGAAGTTATCTAAATCAATAAAGGCAATGATTCCAGAGGAGTCTTCACGGGTCGATAGTAGCAGTGATTGTGCTAACCGGTCGTGAAAGAGGCTTCGGTTCGGCAATCCAGTTAGCGAGTCAAAGTAGGCCAGTTGGGTAATTTGCTGTTCCTGCTTTTTTGCTTGAGTAATATCACGGGCGACGCGCACCACTTGAATGGTATCGCCTTGTTGGTCGAGTATGGGCGACACACAGACATCATAATAAAACTGTTGACCATCGATTTCACGAACACGTTCTTGACGGCATGGAACTTTGTGTAACGCGGCATAGCAGCCAGGGCAGGGAGGAGTGCCCTTGGCTGTGGCGCTCGGTTTACATGTTGAAATGTCATGGCAGTGGGAGCCTATTGCTTTTTTATGCGTGGTGTTGTGCATGATGAAAAAAGCACCGTTCGCGGCAATAATCGTTTGTGTCTTGGGAGCAATAACGCACACCGCATCGCTAATATTGCTAAGGATTGTTGTCGAAAATTCATAAGCAGCGAGCAGGTCTTCCTCTCGATTTTTGATCTCCTCTGACATTTTCTGCATGGAGATGGTCAGAGTGTCGAGTTCATCACTACCAGTCTTGTGAGGTTCTTTCTCACAACTATCTATTCTGTTTTTTTGTGAGATCGTGTGCAAAATAGTTAGTTTTTTGTTGATCATCCGATTAAACAGCAGCACCGTTGTTAAGCAGCACACAGTAAGGCTAATAAGTATAATAATGAGGGTGTCATTTTGTCTTTTAAACGCTTGAGCTTTAAGCTGTTGGGCCGATAGTGTTATGGCGAGAATCCCATCAAGGGAGCCGGTGGGATTTTTAGATGCCAGATGGCATGAGAAACAATATGTCTCAACAAAGGTTGGTGTACTGTATTGATAAAAAAGTTCACTATTAATATAAAATGGAACAAGATGATCGCGTTTGTCGGGGTGTGTAGCAAAAAACGAGAAGGCTTTTTTTTCTAAATCAGTGGCCTTTTCCATGGTGTCAAAGGGGCTGGTTTTAAGAGTTCGAAAACGAGTGCCCCGGGAAACCGAAAGCTCATTAAGCTTTGCGGAAATCTTTTTCATGGTGTGGGAGGGTAGAAATTTCGAAACCTCTTGCGGTACTGCGAAGTTACCTTCTAGGAACGTATTATGGTAGACAATGCGAACCGACTGGATAAGTTTAGTTAGTGACTCACCTTGGGTTCGAATTGTTTGTTCGAGGGCTTTTTGGCTATGGTTGTGTTCTGAATAAAGAAAGAGGGTAAAGAACAGCCCGAACAGCAGGAGAACTGGAATAAGAAATTTAGATTGAAGCTTCACAAAGAACCCCTATTAAATAGGCCGATGATGGCCGAATTCCTTACATTAAAGCACGGTAAGGAATAGGGTTCAATTAGAAAGAGCTTTCAGTTTGTTTTTTAACTTGTTTTGTCACAAACGCTACCGAACGGTAACGTTTGTTTCTTCAAATGTGATGGTTTGACCGCTGCGGATCTTACAGCGTTTACGAGTTTCAGTGTTGCCGTCGACCAACACTGCACCATCTGCAATCACCATTTTTGCCATGCCACCGCTATGGCACAGACCTGTTACTTTAAGTAAATTATTCAATTCAATAAATTCATGACCGTCTAAATTAAAATCCATGATGTGACTCTCTTTCAATAAAAAGTTTTGCACCCTGTGGGTTACATTTGCTCGCCGAGCAAGATGGTGAACAATGGTGCTATAGCAGGGATGGTATTGCGTGGATACTTGAATTTCTCCAAACAACATTTTTGCAGTCGTGTGAATTCACTCGAACTATATTTGTCACCACGGGGACCTTTCCAGCGTCCCCTGAAGTATTTCACGATCTCTTTATTGTTGATCAGGCAACGGATAAACTGAATGTCGTCATTCTCTGTTTCCCAGGTAACCTTAACCTCATATTCAGTGCCGAGCCAGTTGATTTTTTCTGTCATGTTTTCGCGGATCATAATGTGTTCCTTTGTTGATACGGTAATTTATGTTAGGGACGGTTTATAAGGATGAGTCCCGCTGGTAACGATTCACCGAACTGAACTTCGCGATCTTCGTTACTGATGGCAATAAAGTTTTCAATGGGGCGAATCAATTCGATCGCCACTTTTGTTTCGCGCATTTTAGCACTAATTTTGCTTCGCGTCTCATCATCAATGTCAATATCTCGTTGTTCAGTACAGCGGGCTGCGAGACTAAACAGTCCAGCGAGACCTTTCCACGGTTCATTGCGCCAATCGAAGTCGCAAACTTTATCAAATAGCGTGGTCACGTGACGCGGATGAACGATGCTATTCACCCCAGCATAGAGTGGTGTGCGACTGAGCAAGCGGCCGAGTGCCCAGAGGTAGGGCGCTTTGTGACGAATACGTTCTTTTAGTAGGTTTTGACTAAATAAATGGATCAGTTCTACTTTTGCTTCAGTCGAAAGCCGTTCAAGTGCTCCGGCAAGATAGACCATTTCAGGTGCGGGGTCACCACTGGAACGTACCAACGGGATGATTTTGTTTAAAATCTGTTGTTGGCGTGAGCTGTTTAATCCTCCCGCAATGCGCCGCCATAGCAGATACCAATGGCTTTGGATCCGTTTCTCTTTTGGAAACGACATGCCAAGGTTAAACAGCCGCCAGAGTTCTTCAATGCGCGAGTCATCACGTTGGACACCATACCCGGGACGCAGGGTAAATCCGGCGAGGTACAGCCACGCGGCTTCATGCTCAAGGCTGCGAGTTTTACGGGTCATGCCTGCAGCCAGTTCTGGCCATAGTGAGCGCAGTGTTGTTGAACTCCAACTGTCACGGGAACCGAGCTTTTTTTCAAGCTGTTTGATGAGCTGTTTTGGCTTTATTTCGGGTAAGTTTGGGTCTTTTTTCTTGGCGAACACGGCCTGAATAAAAGGGCTGGCCATCATCGCTTTTTCATCCGCTTCGAAAGGGGTCTGATCGTCCGTGGAGCTGTTGTCTTCATCGACCCCTTTGCGTAGGTTGAAGTCGAGACGCCATCGGCCATCGCCCTGTTTCTCAACACAATACAGTTGCAGTAAGCCCAGCTCGTTGAGGGTTGCTTCGAGGGTGACTCGCAAACGGTTGTTGGCCACAGCTGGGCGGTCTGGTGCTAAGTGGATCGCTGTTTGCAGGGGTGGCAACGGGTGAAAGTCATTTTTGTTCCACGCAATAATGGCCCCAGCAAGGTCTTGGTTGCGTCGGGCTGAATAGCAACATTGGAATTGTGCCGGTTGATTAACGATCAGATCAAATTCAGCTTGGTTGATATGGGTGGTATTACCCGCTTCCATCCCTTTAGGTAAGATGCAGACCAGAGAACGTTCTTTTTTCTTTTTGCCACTCACCACTTCCAAGTAGAGGGCGTGGGCATGGCCACCTGCAATTCGGTTTTCAGTTGTCTGTTGTTGTAAAATCCAACCGTAACGCGCTGCACCACGGGCAACGGCCATGGAGATCGCTTCGTTATGGAGGACCACAGGTGGTGCGTCGACCTGCCAAGAGCAAATGAGCTGATGGAGGCGGTTGCGCAAGAGTAGCGGTGTCACGCTGCCGCCGTTAAAGAGGATGGCATCAACGTGCTGATTGTCGAGAAACGCCGCGAGATGGCGAGAAATTGCAGAATCTGAGGCATACGGCAGCCCCCACTCTTTAAGACCAGATGTTTTGTGTTGTGGTCGGTCTTGCGCATCGCAAAGCGGGAAAAAGCCATCTAGCACACAATGCTGTACGTCGGCTGCACGAATGGTTGTTGACAGGGTGCTGGCAAACATTCCAGCACCGCTACCCGAGAGGGTAATGGAAAAGTCACTGTCACTGTCAATAGCGCTCAGGCATTCCTCGCCACCAAGAATCCGTTCCTTGAGGTCGCGAGCTTGTACCAGCAATTGGTTCCATTGGCGACCCGTTAGCTTTTTTTTGCCGTGGGTTAGCTTTTGTTCTAATACGTAGGCTACGGTGAGATCAATATTGTCACCACCCAGTAATAAATGGTCGCTCACTGCTAGTCGTTTTAAGTTGAGACCAGTTGTTGAACTTTTGTCGGCGCACGCTTCGAATAAACTGAGATCTGTCGTGCCGCCGCCAATGTCGCACACCAGAACTTTAACGGTGGTTCGTGGTGACGCATCGAGTAGGTCGTGTAGTTCGCTCAGGTGTTGATCTTTGCCAAGCCAAAAGTAGAACGCTGCTTGTGGTTCTTCGATTAGGCGCAGTTTGTTGGGGTAGCCTGCTTTGCTGGCTGCGAGCAACGTCAACTCTTGGGCTGCCTCATCAAAGGATGCTGGAACGGTGATGACGATGTGTTGATCGGTAAACAGGGCATCGGCATGGTTCGGTAGCATGGTGCGATCCCAAACCTGTTGTAGCCATTCTAGATAGAGAGCACTGGCGTCAACGGGCGATAACTTTTCTTCGTGACTGATATCTTCCGATTGCCAAGGCAGGATGCCACTGGTGCGATCAATATCGTTATGACACAGCCATGACTTTGCTGAATGGATAACGCGCCCCGGGTTAAATGCCATTTGGTTGCGGCCGTGTAAGCCGGGAATCCAGTTGTTGATTGGTTCGGGAACGCACCCGTTGTCAGCAATAAAGCGGGGATGTTCTGCCGTGGTTGGGCTGTAGGCAAAGGAGGGCAGTTCTTGGCGCAGGACTAAGCTTCCGGCATGATCCCATTGTGGAACTGCTAGAACTTGCGACCCATTTTGGGTCTGTTTTAAGTCGACATAGGAGAGCACTGAATTGGTGGTGCCGAGGTCAATACCAATGCAATAGCGTGGTGACGGTGCCATATTTAATGCCCCCTAACGTTAAATTCAATTTTCCAGCGCTGACCCGATTCATCATGTTGCATCCACAGCTCAAGAGTACCAAGGTCGGTGATGTGGCTATGGAGGGTAACGGGAATGCGTTGTGACGGTTGGCCAGCGAGGGGAGGTAAGGTTATTTCGAGTTGTGACGTTTCTTCGAGTTCATCCGTTGTTTCGAGTTGATCACCAACCGCGTCACCAGCACGAACGCTAGAGCTAAAAAAGCGGAAATCGACAGGTTGACCTGTCATGAGGCCAAATTGTTGTTTGGCCAAGTTGAACTCAGCACCCTCTTCCATCCCTTGCGGTACAACGCATAACGCTTTAAGGGCTGGGACGAGACCAGGGATAGCAGGCATGGAACTCTCAAGTCCGATGTAGTAGGAGCGGGCGGTTCCGGCCTTGATCCGTATCCCGTCACCGTTGGCAATTGAGGCGGTATAAAATGCGGCTCCCTTGGCTACAGCGAGGTCAAAGTTTGCCCCACCCAGCTCGCGCAGTGGCGCATCGCAATTAAATTGTTGCAGTATGTCAACAACTCGCTGCCGAATCGGTTGTGATTTAAACACACCACCATTGAACAGTACGGCACTCGGTCGAATATAGCGCAGTCCATTATGTTGTCCTTGCGTTACGTTGGTCAACGGGGAGAGCGCTGAATTTGAATCGGAGTTGGCTTGGCTGCGAACGAGAAATTGAGCCAGATGCTTAGTGAGTACAGGGTCTGTTGCGTAGTTGAGGCCTGATTCTTGTAAACCTGACTGTGGGCGCTCTGTCGGTTGCTCGTCGATAGATAGCAGAGGGAGGAATCCCTCGAGTACAATCGCTGTCAGTTGCTCTCGGCTCAATTGTGTGGTGATGGTTTTGGCAAACAGACTCGATCCGCGGCTCGGAATAGAGATTGGATAACTCTGTAGCTCATCATTGTCGAATAGCTGCTCTTTGCCGAGCCGGCAGGAGAGAGTCAGAGAGTGAAACTGTACTGAATCAATTTTAGTACCGCGAGCTTCGAGTTCGGCTTTAAGCGTATAGGCCAAGGCGAGGTCCATGTTGTCGCCACCAAGAAGGATATGGTCACCGACGCTGATCCGCTCTAGTTGCAGCTCACCATCGTCTTGCGATACAGCAATTAAACTGAAGTCGGCGGTCCCACCACCAATATCACAGACTAAAATAATTTCGCCTGCGCTAATTTGTTGCCGCCACTGGTCACCGCTTTGGTCGAGCCAATGATAAAATGCAGCTTGTTGTTCTTCGAGCAGCGTTACTTCGCCCCAGCCCGCCTCAGTGGCGGCTTCAGCTGTTAGGATTCGAGCGACTTCATCAAACGATGCAGGGACGGTTATTGTCACTTTGCAACGTGGTAATGTGTCAGCAGTAAGGGGATAATCAGGGTGGTCAAGTAGCGCGCAACGTAGATGGCGCAATAGCTGAACCTGAGCCTCAAATGGCGAAATCATGATGGTGTCGATTTGTGACTGCCACGGCAAAAGAGGTTTTTGTGGATCGTGATGATGTTGGCATAGCCACGATTTCGCCGAGGTGACCAGACGCTGCGGTGAACGAAAGCCGTGTTCGTTGGCAAACTGTCCAATCACATGGGCAGGAGCTTGTTCTTGCCATGGTAACGTTGCAAAGCTACGCTGCTCAGCCTCGGTGCTCAAATAGAGTGCCGAAGGGAGTGTGGGCTTACGCGCGCTCGTCGTCTCCGACGTGAGTTGTTCAACCGTGAGTATCTGTACCGGCGTTGCCCCGTCAAGCGCGGTGAGAGCAAGAGCGGAATTTGATGTGCCAAGATCGATACCGATCGCATACAGCGTGTCCATACGTTTTACCTTCTAGTTAATTTCAACATCCGCAGGAGCCATGATAGAGCGAGCTACTTCGATGTGATCTTCCGTGTTAACCACCTGAGGGAGATTGACACGGGTTGTTTTCCAGCCGCGATGAAGGACTTGACCCACAAATGGAGCCGATTCTGGAACTTTGCCGATCAAGCGGTATGAATGGCTGTCGTAGTTATCCGCCAAGGTAATGCTTTCCATCTCTTCGCCATTGAAAACGGTTTCGATGGTGAAACTATCATGCATCACTTCACAGCATCCTTGATGGACAATTCGTGCAGCAGCGCCAACTGACTCATTATCGTAGGCTGCAATATCGTCCATAATGAAATCGAGCAAACGCCCTTTCTCTTGTAACCGAGCGACAAATTGTACTACTGCCGCATCACAGCTTTGTTCGGTGGTTATAGCGGTTGCTGCTGCGGGCTGATCAACTTTTTCTGGCTCGGTAATTTCCGTTTTAGGCAACTGTTTGCTTTTGCCAAGGGTTAGCATTTGCAGGATGAGTAATAAGGTCGGTGTTGCAATTGCGGCAATTTGCATTGGTGCCAAAAACTGCGCAGGAATTGGGCTGTATAAAAGAGTGCTGATTAGGGCAATGGTAAGAAGGGTTAAAAATGTCATGTGTAAACTCCTCTAGGGCGTGTGTAAACTTCTCTAAGTCATTTTTGTGAAATTATAAAGTTTAGATTGTTTTTGAGTACTGAACAGCGAAACATACCATTATAGAGAAGAGTTTTCGAATACATAATTAAGGATCGGTAGTTTTAAGTGTTGCGGATAGCACAGCTAAAATCTTTGGGGGAATGGTTTATTGAGGTGGGGGCGTTAAGGATTTACAGATGAAATAAAAAAACAGCCACCTTGAAGAAGGTAGCTGTCTGTATCGCAGCGAGTGAAAGGAGAGTGTTGTGGGGGGCACTCTACTGCTCAATAGTCACTTCTAACGCGCTCATTCTGTAATTGTAAGGCCGTTGTGTATCGATGCCCAACTCTTTGAGAAGTTTTGCGACAGTGGTTGGTTTTTTACCGATAATCTTTTTTAGTGGAATGGTGATTGACATAAGCGTTATCCTCCTGTATTACAACGTTCCTTAACTATGACAAAATTAGTTACTATTGTCAACGTTGGATCAATTTTTTAAGATTCTCTTTGTTTTTACGTTTGTGTATTCGATATACACAATTAAGAACAATTAGTTGTATGAAAAGCACGATGTGTGCCATGTTTCGTTTCTCGTTTGTTTGGTGTGCATGCTACCGTATTTGTTGGTATTTTATATGTTCGCTCGTTGTTGTTTAATTATGATTAACTGTAGCGCTGTACCATGTTGGCACTATGACCATGCGTAGGACTGTGAAATAACGATGAAGAGATTTGGCGATAAGGCGGTCGATGCGGATTCTACTGTGTGCTAGATAGCCGATTGCACTCGACAAAGAGCTTTGTGCTGTTTATTATAATCATTTATATTTAGGGTCCGTTTCGCTGATTTAGGCTAGATTATTTATTGGAAGTTGATATGAATTTAATTGCGACACTCGGGGCCGAAACTCTTCGTGTTTTAGAATTGTTGGGGCGCTTTGGGCTGTTTTTATTGACCTGCTTGTATTGCGCTGTCACGCCACCCTATAAATTAGCGCCTATTGTTCGCCAAATCCGTTTCATTGGTGCGCATTCCTTGTTCGTTATCTCCTTTACTGGATTATTTACCGGGATGGTTCTGAGCCTTCAAGGTTATTACACGTTGGCAAAGTTCGGTTCGGTTGGATTTCTCGGTGCCGCAGTCTCTTTAAGTCTAATTCGTGAACTTGGTCCTGTTATTGGGGCGCTGATGGTGATTGGGCGTGCTGGTTCAGCCATTTGTGCCGAAGTAGGCATTATGCGTAATAGCGAACAAATTGATGCGTTAGAGTGTATGGCCATCGACCCTTACCGCTACCTTATTGCGCCCAAATTAATTGCTGGTTTAATCGCGATGCCCCTATTGACTTGCGTGTTTGATGTTGTCGGAATCTTTGGTGGCTTTTTGGTGGGGGTTGAGCTGTTCGATGTGAGTGCTGGAGCCTATTTTCAGGGGATGTATTCAAGCGTAGGCTGGAACGATATTGAGATGGGACTGGTGAAGTCAGTTGTTTTTGGTTTGTTGTTTGTGTGGGTGTGCGCTGCCAAAGGATTTTTTCTTCATCTTGAGCGCGGTGGTGGTTTTGGTGCCGAAGGTGTGAGCCGCACGACCACTAGCGCCGTTGTCATCGCCTCTGTCTCTGTTCTGGTCTGGGATTACCTGATCAGTGCCGTGTTGCTGTAAAGTGAGGGGATAGTCCGTGGGAATGAATTCATCAGAAATTGTCATTGAGTTAGATAATGTTGAGAAGTATTTTGGTCAACAAAAAGTATTGGACGGTGTTTCACTTCAGGTTCGTGCTGGAACAACAACCGTTATAGTTGGTGCCAGTGGTCAAGGTAAGAGTGTCATCCTCAAGCACATGTTAGGGTTGATGGCCCCTGATTCAGGGCGAGTCGTTGTGTTTGGTCAGGACCTAGCTCAATCTAACACCAAACAGTTACGTGATATTCGAAGTCATTTCGGCGTGCTATTTCAGAATGTCGCCCTGTTTGATTCCATGTCAGTGTATGACAATGTGGCACTGCCATTGCGTGAGCGCACTCATATGAACGAAGTTGATATTCGCGTTAATGTCGAAGAGAAGCTGGCTCTTATGGGGTTGGTTGAGCATGGAGATAAGTTCCCGGCGCAACTCAGTGGTGGGATGAAAAAACGTGTTGGCTTAGCACGGGCACTGGTGTTAAATCCTAAAGTTGTTTTTTTTGATGAACCGACTACCGGGCTTGATGTCAGTAAAAGTAATGAGATCTATCGGCTATTTTTTGAAACTCAAGCTCGATTAAATTATACCGCCGTTATTGTTAGTCATGATGTGCCAAAAATATTTAAGCTGTCTGACTCTGTTGCTTTAATGGCCGAGGGACAACTTCAGGGGTGTATGTCTCCTGAGGCGTTCCAATTATCTGATAATCCATTGATCCGATCCTTTGTCCTTGAGACCATGGGGCCGATTTATAGTAGTGAAACTGAGGAGGCTCTTCTGTATGAAACGCTTTAATGCTGAAATTGTCGTAGGTTTATTTATGCTGATTGGTTTCAGTTGTTTTGCTTACCTTTCGGTAAAGTTAGGTGATGTGGATCTGTTTGGCAACAATAGTTACCATGTTGAAGCTCGGTTTGGTTCTGTTGCTGGACTTAAGGTTGGTGCGAACATTCAAATTGCAGGCGTCAGCGTTGGTAAAGTCTCTGCGATAGGGCTTGATCCTGTGAGTTATGATGCCCTAGTGCAGCTTGAGGTCGACCCTGAAATCGAACTACAGGAAGACTGTATTGCCTCCGTTCGTACCGCGGGTATGATTGGTGACCGCTATGTCAGTATCTCTCCTGGTGGCTCACCAATGGTGCTAGAAGAGGGTGATGAAATCTTTGAGACAGAGTCAGCAATCAATATTGAGGAGCTGATTAGTAAATATATATTTGATAAACAATAAGTCAGGTTATGTGATGTTGAATTTATCAAAAAAAGGGGGAGCTGTGATCAGACGCTATTTTGTATGTATCTCATTACTCTTGTTGATAGTGGTTCCTGTTGCTTCCGCTGATTCGATTGACCCTGTTGGCGTGACCGATGATAGCGCATTTTCGAGTGATCTCTTCGCTGATGATCTATATGCCGATGAAGAGGATTCTGAAGTGTACGATCCTTTGGAACGGATTAATCGCGGCACCTTTTGGTTTAACGATAAGGTTTATTTTTATCTCATCAAACCCATTGCTCGTGGTTTTAGAATTGTGCCCACTCCAGTTCGAACTGGCTTAGGTAAAATGTTTGACAATCTCAAATCGCCATTGCGAGCTGTGAATGCCCTGTTGCAGCTTAAGTTCAAGCAGGTAACAGCCGAAACAACACGTCTGGTGGTTAATTCTACCATTGGTTTAGCTGGTTTTTTTGATCCAGCGGATTCGTACTGGCAGATAAAAAAGAAAGATGAGGATTTTGGTCAGACTTTAGGCTACTATGGCATGGGTGAGGGGTTTTATATTGTGATTCCATTGCTGGGTGCTTCAAATCTTCGAGACGGTTTATCGCTGATTCCTGATGGTTATGCTGATCCTATTCCGTGGTTTGTTGATTCTAAAACAGCCCTTGCTTTGAGCGGTGGTAAAATCATCAATCGTGTATCGCTAGATAAAGATACCTACGAAAGCATAATAGATGAGCAGCTCGACCCCTATCTCTTTATTCGCGATGCCTATACTCAAAATCGCCGCGCTAAGGTGATTGATTGATCTGTTTTGAATGTTGATTTAATGCTTGTAATGGGGATGAAAAAACCCTGTGATGGAGATAGTATAATGAAAAAAAATTGGTTTATAGTTGCTTTGTTGTTGATGTTTGGTTTCACCTCTCTATGCAGTGCCGATACTGAAACGCCAACTGTAGAGGCTGTTGGGCCCAAAGCTCAGGTGGAACAAACGGTTAATGCTATTCTCGATATTTTACGCTGTGATGAGGCTGAGGACTCCGCACAGCGACAACATATTAGCACCCTGATTCGCAATAAATTTAATTTCAAGGTGATGTCGCAAGGTGCCTTGGGGCGAAATTGGCAAGTCGTTAGTGATGAAGAGCGTCAACAATTTGTTGAGCTTTTTAGTCGCCTTCTTGAAGAAACCTACCTTGGTCGAATTCGTGCTTATACTGATCAAGAAGTCAGTTATGGTGAAGAGACAATTCGTAAAGGGCGAGCGGTTGTCGAAACATTTATTCATAACGGCGGCGTTGAAATTCCTATTACCTATAAGCTTACCCCGCAGGGGCATGATTGGTTGGTCTATGATGTGGTGATCGAAAAGGTGAGCCTGATTCGTAATTACCGCAGCAGCTATAAAAATATTTTGCGCTCAAAAGGGATGGCACATTTACTTGAACAGATGAGTATTAAAATTGAGTCGTTGCAAAATCGGGGTGTCCAAGCGGGTGAGGCAGAGCTGAGTGAGGGAACCGTATGATCCTCGAGGCTCCAGAAGATTTATGTTTACAGATGAAGCGGGATTTCCGTTTTTTTAGCTTTCTCGATCAAGAAGATGTCGCTCGACTTTCCCCCTATTTTGAATGTCGCAGTTATCAAAAGGGCGATGATGTTTGGGTTGAAGGGGGCGATAGTCAATTCATCGCATTTATTGTTAGTGGCCGGGTTGAAACTAAAAAAGAGACGGAATTTCGTGGTAAGCAAGTGGTCGTCGGTGTGTATCGTAAGGAGTCACTTATTGGTATTCTGAGTCTTCTATCAAGTGAACCTCGACCCGTGACGGCAACGGCTCTGGAAGACTGCCATGTGCTGTTATTACATAAAGAGCGTTTTGATGCGATTAACGATCTCTATCCTGAATTGGGTGGCCGTTTGATGAAGGGGATGCTGTTTAGTCTCTCCATGCGTTTACGCCAGTCTTACGAACGGTTAGCTGCAATCTTTTAGTTGTAGCAGTCAAATATTGAATAAATTTAAGTTGAAGCCGCGATAATTTATCGTGGCTTTTTCTTTTAGTGCTTCATCGCTTGCTTAGGTCGGAATTGTTCAGTAGTATATCTCACTGTTTTAATTATTTACTTTATGTCAACGTAAGGTAGAGATACGAGGAGCTATCCATGAAGAAACTTCTATCGGGAAATGAAGCCATCGCCCGTGGTGCATATGAAGCGGGAGTTGTTGTTGCAACAGGTTATCCCGGTACGCCATCGACTGAAATTCTAGAAAATATCAGCCGCTATAAAGATCAAATTTACTGTGAGTGGTCGCCTAATGAAAAAGTGGCTTTTGAGGTCGCCGTAGGTGCGTGCCTGACTGGTGCGCGCTCAGTGGTGACGATGAAGCATGTCGGTTTGAATGTTGCTGCTGACCCCCTCATGACCCTTTCATATATCGGCGTAGAAGGTGGTTTTATTGCCTGTGTTGCCGATGATCCAGGGATGCATTCGTCGCAAAATGAACAGGATACCCGTCATTTCGCCCGTTTTGCTAAAATACCAGTCTTTGAGCCTTCTGACTCTCAAGAGGCCAAAGATTTTATGCAGCTGGCCATTGATATCTCTGAAAAATATCGCACCCCAGTGATACTGCGCACCACAACCCGAGTCAGTCATTCGCGAAGTTCAGTGGTTGAGGGCGAACGCCAAGAGAGTCCGCGGGCCATCGGTTTCGTGAAAAATCCATCTCGCCATGTTCCGATCCCAGTGTGGGGTCGTAAGATGCGGGTCGAAGTTGAAGAACGTTTGGGTTTATTAGCCCAAGAGGCCTGTCAGTCGAGCGCTAATCGTATTGAATGGAAAGACCGCTCATTGGGGATTGTTGCCGCCGGGGTTGCGTACCAATATGTCCGTGAGGCATTTCCTGACGCTTCGGTATTGAAGTTAGGTTGGGCCTACCCTTTTCCTGATCAGCTGTTGCAAGAGTTTGCTGATGGTGTTGATTCGCTGTTGGTGGTTGAAGAGCTAGAGAACATCCTTGAAGAGCATATTAAGGCGATGGGTATTGCCTGTGATGGCAAAAATGTAGTGCCGACCATTGGCGAACTATCAACGGAGCGGTTGATGGAGGTTCGGGCGCGTCTTAACGGTGAAGAAGAAACATCGATGGCTGCTGAAATGCAGGTGGATATTTCAGATCTTCCCGCACGGCCACCTGTGCTGTGTTCGGGCTGCCCACATCGCGGCGTATTTTATGGTCTGACTAAGTTTGATGTGGTGGTTACGGGAGATATTGGTTGCTACAGCCTTGGCGTGTTCCCGCCACTGAATCGCACCGATGTCATTTTGTGTATGGGCGGTGGTATCTCGATGGCACATGGTATTGAGCGTGCAGGTGAGCCGCGTAAGGTTGTTGGTATCGTTGGTGATTCCACCTTCTTTCACTCGGGAGTGACCGGATTACTCGACATTGTTTATAATCGTGGCGCATCAACCATTATTGTTGTTGATAATCGCACCACCGCTATGACAGGCCATCAAGATCACCCCGGAACAGGTCGCACCCTCATGGGTGAGGCAACGAAAAAGGTTTCAATTGAGGCCATTGGCCGTGCCTGTGGAATGGAACATGTTGTACGAATTGACCCGTATGATGTGGAAAATACGCAAGCTGTTTTTAAGCAGGCTATTGAATCGGATGAACCGTGGTTGATCATTTCGGAAGGGCCGTGCGTGTTGAAAGAACGTGCATTACAAGGACCACGATTACAGGTGGATGCGGAAAAATGTATTCAATGTGGGAAATGCTTGAAGTTGGGCTGTCCTGCCATTGAAGGGGTGGAAGCCACGCCACATGTTGATCTTTATCAATGCACAGGTTGTCGGCTTTGCGCGCAGGTTTGCCCTGTGGATGCATTTGTTGCAGCAGAGGAGAGTGACCATGGGAAATGATAAAATAACGAGTGTTCTTCTCGTAGGTGTTGGCGGTCAGGGCATTCTGTTGGCCAGTGAAGTGATGGCAACTGCGGCCGATCTCGCTGGATTTGAAGTTAAAACCAACGAGGTGCATGGCATGGCCCAGCGTGGCGGCTCGGTGATTGCGCAAATCCGTTATGGTCAGCAGGTGTTTAGTCCGCTGGTTGCTGAGGGGACAGTGCGGGTGATTGGTGCCCTAGAGCAGGTTGAAGGCTTGCGTTACCACTCTTACCTTGCCAAGGGTGGCTTTGCTGTTGTCTCACAGCAAGCGATTATCCCAGTGACCGTTTCAACGGGGCAGAGTGACTATCCACAAGATTTAGAATCACGGCTACGTGAAGTTTATCCTCGTTTGGCGTGGGTGGATGTTCAACAAGCCGCCGAAGATATTGGTAATCCTAAGGTGGCAAATATGGTGGTTCTTGGAGCCATGTCAACCGAGTTAGATCTGCCTTCAGCAGTGTGGGAACAGGCGATCTCCCAGTGTGTTAAGCCTGAGTTTCTTGATAGTAACTTGATGGCCTTTGTCATTGGTAGGAGTTTGGTATGACGCTGAGTCCTTATTATGAGCCTGAACTCGAAACCTTGCCTCAACAGCAATTGAAGGCATTACAAAGTGAACGCTTGCAGCACATTGTGCGCTATGTTTATGCCAACAATGCTCAGTATCGCCAACGGTTTGATGATGCGGGCGTAGCGCTCGATAGTATTCGGACTATCGATGATTTAAGTTTATTGCCGTTGATGAGTAAAAATCAGCTACGCGATAACTATCCATTGGGGTTGTCGTGTGTCGATAAAAAGAGTCTTGTTGAGATGCATATGTCCTCTGGATCAACAGGCGTTCCCGTGGTCATGCCCTATACGCGTGGTGATTTAGAACAGTGGGCGAGTTGTATGTCACGCTGTTACCGGATGGCAGGGATTGATCCGAGTGATGTTATCCAAATTACGCCGTCTTTCGGTCTGTTTAACGGCGGATTTGGTTTCTACCACGGCGCACAAAACCTTGATCTGTTTGTCGTGCCAACCGGAGCAGGACATACGCGGCGTCAAATTTCGTTAGCGCGCGATTTCAAAACCCGTGCGCTAACCGGGGTTGTTTCTTATGCGACACGTATCCTCGAAGAATTAGAAGCGACAGGCGAAAGCCTACCCGATTTAAAAGTGTGTCTGTTTGGCGCTGAAATCTTTTCCAATAGTATGAAAGAGAAGGTGTGCTCAGGTTTAGGAGTTGAAGCCTTTGATATCTATGGCATGACCGAGACGGGTGGTGTCGGTACGTTAGGGATGGATTGTTCGGCCCATGACGGTTTACATGTGTGGGAGGATCATTATCTTATTGAGATTCTCGACCCGAAAACGCAACAGCCCGTTGCTGATGGGGAAATTGGTGAGTTAGTCGTCACCGCTCTAACGCGCGAAGCATTACCCGTTATCCGTTTTCGAACTGCCGATCTCACGCGGGTTATTTCCCGTGAACCGTGTCAGTGTGGCCGCACCCATGTGCGGATTGCACCGATCACAGGTCGTTTGGATGATATGTTGATCGTTAAAGGGGTAAACTTTTTCCCTGTTCAGGTTGAGCAAGCGTTGATGACTATCCCAGGAGTGAGACCGCATTATCAGATTATTATCGAAGACGATCATGGTGTGAAGGATGTGCGTGTTAACGTTGAAGTTGACGAAGGTGTGACGGGATTTATGGTCGAAAGGGTCTTGAAAGAGGCCTTAGGCTTTTCGCCAAAAGGGGATGTATTCAAGCCTGGAGAATTGCCACGCCAAGAGGGCAAGGCGCAGCGGGTTTTTCATACGCAAAAATAACCGTAGTGAACAGGTTAGATTGTGAAGATAAAAAGGGGGAGCTGTAAATAGCTCCCCCTTTTTTTATCAATAATGATGATCTCGCAAAAACGAATTAGATGGCTAAGCCATCAATACTTATGCGTCAGCTTTTGTGGCTTCAAAATCTTTGTAAAGTAGGCTTGGTTGAATCCCTCGATTGTTTTGATATTTACCGCTGGCGTAGTTTTGGTGATCGCCCTCAATGCTATGGTAGAAAATTTGACATATTTCGACCCCGGGATAGATTCGTATCGGGTGGATGCAAAACATCTCCAGCGTCCAGAAGCCACTAAATCCAACATCACCGAAACCTGCTGTGACATGGATAAATAAGCCGAGTCGACCAATAGATGATCGGCCCTCTAGCATGGGAACCAAATTGTTTGTTGTCGTATGCTCGCAGGTTCGGCCTAAATAGAGGCGGCCCTGTTCGAGCACCAATCCCTCATCGGGGATGATAAGTGCCTCAGTATTAGGCGGTTTTTTCATGTCAAGAACAGGATCAGTATAGATCATCAGTTCATTGTGCAAGCACAGATTATAACTGTTTGGGTTGAGCTGCTCGGAGCTAAATGGCTCAATGAGGATGTCATCGCCGAGGCGTTGTTGAATCTCTTGGCCAGATAAAATCATAAGTAATCCCTTCGTTATTGCTCTGGACTGAGTTGAAGTTTACTGGTGATGTTGTTACGAACCCAGTTTTTATCCCACCATTCAATGGGGTTAACAGGAACACCGCCAACAATAATGCCGTAGTGGAGGTGGTCACCGCCTGCTAGCCCAGTCGCTCCTGTGCGGCCGATGATTTGTCCTCGCTCGACCACATCGCCCACTTCAACACCCATGGAACTGAGGTGCGCATACAGTGTTTGCAGCCCAAGGCCGTGATCGATAATAATGCACTGACCGTAGATACCCATTATGTCGGTATAGACAACGGTTCCACTGTTGGTCGCTGGGACTTTAGCACGCGCTGTTGACGCGAGGTCGATACCAAGGTGGGTCTGTTGGTCGATCTCTTTGTCATTATGAAAATAGTGGCGGCGGTCGCCAAATGTGGCCCGTGTCGCAGCACCAGGCTGGCGTAGGAAGGATTGACTCCATTCAAAGGCGTCGCTGGTCATTGCAGCCACGTCACTCAGCCATGCACGATTCTTTGGTCGTAAAATTCGATTTACATTTATGAACACTTCAAGAGGAGTCTCTGCTTGAGGGAAAAAGTCTTGAAACTGCGGCATTTTCCTTTTAAGAAAACGGTCACTGATTGGAATTTTATCTACTTTGAATTTTGGTTGTTTCAGTCGGTAATAAAATCCACCCACCCCTTGATTTCCTGCGTCATCCATCGCGACTACTTGCGGAACTTCTTGTGGGTCACTGTCGTAGGGGAAGGTAAACAAGCACAGGTAATTACCCGATAGTTGTTGATGCCCGGGAAAAAAATAATCACCAATTTGAACACCTGAGTTCTCGACCACTTCACCAATACTGTAAGCCACAATACCTGAGCCACCGACGGTTAAGTTATGCGCCGTGCTAAATACCTCGATAAGGGGTGGACGGGTGTCACGAATCAACTGGAACGATGTCGTAGAAGTGTTGCCGTCGCCAAAATGGTAAATCGAACGATCTCGACTTGTAATCTGTAGCGTGAGTAAACCATCCTTTAGAAATTGCTTAGATAGATCAATTTCTTCGCGAGCTATGGGGGTGTTCTCAGGGTAGTCTTTGTTGAGGATTTCGACAGTTTTACCATCCTGTATCAATACAATAGTAACCTGAGCCAACATGCTGGTTTCGTCATTGAGCGTAAGGGTAATCGGTGTTTTTCTAGTGATTGAACCGCCGCTTGGGTCGAGTAGGGCTAGGGGGGCATCGGTGTCGTGAAAATAGAAATAGGTGCCATAGCCGAGAGCAAAGAGAAGGGTTAAAGTAAAAAATGTTTTGATTGTTTTCACGCCAAAATCCTTTATGTTGCTTATTGTGAATTAAGTTGATGGTGGGCAGACGGGATCCGTTCTGTTTTGAGACGGTCCTATTAATACTGGTTGTTTGATCATTGTGCAATTCAATCTAGCAGATTTTTGGTGAAGGTGAAACTACTAAGCCCATAGTGTTTGATGCGATAAAATGACTTCATGCATGACAAGGCTTTTGAATTTTGTCAGACTACAGTATAGTAGAAGGCTGTCGGCGAGAGGATCTGCTGTTACCTGATGTTGAGTTTAACAGGTTAAATGAAAGTTCATAGCGTAATGGGGAGGTTGTGTGGCGTTCAATAGCGGGAAAACCTATAAAGATATGCTGTGTGTTGCACACGATATTGCTCAGGACCACTGGACTTTATTGCAAGCTCCATTTGAGCAAGTGATGGAGCAGCAGCGCGACCGGATGCGTGAAATCTCTGGGGATTGGATCCGTACGGGGATCAGTGATAAGGCTCTCGATGCGGAACTTGAAGAGTTGCGGCAGGTTTTTGTTCTCGTTTTTGATAAAATACCACAGCTTGATCAAGAGCTAGCTCAAAAGGCTACCAAGGCCGCGCTAAATTGTTTTTGGGAAGCCCTGATGGCTGGGCTCTAGTTCCCTTCGATCCCCATTTTTTCTTATTTCCCTTCTTAAAAGTACTCAATGCTTATTTTGTTCTAGATTCTTCTTCCTCTGTTTTGCTGCGAATCCACGTGTCAATTTGGGCTTTAATCTCATCATCTAGTTCGATGAAGCGTAGTCCCATGCCTGGTTCACGTTTGTCTTTTGCCGAATATTTTCTTCGCCAAACTGTTTCGCAGCGGCAGGTGAAGGTGATGTTTAGCGGCGAAGGAAGGATGATCTCGATTGTGAACTGACTGCCGATGGCTGTTGGGTTGATACTTGAGATGAACAATCCACTTCGGCTAATATTGGTGCCGTAACCGAAAAATACGCGACAGTCATCTTCGAGGCGAACTTTCTTGATTAACAGTGCACAGCGAAGTCCTTGCCGTTTGTCGGCTGGTGGTGGAGCAGTTTCTTGGCTGTCAGATGTCATGGAGATTCCCTCAAGTGGTTGAAAGTGTGGTTGCTACGGTCGGTGATGAGTTGCGATCACTGACATAAACTGTTGCAATGGATTTTCTTCTCCATCGAGCCAATGGATGGTGCAGCCACGGCGCTCCATGCGGCGAAACCACGTATCTTGCCGTTTGGCAAACTGATGGATTGCACTGGCGAGTTTTTGCACCATATCGTTGCGCGTTAAGCGGTTTTGTAAATGTTGCGCGATAAAACGGTACTCTAAACCGTAAAATTCTAAAACGTCCCAACTTACTCCCTGTTGATGAAGATGGGCAACCTCTTCGATCATCCCCTCATCTAGACGCTCTTTCAACCGCTGAGTAATCCTTTTGCGCAGTGTCTCTCTCTGCCAACGTAAACCAAACACCAAGGGCTGAAGGGTGTCAATAAGGGCCGTTGGCGGCGTAAGGCGGCGTGCTTCAGCAATCTCTATGGCCCGCAGTGTGCGTTCGCGATCATCAAGGTTGGTCCGATTGTGTTGCTCGGGTTGCAGGGTGAGCAACTCAGCTTGCAACGCCTCATCGGTTAACGGGGCAAGTCTGTCGCGAAGCGCTTCGTTTGTCGGTGCTGTGACCATCGCTTCGTTGCGTAAAATAGAATCAAGATACAGACCTGTGCCACCGCAAAGTAGAGGTGTTTTGTGGCGTTGGCGGATCGAATCAAATAATGGGGGAAAGCGTTGCTGAAATTTAAAGACATCGAACTCCTCGCCCGGGTCGACAATGTCGATCATGTGGTAAGGGATCTCAGCGTATTCAGCGAGGTCTTTTCCTGTGCCGATATCCATGCCACGGTAGACTTGGCGTGAATCTGCTGAAATAATTTCAGCTTGAATGATGCGAGCAATTTCAACGGCTAAATGGGTCTTCCCCGATGCTGTCGCACCGAGTAGAACTATAAGGTTGTGTTGAGTGTCGGTCATGGTTATTAGTTCCGTATCCTCAGTGCCGAGTTTCTGTGTGTCGTATTTAAAGTAAAGCGCCATCGTCAAGCACTGGTTCGTTTGATTCTTCCTTTAGCGGCGCTTATCTGCTAAATTACCGTGTGAATTGTAGCTTTGCTTTGGGTGTCTCGATGTTCTAAAGCAATTATTTGTTATTCAACCGGCTGCGCCGAATGTTTTGCGAGATATCAAACTTCTCGGGTAAACAGAGTGCGGCTTCAGGGCTATCCAGTTGTCGAGCACGGTGTTGATGTGCTCTTTATTGTGCCCAGAAATGCTCATGTAATGTCACCAGAACCTTTCGAATCGTCAACAATGGCACCCGTTGTTATCCCGAGGGAAGAACATTCCGTTTCCCGCTCTTTAATTGATGAAAACAGTTTGAAAGTTCTCTATCGTTTACGTCGCCACGGTTATCGCGCTTACCTTGTTGGCGGTAGTGTACGCGATTTATTGTTGGGTCGCCAGCCGAAAGACTTCGACGTTGGCACCGATGCAACACCCGACCAAGTACGGAAACTGTTTCGTAATTGTCGACTTGTTGGCCGTCGCTTTCGTTTAGCCCATATTATGTTCGGTCGAGATTGCATGATTGAGGTCGCAACATTTCGTCGCAAGCCTGAGCTGGATGAGATTCCAGCCCTTGAAGATGGTGGGTTGCACTTCGCTGAAAACGTCTTTGGTTCTCCACGTGAAGATGCTTTTCGCCGCGATTTCACCATTAATGCGTTGTTCTATGATATTGATGATTTTTCTATCGTTGATTATATGGGGGGCATGCAGGACCTACGCGACGGAGTGATTCGGGTTATCGGTGATCCCGATGAGCGTTTTGCTGAAGATCCCGTACGCATGTTGCGTGCTCTTGAATTTGCTGCCCGACTTGGCTTTGAGTTAGAGCACAGTGTTCCCCCCGCTATTGAGCGTTGTGCCGAGCAACTTGCCGCAGCTTCTCCTGCCCGAATCCGCGAAGAGTTAATGGAGCTGTTCCGCCACAAAGTTGCGGGGCAAGTGCTACAAAAAGCGGATAAGATCGGCCTGTTAGAGTTTTTGATCCCTGATTTTAAACCCTCACGCGAAAGTTTTGATCTGTTACGTCAACTCGATCTGCGCACCGCTTCCGGTGTTGCCGTGCGTGAGTTTTTTATCCTTGCTGCGATGACCGTTCATCGATTTGTGCTGCAGGTGAAACCTGACATGACGGTAGGCGATGTCCATAAGTTGGCTAATTACTTGTTGGCAGGCCACTGTCGTTACTTTAGTGTCGCGAATGGAATTAAGCATCAGGCGCGTGAGTTGCTGATCGCCTTTTTCCGTTTTCAACGGGGACGTGGTCGGCGTGGTGAACAGCGTTTTTTACGTCATCCTGCAACGGCTGAAGCGCTTGAGTTATATCGTTTGTGGTGTGAAACGACCAACAGTGACCGTGAGCAACTTGAAAGTTGGACGCGAGCAGTGGCTGGTGATTTAGGTGATGTGAAACCTGTTCCAAGTGGGGATGGTAAGCGTAAACGTCGCCCGCGGCGGCGGAAGAAGCCCCCTGTTGCGGATGCGGTTGATACGGAAGCTGTTGCTGTGGAAAGTGATAAAAGTGAAGCAGTTGTAAGCTCTGAGGAGACTAGTTGATCTCTGTGGTTTGCGTCAGAATGATAAGGTAATTGTCAGGGTCGTAAAGCCAGAGTTCATGGATGTTGTGCTGTTGGTCCTCTGATTCGTAGATACAGGTGGTCTCATGCCGTTCAATATTGCGTTGAACTTGTTTGAAGTTGTCGATTTGTAAGTCGAATGATGTACCAATGCCGCGTAGTTGATGTTTCAGGTGTTGAAATGCTGCAGGGTGTGTTGCTTCGAGTACCTCTATTTGGCGCAATATGATCGTCGCATCGCCTTGAGGTATGATTAACACAGAGTGCACGCTACCTTGAGGGATGAAGCGCTCGACACTTAAACAGAGTATTTCGCGGTAGAAGAATTCACTCTGGTCGATATCGTTAACAGCTAATGTAACGATCAGGCCCATTGGGGTTGTCTCCTTGCTGGGGTGTTGGCAATGCGCTTTTGTCTCAAGTAGCGCGCTACCATAACAGAGGTTGAGTGATGAACGAAGGGAAAAGGGTGTGTCTGTAGCGTCGATTGATACGGTTCCAACGGCTCCAGTTGTCGCTTTGATCGCTTTCGGTGGCAACCTAGGTGGGTGTCGCGAGGCCTTTGTTGCTGCACGAAAAAATTTAGATCACGGCGGCGTGACGGTGATTGCAAGTTCACCTCTGTATCGCACTGAACCAATCGGTGGCCCCAAGGGGCAACCTGACTATCTAAACAGTGTGGTTCACGTTGAAACCACCTTGAGTCCGTTGCGGTTGCTCAATCGATGCCATGAGTTGGAACAGCAGGCTGGGCGCCAGCGTTTGGAACATTGGGGCGCTCGGACTCTTGATCTCGACCTTCTTATTTATGGTCAACTGATTTGTGCGACGCCGCGTCTGATTTTGCCTCATCCGCGCTTACATCAGCGCCGTTTTGTTCTTGCTCCGTTGTGCGCATTGGTGCCAGCGTGGCAGCATCCCGTCTTACGTCAAACATTTGAAGCGTTATTGGCAACTTTGCCGTCTGACGTTGCTGATGGTGCTGTTCATCTTGTTGAATCAACGTGGTAACTTAGGAGAATAAGGTAATGATTGCTCGTATAGTTTTAATGATTTTGGTGTTTTTTCTCGGTTACACGGTATTTTCGGCTCTGATGCGTTGGTTGAGAGGTCAATCTTCAATTGAAGACACGAAAAATGACCCAGACCAAATGGTGCCTTGTGCTCAATGTGGAACCTATGTGCCGCAATCGGATGCGATTCGCAAAAAGAAGTCCGGTGAAGTCTATTACCTGTGTGATGAGACATGCCTCGAAGCATATAAGCAACAACGCTAACTAATTTTAAATAGATTAAATGGAGGACGACGATGGAATTTTTTATTGACACAGCAGAAGTGGATGAGATCCGTCAGGCGAATGAACTAGGCTTGGTCGATGGTGTAACAACGAACCCCTCGTTGATCGCTAAGAGTGGCCGCGATTTCAAAGAGGTTATTACAGAGATCACCAAAATTGTCGATGGGCCAATCTCAGCAGAGGTGATTGCCTTAGATGCTGATGGTATGGTGAGTGAAGGTCGTGAGTTAGCGAAGATCCATCCTAATATTGTCATTAAGGTACCGATGACCGAAGAGGGCTTGAAAGCGACACGTGTGTTTAGTGCTGAAGGGATTAAGGTCAACGTTACTTTGATTTTTTCCCCCTTACAGGCATTGCTTGCTGCCAAAGCTGGTGCCACCTATGTGTCTCCATTTGTCGGTCGTTTAGATGATGTTGGCCATGACGGTCTTGAAGGAGTTGATCAGATCCGCACTATTTTTGATAACTATGGCTATACGACAAAGATCATTGTCGCTTCGGTGCGTAGTCCTCTCCATATCCTCAACTCAGCGTTGGTTGCTGCAGATATCTGCACCATCCCATTTTCGGTGATGAAGCAGCTCGCCAAGCATCCCCTCACTGATGTAGGGATTGCTAAATTTATGGCTGACTGGGAAAAGAGCAAGTAGTCGTGGTTGATGAGTTGACCACGATACAATGTCAGGAGTTGCATCAGGAGTTGCTTCGATTACGTGGCCAGCTCAAGATTTCGTTGCGTGATAGCGCTGAGCAGTCGCAACCCGTTGATCTCGATAAGCCGATTGGTCGGTTGTCACGCATGGACGAAATGCAGCAACAGGGTATGGCTCAGGCTAACCGACGCGCCACCGAGCAACGCCTTGTGCAAGTTGATGCCGCGTTGACGCGAATTAGTCGTGATGAGTATGGCATTTGTGTTGCCTGTGATGAGGAGATCGGCTTTGGTCGACTCCAAGCGCGGCCCGAGGCTCCTTTTTGTTTGAGCTGTCAAACTGAGCGTGAGACGAGTCGATGAAAAAATGTCCTTTTTGCGCCGAAGAGATTCAAGATGCTGCCATCAAGTGTAAACACTGCGGTGAGTTTTTAGATCGTTCGCGCCAGTCTCGAAAGCCCGTGAATACAGAACCGTGGCATTTGCGCACTACTACCATTGTTATTGCTCTTGGTTGTGTTGGTCCTTTGGCATTGCCGCTTGTCTGGTTGCGGCCACAAACTACGTTGGTACGCAAAATTGTGGTAACGGTGACGGTGTTGCTGGTTAGCTGGTTACTCTATGAGAGTACTATGGCGTCATTGCGGACATTGCAGGAGTATATGAAGTTACTCGATTCGATTTAAGCGTATAATAAAAAAGCCCCCAATATTCTAAATATTGGGGGCTTTTTATTGTGCTTGATAACGACTTTTAGCTATGGCGTTTAGGAACAAAAGGCTTGCTGGTCGGTTTTTTACGGCTACTTGGTGCGCTTTTATCGCGATCAGCACGTGGTGCGCTTTTCTTGAACGGTTTCTTTTCTCGCGGTGCTGCGCTGCCTGACATCTCCTGAATTTTAATATCGTTTTGGCGAAGCTTGATTCCTTGCAGCTGTTTGACCTCTTTTTCTGACAAGCTTGCAGCCAGTTCAACTGTGGTGTGCTCGGTAAATAAACTAATGCGACCGATAGTGCGAATATTGATGCGGCCCTCATTGGTGAATGCGCCAACGATATCACGTGGAGTGATGTTGTGTTTGCGGCCGACGGCAATGCGGTAACGGGTCATTGGTTCGGTGTTGCGCTCACGCTCTCCCCGTTCGGGACGTTCGCCACGGTCTCTATCGCGACCAGTGTTGCCACGTTGTTTACGATCATCAAGAGATGGCGTTTGAATGTTGGCTAATTTCGGGAACAGGGTGTTCTTCTCTTGTAGTTGATGGGCAAGAGCCGCAGCAAGATCGGTCATGTCGATCTCGTCTTCTTTGGCAATTGCTTGAATCAATTCACGCATTGGTTGTAGTGTTTCGTGCTCAAGCGTGGTGTGTAATTTTTTCTTAAATGTTTCAATGCGGCGTGCCCCAATGAGATCCCCAGATGGGATGGGCATAATGGGGATTTCCCGTTTTGTCGCACGTTCAATTGTTTTAAGGAGCCGGCGCTCTGCTGGGCAAACAAATAGAATCGCTTTACCTTTACGTCCAGCGCGGCCTGTACGACCAATGCGGTGAATATAGGCTTCGGTATCGAAAGGGATATCATAGTTAAATACGTGACTGATACGTTCCACATCGAGTCCACGAGCGGCAACATCTGTGGCAACGATAATATCAATCTGTCCGCGCTTGAGGCGGTCAATGGTGCGCTCACGAATTTGTTGACTGAGGTCACCGTTGAGCGGGGATGCAGAAAGGCCACGGGCTTCTAGTTTTTCAGCCAGTTCTGTGGTTGCTGTTTTGGTACGTACAAAAATGATGGTGCCATTATAGTCTTCTGCTTCAAGGATGCGGCTTAGCACGTCAAACTTTTGATTGCTGCGCATCATCAGGTGGTATTGTTCGATTTGATCAACGGTTGAGGTGCGTGAGGCGATCTGTACCTCTTGTGCATCACCGAGATATTTTTTAGCCACGCGACGGATTGCTGGAGGCATGGTGGCCGAAAACAGCGCGCATTGACATACGGGGGACGTTGCACCAAGGATGAATTCAACATCGTCGATAAAACCCATACGCAGCATTTCATCCGCTTCATCCAGAACAACAGCATTAACGCGTTCAAGTTTGAGGCTGCCACGTTTCATGTGGTCCATGATACGACCCGGGGTGCCGACAACGACCTGCACGCCACTGTTGAGCGCTTTAAGTTGCTGGTACATTGGCTGTCCACCATATACGGCGAGAACCTTAATGCGTGGTACATATTTAGCAAAACCCTGAATGGCTTCAGAAACTTGAATCGCTAGCTCACGAGTTGGAGCC
Source organism: Desulfuromonas svalbardensis (assembly GCF_055389415.1). Classification (NCBI taxonomy): domain Bacteria; kingdom Pseudomonadati; phylum Thermodesulfobacteriota; class Desulfuromonadia; order Desulfuromonadales; family Desulfuromonadaceae; genus Desulfuromonas; species Desulfuromonas svalbardensis. The sequence goes on along the minus strand of NZ_AP042416.1, from coordinate 349,611 downwards.
AATACGAGCATCTGAGGGTAGCGCTGGCTGGCATCAATGCGTGCCAGTAAAGGTAGAGCGAATGCAGCTGTTTTTCCCGTGCCTGTTTGAGCCGTGCCAAGAAGGTTTTTACCCTCAAGTAGGATGGGGATACTTTTCTCTTGGATGGGCGATGGTTCTTTGTAGCCAAGGTCAGTTAATGCTTTGAGGAAGTTTTCTTCAACACCTAGGGCTTCAAAATCAGCAGGTAATGTCATGTGTGGAGGCCTTGCTTTCTTAAATGTATACAGTATGTTTTCGCTAATTATTTAGCGAGCCTTACAGTATAGGCTAAAGCTTTGGGCAATTGCAAGTTTTTATTGTTTTTTTATCGTTTTTATGAGTCGGGTAATATTTTACACCCTGAATTGATACTTTTAACGTATACGGTCGCGGAGTTGGCTGTTACCATCAAATCTTGAAATTTTGAGTTTGGGTGAAGAAAATCCTTTTTTAAGCATGGGGGCTTCATGAACATTCACGAATATCAGGCAAAAGAAATTCTCGCTACATTCGATATTCCCGTTCCTCGGGGTCGAGTGACAGTGACCGCAGATCAGGCGGAACGGGCAGCCAAAATGCTGGGTGGTCGTTGCGTTGTTAAGGCACAGATTTATGCTGGAGGTCGTGGCAAGGCTGGTGGGGTTCAAGTTGCCCATCATCCAGAACAGGCGCATGAAATTGCCAAGGAGTTGTTTGGCAAGCGGATGGTCACTCATCAAACGGGGCCAGAAGGTCTAAAGGTTCGGCGGATTCTGGTTGAAGAAACGGTTGAGGTTGGTCGAGAGTATTATTTATCGATTACTTTGGATCGTCAAACGTCACGCTATTGTTTGATCGCTTCATCAGAAGGTGGTGTCAACATTGAAGACGTCGCCGAAACGGCACCTGAAAAAATTCACACCTTGACGATTGATCCTTACACTGGCTTACGCTCATACGAGGCTCGAAGCATTGCATTGAAGCTGGGACTTAGTGGTAGCATTGCAGAAGACTGTGTTCAGTTGATTCTCAATTTGTATCGGTGCTGCCTCGAAAAAGATTGTTCTATGCTGGAGATTAACCCGCTGGTGGTGACGAAGGCAGGCTGGTTGCTTGCTTTGGATGCGAAAATCAATTTTGATGATAATGCGATTTTCCGTCATTGGGAATACCATGAAATGCAAGACTACTCGCAGCTCGATCCGTTAGAGATCAGTGCTTCAAAATTTGATCTGGCCTATATCAAGCTCAGTGGTAATATTGGCTGCATGGTTAATGGCGCTGGGTTGGCGATGGCGACCCTTGATGTGCTAAAAGAGAACAGTGGCGAGCCGGCTAACTTCTTGGATGTAGGGGGCGGCGCGACGCGTGAAAAAGTAGCTGAAGCGTTTAAAATAATTTTGCAAGATGATGATGTCGAAGCGGTATTTGTCAATATTTTCGGTGGTATTATGCGCTGCGATGTCATCGCTCAAGGGATCATCGAAGCGGCTGGTGATGTGGATTGCCATCTGCCCATTGTTGTACGAATGGATGGCTCTATGGTTGAAGAGGGAAAGAAATTGCTGAAGGAATCAGGACTGAATGTTGAGTGCACTGATTTCCTTGGTGACGGTGCCGAGCGCATTGTGGCCATGATGCAAGGTGAAGCCCAGTCCTCAAGCAACGCTTAATGGAGAATAGCCATGTCGATATTAGTCAATGCACAATCTAAAATTATTGTTCAGGGGATGACAGGTAAAACAGGGTTGTTCCATACCCGAGAATGCCGCGATTATGGTACCAATATCGTTGCGGGTGTGACGCCGGGTAAGGGGGGGATTCATGTCGATGGAATTCCTGTTTTTGATACCATGGAAGAGGCTGTTCGGATCACTGGTGGCAACGTATCGATGATTTTTGTTCCGCCTCCAGGCGCAGCTGATGCGATTTTGGAAGCCTGTGCCGCTGGAGTTGAGCTTGCCGTGTGTATTACCGAAGGTGTTCCTGTTCGCGATATGGTTCTTGCGCGGCAGGTGGTTGAAGATAGTAACACTCGCCTTGTTGGGCCGAATTGCCCAGGATTGATCACTCCTGGCGAATGTAAAATTGGTATTATGCCAGGTTATATCCATAAACCAGGAAAAATCGGTGTTGTGTCGCGTAGCGGAACCCTTACCTACGAGGCAGTAAAGCAACTTACCGATGCCGGTCTGGGGCAATCGACCTGTGTCGGTATTGGTGGTGATCCCATTATTGGCCTGAAGTTTATTGATGTGCTGGAGCTATTCAATAATGACCCTGATACCGATGGGGTGTTGATGATTGGTGAGATCGGTGGTAGTGCTGAAGAGGAAGCAGCACAATGGGTTAAGGATAATATGACCAAGCCTGTTGCTGCCTTTATAGCTGGAGTTACAGCTCCTCCGGGTAAACGGATGGGTCATGCGGGAGCGATTATTAGTGGTGGTAAGGGACGAGCTGAAGATAAAATTGCCGCATTAACTGAATGCGGTGTCACTGTAGCCACTAGCCCGACAGCAATGGGTGAGGCGATGTTGAAAGCGTTGGCGCAATAGACGTTCGTGTTACTCTTTTGATTCATTGTTTCATTACTATGCACCGTTGTTTTATTGTTTATCTTGTGTGCGCCAGATCAATTTAATTGATCTGGCGCCATTTTATTTCTGGTAATTTGGCGTTAAATACGGTGTGATGCATGCCATGTGTTTCATTTTAGTTGAAATATCCCTTGGGGGGCAATTGTGAACCTGCTGCGTAACTTGTGGCCGTGGTTGGTTCCGTATCGTCGTGCTCTCTATGTGGGAACACTGTGGATTATTGTCACTAATGCGTTGCTGTTGGCAATCCCCCAATTGCTGCGTTTAGGGATTGCGGCCATTGAGCAAAACCACTGGCAGGATGTGCTGTTCTATGCTGGGACCATCGTGGTTCTTACACTTGTCGGTGGCGCTATTCGGGTGATCTCCCGACTTAACTTTTTACATACGGGACGTCGTGTTGAAGTTGATTTACGTCATGCGATGTTTGAGCGTTTGCTGTACCAGCCAGGCCCCTTTTTTAATGATCACCGCATCGGTGACCTCATCTCACGCTTTACCAATGATTTAATCAATGTTCGCATGGTGGCAGGGTTCGGAGTTGTTTCACTCGTTAATGCCGCTGTTGTCTATTTGATTGCGCTGTCTTTTATGTTGTGGATGTCGCCGTCGTTGACCCTTGCCGCACTGCTCCCTTTTCCAATCATGTTGTTGGCCATCAAACGTATTAGCCGTCATCTACTCCACTATTCAGCCCAGGTTCAGGAGCGGCTCGGTGGTCTCAGTGATGTGGTTGAAGAGACGCTGCGTGGTCAATCAAGTTTGCGTAGTAGTGGCTTTCAGGGGCCGCGGTGTCAGCGTTTTTCTGATATTAACGAACAATATTTAGAATCTTCCGTTGCCTTGGCGCGCATGAGGGCGCTGATCTTGCCGGTAATGAGCATCGTGACGCCGTGCGGCATTTTAATGGTGCTTTATTTCGGTGGTCAACAGGTAATTGCTGGAACGCTTCACCTCGGTGACATGGTAGCGTTTAATGCCTATTTGGTGCAATTGACGATGCCAACCATGCTTCTTGGTTGGATTTTGACCCTCGTCCAGCGGGCGACGGTGGGTATGGAGCGGATCAATCTTTTATTGAGCTTAACTCAACCACAACCGCTGCTTGATCACTATCAAGGCAGCGAGCGGCCACCTAAAATTGAATTTCGCAATGTAACCTTCACCTACGCTGGCGGACAGAAAAACTTGCCAGTGTTACGTGATGTGTCGCTGACTGTTGAGGCTGGAACCGTTGTTGGTCTGACGGGGTCTGTTGCTAGCGGGAAAAGTACGTTACTTCATTTATTGACAGGACGTTACCCTGTTGATGCAGGTCAATTGTTAATTGATGATGAAGATATTGCCACTGTGCGTCGCCAACAGTACAGTCAAAAGCTGTCGGCGGTATTACAGGAGGGGCAACTCTTTAGCGGTACTGTGGGGGATAACTTTCGCTTTGCTGCGCCAAACTTGACTGATGATGACCTCGATCAGCTGGCGAAAAAGGTGATGCTTTTTGATGAAATTAGCCATTTTAACGATGGGTTTTCGACTCGAATTGGCGAGGGTGGACTGACTCTCTCTGGCGGTCAGCGTCAGCGCGTCGGTGTCGCACGAGCACTCGCGCGTAACCGTGAATTGTGGTTGTTGGATGATCCGTTTAGTCATCTGGATACGTTCACGGCTCGGCAGGTGTGGGACAATTTGCGTCAATGCTTGCACGGTCGTACCGTTCTGTTTGCTTCAAGTCGTGTGTCAATTTTGCAGGGCGCCGATAAAATTATCATGCTAGATGGTGGCGAAGTGAGTGTTCAGGGAAGTCATGATGAGTTGATGGCTCAAGGTGGCGAGTATGCACGTTTGGTGAAGCGGGAACAGTTGCACCGTGAGATGGAGGGGCTATGAAATCGATTCACAGCGATGAAATTCATGGTCGTCATCTCGATAGTAAAATATTGCGCCGTTTCCTCCCTTTTGTTCGCCCGTATTGGAAGAAAGCTCTAGGGGGATTACTTCTTTTACCGCTGATCTCGGTGGTGCGTATTGTGCCGCCGTTGCTGATTAAGTTGGCGATCGATGAGAGTATCCTGCCTGGCGAACTGAATAAATTACTGCCAATTTCTGCCGTACTCGTCGCGTTATTGATTGCTGAAGGGGGCTTGGTGTTTGGTCAATCATTGTTTGTTCAGATGGTTGGACAGCACATTATGGCTGATTTGCGCCGAGATAGTTTTGCTAAATTGATGCGGGTACCGCGGCGTTGGTATGACTGGCAAGCTTCGGGCCGCTTGCTAACGCGTTTGACCACAGATGTTGAACATGTCGGTGATCTGTTTGGTTCAGGGATCGTGTCGGCGCTTGGCGATATTTTAACCTTGGTGATGATCTTTATCATCATGATGTCCATCAATGTACCGTTATCATTGATCTCATTTGCGGTTGTGCCATTTTTGATCGTGGTTATTGCGCTGATTCGGCGGCCCATGCGTAATGTGATGCGGCAGTTGCGAGCGAGGCAAGCCAGTTTGAATGCTTTTATTGCCGAGCGTTTGAACGGGATTGCAGAAGTGCAAATTTTTAGTCAGGAGCAGCGTACCAGTGCTGAGTTTGACGAACTTCAAGATGATTACCGTAAGTGTTCATTGAATTGGGTGACTCTTGAAGCGATGTTTTATGCCTGTGTTCATATCTTTGGCAGTCTCGCAGTGGCCGCTATTCTGTGGAAAGGCGGCGGCGAGGTGATGCGTGGGGCGGCGACCTTTGGTACGCTGGTGGCTTTTATTGAGTATTCGCGTAAATTCTTTATGCCGCTCACCGATTTGGCCTCTAAGTTTTCGGTGTTGCAAACAAGTAACGCATCCCTTGAACGAATTTTTGATCTGTTAGATCAGCCCGAGGAGGATCAGGGAACGTTGCCTGTTGCTTCTGGCCCTGGTCGGGTTGAGTTTTGTGATGTGAACTTCTCGTACGTCGCCGATGAGCCTGTTCTTAATGGGGTCTGTTTCACCCTTGAGGCGGGGCAATGTGTGGCCTTAGTGGGTGAGACAGGTAGTGGTAAAAGTACTCTGGCGCAGCTCTTACTCGGTTTTTATTCTGCGGATTCAGGTTGTATTCGCTTGAATGGCGACGATGTTGCTTTGCTCGATAAGGGCAGTTTACGTCAACAAGTTGGTTGGGTTTCGCAAGAGCCGTTTCTGTTTTCAGGTTCGGTGCGTGAAAACCTTGACCCGCTGTTTACTTTAAACGATGAACAAGTTTTTGAACATTTGAGCCATACTGGAGCGAACACCGTGGTCGATCGCCTTGGCGGTTTAGAGGGGCAACTGGTTGAGCATGGTAAAAATCTGTCTAGTGGCGAGCGTCAACTGCTATGCTTAACGCGCACGCAGATTCAAGATCCGCAAGTGATTATTCTCGATGAAGCAACCAGTCATCTCGATGGCGACAGTGAAGAGCTCGTTTACGAAGCGATGAGGGCTGTTTCTGGTGGCAGGACAACTCTGATGGTTGTTCACCATTTACGTTTAGCTGCTGAGGCAGATCTAATTGTGGTGATGCATCAAGGTCGGGTGTGTGAGCAAGGCAGTCATCGCCAATTGCTTGAAAAACAAGGGCGCTATGCGCAACTGTGGCAAATTCAACAACTTGATACGTAGGCACTGTCTCTATTGTCCTTGCGTCTTAGAAATGGGAACACATGGCACGGCATAAAAAGAAACAATCTACAAATACGGAAGCAGGTAAAGAGGGTCTCATTGTCAGTCACTTTGGTGTCGCCGTTTTGGTGCGTTACACTGATGCCGATTCGAGCGGTAATCATGTCGAAGAACGGGTGAAGGTTAAACGTAATTCGGGCCATGTTGTCGGCGATCAGGTGCAGGTGGTCGGTGAGGTTGTAACGGGGTTGCCACGCCATAATGCCCTGTGTCGTCGCGACGCTTTTGATAAGGTGCGAACCATGGCTGCCAATCTTGATCTATTGGGGATTGTTGTTGCCCCGCGCCCTGAAACTCCAGCGGGTTTTCTTGAGCGCGCTGTAGTCGCCGCGCGCGCCGCCAATATCGAACCCTGCTTAATCGTTAATAAGTGTGATCTTGACAATGTCGAGAGCTTAGCCGCGCAACTTGGTGAGGATTTCCTCGACGTCACACAAGTGTTCTCTGTCAGCGCTCTTACGGGTGAGGGCCTTGATGCGCTGCGCGAGTTTTTAGCTCGTGGACGGAGTGCTTTTGTCGGCGTCTCGGGGGCAGGAAAAAGCTCATTGTTGAATGCTCTGTGTCCTCAAGCTCATCTGGAAATTGGTAGCTTGAACGCTGATGACCACGGCTGTCACACCACCAGTGTCTCGACACTTATCGCCTTGCCGTCCGGCGGTGAACTCGTTGATACGCCGGGGTTTCGCGATTTCGCTCCTGTCGATGTCAGCAGCGAAGAGATCGCCCATTGGTTCCCTGGCTTCATGACCATTCTCGAACAGCAACCGTGCCGTTTTCGCAATTGTCGTCATCGTCAAGAGCCGGGCTGTTCCATTAAGAAAGCCATTGAAGATGGCCACCTCACTGAACAGCGTTATGAGCTGTATTTACGCACTCTTGATGATATTGAAGCATTAGAGCTTGCCAGTATTGATCGGCGTAAGCCGTTTTAGCACTTGTTTGGATTTTGATCTAACTGGCGCTGTAATCCCTTTCTTCTCCTTTCTTCTGTCTGATTCGAATAGGCAGGAACAGGTCTGTGGAGTGAAAGTTTGAGATGCACAGATTTTTGGTGTTGAACTTTATCGTTGTTATTATGTGGCTAACTGCATGTGTTCCACGCGGCAAGCAAATGAGCGTGCCTGAGGTCGACTTGCTAAGTCAAGAGCATGGCTATTCTCATCGTGTTATGGCGGGTGGAATTTTTTCATTGTTGACGGTATCAGCTGACGTGATCCCTGTTATTCATAGCAAGGTGTTGCGTGTCTACATTGAAGGCGATGGCTTAGCATGGCGGACGCGGCGCCAACTTTCAGCTCAGCCAACGCCGGTAAACCCGCTGGCGTTACGTTTGATGTTGGTCGATCCTTCGCCTGATAAGCTTTATATTGCTCGGCCATGTCAATTTATTCAGACAGCTTTTTGTCAGCCCCGTTTTTGGTCACTGGATCGGTATCATGAAGATGTGGTGGCAGCAGTGGCAGCGGTGTTGTCACAGTTTAAACAGGCGCGCGGATACACCCAGGTGGAATTGGTCGGTTATTCGGGTGGGGCAACGGTGGCATTGTTGTTGGCTGCGCAGCGAGATGATGTGCTGTCGGTGCGAACGGTGAGTGGTAATTTGGATCACGCTGAGTTTTGCCGTCTGCACCATGTCACCCCACTGAGTGGTTCACTTAATCCAATTGATTTTACCGTGTCATTGCAGTCGATTCCTCAACTTCATTTTGTCGGTGGGCAAGATTCTGTGGTGCCTATCGAGATCTTTAACTCCTATGTTGGTTGTTTTGGCGATCCACAGCTGGTTAAATCAGAGGTTGTGCCAGGGATGAGACACCGTGAGGGGTGGGTTACACAATGGGCTCAATTGTTGCGACTGCCGTTATCGAAATATTACTAATTCCCCCATCCTGCTAGGCCGTGCTGGGAAGTAGGGGTGGTGTTGGTACGGGATTGTCATCCCTAGCGCGATCATTTTTATTTTGACCAGTCATCTTTTCTCTATCATTAGCAGGTAGGGCGCATTGTTACGGTTGACGGGCTGAATTCTTAGCACGTTCCATGTTTGACCCTCCAGTTTGTTGCATAGGTTTTCAATGGCGTCCACTTCTTCTGTGGCCCCCTCGTGCCCTGTATAAAGCACTAAGGCAATGCGACCTCGTGGCGCAAGTAATTGGCTTGCTTGAAAAATAGCGTCACAACTGGTTTTGGCATTGGTTGTGGTGGTGTGGTCGCCGTTGGGGAGGTAGCCGAAATTTGCAATGACCGCTTTAGGTTGTGGCATGATGCGAGGATCAATCAATTCTGCTAATCGACTATGGCAGCAGGGGGTGAGGGTGATCCCCGCCGTTGAGGCCAGCGGTTCCGTCGGTTCATTGATGGGAAATCCTGCGGTGTCAAGCCGCTCTGCTGTGCTATCTATGGCCGTTTGTTGGACATCAAAAGCGAGAACGTGCCCCTGGTTCCTAGCACCAACTTGTTGGGCCAGCCACAACGTATCGTGGCCGCGCCCTGCGGTGAGATCGATGGCGAAATCACCTGTATTGATCACTTCAGCTAATAATTTATGGGCCCAGTTGATCACATTGATTAACTCATTTTTTGCTTGGCTCATTTTTTATTGCCCTTGTCGATTGTTAGTTCACATTCTTGACCTAAATGGTTGCCAATAGCGATTATTAGCGATACAGTGCGCGCATGAAAAATACAACAGAAAATACCTTAAACGTAGTAGAAAATCTCCCCGAAGAGCAGTTGGATAAATATTCATCCGCGATCACTCTCTCTGATATGGAAATTTTTATCTATCCTGATCTTCTCTATAGTTTGGTGCTTGCCAACATCATGTCGCCAGTGGTTTGGTCATGGCGTGATGATCCTTGGTTCGCCAAAATGGGTAAGCTTAACCCGTATCGCCGGGTGTTGCGTCTTAAGCAGTACATTATGGAACATTATGATTTTAATCTCGATTTAGATTCGTGGGGGTTAACCAGTAAAGATACTGAAATAGCACGCTTTGGTTCAGTGATGGATCCTGAAATTATTGCCAAAAGTAATGCGTTGTTTGGTTACACTGGTGATCAGTATTACTTTGATATGGATATCCGCAAACACTTCGGGCTGGATAAGTATGAGGGTGATATTATCCCGTACTGGAAAACAGAAACCGTTGAAGCGATGGATGCTTTTTGTTATCGCGATGGCTATCGCAATGGTGCGGGAGAGTGTGTGTCGTTGTCCACGCTTTACGCTGCGGCATTGTTTGTTGTCTGTGGTATTCCCCTTGAAGATATTTTCCTTATGGCGACACCTCTGCATTCGCAAAATTTTGTTGATGTAAAGGGTGGGGTGGTGACGAACAATCGCCGTATCGTTACACAAAACATGTGGTTTAACGGTACGGAACTTTCGGCACGAGCGCAACGGGCGTTACGCAATGAGCAGGTAACGATGGTTGCTCACTGTAGTGGCAGTATCCACTCTGTGTATCCTGAAGCGAGCATTGACGCTGTTGCCTATAGTCGTTTTAGCGACAAGGTGACAGCGTATCTGAAGATTGAGTTAAACTTGGAAGTTTTATGTAACTTTTTACGTGAAAATAGCGACCTGCAAACGTGTTTTCAAATTAAGCATATGCGTCACGGTAAGCCACGGTGGATCGCTGCTGAAACAGTGTACAGTTACGAGAATGGCAGTGCGTTTAAGGTCAGCAACAATACTCGTGAAAAGTTGTTGGACTCTATTGATGCCTACGACTTTCATCATGAACCTCTCGAAGGTCGGATGCAGCTATCTAAGTTTGAGCAATTTTTTAAGCAACATCCTCACGTCGATTTAAACCAAGAAGAGATGCAGAAAAAGTTGATGGACGAGTTTGATTGTAAGCAACACCAAGCGTGTCAGTTGATACAAAAGATACGCGCTTTCATTCAAATTCAACCTCGGTTGCCACAGCAGTCTGAAAAGCAAGTGAAAGAGGTTGCACCGATTGTTTTAACTGCTGATATGGACCGCAGCGCCGTTGTCGCTCAATTGGCGACACTGAGGCAAGATAATGTGGTTGTTGATCTTGCTTTTTACGCCAGCCGTGATATGAATTGTTGCGATTGGTCACCGTTTATGAAGGCCGCTGTTGAGCGAAACCCCGTTTCGATTGTTGCTACTCAATCGTTGAGTGATGAAGCTCTTATTGATTGTTTTGCGGCGATGGAATCGGAGTCAATCTATTCTGTTGGCCGACTTGCTCAACCTGATGAAGTGTGGAACTTTCAACGTGGTGATGGCGTTGAACGTGCGATCTGCTTAGCAAATGTATGGAAGGCACGCTATCCGCAGCAAAAGATCAGTCTATCGGTAGCGGGTGAGTCTGTTACGTTAGACTTGGGCGGTCGTATCGTGTCGTATGCGAGTTGTAAAGATTTGAATACGCAACTGAATCTGTAAGATGTTGATCGTTACAATGGCAAGGGTGCCAAGGTGAAATGGTGCGCATTAATTCGTTATGGCGATTGACGCATGAAGTGTTATCAGCTATCTTACATAATGTAGACTAAATTGGTTATGTATTGGGTCGATCACAACGGCGTGGTTCAAACAAGCTGTTTATTAATTAAATAAGGTAGGAACTTATGGAACGAATTTATCTCGATAACAATGCAACAACACTCGTTGATCCTGCTGTGCGTGAAGCAATGGATCCTTTTTATTGCCAAATGTACGGCAATCCAAACTCGTTGCATTCATATGGTATTGAAGTGCGTCCTTACCTTCATCAGGCAATGGAGCAGATGTATACTGGCATTGGCGCGCGGGATGAGGATGATATTATCATCAATTCCTGTGCCACCGAGGGTAATAATACCGTCATCATGGGGATGTATTTTAATCTCCTTAAGGATACCCGCAAAAAGTCTTTGGTCACTACGCAGCTTGAACACCCTTGTGTGCGCGAAGCGTGCCGCTTTTTAGAGACTCAGGGTGTGAAGGTTACCTATCTTGCTCCAGATCGTGATGGTATGATTACCGCTGATATGGTGAAAGAGGCCATCAATGACAAAACCGCGCTGGTTTCTGTTATGTGGGCCAACAATGAGACCGGTTTGATTTTACCGATAAAAGAGATTGCTGAGACCTGCAAAGAAAAAGGGGTTTACTTTCATACCGATGCGGTTCAAGCAATTGGTAAGATTGATGTCGATTTACAAGATGTTCCCATCGATTATTTGACTTTTAGCGCGCACAAGTTTCATGGCCCGAAAGGGGTCGGTGGTTTGTATATTCGCAAGGGGGCAAGTTTGCCACCGTTGTTGCACGGCGGTGAGCAGATGGGCGGACACCGCGCTGGAACCGTTGATGTTGCGGGTATGGTTGGCATGGGTAAAGCGATGGAACTTGCCGTTGAGGGTCTTGACTTTGAAGATAAGGAAGTCCGCCGTCTGCGTAATAAGTTGGAAGATGCCCTACTGAAAAACAATGATGTTATGGTGGTAGGTGACCGGGAGCTACGCACTCCTAATACTCTTTACATCAGTATTCGTGGTGTTGAGGGTGAGGCGATGATTTGGGACCTCAATGAGAATGGGATTGCCGCATCAACAGGCAGTGCTTGCGCTTCGGAATCTCTAGAAGCTAGCCCAATTCTTACTGCGATAGGTGCCGACAAAGAGTTAGCTCATACGGGAGTTCGTTTTAGCTTGTCGCGCTTTACCACCGAGCATGAGATTGATCGAACCATTGAGGTGGCAAATAAGGCAATCGTTCGCTTGCGTCAGCTTTCAACATCGTATTAATGATTCATAGTTTGCTTCGGCGACTGCTTGATAGGAGTACTTAAGTTATGGCTAAAAATGATTTGATTGGTGGTTCCCTTTGGGAGCAATATTCTGAAAAAGTTGCTGAACGGATGAACAATCCACGCCATTTTGGTGAGTTGACAGAAGAGGATGCTCAGGCATTGAATGGTCGGCTAATAATTGCCAATGAGGGTGCTGAATCCTGTGGCGATACGGTTCGTTTGTTCTGGGTTGTTGCCAATGATGGTGAAGTGATTAAGGCGGCAAAGTTTAAGTCGTTTGGTTGCGGAACCGCGATTGCCTCAACGGATATGATGGCCGAGATGTGTATCGGTAAAACCGTTGAAGAGGCGACAAAAATTACTAATCTTGATGTTGAAAAAGCTTTGCGTGATACGGATGATGAGCCCGCTGTGCCGCCACAAAAGATGCACTGTAGTGTTATGGCCTACGAGGTGATCAAGCAAGCAACCGCCATCTATCGTAATGTAGATGTGGCAACGTTGCAGGAGAAAGATATTGTCTGTGAGTGTGCACGGGTCTCGCTGCAGATGGTTGAAGATGCGATCCGGATTAATGATCTCACTACAGTAGAAGAGATTGCCGATTACACCAAGGCGGGTGCATTTTGTAAATCATGTATCGAGCCCGGTGGGCACGAAAAGCGTGACCACTACCTTGTTGATATTTTGGCGCGTGTGCGTGGCGAAATAGAGATCGCGAATAGTCCCGATGGCGTGGTGGTCGACGATTTCTTGAGTCTGTCTATCGTTAAGCAAATTAAGGCGATTGAGCAGTCCTTGGATCAATATGTTCGCCCTGCCCTAGCGGGTGATGGTGGCGGTGTTGAGCTTGACGATGTTTGTCCGGGTGATGATGGTTTTGTTCATGTTCACATCAAATATCAAGGCTCCTGTAAGGGGTGTGCTGGCAGTGTTGCTGGAACCTTAAGTTTTGTCCAGAAAAGCTTACAGGGCACTGTGAGCGATAAGATCCGCGTGGTCGTCGCGTAACGCTTCACAGCAAAAGCTGCGCATGAAATTTTGTTAGAATAAAAAATGAAAAGAAAAAGGGGGAGCCAGAAACGGGTTCCCCCTTTTTCTTTGTCAGCAGAACATTGACTTGCGGGCGCTCTGGTTCTATCATGTAAGGATTTATGTCGTAATATTTGGCAATGCAGGGTTCGTCTTAAGGGGAAGCGAAAATCATGGCACTGTTACAGATTCAACACTATCCAGAAGTTGTTCTCACTGAAAAGTCGGTTCCAGTGACCGAATTTGATGCGGAACTACGCACTTTAGCGGCCAATATGGTTGAGACCATGTATGCCGCTCCAGGCGTTGGGTTGGCTGCTCCTCAAGTGGCAGTCCTTAAGCGTATGGTTGTCATCGATTGTGGTGGTAAGGAGGATCCCAAGCTCATTGTTGCGGTGAACCCTGAAATCATTGAGTGTGACGGTGAATCGTATGAGGAGGAGGGCTGTTTGTCGGTTCCCGATTATTATGCATGCATTAAGCGTAGTGAGCGGGTGCGAATCCGTTTTCAGAACCTACAAGGCGAAGTGATCGAGTTTAATGCCGAAGGGTTATTAGCCATCTGTTTTCAGCATGAGATTGATCATCTCGATGGCAAGCTTTTCGTTGATCGCTTATCGTCACTTAAGAAAGCGATCTTTCGTAAAAAATATCAAAAAATTATGGAACAACAGCAGGAGCAGTTGTGATTGATACCAAAAATATTCGGACCGTATTTATGGGGACACCCGATTTTGCACTAGCCACCTTTGAGGGTTTAATCGAAGCAGGGCTTGATCTTGTCGGTGTGTACACGCAGCCAGACCGTCCGAAAGGGCGTGGTAGGAAAATGGCTGCTCCGCCGGTAAAAGAGCTGGCCTTACAGCACGGTATTCCCGTATTTCAGCCACGTCGCTTACGTGATGAGCAGACGGTTGCTGAATTAACGACGTTGAAACCTGATCTTATTGTCGTGGTGGCTTATGGCCAAATTTTACCGCAAAGTGTGTTGGATCTGCCTAAGTATGGTTGCATCAATGTTCATGCTTCGTTGTTGCCGCGCCATCGTGGGGCGGCTCCCATCAATAAGGTGATTATCGATGGTGATGAGGTTGCGGGTGTTACGACCATGATGATGGATATTGGTCTTGACACGGGTGATATGCTGGTCAAGCGCTCACTGCCTATTTTACCTCATGAAACCGCTGGCCAATTGCATGATCGTCTTTCTTTGTTGGGCTGTGAAGCGATGGCTGAAACCATAGCGCGACTCTGTGCAGGAACGTTGAGTCGTGAAGTGCAGGATGACAGTCTTAGCACCTATGCATCGATGATGAAAAAAGAGGATGGTTGTGTCGATTGGACACAGGCTGCCACGACCATTCACAATCTGGTGCGCGGACTCGATCCGTGGCCTGCAGCGTATACCACCCTTGAGGGGGTGACGGTGAAAATTTCTGCCACCAGCTTGTGCGATGGTGAGGGGCAGCCCGGTACGATACTTCGTGCTGATTCTGATGGCGTTATTGTTGCCTGCGGGCAAGGGGCACTTAAGGTCAATGGGCTCCAGTTGCCCGGTAAAAAGCGTTTAAGTGCTGCGGATTTTGTTCGTGGTCGCGCATTGGAAATTGGTACGTTGCTTGGTGTTTCATAATTTAAAGAGGTTGATCTGCACAGTTGTGAAACTGTTGATTGCCCCTTGAAAAGTAAATCGACTCTCCCTATATTCAGCTAGTAAAATCGATTGTTTGGGTATGGGTGTGATAATGGCTTATCACTTAAATAGTAAAATAACATTTGATAATAGAGGGTATGTGACACATGTTGAATAATGTAAAAACCGTGGGCTTAATGGCTTTGATGACCATCTTGTTGATGGTGTTTGGTGGTATTTTAGGTGGGCAAGCAGGCGCAATCTTTGCTTTGGTTATGGCTGCCGTGATGAATCTCGGTTCCTACTGGTTCTCCGATAAAATTGTCTTACGCATGTACAAAGGACATGAGGTAACTAGCGGTGTTTTGTACGACGTGGTTCAAGAATTGTGTCAGCGTAATCAGTTAGTGATGCCAAAAGTGTTCATGATTCCTGAATCAACACCGAATGCTTTTGCCACGGGGCGAAATCCTCAACATGCAGTTGTTGCGGCAACAGAGGGGATTATGGGGATTCTTAGTCGTGATGAATTGATGGGCGTTATGGCGCACGAGATGGCTCATGTGAAACACCGTGATATTTTGATTGGTTCCATTGCAGCAACCATCGCTGGTGCGATCTCGTATATGGCGACTATGGCACAATGGGCCATGATCTTTGGTGGTTTCGGTGGCGATGACGAAGAGGGTGGTAGCAATATTTTCGTGATGATTGTCACTATGATCTGTGCGCCAATTGCTGCTATGTTAGTGCAAATGGCGGTTTCTCGCTCGCGTGAATATGCCGCTGACCGTGGCGGTGCAGCACTGTGCGGCAATCCTCACTATTTAGCCAGTGCGTTGCGTAAGCTCGAATCGTCCAATCGTCAAAGTCCAATGAAAAATGTTAATGATGCAACGGCACATATGTTTATTGTCAATCCGTTGAGTGGTAAGGGGCTACAGAGCATGTTTTCGACTCATCCACCAATGGATGAGCGGGTTCGTCGCTTAGAAGAGATGGCCTAATCGGTCAGGTTTGTTGAGATTTAAGGATCGTTGAATGGTGTGGCGGGGGCGTGTTAAGCATGCCCCCGCTTTGTTGTGAATTACGCTAGCGAGGTTTTAGGCTGTGGCTAAAGATAAAAAATATGTAGCAAAGGATGCTCGTTCTATTGCATTTCAAGTGTTGAGTCGCGTTGAAGATGGTGCCTACTCAGATCTTGTTCTTGATAGTGCGTTAGACGCTGTTCCGGCCCTTGATCCACGTGAGCGCGGTTTGGCAACCGAGCTTGTTTATGGTGTTTTGCGCCGCCGCGGCAGCCTTGATTATATTCTCGATGCCTATTGTCGTCAGACGTTATCTAAGCTGGAACCTCAAGCCCTGTGCTTGCTACGTTTAGGTGTTTATCAACTCTTTTATTTAGATAAGATTCCACAACGTGCCGCTGTGCATAGTACCGTTGAGTTAGCGCGACAGATGGGTTTGGAACGGCTGACAGGCCTTGTGAATGGCATTTTGCGCTCCTGCTTGCGTGATCCTGAGCGGGTTAAGTGGCCAACGCAGGAACGTGATCCTGTTGGCTGGTTGACACATAAGCAGTCGTTGCCCGCATGGTTGGCTACGCGTTGGTTAGCTGAGTTTGGTTTGGAAGAGGCATCAGCTCTTGCTGAAGCCGTGTCTCAGGTTCCGCCGGTCACCGTACGTGTTAATTTGCTGAAAACAGATCGTGAGTCCTTTATCCAAAAGCTTGCTGAGTTGGATGTTGTTGCCACACCGACCCGCTTTGCCCCTGAAGGGGTGGTGGTGGAACGTGGTGGCTTGCGCCAACTTAGTGGTGCCGATTTAGAGCTGTATCAAGTGCAAGATGAGGCGAGTATGCTCATTGCTCATCTGTTGAACCCCAAGGCTGGGGAGAAATTGCTTGATGTCTGCGCGGCGCCGGGTGGTAAAACGACACACGTGGCTGCCTTAACTGACAATCAAGCTGAAATTATGGCGATGGATCTTCATCCGAAGCGGCTAAATTTGGTGCGTGACAGTGCCGTGCGATTGGGTTGCTCGTCAATCACCACTCAAGCCTGGGATATGACACAACCTTGTACGGTGTTAGCGGGGAAAACGTTTGATCGCGTACTGGTCGACGCTCCATGCAGTGGCCTTGGTGTGTTGCGCCGTAATCCTGAATCGCGCTGGAAACGTACCGAAGCCGATGTTCTTCGCTTGGCAAAGCTGCAAGGGGAGATCTTGACGCATGCTGCCGAGCTTGTTAGTTCGGGTGGCATGTTGTTGTACTCGCTGTGTACCACGACTGCCGAAGAGTCGCGCGAAGTTGTGGCGCGCTTTTTGGATCAGAATTCTGATTTTATTCAGGAAGATCTTCGCACTCATGCGCCTGAGCATTGGCTCGATTTATTTGATGATCAAGGTCGTTTGGTGACACTGACAACCCGTCATGATGGCATGGATTGCTTTTTTGCGACGGCGTTACGGCGGATTTGATTGTCACGTTAACACCACCCTTTTTATTCTTATCAATATTTACTTGGAGTTGAACCATGATTAAGATCTCTCCGTCGATTCTCTCGGCTGATTTTGCTCGTCTTGGTGCTGAAATTCGAACTGTGGCACAAGCAGGTGCTGATTATATTCATGTTGATGTTATGGATGGCCATTTTGTGCCGAACATCACCATTGGTGCGCCGGTCGTTAAGGCGTTGCGTCAAGTGACTGATCTGCCCCTCGATGTCCATCTGATGATCGAAAATCCTGATCTTTACATTCCAGATTTTGCCGCGGCGGGGGCGGATATTATTACCGTTCATCAGGAAGCCGTTCCCCATCTTCATCGAACCATTCAGTTGATTCATAGCCTTGGCAAAAAGGCTGGGGTGTCGATCAATCCAGCGACTCCTGCGTCGACGCTTGAGGTGATTATTGATGAGGTTGATTTGATCTTGGTGATGAGTGTTAATCCCGGTTTTGGTGGTCAAAGTTTTATTTCATCAATGCTGCCAAAGATTAAGCAATTGCGTGAAATGGTTGAACGTAGTGGTCGCTCGATTGAAATTGAAGTCGATGGTGGCGTGAAGTCGGACAATATTGGCGAGATCGCTGCGGCGGGTGCCGATGTGTTTGTTGCCGGAAGTGCGGTGTTTAATACTCCAGACTATACGGCGGCCATTAGTGCTTTGCGTCAGAGTGTGGGCTAGCGGGCTACTGGAATTCAATATTTAATGTTGGGGAGGTAGCTGGTGGCGAACTCGCAGTTTTTGACACGGATTCAAGAAACCGTTTTAATTGGTGACGGTGGCATGGGGACAGTGCTCTATGAGCAGGGTGTTCCTGTTGAAAGTTGCTTTGAGAACTTGAACCTCACCCATCCTCATCTAGTCACAGCGGTGCATCAGGCCTATCGCGCTGCTGGGGCCCAGCTACTTGAAACCAATACCTTTACTGCTAACCGTGCGCGCTTAGCGGCGATTGGGCTCGAAGCCGATGTGCATCAGATTAATGCGGCTGGAGCACGCTTGGCCCGTCAAGCGGCAGGGTGCGATTCGGATCTGTTTATTGCTGGTGCTGTAGGGCCGTTGGTTGGTTGTGATCAAGAGACCTTGTTAAGCGTCGCGGATCAGGAGCAGATGTTTCGTGAGCAGATGGAGGGCTTGGCTGATGGTGGTGTCGATCTGTTCTTGCTTGAAACCTTTGCTTCACTCGAAGAGCTTAAGCTGGCGATCTCAGTTGCTAAAAAAATTGGCCTGCCCGTTGTTGCTCAGATGACCTTCTTTGCTGAAGGGCGCACTCGCGAAGGTCTTGATGGTGCTCAGGTTTCCCGTGCACTGGATGAGATGTCACGACTTGGTGATGGTTATGCTGCCGATGTTGTTGGTGCGAATTGCGGCTCTGGCCCTCATGATATGTTGGCTGTGGTTCGTCAGATGGGTGGCGCTGTCGAGCGACCGATCTCTGCCTTTGCTAATTCGGGCTTTCCGCAATATGTAAATGGTCGCCATATCTACTTGGCAACGCCAGAATACTTTGCTCAACGCAGCCAGGAGATGGTTGCTGCTGGTGCTTCACTTGTTGGTGGTTGTTGTGGTACGACGCCGGAGCACATTGCCGCTCTCGCTCAACGCCTCAAGGGGGTTAGGCCGGTAACGCGCACCCTCGCACCTCAAGTAATTAACGAAGCTAAGAGTGTTGCGCCTGTTGTCACTATCTCCTCTTCGCGAGAAAATTCACCACTACTAAAGCGTGAGTCAAAACGTCTGCCGATCACGGTGGAGTTAGACCCGCCACGCGGCCTTGATTGTACTCAGGTGATTCAAAGAGCGCGCCAGCTCGCTGCCAGTGGTGTTGATGCGATTAATCTTGCTGAAAATCCTCTGGCTCGTATTCGAATGGGTAATTTAGCGCTAGCGGCCCGCATTCAAGATGCGACAGGTGTTCCTGTCATTGCTCATGTGACCTGTCGTGATCGTAATTTGATTGGCCTTCATTCGGAAATGATGGGTGCCCATCTGCTCGGGTTACGTCATATCCTTGCGGTAACGGGGGATCCGGCTTCGGTTGGTGATGGCGGCGGTGCAACCAGTGTATTTGATCTTAACTCTGTTGGTTTGCTCGAACTTTTGACGGCGTTGAATCATGGCCGCAATTTACTTGGCGCTGATCTGGCGAGTTGTAGTGACTTTTGTATCGGCGCGGCATTTAATCCGAATGCCGCCAAGCTTGATGGTCAGTTGCGTAAATTAGATAAGAAAATTGCTGCGGGTGCTCAGTTTGTTCAAACACAGCCTGTTTACTCCATTGAGATTGTCGATAGGATGAATCGCGCTTTAAAGGATGTGAGTATTCCGGCCTTTCTTGGCATTTTGCCCTTGGTCAGTGAACGTAATGCTGAATTTCTTCATAATGAAGTTCCTGGGATTGTGCTGCCTGATGAAGTGCGCGAGCGAATGCGTGGCACAAAGGGTGCGCAAGGTGTGGCGGCGGGCATGGAGATAGCTGTCGAGATGGTGAGTGCTCGCCACAGTCAGAGCGATGGCTACTATATTATGCCGCCATTTGGCAAGGTTGAACTCGCGCAAGAACTCATTGAAGTTATTCGATCAATTTAAACGTAGCTTGCTGCTGTGGCCTAGGACCTTTTGTTTCTCTCCTCCCCCGCCATGGGGCCTTGTCTCGTCCTTTCTTATGTAAAATTGTCCTTGATTTAGTAGCTGTATTTGTGGTATCTAGCTGCATACTGTATACGAAAAATTCGTCGTGATTTACGATATAAAGAGCGGTTCGTCGCTCTGCTTTGTGAAGAATAAAAAGCCCTCTTGCAGGTGAGGGCATGGGTATCACAGGAGGTCATATTGTCTGAAATCGTATTTTCCAGCTGGGGAAGAAAAGTTGTCGATAACCGCAATGGCGGTGAGGCTGACTTAGCTTCGTTAAAGCTTAAGCTGCCGACAGAATATCTGGGTAACAGCAAAGTCAACGCGTTTATGGGTTGGGATGGTGTCGTTTTACTGGATAAAGATACTGACGTGGTTGCTATGGCCGCCGAGTACATGAAGCGCGTGCAAGAGAAACACTGCTGCGGCAAATGTACTCCAGGTAAAAAAGGGACACGCGTACTACAGGATACGTTGGCACGTATTCTTCAAGGTCATGGTGAAGAGAAGGATTTGGATATCATCCAGAGCCTATCTAGCCTTCTTGAGGGGTGTAAATGTACTCTGTGTATGACATCGGTTATTCCTGTTTTGGATACTGTCAATCACTTCCGTGATGATTATATGGCGTACATCAGTGGCGGGCGAAAGCCTAAATTCGCTGGTGATTATCGTGATAAGGTCACTGCACCATGTATGGACCGCTGTCCAGCGCATATTGATATTCCTGCTTACATCGAAGAGATCAAAAACTATCGTTTTGATGAGTCTTTGGCGACAATTCGTGAGCGGATGCCTATTCCAGCTGTTTGTGGTCGTGTTTGCCCTCATCCTTGTGAAACAGCTTGCCGGCGCGCTCTGATTGATGAGCCCATTAGTATTATGGTTCTCAAGCGTGTTGCCGCCGATCATGAGTGGAAGCATCATAAGCTATCACCACGGGTAACAAAGCCCGCAACCGGTAAAACGGTTATGGTTGTAGGCGCTGGTCCTGCTGGCTTGACCTGTGCGTATTATCTTGCACAACAAGGTCATAAAGTTAAAATCATCGACATGTTATCAGAGCCAGGTGGCACTGTTGCTGTTGGTATTCCTGACTACCGTATGCCACGTACCCTCCTTCAGCGTGAAGCAGACAATATTGCAGCTCTCGGTGTTGAGATTGAGTATGGCGTGAAGCTCGGTCGCGATGTCTCTTTGAAAGAACTCAAAGAACAGTATGATGCGGTGTTCCTCGGCACGGGTGCTTTCAAGTCCAAACCAATGGGCGTTGAAGGGGAAGACGAAGGCTATGAGGGCTTCTCAACAGGCGGAATTAACTATCTTCGCGCGGTCGCCCTGAACGAAGGGATGGTCACACCGAAGCGAGTTATCGTTGTTGGTGGTGGTAATACAGCTATTGACTGCGTGCGTGTTGCGTTACGCGAAGGTGCTGAAGAGTCCATCTTGGTTTATCGTCGTACTCGTAATGAGATGCCTGCTGAATCGTATGAGGTTGATGATGCAGATGAGGAGAACGTCACATTTGAGTTCTTGGTGAATCCAACTCGTCTCATTACTGATAACAATAAAATCACTGGTGTTGAAGTGATCAAAATGGCTCTTGGCGAGCCAGATGATTCTGGTCGTCGTCGGCCAAAACCTGTTGAGGGCTCAGAGTATGTGATCCCTTGTGACATGGTTATCCCGGCGATTGGTCAAGATCCAGATCTTTCTTATCTTGATGATAGTGATTACGGTATTAAGCAAACTCGTTGGAACAGTATTATTACCAACGGTGGCACAATGATGACAGACAATGCTGGCGTATTTGCCGGTGGTGACTGTGAGTATGGTGCCATGACTGTTGTTCTCGCGGTTGGGCATGGTAAGCGTGCTGCAAGTGTTATGAATCGCTACTTGACTGATGGTGAAGCCATTCTTGATGATGATGAGGCTTTGGAAGATGTTGTTAATCGTCTCGGTGTTTTTGACGATGATGAGAAACTGCCTCTCTTGGGTGGTTTGCATCGTGAGCATCAGCCTAAGATTGATGGTGCAGAGCGGGCAACAAACTACGGAGAGATCGAATTGGCCATGCCTGAAAGTCAGGCTGTGGTTGAGGCCGATCGCTGCTTGCGTTGCTATCGCGTGGCGATGGTTGCCCTCGACAAGTAGTCGCTATCGATCATCTGGAGATGGTTATAAATCAAGCCGAAAACGGACACTAGCTTTAGGACTTTCATATGAGCAATAAAAGTGAAAACGCAATGGTTAATCTCACGATTGATGGCCAGAATGTTCAGATCAAATCAGGGGCAACAATTATTGTTGCTGCTGAAAAACTGGGCATAAAAATTCCGACCATGTGCTACCTGAAAAAACTTTCCACGACTGGCGCTTGCCGCGTTTGTTTGGTTGAGGTTGAAGGGGTTGCAGCGCCGATTACCGCTTGTAATACTGTTGCAACAGAGGGGATCGTTGTCACGACGAAATCGGAGCTAATTGAGCGGATGCGTAAAGATATGATTCGCTTGATGTTGGTTAATCACCCTCTCGATTGCCCTGTGTGCGATTCTGCAGGTGAGTGTGATTTACAAGATATCTGTTTTGATGATCACATCTTAGACCAGCCTTTTACTGCTGAAGATGTTGCGATGCCAAAAGTGACCAATTGGCCACTCATTGAGAATGTCCCTTCACGCTGTGTGTTGTGTGAGAAGTGTGTCAAGGTTGGTCGTGAATTGACTGGTATTGGTGATTTCTTTGTAACAGAGCGTGGTGACAAGGCCTATATCGGTCGTACGGGCGGCAGCGAAGTTGATCCTTACATTGAAGGTAATGCTGTTGCAGTCTGTCCTGTCGGCGCGATGATCTCAAAGCCGTTTAAGCATTCTGCACGGTGCTGGACTCTTGATAAGGTTCCTTCGATTGGTTTTGCTGGTGGTAGTTTAGAGCAGGTTGATCTTAACGTTAAGCAAAATAAGCTGTTTCGTATTACTTCCAAGGATGGTGTAACCATCAATGATGGATTGTTGAGTTTTGATTCTTCCTTTGGTTATGGTTTTGTCAACTCTCCTCAGCGCTTACTCCAGCCTACTCTTAAGCAGGATGGTGAGGCGGTTGTTGTTGATTGGAAGTGTGCTCAGTCTGCGATTCTCGATAAGTTTAAGTCTTTTGGTGGTGCAGCAGTCGCTGGGCTTTCATCAGCCCGTTTAACCGTTGAAGAGAACTACTTATTCCAAAAGTTGTTTCGTGCTGGCTTTGCGAGTAATAATATCGATTCCGATGCCCGTTTTGGCATGATGAAAGCCTCGAATGCGTTATATAGCACTCTTGGTCTTCGTGGTGCGAGTGCTACGGCAGATCAAATTGCTTGCGCTGATACGGTTTTTGTCTTTGGTTCAGATATCACCTCTGAGCAACCACAAATTAACTATCAAATTCAAAAAGCATTACGTCAAAACGATGCGCAACTTGTTGTTGCCAATATGCGTAATGTTCGCATTGCTAGTCTGTCAAATTCGTTTTTGAATTATATTCCAGGCAGTGAAACAGTGTTGCTTGGTGCGTTGACGAAGCTAATTGTTGATGGTGGCCTAGCAGCTGATGAGTTTATGAAGCAGTATGTTAAAAATGCTGCGGACATTAAGAAGATTATTGCAGCGGTTGATTTAGACGCTGCGGTTTCTGCGACAGGTGTATCACTTGAATTATTACAGGATGGTGCCTCAGCGCTAGCAAGCTCTGGTTCTGTCGCATTGGTCTTTGGCGCTGATGTCACGAAGTCGGATCGTTGCGAAGAGATTACTGCGGCTCTTGCAAACCTTGCAATTGTTTGCGGCGCGTTAGCGAATGATGCTGGCGGTATCTTCCCGGTTGATGAAAGACCTAATACTCAAGGCTTGCTCGATGCGGGTGTTTGTTGTGAGCTTCTACCAGGTTATCAAGGTTATGCTGATGCTTCGGCTAAGTTTGCAAAAGCGTGGGGGCTTGACGCGCTACCTCAGGGTGGTATGAATGCCTTAGAGATTTTGGCTGGTATCGAAGCTGGAACAATCCGTGCTCTTTATCTTGCTGGAACAAATCCTTTGGTCACCTTTGCTGATAGTTCACGCTGGAAAAAAGCGCTGGATAAGGTTGAGTTCTTAATCGTACAAGATATTCTTAGCTCCGAATTGACCGAGATGGCAGATGTTGTCTTGCCCGCTGCGGCGTTCTCTGAGAAATCAGGTACCTATATCTCCTGTGATCATCGCGCTGGAATGTTGGCAAAGTCGATCAAGCCAGCGGGTGGTTCACGCAGTGATAAGCAGATCTTTGCTGAACTGTTTAGTGGTATTCATGGCGCAGATCAGACGTTGTGTAATCAGGAGATTTTAACTGAAATGGCAGAGTTAACAGACCTCTTTAGTTCTGTGTCTGTTACTGGCGATACCTATACTAGCTCCTGTGTTAAGCCAAGCTATGCTCCTGCGGCAGCATCGTTATCCTTTTCAGCGTTTGCCCAACCGCAAGCGGTTAAAGGGCTACAGCTTGTTACAGGTAAGATGCATGCCCATACAGGTGTGACATCAACCTACGCAGCAGGTGCATTAGAAATTGCTCCAGCCGGTTATGTTGAACTGAGTCAACTTGATGCTGATCAGGCTGGTGTTGTTGATGGGGTTCAGGTAAGCGTTAAGGGTCCGGCTGGAACAGCAGTGGGCGTTGCGCGCATTAGTGATTGTGTCCCACAGGGTGTTGTATTTGCTCCGTACCACTTTGCTGAATTAAATATCCAGCAAGTTGTTGCTGCTGGTCAAAATGTTGTGTCTGTTGAGGTTGTAAAAGCCTAACAGCAAGAAATAATGATGGTTTAAGTGAAAAGGCCTCGACACTCGTCTAGGCCTTTTTTTTGTTTTTCAACATTGAAGTCTTAATCGTGGTAGTGCAAAACGACCAGCAGGTAACTACTATTACCAATGACATTTACACAGTTTTCTTTGTTGGTGTAATAATGGAAAGACTGTCGACATTGTCAGGCACCGAATTAATATGGAAAAGTGCCACTGCTTCCTGTGTGCGTTTGTGTATATTTCTTCGTAGTGGTGATAGGACTCGTCTTAATGGGGGCCGAAGGGTAGATTTGTTCCATAGCCAGCGAGTCTATGGTTGCGTGCACGCCTTTTTAATTCGTTACTTATGTAATTAAATACTTAGCCATGTATTAACATTTATTATCGTATACTATTAGGATTACCAGTTCTTTGATAGAGATAAGTGGCGCATTTGTTGGTGGTGCAGAATTTAATTCTTCTAAACAGTGAAGATTCTAATTGTTTTGCATCTTGCTATTTTAATGTGAATTTGTGCTTATTCATTTTGATGTCAACAATTACCGTGTATAATATACCATTATTGTTATTGTTAGTGTTTGTGTTTCTGTTTGTACGGAAACGTTATTTACAGTAAATAATTTGGGTTCTCAGCTCGTATAGTTAGGGCTTTTCTTTGTTCAAAATGATCGTAATTTATATTTAGTTACATAAAGCCATGGGTTAAGGTTTATATTTATGAAAAAGTTATCTTTTAGTTTCTGCTTCTTTTTTCTCATTTTGTCTCTTCCTTGTAGTGGATATTCATCAAGCACGTCCGATTCTTTAGTGTATTTAAAGCAGCTAAGTTTAGAAAGTTTGATGGACATAGAGGTAACATCTGTTTCTAAAAAAACCGAGAAAGTGATGGACACAGCCGCCGCAATTTACGTATTGAGCAACGATGAAATTGTACGAAGTGGCTATCGTTCTTTACCTGAATTGCTTCGCAAAGTACCAGGGCTTTTTGTCGCGAGTGTCGACAGTAGTAATGCCGTGGTAACGAGTCGGGGATTCAAGAATGTTTTCTCGAATAAACTTCTTGTTCTGATTGATGGACGTTCTGTGTATACACCTCTGTTCTCAGGAGTGTACTGGGATATTCAAGATGTTCTAATTGATGACATTGAGCGTATCGAGGTGATTCGTGGTCCTGGTGCAAGTACGTGGGGGGCGAATGCTGTTAATGGCGTTATTAATGTTATTACGAAAAACACAAAAGATACTTTAGGAACTTTGGCCAGCGCGGGTGTCGGAACCCATGAGCCGCTATTGCTTAATGGCCGATATGGAGGAACTCTTCGCGACGGGTTAACCTATAGGCTGTATGCAAAAAAACACGATCTAGATCCCTTAGAGAATAATGGTTTATCGAAAGCTGTAGGTGATTCTCAGTTGGAGCATGGTGGATTTAGATTTGATTACGATATTAATCAATCACACGATTTTACGGTGCAGGGCGATATTTATCGTAGCGAGAATGATACGATTCTACGGGTAAGCACTGCCGCTCAAGAAGAGTATATCTCGCGTGTTGAGACACGAGGTGGGAATATATTAGCGCGTTGGAATACTGAATTGAGTGCAGATTCAGAGCTCACGGTTCAAGGATACTATGATCGCACAGACCGCGAAGATCTTCGTTTAGGGGAAGTTCGTCAGACTTGGGATCTTGATGTTAGACATCAATTTATGCTAGGGCAAGTGCAAGATATTGTATGGGGTGGAGGCTACCGTTATAGTCGTGATGAAAGTACAGACGGTTTAGTGACCACACTTACGCCAAAATCACGCGATGATGAACTATACAACGTGTTTCTACAGGATCAATTTTCATTATGTGATGATCAACTTTTGCTTACTGGTGGCATAAAGTATGAGCACAATGATTATACGGGCTCAGAGTGGCAACCAAATATTCGGGCTGCATGGAAATTTAATTCAAGGCACACCCTGTGGGGGGCTGTTTCGCGTGCTGTGCGAACTCCTTCGCGTGCTGAGGCTGACATGTCGTCACTGATTGGCAGCATTCAATCGATGGTTCCCTCATCCGCTGTTGGGATTCCAGGTCCAGGTTTTGATATCCCAGCGATTGCAAACATAACCATTATTGGTAATGACGAGTATGCCTCAGAAAAATTACTTGCTTATGAATTAGGCTATCGTAGTCAATTGAGTGACCGTCTTTATGTTGACATGTCATTGTATTATAATGATTACAGTCGGTTGAGAACGCAGGAGGCCAAGGGTAAGGTTGTCGAATTTGATGGTTCAACGGTTCTGGTTGAACTGCCATTTTATATTGACAATCTAGCTGATGGTGAGGGCTATGGTTTTGAAATTTGGGCGCGTTATGAAGCCAATGACTGGTGGAATATTACAGCAAGTTACAGTTGGCTAAAGTTGCTGATCCATTCTGATGGATCAAAGCTTGATCCCCTTGGCGAGAGTGCTGAGGAGGATGACCCAGAGCATAATGTTTCAGTCCATTCAGCAATGAATTTGTCTGATTCTATCAGTTTAGATACTTTTGTTTACTACACGGCAGAAACGAATGAGGGCGATGTCCCATCTTTTTGGCGCCTTGATCTTCGTTTTGCTTGGCAGTTAAGTGAGCAGTTGGAGTGGAGTATTCAGGGGACGAATTTGTCCGATTCGGCCCATCTTGAGATGCCAACACAGTACGGTTCACGTCCAAGTCAGGTGCCAAGAACTGTGTATACTCAGTTGAGTTGGAAATACTAAACGATGAGCTTGTCGATGTTGAGACAATTAATGTTGATTGTATTTATCGTTACGTCACTTCTTGTCGGTGCAACGGATTCCCAGTCACGGACACGTTACTCTGAGGAGCAGGTAAAGGCGGTTTTTTTGCTGAATGTCACTCATTTTGTGACTTGGCCAGACAGTGGGCGTAATTATCAAGATAATCCGTTTATTTTTTGTGTGGTTGGCAATACACATTTTGCTGATGAACTCGTATCGGTACTCAAGGGTGAGCTGATTTTCATGGTTAAACCCCTTGTCGTTGTTTGTGATGACCCGACAAGTATCCCCCCTTGTGATCTTCTTTATGTTGATAAAAGTGTAAAACTTGGTGTTCAAGAGATTGTTAGCCAGACGGATAACTTGTCTGTGCTCACCGTTGGTGATGACTCTGCGTTTTGTCGTGAGGGTGGCGGTGTAACACTGGAGCTAAGGGATAATAGGATTCAATTACAAGTCAATGTCGATGCTGTTCGGCGCCATGGTTTGCAGGTTAGTTCTAAGTTGCTTCAGATTGCGAAAGTTGTCGGTATCTCTAGTCTGCGAGAGTCGGAATGAGGTTAAGTAATTTAGCCATTCGACATAAATTGTTAGTGTTGCTTGTTGGGCTTAGTACGTTAGCTTTGACGATTGCTTTTGTTCTTGCTGCTGCGGATAAAATGGTCACCTACCGCCAAGGCTTAGTCGTTAAAATGACAACTCTTGCTGATGTTATCGGTATGAATTCTACCGCTGCCATTGTGTTTGACGATGCACAAACTGCAACGGAGATATTGTCCGCGCTGCGTATGGAAGGCAACGTTGATAGTGCGATAATTGTTAAGGTACGTACTGGGATTTTTGCTAACTATACAGCGGTAGGACAATCGCCAGACCAATTAGCAGAGTTTTATGCTGTAGCCACTGCGCTTTATGATACGGAAGAGCGCTATTTTTATGAAACGCGGTCTCTCGATCTGGTCCGTCCAATCATGATGGATGATAAGAATATTGGCTTTGTTGCGATCAGGACGAATTTAAATGCGCTTTACAGTAGTTTGCACGTTTTTGCCCTAAGTTCCTTTGCTTTCCTTGCTCTATTAACCCTACTTGTTTACTTTTTAGCGCAACGTATGCAGCGGATTGTTTCGGCACCAATCTCCCATTTGGCTGGTATTATTCAGCAAGTTGCCCAAAGTGAAGACTATACCCTACGCGCGCGCAAAACCAGTGATGATGAACTTGGAATTTTAATGGATGGATTCAATGCCATGCTTGTTCAGATTCAAGAACGTGATTCCCATCTTGCTGCTGCGGTTGATGGGCTCAAAAGTGCTAACCTTAAAGCAGAAGCAGCGAGTCTTGCTAAGTCTCAATTTTTAGCCAATATGAGTCATGAAATACGCACTCCCATGAATGGTATTATTGGCATGAGTGATCTTCTTTTGAAGACGACGTTGGATGAACTACAGTCTCGCTATGCTGGGTTTTTACAGCGATCATCGAAAAGCCTTCTGGCCATAGTTAATGATATTCTCGACTTGTCAAAAATTGAAGCTGGTAAGCTTCAGCTTGACCCACAGCCTTTCGTTTTGTCTAAGGTTTTGGAAGATGTAACGGAGCTGCTGTCAGGAGAGGCTCTTGATAAGGGGCTTGAGATTGGGGTGGCGTATGATTTTCACCCAGCTTTACAGGTGGTGGGAGACGAGGGTCGCTTAAGACAAGTTGTTGTTAATCTGCTTGGTAATGCAATTAAGTTTACTCATTATGGCCGAGTGCGCTTGCATGCGAAAGTTGATTCAATTAGCCAACTTAGTTGTCGTGTTGTTTTTTCCGTCATCGACACCGGAATTGGTGTTTCTCACAATGCGCAAGAAAAAATATTTGAATCGTTCAAACAAGAAGATGGTTCGACAACCAGGCGATACGGAGGTACAGGTTTGGGGTTGGCGATTTCACAGGAGATCGTCACTATGATGGGTGGTATGATCACTGTCAATAGTGTTCCTGGTCGTGGTGCCGTATTTACTTTTGATGTTGAGTTTCCTGTCCTGGTACTGGATGAAGTCCTTGCACGTGAAGTTACCTCTTCTAAGGTGATCTTGCTAGGGATGGGGGAGGAGCTTCAGCAGCTGTTTGTTGAGCAGATGTTGGGTCTGGGCGTTGAATGTATTTGCTGTGAAAGCTATGAGCAGTTTTCCGCTCAGTTCGAATCAAAATGCTCGAGCTCAGATCAGTACTGGATTTTCTGTTCGATGCAAAATGGCAAGATTTGCTCGCCCCAGTTAGATCTGTTGAACCAATGTAAAGCCTTTCGCGTTGTGATGGTGCTTGATCGCGTCAGTGAATTAAGTTCCCATAAATTTAGGTACGATAATATTTATTTATCAATGGTTCGTCCTGTCCAGCCGAGTGCTATTCAGCGATTACTGTTAGAAAAAGAGCAACCCTATGATGTCAAGACTGATCATGATGCTCCTGTGTTTGCAGACCTGAATGTTCTTTTGGCTGAAGATAATGTTGTTAATCAAGAGGTTGGTCGCGGGATATTAGAGAGCATTGGTTGCCGCGTTAGGATTGTTGAAACGGGTGAGCAAGCTCTTTCGGTAATGGTTGCTGGGAAGTACGATTTAGTATTGATGGATTGCCAGATGCCTGTTTTGGATGGGTATGCAGCTACGCAACAATATCGTGTTCACGAGATGGGGGGTCCCGATGTGCCACGCTTACCAATTATTGCTCTAACTGCCAACGCAATGGTTGGTGATCGAGATAAATGCTTAAAGGCAGGGATGGATGATTATTTATCTAAGCCATTTGATCATAAGCAATTGACGGAAATGATTGAAAAGTGGGTGGGAATCACGTTAGTCAGCGACCAGTCAGCACTTGTAGAGGTGGAGCGGGTTGTCAATGGTCCTCTTGATTTGAGCTATCTTGTTGCAATAGGCAATATTCGGCCAGATGGTGCCAAGGAAAGAATTAATAAGGTTATTACTCTTTATTTAGACAGCTCTGCTAGCGAGATTAAGCAGTTGAAAAATGCGTTACATGATAAGGATTGCGACGCGTTGATGATGAGGGCCCACAGTCTTAAATCATCTAGTGCGAATGTTGGTGCCGTTGATTTCTCTGAATTACTGCATAAGATTGAACAATTGAGTCGAGAAGGGAACATTGGCGAAGTTACAGGATTGATTGAGCAGATTTGCGAACAGCATGGGGAACTTGGGCAACGGTTGCGGTCAATATTGGAGGATGGATTATGATAGATCAAGATCGAGGGTTTGATTTAATATTGATCGTAGATGATGATCCAATGATTCAGTATCTCGCTCAAGAAACACTGCACGACGATAAGTTTCAAGTGCTTGTCGCGCAAAATGGTTTGAAAGCTCTAGAGCTGTTTGAAACCAAATCACCAGATTTGGTTCTGCTTGATGTGATGATGCCTGAGATGGACGGCTTTGAGTGCTGCCGACAGATTCGCCAGCTGCCTACAGGTAAGGATGTTCCAGTGTTGATGATGACTGGGCTGGATGATGTATTATCCATTGATCAAGCCTATGAAGTTGGAGCCACTGACTTTACCACTAAGCCAATTAATTGGTTGATATTAGAGCATCGTGTTAAATACATGCTGCGCTCTTATTGGTCCATGTTGGAGCTTAAGAAAACTGAGAAGGAAATTCGTAAAAATGAAGCGCGTCAATCCTATCTAGCAAATCATGATCCTCTTACGGGGTTGCCGAACCGTTTAATGTTTCAAGAACAACTTCAGCAGGCATTGCGACTTTCATTGCGGTATGAAAAGAAGATTAGTTTACTGTTTTTGGATTTAAATGATTTTAAAGTGATTAATGACACCATGGGCCATAAAGTTGGAGACCTTGTCTTGTGTGAGTTCGCGCGGCGCCTTAAAGATGTGTTGCGTGAAAGCGATATGGTGGCAAGATTGGGTGGGGACGAATTTGTCGTTTTGCTTGAAGGGGTTGATGTTTGTCAGACAGCAGAAGGTGTTTCAAGAAAAATACTTGATGCCTTTGATGAACCGATGGTGTTCAAAGATCAAAGAATAATCATTGATACCAGTATTGGGGTCGCCAGCTTTCCAGAGGATGCGACCACTGCAGATGGGTTGATGAATTGTGCTGATATTGCGATGTATCAAGCTAAAAAAGATGGTGCAGGCTATTACACGTTTTCTCAGTCGAGTGAAGGTTTAGATGGGGGCAGAGGGTTGACCTATGATTTGAAAGTTGCCCTCGAGCGTGGCGAGTTTCAGCTATATTACCAACCTATCTTTCATATGGATGATGGTACCTTGGCGGGTTCAGAAGCATTGCTAAGATGGAACCATCCTATTCATGGAGTCTTACCTCCAGGGCAATTCGTTACATCAATACGTTATAGTTCAGAGATGTTAGAGCTAGAAAGGTGGATTATTGAGCAGACTGTGAAGGATGTTTGCTTGGGAGAGGTTGTTGATCCGTCATTGTATGTGGCGGTAAATATCTCATCGCGGATGTTTTATCGCCCCTGCTTTGTATCGTGGTTAGAGTCTGAAATTGTCAAAGTTTATTCTCTACAACGGGGAATGTTACAGTTTGATATTAACGAGTCGGTTTTGATGGCGAATCCCAAACTCTCTAAAAAAATTGTCGCTGATCTGTATGGTCTTGGCGTTCCAGTTGCTGTTGATGATTTTGGTACTGGGTGTGCCAGTCTGGCGAATCTTAAAGATGTCTCTTCGCAGTCTCTGAAAATTGATGGCCAATTTGTTTCAACGTTGACGACGAATACGTCGTCGCGAGCATTATGCGAGGCAATTATTGCTGTTGCACAATGTTTTGATATGGCTGTTGTTGCTGAAGGGATAGAGACTGAGGAAGAATTTGAGTTTTTAAAAAAGGCTGGATGTAACCAAGGGCAAGGAAATTGGCTCGGTGTTCCTAAGCCTTAACGGATAAATGTTTATAAGAAAGAAAATTGACTACATTTGCAGTGATTTTAGATTATTGACAAACCCCACATTTTTAAATGTGGGGTTTTTTATGGTAACTGGGAAGATTTAATCGTGTTCGTGATAGTGCAAAACCACCAGCAGGCAACTGCCATCCGCAATAACATTTATACCGTTTTCTTTGCACAGATCAATAGCTAAGGAACTTTCAGCACCGGGTTGCATCCAAATACTTTTAATCCCCTTGGTGATCGCATGCTGAACGACTTGTTCGGTAATCTTTGGTGGGGTAATAATGGAAAGACTGTCGATGTTGTCAGCTAGATCTAGCACCGAACTAACACAGGTAAGTCCCTCAATCTCTTTAGCTCGAGGATTGATAGGGACGACAAGGTGATCGTTTTGTTTGAGGCAGCGCAGCACCTTGTTGCCGTATTTATTACGATTCGTTGACGCTCCCGCTACGGCAAATGCTGGTGATTGCATGAATTGTTCAATCTGATCCATTGTTTTATTCTCCTCTTAAGCAGGATGGTTAACAGCGGTCTATGATTGCTTGTCGAGCTAGGTCGTCACAGCGTTCATTTTCTTCGTGGCCTGCGTGACCCTTAACCCACTTCCAGCGAACGCTATGGCCATTTGTTGCTGCTTCTAACCGTTCCCATAGATCGCGATTGAGCACCGGTTTGCGTTGTGAGTTTTTCCAGCCCTTTTTCTTCCAGCCCTCGATCCACTCTGTCATCCCTTTACATACATATTGGGAGTCAGTTGTCATGATAACTGTACTCGGTTTCGTGAGGGATTCAAGGCCAGCGATCGCGCCCATCATCTCCATGCGGTTATTGGTTGTGTCAGGGGCGTAGCCACTAAGCTCTTTGACGTGAGGGCCGTAACGTAAAATGGTACCGTAACCGCCAGGGCCAGGGTTGCCACTACAGGCTCCGTCACTGAAAATTTCTACGTGTATTGTTTTAGTATTATTCATGATGACATGCTATCACGTTTTGGGTTGGTGGTCAGTATGACAGGATTCGTAAGGTGATTTATTTTCACCAATTGCGAGTTGAATCCGCGCTCTAAAAGTAAATGCTACAAACCATGAGTTTGCTAGTAATACGAAAAATAGTTGGTTTTATGGTTTCTTGATCTAGCTGAGTTTAAAGTGGTCAGTAATGCTATGGGTCATAGAATTGGTGATCCTGTCTTGTGGGCCGGGCACGGAGGATTTAAGAGGTGTTTATTGCGTGACATCTGGTTTGCCAGGTTGGATGACGATGGATTTGTTGTATGTAACATCATGACTTGAAGTTGGTACAACTGCGGCTGCTTATTGCTATATTATGACTAGTTGGACAGGGTTGAGGAGTGGTCAGGTTTTTTAAAGTATGAAGGTTCGCTTGTAGGAAAGGCAATGGATTTTTTAGTTCTTTGCGTCCCCCAAGGGAATTCGAACCCCTGTCGCCGCCGTTAACGGGCGGTGTCCTGGTCCAAGCTAGGCGATAAGTATGTAAATTTAAAAGTGGTGAGCTGGGGAAGGGAATACGGATAACTCGAAAGATATCCTCCCATAAAAAGAGCACGAAGGGCTAAAAACTTTCTAAACACTGGCATGAGTATACGGCCAAATATCGAAAAATAGGCCTTTAGTCTGATAGACAGCCACTGCACATGTTTAGTAGTGTTTAAAGTTACAGATTACGGATTTTTTTGTTTAATGAGTAAAAAAACAGAATTAAGTGCCGCTTCAGCATATGAAATTAGATAATGAGCAGAGTCATTGCCTTTATACCTTTGGCTCGATTTATCATCTCTCACCCTTTTCACTGATCACACACAGTCGATCGGCATTAGCATCCGCCACCGATGTGCACAATAACGCACCATTCCAATTTGTAAAGGCATGTATGAAACATAAAAAACAGTACCGTTGGATTTTCGTTGCCGGGTTATTTTTGACAACATTGTTGCTGGTAGGTTGCAGTGATGGTGACGGCTGGGATCGCTACACCATTTCAGGCCAAGTTTATAGTGAAGGGCTGGAGTCTAATATGGGTTGGCCCGATATCACCCTGACCATGGACGGAGACCAGACCCAGACCACCACAACGGATGACGATGGCAACTACAGTTTCACTGTGCCTGTTGGCGTATACAGAATAAGACCCACACACAAAGGTAACACCTTCGCGCCACCGGACAATGTTATCACCGTCAGTGATCCGGATGTTATCACTGACAGTAATCCGGATGGTGGCAGCGGCGATATCGGCGGGGTCGATTTCACGGTGGAGCCTTTTGGTGCCACGCAGTCAAGTGCCACCTGGCAGGTAACCGGTTCTATGGCCTAAGAGCGCAGAAAACCTACAATGACCCTGCTGGCCGAAGGCAGGGTGCTCGTCGCCGGAGGAGCAAGCAGATTGGAAAATGACCGTGCCAGCGCGGAGCTCTACGATCCGGCGTCATACTCTGATTCTGCTTTGATGCCGGAGGAAGAGGCGCTCGAATAACTGTCAATTTTCGAGCAGACATCAATTCATCAGGGGGGAGTAAGTCGAATGGATCTCCGTTGAAAGTGGTTCTATCTGCCGAGATGACTGATGAAACGAATTGAGCGGCTCTTTCACAACGATAAAGCTGCTGAATTATAAAATTAATGGCACGAAATCGCTTTTCCATCATTTTTTAATTTCAATTTAAGGAGAGTTCAAGTATGCGCACAAAATACAGATTATTAGGCGTTCTATTTATTGTACTGGCTTGCATGCTTACGGCTTGTGGCGATGACCATTCAAGCTCGACGAGCCTTGATGTTACCGATTACTCACAAGCAGAGCACTGGCTGTCACTACCGGCGACATCGAAAGACGTCGATGTGTTCTACCTTTATCCGACGGCCTGGCAGAAGATAGAGCCAACCGACCCGAACATCAATGAGATTGATAACGCTTCTATGCTGCTCGGCGCCAATGGTGCCTTCGACCGTCAGGCGACGGCCTTTGAAACCGTTGGTAATATCTATGCGCCCTATTACCGACAGGCCGATATCTTTTATGTTTTAGAGTTGCCGACTTTGGAAGAACGCGAGCAGGTCATAGCAGGGGCTCCGACTCTGGATGCCATGGCGGCCTTTGACTACTACATTCAACATTTCAATAACGGCCGGCCGTTCATTCTCGCTGGGCATTCACAGGGTTCAAATGTGCTGTTGAATCTTCTGGCTGACTACATGGAAGAAAACCCAGAGGTTTATGAGCGGATGATTGCCGCCTATGTCATCGGCTATTCGGTGACGCCAACCTATCTGGATAGCAATCCTCATTTGAAATTTGCCGAGACTGCGGATGATACCGGAGTCATCATCTCCTATAATACGCAATCTCCAGATGTTGAAAAGGGAGATAATCCAGTCGTGAGTGATGGTGCTATTGCCATCAATCCGCTGACTTGGACGAGAGACGAAACACCGGCACTCATTTCAGATGGGTTGGGGTCATTTATGCCAGTAGATGGGGTTTTTACCGAGGTTGCTCAGTATGCGGACGCAACGGTTGATCTCGATAAGGGCGTGGTGACAACGACCGTTGATCAGGCTGGCCTGTTTCTTGGACTTGGTGAGGGAATCTACCATAGTTATGACTACCCCTTTTATTATTTCAATCTTCGTGAAAATGCACAAAACAGAGTTGAGGCGTTTTTGAACCTATAAAGTGAACCCTGAGGCGTCTGTTGAAAAAGATATCATCCTCGTGAAAACGGGAATCTAGTCCTTAACAAATCCAGTGATCGTCACTCCCGCGCAGGCGTGACGGTCACCGGATTTTAAACTGTTAGCTAATAGCGCCTAAGTACTCAATTCTCAACGTATTCAGCAATGCATAGCGCGACGAATCTCTCGGGTAATTATCGATAACTGGCAATGCCTTTGACCGCATGCTAGATTTCCGCATGGTCAATTTTACGGTGTGTTGTTAGCGTTTTCTCCAATTCACCGCTTGCGAGACCACGGCGGGAGTGAATAATATGTTGTTACGAATTTGGTTGGCGTTAATCGTTGTGATCAGCGGTTATTTTTTGACGTTGTGGTTCAATATAAACAGCCATACCAATATGGCTTACGATGCGCGAAAAAACGAGCTGCGGCATATCGTAAACCTAGCTAAAAACACCATCCAGCCTCTTATTGACCAGCAAAATGCCGGCCTTCTTACCAAAGAGGAGTCGATGCGCGCTGGCATTGATATTCTCAACCGTATGACCTTCCTTGACAGTTATGGCAATAATTATATTTTCATGACAACCTACGATGGAACCATGCGCGTCATTCCATTTGAACCTCAAAGGCTGGGGTGCAATCAATGGGATATGCAGGATAGTCACGGCAAATATTTAATTCGCGAATTAGTGAAATTAACCAAGAGTTCTGCAGGTGAAGGATTTTCAGACTACTTTTATCTCCCCCCGCACTCACAACGTATTTCTTTAACTGCTTTTTTTGTCATTTTTTTCAAAATAAGAAATCCCTCTAGAAAATATTTGAGTAGTCGTAGCTTCATCAGTGGTCCAATTTTACTGAGGCACTCATTATATGAATTCAATAGAATGGATTGTTAGTTCTTGGGTCTATCAGGAACACCAAAAGGGCTATTAGCGTTTAGCTAGAAGGGTCAGGAGTGGGTTGTGTTGCCGATTTCCTGTAGTCCCGTAGGTCTCTTCACACCCTCAGCCCTCAGTCGCTTAAACTTACGGCCCTTGTCGACGGCATCCTGAATACTGAACTGCGGGTAGGGGCCGATGGTGATGAATAACCGTTTCTCTCGAAATCTCTACTTGAAGCGCTACGAGGGTGAACCGTTCTTATCCACCGCCAAGCATAGGTTTGACTCCTGCGGTGCCGTGTACTCAATATTTGACGTTGGCAAGCCCTGTTTCTCGCTGCTAATCTTTCACCCATTGCTCAATAAACATTGGGGAGGTTTTAAATATATCTTCTCTATCTCCACTACAGGTAAAGGACGGGAATAAAGGAAGCCTTGTACATATTCACAATTTTGTTCAATTAACCACTCAGCTTGTTCTTCTTCCTCGACACCCTCAGCGACCACCTCTAACTCTAAAGAATGCGCTAGGGCAATAATTGAACTACAAATACAACCACTATCACTCTGCTCAGGAATGCCTGCGACAAACGAGCGGTCGATTTTGAGTATTGAAACTGGGAACTTTCGCAGATAACGTAGCGAAGAATATCCTGTGCCAAAGTCGTCAATAGCTAAGCTGATACCAAGTTGTTTAAGTTGGAAAAGTTTATCGATGCTGCTTTCGGTTTGCCCCATAATGCTTGATTCGGTAATTTCAAGCTCTAGCAGGTTTGGTGAGATTTTTGTTTCAGCTAAAACCTTTTCTACAAGCTCTATAAAACCAGGTCGCTCAAATTGCAAACCCGACACATTGACCGCTATTTTTATTGAGGGAAATCCTAAACTTTCCCACTTTGCAATCTGTTCGCAAGCCTCTCTTAACACAAATTCGCCAAGCTGAATAATCAAGCCAGTTTCTTCAGCTACAGGTATAATTTCACCAGGTAGAACAAGCCCTCGATCTGGATGATTCCACCTTAAAAGAGCCTCTGCGCCGATCAGTTGGCCTGACCTCAAGTTAAACTGCGGTTGGTAAAATAAAATAAATTCTTTTTTTTCAATAGCCCTATGCAATTGAATTTCAAGATCCATTTTTAAGCTATTGAAATAACTCATTTCCTCATTGTAGAATTGATACGTGTTTCGACCTGCCTCTTTAGCCTTATACATGGCTATATCAGCATTTTTTATTAACGATGTCGTATCATTGCCATCTGCAGGAAAAAAGCTAACGCCAATGCTCGCCGTAACGTAAATAGAACATCCGCCTAAGGAGCGTTCCCGATCTAGGGTTTTAATGATTCTCTGACAGGCACACGAAACCTCCTGAGCATCTTTAACATTGTCAAGGATCAGCAAAAATTCGTCACCACCCATTCGGGATAGCACATCTGATTTTCGCAACTGATTGCGGATATCTCTCGTGACCTCAACAAGTAACTGATCGCCGATATCGTGGCCAAAGGTGTCATTGACTTTTTTAAAATGATCCAAGTCTAAAAATAATAGAGCGAATTTCTCATTTCTTAGTCTTGCCTGTTGCGATATCTGTTCAATTTTAGATTTAAATAAGTGCCGATTGGGTAATCTTGTGAGGGCATCGTGATTGGCTATATATTCGAGTTTTTTTTTACTTTTATGGATATTGGCCTGATTGGCCAAACGTTCAGTAATATCCCTGTTTACTTCAATTATTCCAACAATGCGATCATGGTCATCGTGCAACGGTGATGCTGTAACCTCGAAATGTTTTTCTTGGCCAAATTGATCAACATGACAATGAATCGTTGTGAATTTTGCACCCGTTTTTATTACTTCCTTCAATGGACAGCAATGATTGATTCCATCACAGGGGGAATTGTTATTATAAAAAGCACGATAACAAAAGTTAGTCGTTTTATTTATTTCTTCACCAATCCAAATATTTCTTACCGCCTTATTGCATAAAAGAAGTTCATGCTTTAAGCCAATAACCATCGTTGGATCAGGGCTACTATCAATTATTTTTTTTAAAAATTGGATTTCATCAACAAAGACGCCATCAATTCGTTCCAGCGTATACTTTTCCATGTTAAGGCTTTCTTTTTTGGAGTTAGCTGACCATTGACCATGCTATTTAATGAGTAGCTTTACTCTGGTCGGCAAATATAGAATATCGGGGAACCCCCTATTTCTGTACTGCTATTTGCCTATTTAATCCATCGCCACGTGCGAGTTTGTGTTCCGTCAATTTTTCTCTGCTGTTTAATGGATTGATCCAGAAATATTCCACCGCTACTAAGTAGCGGTGGCCACTCACGAGGAACCCAATTTTGATTAGGTCGAATCAGGGTGTGCAGCACTGGTTGTCACGTAGCAGGGGGCCAATGTAGACACGGGTAGAAATGATATGTTTCGCTTGTTTAAAGGGTAGTTCAGGGAAGGGCCGATCAAGCTGTTTGATGATGGTTTGATCAGTGTCGCCCTCTTCATGCAAGATGGTGGCACCGTTGTTGGGGTCAAGAATAGTTGTCTTGGCAAATGGAAAGCTCGACAGCAAGGATGTGCTGTGCAAGCGGGCGTAGGTTTACGCAGAGAGAGTAGGATTAATGACCTGCTCACTGGTGTGATTAAACATGGTTTGTGGCCTCCTTTTTGTTGGGTTGATATCAAGAGGTAATAGTGTTTGCTGCGGTTGATTGAAGCGGGAAGAGCCACGTTCGGTGACTCTATCTGTGTTTCATTCTCGGGTGTCGATACCGTTTTTTTGGTTTCTTGGGTTTTGAGGGGCAGGGTAAAGGAAGGCGATGGCGTGTTACGATTTAGTATGAACCGTGCTGGATAATCTTGTCAGGATTGATCAGTGTTTTTTTAACTTAGATTAAATTTACCGGAAAAATGAAACCAACCTACGGCCAACCTTGTGAAGCTGAGATATGAAGGCCTGCATCATGGCTTCCGGTTAACTCAAAGACCTGAGGCGGTGAGTCTAAATATAATTTTTGGCGAGATGCGTAACGGTCTTGTTGAGGCCGGCATTAGGGTTGGACTTGAGGGGGAGGCTGCAACTCGCTGAATATAAATAAAAAAGCCCTGCTAAAATTAATTAGCAGGGCTTCCATATTTTTTGGCGTCCCCAAGGGGATTTGAACCCCTGTCGCCGCCGTGAAAGGGCGGTGTCCTGGGCCAAGCTAGACGATAGGGACGTAAATTTTAAAATGGTGAGCCGGGGGGGGATCGAACCCACGACCATCTGATTAAAAGTCAGATGCTCTACCAACTGAGCTACCGGCTCACAACGAGGAGAGTTATACGTGATGACCGAATTGAAGTCAATCCTTTTTTTGGATTAAAATAAAAAATCGATTCATCTGTCTAATTTTCTCCAAATTTACCCTTCAAATGGGTTGCGAAGTTGAATCGTTTGATCACGACGCGGCCCGACGGAAGCGAGAACTACTGGACATTCGGTAATCTCTTCAATTTTTGTCAAATATTCTTTAACTCGTTCAGGAAACTGATCGTATTCCGTTACCGAGCAAATATCAGTTTTCCACCCGTCAAATTCTTCGTATACAGGTTTGCATTCTTGCAAGATGGATAAGTCGTGAGGGAACTGCTCAAGTAATTCACCGCGGTAAGAGTATGCGGTGCAAATTTTGATTGAATCAAGTTCGCTCAATACATCTATTTTAGTGATGGCAAGACCGCTGAGGCCG
Source organism: Desulfuromonas svalbardensis (assembly GCF_055389415.1). Taxonomy (NCBI): domain Bacteria; kingdom Pseudomonadati; phylum Thermodesulfobacteriota; class Desulfuromonadia; order Desulfuromonadales; family Desulfuromonadaceae; genus Desulfuromonas; species Desulfuromonas svalbardensis. Next base: position 308,853 of record NZ_AP042416.1, on the reverse strand, counting down.
TTGGTGCGCACTGCTTCACGTAGAGCAACTGCATCAAACCAACCGGTTCTGCGTGGACGACCTGTTGTCGCGCCGAATTCTGATCCTGCTTTTCTGAGTCTCTCACCCATTTCATCATTGAGTTCTGTCGGGAATGGACCTTCGCCAACACGAGTGACATAGGCTTTAGAGATGCCAATGACTTCGTTGATAAAGCGTGGACCAAAACCAGTGCCAATAGTCGCTCCACCAGCTACCGTTGATGATGAGGTGACATAAGGGTAGGTGCCGTGGTCAATGTCAAGTAGGCTGCCTTGAGCGCCTTCAAACAAGATGTTTTGATCCTTCTTGCGGCATTCATCGAGTAGTGCTGAGGTGTTGCCGATATGCTTGGCTAGGATCTCACCATACGCATTGTATTCATCAAGAATCTCTTGCTCAACAAGAGGCTGATCTTTGAGAAAGTGTTCAAGAAGAAAATTCTTTTCAGGTAAGAATTCTTTTACTTTTTGTGCGAAAACATGTGGGTTGATTAGATCCGATAGCCGGATACCGCGACGGCCGACCTTGTCTTCGTAGGTTGGACCAATACCACGACCTGTTGTGCCAATACGGCGCTCACCTGGTTTGTTTTCACGGGCGATATCAATTTTCTTATGATAAGGCATGATAATGTGAACATTGCGATCGATGATAAGTTGAGAATCATCCTTCATGTAGCCTTTTTTCTTTAGCCCTTCGATCTCTTCAATGAAGACCTTGGGGTCAACAACGACACCATTACCGATGATGCATTTTTTGCCTTCGTGTAAAATTCCAGATGGAATTAAGTGTAGTACTGTTTTCTCGTTACCAACAACAAGGGTGTGACCCGCATTGTTGCCACCTTGAAAGCGTACTACCGCGTTAGCGTTTTCCGTATAAATATCAACAACTTTACCTTTGCCTTCGTCGCCCCATTGAGCGCCGACAATTACAACGTTTGCCATGTTAGTTCTCCTAATCGTTTACAGAGTCGTGCTGCCGTCAAGTAGTGAGGCTGTAAGGACCTGTGATGTGCTGTTATCGGAAAGTGATAACAGCTCTGTTTGCGTACCTGACTCTGAAACAGTCAATAAATAGCGATAGTTCATTTTAGATGCATAAGATTGGTTGCCTGTTGCACTGTATTCCGTGATGCAAGCTGAGTTACCTTTTGAGCGCAGCATTTGAGCTAGTTGATGAGTTGTTTGATCGTTGTCACGTTTTGATACGATCAGTGCATCAACACCAGGTTGAACGACTTTGCTTAACTGCTGTGGCATTGCAAATAGCAGGTTGAGCAAGTTGAAAGCAAAGCCAGTTGCTGGGGCATCGTAGCCATATCCTTTAGTGAGGTTGTCGTAACGACCACCGAGGCAGACAGCTTTACCGAACCCTGTTAGAAACCCTTGGAAGGTGATTCCCGTATAGTAATCAAGACCACGAAGTTCCCCTAGGTCAAGGGTGATATGTTTGTCACTATTATAGTTTTCGAGGATTTGTAGTGTTTTGTGTAGATTCTCCAACGCACGCTTTGAGCGATCGTTGGTGACGATTTTAGCCGCACGATCTAAGACCTCTTTACCGCCAAATAGTCGAGGTAAGGCCATTATTTCTTCGCAGTTGGCGGTGTCAATAGGGAGGGCCTCTAGTTGTTGTTGTAAGCCAGAAGTATCCTTGTGCAGGATGCTGTCATGTAGGCTTGTAACTTGGGCTGGCGATAGATTTAGTGCATCCAAGACTCCGCGATAGAATTCAACCTGACCAATGTCGATGGTGTATTCAGGGGCATCGAGGGTTTCAAGGCATTCTAGGGCAATGGCAATCAACTCGGCATCAGCCTGAGGCCCAGACTGGCCAATCAGCTCAACGCCAGACTGAAATAATTCACGGTCTTTTCCAGCTTGTTGTTCTGTGTGACGTAAGACGCGGCATGAATAGCTGAGACGTTGGGGCAGTGGTGCATCGTGCATTCTTGTGGCAAATACTCGGGCAATTTGCGGAGTAATGTCAGATGGGAATGCCAACAAATTACCACTTTGACGATCATCAAAGCGAAGGGTGCTGTTTTTTAGGTCGTTACCGAGCCCACGCTCAAGCACGTGAAGAAATTCAAGCGACGGAGGTGTTACCGGTTGAAAACCCCACTGGGCGAACACCTGATGGAGTGTGCTTTTTAGGTGCTCAATTTTTACTGCATTGATCGGTAAGAAGTCTTTAACTCCTTTGGGTATCATCGACTCAAGTGTTGTGTTGTGATTCATGGATCTCTTTCTTGTCGGATCTTTAAGTCCCGCGATGGGTTGAATTTAAGAACTATTAATTTTGATCTATGTGTTCGTTCGCTTTTACTTGTGTTGACGCTCTGATGTCAGATTGCCACACGAACATAGTTGTTGTGTTGGATTCGTTTAGGAAAACTCTACCTGTATAGCGGATAGTATGTTTTCATTTTGACGTAACTGCTCCATGGTCTCACTGGGGATACGGTGGTCAACGGTTAGCAGCGACATGGCGGTACCGTTAATTTTTCCTCGTGATAGATTCATCATGGCAACATTGATATTCGATTCTGCCATCAAGGTACCCAGTAGGGCAATAACGCCAGGGCGGTCATGGTTTTTAACCACCAAAATTGTCCCTGATGGGATCGCTTCAACTGAGTAACCATCTACGCCCACAATTCGGCACTCTTGGTTGTTGAACATCGCTCCACGCACAGATTGTTGACCCTGTTTTCCCGAAACAACTAACTCTATCATGTTCGAGAACCCTTCGGCAACATTGCGCCGAATTTCACTAACGTTTATTCCTCTTTCGAGGACAATATGTGGGGCATTGACGTAGTTGACACGTGGACCGATGATCGGTGTGAGTAGCCCTTTGAGTATGGCAAGCGTTATTGGCTCGGTGGAGTGGCGAGTTAATTCGCCCGAATATTCAATAGCAATATCATCAAATGGCTTGTGGTCTAATTGCTGAGCTAGAAATGACCCCATTTTTTCACCTAGTTCTAGGTAGGGTCGTAAACTGTCAAGCAGGTCGGCATTTACAGATGGAACATTAAGGGCGTTACGGACAATGCCTGTTGTGAGAAAATCCACAACTTGATGTGCCGCCTGAACCGTTACATTTTCCTGAGCATCAATTGTTGCCGCACGAATATGGGGCGTGCAAATAACATTATCCATTGTCAATAGTGGATTGCTGGGATGTGGTGGTTCTGTGGTAAAGGTATCAAGAGCTGCGCCCGCAAGGGTCCCGTTAAGTAAAGCATTAATCATGTCGGGTTCGTTGATGAGGCCGCCTAGTGCGCAATTGATCAACCGGCATCCGGGTTTCAGCTTTGCAAAAGTTTCAGCATTAAGCAGCTCTTCGGTTTCATTGTTTAGTGGTACGTGTAGAGAAATGAAGTCGGCACTCTGGAGCAGCGTGTCTAGATTTACCTTGCTTGCACCGAGTCGCTGTATGATCTCCTCAGAAAGGTAGGGGTCGTAAAGGTTGACGTGCATATGAAGACCACGAGCGTATTCAATGATTCGTCGACCAATTTTACCCCCGCCAATGATGCCAAGAGTTTTCCCGCTTATTTCAGAACCCATAAATTTTGTAGAGTTCCATTGCCCTTCACGAACAGAGGCGTGCGCTTGGGGGATCATTCGAGCGATGGACATCATCATTGAAATGGCATGTTCAGCAATCGTTGTTGTACTGCCTGATGGGGTGTTTGTGACAACGATACCGCATTGGTTTGCGGCAATCATGTCAATATTTTCAACGCCAATACCAGCGCGGGCGACTATTTTAAGCTTTGATCCTGCGCGGAGTATTTGTCCTGTGATAGCGGTTCCTCCACGGACGAGTAGCGCATCAACGTCAGTGATCTCGTTGATGAGTTCGTCCGAGGTGATTCCTGGTCGGTAGTCAACAGTTAGGGACTCAGTGTTGGAGAGGACCTGTAAGCTTTCTGCTGAAAAATTGTCTGAAATTAAGACTCGCAATGCATTGCCCGCCGTTTGAATAAAATGGATAGATTTCCACAATAAAAAGCACTTGCAAACCTAGCAATAGGTGGTGGGCATGTCAAGATGAAAGCAGGGCTGAGAAGGCGGTGTCGTAACGAGGTGTCGTAGAAATAAAAAAAGCTCCACCGCTTTCACGGTGGAGCTTGTTTTTTTTAACTGCGTAATTTACAGCTTGATTACGTTAGCTGCTTGAGGACCTTTTTGGCCGTCAGTGATTTCAAATTCTACGCGGTCACCTTCAGCGAGTGATTTGAAGCCGTCACCACCGATTGCTGAGAAATGAACGAATACGTCAGGACCACCGTCTTGCTCAATGAAACCAAAACCTTTTGCGTCATTGAACCACTTTACTGAACCTTGTGCCATTGTATCTTACTCCTTTAAATGCCGACTTTGTCGGTCTATATCTGGTGTTTTCAGCCGGAATTCTGTGGTGCGCTATCGAACCGTTAATTCAAAAGATTTCCGTACTAAACTCAAAACACAAGGCACGCTAACATGCTTTTTGCGTGAATCGCAAGAGAAAAGTAGTTTGAGTGGTTAGGCTATCTGCCCTAAATAAAAAAGCGAGGAGCATGTGCTCCTCGCTTTTTTATTTGAAACTAATTTGCTGAAAGAATTAACCTTCAGTAATAGCACCTACAGGGCAGCTATCTTCACATGCGCCACAATCGGTGCAAGTGTCAGCGTCGATTACATACTGATCAGCGCCTTCAGAGATTGCTTCTACAGGGCAAGAGTCTTCGCATGCACCACAGCTAGTGCAGTCACTACTAATTACGTAAGCCATTTTGTTTCTCCTTTGATTGAAATTGAACATGAGCTTTGTGGGCCCAAACTAAGCGAACTGGATTCAATATACAGAGTTTCTCTAACATGTCTAGGAAAAAAAATACGTTGCAAATTCAGCGATGGTTTACCTTGTTTAATGAAGGTGGTGGTGATGCTTAAGTGTTTGTTTTGTTTCAGTTTTGTGTACTGAATAGCTCTTGCTGTTTCCTCTTGTTAATGTCATGCTATCCGTATTCCGATTTGATAAACCAGTGTTGCGAGCGAAAAAGCAATGGTGGTATTAAAGATCAATGCGAAGCAGGCCCACTTCCAGCTCGATTCTCGTGCCATAACGACAATGGTAACGAAGCATGGAGCATATAAGAGGACGAATATTATCGCGCTGATTGCAGCGGATTTACTCCATGTTGGGTCTTTTGCGATGCGCGTTGCTAGGCTGGTGGTTTCCTCTGCATCACTATCACCAATTGAGTAGGCGGTTCCAAGTGTTGAAACAATTACCTCTTTTGCTGCGACTCCACCGAGTAGGGCAATGTTGGTACGCCAGTTAAATCCAGCAAGTTGACTAATTGGTTCAAGTAGCACCCCCATTTTTCCTGCCATTGAATTTTTCAGGGCTTCCATACTTTGCTGTTGATTGAGCTGCTCAAGTTGGACGGTTACTGTTTGCTTGCTGATAGGGCTTGTGCTTTGGATGAGTTGTTGTTCTAGGGCCTGCCGCTGACTGTCAAACACGGCAACTTGCTCCGCTGTTTGACTTGGGAATGTCATGGCTGCCCAAAGTAGGATCGAAATCGCTAAGATCACGGTCCCCGCCTTTTTGATGTATTCCCATGTGCGCTCCCATGTGTGAATCATTACCCCTTGAACAGTTGGCCAACGATAGGGTGGAAGTTCCATGACAAATGGGGTTGATTCGCCTCTGATGATTGTTGAGCGCAGCAGCTTTGCAACAATGAGTGCCATGATCCACGCTGTTAGGGTGATAGAGAACATAATCATAGGGCGGTGATCAGAGAAAAACGCACCGATCAATAATAAAAACACTGGGATTTTAGCTCCGCAGGGCATGAATGGAGCGGTTAAGATTGTTGCTAGTTTTTCTCGTGGACTACGTAACGTTCTGGCTGCCATGACACCCGGCACCGCACAGCCGCCAGCAATACCACCTGAAATAATGAACGGCATAACGGAGCTGCCATGGAGGCCAAAAATGCGAAAGACCTTATCCATCATATAGGCCACTCGAGCCATGTAGCCAGAGTCTTCAAGAAAGGCGATCATGATAAACATAATCATAATCAGGGGCACAAAACTTAGGACCCCACCTACGCCATCAATTATTCCAGAAACAATCAGTGATTGCAGGTGGCCTTCGGGCAAAATGGCTGTCGCGCTATTCGCCATAAAACCAAAAATGGCCTCGAGTAATTGCATCGGATAGTCGCCAAGTGTGAAGGTGACTTGAAACATGGCGTAGAGTAAGAACATCATTAAGCTTGGCCCTAAAACTCTATGCGTGAGGACCTTGTCTAGATTGTCGGTGATATCCAATCGGCTCTCTACGCTTGGGATGGTTATCACACCTTTACGTAGCAGAGAATGGATAAACCCGTAGCGGTAGTCTGCAATGATCGCTTCTGGGAATGAGTTGAGGGTTTTTGAGCAATGAACCTGAAGGTCGTCTGCAATTTTTATTAGTTGTTGTGATGTTTCTGCAGATTGTTGTCCTTGTTCGTGCAGATTTTCATCCCCTTCGAGATATTTTATAGCGGTCCAGCGTGCAGGATAGCGGTCGGTTAAGAATGCGTTGTCGGCTATAATCTGTTCCATCTTGTCCAGTGCTGGGTCAATGTCGGGGCCGTACGAGATCTTAAACGGGTTCCATTTTCCTGCTCTAGCAGAAGATGTGGCGATGATTTGGTCAAGAAGTTGATCTTTACCTTCGCCACTGCGTGCAACGGTACTAATTGCTGGGCAATCAAGAGCTTGCGAGAGCGCTGGAATGTCGATTGTTATCCCTTTGCTGCGTACATCATCCATCATATTGAGAGCTAATATGACAGGGATGCCAAGTTCGAGGAATTGTATGGTGAGGTATAGGTGGCGTTCCAATTTGGTTGCATCAACAACGTTAACAACAAGGCTCGGACGCTCATCAATAAGAACTTGTCGGGCGACCAGTTCCTCTTGAGTATATGCTGTGAGAGAATAGCAACCCGGTAGGTCAATGATGTTAAGCTTATTATCTTTATAGTGTACGCTACCCTCTTTGCGCTCAACGGTAATTCCGGGGTAGTTGCCAACATGTTGGCGTGAACCTGTTATCGTATTAAATAAAGTAGTTTTTCCTGCATTGGGGTTTCCAGCAAACGCGATCATGTTGTCTGACATTATTCGACCTCTTTTTTTTCAACATGGATAAAGTCAGCTTCATTATTGCGCAGGGTAAGTGTGAAACCACGTAAACGTAGGGCGACAGGATCTTTAAGGGGAGCACGGCCGATTATCTCAATTTCAGTGCCGGGAACAAGGCCCATATCGCGTAAGCGGCGACCCATTTCTCCCGCAGCACTAATTGAGGTAACAATCGCTTTATCGTAAACCTCAAGTTGACGTATGGAGCAGATCATGATTTTCTTTATCCCGTCTGGTGTATTATTTAAATGATTTTGATAATTTTTATCATTATATTGGTGCTCAGGTTGTAGTCAAGGGGAATATCGTTATAACATTTAAAGTGAAGAGAGTGTTCTTTTCATTTAATTCGGTAGGAGGTGTTGTGGTGGGTAAAAAGCGTTTAATTTTATTGCCGGGGTTAGCGGCTGATGATCGAATGTATGCTCGACTTACTGAGCTTCCCGTACCGCTTGTAACGCCTCGATTGTTGATCCCTGAACAGGGTGAACATATGGCATCGTATGCTCGCCGGCATGCAGACTGGTTGAGTATTGGTGAAAACGATATCGTTGGTGGTTGTTCCTTTGGCAGTATGGTTGCTAGTGAGATCTGTCGTCAACGTGTAACAAGGGCCTTGGTGTTATTGAGCGGTGCATTATCGTCTGATGCTCTTGTTTCATCATCGGATCAGCTTCATCGGTTTGCTCGTTGTTTGCCGTTTAGTCTGGTGCGTCGCATCCTGATGAGTTCATTTTTTTTACATAAGGTGTTTGGTGAGGGTGAATTGAGTGCTGTTGAGTTGGGCAGGAAAATGATCGCTGATACACCGCGTGAATTATTGCTTCGCGGAAGCACTTTGGTAACAGGATATCGTTCCGATGAGTCAATTAATTGTGAAATTTATTCATTGCATGGTGGGCAAGATAGCGTGATTTTTCCGCCGCAATTAGACCAAGGTGAAATTTTAACTAACGCGGGGCATGGCATGGTTGTTTCCCATGCTGATGAGGTATCGAAGTTTTTATGTAGGGTATGTAGTGAGGTGGCTTGATCCTAGTTTTTTGCCAATAAATTTATAGAATTAAAAAAGCCCGACTGGAAAACCAGTCGGGCTTTTTGTTGAACTTATCCTAAAAGAGAATTCCTTTTAGAAGTTGTAACCGAATGCAACGTAACCACTGTAAGATTTACCATCTTCGTCGCCGTAGACATACTCTTCTTCAGATTCAAAGATGTCATAGGTGCCTGATACTTCTGTGTAAAATGCATCAGTGAAGTTGTAGATAGCGCCAAGTGTGAATGAATACTGCTCGTAAGAGAGGTCAGAGTATTCATCAATCTCGTTGTTTAGCTCCCAGTCCTCATAACTTACTGAACTTTTTAGACCTGGGACTTCGATACCACTGGTTGCAATATTGTCGTCTAGCTCACCATTGCCATCTAGGTCAGCAAATGAGTTGAGGCTAGATCTTTCGGTGAATTTCCAATCCCAACTATCATCAGCACGGTTGTAAGTAAAGCCCGCAGTGAGCTTTAGTGCATCAGTTGCTTGGTAGTCAGCATTGATTGCTGCAGTGTGAACGCTTGATTCGTACTCGGTAGTTTTACAGATCGACCCAAACTGGGACGAAGCTACTGCGTTCGCTCAGCCATGGTACCAACCAACACAGATACGGTTTTCTGTATCTTGATTGTTGAATGTGTAGGACATGGTGAGGTTTAACTTGTCACTTGGTGCATACCAGAAACTCATACCTGGAACGAATGTGGACTGCTCGTACTCAACGGTATCGTTCTCTTCATAGCGGAAACGCATGTAGAATGTAGCAGCCATGTTTGCACTCGGAGACCATGTGGTGCTTAGCTTGGCTTCGTGAACTTCATCAGGCTGGTTAGTTGATTCTAGTGTGCGTGATGAATAGACGCTGTTCCAGTAGTATGCAAACTTGTCATTTGGATCAGTGCCGGTAAAATCAGCAGTGTTGAGGTACCACAGGTCTGGGTTTAGAGGGTCGACAGTGCCAATCTCTTGAGCGATACCGACATGGACTCCAGCAAAGGGCTCATCGATGTCTTGATACTTGTAACTGATGCGACCTGAAAGAGTTTTATTTACGCGGGTATTGATAGCGCCAGTGAAGGTGTGAGTCTCAGTTTCGCCAAGCTCCTCTTCGTCGCGTTCAACATCTTCGTACTCGTAACCGAGGCGCAGTGTTGTTGCTCTGGCTAAACGATAAACTGCATCAAAGCCGAATTCGGTAACTTCGCGTGATTCTGCTGACTCATATTCCTGAATTACAGGCATATAAGGTACAGCTGAAGTAGGATCACTGTAGTTGAAGTTATCGTAATGAGATGTAGAGATGTTTCCTGCAAGAGCTTCTGCTGTCTCTAGGTCAATAGCTTCTTGACGGTCAGGGAACATCAGTGAATATTTAGGACCATCGATCTCATACATTCCACCACGTAGAGATAGACGTACTGGACCTAACTTGGTTGCCAGCTTACCATTGAATCCTTCGTACTCACTTTTCAGTGTGTCGCTACCCTCAAAGGTGTATTCGCCGGGTTGATCAGATTTCTGACTCTCAATGTCAGCATTTACATAGCTAGCTGAAAAGATAGTGTTGTTAGGCAGATCAAGGCGGGCCTTGACCATGTGTGAATCTTTTTCAGAGTCTGGAGTTCTGTTGAGCTCTAATTCACTTTTGTCATAAATAATTTGACTGGCTTTTGCCAGTTTTAGGTCACCGGCTTTAGCGCCAAAATCTGCAGAATATAGTGCGGGACCAGCAGCGTTTTGATACCAGCGAAATGCGCCACCACTTTGCTCTTCAAAGTCGCGAGTTAAGTACTCGTAATCAACAGTGAGAAGGCCAAATTTACCTGTTGCGCCGAGAGTGTACTCTTCGGTGCGCTCATCGATCTCTTTGCCTACAGCACTTACGTGACAACTAGCACACTTAGCGAGACTGATAGATTGCTCCATCCCCTCACGGGTTTCGATGCGAGCGCCAGCTTTAAATGTTACGTTAGCTAATTGTGGGATAACCAGTTCGGCTTCATTTACCCACTCACGGCGAGTTACGACGTAGTTGTTACTAACTTCTTGATCCCAAGCTACTGCAGGGTCGTAAGCTAGGTTCTTGTCTGCATCAAGTAAGTTACCGCCACCAACTGCGACGCCATCGTTGCCTGTTGCCTCGATAAGGTTAGCATAGATGCTGTCGGTGGTTACACTAGGTTGTCCGCCACCGATGTCATCACGAGCTGTTGCGCCCATTTGAGCTAGAGTCTCGTGATCTTTAGTATGTTCAAGAACAGACAGCTCACTTTCGAGTTTGAAAACACGACCAAAATCAAGGCCTAAACTGTGCTGTTGGTCGCGGGGACCCATAGTCTCGCTCTCAAGTTCAAGAATGAAACCACCTTTTTCAAATTCAAGATCCAGTTGAGGAGCAAGAGAAACACCGTCCTCTTGACGTACTGAACCATACTCGTTTACGCGTGCTGCATTGTCATCCGTATTGATGCCGCTCATCCCTAGTTCCCAAGAACCAGTGAGATGACCCGCACCCTCTTCCGCCATAGCTGTGGTAGCTGCTACAAACGTCAGGACGGTCAACAGTGCAAGCAGCCATAATTGGCTTTGCTTCATAATGTGTGCCTCCTAAAAAAATTAACGGGTCAAGCCGCCACCAGTAAGTGGTTGCGATGGGAAGTCACTGCCGTGAACAACTTTGTGACAAGTAGTACACTTGGTGCCATACGACGTTTGGAAACCCTCAGTTCCGTGAATGTTTACAATGTCAGCAGTGCTTTGTGCTGCAGCGCTTGTGAAAACATTTTTAGTATCTTCATAAGGGTTTTTGGTTCCAGCAATTGTGTCTGGCAGATCATTAGCTAGGAAGTCAGATTCCGCTACGGAGTAGTCTGACTCACGCAACATGTGGAAGTGACCTTCGTGGCACTGTAGGCACAAGAATGGCTCGTTTTGAGCTAACAGGTTGTTGGCAACGCTACCGTGTGGATCGTGGCAGATGGTACAATCATCTTCAACTGGTGCATGACCGAAGACAAAAGGACCTTGGTAACGGGTGTGGCAGTTCAAGCATAGGTCGTTTAAGCGCTCGTCGGTGTTCAAGCTTTCGCCAATTGCACCGTGAGCATTGTGACAGCTTGAGCAGTTCATTTTACCAGCCTCAAGAGGGTGGCTAGATGGGAAGTGAGTTTTTGCTTGCTCTTCCTTGTGGCAGGTGAAGCAAAGCTCTGGATCCTCAGCTTTAAGGCTGAATTTACCCTCGCCATCGTGAACGCTGTGACAGTCGATGCAGCCTACGTCACTCAATGCGTGAGCACTGTGAGTATAGTCCATCAACTTGCCGTCAGTGTGACATTTTGAGCAAATTGCCGCAGATTCGTCAGCATTTAATTCAGCTGGACGGAGAATAAAGCAAGGATCTCCATCGTTGTCTACGTGTTGGCTACCGGGTCCGTGGCAAGACTCGCAACCTTTTTCTGCTCCCATTAGCTCCCAGTCTGCTAGGCGACCATGAATGGTCTTAGCAAAACCTTCGCCTCCGGTTGATGTGGCGAAATTATCGCCGGCCATGTCGTCATGACACTCTAGGCAGGTCTCTTGACCTACATAAGTGGCACCCTCGATCACTGGCAGTGTGAGAACCTTTTCCCTGATTGTTCCTGTAGCGCAAGCGCCCAGAATCAGTAGCAGGGGAAGGGCTTTCACCAGCCATGAGGCCTTGGTGTTCAACTTCCTTCGCATGTTTTCTCCTTTCGGTCTTCCACCGATGATGTGATCCCAATGTTGATTTATACCGCCATTGTTGACTCATAGGGTTATGATTCGAACAATCGTCCAGCATTAAAAAACTCAGGAAAAACAGTGTGTTGCAGGCTTTGCCCACTATGTGGTGAAAAAAGCGCTATAACACCCACGTTTGTTATCGTGTGTACAATACGTTTGTTGACTGTTAGTGTAAAACGAATGATTTTAATGGGCTCATAAGGCCAGCTTATAGTTTTACATGCTTATATTCGGAATTTGCTATACTTTGTAGGGGCTGGAATGTGGTGTGGGCGCCAGCAAAATCTGGGACAGCCCCCGGTGGTGCTGGGGACCATCCAGGTTTTGCTGTAGTGAAATGGGTTTTTTTGCAATGGAGCAATTGATATGGAAACACAATATCTGAAAACATTATTAATGGCGGCCGAAGAGGGGAGCTTCTCTCGTGCGGCAATTAAGTTGAATATTACTCAATCAGCGGTTTCGCAGCGAACGAAAAGTTTGGAAAACTGTTGTGGGGTTGCATTGCTCGATCGATCAGGGGCGACATTGGTGCCAACGGTTGCCGGTAAGGTTGTGCTTGATGGGGCCCGCCGTATCTTGGATATGGAAGAGGAGATGATGCAGCAACTGCGCTCCTTAAATAATAAACAGCATCTTAACATCTGTAGTACCCCGGCGTTTGGCATGGCTCATTTGCCACAAATTCTCAAAACTTTTGTGCCGCAACATGGCGAGATCGAAGATCTTAAGTTTTTGTTTAATGCGCCGTTGCCCGCATTGGATGGGTTGAGGGCTGGAGAATTTGATGTAGTCGTTATCGAGCATCTGGGTGATATCGATTTTGGTATGATGCGCCATCGCTCTTTACCGGAAGATGAGATGGTGTTTGTCAGCGCGCCAAGCATGGGGATTCCCGAGGGTGGCATTTCGCTAGAAGAGCTGAAACAATACTGTTTTATTACCCGCCGTGATGGTTGTAGTTGTCGAGATCTGTTGACGCTTAATTTAGATAATGCTGAACAAGGCATTGACCAGTTTCAACGGGTGATGGTTCTTGATGATTTTTGGTTGATCATTCAAGAGGTGCTGGCTGGCGCGGGGGTGACCTTTATTTCGCGCTCAGCAGTGGACGCTGATATTGCTGCGGGACGGTTGCTTGAACATCATGTTGATGGTTTTCAGCGTTATCGTCAGCGCAGTATTGTTGCACGAGAATGTGAGGCAGCCTTATCGTTGAAGCGCAGCTTCATGGAGAGTGTGCTCAACTACTTTGGTTTAGAGGTGTAGTCTTCTTATTTGCGACTGTGTTTGTTCGCAGTCTGCTGGGTTTGTGTTTGATATGCATATAGTATATACGTGAGTTCTGTTGGTGGTATCGTTCAGGTGCTGCTGTGCGGATAAAAGGGTGGAGAATCTTCCCCTATTCTGATAAGTTAAGCGGCTTATTTAATAGAATTTAGAGAATTTGGAGTTGATGGGGGGAGAAATGGTCCCCTGTTGCCGATTATATTAATAAATGTGAGGATCGAAATGGACTACAAAGATACCCTGAATTTACCGAAAACCGACTTCCCTATGCGCGGAAACCTTCCTAAGCGTGAGCCTGAAATGTTGCAACGTTGGAATGAGGTCGATCTGACAGGTCAAATTGCTAAGGCGGGTGAAGGTCGTCCACGATTTACTCTGCACGATGGCCCTCCCTATGCGAACGGTCACACCCATATTGGTCACGCACTGAACAAAATCCTTAAAGATATCGTTATGAAAAACCGGCGCATGCAGGGCTACGATGTGCCGTATGTTCCGGGTTGGGACTGTCACGGTTTGCCAATTGAGTTAATGGTCGACAAAAAACTCGGTAAGAAGAAGCGTGACATGACCAAGGCTGAGATTCGCCGCGAATGTCGCACTTACGCCAGCGAGTGGGTTGAGATTCAGGCGAATGAGTTTAAGCGGTTAGGTATTTTTGGTGAGTGGGATAATCCTTATCTTACGATGCATGATAGTTATGAAGCGGCGACAGCACGTGAACTAGCGCGTTTTTCTGAGCGCGGTGGTCTGTATAAGGGGAAAAAACCGGTACACTGGTGCACCTCTTGTGTGACAGCATTAGCTGAAGCCGAAGTCGAGTATGCTGACCATGTCTCTCCTTCGATCTTTGTGAAGTTTCCTTTTGTCGATGAGCTTCCTGCGGAGTTGGCTGCTATTGAAGGGAAGTCACTGTCCTTTGTTATTTGGACCACCACTCCATGGACGATTCCTGCAAATATGGGAATCTGTCTCAATCCTGAACTCGACTATGTTGCGGTTGAGATGGCTTCGGGTGAAGTACTTGTGTTTGCTGAAGGACTCTACGCTGGCGTTCTCGCTGAACTCGATCTTAGCGGTACAGTTGTTGCTACCTTCAGTGGTGAATTGTTTGAGAATAAGCGCTGCAAGCATCCTTTTTATGAGCGTGACTCACTGATTGTCCTTGGCGATCATGTCACTCTCGAAGCCGGAACGGGCTGTGTTCATACCGCACCCGGTCATGGTCATGAGGACTATGTTGTTGGCTTGAAATATGGTTTGGACATTTATAATCCTGTCGATGACTATGGTCGTTACCGTAAGGATGTGGAACTATTTGGCGGCATGAAGCTCGCTGAAGCGAATGATGCGGTGTGTGCCAAGATGACAGAAGTGGGTGCATTGCTGAAACGCAGTGACCTGAGCCACAGTTATCCCCATTGTTGGCGCTGTAAAAAGCCGGTTATTTTCCGTGCGACACCGCAGTGGTTTGTGTCGATGGAAGAAAACAATCTACGCGAACAAGCCCTTAAACATATCAATGATGTGCAATGGATTCCAGGTTGGGGCCGTGAGCGGATTTACGGTATGATCGAAAAAAGACCTGACTGGTGTATTAGTCGTCAGCGTTCGTGGGGAGTTCCCATCACTGTTTTTTATTGCGCTGATTGTGGTGAAGCACTGTCTGATGCGAAGGTGATGCACTATGTTGCCGATCTGTTTGAAGATGGTGGTAGCGATCAATGGTATGAAAAAGAAGCCAAAGACTTGATGCCGGAAGGCACCTGTTGCTCGGCCTGTGGTCACGGTGAGTTTACCAAAGAGACTGATATTCTCGACGTGTGGTTCGATTCAGGAGTTTCGCATGCTGCTGTCGTTGAAAAACGTGACAACTTAGATTCGCCTGCCGATCTATACTTAGAGGGTAGCGATCAGCATCGTGGGTGGTTCCATTCGAGCCTGTTGGCATCCGTTGGTACACGCGGTGTTGCCCCATACAAAGCGGTGTTGACGCACGGTTTTGTTGTCGATGGTAATGGCCGAAAAATGTCAAAATCACAAGGCAATGTTATCGCTCCTGAAAAAGTGATCAATAAGTTCGGTGCTGAAGTACTGCGCTTGTGGGTTGCTGCTCAAGATTATCAAGATGATATCCGCATTAGTGATGAGATCCTTCAGCGGTTATCTGATGCGTATCGTCGTATTCGCAATACCGCCCGTTATATCCTTAGCAATATTCATGACTTTGATCCTGCTACCGATATGGTTGCCGATGGTGATTTGCTCGAACTTGATCGCTGGGCACTGTCACGGTTAGAGTCTCTGGTTGGTCGTGTTGAGAATGCCTATAACGATTATGAGTTCCACGTGCTGTATCATGCCGTACATAATTTTTGTGGCGTTGAGTTAAGTTCGATCTATCTCGATATCATCAAGGATCGAATCTATACCTCAGCGGCAACAAGTTTAGAGCGTCGCAGTGCGCAAACGGCTATGTATCGCATCCTTGATGCGTTGACACGTTTGATTGCACCGGTTCTATCATTTACCGCTGAAGAGATTTGGGACAAGATGCCGGGTGAGCGCGAAAGTAGTGTTCATCTTGCTATGCTTCCACAATTTGAAACAAGTCTACTTGATGTGCAACTCGACGACGTGTATCAGCAATTGTGGACCGTTCGTTCCGATGTCTCAAAAGCGCTAGAGCTAGCTCGTGATGCGAAACTGGTTGGTAATTCTCTTGAAGCGAAGATTACACTTGCAGTGTCAGGTGTTGAGTGCCGTGAGTTGCTGGAAAAGTATGCTGATCAACTGGCAACGCTATGTATCGTTTCTCAGGTAGATCTTGTTGAAAGTGTTGAGGGTGGGTTCACGTCAGAAAAAGTAGAAGGCCTCATTGTTGGCGTTACCGCTGCTGAGGGAGATAAATGCGATCGCTGCTGGAACTATTCGACCGAAATTGGTGCGAATACCAGTCATCCGACCGCATGCCCACGATGCATCGCTGTGTTAGAGCAGGGCTGCTAGAATGGTGCAACGTTATCGTTTACTGCTGATCGTTGTGGCCATTGTGTTGCCCCTCGATCAGTTAACGAAAATCTACATTGATTCGACTATGGTGCTACACCAAAGCCGAACGGTGATCGAGCATTTTTTTAATATTTGCTACGTCCTTAATACGGGCGCAGCTTTCGGTATGCTTGCTAATAGCCCGTTTAGGGTGCCGTTGCTCGCAGGGGTAGCGTTATTTGCTTTAGCTGTTATCCTGTGGTTGTTTAAGCGCTTAGCCGTTGCACAACAATTGCAACGGTTAGGTTTGGCTCTGGTGTTTTCAGGTGCTATTGGCAACTTAATCGACCGTTTGCGCCTCGGGGCGGTGATCGATTTTATTGATGTGCATTGGTATCAAAATCACTGGCCTGCCTTTAATGTTGCTGATTCTGCGATCACTATCGGTGTTGGCCTGTTGTTGATTGACTTGTGGCGCGAAGAAAAACGACGCTCAAAGTAACCACTCAAGAAAAGAAACTGATATGAAGCGGACGATAGCTTTCGTTCGTTAGTACTGATGCTGTTGATGGCTGGTTGCGGGTGTATGGGTGGTTTGGGTCGTGATATCCAAGATAGTGGTAAATGGATAGAAGATACCGCTGATGGAATGAGGCTATGGGTCATAATGTAGCTGCGCGCTCTTTTTTAACCACCATTTGCAATCAAGTTGCAGCTATGTTAGTGTCTACTTATTCATGGCGGCGTTCAATCTGGACGGTCCGACCATAGACCCGCTCGTGAGGTGGACTGATCATACTCTGGTGTGTTCGGGACGAACCCTCTCTCTTAAGGGCAGCACTGGCTTGGAATGTTCCATTTCAAGTACGGGTGCGGGTGGCCCTGACCTTTAATCATAAACTAATCTATAAATTTCCAGCGCACTGCTGGTTGTCTGCGTTTCTGTGCGATCTACGTCTGTCACTTTCTGGTATCCCTTTTTTTGTCTTTGTTGACTCACGTCTATTCGCTTACCTTGTTTGTGTTCTATCCTCTCTGCGGTGTGTCTGGTCTGAAGTAATCGTTTTCTTCATTGGTGTTGAATTCGTTTGCGTCAGCCTACTTTCTAACCCGTAAAGGAGACACCATGGTAGCCGAGTGGCAAGGCCAACTCAGAGAATTTGTTAATACCATCGATCGCCTCGAACAGTACGTCAATTTAACCGATGAAGAGCGCACGGTCCTCATCGCCAACACCACCACTTGGGGAACGACGCCCTATTTTGCCTCGTTGATGGATCGTGATGATCCTAATTGCCCGATTCGCAAGCAGGTGATCCCATCCCGCCATGAGCAGGAAAATGTCTTTGGTATGGACAACTATCTAGTTTGGAAGGAGAATCGTGCTACGGATGAGGTGCGACCAGATAGTATTGCTCGCCAGTATCAGGATCGCGTCGCTTTTACCGTCACCCAAACGTGTGGTATTTACTGTCGCCATTGTTTTCGCAAGGAGTTAGTGGTTGATGGTGATCTGAAGTTGGATTTCAATGTTGATGAGGGGTTAGATTGGATTGCGGCTCACCCTGAGGTGCGTGATGTCTTGATCACTGGTGGCGACCCGCTACTGTTGCCTGATGACCAAATCGCTTATTTGCTAGACCGTCTGCGCCAGATTCCGCATCTGGAGATGGTCCGCATCGGTTCACGCGTGCCAATCGTGTTGCCGAGTCGCATCACCGAGAATTTGCAAAAGATTCTCGGCCGGTATCACAAGGTGCCGATCTGGATCAATACCCAGTGTAATCACCCCAAGGAATTAACGGAAGATACGGCGCGCGCTGTTTTTGACTTAATGCGGTGTGGAATAAATGTCGGCAACCAGGCGGTCCTGCTTAAGGGGATCAATGATGATGTCGAGACCTTTCGCGCCTTGCATCTGAAGCTGTTGACAGTACGAATTCGCCCTTATTATGTCTTCTATTGTGAAGCTGCTCCAGGTATTGACCATTTCCGCACTCCGGTTGAAAAAGGTGCCGAGCTGATCCGCGATGCATTGCGTGGTCATACGACTGGTTTGGCGCAGCCCATGTATGTGGTGGCTACTAATGTTGGTAAGATCCCGCTGATGCCTGATTATTATATTCAAGGAAAAACCGATCAAGAATATACCTTGAAAAACCATCTCGGCGATACGACCACCATTCCCAACATCCCAGAATGAAAAGAATTTTACCTTGATGGTAACTGTCAGTACG
This sequence comes from Desulfuromonas svalbardensis, assembly GCF_055389415.1. NCBI lineage: Bacteria > Pseudomonadati > Thermodesulfobacteriota > Desulfuromonadia > Desulfuromonadales > Desulfuromonadaceae > Desulfuromonas > Desulfuromonas svalbardensis. Next base: position 290,293 of record NZ_AP042416.1, on the reverse strand, counting down.
GTGGTGCTTACTGTACTGACAGTTAAAGGTCTAATTTAGTGTCTTGTCAAATTAGAGTGGGTGGCCATGCAGCACTTCGCTGGCCTGTAATATTTCATCGTTAGCACCGAGGAGCATTAATGTGTCGCCTTGCTCGATTTTGAATGATCCTGAGGGGTTGTAGATGGTTCGCTCTTTACGGATCACACCGACAACGGTAACGCCCACCTGATTTCTCAGGTCGATTTCGGCTAGTGAAGCATTCAGGTAAGGGGAATCGTCAGGGAGGGCTTGATAGTCAAGCCGGCCGCTATCGAGTACCGACAGTCCTTGCGCGGGAGCATTGGCAGCGACCATTGAATTGTAATGCTGTTGGCGCAATTGTGAAATGGCGTGGAGGATTCTCCCTTCGTTCATGTTAAAGCGGCGCATGAGATTATTTCCCAGCTGGAGGCTCGCTTCAAATTCATCAGGGATAACCACATCGGCACCGAGGTTATGTAGGTGATCAAGTTCTGCAACATAGCGGGTGCGTACGAGGATCGTGAAGTTCGGGTTTAGCTGTCTGGCAACGCTAATCGTGCGTGCGGCAGCGGCAGGATCATTGATCGATAAAACCAATGCTTTCGCTCGCTCAATGCCGACTTCGTGAAGTAGGTCACGCGAGGTCGCGTCACCGTAAATGATAAAATCACCATCCCGTTTTCCTCGCTGTACATTGGCGGCATTGAGTTCAATGTATAGATGGGGAATGTTAAATTGCTTCAGTATCCAACCAATATTTCTCCCTGAAAGTCCATAGCCAGCAATCAAAACGTGGCCAGTAAGATTGCCAGTTTTTTCTTGTATTTCAGGGTGAATCTCTTTAGCTGGAGTGCCTAATAGTGCTGCAATAGCCGCGGCCCATTGTTCAGCCTTTCCGGCAACAATGGGGGTGGCGATCATGGTTAAGGCGATAACTGCGAGAGTAATTTGATAGGTTGTATCTGAGATCAGAGCTAAATCTGTCGCACTTTTTAGGAATACAAACGAAAACTCACCTGCTTGAAAAAGTAAAAAACCGCTTAACAGCGCGATCCTCAGCGGATGACGACAGAGCAGTGTTGCTAGTGCTGCAGCGATAAACTTGATGAGAATTACGGCTAAGGTGGCGGCCAGTAGAAGTGGCCACTTGGCCACCACTAGCTGTAGGTTAACTAGCATGCCGATTGAGACGAAGAAGATGGCTAGAAACGTATCCCTAAATGGTAAGATATCGGACAGTGCTTGATGCGCATATGGTGATTCAGCGAGTGCCAAGCCCGCTAAGAATGCACCGAGTTCAAGCGATAAACCCACTTCGCCTGTGAGCCATGTCGTAGCGAGAATCAGGGCTAAGATTGTTATCCTAAACAGCTCTTGCGAGCGTGATTTAAGAATATTGAGTAGCAACGGTTGTAGCAAAAAACGGGAGAAGATAAATAATCCAATCAGTAAAGCTGCCACCTTACTAAAGGCGATGATTGAGAAGCCTAACTCTTGACCCGCAATAAGGGGTAGCGCAATGAGAAAGAATACCACCGCTAAATCTTGAGCAAGCAAGATGCCTAGCGCCATACGTCCGTGGACGGTATCAATTTGACCACGCTCGTTAAGAAGTTTAAGTACTATGGCTGTCGAGGAGAGCACCAGTGCCATTGCCAAAGGGATGGCTGCTTGCATCTGCACTCCGAGAACAGCAGCAATTCCTATCAGGGCTGCACCACTAAGAGCCATTTGGGCAAGACCACCACCTAGAATGAGATGCTTTAAGCGCATTAAGCGAGACACTGAAAATTCTAGTCCGATGGTGAATAGCAGTAAAATGACGCCAAATTCAGCGATCGCGCCGACATCTTTAACATTCTGTATGAGATGGAGACCGTAGGGCCCAGCAATCATGCCCGAAACGAGGTAGCCAATGATGGGTGATAGACGTAGTCGGGTAAAGATAAGAGCACTGCCAAGAGCTAAACCCAGAAGAATTAAAAGTTCGAGAAGAAATGAGTGCTCAGGCATGTCTGTGAGGCTTTCTCTTGTTGGTTGGTTAAAAATGACATTATACCGTATTGGTGGCAGGTTGTCGTTAAATCAAAAGGTTGCTGCACTACACAGAGGTGAAACGCGTTTATTGTACTGTTTCATGTCGATGTATGATACAAAACGCAGGCAATATTTTAACGAAGTATAAAAGCTAACTATTTGTTTTTTCATAGGAAGGTTGATAGCGTTATGCAACTAATAATAATCCTTGTCGTGGCTTATTTGGTCGGAGCCATCCCTAGCGGTGTGGTGCTGACTCGCATCGCTGGTGCTGGTGATGTTCGGCAGTCGGGCAGTGGAAATATTGGTGCGACAAACGTGTATCGCGTTGCAGGGAAACGTCTCGGGGTTTTGACTCTTGTTGCTGACATGCTCAAGGGCTTGTTGCCGTTGTTGGCGATGAAGTTATGGGGTGGCTTTAGTGAACAGCAGCTTGCACTGGTGGCCGTAGCTCTATTTGTTGGTCACTGCTATCCGATTTACCTCGGATTTAAAGGTGGTAAAGGGGTGGCTACGGCATTGGGGATTTACCTCGTTCTTTCTGCGGCATCGGTTGGTGTGGCTTTGTTGGTTTTTGCTGGAATATTGTGGCGTTGGCGCTATGTGTCACTCGCTTCAATCTGTGCCGCAGCGGTTATCCCATTTATGGTCTATCTGTTTGGCAGCTCCTTCCCCGTGATGATGGCAACTGTTTTAATTGCCAGTGGTGTTATTTACCGCCATTCTTCTAATATTCAACGGCTACGCAATGGCACAGAAACCAAATTTAAAGGGTAAGTCACCCGCCTTTGTTGAGCAGGGTGAGGGCCAATTCTGGCGACGCCTGTGGCAAGCGGCGCTGGTTTTTTCCCTCTTTGTTGGCATTCCTGTGCTGGTTTTTGCTGTGGTTGTTTTGCGGCCTATGCAGCCAGAATCTCTTAGCGCCGAAGATTCAGATGGTGTTGTCATTACCATTGAATCGGGTCAATCGGTGGCGAAGATCTCACAAACCCTTGCTGCCAAAGGTGTGATCACTGATCCGTTTATTTTTCGTTTGCTAGTGCGGTTAAAAGGCGAGGGACGAAAAATTCAAGCAGGCGTCTATCGAGTTCAGGGTGCGAAGTCAGCCCTCGATATTTTACAGATTCTTGTTGCCGGAAAGGTGGAGTTAGCGCAATGTACCCTCCCTGAGGGGATGACCGTCGTTGAGGTGGTCGATTTGTGTGCGCAATCTGGGTTGGGGGACAAGGCCCGTTATCATGCCCTATTGGAGGATGAATCTTTTCGGCAAAAGTTGAATATCAAGGTTTCATCTCTCGAAGGCTATCTGTTTCCTGAAACGTATCGCTTTGCACCTGGCAGTTCTGAACGGACAGTTTTGCAAGTGATGGTGAAGCAGACACAGCAGCACCTGACGGAATCACTTCTTACCGCGGCAAAAAAACACGGACTGGATGAGTTCCAACTTTTGACCCTAGCGTCGATTATTCAAAAAGAAGCTGGCAATGAACAAGAGATGCCACGCATTTCGGCTGTGTTTCATAATCGCCTCAAACGCGGCATGATGTTGCAGGCAGATCCTACGGTTATTTACGGTATTAAGGATTTTAACGGGAACTTGACCCGCAAGGATTTGCGTACCAGAACCCCCTATAATACCTATAGGATGCGCGGCTTGCCCGCAGGTCCCATTGCTAATTCAGGATTGTCTGCCCTGCATGCTGCCGCCTATCCTGAAGAGGGAAATTATCTTTATTTCGTTGCTACCGGTGAGGGCGGGCATTATTTCTCGCGCTCCCTTAAAGAGCACAATCGAGCGGTTCGCCGCTATCAACTAAAACGCTAATCTTCCCTTGTCATCTCTGTGAAAAAAGCCTAGGGTGTCTCCCTGCAAGACGATACCCATACCACTTAGGTTTGTTGAGTGTCGCCTATCGAGACTTGTTAATAAGGTTCGGAAGGTACCTATCACCTAGCCTCCCCTTTACGTAATCTTCTGTAAAGCTGAGACCATCTGATATCTATCTAACGATGAGCTTATCAGGAGGAGTACTGATGACTTCGCGTTTAGTGCCAGAGTTGCTGTGTTGCCTGAAAGAGGGCTACTCACGTAAAAAATTGGTTGAAGATTTAATGTCAGGGTTAATAGTTGGCGTAGTCGCGTTACCTTTAGCTATTGCATTTGCCATTGCATCGGGGGTAAAGCCTGAGCAGGGTCTGTTTACCGCAGTTATTGCTGGATTTCTTATTTCGTTATTCAGTGGTAGTCGCGTGCAAATTGGTGGGCCAACGGGTGCGTTTATTGTTGTTGTTTTTTCCATAGTTCAGCAGCATGGTTATGCAGGTTTAGCGGTTGCTACTATGATGGCGGGAGCACTGTTGATCGTGATGGGGGTGTGTCGTTTAGGTACGGCGATCAAGTTCATCCCCTATCCGATGACCGTCGGTTTTACCAGTGGCATTGCCTTGATTATCGCTATGACGCAAGTGAAAGATCTGCTTGGTTTGAGATTGGAAACAGCGGCAAGTAGTTTTGTTGGTCGTGTGGTGTTGTACTCGCATAACTTATCCTCTTTTTCCATCTATGCCGTTTTTGTCGCAGGGCTGGCGTTGGCGATTATTGTTCTATGGCCGCGTGTGACTAAAAAGATTCCCGGTTCGATTGTTGCCTTGATTGTGACCACGCTCATGGTACAGGGGTTTGATCTCCCTGTTGCAACCATTGGTAGTGCTTTCGGTCAAGTACCAACTATGTTACCTCGGCCCCAGCTGCCCCATTTTGAGTGGGCAATGATCCCCGCTTTAATTTCTCCAGCATTGACGATTGCTTTGCTCGCAGCGATTGAATCGTTGCTGTCAGCAGTGGTGGCCGATGGAATGACGGGCCATCGTCATAAATCTAATATGGAGTTGGTGGCACAGGGTATTGCAAATATTGTTTCACCATTGTTTGGTGGTATTCCAGCCACTGGAGCCATTGCTAGAACGGCAACCAATGTCAAAAATGGTGGTAAAACGCCTATTTCTGGATTAGTTCACGCGTTGACATTGCTCATGATTATGATGGTGTTTGGTCGTTGGGCCAGTCTCATCCCTTTAGCAACTTTGGCGGCAGTGTTGTTGATCGTTGCTTACCATATGAGCGAATGGCGTCACTTTGTGCGCTTATTTCGTTCGCCACGTAATGATATTTTTGTGATGCTGACCACATTTGCACTGACAGTATTTGTTGATTTAACCGTGGCAATTGAGGTCGGAGTGGTGTTGTCGGCGTTACTGTTTATGCAACGGATGGGTAGCGCAACACAGGTTCGCCACGTGAGTGGTTGTGGCGGTTTAGATGTAAATGAGGATGACGAAGAGGATGATCTCTCTATTTCGCTGTATCAAATTCCTGCGGGGGTTGAAGTGTTTGAGGTGCATGGGCCGTTTTTCTTTGGTGCCACGAATCAGTTTAAAGATACACTGAGTATTATCGAGGAGCCGCCCAAGGTTCTCATTTTACGTATGCGTCATATTTTTACGATTGATGCTACAGCTATTCGTGTTTTAGAGGATGTCTTCGAAAAAACACACAATGATAACACGCAGTTGATCTTATCAGGCGTTCAGGACAATGTGTTGATGAAGCTAAGACGGACGCATTTATATTCCGACCTTGGTGAGGAGCAGATTGCTTGTAATATTGATGCCGCGCTCAAAAGAGCGCAGGTGCTGTTGGCTTTGTCTGAAGTAGATGATGAGATCTCTACTCTTTGATTTTATTGCGTTTTTTAAACTGAATCAGCCACTCTTGCAGTTCCCGTTCTTCGTGTTCAAGCTCAAATGGATTGATTAAACCACGGTGTGTCGCAACAGAAACGGCTCTGTTGCGCGGGTTGAAGGCATCGCCAACCTTCTCCGTTTGAAATTGTTCTTGGTCGATACTGAGCTTGTTGTACAGAGAGTTCAGACGGCTCTGTACGCCTCGGCGAGAAAGGTAGCGGCGCTGGGCAATCAGGTTGTCTGTTAGTCCAAGAGAAATATCAATGAGTGCTTCGAATTCAATATCTGAAAGAGCGGTTTGACTGTGTCCTGTTCGACCTTGAACCTTTCGTACGTCTGGGTCAATCCAGCATTGTTCATCAATTAGCACGGTAACAACAGCCGAGGCGATACGACTCTTAGTGTTCGATTTTAGGATGTAACCGTAAACGGTTTCTGGCGGTACGATCTTTAGCAGCGAGCGAACATACATCTCATCTTTAAATTGACTCCAAAAAACTATCCGTGCTTGAGGCTTTTGATCCCAAAGTGCCTTGGCAAAATCAATTCCGTTCAATTCAGGCATTTGTATATCACTAATGACCAGCGGGTTTTCAACCTCCAGCGCCATTTCAAGGGCAGCCTGGCCATTTGGTGCCCGAGCAATGGTGAAATTTGCTAGGTCACAATCAGCTAAAAGCTGTTCAAGAAATTCAAAATCTTTGGGATTGTCTTCGGCGATAATAACTTTAAATGCTGGCATGGTGTCTCTCCGTTTTAATTGTCGTCTACTGGTTCCAGCGGTGTTTAAGTTGTTTCTGTTTCGGCATTTTTGCTATGTTCCATTGATACTTCAAAGCGCGTTCCTGTGGAAAAACGAGAGGAACGCCATTCAACCGTAGCGCCGATTGTACGGGCTCGCTCTTGAATGTTATGCAGACCCCGGCCTAGAGCGTCCTTTGATAGGGTGAATCCGCAACCGTTATCTTCAACCGATAGAACGATAAGTTGATTTGCTACATCAAAATTGACTTCGTAGCGTGTTGCCCCAGAGTGACGATACACATTGTGTACAGCTTCAACGATGATGCGGTAGAGCTGAAGTTGGACCGATTTTGAAAGAACAAGTTCTTCAGCTAAGTCCGAAGCATAGTAGTTGCTTTCGATACTGTGGCCATTGCCATTTTGGTGGGTTTCAATGTGAGATTGTAGCGCTGCATTGAGGCCTAACACATCTAGGGTTTGTGGATGCAAATCATCCATGACCTCCCTTAAATTATTGATAGATCCCTGTAGCTCTGTTTCGATTTTTATCGCAACTTTCGCGCATGTACCCGATTTTAATTCTTGAACGTCGCGTAGAATACTTGAGAGGTCCGAAAGAGTCTGATCGTGCAAGTCGCGAGCAATTCGCCGTCGCTCCTCTTCTGCCCCTTCAAGTAATTTTTCGGCAACAACAACACGAATCAATTTGTCGGCCATATTACCAAGGGAAACGTTGAGATCATCAAGCTCATCGCTGATTGTTTCGGGGGCGGTACTTAGTTTGCGTTCGCCACGCAGTAGGCTGCTTGCTCCAGACGAAATCAGTTGGATTCGGCGTAAAATTCTACGTGCAAAAAATAGAGATAATAAAATCCCTAAAACAATGGATGCGCTCATGACGATAAGGGAGACCAGAGCCGTTCGTGCAACCAACTCATCAATACTTTTGTTTTGTTCTCGTTTAATTTTACCGCGTTGGCTGCGAGCCGTTTCAATAAGGGTGATCACTTTAGGACGCATGACTGAGAGGGCAGAAAGAAAACGTTCTGTATCAATACCCTCACTGGGATCGAGGTCTGCGACGGCTTGATTTAATACGGTAACTGTTTCAGGTGGAACCTTTAGGTGAGTCACTGTGTGATTTATGGCTCGAGAAAGGTGAGAATAAAGTTGATCCATCTCTTCGAGGCGCGGCGCATTAACAACAAAATTACGACGCAGTGCCGTTGATAACGCGTGGATTCGCTTTGCCGCAAGATCAGCTTCAGCTAACGAGATGAACACCTTAACGAGGTCGTTCGCCTGACGACGTTTGACCGATAAATCCCAGTAAGTATACTGAAGGAAAATCAGTAAAAGTCCCATGATTAAAAGGACGGCTGCTGGGGCCATTAGGATTTGGTGTTTGAGTTTAATACGCATGGTAGAAAGGCTAGCATAGGCAATTTAATTACGCACTGTGCGAATGCACAGTGCGTGTTTGTTGCTTTTTTTGTGCCATGAGTCGCTGGCCTGTTTATTATCGCTGGTGGTTCGAATCGATACCGTTACTCAAGGTTTAATGTCGTGAAAAATAAACCGTTGCCACGTTGAATAAGGAGGCGTTGAACTCTCTCATGGTTGTCTGAAGCGATCGCCTTGTTGAGGTCGCGTTGGTTAGAGATTTGTTGATTATTGTACTCGACGATTACATCTCCGGGGAGCAGCTTAGCTTGCTCTGCAACGTCGCCCGGCAGGACCGAGGTGATCACAACGCCTTGCTCCGCATGGATGTTTAGGCGTCTTTTAATCTCATCGCTAAGGTCCATGGTTGTGATGCCGAGTGGGTTCTCTCGAACAGGTGCTGTGGCGATCTTTTCGTCAGCATCTAGTTCGCCAATGATCACCATAACATTTAGGTTCTTGCCACCGCGATAGATACCGATATTTGCGGCATCGCCAATAGCAATGTCGGCCACTAAGCGTGGCAGATCGTTGATTGTCTCGATCTTATGTTCGTCGAGAGTTACAATAATATCTCCCCGTTTTAAGCCTGACTGTTGAGCTGGTGAGCTTTCTGCAATGGAGGAGATCAGTGCTCCACTTGTTGTTTTAAGGCCAAAAGAATCGGCGAGATCTTTGGATACTTTTTGTATGGTGACACCTAGCCAGCCTCGTGTGACATGACCTGTCTCTTTAAGTTGAGGCAAAATGTTTTTCGCTGCATTAATAGGAATCGCGAAGCCGATCCCTTGTGCCCCAGAGACGATGGCTGCGTTAATTCCGACAACTTCTCCGCGTGTATTAAATAGCGGACCGCCCGAATTACCCGGGTTAATAGAGGCATCCGTTTGGATGAAATTATCATATGGTCCTGCGCCAAGAACTCTCCCTTTGGCTGAAACAATACCAACCGTTACCGTTTGCTGGAGCCCAAACGGGTTGCCGATTGCCATGACCCATTCACCAATCTCAAGTTCATCGCTGTTGCCCAGTGATACTGTTGGCAGCTTTTCATCTGTTTCAATTTTTAATAGTGCAAGATCAAGTTTTTGGTCAATGCCTTGTACTGTCGCCGAGAAGACTCTTCCTCCAGCAATTTGAACTTTGATCTCAACCGCATTGTCAACGACATGCTCGTTGGTCAGAATGTAGCCATCATCTGAAATAATAAAGCCTGATCCCAGTGATTTTTTTTGGTCATTCGGGCCATTGTATTCTTGCAGGAAGTTTTTGAAAAACTCCTCAAAGAAATCACGGTGAGTCGATGACGGTTGCTGATCACTGGAAGGCGCTGATTGGTTGCGTAATGACGTGCTGATGTTTACTACAGCAGGCTTTAGCTGTTTAGTTAATGCTACAAAATCAGGCGTATGGCTCCAAACTGTCGCTGGAACGAAGAGTGTTAAGGCCAAAAGAAGTCGAAATATGGTGATCTGTTTCATGCAGTTCCTCCATGAAATTTAATTGTTTATTTGGCCAAGTAAATAACATGTATCTCTTTGGGCGCAAGTATTATGTATGCGTTATGCTGTTTCTGATTTTGTTTTTGTTTTTGGCCCATCTACAGGGAGGCTGATTGAAAATGTGCTGCCAACATCGGGAGTTGATGTAACTCGAATCGTGCCGTTATGGGCATCGGCAACCCATTGGACAATTGCTAATCCGAGACCTGTGCCGCCAGTGCTGCGGTTGCGTGCTTCGTCAGTACGATAAAATCGTTCAAAAATATGGGGCAGATGTTTGGGGGAAATTCCGATGCCGTTATCACTGATTTCAATAATCACTTGAGTGTCTTGACGATCGACATCGATGGTTACGGTGCCGTTGTCCTGAGTATAGCGAATAGCATTGCTGATCAGATTTAGAAAAAGTTGACGTAAACGGAGGTCGTCGCCACGAATTACAATCTCTGAATTGACCTTGTGCCTCAAGGTTACCTCAATATTTTTTGGTTCAGCGAGCGTTCGCCCTTGCAGGTAAAGTTCTTGCAGTAAGTCGCTTAAGCTGATTTCACGAATCGATAATGGTAGTTCGCCTGATTCGCTTTTAGCGAGGGTCAGTAGGTCTTCAATGATCCTGCCCATCCGATCAATCTCTTCCATGTTTGATTGGAGGATGTTACGCATCTCTTCCGTCGTTTTCGCCCACCGTAAACCAACTTCAGTTTCACCGCGTAAAATTGTCAATGGTGTACGAAGTTCATGGGAAGCATCTCCTGAAAATTGTCGAATCCTTTTTGCCCCCGATTCAAGGCGGTCGAGCATCGTGTTGTATTCTGTAATTAGGACATTAGAGTCCTTACAGTTCTCGGAGTTAGGGAACCGGAGGCTGAGATTGTCGATAGTGATTTCGCGACAGCGTCGTGTTAGTGCGAATAGCGGATTGATGCAACGATCAATACGCCAGCTGAACAGCATAACAATGGTGACGAGTAAGAAGATATAAGGGATGATGAGCGGGAGAAGTATCTCGAAGTTTAGCCCTTGATTCATAGCTATTGTTCCAGCGCTAGCAGCGGCTTTCGCTACGCGGGAAGAATAGGTAAGGCAAACCACAGCGCTGGCTGTCGAAGTGACAGCCAGCGCGAGGGCAGCCCAAAGGACTAGGCGATCTTTTGCTGAATGGGGCAGGAGCAATTAGTCCTCCTTTAGGACATAACCAACACCACGGATCGTGTGAATAAGCTTTTTGGTGTGGTCCTTGTCAACCTTTTTACGTAGGTAGTTAACGTAAACATCAATGATGTTGGTGAATGAATCGAAGGTGTAGTCCCATACATGCTCAGCAATCATAGCGCGTGTTAGTACTTGATTTGGATTCCGCATAAAGTACTCAAGAAGGCCATACTCTTTGGCCGTAAGTTCGATGCTTTTGTCAGAACGCCACACTTTGTGAGTTACAGGGTCAAGGCGTAGGTCGGCAAAATAGATCTCTGCACCACGGTCTTTAGCTCCGCGACGTACCAGCGCTTTAACACGGGCCAAAAGTTCTGCGAAAGCAAAAGGTTTAGTCAGGTAGTCATCGCTGCCACTGTCGAGGCCAGCAACGATATCCTCAACACTATCTTTAGCTGTAAGGCATAATACCGGTGCGGTGATCTCTTTGTTGCGTAGCTCTTTAATGACGGTAAGACCATCTTTTTTCGGTAGCATTACGTCCATGAGGATCAGGTCGTAATGGTTAGCTTCTGCCATCGAGAGGCCCTCTTCACCGTTGGTTGCAATGTCAACGTTAAATGATTCCTCTTCAAGGCCACGCTGGATAAAGCTAGCGACCTTCTTTTCGTCTTCAACGACTAGGATTTTCATTGGTAGTACTCCTCTATCTGCAATCTCTTGCGATTGATAATGTGCAACTTACGTTGCAATGCGAAATTAAATTATCGTGATGTGCGATGAACTATTTTAATTTCAATTTAACTAAGACCTCATTTGCAGTCTCTTCAACTGCCTTTCCTGTTACGTTTATAATGGACCATTTTTGCTTGCGGAAAAATGCTTTTGCTTGTTTTAACTCTGCCTCGACTTGTTCGAAATCAGCATATGCTGTACGCGGGTCTTGACCGAGGTTGCGTAATCGTGAAGCGCGAAGTTCAACCAAGCGTTCAGGGTTAATGACCAGTCCAATCACCCGCTTATGGTCAATGCTCAATAGCTCCTTTGGCGGCTCAATACCACTAACTAGTGGGATATTCGCCACTTTCCAACCACGGTGAGCAAGGTAGATAGAAAGAGGTGTCTTGCTTGTTCGTGAAACTCCGACAAGAACAATGTCCGCCTTATTTAAAAAGCGTGTTTCTTGACCATCATCATTTCGCACCGTAAATTCAACGGCATCGATACGGCGAAAATACTCTTCGTCAACGCCATGAAGTAGACCTGGTGTTTCATTTGGCGTCGCACCAAGAAATTCTGAGCAGCGCACAAGTAACGGTGTCATAATGTCAAAGTTTGTTAATCCTAAAGCCTCACATTCGTCGTGAACCAAGCGTGATAGCTCGCGATTAACCATTGTGTAGATCACCAGTGCTCGCTGACTGACCGCCGCGTCAAGAGCTTCATACACCTGGTTTTTTGTGCGTACATTGCTAATTCGGTTCAGTTGCACTCCAGCACCACGAAATTGGGTGAGCGCTGCATTGACTAAGTTTTCAGCTGTTTCCCCTGTCGCATCGGAGAGGAGAAAAACCTTAGGATTATCCATTTTGGCCTGTATTGGTCTATTCAACGTATCATCGATTCATTAGCCTTTTTAAAGACTGTACCAGATATGAGGAGAACTGCAAGTCTCACTCGTCTGAAATTGGCTACCAATTAATGAATGGTTAAACCACTATATGGTTTATTGGAACCAAGTAGAGTATTTAGTTCATTAGTATCGGTAAAGTTAAACGCAATCGATGATTGATTGTCAAGGTTTTTTATTGCCTTTAGGGGAGAGCTTTGTTACATAAGCGAAATGACTGAAAAATGGCTTGAAATAATGTTACGTATTCCCGTGTCGACAGCGGATCTTCTGTGCCATGAGCTGAATGAGCTTGGCAGTGTGGGTGTTGTTGTCGAAGAGCGATCACTGGATACGTTTATTCCCCCCGATCCAGATGAAACAGATAGCGATATTTTTACGGTGAAAGCTTACTTTGAAGATTGTTCGCGTCAGGCTGTTTTATTGCAGGATCTTGAATTGTGCCTTCAGCGGCTCGCACTCATTCATCCCGAATTAACGGATGTCCAAATTGTTGTTGGTGAAATGGGCCAACAAGATTGGGCTGAGGACTGGAAACAGCACTTTTCGACCACTCACATAGGGGATCGGTTAGTGATTAAGCCAAGCTGGGAGGAGTATTGCCCACACGATGATGATGTCGTTGTGACCCTCGACCCCGGCATGGCATTTGGTACTGGAACGCACGGTACAACGCATCTTTGCCTTGAGACTTTGGCGCAACTCTTTGATCGCAGCTCTCCTGATTGTCCGCCGCCGAATCGTGTTTTAGATGTTGGTACGGGGTCGGGTATTTTGGCGATTGCTGCTGCGGCATTAGGGGCAAGTGAGATTATCGCCTGCGATATTGATTCAGATGCGTGTGGAACGGCACGAGATAACATCGCTCAAAATGGTTTAAGTGCTTCTATTGAGGTCACAGATACTCTTCTTGAAGAGTTGCCGGATAATTTTGATGTGATCTTAGCCAATATCCTCGCTGAAGAAAATATTCGTCTTTCTCAGCCGTTGGTGGATCGTCTTGCACCTCGGGGGACTTTGATTCTGTCAGGTATCCTTGATGAAAAAGTTGCTCTTGTCACGGAAGCATTTGCCGCGTTCAATATGATTGGGCCACAGATTTATTATGAGCAGGAATGGGCTTGTATCGTCTATACTAAGGCAGATTGATGCGTCGTTTCTTTGTTCCAGAAGGACTGATTTGCTCAACTAAAATCTCGTTACCGAAAGAGGTTGCGCATCATATTAAAACGGTTCTTCGCCTACGGCAGGGAGCCGATGTCTTACTCTGTGATGGACATGGTCAGTGTTGTCATGCTCAAATTGAAGCGCTGAGTTCAAATGGTGGTTCTGTTGTGGTTGTCGACCAATGGTTTGAGGAGGAAACAGCACTGCGATTTGAATTGATCCAGGCGCTTCCTTCTGGTGATAAGTTTGATCTGATTTTACAGAAGAACACTGAACTCGGTGTCTCAAGGTTTCAGCCTATCACAACTGATCGTTGTCAATTCTCAGTGCCAGAAAATAAGTTAGCTCGAAAAATGGAACGCTGGCAACGAATTATTAATGAAGCAGCACGGCAGTCGGGGCGCGGATGGCTACCTCTTGTCGAAACACCGTTGGCTCTTGAGCAAGTTGTGTCACTGTGCCAAGCACAGCTTAAGTTAATTTTATGGGAAGAAGCTACGCTGCCGATTCGGGATGTTTTGCCCACCCAGCCTCCTGAGAGTGTCGCTGTTATCGTCGGCCCCGAAGGGGGATTGAGTTCTGCCGAAGTTGGTTGTGCATTGAAGCATGGCTTTATTCCTGTTGGCTTAGGGCCACGGATTATGCGTACTGAGACGGCGGGTTTCGCCCTTTCAGCGATTTTACAGTTTCATTATGGTGATTTAAATCTCGTACCAAAACGAGATGCGATAACGACTTGATCTTGATGGGTGTTTTTGAATCTTAGTTAGATAAACTATCGACCATTAGGGAAGATCAAACAGTATGCGATGTTCACAATGTGGTTATAATAACTTTGACGGTTTAGAAAACTGTAAAAAATGCGGTGACTTTTTGTCCATTAATGGGGGGGGGGCTGAGAGTGCCCCGGCTGATCTGGATGGCCCAGCACAACCTTCCTTACCCTTGCCGTCCTCTAATTTATCACCGACCCAGATGGGTCAAAATAGTGTACCCTCTATGCCGCGCAAGGAGAGGGTGTTTCCCTCTTTTTTACAGTCACGTGATCACGCAGGGAACTTTATCACAGGGGTGGATGATGACATCACCAGCTTTGTACCAATGAGTGAGGAACCTTCTGTCGGTGAAGACGTGCCGCATTACGTTGTCCGCCGCATTATTGCAACAATTCTAGACCTCGTTGTTATTGCTTCGATCTGGTGTAGCTTTGTTGCTGTAGGTGCATGGGGCTTCGATCAGCTATTTCTCGACTTTTTCCACCTATTACTCGAAAACGTGTCATTGCGTATCTCGTATTATCTCATACTGATTGCATCCCTTTTGAGTTACTTCACGTTGTTGCACCGTACAGGGCAAACCGTGGGGAAAATGGTGGTTAAGCTCACTGTTGTGAGCAAAAATGGTGACTTGCTGAGTTTTGGTGAGGGAGGCTTTCGTACCGTTGGTGGTCTGTTGTCGCTGTTGTGTGGTGGTTGGGGCTATTTTCGAGTAGTGTTTGATGTAGAACAGCGAGGATGGAATGATCGTTTTGCCGGAACTCGTGTTGTGGCAAATGTTGAGACTCTCGCCGATGAAGATGACCCGTTGGCATGTGGATCAAAATGTGACGAGGTGAACGGATGAAATTTGTTAAAATGCAGGGCGCTGGTAACGATTATGTTTATGTGGATTGTTTTAACCAAACCGTTAACGATCCTGCCACTCTAGCGCAACAGGTCAGTGATCGTCATTTTGGCATCGGCTCAGATGGTTTAATTTTGATCCTCCCTTCCCAGTGCGCCGATGTTCAAATGCGTATTTATAACGCTGATGGTAGCGAAGCCGAAATGTGTGGCAATGGTGTGCGCTGCGTGGCGAAATATGTTTATGATCATGGAATTGCTGTCCAGCACAGTTTGAAGGTTGAAACACAGTCAGGCGTATTGACGTTGGAACTGTTTACTGATGACAGAGATCACGTTAATCGGGTTCGTGTTGATATGGGCCAGCCACGGTTATGTCGTCATGAAATTCCGATGCTCGGCGATGGCCAAAGTCAGGCCCTTAATGTGCCTCTTGAGGTTGAAGATCGAACTTTTGTTGTTAGTTGTCTATCTATGGGTAATCCTCATTGTGTTGTTTTTGTCGATGATGTTGAAAATTTTCCCGTCCATTATTGGGGCCCGTTGATCGAAAACCATCCGCAATTTCCCCGTCGAATCAATGTTGAATTTGTTCAAGTGGTCTCAACCACTGAGGTTCGACAGCGTACGTGGGAACGTGGTGCGGGTGAGACACTTGCCTGTGGTACGGGTGCTTCAGCTGTAACTGTTGCGGCTTTTTTAGCGGGGCACACCCAGCGTATTATTACCAATCACCTCGCTGGGGGTGACCTGCAAATGGAGTATCACGAATCGGGAGCACTCTATATGACAGGCCCTGCAGTTGAGGTCTTCAGTGGTGAATTCCCAGAGTCGAAACCTTAGGCGATGAAAGCGATTCTGTTCGATCTTGATAATACCTTGTATGGGGCAGACCGCGCGTTGTTTAACCTCATGGATGTGCGAATTAACCACTATATGCATCACGTGATTGGTATTGATAAAGATCAAGTGGACACCTTGCGCCAACGCTACTGGCAGCACTATGGTGTGACATTACAAGGCCTTATCCGTGAACACGACGCTGACCCTGAAGACTATTTAAATTACGTTCACGACATCGATGTTCCCAGTCGCTTATCTGAAAATAAACCGTTACGCGAAGTGTTAAAGAACCTTCCGCAACGTAAATTCGTTTTTACTAACGGTAGCCGTTGTCATGCTCACCGTGTCCTCAATTGTCTTAAAATAGACGACTGTTTCGAGGATATTTTTGATATTCGGGTAAGTGATTACGTCCCCAAACCCCATCGTTCACCCTATGATGCGGTGTTGACAGCAACGGGCTTAACGGGTGAAGAGTGTGTTATGGTAGAAGATTGCATTGAAAACTTATATACCGCATCAGCATTGGGGATGAAAACCATTTTAGTGAGTGACCAAGAGTCACATCATGATGTTGACGCTGTGGTTCGCTGTGCTGAAGAGGTTGGTGGCGTAATTCAAGATTGGATGGCCTAAGCGATGAGAGCTGTGATTCAGCGTGTTACCTCAGCACGTGTTGAAGTCGATCAAACCGTTACCGGTTCCATCGCCCAAGGGCTGGTGGTTTTGTTGGGTGTTGCCACAGGTGATACCGAAAAAGACCTTAATTATTTGATTGATAAAATTCTCAATTTGCGGATTTTTGAGGATGAAGAGGGTAAAATGAATCTTTCCCTCGCTCAAATTGAAGGTGAACTGCTCGCGGTGTCGCAATTTACACTGTTGGCTGATTGTCGTAAGGGGCGACGGCCCGGCTTCTCAGCGGCGGCACCACCCGAAAGCGCACGGCAACTGTATGATCTTTTTGTTGATCAGGTCCGTCAGCGCGGTATTATAGTTGGCTGTGGTGTGTTTCAAGCTGATATGCAGGTACACTTGGTTAATAATGGTCCCGTCACCATGATGCTCGATAGTAGGAAAGAATTTTAATCAAAATTGCTCATAAAAATTATGCGCAGATTGCTGTACTGTCTCTGTGATGAGTATCGACAATGTGTGCTAGCAATAAAGGATAATGCAGATGGAAGAAGCACCACAGCAACCAAGTGAAATCAGTCGTTCGTCACGTAAGCGTGACGCAAAATCTATAGAACAACTCGTACACGATTTAGTTGATATGGCTGATGCCGATTTTGCTCGCCTACCCGCTTCAGAGAAAATTTTAAGTGCGCTTGCGCAAACGCGCGTGACGAAAGGGCATGGTTCGAGAAAGCGGCAGATAAAGTTTGTCGCTGGTTTGTTACGTTCTGATCTCGATGAAGCAGACCAGCTTAAAGCATTTGTTGCGGGGGACCATCAACAGCAACGCGATGACACGCGTCTAACTCATCAACTTGAGGTCTTACGCGGGAAATTGTGTGTCACTGAAACAGCTCAGTGTGCGTTGGAAGAGGCGTGTGAACTGTTTTCAGGTTTAGATGTGATTGAGTTGAAGCGGTTGGTTAACACATACAAGGGAGCCGATGATAAGAAGAACTATCGGCAAATTTTTCGTTGCTTGCGTGATGGCAGTGATGCCACCCTTGCTGCCGATGACCAATAAAACCTAGAGAAACTAGGCGCGACGATTAATTAAATAAAAACAAAAAAGCCCAGACGGCGGAACCGGCTGAGCTTTTTATGATCGTGATGCTTAAATCTAAAGGGCTTTGTTGATCAATTCTTCTAGTTGGTTTTTAGGAATCGCACCAACCAGTTGATCGACAACTTTGCCATCTTTGAATAAAATTAAGGTTGGGATGCCACGAACACCAAATTGACCTGGGATACCGGGATTGTCATCAACATTGACTTTGCCAATTTTTACTTTGCCTTTGAAGCTGTCAGCAAGTGCGTCAATTGTTGGTGCAATGGCTTTACAGGGCGCACACCATGTTGCCCAAAAGTCAACGAGAACAGGGGTGTCTGAGTTGATGACCTCAGAGTCAAAATTGTCATCAGTAAATTCTAAAACATTGTCGCTTGCCATGAGATACGATCCTCCACGGATAGGGTTATTTATGTGTTGATTGGAATGCAATATTACATATGATTTAATAGGTGGTAATGATAGAAACACCGCTGCTAAAAAGCAAGGCTTTATTGTTGTATTCAATGTTAGAACGATTCGGATGTTTACGTTTAACCGATAAAGGGGCGATATGTCAGAGAGTCGAATATTTACCGCGTACCAACAGCATAATGAAACCCTTGAGCAATCTTTGGCGTTAAATTCAGATCTCCTAGAACAGTATGCCCAGAGCTTGTCGGAGTCTTTTGCTAATGGTAAACGCTTGATCATTGTTGGCAGTGGCCGTTTCGCGGGTGTGGCGAGCACAGTTGCCAATGCCTTTTTGTTTCAAATGGGCGAAGAGCGGCCATCTCTACCTGTTGTGGCGTTGAACCAAGATGCTGGCCTGGCGACGACCCTTGCCCAGTCTGCGGCCTTTGAACAATATTTTAGCTGCCAGTTACAGGCTCAAGCTAACGCAGATGATTGTGTGTTGTTTCTCGACTGCAATGCAAGCCCAGCAATGGTCGCTGCTTTACGGACTGCCAAAGAGGTCGGTTGTTCGACACTGGTGATGACCTGCGGCGATGATCATCCATGGAAAAAGGAAGATGCTGATCTTGTTCTCCCTATGATGGCTCCTACCCATGCGCGTGGGGTGGAAGCGGTGTTGTTTTTTTGTCAGCTCCTCTGTCAATTGGTTGAATCTGAACTGTTTGGCTTCGAATAGTACGAAATCGTGATCATTTGTGGTTCAGTACGCAAATATGCGTGCTGCGCTAAAAGAAGTTGACAGTGATTTAACGGCGCGCCTACTATGCAATGTTTGTTGGTGAATCTAGCAGGCTGTCGGACTTTACAAGAACCTACTGCGAATCAGCTGGACTTGGCCCATCTTCCCGTCCATTTTCGACAAATAGGCTCACTATTCGCTCTTAAATGGTCGAAAATCTGGTCTCAAGGAAGCTGTTTATCGCTACGGCTCGTCAAGCCCGACAGTCTGCTAGGCGGTAATCGTTATTCTTAATGCTATGAAATAGAGGGATCTCATGGATGTGAACATCCTGTTATTTAAATTAACGTTAGTCGTATATGCTGTTGCAACATTGCTTTATCTGTTTAGCGTGGTTGTTAATCGCCCCGGCAGTGACCGCTGGGGGCGCTGGTCGTTGATGGTGGCTTTTTTCATCCATACTGTGACCATTGTTACCCGCTTTATCGAAGCAGGCTATACCCCGGTCACTAATTTACACGAATCGTTTTCGTTCTTTGCGTGGACATTGGCTGGAACGTTTTTATTGGTAGACCGGCGCTTACGGATGGCTGTGCTCGCTGCAACAACATGCACCATTATTCTTGTTTTGATGTTGTTTGGTAGCTTGATGCCGATGCAGGTGCAAAATCTTAATCCTGTGCTCGATAGCTTTTGGTTGCCGGTCCATATCAGTTTTGCCTTTTTAGGCAATGCTGTTTATACCGTTGCTTTTGTCGCGGCAATTTTCTATCTGTTACAGGAACGGATGCTGAAGAGTAAAAAGTTTTCAGCTCTTTATTATCGCTTACCCTCACTTGATACCCTCGATATGATTAACTATCGCTGCCTGACCTTTGGTTTTCCGTTGATGACAATGGGGATTATTTCAGGGGCAGTATGGGCTGAAATGTCGTGGGGAACTTACTGGAGTTGGGATCCAAAAGAGACGTGGGCACTAATCACGTGGTTTATTTATGCCGCGTTATTACATGGCCGGCTAACAACAGGCTGGCGTGGACGTCGGGCTGCTGTTTTGGCTATTGTCGGATTTATCTTTGTTCTGTTCACCTTTGTCGGTGTGAACATGCTGCTGCCGGGGTTACATAGCTATAGCTCCATGGCGGGCTAAGGTTTTCACTGCGGTTATTTTGTCTTTTTGAACCAACTGTTACCGAGATTTTGCGGATTAAAATATGGATATTATTGTTGTTGGATTAAGTCATAAAACGGCACCTGTGTCAGTACGTGAGACGGTTGCGTTTCCTCCCGAGGCAATGCAAGCTCCACTTGAGCAGATGCTTGCACTGTCAGAGGTGTGTGAAGCGATCATTGTTTCGACCTGTAACAGGGTTGAGCTTTACGCTGCCAGTACCAATGGTGATTCCGCTGCCGTACAATTGAAGCAGTTTCTTGCTGATTACCATCAGATTCCACTGGACACCCTCGAGTCGCATCTGTATGCCATGCAAGGTGAAGAGGCGATTCGTCACGTCTTCAATGTGACCTCAAGTCTTGATTCAATGGTGATTGGCGAACCGCAAATTCTCGGCCAAATCAAAACCTCCTACGGTTACGCTGCCGAGCACAAGACGGCTGGCTTGATCTTAAATCGTTTTCTCCATAAAGCATTTTCCGTTGCTAAACGAGTACGTACCGAAACTAATATCGCCGGCAATGCCGTATCGGTATCGTTTGCAGCGGTTGAATTGGCGCGTAAAATTTTCGGCTCTATTGAGGGCAAAACTGTTCTCCTTATCGGTGCTGGTGAGATGTGTGAACTAGCAGCGAAACACTTTGTTAATAATGGTGTGACGCGTGTTTTGGTTACCAATCGGACCTTTGCTCGGGCCGAGAAACTGGCCGCAGAGTTCTCAGGTCAGCCCGTTTTGTTCGAAAACTTTCACGATCACCTTCATCAGGCTGATATTGTTTTATCTTCTACGGGAGCAACCAGTTTTGTTATCGAAGCGAGTCAGGTGCAGGCGGCATTAAAACAACGGAAAAATCGGCCGATGTTTTATATCGATATTGCCGTGCCGCGTGACATTGATCCCCGTGTTAACGATGTGAATAACGTTTATCTTTATGATGTCGACGACTTACAAGGGGTGGTGAATGCCAACCTTAAAGAGCGTCATAAAGAGGCGGAACAGGCTCTAGAGATTATCGAGCACGAAATTGGTCAGTTTCAAGGCTGGATGGCAGGGCTTGATGTGGTACCAACCATTGTTGCCTTGCGCCAGCAAATTGAAACCTTGCGCCAAGCTGAGCTTGAGAAAACTTTTGCCAACCTCAAGCATTTAAGTGACAGCGACCGCAAAGCGATCACCGCCATGAGTTCGGCCCTTACCAATAAATTTCTACATCCACCAACCAAGGCACTTAAGCAGGCTCAGAAAGATTCTGAAGCGCAGCAATATGTTGATGCTTTGCAAGTGTTGTTTGATTTGAAAATCGCTGTTCCTGAGGGGAAACTTAAAGCAGTTGAGAGCGATTAACTGATGGCGGGTTCACTCCCCCCAGCGACAGCCTCGCCCTTAGCTGGCAAGCGGGTATTAATTACCCGCGCGGCTCATCAAGTTGCACCGTTTGTGCACTTGCTCCACCAGCAAGGTGCGTCTGCCGAGGCGGTTCCTGTTATTGAAATTATCGCCCCAGTTAGTTGGCAGCCCCTCGATCAAGCCCTCACTCAGTTGTCGCAATACCGCTATGTGATCTTAACCTCGGTGAACGCGGTTCAGTCGGTTTATCAGCGGATGAAACATTTAGGCTTGCTCGATCAATTGAGTGGCGATGTTTCGTCACCTGTTCAGTGGGTGTGTGTCGGGCCTAAAACAGCCCAAGCCCTTCAGGAACTCGGTCGCGATACAGATCTGCAACCACAGCAATATCGTGCTGAAGCCGTCATTGAGCTCCTTTGTCAGCAAGGGGTTGAAGGGGCTAAAGTTCTTTACCCACGGGCGCAATTGGCCCGCGAACTGATTCCGACACAATTGACGAAAGCCGGAGCACTGGTCGATGATCCGATCGCCTACCAAACCGTTCCTGCTGCCAGTGGTGGCGAGCAGTTGCGAACGTTATTTAATCAGCGCCAGGTCGATGTGGTGACCTTTACTTCATCGTCCAGCGTTGAAAATTTTGTCGCCCTACTCGGCGATGATGCTGCAAGTTTAACTCAGTCCCTTGTTATGGTCTCTATCGGCCCGCTGACCACGGCTACAGCACTGCGCTTAGGGTTACATATTGATGTTGAACCGCAAGACTATACTCTTGATGGGATGGTTTCTGCGTTGCTTGATTTTTATCGTTAATCTTCCACTTTTTTTAGACCTAAATCCTCCGATCACTCGGAGCTGAGAAGGAGATTCTCCATGTATTTTCCTGAATATCGTGCTCGTCGTACGCGTTCTACCAGCAATATTCGCCGAATGGTTCGTGAAACATTTCTCCGTGTCGATGACATGATTTATCCCATGTTTAGTGCCTTTGGTGAAAACATCAAAAAAGAGATCCCCTCCATGCCGGGGATCTATCAGCATTCAATCGATAATATTGTCATCGAAGCGCGCGAAGTCTATGAATTGGGTATTCCCGCTGTCATTCTGTTTGGTATCCCCGAGTGTAAGGATGGTATGGGAACCGATGCTTATTGCGATACGGGCATCATTCAAGAGACCATCCGGGCGATTAAAAAAGAGGTTCCCGAGTTAACAGTGATTACCGACGTCTGTATGTGTGAATACACGGATCATGGCCATTGTGGAGTGATTAAAGATGGCGATGTTGATAATGATGAAACCCTCAAGTTGTTGACTGCAGAGGCACTTTCCCACGTTCAAGCTGGCGCGGATATCGTTGCTCCAAGTGATATGATGGATGGCCGTATTGCTGCCATTCGTAGGGTTCTCGATGACAATGATTTCTCCCATATCCCCATCATGAGCTACTCGGTTAAATATTGCAGCGCCTACTACGGCCCGTTCCGTGATGCCGCGGATTCAACGCCACAATTTGGTGATCGTCGTAGCTATCAAATGGATCCTGCCAATCGTCAAGAGGCATTCCGCGAGGCGGCCCTTGATGTTGATGAGTGTGCTGATTTTCTTATGGTCAAACCTGCTTTGGCTTACTTGGATATCATTCGTGATATCAAAGAGCGTTTTGACCTGCCGTTGGTGGCTTATAACGTTTCAGGCGAGTACTCTATGGTCAAGGCCGCAGCCGAAAGAGGCTGGATTGATTACGACCGCGTAATGATGGAAACCCTCATTGGTATGAAACGCGCTGGGGCTGATTTGATTATCACCTATCATGCGAAAGATGCGGCGAAGATTCTTAACGCTGAGTAGCAGTTGAATTTGAAGTGAAATGAAATGAAAAGGGCGACTCTGCTATGGCGGAGTCGCCCTTTTGTGTTTTGATGTAATAATTATGATAAGTGGTCACCGACCACTGGAGTAACCCTGCACGGCTAAAGTCTTCGCAAACAGTAACAATTCAGGTGCCACTTGGAAACTTGAGGGCCACACGGATTCAATTTCCTCTACACCATCATAACGAATTAAAACTGATTTGGAGGCCGAGAGGCCGACGAGCCGCCACGTTAACGTAAGAGGGAAACAGACTCATTGTATGTTTGGTTAGGGTCATCCCGAAGGGCAAGATTTTCAAGGCCATTTTTTGCTTACTTTTTTTTGGCCAGTCAAAAAAGTACGTCGGCTGCGGGACGAGACCCGCGAACTTGAACTTAGGTTTTAAGGGTTTGACCGTGGTACGTGATCAATTTAAATAGCACAAAACAACAATCATAGGCTGAAGTAATTCGGGGTCGCGGCCCCGACCGCCGCCATACTTTTAGTATCGATGGATTCAACCGTTCACTGCAACATAACCCGCAATTGTCTTGCCCTACGGCTTCAACGCTTGTTCTTGTTCCTCTGCAAATCTCTCCCGCAATATCTCCACCCGTTTCCGATTGACCCCTAAATCAGAGTAGCCAACTCGCGATGCCGAGCGCACATGAAACAATTTGGAGTCAGCATCAAAGCGTAGTTCCACATCATCGACAAAGCGAAATACCTTTGTCTTAAACGTCGCCCACAGATAGCGATCATCTCGCCGTTTAATCGTGCCCCCTAATCCTTCAATGGAACGCTTAAGGCACAACCACGCTTCTTCAGGTTCAACTATAACGGCCAACGGCTCAATGTACGCAGTGCTGGTGCTCATTTCACTCGATATGCAATTCGGGCTGTTGGGGCAGGGGGCAAGCTGTTCATCAATAAGACCCAAGGGGTGTTTTGTTGTCGTTGAACAGGACATGGTAGATACCGCCAAAAAAAGAATAAGGGGGAGCAGATAAACCGTTGATTTGTTCATTGCTGTTCCGATTTGCCATCGCTAAATGCACCGGCCAAGGCGGCAAAGGGTGAATGGCCTAAGGTTGGCTTCGTTGGTCCACTAGGTTTGGCTTCAGCACGTTGTTGCTCAACCTCGCGAGTATGCTCCTGATCGTGGCAATAGATACATAACAGCTCCCAGTTGCTGCCATCGGCTGGGTTGTTGTCATGGTTGTGGTCTTTATGGTGAACGGTGAGTTCTCGTACTTTTTTTGCTTCAAACTCGCGTGTGCAGCGACCACATATCCACGGGTACATTTTTAACGCTTGTTCGCGATAGCCAGCTTGATGTTGTTGGTGTTCATGGCGGATGCGATCAAGAATCTCTTCGGACGTTTCTTTACTGTTCGACATGCCGTCTCCTAAGGTGGAAATTGACTGATTACAGATGGTATTAACCTAATTATGTACTCGTAAATAAATAGCGTATCGCACTGAGATCAGTGTAGAATAAAAACTTACGATTTTTTATGACGATATCGTTTTATACACTATAACTCTAATATGGATTGCTTTTCATCATAGGTCAAAATTTTTTACAGCAATGAAAGAGATTCAGAGGGTACAACATGGCAAGAACAGTTTTAGTGACAGGTGGTAATAAGGGGATCGGCCTTGAGGTGACGCGTCGTTTTGTCGCATTAGGCGATACCGTGATTGTCGTTGCGCGCGATTTTGCTGCACGAGATGAATTGAACGCTGACCAGATTATTACAAAGAGTTTTGATCTCACTCAAGTGGATCAAATCCCCGCTTTGATCGGTTCGTTGGGTCATATTGATATTTTAGTTAATAATGCGGGGGTGATGCATGCGCTGCCGTATGATGGTTATCCTACCGATAAGCTATCTGAAATTTTAAAGCTGAATATCGAAGCGCCTGTGGCGTTGATACGCGAAGTATCGAAGAGCATGGTGGAAAACGGTGGTGGACGTATTGTTAATAACGCCTCCATTGCAGGCCAAATTGGCCATCCCGATGTGTGGTACGGCATCACCAAAGCTGGGCTGATCAATGCCACCAAGAGTTTTGCTAAAATTCTTGGCCCCAAGGGGGTGGTGATCAACGCTGTGGCTCCTGGCCCTGTTGAAACGCAGATGTTAGATGTGATCCCTGAACCACGTAAAAAAGAGATTAAAAGTGCGGTTTATTTAAATCGTTTTGCCGAAGCTGATGAGGTTGCCAATGCCATCGTATGGTTGGCGACGGACAGCCCGGAATATATGAATGGCACCTGTTTAGATGTGAATAACGGTGCTTTCCCACGTTAAATAAGGAACACGCAGTAGGTATTGATCTGCGATAAGGAATGTATGGAAGAGTATCATCGTGCCACCTACGCCAATGGGTTACGTCTGTTGGTGGCTCCCTTGCCCCATCTCCACAGTGTTGAAGTGATCTGCTATGTGGCTGTTGGGGTGCGCAATGAAACACCTGAGTTAGCGGGAGTTTCCCACTTTCTTGAGCATATGGTGTTTCGCGGTAATGAGACCAACCCCTCTGGCCCGCTCATTGAGCAAGCTTTTGAGCGCCTAGGTGGTTCAGTCAATGCGGCTACAGATGCCGAAACAACGTGCTACGATGCGACGGTTCATCCTGATTCTATCCCTGAAGCGATGAAACTTTTTGCCGATCTACTCACCGCTCCACTGTTTCTCGGTTTAGAGACTGAGCGCTCCATTGTGTTGGAGGAGGCGATGGCCGACTTCAACGAACACGGTGAAGATATCTGCCTTGATAACCGCATTGCTCAAATGATGTGGGGTGATCATCCCCTTGCGCTACCGGTGATTGGCTTTCCTGAAACCATTCGTAATCTCAGCTTAGATGACCTTAAACGCTGGCACCAGCAGTATTATGTGCCGAGCAATGTGGTGATTAGTGTCGCCGGTGCGGTAGATTTTGATGCCGTTCAACAGGCGGTTGAAAAGGCTTTTTCAGGTTGGCAAGGCGCGACACCACCACCGTTACTTCCCTATGTTGCCCCTGTCTGTGGTGATGGGCCCCGCAGTTGTTGGGTACGTGATTCAGGTTCACAGTTGGCCCTTCAGTTAGCGTGGCGAAGCGAAGGTAGCCGTTCACCCGATTCCCTCGGCACACGAGTGTTGCGGCATATTTTAGGTGATGGCGGTGCGTGTCGTTTGATGCAGCGGTTGCGCGAGCAGTCGGGACTAACCTATAGCGTTGAAGCGAGTTTAGAAGAGTATGCTGAGAGTGGCTGCTTCTCAATTGACTTAGCAACCGATCCTGAAAAATTGATTCCAGTGGTGGAGATCTTACTCGAAGAGGCTGATCGAGCGCGCGAGTTGATCACCAAAGAGGAGCTAGATCGCGTGATACAAACGGGCCTGTATCGGCTCCATTTTAGTCACGACAATGTTCAGGAACTCGCTGTGCGTTATGGTTGGGGCGAAGTGAGCGACGATATGAGAACTCTCAGTGATGATACCAACGCCTGGCAACGGGTCACACCTGAGTTGGTACAGCAAGCCGCTAAGATAACATTGTGTGATGATCGGCTGTATTTTGTCTGTGTTGGTCCGTGGCGCGAGGAAGATAAAACCACCGTCGAGGCGATGCTCAGTGAACATGCCGCGACGGTGGCTAGGGGCTAAGAGATGGATGGTAGATCACGTGATGCGGATGGTCTTATACAAAAAGTTTTTAAATTTGTAGAAGGTCTTACGCTCTTTATCGTCATCACTTTGACTGTCGCAGGCGCGTAACATGGTCGCAATTTGCGGCATGTTGTTGGCGCCCCGTTCGCGAGCAATATCAATGACCCCCGAAACCACGTCACGCGAAATGGTGTTGTTGGTGTAGGGGATGTAAATCGCCGTCCAAAAATCATTTCCCCCCGAAACAATCACATTGTAAATTTCTCGTGCAACTTGCTCGGTGAGGACGGCTGTTTGCGAAGTGCTACGTCGTATTGGGGTCGTTGGTAATGCGCGACGGATATCATCGACATTAATCACTCTGCCTTTACGGAAAAACAGCGCGCGGAGCAAAATCGAACGCAGTTCACGAATGTTGCCACTGTACTGATGCTCCTTAAGCAGCTGTTTCGCTGCGGCATTGAGGGTTGGTAATTCATTGAGTCCCTCATCGCTGCGTTTATAAACGCGAAACAATTTACCTAAAAAGTGAATGCTAAGGTCGGGAATATCCTCGCGGCGATCATTGAGAGAGGGAACCTCCATCGCTAATTCTGAAAGGCGATGATAGAGGTCTTCACGAAACTTACCCTCCTGAATCAATTGATGTAGGTCTTTATTGGTCGCGGCAACCAGCAGCACCCGAGAGTAGCGGGTGGTGTTTTCACCCAAACGAACAAAGCCACCGTTGTCGAGAAATCGGAGTAACTGCACCTGTGTTTTTGGGTCGGCATCGCCAATCTCGTCAAGGAACACTACACCGCCGTGCGCTTCCTCCAAAATCCCCTTACGGTCTGTATGTGCGCCAGTAAATGCCCCGCGTTTGTGGCCAAACAACTCTGAATACGTTAATTCACCGCTGTAAGCAGCAATATTGCTCTTTTTAACGGGTAGTTCTCGGCGTGTGCTGACCTGCTTCTGGTACATTTCGTTGAGGCGTGAATAGATATTGTTAAAGACAAACTCTTTACCGCTTCCCGTTGAACCAGTGATTAAAATCGATGGCACACCAAGAGTTGCTTCGGTACTATTCTTTTGGCTCCAAGAAGCGATGCGATTGAACATTGGCGGCGTAATTGTCTGAATGAATTCGACAGTTTCCGTTGCTTTTTCAGAGTTGCCGATAATGTTGCCGAGTTTGTATGATGAGATGTTCGGATCTTTGTAGTCAACATCAGAGCGCAGGAGGTTTACTTCACCTGTCAGCGCTTCGATCTGTTGCAGATCAGAAAGGTAACGAGCAATCATCCGCTGGATAATCTGTAAAATGCGTTTGTGTTCTTTGGTGAAATAATAGGTTTTTTCACTGTCGAGACAGATCACCGCGAGAACCTTCTCTTCGCTGATGACTGGAACCGCTAACTCACTTTTGATATTCGCCGTCAGGGTACGGTAAAAGGTATCTTTGCCCTGGATGTCGTCGGTATTGTCAATGAGTTGAGCCTCGCCTTTAAAGGCGGCATAGCCCGTTAAACTTCGATCATCGGTGGCTAGTTCGTAGCCACCAATGCGGATAGGTGGGATATTCTTTTTACGCCACTCTTTGCTTTTTGCACCAATAACTTTCCCTGTGTCATCCTCAACCTCCAGCCATTGACCATCTTCTCGATCCTGACTCAAAGCAATACTTCCAGTATCAGCACCGATCAGTTCTGTTGCTTTAGAAAGCACACGACTTAAAAAGGTTTGCGGATCGCTAAAGCGCTCTTGAAGCAAGTCGTTGATCTCTGAAAGAACTTGAATTTCCATGTGTTCGCCACCAATCTCTTGGATGACGCGCTCAGCCATTTCAGCATGATCCTCTAACAGGCCGCGCTCAAAATCAGTAAATTCATAATGCTTGTTGGTGTAGTAGTTCACGACACAGATGATGCGTCCTGTGCGCGCTTCATAGCGGGGGACAACATACAGTGATTTAAGACCGAGCTGCTCCGTTAGGTACTTCTTTTGCAGAGCTTCTTCGTGAAGGTTGGGTACATAGATCGGTTTAAAAAAAGTTTTGTCAGTGATGTAACCACTGTCAGAAATATAGCGAGAAAGCAGTGACTCGCCCTTATTGAGGCTGATGTGCTGCTCTTCCTCATAGAGGTTTCTGGCCTCTTTTTCTTCTGAATAGGAGGCCAGTATTTGCAACTTTTCTGTGTTGTCAGCGCTACTTAATGGCGAAGGAATTAGCACTGAAGCCAGCGACAGGTTGTCGATAAGGCGAACCGCTGATTTCATCATATAGAGCGCGGCAGCGTGCTTCTTTTGTTGGTCAATTCGGCGAGCGAGGATTAGTTGTTGGTGGTATTTTCGCGCTTTATTAATAGTTTGGCTAATTTGTTGTAAAAACTCATTCAGTTGATCTTGTTGCTCGAAACTGGGCGGATGGTTGGTCAGGTCGCTATCAATACACAGCACGCCAAAAGCACGGTTATTGTACAACAGTGGAATGAGGTAGGTGCTTTTGATTTGAAACTGTTCGGCGAATGAACGTGCATAGCGATTAGTAAGAGTCGCGGTGTCGGTGTGAACAACTGGGTTTTGAGTGGCGTACACTTTTGAGACTAAAAACGAATCGGTGTTGATAGGAAAGCTGCGGTTGCGTAATTTTTGCGCATGAAGCCCTGTCGCAATAGCGCAGGAAAGGCTACCGTTGGTGAAGTCTTCAAGGTAAATTCGACAGCGTTTCTGGCTGGTAATTAAATTGACCGATTCCGTCAGGACATGGAGGATCTCCTCCATGTTTTCTTTACCGTAATTGTTGATTTTATTAATGTGGGAACTGATTTGATTTGCAAGTGAGATGTTTTCGATTGCCACAGGCACTCCTGAGTATAGTGAGCAGTTAAGTTACTCAGCGAGTATATCTTGGCCTAGTGCAGATGTCAAAGTAGTGGACGACTTTCAAATAGATAGCGTTTAGGCTGCCAAGAAATAAGTTGGTCAAGATGTGTGTCGGTTGCGCCGCCACGCACGTCCTCAGCGAGGACCAACCAGATTTTACCCCGCCAGTTTGACCACTTTCCCGCCACTAATAACGTACCCTTAGCCGTGCTGGTGGCAACGGATATGATGAATCCACGTCCGCGTGGATAGCTGTCATCGCATTGAATTAAAGCGTAGTGTTGTCCCGCTTCAAGTCGTTGACCTGAACAGTTGAATGTACCCTTTTGGCGGTTAACGGTTAGTTGTGCAGTTGCTCCCGAAGTATTGATCTGCCACGTGTTCGGGTCTTTACTCACTAATAGCAGTGTCTCTTCAATCGCCATCGCGTTGCTGGGGATAAAACTGATCACGGTGAAGAACGTCGTAACGATGGCGCACAGCAACCTCATCGTTTAATCCTGCGGCTCGCGTGGCGAATCTTCCCCCTTTTTTGCAGCCCGTTTTTTCCATAAAATAGGCAACAATGACAGGGCGGTGATCAGGGCAATGCCGATAATAAACTCTTTTGAAATTTGACCTTTTAATAGCTGGCCCAGCGAACTCGACAGCGAAATAAAAGCGATGGTGGCTGGCAACATACAAATAAAAGAGGTCACCACATAATGACTAAAACGGACATTAGTCAGGCCAAAGGCGTAGTTAAGCAGATTAAAAGGAAATAGCGGGATCAAGCGAGTAAACGCCACCACTTTCCACCCTTGGCGTGCGACATCTTCATCCAACTTTTTCCAGCGTGGTGCGGTCAGTTTGCCACTAATCCAATCGCGCGCAGTGTAACGGGCGACAAGGAAGGCTATGCTGGCGCCAATAGTCGCACCAATAATCGTATAGACCACGCCCCAAATTGGTCCAAAGATGACACCCGCTAAAATTGTCAGAGGTAGACCGGGTAAAAAGAGTGCTGGGGCAATACTGTAGAGCAAGATAAAGATCACTGGAGCCCATAGCCCGTAACTACTGATCCATTGCTGTAACTGTTGCGGGTCAAGAAACTCTGCGGCACCGCTAAACTTTAGCGCAACAACGAGAGCGATCAGTGCCGTGAGCATGGCAATTTTAGGCCAGCGTTTTTTTGCTGATGCAGATGCGCTCATATTATCCTCCATGGTGGTCTGATTGAGGCCATTTCCGACCTTTTTTTTGAGCTTTAAGCGGTTGCGGTAACGTTTGATCGAACCGGCAGGGCGCGCCTTGCGGTCGAGGGCCACAAGTGGGGCGAACAACAGATCAATGAGGTGGACGGTGCGCGCCACTGGGCGTAAAAATTCAACACAGCCAGCACAGTAGGTGGTGATGAGGCGTTCTTGACTTTGTTGTGCGCGTTGATCGCGCCAACTCAAGGCAAGGTCTTTGTCGGTTGCCATAACACAACCCCCTTCGCCGCAGCACAGAGATGTTTTTCCCTTGTTGGTCATCTCTTGAATCTCAAGTCCAGATTTACTGATCAGCGAACGTACCGCTTGATGAATGTGTGGCTCAAAACGATTGACACAGGGGTCGTGAATGGTCAACATCCCCTGAGTTTTTGCACGCGGTGGCAGTGGTCCTTGATCAAGTTGCTCATACACTGTCTTAACATCGAACTGTGGTGCATAGCGTTTAAATACCTGATAGCAGTTTGGGCACGCGGTAAGAATCTGTGTCACACCTTGTTGTTGCAATGTCTGACATAGTCCACCAAATTGCGCGGCAAAATGATCTTGGTCGCCAAGGTCGTGAGACGGCTTAGTGCAGCAATCGAGAACCATGCCGAGGTGCGGAATCTGTTGTTGCAGATGACGATAAAGTTGCCATGTTTGTTGTGGTCGTGTTCCCGCTAGGGCGCAGCCGGGGAAAAAGATGCTGCTGCATTCGGCAGGCGTTTCATGGCTTCGAAATATCTTTGAGCTGCCAATCTTTTCGTAGGTGCGTAACCCTTTAAATCGTTTAAGTAGTGATGGGTCGTCAGCGACGCTAGCACGGCGCATATTGAGAAACAGCTCGACACAATCAAGTTTTTCAGGGCAAATGGCCGTGCATAAACCGCATAAACTGCACTCGAAGGCGATGCTGCTTTGGTTGTGATCATGGTTGATTTCATTGCGAGCGATGGCTCCCGGTGTGCCGTGCTTTTGTAAAAAGGCACAAGGTTTGACACAGGCACCACAGTCGGTGCAGCCGGTACTTAATTGGTCGCGGCTGTGCTGGAGATCGCTTGATGTAAAGCAGGGGATGGTCACGATATCCTCGTCTATTTGTTGGCCTGATAGTGGTCCCACTCCGCAATTCCCCCTTCAAAGTTAAACGCTGGCGGTAGATCGGTGAGGCTGTGTACCGCCCAAGTAAATCCAGAACGGATTCCACCCGTGCAATAGTACACAATCGGTTTATCGATGGGCACACCATTCTCTTGCAATAATTCTTTTAGTTGTTGGCCATCAATCAGGCGGTGCTCATCGCCATGATGAAACGACTTCCAATCGATGTGAATCGCCCCGGCAATATGACTTGGTAGCCATTCTGTCCAATAATTTCGCGTGTCGATAATGGTGTAGCAATCGGGATGGAGTGCGAGTTCACTAGCGCTGATGGTAACTGCCGCTGATTCGTGGGGTTGGTAGTCAACGCGGTCGGATTTAGCAACCAACTGTGGCGTGTGGTTGTTGACGGGCAGTCCCTCTTGTTGCCACGCTTGAATGCCGCCATCGAGGAGATAAACTGCGCCTTGATGGCCGAGCCATGCCAAGGCCCACGCTAGCCAGCCTTCACCACCCCAGCTTGAATCCGCATCGCCATAGACAAGTAATGTACTCTGTGGTGTGATCCCCATTGTCGCCAGTTTTTTGGCAAACTCGACGGCGGGTAGGGTGCGATATTTGACACCGTGTGTATCGGTTCTGGTATAGTTTTCCCAGCTCAGAGGAAATGCACCGGGAAGATGACCTAACTGCCATTGTGCTTGAGGCCTGGCATCGAGTAGAATCATATTCTCAATTTTCTCAGAGCCGCTTTGAATATCAAGACGTTGAAGTTGCAACGCCCAACTGGAGTGGTCAAACATGAGTACCATCATCAATACGAGTAAAATAAAAGATCGTGGGTTAACGCCATTGTGGCGATTTATCGCCGTATTATGTTGTGTGGTCATGGTGTGCTGTTCCTACCTATTTTTAAGTCAATGCTCTGATCTGCGCTTGTTTTTGCCTGAGTTGGTTGGTGCTAGTGCCGTAGTTATTTGTAGCGTTTCCGCGTTGTGTTGTTTGCAATGGCCAGCTTCTTCACGAGGGCTGCTGGCTGGCGTAATGCTCCTCGCGGTGGTCTTTCGATTGCTGTTGATGCAACGAGCGCCCGAATTGTCTGATGATCTGTTTCGATATCTATGGGATGGCTTGCAACTGTTGCAGGGGGCAAGCCCTTATGCTGCAGCTCCTGAAGTGATGATCCCCATCAGTGCTGCCGAACAAGCTGTCCATCCGTTTATTAATCATCCCTATTTGGTCACCATCTATCCCCCTGCTGCGCAATTATTGTTTGCTGCCAGTGGTGGGACAATCTTGGGCTTTAAGCTAGTGTGCGTCATCCTCGATACGGGGTCATGCGTTATGCTGGCGCTGTTACTTAAACGCCAGCAGCGCAGTTATTGGTGGCTCACCCTGTATGCTTGGCATCCATTGGTGCTGATTGAGGGAGCCGCGTCGGCGCATATCGATATTGCGGCACTGTTTTTTGTCTTGTTAAGCCTGTGGGCTGTCACATGGCAGGGCGCGCGCTGGCAACGCCTAGCTGGGCTTGTCAGCGGGATATGCTTAGCCACCGCAGTAATGATTAAGCTGTTTCCTATTGTGTTTGTGCCATTTTTTTATCTTTTGCTGCCTCGTAATCAAAAACGACGCTTCTTCGTGGCATTCATCGTTTGCTGTGTGGCCTACATTGTCCCTTTTTTGCCGCAGTTGAGCCATGCCCTCGTAACGCTACAGACCTACGTGAATCATTGGGAGTTTTCTAGTTTTAGTTTTCGCTTGTTACGCACGTTGTTTGGTTCAGGGCAACATGCGCGGCTGATATTGGTTACCCTGTTTGGTTGTATTGTTATCAGTCAATGGTGGAACCTGCGCCAAACCGAAGTGACATTCGATCGGTTGGTGAAAGCCTGCGGCCGCTTTTTGATGGTATTTCTGCTGTTGACGCCAACCCTGCACCCTTGGTACGCGCTCTATCTTGTTGCGTTCATCGTTCTAGCGCCATCAGCACCTGCCCTGACCTTGAGTTGGTCGGTATTGCTCAGTTATCAAGTGGTGGCCGTCGAGCATTTTAGCGGTGTATGGCAGGAAAGTTCCATCATCAGTTTTTACATCTGGTTGGCACCTGTATTCGCCCTATTGTTAACCGCAGCAGCTTTTTTGTATCGTAAAAAACGGCGGCGTTGAGTCCTTAACGACAGCACATTGTAACGATCGCGCCACGCTTCCCTTGCTACAATCCATAAAATTTTTGTTCCCGCTTGAATCACCCCAGAAAATGTTCGGCTGATTTTCGATTGCCCTGCATAGCGTGGTAGATAGGTGACTGGGATCTCTTTCCAGCGTAATCGTTGCTGTGCTGCTTTCACCTGCATCTCAACGGTCCAGCCAAAATTTGTGTCGGCCATTTTTAGGGCCATCAATGCTTGCCAACGAATCACCCGCATGGGGCCGAGGTCGCGAAAATTGTTACGCCAAATCAAACGGACTAAGCTGGTGGCCAATCGATTGCCAAAGCGTTGTTGGGGGCTGAGGGCGGCGCGAGTTTTTGGGATTCGTTGTGCCAATACCAGATCGAGATTGTCGTGTTGCAAGGTGATGATCAATTTTTCCAGCTCAGGATGGTTGTCACTGCCATCGGCATCGGCAAAAGCCACCAGATCAGGTGGGTTGTTTTGTAATTCCGCGATACCCGCCAGACACGCCTGACCATAGCCGCGTTGGGGCTCACGAACAACACGTGCTCCGAGCTTCTCTGCCAGTTTCCCTGTGCCATCAGTAGAGCCATTATCGACAACAATAACCGAAGTGATACAGTCTGGAATTGTTGCTAACACTGTTGGTAGAGATTCCGCCTCGTTATACGCAGGAATTATGAGGCAAATATTGAGTGTTTCGTTGTTCATGGTGATCCTAACGCTTGATGGCGCAACTCAACTATTATGAGATGCGCCATCCAACATGATGTGGTGCTGAGGTGGAACAGTTAAGCGCAACGCTGTCACGCCACGACGTTTAAAATAGGGTCGTAGCTATAGCAAGAGACCATGTTTCGCCTTGAGTGGTGCTGGCACCGTATAGCTCCTTAAAGTAGCTGGCTTCGAGGCAAAAGGTTGAGGTGATTTTGTAACCGCAGGTGATCTCTAGTTTACCTAAATCAATTTCGTAAGGGTTTGAATCGATCTCTGTTAGTTTACCGTCTGGACCGCTGTCGCCATTGCCAAGGTTAGCTGTGCCATCAAGTTTGCTGCGCAGGTAGAGGGCTTTGGTGATATCAATGCCCGCTTCGACAAGATAGCGAAACTCGTCAGAATACCCTTGTGAACGCCAGCGGTAACCTGCTTCTACATTCATGTAGCCGGGGACCAATGGATAGAGAGATTGACCATATTGTAATTTTAGTTCGAAATCTTCCTGACCATCGCCACGTTGAATATCGGTGGTAAAATCTTGGTCTTCCTCATCATAGGCTTCCCCTGTTTTATATAGACCTTGCAGAGATAGTGCGCCTGAATCGGTTTTGAGTAAGCGGTAACGTAGGCCAATATTGATGTCAGCCAACCCTGATGATTTCGCGGTTCTGTCAATGCCTGAATCAAATGTTGTCATGACCCCATCGACCAATTTTCTGCCATTACTCTGATAGGTCCACTCGGTCTCTTTGTAGTCAACACTGCCGATGAGGGTGAGAGCGTCAAGGATGCCGTATTCTGCATAAAATGACCATGTTTGCTCATCGTAATCGAAATCACGACGTTTGTTTTTAAATTCATCGTTGGGTGCGTAAGCGTGGGTGGTGCCGTTCTCATTGAAAAAGCGTTGTGAATCATATTCACTATACGCTAAACGGGTGTAGAGTTTTCCTTGAGGCATGGTCCATGCCCCCGCCCAAACCGAGGTACTCATAAGAATCAGTAGTAAGCTGGTACATAACACCAAGTGTGATGTGCGGTAGATCATGGCAGGTCTCCCCTAGAATAAAATTAATGATAGATAAAATAGAATGATTTCGTTGTGCGGCGAGAATGTAGCATGAGCCAATTTGCGAATACCAATAGATAAAATTGATCTTTAAGGTGGTCAGTATAGAAAATTACGATACGAGAGGGTCAGCGTAGAGTTCGCAGGATTTACATGGTATAAGCTCGCCATGATGACAACCATAATAACTATTTTATTGATTAGTGGCACGGTGATACATTTTATAAGTTTGCTAGGATTAGCGTGCTACGGCGTGCATCGTCTGTGGATGCTTTTTTGCTGGCGCAATGTGTTGTTGGCTAAAAAGGGTGCTGATAGCGCACCGTTGCCGCTTGATCATTGTCCTTACGTAACCGTTCAGTTGCCGCTATACAATGAGCGATTTGTTGCTGCGCGACTACTTGATGCTGTGGCTGCGCTTGATTGGCCTGCAGACCGATTACAGATTCAAGTCCTCGATGATTCCACTGATGATACCTTCGCTATTGTTGAACAACGTGCGGCATTTTGGCGTCAACAGGGAACCGCTATGGAGGTGGTTCACCGTCAGGATCGTCAGGGTTATAAAGCAGGAGCTATGGCGGAGGGGATGGCGAGTTGTCGCGGCGAGTTTATTGCCGTATTTGATGCCGACTTTATCCCGCAAGCTAACTTCCTACAGCGGATGATTCCGCACTTTTCGACAGAAAAGATTGCTGTTGTTCAGGCTCGGTGGGGATTCCTGAATAGCGGCAACTCGTGGTTAACCCGTATTCAGGCGCTACTTCTTGGGCCGCACTTTGGTATTGAACATCAGGTTCGTTGCCACCGTGGCATGTTTTTTAACTTTAACGGCACCGCAGGGGTGTGGCGGAGCAGTGCCATTATTGATGCGGGTGGTTGGCAAGCGGATACCGTGACTGAAGATCTCGATTTGAGTTATCGAGCGCAATTAAAAGGCTGGCAATTTGTTTATGTCGATGACATTGAAGTGCCATCAGAGTTGCCAGAATCATTGGCCGCCTTTCGTACCCAACAGCAACGCTGGTCAAAAGGTTCAATTCAAACGGCACGTAAGATCATCCCCAAGGTGCTTAAATCATCGTTGCCAGTTGCGGTGAAGTTCGAAGCTCTCGCTCATCTTTTAGCGAATCTGGGGTGGATTTTTGGCGCATTGGCTGCACTGACTGTGTTGCCATCGGTGCTGTGGCGGTTGCAACAGGGTTACACGTTGTGGATGGTGGATATTGTCCTATTCTTCTTTGCCAGCGGTGCGATCTTGTTCTACTTCTTCAGCTATGCATGGCAGCGTAATACGCGTGAGCTGTTGCCGTGGTTACCATTGTTGCCGTTGTTGACGTTGGGCCTTGCTCCAACCTTAGCTAGGGCGGCTATTCAAGGCATGTATCAACGTGGCGGTGAGTTTGTTCGTACGCCCAAACTGGGTGACCAAGTTGCCACTGCATTCAA
The DNA here is from genome assembly GCF_055389415.1 of Desulfuromonas svalbardensis. Taxonomy (NCBI): domain Bacteria; kingdom Pseudomonadati; phylum Thermodesulfobacteriota; class Desulfuromonadia; order Desulfuromonadales; family Desulfuromonadaceae; genus Desulfuromonas; species Desulfuromonas svalbardensis. Next base: position 252,867 of record NZ_AP042416.1, on the reverse strand, counting down.
GCAGCGTTTCAGCAGTTATCGCTATCAATGTCCACCACTGACGAATGGCCTACTCGGGCTGTATAGTCTGTGTCCGTTGTGGGTAGCGTGGGATGTCTATCACGGACTTGGGTTGGTGTTTTTGCTCTTTTTCCCCGTTGGGTTTTTTCTCGTTTTTTCTCAACAGATGATTGAAGCTAACGGTCAGTGATCGCCAACTTGATAGCCAGAGCCAAGAATACCCCCGCAGCCATGTGGTTCATTGTCCGTTGAACCCGTTGCGAACGGTTAAGCCAGCCACCAAGTTTACTGGCTAAGACAGCGATGATAAAAAAAACGATCAGAGCAATTACCATAAAGATTGCGCCGAGTGCCACCATTTGCCCAGCAACTGCGCCGTGTTTGGGGTTGGTAAATTGGGGCAAAAAAGCTAAGAAAAAAATCGACACCTTGGGATTGGTGATGTTCATGATGATCCCACGGCGATAAAGCTTTGCCAGCGAGATCGCTTGCTGTTTTCCATTCGACTTACTGGCGATGGTCAGTGACCCAGCGCGAAAGGCCTGCCACGCTAAAAAGATGAGGTAGGCTGCCCCCACCAATTTTAATATTACGAATGCCAGAGCCGATGTTTGAAACAGTATCGCGACTCCGAGTGCCACCGCAAGGGTATGAGCAATCAATCCAGTACATAAGCCAAGGGTGACCATCATCCCTGCACATTTACCATGCAGGGCCGACTGGGTGAGGACAAAGATGTTGTCAGGTCCGGGAGCGAGTGCTAGTAAAAGCGATGCTGTGGCAAAGGCCAAGAGGGTATCTAAAGGTAGCATGTCCACCGTCTCTCTGTTAGTATGCTGGATTAATTTTATTACGCTTTATTTTCCGATTTCTTTAAATTTATAGCAGGAAATTGGTATCAATATCCAGTTTAGCTTTTCTGGGAGAATAGAATATGTCGAGTTCGTTTGGTAGATTGTTTAAAGTCTCAACATTTGGGGAGTCACATTGTTCTGGCGTCGGCGCGATTGTTGATGGTGTTCCACCACGCATGTCACTCACCGCTAAAGATATTCAAGTTCAGCTCGACCGTCGTCGCCCTGGCCAAAATAAGTTGGGTACCGACCGTAATGAAGCCGATCAGGTTGAGATTCTGTCGGGGGTCGAGTTTGATAAAACCCTCGGTTCTCCCATTGGTCTGCTGGTTAAAAATAAAGATCAACGACCTGGTGATTACGGTGCGATGAGTACCATTCCACGCCCCTCCCATGCTGATTATACCTATCGGGCGAAATACGGCACCCACGCTTCGAGTGGTGGTGGTCGCTCCAGTGCGCGTGAAACCATTGGCCGAGTTGCAGCAGGAGCCATCGCCGAAAAGTTTTTGCTCGAAGAGTATGGCATTGAGATTGTTTCGTGGGTGAGTTCCGTTGGTGCGGTTGATGCCGCTCCCATTGACATGGAAACCATCAGTCGTGCTTTGGTCGATGGCAATGATGTTCGTTGCCCTGATGCTGCCGCAGCGGAATTGATGACTGCCGAGATTATGTCGGCGCGTAAAGCCAAGGATTCTGTTGGTGGGGTGTTAAGTTGTGTCTGTCGTAACGTCCCTGCTGGGTGGGGCGAACCTGCTTTTGATCGTCTTGAAGCGTTGATGGCTCACGCCATGTTATCGCTGCCGGCATCGAAAGGGTTTGAGATCGGTTCGGGTTTTGCTGGTTCACGTCAACGAGGGTCACAGCACAACGATCCCTATGTGATGAAGCCGGGAGGCCTCGGAACCGTCACCAATCTTAGTGGTGGTGTCCAAGGGGGGATCTCCAACGGTGAACCTGTTTATTTCCGTGTTGCCTTTAAGCCGCCGGCAACGATTGGTCAAGAACAGCAAACTGTTGATTACGATGGCAGCGATGTGACGTTAGCCGCTAAAGGTCGTCATGATCCTTGTGTGGTGGCGCGTGCGGTGCCCATTGTTGAGACGATGGCGGCATTAGTGTTGGCCGACTTAGCACTCATTCAACGGATGCGTCGTTAATCAATCAATATGATCACTGAATAACAAAAACGGCCCTACTCTCTAAGAGAATAGGGCCGTTTTTTATTGGTTGAAATTTTGTTGCTGGCGGCCAGTCTCCATTGCCCTTGACTGATTCAGGTGTGAATCAAGCAGTTTAAAGCGAAGACTGTGGAACACCTTTGAGGGCTTTACCAACGCCAAACTCAGCAAGTTCCTCGGCGGTCAGCCATTTAATCCCAGTCTTAAAAAACAGGCTAGCGTTGAAGAGGTTATCGCTCAAGGCCTGTTGCGTCTTGTCAAAATGACCCGCCCAAACCAGTTCTTTACTGGCGACATTGACCAAAAATACACTGAACGCTACCGATGCGGGACTATCTGCGGTCAGCGCACCACCTTCACGTTGTTTAAAGCGCCAGTTGAGGCCCACCATCACATGATCCGCATCAAGTTCATGGCCTAAGCGCACGGCAATATCACGCGGTGTCTCGTCATTACCCTTGATCATGGACAAGTAGTGCGTTGTCACGGGCGGTTGCGGCAGAACTTTGTCCTCGTAGTGCTCTACTAGCCCTTGCATCAACTGTTGCGTCAGTACCTCTTCAGCGTGAGTAAGACGGTCTTGATTCAGCAAGCACAGACCTCTCAATTCGCAGTCGAGGGTTTCGTTCAACTCTTTTATTTGGCGAGCCCCACCTTCAGCAGTGATCACGGGCATCATGAGAATCTGCTTGATCTCGCTGGCCTCTGCGGTGACGCGCTCAATTTTGGCGAACGAATTATGGGCGAATATCAGTAAAACCATCAGAGTTAGCAGTGCGACAATTGTTCTGCTCGTTAACGTAATATGGCTGTTAATCCATTTCATAAAAGGTTTCTCCTTGGCTGTCATTCAGTAACGGATACCGTTACTCATCAACCTGAGCAATACACGATACAGGGCATACCTCAGCGCAGGCTCCACAGTCGATACACACATCCTCGTCGATTAAGCGTTTGTCGTCCTCTTCGACCGAAATACAGTCAACAGGGCATACTGGCTCACATGCACCACAACTAATGCAATCCTCTTTATCAATTCGATGGGCCATGATATTTCTCCTTTACGTAACAAAAAATCGTTAGCAACTCACTATATTATGCTCTGAATTCAGCATGATGCAAGTTCCTTAATAACAACGGTTGTTTTTAACGATTTTCTCTTTGTCAATTACGGGCAACAAAGGTATCTTCAGCTCGGCCTATTTTGGTCAGCAAACCATTCAATTATTCGTAACGATTTAGGAGATTATAGATGGGATTATTATCCAATACCGTAAGTATTAGTCAGTTTGATGTTGTTGGCGATTTCCCTCAAGGCGACCTCACAACATGGGTGGGAGAAAATCTACCGAAATTTGCCTTTCAATCGATTGACAACTCAGCCGAAGAGCTAGCCCTTGGTTGGGTGGAGTTGGATGACTTTCAAAACAGTGAATTTATCGACCCCACCAGTTGGTTGCGTGATGACTATGTAACCTTCACCTTACGTCGTGATCAACGTCGCCTCCCTGCGGCACTAGTTAAAGGGGAGCTTCAGCGTGAACAGCGCCGTTTTCTCGAAGAGAACCCTACGTATAATCGGGTACCGAAAGATAAAAATGAGGAGCTAAAAGAGTTGGTGCGTAGCCGTCTGTTGGTGCGCGTATTGCCCAGCCCCACCTTGTATGATGTGTTGTGGAATATTCGCACACATCGGCTCACTTTTGCCAACCTAAGCACTCGAACTATCGATGACTTAACTGATCTATTTCAAAAGACTTTCCCCGGTCTTCGACTTGTCAGTGTGTATCCTCTCGCGCGCGCGCGTAAAGTGGTTCCTGAATCGTTACGCGAAGTACTCAACGAGGAGGCCCATTCGACCGAAGCTACCGTGATGGAGCAAATTCAGGATAATCAGTGGCTCGGTAGTGAGTTAATGATGTGGCTGATGTATCGCACCACTAACGGTGGTTGTGATTATGGTGTGCGTTGCGATGGCCCTGCTAGCCAAAGTGAAGGGTTTACAGCCTTTCTCGATGATCGCTTGCTGTTAGCAGGTAACGGCAACGAGGGCGCGCAAAAAGTAACCGTTGTTGGCCCGCAAGATAACTTTATTGAAGTGTGTGCGGCATTGCGTCAGGGTAAAGAGATCTGTGAAGCCACCATCCATTTTGAAAAATTAGAGCACCAATGGCGCTTAACCCTCAAAGGGGAGATGTTCCAATTCGGTTCATTTAAATGTCCAACGGTACGCATTGAAAAAGGCGCTGAAGTGGAAGATGAGCAACAGTCGATCTTTTACGAGCGGATGCATGTAATGGACGAAGGACTGCAATTGTTCGATAGTCTTCTTGTCGCCTTCCTCACTGTGCGCCTCGGTGGTAACTGGTCGGCAGAGTGTCAGAAGATGACACAGTGGCTAGAAGGTTAGCACTCTTGACAAGTTGGAATCAGATGTTATTATCTAGGTAAGCCAACGGGTGATCTAGATTGGGTGGATTTATCACGTTGCCCCAATAGTTCCAAGAAGCAAGAAGCAAGAAGCAAGAAGCAAGAAGCAAGAAGCAAGAAGCAAGAAGCAAGAAGCAAGAAGCAAGAAGCAAGAAGCAAGAAGCAAGAAGCAAGAAGCAAGAAGCAAGAAGCAAGAAGCAAGACGCAAGACGCAAGACGCAAGACGCAAGACGCAAGACGCAAGACGCAAGACGCAAGACGCAAGACGCAAGACGCAAGACGCAAGACGCAAGACGCAAGACGCAAGACGCAAGACGCAAGACGCAAGACGCAAGACGCAAGACGCAAGACGCAAGACGCAAGACGCAAGACGCAAGACGCAAGACGCAAGACGCAAGACGCAAGACGCAAGACGCAAGACGCAAGACGCAAGACGCAAGACGCAAGACGCAAGACGCAAGACGCAAGACGCAAGACGCAAGACGCAAGACGCAAGACGCAAGACGCAAGACGCAAGACGCAAGACGCAAGACGCAAGATTGGGGAACACACTTAATTTAGGTTATCCATGAATGCCAATAGGAGGTAGATGATATGATAGTCTCCGAGCCGCCTGGTCGCGTGCGTAAGTGAAGATAACTGAGCAACACGAAACACGTACAAAAAAAATAATTCCCGTAGGGGAATGCTGACCAGAAAATTTTGGTTGGATCCATAAATGAAAAGCCCCGGCGAAACTGACCGGGGCTTTTTTTGTTTTAACCATCTAAGGTTGCGAAAAAGCGTTGTTTGTCCTTTGCAGAAGTGGTATAGATTCGCAGCGTAACAGCCACGGGGGAAGCTCTGTGGTTTTTTGTTATGATTCGCAGTTCGTTGTTTCAGCTTATAAAAAGTTAAAAGGAAAATCCAGTCATGATCAGCACCAATAATATTTGTCTTGCCTACGGCAAACGAACCATTTTTAAAAACGTTAACATCAAATTTACCCCCGGCAATTGCTATGGCCTTATCGGCGCAAATGGTGCGGGTAAATCGACCTTTCTTAAAATTCTTGCTGGCGATATTGATCCCGATAAAGGTGATGTAAGCATCGGTAAAGGGTTACGCATGGCGGTGTTACGTCAGGATCAATTTGCTTTTGATGACGAGACGGTTTTTAACACGGTGATCATGGGTCATGAGCGTTTATATAAAGTGATGGCTGAGCGTGATGCGATTTATGCTAAGTCTGAATTTACTGAAGCGGATGGTGTACGTTCTGGTGATTTGGAAGCTGAATTTGCTGAGATGAACGGATACGAAGTTGAATCAGAAGCGGCGGTGCTGCTCAATGGTTTAGGTATCGGCGAAGAGCTGCGTCAGAAGAAGATGAAAGACCTTGAGGGCGGCGAAAAAGTTCGTGTTCTTCTCGCTCAAGCGTTGTTCGGTAACCCGGATATATTATTGCTCGATGAGCCAACTAACCACCTTGACCTCAAATCGATCCAATGGCTCGAAGAGTTTCTCGGTCGTTTTCAAAATACCGTGCTGGTTGTTTCGCACGACCGCCATTTTCTTAATCAGGCCTGTACCCATATTTCTGATATCGATTTCGGTACTATTCGTACTTATGTTGGTAACTACGATTTCTGGTACGAAGCCAGTCAGTTGGTTTTGAAGCAAAAGCAGGATGCCAACAAAAAAGCGACAGATAAAGCCACTGAGTTGAAGGATTTCATCGCCCGCTTTAGTTCTAATGCGTCGAAAGCGAAACAGGCGACATCGCGTAAAAAAATGCTCGATAAACTTGATATCGAAGAGCTACCCGTCTCCTCACGTAAGTACCCATTTATTGTGTTCAAACCTGAGCGTGCCTGCGGTGATATTATTCTCGAAGTTGAAGGCTTAAACAAAACCATTGCTGGCATTAAGGTGCTCGATAATGTCAGTTTTATCGTTAATAATGGCGATAAAATTGTTTTTGTTGGTGGCAACAGTCAAGCCAAGTCCGTATTGATGCAGATTTTAGCTGGGGAGATGGAGGCTGACAGCGGTAATATTCGTTGGGGGATCACCATCACCAGTGCCTATTTCCCTAAGGAAAATAGCAAATATTTCGAAAAAGATCTCAATCTAATTCAATGGTTATGTCAATATCCGCCCCATGAAGGGGAGAGTTTTGCTCGCGGTTTCCTTGGCCGCATGTTGTTCTCTGGCGATGAAGCGACAAAAATGACCAGCGTACTCAGCGGTGGCGAGAAAGTTCGTTGCATGTTGTCGCGTATGATGCTGACTAGCGCCAACGTGCTGCTGTTCGAAGAGCCGACTAACCACCTTGATCTTGAATCTATCACCGCCTTGAACAATAGCCTGATTCAGTTTTCAGAAGCGCTTTTGTTCACCTCTCATGACCAGAAGTTTGTTTCGACAATCGCTAACCGTGTTATTGAGTTGACACCGGGTGGGGTGATTGATCGGGTGATGGGTTTTGACGAGTATCTACAAAGTGCGGCTGTTAACGCTCTACGGGAACAGATGTGCGCCGGTGAGGTTGATTTGCAACTCTAAGCGACGCTGTTACTAAATAAACGATAAAAGCCCCTGTATTGCTAAGCAATACAGGGGCTTTTTGTTTGCTGCTGAGTTTGCTAGATTAGTTTTTTCTGTTATTAATTATAGGAGTGTGGTGGCAACTTTATGTTGAAACAATGCGAAACTGCATTGTCATTCTGAACTTGAAATGACTGAATTAAGGAGAAGAGAATGAAAAAAAATGGTATTAATTTGGTGTTGGTAGGTTTTATGACGGTACTCTTTGCTACGGCTGCACTGGCGCATTGCGAGGTTCCGTGCGGTATTTACGATGATCAGGCTCGGATTGATATGTTGTTAGAGCATGCTACAACAATTGAAAAATCGATGAATCAAATTATGGAAATTGAAAAGGCTGGTCATGGCCATTCGAACCAGTTGGTACGATGGATTATGAATAAAGAGAAGCACGCAACCCTGTTGCAGGAGATTGTTACTCAGTACTTTATGACCCAGCGGATCAAGGCAGGAGCGGATCATTACGATGAAAAATTGAAGGCGTTACACGGCATGCTTGTGTCGGCAATGAAGTGTAAGCAAACCGTTGATCTCGCACATGTCGTAAAATTGCGGGCCCTTGTTGCTGAGTTTGAAGGGCTTTATTTTGTCAAAAATAAAGTTTAGGCTGTTAACCGCTAAATTGAATAAATTTCTACTTAAGAAAAGAGCCGCTACGTTTATCACGTAGCGGCTCTTTGTTGTTTCTCAGAATTGGAACGGTACTTTATTTTTGATGATCAGCGCGCATTGCTTTCGCCATGTGCTTAATCTCACCAAGGTCTTGAACCATCATGCTCCAGCCATACCAGTAAGCGTAATCTGGATTGACGTGGAAGAATGCTTGATAGGCCCGCATCCGATGCTTGAAGTACATTTGGAACAGGATTTGATCGATCGCTGAATAGCCGTCAAAGTTCTCATCCCAGTTCGCGCCATTGGTATGCATCATAGCGAGAATAAATGGGTAGTTGTAAGGGTAGCCTTCAGGCTTAGTGATGATGCCTTCTTTGTACAATGCGGCAACGGTTTCAATCGCTTCAGCCATGAGACGGTCAGCCTTTGTCAGGATCGCATCACCCATGTCCAACTGCTCTTTAGCGTATGACGGAGCGTGACACTTGCTACACGTTGCCAGCATTTTATCACGCTCTTTTTGCCATGACACTTGATCAAGGCGAACCATATCTACGGATTTAACCGCATCCAGTATTGCAGTCGGCTCACTCGTCTCTGGGTTGAGAACACCGAGAGCTTTAAGGATGGTTACCCGGTCCGCAGCGGCTTGTGGATCTTCAGGTAATGGTAGACGAACACCGAGGAAGCCCCATGCGGTGTGGTTTTCGTGAGTACCGTCAGGAAGGTGACAAGTTTGACAGGTTGGCGCAACAGCACCTTCTGGCAAATCACCTGCTTTTTGAGCAAAGTAGCGTGTGCCGTGCTTAGAGCTCGACCACATCTCCCATTGTGGGTGATCGTAGCCCATGTGGCATTGTTGGCAAGCCTTAGGATTGTTGGCTTCTTTACGTGAAAAAGAGTGGCGCGTGTGGCACTCATCACACGAGTTTGTTTGGTAATGGTAGCCCTTAGCAAGTTGCTCCGCTTTTTGAGCCTCAGTCTTAATGCCCATGTTATGGCAACCACCGCAACCACGACCACCTTCGATTAACTCATCGGGAGCATAGTGGGTGCCTGGGATTGCATTGAGAGCAGTCCAACCGAAATTGTGCTTACCATGCGAAAACGAAGTGAACTGCTCTTCGTGGCATTCCGCACAAAGGCCCTCGTCAGGGAGTTGGGCGTTTTGTACATCGTCAGCGGTTTGATGCGCTTCACCGTGGCAGGTTGAGCAGGTAACATCTTGGCCTGCGTGCTTACTTGATTGCCAATCTTGAACTTGGCCTGGGGATACTTTGGTGTGGCATTCGACACACAGGTCAGCCGCTAGGGCACTACCCGCCATCAGCCAGCACAGTAGAGCGCATGAGAGTGCGCCGTAAATAAAACTTCTCATCGTTCATTCCTCCTTGTTACATTTGGTTACGGGCTATCCTTTAATTTGTTGCCTTTTATGCAACGAATCAAAGTCGTTTTCCCACAATAAAAGAGATACAATAACAGGATACAATTGAGCCATATTTGATCCGGATCAATTCTAGCAAAAAATAATATAAATAGCTGTAAAAACCTAAGGATAGGTTGATGTTCTTCGTGGTTTGCACTTCAAGTTGGGGTGTTTTTTCGCCGAATTGTTGCGTAATATTTGCCGCGCACAGCGATAACCTAGAGTAAATACTTAATTGATGTGTTGCTGGAATTTGGAAAATTAGCGACTCTGTGCCTTAATGAGCTCAGTGGTTGGAAAATTAAATTGTCAAAAATTTGTGGGTACCTGTTGCCGTTTTAAGAGGGGCATTTTTCTTTGGACGGTTGTTGTTTTGTTCCTGAGCTCTGTAGACGAGTGGGTCGGTTGATGACACGAATAAACTCAGACATGATTCAACAACTTCAATTCTTTTGGATGGGGGTGCAAATAGATCTGCGTTTTCAGATAAGGCTGATCATATTTGCGAACATAGTGGTTCATCAGGGTTATTGGCACGATGAGTGGCAATAAATCGTCCTTGAAATTTTGGATGATATCCATGGCCTCTTGTTTTTCATCCGCGGTAAGTTGCTTCTTAAAGTATCCGAGTATGTGATGCAGCACATTGGTATGTTTACGTGGCGTGGTTTTGAGTTGTAACGCACTGAGTAGGAGTGTTTTATAGCGCTGAGTAAATTCAGAAATTGGCAAAGAGTTTCCCTGCGCGACTAAGCGGCCCATCTCGCGAGAAATTTTCTCACTGTGGGATAAAATCAGCAACTTGTGTTGGCTATGAAACTCAACAAAGTCACCATATCTTCCAAGCTCAAGAGTTTTTCGAAATCGTTGCAGGGTGAAAATACGGCAGATAAAGTTTTCGCGTAGGCGTGGGTCGTGAAGTCGGCCCTCTTCTTCAACTGGTACCAGGGGGAAATGGTCCATAAATGCACGCGCGAAAAGTCCAACTCCGTTTTTATGTGGCATTCCACTCACGGTGTACACTTTCACCCTCTCCATTCCACTACTGGGCGAGTTGGATTTAAAAACAAACCCATCAAGTTGGTCACTTTCAAGCTCTCGAACCCGCTTTTTAGCCCATTGCTGCATTTGATCGGTAATGTCTTCGCCTGTTTTCGAGAAAACGAGGCGTACCCCTCCGTGACCATCATCAACTTGACGCAACGCAGGACGGGGGATCGACAGGCCAACTTCCACTTCAGGACAAACTGGGACAAATTCAACATATTGCCCCAAGATGTCGAGCAGATAGCGGTCTTGCTTATGTCCACCATCAAAGCGAACTTTCTGGCCCAGCAGACATGAGCTAACCCCTAATCGTATTTTATCGTTCATGGCAATACCTCTTCTGTATAATTTGTTGAACACCTTTAAAGATAGGGGCTTACGGGTGTTGAACTCGGATGAGTTTACTCACATCAAACCCTTGCTCTGTCGCTGTGGCAACAAATTCTTCATAGACACTTTTGGGCACAGAAGGTGTTCGAGAAAGAAGCCAGAGGTAGTCCAGATCGGGGCCAGCAACATAGGCATATTGATAATCTGGATCAAGGCGAAAAATAATGTAGGCACTGTACAGTGGGCCGAAAAAAGATACTTTGAGCAATCCCGTTTTTGGTGAAGCATCCAAATACGCTTTCCCTTCCGCTTCGCTCCATGTTCCCTTTTGCGTAGAATATCCTCTATTTAAAACGCGAACGCCGCCGTCTTTGCGTAAAGAATATTCCGCTGTGACTTGCTCAAGGCCTCTTTCGAAAAAGTGATCGAGGCGGGCAACTTCGTACCACTTGCCCAAGTATCGATTCAATTCAAAATTTTCTACGGGTTGTACAGGCAGGCTTCCACTGCACGCCGAAAGGAATAGAAGCACTATTGGCCAGAGTATAATGTTTTTCATGATCGAAACCCCTTTCTGATCGATGCACCGTACAAATAAAATACGGTTCGCGTAAGGTCCAAAAAAAAACAGCACTACAACCTTTATCACGTAGCGCCTGTAATCGTAGAAGAACCAAGAATATAAAATCATATCAGGGCTTCTTATATGATTTTGGCAGATGTTTCTCGATCTGCAAGGGGGGGGCTGCTAATAGTATCTATTTACCTATAAACACAAAGAACAACAATGCTTTACGATTTTTTCAGTAATGCTTCTGTGGTGAATTTCTGCCACGTCTGTTGGTAGAGTGGGGCGCCGATCTCGTAGCAGTTACTGTGCCCAGCATCTGGTACGGCTAAAAAACCTTTTGGCTCGGGAGCCAGACGGAAAAGACGCTGTGACATGGAGAATGGTACGACGGTGTCAGCATCACCATGGATCAGTAGTAATGAAGTGTTGATCAGAGGGATGCGTTTTAGATTATTGAACTCATCGGCTAACCACCAATGGAATAATTGGTATAATATGGGCGAATGAAAGCGAGCTTCTTCCCTTAGCGTGGTGAATGGCGCTTCAAGGACCAAGGCAGCTGGTGGTACTTCCAACGCCAGATGTAATGCCACTGCTGCCCCCAGAGATCGACCATAATAGATGATTTGATGAGGTTGCCAGCCGCGCTGATTTATATACTGCAAAGCAGCTAGAGAGTCTACATGAAGATCATGTTCTCCATTGGCGCGGCCCTCGCTTTGTCCAAAGCCTCGGTAGTCGAAGATGAACACTGAATAGCCTTGCTGACGTAAGTCCAACAAGTTAGGCCAGCGGTGGGTGATGTTCGCTGCATTACCATGAAAAAAGAGAACCATTGGTTGTTCCGCGGCTCCCTTAATGTACCAAGCATGCAGGCGCAACCCGTCGTTGGTTGAAAACCAAACGTCTTCATACTTGAGTGTATTACTCAGCCCATCAGGAACATTTCGTTCGGCGCTTGAGCTGAAAATAAACCCAATATTACCGTGGCACCCACAACAGAGTATCAGGAGTAAGCACGTTATAAGTGCTCCGCGAAAGTGTGTCATGGTTTTACCTTGATACTTTCAAAAAAAGACCAATATAAAGAGACAACGAGCTATCTTTTTTAATTATGCCATAGAGTATTAATATGTCATTTTATTATTAATAAAAGTGAATGTTTTGGAGCGAATCTGAAATACCCGATTACGAACATTGCGTGTATATTCCCTTTGTCGAGCATGTTGGGTTGGCACAGGTCGTGGCGGCTGTTGTCCGTAAGCCACATTTGAGGTGACATGGAATAATGCTAGAGTTGCTGCATCAAGTGTTTGGAATACCATTGGAGTAAGGCTTGAATTGTTTTTTAGGTGTTGTCGCGTAAGGTTTGCCGTGCATGGCGGTCAACCAGGGTGAAAATCTGATCGAGGTGTTGTTTGTTTTTGTTAGATTGGTGACCTCGAACTTTAATGAGATTAAGGTTGAGAGAATCGAATTGGTGAAAAAGTTGTTGGTACAGGTCGCCGTTTTTAAGTGGGATCTTTTTCTTGGAACAGTAGTTGTTTTGTTCTAAGCGTTGTCGGCGAGCCGGCAAGTTGATGATGGTTTGGCAGTCGCTATAGATGGTGAGATGATCGTGCTGAGGGTGTAGTTGCCCCGAGGCCCTTAGTTCATTGATCGCCCACAGCAGTGTTTGCAGCTCCAGCCGTGTTGAAGAGGTGTGGGTAAATCGTTTACTTACCTCCCTCCCCGCGAGTTGATCACGGGGCGGGAGGGGATTTGTTGCGACCAGATAAGCTCCATAGCCAACTTTGGAGAGCGGATCTACGCTACCGTCGGTAAATAAGCTCAGCTCGTTCAAGCTAGAACTTTCTGCCGCGACGGGTGGCTGGCTGGGACATCCCATGATTCGATGTTTGCTTGCCGCGCCGTGGTTTAGATGGCTTTTGAGTTCCCTTGCCTTTTTTAACTTGTTTTGCTGGTTTTGGTTGCGGTTTGTTTGATTTTGCCGCGGTTTTTCTTGGTTTATGGCCACTCTTCTTCTTTTTAGGCTTGAGTCGTCCGCCACGATTTACGGGTAGGGCAGGGAAGTCGGCAACTGTTTCAATATCGATAGAATATTCAAGTAACTCTTCAATCGCCTTTAAGCGAGGCAATTCGGCAGGGCAAACCAGCGACAAGGCAATGCCCTCTTCGCCAGCACGACCGGTACGACCAATGCGGTGAACATAGTCTTCGGCAACCTGTGGCAGCTCAAAGTTGACCACATGGGGAAGGTGCTGAATGTCGAGACCGCGTGCCGCAACATCGGTTGCCACAAGAACGCGTATCTCCCCATTTTTAAACTCAGCAAGGGTTCGGGTGCGGACCGATTGACTTTTATTACTGTGGATGGCTGAGGCATTAATACTATCGTACATCAGCTCTTCGGTCAGCTTATCGGCACCGTAACGGGTGCGGGTAAATACCAGTACTTGGCTCCACTCCCCTTTGCGAATGAGGTGAGACAGCATTTCGCGCTTACGACTGCGTTCAATGTGGTAAATAGCTTGCTTGACCGCGTCAGCGGCAATATTTGGTCGTGCCACCTCAATGCGTCGAGGTTGATTAAGTAGTTCGTCGGCCAACTTCTTGATGTTGTACGAGTAGGTCGCTGAAAACAACAGGTTTTGCCGTTTCACGGGTAAGTATTCGCTGATCTTTTTGATATCATCGATAAAACCAAGGTCCAGCATCCGATCCGCTTCATCTAGCACTAAAAACTCAATGCGTGATAGATCAATGGTTTCACGTTCGGCGTGATCAAGAAGTCGTCCCGGAGTGGCAACGACAATATCAACACCGCGATCTAATCGTTCAATTTGTGCTTGTATATTGACGCCGCCATAGATCATGGTGGCGCGTAGTGACAAACGGCGGCCGTAGTTTTTCATTTGGTCACTCACCTGAGCTGCGAGTTCGCGGGTCGGTACTAGCACGAGAACACGCGGTGAGCGGCGTTTGTTTTTCAGTGTTCGTTGGCTTAGCATTTGCACAATCGGCAACGCAAATGCCGCTGTTTTTCCCGTACCGGTTTGTGCACCCGCCAACAGATCGCACCCCTCGAAAATGACAGGAATCGCTTCAGTTTGGATTGGTGTTGGGGTGGTGTATCCTTGAGTAGTAATGGCACTCATTAGTTCGGGGCACAGGCCAAGAGAGTCAAAAGACATAGTGTGTTTCCTTAAGAAAAGTGATCCGCTTTCAATAGCGGGAGAGCGGTCGCATCGAGGCGCTGCTGTAGATCTTGCTGCTCTTGTGTTGACATCGCCGATGTTGGAATAAAAAAGAATGCATGGCGGTCGTGATAAAGAGCAAAACCGAGATCATAATGACGATAACCGTTGAAATTGTCCCACGGTTGGCTATATCCTTTTTGGCCACTGCGAACGGCAATTTCGTGTTCGGAGATGGTGACCGTTAATTGGTGATTAAAAAATGGGTGGCAACTCGCTTTATGCACGGCAATGAAAATGAGCAACTGTTTGGTCGATAAACCAAATAATCCCGTGGCAAACAATAGGTTGGCAACCAATGATGACGGGTAGAGACCCGCAAAGCCGATCAGGCTTGTTGCAATACACAGCGCCCCAAGTATCGTACACCACTTGAGTCCACTATCGTTCTGATAGTGGGCGGTAAAAAATTGTCGCCACAGGGTTCGACTCAGTGGATAGGTAAGCTGGATCGATTCAGACATTGCGCGAATTCCAAGTAAATGTAAGATAAAAAAAGAAGAACTCTTTACCTTACCGTATGGACAGCGATTTGTCTCGGAATTAATCTTTCTTAGCGAAGGTAATATTCGATTTTTCACTGATGGACATGATGTGGTTGTTAATTTATGAAAAATGAAGGGAATAAACTATGTATCACGAACCTGAAACCGATGAATCACTGCAATGGATCGATGTTCCGTATGAGCAACTCAATGTTGAAACTTTGCATCGGATGATTGAAGAATTTGTTACCCGTGATGGTTCCAATTGGGAGGGGAGTAGTGCTGACTTAGCAGCGAAAGTCACCCAGGTGATGGGTCAATTGAAGCAACAGAAAATAAAGGTAGTTTTCGACCTGCAATCGCAAAGTGCAAATCTTGTTGTGTGCTGAATTATTCCTCTTTTTTCTGCTGTAATTGCGATAAGTAAAGGCACATATTGCGACTTTTTTTTAAGCGAATAATGAATAATTTTTTTTGCGGATGATCACTTTGACTGATCGTACTGTTTAGGGTGTCGATGCGGGTGATTGTGTTTTGCAACTGCTCTGGCGACAGGTTCTCACCGTTCAGACATTGCTGTGCTAATTGAAATACTTGAATATTGAGAGGGGGCGTTTCCGCAGGGGACGCCAGCGTTAGCAGTGGCGTTGATAGTAGTGCAATCAACATGGGAATGATGATTTTTTTCAGACTAGTTTGGTGTGAAACAGACATGATCTACTCCCTTAATGTTCGCGCATATCAGGATGGCAAGCACGGCAATCGTCGATGGGAAGGGCAACGGAAAAGTGGCATACCCCGCAAAACTTCTTCTCTAAAATATATTCCATTCGAAAATGTTTGGTCGTTTTCTTTTTAATATTGAAAACATGCGGATGACAATTCGCACAATCTAACCACGGAGTGTGGGTGGCATGATTGAACACGGCGGGAGATACCCAACTCCATTCGGCCTTGAGAATTAACTGACGTGAAAACGAAAGCGGTTTCTCCTCGGGGCGAAACATGCTGTACTTCGGTGTTATATGACCACGCTGTTGCGCTTGAACCCAATTGATGTGGTTGCCAAATTTTGTTTGCGATAGTTTCCATAGCATATCATCGAACTGCATAAATTGATCACTGCGATCTACGTCTGGGCCAGTATGACATTTTGCACAATTTTTTTTAGTGTGTCCAAAAGCGGTTTTACCGTCATGACATGCGCCACAAAATTCACCATCACGATTATCTTCTTCGGTTACCCCAGTTTCTCCCACGACAAAGCTGAAATTTAATTCAAAATGGCAGACACGGCAGGTGTAGCGCGTGCGGTGACTCCAGTGGGAAAAAACCACCGCTTTTTGACCGTTGGCTGTAGACACGCGATCCATCACCACATCACCGTATTTGTCCGAATCTGGCAACGGCGGCAAATTGAAATATGCCGCACACGGTGATGCGAAAAGTGTGACTAGAAGCCAGAGTGCAAGTATCCGTGTGGATTTCGTCACTTAAGTCACCCTTTTAATAGACACTATCAACATGGCAACGTTGACAGTCGATATTGGGAAACGCAACTTTATCGTGGCAAGCTCCACAGTACTGGCCAGCAAAGATTTGCTGCATAGTGTAGGTCTGGCTCCCCTTTTTAACTGGGAATATTTCAGGGTGACAGGTCTCGCAACCGTTCCACTTCGCGTGCTTTTCATGGCTGAAAATGATTTTAGGCATCTGCGTAACTGAACCAGTGAGCTCGAAATCCGCTTGTCTTTTCATCGCCTTACGCTCAAAGGAAACCCCTTCTAGAAAGTCGATTAAGGTGATTTTGCCTTGATCTTCAGCGCTCATCCAGTCGATACCATTACCAAATCGCTCCCGCGGCATGGTTTTTCGAAACTCTCTAAAATTGTTTTGGAAAACGATTTCTCTACCCTGTGAATGACAGCGCTCACATTGATTGATTTTACCGTGTAGGGTGCTATCAATAACAGGGCCAAAGGCGATGGAGTTGTTGTGGCACGCGCCGCAGAACAAACCGGCATTGTTGTCTGCCTCAGTAATGTCGGTATCACCCGCTTGCATGGCAAAGCCGAGATCAACATGGCATAATCGGCAAGAATATTTGGCACGATGGAGCCAATGAGGGAAAACAACGGCAAGCTCTTCCTGCTCTTCACTGTAGTTATTGATGATAACGTTGCCAAAATCTCGCGCCTTCGGTCGTCTTACTTTTTCACCAAAGGCAAAGGATTGGCTGGCAATGAGTAGTATCAGTACAATGAGTAGTGGCATGCGGTTCATGTTTTCTCCAATATGCGAAGTTGTTTAGATGGAGGCAGGGGGGGAAGAATCTCTCCTTTTTGTTATAGATCTTGTGGCCAGTGCGTAGTCACTGTCTATTTATCGTCATTCGTTGTATTAAATTAATTTCTTAAAAATGAGCATAACTCGGTTTATGTTTTTTAGCCACAAACAGAACGAAAATGTTGATTATTTTGCTGATATATTAGCTAGTTGGGTTATTTGCCCCGATATTGATGAATGCATGTGTCTGCGGATTGAAATAAGGAGGGCTGTTGTGACTCAGCAGTTTGAACGCACAATGATCAAATCGGTACTGTTGGAAAATCGCTTTATCCGTTCAGCAACATAGGAGGGGGTAGCAGTTGGTGGGTATTATAAGGCTGAAGCACTCAAATGAAGAGAGTGCTCGGTCCATTTAGTACTATTGTGAAGAGTTCCGTTATTGTCTTGTACCAACAAGGCGAATGAAATCATCTGGCATGGCAGAAACGAAGGACATTCTTTTTTTGCTAAAAGGGTGAGTGAAGGTCAGTGATTCTGAATGCAGCATCAACCGTTTTGAACTACGTAATTCATCACCGTATTTTTGATCACCGACAACAGCGTGGCCGCTCTCGGCAAAGTGAACTCTTATTTGGTGCTTGCGACCCGTTAGCAGGTGGATGTTGACCAAGCTAAGCTCTTTTTTTTCTTTGATGACGGTATAGGCGGTTTTTGCCAACTTGCCGGTGTTTGCATCGGCGGTAGAATAAACGTTGTTGGCCTTGTTTTCGGCGAGATAAGTGGTGATCTTCCCTTGTTTTTTAGTCATCTGACCGTGGACAATGGCGAGATAGTGTTTTTCTGTTTTATCCCAATTATCTTGTAAAAAGGTTTTGGCCGCCTCACTTTTGGCAAAAAGGAGTAGCCCTGAGGTTGCTTGGTCGAGTCGGTGGACGACATATACCCGATGGCGCGATTTTGGGTTGCCCTTACGCACGTAATCGTTGAGCAGGTAGTGCGCTGTGCGTGATTTATTGCGATCACTGCCGACGGTGAGTAGCCCTGATGGTTTGTCGATGACGAGAATATCTTTATCTTCGTGAAGGATCGTAAGTCCTTTTGGTTGATACTTTTTAGGGGGCGGTGTGCAGGGCGTCAATTGATTCAATAGGGGCGATCCGATGCAAGTAAAGGGTGTTTTTTTTGGTTACTGATTTAAATTTGAAAGTAACGGCTCAATAAATGTTTCAAAGGTTACCTGTTGCTTGGATGTGAGCAGGTCGAGATTACCATCATGGTCGAGTAAAAAGGTGGCAACGCCGATAACTGTTCTCGGTAGATAACCTGATCCATCGACAATGGCTTCAATATCTCTGGTGCGGTTGGTAATTAAGTTAAGCAGTGCATCTAAATCTAGTTCCATCGACTATTCTCCATTAAAAAATTGGTTATACTTGTCATAAGGGCTAAATGGTGTGGCTCATCATCGGGATGTTGGCGCGTAATGTCAAGGTTCTGGACGGTGTTGCTGTGATTGTCGTGACGTTTTATCCATAATTCGACAGTTTGTTAGCGCGCATGGTAGGTATTGACGATGAGTCGTGTAACATAGAGCAACGATTATAGGGGTAAATGGCGATGCGAGTATCGTTAATATCAACTCTTGCGAAAATTGTTTTTTTGGTGGCGATCTCTACTTTCATGGGGTGTTCGTCGCCTCATCAGGCTGAAGTTGAGATTGGTGCCGATGTGACGATCAAGCCTGATATTTCGCCACAAGCGGATGCTGAAGCAACGGTTGAGGCAGTCTCTCAACTTGACTTGGGCCGCCAGTATGCCAAGGGTGAAGGTGTTGAACAAGATTATGATCAAGCGTTTTCGTTGATCGAACAGGAGGCAGAACAAGGAGCAGCCGAAGCGCAATACGATTTATCCCAATTTTATGCTAAAGGTTATGTGGTCGATAAAAACTTGCAAACAGCACAGTCACTGCTAAGTCAAGCCGCGGAAAAAGGGTTGGTTGAGGCACAGGTTGCGTTAGGTCGTCTTTATAGTAGTCGAAAAAAAGAGGCTCAGGATTATGCGGCGGCGCGATTATGGTTTCAGCGAGCAGCCAGTCAAGGGAGCACACAGGCGATGGAAGCGATTGCGCTGATGTGCGTTCGTGGTCAAGGCGGCGTCGAGAGCTACGAGCAGGCGGCAGAGTGGCTTCGCTTGGCTTCAGGTGCTGGTTCTCTCGGTGCAACGTATAACTTGGCGAATTATTATATGGACGGCCTTGGTGTTGAGCAAGATACTGAAATAGGGATGGATCTGCTTAAGCAAAGTGCTTCCTTGGGGTATGGTTATTCCATCGATTATCTGGTGCGCGAAGCGCAACGCAACAATGTTGATGCGCAAGATTTTTTATGTAACTTGGTGGTTGGGCCGCAATTCGATACTGAACTATGGCAATTCTACCGCTCTACACTTGATGAATGATTGTATTCCTTCGTTTGATCAATTGTTAGCAGGCTGTCAGGCTTGACGAGCCGTAGCGAGAGACAGCTGGCTTGAGACCAGATTTTAGACAATTTGAGAGCGAATAGTGAGCCTATTTGTCGAAAATTGACTGAAATGAGGGCCAAGCCCAGCTGATTCGCAGTAGGTTCTTGTGACGTCTGACAGCCTGCTAAGACGAGAGGGTTTAAAATGAGGCGATTGATTTTAAATATTCTGTTGATTTTAACCGTGTTTCCGGCTGTGGCTTTAAGTCAAACGGCAACGGATATTGTTCGAGCTTCAGACGAGAAAATGCGCGGGAAATCAAGTTTTACCGAGATCACCATGCAGATTATCCGCCCCGATTGGGTGCGCACCATGAAGATGAAAGGCTGG
Source organism: Desulfuromonas svalbardensis (assembly GCF_055389415.1). Classification (NCBI taxonomy): domain Bacteria; kingdom Pseudomonadati; phylum Thermodesulfobacteriota; class Desulfuromonadia; order Desulfuromonadales; family Desulfuromonadaceae; genus Desulfuromonas; species Desulfuromonas svalbardensis. Next base: position 232,934 of record NZ_AP042416.1, on the reverse strand, counting down.
ACAAAGGGGGAGGACTATTCCCTTATTTTGGTGCTCGACCCAGCGCGTGATAAAGGTTCAAGTTCGCTCAAGCGCGGTAAGGAGATGTGGAACTGGGTGCCACGCATTGAACGGGTGATTAAAATTGCCCCGTCGATGCTCGGTCAATCGTGGATGGGTTCTGATTTCACTAACGATGATCTGATCAACCAATCCTCCATCGTTGTCGATTACACCCATATCATTTTACGCGAAGAACGCTTTGATGACACACTGTGCTGGGTGATTGAGGCAACGCCCCTCCCCGATGCTCCTGTTGTTTGGGGCAAGTTAGTGGTGTGGGTTAGCCAGTGTGAATTGAATCAGCGTAAGGTTGAGTTTTATGATGAATTCGGCGATTTGATCAATGCCATGTCGAGTTATGATCTCAAGCTCCTTGGCGGGCGCTTGATCCCAACGCGGATGGAGATGCAACCTGCCGATAAAGAGGGGCAAAAGACTGTGCTAACTTATTCGTTGGCTGAATTCGATTTTGACATTGACGATGATTTTTTCTCTCTCGATCAGATGAGGGAGTTACGCTAATGGGCGGGTTGTTTCTTGCTAAGTTGGCGTGGCGCAATATCTGGCGGCAAAAGCGGCGCACCCTTATCACCGCCAGCACCATTGCCATGACGCTGATGTTGTCGTTGTTTATGCGCTCCATGCAAGAAGGTTCCTATTCACACAACCTCGATAATGCCACCCGATTTTATTCGGGCTATCTGCAATTGCAACATCCTGAATTTGCCGACAATCAATCCATTGATAAATTGCTCCCTGCCGATTCTACCTTTAGCCAAAAAGTTCATTCAATTTCGGGTCTGAGTCATGTGGTTCCCCGCTTGGAATCTTTTGCTTTGGGCGCTTCCGCAAGCCGCTCTAAAGGGGTGGTGGTGATGGGAGTTAGCCCGCAACTCGAGGATGAGTATTCGGGCTTGGCGGATAAAATTACTCAAGGGCGTTTTTTTAGCAGCGATGACGAAATTGGGAGCGTCATCGGCAGTGGCCTCGCCGACTATTTAGGCTTAGCGCTGGGTGATTCGTTGGTGTTGTATGGTCAAGGTTATCATGGTGTCACCGCCGCGGGATTGTACCCAGTGGTGGGTATTGTTCACTTTCCTGTCGGTCAACTTGATCAACGCATGGTTTATCTGCCCCTGCAGGCGGCGCAACAGCTGTTTGCGACCGATGAGCAGGTATCCTCGTGGGTACTCCATTTCGACAATATTAAACAACTTGATCTGCTGAAATCACAAGCGCAGACGGTGATGGGGGCTCAGGTTCGAGTACGCGATTGGGCCGATCTTTCTCCCGAACTAGAGCAGCAAGTGGCCCTCGATCGGGTCAGTGGCCAGTTTTTGATCTTTGTTCTCTACGGGGTTGCTGGCTTTGGTTTGTTTGCCACTATTATGATGATGACATTGGAGCGCCAGCGCGAGTTCGCGGTGATGTTGGCCGCAGGGATGACCCGCTTGCGCTTACAATTGCTGGTGACCTTTGAATCAATGCTCATTGCTGTGAGTGGACTAGTGCTCGGCATGGCGGTGATTACGCCAACGCTGGTGTGGTTCTATTATCATCCCATCCCCCTTTCGGGTGAGATTGCCATGACCATGGAGGAGATGGGCTTTGAGGCCATCATCCCATTTTCCCTCGACCCTGCGCTGTTTGTCAGCCATGTGGTGATTGTCTTTTGCTTGGTCTTTTTGTGTATCCTTTACCCCATTGGTCGGTTGCAACGCTTATCCATCGCTGCTGCATTGAAAGGGGGGCGCTGATGTTGATCCGTTTAGCGTGGCGCAACGTGTGGCGCAATCGCCTGCGTAGCGCAATTATGATCACTGCCACTCTGTTTGGTTTGCTCGGTGTGTTGTTGATGATCGGCTTCGTCAATGCCATGACCGAGAATATGATTGATAACGCCATCCGTTTGCAAACCTCGCATCTGCAAATTCACAGGCAGCAGTATCTCACCAATAACGAGTTTGCCGAGCAACTCCCCGCTGCCGATCAACTTAGCCAACAATTGCGCGGCCTACCTCATGTGGCCGCGGTGACCGTGCGCCAACGGGTGGATGGCATGGTGGCTTCAGCGATCACCACCCGCGGAGTAAATATTAACGGCGTTGATATGGCTCAAGAGGCCGCCGTGGTTGATATTGGCGAAAAGATCGTTGCTGGCACTCTGTTGCCCGAGCAAGGACGGAATCCGATCCTTATCAGTGGTCGCTTAGCTGAAAAGCTCAATGTCCGTCTTGGATCAAAAGTGGTGCTGACCTTTTCCGATCTTGCGGGTGAGGTGACGGGGGCATCGTTTCGCGTGTGTGGGCTGTTTGATACATCATCGACCGCCTTTGATGAGGGGCAACTGTTTGTCCGCCGCGGCGATTTGGCTCACTATTCAGGTTTGGATGGCGCGCATGAGATCGCTATACGACTAAAAAATCGTATCACCCTCGATGAGGATCGACAGGTGATCGCCGCGATGCTCCCCTCTGGAACGGTGGTGCGCGATTGGCAGCAGATTCAGCCGATCCTCGCTTCGATGATGGGAAGTATGGATCTATCCAATGCGATTGTCGCGGGAATCTTCGTTCTCGCCTTGGGCTTTGGTATGGTCAATATTATGCTGATGGCGGTGTTCGAGCGCACGCGTGAGTTTGCCGTGCTGTTAGCAACGGGAATGAGTCGCGTTAAAGTACTGTGTTTGATTTTACTCGAAGCGTTTTTCCTCGGCGCTGCGGGGGCGGTGGTTGGTTTAGTGTCCAGTTGGGCATTAATTGCCGTATTGGCTCAGACAGGTTTACCCCTTGGGGACATGGCGCAGGGACTCGGTGCCTACGGTGTCGATGCGGTGCTCTATCCCACGGTAGCGTTACGTTATTATGTGGCAATCTTGGTGATGGTGGTATCGGTGAGTGTGATCGCAGCGCTCTATCCCGCACGACAGATTTTGATTAAACCGTTGCATGCTGCCCTTGCTGAAAAACATTAGTTATTAAGGCATTAAACTGCTAGGAGTCGATGATTGTGACCATTCACATTGATGATTTAACCAAAATATATAACACCGAAAGCGATTTTCCCGTGACGGCTGTGGACCATGTCAGCCTGACCATTGAACAGGGGGAATTTGTCGCCATCATGGGGCCGTCGGGTTCAGGTAAAACCACCTTGCTGAACATGCTTGGCGGTATCGATTTTCCTACCTCGGGGCGGGTACGCATTGGTGAGCAAGATCTCGCCCAACTCAGCACCCGTGAATTGATCCGCTTTCGGCGTGACCACATCGGCTTTATCTTTCAAGATTTTAGCTTGTTGCCGGTATTGACAGCCAAAGAAAATGTCGAATTCGTGCTGCAATTGCAGGGTGAAAAACACGCTGAATGTGAGCAACGAGCTGTCGCTCTCCTTAGCGAAATGGGCCTTGGTGATCGCTTGAATTCTGTGCCAAGTAAACTCTCAGGTGGTCAGCAGCAACGGGTGGCCGTTGCCCGCGCTCTAGCATCGCGACCCCGTTTTGTTTTGGCCGACGAACCGACAGCAAACCTCGATGCCGTCACTACCCGTGGTTTGTTGGATATTATGCAGCAACTCAATGAGGAGGAGGGGACCACCTTTATCTTCTCCACTCATGATCCGCGCGTTATTGAGCGCGCCAAACGGGTGATTGTTTTTGAAGATGGCAAGGTGAAAGGGGATCAGTAACGTGAGCGTGCGTGTTGTCCTTTTAGCCATCATCCTATTAACTGCCGTTGTGACTGGCGCGCTGGCGCAACCTCCTGGCGTTGCTGCGGAAAAAAAATGGTCCGTTGCGGGCTACGTGAAGCTTCTGGCTTTGGCGGGGCACGTTGAATCAGCGGAGAATTCGGCCAACTTTTTAGTCCATCAACGTTTCAATGTCGAATATCGGCCCAGTTCACATCTGCGTTTCGCTGCTGCACTGCGCAACCGATTATATACTGGAGATACTCTTAGCAGTGATGGCTTCGCACAACAGGTTAGCAGCGATAGCGGTGTTGTTGACCTCACCACCAATTTGTTAGAGCGGGGTGATCTGCTGGCAACCAGCACCATTGATCGACTCTATGTCGATTGGCAGTCGAATGAATATCGAGTGCGCTTGGGAAGACACCGTATCAACTGGGGTATGGCGACACGCTGGAACCCCAACGATCTATTTAATAGCTACTCGGTCTATGACCTTGATTATGAAGAGCGTGCTGGCAGTGATGCGCTGTTGATGAGCCGTAATCTTGGTTTTGCTTCGCGATTGGAGCTGGTGTGGGCGGTGCGTGATCCGCTATCGAACGGCAATGAACACAGTGTTGCTGGCCGTTATTTGTTTAATGTTAATCCGTATGATCTGCAACTTATTGTGGGTGATATTGAAGATGATTACGTGGTCGGTTGCGGTTTTGCTGGCAGTGTCGCGGGGGCGGGATTGCGTGGTGAAATGAGTTGTTTTATCCCGCAGCGTGATGGTGGTGAGGATACTCATTCAGCCGTTGTGGCGACCATAGAGAGCGATTATAGCTGGAAGGGACGGCACAGTGTCCTGACTTCTGTATCGTTGCTCTACTTAAGCGATCCTGCCGATGAGTTGGTGACAAATGCTCTTTACTTGCAACCGAGTTCGGCACGTGATTTAAGCTTTAGTCGTTGGACCGCTTCCGTCGATCTGTCTTTCGATCTTACGCCGTTGAGCCGTCAGTTGGTAGGGGTTAGTTATTATGACGATGATTCATTCTATTTGGTTGCCACCAACGCCATCTCTCTGAGTGATAACTTCGAATTGCAACTGGTGCTACAACATTTTGCAGGTGCAGCCAGCAGTCGTTTTGGCCAGCAGCCGAAGACTTTTGGTTATTTACGCCTGCGCTGGAGTTTTTAGCTGAATTAGACAAAATTAAAACTGGAGGCACCGTATCATTAACACTGGAAAGACCATTAACTTATACGGTTGACTGTGGATATAATTCTGTTACGCTAAATATCTATGTACTGGTTTGTTAAAGACTTAACTGATTGTTCTTCGGTCTTTTTATTAGTTGGGACGTTGTGGCGTTTTGATGGTCTGACCGAGCTGTCGTGGCTAAGGTAAACCCTCTTTTGATGGAGGATCAAGATGTTTCGAAACACATTGTTTGCGAAATTATTTTTGCTCCTTATTGTGGCAGCGGTTCTCCTTGTCCCAAGCATCTACTACTTTACCATCCCCTTTGTTGATCAACATATCTATAGAATTGAGGAACGTTCAGTTAAGACTTCTCTTGATACGATCTACAGTCTACTCAATCGGGCCCATAAGAATCTCACTGCATGGGAACATTATTCGCTTGAAAAACACAAACAATCTTTAACTGATATTGTTGGTATCGCGTCCATGTCATTAAGTCGTATTCGTAAAAAATACGATCAAGGCGAGTTGACACTTGATGAAGCAAAGCAACAGGCTATTGAAGGGATAAGTGGTTTTCGCTACGCTAACAACAATTATCTCTATATCTGTGATTACGATGCAAACTTCATCTACCATCCCGATCCTGAATTTAATGGTGCCAATGGGGCAAATATTAAGGATATTGATGGGCAACCAATTCTGCAACCGATCATTGAACGGGCGCAGATAAGTGGTTCGAGTTATCATGATTATTGGTTGCAACGTTTGGGAGAAGAGTCACCACTTCACAAGCTCACTTATACTAGGAATTTATCTGACTGGGGCTGGGTGATCGGTTCTGACGTTTATCTAGAGGATCTTAATCGAGAAACCATCGTGCGCAAAGAGAAGCTTCTGGCCTATCTTAGTGAGTTTGTTCGTTCGGCTCCGATCGCAGAGAATGGCTATTTATATATTTTTGATGGTGATCTAAATATGATTATCCATCCAAACAGTAATATTGAAAAAACAAATTTTTCTGAACTGCGCAATCCGGTAACTGGGGAATCTGTCGGTCAAGAGTTGATGGCTGCTGCTCATAGTAATGATAATCAATTGGTTTATAAGTGGGATAAGCCCTCCGATATGGGTAACTACCATTATGATAAACTCGCTTGGGTGCGATATTTCCCACAATACGATTACTATGTTGCTTCATCGGTCTACATAGATGATTTGCAACGTAGTGGTAAAGTTTTGGCGCAACGCTTGTTACGCGTTGCTATTTTTACCATATTGGTTTTGACCGCGATGGGTGGAGCACTGATCTACAATGTTACCAGTGCTGTTAAAAAATTAGCCATGGTAGCGAATAAAGTTGTTGGTGGGGATTTGACTGAGCAGGTACTCGTTGACCGTAATGATGAGATTGGCCAACTGGGACGTAGTTTTAATCTTATGGTTGATAAACTCAAAGATCAGATTGATACCTTGGAGGCTAGAGTTGTCGAGCGTACCGCCGAGCAAAGTTTGCTGGTTGGCCAGTTGGAACAGAATAACATTGAAACAACGATGTTGAAGAATGCCAATGAGATGTTGCAGGAGTGCCGGAACGAGGAGGAGATCTATCGGTCAGTACGAATTATTATGAACAAAGCTTTCCCCAAAACGAGCGGCTCTCTTTTTAGGTTGGGACGTGAAGGGCAACAGCTTGAAATTGTTGCTGATTGGAATTGTGCGAGAGAAAATATTGGTCGTAACTATCCCATTGATGCATGTTTTGCCATGAGGCGTGGCTCCGCATATATTTTTGATGGTGGAGAGAGTACCCTTCCTTGTCCCCACTTTGATGGCGATGGCACCATGATGACTCTTTGTACTCCGATAACCGCTTATGGTGATACCTTTGGAATCCTGCATGTTCAACATGAAATTAATGAGGTAGAACAACTCGCTCGAATGGTGGCTGTCGTGGAGGATATTGTTGAATATATTGCGAATAGACTTGCAAACTTACGCTTGCGGGTTCGATTACAGCAACAATCAATTCGCGATCCTCTAACGGGTTTATTTAATCGCAGATATATGGATGAGATTCTACGTCAAGAGGAGAGCCGCGCCATTAGAAATGACAGTCAAGTTGGAATTATTATGATGGATGTTGATCATTTTAAGATTTTTAATGACAACTATGGTCATGAGGCGGGTGATGAAATATTGAGGTTACTGGGTAAAATATTACATCACCACTTTAGAGAGAGTGATGTTGTTTGTCGCTACGGTGGTGAGGAGTTTATCGTTATCATGCCCGATATCTCTTTAGACCAGTGTAAGGAAAAGGCTGAACAACTGCGTCTTGTGGTTGAGCGTAGTGCTTATATCTTCAACAATAGTGAAAAAATTAATATTACCCTGTCGGCTGGTGTGGCGCTGTTCCCGTTACACGGTGATGAGATATGTTCCGTGGTTCGCTTAGCCGATGAAGCTCTTTATCAAGCGAAACAGAATGGCCGAAATCGAATTGTGTGTTCTGAATCGATGCTTTGATGGTATCGTCCTTTCTCGTTTAAAGAGTATTTAACTCTCTTTATTTAAAAAATGACTCTTTTTGTCACTTTTTGATCTGCGTCAATTTTTTCTCGATTCATCTCTGTCATTGTCTGACGCAACAAAAACAAATTCTTTCCTACTTAATATTTTAAAAGGAGTTCAACCATGGGTATGTTCTGTTTTCAATGTCAAGAAGCGGCTAAAGGTACTGGTTGTACAGTTGTTGGCGCCTGTGGCAAGCAAGCCGATACCGCGCAACTGCAAGATCTCTTAGTTTATGTTTTACGTGGTCTTTCTGTTGTCGCCACTGAGGCTGACGCAGCAGGTAAACTTGATGATACTGTTGGTTTATTTGTCGCTCAAGGTCTGTTTGCAACCATTACCAATGCTAACTTCGATAACGCACGAATCACTGATTTGATTAAACAAACCATCACCAAGCGTGACGCGCTCAAGCTTACTATTGGTTCGAACGCGGCGGCTGATTGCGTGACATGGAATGGCGCTGAGGCCGACTTTGCTGCGAAAGCGGCTGAGGTGGGTGTTCTTTCTCAAGCCAATGAAGATGTTCGCTCCCTACGTGAACTTCTTATCTACGGCGCAAAGGGTCTCGCCGCGTATGTTGATCATGCGGCAGTGCTCGGATTCCAAAAATCTGAAATTTACGCATTTCTCGTTGAAGCACTGGCATCAACGACTCAAGATCTCAGTGTCGATGAGATGGTTGGTCTTGTCCTCAAATGTGGTGAGTTTGGTGTAGCAGGTATGGCGCTACTCGATGAAGCAAACACCACAACTTACGGCAACCCTGAACTGACAACGGTTAACATTGGTGTTAGTGACAAGCCGGGTATCCTTATCTCTGGTCATGACCTGAAAGATATGGAAGAACTTCTCAAGCAAACTGAGGGTACAGGCGTTGACGTCTATACTCACAGTGAAATGCTTCCTGCTCATTACTATCCTGCATTCAAAAAGTATGACAACTTCGTCGGTAACTACGGTAATGCATGGTGGAAGCAGGGCGAAGAGTTTACTTCATTTAACGGCCCTATCCTGATGACCACTAACTGCATTACTCCGGTGAAAGATGCGTATAAAGATCGTATCTACACCACTGGTATGGCTGGCTGGCCCGGTGTACCACACGTTGCAGAACGTGCAGAAGGTGGTAGCAAAGATTTCTCAGCAATTATTGAGCAAGCTAAATCCTGTGCAGCACCTGTTGAGATCGAAACTGGCACCATTGTTGGTGGTTTTGCTCACGCTCAGGTAATGGCTCTTGCTGATAAAGTTGTTGATGCTGTTAAGAGTGGTGCCATCAAACGTTTTGTTGTTATGGCTGGCTGCGACGGTCGCCATAAGTCACGTAACTACTTCACTGAAGTCGCTGAAGCGTTGCCACAGGATACCATTATCCTCACCGCAGGTTGTGCCAAGTACCGTTACAACAAACTTAATCTTGGTGATATCGGTGGAATCCCTCGCGTACTTGATGCGGGTCAGTGTAATGATTCTTACTCACTGGCTTATATTGCGCTTCAACTCAAAGAGGTCTTTGGTCTTGAAGATATTAACGACTTACCAATCTCTTACGATATTGCATGGTATGAGCAAAAAGCAGTTATCGTACTGTTAGCACTGCTTCATCTTGGTGTGAAAGGGATCCGCCTCGGACCCACCTTGCCAGCGTTCTTATCACCAAACGTTGCTAAAGTATTGATCGAAAACTTCAATATTAAAGCCGTTGGTGAAGTTCAAGCTGATGTTGATGCGATGATGGCTGGTAATTAATACTGAACAGAAAAAATAAAGCGATAACGTGAAACTGATAAGGGGGGCTCTGATTGTGGAGCTCCCCTTTTTTAATGTGATAACCACCGATCAAATTGATACCGGCGCTATTGACATTGCTATCACTTGCCGTGTTAAATGTCGTATCTGCTAATAAAAACAGAATGTGGCCTGAAGGATAAAAACAGCCAAATGATGACTGACAAAATAAAACTACTTTTCTTATGTACGGGTAATTCATGCCGCAGCCAAATGGCCGAAGGCTGGGCGCGCGCACTCAAAGGCGATCAAATCGAAGTCTATTCCGCTGGCATTGAAACCCACGGTTTGAATCCCAACGCGGTAAAAGTGATGGCCGAAGCAGGGGTGGATATCAGTACTCACCGCTCGCAATTGGTCACTGAGTTTCCTGATGTGGCCTTTGATTATGTTGTTACTGTGTGCGGTCATGCTCACGAAACCTGCCCCTATTTCCCTACGGGGGCCAAGGTGGTGCATGTGGGGTTTGATGATCCGCCGAAGATGGCGTCTAAATTAGAGGGTGAACAAGCGCAGTTTAATTGTTATCGCCGTGTGCGCGATGAGATCCGGGAGTTTGTTGAGACGTTGCCTGAGGCGTTAGGATAACTTTTTATTGCAACTCTAGTTGTTTAAATCTATCGGTTAATGCTGCTCCACCTTAGTTAATCTCAGGTAGGTCGGGCATTGTCCGCCGTCAAGTGACACTCCTCCCTTCTTGCTCTTGCCTGTTTCGTCCCTGTGCTTAAGCGCAGTGTTCGTCGCAGAGAGTGCCTCGGTCTATGCCCCCGCCGACAGACTCCTAACAGGCTTTTACAATATTCCTGCCCCCTCTTTTTGCTTGATAAAGAGCATTGTCGGCACGTTTAACCAGTGACTCAGGAATATCTTGATCTTGCAGTTCCGTATGGCCAATACTTACAGTTACCTGCCCAACTGTTGGAAAGTCATAGTCAGCTACCTTTTCCCTTAATCGTTCAGCTTGTTGCAGGGCGGCGTCTTTACCTGTTTGCGGCAGCAAAATGGAAAATTCTTCACCGCCCCAGCGGGCAATGAGATCCTCTTGACGGATGCCTTCCGTTAGAGCACTGACCAAGGTCTTTAAAACCAGATCTCCAACATTATGGCCATACGAATCATTGACCTTTTTAAAATTATCGACATCGAGCATCAATAGTGAAAGCGGTTCGTGATAGCGCTTTGCCCTGCCAATATTCGTGTGCAACTTATCGTTGAATGCCCTTCGGTTGTCAACGCCGGTCAACTCGTCAGTGGTTGAAAGAATTTGCAGCTGTTCTTCCGCCTTTTTGCGTTGCTCGACCTCAAAGATCAATTCATCCCTGGAAGCCATGGTCTCTTGAAGATTGTGTGCCATTTTTTTTAATGATTTTGATAGATTACCGATTTCGTCGTTTGAGTTTACGCTGTTCCTAGAATCGAAATTGCCTTCACCAATATTCCGGGCGATAGTTGCAAGCTCAACTATGGGCTTGGCTGCCAATTTGCCTAAAAGTAGGGCGGCCACCGCGGTCAGGAGGGTAAAGATAGCTCCAAGAAGAACAATGACAGATGTCGCTTCATGGGCAGATATAATCGCGTCTTCTTCTCTCTGAGAGATGACAACATGCCAAGCTTCGCCTTTATTGCCTTTAATGTGGTCTGTCGATTCCTGATGGCCGCCAAAACCAAATTGCTCTGATCCCATTGTTATTCGTATCGGAGCAAAAGACACCAGTTGATTTTCGTTGTTTTCAACAATGATTGTCGTGCCGCTCTCTTTTGTCTGTAATGGCTCAATGAGGGCCTCGTTTAGCATGGTTGATAGCGGCACGACATCAGGTTCGGATATGATTAATCCACCAGTGCGGACGATTTTTATCTTGCCGGGATTGCGTTGACCAAACTCCTGGACAGCTTCGCTCAGTGCCCCCATGATATTTACGTTGCATTTCAGTATCCCAATGATCTCGTTGCCATCCCTGATTGGAATCACCACTCCGAGCACAGTGCCCTGCACGCTGGAATCAAAGCCACGATCATCCAGAAAAATTCTTCCCTGGCCATCATCAAAGCACGCTACCCACCAATATTTGTGGCGATGAGCAAGGGTTGTCAGTTTGCCGGTCGTGGCAATCATGACCCCATAACGGTTGGTAAGGAATATTTCTCCATACTCGCCGGGCAAGATTGTTTGCTGATACTTAAGATACTCTGCAACGGGGTTGCCCATGTGGGCTTGGATAAGGGGATCTCTAATATCCGCTGTTTCTATCCATTTCTGGTTGCGGTTATCAATTTCTTGTTTTCGTTTAGCATCAGGTAATACGGAAAACATAGAATTGCTTATTAGCAAAGCATCCTTGATAATCGGAGCTGTAGAAAGAGTGGTAGCTATTGCTGCTTTTGCTTTAAGGTGAGCGTTAATATGCAGAGCGACTTCGTTAGAGATGTTTTTAATGTTGTTCAACTCTTTATCTATGACAATTTTGTGACTCAGCATGTCATAACCTAGTGAAAGCATGGTTACAATGACAACACCGAACAGGGTCATTGTTAGTGCCGCCTTATGTTGAATCTTCATGATTATCTCCAGAGGTTGTCAGTAAATATTTCATAATCGGCAGCGCTGCATGGATCATTTATAGTGTTGAGTTTTAAATGCTATACCATGGCAATAATCTGACAGGAAGCATTAATTAAGTTAACTATGATACTTCGCTACTCTTTAGTAGCCTCGGATTCAGGTCGTAAAAGCAACCGATATGCCACAGGGGACATCTTTTGCAATTTACACTGGCAAAAAAAGGGACACTTCCCGCATTAAGTTGATACTGTAGTTCGTGCCGTAAAATTCAGAGCAACCCGATAGTAAGATCTTAAGCAAGAGAATGTACGTGTGCTGAAAGCGATGGAGGTTAGTTTCTAATCCCCACAAAAATAATTAAAATACTCCTTTAACCTCTAACCGACCTCTGTGGAGAATACCATGGCACGACCTAGAGATACCTCGTTTCACCGCACCCTACCTTTAAGCAGCGACCTCGACCTTCGGCGCAGCTTTATGGTGGTTAATGAACCGCTGCTCGGCAATGTGCGTTTTGGTCGATTACTTGAGGTTCTTGATAAGGTTGCTGAAGAGACAGCGCTCAATTATGTTCGCCAGTTCTACCCTGAAGCTCGGGTTGTGACGGCAGCGATTGATGAAATCATGATCATGGGTGCTGCTGATGTTTCCCGAGATATTGTGCTGCACGCCCGCATCAATCATGTCGGTCGCACCTCGATGGAAGTTGGTATCCGCGTCGAGCACCCCGGTAAACCAGGGGTTTATATTGCCTCTTGTTTCTTTACCATGGTCGCCCGATTAGGCGTCGGTGAGCAATCAAAGAGTGTCACCCTTCCGCCTTTAGAATACCTTGATTCTTTGGAACAGAAGCACTTCGATAACGCCGTCAACTGCCGCAAGTCTTACCGTGTTGAACAAGATGCCGCCCAGGAGCCGCCAACCCGTGAGGAATATGAACTGCTCAACCGCCTCCATTGCGCGCAGGAACAGCCGGATTTCACTGGTCTACTTTCGGCTGATTTGGTTGCTGACTCTTGGGAGCGGATGTACCCAGCGAAAGAGAATGTTCCGACCACGATCTTTGGTGGTTATCTGATGAGGCGCGCTTACGAACTTTCCTCAATCTGCGCTGAATTGGTTGCTCCTAACCGGCTAGTCATTGTGGCGGTTAACCGCGTCAACTTTTTCACCCCCGTGAACCTCGATGACAAACTTCATTACACCTGTCGTGTTGTCTATACGGGCAAGACCACAGTCTGCGTTGAGGCAAATATCCGTCGCATCAGCCGAGATCGTACCAGCGAGTCTCTGTCAAACTCGTGTTTATTCACGTTCGTCAACGTCGATGAAAACCTTATCCCTCAGACGGTTCCGACCATCTATCCCACCACGTACCGTGAAGATGCTCTCTATCTACAGGCGTATCGGCGAAGTAAGAAAGTCGGACGGCATCAACATTAAAATGGGCAACAAGGTTACTGCCCGTATTGAATCGTAACGATTGTTTTGCCGCAATTTTATTAAGATAGTTACCTGCGAGGCTTGGGGATGTCTCAGTTTTGCTACCGGATCAAGATGGTGCATATCGGTTTTAATGATCCACTGAAGAATGCGGATGAATTAGAGGATGATCAAGCGCAGCTTGATTGTTATCGTCGTGTGCGCGATGAGATTCGGATGTTTGTTTGAGGCCTTGAGGTAAACTGTTCATTGCAATTTAAATTGTTTGAATCTATCGGTTAAGGGCTGCTCTACTTTAGTTGATTCCGGGTAGGGCGGGCATTGTCCGCCATCAAGTTGTGCCCTCTCTGTTCTTCACCGTAATGTAAATAAGTTCAAAATTTAGTGAGTTTCGATAAGGTTCAGTTGTTATCTGCACTAATTAGCGGGGCTTGTCTAATGGTATCATTGTCTTTTAATAATTTACTTCTTTTAACTAACTGCAGGGTGTGAGATGTTCTCCAGCATAAAGGAGAAATGTCGTGTCAATTCGTGGAAAAATTATCGCACTCGTTTTAGCTTTAGAGCTTGTCTTAATCGTTGCCTTTGGAACGCTTTTTATTAGTGAGTACTACAAAGGAAACGATGAGGTTGCAAAACGTATTGGCACAAATCTCCGCAATAACTTCATTGATCATTCTGTAACCATTGAAAATAAATACAGCACTCGCATTGAGGGGTTTGTGAAGTCATCCCCTGCAATTGTAAATGCTTTCGCAAAAAGAGATCGATCCAACCTAACCATAAATCTTGAACAACGAATTAATACCCTCATAAAGGAAGATCACCTTTTTGCATGTATTAACTTCATTCAGGACGATGGTACTGTTTTTTACCACACAAAGGATAAAAAACTGATAGGACAAAATGTTTCCCATATCCCTTTCGTCAGGGATTCCCTGAAGGGCAAAAAACCCTTAAGCGGACTTGTGCTCGCTTTAGGTGGATTGGGCTATCGATTCAGTTATCCGGTCTACCACAATGACAAGTATGTTGGCATAATTGTTTTCATCGCCGACGCAATGCACAGCCTTGAAATGCTATCCAAGAACTTTGAAATACAATGGGGGATATTGATTAATAAGGAAAATGTTCTTCAAGGTTCCGAGACGCAAATGATAGCAAGCAATGGGAAACTTCTCATTACATCATCTGGAGCCCCCTTTAATGACCAAAGTTTTCTTGAAATTATATCTCAATCTGCCCCTTTAGATATTTTACAAAGTTCAGAAACTTATCACAGCAAACTCTACACTCTACCGCTTAAAAATTATGCTGGAGTCTCTGTTGGAGAAATCATCACTGTTTTAGACATCACAAAACACTTATATGACTTCAGAGCATCTCTATGTAATGCTGGGATGATTATTTTGGCAGTTTTTTCTGTAACGATCTTTGTCCTGTTCCAAGGAATTGGTTTTTTCCTCAAAAAGATAAGAGAATCTCAGCATAAGCTGGAAGAAACAGTCGATCAACGAACAAAGCAATTACAGGAGATAAATCAAAGTCTTTCTCAGGAAATTATTCAGCATGAACTTACCCAGAAAGACCTCGAATCTCTGAGTGAAAAGGATGCCTTAACCGGTCTATATAACCGTAGAAAATTTAACGACCAATATGAAACAGAATGGAATTCTGCATTGAGAGATTCCCGCGTAATTTCATTGATCATGATTGATATCGATTGTTTTAAACCATATAACGACAAATATGGGCATTTGGCAGGGGATGAAGCTCTTAAGACCGTCGCTCAAACAATCCAAAAGAATGTAACAAGGCCTAGGGATTGTGTAGCGCGCTATGGAGGGGAGGAATTTGTATGTATCCTCCCTGAAACATCTATGGATTCAGCAATTCATGTTTCTGAAATGATAAGAAAAAGTGTTGAAGACCTTAACTATGCACACGAGTTTTCCAGTGTCGCTAACGTCATTACTGTAAGCATTGGCTTAATCAGTGCCATTCCTGGAAAGTTTCAGAGCAAAGAGGAGTTGATTGATTTAGCTGATAAGGCGTTATATCGAGCTAAAAGTGTCGGTCGAAATTGTATTAAAGCAAGTTAGTGACAATTTAAACCTAGAGGTGCCAACTTCTCTTTTTTGAGTAGGTGGATGGGGGCTGGCATCAAGTTACAACGTAGCTATTATACTGTTTAAACAAGAAAAGGCACCCTGTGTGGAGTGCCTTTTCTTGTTTGTGCCATATTTTCGTTGAACGTTATTCGCCGCGCTCTTTACGGATAGCAGCGAGAATCTCTGCACCACCTTGTTCCATTGTTAGTGTTGCCATTTGGTGGCCAATATCTTCAGCGTCATCGCGAGAACCGGTGGTAACATTTTTGATCAGGGTTTGACCGTCGAGGCTAATCATGCCACCGGTGACATCGAGTTGATTGTTGTCGGCGAGCTCAGCCATGCAAAAGGCGGGGATGCTGCATCCACCTTTAAGGGTTTTCAAGAAGGCGCGCTCGGCAAGCAGGCAGAACTCTGTTTCAGTGTGATTAATGGCATCGCGAATGATTTGACGTTTTTCAGCGTCAAGAGTGGTTGCTGACTCAATCGCTACGCTACCTTGGCCAACGGGTGGAATGAACTGATCGGTTGACAGTGTTTCAACGATCAAATCGTTGTACTCCATCCGGCTAACACCAGCGTAAGCGAGGATCATGGCATCGCATTGACCGTCATCCATTTTACCGATACGGGTTTGTAGGTTGCCACGCATCTCGATCACTTTAATGTGTGGGTAATACGCTTTGAGCAAGGCGCGGCGGCGAACAGATGAGGAGCCGACGGTCAATGGGCGGCTGGTATCAGCAAAGCGCAACTCTTTGTTGCGGCTAACCACCACATCGTTCGCTTTTTCGCGCACCGTGAAGGCGATGACCTCAAAGCCTTCGGGTAGTTCTGATTGCATATCTTTAGCGCTGTGTACGGCGATATCAATATCACCACTGCGCAGTTGGACTTCCAACTCTTCGGTAAACACCCCTTTGCTACCAATTTTAGCAATGGAAACATCGAGAACTTGATCACCGCGTGTATCGATTTGAACAATTTCAGTTTTCATCCCCGCCTTTTGTAGCAACTCTTCTACATAATAGGCTTGCCACATGGCTAGCTTGCTACGACGGGTTCCAATTTTGATTGTAGTGCTCATAATAATATCACCTTGCGAGAGATTCATAGATTGATGGCGTCGCAAAAAAGTCCGCCACCTGCGTTGCAGCGTTTGGTCAAGACTTCGACATACAACAGGCATGCCTTGTACCCTTGAACAACCGCTACGTCTTGGAGGACGAAGTGTGTTGCTTGGCCATCTAATTCATTTTTGCGAGAGATTCAGAGATTTGGGCATTTTTTCAGGTATTCAAGTTGCTGTCAAGGCGGTTTTCAAGTCACTTTTTTTTCAATCATTACAGGTTTTTATGCGATTCGAGGGGGAGGTATGTTACTTTAGTTTAAGTTTCTTTTAAGATTAAGGCTGTGTGGGGATAAATTTAATGCGAAATATTAGTGTTTTGCTGATCGTTTTTTTGACTGGTTGTGTAGCACCTGCGGCGTATGTAATGGAAGCCGATGAGGTGGGTTATTCGATTATTTCAGAAAAACAGGCTGAAACAGGTCTCGATCATCCCTTTACCATCGCTACCGCCGAGGATCAGCTTCGTCATAGGTTATTACGCGATCAAGCGCTGGTAACGAGTGCTGCTGCTGAGGTGGTTAGTGATGATACGCCCACTTCTCAATCCCACTTCCACTCCGATACCTTTCAGTTATCACTTGATGATGCCCTACAGGTCGCAGCGCGCAACAGCCGAATCTATCAAACGAATAAAGAGACAATTTTTCGTCAAGCTCTAGCTCTTGATTTAGAACGTGATGGTTTTCGTAGCACGTTTTCAGGGTTGATATCGTCGCTGTGGAGCAGCAATAAGGGGCTGGGTGATCGTCGCAATGGCTTACAGTACACTGCTCAGGCTGGCGTAGCGCGTCAGTTTAAGAGTGGCGTATCGTTTGTTACCTCGATTGGCCTCGATTTAGTGCAGTTGCTAACGGCGAACCATGTGTCAGCGCGTGGCTTGGTTGCCGATGCTAGTATCAGTATTCCATTATTGCGTGGTGCAGGGTCTGAGGTGGTGACAGAGCCGCTCCAACAGGCGGAGCGCGATGTTCTTTATGCCATGTGGACGTTCGAGCGTTTTCGGCGCTCATTTGCGGTACAGGTTGCCAGTGAATATCTGTTGGCGTTGGAGCGGATGAATCGAGTTGATACCGCTTACGATAATTATCAACGCTTAGTGGTGGCACGAAAGCGCGCACAACGGCTGGCTGATGCGGGTCGGTTGCCAGGAATTCAGGTCGATCAGGCGTTGCAAGATGAACTGCGCGCTCGGGTAAGCTGGGTGAGTGCCCAACAAACGAGTGCGGCTCGCTTGGATAGTTTCAAGCTCACCCTTGGGTTGCCTATCGATGCCCAGCTAGAATTGGATCGACAGGTTTTGTTGGCACAGGTTAAATCTCTGGGTGACAGTGTTCATGAGCTGGTGGAACCACCGTCATCGCTATTACGTCTTGCGTTAGCTTTGCGTCGCGATCTACGTATTGTGCAGAGTCGCGTGGCCGATTCACAGCGCAAGGTTCGGGTTGCCGAGGATGCCTTACGCGCAGATGTGACGTTGTTCGCCGCAGCAAGTGATGGTGCGCATCGCACGGTGTCGTCGGTAGCGAGCGATAATGTACAACTTAATCCCGATACGGGAGATTATTCGGCGTTGTTAAGTATTGATTTACCGTTTGAACGTACTGCTGAACGCAACGCTTTACGGAATCGATTGATCGATTTTGAGGCGAGTCAGCGGGCGCAGCAGCAATTGGAAGATTTGATTAAATATCAGGTGCGCAGTGCATGGCGTGGTCGGCAGGAATCCTTTGAGCTGATCCAAATTCAACAACAGGCGTTTAAGGTTGCGAAACGTCGAGTGATGAGTACCGATCTGTTTTTGCAGGCAGGGCGCATTCAGATCCGTGATTTGCTCGAAGCTCAGGATGATCTTGTTTCGGCGGAAAATGCCTTGCTCGAAGCGCAGGTGCAATATCGAATTCGGGCGATGGAATTGATGCGCGATGTCGGTTCCTTGGAGATCGATACAGCAGGAGATTGGTTGGAGGATGTAAACAAATATGCAGAATTGGCGCAATAAAAAAAATATTATCCTGTGTGGTGTTGCCGTGTTGGTCGGTGTTGGGCTGTGGCAACTACTGTTTGCCCCCGAAGCGGTTGAGTCGCTCGCGCAGCGACCCGTGTGGTCGTGGGTTGAATCAAGTCGCTTTGAGGTAACCGTGAATGCTGCGGGCAGCTTGAAGGCAAAAGATCAGGCAGTAATCGTCAATACTCTTGCGGGGGTAACCACCATTTTATCGGTGGTCGATGAAGGGACTGAGGTCGATAAAGGGACGCCACTCATTGAGCTAGATGCCAGCTCATTGCAGGATCAATTGGTTGAGCGGCAGATCAATGTTCAGTCTGCACAGGCAAATTTTGTTCAGGCGCGTGAAAATTTAGAGGTGGTTAAAAGTCAGTCGCACAGTGATGTTGAATCGGCTCGATTGGCGTATCAATTTTCTCAGAGTGATCTTGAAAAATATCGTTTGGGTGAATTCCCCAATCAAAAAAAGGAACAGCTCGCACAAATTGCTCTAGCAGAAGAGGAATTACGCCGAGCGGAGGAGAAGTTAGCGTGGTCGAAAGTGCTGTTTGAGGAAAAGTTTCTTTCGCAAACTGAACTTCAGGCCGATGAGTTGGCGGCACAGAAATCGCGCATCGATCGTGAATTGAGCCAAAGTAATCTCGAATTATTGCTTAAATTTACCCATATTCGCCAATTGACCGAGCTGGAAGCGGAAGTTGAAAAAACACGAATGGAATTAGGCCGCAATAAACGTAAGGCCGTGGCAACGCAGGTTCAGGCTGAATCTTCTTTGAGTTCAAAGAAAGCGTTGCTAGAGCGTGAGACGGCGAAGTTAGAAAAGGTGGAATTGGCTATCACTAAAACAGTGATTGTTGCTCCTCAAGCGGGTGTGGTGGTGTATGCCAGTTCATTGCAGCGAAATTGGCGCGGTAATACTGAGCCCCTTAGTGCCGGTCAACAAGTGCGTGAACGGCAAGAGTTAATCTACCTCCCTTCGACGGGTAAAATGGTTGCTGAAACAAAGATCCATGAATCCAATTTAGAAAAAGTGAAAGAGGGACAATCGGCTTTAATTTTTGTTGATTCAATGCCGGGCCGTTCATTTAAAGCGCAGGTGCGTTCGGTGGCGCTGCTGCCTGATGCTATGAGCAGTTGGCTGAATCCTGATCTTAAACTGTACCGTGCTGAGCTGTTGTTGCTTGACCACGATGAGGCATTACGTAGTGGCATGAATTGCCGCATTGAAATTCAGGTGGATCAGTTTGATAAAACGTTAGCCATTCCAATTCAGGCTGTCGTTATAAATCAGGGGACGCCCTTCGTGTATCGCTTACGGGATGGAGAGGTGACCTTGCAACAGGTTGAGCTGGGGCAAAGTAGTGACAGTCGGGTTCAGATTTTATCAGGAGTACAGGATGGTGATCAGGTGCAGCTTAACCCACCGTTAGAGGAGGCTGGAGGGAGTGGCCGCTAAAGTCGACGCACTGATTGTGTTGCAACAGGTGAGTCGATGCTATGGCTCGGGTGATAATCTTATCTCAGCCTTGAATGGCATCGATTTGTCGATCGAATCGGGGAAAACTGTTGCGATTCTTGGCCGTAGTGGTTCGGGAAAGAGTACCCTGCTTAATGTGATTGGCTGCCTTGATTCGATCACTTCTGGAACCTATCAGCTTCATGGTCAAGATGTGAGTGCGTTAAATGATGATGCCCTGAGTGAACTGCGCCTTGTTAGTTTTGGTTTTATTTTCCAAAGTTTTCATCTTATTCCACAATTAAACGTTCTCGAAAATATTGAACTGCCGCTGTATTATTTAGGTGTCGAAGCAAAACAGGCGCGTGACCGAGCGAAATCTCTTGCTGCGACCATGTCTCTTGATGATCGTTGGTCGCATCGCCCGTCGCAACTTTCTGGCGGTCAGCAGCAGAGGGTGGCGATTGCTAGGGCTTTGGCCAACGATCCTGCGATTTTATTGGCCGATGAGCCGACTGGGAACCTTGATGCGGCAACAGGTGGCCAAATCTTGTCTGTTTTGCACCGTCTTGCCGATGAAGGTAAAACGGTGATAACCGTGACCCACGATCAATCTGTCGCTGATACCATGGATCGACGCCTTTATATGCTCGATGGCCGTATTGTGCGCATCGATGAGGGTCGTAATAAGATTGAGGACAGCGAGGCAAGTGTGGAGGGGGATTCTCCATGTTGATCCGTTTCTTACCCTCTTTGGTTTATCGTGATATCCATTTAGGCCTGAAAAATCTCCGTCTGCATGCGATGCGTTCATTTTTAACCATGCTCGGTATGATCTTTGGTGTCGCAAGTGTGATTGCCATGCTAGCCGTGGGGCAGGGGGCGAGCGAGGAGGCCTTAGAGCAAATTCGTCAGCTCGGTAGCGATGTGATTGTGATGGGATCGATTAACACCGTGAGCAAAGACAACCAGCGCCAAGGGCAAAATTATTTTAGTGTGTATGGGGTCACCTATCTGGATGTGGTGCGACTTCGCGATACGATTCCGAATGTTCGCCGGATCGTGCCGATTAAGATTCTCCATGAGCGGGTGGTGACGCAAGCGCAACAGATTGCAGTACGGTTGGTTGGCACCACCTCGCATTGGTTTGATTTGGTTAGCAGACCACTGGTTGCTGGGCGACTTTTGACCCCGCTGGATGAACAGCGCCATCATGCTGTTGCTGTAATTACTGAAAAGATGGCCCAGCAGTTATTTCCACTTCAGGCGGTGTTAGGTAATTTTGTCCGAGCCGGCGGTAACGTTTATCGGGTGGTGGGGGTTATCCGGAGCGCCGAAACGGTGGGAGATAATGTAACCTCACCCGACCGTGATGATGATATCTATATCCCCCTTACGGTGATGCGCGAACATACGGGAGATCTGTTGGTGAGTCGTGTTGCTGGCAGCACGGTAAGGGAAAAGGTTGAGTTACACCAAGTTTTTGTTCAAATGGACTCTGAGTCGGTGGTTGAATCTGTTGCCACCGCTATTGATCATCTTATCGCGCAATTTCATCGCAAAGAGGATGTCGCGATAAAAATCCCCTTAGTTTTATTGCGACAAGCTGAAAAGATCCAGCGCCGCTTTAATATTGTTCTCGGTGCCATTGCAGGGATTAGCCTTCTTGTTGGTGGCATTGGTATTATGAACATAATGTTGGCATCGGTGACGGAACGTACCCGCGAAATTGGTATCCGCCGTGCCATCGGTGCGCGCCGCCATCAGATTGTCAGCCAATTTCTTATCGAAACCGTTGTCCTTTCGTGTAGCGGTGGATTTATTGGCTGCATTGTTGGTTTGGTCCTCCCTTGGGCTATTTCCAAAATAACGGGATTGAGTACTGTGGTGACATCAGGTAGTCTGGTGTTGTCGCTGCTGATCAGTTTGTCCGTCGGTATTATTTTTGGACTCTATCCTGCGATTCGGGCTTCGAAGTTAGATCCGATAACGGCCCTTCGTCACGAATAATATTCTGATTTAACAGCTGAGGTGTTTGAGCCTGAGCCTGTACCTGTGAAAGTATTATGAAAAAACGTCCTCAAAGCAGTCCACAAGCTCCCTGTTTATCGCTATTTTTGCCAACCAACCGTCAGGAGATGAAGCTGCGTGGTTGGGATGAATTGGACGTGCTGTTTATCAGTGGTGATGCCTATGTTGATCATCCCGCGTTTGGCGTGCCACTGCTGGCCCGACACCTTGAATCCAAAGGGTTTCGTGTTGGCATCATTTCTCAACCAGAGTGGAAGGATCCACACGCTCTGAACGTGATGGGGCGGCCTCTGCTGTGTGCCGCAATCTCCGCTGGGGCGATGGATTCAATGGTGAATCATTATACGGCGGCACGAAAAAAACGCCGTGATGATGCTTATACTCCCGGTGGATTAAGTGGCGCACGGCCTAATCGGGCGATTATCGCCTATACTGCTGCGGTTAAGGGTGCTTTCAAAGGGCTACCGATTATCATCGGGGGCATTGAGGCGAGCTTGCGGCGACTGGCGCACTACGATTATTGGAGCGATCAGGTTCGGCGCTCGGTATTGGTTGACAGTAAGGCTGATCTGCTGGTTTACGGCATGGGTGAAAAGCCGTTGCTTGAAATTGTTTCCCGTTTACATCAAGGGGAATCTATCTCTCAGCTTAGCGATATTCGCGGTACGGCATGGTTGAGTAGCAGTCAACCTTCAGGGTTTCTTTTGCCCACTTTTGAACAGGTTCAGAATGATACACAGAGTTATGCACAGGGGTTTTCTGCGACCGATAAACACCGCAACCATACGTTAATACAGGGACATTCGAGCCGTTTTGTTGTCGTTAATCCACAGTCGGCGGGGTTGAGTGAAACTGAATTGGATGAACTGTATGCGTTACCGTTTACCCGGCGGCCACACCCTAGTTATAGTGAGAAAATAACTGCCTTTGAGCAGATTCGTTGGTCGGTTACCAGTCATCGCGGCTGTCAAGGCGGCTGCGCTTTCTGTGCGATTGCTCGTCATCAAGGCCGGCAAGTGCAGTCGCGGTCGGAGCAATCCGTGGTTACTGAAATCGAGCGGATGAGTAGCGATCCACAGTTTCGTGGCACCGTTAGCGATGTAGGTGGACCGACAGCAAATATGTACGGTATTGAACTGAAGGATGCAAAACGTTGCCTGAGTTGTGAGCGCGATAGTTGTTTATATCCTAAAATCTGCTCAAACTTGAATATTGATAACGAACGCGGGGCGAAATTGTTGAGCCGAATCCGCAATATCAAAGCCGTTAAACACGTTTTTGTAGCATCAGGCGTTCGCTATGATCTGCTCGAACATCAGCCAGATTATTTAGCTGCCTTACTCGATCATCATGTTGGTGGGTTACTAAAGGTGGCTCCCGAGGCGTTGAGCGCTCCGTTGTTAAAAGTGATGCGCAAGCCTGCACCGCATAGTTTTGCCCGTTTTGTTGACACCTTTCGTGAGCATAATCGCCACACGGGGCAGCGGCGGGGAATTGTCCCCTATTTGATGGCGGGTCATCCGGGTTCAACATTAAGCGATATGGTCGATACTGCCCTCTTTTTGAAACAGTATAATTTGTCTGTTGAGCAGGTTCAGGAATTTACGCCGACCCCCGGAACTCTAGCGACGTGCATGTACCATACGGGTATTGACCCTCGTAGCGGTGAGCCGGTTGTCAGTAGTTATTCAGAAAAAGAGCGCCGCTTGCAAAAGGCACTTTTACTTTATCATCAACCACAAAACCGCGCTGCGATTCGCGAAGCATTGCGATTATGTGGTCGTGAAGATGAAGAGTCGATACTGTTGGGGCATGGCGGTATAACTTCAACACGCAAGGATAAAGAGTCAACATCAAAAGAAAAAGTGCGGCCACATTCAAAAAAAAGGGGCGGAGGACGATCGACACGGTCTCGACGGTAATTTGATTCCTTAAATTGTTGGGACACAGCACTCACACGTGTGATCGTTTGATGATTTATATGCTGATTATGTGGCACAGAAAGAATAAGCGTTTTATTTAAATGAAGAAGGTGTTAAATATTAGCACGATTGAGGTGACTGGTGTCTGATGACGTAACCATTAAAATTTTAGGCTCAGGAACGAGCACAGGTGTTCCCGTTGTTGGTTGTTCGTGCGACGTGTGTTGCTCCACGGAGCCTCGAAATAAACGCAGCAGATGTAGTGCCTTGTTGTCGTGGGATGGCTATCAGGTCCTTATTGATTCATCACCTGATTTAAGACAGCAGTGTTTATCTCATGGGATAAGTCGAGTGGATGCGGTGTTGTATACGCACAACCATGCTGATCACGTTCATGGTATAGATGACCTTCGCATTTTGAATGGATCTGCTGACCGACCTCTTTCTGTTTATGGGTCACAGACGCTGATCCAACATTTATCGAATAGTTTTCGCTATGCGTTTGAGTCACAATCAAGGGTTGGTTTTCGGCCACGACTCAAAGGAGTTGTTATCGATGATACGCTGTCGCTGTTTGGCCGTAAGATCGTACCGATTCGATTGCTGCATGGTGATGAGATTGCGTTGGGCTACCGTGTCGGAGATCTGGCGTATTTAACCGATTGTAGTGTCGTGCCGCAGGAATCTGTAGCCCAATTACAAGGGCTGCGGGTATTGGTAATTGATGGCTTACGCTTTCGTAATCACCCCACCCATTTTAGTGTATCGCAGGCCATTGACATCGCGCAGAAATTGAAGGCTGAACGAGTGGTTTTGACTCATCTGAGCCATGATGTCGACTATTGTCTTCATCAGCAATTATTGCCGAAAGGGGTCGAGTTCGCTTACGATGGCTTAACGATTGCGTTGAATGATGGAAAAAATTTGTAATTAAAGGTGTTATTTAGCTGCCGCGATTGCGGCAAAGGTGATTCTAATGCAGCAGGAATTGCGTTTACATGGACATATTGACGATACGATTGAGTATTTTGTAACCGTCGCAGCTCGTGGAGCTGAATGTTGTCATTTTTATGAACGCGATGGGGAAGCTCTGCGAATTTTTTCACCCGGTAATGAGATGCGCCTCGACCTTACGGGGTTAAGTCACTGGGGTAATGGTGGCAGCTTTTGTGAATATATGTATGGAATCGATCAGCCTTTAGCGGATTTAATCAAGCCGGAAGTGCGAAATCGCTTAGTTTTGTTTGGTGCAAGTTACCAAAGTGGTGGAGATCTTTCTTTTTCGGATGACACCATGGGTCGTATCCCCTATGACTCAATATTTGAAGAGGGTCATGCGATTAGTAACTGTTTCTTCTTTGTCACCGGTTCAATTTATGGTGCGTTAGAAACGCAGCAGCAGGGATTGCTCTCATTGTTAGGCCGTTTGTTAAAGCGAACACCACGTGTTGCGGATGATGATGATGCGCGACTGGTTGATGAAATGTTTGGCTTACTCGGCCATAAGAGTCATTTTTATCTCGTGCGGTTAATTAACAAGAAACATCAAGCCTATTACGATCTATTCCAAAAACTTTATTTTACCTATCGAGCCATTCCCGATAGTGAATACGGTAACCTAAAAGTCCTCGCCCAACGGTTAGGTATTAGCGACCATCAGCAGGAACGTATCCGGATTGCGGTGATGTATGCGCATCGTGATAATCGTATTGTTGTGGATGAATATCGCAGCATCCTTACGGCGTGCCATCACAATGGCACGATCAGCCGTCAGGAAAATGCGCGATTGACACGCCTTAAAACGTTAGCAACACGAAATAAAATTCCTGTTGCGTTGTTTGCGCCTCTCGACGACAACTTGAAGTACGAAAAAATGGTCGATCAAGAGCAGGATTACATCGCCGAAACGCGTGAAATTTTATCTAGTTTGTTGTCTGGAAATCAACAGTTGGAGCTCACGGTTAATCGCGAAGATATGGTGCGCTTGCTGTTTGACAAGCGCCAAGCAATGCAAAATAGAGATTACCTTTTTGATCAAATATTGCTTGAGACAAGCAAATCCTGTGATGAGCGTGTTCATGCTGGCGCCGATGTCGCTTTGCTGGAACGGATTACATCCATCATCGATTATTTTGACCATTATGAAAATTCTGCGACAGAGATTAACAATCTCGCCTTTATGGTTGGGGTTCGCATCAATGAGCAGATGCTGTATGCCCTACATCGCAGTTATAAAGCATTAGAACGCTTGCAAAAGAATTTATTTGAAGCATTATTATTTGAAGATTTACTAACCAATACGTTTCTTGGCACTTATGGTCGCGAAAAAATTCTGTGTCTTCGCAAAGCATTGCATTCGAATTCACCGATGTTGACGTTGTTAGAAAGCTTAGAGGCGATTACGCAAAATGAAGCACTTTATGGTCATTTGTTGACAACTGTTAAAGATCAATTGCGCAATAAATATTCGCAGTCTGTCAATTGGGAAGATCGGGTGGTATTGCAGAATGAAGTTGAGGATGTCCTTGAGCGTAAAGGGGTGCTTATTAAACCGTTTCCCATCTTTTTATATAAAGAGGTGATGATCGATGTTGAAAAAGAGTTGTTCTATCTGCAAGAGCTGTTTCCAGTAGTTATTGCAGAAAATGATCGTGCACTACGGGAAGATTTTCTTCTCTATGGTGGTTTAGATCGATTCTATGTTGAAGAGTTGGAAAATGATTACCTGATTCGCCACGGGCTAGAGGAGTGTATTTTAGATGGTGTGCGTAAAGGAAATTAGTTCGTTACCGTAAATGGATTATGTGTTAGAGGGCTGGTAGAAGCTCTTGAAGGGAAAAGCGTGTCGAGCATAAAATTAAAAAAAATGAGTGTTTGCCCTTTCATGAAGGCACCTATGGCGAACTGCTATTGTCGTAATTTAAGTAGTGAAAACATTGAAAAGGCTCACGATTATTGTAGTGGTGATTATGAAAGTTGCGAGATTTATAAGACGGTGTTCCGTGTCGATGAAGTAATCAACGACAGTGATGAGTCAAGTCTCTTGTCCCCCGTTATTGGGTTGGCGACTGGAAGTGAGCGCAGCGCACAGCTTCAAGCGCGACAAAAATTATTGTTAAGCATGCTTGAACTTCTGGGTAAAAATACTCTTGCCACGACAATGTACCGTGATTTTGTTTTACTGCTTCGGCACTTTACCGCAGTTGATGACATTACCCTTTATCTTGTTGATAGCGAGCAGCAGCGTTCCTATCGCGTTGTTAGTTGTCAAGGTGACACCGTGACAGATGAACAGCAATCAGGTCGGCTTGAATGCATCTGTGGCGACATTATTGGTGGTTCGATGGATAGCACCAGTTTTAATAAAACAGATGGCGGTGTGTTTTGGTCGAATGATCGTGGTTTACTTTCTGATACCGAAGCAAAAGCATTAAATGTGTGTATCTGCGCCCGTTGTACCGAAGGTAACGGCGGTTCAGTGGTGTTGTTGCCAATTAATTATCGTGGTACACCGATTGGTGTTTTACGTATTCATGATCAGAAAAAGGGGTTGTTTACTCGCGATGATATTCAGTTTTTAGAGGGTTTAAGTGCTGGACTTGGTGTTATTGTGATTCAGTCACGAGCCGATCAGAGCCGGATCTATTCCGAGATGTTCATTGATAGCGTTCAAAACCCAATTGTCGTTGTAGATGCTGATTTTATTTACCGAAAGGTGAATAAGAAGTTTTGTCAGTGTGTCTTATTGTCGGAAGAAGAGGTTTTAGGTAAGACTTTTCAGGGTATTGTAGGCGATACACTTTTCGACACAGTATTTAATCCTCTGTTTCAGCAGGCACTTTGTGGCGAGCGCGCGCAAAGCACAACCGTTGTTGACTTTGTTGGCCGCGGTGCAGCGTGTTATTTGATCACCTGTCAGCCGAACTTTGGTGCTGACGGTATTGTGGATGCTATCAACATGTGCATGCATGAAGAGTTCTGTAAAAGTCCTGAATTGCTGTAGCACAATTATTAATGTGATGATGAAAGCCCTCTTTGAGGGCTTTTTTTTTGTCTTATTTAAAAAAATAGCTGTTGATTGATAAAGTAGATCAGTGTTTGTTGCAAGTTGGTTATTTTATACTAAACTTGTTAAATAGTGCGTTATATACTGTTATATTGTAATGATGATTCAACCGAGATGTAGCACATTCTTTTGGGCGTTACGCTCTGAAATTAATTCTATGTTTTGTGTTTTAAAACAGTTTTCATGTGGAAGCTAGTGGATGTATTTATCTGTAAGTATATGATTGTGCAGTGTTTTAATCGTTTATGCTGCTTATCTGCCGTGAGGAGTTTGTTCGTGTATCGTTTGTTGTTTGTTATTGTTGTTCGATTTTATAACAACATTTTACTTGACCGAAAAAGGTGTGTGTGGGATAAAAATAAAAAGGGGAAACACTCTTTTAGATTAAAACTCGTAAAAGCTTGTATGGATTATGCTGGCTAATGTAGATAAAGCAGAGGAGTTCAGGATGGACGATACATTGTATTATATTCTTGGCGGAATTATCACTGGTGGTGCTTTGATATGCTTTGTTTTCTCTTACTGCCAAGATCACATTGAGAATAGTCCTAAAAAACGACGCTCATTGTATTCACGCATTAATGGTGAAAGACAATCATCTGAAACATAGGGTTTTATTGCTGAAAACATTTATGGTTGACCGAAAGGAGGGTTCAGTCAAAGAAACACGGTTTAAGCGCAATTAATTGTTTAAGTTTATGTGGTTTGTCAGGGTGGTGCCTTGCAAACTTTTACACTAAGGAGGTATGGGTATGAGTAAAGATCTTAATATTAACTTTTTCAAGCCAGTCGGCGACTTCATGAAAAAAGACGTGGCGATGAAAAAGAAACTGATTATTGTTTGGTTTGTAGCCGTTTATGGTTTTCTCTTTCTTTTGAAGGTTGTTGCAGATCCGAATGAGACAGTTCAGATTACGCTGAGTACTGGAGAGGTTATTACGCAGGTCTCAGGAATGAGCTTCCTGACTGAAATGCAGTTCATGGGTTTTCCTTTCCATTACTGGTACTCATCACAGTTTTTGATCGCACTGTTTATTGTTCTGTGCTTCATCTACTGTAAGTTTATTGACAAACTTGAGTCTGAATACGACAAATAAAGAAAGGGAGAACTCGATATGAAAAGAATGATGCATTGGGGCCTGTCCCTATTCTTTGTCTTGATGTCAACCAACGCATTTGCTGTTGCCGACCTCAATCCTGAAGGTAAGTTTAAAGTAATTCCTGCAATCATGATGATCTCACTTTTGGTCTTGTTCGTTATGGTTGGTGTCTTCTCTAAAGCGCAAAATACCGAAGATTACTGGGCTGCTGGTCGTGGCGTTGGCCAAATCGGTGGTGGTATGGCGATCGCTTCTAACTGGATGTCAGCTGCTTCATACTTAGGTATGGCTGGTCTGATCTATCTTAAAGGTTATTTCGCAATATCCTATGTCCTTGGTTGGACAGGTGGTTACGTACTGTTGCTGGTCTTGATGGCTGGTCAGGTTCGTCGCTACGGGAAATATACGGCTCCTGACTTTGTCGGTGACCGTTATTACTCAACAACTGCGCGTTTGATGTCTGCGTTGATCGTTATTACCATCTCTTTTGTTTACGCTGTTGGTCAGTACAAAGGTATTGGTATGATGTTCAACTGGATCTTTGGTATTAACTACCAAACATCTGTTGTCGTTGGTACGGGTGTTGTTCTAACATACGTTCTAATTTCAGGTATGCTTGGTGCAACGAAAAACATGCAGGTTCAGTATGTGGTTATCGTTATCACATTCTTCTTACCTTTGTTTTTCATCGCATCAAAGCTTGGCTACTTCTCAGCGGTTCCACAAATTGGTTATGGTGCTGCAGTTTGGGACATTGGTCACGGTGGTAACGGTATCACAGCTGCGATCTCTGATCCGAGCTACTATCTACCCTTTGCTAAGTACACCATGTATCACTGGTTTGCGTTGTGCATGACTCTGATGCTCGGTACTGCGGGTCTGCCACACGTTATCGGTCGTTTCTATGTTGTTCCTAAGGTAAGTGATGCACGCTGGCAGGTTGTTTGGGGTCTATTCTGTATCGCTCTTGTTTACTGGACTGCTCCTGCATATGCTGCATTTGCTAAGTTCTCTAACTTGTTAGGTACTGCTGGTACCATTACACCTGATGCAATCGTTGTTAATGCTGCTGAGTTAGCGGGTCTTCCTGAGTGGTTTGCAGGTTTCCTTGCTGCTGGTGGTGTTTCTGCCGCGTTCTCAACTGTTGGTGGTTTGTTGATGGCTGGTTCTTCAGCGTTTGCTCACGATATCTACTTCCGTGTTCTTAATCCAAACGCAAGCGAAGATAGCAAGATGAAGGTTGCCCGTATTGGTACCGTCATCTTAGGTGTCTCAATCATTATCGTTGCATTGAACCCACCTGCATTGATCGCTCAGATTACTGCGGTAGCGTTCGCCCTTGGTGCGAATACATTCTTCCCACTATTCTTGCTAGGATTGTGGTGGAGTCGTACAACCAAAGAAGCTGCGATTGCTGGTATGATTGTTGGTCTGGTTGTAACATTCGGTTCTATGCTACTGCCGAAGACTTCACTTTTGGCTTACTACATCCCGTTTACTTCAAGCGCGGTTGTTGGTGTCCCAGCTGTTTTGATCACCATGATCATTGTTTCATACATGACTCCTGAGCCTTCACAAGAGATCAAAGAGTTGTTGTATAAAGTTCACAACGACGAGTAGGCTAAATCGTTTGCTGATCTAAAAAAGCCCCCTTCACTTTATGTGGAGGGGGCTTTTGTCGTTAATGTCATATTCTTTAGAATTATAGTGTTTAGCTGATTAGCCTGTCTTGATGCTCAGTTTGTATAAATCATTGTTCAGAACAGAGGCCTTCGGGTGATTATTGTTGAGTGGATTAGAATGCCTTTCGGTGCAGAATAAAGTTAAGGGGTGATATGAGAAAGGAGCGATATGAAGAATTAACTCTTCATCCTCGTTTGCTCTGCCATGAAGTACTCTTGATCGAAGTGAGTTGATCGAAGTGAGTTGATCGAAGTGAGTTGATCGAAGTGAGTTGATCGAAGTGAGTTGATCGAAGTGAGTTGATCGAAGTGAGTTGATCGAAGTGAGTTGATCGTGGTGAGTTGATCGTGGTGAGTTGATCGTGGTGAAGGTAGTACTACTGGGAATGAGCTGATTTGAGTGGGAGTGGATTTGGTCTTTAAAACCAATACGGCCCCTTTGGGTCAAAGAGGCCGTATTGGTCGTTACTATTAAATTCTGGAACTGGGATGTTAATGCAGTTCGCGTTCTTTTTTCCCTGCTTCAATGTACGGTGTTGGATTAATCTCAAGCATCGTTAGTGAGCGTTCCGCGTTCCCGTTGTCAGGGTTAAATAGAAGCGAGAGGCGAAAGGTGTCCTCAGCTTTATCAAGTTGATCAGCGTATTTGAAGGCCACGCCTAGGTTGGCATAGCATTCAGAAATAGCTTTAGAGTAGCGTTCGTAATCACTTGGATTGTGTTTAAACCACCGAGTATAAAATTCAGCCGAGATCTCAAGGACTTCAGTTGCTAGGGCAAGTTCTGTGTGGTCAATAGTTGCCATGTTGATGTGGCTGCGCTCCGTTGAAAGGTCTTTACCGTAAAGTGCCCAGCTAAGGTGGATGACGCCAATATCATTAAGCACAAAGCCGTAATTGATATAGATATCTTCTCCCTTGTCAGCGCCTACGTTGGGGTGCTCCATCTCAGCACGCGCCATTTCGTAGTATTTTAGT
The DNA here is from genome assembly GCF_055389415.1 of Desulfuromonas svalbardensis. Lineage (NCBI taxonomy): Bacteria > Pseudomonadati > Thermodesulfobacteriota > Desulfuromonadia > Desulfuromonadales > Desulfuromonadaceae > Desulfuromonas > Desulfuromonas svalbardensis. The sequence goes on along the minus strand of NZ_AP042416.1, from coordinate 201,161 downwards.
GCCTCGGCTGGTTTTTTTTCTTTTAGCAGGTTTTGGGCGCTAACGGCAGTAAGGTGTGCATTCTTGTATTTTTCGTCTACATTTTGATGCTCTGCACCATATTTGCACTGACTTAAGTACATGATGAGAGAAATTATAATGACAAGAAGGAAAATTGGTTTTAAATTCATAAGTGTAAAGCTCCTTGGGGAAAATTGATGTGTTCAAAGTATAAATGTTCTCAGAATAAAACACCAGTTTATTTTTGGTCACATCAGCGACGCTTTTTGCTATAATGGCCCAGAATGGAAGGGTTGTTTGTTTGAAAAGAGCTGTCGTACTCGTCAGTATCAAGAGGGAGACACGTTAGACGCAATGTGGAAATCACTACTTAAAAATATTGCACCGCGAAAAAAAGAATATAGTCTCGATCCGTTAAGTGATTATATTGCCTGCCTGTGCGGTCGAATCCGTTCGCGTTCCGTGTTGAAAATGGATTTAAGAGAGGCGACCTATTGCATCATAGATTTAGAGACCACAGGTTTAGACTTAACTCGTGACGTGATTATCAATGCCGCCGCAGTTAAAATCAAAAGTGGCCGGATCACAAAAATCTATGAAACCTATGTTAAACCCCCTTTTCCTATTCCGCCTGAGTCAATCCAATGGCATGGCATTACCGATGATATGTTGCTAGATAAGCCAACTATCAGTGAGGTCCTGCCTGAGCTGTTAAGTTTTATTGGTGGGAGCTTGATCGCAGGCCACCATATTAATTTTGATATAAAAATGCTTGATCGTCACGTGCAGGAATCATATGGCTGTAATTTAGACGGAACTCCTTGGCTTGATACCATGTTGCTACATAAGTTAGTGATGGAGAATAATACCAGTACTGAACTTGATGATTTGTTAAATGTGTATTGTATTGAATGCGATGAGCGTCATCGTGCATTAGGTGACTCGATTGCGACAGCGAAGGTTTTTTTGCGAATTTTGCAGGAGATCTCCTCGTCGTATCAGACTCTTAATGATCTGTTCCGCGCTCAGCAAGATATGTCTCGGAAGGATAATATGTAATGGCTCACCCTAAATTAAGTTATCAACGACGTTGTATTACCGCTGAAGATTACGACGCATATCAAAATATGTCTGACAAAGAGCTGTTTGACCAGTTGGGGAAGAAATATCTTGAATGGGAGACCCCTTATCGTAAGGTGCGTGATGATATGGCGCCGCCCCATTACCGTTGGTATACGGGGGGCAAACTTAATGTTTATGAAAACTTGGTTGGTAAACACCTAAAGACTGTGCGCCGCAACAAAGCGGCACTGATCTGGCGTGGTGTCGATCATGGTGAGCGGACCATCACCTATCAAGCTTTAGCCTACGAGGTGAATTGTCTTATCAATGGTTTGGTTCATCTTGGTGTCAAGCGCGGGGATAAAGTGTTTCTCTATCTGCCTAATATCCCCGAGATGGTGATGGCGATGTTGGCCTGCGCCAGTATCGGTGCGGTCCATATTGCTTACCACATGGCTTATTCTGCTGAAGCATTGGCACAACGGTTACAGCATTGTCATGCGAAATACATTATCACCTGTGATGGTGCACCGATGCGGAGTCGCGCCTTGAAGGAAGTTGTTAACGAAGCTCTTGAGCGCATCGATTATGACATTAATCACTGCGTTGTTGTCGAGCATTCAAGGCAACAGGTGTCGATGCGGCCTAAGCGGGATATCTGGTATCGTGATTTAGTCACCGATCCAACATTCTCGACAGGTGCTGAAGTCGATCTGATCCATAACGCCGATGAGCCGTTGTTTATGCTCTACACCTCAACTAAATCAAAGTATCCACGTGGTGCCATCCATAGTTTAGCGGGCTATTTGATGTGGGCACAATTTACCACTGAATTGTTGTTTGATTTAGAGGAGATAGATATCTTCTGGAATACGGCCGATCTGTCGTGGGTGAATGGTCATACTTACGGTGTTTACGGTCCTCTCGCCCTTGGGGCGACGGTGTTTTTGTATGAGGGAACCATCTCCTATGAAAACACCAAATGCTTTTTTGATTATTTGGATAAATACCATGTGACGGTGTTGTACACCAATCCAACCCTGCTGCGTAGCGTGATGCGAGCAAAAAGTACCAAGCGGTTCCTGAACCGTTCCAGTAACTCGTTACGGATGATCGGTGTTGGTGGTGAGAAGATCAGCGAAGATCTGTACGATTGGACCCAGTATGAACTGACGAATATGCGCAATTTGCCAATTACTCAAATTTGGGGTCAAACAGAAACGGGTGGCTGCTTGATTGCAGGTGTTCCCGGAGTACTTGATTACGAAGACGATACCATGATGCGACCATTGCCAGGGGTTGATGCCCGCGTTGTCGATTCTGATGGCCATCCCGTTAAAGCGGGTGGCGAACCGGGTCGCTTGGTGCTTGGCTCTCCATTGCCATCGATGTTGCAGGATCTTTATAAAGATGACATCGGCTATCAGCAAGTGTTTTGGAAGAAGTTTAAGGAACGCACCTATTTTACGACTGGCGATGGTGCGTACTATGATGAAAAGTCTAATCTTAATTTAACGGGGCGCTTAGATAATATTTTGAGTACTGGTTCGGGGCGCCGTTCAATTGATGAAATTGAGGAATCAATTTTAACCCTTGCTCGTGTGCGTGAGTGTGCTGCAATTGTTATCGACCACCCTGCACAAGGGTTCATCCTTGTCACCTATTGTGTCCTCGATGAATCACGTGATGAGAGTTACCGAGAAAAGACCTTACGAGAAATTCGGGAACACATTATTGAAGAGATTGGTGAGCTAAACGTACCGGATCGAATTCGCTTTACCAAGTATTTGCCGAAAACACCGGATAACCGCATTAATCGCGGATTGTTAAAAGAGATTGCCCTGCAAATGGAGGGGATCTAACTAACCGTGCGCGTGATAGGAATTGACGATGGCCTATTATTTCCCCACATACGCTCAAGATACCGTGTATCGCTCCCTGTACGCTCAATTGTCGGCAGTGGAGCGGGGCATGGTACTGCGCGAATTTGTCGGGGTAACCTATCGTCGTCGTTTTCAATTCTTTAAACGGCACCACTTCCATGCGCCACAACGCGCATTTAAGAGCAACTTACAACTCGCCGCTAAACGGCAAGATAAACGTTTTTGCATTCGCAAACATATTTGGCGAAAAAAAGCGCAGCGTCCCGCCTACCTTGAACTGATTTTCCGTCACTATCTCCTTGGTTTCGTCGTTCAATTGATTCGGAAACGCCATGGGGATCATTTGGTTGCTGAACAGGGTTGTTATCCCGATGCCCCGTATGTTCTTGCTGCCCTCGAATGGTTCTTATCCAATAGATCAGTCGTTGATGCCACGATTGCCGAACAGATTGAAGCGGTCGAGAAAGAGGATTGCCGTCGTTTATATCTTTATTGCTTGCGCGCTTTTATCGTAGCCCAGAAGCTGTGTGATGATGACTCATTATCGCTGGCCGTTACGCGTAGCTGTCAATGTCGTGTCGGTGGTCAGGTACCTCTTGGGGCCGAACTTGAGTTTAGTAATCTCGGCCATAAAGCATCATTCGAGCATTCATTTCTACGCCATCAAAGTGATCAACCCTATTGCAATTTTATCTATTTTCATCATTTTTTTCTTGAAGATATCAGTTGGCGCTTAGGTGGATATCTTGATCACCATGTACGCTTGCGCCGTTATCTTCCAGTGCCGTGGATTGGTGGATTTTTTGAGTATAATTTAGTGCGTATCGATTATCCGCGTCGCTTTTCGTTGCCTCTTACGCGCGACCCTGGCTTTTTGGCGCGTTATATCAAGTGTGTTATAGCGTTTAGTTCTCAGATTGCTCCACACAGTTTGCATTTGAATGTCGAATGTGTTGGTCTTGGCCGTAAAGAGGTTCCTGTTTTTAGTGATTACCTGTGCCTGCTGCTTCTCGGTGGCGATTTGGTGCGTGATGAAAAAGGTTCGTTAACTGAGCGTCGATTTGCTCGTAATGAATTAATTAAGATGGTGCAGCAACGGCAACACACCTCGCTATTTGATCACATCAGTCATCATGTCACAGAATTTGCATTTTTACGCCTCAATGCAGACACTACGGATGAATCATGGCTGAGTCTTATTCTTGTTTTAATTGGCTACAACCGCAGCTGTCGTTTTGATCAATACTGTTTGGAACCTTTGGGTGAGCTGCTCCATTGGGCGCACAATCCGCAACCTGTTTCGTCGACGGATATGACCTCGTTTCTAGAAAAAGTGAAGCGCGGTGTCGAGGCAGATAACAGTCTCGATGCTGGCGTGGTTGAGTCACATTTAGAAAATGTGGAGCGCTGGTTGCGACGTGAAAATGATCGCATTGTCAACGCGGTTAGATCAAGTGATTCGTCATGAGGTGGGCTGTACCCTGAGTCCGCATGATTGGCGGTTTTGGCACAGTGCATGGCATGAATGAAGTTTCTTGGCGGTATCAAATAGCGGGTCGTTTAAAAGCAATGGATCAATAATTACTTGTTGGGTGTCATCGCAATAGCTCAGTCGGTCAAACATGGTCTTGAGTTCCTGCTCAGGGTTAGTGTGGCGGTTGAATGCTTTCCACTGACCACACTCAATTCGAACCTCTTTGTGGTGCTCATTGCTTAAATGTTGTTCAGGGTAGGTGTAGACCCATGCGTTGACCATCGTTCTCTGAGTTGGATTCTCTGGGTTTTCTTTGATCAATGTCATTTTTCGTCTGAGGTAGACACTTCTTTGTTCATTCTCAGGGTGATAACATTCCAATCGATCGAGTAATTTCATCATTTTAAGGGGGTGGCGAAATTGCATGATCTCCCCCGCGACCAATGTTGAGCAGGGATCTTCTGGGATAATGAGGCCAGGAAATCCGAGAGGTAAGTTGAACAGATAACCACGACAGTAGCCTATCTCAATAGATGTGACTTTTTTTTTGATGTAGCGATCAAAGTTATGAAACCGTTCCATCAAGCTACCATAAAAGAAAAATGTATCACATTGTTCAAGATCACGGCGACGCAATTCATTGCGCTGCTGCCATCGCGTTGAAAACGTTTTTAACATCGGTGTGCCTGTGTATTTGCGCAACGATTGCCCACTAGGATAGCCCTTTACCGAAGTGACTTCGGGTTGCGCTCTGTAGCTGGCTTACCGCATGGAATGCACTGCGTAGCAGATCTTGTTCGGTTTTGGTTAGTGCGTTGGGGTCGATAAAGCTGCTCGCTGGTTGGTCGTTTTGCAACAATCTGATTTCGTTACGTAGCCGTAGGAATGAAAGTGCTTCGAAGGCGATGCGAATGTGCTCGGCTGTTTCGCTGGAAAAAACGTTGTCATTGGTTAAGTGCTTGAGTCGTTCAAGGGTGGTGAGGGAGCGAATCTCATGTTCTAGGGCGAACATGCGTAAACAGTCGACAATGTAGATAAGCCCACCTTTTTTGAGTGAAAGCCTCCCTTTATTGTCACCACTTTTCTCGGTGGTAAAGCGGCCCCATATTCCTGTCGGTACTTTGTGCGATAGGTTCAGTTGCATCACCTGATATAGAAATCCCGGATGCTCCCGTATTGACTGGAAGACAATACTCTGTAGCGAGTGGGCAAGAGACGGATCACCGACAATGGGAGTAAAATCGAAAAAAATGGATGAGTAGCGTACTTTGTGTGGTTCTGGGTTGGTAGCCCAATCTTTAATGCGATCTTCCCAGTCGCTCAAGCGACCACGCCATACAGGATTGCTTGCCATCACATCCCCTTCACACAGAGGATAACCAACGTGATCTAAGGCGTGGACAACTTTATCAGCAAGGGGGATGAAAAAAGCATCGACCTCATCCTGCATAGAATCAGGGAAATCTTCATAAATAAAACCATTATCCTGATCAGGGGCAAGGAGCATCTCCCGACGGCCCCCGCTACCCATGATGAGGAAGCAATGGCGGATCTCTGGCGGAGTATGGCCGAGTTCAACCATTTGCTGCCAGCACAGAGCGTAGGTACGTTTAATCAAGGCATGGTGGATGTAGGAGAGGATCTCCATCACCTCTGGAGCACTACGGGTTTCGGAAAGAAGGGTGTTGGCAACGCGAACCAGTGTGGCGTGGATGGCAGCAAGCCCTTCAATGGTCCCTGTCTCTTCAATGCTACCGATCATCAGCATCGCTTTTTGACTGCGATAGCGCATTAGATCGCTCATGGAAACCATGCCGACGAGTTCATTGTCGTCAACAATGGGTAAGTGTTTGAGGCGGTGGCCGACCATGTAGGCCATCGCTTCATACATAAAGGTGTCGGGCTTCATGGTGTGTGGGTCGCTAATCATCAGTTGCTCGGCGGTAACCTCTTCGGCGTTGGTTCCTTCAACAGCAACGAGTTTGCCAATAATGTCGCGACAGGTAACAATGCCAATCATCTGGTTTTTGTCATCGAGAACGACCACCGATCGGATTTGCCGTGCCGCCATCTGTTGGGCAATCTTGCGCGCAGGTTGCTGTGGGTGGCAGGTGGCAACAGGAGTGTTCATGATCTCTGAAAGGCGCTTTTTAAACGGGTACGATTCAACACCGGAGAGGGCTTTTTGACTGTGTTCTGAGACGATATCAGCATAGAGATGGCGAACGCGATCTAAAATCATTTGATCAAAATATGTTTTAAATTCGGGAACCTGCTGTGCGGTGTCGAGCAAAACCTGTTGCGGAATGAGATAACACTCGGTCTCTTTAACGGTGCGCGATCCGCCTGTGTACGATTCACTAGTGAAAATAGGGGTACAGCCAAAGGTGTCGCCCTCGTGGCGATAATCAACCACAATCTCCTCACCGCCCGGAGTGAGTAGGGTGATCTCGACAAGTCCCTTCTTGATCACATACAGGTGGCCAGTAAAGGGATCGCTTTGATTGAAAATATGATAATGTGGTGGAAATTTTTTAGTGATAGATGCGGCAAGGAGCGTTTCAAAAACATCATCAGGAAGATGACAAAATGGTTCAGAATCATGAAGTTTCTTGATATCGGCCATTAGGACCTCCGTGCAACAGTTTGAAGGATGATCAAATAAGAAAACAGTTTATCATTCTCATTGAGTTTGACAAAACAAATTTACGCATAAATTAGTTTTTGTGATAAATAAGTCAATTAGAAAAGGGTGTTATCTTTTTTTTAAATATTGAGACATGGTTTTAAAATGTCAAACAATAGAGTGGAGATACGGTATGAAAATAAAAAAACTGTTGCTTACCACGGTAGCCATTGACGCTGTTGAGGTCCGTGGGTGGGTGAGGACTCTACGCGCTGGCAAGACGGTGAGTTTTATCGAGTTGAATGACGGTTCGTGCCTGAGTTCGTTACAGTTGGTGTTAAGCGATGAGCTAGAAAATTACAGCCTAATGGCTAAAATGGGAACGGGAGCTTGTGTGCGGGTTTGTGGCAACTTGGTCGATTCTCCTGCCAAAGGGCAGCACTGGGAGCTTCAGGTGACCGCCATTGAGCAGATTGGCGCGGCGGATAGTGACTATCCCTTACAGAAAAAACGTCACAGCTTTGAATATTTGCGCTCTATTGCCCATTTACGTCCGCGCTCTAACGCTTTTGGTGCGGTGTTTCGCTTACGCAGCGCTCTGTCGTTTGCGGTCCATCAGTTCTTCCAAGAACGTGATTTTCTCTATGTACATACGCCGATTATTACGGCTAGCGATTGTGAGGGGGCCGGTGAATTGTTTCGCGTAACTACTCTTGATCCACTTTATCCCCCCACTGTTAAACAGGGGAATAGTGTCGGGATTGATTGGGATGATGATTTTTTCTCTGTCAAAACGGGGTTGACGGTGAGTGGCCAATTGCAAGGAGAACTTTTTGCCAGCGCCTTTAGTGATATCTACACCTTTGGGCCAACGTTCCGTGCTGAAAATTCGAATACCAGTCGTCATGCCTCTGAATTTTGGATGATCGAACCTGAGATCGCCTTTGCCGATCTAGCTGCCGATTGTAAATTGGCCGAAGAGTTTTTACGTTACCTCGTCCGCTATGCGCTTGAGCATTGTGCTGAGGATCTTCAGTTCTTTAATGACCGCATCGAAAAAGGGTTGATCGATAAATTAACGGCCCTTGTTCAATCTGAATTTGAAACCATGACCTACACCGAGGCGGTAGATCAATTGCTCCGCAGTGGGCAATCGTTTGAATATCCTGTCGAATGGGGGGCCGATCTACAATCGGAACATGAACGCTATTTGTGCGAAAAAGTGGTTAATGGGCCCCTTTTTGTGGTCGATTATCCTAAAGAGATCAAGGCCTTTTATATGCGTGGCAATGATGATGGTAAAACCGTTGCGGCAATGGATTTGCTTGTGCCACGGGTGGGCGAAATCATTGGCGGTAGTCAACGTGAAGAGCGCCTCGATGTGTTACAGGCACGGATGGTTGAGATGGGGATGTCACCAAAATCGTTGCAATGGTATCTCGATATTCGTCGATGGGGGAGTTGCCCTCATGCAGGGTTCGGCCTTGGTTTTGAACGGTTGCTGATGTATTTAAGTGGTATGGAAAATATTCGTGATGTGATCCCATTTCCACGCACACCAGGTCATGCAAGTTTTTAACTGCTATAGTGTGGATACTGGGATAGTCTCCTAGCAGGGGATGCGTCGTTTTTTACAATAACTGCGGATGACAACGGTTGCTTGATTGAGACGCGACATTTTGTTGTTGCGCTTCTTTATAGCTAACGCATCATCTTGAGCAATGGTTTCCTGGCGCAAAGCGCGGGTAATCATAGCAATGTTATTGATCATGATCTTCATGTCAGCCCCTGTATATCGGCGCAGCATTGGTGGTGCCAACGTCATGTAGCCATCAGCAATATCTTGAGCTAATTTTTTTGGACTTCCAGCAATGGCCATGGACGTACCTCGTTAATGGATAAAAGGGAAGAATTATGGTTGAGTATAAGGTTGTAGAAAACACCATTGTAACCGATGAAACGCTAGAGCGCACCATAAACGAATGGGTTTCACAAGGGTGGCTGTTTGAGCGGATTCAATTTGCAATGTACGAGGGCAGTAAACGCCCCGGGATGGCCTTTGTGTTATTTACCCGTGATATAGCCGATTAAATCTTCTCTGGATCTTAGTTTTTGTTGTCGGCGTGTTCAAGAGCAATCAACTTCTCTTTAATCGCCAACCCATGAGCAAATCCCGTTAGTTTCCCGTTCGTACCTACGACGCGGTGACATGGGATGAACAGTGGGATGGGGTTTTTGCTGTTTGCCATCCCTACGGCTCGGGCACCGTTAGAGTTTCCAACCGCGCGAGCAATTTCCTTATAGCTTGCCAGTTCACCATAATCAATCGTGGTTAGTTCGTGCCACACTCGTTTTTGAAAATATGTTCCGTGCGGATTTAGTTTCACCTTAAACTGTTGTCGTTTTCCAGCTACGTACTCGTTGATTTGCTGGATGGTGTCGGCAAAAAACGTACGATCTTCAATCCACTCTTCATCAATGATAAACTGCCGTTTACCTTCTCCTGTATCAAGGTGGAGATGGCAGAGACCTTCTTTATTTCCGGCGAGAATAATCGAGCATAAAGGGGTGTCGAATGTCGTGGTATAGATCATGACTCAACCTCGTGAGACAGAATGAATATTGCCCCACCAAAACAAATTCATGGTGGGGCATTTTAGTCTTTACTGCCAGATGTATTTAGTAGGTCATTCCCGATTTTTTACGAATTTTACGCAATACTTTTGATGCTGCATAACGGGCTTTTTGGGCACCCTGATCGAGGGTCTTGTGCAGTTGTTCTTTGTCGGCGAGAATCGCATTACGACGCTCAGTGAAGGGGACAAAATAATCTCGGACCGTTTCAAAGAGTTCCTGTTTAACCTCGCCGTAGCCCATGCCACCAGCTACGTAGCGTTGACGTAGCGTTTGTTGCTGCTCTTTGTCGAGGAACAAGCGATAGATTTGAAATACGTTGCAGGTGTCAGGATCCTTAGGTTCTTCAACACCTGTAGCATCGGTGACAATACGCATGATCTGCTTACGTAATTTCTTCTCATCCTGAAAGAGATCAATGGTGTTGCCATAGCTCTTGCTCATCTTCTGACCATCGAGGCCGGGAACGGTTGCCACCTCATCATCAATGTCAGGCTCAGGAATGGTGAATATATCACCATATATATTATTCACTTTTGTGGCGATATCACGAGTGACTTCAACGTGTTGCTTTTGGTCTTTGCCGACGGGTACTTTTTCGCTGTTAAACATTAAAATATCTGCGCTCATCAACACGGGGTAGGCGAACAGACCGTGGTTTGCTGCGATCCCTTTATTGATTTTATCTTTGTAACTGTGGCAACGCTCGAGTAAACCCATGGGGGTAAAGTTGGATAAAAACCACGCCAATTCTTGAACTTCTGGCACGTCAGATTGAACCCAAAAAGTGCTCTTCTCAGGATCCATCCCCAAGGCAAGAAAATTGGCTGCAGCCTCTAGTGTTCCTTGTGCCAGCGCTTTGCCATCCTGAACACTGGTCATGGCGTGGTAGTTGGCGATAAAGCAAAAGAGATCGTCGTGCTCCTGATAGTCGATCATTTTTTTCATCATGCCAAAGTAGTTGCCGAGGTGGAGTGAACCTGAAGGTTGAATGCCAGAGAGAATACGCATGATGTGGTCCTTATTGTGAATGAGTTGATAGGTGTATTAAGTGTTGATCCCAGCGAAAAATCGATACAAAAAAAGCCGCGAAGGATCGCGGCTTAATCGGTAAGTACCGCGCAATGTTAGCGCGATCCCAGTTGTTTATCGATAAACGTGGAAACGCGATCAGTTTAAATTCGCTGAGCGCCACCACCATCGCTGTAATGTCTTTGTGTTATTTTTCATATACGGCAGGGTAACAGGTTCAACCTGGTGGGTCAATGGCGATATGACTGTGGTGTTTTGCAGTCCAAAAATTGTCAGAGTGTATCCTCTTTGGTATGCTTGAAGTACTCCGTACTTAACAACGAGGTGAATTATGCAACTGTCTGAATTTGAGATAAAACGTGTTCAACGGTTATTTGGAAATTATTGCGATGTGCGCATCCCTCTAATCATGAAGGGAAAATTGAAGCTAGAGTACCGTATTAAGGACAACGAGGTTATTTTGTACGAATCGCGTGTACCTTACAATCAAGTGGATATCTGGTATTCCACGACGGTTGCACGTTTTTTAAAGGATAATGAACACAATGTATGGCATCTGTTCTCAGCGGATCGAAACGATGATTGGATCGTTTACCAGCCGTATCCTCATGATCGAAATATTGAACAGTTAATCGGTGTTGTCAGTGACGATGTTACAGGAATTTTTTGGGGGTAGGTAATTACTGGTGCATCGCATTGGGTTATTATAAAACGCAACAAAGCCGATTCGACGAGGCATTCGAATCGGCTTTGTTTATTTACTACAAGGAAGAAAGAAGTGTTCAGGGCTCGCCTGCCACAACAGGCTGTGATGGCTGTAACTCTACCAATGTCGCTGGTTTGTCACCACCGTGACATCCGTATTTGTTTGGCCCCAGTTCCACGATTTTATCCTGTACCGTTACACACTTTTCGTCTGTCTGTTCGTCTTGATCGTGAATTAAACCTTCCAGATGCGTGAAGGTCCACGTTGAATTTTCCAGTCCAGTTCCCAGAACATGGTTTCGAGCTCGCTTACATTGTGAGCACGCCCCTCTTCGGTGCGGGCAACCGTGTCACGGGGGTTCGCTCCCATTTCGGCCCAGAAGAAGCTCGCTCCACCCATACCGGGTAAAATGCCGGGTTCGTGGGTGCAGTTGGCAATGGTTGTGTGTGGCATGGCAAGGCGGGTGACGGCGACCACCTGAGCCTGACGAATCTCTGGAATTGTTCCCAATGCCCCCATCCGCGTTCCGGGGATGGGGATTCGTCGCGCAGCGCCGCTAAATACGGGATTTAAGTTAGCGGTATAGTGGATCATCTCGGCAACCTCTTGATCACTGTGTTCAGGCCCCAATGGTTCGACGCAAACGCCGAGTTGTAGTCCTGCCGCTTTAAATTTTGCAATACTGTCGCGGCGTTGTTGTGGTGGGATGTTGGTGTCGATCCCTTCACGTAGGCGCACTGCATGGTAGACACCGTTGACACCGAGCCGTACAAGCTCTTCAGCATGATCGGCACACTGATCACCGACATTGGCGATGAGCGGGGTCTCCTTCTGTAATACTTCACGAATTGCCGCAAGATAAGGGGCGATTTTTTTGAATGGGAAATTTGCCGTGGTCATGACTAAGATGGCTTGACAGCCAACTTTTTCAAATTGACTGGCCATGGCGACCGCCTCGGCAATTGGAACTTCAGTCGCCGTGGTAAATATTTTGTTGCTCTTGGCAAAAGAGCAGAACTGACACTCCTCGGGACAGGGGGCGAGGTTGAGAGCCAGTTGACCATGCACCTCGGCTTCATTGTTTTGCAGTTGGCGCGAAAGGGCGCTTGCGGCAGCCATCAGCTGAAAACTCTCTTCACTGTTGGGTGGAAAACTGAGGAGATATTCAATCTCTTTAGGTGTTAAAGGACAACCATTGATCCCTTTTTCAATCAGTGCTGTTACAGACATTTTAATCAAACCTTCCATGGAATAACAGGCCGGTGTGAGCGAGGACTTCAACGTTTTTCAACCTTTTAATTGGTTGGTTACACCGGTGCGTACGTCGCTGTACCGAAAAACAGCAGTGTAATGATTTTTTGCCGCTAGCTCCAATAGAAAAAAACTGTCATTTCAACATAATCGATCAGGTTATCTGATGGCTAATAACGAGGGGGAGGGAGACTGAGCTTGCTCTTGCTGCAAGCCCAGTTGCGATGTTAGGTTTATTTGTCGCGGTGAACATCTTTTTGTGGATTGACTCTGGAATCACAAAGGTACTGGTTAATTCCTGTCGTTGATTTGGATTGGAAATTTATCCACCGTTATCTGCTTTGGTGCTGTTTTATTTTCATCTTTTAAGATGCTATTCTTTTTAATCCTGTCCACCTAAACCGCCACCGTGTAATGCAGCAAATTGCAGCAATTGCTGAATGTCGAGACCACTCTCTTTAACGATACCGAGAAAAACAGGCAAAAGTTGCATCATAAATGATGGGTCCTGCATCGCTTCCTTAGCCATCCCAGGAAGGGTGTTAAGGATGAATTGTTGTTTTTCTTCAGTTGATAAAGCCATGACTGTTTCTTGAAGTTGTTCTAGTGACATTGCGTTGTTTCTCCTGTTTGTGCGCCATCAGCGCATCGAGTTGGATATTCTTTGAGTCTATTCAGCTTGAAAGGCGACAGTATAGACATCATGGTAGGTTTTTGCAAAGTGAACCTCCAAACCCTCTTTGAGATGGTCTGGAAGCTCGTCAAAATCTTTGCGATTGCTTTCAGGAAAGATCAGTGTTTTCAGACCACTACGACGGGCAGCGATGGTTTTCTCTTTTAAGCCGCCGATTGGTAACACTTGCCCCGTTAAAGTGAGCTCGCCTGTCATACCCAACTTATTGCGTACTGCTTTGCCGCTAATCATCGATAGCAGTACGGTGGTCATGGTCACACCGGCCGATGGGCCATCTTTAGGGGTTGCTCCCGCTGGCACATGGAGGTGAATAAAGTGTTTGTTTAAAAAATCTTCAGGGAGTCCATATTCTTTGAGGTGCCCCATGACGTAGGAGTAGGCAATCTCAGAACTTTCGATCATCACTTTGCCGAGTTGCCCTGTCTGCTTAAACCCCTTACTCTGACTTGGCATCGCCGTCGCTTCAATTTGCAGGGTCACGCCTCCCATGCTTGTCCACGCCAATCCTGTAACAATCCCAGGGGTATTTTTAAATAATTCATCCTGCGAGAAGATCGCCTTACCGAGGTATTCACGGATGTTTTTCTTTAAAATTGTGATCTTTTCTGTTCGGCCACAGGCAAACTCCATGGCTGCTTTACGCATAATTTTTTTTATGCGGTTTTCTAGTCCACGCACCCCAGCTTCACGGGCGTAACTATCGACGATGGTTTCTAGTGCATCTTTACGAATCGTAACTTGTTGTTTTGTTAAGCCGTGATTTTTCAGCGCTTTAGGGATAAGGTAGCGTCGCGCGATCTCAACTTTTTCGGCCATAATATAGCCAGACAGGCGGATGATTTCCATTCGGTCAAGCAGTGGTGCCGGGATGGTATCCAGTTGATTGGCTGTGGCGATAAACAGCACATTGGATAGATCAAACGGCACATCGAGGTAATGATCGCGGAAGCTATTGTTTTGTTCAGGATCAAGGACCTCAAGCAGTGCTGATGCGGGGTCGCCTTGAAATGATGCACCAATTTTGTCGATCTCATCAAGCATGAGAACGGGATTTGAACTTCCTGCCTGTTTAATTGCTTGAACAAATTTACCCGGCATTGCTCCAATATAGGTGCGGCGGTGGCCTTTAATCTCGGCTTCATCGCGCATACCACCGAGGGAAAAGCGGAAAAAATTACGCTTGAGAGCAGCGGCAACGCTTTTGCCTATTGAGGTTTTACCTGTACCCGGTGGACCAACTAAGCACAGAATAGAACCTGAAATATCACCTTTCATTTTGCCGACAGCAATAAACTCTAAAATACGCTCTTTCACATCGTCGAGACCAAAATGGTCACGATCAAGAGCACGTTGTGCTTTGGCAATATCGTAGGAATCTTTGGTATTTTTACCCCATGGCAATATTGTTAACCAGTCGAGGTAGTTACGGCTGACATTGTACTCAGGAGAAGAGGGCTCGATGAGCTGAAGTTTTTCAATCTCTTCATCCACGGCTTTCTGTGCTTCCACATTGAAGATCAGCCCTTTTAGCCGTTGTTGAAATTTTTCAATCTCACTGGTTTTACCCTCTTTTTCGAGTCCCAGCTCTTTTTTGATTGTTTTTAATTGTTCTTTGAGAAAAAACTGCCGTTGTTGCTCAGAGATGTTTTTTTCGATCTGCTTAGAAATTTTACTTTGCAGGCGCGATACCTCAAGTTCTTTTTTGAGCAAAACTAACACCTGCTCAATTCGCTGGCGCACATTGAGAGTAGCGAGTACCCGTTGCAGTTCTTGGCCATCAGCTGAGGTGAGGTTGGCGGCAAAGTCAGCCAATCGGCCCGGGTCGTCCATACTAGAGCGACCGAGAAACATTTTAATCTCTTCTGAGTATAAAGGGTTGATCTGTACCAACTCTTTAAGGGTTGAGATGATCGCCATTGAGTAGGCTTTTAGTTCTTGATGTTTGGCGAGACTTTTTTCAAAGTGGTATTCCACCTCCGCATAAAGACCGTGTTTGGTTTCGTGAAGGGTCTCAATGGAAAACCGCTCAAGACAGTTGACTAAAACCTGAATACTATCCTCTTCAGCATTGAGAACCTTAACGATCTTGCCAGCAACACCAATATGGTGCAGGTTTTCTGGTTCATCTTTACCTTCAATATTTTGCACCAACACTAATCCAATGGTTTTGGTTTCACTCTCGGCAACCTTGCGCATGATAGTCACTTTTTCAACGCCACTGATGTTGAGTGGAATTAAGATTGCGGGAAAAGCGGGGCGTGGTCGCAAGGGAATGATCGGTAGTTGGTGGGGTAATTGTTCACGCGCAAGGACTAAGCTCTCCTCGTCGATCTCAATCTCAATCTCTTCTTCATCTACATGACGGTCCATAATATTTTCCTATGTATGAGTATGTGAGATTACTGAGTTGTAAGAGTATAGCATACCCACTTAAATGGATTGGAATCAAATAATGTCTTCAGATGTTTTTGAATTAATTGATTTTTTAGCGAGAACAAGGTCGTGTCAGCTTTGTTCCACGAATTAATGGATTTTTTATCGTAGCCGAGGCGATTCAATGGTGCCACCGAGGTGGAACAAATAGAGACCATTGCTTTGTTTTTTACCTAACAACGGTAGCAATGAAGAGAGTGCGGGATCTAGATTTTTGTTCGGTTTAATGCTCACGGTTAAATCGATGCGACTGCGAACTAGGTTGCGTTGCAAAACGATTGTACCCTGCCCAGTTAGGTTTAGATCTCCGCCTGTGCTAGAAAATTGGTCGATGGTGATCAGCCGTTCATTTTGGCTCAATTGCAGTTCAATGCGACCTAGATTGAGTTGGTCAACGGGGGCACTTAATTGCTTAAGGCCCGCGACCTTCAGTTCTGACAGGTGAAGTTGCAGTTGCTCAAGTTGATTAATTGGGTCGATAAATCCGCTCGCATCGAGTTTCTCAATGGTGGTAGTGAGCTGAATTTTTGGTAATTGAGGAAGCGGTTGGTCCCAGTGTAAACCGGCGGCAACAAGTTGAAGGTGGCGCGCTGAGTCGAGTTCAGCGTTGAAGGTTCCACCGAGTGTTTCCCCTTGCAAGGCAACGGAAAAGCGTCCTTGTAATAGGTGCAACCACATAGGCCGAGCTTTGAGTTGGTTAAGCTGCACGGTTAAACGCGGTAGGGCCGTGGTTTCAAGGCTGTCGATTGTAACAGTTGAGGGGAGCTCTAAAGCGAGAGGTCCAACGCTGACAGGTCGCTGAAGCTGTTGACTCAGTTCCTGCTCAAGACGGTGTTGCAATGCTTGATCTGGGAAAAATAGCCATAATCCCGCCATGAAAAAGAAACCGACCACCAAAGGGATAAACTTGGCCTGTTGAAGCTTCTCACTAGTTAAATAACTTTTTTTTGCCATCATTATTTCTTGCTATAGGCTGAAATTTGCATTGAGCCATTAAGTTGTTGTGGGTTGTCGAAGCGCACTTTGAGTTGTAGCGTTTTAACTTGTAGCGGTGCTGGAGCGCTATCAATGCTCTGTAATAGTTGCATCATCTGGCCGAGAGAAACCTTCTCAAGTTTAATCTCAACCGCCTGTTCGGTCATATCCTCGTGAGCGATGGTCGGCAATGGCCGCATGGCGGTGAGGTTTTCGCGCTGGGCGATACGCGTTACCCGGCTTTCGATGAAGCTAAACAGTGAAAAGTTTTCGGCACTGGTTTGGCGATTCTCAAGGGCAGCTATTTGTCCTTGAATTCGTTGGTATTGTTGCTGAAGCTGTTGAACTTGCTGCACCTGTTTGCTGCGTGAGGCGATCTTGGTGTCGAGTCGATCAATGGCCGCATTGTAAGGTTGAATCATGGCGAAATAGACCAGCGTGACCAAGCAGCAGAAGCCACCACCGATCACCATCATCTTTTCGCGTGTCGTAAGAGAGTGCATCATGATTGTCCCCCCTGTAGGCCAATGGTGATTTGCAGACGAAAACTAACCGATTGCCCGTCGATACTTGTTTTTGCATCGGCAATGTCGACCTTGGTGAAAATAGCGGATTGCTGTAGTTCACTGGTGAGCCGATTGATACTGTCGAATGAGTTGGTTTCGCCATCAACAATCAACGTGTACTCTTCCAAGTTGAAGTTCTTGATATCAACCTTTAAATCCGTTGGTGTGTGCGTTGAGAACTCGCGTAACACCGAAAGCGCTGATGTTGATTTATCTATCCCCATCAGTGCACTGGTGGTTTGTAGTTGTTGCAAGGCCGATTGAAGCTGCATTGGAATATTGACGATAGCGCGGGTGTTAGGCAACGTTTGACGAAAGATCTGTGTCATCTGTTTGCGGTAACTTTCAGCCACGTCTGTTTTGTGTTGATAGGTGCGAATCGCTGTTGCTCCAGTAATGATGAGGGCCGTAGCCAGCAATGCTGCGCCGGTGTAAAGATGTTTTTTAATCGCCGCCCATTCGCTTTTTAGCGCAAAGGGTCCGGTGCGAAAATTAAGTGTTGCTTGGTTGGCCGCTAATGCTTTCGCGCACACAGGTAAGAATGCAGCGTCAATCGCTTGATTATTGGCGCGAATCGGTAGCTCTATAAGTTCATAGTCGCGTTCAGTAAGCGCCTTGTTGAGCTCCTGTGAAATACCGTCACCCATTAAGCAAACGGGCTGAGAACTTACTCTGGCACTGCGGCAGATCATTAATATTTCGCGGTTTAGTCGGCCACAGAGTGCGTTGGCATCTTCAATCTCTGCGTCATTGATTTGACCACAGGCTTCAAATGATACCACCTCGCCATGTTGAATCAAGCTGATGAGGAGTTGGTGTTGGTGCAGTTGAATGAGAATGCCGTTGGCGAACCATTTTTTTATGCCACTTGCTTCGGTGTAGGGGGACAGCCCAAGAACATGCAGTGGAAATTGACTGTCCTCGAAAGGCTGCAATGCGGCACTAACCTGTTCGGTTGTCGCCGTGGCCGCAGTGATAATCGCATCGCCCTCGGAAGGTAGAGCAGCAGTGATGGCTATAATGTGAGCGCTGATGTCACTGGGAAGTTGAGCGGTTAGTTCCATGCGTGCCGCTGCCGCTATTTTGCGCGCATCACGAAATGGAAAGCTCAGCTGACGAACAAATCCCCCCGTTGCTAAGGTGCTACAGGTGCGATCGGCAAAGCCAGGTCGCGAGCCCAACATCTCAAGGAGCACAGTGCCGATATTGCTGGTGTCGTCAATGGCACATTCAGCATGCTTGATGAGTGTTGGATTCTCTTTTTCATCGTCAAAGATCGCCATGCGAATACACTGCTGCGAGATCTCTATTCCGACCCGTCGTTTCATCATAGGGGTTAACCTCTACGTTGTAATAAGTGGTTTGTGACCATCATTGTTCAATTAAAAAGCTGAAAATACAGCAGATTATTGGTCTCTTTATTTACCGTCGCACTTGCTTGACGCCGACCATCGCCAACTCTGGCATCTGTTGTAATGCGATAGGTGTTGCACTGAACCGTAAAAAAACTATTGATGGCCCAGTAAAAACTTTCCATGTTTGGCAACTGCTTGAGTTCCTCCACCGATTGGTAGGGACTGCTTTGCCGTTGTTCAACGATCATTTGTGCAGTTGAGAGGCTAACCTCTTCTGCTAGGGCCGCTATTACTTCAGCGGTTGCCGAATTGATGTGGAGCTTGTTGTCACCATATACGCTGATATGTTTGCGCAGCGTGTTGACCTCTTTTGTAGTGAACCCTGCCACCATCGCCAATTCCTCGAGGGTATCGAAGGGGCCATTTTTACAATAGCTTGCCGGTGTTTGCAGGGCATAATAACCTGACTCGGCTCCCGCAGGTTGAGGGTCCTCATCGGTGTCGATCCAATCGATGATGGCGTCCACTCGCGATGGGCCGTCACTCATCTCCAATAGGTCGAATAATCGTAAGCATCGATCCATCACCACAACATCAATCTGGCCCGCTGTGGTGATCAGACTATTGATGTTAATCTTGCCATCCAGCGCGGTAATTGTCAGGCTCACTTCGCCAAAATCACCCACGGGATAATTAGCCACCCCTTGTGCCCACAGTTCATCGTTGCCATCGTAGCTGTTGCTATCATTTGCCAAGATCCTTTGGCCAACCTGAATCCCCCCCTTGGCTAAATAATGAGCTCGGGTGGTATCGCGGTAGGTTTCGGTGAGGCGCAAATCAACAAGGGTGGAAAATGATAGTTGACTCAATAGTGCTGCCAGCAGAGCCGTGATCGCCAATACCAAGAGTAGGGCGACTCCGTTTTCATTGCCAAGTGATCTCATTTTTCGATCCTTTGCAGCGAAAGATCGAAGGCTGTTGTCACACTGACTTCATGATCATTGTTCATCAACGTCATACTGATTTCAACAGTTTGCGGCAAGGTGTTACTTTGACTACTATCCCAATCATCCTGCCAATCATTGCCATCATAAAATCGCCACTGGACTTGTTTAATCTGTGAACTAAGTCGCTGGCCCTTTTGTGGATCATCGGGAACAAATAGTGGCACTGAACTGCGTAGAAGCCGACCCACTGTTTTGTTCCGTTCAGTGCTTAACTCGTAACGTAACCGTACCAATCCACCCTGTTGTGCACCTTTGGTGATGGCTGAGGTTGAAGTAAATGCTAGGTACGGGGTGCCGTTTTCGTTGCTAGCACTGAAGGCTGAATTCTCATTGCTGGTTGCGAGATAGCTGCCACTGAGTTCACGCCCTAGTCGATCAAAAATAACCCGGGCCTGATGGTAGAGTTCCGATTCACTTTGCAAGCGTTGCTCTGTGGTGCTGATGGTTGTGAAAATACCATAAACACTGGACATGACAAGGCTGAGCAATGCAACGGCAATGACCACTTCAATGAGGGTAAAACCGCCGTTCGCTGCGACCCTTGGACGCCGTTTATTTGTTGAATAAAAATGAGTCAATACTGACCTCTTCATTGCGCTGACGTTCACCCCAGATAATTGAAACGGTTACCTGTTGAACTCCGCTAACCAGCGTGTCGTTAAAATCAACCTGCCAACGGAACTGATCGTACGGCTCGGCCCAATTGCCTTTTTGAGTGCTATGGGTTAGTTCGCCATTGCGAGATTGCGCTTCAAGTTCGCTCATCTTATGCTGAGCCAGCATGGTGGCAGTGGTGATTCGTTGCACCTGTTCGTGACTTTGGATACAGCGGTTCGCCAAGGTTAAGCAGGCGATGAGAGCGATACCGATAATCACCAATGCAATCATCACTTCAAGTAATGTAAAACCCCGCTCAGTGTTTCGAGAGCTAGCTGGTTGTCGGGCTTGACGATCCGTAACGAGAAACAGCTGGCTTGAGTCCAGATTTTCGACCATTTGAGAGCGAATAGTGAGCCTATTTGTCGAAAATGGACGGGAATATGGGCCAAGCCCAGCTGATTCGCAGTAGGTTCTTGTGAAGTCCGACAGCATGCTATTCAAAATCATGGTAGCCCTCCTCAACCTCTGCGGTACCAGTGAACGGTAGTAAGTGGAGGCTGAGTTGCATTTCACCCTGTTGAAGGTGGAACGTGGTTGCGGGTAGCCATCCTTGTGGATGAAAATCAATGGTCGCAGTGCCTGTGTTCAGACCACCTTTGCCATCGATCCATACCTCTGTTATTTGAACATTGGCTGGCAGTTGGTAGCTACGCACACTGCCGTTAGTCGCGAGCCATTCACCCTGCTCGGAACGTTTCTGTGGCGTACACAGCCCGTCCTCTATCTTCACCACCAAGCGGTGGGCAGTCGCGGTTAACGCCGCTTCGTTGTACAAATATTTGACGATACCACTAAGCCGACGGGTACTGTGATTGAGGTTGTTTTCTCCAACGCTACTGAACAATGGAACTGAGATCACCGCAAACAGGCTGAGCAAAAACAAGACAATGCACAGCTCCATCAAAGTGAATGCGCGCTGGTTATTCAATCTCCCAACTCTGCACATCAGCATCTTTTCCTTCACCACCCGGCTCACCATCAGAACCGTATGAAAGCAGGTCGTAGTCACCGTTTAATCCAGGTGCCAAGTAGATGTATTCGCCACTCCATGGATCAGCAGGGATCTTTTTAATGTAACCACCATCGCGGTACTTTAGCGGGATACGGCCACTCTCTGGTTTGGTCACCAACGCGATTAATCCTTGATCTGTGGTGGGGAAACTACCGTTGTCGAGTTTGTAGAGAGCGAGTGTTTCTTCGAGGCCCTTAATTTGTAACACGGCTTTGGTGCGCCGTGCATCTTCGGGGCGATCAAGCAATTTAGGTACAACGATCCCAGCAAGAATGCCAAGAATCACCACGACCACCATTACCTCTATGAGGGTAAAGCCGCGTTGATTGTGGGTGATGTTACAGGGTGATGTTGTTTTCATATATGATCTCTCCTTGATGATATTTATAAAGACTGGTGTTAACTGATTTAGCCTAAACCTTGGCTAGCTTGGAAAATTGGCAGTAGTACTGCCAGAACAATAAAGCCGATAATTCCACCCATGGCGAGAATCATCAGTGGCTCAAGCAGCGATAGTAGGCCTGACAGTGTGACTTCAACTTGGCGGTCTTGACTGTCGGCAACCTTAATCAACATCTCTTCGAGGTTGCCACTGCGCTCTCCGATGGCAGTCATCTGGGCCAGTAATGGTGGAAATACCGCCGAACGTTTGAGTGGTTCAGCTAAACTGGCTCCTTCGCGCACGGCTACCGTGGTGGTTTCAATGGCTTGCTGTAGGACACGGTTATGTAGCAGTCCACCACTAATCTCTAAGGCACTTAACAGTGGTACACCGCTGTGGAGCAATGTGCCTAGGGTGCGACTAAAGCGAGCTGTTGAAATTTCACGTTGCATGCGGCCAATGAGGGGCAGTTTGAGGGTCCATCCATCACTGCGTAGGCGGCCATGAACTGTTTTGCGGTAACGGCGAAAAAAGACCACGCCTATGGCAATAATGATTGCCATGATCCAGCCGTAGCTGGCTAATACATCGCTAACCGAGATCAGTAGCCGCGTCGGCAGGGGCAATACTTGGCCCATATCCAACAACATGCGGGTAATTTTAGGGACAACAAAACTAACTAAAAACAACAATACACCTGTACCGACAATCGCCATGAGTACCGGATAGGCTAATGCGGCAACGGTGCGTGATTTGAGTCGCGCTTGATCTTCAAGAAAGTCTGCTAACCGCAACAAAACCTTATCTAACGATCCGCTGCTTTCACCAACTTGAACCATCCGCATGTAGAGGTCGGGAAAACTGCTCCCTTGTTCCATCAATCCCTGATAGAGGGAGTTTCCTTGGCGAACTTGTTCTCTTACTTGGTTGTAAAGTCGGGCTTGGGCGGGTTTTTCTACCTGCTCAACGAGTGAAAGAAGTGCTTCATCAAGGGGGACTCCGGCCTGTAGGAGTGTCGCTAATAGGCGGGTAGTAGTTGCCAGATCATTGACTGAAAGTTTACAGCTGCGGTTAAAAGACCACTTGAATTGTTTGCGCCTGGCGCCTTGCTGCTCCTCAAGGGTGCTGATGAAAAACCCCTGCTCTCGCAAGCTATCCAAGGCGACCCGTTTGTTGCTCGCATCGAGGCTGCCTTTAGCTTTTTTTCCTTGGCTGTCAAAGCCATTGTAGTCAAAGAGGGCCACTCCTAGTTTTCCTCCTGAGTGACTCGAACCACCTCTTCTAGGGTGGTGATCCCTTCACGTGCTGCCTGTAATCCTGCTTGGCGAAGCGGAATCATCCCCTCGTTCATAGCGGTATTGCGAATCGATGACGAATCGCTGTTGCCGAGCAGTTGCGAACGAACCTTCTCACTCATTGTGAGCAGTTCATAGATTCCGCTACGACCACGATAACCGATCTGCATGCAGTGATCGCAACCTGTGCCGCGATAAAAAGTTTGCGCTTGGGCGCTATTAAGGCCGAGTTTGTTGAGAATGCTTGCTTCAGGCTGGTAGCCCTCGCGGCAGTGTGGGCAAATGGTACGCACCAGACGCTGGGCGAGAATGCCGACAATGGATGACGCGGCAAGAAATGGTTCGATCCCCATTTCAACGAGGCGAGTCAGGCCGCCAGCGGCATCGTTAGTATGCAGTGTCGAAAACACCATGTGACCTGTTAACGCCGATTGGATGGCAATCTCAGCGGTTTCGTGGTCGCGAATTTCACCCACCATAATGATGTCGGGGTCTTGACGCAGAATTGAACGTAAGCCGTTGGCAAAGGTGAGATCAATCTTGGCATTAACCTGAATTTGACCCACACCGGCCAGTTGATACTCGATGGGATCTTCGACGGTGATAATGTTTTTTTCGCGGTCGTTGAGACGGCTCAAAGCGGCGTAAAGGCTGGTGGTTTTACCGCTACCCGTAGGGCCGGTGACTAAAAATACGCCGTGACTGTTACGGATCAGTTGATCGACTTGTTGCAGCAGTCCGTCAGCCATGCCGATATCTTCGAGGGAGAGCACGTTGTTGCTGGTATCGAGCAAACGCAGCACAATCCGCTCGCCAAAGGCGGTGGGCAATGAGGAAACACGAACATCGATATCTTTGGCGGCAATGCGCACGCGAAAGCGGCCATCTTGCGGCAACCGTTTTTCAGCAATGTTCAGACCTGCCATAATTTTTAAGCGTGAAATAATGCTCGAAGTCGCTTTAAACGGAGGGCGTAGCACCTCATAGAGTAAACCATCAATACGATAGCGAACGATCAATTCCGTTTCAAAGGGTTCGATATGAATATCGCTGGCGCGCTCTTTATAGGCTTGCGTGATCAGGCTGTTAACAAAGCGGATGATCGGCGCTTCATCGTTACTATCGAGCAGATCAGTAGGCTCTAGGTTGCTGACAAAGTCGTCGTCGCTGTCGCTAATGTCGTTGACCACATCATGGGCGGCGCCAGCATGACCTTCATAGCTACGGTTGATGAGGGCAATAATCTCCTCGGTCGGAGCCAAGTTGATCTCAATGCGAGCGTTGGCAATGCTCGCCAAATCGTTGACAACATTGCGCTCAAAAGGGTCGGCCATCACCACGTGTAAACAATCGCCCTGACGGCGTAGTGGCATGATGCAGTGTTGGCGCGCGTAGGCCAATGGTATGAGTTCAAGAAACTCTGGCTCGTTAATCACGTTTGGAAGTTGATCAATAAACGGCAGCTCTAATTGCTCAGCTAAGGCACGATAAAGTTGTTGCGAGGTGATCGCCTGTGCTTCAAGAAGCAGTTCGCCAACACGCTGTGGGCTCTCTTGTTGGCGGTTGAGAGCTTCTTGTAGCGCGTCATCGCTCAAGTCACATTGCTGCTGTAGAATTTCACCGAGAAGTTGAAAGCTGGCCATCGTTAGTTTGGCTCCTGCGCTTGTTCTTCTTGGAGTGTATCCATCTGTTGTCTGTTTGATAACGTTATGGCACTTAGGTCGTCCATATCTTTAATGATTGTTGGGGTGATAAAGACGAGAAGATTGGTCTTAACTTCATCGTGACTGGTGCTTTTAAACAACCAGCCCAATATTGGAATGTCGCCTAAGAAAGGAACCTTTTTGATGGTGTCTGTCTTGTTGGTTGAGATTAGGCCGCCGAGAACTACGGTTTGACCATTTTGAGCCAGAACAGTGTTGCTGATTTTACGGGTGGTGAAGGTCGGGCCGACATCATTAACGTCACCGACACTGGTACCATCTTCGACTAAGTCTGTTGTCTCTTGATAAACATTGAGTCGAACTAAGTCGCCTTGAGTGATTTGTGGAGTGAATCTGAGAGTCAGAGCCACATCCTTGCGTTCAACAGAGACACTTTGAGCGAGACTATCGCTACCAGTACTGTCGGTGAGGCGCGAGGTGATAATTGGCACATTACGACCGACAACGATCTCCGCTTCTTCGTTATCAGAGGTGAGTAAGCGCGGTGCCGATAAAATGTTAACGTTAGTATCGGTTTCCGATAGATCGATTAAAGCCGAGAAGGCAGGAATTGTAATGGGGTTTCCATCGGCATCGGTACCGACCTCGATAAGTTTACTGAATCCACCCGCTAGGATGCCATTAACAGACTGCGCTAGTAAATCTGAACCTACGCTGCTTGCACCACCGCCGAGGGTACTGATGCCCACTGCGCCACTGTCGCCGACTCCAAATCCTCCCTGTAGGCTGACACCGAGAGCTTCGGTCGCATCCATCGATAGTTCCATGATCAACGCTTCAACATACACCTGCTTACGGCGAATATCGAGTTGGCGAATGATGTCTTGCAGGACAACGTAATCTTCAGGAGTGGCATTGACAATTAAAGCATTGGTTGGTTTATCAGCGGTAACTGAGATGTTGGTGCGCAGTGCCGCTGCAACAATTGCTGCTCCGCTAGCCGCTTTCTTGGTTGGTTTTTTAATGCCAGTGATAATTTCGTTGAGAGTTTTACTTAAAGTCTCAGCGTCGGCATTTTCAAGATAGTATAGATTGATACGTGCATGTTCTTTGGTTGGCTGTTGGTCAAGTTTGGCAATGACCCCTTCAAGGGTAGAAATATCATCAGCTGTAGCCATGATGATCAAACTATTGGTGCGCTCATAGGCAAGCACTTTGCTTGCCTTGGTGGTGGTACTGGTCGAAACGTTTTTACTGGCTCGCGATGCTGCTTTAGCTGGAGTGGTAGCGAGAAGATCGTTACAAATTTTCGCGGTCTCTTTGGCGTCAGCGTATTGAAGCGTCACGATGCGTGTTTCTTGCAAGTCCCTAGCAACATCTAGCTCTTTGATGATAGCTGCTAGACGTTGAATATTTGATGAGTTGTCGGAAATAATCAACATGTTGGACGGTTGGTAGACCACGATATTGCTGGTTTTTGGCATTAATGGAGCGAGGATCGTACTGGCGATATCCACTGCGTTAATGTGCTTGAGAGTGATCATCTGCGTGACAAATTGATCTTGGTTCGACGCTGTTGATTGTGTGGGTAGGTTGCTCTCGCGGGCGAGTTTTGTGGCGACAATTTTATGGGTTTTCCCCGTTGGCACAACGGTGAAACCTTTGATGCTCATGACGGTTAAAAATAACTGATAGGCTTCATCTTTAGTCATTTTCTCCGATGAAATAATCGTCGCTTTGCCGCGAATGCTGTCATCGTAAACAAAGTTTTTACCTGTTAACGCGCTGATGGTTTGAATCAGGTCGCTTAGCTCAATATCTTTAAAATCAAGAGTGATGGCAGCATCGCCATTTGAGGCATGAACTGCCGAGGTAAGTGGGCTTACCAAAATTAATGAACAGAACAGCAGCGCTAGGCCAGTGAATTTGAGGCTTTGTATAAACACCAAAAGGGACTCCTTACTTGATTTCATATTGAAAATTCATTGTTTGGCCAGCACGTTTCAGGTCAAGGCTGAGAGCTTTGGCTTCGCGAAGTTGCTGGAATATTTGGAGCCCTTTTTCTGGGCTATCGAGGGTGACACCATTGACAGCATGTAAAACGTCTCCACGTTTAAGACCCATTTGACTGAGTAGCGTGTTTCGTTGAATACGTTTAATTACAAAACCATCTGTTGCTCCATCGACAATATGGGGATCAATCCGTACTTGTTTAATAATCGATGAAATATCAGTGCGAATTCTTTCCGCTTCCGTTGTTGGGATGTGCCAGCGGTTGGTCCCGAGGCTAACAATCGCTGAACGGTTTGCACCACGTTGAGGACTTTTACTGCTCGATGTTTGGCTCGGGCTTGACCCCTTGGCATCAAGTTGTAAAATACTCCGTGCGCCTTGAGCGTTTTCGATCTCAATGTAGTCGCGCCCTACACTAACCAACGTGATGCTATTGGCAATTATTTCATTTAAGCGAATGACTTCGATCTTTTTCCCGGTGTTGATCACCGCAAGGGATTCATCACCAGCAACCACAGTGCCAATCAATGTGAATCGGCTAATGGCTTGTGGTGTTGTCGCGGCGGATTGTGTCGCCGCTGGGCGAGACACCTGAGCCGGTTGCGCCGAGTTGAATATGTTGCGTTGCAGAATAATACGATTATTCGCGGGTTGTTGGCTGCCTTGCGATTGCGCACTATGTGCTGTCGTTGCAGCCAGAGAGGCCGAGCCCGTATTTAAGCGTATTTCAGCTTCGCTGGTAACAAGCCCTGCGAGGGATAAACCAAGCATAGCACACAGGCAGAGATAGAAAAGAGGTAGTCCACGGTGAAACAGAGATAGCATATGTATATCCGTTATTTAATGTGCAAGTGCACAGGGGATGCGCCAAAATTTTCATCTAGTGTAGCAGAGTTATGCAGTAGATAAAATGAATATTCTTTATGTTTGTAATTTGATGTTGTCTGAACATTAGAAAGGGCGGTGGGTCTCCTTCGTGCCGCAAGTTATCGCCCCGTACGCGAGATTTTAAACCGATAGCCTTGATAGCTGAAGATAGCACCATCGGTTGTAATCTCTTCCAGTCGGTAACGACCATCGAGGGTGCTACCTTGACGCATGATTTTGTTGTTAAGACGGATAAGACTATTATTGTCACCTGCATAGCCATGTACCGACATGGTAAATGTTGGCAGTTGCTGTTGGATATGAGCCGGTAGTTCACGGATGGTCACAGCTGTCTGTTGTTTAGGTTCGGCTGCTGGCTCAACTGTGATTACTGTGGGTTGTGCTTCGATTGTTGTCACAGGCGGTGTCACTGGTGCAACTGCAACCACTGCGGGCTGCTGCTGTTTGACGGCAATGGTTTGTGTTTCTACTGCAGTCACAGACTGTGGTACGGCTGACGCGACAGCGACCACCGTGGGTGGTTGCTGTTTGATGGTAATGGGTTGTGTTTCTATTGTTGTCACAGGTTGTGGTGCGGCTGCCACGGCAATTGTTTCTGTGACTTCAGTGTTTATTGGTGGGGGGCTGGACACCAATACTTGCTCTTGAGGTTGAGTCTTCTCTTGTTGCCAGGGGCCAAATAACCAGATGAGAATCAGGCCGTTAAATAGCAGAACGAATAGCACGAACAGCCCGATCCATAGCGGCCGTTTTTTTGGCGCTTTAACGCTACTGTGGTGTTGTGTTTCAAGGTTTGGCGCACTGGACTTTTGACGATTTTTTTCTGATTTCTTTAGCGCTTCGAGGATAAAGGACATCTGTTTAGCCCTCCCTGTTGTTGGTTAGCATTGGGTGGGTTGTGTTTAATTTGTTGTTGAGGTGGATCAGGGTGATTGGGCCAACGATGCCATCGGCCTTAAGTCCTTGTGATATTTGAAATTGGTAAAGATCTTCAAGAAGGAGGCCGTCGAGTTTTAGCGCAGGATTTAAATTCGGAGTACGCTGCATCATTTCGGCAAACTGTCGTTCCAGCCACACAACCATTAGCCCGTTATCGTCAGGACGGATGGCATTAATATAGTCAGCTGGAGGTTGCCATAACAATGAGAATTCACCGTCCCATTGGTTGATTAAGTCACTTGTGGCAACTGTTTGGCTGTTTTGGCCGTAATTAAATGTAGCACTGTTGTTCGAGAGTTGAGTCAATGTTGCATAGAAAACTTGGCCGTATGAGTTGGTCAGGGTTAGCACTGCGGGCCGATTAAGGCGGCTCAGTGTGCCGAGGCTGCCCCGCTTTGTTAGGTAGCGTAAGCCGTTTTGCAGCGCATAGTCGCCAGCCAGTGTTTCAAGCTGGTAATCGTTGTATCCCCATAGCTTGAATAGCTCATGCTGGGCGTGGGTTAAGCTATCGTTGATTGGGATCTCTTCTGGGTAGACTAACGCAAACGGCACGGAGGATGTTTGTTGTACTTTGTCCTCAGAACTTGGTTGCAGTTTCTGTTGAGTTACTTTTGTTGGAATTTGAGGTGTTATCGATTGAAAAAAGTAACCTGCCACGCCTGCGATTGTTGTGATGCAGAGAAGAGCAATGAGGTTGCGAAGCCAGTGTGATGACGCTGGTTGCGATGATTTTTCGTTCTTGTCGCCAAAGACCTCTTTGGCTGTCATGGCCAGTAGCTTGGGCTTGACAATCTGCTGCTCTTGCACGTAGGCACCCAGTAGCGCACGGTCACATAAGAGATTAATCAGGCGGGGAACTCCACCGCTAAGTTGATACAGTTTTCGGATGGATGCGGCACTAAACAGCGGTCGTTCGACGCCAGCAATGGCAAGGCGGTGGCTAATGTAGCCAGCCATCTCCTCGGTGGATAATGGTTCAAGGTGGTAGCGCGCGGTGATTCGCTGAGCCAATTGGCGTAGCTCGGGTTTTGCAAGCATCTCCTTGAGCTCGGGCTGTCCCAACATAATCACTTGCATCAATTTTTGCTTGTTGGTTTCGAGGTTGGTCAGTAAGCGGATTTGTTCAAGGACATCAATTGATAAGTTTTGCGCTTCGTCAATAATTACCACGGTTTTGTGACCTTGAGCATGGGCATCAAGGAGGTAATGATTGATAGTGTCGATAAAGACTTTGATGCTGGTGTTGTTGGGCGGGGTGTCAATCCCCAGTTCGTCACAGATGGTTGCCAGTAATTCAGGCACTGTGAGTTTGGGGTTGAGGACAAACGCGATTTCAGTATCGTCTGGTATCTGCTCAAGCAGGCAACGACAAATCGTTGTTTTCCCTGTTCCCACTTCACCTGTTAGCAGAACAAAGCCACCCTCCGTTTGTAGTCCGTAGATGAGGTGCGCTAACGCTTCACGGTGTCGTTCGCTCATGTAGAGATAGTGTGGGTCGGGGGCGATAGAGAATGGCTTGCTGTTCAGACCAAAGTAATCTTTATACATCGATTGTCCATTGCGAGGGGCAGCATGCTGCTCTATGTGAGATTTTGATTCAAATGGCGAACAAACTCGCTCGCACATTCACATGATAGAATGTTGATTCGGTTTCAGCATAATCAAAGGAAGTGGATATTTCTAGTAAATTCGGTGGAGGTAAGAAGGGGAATAGAAGGGATCGTGTCAATCAGCGTTGGCAGCAGGGTGCGCCGCGATCACAGGAACAGTGACAAGAAACCATGATACTTTCAGCCATACCGCAACCTATTGCCAGTTTGATCCCTTTGGTTTGAACAACCAGCGGGCCGCAATTACTAGAGATCACTTCAAGGGCTTCACCAGGCATTAATCCCATAGAGTGAAGCTTTCCGCGCAGCGAAGAGCCGCCAGTAAACCCCTTTATATAAACGGTATCACCGCTTTTGCATTGCGATAGTGGACACATAGTCTTCTCAAATTTATAGGGTTAAGTCTCTAAATTTAAACTCATTACACTTCCATGTTAACGTGGACGATATGGTGGGTCAAGTGGTAATGAGAATTATTATCATTTAACGGTGTGTCGTCGTTGGGGAATCAGGGCGGCAACGAGATAAAGAACACCAGAAATTAAGGCGGTGGTTGCCCCTGTTGGTAAATCATAGTTGTATGAAATCAATAGGCCGCCGCTGGTGATAATCATCCCCAATACGGTGGCTAGAATCATCATCCCTAGCAAGGTGGCCGAGTGAAGTCGTGCCGTTGCTGCGGGTAGGGTCAACATGGCTATAACCAAAATTAAACCGACAATTTGAATGAGAATGACAACCGTTACGGCAACCATGCATAGCAATAGGGTATTAAGCCATTCGACCCGAATACCACGTAACCCGGCAAACTCAGGGTCGTAACATAATGCAAGTAGCTGCTTGAAGTAGATGAGGGTGAAGAGTAAAACACCACCGTCAAGTAGGCAAATAAGGAAGAGATCTTTCGATGAGATCATCAACACATTGCCGAACAGGTAACTCATCAAATCGACATTGTAGCCCGGTGTTTTAGCGATAAAAATAATGCCAACAGACATCCCGACTGCCCACAGGGCACTGATGATGGTGTCCTCTTGATGGTGGCCGTGTTTGCTAACTCGGCTGACGCGACTGATGATGATGGCTGCAATCAGGGCACTAATAAGGGCGCCGCTCATTGGTTGTTGACCCAAAAAATAGGCGATACCCATGCCGCCTAAAATGGCGTGAGCAATTCCTCCGGCCATATAACCGATGCGTCGCACAACAACAAATGAGCCGATCACACCGCAAGCAAGACTGGCTAGTAGGCCACCGAAAAGGGCGTGTTGTAGAAATGTATGTTCAAGCAGGGCGTTGAAAAAGCTCACAGTTTGTCCTCGGGTGATAAGCGGGTATCGTGATGGATGACACTAACGGGGCCTGAATATAGGTGGTTGATACTGTCGCTGTCTACCGGTGAGGTAGCATGGCAAACCAGCGTGCGATTCAAACAGGCTACCCGCGTGACGGAACGGGAGACAAAACCAACATCATGCGAGATGAGGATCATGGTAATTCGTTCATGGAGACGGTGAAGAAGTTCAAAAATGCTTTCACCATGATGGGGATCAATGTTAGCTGTTGGTTCATCGAGTAGCAAAATTTCAGGTTCGCAGGCGAGGGCGCGAGCAATCAGTACTCGCTGACGTTGGCCACCGGAAAGTGCTGTCATCGCTCGTTTTTGTAGCGATTCCACATCCGCCTCAATCATTGCTTGCTGAGCAATGGCATGATCTTGCTTGTTGTAGCCGAGCAGGGAACGGGTTTTGCCTAGGCGACCTTGAAGCACCGTGTCAAGCACTGTGATCGGGAATGCGCTATCAAATGTAGCAAATTGAGGCACATAGCCAAGGCGTGTTTGAACCTTATTCGGATGTTTTCCAAATACGTTGATCTCGCCTGTACTGGGCGTGAGTAGTCCTAAAATTAATTTTAATAGAGTACTTTTACCGCCTCCGTTTGGCCCGACAACACCAAGAAAATCACGCTCATTTATACTTAAGTTTACATGGTCCAAAATGAGTCGGTCATCGTAGCTAAAGCTGACATCTTTTAGTGTGATGAGGGCGGACATGAGGCCTCCAGTGCTTGGCTTAGCTTCTGAGCGGTAGTGCGTAGCATAAACGGCAAATCTTCCGCTAAAGGATCAAGGGTGATAACTTGGGCACCAATTTGATCAGCAATAGTGGTCGCCGCTTTTTGGCTAAACTGTGTCTGGATGAAAATTGCCGTAATACCATTGTGCTGTGCTTGATGAGTAATCTGCGCGAGGTTGGCACCTTTTGGTTCTTTTCCTGATAATTCAATCGCCATTTGCTGAAGGTGGTAGCGCTCCGCAAAATAACCCCACGATGGGTGAAATACCATGAAGGTGTGTTCTTGATAGGGGTGAAGCAGCTCCTCAATTTCAAGATGAAGTTGTGTGAACTCGTGCCGAAGTTGTTCGAATCGTCGCTGATAATCCTGTTGATGAGCAGGGTCGATTTCTTTCAGGGCATGGAGCATGTTTTCAGCCATCTGAATATCAAGCAGTGGATCAAGCCAGATATGTGGGTCAAGAATCTGGTCTGTAGGTTCAGCTTGAACGTGGTGTGTCTCGTTGTGGTGGTTGTGTTCTTGGAGTGGGCGTAACTCAATCTGCTGGCGCGGATCACGAACTTTCAAATTGGGGAAATTGTTTCGTAATCGTGGCAACCAAACGTTTTCGAATGGTACGCCAACGCAAAATAGGAGATCGGTCGAAGAAAATTGCGCCATCTCACGTGGGGATGGGTCCCATGTTGTCGGGCTTTGTCCAGGTTTAATCATGACGCGAACATTGGCATGCTCACCCGCTAGTTTTTGAACTAGGTATTTTTGTGGTGCAACACTCACAGCAATATTGAGAGTTAGGGGCTGAGCCTGTGCAGATGCACAGGTTAGGGTCAGTAAAATAAACAGCAGGGCGATGCGTATGGTCATGAAAATAGCTCCTGAATGAAACGGTGGACGATTTTATGTTGGCAAGTCTATACGCAAAATGTACTTTGGTCATGTATTTTTAGCAAAAACCAACGATTTGCTGTGGGTGGCAGCAGTGGTATTGTTGTCGCCGTATTTTTAGTAGGTTATTTAAACATTAGCCCCCAAAGGACAATTTCTATGCGTATATGGATAGTTTTACTTGTCAGCTCAGTGCTGGCGTTGTCAGGTTGTAACGAAGAGAAGAAAGATGCGAATATTTCTCTTGAAACCCTAAGTCAAAGAGTCAGTTATAGTGTTGGCTACGATGTGGCTAAGAACTTTAAAGACAATGAATTCAATTTAGATATGGCGATTGTCCTTGCTGGTCTTAATGATGCTCAAAACGGTGCTGAACCTCGTCTGAATCAAGAGCAAATTGCTGCGACAATGGCAGAGTTTCAACAGTATATGGTTGAACAACATCAGAAGAAAACCGATGCTCAATCTCAAGTCAATGTTACGGAAGGCGATGCGTTCTTAGCAGCTAATAAAGCAAAGGAAGGCGTTGTAACCCTTGAAAGTGGTCTGCAATACAAGGTGGTTACTGAAGGGGCTGGGCGTAAGCCTTTGGCCGAGGATGTGGTACAGGTCCATTATAGCGGAACATTGATTGATGGGACAGTGTTCGATAGCTCATATGATCGTGGACAGCCGGCAGAATTTCCAGTTTCTCGTGTTATCGCGGGCTGGACTGAGGCACTTCAGTTGATGTCTGAAGGTTCAAAATGGCAGTTGGTGATTCCATCAAATCTTGCTTATGGTGAACAAGCAATGGGCGGCGCTATCGCACCCAACTCAGTGTTGGTTTTTGAGGTGGAGCTGTTGAAGGTCCTTACTGAAGCAGCCGCTGTAGAGCCTGTAACAACAGAGGGTGGCCATTAGTCTTATCATTGAGTCGGTATGTTGTTGAAAATAAAAAGTCGCTTTTCACGATTGCGTGGAAAGCGGCTTTTTTGTGTCTAAAGTTCTGAGCCACAATCCTTACAGAATAATGCATCTGGCGCATGACCTTCACTACTGCAATCGGGGCATGATGTGGTTGATATTGCTGTGCGATTTGATGCCTGAGTTAGTCCAACGGTAACAATCCCTGTGGGAACGGCAATAATGCCGTAACCTAAAATCATAATAATTGATGCGAGAACCTGACCAAGGTCTGTTTGAGGCGATATGTCGCCATATCCGACCGTTGTTAAGGTGACTATGGCCCAATAAATGCTTCGCGGGATACTAGTAAAACCATTCGCTTCCCCTTCGACCACGTACATAAGTGAGCCGCAGATGACGACGAGTGTTCCCACCGCAAATAGAAATACCGCAATCTTTCGGCCGCTGGAACGTAATGCTGCGAGCAGGTAATTGGCTTCATCTAAATATTGAACCAGTTTTAGAACACGAAAGACGCGTAAGATTCTCAGTACTCGTACCACAAGTAAGTATTTGGTGCCGGGGAGAACGAGGCCGAGATAGGTGGGGATGATCGCGAGCAGATCGACGATACCAAAAAAACTGGTAGCATACTTAATCGGGCGACCAATACACACGAGGCGCAATAGGTACTCGATGGTGAACAGGATGGTGAAAGCCCATTCAGCGATGAGTAACAATTGACCGATAGATTGTTGCCAGTGCGAAACGCTGTCAATCATAACAACAATAATGCTGGCAATAATGCACACGATGAGTAGCACGTCAAATATTTTGCCCGCAGGTGTTTCTGCTTCGAAAATAATTTCGTGCAGGCGATTTCGCCAGTTTAAAGCGAGTTTCTTGTTCGATTGTTCGTCTGAATGGATTCTCTTCATAGTGTCACTCCAGAAAGTCGAAGAGGGTCTTTATGTTGGAGTCATGGCTAAAAAAAAAGCGAAGCCAGTAGGCTTCGCTTTCTTGTGAATCATGTAAGTCGCGATGTCGGCTTACTTTACGTGGCAACCAGCACACTTAGTTGGGCCATCATTGCCTTTGTGGCAAGTCTTGCACAGATCTTTATGAGCGGTTTTTTTGTCTACAGCAATTTTAGCTGGAGTTGCAGCACCGTGGCATGCAGCGTTAGCGCAGCTGTCAACAACTTTTGTTCCGTGCATAGCGTGGTCAAAAGTTACAGCACCTTTTTTGCAGCCTTCAGCGTAGGTTACAACATCAGCAGCAAGAGCGGTAGAGGCTGCAAAAGCAACCAACATCAGAGCAACGATCAGTTTTTTCATGTTTTCCTCCTAAGATAAATAAAAATTCAATCGTGCAAACTTAGATGAAAATTTAAATGGGGTCAAGGTGAAAATTTCACTGCTTTTATCAAAAAAGCTGCGCACTGTTGCAGTAGTAGGCTGTATACTTTTATTTATGACACTTCTTGCAGTCGCTGGATTGTCGTCCGTCTCGGCATAGTTTTGGTGCTATGTTACCTTTTAGGTGGCATTCAAGACACTTGATATGGGCCACAATCTCGCCTCAACCTTGTTGGTATGACTATGGCAAGTACGACACATTTTCCCGTGAGCTGTTTTTTTGTTTAAAACAATTTTGGTCTTTATCCCCGAGACACCATGACACGCGACATTACTGCAACCGTTTTTAACAAAATCACTGTGGCTTTCGTGGTCAAAGATGACAGGGCCTTGACTCGATTCCTGAGCATAGGTGACCGAGTCTGGCCCATTATTGGCGCCAGAAATAGAGGTGCATAGCATTATTATAAAGAACAGAAGAAGTCATTTTGTGCTGTTTTTCATGGCGTTATCTTTCCTGTTTTGGAATCGGATCGTGTAAGAGTTTTTGTTCATCTGAAATAATAAAATTATTAGAGTCACCCCCCCTGCGGTCAATTTCTTTGTTGTGTTTGAGTGGGTTGATGACTGTTTGTTGGGTCGTTGGCGTGTCTTTCTCTGTACGGGTTCAAGTGTTGCCTATTTTGGTATTTATTGATACACATGACTGGTTGTGCTGTTTGTCTCTTGGAGGTTGTTATGGAACAGAAAATTCAAATGTTGCTCGATACGATTAAGAAATTGATACGTCGTGGAGCACATTCCAATATTGATAATTTACTCAAAAAAACTCACCCCGCCGATATTGCTCATCTGTTTCGTTATTTAGACTTAAAAGAACAGCGTATTTTATTTCATATGCTAGAGGATGTCGATACCGCTGCGGAGGTGTTGTCTGAGATTGAACACAGCGCCAGTGCGTTGCTGCTGGAGCAGATTGAAAAAGACACCATTGTCGATGTGCTTCAACATATGTCACACGACGATGCCGTTGATATTATCCAAAATATGCCTGAGGATTTAGCCGATGAGATCCTCGATAGTATGCAGGATGATTGTTCTGAAGAGATTGAAAATCTCATGCAATATCAGGAGGATAGTGCTGGTGGGATTATGTCCACCGAGTTCTTCTCATTGTGTGAAGATTTAACAGCTAAAGAGGCGATTGAGGCGCTACAGGGTGCGGATG
Organism: Desulfuromonas svalbardensis; assembly: GCF_055389415.1. Taxonomy (NCBI): domain Bacteria; kingdom Pseudomonadati; phylum Thermodesulfobacteriota; class Desulfuromonadia; order Desulfuromonadales; family Desulfuromonadaceae; genus Desulfuromonas; species Desulfuromonas svalbardensis. The sequence continues at coordinate 164,562 of NZ_AP042416.1, read as the reverse complement.
ACGCCGAGATGGTTTTCTATATCTATGTCACTGATCGCCATAACCATTTAGTGGGTGTTTTATCCCTGCGGCAATTACTCACTGTGCCAGCAGGACGCTGCTTGCGCGACATTGTTTCCGAAGGTGTGATTAGTGTTCGCGTTGATACCGATCAAGAGGAGGTTGCGCAGCAAGTTGCTAAATACAATATTTTAGCAATTCCCGTTGTCGATGATCACAATAAGCTTTTAGGTATTATTACCGTAGATGACGTTATTGATGTTATGCGTCAAGAGGCAACGGAAGATATCTATAAAATGGCAGGTGCCAGCGAAGAGGAGCTGATGTATGGCTATAAGTCATTCAAAATTGCTCGGTTGCGGTTGCCGTGGTTATTGGTTAACTTGTTTGGTGGTGTGGTCACAGGCTACTTAATGTGGTGGTTTCAACTCACCCTTAAAGAGGTGATTTCTCTGATCGCATTTATTCCCGTTATTACCGGTATGGGGGGTAATGTTGGCAGTCAATCGGCGACGATTGTTGTGCGCGGTTTTGCTACAGGACGGATCGACTTTACTACCATGCGCCAGGTGTTTTTAAAGGAACTGCGGGTTGGGATTATTATGGGGTGCGTTTGTGGATTGACGGTAGCTGGTATTGCAACCCTTTGGCATCAGAATATTTATCTGGGTTTAGTCGTCGGAGTGGCCATGGTAACGGCGATGACAGTTGCGGCCTGTATGGGCGTGTTGGCGCCAGCATTCTTTAAACGAATCGGTGTTGATCCCGCAATTGCCTCCACCCCGTTTGTTCAGACGGCAAATGATATTACCGGTATCTTGATCTATTTCGGAACCGCCACCCTTTTTATTGATAAACTTCGCTAAAGCATCAAGTATATGATTGATGCCGAACCCTGCGAAGCGATTATTCTCCGTTATACCAACTATGGTGAAGCGGATCGTATTGTTTCTTTGTTAACCAAGGAGCACGGTGTTTGCAGTGCTTTTGCACGCAATGCACGAAGAAGCCGCCGTCGTTTTGGCGGCGCACTGCAACCTTTTAACCGTATTCGAGTGCTGTGGCAGCAGCGCCGACGAGCTGGTATTGCGCAACTTGCTGAGATTGAGTTGCTTGAAGCTGCAACACCATTAGTCTCAGATCTTGGTGCCCTGTCTATGGCCGCTTATGGTTGTGAGTTGGTCTCCGTTTTGTTGCCAGAAGAACAGCCGGTTGCAGATGTCTACCTTGTTGTTGCCGCCTTCCTCTCTCATCTCCCCCATGCTGAATCCCTTGCTGTTTCACGCCTATTGCTTGAATTGCGCTTGCTAGAACTCGCTGGACTGTTGCCCCATCTTGGTCATTGTGCCAGTTGTTGGGAGCCTTTATGTGATGATTGGTTGGTGTTTGATGGTCGTCGTGGTGGAACGCTGTGTCCTCGCTGTGCACCTGATGGTGTAGGCGTTGCCGTTGCGTCAACAACTTTGGGCAGTTTGGTCCGTTTGCTTCGTGTCGAACCAACTCAGTTTTCTGCTATTCGACTCAGTGATGAGACTCTGCAACAAGGTGGCGCTGTGATGCGCCATGTTCTGAGTTTACATATTGGTCGAACACTGAAAAGTGAGCAGTTTCTTAGTCAAATACAGCAAGCGTTATAAAGGCGTTATGGCCTGTTTTGCCTTGACAGTGACCAAAGGAATAGGCTAGTAATTTTGGTTTTACTTGGGGATGGTTTGTTAGGGTAATATTTGCCCGCCCCTTCTTTTGACTTTTTTCCGTATTCTACGATGTTGGTAGCTTTCTCGGAGGTTTTATTGTGACATTTCAAGATTTGATTTTGTCGTTACAGAATTATTGGGCGCAGCAAGGCTGTATCATTCAGCAGCCTTATGACTTAGAAAAAGGGGCAGGGACCTTTAATCCTGCGACTTTCTTACGTTCTCTTGGCCCAGAGCCTTGGAATGTTGCTTATGTTGAGCCCTCACGCCGGCCAACTGACGGTCGTTATGGCGAGAATCCAAATCGTTTGCAGCATTATTACCAATTTCAGGTAATGCTCAAGCCTGCACCACTCAATATTCAAGATCTGTACCTCGATTCATTGCGTAGCTTTGGCATTGATCCCACGTGTCACGATATCCGTTTTGTTGAGGATGACTGGGAATCACCGACTCTTGGCGCATGGGGCCTCGGTTGGGAAGTCTGGCTTGATGGTATGGAGATCACACAGTTTACCTACTTTCAACAGGTCGGCGGTATTGACTTGAAGCCGATCCCTGGTGAAATTACCTACGGTTGCGAGCGGATTGCTATGTATATTCAGGGCGTTGATAATGTCTACGATCTTGAATGGGCCAACGGGATAAAGTACGGTGACATTCATCATCAAACTGAAGTTGAATTCTCGGCATACAATTTTGAAGAAGCGGATACGACGATGTTGTTCCAACTCTTTGATATGTACGAAAAAGAGTGCATTCAACTGGCCGAAAAAGAGCTGGTGTTCCCTGCCTACGACTTTGTAATGAAGGCGTCGCATGCGTTTAACTTGCTCGATGCACGTGGTGCGATCTCAGTCACCGAGCGTGCTCACTATATTGGTCGTGTGCGAAATCTATCTCGTTTATGTGCTGAAGGGTATGTTGTTCAGCGCGAACGTTTAGGGTTTCCTCTGCTGAAAAAATAATTAATTCTGTTCATAAACCACGGTGCTGCCGTGGTTTGTACTTTATAGGTTGTCGGTGAAAGATTCTCATCGAAACTTACATGGAGTAAAAGTGATGTCCAAAGAACTGTTTCTGGAAATAGGAACTGAAGAGATTCCCGCTGGAATGCTACCAGTGGCTATGCGTGATCTGGAACGGATGATCCGTAAAGAATTAACTGCTGCGCGCATCGAATTTGGTGCCATTACCACCTATGCGACACCACGTCGTTTAGTTCTGGCTGTGGCTGATGTTGCGGAACTCCAACAGCGCCAAGAGTTAAACCTTACGGGCCCATCTATCAAGGTTGCTTATGATGCGGATGGTAATCCGACTAAGGCTGCGCAGGGTTTTGCACGTTCTAATGGTGTAGACGTTTCTGAACTCAGTCAAAAAGAGACAGAAAAAGGGAGTTACCTTTTTCTTTCCAAGGTCATTGAGGGACAACCCGTTTGTGATCAACTTCCGGCGATGTTATTGAAAATTGTATCGAGCCTGTCATTCAAAAAATCGATGCGCTGGAAAGATCTCGATATCCGCTTTGCCCGGCCTATACACTGGATGGTCGCTCTGTTTGGTGGTGACGTGGTTCCTTTTAGTTATGGTGAATTAACCAGTGGCAACGAATCGTTTGGCCACCGCTTTATGGCTCCTCAAGCCTTCACTGTCACAGGGCTCGATGATTTTGTTGCTAAAGCGCGTGAGCACTTTATTATTGTTGACCCTGCCGAGCGTAAACAAATTATCGCCCGCGAGATCGAGCGTGTTGCTCGTGAAGAGGGGGGCGCTCTCAACGTTGATGAGGAACTTCTTGAAGAGGTCGCTTATCTTGTTGAGGATCCCACTCCACTGTGTGGAAGTTTTGACGAAGAGTTTTTGCAACTACCTGATGAGCTGTTGATCACCAGCATGAAGGAGCATCAGCGCTACTTTACTCTCGCTGATGATGAGGGTCGCTTGCTGGCGAAATTTATCACCATCTCTAATACGCGTCCTAAAGATCCAAGTGTCGTTGTGAAAGGGAATGAGCGGGTGCTGCGTGCGCGTTTATCCGATGCGATGTTCTTTTGGAAGGAAGATCAAAAGAAGTCACTCGAATCGCGACTCGAAGCCCTCAAGAATGTGGTGTATCAAGCCAAGCTCGGTACCAGCTATGCAAAGGTTCAACGCTTTACACTTTTGGCTGAAACCCTTGCGAACCAACTTGATCCTAGCTGTCTAGAGCTAACCCGCCGCGCAGCAACACTGTGTAAGTGTGATCTTGAGACGGGAATGGTCTATGAGTTTCCTGAACTTCAGGGGATCATGGGGCGTGAATACGCTAAAATTGAAGGGGAAGATCCACGCGTCGCCACAGCGATTTATGAGCATTACTTACCCATTCAAGCTGGTGGTGAGTTACCTAGTGATAATGTGGGTGCCTTTGTCTCATTGGCAGACAAAATAGATACCGTTTGTGGTTGTTTCGGCGTTGGCTTAATCCCAACCGGAACGGCTGATCCGTATGCTCTACGTCGTTGTACTATCGGTATTCTCAATATCCTCATTGAGCGTGGTTTCCGTATCTCATTGCCATCACTTGTTGCTCAATCTGTGAAGCAATTGGAAGACAAACTCAATCGCAGCGCCGAAGAGGTGACTGCTGAGGTGGTTGAATTTATCCGCCTACGCTTTGTTAATATGCTGACTGGCAAAGGGTTCTCTGCTGATGTTGTTGAAGCGGTTCTCAGTGCAGGGTTTGATGATGTGATCGATGCACGTCAACGTGTTGAAGCGTTGTCGGCGATGAAAGAACAGCAAGACTTCGAAGCACTTGCGGCAACATTTAAACGGGTTGGTAACATCATTAAGGGGGGTGTATCCGATGCCGTTGTCGAGAATGTTTTTGAAGAGGATTGTGAAAAAGAGTTGTTTGCTGAGTTGCAGCGCATTCAACAGGATGTCACTCGCTTAATGGCTAGTGGGGATTATCCTGAAGTGTTGCGAAGCATTGCCACGTTACGCCCAGCTGTGGACGCTTTCTTTGATGGTGTCATGGTTATGGCTAATGACGAAGCGGTTAAGACAAACCGTCTCGCATTGCTGACTCAAGTTGCCGGCTTATTTGCTGGTTTGGCCGATTTTTCTCGTATTGCTGCGTAGACTTATTGCAACGTAGCTCATTTTGGATTAACCAACTTTTTTGTGAGGAGGAAGACTGATGTCAGTCAAATATGTGTACTTCTTTGGCGACGGTAAAGCTGAAGGTACAAGCGAAATGAAAAACCTGTTGGGTGGTAAAGGTGCTAACCTTGCTGATATGACCTCGATTGGCCTACCTGTGCCAGCTGGATTCAGTATCACCACAGAGGTGTGCAATGAGTATTATAAAAATGATCGCAATTATCCTGACGGATTGAAAGATCAAGTTTTAGCAAAGCTCACTGAGATGGAGCAGTTGATGGACAAAAAGTTCGGCGATGCTGAGCGTCCATTACTGGTATCGGTTCGTTCCGGTGCTCGTGCTTCCATGCCAGGGATGATGGATACCGTTCTCAACCTCGGACTTAACGATCAAACCGTACAGGGCATTATTAAGCTCAGCGGTGATGAGCGTTTTGCCTACGATTCCTATCGTCGCTTTATTCAAATGTACGCTAACGTCGTTAAGAATCTCGATGGCGAGCTTCTCGAAGATATTCTTGAAAACATGAAAGAGGATCGCGGTGTTGAAGAGGATACCGCTCTGACCGCTTCTGATCTTAAAGAGTTGGTTGGCCTGTTTAAAAATAAATATACTGAAGAGTTAGGTGAAGCCTTCCCTAATGATCCGCAAGAGCAACTGTGGGGCGCGATTGGCGCAGTCTTCGGTTCGTGGATGAATCAGCGTGCGATCACTTATCGTCGCTTAAACAATATCCCTTCAGAGTGGGGTACTGCTGTTACGGTTCAATCAATGGTCTTTGGTAACATGGGCGATGATTGTGCTACAGGTGTTGCGTTTACTCGTAACCCATCAACAGGTGAAAACCTGTTTTTTGGTGAGTTTTTGATCAACGCTCAAGGTGAGGATGTTGTTGCGGGTATCCGTACTCCTCAACCGATCAACAAAGCGGGCAGTGATGGAACCCTTCTTTCAATGGAAGAGGTGATGCCTGAAAGTTACGAACAGTTGATGGTGATTCAGCAAAAACTTGAGAAGCATTACCGCGATATGCAAGATATTGAGTTTACCATTGAAAAAGGTCGCTTGTTCATGTTGCAGACCCGTAATGGTAAACGTACCGCTAAAGCAGCGGTGGGTATTGCTGTCGATATGGTTCAAGAGGGCTTGATCACTGAAAAGGAAGCCATTCTTCGTGTGGCTCCAGAGCAGCTCGACCAACTTCTCCACCCATCTCTTGATCCCAATGCACAAAAAGATGTCATTGCAAAAGGACTTCCTGCGTCACCTGGTGCTGCCTCGGGTGAGGTGGTTTTCTCTGCTGACGAGGCGGAAGAAGCCAAGAAGCTAGGTCTAAAAGTAATTCTAGTGCGTGTAGAAACCAGCCCTGAAGATATTCATGGTATGCATGCGGCTGAAGGTATCTTGACTGCGCGTGGTGGTATGACATCTCACGCTGCCGTTGTTGCTCGTGGTATGGGTAAGTGCTGTGTTTCAGGTTGTGGCGATATCAAAATTAATTATGAGAAACAACAGTTTGCGGATCGTTCTGGTAAAGTGTTTAACAAGGGCGATATCATCACCCTTGATGGTTCTACCGGAGAAGTGATGTGCGGAACCGTTCCGACGGTTCAACCTGAATTAACCGGTGAGTTTGGTACATTAATGGGTTGGGTCGATCAGGTTCGTCGCCTTAAGGTTCGTACCAATGCTGATACTCCTGCTGATGCCAAAGTCGCTCGTGAATTTGGTGCCGAAGGGATTGGCCTATGTCGTACTGAGCACATGTTCTTTGATGCTGGTCGGATTATGGCGGTACGCGAGATGATTCTTGCTGAAGATCTCGATGGTCGCAAGTTGGCGCTGGCTAAAATTATCGGTATGCAACGCGAAGACTTCCTCGGCTTGTTCCGTGAAATGAAGGGCCTCCCTGTTACGATCCGTCTATTAGATCCACCATTGCATGAATTTTTACCTCATACCGATAAGGAGATTGACGGTTTAGCTCAGAGCATGAATGTTCCTGCTGAGACGTTGAAGCAAAAGGTTGAATTCCTCCACGAATTTAATCCGATGCTCGGTCATCGTGGCTGTCGTTTAGGGATCACCTACCCTGAAGTGTATGACATGCAAGTTCGTGCCATCATGGAAGCAGCGTGCGCTTTGATTAAAGATGAAGGGTTCGATATTGTCCCTGAAATTATGATCCCATTGATTAGTGGCGTGAAAGAACTTGAGATTTTACGTGCTAATGCAGTGAAAGTCGCTGATGCGGTGATCGCTGAGTATGATGTGAAAGTTGAGTATCTAGTTGGCACCATGATCGAGTTACCTCGTGCAGCGATTACCGCTGATCAGGTCGCTACCCAAGCAGATTTCTTTTCATTCGGCACCAATGATCTAACTCAAACAACGTATGGCCTCTCTCGTGATGATGCGGGTAAGTTCTTGCCACTGTATGTTGAGCAAGGGATCTTCGAAGAAGACCCATTTGTTGCTATTGATCAAGATGGTGTTGGCTTCCTCGTTGAGATGGGTTGCCAAAAAGGGCGCGAAACTCGTCCAGATATCAAGCTTGGCATCTGTGGTGAGCATGGCGGTGAGCCATCAAGTGTTATCTTCTGCCATAAAATTGGTCTAGATTATGTTTCATGTTCGCCATATCGTGTACCGATTGCACGTCTTGCTGCAGCGCATGCGGTTCTTCTTGAAGAGCAGTAAGCAACGCACGGCACTCGGTGTCGAATAGTTAGATTGATTCAAAGGCCTCTGGGAAACCAGGGGCCTTTTTTATGAGTTTATTGTGGAGGGTTTCTCTCTGCATTTGGATGTGGTATAAGTTTTAGTTCATGTAGAGATTGATATAGCGATGGCGTAGGTGATATGAATTTATGATCTCGCTACGATCATCGTGTCACATTCAAGATCTTATTCTGGAGGAACCAATGAACGGTATGAAATACACTTTCTTAGCACTTTTAGTTAGCGTGATGTTTTCTGTCGTGCCCTCTGTGCAGGCATTTCCGTATGTTTCGATCAATGTTGATGCGCCGTATCAATATAATGAGGGTGATGCAGAGACCTATATTAAGCAGATTAAAAGTCAAAACCCATTGGCACAGCGCGATGCCGCCAAGCGGATTATCCGTGGTCAGATGTTTGGCCCTGAAGTGATGGATGTCGTCGAAGAATACCTTCTTAAAGGGTTTAAAATTAGAGGCAATAATCGTGATCACGTTGATGCCATGGCATGGATGATTAAGGCGTTGGGTGCAACAAATGATTCGAAATACAGTCCAACCCTTGAGATAATCATGGCTGAGGGCAATCGTAAGTTACGTGGCTATGCCAAAAAGTCCCTAGCGCAAATGTATTAAGTACTATTGGATAATTAAAAACATTAAAGCCCCTGTTGCAGGGGCTTTTTTTGTGGAGTGAAACGTTGAGGAAAAGTTTGTTATGTCCGTTGTGCGCTGATCGTCATGTTGAGTTGTACGCTCAAGATTCGCGTCGAAGCTACTATGAATGTCAGTGCTGTCGCTTGGTGTTTGTCGATCAACAGGATTTTCTCCCCGCAGATGAAGAGAAGAAGGTCTACGATCAGCATCAAAACAATCCGCTAGATCGTGGTTATCGTCAATTTCTAAGTCGGTTGTTCGATCCTGTTTTAGAACAGCTTGGCGATAATGCGCAGGGGCTGGATTTCGGCAGTGGACCAGGGCCAACCTTGTCGTTGATGTTTGAAGAGGCTGGTTATACGATGACCATTTTTGATCATTTTTATGCCAATGATCCATTGGTTTGGCAGCGGTCATACGATTTTATCACCAGCAGCGAAGTGGTGGAGCACATCCATCAACTTGGCACTGAACTTGAGCGGCTATGGTGTCACCTAAATTCTGGTGGAGTTCTCGGTGTGATGACTAAAATGGTTACTGACGCTGAGGCGTTTAGTCGCTGGCATTATAAAAATGATCCGACTCACGTTCGTTTTTTTTCACGCGCAACCTTTCACTGGCTGGCGCAACATTGGCAGGCTGAGTATGAATTTGTTGGTTCTGATGTGGTGATCTTCCGTAAGGCTGTCGTTTAACCTGATTTCCGTTCATTAGCTGATTGTGACAGGATCTTTGAGATTTTTTCACCCTTTGCCGCTGGCAGTCTATTCGAGCGCTGAGCGAGGTCAACCGTTTGTAGCCCCAGTTGTTGATACAGGGCGACAAGGTTAGGGTGATGTTGTTTGAGTTGTTCTAGGTGGCTGGTAATCGTACCATCATCGCCGCGAACAATTGGCCCAGTTAGCGCGGTTTTTGGGCCAAGGGTGAGGCTGTTTTCTACCGCTGTACGAATGAGGGGGCCGAGTACTGATAGGGGAATATCCTGTTGCGGATTGCATTGGCTAAGAACTTCACCGGCACTGTCGATTAAGGTGGTGATATAGTTGGATGCCATACAGGCAGCAGCATGGTAGCGGGCCTTGTATTGCCCTTCAATGATGAATGATTCTCCCCCCAGATCGCTAACAAGTTGTTGCCCCTGTTCAATCGCCTGCGTATCCCCTTCAAGAGAGAAAAAACATCCCGCTAAACTCTTCATCCCCTGTTCGCCACTGGCAAATGTTTGTAATGGATGCATTGCCAGTACCTGCTGGGGCATGTCAGCAGAGTGTTTAAGTATCTGTGCTGGATGCAAACCGCTGCAATGGACGAGGAGGGTGGTCTCGCGAAGTGGCACCGTTGCGCACAACTGTGCCGCGATTGTCGCCAGTTGATCATCCGCCGTGGCGATAAGGATAATGTCTGCTGGTGCACAGCGGTTGATATCGGTGGTGGCCATCAGTTCGGCACCAATAAAGCGCGCCGCGTCAGCCGTACGAAGTCGATCACGGCCAACGATGGCTGTAATCGGGTAGCCTTGTTGGCGCAACAGGGCTGTGACGGCTTGACCCAGGCGACCCGGACCGATTAAGGCGACGGAGGGTTTAGCGCACCCAATCATTTCACGCTAACCTGAAGCGTGCCAATGCCCTCAATCATGGTAGCCATGGTGTCGCCACTGACAACTCGACCGACCCCTGCTGGGGTGCCCGTAAGGATAATATCACCTGGCTCAAGGGTAAACCCTTGAGTGATGGCGGCAATCGTTTCAGGAATACGGCGAATCATGCAGTCGGTGTTTGAATCTTGACGCAATTGACCGTTAACACTGAGTTGAATGGCTAAATTGTGTGGATCAACAATCTTGTCTGCGCCGACAAAACTTGAGATGGGACATGAGGTGTCAAAGCCCTTGGCTTTCTCCCAAGGAAAGCCTTTCTCCTTTAGTTTCGCTTGTGTGTCACGCAGTGTCATATCAATAGCAATGCCGTAACCAGAGATATGGCTCATAGCATCCTCAGCGGCAATGTTTTTACCTTTTGTACCAATGAGAACAGCCAGTTCAACTTCATGATGACAATCATTAGAGTAGGGTGGAATCTCAACGTGTTCACCTTCGAAAATCATGCTGCTGGCGGGTTTGAGGAAAATGACAGGTTCTGATGGGACTTCGTTGCCAAGCTCATGTGCATGCGCGACATAATTTCGAGCTAGGCAAATGATTTTTCCAACGGCAATGGGTGTTTCGCAGCCGTTTAAAGTGATGGTGTGCATGGCGAAATCTCCTTAGTTATCATGAGTGGTCGAAGGTGTTTCCCCGGCGGTGGGTAGCGACCAGTTATAGCGGATAGCCAGTAAGCGTAAAGTGACGACAAGTAGTGCGGAGAGCAGCATGGTCGCGGTGCGTGGAACGCCAAGTTGAGTGAGTACAAAGAACAATATCCCACCTGCTAAACAGGCGGTCGCATAGACCTCTTTTTTTAGGATAAGGGGTACTTGCCCCGAAAGGATATCGCGAATCATGCCACCGGCGGTTGCGGTCATCATCCCCATAATAATTGCGCCAACAAATCCCGTATTGAAGTCCAGCGCCTTACCTGTGCCAATAACCACAAAGGTGCCAAGGCCAATGGCGTCAAAATAAAGCAAAGCATTGCTATAGCGATCGACAACGTGGTGAGTAAAAAATGTGATCAATGCAAAAATGATCGACACATAGAGGTAGGTTTCATCTTTAAGGCAAAACGGTGGGGTATCGCCGAGGAGAATATCGCGTAACGTGCCCCCGCCTATTGCGGTAACAATACCAAGCACTAGAATCCCGAGCAGATCCATTTGCCGGCGTACTCCCGCCAGCGCGCCCGATATGGCAAAAGCCGCGGTGCCGGTCAGGTCAAGAATATAAAGAATATCCACAGGCTCTCACTTTAATCTGATTCCGTTAGACGATTGATGGATTCAGAGGTAATATAGTAGCGGTTAGTTACACTATTTACTGTTGGCGTTGTTGAGCGATAAGCGCTCATGAGCATACTGGTTAAGTGGCGAAAAATCAATCACTTGAGATGGTGTATTTTGCCGAAGGACTGTAATGTTTCTTCCCCTAGCTGATCAACCTAATCCACCCGGCCGACCATATGTAACGTGGGTGCTGATGGCGCTGAATATTCTGGTGTTCGTGGTGATTACGATACCACTGTTACAGTTGCGGCCTGACCCCAGTGACCCGGTGTTGCTTGAATATTTACACCGTATTGGCGTGACCAGTCTACGTCAAGCCCAGATGGTTGCAGCACAGATGAGTGCCTATGACTTGGTGGTGTTTGAGTATGGTTTCAAATCAGCGGTACCGAGTCTCTCAACCCTATTGAGCTCACTGTTTCTCCATGCAGGCATCCTTCATCTCGCTGGTAACATGCTGTTTCTGTGGATCTTTGGCGACAATGTCGAGTATCGACTTGGTTGGTTGAGCTATCTGGTTCTTTATCTGTTTACTGGGATGATGGCGACGCTGTTTTTTGCATTGTTTATGGCCGATTCCCATACCCCTCTTATTGGTGCGTCGGGAGCAATTTCAGGGGTTTTAGGCTGTTATTTTGTCTGGTTTCCGAAAAATAAAGTAAAAACATTTATCTTTTTATTCCCTTTTATTATGGATAGCTTCTATCTTCCTGTGCGTTTGGTGTTGGGGGTTTATTTGATTGTTGATAATCTGTTGCCATTTCTTTTTACTCAGAGTGGTAGTGGGGTAGCGCACGGCGCTCATTTAGGTGGGTTTTTAACCGGTGCGGTCATTGCTTATGGCTTTGACCACCTGCCATTGTTACGACGTGTTCGTCAGTTAAGTGGTCAGAGCGATAGCAAAGAGTTCCATCCTTCAGTGGTGGAACATCTCAATGAATTGATTGAACAGCGGCAATTTTCTGCGGCTGTGCCAGTCTATTTTAAGATACGAGACGAAACACAGCGAAAACAGATATCCGTGTTAGCTCTGCTACCGTTGGCCTATTATCTCTACGAAAACGGCGATGATGATGCAGCATTGGTGATCTACCGCCGTTGTATTGCTGAGCATCCGACCGATGCCGACCTTGATCAGGCGTATTTTGGTGCCGGTAAGGTGCTGTTGAAAAAACGCAATCGTTGGACCAGTGCCTATCATTATTTTCTCGCTGCAGTTGATGTGACCGAAAACCAGACTTTAGCCCAAGCTGCCCGGCAGCATTTGCGTGAGATTGATTGGCGCAGTAATCATTAATTCCTAAAATTTACTTGAATCTATAGTCGGAGATTTTTTCTATGTATTTTCCCATCGCTTATGAAGAACCGGTGTTTCGTCCGCCATCTGAAGGACGTTCGTTGATTCTTCAAGCTACGATCGGCTGTAGCCAAAATCAGTGTCGCTTTTGCGGCATGTACAAAATGAAGAAATTCCGACTGCGCTCGGTGGAGGATTTAACTCAGGATCTCGCTAAAATCTCGCCACTACAGCGGTTGAAGATACAGCGGGTATTTCTTGCCGATGGTGATGCTCTGGTATATCCGCAAGTGCAATTGGTTGAATTATTACAATTGCTGCAACAGCAATTGCCTGGGTTAACACGTGTTTCAAGTTATGCTTCTCCGCGCAGTTTAACGACTAAAACTGAGGAGGAATTACGTTTGCTGCGGGAAAACAAACTACGTATCCTTTATTTTGGTTTAGAGAGTGGTGACAGTGACACGTTGCGTTTGGTCAATAAGGGCTTTGATGCCGAACAGATGTTGGCGTTGTGTCAAAAGGCGAAGAGCGCTGGTCTGAAGTTGTCGGTGACAGCGATTCTGGGCTTGGCTGGTAAAGCACGCAGTCGTGAACATGCAGCTGAGACTGCGAAGTGGATCAACGCACTATCGCCCGAGTATTTTTCGTTGTTGACTATGTTCCGTCGCCATAATGATGATTACTTCACTTCAATTGAGCCGTTGAGTCACGGCGAGGTGATGGCTGAAACACTCGATATTTTACAGCAACTTCATCCGCAAAAGACGATTTTGCGCTCTAACCATGTCTCGAATTTCCTTAATTTAGCTGGCAGTTATCCCAAAGATCGTCAACGTTTGATCGACACAGCGCAACAGGCTCTCGATGCAGGACAACGTGATCCTGTGTGGTTTAACGAAGTACCGAGCTACCGCGAACAGGTGTACTAAATACTCCAAAGCCGTTATCGGCCCCGATAACGGCTTTGGAGTATTGGATCATTATTGGGCGAGTTCGTTAGCAACTCTGTCGAGTAACTGTTGTAAAGAGATAACCACGCTATCATAGCCCGCTTGTTCCTGTTTAGTTTGATAGTCGAATTGGTGCGGGCGAACGTTCGCTTGGCTATCATCCCACCATTGTCCACTAAGCCATACCTCACCAGTCGGCGAACCGTGAAAGCGATCAATCACGACGGTAATAGAGGTCTCTTGTTGAGGTTGACACCCCTGCTGGAGTTGACGCTGAAGGTAACGTTCAATCATACCGGCTAGCGGCTCGGCCCAGCGATGGTAATGACTCGGCTGAATTTGTTGGTCATCAAGTTGAAGAACTAACGATCCCTGAGATAAATATTGAGCGAGTTCAATGCGCAGTTTTGGCGGTGTTGTGTTCAATTCACCTTGCTGGTTCTGCGGCGGATTGAGTAAGTAATAGTGATTCTGTGGTGTTTTTGTTTTAGCACAACCACACAGAGTCATGAATAGCACAACAGTAACGATTATTGCGGTTTTCATCGTGATCCCTCCGGGGATAAATCAGCAGGTCTGGGGTCAGAAAAAATTAAACGACTAGGTTGGGTGTCCACTTGGGTCGACAGTTGTTCAATGCTGTACAGTGTTTGTTGAAGCTGGTCGAGGTTCTGTTCGAGCTGACGATAGACTGGGGAGTCCGATGAATAATCGGCAATAATGGCACTTAACTTAACCCGCAGTTCCAGCAGCGTTTCGTTTAGGTTTTCTGGCAGTTGCTGGATCTCATTACTACCAAGCAGGGTGTCAAGGTGGGCGATAACGGCTTCAGACCGGTTTGCCGCTGAGCTAACTTCACGTAAGGCCAGCCCTGCATCATCGACTGTTTGTTTCAATGCTAATTCGTTAAATTTATCGAGTAGCGTACTGACTTTGGTCTGGATTTGATCAAAACTGTCTGAAACCGTTGGAATTAATGCATACTCAGCAATGGTTTTAGCGCCAGCAGGTTTGGGGGCCTCAATAAAATCGAGAGAAACATAAAGACTTCCTGTGAGTAAGTTTCCTGTTTTAAGACTAGCGCGTAGTCCGGAATCGATCCCTTTGTCAATCCGTTGTTGAAGCCTTTTAAGCGTCAGTTCGGAATCTTCACCCGTCAAGGTCGCGGGAGTAATACGGATGAGGACAGGAATGGAAACGTTATTGTTGTCGAATTCAAGAACATTGCTCGGAATGTAGTCGAATGAGATACCGACAACATGGCCAATATCGAGTCCGCTAAAAGTAACCGGAGCACCGACATCAAGACCACGAACAGAGCTGTTAAAGAGTAAAATATAATCGGAACTGTACAGAAACTGGGTGACATTAATGCTCTGCTGGTTCGGGTACAGGGTGAATTTTTCACCATTGAGAACCACGTCACCTGCGGGAGTATCTTCTGGTAGGGCAAAGGAAACACCACCAATGATCAGAGTTTCTAATGATTCACTGGTTACTCGAACACCTTCTGTATCCATATCAATAGAGATGCCGCTAGCATTCCAAAAACGGCTGGTGCTGCTTACCAGGTCGTTGTACGGAGCATCGATAAAAATATCCGAGCGCACTTGGCGACTTTTCGTGTCAAAAACAGTTTTTTCGACTCGGCCCACTTTAAAACCACGGTACAGAACCGGTTCGCCGACGCTGAGAGATGTATCTCGGTCGCTGATTAAGGTGAGGCGCACCCCTGGTGTATTAGCAGGAGTGGGTGGAATATCCTCCAGTCCGATAAAATTCTTACCCATTTTCTTTGAGCTGCCCGGTGATAATTCAATATAGGCTCCACTCAGTAGGGTACTTAACCCTGATATCCCCGCAGCGCCAAAGCGTGGACGAACCACCCAAAATTGGCTGTCAGTACATAGCAGGGGGCTAACCTCTTTTTTGACCTGTGCTGTGACCAATACGCCATCAAAGTTTGGATTGATTTCGACACTCTGTACGATACCAATATCAACATTTAACGCTTTGATATGGGTTTTATCAGCGACAAGCCCTTCAGCGTTAGCGAACTGAATCGTGATGACAGGCCCTCGTGTGGCATAGTTGTGTAATACCATCCAACCACCAAGAAATACAGCAACAATGGGGACAATCCACACCATTGAAAAGCGACGTTTTTTGCTGATTACTGCGTGTTTATTGGTCACGATTGTTCTCCTCTAATTTATCCCAAATCAGTCGAGGATCAAAGGCCTCGGCTGCGAGCATTGTGATGATGACAACCCCTGAAAAAGCGAGTGCTGCGGGTCCAGGCCGGATGGTGAGTATGCCGCCTATTTGAATTAAGGCAACAAGGATGGCAACAACAAATACATCGACCATTGACCAGCGGCCAACGAATTCAGTAATGCGATATACCGATGTTCGTTGTTTGTAATGTTGGCTGTTTGGGCGCGAAACGCTCCAACTCAGCCACGTTAGCGCACAAAGTTTAGCGCTTGGTACCATAATGCTGGCGATGAAAATGATCAGAGAAACAGGATAGCTACCATGTTCCCACATCAGTATTACTCCGCCCATGATGGTGCTATCAAGCACATTGCCAAATTGGTCTGTATGGGTAATGGGTAAAAAATTGGCGGGTATGTAAAGGACCATTGCCGTGATGAGTAATGAAACAGTGCGTTGTAAACTGTTGGGTATCCTCGTATGTAGGGTTGCGCCACAACGGGGACAATGATGCTGTGTGTTGTTGCTGGTGAGGGTGCAGATGTGACAGTTCGCTAGCCCCTGACTGGCAGCACTCTGCCCTGATATCGCAGGAGTGGATTGCTGGGGCAAGATTGTGCGCCAAAATTGATAACGGTCGAGGGCTGAGAGTGAAATGAGAAAGCACAATGTGAATGCCACATAGGCCCAAAATGATAATCCAAGGACAATGGTCGCCATGCTGGCAATTTTAGTTAAGCTGGCCAGTACTCCGAGGATAAAAACCTCCACCATGCTCCATGGACCAAGGGTAAAGATGAACCTTGCCCACAGGCGTTGGCCTATGACCGGCTGACGTTTTAGAAGAATTGGTATCAGTACCAGTAGTAAGCTTATAATGATGAGTGATGGAACAATTATGATAAACGCCAAAACAAAAAGAGCGAGGATTTTACTGCCATTACGATAAAGTTCTTGAGAACTTTGTAGTAAGGTCATCACCTGCTCTTGACCGTTAACGCTGAAGGAAAGAAATGGATAGATATTGGCGAGGATCAGAAATAGCAGTCCTGCTATGGCGAAGGCGGTGGCGCGTTCAAGAGCACGAATCCTTCGGTGAGTGAGAAGATGTCCACAGCGGGGACAAAAGGCTCGTTGCTTATCACGCAGAGCAACAAACTCGACGATAAGATCGCAATCGGGGCAGGTAAGTTGTTTCATGAGTTATTGCTCAAAGGTGTCAGTGTTAACGTTGACGAGAAATTATCTTACGTTAAAAGCAGTATTTTTAATATGATATTCTTGACAGGTTTTGGTCTTTATGAAAAAGCAAATCGCGTTAGATTGGAAAAAATACGGCAGCTACCGAATTCGATAGCTGCCGCTGTGTGTCACGTTGTTCTCAATCGAAGATTAAGCTTTCCACAGCCCATGTAGGTTGCAATAAGCCCGAGCAATAATATCGTTACTGCGCACCGTGAAGCAGGCCTTAGGTTCATCACCGGGATTTAGAAATACCCGTTGGCTCGCGCCATCAGCAATCACTTCAATCCACTCAATGTAATGCTCTTCGGTCATAGGATGGGCAATGCTTCCAACGGTTACTGTGACGATACCGTCGGCACAGGTGGTAACAGGCACATGCTTCTCTTGCGCCGCATCGGTACTATTTTCCACTAATAAGGTCATCGGTGCACCGCAGCAGATAAGGGTCCCAACACCTTGTGTTAAAACATCAACGATGGTGCCACATACCGAACATTTGTAAATACCGTGTTGAGCTGTCATGTGATTCTCCTTGATAAATTTACGAGATTTGGTGATTCGATTTTGTTTCTTGAAACGCTTCAAACATACTTAATTGTTAGTGTAGCAAATCGTGATCAACATACAAGGCGCTAACACCTTTCTGATGATAGTGAAGCCCACCTCTTCGTATCTAACGAAGCGGACTGTTTTTGTATTCTCTTATGAAAAAAATACATCGTTGTCATTTTTTGCTATGATAGTCAGTATTACTTGAATTGAATAAATGATGATCATAAATAGGAGAAATTGATGAGTGATTTTCGCAACGAAACCGACTCAATGGGTGAGGTCGAGGTCGCCCATCATTGTTACTGGGGGGCACAAACTCAGCGCTCCATCGCCAATTTTCCCATTGGAGTGAACCGTTTTCAATGGCAGCGGCCGGTAATAAAAGCTCTCGGCACGTTAAAAAAATCGGCTGCGCTGGCGAATGCTGAACTCGGTGAACTCCCTGACGAATTGGCGGCTTTGATCAGTCGTGCTGCGGATGAAGTGATTGCGGGATATTTGGATGACCATTTTCCGTTGGTTGTTTTTCAAACGGGATCGGGCACTCAGTCCAACATGAATGCCAATGAGGTGATTTCCAATCGGGCGATTGAAT
Source organism: Desulfuromonas svalbardensis (assembly GCF_055389415.1). Classification (NCBI taxonomy): domain Bacteria; kingdom Pseudomonadati; phylum Thermodesulfobacteriota; class Desulfuromonadia; order Desulfuromonadales; family Desulfuromonadaceae; genus Desulfuromonas; species Desulfuromonas svalbardensis. The sequence continues at coordinate 146,538 of NZ_AP042416.1, read as the reverse complement.
TGGCCGATGGTATTCTAGGCAGTAAAAGTCCTGTTCATCCCAACGATCACGTCAATCGTGGACAGTCGTCTAACGATACCTTTCCCACTGCGATGCATATTGCTGTGGTCGAACAACTCCATCAACAATTGTTGCCTGCTGTGAACACTTTACGAGATACACTCGCAGCTAAAGCTGAAAAAAATATCGACCTAGTTAAAATTGGTCGCACCCATCTGCAAGATGCAACGCCTATTACCCTCGGCCAAGAGATTGGTGCATGGGTCGCACAACTCGATTTCGGCATCAAAGCGGTTCAGGATACTCTGCCGGGGTTGTATGAGCTAGCCATTGGTGGTACCGCTGTGGGTACAGGACTGAATGCACACCCTCAATTTGGCGATCTGGCAGCGGCTAAAATTTCTCAATTAACGGGGTATCCTTTTACTAGCGCAAGGAATAAGTTTTTTGCTTTATCCGCGCATGATGCCTTAGTGCAGACATCGGCGGCGCTACGTACCCTCGCCGGTGGCCTGATGAAGATGGCCAATGATGTCCGTTGGTTAGCCAGTGGCCCGCGCTGTGGCATTGGCGAGTTAAACATCCCTGAAAATGAACCTGGTTCATCCATTATGCCGGGCAAAGTCAACCCCACTCAATGTGAAGCGATGACCATGGTATGTGTGCAGGTGTTTGGTAATGACGCGGCGGTGGCATTTGCTGGAACGCAGGGCAACTTTCAACTCAATGTCTATAAACCAGTGATGGTGCACAATGTTCTCGAAAGCTGTGAACTCCTTGCCGATTCATGCCTCGCTTTCAATGGTCACTGTGCGGTCGGTATTGAGCCAAATAAGGTGAAAATTCAGGAAAATTTGGATAAGAACTTGATGCTGGTCACGGCATTGAATCGCCATATTGGTTATGATAATGCAGCAAAAATTGCCAAGAAAGCCCATCTTGAAGGGCTGACATTACGACAATCAGCTGTTGCTCTTGGTTTTGTCACTGATGAAGAATTTGATCAGTGGATTATTCCCTTGGAGATGACTGATAACTCGGTCTCTTCATAAAATATAATCAGTTTAAAATTATTCTCAGTTTCAGGCATGGAGAGCGGAATTTATGTATGACTGGTTTGCTCAACTAAATCCCATTGTTCAAGCATTATTGGCCACGTTGTTTACGTGGTTCGTTACCGCTCTTGGTGCTAGTTTAGTGTTCTTTTTCAAAACTATTCATCGCAAGGTGCTTGATGGAATGCTTGGTTGCGCCGCAGGGGTGATGATCGCTGCTAGTTTTTGGTCATTGTTAGCTCCAGCAATTGAGATGACAGAACAGGCGGGTGGAATACCGTGGGTTCCCGCTGTTGTTGGCTTTTTATCTGGTGGTTTATTTTTGTGGTCGGTTGATAAGGTGTTGCCTCATCTGCATATCGGTTTTCCGATGAGCGAAGCGGAAGGGATCAAGACCAGTTGGCAACGCAGTACCTTGCTGTGTCTTGCCATTACACTACACAATATCCCTGAAGGGTTAGCGGTCGGAGTCGCTTTTGGTGCGGTGGCAGCAGGTTCGCCCTCCGCATCGTTGATGGGGGCGATTGCCTTAGCTATTGGCATTGGCATTCAAAACTTCCCCGAAGGAACGGCTGTTGCCGTTCCGCTTCGTCGCGAAGGGATGAGCCGTGGTAAGAGTTTTTGGTATGGCCAACTTTCAGGAATGGTTGAACCTGTTGCAGGGGTAATTGGTGCTGCCGCTGTGATTTGGATTGAACCGCTGTTACCCTACGCCCTGTCGTTTGCAGCGGGGGCGATGATCTATGTCGTTGTCGAGGAGGTTATCCCCGAATCTCAATTAGCACGGAATACTGACTTAGCCACTGTTGGCGCCATGTGTGGCTTTGCCCTGATGATGACCCTAGATGTGGCCTTAGGCTAGCAGACTGTCGGACTTCACATGGACCTACTGCGAAATAGCCCGACTTGGCCCATATTCCCGATAATTTTCGACAAATAGGCTTACTGTTAGCTCTCAAATTCTCGAAAATCTGGTCTCAAGCAGTCTATTTCTCGCTACGATCCGTCAAGTCCATCAGTTTGCTAACTTACGCGACACCCGCTTTAACAATAGGCTGTTGGTTACAACTGAAACACTGGAAAATGCCATCGCTAATCCTGCAAATTCAGGTTTAAGATATAGTCCCAACCACGGATAAAGTAGCCCTGCTGCCAAGGGGATACCGACCAAGTTGTAGAAGAATGCCCAAAAGAGGTTTTGTTTGATTTTTCTCAACGTTGCTTTGCCCAACACGATCGCTCGGTAAACATCGCCGAGGTCACTGCGCATTAACACTAAATCCCCTGTCTCTTTGGCAACATCGGTACCTGCTCCAATAGCAATGCCAATGTCGGCTTGCGCCAAGGCTGGAGCGTCGTTAATCCCATCTCCAACCATTGCGACTCGTTTACCCTGATCTTGAAATTGTTGGACAATTTTTTGTTTGTCCTCGGGAAGCACTTCGGCAATAATTCGATTAACCCCTAACACTGCCCCGATGGCATTTCCCGCTTGTTTACTGTCGCCCGTTACCATTGCGGTGGTGATACCCATTTGTGTGAGTCGTTTCAGCAGCGGTGCGGCTTCGGGTTTGACTTGATCCTGAAGAGCGATAATGCCTAATAGCTGCTGATCGCAGCTGACGAAAACCAGCGCTTTACCTGCGCTAGAGAGTTGATTGGCTGTATCGGTGAGACGGCTGGTGTCAATGTCGTGCTGTTGGAGAAAGCGACTGCTTCCAACGTGTACTGTCTGTTGGTTCACTGTGGCTTGTATTCCCATACCGCTTTGTTCGCTAACGCTATCTACCTCTAGGATCGGCCCCACATTTTGAGCGTGTTGAGTAATCGCTTGTGCTAACGGATGGCGGCTTGTTGATTCAACGGCACCAGCAAGTTGCAGGAGTTGGTTCGGATTAATTGTATCCGCAGGGATGAGGTCGGTGACCTTAAATAGACCTTGGGTCAGGGTTCCCGTTTTATCAAATAAGATGGTGTCGAGGTGGGCAATTTGCTCAAGAACTGAGGCTCTCTTAAACAGGATGCCAGCGTTGAGACCGACGGCACTGCCCACCATGATAGCTGTCGGCGTGGCTAACCCTAAGGCACAGGGGCAGGCAATAACCACCACCGATACCGCCATTTTAAAGGCGAAAATAAAGGTTGCACCGCTAACGTACCAGCCCAGAAAAGTGAGAAATGCCAAGCTGATCACGATGGGGACAAAGACCGCAGAAACCCTATCGGCTAAACGTTGAATCGGGGCTTTATCGGCCTGAGCCTCTTCCACCATCCGGACAATTTTTGCTAGTACTGTATTATTCCCGATCTGTACCGCTTCGAGAATGAGTCGACCCGTTTGATTGATTGTTCCACCAGTCACCGCGTCACCGCGCTGTTTAACAACAGGGATCGCTTCCCCCGTAAGCATCGATTCATCTACAGAAGAATTGCCCTCGATCACTCGTGCATCAACGGGAATTTTTTCACTAGCAAAGACGATAACTTGGTCGCCGATTTGCACCTGATCGGTGGCAATCTGCTCTTCGATACCATTACGTCGCACGCGGCTTATCTCGGGTTGTAATTGCATTAATTCACGCATCGCTGCCCCCGCTTTACCGCGTGAGCGTACTTCGAGCCATTTACCCAAACGGATAAAGGTGATGAGCATCGCTCCCGTTTCGAAAAAAACTTCAGGCTGTGGCCCGAGCCAGCCGAGTGCCGCAATGAGTGAGTAGGCGTAGGCAGAGCTAATGCCGAGGGCAACCAGTACATCCATGTTGGCTGAACCATTCTTGAGTGCCTTCCACGCACCACGGTAGAACACTAAGCCTGCTGAAAATTGAACAAGGGTTGCCAGTGTGCCAATTATAATAATGTTGATCGCCGGTGCGGCCGGTGGCCACCACATTAAAGGCATGATGGGGGCGGTCAGAAGTGCTGAGAAAATAAGCCACCTTTTTTGTCGTTGCGCATCAATCTCCTCTTGACCTTCATCTCGTTGATCGAGAGCACCAAAACCAAGCGATGAAACTTTATTGATCACTTCTTGGTGTATTTTATTTTGTTTGATTTTGTTTGAGTCAAAAGAGATTGTCAGTGTGCTTGTGGCAAAATTGACTGTTGCATGATGAATAAAGGCTAGGCTACTTACCCCTTTTTCGATGGTGCTAGCGCAATTAGCGCAGCTCATCCCTTGTAAGGAAAAAGTGATGGTTGTTCCGTTGCTCTGCGGTCGTGGGGTATCGTGGTTTATATCGGCAACTTGCATTATGTCACCTCTCTATCAAGTGTGATGTGACGGTGATTTACTTAATCTTTATGTGTTTGTGAAGAATAGTTTAATTGATTTTGTTTGTGGTGGTTAGAAAAATCTTGAAAAGGGCGTTTTCACGTAGTAGTGTCGCTAAAGATTAGAAAGTAAATTTGAAAAAAATCACGAGTCACCGATAGTTATTACAAGACAACTTTTTACTATGTTGACATATAAATCTACTTATTTAATTAACATCTAACCCAAGGAGAAATATTTTATGAAACTTTATCTTAAGGCGGCAACCTACCTATTAGTTTTGGCTGGCACTCTTATCCTTTCTGTCGGTTATGCTCACGCTCTAGTTGATGCGACAGAACCTTACGAAATTCTTAATATCGCTAAAGGTTATGGCTCTGCAACGCTTACCACTGATTCACAAGGTGATCCGAAGATCAAAGGTCGTATTGATGGAACTCAATATGGCATTTATTTTTATGGCTGCAACGATGACAATGAAGATTGTGATGATATCCAATTCAGCACAGCTTGGGCTGGAATCCCTGTCTCTTTGACACAAATTAATCGCTGGAATGCTAAGAAGCGGTTTGGTAAGGCATATCTAGATAGCGATGGCGATCCTGCAATCCAGATGACTGTTAACATCGATTATGGCGTCAGTACACGTAACCTCGAAGATTCTTTTAACTGGTGGACAAAGGTTCTTTCTGGTTTTAAAGAAGAAGTTTTAGACAAGTAATCGTTTAGATTGTAAAATTTGTAGTAATTAAAAAGTCCGCGCTGGAGCACTCTCCAACGCGGACTTTTTGTTTTGGTTTGCCAGGCTGTTGTCGCTCGAAAACAGCGATTAGTTCTTCTCCTGTTTCTTCTCTTTTTTATCCTTCTTTTGTTTCTTTTTTTCTGCTCTGAAAGTCATAATTTGTGCAAAGAGTGAACCGAATAAAAAGGCAAAGACCACCGCTAAGGGTAACGCACGTTGCCATGGATTGTTGCTAATAGAGATGGCGAACATCACCGCACCGAACGGGATGGCTGCAGCAAAAAAAAGTCTAAAAAAGTGTTTCATTGTGCCCTACCTTTAGTTGAAATAATTAGTCATCCAAGGATTGGTTATCGTTGGTGATTTGATCTGGCTGAATCACAACAATAGATTCTTTTCTTTTAAATAATCGGCCAATCACCGCAAGCACTTTCTTTATCGCGCGCCACATTTTCGGCAAAAGCCAGATTAACAGTATGACAAAAATCACCAGCGCCGCAAGAAATAATAACGGATGGTTCAAGGCAAGCCATAAACCACCAAAGACGGCTAAATCTTCGCTGATAGAGGCTGCCCAGTTACTGACGGGTTCAGGTGAGGTGTTGATCATCACCCGTGATCCTGCTTTAGTGGCATGGGTTGCCGCACATAATGATCCACCGACAATAGCCGCTGCAAGGCTTATGGATGGGTCAACATTTCCTGTTGCCGCTGCCGCAAGGGCTGCACCCGCCGGAATACGGATAAAGGTGTGTATCGCATCCCATCCCGTATCAACGCCTGGAAACTTATCAGCAAAAAACTCAACCGCGTACATCAATGCACTGGCACCAATTACCAATGGTTCCTGCACAATCTGCATCGGTTCAGGCAGTGGCATGGTACCTGAACTGCCCATTAAACCTAAAACAAGGATCGTTGCATAGAGGTTGATGCCACTGGCCCATGCGGCCCCCATGCTTAAGGCGATTGCAGCACTAATTTGTTCAAGATGTTCCATGGCTTTGAGTATCCTTTATTGTGGTGGCGCTTGAGGTCGATCCGTAGTTCTTTTCTCCTCTTTAGCCACTTTTTTCCGTGGTAACCGGGGCGGTAATTTACGCCATAGTCCCTGAGTGCTAAAGCATGTCCAGCCCCATTGTACCCACTTTAATAGCGCTAATGCTAGCCAAAGAGCCCAGAAAAGCATTAACAGTCGATAAATATACATGGGCACGGAAAGGGCCCATGCTTCGGGTAAAAAGCCATTGGAGCGATCTTGAAACCAATTAAGCGCCCAAGCACTGGATCGATTACCGACAATTTGCATCTCTGGCAATCCCAACAGCCCTTGTTGAATCGCGCCAATAATTGTGATCATGGTGATGAAGCTTAGGGCGATAAGGAGCATTTGACTGAAATTAAAGCGCCATGCTGAATTGAGTTGTGCCACATGTTTTTTTCGCAAGCCTAGCAGCAGAAGCCATGCTGCGACAGGGATCAATGCAGGCAGACTGGCTTGACTTAATCCGGCGAACAGAAGTAACCAGTGCCACCAGCGTAAAGGGGTGAAGCGCATGCGGCCAAGAATGAACGCTAGTGCGGTAACGACAAGCAGTACCCCCCAAAACAATACTGCTGGGCCAAGAATAGGGCCACCGGTAAAAAGGGTCCAGCGGTCTTGAGGCAGCATGAGGCTGATCGTTGAATTCACATTTTTGCCACCGAGGTGAATTTGTGGTGTTCGCGTGATCAGGTCAATGCCTTGATTTTGTTGCCATGTCAGTTCGAGGCGATGAGTACCAGGTGGCAATGGAATGGTCACTAACAGGTTCTGCTGTTTAATCGGTTGAGATTGTCCGTTAAGGGTAACTTGTTCCAGCCGTGCCTGAGTTGGCAGAGTGATGACATGGTCACTGCCTTGACTGGTGCGCAAATTGAGCGTTAGTTTGACTTGCGTGGTGCGCTTGCCCGGAGTCATTTCGAGGTGACTGTTATCTATGGTGACGGTTTGCCCTTGAATACCAGTAGGGCGGCTAATGTCGAGGGTTAATTTTTCATTGCCCCACGGCCGCCATTCCGGCTGCCAACGACCATTTTGATAATGATGAATAACGGGAATACCTGAACTTTTAACATGCCAAATGGGCTCAGCAATCAATTGCCAGATCTCGGTAAATTGATCATTGTTTCGCGCTAAAAGTTCTAATTGACTGGTTGTGTCGAGACGAGAGTTCCAACTAAAGGTGCGCGCATTTGGCGCTAAGCTGATCAGTGCTTGATGATCAATGACTTGAATGCTTGAACTGGTAATCTGTTCATTTTGTAACAGTGGAATTTTAATCAGAGCGGCGCTGCCAAGCTGACTTAAGCGGAGCACGGTTGTTTTAACCTGCCAATTGTGACCGAGATGCAGTTCACGGCGGACCTCGACAAAGGGTGGAATCACACCCGCTTGAATCTGCTTATCATTGCGAGTGGTCTGTCGTGTTAACTCAATGGGGCCATGACTGGCTTCACCATCTTTAATCCCCGTTATTTGCCAGTTAGCTGCTGTAATGCGAACCACCCCCGCCGCCATAGGTAATGGCAGTTGGATTCTCTGTAGGGCTTCTGGCACAGACGCATAAATTTCGAGGATGTGCTCCCCTTGAGGGATTCTTGCCCACAGATCTCCCCGTTTGTCGCGGTAAAGCGCTGCCTGATCGCTTTGGTCTAGGCGGGCACTATTCAAGGTGAGTTGTTTGTTTGGCAGTGGTAATGGAACTGCGCTGTTCGTCTGGCTATGGAATGTCATCCGTAGGCGCAGGCGCTGCTGGTCAGCACTGATCTCTAGCTTGTTCAACGCAGTACAGTTCGGGCTGCAACTCGCAGGCTCCATTAACCGTAGTTGTAGTTCCTCTAAGAGCTCTGGTGATGGAAATGCAGCTTGAGCCTGCGTCGGTGGTAATGAAAATAACGCGGTTGCCAAGGCGAGTAATACCAGTGCTGTCGAGCTCGGCTTCGTTACCGATCTTTTCCATCGAGGCAATGGTCCAGGAGTTAATAAGCGCAAGAACAGTAGGGCCATAAGAAGTACGCCACTGAATAATAGCAGACGGGTCGCCAAAGGTGGCAGCAAGTAGAGCTTCAGAGGTTGGTCGGCTGTAACAGGGCCATTCCATGATAGTTGGATCTGTCGCCACTGCCAATGCGGGATTCCTGGACCGGTCTGAACTTTTAGATCTGGATCGTACTGTGGAATGAGTCGCTTCGGTTCACGTGCTTGTGATGCCATCTCGCCATCGGCCATCGACATGACCCGACTCTCCATCCTACTTTTTGATTGTACAGGGAGTGCTGTAACGGCAACTCCAGCACCGTAACCACTTGAGTAGGAGGAGTTCGCTTCAAGCTGTGGGTAGAGAGCGCTACGTATTTGTTGTACCGAAAAGGTTAAACCGAACACTAACAGAAGGAGTAGCCCCGCATTACGGTACCACTGGGTAAGCTGTTTAAAGTGCCCCTCTGGCAAAACACGTAATAGAGCAATAGGGATTAATACATTTAACCAAACAAGTTGAGGCGCATTGGGTTCGTGATAAATTAAAATCATACCGATCAAAGCCCCCAGTCCGGCAACAACACCCCATAATCGCCAAAAGCTCAAAGCTAAGACAAGGACAACAAAAATGTCGAGTAGTGACCAGCTGCGTAACCATGTTGTTGATGCGTTATCAGGACCGCTGGCCTCTAACAGTCGCCAGCCAGGGGGAAGGTTAAGTTCTGTCTGTAGTGAACCCATATTGATTTTCCAGCCCACCGCAGAAAGAGAGTTGACGTTTTCTGGATTGATTCGACTTTCGGCCTCAAGCTGAAGCGCTCCTTGGCGTAGTTCAACCCCAGCAGGAGCTTGCAAATCAAGGTGGGTAATAAATTGATCCTGATTGTTGATGCTGACGCGACCAAGTTCAAGCGTCGCATTTGCTTCAAGGCGCGAACTGTTGGTGAGTTGACCGCTAATAGTATCTTTAGCCGTGTAGCCTTTACCGTCAAAATCGAGCCAAAGAGTCCGTTGCAGATGAAGTTGTTCGGGCGCGGGATCGCTATCACCACGTTTACGAGTGGTCAAAGTGAGTGGTTGTTCGGGAGTCATCAGGTATGCTGGCAGCTGTTTCCACGCGGCAGGCATGGAGGTTTGAGCAGGGTCAATCGCTGTGCCTCCATCAATGGTCACTACACGTAAATTGTTACGAGTTTGGATCGACCAAACTTCATTTTCGGCCCAAGGGCCCTTCGGGTCGGGCATGGTCAAGGTGTCAATGGGGCCAAGATGACGCGCAACGAGGTCAATGGACCAATTACCCGGTTTGAGTTGTATGCGTAGTGTGCCGTCACTTTCAAGGCGTGCAGGAAGTGGGCTTTTGAGCGCAAGGGGGGTAAACCCAGGCGCTAAAACAATCCCGGTACGAACTTCACGCGCTTGGCCTGAAACTTCCAGTTGTAGCCGTGTGGTTAGTTGGAGGGGGATTGTGTCGCTCACATGGCGAAAAACCCGAAAATGGATCTGATCTTGTTCTGTTTTCTTTTCGAGATCGGAGCCTTTGTTGAGCCATAGTAGACCACTTTGGTCGAGTTGCGGTTGAAGAACCAACGCACCGTTGCGGGTAAGTTTAATCAGCGCCGTATGGGGATCAATCGCTATATTCTTTGGCATTGTCTGCCAACGGAATTGCCCCTTGATGATGTGTTGACCCGCTGGGACTTGAACCATTGGTCTGTTTTTGCCGTAGGTGTTTTCATCACTGCGCATTACCAAGGCGGGTTCACCGTTTAATGTTACCTGTTGTGGCCAATGTTGGCTATTGCCAGGCAGTAGCAACCACTGTTCACGATCCATCTGCCAGTTTTGTTGAAACGTCGCGCCAGCATTGTTGATCGTCAGGGTCAATTCTCCCGGCCAGCGACAACGGCGCTGGTCGTTATTTGGCCAAACGGTGGTACAGGTTTGATCCTCTTGCCCATATAGAACCCACTCTTGCCACGGTGCTAATTCAGCGGGTATTTGATCTGATTGAATGGGGGCGCTAAAGACTGAGAGCGGAGTAAAAAGCAGAAGAATAACGAGGAGTATACGGGCAGAGTTCATGAGTCCCATTCCCTTTTGAAAACGGTGACAAAAATAATTGTGCCACGGTTGGTGGGGCGCGTTTGCGAGTTAATTAGAGTAGTGCTAACAGCTGTTTTTCCGTGTGGTCTAAAATGGCAACTAGGCTCGATTCGATCTCTGTTGCCGCAGGATATTCAGCCAGGTAATTGTCACCGATGCTGCGATCAAGAAATAGAGCCGCCAATTGGTTTCGTTCAGATTTTGAGTAGCAATTATTAACACATTGGACTTGCTTGTGATTAAATGATGCTTGTTGATTTTTGGGGATAAGGATCTGTGGGATTTTATCGCTGAACAGCGTAAAGGCACCAAAGAGGGTTTGGCTTGATTTCGGGTCACGATTTACAGCGTGACGAGTATTCATGCATAAAATACCTGAAAACAGATAAAAAAGCTCTTGGCCCATGGTTGGATAGCGTTTCAACGTCTCATGCAGTGGTTCGGCTGTCGCCCGATCGAGAGCCGCAAAAAAAGAGTTAAATAGCTGAGTATAACGATAGGCAAGATGGCTGGATTGTTGCTCTGAGGTTTCATGCATTGTGTTACGAGCCGCCTTATGAAAGAGGGGTGCTACATAATGAATATAACGATTTATAGTAGGCCATTTGACACATTAAGGAAAGAAATTCCTCATAAATTAGCGCATTGCCCCAAGCTTTCGTAATAATGCATCAAGTAAGCGAGCGGGAAGAAAGCGACGGCAGGTTGCCAGAACATAGGTTGGTAGGGTGACGAAATAACGGGGCTGTGGTCGTGGTGACCGCAATGCATGATGCACACGCTTCACCACATCTTGAGGTGTTCCAGTAAAAGGGGTCGGATGATCGCTGGCGGAGTAATAGCCAGTGATTTTTTGGTAATGATGGCGATGAGAACTCTGTTGCCAGTCAACATCGTTGTTAAAAGCTTGTAGGGCATTATGACGAAATTGACTCCGAATCGGCCCGGGTTCAATGAGGCTTACTTTGACATTGGAGTGGTGTAGTTCGAGACGCAGTGTATCGGTCAGCCCTTCGAGAGCATACTTACTGGCGTTGTAAGCACCTTGCCACGGAAAGGCCACTAAGCCGAGAACGGAGCTGATATTGACAATTCTGCCACCACCATCTTGGCGTAGTAACGGTAACAGCCCACATGTGAGTTGATGGGTACCAAATAGGTTGACGGCAAACTGTTGTTCAAGGGCGCTACGGCTGATATCCTCTACGGCACCGGGTTGGCCATAGGCGGCATTGTTGATCAGGGCATACAGTTGGCTGCCACAGCGGCGGTGAACGGCTTCAATGGCTGTCACAACTGAATCCTCATCGGCAAGTTCGATGGTTAAGGTTGCCAGGCCTAATTTGTTTAGGGCCTCATGATCTGTAGCAGTGCGAACTGTCGCCAGAACCGTGTAGCCATGTTGTTGCAGCGACAGGGCCAGCTCCTTGCCAATTCCCGATGACGCCCCCGTTACGACGACCCACTTTTTTACTGAATCTCCCCCCTCACTCATGGCGTAAGCACTCCCTCAATTTCGCGTGAGATCTGGATGGCGTAATTATCCGTTAAGCCAGAAACATAATCAAAGGTTTGCCGCAGCCACCAGTCGTAACTTTGGTGGAAGTTTTTACAGGTGAACTCTTTACCCCATGCGAGATCGAAGCAGCGGCTGGAAATATATTCTAGCTCCGTGTAGTCATTCTTTTCGCATAACGATTGGATTGAAAGAACAAAGGCTTTAATGATGCGGCCAACAATTTTGTACGAGCCGATCTCGTAGCCAAGCTTGCCTCGATGGGAGAAGATTTCGATGTAGTGTTCGTTGATTTTCTTAAAACAGGCTTTGTAGTGCTCAGAAAAATCAGCCTTGATGTCACGTTCCCGTTCACCTGCCATGATGGCCTGGTAATCGTTTTTAAATACTGCAAACGATTCATTGATGAGGGCATTAATCGCCTCACCGCGCGCCATGGCCACAGGTTTCCACGTATCTTCAGGGCAACCAGCAATAGTGAGAAACAGTTCTTGTATTGGTTGTTCAGGGAATATCCCCATACTTACGGCATCCTCCATATCAAGCATGCGATAGCAAATATCATCGGCCGCTTCGGTGAGAAAAGAGAGAGGATGACGGGCAACGGTACCATCGTCACGCAACAAGCCCATTGCGGTGGACATCTCAGTAAACAACTTTTTTTCACTGTCAAAGACGTTGAATTTCTTTTTATCTTGAGCCCGATTATCATCGCTGGCCCACGGATATTTAATCATCGAGCCAAGCGACGCATAGGTCAAACGCATGTAGCCGCACTTGGGGTTGTCGCGCCGGGCTGCAAGGCGGAATCCCTGAGCGTTGCCTTCAAATAGCAACAGGTCTTCGCGTGTTTGTGGGCTGCAGCGCAGAGTGTGGTCGTCATCGAAAAAAACAAGTTGCTCATGTTTGGCGAGCCATTCGCGGATGGCGTATTCTCCTGCATGGCCAAAGGGGGGATTGCCGATGTCATGAATGAGGCAACCGACCTGAACAATCAGCGCCAGTTCATCAAAACTATGTGTTTGCTTAGGGTGTTGTTGTTGTAAAAAGTGTTGAACTTTTTTACCTAACGAGCGACCAACGCTGCCAACCTCAATGGAGTGGATTAAGCGATTGTGGATGTGATCATTGGGCGCCAGAGGGTGGACCTGTGTTTTCTTGGCTAAACGACGAAACGGTTCACTAAATACGGCACGATCATAGTCGGACTCAAACTCACTGCGTTCGGCGGGTTGATCGCTGGAGTGTGCTTTTTTGTCGGGCTTTTGACCAACGCGGTCGTTTGATAGCAATGCTGGCCATTGGAGTTCGATTGGCATAGAGATCCCTCGTTAAAAGTGAGGTCATAGCATAAAAGGTTTTGGCTGTGGATGCAAAAGAAACTCGGATTGTTTTAGTGGGTAACGGAATAGACAGCATAGAAGTGGTTATCTTGAATTGAGAAAACCTAGATCATGAATCATGAACAGGAAGTGTGATGGTAAACTGCGTCCCTAGACCTAAGGTTGTATCCACCATAATTGTTCCGTTATGTTTCTGGATGATATCGTGTGAGATGCTCAGTCCAAGACCAGTGCCTTCTCCCGTTTGTTTTGAGGTATAGAACGGTTCAAAAATGTGGGAGAGATGCTCTGTTTGAATTCCCTCCCCAGAGTCACTAATGCGGATATGTACAGCCGTGTCATACCAGGTTTTAATTGTAATTGTTCCATATTCTTGAATCGATTGAGCGGCATTAAGCAATATGTTCATAAATACTTGGTTGATTTGTTGAGGAATACAGAGAACGTTTGGTAGTTTTTCAAGGTCGAATTGGATATCCGCTTTATCCTGTAAGTTTTTCAAGGCGACTTGGACAGTGCTGTTGAGGCAGGCGTTTATGTCTGTAGGGGTGGGTTTTGAAACCCCTTCATTTGAAAAAAGCTTTAGGTTGCTGATAATCTCTTGGATTCGTTCAAGACCCTCAAGAGATTCTTGAAGGAGTTTCGGGCAATCCTCAAGAATGTAATCTATTTTTAAATCTGACTGACATTTTGTTATTTCTGAATCCGCTGCAGGTTTAAGGACCTGAGATTGTAGTTCAATGAAGGTTGATACGTTTTTTACATATTTGGTGAGTGAACCTAGGTTGCTTTTGGCAAAACTTAACGGGTTATTGATTTCGTGAGCGACCCCTGCCGCGAGCTGACCTATGGTCGCTAGCTTTTCATTTTGCACGAGTCGACTCTGCGCTGATTTGAGTTGAGCGTTTGAATAAGATAATTCGTCGCACGTTTGCTTGATCTCTTGTAACAAGGACTGCCGTTCCATGGAATAGCTCATACTTGCAGCTAGCGTACCCCGTGTTAAATCCCCTTTTTCTAAATAGTCTTGTGCTCCGCTGTGGATTGCAAAGCGGCCCAGACTTTTCATGTGGCAGCCAGTTAGAACGATAATCGGTGTGTTTGGCCAGATACGGGTAAGCACTTCAACGACATTGACGTCCTTACTGTCCGGTAAACCAAGGTCAGTAATGATGACATCAAAACGGCTAGATTCGCTGTGTTGAGAGCCTTCCGCTAAGGATGTCGCCCATGTTAAGTGAACTTTCGGATTGATGCAGAGAAGTTGTTGCACTGACTGAGCATCAGCGTCATCGTCCTCTATAAGCAAGATGCTTGTTTCATCAAAGCGTTTCACAAATTATCCCCTTGATACGAGTCCACCCCCAGGGGCTGTGGATGGACTCAGGATTTATAACTTCTTTATTATAGTGTCACAAGTCTTATGTCTAATGCAAATATAGATGGGCGATATTATTAATTATTCTCTAAATTATCCCCGGCTATGTGAGTTCTATTTTTCTTGCCAGACCGGGGGGCGTTTTTCGAGAAAAGCTGTCACCCCTTCGGTTGCGTCCTGTGTTGCGCATAGGGTCGCAAACAGGTCATCCATGGTGTCGAGCCCTTGATCATAGTGGCTGCTGTCAGCGAGGCGGTTTAAGCCCTCTTTACCAATTTGTAGGGCTAAAGGACTTTTTTTAGCTAACTTTTGAGCCAATTTATCACACGCATCGTTAAGCTCATCGTCGCTAACGACCTGAGTGATAAGGCCTAATTCGAGGGCACTTTGGGCTGAGATAATGTCGCCTGTTAACACCATCTCCATGGTTTTCTTACGGCCAATGATGCGCATCATGGGGGCCGCAGGGCCAAGGCAGATTAAACCAACATTGATCGCCGTGGTTCCGAAAGATGAACTGTCGGTAGCAATGGTGAAGTCGGTCGCAAAGGCTAATCCTGCTCCGTTTGCCAGCGCATAGCCCTGAACGGCAGAGATGGTAATGGTCTTCATTTTTGCTAGGGTGTGGTAGAAGGCATCGATCTGATAGAGGAAGTCGCGAAATTCATTTTGACTTTTATCGTCAAATTGATCGAGAGAGATTCCGGTCGAAAAGTTTTTACCGTTGGCTTTGATGACGATCACTAAAATATCAGGATCGTTCTCCATCTCCCATAGCGCAGAGTCAAGTTGTTGGGCAAAGGGGATTGTGAAAGTGTTCATGGCATCGGGGCGGTTTAATGTGATGGTACCAAGTCGTCCTTGTTTGTCCGTTTGAATAACCTTGTCGTGCATAATGCCCTCCTCTTGAATAAATATAACACTGTTATTTTATTTAAGAATAACGCAGCACTAAGAATCTGACAATGATATTAATGTTGTGATTGCCTTGATATAGTCTTAAAGGAAGTGGCGTAAAAACTGCTGTGCCGCATGAAACGGGTCTTCTGAAGAGATAATCGCTGAAATTAATGCAACCCCTGTTGCCCCCGCCGTCAAGACAGTTGGTACTCGCTCCGGGGTGATTCCACCGAGGGCAAATATGGGCAGTGACGTGTTATGACAAACCTGATTGAGGGCATCAATCCCTTGTGGCGCGCCATATTGCGCTTTGGATGGGGTGAAAAAGATAGGGCTAAAGGTGATGAAGTCTGCCCCGTGCGCTTCGGCTTGCAAGGCGCTCTCAAGACTGTGTGTTGAAGCCGCAATGAGTTTGTTATCGCCGAGTTGCTGCCGCGCCTCAAGGACACTCACTGACGTTTCAGTGAGGTGAACGCCATCAGCGTCAACCGCTAAGGCAATATCGATGCGATCATTAATGAATAATTTGGCATGATATTGACGAGTAAGCTGACGTAATGATTGGGCGAGGGCTAACAGGTCAGCGGTTGCTAGATCTTTTTCACGCAACTGCACAGCCTTGACGCCGCCCTGTAGGGCCGCGTCAATTGCGCTGTGTAATGTATGGTTCGGATGAACCTGATGACGGTCGCTGATTAAGTAGAGCGAAAAGTCGACATCCATAACTTAAATGGAACTAGCATTTAAAAAAGCGGTATCCCAATCTTTCCAAACGGCTTCATATCCTTTTTCTTTAATGATGGCGCTCATTTGCTCTGGGCTACGATCATCATCAATCGCAAATTGTTCTGTGTTTTCACCTTCGTTGGCGTGTCCCCCCGGTGAAGTACAGGAGCCCGCACTCATATGGGTAATGCCTAGTGGCATCAGACTGTCGCGAAGTTCTGAACTTTCGCGAGTGGAGAGAAATAATGGTGCATCGGGGATTAATAGTCGTGTTGCACAGACCATCTGCACCAGTTGAGTATCGTCGATGATATGAAAAGGAGCGAACCCACCGTCAGCAGGGCGAATGCGTGGAAACGACACGCTGACATGGCTACGCCAATAGCGTTTTGATAGATAGTTGGCGTGTAGACCGGTATAGAATGCTTCGGTGGCGAAGGGGCCAAGACCAAGTAGCGCACCCACACCGATACGCCGTAGGCCAGCTTCTCCAGCCCGATCCGGGGCATTAAGCCGATTAGTGTAGTTGCGCTTATGGCCGTAGGGATGCAATTGTTCGTAGAGAATGGGATCGTAAGTCTCTTGGTAAAGGGTGAGGCCATCGACACCAGCATTGACCATCTTTTTGTAGCCGTCAGTATCCATAGGATACACTTCGATACTAATGGAGCTAAACAACGGCTTAATCCGTTTGACCGCTGCCTCAAGATAGCTGTTGTCCTCCATCTTTTTATGCTCACCTGTTAATAACAGGATGGCGCGGAAACCGTAGTCATGAATAATCTTGGCTTCTTTTTCAATCTCGTCGAGTGTTAGCGTCGCCCGAGGTATTTTGTTGCTGGCGTTAAAGCCACAATATTTACACCCGTTACTACACTCGTTGGAGAGATACATCGGCGTGTAAAGTTGAATGGTATTGCCAAAGCGCTGTTTGGTAATTTGATGGGCTTTTTGCGCCATTGTTTCAATATAAGGTTGTGCAGCTGGCGACAACAGGGTTGCATAGTCGCGCATGGTTAAGCGTTCGGCTGCAAGAGCCTGTTCAACCTGATTCGTGGTGGTATTTGCTATCTGCTCTTGGATCAGTTCAGCGGGATACTTTTGTATTTCGTCGGCGAAACTCATGATTATTTATCCCTCAAAAAGCCAGTAAGAGGGCTGGATGCTTCAGCTTGATTCTGTTGCTTTCCTAGTCCGGCAAGGTACGCTTCACGGCCTGCTTCAACCGCTTTTCCAAAAGCCGCTGCCATCATTGGAGGGTTGGCCGCAACAGCCATCGCTGTATTAATCATAACGGCATCGGCACCAAGCTCCATCGCTTCAGCAGCGTGAGATGGTGCACCTAATCCAGCATCAACGACCACGGGAACAATGGCTTGCTCAATAATGATGGCAACATTGTCACGGGTTTTTAAGCCCTTATTGGTGCCGATAGGAGCGCCAAGAGGCATCACCGTCGCCACACCAATTTCTTGAAGGCGTTTGGCTAGCACAGGATCGGCATTGATGTAGGGGAGAACAATAAACCCCTCTTTAACGAGAATCTCAGCAGCCTTTAAGGTCTCAATTGGGTCAGGTAAGAGGTAGTAAGGGTCGGGAGTTACTTCAAGCTTAATCCACGGCTCACATCCCGCAGCGCGTGAAAGTCGTGCAAGGCGGATCGCTTCTTCGGCATCGCGAGCACCACTGGTGTTGGGGAGTAATAAATATTTAGTGGGGTCAATATGGTTGAGGAGGTCATCTTGTTGGTCCTCAATGTTGACGCGTCGTAAAGCGACAGTAACAATTTCACCACCCGATGCAGCAATGGTTTCAGCCATTTGAGTATTCGAAGCAAACTTACCTGTGCCAACCATTAGGCGGGAGCGAAACGAGCGACCTGCGATGATTAAATCATCCATGATGTGAGCCTTTCTGTACCGAGTTTGTTCGCTCAGTATTTATTATCGTAAGTGTACACGGCAGAGAAACTTCTCTTAGCCAGTGTTTGTGTATGTAGCAATAGCGCGATTTCAGCGTCGATTTAGCCGCCGCCCACAAAGTTGACGATCTCGATGGTATCGCCCGCTTGTAATGTGATCGTCGCAAACTGTTCGCGTGATAAAATGTCGCGGTTGTATTCAATAGCAATACGTTTGTCATCTAAACCCATCTCATCGATTAATGTGGTGAGATTTGTGCCCGGATCAACGGTGCGGGTTTGACTATTGATGGTGATTTCCATAGTTTATTTCTCCTCAATCGGATCAATCCCCAGTAACAGGCGGATCACTGTATTTGCTTGATGGTGAGCTGCAATGCCAACGCGTGGCGCCATGAGTCCTGTCCCCGGTTGAACCGCAGTCGTTCCGTCGCCGCAGATGTAGAGGTTTCCCAGTGCGCGGCGTGTTGTAATGCTATTGCTCGGGCCGTAGCCAGCCATTCCCGATGCCGCTACCAGCGGTTTATGTGGAAATGTGCGTAACCAACATTGACTGAGCATTGCTTTTGCCTCGGGGCAATCAAAGGCCTCGACCATCACATTGGCTTCAGCAAACAGTGTGGGAATATTATCTTTATCGAGGGTGATGGTTTCACACTCAAGCGTGCTAAATGGGTTGATGCGTCGCAATGTTTCACTCAATGCATCCACTTTCGGTTGACCAATTTGGTCCAGAAAATAGTGTTGCCGATTGAGGTTCGATGGTTCGACGACGTCGTAATCGGCAATGATCAAGTGACCGACTCCGCAGCGCATAAGGGCGATGGCGATGGCCGAACCCAGGCCGCCAGCACCGGCAATTCCCACCGTGGCATTCTTGAGTGGTTGGTGGACTTCGGGGGTATGGCGAGCTAATAGCAGTGCTTCAAGTTCGTCAATATTAGGCTGTTTGCCGCGCTGAATCAGAACAATGCGCTCTGTGCCATCTAATGATTGATCACACGTGCTCGTGATACCGTTGCAGATGATGAGGTCGGCGTTGGGGGCAACGGTGTCGCGCACTTGAAATAAGCTGTAGTGATCAGGAAACTCACGCAATTTTTCGTTGACCATGATCTGCATAATTATTATCGATAGGCTTAAACGCTCAGCCTTAACCCTGTATCAGTGATTCAATGACTTGTGCTCTTTACCGTCGAGTGTCGTACTGATTTAGGTTGAATAGAAAAAGGTCGCGAAAGCGACCTTCGCTGGGATCACTCCCAGTTTCAGCGCCGCTTCCCTACGCCGGTATCATCCGGATCAGGTTCTAAGGGTCGTCCAATCGCTTGGACTCTCAGTAATAAACTCCCCTAGGGCATCAATGTAACAGATAAAAACTATCAGCCCCGCTTTAGGGAAGTCAACTTTTTTATCGGATTCACATTGATTTTTTTTGGTTCATCTGCTTATATCGGGGACTTTAACTCTCCCGTTATTTATAAACTAAGTTTAGGAGCAAAAATGAGTATTTCAGAACGATATCGCGAATTGGTTACTGAGGTGCAGAGCTTAATTAAGGCGTTACGTTGTGACGAGCAGAGTGATGCAACCGAACGTGTTTTTCGGGTGATAGATCAAGCTGTGGCAATTCTTGCTGAGCATGATGAAATGGTTGGCGAGATTCCAAGGATGAAAATTGAATCCGTGTTAAGCCCTGTGCTACTCGATTCGCATAATTTATTTGATCGCGCGCGGTTACTCCTTGAAGAGGATGAGTGCGATGATGAAGCCGCTAAGGTGTGGGCTGTTCAGAAGAAACTGTATCGCTTGCTGAATGAACTTTAGGCTCGACAGGCTCTTCTTGTTGATCCTCTGGCTGCCGCGAGTCAATGTAGCAGACTTTATTGCGGCCACTGTTTTTTGCTTGGTAGAGAGCTTGGTCAGCTGCTTGCAGCAGTTGATCGACGCTCTCAATTCCCGCCCCCGGATAGCCTGAGACACCAATGCTAACCGTGAGTTTCAGGTCACGAAGTTCACCACTAAATGCTAAGTTTTTAACCGCAACTCTTAGCCGTTCTGCGACCTCAAGTGCGCCATCTATTGGCGTATTAGGGAGCACGAGGGCGAATTCCTCCCCACCAAAGCGTGTGGCAACATCATACGGCCGCAAGTACTCTTTGAGTATCTTTGCTAATGTGACAAGAACCGTGTCACCGTTAAGGTGGCCAAAGGTATCGTTAATCAGTTTAAAATGATCAATGTCGAGCATTAGCAGGGTTAAGGTGTCTTGTGAGCGGCTATGGCGTTGAAACTCCTTGCCGAGTGTTTGCATCAATTTGCGACGGTTAAAAAGTCGTGTCAATGAGTCGGTGCTCGAAAGATTAAGTAGTAGACGATTGCTACGTTTGAGGTTGTCTTGCATGGTTTTCATTTTAAGTTGAACTTTAACGCGTGCGACCAGTTCACCGTTATCAAAAGGTAAAACGATATAATCACTCGCGCCCAACTCAAGCAGTTCAATTTTCTTTTGGGTGTTATTGTCCGAGGTGAGAATGACAACGGGGATATCGCACAACTCATCATTTAGCTGTAGCCTGCGCAACAGTTCCGTACCTGACAGCTCAAACAATTGTAAACCACATAAAATCACATCAATGTCACTGTTGTGGATAATGGCTAACCCTTCAACGCCACTACTTGTTTCGTAGTACGAATTGAACGGAGAGCTCTCCTTCAGCGCGGTGATGATTTTGTGTCGAATTGTGCTCGAATTGTCGATGATCAGGACGCTTGGTCCCATAATTTATATCCTAATGATATCTGTTAGTTAACTTTTAGTACGTGGCAACTGGTGAGTTAAATACACCCTCAATTGTTCACACTACATATCGACACCAGCCCCCACACTCTTTATATCGTTTTTTAATTTTATTTGTAAAGAGTCGCTCTTTTTATTAAAACAGTTATTTCGTTTTTACTGACACGGGTTATACTTAGCTTATGAAGGTAATCTTTAATCGAAGGGAGATTGATGATGGCACTGATTAAAACATGGTACGACGTGGATGCGGCAGCGGATAAGTTTGGCCTCAAAAAGGCGACGTTGCTTTTTTGGGTTGATGAGGGTGTCGTTCGCTGTGAACGTGATGGTGGTGATGTTTTATTGGTTAATATTGATGATGTTCGCTTGCAGGTTGCTGATAAGAATGACGAGGAATCGAAGGGATAATTAAGTCGATGATAACGTGCGATGTAGCGGTAATTGGTGGTGGAATTGTCGGGGCTGCGACGGCCTTAGCATTGACCGAGCAGGCTCCGGGGCGTCGGGTGGTTATTCTCGAAAAAGAGAGTGACTTGGCACGTCACCAAACAGGCAATAATAGCGGTGTGATCCATTCGGGCTTGTATTATCGCCCCGGATCTCTTAAAGCGAAAAATTGTGTTGAAGGGCGCGACGCGCTCTATCGCTTTTGCGCTGAGCATCAAATCCCGCATGATCGTTGTGGTAAAGTGGTGGTGGCAACAAACGAAAGTGAGTTGCCAGCATTAGATGAGCTGGAAAAACGTGGACAGGCCAATGGCTTAACAGGGATAGAGCGACTAGACGCTGCCGGGTTAAAGCGCCATGAACCTCAGGTTGAGGGGATTGCAGGCCTGTTTGTTCCAGAAACGGGTATTGTTGATTATGTCAAAGTCACCCAAGCCTATGGTCGTTTGGTCGAAGAACGTGGCGGCCAAATTATCACCAATGCTGAGGTTCATCGTGTTACGCCTTTGGATGAGGGGTTTGATCTATTGACCTCACAGGGGACGGTGCGCGCCTCTTTTGTTGTTAATTGCGCGGGGTTGCACTGTGACCGTGTTGCGCGCATGTGTGGTATTGAACCTGGTTTACGGATTATTCCATTTCGCGGTGAATATTATAAGTTGAAAAAACAGCGGCGTGATTTAGTGAATCATCTCATTTATCCCGTTCCTGATCCTGAGTTCCCATTTTTAGGTGTCCATTACACGCGAATGATTGATGGTGAGGTTGAGGCGGGGCCGAATGCCGTGCTGGCCTTTAAGCGCGAAGGCTATCATCAATTGAGCTTTTCACCGCGTGATGCATTTGAGATCTTGACCTATCCCGGATTTTTGAAATTAGCTCGGCGTTTTTGGAAAGTTGGTTTTCAGGAATATCGTCGCTCATGGTGCAAGCAAACGTTTGTCAAAGATTTGCGCCATCTGTTGCCATCCTTACGAGCCGACGATATATATCGTGGCGGTGCGGGGGTTCGTGCTCAGGCTGTCGCCGACGACGGTACGTTGTTGGATGATTTTCAGTTGATCGAACAGGCTGGAATGGTTCATGTACTCAATGCGCCATCGCCTGCAGCGACCGCTTCATTAAGTATTGGTCAAACCATTGCAGCAAAAGCGGTTGCCCAGTTTAAACTTTAGCTAGATGTTTTGGTGTGGGTTTGGATGGTCGAATCAAATAAAATAGGGCGCACGACCCAGCGGGTCGTGCGCCCTATTTACAATCAATTGTCACTACGTATATTTATTTCAACGGCCGACCGTTGATTTTTTTGAGTCGATCATGGGTTGAACGTAACAGGCGTTCGGTGGTGGTCCAATCAATACATTTGTCGGTGATCGAAACACCGTATTTAAGTTGATCTGGTGCACCAATCGATTGATTTCCTGCCTCAAGATTACTTTCAATCATCAACGAATTGATGCTGGTGTTGCCATTGGAAATCTGGTCGAGGACATCGTTGATCACGTTCTCTTGCAGGTTGTGATCTTTGTTTGAGTTTGCATGACTACAGTCAACCATAATTGCAGGGCCAAGGTTGCGTGATGTCAGTTTGTCTTCGGTTATAGCAATATCGCTGGGCTTATAGTTGGGCCCGCCACTTCCGCCACGCAACACAATATGCGCATTAGGATTGCCACAGGTTTTGACAATGGAGATTTTGCCGCGACAATCAATACCTAAAAAGCTGTGCTCGTGCTGCGATGCACTCATGGCATCCATGGCGATTTGCAGATTGCCGTCGGTGCTGTTTTTAAAGCCGACGGGGAACGATAAGCCGCTCGACATCTCGCGATGTGGTTGCGATTCTGTAGTTCGTGCGCCAATTGCTCCCCAACTGATTAGATCGGCAAAGTATTGCGGGGTGATGGTGTCGAGCATTTCGGTCGCAATTGGCAAACCGAGGTCGGTAATGGCGCAAAACAGTTGGCGCGCGATGCCTAACCCTTTTGAGATCAGGTGGGTATCGTTGAGGTCAGGATCATTGATGAGCCCTTTCCAGCCCACTGTGGTACGTGGCTTTTCAAAATAAACACGCATGACAATCAGTAACTGGTCATCAAGCTCTTTAGCAATGGTTGCCAGTTTGTGAGCATAGTCCAGTGCCGCTAAGGGGTCGTGGATGGAGCACGGCCCAACGACAACCATTAACCGCGAATCGCGATTGTGGATGATCTCTTGAATTTGATCACGAGATGAGGTGACAAACTCAGCCGAGAGTTCAGACAGTGGAAATACCTGTTTAAGCTCTTCAGGTGCGATGACTTCGGTGATGCTCTGAATATTTAGATTATTGGTTTGCTGCATGATTGATTGTTCCCCTTGGCGCTTCATGGTAGTTTACTTGGCGTAAGAATACGGCATAAAAAATGGCGACATTTACGTGGTAAATGGTGTGGAAATCCCTCCCTTGTCACCAACAAGACTTTGGCACTCTATCGTGTTCAGAATCAGATGTCAAAAGCCGTATTTAAAAAAATGAGATTGTTTTTAATGTTCTTGTTTGTTTCGTGTAGGCTGCTGTTTTTTAAGGCTTTTGGTCGTGTGTGTTCTGTGATTGATTGTGTAGATTCCAGCGTTCGAAACTGTAGATGTTAGCCTCGAGAATGAGGTGTTTTTTAGCAATGAAAGTGAGAAATGATGATTTTACGTGAACTGTTTTTGGCCGTTGCTGGTCTTGTTGATTTAGCTTTTACGATCTATATTTTTATCATTATTGGTCGCGCTGTTATTTCGTGGGTCAACCCTGATCCATATAACCCTCTTGTTCGATTCTTACATGCCGCGACCGATCCTGTTTTGAATCGTATTCAACGTTATGTCCCGCTACAGTTTGGTGGTATCGATTTTACCCCGATAGCACTGCTGTTGGCGTTGTCGTTTTGCCAAAGGATGATTGGCGCTGTTCTCACTTCCATTGCGTATAGCTTTTAATGGTTGTGGTTCCTGTGGCACAGCCTGAGTGGGCTGTGGAACGTAATGATGGCATTGTTTTAGCGATACTCGTGCAACCGCGAGCCAGCAAGAATCAACTGTGCGGTGTTCAGGGTGAAGAGTTGAAAGTCCGTTTGACCTCTCCTCCTGTTGATGGCGCAGCAAATAAATTATGTCGTGATTTTTTTGCCAAGTTATTGCGCTGTTCAAAAAGCAACGTGTCGTTAATCAGTGGCCATAAAAGCCGGCATAAACGATTATTGATTGAGGATTTGACCCGTCAGCAAGTGGTTGAGGTGATTCAAGATCTTTTGAGAGTTTAAATCAATATTTAGAGTAATAAGCTATTTTTTAGAAAGGGATCACGATGCAACCATTTATATTTCATAATCCAACAAAAATTGTTTTTGGACCTAACATGGTCAATAAAGTGGGCAAGAGTACCGCCAGCTATGGCACGAAAGCGTTACTCGTTTATGGCCAAAATAGTATCAAGCTCAGTGGTGTTTACGAGCAGGTTACCGCGTCGTTACAAGCAGCTGGAGTCAGCTGGATTGACCATGCGGGGGTAAAGTCGAATCCTGTTTTGAGTCATGTTAATGCAGGCATTGCCTTAGCGAAGCAACAACAGGTGGATGTAGTTGTTGCTGTTGGTGGTGGTAGCGTTCTTGATGAAGCAAAGGCGATCTGTGCCGGAGCCAAAACCGATGGCGATGTATGGGATTTCTTTTGCGATAAAGCTCAAATAGAACAGGCGCTGCCACTGGTTACCGTTCTTACTCTAGCAGCCACGGGTTCGGAGATGAATTCAGGTGGAGTTGTCACCAATGAAGCGACGCAGCAAAAATTTAACCTCGGTTCTCCGCATCTGTTTCCTAAGGTATCAATTTTAGATCCCTGTTTAACGTACACTGTTCCTCTTGATTACACCGCCTATTCGGCCGTGGATGCCATCTCTCATATCATTGAGGGCTATTTCACTAGCAATGATAGCGCGACACCGCTGCAAGATCGTTTTGTTGAGGGCTTGATCCAAACGATTATCGAAAGTACTGAGCAAATCTTGCTTCAGCCTGATCACCCCGAAGCACGGGCGACAATGATGTGGGCGGCGACATGGGCACTCAATGGCTTATCGACGGCCGGGATTGGTGTGTATGGCTTCCCGAATCATATGATCGAACATTCCTTGAGTGCTCTGTACGATGTGGCTCATGGTGCAGGTTTGTCGATTGTGATGCCAGGTTGGATGGCCTACAAGGCCGAACAACAGCCTGCAAAATTTGCTCAGTTTGCCGAACGGATTTTTGGTTGTAGCGAGGGGGATGAGTTCGCCCGCGCGCAGGCAGGAATTCTCGCTCTTAAAGGGTGGTTTGCTAAAATAAATAGCCCTGTGACTCTTAGTGCTGGGGGCATCCCTGATGGTGATATCCCTGCCATTGCCGACAATGCAACGATGCTGGCGCAAAAATGGGGTCTTAGTGAGTATAGCAGTGACGTGATTGCTTCAATTTTGAAGCGCTGTCGTTAATTCATAACGAGGTGGTTGGAAATGAAGATTGTCTCTTTTAATGTCAATGGTTTGCGCGCCAGATTGCATCAGCTCAAAGCAGTTATAGATCAGCATGACCCTGATGTGATTGCTTTACAGGAAACCAAGGTTCACGACGATCAGTTCCCGCGAGCCGATGTTGAGTCGTTGGGCTACCATGTCGAATATCATGGTCAAAAAGGGCACTATGGTGTGGCGATTTTATCGAAAAAGCCACCAATCAAGGTAGTGCGCGGTTTTGTTGCTGATGACGATGATGCCCAACGACGGTTTGTCGGCGGTTGGTATCCAACAACCGATGGCCGGTTGGTGACAGTGCTAAATGGCTATTTCCCGCAAGGGGAGAGTCGTGACCATCCTACGAAGTTTCCAGCGAAAGAGGCTTTTTACACTAATCTGCGAGGCTATTTAGATGAGTTCGACCCTGAGTGTGACCTTGTCGCTGTGGTCGGGGATATGAATGTTGCTCCATGCTCAAATGATATTGGTATTGGTGCTGACAATGAAAAACGGTGGCTACGGCAAGGGAAAAGCTGTTTTCTCCCTGAAGAACGTGACTGGCTCGCTGCCCTAACAGGTTGGGGTTTGCAGGACAGTTACCGCTGTTTCAATCCAGATGTGAAGGATTGTTTTAGTTGGTTTGATTATCGTAGCAAAGGGTTTGATCGAGACCCTAAGCGTGGTTTGCGGATCGATTTGATTTTAACATCCAAGGCACTACAGGAGTGCTGCACCGATGTCGGGATCGATTACGAAATTAGAGCAATGGAAAAACCGTCAGATCATTGTCCCATTTGGAGTCTCTTTGATTTATAGCGTGAGACCTGTACGTTTCTAATGGATTGGTGGTAGTGCGATTGGAAGTTCAATAGTAAAGGTTGATCCTTTGCCAACAGTCGAAGCAACGTGAATTGTACCCCCATGTTTTTCGATAATACCGTGAGAGATGCTGAGACCCAATCCCGTCCCTTTACCAACCTCTTTGGTTGTGAAAAATGGATCGAATATTTTGGAAAGCTGTTGGTCATTAATGCCGCAACCGGTGTCCTCGACCATAATTTGAATATGGTTATTCGCAACCCGACTTTCAATGCTAATTGTCCCTTTTTTACCGATAGCATGTGCTGCGTTGGTGAAGAGGTTGACAAACACTTGTATTAGCTGATTGGGGAAGCATGGCATAGGTGGAGTAGGGCGTAGGGTTAATTTGACTCCAGCGCACCCCTTAAGCTCGTTGTGAACAATGTTCAGAGCACTGTGGATACAATCGGTTATCGTTCCAACTTGTGCCACTTCTTCGCCACTGTGACAGAATATTCCTAAATCTTCGACAATCCTCTTGACCCTAGTCGTCCCCTCAAGAGACTCCTGAATGGCAGCCAGCATATCTTCACGGATAATCTCCAGTTTTATCTCTTTAGCCCTACCTGAAATGTCATCATTAAGCTGTGAATTATTCAACTCAAAAAGTTGTGACAATAGTTGGTCTGTAAATAGGTTTATGCGGGATGAATAGCGCTCAATTGCACTAAGATTACTTGTTATATAGCCAATAGGGGTATTGATTTCGTGAGCAATTCCAGCGGACAGTTGGCCAAGAGAGGCCATTTTTTCATGTGCCGCAAAGCGTGCTTGGGAGTTTTTCAATTCATCGTGTGTTTTTTTAAGCTTTTTATTTTGCTCTCTGAGCTCGTCACCAATCGTTAGGATTTGTTCAAATTGAAGCCCGTTTTTAAGTGCTAGTCCGCAAATGTCAGCTGTGCTTAATGCAAGGTTGATATAGGGTCGAATATACTCAGCTTGAGCGATCCCTTTAATGCAAACAATCCCAAGCATTTGTTGGTTGTGTTGAATTGCAAATAAAAATCCCTGTTGGTCCATTAGTTGTTTGTAGCCACTGCTATTTAATGAGGTTTCAAAGTGGATAAGCTCTGGGTATGAAATGCTTTGTTCACCCCAAATACTGATTTTCCCAGGTGTTGCACCTGTTTGGCAGCTATATGCGCAGCCCTTAGCATTGAACAGGGTTCCGTACAACGATATGATGCGATCAATGACCTGTTGCTCATTGACTAAACAAGAAATCTCCTTGAGTAACTCAAAGGTGATTGCGTAGTCAGCATTTGTTTTTTGATAATGGGTTATTTGTTGTTTTTGCTGCATACATTCTTCGTGTTGAACGATCTTGTCAATATAGGAAAAGACCCCTTCCATTCCTACGGGGATCGCTTCACAAGGGCAATCTGCGAATGTTGAAAGTTCTTGTAGTTGGTCTGCATAGTCACAGCAAACCCCTGAATCTAAGTAGACGATTTTTTGTATTGCATCATGGAAAAAACTGGGAGCTGTTTGTTTGTTGAATCCCCATTGTTCGATCTTTTCTTTCCATGACTGCAACCAACTTGTCGTGATGAGATAACTGCCAGATTTTATCAATTCACTAATCGTATAGTCACTCGCCAACGGAACAAAACAGTGGTGAGTGATTTGGATTTCACAATTGGCAAAATCATTGGGGGGGGAGGTCAGATTATTTAAACAATCCCCGCCAATGATAATAAGTTTTTTGAACGGTTGGTGCTGCTCCGTCAAGGCGACAATTTGTGTCCAATCAAGTGGAGGCTTACTGCAATTATTGTGATAGGTCGCGAAACATAGCTGAGGGTAGCGCTGAGTCGTGGTAATAAATTCAATTTCTGTTTTAAAGCTTTCGCAGAACAATAGACACGTTTTAGTCATTGGTACCCTTTCTTAATGGATATTGGCCCCAATGATGAGCAGATTTGACAATGTTATGCAGGGTTTCTTCTGATACGTGCCAAGGGATCTCACCGTGGTTGTCTGAAAGGATAAACCCGCCACCATCACCTGCTGAGTTAATGGCTTGGCGAACATGATCATCGACCTGTTCTTTATCCCAACGGCACATTTCGATGCCATTTAGGTTGCCGAAGAGGCCTATTTTGTTTTGGCAGATTATTTTTAACGCTGAGAGCGACTCCATCGCGCTGACACCAATGGCTGCTGTTCCCGTTTTTTGGAGTAGAGGGAGCGTCTCCTGAGCTAAGCCGGAGGCAAGATGCGTAACTGTTGTCCCCTGTATTTTCGATAGGGTCTGGCTGTCTATTTTATGGCCAGTCCTTTTATACATATCAGCAGGAACCATACTCGATGACGCTAGGGGGTTGAAATAGCAGATAGCTGTGGCTCCAGCGTTAAGTTGCGCGTTCGCCCACTGTATACAATATTGCGAATTAAGCTCCATTAGTTGCCAAAAACGGGGTGATTGTTCATAAAGCAGCTCAATATATGCGGCAAAACCCAGTTGCATGACTGGCAACGAAAAAGGGGAGATAACATCGCCAATAATAGGGATCTCTTCGCCGGCGTGTTTTTTTAACCCTGCAGTGACCGTCAGAACGCGTTGTAAAACCTCTGATTTTTTAACATTGGGTGGCTGCAGAAGGTCTATTTGCGAGATCTCTTTTAATAGAGGCTCGGAGTTGTTCGGTGGGCCATCATCAACAAAACGGGTTTTCCCTCCCCAGGCTTCAAGTTCCATTGATGCATAATGGAAGGAGGTGTAGCAGTCGTGGTTGTATTTTTTTTGGAGTAAAATTTGTCCATTAATGACGTTTTCTGGTTTTATGAAATAGTTTTCAATCGACAAATTTAACTCTTTTGCACCATGCAAATTTGGAAATAAAAATACAGGAACTCGATCTGGTTCCTGATGGTTAAGAGTTGTTAGTACGCGTTTCATCGGTGTCCAAACGCTCATAATTGCTCCTTGCTGAGCTGCCGTACGGCGTCCAGTGCTCCGCTCGCTGTTACACTCGTCGCATCAGCGCCGACGTGTTTCCATAAGTTAGGATCTAGACGAAAGGGTGCCCCGCCGACAACTAAACGAGTTTTGAGCCCGTTTTTATCGATCAGTTCTTTTAACGCCTTCACCCGTAATGCTGATGAAAGCATTAACGTTGAAATGAGTAAGATGTCAATTTGTTCCTCATGGATGCGTGACACAACTTGCTCAACCGTAAGGGGGCCATAATCATGAATGATAAGTCCGCTGGCACGCAAGACGGAACAAACAATTCGTTTTCCTAAGGGGTGGGTATCTTCAAGTAAGACGATTGCGATGTTTGGTTGTGAACGGTGTGTTTGTTTTGTATCGATGAGAATTTGTTTTAAAAACTCTTCGCTTAACTTTCCTGCCATAAAAACTTGAGATAAAGAGAGCTGATTATCTTCCCATTCTGAGCCAATTTCTTCAAGTGCTGGAACAAGAATGTTTTCGCAAAAATCTACGGAATCACGAGCCGATTGGTGGAAAAAATCTTGTAACTCAATTCGGTTTAGTGCAAGTAAGTGATGTTTGAAGTTTTGAACGCTTTGCATCTCATTTATCATTTTTTTTCTCAGGTTTCTCGGTGATGATTGGTAGCTTGATCGTAAAGGTTGTCCCCTTGCCGATTTGGCTGTCAACACTAATTTCACCGTCATGGTTCTGGATGATCTCATAGCAGATACTCAGCCCGAGGCCTGTCCCTTTGCCAACGTCTTTTGTTGTGAAGAAGGGATCAAATATTTGAGAAAGGTTTTCCTCTGGTATGCCGCCGCCAGTGTCGCTAATTTTAATGATAATCCACTGTTGCTGCTCAAGGGTTGATATCGTAATGATCCCCTGACCTTTTATCGCTTGTGCGGCATTGACCATCAAATTCAAGAATACTTGATTAAGCTGTTGCGCCGAGCAATAGGTTCTCGGGATGGGTTGATAGTCTTTTTCAATGCTCGCTTTATATTTAATTTCGTTCCAGGCAATGCTGAGTGCTGAGTCGAGGCACTCATGAAGATCAGCAACTGCCGTGGCCGAATCGTCGACACGTGAAAAGCTTTTTAGGTTTTGAACAATGACTTTAATGCGTTCAGCCCCCTCAAGTGATTCATTGACTAAATCATCGATATCATCTTGGATAAAAGATAATTTTATTTTCTTTTGTTGTGCTTTTAACAACTGTGTCATTTCTGGATTAGAAAGTGGTTCGAGTGATTTTTCAAGAAAGGTAATATGGTCAATCAGTCGTGCGGTGTATTTTTTTAAACTGACCAGATTACTCGTAATAAACCCCGTTGGATTGTTAATCTCATGTGCGACTCCAGCAGCGAGTTGACCAATTGATGCCATTTTTTCTTGGTGAACCATTTGGCTTTGTGTCGACTTAAGGTGTTCATATGCTTCGGTGAGGTCGTGGTTCATTTCACGCGACGCGGTTTCATCATGTAATGTGATGATTTGTTTTATGTTGGTCTCAATGTGGGGGTCTGAAAGTGTAAAAATATGATATTTAAGCCATTTGTTGTGATCCGTATCGTAAAACTGTCCCTCTGTAGGAATATTGTCTTGTTTCGAAATCTCATCGGGTAGAATTGATGTCCACTCTTTGCCAATAAAATCAGAGATTTCAATGTTGAGCAACTTCTTGATGGTTCGGTTGGTTCGTTGAACAATGCCATCACTATTGGCTAGGATGACAACATCATTAATACAGTCGAGTGACCACTCCCACTCTCTTTTGCCTGTTTCAACGAGTTTAAAGAGTGCTTGAAGTTCTTCGTGTTGTTCGATTACGCGCTCTTTGTCAAGAATATGTTGAGATATGTCAATTTTTGCGACGAGGAAATGGCTTAACTTCCCAGATTTATCGAATATTGGTGAAATCCTAGTCGTGTACCATTTGCCAAACTTTTCTGCGCTATCTTCTTGCCATATCTCCCCTTTTTCTACTGCCGCCGTTATCTCTTTGATTTTTCGTTGGGATTTGTCGAGTAGAGGCAGAGTGTCACCCGCGCTGAGAAGGATCGTACCCGTTTGCATTGCTCTAAATGCAGGATTCACATATTCGATCACACCATTACGGTCTGTAATAACGATCCCGTACTGATTCTGTTCGACAGCAGTGGCTAGTTTTTGATTGTTTGATTCAGTTCTTTTTATTTCGGTAATATCAATAAAGTTGCCAATAAAGCCTTTGACTTCACCGTTACTATTAAAAATAGGGTTGCAGTTGTGTTCAACCCACACGGTTTCTCCTGACGCATTGATAATGCGGAGTTGAAACTGGTTGTGATTGCCGTGTATATGTTTTTCTATCCACATAGTCTGGTCATCAGGGTGAATGATTTGCAGCAACAGATTATTGTTGTTAATAAAATCATCAGCACTGTAACCGGTAATCTGCAAACACGATATTGAGATGAATCTAATTGTATCGTCAATATCCCTCCAAAGCAGGAACTCATGGCTGTACCTTGCACAGGTAGAAACGAGAACTTGTTTCTCCTCAAAAGACATCTTTGACGGAAAGGAACCAAATGCTTGCATTACAGATATATTTTCAAGCTCTGACGTCATAGTACCTCATTTGATAATTGATTAACTTAGTCGTTCAATTTAACGTAGAGGTCGTATTTGATCTAGTTATTTTTTAAAGTGTTTCTGAGCTTTCCAATGGTGTAATAGTTTGATAGCTTGATATAATTATTTAAAGTATAAATATTAGGAAGTTGTTGAAGGGGGTAGCGTGGACTCTTTGTTGGGGGAAAAAATGGTTAAAATTTTATTTGTTGATGATGAACCTAATATCTTAAGAGCCTTAAGGCGTTTGTTTATTGATGAAGATAATTATGAATTGCTGATTGCTGAGTCAGGTGATGAAGGACTGAAAATTCTCGAACAAGAGGATAACGTGTCTGTGGTTGTTTCTGATTACCGCATGCCGGGGATGAATGGAGTCGAATTTTTAAGCAAGGTGCATGACCGTTGGCCTAAAACAATTCGTATTGTTCTCTCAGGATATGCCGATACCGCATCAGTAGTTGAAGCGATCAATATTGGTCATATTTACAAGTTTATCCCAAAGCCTTGGAACGATGATGAGCTCAGGGTTAATATTTCTAATGCCGTTGAAACCTGTAGCTTAAATCAAAAAAATGATACCCTTTCCGAAGAACTTTCCCTGAAAAATGATGAATTATCTAACCTCAACACCGGTTTAGAAGAGATCATAAAAGAGCGAACTGAAGCGTTAGAGTTACGCAGCCAAGTATTGCAGTTGTCTCAAGATATCCTTGATACTCTTCCTGTTGCAGTTTTAGGGATTGATATTGAAGATAACATTGTTCAGGCGAATTCTTGTGCCAATAAAACCTTGGCACAACAGGGTATTTTACTGGGTGGAAAAGCCTCCAGGTTTTTGTCAAATGATCTTCTTGCCTTTTTAGAACAGGTTAAGATTGAAGGAAGTTCACGTGGGACGGCTATGAGTTCGGGGGAATTATTCACTGTAGCAGGTTGTTATTTAAACGATGATCGAACACGTGGTGTTGTATTAACCTTACTTCCACAGGGTAGGAGTTAGTCAATCATGCATAAATTTCAGTCTGAGATAGATCTAAGTGGGGTTTTACTCGACGATGCGTGCGAATTAAATTTGTCGGTATCCGCTAACGAAGTCATTCAGTTAATCAATGCTGCTGAGGTAAGTGTTGATACTTTAGCTGATGCGATTATTTCTGACCACTTGTTGACATTGCGAGTAATAAAATTAGCTAACTCCCCGTACTATGGTTTTTCACGCAAAATCAATACGGTTAAGGACGCTATTGTTCTATTGGGGCAGAAGTCATTATTGAATATGGTTTTGGCGTTTTCAATTAAAGGGTTGCATCTCAGCATGGGAACCGTTGAGAAGGGGCTGTGGGAGGAGTCTGCTGCATTAGCATTGGCCGCACAGTTTTTAACACATCGATTAGAAGGTGTTAGCTTGGTTCCCGAAGAGGCTTTCATGGCAGGGTTGCTGTGTAATATTGGGGAGCTGGTTGTGAACAGTAGTGATTCTAAATTGTACAAAAAAGTTTTGGATGAAAGTCAAGAGTCTGGTCAACGAGATGAGTATTCTAAGAAGTTGTGTTCTTATTCGTTTTCAAGAATTGGTGCGTCAATTTTACAGCATTGGAACCTTTCATCGCTTCTAGTTTTGAGCGCATATTATGCCGGCGAGAATGATCTTTGTGGAGATGGCTCGGATGAAATGTACCGTTCCTGTAGCCTCGTATCTTTAGCACGTATGATGGTGTGTGCCCTTAATATTGGGAACTATAAGGCATCTAAGGTTTCGTTTAGCGGCGGTTCTGTATCGATGCTTTTTGATTTAAATCAAGAAATTTTTGTCGCATTATGTGACGAATTTGCCGAAGTCTTCGCTGTGAAAGGAAGTCTTCTCGTTAATTCATGATAGTGCACTTCGCCGTCTACTCCTCAATGTTCTTTACCATCGATTCGGGTTGATCTGCCTTGAGAGTCAGCACTGGGCCATCTGGTGGATCTGTATCATAATACCGCTTAAGAGCCGAAATTGATTCGCTACTTAGAGTCGAGCCTTGTTTTAGTAATAAAATTCCTGTACCGCTGTAAACATCTCGTAAGACAACCATTCCTACTCTTAAATCCATTGGATAAAGTTCTTCACGTATGTCTTCTGGCTCTGATGACTTACTTTCCGAGTAATAAAGTCTGGCTGCCTCGGAAACGATGGGTACAAGGTCTGCGTCGAAGCGTGTTCCCGCTTGGGCATCACAGCTCTTGATAACCTGTTCTAAAACTCCATATATACCATATGTCCCAGAGTTGAACTTACGGTCAATATACTTAGCAATGGCAATGATTCTTGATCCGAGAGGAATTTGATCACCTTTTAGGTGGTCGGGGGAGCCACTGCCGTTGAACTCTTCGGTAATATGGCGAATTAACTTCCCTGCTTCTTGAAGCTCGTTGATTGGACTAATGGCTGTTTGGCTGCGAACGGTATAGGAATTAAAGATAATTTTTTCGCTCGGAGTTAATTCCTCTTCTGGTTTTTTAAGTAGAGTATCAGCGATCGCTAACTTACCAATGCCGTGAAGCAGGGCTGCTGCACGTATGTGCTGTAATTCACCCACTTCAAGTTTTAATAGTTGGGCCGCTTTTGTCGCAATGGCTGCGGTGCTAAATGAGTGGTTTCGGAGACTTTTGTCTCGAAGTGAGGTGAGATCCGAAAAGGCTAGCAGGTTTTGTTCAAAGCTCTCACGCAATGCTCTATTCTGTTTAGCGAGATTTTCATGCTTTTCACGTATGAGATTAGTTTGTGAGAGAACCCGTTGTTTTAACCGGTCATTCCATTGTTGAAGCTCTTTATTTTTCTTTTCTATTACACCGTGTAATCGTAAGTTCTCATTCTCTAAATTATAGTGACGAATGGCATCTCGAACTAAAAATACGAGTTGTTCATCATCCCACGGTTTTGTAATATAGCGCCATATCTCACCATGATTGACTGCATCCATGGTTGCATTGATGTCGGCATAACCCGTTAACATGACACGATATGCTGACGGTGTGATTGCCTTCGCCTGTTGTAAGAACTCAACCCCTGTCATTTCAGGCATGCGTTGGTCCGAAATGATAAGAGCAACGTTCGTCTCTTTGTTCAGAACATCTAGACCCTCAGCACCCGATGGTGCTGTTAATACCTCACAGTCTTCATCCATAAGAACGCGACGCAATGATTTTAAAATCGCTTTCTCATCGTCGACACACAGTATTTGCGGTAGAGGTTGTTCGTTGTCTTCCGACATAGGATTTCTTTCAGACGGCTGCTAGGTTATTTATAATGACTTAGATTTCTCTATCCTAGTTGTTTTTTAGCTGCTTTCCAATATAAATAAATGAAACATTGGAAGTGTGTGACGATTAAATGGGCTGAGGTTAGAGGAGGGTTTAGCGTGGATGAAGTGGAGCGACTGGTGGCACTATTGGATCTTTTGCTGTCGATTTTTAACGCTAAGAGGAAGGTGATTGCAAAGGTTTCTAGGTTGAATAGATAGGATGATAACAAAATCCCCGCAATAGATTTTGATATCAATTAGTAGACCTAAGAAGCTTTGGTAAATTGTAAACATAGAACTTAGCGGCAAAAGCAGTGCTCATCAATGGTAGATGGTCAATTACGATAATGGCTGGTTCGATTTTGTTTCAGGGAAGCTCTTGGCAATTTTCAGCATCGCTGTTTGTAGTTCTGACTGCATCTTCTCAAATCCAGTATCACTTAGCAATAATGTGTTGTCATCGATTCGTTGCATCCATTCTTCTTTTTCAAGCTTCTTGAGTGCTTTAAGCAAGGAGAGTTTTATTTTTGAGTGTTCAGTTGTGTCCCCAACCATCTCTGCAAATTTTTGCGCCAGTTCTACATTTTTGGCATTGATAAGTTGTTTTTGCGCGAACTCAACATTGGCTTCGCGAATGAATTTACTTAAAAATAAAAAAATAACGGTTTGCCACAGCGCATGATTATGTGATGCCATTTTAAATTCCTCCATCAACGTCATCCCCATATTGGGGTAAGTTTTGGCGGGATTGTACCGATCTCATCAGCTTCTGTCTAGGTTTCATCGGTGTTGATTTGAATTTTGCCGTGACTGAGTTCAGTTATGTGCAGGCTGAAAGCGTGAACGTGTTCACGTGGCAGGCGTAAGGTGATGACAACGTTGTCAGCGTAGCGGTGTTCGATGATGTCGACTTCATAGTCGTGATAAAGCATTTGAACCTGCTCGAGCAACGGATAGGCGAGGGTGAGTGACAGGGTTTGGTAGTCAATTTTCTCAAGGGTGTTGAGCTGCGCTAGGCCGTTAAGTACCGCATCGGTATAGGCTCTGGCCATTCCCCCTTTTCCTAAACGGGTGCCGCCAAAATAACGTGTTACCACCACACTGATATCACCGATATTAGCATGGAGCAATGCGGTGAGCATCGGCTTTCCTGCGGCACCGCGCGGTTCGCCATCATCGCTCATGCCAGCTTTAAGGGTGGAACCCGGCGCGCCAATAACACAAGCCCAGCAGTTGTGGTTGGCATCGGCAAACTCTCGCTGGATCTGCTTAATGAATTCACGACTGTGTTCGCGGCTGCTGGTTGCTTGAATCGTGGTGATAAAGCGGCTGCGTTTTACCTCAATTTCACTACGCTGCATCGCTTTAGGTACAAGGTAACGATGCAGCGGCGATGATTGATTCACGATTGCGAAAATGAAACGTTAACATCTTCACGATGGGCAGGGTTGATCTCCCACAGTGTCTTTTTAGTGAAATTGAATTTTGTTGCGACAAGAACATCAGGAAATTGTGCGATACGAATGTTGTAGAGATTGGTGTATTCGTTGAAAAATTCACGACGATCAGCGATCTGATCTTCTAGCTCCGAGATCCGATTCCCCAAGCTGCTAAATGCGGCATCTGCTTTGAGGTCTGGATAGCGTTCCGTTACCGCAAACAGCGATTTTAGGGTGTCGGTCAACATGTTTTGGGCGTTGAGCTGATCACCTTCTGTGCGCGCTTCACCAACCATTGAGCGGGCTTTGATAACGGCCTCAAGGGTGTTTTTTTCATGCTGCATGTAGCCTTCGCACACTTTGATCAGTTTGGGTAATTCATCAAACCGTTGCTTGAGCAGTACATCAATATTGCTCCACGATTTATCCGTTTCATTCTTGAGTCGAATAAGACCATTATAGATCATGATGACATAGCTGATGAGAACTGCGAGTAGTAATCCGATAACGCCTAGAACAATAAGTGCAGTCATGAAAACTCCTTAGGATGAGAATAAATCCGTTTTCTGAAACGGTTTAAAGTAGGTTGGAAAACGTACTAACGCGAATAAGCGTCCAAATAAAAGCGCCAACACCGATAGTGAGCAATGGTGGAATATACCAGGTGTAGTTCCGTGTCAGGTTTGCTTCGGATTCTGTTTCAGCAATAATAAAGGGTAGCCCTTTTTGCGCAGGAGCACCAATGACGAGTTGTTGATTGCTACGCTCTTTTGTTTGTTTAAGTTTTTCTTGCAGGGCTTGTTGCTCCATATCGCTGCGAGCGTGATCCCATTCGGCACTATCAATTGTGCCATTACCGTCACTATCGTATGCCATCATTTTATCACGATCTGTCTTCAAGTCGCGCAATTTATTGGCCACCTGTTGGCGGAGATCGTTGTTGCCATTCTTAGACGTGCGCGCAAATCCCATGATATAGAGAATGCTGCCTTCGTGAATAACTTCCTCTTTCCATTTTTCATTGGGATCGTCATCAATTGTGCTGCTAAAGAGAATATTGCTTTGTCCAAATGAGCCTTCATGGGTTGTTTTTGGACTTAGTTTCGCTCCCTGAGGGTCGATTTGAATCTTGCCGGTGTCATCCTCAATGATGAATGGAACCGTGCCACTGGTTGTTATGCGGCTGAGTTGCCATTGTTTGTCGCGGTTAGCACGACGATATTTTTTTAAGCAGTAATAGACGCATGGCTGTTGTGACATCGGTGATACCAGAGCATAGAGCCGTTTAGCGCGACCATGTACTTCGATCATCCCCATTGCTGCCGAACGTGCCTTGCTGGTTGGAGTGTTTTCAATCCGCCGTTTTAATCGCCAAAAGTGGCCTGCTGACCAAAGTGCTGCACCACTAATGAGGGCAGGGACGATACCTGTTTGGATACCGTAGTGGTAAACACGTTCCATCGCATTGTCGTTTTGTTGAGTGAAAAAGACAATGATGATACCAAGGATTCCGGCACCCAGCCGCCAGCCTGACGTATGGAGCTTAATGCCTGACAACGTTTCAATCTCTGGGGGCGGTGGTAATGTCGCTGTACTGGGTTGTTTTGTAACGCTAACGTCATCCTCATCAGGTTCAGAATGGGTGAAAACACCTGCTGTTAACGGCGCAATGATTTCATCAAGTCCCGATGCTTCGACAACTTCTGCGATGATTGGATGCCGTTGATTTGGCTGTAGCTGGGAGTCACTGTTTTGATGCGAGATCTGTACCTGTAACTGTCCGTATCGGGTTAGGGCGAGTTGATTCCGTTTAGGGTCAGCATTGTCGCCTGTATCGTGTAGGCGACAATCGGGTAAAAAGCCAAGCCCAAATTGTCGGTTGATCTCTAAGTGGCTGGCGTACTCTTTGATACAATCGAGAAGGTTGGACAAATTTCCGTTGCGACTTAGGCGGGCTTTATCTCCTAATTGACGGTGATTAAAGCTCCCTGGCTTGATCCTAACAGCTTGGTTAGGTTGATGTTCGTTATCGCCATTGAGCCAATACAGGTCAATGATTGGTGCGTGTTTGAAGATCTCTTGATGTAGCTCCTGTTCGTTCATTGCTGCGGGGGCAGCACCCTGATAGGTGGTGTGAACGAGAAGTCGTTTGACCTGTTTTTCAGCCAGTTTTCCAGACATGTCAGCGACGATGGCCAACAGAGGAGTTTCGCGCTCTAGGATAATCTCTGAATCGTTGCAGTGAAATATGATCTGTTGTGGCTCAATGGTAAGTGCTTTGATTGTGACGGGTTCAAGCGACGTGATTGATGGTTGAATAATCCAGTGCTTGAGGTGATATTGGCGCAGCAGGTTTGCCATAGGACGTAACTGTTCGAGCGGTCCTTTGGCTAGTTGGGCCAACCCATTGCCAAGGAGTCGTTGGCGAATCGTGTATGCGTCCAGTTCCCCCATTT
The DNA here is from genome assembly GCF_055389415.1 of Desulfuromonas svalbardensis. NCBI lineage: Bacteria > Pseudomonadati > Thermodesulfobacteriota > Desulfuromonadia > Desulfuromonadales > Desulfuromonadaceae > Desulfuromonas > Desulfuromonas svalbardensis. The sequence goes on along the minus strand of NZ_AP042416.1, from coordinate 107,180 downwards.
GGGACAACTGCTGAATTATCGGGGTGAGTTGCTCCTGGTCGTAACTCGCTGCAACAATGAGCTGGTGAATATCGTTAGTGGTTTTCATCATGTGCCGGTGTCTGCTGTTGGTGCTGGTATTGGGCAATGTTACACCCTTTGACGATGACTGCAAAAGCCATCAGGGCGATAATTAAAAGAAAGAAACCAAGATAGTTTTCATTCTTTAAGTGTTTTGGATCAGACATCAAGGTGACTTTCGTAAAATTGGAGAGAAAATTGTTTTATATCGTTGGGCGGCTGTTAGCTGAGCATAATCGCAACCCAGCGTAGGTCTTCTGTCGCTTCTAGAGCAATTTTAACAATCATGGTCAGCGGTACAGAAAGTAGCATGCCAACTGGCCCGAGTACCCATCCCCATATCACTAACGACAGGAGAACAACCAAGGGTGAAAGACCGAGTTGTTTTCCCATATAGCGCGGTTCAATAATGTTGCCAACCACAACATTGACAACGACATAGCCCATAATTGCTAGTAATGCGTGGCTGATCCCGTGTTGGATAAATGCCAGAAGAAATGCCGGAACGCTGGCGATGATTGAACCAATATTGGGGACATAGTTAAGCATAAATGCAAGAAGACCCCATAAAACAGGATAATCAACATCGAGAAACAGCAGCCATAACGTAATACTAATTCCAGTTAACAGGCTAACGGCTGTTTTGATCACCAGATAGCCTTGAACACTGGTGGTGATGCGTGAAAATTGGTTGAACGATTTCTCAGGGTTCTTTAGTGCCAATTTGAGTTTGCGCGGCATTGATCTGGCTTCAAATAGAATAAAAATGACGGTGAGCAAAATCAGAAAGCCGTCGGTGAGTACCGCTCCTAATCCGCTTAAGGTGTTCGCCGCGATCTTCATCGCCGCACTGGGGTCAAAATAGTCCAACATGATTTGTGGCGAGATATCGAGACCGCGCTGGTTGATCCAGCCAAAGATGGCGCGCGTCTCGTCATGGAGGCGCTGTTGGTATGTCGGTAGTGTCAGTGAGAAATCGTGTAACGAGGTGCCGATAAACAGGGCTAAGAGCAAGCCTGTTGCCAGTGAGATGCTGATGACAAGAACAATATTGATCGCTGTCGGAATATGATGTTTTTCGAGCCAATTTAGGATTGGTAAACACAATACGGCAATAAAGGCCGCTAGCAGAAAAGGGATAACGAGATCTTGAGCACTCTTGAGCCCAGCAATGATGATCACCATGGAGGCTGCAGCAACGATGAGAGAGAAACACTTAGAGTTGGATGGTGCTGTTTGCATCATGTGAGGTCCTGTCGAGCAAGGGGGCGATCTAATTTAAGAGACGAGTAATTCTAAACCAGATGCGTTGTTTGGTTCAATATAAAATCGGAGTAATCCTTGATCCATTTCTGTGTTATTAATGAAAGGTCTGTTTTACATGATAAGCATGTTCCGATTCTGGTGAGGAGAGATTAAGCATGGCGTTCTTATGTAGGAGCCGCACCTTTTTTTGTTGGATGTTCACGGTTGGAGTGTGTGTTGCCTCATTGATGTTGGCAACGCCTGCACTGGCGGTTAATTGGTTTATGTTGCAAGGTGTTGAGAGCGAAAATGCGCCGAAGTTTCGCTTTGGTGGTTTTGCTCTATTTGATTATCAAAATTCAGGTGGTGGTGATCTTGCTGCTGGGCCGTTCAAAGGTCAACCGATGGCGTCTGGCCTTGTTGGTCCTGATATGAACTCCTCGGCAGAAAGTAATCTGCGAAAATTACGCTTAGGCGTGCGGGGAGCTTTAACCGATCAGTTCTCCTATAGTTTGAAAACAATCTCAGGCAACAATAGTGTGACGGGAATTGATGAAGGGAATAGACTGCGTATTGTTGAATCGAGTGTCACCATAAATTCGGTTCCGCATGCTCGGCTTCGGATCGGTCTGATGAAGGCCCCTGGCGCTGAAGAGTCACTGGGCTTTGTACCGCCTTGTTACTATATTAATCTTACTGGCATGAGCAATATGCTGATGCAGGAGCGCTTCTTTGAAGCTGATGGGCAAGATCCAACGCAAGAAAACAATCCTGTAATTGCAGGGTGTTGCCGTGATATTGGTGTGATGATATTTGATGCATTTCACTTGAGCCAGTGGGAATTGAGCTACGCGGCCATGCTGGCCAATGGCTCTGGAATGCGCTTAAATGATAACAATAGTAATCCCGAAGGTTATATGTATCTTTCTGCAGAATACCTTTTTGGGGCAGGTAAAAAAGTTCACCGTGAAGGGTGGAAGTTTTTTAGTTGGTACCAAGAGGGGCAGCGGACCCTTGAGGTGGGACTAGCTCATGATGAACAAAAGTTTCATCGTTCACGTTATGGTGTCGGTACGGCGTTATTGTGGCAAAAGGTTCGCTTTGGGGCTGAAATTATTAAAGCCGATGGAATGATATTTTCTGGTACCGACTTTAACGCCCCCGCAGGAACAGTGAGTACGGATGGTCTTAAGGTGTCGAGTTTTAATATCCGACCAGAAGACCAAGCCTTAGGTTGGTATATCGACTTTGGTTACAAAATCTTGCCCAAGCTTTGGTTGAATGCTCGATATGACCGCCTTAACTTGAATACCGAGACGATGGCGGAAAAAGAGTTTGAAACGGTAACGCTAGGAGTTTTGTGGCAAGTCAGCCGCCACATTCGGGCAAAAGCGAATTATGAGTTTCGTCACGCATGCGCCCCCGATCAACAAACGACATCAGTGGTAAACCAAATCTTGGATGATCTACCAGATCGTTTCTCCGCTCAGTTGCTGTATCTATTTTAAGCGAAGGGTTAGCAGGCGGTCGGATTTAACGTGTACTGCTCGCTACGGTACATATTCTCCCAGCTTCCTAGCGACGATTAAACCACAGGGCGATCACGAGCACGATTGATCCCATTGTCAACTGCGACCAGTTTACTAGCTCGCCGAAGACCAGTGCTGAGCAACCAATTGCAAGGGGAATCTTCAAATTATTACAGATGGCCAGAGTGCCCGTATCTACCCGGCGTGCGCCAAAATTCCACAAAAAGAAGCAGACCCCCGAAGCTAGAATCCCTAAGTAAACGAGTGAAAGAGTTTGATGACTCGTTAACGTTGAGAGCGCCCATGTTTGCGGCGCGGGTAGGAATGGTAGTGTCGATAAAATTGCACCAAGGTAGAGCAGTGAAAATACGTGGTGATCTTTGAGCTGTACTGTTTTCATCACTTTTTTATACGCCACCTGGCCAAAGGCAAAACTTAGATTGGCAGCTTGAATGAGTAAAAATCCTGTCCTGAACTCGGTTAAATGTAACTCGCGGTACAAGATGATGCTGGTGCCGAGTACCGCAAGTAGGGATGCGTACATGAAGCGACGATGAAATTTGAGAGTAAAGCAGTCATTTATCACCGTAACGTAGATGGGGGTGAAAATAGTGAATAGTGCTACTTGGTATCCCTTTAGGTAGTGAAACGAGGCAGTGTAAGCCATATACATGACACCATACTGAATGGCACCAATTGCCAACAGTGCGACCATTGTCATTATGCGGCAGTGTTTAAGGCGCGTGAAGGGGAGGAACACCAGCCATGCGAGAAAAAGTCGTACTGCTGTGACCAGTACGGGGTCAATTCCCGTGAGCTGTCCTTTGATTAATCCAAACGAGAAAGCCCAGATCAGGGAAACAAGTATGAGAGATGGCATAGGTGGTTAGTTGTTTCTTGGGGGTTGGAGTTTGGGTCAGTGAACGGGTGTTGTGTGCGTAATGTTGCCCACGTTGTTACAAGGGGAGGCTCACGCAATTTTTCCCTTTATTCTTTGAGCGGTAAAGTCCCGCATCCGCAATGGCTATGATTTGGTTTTTGGTGAGATTCGCGTTCTTGGAGCAATAGAACGAGACGCCAATGCTCACTGTTGCCGAGAGGGTCTCACCGTGCCAGTTAACGGTTAGCTGGCTGATGTCCTCACGTAAGCGCTCCGCAATTTCACCTGCAACTTCAAGAGTTGTTTCTGATAAAATAACGGCGAATTCTTCACCACCATAGCGGGCGACAAGGTCCGTATTGCGCATGGTTCGTAGCGTGGTATTGGTAATTTCTTGTAATAATTTGTCTCCTGCTTGGTGACCAAAGGTGTCATTGATGACCTTAAAGTCATCGACGTCAAACATGAATAAGGAGAAAATCGTATTGTAGCGTGAAGCACGTTGAAGTTCGCGGTCAAAATGGTCGTGAAAATAACGTAAGTTGTACAGCCCAGTAAGGCTGTCTTGGAAAGCAAGGCGGCTGAGCTCGGCGTTGGCTTCGGTGAGCTTAGCGCTTGTTCGCTGAGCGTGTTCTTTCTCTGTTTTATATTGTTTTTTTAATTGAGTGGTCGAAAGGTTCAGGTTTGACAGTGCTTCGTTGGCTTCCTGTAGAAGCTCAGTAGCACTTTTGGCTAACTTGGTGGAGATGTCAAAGAACGATAGTACCTCGCTGCTTTGTTCCGAGATCTCTTGAATTAATTGATTGATTTTGTCGTCGCTGAGTTGGTAGTGCTGCTTTAACTCGTCGCGGAATGTTTTAAGTTTATGTTTCGCTGGCTTGCCGTGAAACGCAGCAGATAACTTATCCGATAGATTAATCACTCGAGCAGGGCATTCAGCCTCTGCGGGAGCCATGTCGGGCTGTTGGTGCCATGCTATCGGAATTGTGATTTGATCCGGTAGTCCCCATTGTTGCAATAGTTCGCTACCAAGTTGTGCATGTGAAAAACTGAAATGTTCTTGTTCTATCTCGTTGATGCTTGTGTGGGGGTGCTCAGTCCTGAAAATTTCTCGGTAGCTTGGCAGGCAATTGTCGGCGATAAGGATGCCAATGTCGTGCAATAGGGTGGCAATAAAAATATAGTCGTTGGATCGGCAAATTTTACGAGCAATAATATTTGCGCCAACGGCAGCCGTTACAGACCGTTTCCAGAAATATTCAACATTGAAGTCACTGTCAGGTATTTGTTTGAAATTAGCGACGAGCACAAAAGATAGAGCTACGTTTGTGAGTAGCATTGTGCCCATTCGCGTAATGGCTTTGTCTAAAGTGTCAATTCGGATAACTGGTGCGAAAATAGATGAGTTGGCGATTCTCAGGACTCGTGCTGTCAAAGCTGGGTCGGTATTGATGAGTTCTGTTAATCGTGTAAAGGAAGGTTCTTCTTTCTGGACCTCTTCTAAAATTCGTAGAGCAATTGCCGGCGGTGTTGGTAACTTAATGCTAGAATTGTTTGCCAGTAGTTTTTTGATGACTGTCATAAATTAAACCCTCCACTCCCAACTTTAGCATAAATTACGTCTTTTATGTGTGAAATACTGGCTCTATTGTTGACAAAGTGGTTTGGTCTGACTATTTTAGCCACGAGTAATTGTGATGCGAATTTATTGAAAGATTTAGTTTGCTCGGGTTACTGTTTTATTTATGACCCAAAATTGAAAAGGAATTTATTGTGCCATTATATGAGTATAAATGTTTATCATGCGAACTACTCTTTGAAGTACGGCAAAAGTTTTCTGATGCACCACTAAAAACATGTCGTGAATGTGGTGCTGAAGTGACAAAGGTTATTTCTCAGGGTGGATTTGCCTTAAAGGGTGGTGGCTGGTACGAGCAGGGTTATTCGGCCTCCAAGGCCACTGCGGGCTGTCCTGCCTCTTCAACTTCAGGTTGTGGTGGTTGTTCTAAATCTAGCGAAAAATAAGTATGAAAGTAGTGCTATTTCTTAACTCAATGTGTTTTATTCGGAGGTCAAAATGAGTCAACTGATTGATGGAAAGGCCCTTGCTGCCCAAATGCGTGAGGAGATGGCAGGTCGTGTTCAGGAACTCGAAAACAAAGGGGTGACACCAGGCCTGGCTGTTGTATTGGTTGGTGAAGACCCAGCAAGTCGCGTATATGTCGCAATGAAAGAGAAGGCTTGTGCTGCGACAGGGATCTATTCTGCGGAACATAAGCTTGCAGTTGAAACGACTCAACAGGAGCTCTTAGACCTTGTTGATCAACTGAATAACGATGAAAGAATTGATGGTATTTTGGTGCAGTTACCATTGCCTGCTCATATCGATGAAGACTGTATTCTTAATGCGATTTCTCCACTTAAGGATGTTGATGGTTTTCATCCCTTCAACGTTGGTTGCTTAGCGACAGGGAATCCAACATTCCGCTCCTGCACTCCGTACGGTATTATGAAAATGTTGGAGTCGATCCCTTATGATTTGAATGGTAAGGAAGTGGTTGTTGTCGGTCGATCTAATATTGTTGGTAAGCCTGTGGCTCTTATGTGTTTAGCTGCAAATGCTACGGTAACCATTTGTCACTCGCGCACTAAAGACCTTGAGGGACATGTTGGTCGTGCTGATGTCGTGATTGCCGCTGTGGGTATCCCTGAGATGATCAAGGGCTCTTGGATTAAAGAGGGTGCCGTAGTGATTGATGTTGGTATTAATCGTGTTGCTGACAAAAAACTTGTCGGTGATGTTGAGTTTGATGCAGCCGCTGCGCGCGCCAGTTATATTACGCCAGTACCCGGTGGTGTCGGCCCTATGACCATCACCATGTTACTATTCAACACGATTCAAAGTGCTAGTCAACGTACGGTAAAGTAGATGGTGCTTCGCTGAGTCTGTAATTGATGAAAAAAGGGGCCGTTTGGCTCCTTTTTTTATTGACGATATATGTTTTGTCTCTGGCCGGAGATGTATTCAAAGTAAGCATGAATGGTCAGTTGGTCATCTTCATAGCTGTCGGGTAGGGCACCATAAGGTTGCCCCTTAAAGATGGCGGCAATGGCTTCACGATCAAGACGCTCAAACCCCGATCCGCTTACCAGTTCAACATCATCGATTGTGCCATCTTTGTTTATAGTGATTTTCAGTAAGGAAACACCTTGTTGTCTCTTCCTGATTGACTCTTCTGGGTAGTTCCAAACACTATAAATCCCTTTTTTGAAGCGATTGAAAAAAGAGAACAGTTTGTCTTGTTTCATGTTCAGTAACAGTTCATCTCCATTTTCAATATTGGGTCGTTGCTTTGTTTGTGCACCCTGGGCAATGTCTGCTGCAGCATTAACCCCGGTTTGAAAAAGATCCTTTAGGGTCGGTAGTTCCTCAGGCTGATTAATTGGCCGATCTGCCACAATTGACTCAACGTGCTCGCGAACACTATTTTGTGACGGTTGCGGTTTCTCCTCTTTGGGTTGAGGAGGCTGAGGCTGGGCAACGCTTGGCGAGCTATCCTCCATGTCGTTTGCTTGAGGAGCTTGCTCCTTTACAACATGCTGGTCGATAGCGCCTTGGCGCTGCGTTGTTGTTGGTGGTGTTTCAGGCTGTTGTGGTAAAATGGTTTCACGCTGCGGCTCTGAAGGGGGGATTTCGACGTAAAAAGGCTGTGTCTCTTTTGGTTGGTCGGCTTGCTTTGGTGCCGACAGGTTTAACCCTATCCAGTGAATGAGTAGGGATAGGATTATACCAATAATTAAAGGATAGCGAGTTGAGGTAAAATTCATAATCTCATGGTTGCGTTGGCACTAAAATAATGGCTCGTAAATTAACATATCTTGTCATTATAGCACTATGCTTTTGTTCAACCTATCCTTCTTTTGTTCAGTTCTGTTGCTGGATTTAAGTTGACGCTGGATTTAAGAATCAGGTATAAGTTTTGGATAATCAAACTATGTTTTATAAACAGGAGGAGATATGCATCTCGTAGAACAGATTAAGGCAAATGCACGTACGAATATGCAAACCGTAGTTTTGCCTGAGGGTTATGATGACCGCATGGTAGAAGCTGCAGGAAAAATAGTAGCCGATGGCTTGGCTAACATTGTATTACTTGGCAATCCTGATGTACTTAAGGCAAAAGCTGATGAATTAAATGTGACCCTTGATGGCGTGACATTGCTTTCACCAGCGTGTGCACCGCAGTTGGATGATTATGTTGCTGAGCTGGTTGAGCTTCGCAAAAAGAAGGGGCTTACTGATGAGCAGGCGCGTGAATTACTAACTGCCGATGATAACCTCTTTTTTGCCTCCATGATGGTTCGCAAAGGTGATGCTGGCGGTGCTGTTGCTGGTGCATTTAATACCACTGGTGAAGTCCTTCGGGCTGCGTTTCAAGTGATTGGTACTGCCGCGGGAATGAAGACTGTATCGTCGGTGTTTTTGATGGTAACAAAAAATCCAGAGTTTGGTGAAAACGGTATTTTGCTGTTTGCCGACTGTGCTGTAAATCCAAATCCAAATGCCCAAGCTCTGGCTGAGATTGCAGTATCAACAGCGCAAAGTTGCAAAAGCTTTTTAGGTGTTGATGCCCGTGTCGCAATGCTCTCATTCTCAACAAAAGGGAGTGCGCAACACGAAGATGCCGATAAAGTTTTAGAAGCTCTTGCCATTGCTAAAGAGCTTGATCCGTCATTGTTGATTGATGGTGAGTTGCAGCTTGATGCCGCTCTTCTTGCTAACGTTGGTGAGAAAAAAGCCCCCGGTTCACCTGTTGCCGGTAGGGCCAATACTCTTATCTTCCCAACCCTTGATGCAGGTAATATCGGCTATAAGCTGGTTGAACGTGTTGCAGGGGCTGAAGCTGTTGGGCCTATCATACAGGGGCTAGCTAAGCCCGTAAATGATCTGTCTCGTGGTTGCTCTGTTGATGATATTATCAATGTTTCGGCTATAACAGCGGTACAAGCTCAAGGATGATGGCGGCGCAAAAAAAATCCGCCCACCTGCGTTGCAGCGTTTGTTCAAGACGTTGACATACAACCTGTATGTCTTCACCCTTGAACAACCACTACGCCTTGGGGTACGAAGTTTTTGCTTAGCCATCTAATTCGTTTTTGCGAGACCATCAATATATAATAAAAAGGGCCATCTTCCAGTAGGAAGATGGCCCTTTTTAGTGTGCTATGAAAACAGCCTGCTAAGGTACATATTCAGGTGTGGTGAATGTGTAAGGGAATTTGGTGTGCTCGGTGTAGGTGCCGTTAAGAATACCCACAACATCCTCAACGAATACCAGCTCTTCGTTGGTAGGAATCACAAAAACTTTGACTGGAGAATCGGGCTTAGTGATTTCGGTTTCACCACTTTTGCTGAAAGTTTTGGCATTCTTTTCGAGGTCGAGATGGATCCCCATAAATTCAAGACCTTCAACCGCCTTTTCACGAATGACAGCGGCATTTTCACCAACCCCAGCAGTAAATACAATGGCGTCAACACCACCAAGTGCAGCAGCATAAGAACCGATATATTTTTTTAGGCGGTATGCTTCGATATCTAATGCAAGTTGGCAGCGCTCATTTCCCTCTTGTGCTTTAGTAATGACATCACGACGATCTGTGTAGCGACCGGTAATTCCAAGGAGTCCCGATTTTTTGTTGAGAATTGAATCAATCTCACGTGGAGTGCAGCCTTCTTGGTCCATGATGAAAGGCGGAATTGCTGGATCAATGTCACCACATCGTGTTCCCATCATAGCACCTTCGAGAGGGGTTAATCCCATGCTGGTGTCGATGGATTTTCCGCCTTTGATGGCACTATGTGATACGCCATTGCCGATATGGAGGGTGATGATGTTGCATTGATCTAACGGTTTGCCTAGGTTGATTGCCGCTCGTTTCGAAACATAGAGGTGGCTCGTGCCATGAAAACCATAGCGGCGAACGCTGTATTCTTCATACCACTCGTAAGGGAGAGGATAGATGTAAGCGTGAGCTGGCATAGATTGATGAAATGCTGTATCAAAAATTGCAATATGTGGCACATTGGGGAGGACCGCTTGCGCCGCTTCAATTCCTGAAATGTTGGGTGGATTGTGCAGCGGAGCAAGGTGTTGAACTTCACGGATTGCATCGAGAACTTCCTCGTTGATTGGAACAGAGCAGGTGAATTTCTCACCACCGTGAACAACGCGGTGGCCGACGGCCGAGATCTCTTCCATTTTCTTCACCACACCGTGGGTCGGGTGGGTTAATGTTTTAATGATGAGATCGATGGCGATGCGGTGGTCTGGGCACTCAGATTCCTCTTTGTAGGTATCTTTACCTGGGACGTCATGGGCAATAAATGAGTCACCGATGGTCACACGCTCAACTACCCCTTTAGCAATAACCTCTTTTTTATCCCAGTTGAATAACTGGTACTTAACCGATGAGCTGCCACAGTTCAAAGCGAGTATATCCATGTGTCTATTCTCCTCCCCATTGGGACCTATATTTTATAAAAAGATATATAATGCTGTTTTAATAGGTGTTTATACTGCTGTAGTGCTATTTGGTAACTACTTGTTTTTAAGGCGAAAAAGTAATCGCAAGCCGTTATGAAGCATAGCTAAATATCATTTCTATTGCAAGAAGTTTTGTCCTTTTTTAGTGCTGCTAAACAGTTTTAGTATAAACTTTTCGCTGAATAATGGTGGCGGAATTAAGGTGTGGGGTGCTAGTGGGTAATAAGACATGTGAATTTGCGCTGATTTACTGAGATGTGTTGTGAACTAAGTGGTGTGAATATTTATTGCTGGACGAGTTAATTTTAATATCAATAAAAAAAGAAAAAGCCGTAGCGATACGAGATCGTTACGGCTTTGATGTTGTGTCTGGAAGAGCGAGTCTTTAGTTTGATGCTGCTTTAGAAGATAAAGGTTCTACGCTGAACTCATTGAGTTCGTCCGGTAGATCGGTAAAAACAATCATGAAAGGCAATGATTGTCCTGGAGCAACATTGACATTGGAAAGCGCTGAGCCAAAAGGATTTGCCATTTGATTGTTTAAACTGTTCATTGGGGCAGATTTTAATTCTTCATCACTGATAATATTGCCACAAAAAACGGTTTGATGAAGCAACGGAGCTCCTTTTTTTTGATATAATGTCCCCTTCACGCAAAGTTCCGATTGGGTGGTGGTAGAGGCATTCGTAGCGATGCCTTTAATCACGAAAAGTTGGCCTGAAGTGCTATTTTCAACATAATAACTTTGTGTGGTACTAATTTGAATGTCGTTTTGCTGATTTTGGGCCGCTGGTTGTAGTTGCTTTTGGACGCTTTGGATCATTTCAAATACATCCGTTGTTCCTAATGTAACAAACAGGTAACCATATGCTCCCGCAATCATAAGGACGATTAACAGTACAAAAATCATAAATTTGGATGTTTTACGTTTTTCAGCTTTAGGTTCTGGCGTGTCATCGACTTCCTCTTCTGGGAAAATTGGTTCGTCGCTGACTGGTGGTGCTAGTGGCGTAATAACCTCTGGCTCAGGACTCTCAAAGGTGAATTCTTGTGGTGCCGGTTCTTCTGAGGTCGTTGCCGATTCTGAACTTGTTCCAGAAAGGGTAGGTTCCTCATTGTCAAAGCTGAAAGCTTCCGTAGAAGAAAAGCTAAAAGCATCACTATCAGCATTCCATTCAGGCAACGGAATGGGCTCAGGTTCAGGGGCCGTTTGTAAATCAGCGGCTTCGACCATTGGCTCAGGAGCTATCTCGGGTTCAGTTTTAGGGAGAGGCTCGATTGGTTGAGCAATGATTGCTGAAGTTGAATCGATGGTAAAAACATTTTCACAGCGTACGCAGCGAACTTCGATTTGTCCCCCATGCAGTGCTGAATCATCAAAATTGTACGTTGTTTCGCATTGCTTGCATTGGATTATCATCAAGCGTCTCCTTGGGCTAGCTGTTGAGTGGGGTCAAAAGTATAAATCGCATCAAGATTGCGATAAAGTTCATCGTAATCAAGGCCGTAGCCAACGATAAATCCGTCATCCATTGTTATGCCGTAATAGTCACTCTCAATTGGCACACAGCGGTGTTTTGTTTTGTCAATCAAGGAACATATTTTTATTGTCGCTGGGTTACGTTTTAGTAAGTGCTTTTTTAACACTTGAAGTGTCAAACCTGTATCAATAATATCTTCGATAATCAGAATATGTTTGCCCTGAATATCGGTTTCAATGTCTTTTTTGAAAATTATCTCTCCAGATGACGTAGTCTTCCCGCCGTAGCTGGATACGCAGATAAAGTCCATGGAAAGGGGCCGATTTATTTCTCTCGCGAGGTCGGCGGCAAACATCATCGCTCCCTTAAGGACGACAATCATTAAAATTTCTCTGTTGTGATAGTCTTGATTGATTTCACTGCCAAGACGAGCAACCTGTTGAGCGATATATTCTTTAGTGTAAAGTTGTTTCATGGTAATAAATATGGTCCATAGGTGTTAATAAAATTATAACGCTTAATTCTATAACAAGTTCGGCAGTTGATGTCAATTTACACTGAAATTATTGGAGGATTTATGCGGTTTATTTTTGTTGGTCTTACTCTGTTATTGTGTGGAGCAACAACAAGTTTTGCCTTACCGCAATTGGCGGTTGAGTCATCACTGATTGATTGGGGCAATATCTACTCAGGGGAGAAAAGAGAACATCGCTTTGTCTTGAAAAATGACGGAGATAGCCCTTTAGTGATTCAGCAGGTAAAAAGCTCGTGTGGGTGCACTGCGGCAATGGTAGATAGTAAAACGATCCTCCCTGCGCAGCAAACAGAACTACGTGTTCGCTTTAATTCAAAGAACTTTCGCGGACGGGTGACAAAGAAGGTCACTGTTGTCAGTAATGATCCGCAGCAACCGCAAAAGCGTTTTACATTACAAGCACAGGTTGTTTCAGAGTTGTCAGTCACCCCATCACGGTTGTCGCTTGGAGCGATTGCTGCTGGTAACGACATTGAGAAAACGGTTACATTCGTCAATCGTTCCGATGTTTCCATTGCAATTAAGGCAGTTCGTTCAACCTCGCGCTACATCACGTTGAGTAATGTTCCAGATATCCTCCAGCCGGGGCAGGAGGCCATCGTGACGGTGACTATTCGTCCGACATCGTCAGCGAAGGCTGTGTTGAATGGATATCTTTTGATCGATGCGCAGGGGCATGTTCGTAATCAGTTGAGGATCCCTGTGTTAGCGAAAGTTGTTCGTTGATAGTGTGAAAAAATTATGGTGCTGGTGTTGTCTTGCGGTAGCGTAACCATTTATAACTCTCACATAAAATGAAAATAGGCGCTGATATCACTAGGATGATACCCCAGTCTGTAAGGCTCAATGGTACGGTGTGAAGGGCTTGTTGTAAAAATGGGAGATACACCGCACACAGTTGCAACCCGATGGTGCCGAACCATGCAATAATGATCCATGGGTTTGAAAACACGCCAATTTTTATTAGCGGTGTATGCAGGGCGCGAAAATTAAAAACGTTAACCTTTTCGAGAATGATGATGGCAGTAAAGGCGACGGTTTGAGCGACGGCAATACTGCGCTGATCGCCTGATGCAAGATAGTGGTGGAATAGCCATAAGGTTGTTAGGCCAATATAGCCGCCCAATAGCAAGATCATCATCAATGCATTGCGATTCAAAATAGAATCGTGTTGCTGGCGCGGTGGGCGTTGCATCACTCCTTGTTCGGTGGGTTCAAGACCTAAGGCTACAGCGGTTAGGCCGTCAGTGACTAAATTCATCCATAAAATTTGCACTGGCAGTAAAATGAGTGGCCCACCGAGGAGGATGTTGATGAAAATCGCGACCACTTCACCCATGTTAGATGAAAGCAGATAGCGGACAAATTTTTGAATATTATCGTACTGCCGCCGCCCCTCTTCTACCGCGCCAACAATCGAGGCGAAGTTGTCATCAGTTAAGATCATGTCGGCAGCACTTTTGGCCACATCGGTTCCGCGTAACCCCATAGCGATACCAATGTTCGCTTGCTTTAGTGCCGGTGCATCGTTGACACCATCCCCCGTCATTGCAACGACCTCATCCATCTTTTGAAGGAGTGTGACAATTCTTAATTTGTCTTCAGGAGTTGTCCGCGCAAACACGATGTCATCGCTTAATTTCTGGCGCAGAGAAATATCGTCCAACTCCTTGAGTTCTGCACCTGTTATGGCCTGTTGTGTCGGCCAGCCAATGGCGTGGGCAATTGCTAAGGCTGTGGTGGGTGAATCACCGGTAATCATGATGGTTTTAATTCCCGCGCTTTTAACACGCTTAATCGCCTGAGGTACTTCACTGTGAGGCGGATCAATGATGCCGACAATGCCGAGCAGAGTGAGGTCTCTCTCGATTTCATCCTCATCAAGGGGGGTGTCTTTTTTGATTTCGCGTCGAGCAATCGCCAGAGTTCGTAAGCCTTGTGTTGCTAGAGAGTGATAGGCTGATTTTGCCTTGCGACGATCCTCTGCGATAAAGGGTGTAATTTCACCTCCTGTTAATATGGAAGTGCAGCGTTCAAGGACAACTTCAGGGGCACCTTTGGTGTGGGCGATGAAATGGTTGGGACGATGTTCAATCACCGTCATTCGCTTGCGGTTTGAGTTGAATGAAAATTCACTGACCGTGTAGGGTGTTTCTGCCTTAGTGAGACTAGCCTTGTAGGCGGCAACCACCAGCGCTGCTTCTGTGGGTTCGCCAAACTGCTGCCAGCCATGATCACCCTTAGAAACCTGGGCATGATTACACTGTAAACCGCTGTGTAATAACGTAATGAGATCGTGTCGAACGGAGCGAGATAAGGGCTGGCCTTCACAGCTGAAATCACCTTTTGGCGCGTAGCCGATTCCTGATACCGAAACTTCGCCCGCTGGTAGCCATATCTGCTGAACTGTCATTTGGTTTTGGGTTAGAGTGCCGGTTTTATCGGTGCAGATCACCGTTGTCGCACCGAGGGTTTCACCTGCCTGAAGGCGGCGTAATAGCGCGCGCCGTTTCACCATAGCGCGCACTCCCAAGGCTAAGGTGATGGTCACTACGGCTGGGAGTCCTTCGGGAACCACCGCTACCGCAAGTGAGACCCCTGTTAAGAACATCTCCAGTAGTGGTTTGCCGAGTAACCAGCCAGTAATGGCCACAAGTAGCGAGATTGCGATAGCTGTTAACCCTAATTTTTTACTCAATCGGGCGAGGGTTTGTTGCAGCGGTGTAGGTTCTTTGCCGACTGTTTGAGTTAGGGTTGCAATGCGACCAAACTCTGTTCTCATCCCAGTTTCAATCACCACCCCTTGCGCGCTGCCGTTGGTCACTGCGGTTCCCATCCAAGCGATGCAGCTGCGTTCGGCGAGGGGACACTCCTGTTCCACGGCATCCGTATGTTTTTGGCTTGATTCAGATTCTCCCGTCAAAGATGACTCATCAATCCTGAGGTTGATCGACTCAATCAAACGTAAATCGGCGGGAACTCGGTCACCCACTTCGAGCACCACGATATCGCCGGGGACAAGATGTTTAGCATCTAAACGTTGCTGTTGACCATTGCGGATGACGTTGCATTGTGGTTCAAGCATCTGCTGTAGGGCTTCGATAGCACGTTCTGCTTTCCATTCTTGAACAAAGCCGAGAACGCCGTTGAGGGCAATAATAATTAAAATCGTAATGGCATCGCCAACTTCACCCAAGCTAAAGGCTATGGCTGCGGCAACAAAAAGGATAAGGATAAGTCCATCAATAAATTGCCGACCGAAAACGCGATACCATGGTGTCGCGCCTGTTTCAAGGAGTAGGTTTGGCCCGTATTGGAGGCGCAAAAGTGCTCCCTGTTGGTGGCTTAAACCATTTTTAGCATCGCTATTGAGGGTGGCGATACACTCTTCGCTCCGTTGTGCATGCCACAATGTTGGTGGTGTGTTGCCGCTGTTGTTCTCTGGAACGGTCACGATGAGAGACCTCCATTATTAGGTGTCGAGGGGGATGGTGTGCCTCGCTGCCATCTTATTCTAGTAGTATCATTGATTTAGAAAAATTCAAGAATGTCTAGATGGTGAATTTTGACTGCTGGCAGCAGCTATCCCCCTTTTTTTGTTCATTATAGAAACACATTTGAGATTAGAAAAACGTCGAAGCTCTAGCTATTGGAGATTTGTACAGTATAATTATTTTTTAGTTAGGATCTTCTCGATAGTTACTGAATTAAGTAGCGAGTGGTGGGATTAAATGTTGGGGATGAAACATGGCAACTGGATACAAAAACTTGTGCGATGCGCTAGCGTTTCAGCAATTAAATTCGTTGGCTAAAAACAGAACAACGCCATTAAAACTTAATTCCTCGCGTTTAAAGCGTATGACCGTTTCAATGGGAACGGGTTTATTTTATAACTATGCCGCTAAGTTAGTTGATGAGCAAATTTTGACGGTATTACAAGATTTAGCCGACGAGATGGACGTGTTAGGTCAGTATCGCCAATTGATTGCTGGTGCGGTGATGAATGGCAGTGAACAACGACGAGTGTTGCACCATCTCACGCGAGGGCAGCTAGGCCCAGCCGTGATAGCCCAAGGATGTGATAAACGGTTGTTTTATGAGGGGCAACGGCAGCGTATCAGTGCTTTTGCCGAAAAAATCCATAGGGGCCAACTGCTTGGTAGCACAGGTGAGCGGTTTCGTCATGTGTGCCAAATTGGTATTGGCGGTTCGGCCCTCGGGCCGCGCGCCCTTTATTTGGCTTTAGCTCACGGCGCACATTGCCGCGACCAGCAGTACATGACGGCTTCATTTATCACCAATGTTGATCCCGATAATGCCGGTCAGATACTGGCCGATCTCGATCTTTCTGCAACACTATTTATCGTCGTTTCTAAATCGGGCACAACGCAGGAAACCTTGAGCAATGAAGCCTTGGTGTGTCAGGCGTTGCAACAGGCAGGTTTAGATCCAGCGATTCATCTGGTCTGCGTTACCAGTGCAGGTTGCTCCATTGCATCGAGTGTACGTTATTTAGATCACTTTTATCTCGATGATGCAATTGGGGGTCGCTTCTCATCAACCAGTGCTGTGGGGGCCACGCTGTTGACATTGACCTTTGGTGCCAATGTGTTTGCGGCTCTTCTCGATGGTGCACATCACCAAGATAACTTGGCACTTAATCCTTCTGTTACCAAAAACCCTGCATTACTTGATGCCCTGATTGGCGTTTATGAACGCAACTGCCTTGGTTATGGTTGCAGTGCCGTGTTGCCATACAGTCAGCCATTGATCCGATTTGTTGCCCATCTGCAACAGTTGGATATGGAATCGAATGGCAAGTCAGTTAATCGTGATGGTGTTCCCTTGTCGTACAACAGCGGTCCGATTATTTTTGGTGAACCAGGTACCAACGGTCAGCATTCATTTTATCAACTGTTGCATCAGGGCACTCAGATTGTGCCATTGCAGTTTATAGGCTTTCAGCATTCACAGGGGGGAACCGATCTTCAAGTGGGTGGCTCTACCAGTCAAGATAAACTTAATGCCAATCTTGTTGCACAAATTTTTGCCTTTGCCAACGGACAGCAAAGCAGTGATTGTAATACTTTTTTTGCCGGTCAGCGACCCTCAAGCCTTATCTATGGCGAACAGCTCACTCCGTGGGTGTTGGGAGCGCTGCTCGCCCATTTTGAAAATAAAGTGATGTTTCAGGGGTTTTTGTGGAATATCAATTCGTTTGATCAAGAGGGGGTTCAGTTGGGCAAGCAACTTGCTCAACAAGTGTTATGTAATCATGTTGACGAAGAACCGCTTAAAGTGTTGGCTGAAATGTTGAAAATTCATACCATGCACTCATAAAATTTAGGCCAACCTCTTGCTATATCCATGGTGATGGGGTTGGTGCAATATTTCTTTCTAGGGTGGTTCGCGGAGGGTAGAGTGATACTCATTGCTGGTGATATAGGTGGAACGACATCCCGTTTTCAGTGGCTTGATACGGACACGCCGAACCTTATCTCTGCACCTATCTATTACCAAAGTAACCGCTACGACTCCTTTACTTTCCTGTTGGAGACGCTGTTGCACGAGTATCCGATTCCTCCCATTGATAGTGCCTGTTTTGCTCTCCCCGGGCCGACGGACGATTGCAGTGTCGATGTTACCAATCTGCCATGGAAGGTTACTCTATGCGCCGTATCTCACACATTGAATTGTCGGCAGGTGAGTCTTATCAACGATTTTCATGCCACCGCTTTAGGACTTGATTCGTTGGCTACAGAATCTCTGATCTGTTTGTGGCCAGGGCAATATCGTGCAGATGGCAATCGTTTGGTGGTAGGCGCTGGCACAGGGTTAGGTGTTGCGCCTATTTGTCACATCAACCAGCACTTTTACCCGCAATCGTCAGAAGGGGGGCATCTCTCCTTTGCTCCTGTTAACGACCAACAGCAACGATTGTTGACTTGGACGCGCGGCGATCAACGCCGCGTTAATTACGAATACTATTTGTCGGGCAGAGGGCTGGAACGGCTGTATCAATTTTGTTGTCATGATCACAAAAAATCTTCGAAGCCATTGAACGCAGAGTGTCTTCATCACCGAGCCGAGGGTGGTGAGTTGGCTGCTCGTGAAGCACGGCAGTTGTTTGTAATGATCTATGGTCAGTTTATTGGCGAGATGGCACTACTTTGGCCCGCACGAGCTGGAATTTATATCGCTGGCGGGATTGCCGCTAAAAACCCTTCGTGGCTAAAAGGTAAAGAGTTTACCGATTCGTTACACGCTAAAAATGAGATGCGTGACCTAGTGGAACGCATGCCTGTGTACTTGATTACCGATGAGCACGTTGGCTTAACGGGAGCGTTAATATGCGCAGGTATTATGAAAAAAAATCGCCTTGTGATGGAGAAAGTAGGAAATGAAAAATTATTCGAAAATCACCGAGTTGACTCGTAATACTCTAGCCTTGGTGTTGGCAGGGGGTGAAGGGAGCCGCCTTAAAGATTTGACTCAGTGGCGCGCCAAGCCGGCCGTACCCTTTGGCGGTAAATATCGGATCATCGATTTTGCTCTGTCCAATTGTGTCAATTCCGATATCCGCCGCATTGGTGTTTTAACCCAATATAAATCGCACTCATTGATACGCCATATTCAACGCGCGTGGAGTTTTATGCGTTACGAAGTCGGTGAATTTGTTGAATTATTGCCAGCGCAGCAACGTTTAGGTAAACAGTGGTATCAAGGGACGGCCAATGCACTCTATCAGAATCTTGATATTATACGCTGTCACAATCCTAAATATGTTCTGGTTCTAGGTGGTGACCATATCTATGCCATGGACTATCGGCCGATGATTGAAGCGCATGCTGAATCTGGTGCCGATGTCACCGTCGGTTGTGTTGAGGTGCCACGCCTTGAAGCCACCGGGTTCGGTGTGATGTCTGTCGATGATTCCATGCGCATTACCAGTTTCACCGAGAAACCTAAACAACCAGAAGCGATTCCCGATAAGCCAGATAAAGCATTAGCGTCAATGGGAATCTATATTTTTTCCCCTGAATTTTTATTTGAAAAGTTAATCAAAGACAATGCTGATCCTTTGTCATCAAAGGATTTTGGTAAAGACATTATCCCGTCAATTATCGCAGATAGCCATGTCCAAGCTTATCCTTTTGTGGATGAAAATGGTGAGCCTAGTTATTGGCGCGATGTCGGCACCATTGAATCCTACTGGAGTGCCAACATGGATCTGTGCTCCATCCAGCCCGAACTGAATTTATATAATAATGATTGGCCTATTTGGACCTATCAAGCACAAATGCCGCCGGCTAAATTTGCTTTTGACGATGAAGGTCGTCGCGGTGAGGCCATTGATTCGATGGTGTCATCGGGGTGCATTTTATCCGGTGCACGGGTCAAGCGTTCTGTGGTTTTTAGTGGCTGTTTTGTCCGTAGTTATTCCTCTATTAAGGATAGTGTTATTTTACCCCATGTAGAGATTGGACGAAATTGTCGCATTACCAAGGCGGTTATAGATAAATCCTGTGTGATTCCGCCCCATACTGTGATTGGTGAAAATCGCGCCGATGATGAACAACGTTTTTGTGTCGATGAACATGGCATTGTGTTGGTGACCCCTGACATGCTGGGGCAAAACATCCATAGCGTGCGTTAGCAGGCTGTCGAACTTGACAAGAACCTACTGCGAATCAGCTGGACTTGGCCCATATTCCCGTCCATTTTCGACAAATAGGCTCACTATTCGCTCTTAAATAGTCGAAAATCTGGTCTCAAGTCAGCTGTTTCTCGCTACGGCTCGTCAAGCCCGACAGCCCGCTAGAACAATTTCATTGTTTTGACTCGGCAGTCACGAGGAGAGCTGGTTATGACAGATAAGGTTAAGGTCGCGTTATGTTGGCACATGCATCAACCCTACTATTGCGATGGTCTTGACGGCTCCTACCATTTGCCTTGGGTGTATCTTCATGCCATCAAAGATTATGCTGATATGGTTGCCCATTTGGAGTCTTTTCCAGCGGCGCGTGTTGTGGTCAATTTTGCACCTGTTTTGTTAGAGCAGATCGATGATTACGCGCACCAGATACGCCAGTGGCTTCAGCATGAAGCGCCAATGCATGATCCGTTGCTGAACTTGGTCGCTGGAGAAACGGAACTGCCGGCCAGCCCTGAAGCGCGAGGTGAAATTATTACCGCCTGTCAACGGGCTTATGCGCCAAACATGATCGACCGCTACGCACCGTATCGTGCTCTGGTCGATATTGCTTTAGATCAATACAGTGCTGGTGAGTTAGATACCCTTCGTGTTAGCTATTTGCGACCACAGTTTTTTGTCGATTTGCTCATGTGGTACCACTTGGCATGGTTAGGAGAGAGTGTCAAACGGCAAGATTTTCGTGTTGAGCAACTGATGGCGCGTAAGAATAACTTCACTCGCGTTGATCAGAGGATACTGATCGATGTGATTGCCAATGTGATCGAAGGGATTGTACCGCGCTACCGAGCGCTGATGGAAGCGGGCCAGATTGAATTATCTATGACCCCTTACGGTCATCCCATTGTGCCGCTGTTGATCGATTTTAAGGTGATGCAGCAGAGTCAACCAGATGCTGTGGGGCCACGTTATAAAACATATCCCGACGGGATGGAGCGCTCGCGCTGGCATATTGAGCGCGGCCTAGCAGTATTTAAAGATCATTTTGGTGTGCACCCTAAAGGGGTTTGGCTCTCTGAAGGGGGAATTAGCGGCGAGGCCTTGTCGTTGCTTGATTCATTTAATATTGCCTGGACGGCTTCAGGTGAGGGGGTGTGGCGGGCCTCTTGCGAGGCTTCAAAAGTAAGTCCCAAATTGATGGAGCATAAAAAGGTGCTGTACCAGCCACTACGCCACCCACCGCATCAATGCCTGTTGTTTTTTCGTGATGACGGACTCGCCGATCTGATTGGCTTTCAGTATAAAGATTGGGATGCCGAAGATGCCGCACGTGATTTGTGTAAACATCTGGAAAACATCGGTGGATTTTTAGATAAGGAAGCAGGTGAACATGTGGTGAGCATTATTCTTGATGGTGAAAATGCGTGGGAATATTACCCTGATAATGGCTACCATTTTCTGCGCGCCTTGTATCAAAACTTGACAGAAAGTAACCTTCTAGAGATGGTGACGTATAGTGATCTGTTGCCCGTACTTGATCCCAGTAGTGTTCAGGAGTTGGCGGTTTTAAAGGCGGGCAGCTGGGTCTATGGCTCCTTTTCTACTTGGATTGGTGATAAAGATAAGAATGCAGCCTGGGATCTGTTAGTGGAAGCCAAGAGCTGTTACGATCAAGTGCTCGCCTCGGGGTTGTTGTCGGCGAAAAAAGAGGAAGACGCGAAACGGCAACTGGCTGTCTGTGAAGGTTCTGATTGGTTCTGGTGGTTTGGTGATCATAATCCCGCCGAGAGCGTGCGTGATTTTGATCAGCTCTTTCGCCGACATTTGATCCGCTTGTATCAAATGCTCGAAAAAATTCCACCGCAAAAATTGAAAAATCCACTGTCTCACGGCGGCGGCGATAGTGAAAATTCTGGAACGATGCGGCGTAATTAAACTATTTCGCCACTTTGATTAAGGGTTAGTCACAGCACACAATGAACTGAAAGCAGAGTGCCAGATGAGAAAAGCAGGGGTCTTATTACATCCTACATCGTTACCGCATGGGGTTCTGGATCACCATGTCGAAATATTTCTCGACTGGATGGTAGCGGCCGGCCTCTCGGTGTGGCAAATGCTCCCACTCGGTGTGCCACATCAAGACCGTTCTCCCTACCAGTGCTATTCAGCCTATGCTGTGAATCCAGCCCTACTGCCAAGCGGGGAAGGTTGGCATGACAGCGATGAGGAAGGTTTTGCCCTTTTTTGTCATAACGAAGCCTTTTGGCTCAACGATTACGCCCTTTTTATGGCGTTGAAACAACATCATGATGACCGTTTATGGTCGCGGTGGCCCGATTGTTATCGTTATCGCGATACGACAGCGTTAGCGCAGTTTTCGCTGGATCATCAGCACGTGTTGCGAGCCATAAAAAAAGAGCAATACACACTATTTACTCTGTGGCAACGGGTACGCGAATCCGCGCACCAACGGGGTATTCAGCTCTTTGGTGATGTGCCCATCGCTGTTTCTTACGATAGCGCCGATGTGTGGTCGCAGCCACAGCTGTTTAAGTTAGATGAGCAATTACAGCCAACGGTGGTGGCGGGCGTGCCGCCCGATTATTTTTCTGAAAAAGGTCAACTGTGGGGCAATCCTCACTATAATTGGTCCGTGATGCAACGGGATGATTTTAGCTGGTGGCGCGCCAGGATGGCCAGTACGTTACGTCAGTTTGATTTTGTCCGAATTGATCATTTTCGCGGATTACAGGCGTTATGGGAAGTGCCTGCTGCTGCTGAGGATGCCGTGGCTGGCCGCTGGGTTGAAACCCCTGGTCGTGAGTTACTAACAGTATTGGAAAACGATTTCCCCCATATGCCGTTTGTCGCCGAAGACCTTGGCTTGATTACACCTGAAGTAACGGCACTGCGTGATGATTTCAAACTACCAGGAATATCGGTTCTCCATTTTGGCTTTGATGGTGATCCCAGTAATCCTCACGATTTAGCGAATCAAGAAGAGAACACGGTTGTTTACACAGGAACCCATGATAACAACACCACCTGTGGCTGGTTTGATTCACTCCCCCCCCATATCCAACAGCAGGTGCTAGCAAAATTGCCAACAAATAGTGGCGAGATGCCTTGGCCTATGATTGTTGCTGCGTTGTATTCACCCGCACGTTTAGCCATTATCCCTATGCAAGATTGGTTAGCACTGGATGGCACCCATCGTACCAATACGCCAGGTACGGTGGTTGAAAACTGGCGGTGGCGTTTTCATTGGCAACAGGTTCCCGAAACCTTGGCAATGACAATTCATGATTGGCTACAAGACAGTGGTCGGATTTTATCTGAGGATATTGTGAATGAATAGTGACATTTCGAACCATAAAGACTTTGACTTATGTTGCTTACAGCAGGGGCGTCATTATGACCCTTTTGTGTTATTGGGCTGCCATCCACTTGATGAACAGTGGGAGGTTCGTGCGTGGTTGCCTTGCGCCAAAACAGCACGACTGATTGATGGCCCACCATTACAGCGTAGTGCCAAGAGTTCACTCTTTACCGCTCGACTCAGTGCTGAGGAGAAAAAGGTGTTACCGAGTCATTATGAAGTCGAGTGGTGTGATGAACAGGGGGCGGTGCATTGTCGAGTTTGCCCCTATACTTTTGAGCCACAGATTGGTGAACTCGACCTCTATTTGTTTGCTGAGGGTCGTCATTGGAATCTGTATGATGTTCTTGGCTCACGCTTGTGTCTGATTGATGGCATTGAAGGGGTTCAATTTGCCGTATGGGCACCTTCGGCAGAGCGCGTGTCAGTGGTGGGTGACTTTAATGGTTGGAATGGTCAGTGCCATCCGATGCGTTCACGTGGTCGATCTGGAGTGTGGGAATTGTTTATCCCCGGGGTGCATGTCAATGAGCGCTATAAATTTGATATTCGCACCATGCATGATGGCTTGTGTGTGTTAAAGGCTGATCCGTACGCGCAATCAATGGAGATGAGGCCGCGCACGGCATCCATTATTTGTCAGAGTACTCATCAGTGGCAGGATGGTGACTGGTTAGCTGCACGGCGACATCTTGATTGGCAACATGCGCCAATCTCAATTTACGAGGTGCACCTTGGCTCGTGGCAACGCGACGAGAAGTGTCGCTTCCTCAATTATCGCGAAATAGCCCATCGTCTTGTCGATTACGTAACATGGATGGGCTACAACTATATTAATTTAATGCCCGTGAGTGAACACCCTCTCGATGAATCGTGGGGCTACCAAACCTCGGGATATTATGCGCCCACGCGCCGTTTTGGTGACCCCGATGATTTTCGCTATTTTGTCGATTACTGCCACCAGCATCATATTGGCGTGTATCTGGATTGGGTCCCCGCCCATTTCCCCAAAGATAGCTTTGCCTTAGCACGTTTTGATGGTACGGCTCTGTATGAGCATGAAGACCCACGCTTAGGCGAGCACAACGAGTGGGGGACCTATATCTTTAATTATGGCCGTAACGAGGTGCGTAATTTTCTGATCGCCAACGCCCTGTATTGGATTCGCGAGTTTCATCTTGATGGTTTACGCGTTGATGCGGTGGCGTCGATGCTGTATCTCGACTATGCCCGCAATGACGGGGATTGGCTGGCTAATGAGCATGGTGGCAATGAAAATCTCGCTGCGGTTGAATTTATCAAAACACTAAACACCGAAGTTCATGGACAATTTCCCGGCGTGGTTCTCATGGCCGAAGAATCAACCTCATGGTCTATGGTGTCACGACCAACGTGGATGGGAGGCCTCGGCTTTTCGATGAAATGGAATATGGGGTGGATGAACGACACCCTCGCATATTTCTCACATGATGCGATGTACCGCTCCCATCACCATAACCAACTCACCTTTAGTCAAATGTATGCGTATAGCGAAAACTTTATTTTGCCGTTATCTCACGATGAAGTGGTGCATCTTAAACGCTCATTGGTGAGTAAAATGCCAGGTGATCACTGGCAACAACTGGCAAATGTTCGTCTGCTGTTAGCTTACCAGATGATGAACCCCGGCAAAAAACTTTTGTTTATGGGGGGCGAGTTTGGCCAATGGGAGGAGTGGAATGACGCGATGCCACTCGATTGGGCATTGTGTGAGCACCCGCAACATAAGGCGCTACAGCTGTTTGTTCGTCAACTTAATCAGCTTTATATCGATGAAGAAGCACTCCACCGTTACGATTTCGAGCCACAAGGCTTTAAGTGGATTGACTGCAACGACAGCGAAAAATCAACGTTAAGTTTTATTCGTCAGGCTGGTGATGCGCAGTTGATCTGTGTGTTCAATTTTACCCCTGTGGTGCGTGATGAGTATCGTATCGGCTTGCCACGCGCTGGTCGTTATGTGCTGCGACTTAATTCGGATCGTATGATCTATGGCGGCAGTGGTGTGTGCTCTGATGAGCCGATCACCGCCTCTGATCACCCCTATATGGGGCAAGACGCCAGTTCTTTGATCACATTACCCCCCTTGGGGATGCTTGTGTTACAGCGGGAGAATCAATGATGAAAAAGATATTGTTTGCCACATCTGAAGTATATCCCTTAGTGAAAACAGGTGGTTTGGGCGATGTGTCTGCGGGGTTACCCATGGCGTTACGTGACTTGGGTCAGGATGTCGTCATCGTTCTACCTGCTTATCGTGATGCAATAGAGTGCTTAACGGTGTGTGAGTGCGTTGCGACAATAGACGTTTTAAGTTGTGGCAATCAGCGTCAGGTGCAGGTTTTTCGCGCTCAAGCCGATGGACTCACCTGCCCACTTTTGTTAGTCAAAATCGACACCCTATTTGACCGCTCAGGATCGCCTTATCAGGATAGCGACGGCAACGATTGGTGGGATAACGGTGAGCGGTTTGGTCTTTTTGCTAAAATTATCACCGAATTGGCCTGTGATAGACTTGGTCTTAACTGGCGACCTGATGTCGTTCATTGCAACGATTGGCAAACAGGATTAGTTCCGGCGCTGCTTCAGCTTGAAACGGAACCTGCGTTAACGGTGTTTACCATCCATAACCTTGCCTATGGTGGCCATTTTCCCCATGAACTTTTTGTTGGTCTCGACCTTCCGCAATCATGGTGGCATTACGAACGGATTGAATTCTACGGTGGCATGTCGATGCTGAAAGCTGGAATCGTTTTTGCCGATCACGTCACCACCGTGAGCCCCAGTTATGCGCAAGAGATCTGCACGGCTGAATTGGGTTGTGGCTTACATGGTGCGCTACAGCGGCGGCAACAACAAGGGCGGTTGTACGGGTTCATCAATGGCATCGATACCAACGTATGGAATCCACAAAAAGACCCCTATCTTAGCTATAACTATTCGCTAAAGAGGGGGCGTGTTGCCCAAAAAAAACGTAATAAGCGCGCTTTGCTCGAACAGTTGCATTGTGAAAATATTGACGCAGTTTGCGCTGCGCCGCTGTTTGGCTTTGTTGGCCGCATGGTCGAACAAAAAGGGGTCGATCTTATTTGTGCTGTGATCCCAGACTTCATTCAGAAAACAGATGCCTGTTTTGTTCTCATAGGTTCAGGTCGAGTGATCCTTGAGCAAGCTGTTATCGAATTAGCGCAGCGTTTTCCACAGCGCGTATTTGTTCATATCGGCTATTCGGAAGCCCTTGCTCACCTGCTAGAGGCTGGAGCTGATCTGTTTTTGATGCCATCGCGATTTGAACCCTGTGGCTTAAATCAAATGTACAGTTTGACCTATGGAACGCCAGCAATTGTTCACGCGACAGGCGGCTTAAAAGATACCGTTGTCGATACGTGCAACGAGTCATTAGAGAACATGTGCGCTACGGGTTTTGTTTTTCAGCCAGATACTGCTGACGCATTACGTCAGGCCATGCAACGTGGGCTTGATCTATATCATCGCCCACGTGCATGGCAAAAATTACAAAAGATCGGCATGAGTCAAGATTTTAGTTGGCAATGCCGTGCACAATGTTATTTAGATCTTTATCTCCACGGAGGGTCGTATGATTATTCAGCAACCTGATAAAGAAAAGCAAGCCGTTGTTGACAAGGCGTTGCACTGCCTCGGAAATGATGTTGAGAGTTTAGAGACCAGTTTTTTGCACTACCTCTACAATACCTTTGGCCGACAGCTCCAATCTCCTGGTTATTATAGCTTTAAGGCGCTGTCCTTTTGTCTGCGTGATCGATTGATGGCAGATTGGAAGAAGACATGGCTGGCCCATTACCAAGCGGGAACTAAAAAAGCATATTATATGTCGATGGAATTTCTAATCGGCCGGTCATTGGGGAACAATATCCTCAATATGGGGATTGAAGATGAGGTCGGTCAGGCTTTAAACTATTTAGGCTTGCAGCTCGAGCAGGTTGAACAAGATGAGCGTGATGCGGGGCTTGGTAACGGTGGCCTTGGTCGTCTCGCGGCCTGTTTTATGGATAGTTGCGCGACCTTGCAACTTCCTGTAATGGGCTATGGCTTACGCTACAAATATGGCATGTTCCGTCAGCGAATTCAAAACGGCTACCAAATCGAGGATCCCGATCCATGGCTTCGTCAGGGAGAATATCCGTGGGAGGTTCAACGAGCTGACTATACCTGTGTGGTTCGTTTTGGTGGTTACACTCGTTCCTACACCGAACCCCACGATGGTCGTCTTATTGTCCATTGGGAGCATGCTGAAGAAGTGCTTGCTGTCCCGTATGATGTGCCGATTGCTGGGTTTCGCAATAATACCGTCAACACCCTCCGTTTATGGTCCTCCGCTTCAGCTGAAGATTTTAATTTATCAGAATTTAACGCGGGTTCCTATTTTGAAGCCGTTGCCCATCAAAATGATGCTGAAAGCATTACCATGGTGTTGTATCCGAATGACGCCAATGGTAGCGGTAAGGAGTTACGCTTAAAACAGCAGTATTTTTTGGTCTCTGCTAGCTTGCAGGATGTTTTAAAGCATTGGAAGCGTAGCCACGGCAAAGATTTTAGTACATTTTCTGAGCTGAATGTTTTTCAGCTTAACGACACCCACCCGAGTTTAGCGGTGGTTGAGTTGATGCGTTTACTCCTTGATGAAGAGCAGATGGTGTGGGAGGAAGCGTGGGATATTGTCACGAGAACAATGGCCTATACCAACCATACCTTGTTACCTGAGGCCCTTGAAACATGGTCGGTCGAGTTGTTTGGTGCACTGTTGCCTCGATTGCTTGAAATTATTTATGAGGTAAATGGTCGCTTTTTATCTCAGGTTTCGATGAAGTGGCCAGCGGATCAAGATCGATTGCAACGGATGTCGATAATCTCCCCTGAGCATCGGGTTAGAATGGCCCATTTAGCGTTGGTGGGAAGTTTTTCTGTGAATGGCGTTGCTGCGCTTCATTCTCGATTATTGAGAGATGGTTTGTTCCGAGATTTTTATCAACTTTGGCCGTACAGATTTAATAACAAAACAAATGGCGTGACACCTCGGCGGTGGATTGGTTCGGCAAATAAGGCGTTGAGAGGTTTACTTCATGATGCGATTGGTGATGGTTGGTTGACCGATTTAACCCAATTGCAGCGTTTAGAAGAGTGGATTGATGATCCTGATTTTATCTTGCGCTGGCAACAAGTTCGCCAGCAAAATAAACAGCGCTTAGCCGAGCTTATCTATGACCGTACTGGTGTGACCTTTAACTGCAGTGCCTTGTTTGATGTTCAGGTAAAGCGGATACACGAATATAAGCGTCAACTCCTTAATGTCCTGCATTTGATCCATCTATACGCACGGATTAAAGAGGGTGATACTGAGTTGTGGACAAATCGTTGTGCCATTATCGGTGGCAAGGCCGCACCAGGCTATGACATGGCAAAAAACATCATAAAATTGATCCATAATGTGGCCCATGTCATCAATAACGATCCTGATGTTGGTGATCGCCTTAAACTTGTTTTTTTCCCAGATTACAATGTGTCAGCGATGGAGGTGATCTGTCCTGGAACTGACTTGTCCGAACAGATTTCGACTGCGGGCAAAGAGGCTTCAGGTACAGGAAATATGAAGTTTATGATGAACGGTGCTGTCACTATTGGCACTTACGATGGTGCCAATGTTGAAATTCTTGAAGCGGTGGGGGAGGAAAATTTTTTCCTATTTGGTTTACATGCTGAAGAGGTCGTTGCGTTGTCAGGTCATTATGATCCATCTCGTATCATCAATGGCGATCCTGATCTCCAGCGGGTGATTCAACTGTTACAATCGGCGCATTTCAACCATTTTGAACCTGGAATTTTTGATCAATTGATTGCGTCGATGAAATCATGTGATGATCCGTGGATGACTTTAGCTGATTTTCGTTGTTATGTTGACGCACAAGAGCGTGCTGCGATGAACTTTAATGACACCGTAGCATGGGCGAAGATGGGTATTTTAAACAGCGCTCGAAGCGGTAATTTTTCAACAGATCGCACTATGACTGAATATAATAATGATATATGGCACTTACATCCAGTTGAGGTGAATTGAAAAATTTGTTACGCTCACGCAAATTATTATAAGAGTGAAAGAACGTTACCTCGGTTATTCGCCCCATTGCAAGGAGCACCCATTATGGGACTATCATTACAAGAGCAACTACTTAAAGCTGGACTTGTGAATCAAAAGCAGGTCAAAAAAGCACAACACGATCAAAGGGTTCAAAAGAAAAAGGGTAAAAATGGGGCACAGTTAAACTCAGGTGACGCCAAAGAACGGCTAAAGAAGCAGCGGGCGCAACAGGCCGAACATGATCGGCAATTAAATCGTCAGCGCTTGGAGCAGGAGCAACAAAAAGAGAATCATGCTGCGGCGCGACAATTGATCCAAAAAAATCGCACCAAAATTGAGCCAGGCGAGGTTCCTTTTCATTATGTCACTGGTGGCGGACAAATTGAGCGACTTTATGTTACTCAGGATATTGCCGATCAACTTGGAACTGGGGTGTTAGGTGTGGCGGTCAACTCAGGTGAGAATGTTCTGGTCTCTGCCGATACAATCGCAAAAGTACTTCAACGTGATGAAAGTTTGATTGTTGCATTCAACGACCCTAGTGAGATCGATGACGACTATCCTTCAGAATGGTGATGTGTTGTGATGGTTTAGTGATGAAATAGAAAAAGGCTAGCTGATGATCAGCTAGCCTTTTTTATTTTTATGGTGCGCGATGCAAGATTCGAACCTGCGACCTTTGGCTTCGGAGGCCAATGCTCTATCCAGCTGAGCTAATCGCGCATGACTTAGGTGTATAACTTAGAACTGGGTGAAAAGCAACTGCAAACTTGGGTGTTATGTCGTGCGACTAATCGAGGTCAGTCAGTGCTTTGTCCAGTTGCTTTTTTTTGATTTTTTCTAAAAGTGTTGTTCGTTTCAAGTTGAGCAGTTCAGCAGCTTCCTTCTTGTTTCCACCTGCTTGAACCAATGCTTGTAGGATGAGACGATCTTCAAACTCACTGACACGCGAATTGAAATCTGTAGCACCACTTTCATTTATTAATCCCGCGGTCGTCTCTTCCTTTTGATGATACAAATACTTTTCAGGAAGATCTTTAGGGTGGACAATCTCTCCCATATGAAGAATGGAGAATCTTTGGACTAAGTTTTCAAGTTCCCGTACATTGCCCGGCCAGGGATAACGTGTGAGATATATCAGCGTTTGATCTGAATACGTGAATACATTTCGCCTTTTATTGGTGCAAAAACGTTGAGTGAACGTATCAAGTAATAGACTGATATCGCCACCACGCTGACGAAGTGGTGGAATGTGCAACGGAATGACATTTAAGCGATAGTAAAGGTCTTCTCGAAACGTCCCTTTGGCGACCGCTTCATCTAGGTTACGGTGTGTGGCTGCAACGATGCGCACATCGACTTTAATGCTCCTAACGCTGCCAACTGGTTCAAACTCTTTCTCTTGTATTACACGCAAAAGCTTGGCCTGTAACGAGGGCTTCATATCCCCAATTTCATCAAGAAAAAGGGTGCCTCCATGGGCGTGTTGAATGCGCCCTTTTTTGTTGTTTATTGCACCAGTAAATGCCCCTTTTTCGTAGCCAAAAAGCTCACTTTCAAGGAGTTCCTCAGGGATTGCTGCACAGTTGAGGGGGACAAAGTTGTTTTGTTGCCTTGGACTGTGGGTATGCAGTGCTTTAGCGACAAGCTCTTTACCTGTACCGCTCTCACCTTGGATGAGAATCGTGCTATCGCCATCATCACCTAGACGTTGAATCAGGTTAAATAATTGGCACATTGATTCTGATTGGCCGATAATATTTAGAAATCCGTTTTCACGGTGTGCTTGTGGTGTGGCAAGTTCTTGAGAAAGGTGTTGCTGAAGCGCACGTTGTGAAATTCGTGCAACCTCTAGTTGTGTGTAGGGAGCATGGAGAAAAAAGTGTGCGCCAGATTGAAGAATCGTTTTAGTCGAGATCGTAGTGTCTTCAGGAACGAGAAGAACAGAAACAATTGATGTTGATTTTCTGTTTAACTCGATGAAAAAATCTAGGTTTACATGTTCGTTTTGAGGAAGTTGGAAAAATAGTACAGAACACGGTCGTTGATCTAGAGCTTCGCGTGCTTGCTCAACGGTTGAAACCTCGATAATGTTTGTCGTGGTATCAATATTGAGATCGCTGGCAAACTTAGTTCTGGTTGCATCATTACTGTCGAACAAAAGGATGTGTGACACGGCTGCTTCCAGAAGTGAGGATTATGAGACAAATAATTTAGAAGTTCATTGTCTCTTGTTGCTGCACTAATGGCAAGTGGTTTTCAGGTTTGTTTTTGCTTTTTCGCAGATTTCATCATTTGTGGCAGGAGTAAGGATAATATCTGTCGCACCATAGCGAACGGCCTTGATGACATCAGATCGTGTCCATTGCGGTCCAGCAACAATAAGTGGCCGACCTTGGGGAAGTTCAGAGCGTATTTTGATGATGGTGGCAAACCCTTTTTCATTTACACCATCAATGATAAGGAATGCGCCTGTTACGCTGTATTGGCGGAGCTCGTTAAAATTCTCATTGCTACTTAGTTCGATTGTCTGGTGTTCTGTGGTGCTGAGGCTTTCGCTAAAGTGTCCTCGTATCGATTGGTCGTCACAGACCACTGCAACAATGGGTGGTAGTGGCTCTGCCGCTGTTTTTTCCGTTGGCACACTTTTCGTTGTTGCTGCTGTTTTGTTTGCCTCGCTTGGCGGTGTATCTTGCTCGGAGGTAGGTGTTCCCCATCCGGTTTCGGTAGGGCGAGCAACCATGTGCAATACATCGATTGGACAGATAAAGGATACTTCACTTAAATCTCTCGCATCGCAGCTTAGTGTTCCTGTTACGGCATAATATTCACCTGCAGGAAACGGTGTTGGATCTTCTACTTTAACTTTTGTTGGTGTGAAAAGTTCTTGTTCACCTTTTTTGAGGTGAAGCTTACGAGGGTACATCTCTTGAAAGTTTTGAACTAATCCACCACTGATGATGTTCGCAACTTCGCCAAAAGCATCCGCTTCATCTTCGCCATATTCGCCTGCTTTGATATGGTTGGCAATCTCTTCAGCGGGTAGCATGATCATTGTGCCAGCAAAGAAAATCGCATCTTTTAAATCGGTTAAAAAGTATGCGGTACCTTCACTGTCACCACTAATCAACATTTCTGTTGAGATTGTTTTTTTACCAGGCTTGGAAAAAAACTCTTTTTTGCTCGTGTAACGTCCAGTGAGCCCCTCGATTTCAAGCTCTAAGCCAAGCATGCCGCCAATCTCTTCGGCACATTGCGTCAAGGCCGCATTGATAACACGGTTTACGACCTCTTGTTCGACACGGTCCTCTTCCGGCTCTGGCTCCGGTTCAGTGACTTCATCTACAACAGCTTCTTCGTGATCGATTTGAGGGGAGGAGGTTTCTTGTTGAACTGCTGGCTCGACGTTCTCAGTCTCAGCGACGTGCTCTGCTGTCGTTTCTGCCCCGAGGATTCTTGCTGGAATGATGACCTCTAACTTATTCAGGTCAAATCCCTCAATTTTCATGCTACAGCAACTGTAAACGTATTCGTTAGGAGGGAAGGGGGTGTCGCTATTGGGGTCGATTTGGCTGGGAACAAAATCGGCAACTGTCGTACGTTTAAAATGGAGATTGTCAGGATACATGTCTAGAAAGACAGCGGTGTAAACTCCTGAAATAATATTAGCTACTTCGCCGTAAGCGTCAGCGGCTTCACCATCGAACGTTCTTAATTTACAATTTTCCTCAATTTGTTCTTGAGGAAGCATAATCAATGTGCCGCCTAGAATAACCGAATCTTTTAGATCACTAATGATGAATGCGTCACCACTTTGATCTCCAGAAACGACCATTGTCGACAGTACTGAGCGACCGCGACTTATTGCAAAAAGAGAGTCTTTGTTAAGGACTTCAAGGCAGTGGTCAGTTAACTCAATAGGCGCACCAAGAAGCGCACCAATCTCTTCTGAGAGTTGATCTAGTATTGTGTTGAAAACTTGTTCAACAACCGCTGATACTGCCACAATGTACCTACTTAGGCGCTTTTAGTTTAAGTTCAACGAGGAATTCACCTTCGTCAAGATAGAATGGCACGGTGGTCCACATCGCATCATCCATTCCACTTACACGATAAGAGCGGCCTGCTAAAATGGTTGGGACCGCTAAGTTGATCTCTATTCCCTGCTCAGTAAAGCCATCTTTAATGCCACCAAGAACCATATTGGCCATTTCGCCGATAGTGTCTTTTACGTCGGCATCGACTTCATCAACATCAATTCCAAGTAATGCACTTGTGATGGCGAAAGCAACATCCTCAGGGCAGTGGATGGTTAGCATCCCCTGAATCTCACCAGCAAAGCCAAGCATTCCAGAAATGCTGCTCTGAAAGCTATAAACTTTTTCTGAAAGAGTGATCCCAGGTGTTAATGGCATCATAAGCATGGTGTCAAAAAGTAACTGCGTGCTGTCGATAATTTGTTGTTGAAGGTCTAAGTTCACATACTACTCCAAAAAGGCAGGCTAATGTTGATATGTGGCAAATCTTAGCGTGTTGTGTTATTGACAGCCGTTTTTAATCTGTAATTCAACAAGGAATTTTCCTGCATCAATTGTGAAAGGAACAACAACCCATTCTGCATCAGCAACACAGTCCATGCTGTATTCGTCGCCGTGGATGCATGAAGGGATGGAGATTGTGACATCTTTTCCTGCGGCATCGAGCACCATTTTGATGTTGCCAGCTAACATGTTGGCAAGTTCACCGATGGCGTCAGTTACATCATCATCGACCTCTTCGACATCCATGCCAAGAAAGCTACTGGTGATTGCTTTAGCAACAGAGTCGGGTGTGTGGATAGCTAACATTCCTTGGCAGGTTCCAGCTAGGCCAATAACACCGGAAACTGAACATTTGAAACTTGTAACACTTTCAGCAAGAGGGTCACCAGCGGTGATGTCCAGCATGATCATTGTTTCAAAAATCTCTTTAGTCGCCTCTTTGATGTTTTCCAATAGATCCAAAATGAACCCTCCACTTTATATACTTGTAATTAGCGCATTAATTAAAAGGCTAATAGCTCTTACTGTGAACTCGTTAGCTCGAAATTAAGATGATCTTTGTCGTGTGAGATTGTGTTTCATCTTCGACGCAGCACTAGGCTGCGTCGAGAAAAAACTATCTACATAATACCGCTAATGACTTCATTGATTTTGTCAGGAGTAAATGGTTTTTTAATATTCCCCGCAGCGCCAAGCTCTTTTGCTTCACCAATAATATCGGCACCACCCTCAGTTGTAATCATGACAACTGGAATGTTTTTGATTCCGTCAATTTCTCTCTTTTGGCGAAGGAATTCGATTCCGTCCATATTTGGCATATTGATATCACTAAGGATAAGATCAACATTCTCCTTTTCAAGAAGATTCAGAGCTTCCTGACCGTCGCTAGCTTCAAGGATTTCATCAAAATCTAGGCCAGCTTGGCGTAGTGCTCGTGAAACAATTTTTCTCATTGTGCTTGAATCGTCAATGACAAGTACTCGTTTACCCATGGGGTTGGTTCCCTTCAAAGATGCTTTAGATTAGTTGTTTAATAATGTATTAAGGTTATCCATTTCAGCTGCTTTAATTTCAACAGAGAGAGGGAAGTCTTCGGCAATGTAATTAAATTTAAATTCCGAGGCACTTTCTTCATCGTCAGCAAGTTCAGGAATGCTGAGGGAAAAGTCAGATTCTGGTGGGAGAATCTCGGTCATGAATCGACCTGCCAGTGTGTTAAGGATTTCAGCAAGGAGATCATTGATGAGTTGATCACTTAATTCATCTCTGTCCATGGTATACATGGTTTCGGCAATCTGGTAAAGCAATTCCTTGGACACGTCTAAACGCATCTCTAAAAGTTCTGGTTCCGTGATTAGAAGGTTAACTCCGAGCATCTGTTGTTTAAGATTTAGTGCTTCCTTAGGCGTACATTCTTCGATGCTAATAAAGGCCATGTTCTCAAGTGTTTCTTCGAGAACAGTTGTGGTCTTTTGGTGGAGAAATGATGATAGTTCAGTCATGTTAACCATCCTCGTTGTTGATTAATGGTGCAAGTACGTCACTGAGCATTGCTGGATTAATGGGCTTGTTGAGGACAGCAAAGGCTCCCATTTCAAGAAGCTTGTCCGTTTTTGCCTGATTTCCAGCGCTTGTTATAATTAATACGGGTAGGTCAACCAACTTCGGGCTGGCTTTTACCCATTTCAACAGTGATTCGCCATCCATTATTGGCATATTTAAATCGCTAATAAGGAGGTCCGCGGGTTCTTGCTTGACCAGCTTTAGCCCTTCTTTGCCATTTTCTGCTTCAGCAAATTCGGCATCAGCGAGACCAATAATCTCAAGGCAGCGACAAATCATCATTCGTGCTGTACCCGAATCATCTGCTATTACGATGCGTTTCATTTGGTATCCTTCCTATGCGTCCGTCATGGCATTATGCATGGTGTTGAATGTTTCATTAACTTCAAGCATAACGAGTGCCAGTTGTTCTGATGTTAGGTCAATAAAGTTAGTGTAGTTTTGGTCTAAATGGTATTGCAATGAATCTGAAGATTGACTGCCACACATCATGGCGACAATGCAGCCAAGGTGGACAGCGTAAACAAGATGTTGATATTCAGGCGGTGCATCAGCTGGGCTATGGTGATAACGGATCGCACATTGTAGCGACTCTGGCAGCTCCCAGTTTTTCGCCAGTTCATATCCCGCTTCAGTGTGATCGATGCCAAGAAGTTCTCTTTCTCCAGCAAGGTAGTCCGTGACTTCGTTGCCATCGATACCAGCCAAAACTTCATTCGCAGTTTGTTGCAAGAAATCAGATAGAACCGCTTTCCCAACCGCATGTAGAATTCCTGCTGTAAATGCTAGGTCTGGGCTAAGTGGCTGTTTCGATTGCTTTGCAATCTCTCTTGAAGCGATGGCTGTTCTAAGGTCATGGTTCCATAATTCACTTTTGGGGCCATCGTAGCCTTCTAGTTCCTTATGGAAAAGGGCAGATGCGCTATCGCCAAGGGCTATCCCCGCAACCATTCTCTCGCCAAGGTAACCAACTGCACGCTCAATGGTTGTTACTTCATGGACTAGGCCGTAGGCAACAGAGTTGACTATTTTCAGTACCCGAGCTGTGAGCGCCGCATCACATTTTACAATATCAACGACTTCACTGATGTCGTGGTCAGAGCTTGCTGAAAGTTGTAGCAGCTGTGAGGCGCTAGGTGAAAGCAGTGGCACCTCTTTAATTGCTGCGATAATCTCTTCTTTGCTGGCTCGTTGTTTCATCGTGATCCCTCTTTTGCTAAAGTTTCCAGTCGCTACGACCAGGTGACGAGAGTGTGATTTCTCCTGTTGTAACGGAAACCGAAACAGTACGACTGTAGGTGGCTCCGAGGTCTTCAGCAACGGGACCGAGGGCGTACTTCCAAAGCGTTTTCTTTACAGCTAATGCGTTGCGTTTGCCGATATTAAATGTGTTGTTGGGATCCATGATTTTGGCCCCCCCTGCGAGTTTAACAATAAATCCGCGACCACGCGGGTCACAACCCATCCCCGCCATTTGCTTTAAAAGTGCTGGAATGCCGGTATCTGCAAAGTATCCAGGGCGAGTCTTGACCTTGTCTGGATTTATTTTCGACTCAGGTAGTGCAACGTGAACCATACCAACAGTGCGAGTTTTTGGGCACATCAGCACAACTGCAACGCATGATCCTAGGGCAAAAGTTTTAACAATGTCTGCTTGGTCTTTGGATGCCCCAAATTCTCCAACACCCAATATCAAGTTGCTCATAGGGTTTATTTTCCTGTTAGCAGTGAGATAACATTAGAAGCGATGTTGTCGATAGGGACCAGTTTTTCAGCCCCACCCTTTTCAAAGGCAACTTTTGGCATGCCAAAAACAACCGATGTTGCCTCATCTTGCGCAATATTTCGAGCGCCAGCTTTGTGCATGGCTAGCATCCCTTCTGATCCATCAGAACCCATCCCTGTGAGCATTACACCCACGGCGTTTCGTCCTACTTGTTTTGCTGCTGAATTCATGATTACATCAACGGATGGGCAGTGGCCACTTACTTTTTCGCCAGCATAGCATTTTACTTGGTATATCCCGCCGGAGCGAACAATTTCCATCTGCATCGCTCCTGGCGCGACAAGTATCCTTCCTTGTCGTATCCTGTCTCCCGTCTCAGCTTCTTTCACTTCCATTGAGCAGAGTTGATTGAGGCGCTCAGAAAACATTTTGGTGAAACCAGGGGGCATATGTTGCACAATAACCACTCCAGGTGCGTTTGATGGAAATTTGGTAATTACTTTTTTTATTGCTTCAGTTCCACCTGTGGAGGCGCCGATTACAATAACCTTGTCAGTTGATTCGTCCAACGCTTGATTAACTGTGGCGCTTGGTGCGCTACGTCGGCTGATCGGTTTATTCTTCCAGTGCGAAACATTGGCGTTCGAAGCAATTTTAACCTTCGCACGCAGTGCCATAAGCATAGCGTTAAGTCCCTGAGCAACATTGGTGGTCGGCTTGGTTACGAAATCAACCGCACCGGCTTCAAGTGCTTCCATCGTGATTTGCTTCCCTTTTTGCGTCAAGGAGCTCACCATTACGATTGGAATAGGGAACTGAGGCATAAGTTTGCGCAAAAACGCGACACCGTCCATACGGGGCATTTCGACGTCTAGCGTTAACACGTCAGGCTTCAGCTGAACAATTTTATCTCGGGCAATATAGGGATCAGCAGCCGTTCCGACAACAATAATATTTGGATCAAGCGAAAGTCCATTGCTTAGGATCTGACGGACAAGAGCTGAATCATCAACAACAAGTACGCGAATCTGTTTTGCCATTATGCGTTTCCTTTCTGATATGCAGCAGGCATTAGGTACTTGAAGAATTCGCTATCGCGTCCAAGGGTTTCAGAGTGCCCAATGAAAAAATAGCCTTCAGAATCCATGCTTGCATTAAATCTTTGAACAAGGGCATTGCGTGTTTTTAGGTCAAAATAGATCATCACGTTTCGGCAAAAAACAATTTGGAACGGTTTCTTAAATGGAAACGTTTTGTTCATGAGATTGAAACGCCGAAATGTAACTTCGTTGCGGATCTTGTCACACACCTGCATTTGACCATTTGGCAACTTAGTGAAATATTTTCGTTGTAACGTTTCTGGTAATGATGCGACCTTGTCGGCACCGTAGATTCCGAGTCGAGCTTTTGATAATACTTGTTCGGAAATGTCAGTGGCCAAAATTCCAGCATCCCAACTACCGTACTGAGCTCCTAAATATTCATGCATTAACATAAGTAACGTATAGGGTTCTTCACCGGTTGAGCAGCCAGCGCACCAAACACGGATGTCCTTGCGGTTCTGTTTTTTTAATTGTTCACAGATCGCAGGGAGTGCTGTTTTTTGAAAATAATCAAAGTGGTCTTTTTCGCGATTGAAATATGTATAATTAGTTGAAACCAAGTCAATTAAGTCACTGGCCGCCTTACCGCTGGTGTCCGTTTTTAAATAATCATAGTAGTTATGAAATGTTCCGAGCTGTTTATCGCGGATCAGTTTTTGTAAGCGACCAACAAGCAAAGACCGCTTTTCTTCCGTTAAGTTAATTCCAAAACGATCATAAATCAATTGACGCAATGAATTAAATTCTTGGTCAGAGATGGGCATCATCGTTGAGTTGTGTGTTTCTGTGGTTGGCATGGATTCTCCCAAGTGACCTTTACTTTCTCTCAACAAGATTACCGACATCTAGGATCAGGCTAACATCGCCGTTACCAAGGATTGTGCAACCAGAACAACCGCGAACATTGCCAACGTACTCAGATAGTCCTTTGATGACCGTTTGTTGTTGGCCAAGAATCTCATCTACCATGAGGCAGATACTGCGATCTTGGTACTCAAGAACAATGAGGATCCCATCCTCAAGTTTCGAATGGTCTGGCTGCACGTCAAGCATCTCGTGGAGGCGGACAACGGGGAAGAAGTTTTCGCGAACGCGCACGAGCTCTTCAGAGTCTGGAGTAATTGTTAGTGCTTCTGGTTGGGGACGGAAAGCCTCTTTTATCGATAAAATTGGTACGATACAACGCGCATCACCGACACGAACAAGCATACCATCAATAATAGCAAGGGTGAGTGGGATGCGAAGTTTGATCGTCGTTCCTTGTCCTGGAACGCTGTTGACGTCAACTTTCCCTTTAATTTTCTCAAGATTCTGTTTAACGACATCCATGCCAACACCGCGGCCAGAAATATCTGTTATTTTCTCTGCTGTTGAGAAGCCTGGCTGGAAAATCATATTGTATATCACACGGTCGCTCAGGTCCGAGCCGTCACCTTCAATTAAACCGTTTTTGATCGCCTTCTCAAGAATTTTTTCTTTATTGAGTCCTCGTCCGTCATCTTTAAGCGTGATCCACACTTCACCCTCTTCGTGGCACGCATCTAGTTGGACCGTCCCTGTCTCACTTTTTCCTGCTGCAAGGCGTTCTTCTGGGGGCTCAAGCCCGTGATCCATTGAGTTTCTTAAAATATGAACAAGTGGGTCGGTAATGGTTTCGACCACTGTTTTATCAACTTCTGTTGCTTCGCCGGTGAGTTTTAAGTCAACTTGTTTACCCGATTTTACCGATAGGTCATGAACCAGACGGATCATGCGGCGGAAGAGTCCAGAAACGGGAACCATGCGGATGATCATCGCCATCTCTTGGAGTTCACGTACGAGTTTTCCCATCTGTTGTGCGGCTTTGTTGAAGCTTTCAAGCTCGAGGCCGTCAAGGTCGGGATTGTGAATCAGCATATTTTCAGCAATCACCAGTTCACCGATGAGATTGATCAAGTTGTCAAGTTTGTCGAGGTCAACACGAATATCTTGCTTCTTAACTGCTTTAGCTTTTGCTTTTGGTTTTGCTTTTGGAGCGGGCGTTGGTGGTTGCTTTTTGATTTCGCTCTGAGAAGAGAGTGCTTGGTCTACTTGCTCGGCAGAAGCCTTGCCCATGTCGACCAGGACATCACCGAGGGGTTTCTTTTGTTGTGCAAGAGCTTCATTGACACACTCTTGGCTGACGACCCCTTTTTCAACTAATACCTCGCCGATCTTAGGCGCAGGAAGGGCTTTAAGTGCCTCAACATGAGTATCAAGATCAGCGATCTGGTCCTTGCCGTCTGAACTGAGGCAAGCGACACCCTCTTTAAGAGCATCGACAGCTTGAAGCAGGGTGTCGAATGGGTTTTCTGTTGCAAAGGAGCCACCACTCTTAACAATGTCAAGAACGTTTTCAATTTGATGACTGAGGGCTTCAAGGTTTCCGTAGCCAAAAAAGCCACTATTTCCTTTGAAGCTATGGATGCTGCGGAAGATGACTGGGACATATTCAGGGCTGGCGGGCTCTTTCTCCCAAGAAAGAAGACCTTGTTCTGAGGCTTCGAGGAGTTCGTCACCTTCTTGAATAAAGCGTTCGACCATGTCACCGGTAATTTCAAGCATGAAATCATCGGTTGTTTTTGGTTCGACTGCTTCAGGATCTTCAGTGGCATCCGGTGCAGTGATCTCTTCTTCCGGTGCAACTGTTTGGACGATCTCATCGCTTGTTTCACTGGCAACAGGAGCTTCCATGGCAGTGTGGAACTTTGCTGCCATCGTGATACTTTCCTCGGCGAGAGCTTCATCGTTAAAACTCTCATCAACACAGTCAAGCGCCTCTTTCATGAAATCGCAGGATTCACATAGGAGCGTAACGTGTTCAGGAAGGAGAACTATTTTGTCAGACCGAACCATGTCGAGCAGACTTTCTGCTGCGTGAGCAACGCCTGTTACGTTGTTGAACTCGAGAAATCCAGCGCTGCCTTTCATGGAGTGGAAGAGTCGAAATACCGCGTTGATGGTTTCGTTGTCAGTGTTCTGTCCAAGCTCAATGATCGTGGGTTCAAGTTGCTCGATCATGTCGCGACTCTCTTGTGAAAACTCTTGGATAATCTCTATTTGATCACTGCTTAGCTCGTCAGTCATGGCTTCTTTGACTCTCCGTGGAAAGGGGTACAAAAATTAATAGCAGATTTTGTGTTTGAAATTTTTTATGTTCTCGAAAGCAAATTTGCCGGAAATTTGAAATGAAATTCTTGTTCCAATGTTGCTTCAATTTTAATGTTGCATTTGAGTATAGTGTAAAACGCAAAAATTCTGAACTTGTTTTTCACTTATTTGACTGTCAAATAAATGACTTTGTTTGGTTTTTACTTTAGCTGGATTGACTTTTTAGTGTGGTTATCTGTGGTGATGCACTGTTGCCGCGCCTGTGGCGGGCGCTGAAGGTGTGGCTCGTTTATTGCATTGTAACAAATATTACTTGGGTTGTTTCTGGTGTGAAACGTGGCTGTGTGATGCGGTCAAGAAAACCCTCAGTCTGTTAATTAAGAAAATTGGGTTGGAGTGTAGGTTTGAGCATTAAGACAATTCTTGTGATTCTGTTACAGCTCGGATTGATCTGCATTGCGTCCCCTTTTGCCGTTTGGGGGCAGGAAAAGTATGTACTGCTCTCGGTGGAAAAGCATGATGAAGTAAATGTCAGCCGTTTGTCTCTACAGTTTAATCGATTGCCAGAATTTCAAGTAAAGACATCGGGACAGCGACTTGAGGTGGTTTTGCCCGAGACGCACGTTTCACCACAATTGTTATTGCCTGCAGAGGATGAGCGACTTGTTCGTGTTCTGATCGGTCAATCTCAAAACAAAATGTTGCTTTCGTTTTTATTGCGGCGGCCACCCTATTTTGTCAATAGCGTCAAAGATATTCAGGATCGCCGTTTGGTGATTGATTTGCACTGGAAAGACTCACAGCGTGGTACTCGACCTGCCATCTCGCGCAGCGTTCCAGGGCAAACAGCAGTTCAGGGCGGCGGGGGAATCTCTGGCCGTGCCATTAATTCAAAATATCGTGGAGACTGGCTACGATTTTTTGCCGAATATGAACGGCCTGTTTCGCTTAGCGCACCAATTAAGTATACGTTAGCACCTTTCCCGTGTCTTTCCTTAGTTGATGATGTGTCAGATGTTTTGCCTTTAGATGTTGCGGCCTTGGCAGATCAAGGTGAGTGGGACGGCGCGATTACTGCGCTAGAGTACGTTGGACTAGAGGCGGAACGAGGCGATGCTCCGTTACGAATGATGTTGGTTAAGGCTGATCTATATCAGCGAGCAGGAAATGATAGAAAAGCGCGACGGTTTTTAGATAAAATAACGTCTCTGCTTAACGAGCAGCAACAACAACTTGCCGCCTGTGTATCGTTGCAGCGATTGTATCTTGCGATCAATCAAGCGAGCAGTCCCTTTGAGCTATTAGCTGAATTAACGTTGGCCGCTGATCAACGCTACCCGATTGAGATGCAGAAATATATTGACCTGTTTCAGGCTGAAGTACTGATCTCGGCTGGTGATGTAAGACAGACTTTACCTATCCTTGAAGGGGCATTAATTGAGGGAGTGGGGGAGTTGGAACCCCTCTATCGTCAGCGCTTAGCTGATGTGGCTTATTTGCGAGGTAACTACAAGGGGGCAATTAACCAATATTCCCCACTTGTTGATCAGCTATGTGGACAGCCGTTTTCGTTAGCAGGCTATACAACAAGTCTTTATAAAGATAAGCAGTATGGTGCCACGATTGAAATGGCAAAAAAATTGCTCGAAATTTTAGAAGACGCAGATCATCGTGACTTGGTTCGATATTTAATGGGACTTGCTTTGATACATCGCGGTGATGGTGGCGCTGGTTACGATTTATTTCACCAGATTCTTCCTGGGACAATAGGCTCGATTTTAGCCCAAGCAAAAATTGCTGATCTGAGCATTCAGGCCGATGATTTTTTTAGTCGGCGGAGGTCTTTGAGTGACTTTGAAGCGCTGATCGATGTTATGCCAACTCGCAGCGGCCGTGCAGAAATGCAGTTTAAACATGCGGTTGCAATGTATCTCATGGGGTACAGGATGGCCGCGATCGAAGAGCTGCAGCACTTTCTCAGATCGGATCGAATGACTGATCTTGTGCCACATGCTCAGGCTTTGTTGGTTGAGATTTTGCCAGGGGTAATACACGGACTCGTTGATGAAGGAAAACACTTCAAGGCCTTAGTTTTAGTTGAGCAAAATAGGGATCTTTTAGTTGCGAGTCAGAAAAATTTTCTATTTCTTGTCGAATTAGGGCAAGTCTTTTCGAAACTTGAATTTTCAGAACGAGCGGTTCGTTTGTATTTGTACCTGCTCGATGTTACTGCTGTTGGTGAACGCCAAGAGCAAGTTTATGCGCCATTGCTGGAATCGTTGACCCAGCAACAAGAGTTTCAACGTGTTATTGAATACGCAGGTCGATATGGTGCACTTTATCCTCAAGGTGCAAGTCGAGCTAAGGTGTTTTTGTTGAAAGTGCAAGCCTTGCAGGATTTAGACAGAGGTGATGAGGTTCGGCAGCTGTTAAGTGATTCGCAGCGACCTCAATCTGATGAAATTAATCGACTTGCTGCTAAACTTGATTGGCAAAACAACTCCATCCGGTCTGCAGAAGAAAATATTGCACGAGTTGTTGGAGATGATGTCACGCAGGCTGAGAGTGCAGACGTGTTATTTCAGGCAGAGATCATGTTCAGTCAGGGTAAATTAAATAGTGCTTTGAGTCGTTATCAACACCTGAAGTCGCTACCTGAATACGCTGAGCAAGCTCAGTATCGCGAAGCAACTATTTTGCTAAAGCAAGGGTTTAAAAAGCGAGGGTTAAATCTTTTGGTGCAACTGGTCGAAAATAGTAATGATGGACAGTGGCGGATCTTGGCACAGGAAACTCTTCAAATAGAACGCTTTAACCGTTGAAAGGATGACTCATGTTAGGCAATGGTTTTGTAGATAAAACGGCTTTACTGCTAAAGAAGTCACTTGATTTGCGCATGCAAAATCAACAAGTGATTGCTAGTAATGTTGCCAATGCACAGACTCCTGGTTATAAAGCGCAGCGACTTGAGTTTGAAGGGGCATTGCGTCAAGCAGTTGAAGGCCGGGGACAGGATGTTGCGGTGACTCACCCGCGACATATTTCGTCTCATGGTGGATCTATTGCCCGCGTTGAGGCAACCGTGTCAGAAGTTAGTGGCGGCGGTGGTCTTGGTGATGGAAATACCGTGAGTGTCGACCAGGAGATGATTCTTTTGGCTCAAAATCAAATCATGTATGAGGCTTCGGCTCAGCTTCTAAGTAAGAAGATGAGTATTATAAAATACGTTGTTCAAGGCAATTAAGGGGGGCATGTAGATGGGAATTTTCACGTCATTGAATATTAGTGCTTCGGCCCTACAGGCCCAGCGAACGCGGCT
Source organism: Desulfuromonas svalbardensis (assembly GCF_055389415.1). Taxonomy (NCBI): domain Bacteria; kingdom Pseudomonadati; phylum Thermodesulfobacteriota; class Desulfuromonadia; order Desulfuromonadales; family Desulfuromonadaceae; genus Desulfuromonas; species Desulfuromonas svalbardensis. The sequence goes on along the minus strand of NZ_AP042416.1, from coordinate 62,337 downwards.
TGATACGATTAGTTCAAATATGGCAAATGCTGAAACAACACGCACCCCTGAGGGTGGACCGTATCGACGTAAAATGGTGGTGTTCGAGACTCAACAAATGTCATTTGCTGACCACTTGTCAAGTCGCTCCAATAAAGCGATCAATGGAGTGAGGGTCGGTCGGATTGCTGTCGATCAGCGAGATCCAAAGTTGGTTTACGATCCACAACATCCAGATGCTGATGATCGAGGCTACGTAGCGATGCCTGATATCGATATTCTAAAAGAAACCACCGATATGATGATGGCAACGCGCGCCTATGAAGCAAATATTACCACCATTAAATCAGCCAAGCGGATGGCATTAAAAGCGCTGGAAATTGGGAAGTAGAAAGGGGTAGTCTATGTCTGATATTTCAATAGATAGTCATCTGAAATCAATGATGCCATCGTTAGGTCAACCACAGTCTCAAACGGAAACTACCTTTGGTGACATGTTGACGCAGGCCATTTCAGAAACGAATGAAGCTCAACTTAACGCCGATCAAGCCGCTACAGACTTGAGCACAGGGCGTTCTGATAACCTCCATGAGGTGATGTTGGCAATGGAAGAAGCGGATATCTCAATGCGAATGTTAGTTCAGATGAGAAATAAAGTTGTTGATGCATACCAAGAAATCATTCGAATGCAGGTGTGATGTGTGTTCGGTTGGCTTTGTTGTGATTAGAGCAAGTTATAGTGTGTACAGGCGGGGATAAGGGGAGCCATGGCTGAGTTAGATAAAGGAAATATTTTTGCCGTATTGAGTGGTTGGCCGCTGTCGCGAAAAATCAGTCTTGCAGCGGTAGCCCTTTTTTCGTTGACCTTGTTTGCACTGATTATTTTGCAGGCACGACAGTCTGATTACCAGTTGTTGTTTGCAAATTTGCCTCAGGGCGATGCTTCATCAATCGTTGTCTGGTTAAAAGATAAAAAGATCCCTTATGAAATAGAAGGCGGCGGCAGTAGCATCTATGTCCCCGCTGATAAGGTGTATGAAACACGCCTAGAGCTTGCCGGGTCAGGCCTTCCTCAAGGTGGTGGTGTCGGTTTTGAAATCTTCGATAAACAGAGTCTTGGAATTACTGATTTTGTACAAAAGGTAAATTATTTGCGGGCGATGCAGGGGGAACTTTCTCGTACGATTGCATCACTGTCACCTGTTGCTGCGGCACGGGTTCATCTTGCTTTACCGCAAAAGAGATTATTTAAGAGTCAGCAACAGGCTGTTACAGCATCTGTAATTGTTAAAATGGTGGCTGGGACAAATTTAAGAGATTCACAGGTGCAGGGGATTGTAAATCTTGTTGCTGGAAGCGTTGAAGGCCTAGAACCTGAATACGTAACGGTTGTCAACTCCTCTGGTAAAGTTCTGTCTAAGCGAGCAGAGCAGGGGTTAAGTGGACCCATGACACCTGGAATGCTCGAGTACCAACAAGCTGTCGAGCGACAAATGGAAAGTCGTGCTCAGGAGATGCTCGATCGGGCACTTGGCATCTCTAATTCCTTGGTCAAAGTCACCGCAGTCCTTGATTTTTCACAAGTTGAAAAGTTGGAGGAGTTATATGATCCAAAAAGTGCAGTGCCAAGAAGTGAGCAAATTCAAGAACAAAAAGATTCTAGTGGTAGTTCCGTTGGCGGTGTCCCAGGTGTGCAATCAAACCTCGAAGGTGGTAATGCCGTTGGTGGCGGAGGCTCAAGTGGCAGTAGCAACAATGCTGAAACGACAAATTATGAAATTAGCAAAGTTGTTAATCGCACCGTTGCCTCTGTTGGAAGTATTCAGCATCTTTCAGTATCTGTTCTTGTTTCCGATGTTGTCTCTGAAGTGGCAGATGGTGAAGAAGGTGAGACGAAATTGCAGCCTCGTTCAGAACAAGAACTGCGGACGATTGAGAAGATGGTGCAAAGTGCTTTGGGTATTGATGTTTCGCGAGGCGATCAACTTAATGTCGTATCGATGCCCTTTGCCGATGAATTTTATACAAAACCTGTCGTAGTTGAGCCCTCAATGAGTGACAATATTTATTCATATTTACCTCTGGTTAAGTATGCTGCGGGAACATTAGGAGCGTTGTTCTTCTATTTTATGATGGTGCGGCCAACTTTGAAAACATTGCAATCTGAATCAACAGTGCAACATTTTAAAACTGTTAAGGAGCTTGAGGCTGAAATGGCATCAGGGAAAAGTGCTCCTGTGCAGCTCGATCCAACAGAACAAATGAGACAAAATATTTTAAAGGCTGAAAATTCACCTTCACAAGTGATTCGGACTTGGATGACGGATGAAAAGTAACGGTTTGATGTAGGAGTATTTGCGTGGAAGTAATGCAATTAAATAGAATGTCGGGTCACGAGAAGGCTGCAGTGTTGTTGCTGTGTCTCGGTGAGGCTGCAACCTCTGCTGTGTTCGCTGAATTAAGTGATGAAGAAGTCCGTACCCTAACGCGGATCATGATGACCGTTGAACACATCCCGTCTGAACTTGCCAATGATATTATGGCTGAATTCCAAAATGATCAAAAGAGAAACCCTGGGATGTATATTAAAAGTGAAGAGTTCGTTCGTAATGCCATCACAGGAACTGGTGGCGAAAAGTCAGAAATATTATTGCAAGAGATCATGAGTGGCAATGAAACTAGGCCGCTTGAAACCATTGCAACCATGCAGCCACGAATGGTTGCGAGTCTTCTGGAAAATGAACACCCGCAGACTTTGGCTTTGATTTTGTCGACACAACGCTCAGAGCATACGGGTAAGGTATTAAAGTTTTTATCCGATGAGGTCGCTGGCGATGTGATGTATCGCATTGCAAAAATCGATAAAGTTATGCCAGAAGTCATTGCTCAAATAGAGGAAGCATTGCGCCGTGAAATTGGAGGCGTTAGCAAAAAAGAGCAACAGGACGTTGGCGGTGTGGATAAAGTTGTGGATATCCTCGGTCGTGTCGAAAAAGGTTCTGATCGGATGATTGTCGATAGCATTGAGTCCGTAGATCCTGAGCTTGCTGAATCCATTCGCAAGAAGATGTTTACCTTTAGCGACCTGGTTAACATTGATGGCCGCGCGATGCAGATGATTCTACGTGAAATCAACAACGATACCCTAACGCTATCATTGAAAACGGCACCTGACGATCTTAAGAATTTGATTTTCGGCAATATCTCAAATCGAGCTGCCGAGATGATAAAAGAAGACCTCGAAGCGATGGGGCCAGTACGATTGTCCGATGTTGAAGCGATGCAGCAAACTATCGTCAAGTTGGCACTGAAACTTGAAGAAGAGGGGCAGATCGTTATTCCAGGACGTGGTGCAGGTGATGAGCTTGTCTAAAATTATTCGAAATGCTGACGAACTTGCTTATCGTCGTGTGACGATGACTGAACTTGGTACTGTCACACAGGCCAAATCGGGTAGTTTTGTCGTTTTGGATTCGAACCTCATTGAACAATCTATTGTTGAGTCTGCAACTTCCTCGAATGAATCTATTGCTGTTGAAATTGATGAATTGAAACAGCAACACCTCCTAGAGCTTGACGCTAAATTTGAGGAGGGTAAACTGAGTGGGGTTGCTGAAGCAGAGAAAACTTTCTCTGATGTGACTCAATCCTTCGCTTCAGCCTGTGATGAAATATCTAAATTAAAAGAAAAAATGCTAGAACGTAGTCAGTCCGATATGCTGAGACTCGTCCTTGCCATTGCTGAGCGCGTGGTTCAAGCTAATATTGAAATTGATACTGAAGTCGTAACTCGAACCGTTAAGCAGGCGATACTTTTGGCTGTGAGTGCCGAGGAGTTCCACATTAGGGTCAATCCTGAAGACCTTCAGGTTGTCAATGAACATAAGCCCTTATTCATCGCTAGCTTAAGTGGTTTAAGTAATATTGAGTTTGTACCAGATCAGACGATTATTCGTGGAGGGTGTATACTTGAGTCACCGTTAGGTCGAGTTGATGCAACCCTAGAGGCTCAAATGGAAGCGATATCGACGTGCCTCCATGAGGCGATCAAGGGGGAGTGATGTCAAACCTCGAAGGTCTAGTTCGATCCTGTAACACTGTTAAGGTCTGGGGTAAGGTCACTAAGATTGTTGGTTTGGTTGTTGAGGGCTATTGTCCTGCCGCTTCCGTTGGTACCCTGTGTGAAATCACACCATTGTCTCAATCTGGCCCAGTCTTGGCTGAAGTTGTTGGATTTAGAGACGGTTTAGCGCTATTGATGCCATTGGGTGAGCTTCGAGGGCTAGGTCCTGGTAGCCTTATTCGTGTCATACGTAGTAGTGCAACGATGGGTGTTGGTGATGCGTTACTCGGCCGAGTTGTTGATGCAATGGGCAACCCAATTGATGGATTACCGCAACCAGTTTTTGAAAAAGAGATGCCCGTTTATGCTTTGCCACCTGGGCCGATGGAGCGAAGCAAGATTTGCCAACCGCTCGACTTAGGGGTACGCGCCATTAATGGTTTGCTAACCTGTGGTCAGGGCCAACGCCTGGGGATCATGGCGGGCTCAGGTGTTGGTAAAAGTGTTCTTCTTGGCACGATGGCCAAGCATTCACGTTCAGATATCAACGTTATCGCATTAATTGGTGAGCGTGGACGTGAGGTGCGTGAATTTATTGAGCGTGATCTAGGTGAAGAAGGTCTCGCTCGCTCGGTTGTTCTTGTCGCAACCTCTGATCAATCTCCATTGTTGCGAATGCGCGGTGCTTTTGTTGCGACCACATTAGCAGAATATTTTTGTCAACAAGGACATAATGTTCTGTTGATGATGGACTCTGTTACCCGTTTTGCCATGGCGATGCGTGAAGTAGGGTTGGCAATTGGTGAACCGCCGACGACAAAAGGCTATACACCATCTGTTTTTGCAACACTGCCAAAATTACTTGAACGAGCAGGTAGCTTTAAAAAACAAGGGAGTATTACTGGGCTTTATACGGTTCTTGTTGAAGGTGATGATATGAACGAGCCGATTGCTGACTCGGTTCGATCTATCCTTGATGGTCATATTGTTTTGTCACGTGATCTTGCTGCAAAGAATCATTACCCGTGCATTGATATTCTCCATTCGTCCAGTCGTGTCATGCGCGATATTGTTGAACCTGATCATACCGAAAGTGCGGCCAAGATTCGCGAGATTTTAGCGACTCACAAAGAAGCAGAAGATTTGATTAATATTGGTGCTTATGTTGCGGGCAGTAATCCTAAGATTGATTACGCAATCTCACGCATTGATGCAGTTAATGAGTTCTTATGCCAAGGGATGGAAGAAAGAGATACTTTGGCAGGAACAACTGAGGCTATGACAGGGCTGGTTTTAGATCGTCGCGCAGAACATCGAAAATAATGTAAGTTCCCACACTGTCATCTCTCCCCCCCCCCTTTTTTTCGTATCAACTGCTTTTTTTTAATTGCGGAATGTCTTAACGATTTACTCCAATGCGCCGAAAAGAACAGTGCGTTCAATTTATTCATCATTAAAAACATATATAATTGCAAGTTATTTGAAGGGGAGCGATGAAGTCATTTAAACTTCAAGTGGTTTTGGAGCATCGACAACGTTTAGAGGATCAGGCTCGTCAAGCTTTAGCTGAAGCAATACAGTACGAACAGGGAACTATCTGTAAGTTAACCGCTGAAACGGCAGGGCTTGCAGAGTTATGTTGTGAGTATGAAGAGCGACAGATTGTTGGCATTCAAAGTCATGAATTTATGCTGTATGAAAACAGGATTGAGCACATGCGGCAAGTTTTGATTGATTTAGATCAACAGCTCGGTATTGCACGGGAGTTGGTTTTAGAGTGTCGGAAAAAATTAGGCGACGCCAGTCGAGAAAAAAAATTGATGGAAAAGCTAAAAGAGAAAAAACTTCTAGAAGTAAAAAAAGAACTTCATCGCAAAGAGATGGCACAGATTGATGAAGTTGCAATTATGTTTAGAAAAGAGGATGGCCGATGAAATTTAATATGAAGTATGCCTTCTTGCTCTTGATAGCTCTGATTGCGTTCGTTACAACTCAAGGTATTGCTGAGGATAGTCTCCTAATGGATGAAGGGGTGCAGTCTTTAGAGCTCGATATTGAGACTGTTGAAGAGCGTCGCTTGATTGTCCAATTACGTGAAAAAAAACAAAAAAATGAGGAGGAAGCTCAAGCATTAAAAAAGGAACGAAATGAGCTAAACCTCCTTCGTGTTGAAGTCGATAAGAAACTAGACGAGTTGCAGCGATTAAGGAAAGAGATTCAAGGTTTGCTCGCAGAAAAAGACGCCATTGAGTTGGCTAAGGTTCAAGAGTTAAGCCAAATGTACAATAAGATTGATCCCGCTAGGGCTGCACAAATTATAAGGTCATTGGAACGTGAGTTGGCAATTGGAATTCTTGGTGGTATGAAATCAAAAAGTGCCGGAAAAGTTCTTGCAAATATAGGTGGCGAAGAAGCCGCAGAATTAAGTACAGCGTATTCAACACTACGTGAAGATTAAGTTTTAAGGACAATAGGGTAAAAGAAAGGAGGTAGGTTTGATGCAAGCAATGCCAATGATTAATCAGCCCGCAGTGATCAATGACGCTGTTGCGCCAAGGGCTACGCGTTCTGGTAACGCAAAAAGTGATGGCAGCTTTGCGCCGGTGTTGGAGCAAGCATGCCGTGAAGACAATGGCGATGAGCTTGCAGGAGCTGCCATGGTTGTTCAGAATCAAGAGGGGCAACAAGAGGTCGTTGTAGAGCCCCGCGCAACAGGGCAGGCGAATGGACCGCAGAGCGATGCAAAGGGGTTTGTTGCAACCGCTGAAGTGATTGCTAATATTCCAATGGTTGCTGCGCCAGTTGTCAGAGAACCGGTGTTAACTGCCGGCGGTGACATTGGTGCTTCGGAGTTTTCTCGTGCAGAGGTCGAGGTTGCAGTAGCGGTTGAAAATTTAACGTCACAGGCTGTTATCGCCCCTTCTGCTCCACAGGTTGTAAAGGCTCAAGTAGCGCTAGGGGGCCAAGAGGCTATAATCGCCCCTTCTGCTCCACAGGTTGTAAAGGCTCAAGTAGCGTTCGGAGCCCAAGAGGCTGTTATCGCCCCTTCTGCTCCACAGGTTGTAAAGGCTCAAGTAGCGTTCGGAGCCCAAGAGGCTGTTATCGCCCCTTCTGCTCCACAGGTTGTAAAGGCTCAAGTAGCGTTAGGGGTCCAAGAGGCTATAATCGCCCCTTCTGCTCCACAGGTTGTAAAGGCTCAAGTAGCTCTAGGGGCCCAAGAGGCTATAATCGCCCCTTCTGCTCCGCAGGTTGTAAAGGCTCAAGTAGCGTTCGGAGCCCAAGAGGCTATAATCGCCCCTTCTGCTCCACAGGTTGTAAAGGCTCAAGTAGCGCTAGGGGGCCAAGAGGCTATAATCGCCCCTTCTGCTCCACAGGTTGTAAAGGCTCAAGTAGCGTTCGGAGCCCAAGAGGCTGTTATCGCCCCTTCTGCTCCACAGGTTGTAAAGGCTCAAGTAGCGTTAGGGGTCCAAGAGGCTATAATCGCCCCTTCTGCTCCACAGGTTGTAAAGGCTCAAGTAGCTCTAGGGGTCCAAGAGGCTATAATCGCCCCTTCTGCTCCGCAGGTTGTAAAGGCTAAAGTAGCGTTCGGAGCCCAAGAGGCTATTTCTACAACACGAGTTGTTGAGGCTCAAGCAACGACCTCAGTCCAAGTTGCTGCATCCGTTGGGGACGGAGGATCCTTACAGTTACAGCAACTCAATATCACGCCATTGTCGAAGAGTGCCAGTCGGGGTGTCGGTACTGAAAAATCTAACACTAAGGGAACCAGTGGTGGTAGTGGTGTAGTGGTAACAGATCAACGGTTTGCGACATTGTTAAATAAACCCGTTGTTGGAGAGTCGTTGCGGCAACAGCAAAGCCTAGAATCACCCGTCGTTCCATCGGTGAATTCATCCGTTACAGCATCTGAAGGTGAAGGTCTTCCTCTGACGTTGAATCCTAGTGCCCCTGTAGGCGGCACCTCTATATCGCCAACTATTGATTCTCTAGGAGGGGGAGAACCCTTTACCGCGAATCTCGGATCAAGTCACAATGGTGATGGAGCGGTCACCAGTGTAGCTCAATCACAACTAGGGCCACCTGAAGTTGGGACAGCCCGTGCAACTGAAGTTGATATCCCGTTAAAAGATGGTTCCAGCCTACCAGAAAGCCGAGTTGTCCAGCAAACGATTGACCATTTAACACTTCATGCCCGTGGAGATAGTAGCAGCGTTACAGTAAAACTTCACCCCGAGGAACTTGGTGAATTGCAGTTACGTATGGTGATGGAAGGTGATCAACTAAAGGTTCACTTACAAGCTCAGAGTCAGCAAGTTCAAGAGGTGCTAGAACGCAACTTCCCGCGTTTACGCGATGCCCTGCAAGAGCAGGGTGTAACGGTTGATGATTTTCAGGTAAGTGTTGATTCTGGCGAACGTAGTGATCACCAGACCCCAGAGCAGCGAGAATTCGTCGCTACCAAACAGATGGATCATTTTTTATCTCATGATAATAGTGATGATGTTGACGATGCGGTCCATGCTGTTGCGTCGCGGACCGATGGTCGCAGTATAAGTATACACATTTAAGGAAAGGAGGTCGTTATGGCAGAAGTCTCAAGTGTTCTAGGCAGCAAAACGAGTGCAGATTTAGCGAAGTCTCTTTCAAGTGGAGCTAACGCACTTGGTAAGGATGAGTTTTTGACACTGATGGTGGAGCAGTTAAAAAATCAAGATCCAATGAATCCAGCGGATGCAACAGAATTTACTGCTCAATTGGCTCAATTTAGTTCTTTAGAGCAGCTTTTTAACGTGAACGACAATCTTGAAAGTATGGGGAATACCTCAGCCGAAGTTCAACGGTTATCAGCGCTTTCGATGATTGGTACTGAGGTGGTGACCGCATCATCAGAATTTAAGTTTAACGGAACTCCAATTAAACTTGGTTACGACCTTGATGCGCCTGCTGATAGTGGCAGCCTTTATATTCGTGACGCAGCGGGTAACAGTGTTGGTAGCTTTCCACTGGAAAATATGGACGCAGGGACTCACTTTATTGAGTGGGATGGTACGGATGGAAACGGTAATACTCTCATCGATGGTAACTATACTTTAGGTCTCTCAGCGTTTAATGGTGACGATACTGTCGCCGCGAAATCATTGATTCGTAGTCGCGTAATAGGTGTCGATATGGCTGATGGCACTGAAACGTTGGTAACGGATTCTGGTGATTATCGTTATTCCGATGTTCAAAGTGTTCGAGGCTTATAACGTGTCGAATTCAATTTTTATTCATCCTCAGCCGATTCAGCCTGCGGCTTTAAAAAAGGATACGGGTACCGCTGCTGCAAAAAGTGGCATATCGTTCAAACAAGTTTTAGGCGATCAGCTTGATCGCGGTGGGGTTCGTTTTTCAAAACATGCTACCCAGAGGATGCAAACCCGCGGGATAGAAATGAGTGAAAACGCTCTTGGAAGACTAAACCAAGCCGTACGAATGGCCGATGAGAAGGGAAGCCGTGATTCATTGGTTTTACTCGATAGTGCGGCACTGGTTGTCAGTATTAAAGATAATACGGTAGTTACCGTAGCAGATAAAGAGCAACTCAAGGGAAACGTTTTTACTAATATCGATAGCGCAATTATTGCTTAATCGGGCCGGTCCTCGTGTAGGGGGCCCGTTGAATGTCATCTGTTTATGACATCTTAAAGGGAGATTAAATTATGGGAATTCAAAGTTCATTGTACAGCGGTGTTAGTGGCCTTAATGCAAACGGTAGTGCTCTCACTGTTTTAGGTAACAACATTGCTAACAGTAATACCATTGGTTTCAAAACAAGTCGTACCGTTTTTGCTGACTTACTTTCTGCGGAAATTGCTGGTTCAGGTGGAGCATCACAGGTTGGTCGTGGTACAGGCATGTCCACGGTTGATACTGTTTTCAGTCAAGGAACGTTTGAATCAACAGAATCAAATACTGATCTAGCGATTGAGGGTCCAGGCTTCTTTATGGTTAGTAGTCCCGAGGAGGCGACGGTTAACTATACTCGAGCAGGGGCGTTTCGTTTCGATGAGGGCGGTACGCTTGTTAACCCCGAAGGGTTTGCTGTGCAGGGATACGCTCTGAATGAAGATGGCGAAACCATGGGCGATATTGCCGACATCGCCATTTCTACGCGCTCATTCTCTCCCGCAGAGCCAACAGCAAAAATTACCCTTGCGACAAACCTTAATGCAAATGACCCTTATCTCGGCCTGTCTGGTGATGGGGTCTCCCCTTTTACTATTGTCGATCCTGCTGCCGCGAGTAATTATGCCTCGTCAGTTCGCATTTTTGATTCACTAGGCAGTGAGCATCTTGTTACCACGTATTTTAATAAGCTCGATCCCACTGATAATCCGTCTGGTGTTATGCAATGGGAATCACATACTGTTGTTGCGGAATCAGAACTTGAGTCTCCAGCGCAGATTCTCGCTGATGATGTGGCATTGGCTGCGGCAACAACGGCAACGGCAACCGCTACTACCGATTTAGCAACGGCTGAAACGGATTTGACCGCCAATGCCTATGTTGATTTACTTGCGACAAGAGATAGTGCTTATAGTGACATGGAAGCTGTGCTTCCGTCTACGACAGCACCTTATGTTGTATTGCTGGCTGCTGTGACAACGGCTCAAAATGCTTTGGATGACTACACGGGTTCGATGCTGACAACCGAGACAGCTTATACTGATTTGCTTGGCAATTTAGATACTGCTCGCGGCTCGGTCTATGCCCAAGCCGTTGCGGACGCTCCTGCGTATGATACTGTGGCTGCGGCATATAATACCGCCAACCTTGATGTGGCGACTGCAAATGCAGACCCACTTGTTGTTGATGCCTATAATGTTGCGGTTGCGGATCGTGATGCTGCAATTACAGACCTTGAGTTTGCTACTGCAAATCTGGCCAGTAAGGACGCGGCTGCTTCGGATTGGGTCGAAGTTGGCCGAAGCGTTCTTTCTTTTGATACTGGTGGTCGGTTGGTTAATGTTAAAGATATCAACTCTACCATTGCTACTGGAGCTTCAGTAGTGGCAGATCGTGCTTACGATGCTGCCGGCGATCTGTATATATCTAGTAATGCTGCAACAGGTTATTCGTTACCGACTGATGTTGAAGAGGTGGCCTCCGCGCCTAATATCTCAACAATTAACAATAAATTAACCTGGCTTAACGAGTCAGAGTCGACACAGGTGTTCGATTTAACCTTTAATGCGACACAGTATTCGAGCGAGTCAGATGTTATTTCTCAAACACAAGATGGTTATGGAACGGGAACCTTGGTCAGCTTAACGATTGACAATGATGGTAATATCCTTGGGAACTATTCAAATGGCGAACCCCGTAAATTGGCTAAAATTGCACTAGCTAAGTTTGCAAATCCACTTGGGTTGTCAAAAGTAGGTAATAATATGTATGGCTCCACAGAGTTTTCAGGAACCCCTATTGTTGGTACGGTTGGTTCTGGTGTTGGTCAAATCTTCACCAATTCACTTGAAATGTCGAATGTTGACTTAGCTGCTGAATTTGTGAAAATGATTACAACTCAACGTGGTTTTCAGGCAAATTCAAAGATTATAACAACGACCGATGAGCTTTTGGGTGAATTAATTAACTTGAAGCGATAAGCAACTTCATTAGCTACACAAATAGATAATATTAGACAAATTTCTAAATTGTTTAAAAGATGCCAAGAGACACTTTTCAGATCTCTTGGCATTTTCTATTAAAACACAAGCGTTTCATTGTTTAAGAATATAAAGGTTGGGGGTTAAGCCACTTTTGCAGTTCCCTCACAAGGCAGAAGTGTGTAGAATGACAGGTTAAGAAAATGGTAATTGGCTGGTTTTGCTTAGGTGTTTTGCTTGACGTTCTATTTCTAATGTTCTAAGGGCTTTTGTATGGATATTTCTACAATATTAGGTGCTGTCGTTGCTTTTGGTCTTGTGTTAGCCGCAATGATGAACGGTGGGTCTATCTTACTCTTTGTCGATCCTGCGTCACTCATGATTGTTGGTGGCGGAACCGTTGGCTCCACACTCATACATTATCCTTTTAAGGAAGTTGTTCGGGCGATATCTGTAGCCAAAAAAACGCTTTTCCATAAAGAACAGGATTCTGGTGAGATCATCGGCCAATTAATTGAGTTTTCAGGTAAAGCTCGAAAAGAGGGGATCTTGTCGTTGCAGTCCGTTATGTCTCAAGTTGAAGATCCTTTTTTTCTCAAGGGGTTACAGATGGCGGTTGATGGCCAAGAGCCAGAGGCGCTACGAGATATGATGGAACGTGAGATCGAATATGTGATGGAACGTCATGACAGTGGCGCGGATATTTTTACAACGATGGCTGCGTACTCACCTGCGATGGGAATGATTGGTACCCTTATCGGCTTGGTGCAGATGCTGCAAACCATGGATGATCCTGCGTCTATCGGTCCTGCAATGGCGGTTGCTTTGTTGACCACTTTTTATGGTGCGGTAGCAGCGAATATTTTGTTTACACCGATGTCGGGTAAATTGAAGCATCGTTCCTCTTGTGAGGTTTTGGGTAAAACATTAATTTCTGAAGGGATGAATTCCATCTTAGCGGGTGAAAATCCTCGTGTCATGGAGCAACGTCTTCATGCCTTTGTTGCACCTGCTCTACGTGAAAGTAACTTTAATAAGAAATAGCGTTGGTTGTTGTCCATATTGATTTGTGCTGGCTGGAGATTTCGTGGAAAAAAAACCAAAAAAACAGGCTGCCGGCGCTCCCGCATGGATGGTTACCTATAGCGACCTTGTCACACTGTTGTTGACTTTTTTTGTTCTTTTGTTGTCAATGGCGAATATGGATCAAGTTAAGTTTAGTCAGGCTGCAGGTTCATTACGTGGAGCTTTTGGTGTTTTTGGTGGCAAGGACCAAAAGGAGATATCTCCACCGTCTCTGGTTGAAATTGCCCCTGTACATGATGATTTAGTACAACGGCTCTATTCTCGAATCATGACACAGATGAATCGTTTACGCCTTGATCCATCAATTAAGCTCGTTAAAGATCGTGGCGCGGTTATTCTGCGCATTAATGATTCGATACTCTTTTCACCTGGCACCTCACAATTGAAACCATCAGCTTTTCCAGTTTTGGCAAAGATTGCTGGTTTGATTCGCCCCTTGCCGTTACAGCTTCGAGTGGAGGGGCATACGGATGATATTCCCTATAGTCGTGCTGATATAAGCAATTGGGACCTTTCTGTGGCGCGCTCCGTTTCAGTACTAAAGTATTTTCAAACGGCCGATCTTTTTCCTCTTGATCGGATGTCAGCTGTTGGTTATGGCTCTGAACATCCCCTTGTTGATAATGATACCCCTGAAAATCGTTCTAAAAATCGCAGGGTTGAGTTTGTTCTAGAGAGTTTGGGTAATTATCGTGAAGAGCTGCCGTATTTGATTGATGCCAATGAACAACTACCATTTTAAAATTGGATTTCATCCTTTTTTTTAATAATTTACCATTAAATTGTTTTCGCAGGAGATAGCCAGATATGGCCGAAGAGGAAGATAAAGGATCAGGTGGTGGCAAGAGTAAAATGATGCTTATTGTCATTGTAGGAGTTGTTGTAATGTTGATCGCTGTTGGTGTTGCAGCTTATTTGCTGGGGTCAAAGTCGGCTCAGTCTGCTCCTGTTGCTGCAGAGGTTGAAGAAACTGAGAAGGTTGAAGGTGTTGGGCCAATGGTCGATGTAACTGACTTCATCATTAATATCCTCGATAAAAATGAAACACGTTACCTTAAGGCTGCGATCACTCTGGAACTTGAAAACGAAGAAACTGTTATTGAAGTCAATGAGAGAATGCCTCAGATTCGTGATTCGGTTTTGCTCCTTGTTGGCAATAAATCGTTTGCCGAGCTAAGTGATTTACAGGGTAAACTTCAATTACGTGCGGAGATTATTGTACGTTTGAATAAATTGCTGAAAAAAGGAAAAGTCAAAGGGATCTATTTTACCGAATTCGTCGTGCAATAAGGGGAGGGCCATTTGGAGCGAATACTCTCCAAAGAAGAAATAGCTGAACTACTCTCTGCGGTCAAAGATGGATCGTTAGATTCTGAACTTGCGCCTGACGAAGACTATGGTGAAAAGGTACATGCTGTTTCAGGGTTTAGCTTGGTGCAAAACAGGGGCCAATCTGGGATCCGATTAGCTAATTTTGATATTTTACTCGATGCGTTTTCGCGCAATATGTCATTTTCACTCTCTAGCCGTCTACAGCGGGCGGTAAGTATTTTACGTGAAAATATCGGTTCAATGGAGTACGAATCGCTTATTAATGAATGTAGTAACCATCAACTGTATGGAATAATAACCCTTGATCCATTGAAAAAAAATGGGCTTCTTATTTTTGATGCTAACATTGCCTTTGCTAAAGTTGAAATCATGTTAGGCGGTGGTGGCGCTGATCAGGGAGTTGTTACGCCTAATCGTGGCATGACTTCTATTGAAATCAATATAGTTAAAGAGGTTGTTTCTGAAGGTTGTCGAGAGCTTAACAAGGCCTTTTCGTCGATTGAGGCTTTAGCTTCTGAACTTGTTCGGGTTGAGTCTAATCCGCGCTTAGTAACCATTGTTCCTGGCGATACAGAGATGATGGTTGCATCGTTTAAGGTTAAAATTGATGACACTGTTGGTTTGATGCGTTTGGCAATCCCTTATTCCTCCTTGGATCCGATCCGTGAAAAACTTAAAAGTGAACTCGGTGCGACTAGCTCCGGTAGCCAATGGGGAGGGTATTTCGCCGATGAAGTACAAGAAATGGATGTTGCTGTCTCTGCTCAATTAGCTCAGATACAACTCGACGTGCGAGATATCCTTGATCTGCGCGTTGGTGATATTTTGCCTTTGGGATGTTCGCCTGACAGTCCTGTTACGTTGCAAGTTGAAGGTCATTCGAAGTTCTCAGGATTAATTGGTTTACGAGACGGGAAAAAAGCCCTTCGTATTATAGATAAAGTGAGTAAAAGGAGATAGTTTGTATGGGAGAGACGGAAAGTACCTCACCTGTGTCGCATTCCGAACAGGCTGCTGACGAGCTTCAAGAAGGATTGAAAAATCTTGAATTATTGCTAGACATTCCTCTCGACGTATCGATTGAGGTCGGTCGGACCAAGATGATGGTGCGTGACTTACTTATGATGGATGAAGGTTATGTCATTGAATTAAGTAAGGGGGCCAGTGATCCCTTGGATGTCTATGTCAATTCGCGATTAATTGCTCGCGGTGAAGTTGTGCTGGTAAACGATAAGCTAGGTTTGCGTCTCACTGACGTTGTTAGTCCTGCTGAGCGTATAGAGAATTTGGCATAACTATTATGATGAGAGCATTGCTTTTATCTTTAATACTTCTGCCTACGACAGCTTATGCTCTCGATTCAGTAGAAACAGAACTCGTTCCGATGAGCCTGAAGGTGATGGGTGCTCTTACTCTTGTTTTAGGTCTTGTTCTGTTAATATATGCTCTTTTGAAAAAAAGTGGACGTTGGTTTCCATCAGGTCAGAACCGTGAAATAAATCTGATCGAAGTGCGCTATTTAGCACCCAAGAAGGCCCTTTACCTTGTCGAGGTTAACGGATCAAAGTTGCTTCTGTCTGGCACAAATGATCGAATGGAAACCTTAGCGCAGTGGCCCCTTGATAAGGGGACGCCATCTGCCTTTGAGCAAGTTTTAAATGAAGAGCCTGCTCCACCGTCCCGATCAGATATTTCGGGGGGGGAATGACGTTGCGACTGTCCGTTCGAGTGATCCTTGCCGCAATACTGTTGAGCTACCCCTTATCGGCGCTCGCTATTGATCTGCCGACAATTAGTTTAGGTGTTGAGAACGCAACGACACCTAGCGAAGTTTCTAGCGCTGTTCAGATTTTGCTGGTGCTCACTGTTTTGTCCGCAGCTCCGGCTATTTTATTGATGACGACAGCATTTGTTCGCGTTGTCGTTGTCTTGTCCTTTGTCCGTCAAGCGATGGGTACGCAACAGATGCCACCGAATCAAGTCATCGTTGGTTTGGCAATGTTTCTTACCTTTTTTATTATGTCACCGGTTTATACTGTGGTGAATGAACAAGCTGTTCAGCCTTATTTAGCAGGAAAAATCAATCAACAGGTTGCCTTAGAGCTCGCAATTGATCCGATTCGCCAGTTCATGTTTTCGCAAACAAGAGAAGAAGATTTAGCCCTTCTTATTGATGTATCAGGTCAAGATCAGCCGACAAGTCAGCAGGAAGTTTCCACAACGGCATTGATCCCTGCATTTATGTTGTCAGAATTGAATCGTGCTTTCCAAATAGGCTTCATGATCTATATTCCGTTTCTAGTGATTGATATGATTGTTGCTTCGGTATTGATGTCCATGGGGATGATGATGTTACCGCCACCTATTATCTCTCTTCCTTTTAAGTTGTTATTGTTTGTTTTAGTCGATGGTTGGGGCCTTGTTGTTGGGGCACTAGTAAAGAGTTTCTCTTAATGCTGGAGGTCAATGATGTCGCCTGAATTTGTTATCGATCTCGGTCGCAATGCCGTTAAAACAGTCTTGTTGATCTCTTCTCCCATGTTGCTGTCGGGGCTCATAGTTGGGTTGCTGGTTAGTATTTTTCAAGCCGCAACACAAATCAATGAGCAAACCATGACTTTCATCCCCAAAATTGTTGCCGTTCTAACCGCACTGATTCTGTTTGCTCCATGGATTATCCGCATCATGCTTGCTTTTACCCAAAATATATTTCAGGGCATTTCACTTGTCGGGGGCTAAGACTCATGGAGCTACTATTAGTTCCGGTCGATAAAATACAACTTGCACTGATTTGTCTTGCCCGTGTTGCAGCTATTTTGGGGAGTATGCCGATATTTGGTAGCTTTCAAGTCCCGGCACGTGCCAAAACAATTCTTGCATTGATGCTTACCGTTTTAATCTTACCTGCGGTTGAGTCAACGTTGCCGCAATCGAATTTCACCCCTGTTTCTCTTGGTTTGTTAGTCGCGAATGAAGCTCTGTTGGGGATCATGATGGGCTTTATCGCTCGCCTTATCTTCACTGCCGTTGAATTTGGTGGAACAATTGTTGGCTATCAAATGGGTTTTGCTGCCGCCAATGTTTACGACCCGCAGAACCAACGTCAAGTCTCCCTGTTGTCACAATTTCAAAATGTTTTTGCCATTCTTATTTTCTTGGCACTAGATGTGCATCATATCTTTATTCGGGTTATGGTTGATTCCTATTATTTGTTGCCACCTGGGTTGTTGGACTTTTCGACAGGTGCTGTACCATTTGTAATGGAATTGACTAGCAGTATGTTTGTGCTAGCTATCCGATTTAGTGCTCCGATTTTAGCTGTTTTATTGTTGTCGGGACTCGTTCTAGGAATTTTATCTAGGGTGTTTCCCCAGCTCAATGCATTTATGTTGTCGTTTCCAATTAATATTGGTTTGGCCTTTGTGATCCTCGGACTTACAATGAATTTAGTCGTGGCACTCTTGAGCCAAGAATTTTCAATGTTACCTGATCGTTTTGAGCATCTTTTATTGATGTTGAGAGGCGATTAAATGGCTGAGGAGTCAGGTTCAGAACGGACAGAGGAAGCCAGCAGCAAACGCCGTGATGATTTTCGCAAAAAAGGTCAAGTTGCTCAAAGTAAAGAGATCAATACTGCTGCATTGATGGCGGTATCTATCTTGCTCTGGTATTTTTATGGTCCGATGTTTTGGAGTAAGCTTTCGTGGATGGTCCAGCATATTTGGGCTCAGGCGGGACAGTATGAGGTGACACCGCAGTCTATTGTTCATATCTTTGGTTTTGTCCTTAGACATGGAGCCTTGCTGCTTGCGCCGCTCTTTCTAATGGTTTTGGTGATTGGTTTCTGTGCCAGTTTTTTTCAAATTGGTTGGTTGTTTACAACTCAGCCGCTGATGCCTGATTTTTCCAAATTAGACCCCATAAAGGGTGCAGCTCGTTTTATTTCTAAAAAATCGTTCGTTGAATTAATTAAATCGCTGGCTAAAGTTATTTTGGTTGGCTATGTGGCATATAGGACGGTTTTTAATGAATTTGAAAATGCGTTATATCTCGTTCAAATGGATACAATTGAAACTCTCAGGTATGTGGGTCGTGTTGCTTTAATTGTATTAGCTAAAAGTTGTGGGATCATGCTGTTGCTGGCTTTAATCGATTTTATTTTTGTCCGTTGGGAGATGGAGGAGAAAATGAAAATGACCAAGCAGGAGCAAAAAGAGGAGTATAAAGAGAGTGAGGGCGATCCACAGCTCAAAGCTCGTGTTCGTTCTTTACAGCAGGAGATGGCCCGTAATCGAATGATGTCTGAAGTGCCAAAAGCTGATGTCGTTATCACCAACCCAACGCACCTTTCCATTGCGATACATTATGAGCAAGGGAAAACAGACGCACCGATAGTCGTTGCTAAAGGCGCCGATAATCTTGCTATGAAAATTCGTGAAATTGCACGTGAAAACAATGTGCCATTGGTTGAAAATGTCACCGTGGCACGTGCCTTATACAAAGTTGATATTGGAGCAGTGGTCCCTGAGCAAATGTTTAAAGCAGTTGCTGAAATCCTTGCATATGTCTATAGCCTGAAACGACGTCGATAATTTATGTTTGAAGCACTCACTCAAAATAGATGGTATCAACTATTAGTGCGCAGCGATATTGTGGTCTCGCTCGGTTTGGTCACAGTTCTCATGCTGATGATTCTTCCTCTGCCACCCGTGTTGCTCGACATCTTTCTTTCGTTAAATATCACCATATCAATGCTGATTTTAATCATCAGTTTATATACTTCAAAATCGATGGAATTTGCGGTTTTTCCCGCAGTGTTACTTTCAACAACACTCTTTCGACTTTCTCTTAATGTCGCATCGACACGATTGATTTTGTTGCACGGTGAAGAAGGTCCAGGTGCCGCTGGTTCGGTGATTATGGCCTTCGGACAATTTGTTGTCGGAGGTAATTACGTTGTTGGTATAGTTATCTTTGTTATTTTGGTTTTGATCAACTTTATGGTTATCACCAAGGGTGCAGGGCGCGTGGCTGAAGTTGCCGCACGATTTACTCTCGATGCTATGCCGGGTAAACAGATGGCAATTGATGCCGACTTGAATGCGGGATTGATTAACGACGAGCAAGCAAAAACGCGCCGTGCCGAAATTGCTAATGAAGCTGATTTTTACGGAGCGATGGATGGTGCCAGTAAGTTTGTCAGAGGTGATGCTATTGCCGGAATTATCATCACTTTAATCAATATTGGTGCTGGGTTTATTATTGGGGTTGTGCAAAAAGGGATGCCGGCATTCGAGGCCGCGCAAAACTATACCATTCTTACCGTTGGTGATGGTCTGGTTGGGCAAATTCCAGCATTGATTATCTCAACAGCAGCAGGTTTGTTGGTCACCCGTACCACAGGAACAGGCGATTTCGGTAGCGACCTTAAAGCGCAATTTGTTAAATATCCGCAGGCGGTTTGGGTTGTTTCGGCAATTATGCTTGCCTTTGCGGTTATTCCTGGGATGCCATTTATCCCATTTGTTACCCTGTCAGCGATCTTAGGCTTTGCTGCATACACGATGCAAAAAACTGCGGCTGATATTAAGCTAGCCGCTGAAAATGCTGCTCCTGAGGCACTGCCAGGTTCAGGTTCTGCTCTCAATGAAGAGGAAAACTACGATGAGATGCTCAACGTTGACCTACTGGAACTTGAAGTTGGCTATGGCTTAATTCCATTCGTTGATGCAGGACAAGATGGTGAATTGTTAACTCGTATTCGTTCGATCCGCAAGCAATTTGCCCTTGATTCCGGATTTATTGTTCCCCCTGTCCATATTAAAGACAACCTACAGTTAAAACCGAATGAATATCGATTTATGCTTAAAGGTGTCAAGGTTGCTGGTGCTGAGATGTTACCCGGACATTATATGGCCATGAATCCTGGAGTTGCGACTGAAACGATTAAGGGGGTTGCGACTGAAGAACCCGCTTTTGGTTTGCCTGCAATATGGATCTCTGAGGACAAAAAAGAGCGTGCTCAAATTGCCGGTTACACCGTTGTCGATTGCACAACGGTTATGGCGACCCATATCAGTGAAATCATTAAGCGTTATTCACATGAGTTCCTCGGCCGACAAGAGGTACAGAACTTGCTAGATAACTTAAAGAAGAGTTATCCGAAGCTGGTTGATGATCTTATCCCTGACATGTTGAGTCTTGGTTTAATCATGCGGGTGCTGCAAAATTTACTGCGTGAAGAGGTCTCCATTCGCGATCTGCGGACGATTTTAGAAACAATGGCTGATTATGCTCAGGCAGTGTCAGATCCTGATATGTTGACAGAGCATATTCGCAGTGCATTATCTCGGCAAATTAGCAGTAAGTACGCGCAAGACGACGATGTTTTACCCGTGATGACTCTAGAGCGACAGATTGAAGAGTTAATCCATCAGTCTTTGCAAAAGATGGAGCAGGGGGGACAGTATTTAGCCCTTGATCCACGGCAGGCGCAATCCGTTCTTGATGCCATTGGTGGCGAGATTCAACAGTTTGGTGGTGGCATGACACCGATACTATTATGTTCGCCAACAATCCGACCACATGTCAAAAAACTGACTGAAAGATACCTGCCAAGCTTGGTGATAATTTCTCATAATGAGATTGCATCCCATTTAAAAGTGAGGTCTCTAAGTACCGTGAGGTTAAATGCAAGTTAGGGTTTTCGAATCAGACAATATGGACTCAGCGTTACGCCAAATTAAAGAGGCTCTTGGGCCTGATGCTTTAATTTTGTCGTCGCGCACTGTTCGCAAGGGTGGAATGGGGCTGTTTGGTAAACCTGTTCTTGAGGTGACCGCGGCAATCGACCCTGCTGGGGAAGCACAGAGTGGCCACAATGAAAAAATGGTCGATGATAATTCATCCCGACTAAGCACAGCTCTTTCTAGGCAACTTGAAAAACGTGTGTATGATGAGAACCCTGAAGATCACATTAGTTACCAAGAAATTTGGCAGCAAGAACAAAATAAAGCAATTGATCCACGTCCTAACCCATATGCACGAAATATGCATTCCTGGCAGCCCGAGCAACCTCGATTAAATGAGATCCAATCTGAGGTTGGTGAGCTACGTGATTTGATAAAGAATTTAGTTAAAGAATTGCCTGAACAGATTGAGAAAGCAACACAAACTAAAGCTCAGCCGATTTTTTACCCTGCCGCCAATTTGCAAGGTAGGAAGTCTCTCGATTCGAATCAAATTGTTCTCGAAGCGTTAACACATCTCGGCATTGAAGCTGAAGCAGCTCAAACTATTGCCCACTATGCTGTGAGTCAGTTGTCGACACGACAAATTACCGACCCAGCGGTGCTCAATGCTTTTTTCTCTAAAACCATTGCTGAGTTAGTTCAAACAACAGGATCTATTTTACCGCAATGTGGTGAGCAAAAACGTCTGGCATTAATCGGGCCAACGGGTGTGGGAAAAACAACGACAATTGCTAAGCTGGCCGCTGCATTTCTCCTTGCAGGTGGTAAGCGGGTGGCTATGGTTACCATTGATACGTACCGTATTGCTGCTGTTGAGCAATTAAAAGTATATGGCGAGATTATGAATTTACCAGTTGAGGTGGTGATGAGTGCCGATCAGCTGCGTGATGTCCTCGCCCGCCATAGTAATAAAGATCTCATATTGATTGATACTGCGGGCCGAAGCCCTAAAGATGATGTTAGCTTAAACGAACTACAAAATTTTCTTGATGTTGATCCAGAAATTGAACCGCACCTTGTTCTTTCAGCCACAACTCGCGAGCGTGACCTCTACGAAACGTATAGCCGATTTAGTGCGTTGTCACCGAAAAGTTTGCTCATGACCAAGCTTGATGAGTGTGAAAGTTTGGGCGTGTTACTCAATATTCATTTGAGGAACAATTGCCCCTTATCTTATTTGGCTAACGGCCAAAAAGTTCCCGAAGATCTTGTGCAAGCTGATGCTGAAGGCATTAGTGCACTGATTTTAGAGAACAGTGAAGGGTAACGTAATGATGGAAGCGAACGAACATTCCGATCAGGCAGATACGCTCCGTTCACTTAGTGATCGCTTGAATGACACTCCGCAAATGAATGCAGGGGGTAACAAGACGGCACGTGTATTGTCGATAACCAGTGGTAAAGGTGGTGTTGGCAAAACAGCCGTTGTCTCAAATATCGCTGTTGCACTAGGTAAAATGGGTAAGAAAGTCCTGATTATTGATGCTGACCTTGGTTTAGCGAATATCGATGTTGTATTTGGCTTAGCGCCTCGATATAATTTAAATCATTATTTTTCAGGTCAGCAAAGCTTGGTGTCAATTCTTGTTGATGGTCCAGCTGGGATACAAATCTTGCCCGCCGGGTCTGGCGTTCAACAATTTACACACTTAGATGCTAATCATAAAATTCGTTTTCTTGATGATTTGGAAACACTCCCAGGCGATTACGATGTAGTATTGATCGACACTGAAGCGGGAATCTCGGAAAATGTGACCTATTTTAATCAAGCCGCTCAGGATATTTTAGTGGTTACAACGCCAGAGCCAACGGCGATTACTGATGCCTATGCTTTAATGAAGTTGCTTTCCTCAAAATATCACGAAAAACGCTTCAATCTGATTGTCAATTCAGTTCGCCATTCAGATGAAGCATTAGATGTGTATCGTAAACTGACGATGGTTTCTAATCGCTATCTTGATATCTCCATCGATTTTGTAGGCGGTATTCCCTTCGACCGCAAAATGTATGAATCAGTGCGGCGGCAAAAAGTGATGGTTGAAATGTATCCTGGCCATAAGGTCAGCCTAGCATTTGAGGCCTTGGCCAATAACTTAATGTCTCAGCCTGGCGATGCGCAACCTAAAGGTTCTTTGCAGTTTTTTTGGCAACGGTTACTTTCCCTAGGAAGTGGCACCTAATGACAAGCCCGACCTACAGCTTTCACCCGTCGACGGGTAATGATAAAAATGAATTAGTCAAAGTCCATATGCCATTGGTGCGTCTTGTTGTCGAACGGATGCGCGCTCAGGTGCCTGCCTTTGTCACCAAAGATGATATGACGAGTGCAGCCATGATGGGCTTAATGGACGCTGCAACACGTTACGATTCTGCACGTGGTGTTTTGTTTAAAACCTTTGCCGAGCGTCGAATCCGTGGTGCAATTTACGATGAGATGCGTAAGATGGACTGGTTCTCTCGTTCTTTACGTGAAAAGCAAAGTCGGATCGGTAAAACCATTGCGGCGATGGAGCATCGTCTTGGTAGAACCCCTGATGAATCCGAAGTTGCCGCTGATCTTGATATGGATATTGATAGTTATCGTCACATGTTAAATCAAGTGTGTCATTTAGGCTGCGTTAGTCTCAATGAAACATTGGATGAATGGGATGATGGGCGTAACTTTATGGATATGCTTACCGATGACAGTCCTAACGTCCATCAGAAAATTGAGCAGAGCGAGGTAGCGCAAGAGCTTGCCCGTCAACTTGACAAGCTAACCGAAAAAGAGCGGTTGGTGATCTCTTTGTATTATTACGAAG
Source organism: Desulfuromonas svalbardensis (assembly GCF_055389415.1). NCBI lineage: Bacteria > Pseudomonadati > Thermodesulfobacteriota > Desulfuromonadia > Desulfuromonadales > Desulfuromonadaceae > Desulfuromonas > Desulfuromonas svalbardensis. The sequence continues at coordinate 38,675 of NZ_AP042416.1, read as the reverse complement.
AGTTGACCCAAAAAGAGATTGCTGATGTACTTGACCTTACTGAAGGGCGAATTTCACAATTGCACAGTCAGGCTTTGGTTAAGTTAAAAGTAAAACTAGATATCCGACGTTAATACGAGGCCAGCGATGAAAGATACCCTACATAGTTGGATCGATAAATTATTTAGTTTTGCCCAACTTGAGTTATTGATCGTATCGGTACTGATCGGCATGTTTGCTCTCGCTTTATTGCGGGTTCAATATCAACTCCGCTATGAACGTCAGCGGCGTGAAGAGTCTGACCGCCAATTGCTCAACGCATTGCAACGAATTACCCATTTGGAAGACTTGCCAACACTTGCGGCACAGTCTCCGCCACGCTTTGAACATGATTTAAATCACGCTGAGCTTAAAAGTAGACTCCAGGCTCCCGCCTCACTAGGTAATGCACCTGACAAATATCGTCATGTCGCTTCACTCGCTGATCAAGGTATGTCTGTCGATCAGATTGCTGAAGTTCTCAATATTTCCCTCCCCGAAGCAAATCAGCTTGTTTCACTCTCCCGTTTAGCACCTCGGCATAATTAGAGCTATTCTTACATTTTAACTCCCTATTATATTTCTAATATCTGCTAAATAATTTGTTCAATCCTAAAGATTCTTACTCCTTTGGTCGAAATGCTATGTAACGAAGGAGTTCATTATGAGTTCAGGAATCTATGCGGCACTTAGTGGCGCTATTGCAAAAATGCAGGCAGTAGAGGTCGTCTCGAATAATTTGAGTAACGTCAATACTGCGGGCTATAAAAAAGATCGACTACATTTTGCTTCTGTTCTTGATGCCGCAACTCAAACAGAACAAAGTAATGGTATGAATTACGCCTATGTTCCTGAAACCGTAACAGATTTCACTGAGGGTGTTATGGAGCCAACGAGTAATGATCTTGATGTTGCAATTAATGGTGAAGGTTTTTTTAAAGTTAATCGTGACGGACTACTTTACTATACTCGGTTGGGTAATTTTGATCGCTCTGCCGATGGAAGAATGGTCACGCGTAACGGTGCTGTTGTTCTGAGTGAAAATGGTAATCCAATTAATCTGCCAGAAGGACCTATCAGTATTGATGAGTCTGGGTCTATTTTGGGTGCAGAGGGAGAAGTTGGGCAAATAGGTGTCTTTGATCCAGATATCAACTTGCTGGAAAAACGAGGGCAAGGCCAATTTATTTATAGTGGTAATGATACTGGTGTTCGTCAGAGTGATAATGTTCAAGTGATGCAGCGAACTCTAGAGCGGTCTAATGTGAGATCGATGGAAGAAACTGTGATTATGATGACCAGCCTTCGCGCATTTGAAAGTTATCAAAAGGCGATGAAAAATTATTATACCATTGATGCCAAAGCCGACGAAATTGGCTCGCTATAAAATTTTACTTGAAAAAACTATGGAAGTATTAGGAGAAACCTTATGATCAGAGCATTGTGGACGGCAGCAACAGGGATGGATTCCCAACAAACAAATCTTGATGTCATCGCGAATAATCTGGCCAATGTTAATACCAGTGGATTCAAAAAGAGTCGGGCTGATTTTCAAGAACTGCTCTATCAGGTGAGTAAAACTCCAGGTAGTGCTACTTCTGCTGACACCGTATCACCAACGGGCATTCAAGTAGGCTTGGGTTCAAGAACGGCTGCTGTACAAAAGATCTTTAGTGTTGGCGATATGATGCAGACCGAAAACGAGCTTGATCTCGCCATTGAAGGACGTGGTTTTTTTCAGATTGATATGCCTGATGGTACGACCTCTTATACACGTTCTGGTGCATTAAAAAAAGATGGTGATGGACGCTTAACGACATCTGAAGGTTACTTACTCACCCCGCAAATTATAATTCCTGAAAATGCCACCAGTATCTCAATTGGCCAGGATGGTACGGTCGATGTCTTTCTCGACGGTGACGCAACCGCTACGCAAGTTGGGGTGATCGAGTTAGCAACATTTAGCAATGAGTCGGGACTGCGTAGCCTTGGACGTAACCTTTATTCTGAAACAGTTTCATCGGGTGGGGCTACAACGGGTGTTCCAGGCGACAATGGTGTGGGTGCCCTGTCTCAGGGATATCTCGAAGGGTCAAACGTTAGCGTTATGGAAGAGATGGTCAACATGATTGCGGCGCAACGTGCTTATGAAGTAAATTCAAAAGCAATTCAAACATCTGATGAAATCCTGCAAATGACCAATAACCTTGTCTAGGGGATATTGATTTGAGTCGAGCAGTAAAAAGTTGTGTGTTGTTGGTTCTGTTTTTGCTAAGCAGCACTGCGTTCGGTTGGGCGCAAAATATTTCCTTGAAATCCCGCGCTGTTGTTCGCAGTTCACAAATAACGTTAGGGATGATTGCAGATCTTTCCCCGGCATCACAACAACTTGCTAACAAAAGAATCGCTCGTGCCCCCGCTCCTGCAAAGGCTGTTGTCCTTAAACGCGGGCAAATAGAGAAAATCCTTCGACAAAATAGTGTCGACATCTCAACCCTTACATGGTCTGGATCGAAGATCGTTAATGTTGTCGGTGCTAGTCAGAAGATCACTTCAGATGATATCCAGCAACAAATAGATGGTTTTTTACGTGATGCAGAGTTTCGCTTACCACATATAATATTTGAATTTATTCCTCACTCACTTCCTGACACAATTATTTTACCCATCGGTTCTCTGCAGGTTGATGTTATTCCTGCGGTGAAAACAATTATTGGTAGCCGTAGTTTTGCTCTGATTTACCGCGTTGATGGTAAAACCATCAAAAACCTTGCTGTCCGGGGCCGCTTGAGTGCAAATGGTGAGATTGTCGTCGTTCAGCAACCACTGCGCCGTGGCGCGATTATTTCAAACGCTGATGTCGACTTAGTTACCTTAGATATTAGTAAGGTTCGCTATCCGCTGTTTGATTTGATTGATGTTGTCGGTAAGCGGGTTGCGCGCAGTATGCGTTCTGGACAGATTGTTGAACGAAAAAACATCGAATTTCCACCCGTTATTAAAAAAGGCGATTTTGTTAGAATTATCGCCCAGCGTGGCAGCATGGTGATAACAGCTTCAGGTGTTGCACGGGAAGATGGACGTATGAATGACGTTATTCGGGTCCAAAATAGTAGTTCTCAAAAAGAGGTGCGTGGTCGGGTATTTGGCCCATCTCAAGTTAAGGTGGAGTTTTGATATGAGATATCTTTATGTAGTTATGATCCTCATTGTGGCGACAGCTTGTGCCCCTATAACCACTCAAGATCCTATCTCAACAAGGCCCGTGACCGTTGAGAAACCAATCATTGAAGCACCCACCCCTAAAACACCTGGTTCATTGTGGACAACGGGTAATGGTAGTTTTTTTGTTGATAATCGTGCCGGTCAAGTGGGGGATATCTTAACCGTGGCCATCTACGAAGCGGCTGAAGCCAATAAAGAGGCAACCACTTCAACGGGCAGGACGACCAGTGCCAGTGCTGACATTACCAGTTTGTTCGGACTTGAATCTAATATTGCCAATATCAATAGTGCAATCGACCCCGCAAAGCTAATCAGTGCGGGTTACACTAACGATTTTAAAGGGTCTGGCACCACCAGTCGTAAAGAGGACCTTGTTGCAACGTTAACGACACGTGTTGTTGAGGTGTTGCCAAATGGTACGTTACGTATATCTGGAAGTAAAAGCGTAACAGTTAACCATGAACAGCAATTGATCCATCTGTCGGGCATCGTTCGTCAGCAGGATATCTCAGCATCAAACTTAATCGATTCGAAGTACATTCTTGATGCGAATATTATTTATACAGGAAAAGGGGTTATCGACGACAAACAGAAACCCGGTTGGTTGTTGAGATTGCTAGATAACGTTTCTCCCTTTTAGCGGATGATGAATTCTATGAATATTCAGATGAAAAAAATTCGACGGTTGTTAATTCAGATACTGTTCGTTACCGTCATTATTGTGTTAGCGACCCCAGCGTATTCTAGTCGAATCAAAGATTTGGCCGATATTGAAGGGGTGCGTAATAACCAATTGGTCGGTTATGGACTTGTTGTTGGTTTGAATGGTACTGGAGATAGTTCAAGTACTGAATTTACTATCCAATCCCTAGTGAATATGATGGAACGACTCGGGATGCGAATAGATCGCACCAAAGTTAAGGTCGATAATGTTGCTGCCGTTATGGTTACCGCAAAACTGCCCCCATTCTCTAAGTCCGGCACCACCATAGACGTACTCGTGTCATCTTTTGGTGATGCGGATAGTCTTGTCGGTGGAACGCTGCTGATGACCCCACTTAATGGTGCCGATGGCCAAGTGTACGCCGTTGCACAGGGGCCGTTAGCTGTTGGTGCCTTATCGTTTGGTGGTAAAGCCGCCAAGGTGCAAAAAAACCATCCAACTGTTGGTCGCATCCCCGGAGGTGCAATTGTTGAGAAGGAGGTTCCATTTCATCTGCCAGAAGATCCTATCTTAACGTACCGCTTAAGAAGTCCTGATTTCACAACGGTTACAAGGATGGCTAAGGCGATCAATCAACATTTCGGTGAAGTTCTTGCTCGTCCTGTCGACAGTGCTGGCGTTCGTATCACTATTGCAGACGACTATCTTAACGCGATGGTCGATTTTATTGCCCAAATCGAGCGGATCGAGGTGCAACCTGATATACCAGCAAAAGTTATTGTCAATGAAAGAACTGGCACTATTGTTATGGGATCAAATGTTCGCATTTCAACTGTTGCAGTCTCACACGGTAATCTTAATTTAGTGATTAGTGAATCGGCTATGGTTTCACAGCCTGGGGCATTTTCTGATGGCGAGACCGTCTCTGTACCAACCTCTGATATCGTTGCAACAGAAGATGCTGGGAACCTGGTTGTGCTGCCTATGGGTGTTAATATTGGTGACGTAGCCCGAGCGCTTAATTCTATAGGCGCGACACCTCGTGACCTGATCGCAATTTTTCAGGCGATCAAAGTCTCAGGTGCACTGCATGCGGAGCTTGAAGTGTTGTAGTCTCGTCATTTGAGTGTTCGATTAATTATCAAAAAGCCTGAAATACGAAGATCTTGTATTTCGGGCTTTTTTTGTTACGAAAATATATTATGCCATCAATTATTCTGTCAGTAATATGCAAATCATCTAAAGATTTCAATGCTTATCCCGATAAGAATAGAGAAAGAGTTGTTGTTTATTGTCGAATCGAATGAGGCCTTTATGAATTTAAATGTTGATCCGCGCATGTATATCAATAAAGCATCACGCCTTGAAACTGGTTCTGTTCCTAGTGATGATGCAAAGCTAAGGGAAACCTGTGAAGAGTTTGAGGCGGTAATGGTGCAGCTAATGTTCAAATCGATGCGCGGTTCAGAAGTTAAGGATGGGCTGATCGAAAAGGATATGGCGAGTGAGGTATATCGTGACCTTTTTGATGGTGAGGCAGCCCGTGAATTAGCTCATCAGCAAAGTATGGGCCTTGGCCAGATGATCTATCAGCAATTAACCATCAATAAATAAAATGCTCAATCCTCAGCCTCACCTTGTCGCATTTCCTCTTAGCTTTACCCGAAATCAACAATATTATCTTTTTTTACTAAACTGATGATCCAAAGTTGTCGATACTACTCATATATAGAGAACACTCAGGCCTAAAACGAGTACGAAATTTTAACCAATATTAGACACAATCTCTGTCGTGTCGTTAAAGCATGACAGTATTTAACTTAAAAGATAGGTGGGGCTTATGACAATGCGAATTAATGGCGATCAGGGAATGATTCAGCAAGGATCTGTTAAAAAGGTTCAAGCGAAACAGGAATCTGTTGCTGATACAAGTAAAGGGCAGGCTGCTGACAAAGTGAGTTTTTCTGCGGTACTACAGCAGGCAAGTCAAACCCAAGGAACAGCGATGCCTGCGCCATCACAGCCGATTGAAGGCTTAACTGCGCCATTACTCAATACGCCAACATATGTTCAAGATGTGGCCGAAACTCAAGAGGCCGAGCGCGCAAGCAAAGTCGAAGAGTTGAAGTTACAAGTGGCGGAAGGTTCGTACCAACCCGATTTGAAAAAAGTCGCAACGAGCTTACTAAAATTCATGGCTGAAGGGCGTCAGGTATGACACACACTGTTCACGAAAAGCTGCAGTCCTTATATGATGTGATCCTTGTTGAGCGCGAGAGTGCAAAAGCTCTTGACCTTGAAGCATTGCAGGAAGCAACCCTTGTTAAAGAAGAGTTGTTGACGCAGCTAAATCTAGAGGATGAATTAAGTCAGGAAGATCGTAAGCTGGCTGAATCCATCCGTTTCGAAAATCGCCGCAACGCGTATCTGTTGTGGGCGGCTTTGAACTGGATTCGTGAATCAATGGAATTTTTTGGCCGTAAATCTGCACCCGATTCCTATAACCCCACAGGGACTTTGGTGTTGAATAAAAACGGAGGGCACTTGCTGTCCGGGAGGGTGTAATGGGCTTAGCTGCTGCACTCAATACAGGGAAAACAGGTTTATTTGCCAACCAAAAATCGATTGAGATTGCTGGTAATAATATCGCCAATGTTAATACCGAAGGCTATTCACGGCAAAAAGCGGTTTATGCCGATTTTCCATCACTCAAATTTGGTAGTTATTTCGTTGGTTCAGGTGTCAAAATAACCGATATCACTCGTGAGTATGATGTCTTTGTCAGCGAACAACTTCTTGATAAAAGTCAATTGCTTGGTTCTGAAGATGCAAAGGCAACACCTCTTGCTGAACTGGAACGTGTTTTTGGTGTTGGTGAAGATACTCTGGCGACAGAAATTGATCGTTTTTTTGATTCGTGGCAAGAGCTTTCAGCTAACCCGAGTGGCCAAGTTGAACGCGATATTGTTATGCAGCGTGGCGAATTACTTGGAGCGGCCTTTAATACCGTCGCCCGTGATCTTGATAATGTCAGTAGTAATATTAACGAAACGATTCTGTCCGAAATTGATGGCGTCAATCTAAAGCTGAACCAAATTGCTGATTTGAATAGTAGTATTCAAACTATTGAGGCTAGTGGCGTTTCGGCCAACTCCTTTCGTGATCAGCGTGATGTTCTTCTGCAAGAAGTGACTTACACCTTAGGTGTTCAATCTTACGAAGAGCCAACAGGGGCGGTAAATGTTCAATTGCCTGGCGGGTTACCACTTGTTCAAAATGGTAGTGCCTTACAGCTTGAAGCTATTTCAAAAGGTGATGAGCTTGTCTTGCAGCTCAACATTGGAGAAAGTTCTTTCAATATCGCAGGGAAAAATCTTGGTGGTAAATTTGAGGGTCTGTTGGAGCTTCGAGATGAATTGATCCCCTCCCTTAAAGAGGATCTCGATCAAACCGCTTATGCCTTAGTTCAAGAAGTTAATACACTTCATGGGCAAGGAACAGGTCTTGATGGTTCGAGTGGAGTTGCATTCTTTAATAATCCCGGTAATCACACCAGCCAAGGGTATCAAGATCCCGACGATACCACTTCTTTTGCTGCTGGAGATGTCACGTTCACTGTTGCTGGCTCTGAAAACGAGTTTCACTTTGACGGCGGGTCATTAAATGACCTTAAAGCTGCGTTCGATGATGAAATCGTTGCCTCCAGTGCGAATGTCACTGCAACGGTAAGTCCGCAGGATAATGGCAGCTGGGCACTTGTTATCACCCCTGGTAACTACAATGAAAGTATTCGGATCGATACGACGGACATTGCAGGTAGTTCACCGAGTCCAGAATTTACCATGCCCAATATCAGTGATTTAATGAGCATGTCATTGACAAACTCGAAGCAGGTTGCCGCAGGCAACAGTAGCTCTCCCGGCGATAATACCAATGCCTTAAAGATCTCAGCATTGAAGGATAAAAACGCCGTAAACAATGAAGATACGTTTGTTAGTTCCTACGGCAAGATGGCGGCACGTGTTGGTATTGAGGCTGGGCAGAACCGATTATCGCAGTCCGGAGCCGCAGATTCATTGACGCAATTGAAAAACTTACGCGATGGAACGGTTGGAGTATCTCTCGAAGAGGAGATGATCAACTTGATTAAATATCAACGTGGGTTTGAAGCCTCTGCGAAGCTATTATCCACTGTCGATGAGATGTTGGTCTCTGTACTCTCCATTAAGAGGTAATTGTTATGAAGTCAACTCAAGCAACGACATTTCGTAGTCTTAAATCCGAGCTAGGCAGTATCAATAATCGCTTAGAGGATCTGCGTAATCAAGCAGCAACGGGTAAAAAGCTGATACGACCCTCTGACAACCCCGCTGCGATACGCCCTGTCCTCTCTGCTCGCACTCAAATCAGATCCACAGATCGGTTTATTGAATCGCTATCGACATCCTTAGATCGCCTCGAAAATCAAGATACCTATCTTGACCAAGCTGAAAACCTGTTGGTGAGTGCAAAAGAGACGGCTATTAACGCGATTAACGGTGCGATGAGCGATGCCGATTTGGATACCTTAGCGGATCAAATTAGCTATATCAAAACCGAGATGATGAGCGTTGCTAACGCGCAAGTTGGCGGTCAATATATTTTTGCCGGTTTTGAAGAGGACACCGTTCCTTTTGTCGCTGATGGTGATGTGGTTTCCTACCAAGGCGATTCAAATATTAAACGTTTAGAAACCTCTCCCGGTGAACTTGTACAAACCAATCTTGATGGCGCAAAACTGTTCATGGGTATGAGTGATACCGATGGTGATGGCGTACTGGAAAAAACAGGTGAAAATGTTTTTGATGTTCTTACCAATTTAGAACGAGCGATTCGTGGTGAAAGCGGTCACGTTTACAATGGCAGTGCCGCATTGCCGAGCAATGATATTGGTTATCTTGATGGCACAAACGGCAATTATACTCCCGTTGTTCTTGATGTGGCTGGAGATCCATTGGTTGATATCAATAGTGGCGGCCCTGTAGCACTACTCACCAGTGCTGGCGATCCGATTAATCTACAGCCTGTGTTAAATACCGAGGGTGATACTCTAACTATTGCAGAGTACAATGCGCATATTGGTCCAGATTTTGTTAAGGATTATTTGGGCGTAGCTATAAGCGGTGATGATTTGGATAACCCAATGTATTTACACGCAGACGGTTCGACACCAGAGTATAGTGCTGCAGGAGAACCGGTTCTAACATACGATGCCGGTGCTTCAGCGTTTTTATTGTTAAATAGTGATTCCTCGCCTATTCAATTGACCGTTGTTCCGACTATGGATGAGATGTTGTCAACTCTCGAGACCGCTGCTGACGAATCACGTAGTGCCCGTGGACTGATGGGTAATAATGCACAGCGGATTGAAACCTCTCGAGAGCATTTAGAGGGTGTTAAGATAGATTTAGCGCAAATCCTCTCACGTTATGAAGATGTTGATCTTATTAGTGTGTTCACTGAAATTACCCAGACTGAATCGGCTTTAGAGGCTGCTTTGAATGTTACCGGTAAGGTGAGTCAGTTATCTATTATGGACTTTATGTAATATTTTTTCGCGCCAAGCCGCAAAGATCGCCAAGATAAGGTCTAAGAAGAAAGAACAAAGAACTTGTATTCGAACTTCTTAGCGTTCTTTGCGCCGTGGCGCGAGATAGCACTGAAAGGTTTTTTATGCTGGTTTTAACCAGAAAAGTTGGCGAAGGTATTATTATCGGTGACGATATTAAATTAACCATTGTCGAGATCAAGGGTGGCAACATTCGCCTTGGTATTGATGCCCCGCGAGATAAAAAAATACACCGTCAAGAAGTTTATGACCGCATTCAAGAACAAAACCGTGCGGCCACCAGTTGGTCACTTGAAGATTTTAATGCATTAACTGACATCATGCCTCAATCCAAGGGGGAAAAATGAATAAGATAGAGAGTCGTTTTGGTGAAATCGAATATGATCCAAGTTTAGTTCTTAATTTTCCAGAAGGTCTCATCGGTTTTGAAGATCTTCGTGATTTTGTTGTTATGCACAACGAAAAAGAGGGGCCACTGTTTTGGATCCAAAGTATTGAGGATCCGCAAGTTGCCTTAGTTTTAACCGATCCGACTAACTTTTTTTTAGATTACAATGTTGCTCCTGAGGAAGAAGAACGCACTAAGATTAACCTCAATGAGGACGACCAATGTTTTTCACTCGTTGTGGTAACGGTTCATCCTGACCGTAAAGTTACCATGAATTTGGCTGCGCCTATTTTGTTTGCGCCACAAAGTAATAAAGCCCTTCAGGTGATTTTAGAAAATAGTGGATACGATATTCAGACCCCACTACCAATGATAGAAAAAGATACTGAAAAATAGATTTTTAATCCAAGGGGCTGTATGAAATTCAGCCCCCTGGTCTCATTTTGATAATTACTCAACACACACCGCATTACCCATCTTAAGAAGCGTCTTTTCACCAATCCCCTGCACCGCGCATAAGTCCTCCACCGTTGTAAATTGACCATGCTGTGAACGATAGGCAATGATTTTTTCTGCCATTTTAGGACCAATTCCTTTAACGGTTTGTAGCTCTGTCGCTGTAGCCGTGTTGAGGTTGATTGGCGTCAGGGCAAAGGTGGTTATCGGCATGCCTAACATTAGGATCAAGGTGAATGTTGCAAGCATTTTTGTCGTCAATTTTAACATTGTTACTCCTTTTGGTGGAAAGATTGGTTACTGACTGCCAATAAGATATTAATAATTAGCGCAAGAAAATGCAATAGTTTTAATGTTTGACTAGTGAAGGTGCAAAAGTTTGGAGAGCGTTTTTGGTGCCTTGGTGTGAGGATGGTTCTTAAGGATTTAGTAATCGTCGTTGTAACAACGCGATCATGTCGCGGCGGCCATCAACAATTAACAATACGTAGATGGTGTTGTTTATGACTCGATAGATGATGCGATATGGCTTGAAAAATATTTCGCGATACTCTCGAATGCCAAGATTTAGCAATTCGTTGGGGTAGTTCCCACGATTCGGCGAACTCGCTAAACTATTGAGTCTTGTTTCAATTTCTGACAGGACATAGTCAGCATTGTTCGCACTGTCGTGTTGTTTAATGTAGTTGTAAAGTTCTTCTAGATCATTGGCCGCGCTATCTGTAAGCATCACTGTTAAAGACATCGCTATTAATCCTTAAGAGTGCGTAAGCGGTTAATAACCGAGGTGGCCGACTGAACTTTATTTTCAGCGACCTCGGTAACCCCCAAAGCAAGTATTTTCAGTAATGCCATGGTTTGTTGGGTTTGTTCATAGCTGGCAATATCTTGAATGACCACCTTTGCTTCGCCATTCTGAGTAATGATCATCGGTTCCTGCTTTTCAGCCATCGTACGTACAATTTCTGCTGTGTGCGATTTTAAGTAGCTGATTGGTTTGATTTGTTTTGATAGTTTCATGGCTTACTCCGTGAAATTTATTGTATGACTAAATATGGTCTCTTATTGGGTCGCAGTCAAGGTGGATGTTGTTTAGCTAAATCATTAGGGCCTGTCTGGTCGCGCTAAGACTCAAGTCTGCTAAGAAGAGCACAGTCAAACCGTCACACCTTACCCCTCATTTTTTCACACAAAGCCACCAAGTCACCAAGTCACCAAGAAGAGCAACAATCAAAATTAAGATATTTGGTTGAGATCTTGCCGCCTCGTAGGGGCTCGGCGTGCCGCGCCATACGCATCCCACATGAAACAATCAGGGCACGTCCTTGCCCCTACAATCTTCCGCGTATTTATGTAGAGACGTTGCATGCAACGTCTAATTGTCCCCTGTTCACTGCGTCAACAACATCCCCTGATTGTGCGCTTGAGTTTCACGTCAATTCCCACTTCCGTTGAATTAGCTTGGCTCATGAGGTAACTGAGCCCCGTGCCACAGTGCTACAATCCATATCGTGTTATGCACAACGCGATAAAAAAAACGATAAGGTCTGACAATCACCTCTCGGTGTGGCAGGTCAGGAAATTCCGGTAGTGAACGTCCTGAGTTTGGGAATTTTTCAAGGCGTTGAAGTATCGCTTCGGTTTTGATCCGAAATTGACGTGCCGCAACAGGGTTGTCCTGTCGAATATATTCCAGCGCTTCAAGAAATTGCCTACGAGCTGTTGGGGTAAATTTTACCTTCACAAATCGCTACCCAGCAGCGCATCCGCTTCTTGCATCAAGCTTGACAGGGGCTCTCCTTCACCCTGTTCAATCTCTTTTTCGCCCAGAGCTAAAAGGTGTAATAGTTCACGTTCATGCTCAGACCGTTCATAAGCTTCAATATTTTGAATGACCGCAATGGCCCGCCCGCGTTGTGTAATAACGAATGGTTCTGTTGTGGCTTGCAGTTTTTTAAATACGTTAGCCGCATCTTGACGTAAATCAGATACTGGTACGATGTCGGGTATTTTCATTGTTTTATCCTCCATTGTTACGTTTAACTGTACGCTTAACCGCAGCGTTATGCAATGAGCAGGACGGCAAAACTTTTTATCTCGCGCAAGGGGCCACTGTGAAGAGCAGAAACCAATGGCTTTACGTGGCTCTGCGTGCTGCGCCCTAGATCGCATACCTGCATGATGCAAACAGCGCGTAGTGTGCGGTGAGCTTGAGAACCGCATCGTTTGCAATGAATGCTGCCGCCGTGTTGATGATTTAATGATGCGGTTCGTTCCTCACCACATCCTACGGATCAACCGTCGGGGGAACATGCGACCCTCCACGCATTTAGATGTAGAGATGTTGTCCGCAACGTCTAATTTGCCCTTTGTTCACTGCATCCCGTTCTGCCCACCTTGCTTAGCCGTGTTTGACGCGTTTATGTATGGATGATAGTATGAAAAAGGTTGATACACGTTTGAATGGAGGTTCGTTATGGCTACCGTGAATTAACACTCATTGATGAATTTCCAGATGATTGTTTATTACCGTTACATTATTCGTAAGCTTCTTCTTGTTGACGTATATGATTTGGGTGGTAGGTGTCGGCGTTGATGTGAGGGTTGTTAGGGAGGTAAAATATGTTGGCTGAGCAAATCGAAACAAATGCCCTGAAGCTAGATGTCGTCAAGCGGATTCGTCTAGTAGAATCTTTGCTTGATAGCTTGGATAAGACCGACCCCGAGGTTGAAAAAATATGGGTAGCGGAATCCGAACAAAGGTACCAGGCATATCAAGAAGGACGTATTGAAGGTATTCCTCTTGAGCGGCTGCGCGCAAGAATTGAAAAATGAGCATTATTTTACTCCCACCTGCTAATGATGAGTTGGACGAAGCCATTGCTTATTACCATGATCAACTGCCTGAGCTTGGTAATCAGTTTTACAGTGCCTTTCTTGCAACCACCAATTATATTTCCAAAGCACCCACCGCATGGCGCAAAATTGGAAAAAATACCAGACGAATAAACATTAAGAGGTTTCCTTATTTACTGCTCTATGTTGTGGATGGCGATGATATTCTCATAACATGCATAGCTCACCAGCATAGAAGCCCCAGCTTTTATTTGGATAAACAATATAATCCGCTAGCTTAAAAAGAGTGGGATGCGGTGAATGTGTGAACCGCATAGGTTGCAATCAGTGCGACCGCCGAGTTGATGATTTAATGATGCGGTTCGTTCCTCACCACATCCTACGGTTATCTACTTTGTGTCTTTGTGGCTTTGTGTGAGGCCGTTTTTCGGTTGTGTTCATGCTTTGTTTTTGATCCTCACTGATTTCCGCAACATTTGACCTAAACCTTGGCGTACTTTACCCCTTGGCGCGAGAATGATTTTGACCTATTTTATTTATTTTAAAATAAAAATCACTTTTTTCCTAAACTATCCAAAACAACCTGCCGAAGCGTTAATTACGAGGGGAAATAAAATTAAAAAGGAGGTGTCGACCATTTTGGATACATTCTGCTTTGCTAACTCCTCAAACAAGATTTTGCACCACAAAAAATAATTCACGTAACACAACAGGGCAAGGATGCCCGCCAACAACTCATGGAGGAAACAACTCATGGCCATTTCAATTAACACAAACGTCGCGTCCCTTAATGCTCAACGTAACTTAGGTGCATCACAGGGCAATCTCAACAAGTCAATGCAACGTCTCTCTTCTGGTCTGCGTATCAACAGCGCGAAAGATGATGCTGCGGGTCTAGCCATTTCTGACCGCATGACTTCTCAAATCCGTGGCTTGAATCAAGCCGCACGTAACGCCAACGATGGTATCTCGTTAGCACAAACTGCTGAAGGTGCATTGCAAGAGAGTACCAACATTCTGCAACGTATGCGTGAGCTAGCTGTTCAGTCCGCCAATGATACTAACAGCCAGACTGACCGTGATTCTTTGAACGCTGAGGTCACACAACTTAAGGAAGAGTTAAATCGGATTGCTGAAACAACCGAATTTAACGGTAAGAAACTGCTTGATGGCTCCATGACTGATGCAACATTCCAAGTTGGTGCTAATGCTGGTGAGAACCAAACCATCAGTTTTAGTATCGCAAGCTCAAAAGGTGATGTTTTAGGTACTGTTGATGCCGGCACTTTAAGCGGTGACGTTGCCGCTAGCGGCTCAGGGACAACGAATAGTACGCTGTCGCTTACCGCTGACACTGCAGGTGTTGCTGGTGATGCTATAACAGTTAATATTGTGTCTGCTGCTACGACTGAGACGACCGAAACAGCCGAAGTTACTTTTACTGCTTTAACTGACGGACAAACCTTTACTCTTGGTGGTACGGTAGTGACTGGTGGTAGTACTGGTGCAACGGCTGATGAAGTTGCTGCAGCGTTCCTTAATGGCGTAACGGACGGCACCAAGGTGACTATTGATGCTTCTGGGGCTGATGGCTTGTTTACTTTTGCAGCAGATGATGGTTCCGATACTACAAAATTAGACTTTACTTCCGCTACTGATGGTGTCGTAACTGCACTTACCTTAACTGGCACTAACGCTGCTGAGGCTACTGTTGATACTACGGCAGGTATTGCCGCCGCGGATGCTTCATCTGCCGCTGCTGGTAATGTTATTACCGTTACCGTTGATGCCGAGAACATCGGTACCGCGTCAACAGCAGACATTGCCGCTGCAATCACTGCCGACACTGATTCTGGTAATCTGGTGGACGCGACGGGCACTGCAGCAATTGCCGCAGTAGAGGCTGATATTGCCCTTACTGGTGGTGTTGATGGTACCCTTACGGGTGCTTCTGTTCTGGTTGATAATATCTCAGTTTCAAGCTTAACAAATGCTCAGACCGCTATTACAAGTGTTGATGAGGCGCTATCGCAAATTGATACCATTCGCGGTAACTTGGGTGCGGTGCAAAACCGTTTCGAATCAACAATCTCCAACTTGCAGAATGTTTCAGAGAACCTTTCTGCTGCTCGTTCACGTATCCTTGATGCTGACATCGCTCAAGAAACATCAGCGATGACTAAGAACAACATCCTTCAGCAAGCGGGTGTTTCAATCTTGGCACAAGCAAACCAAGCACCTCAATTAGCTCTTTCATTATTGGGTTAAGTTTTATCGAGGTTGGATAATTAAAAGGGCCAGCTTCGGCTGGCCCTTTTTTTTCCAGAAAGATAGCCAGCTTTCGCAATAATACCAAGTATGATAAATCTGTTAAGTATGGAGGGTGAATTATGAATATCGAAGCAGTCAATATGGCAGGAATTACACAGCAATCGCTGCAAAAACCGAGTGATGATGTCGCGGCAAGTCGTAAAGCGAAAGATAGTGGTGATACGGTTGAGCAAGCTTCAACTGATAAAGCGAGTGTTCAGCCTGAAGAACTACTCAAGCAGATCAAGGGACTGACTGAGGATGGAGCTTACAGTGTGCGCTTTGAAAATGACGAAGAAGCGCAGCAGTTAGTGGTTAAAATTGTCGACACTGCCAGTGATGAAGTGATTCGTCAAGTTCCTGCCGAAGAAGTTTTGGCACTATCATCACGTTTGGAAGAGTTGCGCGGAAATATCGTTAATACTCAAGGGTAATTTCCGTTTTTGTCATGCAATGTCATGGCTTACCTGTGCTGTTATTTGCCGGCTAGGCAGTCAACTCAGCAAATAGTACCGACAAGAATTTCTGAACTAAAGGTTACTGGCGTCAACGAAGGAGTCAGCTATGAGTGAAATAACATTTGGTGGTTTGGCCACAGGCTTACCAACGGATGATATCGTTACTAAATTAATGGATTTAGAACGACGTCCGCTGGATCGTCTTGAAAAGCAAAAAGAGACTGAGACCACCCGACTTCTGGCCTATAAACAGCTCGATGGGCGTTTGAATGATTTACGCGATGCTGTGGCTGATATGAATATCACCAGTGAGGTTCGATCAAGCAGTATCTCGTTGAGTTCAGAGAATGATTTTACCGCTAGCAGTGATGGTGCTTCTTCGGGTAGTTATGATGTGGCTGTGGTCCAATTGGCTCAGGTGCAAAAATCTGTTGGTGACGGTGTGAATTCTCAGATCGATAGTATCTTTGGTACGGGGACATTTACTGTTGCTGGCAGTGAAATCACGATTGATGACAGTAATAATTCATTGATCGGGTTATCTGAAGCTATTAATGCCTTATCTGAAACAACAGGGGTTCATGCAAGTATCATAAATGATGGCACTGGTACCGATGCATATCACCTAGTTTTAACTGGTGAGGATGCGACGACAACATTTGCGGTATCGAGTGATTTTAAGGATGCCGATGACGTTGCCATCCCTTTCAACATGACAGAAACGCGCACTGCTCAACAAGCGAAGGCTATTGTTGATGGCATTGAGGTGGTGAGCGATAGCAACACTTTGAAGGGTGTTATTCCGGGTGTAACCCTGCACTTAAGCGATGTGAGTGAAATAACCTCCGCTGATGGTGATCCCGTAGAGTATGCGACGACATTGATGACGGTAGAACCAAATACCGATGCTTTGAAGGAAAAAATCAATACGTTTGTCACCAGCTATAATGAGGTGATGAATTGGATCTCAGCTGGCTATGCTGAGTTTGGTGCTTCAGCGCCAACGGCGGAAGCCGTAGAGGATGGCGAAGAGGATATTTTAAGTGATGTGCTGCGTGGTGATAGCACGGTAAACGGTGTAAAGCGGCAGTTGCAAAACCTACTTTCCACTACCGTCGATACCAGTGGCTCACTACAACTCTTGGGTCAACTTGGTATTAGCACTCAAAGGGATGGTTCGATTGCCCTCAACGAAACAACGCTTGATGATGCCTTAGAGTCAGACTTTGATGGTGTTGTAAGTTTGTTAGCGGGTGAAGATGATGTTCCTGGTGTCATGAAGAGTTTTAATACTACGTTATTGCAGCTTACGGGTTCAGGTTCGGGTATGTATGCCGAAAAAGAGGACCGCTACGATTCGGCAGTAAGGCGGTTAGATAATTCAATTGAACGGATGGAACCTTTAATTGATAAAAAAGAGGCAACCTTACGGGCACGTTTTTCCGCGATGGAGCTATTGGTGAGTGATATGAACTCGCAAAGTAGTTTTTTAACGCAACAGATGGATATGTTAAACAACATGATGACGGGGAATAACTAATATGAATGCCTATACACAACAATATCAGCAAAACCAGATCCTTTCTGCGTCGCCTGAGAAGATTCTTGTGATGTTGTATGATGGTGCCATTCGCTTTACACGTCAGGCGATGATCGGGATTGAGGATGGACGACCAAGTGTGAAAGTTGAGGGGATCAGCCGCGCTATGGCTATTATCACTGAGTTTGCTAATACTCTTGATCACGAAATAGGTGGTGAAATTGCGGCAAATCTCGATGGCCTTTATACCTTCATGATCCGTGAATTGACTCAAGCGACCTTGAACGATGACATGGAAAAACTTAAAGTTGTTGAGACTTTACTTCTTGATTTGCGTCAAACTTGGGTCGAGGCAATTGAAATTGCCCGAAAAGAGGCGACTGGTCAGGATTCTCAAGCGATTCAAGCCACTCCCGCCAACTATAAACCGTTGTCCGCTGCGGGCTAATCGTAGATTGATTTGATGGATGACGTTTTGCTGACTTATTACAGAATAGGGCAAGGAAGCCCATATATATTCATCCAGGAGACCCCCTGTGGCGTTAACAATTAATACCAATATCGCCTCCCTCAACGCTCGACGTAACTTAGGATCTACTCAAACAGATATTAACAAGTCGATGCAGCGCCTCTCGTCTGGCGTTCGGATCAATAGTGCTAAAGATGACGCTGCAGGACTGGCGATTTCTGATCGCATGACTAGTCAGATTCGTGGCATGAACCAGGCCACTCGTAATATTAATGATGGTATCTCCATGCTGCTTACTGCCGAAGGCGCTTTGCAGGAAGTGACTAACATGATTCAGCGCGGACGTGAACTTGCCGTTCAGGCTGGCAATGATGCGACTTTGAGTGAGAGTGATAAGGCCTCGTTGCAGGAAGAGGTTAGTCAGTTAAAAAATGAGATTGATCGTATTGCTGAAACGACGGAATTTAACGGCATTAGCTTGCTTAATCATGGTCAGGCGAAACCGGCTGAGATTGCTGAACAGCAGGATATTCTTGATGGTTTGAAATCATCATGGCTGACTCAGGCAGAGCAACGCATTCAAGATGAATACAAGTTGTCAGCCGATGGCATTGATTTTAGTGTCGAGTTTGTTGAAGATTCTGGCAACAGCTATGTTGCCTGGGTTGAGAGTACGCTTGATGGCGGAACTGGTATTGCTGTAAGTGCAAAGCTAACCATCGACCTGTCTGACTACGACTCTGGCGATACCGATTATGATCGGATCATCACCCATGAGATGGCCCATGCTGTTATGTCTGCCAATATGGATTTTAGAGCCAGTGGCATGCCGACTTGGTTTAAAGAGGGAACGGCTGAATTTATTTCTGGTGCTGATGAGCGCTTGGCGGGTGATCTTTCTGATACAACGGTTACGGTTTTACATGCAACGATTAGTGGTGGCGATGAATCAATGACCACCAGTGATCAATATTCTGCATCTTATGCTGCGGTACGTTATCTGCACCAAGAAATTAAGACGGCAGGTGGTACAGGCATTGATGAAGTGATGGTCTATCTGCGTGATAACACTGGGGCGAGCCTAGACAGTGCTTTGAACGCCATAGATGCCGCGCATGGCGATGCGTTGACGTTTGACAATGAATCTGATTTTTTGTCTAAATTTAAGGGAGTCGAAGGGGTCGCTTTTACTACGGGTCTTGATCTCGCTAATACCGATGTCGGAGCGATTGGCGGTTTAGATGCCGATGGTGAAGAGATATTGACCGCCGAGTCGGTTATCCCTGATATTAACAACTATACTAATGATCCGTTATTCGGCTTTGATGAAGTTTGGCCGAATGTTGATAGTGGAACAACTTTAACAGATCTAGCATCAATTCAGTTGCAGGTGGGAGCCAATGCTGGCGAAACGATCACTTTTGATTTGGCTGCTGCTGATACTGAATCGCTAAATATTGATATGGTTGATATCTCTGAGGATCCAAGTCTGGCTATTGTCCGTTTTGATGACGCTTTAATCGAAATCGATAGTTTGCGTGGCAATATGGGCGCAGTGATGAATCGCTTGGAAAGTTCGAGTTCAGGTCTGATGAATTCTGTCGAACAGATCTCAACCGCACGTTCGCGGATTCTCGATGCTGATATTGCACTGGAAACAACAGCGATGACTAAAGGTAATATCCTGCAACAGGCTGGAGCGTCAATGTTGGCACAGGCCAACCAGGCTCCTCAATTGGCCCTCTCGCTACTTCAGTAGTTAATTTTCTAAAACACGTCTATTGGCGATTGCTTTAATAATTTTGTCATTTAACTTTTAGCTCACGAGGCGTGTTATGGCCACAATTCAGCTTTTGCCGCAGTTAGAAAAAAGTCTGTTGCTCTCAATAGAACAATATCAAGTAGTGTTGCAGCGGTTACAGCTCATTTCGCAGTCTCTCACTGTGAATGAATCCACGTTGCAAGACCTTGTTCAAAAAATGAGTTCTCAGCAGATGCAAGCACAACAGCACGATGCTGAATTGCTAGAGATGATACGCGAGGCTGCGCCATCTATAAGTGATCATCCTTTATACCTTCAACGTAAAGCTTTAATCGAAGAGGTTATTGAATTGAATCATTTGCTTTTACCAAAGATTAATGGCATGATGGCCCTCGTTTCCCATGAACTGACAGGCCTTAAAAAAGGCCGAACTGTTCTGGGTGGTTATAAGCAAACAACACATAAGCAAGGTCGGCTTGTTAAGTCGAGTGCGTGAATGTGTTGTTGAACTGTTATCCTTTAATTAAGCTTTAAGCTTGGGGCCTGTTATGGCAGACTTTGCGCTTTTTAAACATTTAGATAAACCTACCCTTTTACGGGCATATATTATCCAAGAAGATGGTTCAAAGGTTCGCCTTGAGGCCGTCGCTCGGATTATTGCAGAGCCGTATCTAGAATTAAAGTTTCGACCAAATGAGTTGCCGATTGAGCTGATTAAAATGGCGGGTAAGATACTCCTTTCGCTTGATACGCGTGCTGGTACTGTTTCGATGTACACTCATGTCGATGAAGTGATAAGTCCACGTGTGTTACGCGTGCTTGGTACCGAATCGTTCTCCTTTGCACAGCAGCGTGAGTACTTTCGTGTTAATACCGTTATCAAGGTGCTGTATTGTAAGGAAACCCTGTCTGCAGCACCATCAGAAGTCGAACAATCCGTAACCGTTAATATGAGCGGCAGTGGCGCATTGATTTCGTCAGAATCACGCGCTGCAATGGGTGATACGTTTGAGTTAGAATTTCATGTTCCTGAAGCTGATCCCATTGAGTGCAAAGGTTTGGTTGTGCGGGTTGATGATAAGCTTCGTGGTGGTTATGAATTAGCCCTTCATTTTCATAAGATTGAACCTGAAGGTCGGGATCGAGTTATCTCCTTTTGTTTGGCTGAGCAACGTCTTCAGTTGCGTTCTAAAGTTCAAATCGCAGGTTTTTGATTTCTGTTGGTCGAGATGCCCCTTCGAAAACAACCAGGCCACTGTCGGATCTTCCGCACAGTGGTTTTTTTACGCCAAATTAAAGTATCTATTCTTCTGTGTCGATAAGTAGCCATGGATATTATCGCGCCAATTATACAGCAACCCTATAATGTGACGGCTGTTGTTCCAACAAAAGCACCTGATGGTGCGCTACAACATAATTTGTTGCCACAACAGGTTGTTCAAGCGACTGTACTTTCAGCCTCGGCTGAGCAGGTTGTTTTAGACTTCGGCAAACACACCATCACCGCTAATACTGCTAATACACAGCAGCCGTTGTCTACAGGTCAAAAATTGAACTTGCAGGTGGTGTCCACTGAACCGCAACTCCAATTTCAGGTGGTGGATGGCAAGGGTGATCCGAGTCTGTTACGTTTGTTGCATCTGTTTGATCATCGTTCTGAGTTGGGCTCACAGTTATCTAAGTTATTATTGCAACGCCCATCACCTTCGAATTCAGCAAACTCAGCGAATGTCGCACCGGCCAATACCGCAGCAAACCTTGGCCCTGCAAACCATACCGCGCAGAACTTAGCTGGGCCAGTACCAAGTCCTCCTCAAGGCAGTGTGCCGCAACCGTCAACAGCAACGACTGCACAAAGTACTGCCGGTGAGCCATCGGCATCGACAAGCCAAGGCTTAGAGCGTGGTCAGTTTAATTCCGCTGCGTCACGGCTATCAGTGCCGGCCCTTGCCGCACAAACAACTAATCAAGTTTCTCAGCCACCTCAAAATCAGAATGCCACAGCGTCGAATCAACAAGCTTCCAAGCTGGTTGCTGGTCAAGGCAATGCTTCCACGACTCAACCGCTAACTGTTTCACCAACCACTGTCGGCGGGTCGACAGCCGCAAGTGTTCCCTTGCCGTTAAGCCCTTTAACCGCAGGGAGCTTGGGGCCACTTCAGCGTCAAACCCTTGAAGGGGCTTTGATGCCACAACAGTGGGCTCAACTCGAACATCTATCTACTCAAATTTCTAGCGATATGAGCATTGCAAATAGCAAATTTGTTGTAAACCTTGCTCGCATGTTGGGTCTAGACTTTGAGGCACTGTTAGCAAAGAATCAGCTTGATGATACTAATGCTGGATTAAAAGGAATGTTGACTGCATTAAAGAACCATGGCGAGGTTCCCGAATCTGTTCGTGATACTGCCGCTCATATGTCACAGCAATTAGAGGTGCTTCAATTATGTCGCTTACGTTTAGCTCAAGATGGTATTTTGTTTTTGCCCTTGCCGCTGGAGTTTGTTGAGCAGGGTTATGTTTTGTTTGAACAGCAAGGGCAGAACGATTCTGGGGCTGATGGTGCAGATGGGCATTTGGTCTCCTTGAACTTGACCCTGAAACAGCTTGGTTCTATGCAGGTCAATTTGTTGTTTGAGCAAAAGGCTTTGTTTATCCGTATTAAGTGTCAAGATGAGGCGACGGTAAAGCTTGTTGGGGAATATTGTGATGAGTTGCGTGAATCGCTACAGCCGTTTTCAATTCGTTCTATTCAGGTGGTAACAGGGGCGAAGGATCCTGCCCTAGCCCTATTGGATCGCTTGCAATCGCAAACAGGTCAACACTCACCACTCTTTGATGCGAGGGTCTGATTGTGGCTGATATTGATAAACAAAAAAAAGCGATTGCTATAAAGTACGATAAGGAGCAGGGCAACGCCCCTGTCGTGTTAGCCAGTGGTAAAGGACAAATCGCCGAACAAATTATTAAGGCCGCACGGGAGGCGGGGTTGGAAATTACGCAGGATGCTGATTTAGCTGAACTGCTCGCTAAAATTCCTGTTGGTACTGAAATACCTGTTGAATTATATCAGGCTGTGGCTGAAGTTCTGGCGTTTGTCTATCGGGTGAATAAACGCCAACAGCCGTGATGGTTTCATAATAGGTGTGTTAATACGCTGCTTGGTCAGCGAGAGCGGCTACCATTTGTTGGTCGGCAGGTAATATGTCATAGTCCAGAAGCTGGTGAGGTTTGAGCCATGCGTGGTCTGCCACTTGGTAGTGTTCAACATGCTCCGTTGTACTTTCGCAGCTGTAAAACATGAGCAGTACAGGCCCCCAATCATATTGATGATAGACCACTTCATATATCTGGCAGTTTGAAACCTCTAAGCCAATCTCTTCACGTAATTCACGTTTTAAACCACAACAGGGTGATTCATTCTCTTCAAGTTTGCCGCCGGGGAACTCCCACAGTCCGCCGTGTTGTTTGTTGATTGGGCGTTGAGTAAGTAGGATTTTTCCTCGGTAGGTGACGATGGCAGCGGTGACCAGTAGTGGCGGCATAGTGATCTCTTGAATGCGGGGGATGAGAGGGCTGTGGAAATCGGTAGAGACGTTGCAAGCAACGTCTCTACGTTCTTTGCGATTTAGCTTTAGGGACAAACGCCAACATAAACGGTTGCGATGCCAAACGTAAGGTCGTGGTGACGTACTTCAGTAAAACCTGCTTCGGTCATCATCTGCTTAAACTCAGATTGCGGTGGAAACTCTGCAACGGAATCAGGCAGGTATTTATACGCACTGCGTTGCGAAATGAGTCCACCGATAAATGGCAGAACTTTGTGGAAGTAGGTGGTGTAGATGATTTTGAATAGCGGATTTGCGGGGGTTGAAAATTCTAGAATAACAGCACGGCCACCAGACTTAAGCACCCGACACATCTCTGATAACCCTTCTTGACGATCAACCACATTACGAATGCCAAAAGCAATGGTCACGCCATCAAACAGGTCTGACGGGTGAGGTATCGCTTCACATGGAGCATTGACGAGCATAATCCGATCGCGATATTCCGATGCTGCAATTTTCTCGGCTCCTTTGAGGAGCATTCCTTGGGTGAAATCCTCGCCAATAATCGTCACCGAGTCAGGTGTGCGCGAAGCAATTTCGAGAGCGACATCACCTGTTCCCGTTGCCACATCTAACACCATACCATTCGGTGGCACGCGCAGTTGACCAACGGCAAAGCGGCGCCAACGACGATCGATTCCCAGTGAAAGAAGACGGTTTAGCAGATCGTAGCGTGGGGCAATATCATCAAACATAGCGCGGATTCCCCGCCCTTTTTCGGATAGATTGAACATGTTGTGCTCCTAGAGAGAACTAAATCATCAAAATTCTGAGATTTTTTTACCATAAACACCAAGAGAGTGTCAGTAACTAATCGTTGATGGCGTCGCAAAAAGTCCGCTCACCTGCGTTGCAGCGTTTGTTCAAGACTTCGACATACAACCTGTATGTCGAAGTCTTGAACAACCACTACGCCTTGGGGAACGAAGTTTTTGCTTAGCCAACTAATTCTTTTTTGCGAGACCATCATCGTTGGCTTAATCTTTTGGATTAATAAAAATCTTTTTTGGGTCGGTTATGAGGGTGCCAGGTAGCTTAAGAGTGCGTTTGAAAATGTTGAAAACCTTAGTTGAAATAGAGCTTAGATGGAGCATTTCAACCGTTGGATCTGATGAGGGCCCTGTGACGCTAAAGTGAGTGGTGATAACGGCTTGTTCTTCACCCGCTAAAATCCATCCCGCGATTGGAATGTGTTTGATGACGGTGTCAACCGTACCAAGGGGTTTAATTGCCATAATGAGGTCTACTTTGTTGTTGGTCAGATTGTGTTCGCCAATGACTGACACTCCCATGGCAGGGCTATCGATAACCAGATTTTCACTGTGTAACACACCACGATCAAGGGTGATATCGCCAGTTAGTTTGCGAAAAGGCATCCCCTCTTTGTCCATGTCAGGTAGTTTTAAAGAAAAAAGTTGGGCGACATTGAGGATCGAAAACGCTTTGGAAAGGGTTTTAAATTGTCGCAGCACGCCGTTCTTAATATCTAGATGAAAGTTGCCCTGACTGCGTCCAAGAAATTGAGCACCGATGGGGCCTTGAATGGTGAAGTTACCGTTGAGGGTACCTGTCACGAGTCCAGCGTGATGAAGTAATTGTTTGTATACCTTATCGGCATTAATAGCGGCAAGGGTTCCTTCAATTTTAAGTTGAGAACCATTTGTTTCTCCTGAATTACTCGTTACGGTAACGGTTCCAGTTCCTGTCCCCTTGTCTGCTTGAAAGTGAAGAGGGGCAACGCGCAATTGGCCCATTTTATAGTGGATAGTACCGCGAGCTTGTTGGAATTCAAAGCCGCTGATAACTCCTTTGTCTACATGAGATTTTATGTGGATAAATTCCCCTTTGAGGGGGGGGCTATTGTGTGACATTTCCCTATGGGGCTTTGCATCCTGATCGCTCCACAGGGCAATAATTTCATTAATGTTGGCGTAGGGTGCATCAATGTTGAGTTCAAGGAGTGGCCCCTTGAAAAGCAGTGAACCATCCACGGTGGCATGTGTCCCATGTTCGAGGTCAACGCTGGCAGAAATAAAGTCAATTCCTTTAGCGTGAATCGCAATGTGTCCATCAAGATTGCTTAGGCGCATCTTGGCCGAATTAAAAACAAGATCTCTGGCGATAACACCATCGCCTTGAGCATGGATTTCCGCTACAGGGTGGCGTAAGTCCTTGATGGTGGCACTAGCTGTCATGGGTGAATTGCCAAGCACTAGGGTTAGCTGTGGCGCCTGTGCGCTCAAGTCCTTGACAGAGATCGTTCCATTGATGTGGTGGATGGGGGCAATCACAAATGTTGGTGAAATCGCGCAGTCGCTTAATTGCACTTGACCTGATCCTGTTGCTGATTGGTCTGGTCGCTTCTCTAGGTGATAATGTGCTGAAATTCGCCCTTTCAGCTCCATCCAGTTCAAAATAGGGATCTCGTGGCTAATTGTTTCGAGCTGATATTGAGGCAAGTTCAGGTCAACCTGAAAGAGGTCTTTCGCTGTATGGGTCGCTGAGAATAGGATTCGGTATCCAGGTAATTGCAATTGACCTTTGTTGATCCGCCAGCTGTGATCTTCTTCCGTGGGTGGTTGTAGTTGAAATGAAATATTGCCCGCCTGTTTGGCCGTTTTCTTTAGGGCCCCAGCGAGATCAATCGACCACGGACTGACGTTTGATGTAATGATCCAAACGTTGTTCGAAACGTGATCCATTTTGATCTGAATGGGCCCCTGAATCGAAATCGTGTTGTGCTGGAATGTCAGTGGGGTGGTGTTGAGTTGAAGCTGGTTATCTTTCCACAAGAGAGTTGCGGTGACATTGCTGCCCTGAACCTCTTTAACCGATAATTCTGGTTGCTTAATGCTGATTTGAGTTTCAAGAACATGATCAAGATTGAGAGTGGCGAGAGGGCCATTAACGATCAGCTTTTGGCATTGAACTGTTGCCTGTTTTAATGGTGCTGGGATCTGTTTTATTAGTGATTCGGGCAGCCACCGTTGCGCTTGATTTAAGGGGATTTCGCTAATGTGAAGGTTGGTGTGTAGCCTCGGTTGTGTTTTCCAGTCTTCCAGCGATATCGATCCTGCTACAGTAAGGTCATTGTAGTTAACGGTGAGTTCATCAAACTGTAACTGATTGTTGTCGCAACGTACTGAGGTGTTGAGGTTGAGTGATTGAAGGGGCTGCTTAACGTTCGAACCAACAATAAACAACGGTAGATTGTCGCTGGGCAAGATGGAGGTTTGCACGCTCATGCCAGAGCACAATTGACCATTAATATTAAGTTGGATGTCGAGTGGTCCGTTTACGTGGTAAGGACTTTTGCTGGCAAGCTGTGAGCTGTGAAGGTTTTCTATCAACGCGCGCAGATGAATTTGGCTGTCAAGCCACCGGCTAGTGACCTGAGGTATTTGTCCCTGTAGTGAAAAAGGGGCAGGGGCTAGATTGTTCTGAACCATTTGTCCTTTAAGCGTGATCTTGCGATTTGTATCTATCTCTGCTTTGCTTATTGTTGCATTAAGGTGTTGAACTTCCCATGTCTGGGTTTGTTCTCCTGTGCTGCTATGCTGGACTGTTTGGAGCCGCACAGAGCCGTCAATGATACGTACTCGATCTAGTGATGAGCTGAGGGTGTTGAAGGTTGTTAACGCGGTACTCTGACTGGGAGACTTGTCCGCTGAGGTTGTCATCACCCAATTAATATCGGGTTGAATCATGTCGAGGTGGGCGATATGGAACTCTCCCCTCAATATGTTTTGCCATGAAAATCCAACCTGAAGCTTTTTGATGTTGATTTTTAGGTTTTTATCGACCACATCAACCTGAATATTTTCAATGTCAAGGGTTGGGGCAGGATGGAAACCAAGTACTGGGCTTTGTACTGTGATTGGTAGCTTGAGTTGTTTGCTAAGTTGGGTTGAAATAACGGTGGTAACCTGAGCTTGGTGGGTGTAGATGTAGCCCCAACCGCCAAGACAAAGGAGTATCAATGTCATGATAAGGGTCAGAAGTATTAGGGTGATACGCCGCCGCATGGTTTAAATCCTTCATAAGACGATGTGCAGAGGTGATCCACAGCGACTCGGGTAAAATTATGATTTTATTGAAAAGTTGTACTTTTAATCTGCATCAGTGGGTCCAAGGCGGATAAAGAGTCCAAGTGCTTGGATTGCAAAAGTGTTCTTAAAATCTTAGCTCCACCTGTGGGTTAAGCGGCGATTTTTAGAATGCTTTGGTGTTTTAATGACTTGTGCTATTTACCGTCGGGCGGCTCACTGGTTCAGATTTTAATTCTATCATGCGCTGTTTTTACCCGCACGAATTAATTGTGATGGCGTCGCAAAAAGTCCGCCCACCTGCGTTGCAGCGTTTGTTCAAGACTTCGACATACAGCATGTATCCCTTCCCCCTTGAGCAACCACTACGCCTTGGGGGACGAAGTTTTTGCTTAGCCACCTATTTCGTTTTTGCGAGACCATTAATTGTAGGTTTAATTTGTGCAAAGATCTGTGGTAATTTTAGAAGTTGTCATATGTTTTTGCTAGACCATCGTATTTTATTAACTATTGTCTGAGGATAATCACCCCTTACCTTTATGCAGATTCAGCGGATCGAAATAATTGGCTTTAAATCGTTTGTTGATAAAACCGTTCTCAATTTTGAGGATGGTATCACGGCTATTTTGGGTCCAAATGGCTGTGGTAAAAGTAATATTATCGATGCGATTCGTTGGGGTATGGGGGAACAAAACGCCAAAAATCTACGTGGACAAGCGATGGAGGATGTCATTTTCGGTGGTAGCGAAAAACGACGGGCTCACGGAATGGCTGAAGTTACCATGGTATTTTCGAATCCTGGCAATTCTCCCGACGCGGCGTTAAATGATTATACCGAAGTGATGGTGACGCGGCGCTTGTACCGTAATGGCGACAGCGAATACTTGATGAATAAAACCCCTTGCCGTCTGAAAGATATTGCCGAACTATTTATGGATACCGGAGTCGGAGCCCGTGCATATTCGATCATTGAGCAGGGTAAAATCGGCACAATTCTCCATGCCCGACCAGAAGAGCGTCGGGTGTTGATTGAAGAGGTTGCTGGGGTCACAAAGTATAAGGTTCGCAAGCGTGCCGCGTTACGCAAAATTGAGTTGACTCGGCAAAATCTCACGCGGTTAAATGATGTGATCGATGAGGTAGAGAGTCAGCTTAATGGCTTGAGAAGGCAGGCGAATAAGGCCCAGAGTTTTCGTGACTTGCGCCAAAAGATTAAAGAACTAGACCTTTCTTTGAGTTCTCTGCACTGGCGTGAGCTCGATGAGCAGGCTGCTCGATTTGATAGTGAATTAGCACAAATAGAGGCTGTCGTTGTTGCTGCGGATGCCAAAGTTGGCCAAATGGAATTAACTCTAGAGCGGCAACGTTTGTCCTTGGGCGAGGCCGAAGATGACGCATCAAGGCTTCAAGCCCAACTCTTTCAACGTGAAGCGGAATTGCAGCGGGTTGAAAATCAATTAGCAATGAGCGTGCAACAACGTACCCATCTCACCGCCCAGTTTGACGAACTGACTGCTGAACTTGAATTGACACAGAAACACGATGTCCGGCGGGGGGTGGAAATTGAGAAGGTCAAGGAGCTTAAGGTTGATGTCGAACGCCAACGACAGCAGTTGGAACAGGATCAGCGTGCGTTACTCGATCAGGTGACGCAACGTAACGATCAGGAACAGCTTCTCCGTTGTGATTTGGACGGTCTCAGGCGTTCGGTACTGGAGAGTCATGGCGATCGATTGCGTCAACAGGGGCAACATGATCATGCTCTGCAACGACTGGAATTGCTGGCGGAGCGCAAAGCGCGTTATTGCGCTGAACAGATGACCGTCGCAGAGCGCCAACAAGAGGTGAGAGATGATCAACAACGCTGTGAACAACAATTGGAGCAGGTTGAAAATCTGTATGCCGATGGTGAGCTAGAACAGCAAGTGCTTCAAGATCAGCAGCGCCAGCAGCAATCGACATTGCAACAAATTCGTGCGGAATTAGAGGAGTGTCGTAATCGTTATTTGCGTTGTACCTCACATGTTGAGTCTCTTGAGGAACTCAGTGCGGCACGGGTTGGTTGCCTAGGCGGAATAAAAGAGGTTCTGAACCACCCTAGCTTAGGACATCTGTTTCGTAACACATTAGCTGACGGTCTTCACGTTACTGAAGGCTACGATATAGCTGTTGCTACAGTTTTGGGGGATCAATTACATGGTTTGCCGTTGGACAATGTTGCCGCGTTGCAAGCGGTCGATGACGTTATACCGTCTGATCTGGCTTGTTTGTTTCAGCTTTCTCGCAACGTGCAATCGCCAGCGTTTACCCATGGGATTCCCTTAATTGATTTAATCAACACTTCAGCAACTATTACCCCCTTTTGGGCAACATTGGTTCAGGGTTGCTTTTGTGTTGAAAGTTTACGTCCCTTTATGGCAGAGAACCTTCCTGTTGGTGTCACTCTTGTGACTCGCGAAGGTGAGCAGCTTGATTGGCAGGGCCGTTTTGTTCGTGGCGGTGGCACGACAGAATCTCATCAAGTGTTAAAAAATAAACGTCGCTTAGATGAACTAAGGTTGCAAGTCATCACTCTCGGTGAACAGTTAGCGAATTTGACGGCGGGTGAAGCAGGTTTAGCCGCCAGTGTTGCGCTACGCCAGTCTGAAATTCATGAGCATGAGAAGGACCAGCACCGTCGCCAAATCAATATTGAAGAACTCGTTCGTGAACAGGCCCGTTGCAAACAAGAGTTTGACCGTTGGCGTGATCGAAGCGAGCTTTTGACCTTTGAGCTCGAGCAAGGGGGCGACGAGGAAGACGTGTTGCATGGCGAGAAACAGCGAGCATTGACAGCGGTTCAGGAACTAGAGAAAAAGACTGTTGGCGATGAAATATATGTCAAGGAGTTGGAGCTGCGTTGGCAAGAGTGTGTTGACCTCTTGAAGCAGGAACAGCAGCAACTGACTCAAATTCAAGTACAGATTGCACAAGTGAGAGAGCGCGCACGTTCATTTGAACAAGAGATTGAGCGGGAACAGGGCGCGGCACTCGGCCAGCAGCGGCGGGAAAAACAGCTGCGGGAACGGATCAACGAGTTAGCAAAGCAACAAGCCGAGCTAGTCGAAGAGCGAGAAAATTACGACCAACGGTTACAGGTGTTGATGGCATACCGACAGCAGGATCAGGTACAGCTTGATGGTTTAAAAGAGAAGGTCGCCACTGCCGCAGCAACGGTTGAAGAGGGTGAGCACGCAATTAAAGTGGGCCGCTTAACGGCACAGAGCCAGCATGAGCAGCACAGCATTATGAAAATGTCGGTACAGCAGTGTCACCTCGATCGAGATCATTTGCGTCAAGGGGTGATGGATAAGTATCATATTGATTTTAGAACAAGTGCTGAACATCTTAATCTCATTGATGATAAACTGATCCCTGCCGATGCTGAAAATAAACTCACGCGATTACGTGAGCGCCTTGACGGTTTTGGCGAGGTCAACTTAATGGCGATTGAAGAGTTTAACGCTCTTGATGAGCGCTATACCTTTTTGACTGACCAACGCGATGATCTACAGCGCTCTGTCGATGATCTTCACGCGGCGATAAGTCAGATTAATCGCACTACTCGCCGTCGGTTTAAGGAGGCTTTTGAGCAGGTGAATGCAAAGTTTCAAGAAGTTTTTCCGCGGTTGTTCGTTGGCGGCGATGCTTCTCTGTCGTTGACTGATGAGGGCGATCTGTTGGAAAGTGGGATTGAGATTGTCGCTCAACCCCCAGGGAAGAAGTTGCAAAATGTCAGTTTGTTATCAGGGGGAGAGAAGGCACTGACGGCTGTTGCGTTGATTTTTGCAATATTTTTGATAAAACCGTCTCCTTTCTGTATTCTTGATGAAGTTGATGCGCCACTGGATGATGCAAATATTGGTCGCTTTAACGAAATGGTTCAAGAGATGTCCAGTGCATCACAGTTTATGATCATCACCCATAACACCCGGACGATGGAGATTGCTGATACGCTCTTTGGTGTCACAATGGAGGATCCTGGTGTTTCGAACCTTGTTGCGGTGCGTGTTGGTGATTTCGTCTCTTAATCGTTGAGATAGTTCAATTAAACTAAGTATTGTTATCTATAGCTATTTTATTTTCGTATTGGCTCGAACCTCAGGGTGAGACAGGGTGGGATATTATAAATTATGCCGTTTAAAAAAGTTTTAGCTAAACTTGTTGAAACCAAGCTCGGTGTCTGTAGTGCTATTATTGCCGATTGGGATGGTGAGGCTGTTGATTGGTTGTCTTCTGGACTGTGTGATGACGAATTGAAAATTTTCGGGGCTCATTTAGGCATTGTACTCAGTCGGCTGTATGGTATCGTCGACGGTGAGCAGGCTGGTGATGTTCAGGAAATTGTGATTCGAACAGATCGTGCAGATTGGTTTGTTTTTCCGATCACATCGGAGTATTATCTCGCGGTTGCTGCGGCACAAGCAGGACATCGTGCTGAAATCTGCGCCATCGCTCATCGATGTGTTCGTTTGTTGCAGGCTGAAATTGTTTGACGTTATTGGTTTAGTACGAAGCTGACGTCTGCGGTGATGCTGTACGTTCGTTTGTTAAAATTCCAACTTTTAAATAATAGTCAGGGTGATAAGTTCTATGCAGTGGTCTAAGCTAATGGAAGAAATTTATCAATTTTTGGGCTCAATCGCACAAATGGTTTCCGATGGATTGGCATATCTGCCCGTTGTCGGTGAGCAGTTGTTGCAGTTTGTCTTAGCTCTCTTAGGTCAAATGGGGGTTCCTGAGCCGCAGCGCCTGATGGTGGCCTATGCGTGTGGTTATGCTATCATTACCCTGTTGATCCTGTTCCTTACTTGGCGCATGATCCGCCGCCGTATCCGTCCACGCAAAAAATCTGAGATCGAGAAGCGCGATGATGATCTCGCTGCCGATTCAGCCCCAAAGGCAACGCCTGCGGACGTGGCGCCCGAAGTTGTTGCCGCTAAAATACCAGAGTTGTCACTTTTTGAGCGGATGAAGGCAGGTCTATCAAAAACACAAAATGCCTTGTTGGGCCGTGTTGATGCCTTATTTAGTTCATCATCCACCGTCGATGCTGACTTCCTTGAAGAGCTTGAAGAGATTCTTATTACCGCAGATTTTGGTATGAAAACAACCCAACTTTTGCTTGATGCATTCAAGCAGCGCGTAGCAGATGAAAAGACAGAAGGTGCTTCACAGCTAAGAATCATTCTAAAGGAGGAGATCCTCCGTTTAATGACCTTGAATGTTGATCCGCTCGATATTGAGCGTGACGGGCCATTTGTTTTATTAGTCATTGGTGTGAACGGTGTAGGTAAAACCACTACTATTGGCAAACTAGCCCAACAATATACGCAGCAGGGGAAAAAAGTTATTTTAGGCGCTGCAGACACGTTTCGTGCTGCTGCTGCTGATCAGTTGGCGGTATGGGGTGAGCGAACAGGCGTGACGGTTATTCGCCATGAAGAGGGGTCTGACCCCGCTGCGGTAGCTTTTGACTCCGTTAAGGCTGCCGTGGCACGCAATGCGGACCTGCTTATTCTCGATACGGCTGGCCGCTTACACACCAAGGTAAACTTAATGGAGGAGATGAAGAAAATTCATCGTGTCATGGGAAGAGAGATTCCACAGGCTCCACATGAAACGCTTTTGGTTCTTGATGCAACGACGGGGCAAAACGCTCTTGTTCAGGCCCGGTTGTTTAAGGAGGCGGTAGGAATTACTGGTATTGCTATTACTAAGCTCGACGGCACTGCAAAAGGGGGGATGGCTGTCGCTATTGGGGCTGAACTTGGTCTTCCTGTTCGCTTTATCGGTATTGGCGAAGGAATTGATGACTTACGGCCATTTGATCCTGAAATGTTTGTTGATGCACTCTTTGAAAATCATTAAGCTTCTTGACATTTGATGGAGCTTTACATACTCTCACGCTAATATCGGATAAATAGCTATGGATTTGGATATTTTAGTCCGCCTTGAGCAAAAAATAGATCAACTGGTGCAAAAAAAGCAACAGTTGGAGAATGATTGTCAACGCCTGAATGAGGAGAAAAGTCTTCTAGTTCAGGAAAAAGATTTTGTCGGTCAAGAGATAGACCGAATATTGAGTCGACTCGATTCACTCGATCAGGAGACCTCTTGAAACAAAGCGTTCAAGTGACGATACTGGGGCAGCAATACTCGATTCGAAGTTCTCGCCCAATAGATGAAGTGCAGAAGGTTGCCGCTTTCGTCGATGCGAGAATTGCCGAAGTTCTGGCGAGTGGTGCGACCGCAAATACGATGAATGCAGCTGTTTTAGCCTTTTTGAACGTTGCTGGCTCGTATCTTGAACTTAATGATCACGTTGATGAATCACAGCAAGTTACAGATGGATTACTCAGGTTGGACGATAAATTATCCGCAGCATTAACGGTTGAACGCTAATACTGTCGTGTTGTGAAAGCCACTAGTTTGCGATTGCAAGATCGGGACATGGCGAACGGATTAATATAAATTGAATAGGTGTGGTGATCATTCATTGTCACTATACTTGATATTGTTAACATTCTTTTTCGTTTTTCATCGAGCTTTCATGAAGCTCTCATGTCTTCGCTTGGTAACGACTTCTGTGCGGTTCTTTCGTGCGGGTTGCCACCTTTCTCCATTCTTGTTTTCGATTTCCGTTGAATATTTTGTCTTATATACTGTGGGCTGCACCGCGGCGTGACGCGCGTTGACTCATTTGAGGTTGTTTATGCCAAAAAGGCGTATTCGTCGTTCGCAAATTATGATGCGTGAACAATTAACTGCGCAGCAAAGAGCTGATTTGAGTCGCAGGGCGCAGTCACTGCTCGTTCAGCAAGCATGGTTTGTTGAGGCGAAACAGATCGCACTTTACTCGTCAATTCGGAATGAAGTTGACACGCAGCACGTGTTTGAAACGGCGATCATTTTAGGTAAAAGCGTTGTTTTCCCACGTATTGATGGCGGTAAGATGGTCTTTGTTGAGGTTGAGTCGCAGAGAGACTTTTGTTTGGGTACATTTGGTGTTCTTGAGCCAGTCGGAGCGAATATTGTTCCTGTGAGTTGTGTCGATTTGGTTATTGTTCCGGGGGTTGCGTTTGATCGGAGTGGTTTTCGAATTGGTTTTGGTAAGGGGTATTACGATCAAGCTTTAGAGAATCGACCATTGTCATGTCGACTGGCTGGCTTGGGTTATGCGTTTCAGTTAGAGGATAGTATTCCTCGTGAAGTTCATGATGTCAGTCTCGATTGGTTGGTGACCGACCAAGAAATATTACGTTTTGACAGTGGTGTTAACTTATAACTCTTTATGCGCTAGCGCAGGAGGTTTACGTGAGTATAGAAATAGGAATTGTCCTTGTATTAATAGCGTTGGCAGGTGGAGCCGCTCTCGGAGCGTATGCACGCCGTCGTCTTGATGAATCACAAATGGGTAGTGCCGAGCAACTGTCTGCTCAGTTGGTTGAAACTGGCAAGAAAGAGGCGGAAACGCTTCGTAGGGAAGCTGAGCTCCAGGCTAAAGATACTGTTCTTAAGGCTAAGTCTGAGTGGGAAAGTGAAGCGCGTGAATTGCGTCGCGAACTTCAGGGTCAGGAGAAAAGACTGATCCAGCGTGAAGAGAATTTAGATCGTAAAGATCGCGTTCTTGAGGAGCGTGATACTGATGCACAGGCCCGTGAAAAGCAACTGGCGCGGCAAGAGGCATCAATTCAGGCCCGAGAGGAAGAAGTTGAAGAGTTAGCTCTTCATCAATCTGAAGAATTAGAGCGTGTTGCTAGCATGACATCTGAAGAGGCGCGTCAGCATCTGATGACGACCATGGAGAGTCAAGCGCGTCACGATGCGGCACGAGGTATTAAGCAAATTGAAGATGAAGCCCGTGAAACAGCCGACAAGAAATCGAAAGAGATCCTAGCGTTAGCTATTCAACGTTATGCCGGCGATTATGTCGCTGAGAAAACAGTGAGTGTGGTCGCATTGCCTTCAGATGAGATGAAGGGGCGTATTATCGGACGTGAAGGACGTAACATCCGAGCAATTGAAGCTGCGACTGGTATTGATTTAATTATTGATGATACTCCAGAGGCGGTCATTATCTCCGGATTTAATCCTGTCCGCCGCGAAGTTGCTCGGTTAGCTCTGGAGAAGTTGGTAACAGACGGCCGTATCCATCCTGCCCGTATTGAAGAGATCGTACAAAAAGCGGAAGAGGATGTAAATCAGTCAATTCGTGAGTCGGGTGAGCAAGCAACGTTTGATGTTGGTGTTCACGGTATTCATGCCGAAGTGGTTAGGTTGATCGGGCGTTTAAAGTATCGGACCTCATATGGTCAAAATATCTTGAAGCATTCACTTGAAGTTGCATTTTTGTGCGGTGTGATGGCTTCAGAGCTTGGGATAAATGTTAAGCAGGCAAAGCGTGCTGGCCTGCTGCATGACCTTGGTAAGGCCGTTGATCATGAAGTTGAAGGTTCTCATGCCATGATCGGTGCAGATCTTGCGCGTAAATATGGTGAATCACCAGAAATTATTCACGCAATTGCCGCCCACCATGAAGAGGAAAAGCCCTCGACAATTCTCGCAGTTCTTGTTCAAGCCGCCGATGCACTATCGGGAGCACGACCAGGTGCGCGCCGTGAAATGCTCGAAACGTATGTTAAGCGCCTTGAAGAGCTAGAAAAAATCGGAACCTCATTCGCGGGTGTTGAATGTTGCTATGCCATTCAGGCGGGGCGCGAAATCCGAGTAATGGTGAGCAGTGATCAGGTCTCAGATGCGCATTCTCACGTTCTTGCTCGTGACATTGCCCAGAAGATTGAGGGAGAGATGACCTATCCGGGTCAAATTAAAGTCAATGTGATCCGAGAAACTCGTGCCATTGGTTATGCTAAATAGCTCTCTCAAGGAAATGCTGTGAAAATATTATTTATAGGTGACGTTGTTGGCCGTGCTGGTCGGCAAATTTTGTCACGAAACATCGATCGGCTTGTTGGTGACCATGATGTTGACTTTATTATTGTTAACGGTGAAAACGCCGCGGGTGGTTTTGGACTAACGGATGAAATTGTTAGCGAGTTCCGTAAGCTAGGCGTTCACGTTATAACTTCAGGTAATCATATTTGGGATAAAAAGGATTTTATCCCTAGTCTTGATCGTCACGAAGATGTGTTGCGCCCGGGGAATTATCCCGCAGGAACACCAGGTCGTGGCTTGGGTATATATGAAACAAATATCGGTACAAAGATTGCGGTAATCAATCTTGAGGGGCGTGTGTTTATGAATTCTCTTGATTGTCCTTTTCGTACTGCAGATGCATATCTGGAATCCTTGCCAAGCGATGTGTCTGTTGTGTTTGTTGACTTCCATGCTGAGGCGACTAGTGAAAAGATGGCATTAGGGCACTACCTTGATGGCCGTGTTTCCATGGTTGTTGGCACTCATACTCATGTTCCAACGGCTGATGAACATATTCTTCCTGGAGGTACTGCCTACCAGACAGATGCTGGGATGACTGGTAGCCGAGATTCGGTGATCGGTATCCGTAAGGAAATTGCTGTTGAGAAATTTGTGACCCAGTTGCCGGCACGCTTTGAAGTGGCCAAAAAGGATCCCGTGCTCTGTGGCGTGTTGGTTGATGTGGATGATGCTACGGGTCGAGCTCGTAGTGTTGAACGGGTCATGGAACTGGCTAATTAGGTGCACGTCGGGCCGCTGATGCGGTCATGGCAAGACCCAATGAACTGAATTGTAGGGATTTGAAATGAATTTTGTCGAAGAATTGACTTGGCGTGGCATGATCCACGACATCACACCTGGGGTGGAAGAGCAGCTGAATAAAGAGATGACGTCGGCTTACGTTGGGATTGATCCGACGGCAGATTCATTGCATATCGGCCACTTAGTCAGCGTGATGATGCTCAAACATTTCCAGATCTCTGGTCATAAACCGATAGCTCTTATTGGTGGAGCGACTGGGATGATTGGCGACCCCTCGGGCAAGTCGGATGAGCGCAACCTGCTAGATGAGAAGACTCTCCGTCATAACCAGGCGTGTTTGAAGGAGCAATTGGCAAAGTTTCTCGATTTTGAATCAGGTGCGGCCAATGCTGCTGAGCTGGTCAATAATTACGATTGGATGAAAGAGTTTAGTTTCCTCGAGTTTATTCGTGACATCGGCAAGCATATTACCGTCAATTATATGATGTCCAAGGACAGCGTCAAGAAACGTCTCGGTGAAGAGTCTAAGGTGGGTTTGTCCTTCACTGAATTTACCTACCAGCTGGTTCAGGGGACCGATTTTTTACATCTGTACCGCGAAAAGAACTGTAAATTGCAGATGGGTGGATCTGATCAGTGGGGGAACATCACCACAGGTACAGAACTTATTCGTCGCAAGGAAGCAGGTGAGGCTTTTGCCTTGACTTGTCCCCTTATCACCAAAGCAGACGGTGGTAAGTTTGGTAAGACAGAAAGTGGCAATGTTTGGCTCGATTCAAAACTGACGACACCATATAGGTTTTACCAGTTTTGGCTCAATGTCTCTGATGTCGATGCTGAGAAGTACATCAAGATTTTTACGCTGCTTAGCAGAGAAGAAGTGGCCACTTTGGTTCAGGAACAAGAAGCTGCACCCAGCTTAAGACCATTGCAGAAACGCCTCGCAAAAGAGGTTACCTGTATGGTTCACAATGAAGACGAATACAACAAGTCTGTGGAGGCATCGCAAATTTTGTTTGGTAAGGCAACGACCGAAAGCTTATCAAAGCTGGACAAAGAGACCTTCCTTTCGGTGTTTGAGGGTGTGCCGACTTTTGAAGTCGACCATAGCAAGCTCGATGCTGGCGTGCCAGTCGTTGAGTTGCTCGCCGTTGAAACGGATGTTTTTCCGTCTAAAGGTGATCTGCGCCGTACGATAAAAGGGAATGGTCTTAGCTTGAATAAAACTAAGTTGATTGATCAAGAATATGTGGTGACGGCTACAGACCTGATTAATGGGTCCTATATACTGATACAGAAGGGTAAGAAGAATTACTATATTATTGAGGCTGTGTGATTATGGACGAGTCAGGTAATTGACCCGACACGGTCTTTTGTTTAGCGGTCTGTTGGGTGCCTTTTTTTACGCATCGAATGGTGTATAAATTATTATTTGAAATAAATCTTATTGGTGATTGACAGTGCTCTTTGAGCTCTGTATAACTCTTCTCGCTGCAAGGGAAAACGAGCAGCGAGGGTAGCAA